>CAKAFT010000001.1:0-247500 GCA_916438835.1 uncultured Johnsonella sp.
ATTTTGCCGTTCCTATCCGGCACTTGCGCATTGTGTCGGATAGGTCGGGCGGTTATTCGGGCAAGTCCACCTTGCCAACAAAAGAATAATAAATCTCAATGTCCTGTCTGCGGGTCTTGTTCTCGTCATAGCTGCACTCATGCACAACGATTTTCTCTACAAACTCCCGCAGCAGAGTAGGGGTAAGTTCTTCAAAGCTGGTATGCCGCCGGACAACATTCATAAACTTTTTCTGCGTTCACGGTGGCTTCCTGTGCTTTGGAAAGCTCCGCTTGAATAGCAGCGGCTCTTTCTTTCAGCTCCCGTTGCTCTGCTTCATAGTCTGCCGACAGCTCTGTGAAACGCTCGTCTGATATGCGCCCGGTCACGCTGTCCTCATACAGCCGCTTGAAGATAGCGGATAACTCGGCTATGCGTTTCTCGGAGGCTTCCAGTTCCTTTTTCTTGGCGGCGTTCCTGCGTTTGCCCCCCGTCCTCGTTCTGCTCAATCAAGAGTTTCATAAACCGGGCTTCATGCTTTGCCGCATAGCTGGTCACTTTCCGCAGATTGGAGA
Source organism: uncultured Johnsonella sp. (assembly GCA_916438835.1). GTDB lineage: Bacteria > Bacillota > Clostridia > Lachnospirales > Lachnospiraceae > Johnsonella. Next base: position 555 of record CAKAFT010000001.1, read on the forward strand.
GTACACCAGCGGTCAAGAGGTCGGTGCGGATAAAGTGCGCCGTACAGTCATGGGTGCGTTTCTTGTAGTTGCCGCAGATATAACAGTCCTGCTTGCGCTTGTCCGTCTGGTATCGCTGCTGATACATCACGCTGCCGCAGTCCGCACAGAACAGTATGCCGGAGAACAAACCCACTTCATCATAGCGGTTTGGGCGTTTGCGCTGTTTGCGAAGCTCCTGCACCCGTTCCCATGTTTGGGTGTCTATGATAGGCTCGTGGTGGTTCTCGAAAATCACTTGCTTTTCCGGGGGATTTTCTACACTGTGCTTGACTTTGTAAGAAAGTTTTTTTCTGTCTTGAAATTTACCAGACAGCCTGTGTATTCCCGGTTTTCAAGGATATGCACTACGGTATTGGTCGCCCACTTGCACTCATAGCCGGGGTGGTAGCGGCGGGTGCTGCCCGTCCTGCGGTATTCAAGCGTTCCCGGCGTGGGGATTTGCTGCTCTGTGAGCATACGGGCTATCTTGGTCGGACCATTCCCGGCAAGACAGAGGTTGTATATCTGCTTGACTACGGGTGCAGCTTCCTCGTCAATAATGAAATTTTCATCCTCGTCCATGAGGTAGCCATACACAGGCTTGCTTGTGATGGGCTTGCCATTCATGCCTTTTGAGCGTTTTACTGCTTTGATTTTCTTGCTCGTATCTCTCACCAGCCATTCGTTAAAGATATTCCGCAGCGGGGCAAAGTCATTGTCGCCCTGTGCGCTGTCCACTCCGTCATTGATAGCGATGAAGCGGACACCTTTCTGTGGGAAAATCATTTCCGTGTACATTCCCACTTGCAGGTAGTTTCGCCCTAACCTCGACATATCCTTTACGATAACTGTCCCGACTTTTCCGGCTTCAATGTCCGCAAGCATGGCTTGAAAAACCGGGTCTTTGAAAGTTCGCACCAGAATAACCGTCGTCCGTGTACCAGCGCAGATTGGAAAAAGCCGTTCTGCTTTTGCATAGGTTTCAAGGATACGCTTCTGATTGGAAATGGAATTGCTTTTCGCCTTGCAGCTCGTCCTCATGGGATAGTCTTGGGTAAAGGGCGGTAATTGGTTGTTGGTTGGTCTGTCTTAACATAAAATCCTCCGTTTCCGACAGCCAGCCCCACTATTCCGTACCTTGATTGTACCACATGGGGCGGCTGTCTGTATAGCGGCAAAAAGCGTCAAATCTGCTTCTTTATGGTCGGTCAAATCGCCGTTTTTTTGTGTAGCAGCTTCCGCTTCCAGCACTTTCATCATCTTGTCGGCTGCGGTGTCGGTTGCGCCCCTGCTTGAAGAAGCCGGAAACGGTAAGGACGGAGTTGCCCATGCGGATTTCCGTCACACAGTCCGGGCGGCGGTCTGTTTTGGTGGTGCTTGTCTGTTTCGTTTCTGTCATAGGCTCTCCTTTCGCTGCTTCATCAGTTGCTTTAAGCGTTCCAGCTTTTTCCTGTGCGGTTTCCTTTCGGAAGTTGCTGCCCGTGAAGCGGACGGGGCGCACATGGAAGTCAGCCTGTCATAGATACGGGCGTGGGGCGTGTCCTGCGGGTGCTGCAATTCCTCCAGCGTGAGGTTGGTCGTGGCGATCAGCGGCTTGCCGCTTCGGTAACGGCTGTCAATCACGCTGTAAACCTGTTCCAGCCCGTATTCTGTTCCTCGCTCCATACCGAAATCATCAAGTATCAGCAGAGGGTAGCTGCAAAGGCGGGAAATATATTCGTTCCTGCCCTCAAAGCTGGCGGCAAGGTCACCCAGTATCGTTGCAAAGTTTGTCATGCAGACGGCAACCTCTTTTTTTCCATAAGGGCGTTGGCGATACAGGCGGCAAGGTAGCTTTTTTTCCCGTCCCCACGCCGCCCCCAAAACAGGTAGCCGATATTTTTCAGCCTGCATGGTTTCCCCAGCTCTCCACATAAAAGCGGGCGGTTTCGGTCTGCGGGTTTCTGCCGTTGTCATGCTCAAATGTCCAGTTCCGCATAGCAGGGTCGGTAAAGCCCCGGCGTTTCAAGTCCTCCACTTTTTCAAGGTGCTTCTGTCGGCTTTCGGCGGCTTGCTGCTTTTCACGGGCTGCCCGCTGGCAGTCGCACTCTGCCGGGTGGCGGTCACGCCCGAAACAAGTCTTTCCCTCTGCAAAATAGGCTTCTTTGGGCGTATGGCACTTACCGCAGTATAAAAGCCCGTCCTCGCCTGTGTAGTCCTCCGCTTCGGCGGTAGTGGCTGTAATGTCCGTAATCATAGCTTCAATTCCGTTTTTCATAAGCTCTCGCCCTCCTTGCATGAATAATCGGGTATGCCCTGTTTCGGGGCAGCCTTGCCTTTGGCAGCGTCCTCCTGCGCCCACTTGTAAATGGTGGCTGCATGGCTGTGGTACTGTTTCCCGGTGGAAGCGATATGGCAGGAAAGCCGGTCAATATAATACTCCCACTTGTCGGGCAACTCTGTTTTTAGCCCGGAAAGCTCTGTATCGGTCAGTATCACATTGTTGTATCTGCCATAAGCGGCGGGGGCGGGGTGTCCCGTTTCTCCCTCTCTCTCTTTTTCTATCTCTATCTCTTTCTCTAACTCTATCTCTATCTCTGGTGGACGAATGTCGGACAAATGTCCGCCTTTTGTCCGGGGCGGTAAAAGTGCCTTGTTTTCCAGTCTTGCAGCCCGTTTCCGCTCGGCTTCGGTAGAGGACTGTCCTATCATCAGCTCAATGTCGGTCATATAGAAAGCCCCGCTGTCAAGCTGCTCCACAAGCCCCAACTGCCGGAAAATCTCTAAAGCCCTCTCAACCGTCCCTATCTGGTGGCGGGTCAGTGTCGCTATCATCTGCGCTGTGTAGGGGATATGCTCGTCAAGCTGCAATTTCCCGCCGTTTTTCAGCGATTTTAAGTACAGCTTCAAGAGGATATTGGAGTATAAAATCCCGTCTTTCATATCTTCCAGCAGCACAATGGAGTCGCTGTCAAAAAAGTTCTCTTTCAGCTTGAGGTAGTAATACTTGCGGTTATCTGCCATTGTCCCTGTCCTCCTTTTTCCGGCGTTTGGAGTAGTAGTGGGGGCAGAGTATGATAACCGCCCGGAAGCTCTGCTTGCAGCTATGGGTACAGCCCCGGCAGAGGTCATTGTATGTGATACGATCGCAGGTGGAATTCCCGACTTTCACTTGCCGCAGGAAAAAAGACCATTCCAGCCGCCGTTTCTTGCTCATTCTTGGCATGGGTGCGCTCCTTTCTGCCGTTTCCGCTGGTGTGGCGGTATCGGCGGTAATTCTGTATCATCTCGGTATCATTTTCGGGTTTTTTCTGCCCTATAAGCCCGTTAAAAAATCCTTTGGTATTTGCGGATAGGGTACGGGGCAGCCCCCTTGTTCTGTATAGGTTCGGGTACATTTTGGGGCGGTTTTTATCGTTCCTGTTCCTGCCTTTTCACAGGCTTGCGCTCCCGGTGTAAAATCTGGTCGATATTGCCCTTGACAGTCTGTAAGCGGCGGTATTCCTCCCGTTTTGCCCGGTAATCGTTGTAGCCGCTGTTTTTCTCTTGGATAAGGGTTTCAATCTCTGCTTGCAGGGCTTTATAGCTCGGCAGCTTGGAAATGCCGTTTTCCCTGAAATAGCGGGCGGCTGCGTCTGCTATGATAAAGTCGCTTTCGTACTTCTGACGGTAGGCTGCTTTTGCTTTGGCGTTTTTCTGCTGTTTCAGCCCGTCCCGGACAGGGCGGGTCTTGGAATAGGCAAGCACCCTGCCGTTGCAGCTCCTTTTTTCCCGTTCAGCGTCTTTTTCCATCTGCTTCAGCTCTGTAAGGCTTTTCCCGCATGGCGGTATAGGCGGCAGAACAGGCTTCGTCCAGTTCCTCCGGGGAAGAAAAGCCGTACTGCTGATAGGCGGTAACGGTAGCTGCCATTTGCTTTAGGTTGTGCTTTGCCGCCCAGCGGTCATAGCCCACGCCCTTGCCCTCGGCTCGCTTGGCTTCCCGGTCAACCATGCGCTGCAAGGTGTTGTCTGCCGGGGTGGTTTTTGTGGTTTTTTTCCCCTTGTGACAGCTTTTTAACCGCGGCAGGGTATTCGAGTATGGCTTTGCTCTGTTCGGCGGCTCTGTGGGCGTTCTGCGTAAGCAGGACAAGGACAGCAGCCTTGTCAAAATCGTCCCCCAGCTTCCGGGCTGTGATAGGCTTTGTCCTGTCCGGCGTGAGGTAGGGAAAGCCGCCCCCGGCTCTCCTTGACGGTCACACCCTCCCGCAGCAAAAAGGGAAGAAAAATTCGTCAAAGCTGCCAGCTTGGGAAAGTGCCTGCCGTATCGTCCGGCGCAGCTTCGCCTTGTCCGTTTCAAACTTGGTGGGCTTGGTCGGCTGTCCTGCGGCTTCTCTGACAGCGTTCTCTTTATCAAGGGCAAGCTGTCCTTTCTTTGCCGCCCAGTATTCCCGTTCGGTTATCCGTTCCTTGCTGCCGCTTAGGAGGTCGATTTGGTAAAGCCCCTCCCGGTGGCACATCTCCATGACTTCACTCTTGAAATATTCCATAGCGGCGTTGGTGCAGCGGTGCTTGCAGCCCTCCCGTGTGTCGGCTGGTCTGTCCATGTAGGGCAGAAGCGGGACTTCATAAATCCGCAGGGAGTTGATGACGATATGCACATGGATATTGCCGCTGTGGTTATGCCCGTCCGGGTGGGTGCAGACTAAGGCTTGGTGTCCGGGGAAATGCTCTTTACAGAACTGCTCGCCCAGCTCCTGCGCCCGGTCTACGGTCAAGCCGTTGTCTGTCCCGTCCCGTGGGTCAAAGCTGATGATATAGTGGTGGCTTTTCACATCTTCCCGTTTTTGGTTTTTCTCATAGCGGAGATTAGCCCGCATACAGGCAACAGCGAAATCCTCGCCCCCCACAGTTGAGGGAAGAAATGCGGTAATCCTCCCTCGGTATCAGCCGCCCGTTTTCATCAAGGGTGGGCTTCATGGTAAACTCGTCATGCTCAAATGTGAGATAGGCTTCCGCTGCGCCATAGTCCGCATTTTTAGAGCTGATATGTTTGAATGTTGCCAACAGCGTCACCCACTTTCTGCAAGACTTCAAACTTTAGGGCAGCAAGGTCGGAAACCGCCGCCCGTACCTCCCCGGCAAGCTGCGGGTAGGGGCTGTGCCACTCGTTCAGCGTCCGGGCTATCTGGTTTAAGTTGCCGCCGATCCTGCCGTATTCGGCGGTCAGCTTCCCGACAGCGGCAAGCAACTCGTCATTGACGGGGGAAACGGTTATGATGGGGCGTATGGCTGCCCCGGTTATGGCTTGCCGGATAAACTCGGCTTGGCTCATGTTGTAAGCAGAAAGCCTTTCCGCAAACTCGGCGTATTCTTCCTCGGTCATGCGTGTCTTGACTACCCGGCTGCGGTGCGGCGTGTTATATCGTTTTCGCATGGTAAAACCTCCTTCGGCTGTGCGTGGTGTCCTCTCACTAATAGGAGAAAAACAGGGTGTAAAGCGGAACTGTTTTTGAAAAATCCGAAAAATTATTTTGAGGGATTTTCCAGCGGCGTAAGCCGCATAAGCAGGGTTTGGGGAAGGCACTCCCCAACAAGATTCCCGCAGGGGCAAAATGAGCGATAAGCGAATTTTGGTACTGCGGTAGAATCTTGCTCTGAAAAACTCCGGCGTTCCCCGGCTTCCGTACTTTCCGCTAACAAGACGTTTCAAAAGGGCTTTGCTACCCGCTATTCCGGCATATCTTGAAAATTTTCCTTTCACTACCTACAACACCACGCAAAGCAAAATGGACGGAGATTTTTAGAATTTCCCCTTATTCCCTACAACACCACGCAAGCCGAAAAAGGCGGACAATGGCAGTATTTTTTTCTTTGATACCCTCCACGGATAAGTAAGGGATTTTGCCAACTGCGGCGGCAATTTTCCCTTTTGTTTTTTCATACTGGGGATTTTCAAAAATGCCAAACAGGAACGAAAAAAAGCAGCAAATCTGTTGAATAGATTTACTGCTTTCTGGTTGCCGGCGAAGCGGCGGTTATTCAGTTGTAGGCGGTAGGGCTATCTCCCAAAGCGGAACTTGAAAATAGCTGTGAGAAGCGTCTGGGTGATGTAGTCCTCTGTATCTTGGTCTACCCGTCCATTCACACGGGCGGCACATTGTATGCGGCGGCGGTAATACTGCAATACAGTTCCCACCGCTTCCGGCTCCCCGCTGGTGGCTTGGACGATTGTTTCATAGGGGAGAAGCCTATTATTTCTCATATGCCATTCCCTCCATTTCCGCTTGGAGCTGCCGTAGGACTTTTCGGATATGGTAGCCCGCTGTGCTGCGGCTGCGCCCGTACTGTCTGCCAATTTCGTGCTGTGGAATACGCTTGAAAAAGGACAGGTAAATCATTTCCCGCTCCCGTTCGTCCAGCCGTGACAGGGCTTCCGCAAGTAAGCCGCTGCTGAAAATGACCGTATCGCCGCAAAGGGTAAGTATGTATTCCTCGTCCGGCTCCGGGGCTTGGAAATATTCATCTGTCGTGCCTAAAGGGTAGTGCTTTTCGTCTGTGAGGTATTCAAGGGATATTTCTCTTTTGTGCTTCCTGCTCCGTGTCCTCGCTGCGTTGATCGTTGCATTTCGGATAACGACTTTGCAAAAGGCATGGAAAGTGTACTCGATATGTTCCCGATATTCTTCTGTACAGGTCATGGAAAATCCCCCTTTCCTCCCAAAAGGGCTGTGGCTGGTTAGTAGTTGCTTTTTATGATAGTAAGGGGCGGCAGCACTTTAGGCTGTCGCTCCTTGACTGCCTAACTGCAAAACCGGGCGGGGCTGTCAACGGCGGGCGAAGCCCGTTCATCTTGACCGTTGACTGGCTCAGCCCAGGTTTGCTATTTATCCGGCAAACTTGAATTTATTTTAAGCTATCACGTTTTACCTTTTTAAGCCTTACTATCATTACCATAGGAATTTCTTTGTTGTTTTTGAAACATTCTTCATAAAATCCATCAATGACAAATCCAGCTCTAAAACAAAGGTTAAAAATATCTTGTATGGAACGATGATAATAAATCTGCTCCTCCGGTTGCCCTTCAATCGCTATACCATAGTAACTGTGCGGTGTCATATTTTTTTCAGTCAACGTGATAAAACAAAGGGTGTTGCGTTGCAAAGACAAAAAAATTCCGCTTTCCTCCAACAGTTCATAAACAGCCATAAGAAGTGGTTCAATATCCGTAATATCCATAATTGCCATATTAGAAACTGCTTTCGTAAAGGCTCGATTTCTTTTTTTAATTCTAATATACTTTCTCTATTGGTCGCATCCGCTACACAAAATTCAATTTGTTTTGCATATTGTGATTGCCGTCTTTTAGCCAATTCTATCATTTTTTTGCTGTAATCAAAAGCGACAATCGAAGCGCCTCTTTGTGCAAGATACGAAGAATAATTTCCATTGCCACACGCAATATCCAAAAATGTAATCCGCAGGATTAGGAGATAGAAGTTCCGTTACTTTGGGACGCACTACCTCTCTGTGAAATTCATTAGATTTGTCACCCATTGCATTATCCCAAAATTGTGCGTTTTTCTCCCAGATTTTTTTACTTTCCTCTGTTCCCATGTTCTCTCCCACTCCCAAAATTTGCCTTTTTGCTTCCATTAAATCTTCCTTACTATATTCCATTGTTACCCTCCATAACTTCTGATTGTTGCCGTCTTGACTATTATGTATCTTTTCTTTCCAAAATGGTATAGGCTTTTATTTTTATAATGCTGCAAAACTTTTCTTCTGTAAGGTATTCAAAGGATATTTCCCTTTGCCGCCGCTATTGGAAAGCCAAAAGCAGCGGCTTTTTTACGCGATATGACCGAAAAGTCTAGAAAGCAGGATATGTCATCATTTGTCATTTCTTCTCAATGTAATAACTGCATGGCATATCAAGCCAAATACAAGAGAAAAACAGCCACCGCCAAATAGTGATGCTCCCCACCCTGCACCCGACATTGTCATAAAACCGCCAACAAAGAAAAATACCAATGCCAAGAAATATCCCGACACCATAAAAAAGTCCAATTGCCATATCATACTTATTAAATTGTCGTTTCTCTTTTTTTTCACATGTTTCCATTTTTGTTATTACCTCCTTCGCAAAATCGTCCATGTGGACTCCAAAAAGAAAACAAATTTTTTTCAACGTATTTAAATCGGGTTCATTAACATCTCTCTCCCAATTCGATAGCGCCTGCCGGGTAACATTCAATTCCCCAGCCAGTTCTTCCTGTGTCATTCCCGATTGTGTTCGCAGATGACGTATTTGCTTTCCTGTTGTAATATCCGTCTGTTTCTGGTTCAAAATGGTTCCTCCTCTCTGATGCTGATTTTATCAATGATATTTCGGAATAGCCAGCAATGAACGCTTGCATTGCGCAAGACGTTACATTATCTTCTGAAACATATGCCGGATCTTGTCTAAACGGCTGTTCGGGCGGCGTGGCTGAAATACAGGCTCGCCGGAAGTTTCCTGATACCCTTTTAATTCTGTAATGCAGACACTTCTTCCATTTGTATAAAAATTCAGATCATTCCTATATTCACCGATACAACGGGCAGGGATTTCACCCTTAAAAATAACTTCATCTTTTTCAAGTCTGGTTGATTCAATGATTGCGCAATACTTTGGTGCATCATTATAAGCCCGTGAAAGATATTCCTGCGGTGCAAAAAGGGTAAAGGAAAGGTATGGTTCCAACAGTTGTGTCCCTGCTTTTTTCAATGCCTGCTCCAACACGACAGGCGCAAGAAAACGAAAATCAGCGGGGGTGCTGACCGGGCTGTAATAAACTCCATAATCAAAACAAATTTGGCAGTCTGTCACTCCCCAGCCATATAAGCCCTGCTCCATTCCATAACGCACACCCTCCATGACGGCATTTTGAAAACTTTGGTTTAAATAGCCGAGAGATACCTCGCTTTTATATTGTGTTCCGCTTCCAACAGGAAGCGGTGTTACAGTCAAACCAATAGATGCCCAAAACGGATTCGGCGGCACTTCAATATGAATCGTGCAGCTCGCTTTTTTTTGCGGTCTTTCCAGATAAATAACCGAAGGCTCTTTCATAGCCACGCCCACATGATATTTTTCTTCTAATAGCGAACAAATAACTTCTAACTGTACTTTTCCCAAAAAAGATAACATAATCTCATGGGTAACAGTATCAATGTCAAAATGCAAAAGAGGGTCTGTATCAGCAATCTCTGCGAGGGCATTTAACAGGGCTTCCCTTTGCTCCGGCTTTTGCGGCTCTACCGTTGTCCGAAGTAATGGCATGGGATTATCAATCCGTGTTTTGTGAGGCAGGAGTTTTTCATTTCCCAGGATATCGTTCAGTTTCAAAGTATCATCAGCTAAAATAACAATTTCTCCCGGACAGGCATGGTCAGCCGGGACGATTTCACCATTTGACGGAATACACATTTCTGTAATCTTTATTTTTTCCTTTTTTGACAGCAGCAGGGTATCCCGTAAATGGAGCGTCCCATGATACAGGCGTAAATAAGAAAGCCGTTTTTTCCGCTCTGTATACTCAACCTTAAAAACATATCCACATAATTCAGACTGAATATCGTCCGTTTCTGTAATGAAAGTTTCTATAATCGCTTCAATCAGTTTTTCTGTTCCTAAATTGTCTTTTGCACTCCCATGATAAACAGGAAACAAAGAGCAGCATCTGGTTCTTTTGCACTTTTCATATTGTAATTCCTGTATATCCAAAGAATCCTCTGCAACATATCGTTCTAATAGTTCATCGCTTCCGGAAATAATCATATCCCATTTGTCTAAATCAGAAATATCGGTCATGGTTATCTTTGGCGACAGGGAAACCTCCTGCATGACAATCATATCACTGGTAAGTTTATCTTTAATGCTTTGGTAAACACACTGCAGGTCGATCCCATTTTGGTCTATCTTATTTATAAAGATAATTGTCGGAATGTCCATTTTCTGAAGCGCATGGAATAATATACGGGTTTGTGCCTGTACGCCGTCTTTTGCTGAAATGACTAAAACAGCTCCGTCAAGGACAGATAAAGAGCGGTATGCTTCGGTTAAAAAATCCATATGACCGGGAGTGTCCACGATATTGATTTTATAATCATTCCAATAAAAAGAAGTAACCGCTGTCTGAATGGTAATTCCCCGTTGCCGTTCCAAAATCATAGTGTCTGTTCTTGTGGTCCCTTTATCCACGTTTCCCTGTTCCGCAATCGCTCCACTGGTGTATAGCAGACTTTCTGTCAATGTAGTTTTTCCTGCGTCTACATGGGCCAGAATGCCGATATTGATTATTTTCATGTGATTGTCCTCCCTTTACAGCCCCAAAGGGCATAAAAATCCCCAGCAGTAAAATACTTTTACCACTGGGGATTCTAATTTGCGGACATACACATATACAGCATACACCTATTTGTGATTGCTGTTTTTTGAATATGTCAAAATTGATAAGGCAAAAGTATTCTTAAATTGGGTACAAAAAACCAAGCCCCCACAAAAGGAGCTATCATAATTCTTTGTTCCCACTATTTGATTATAGTTTTATTTAAGAATACCTTGCCGCATATTTTTTACTCCTTTTCTGGAATGAAGCTATTATATCACATCAGTTTTAGGAAAGAAAGTACTTAAAAGAAATTTTTCTTCCCCTTATATGTAACAATCATACCGGCTTCCTGGTGTTCAGAATGGTTTCTGCTGTCTGCTGTGGTGTTTGATTGGAATTGTCCAGCCAAAAGCCGATCCGTGGTGTTGTCTGCATAAATGTATCGTATAAGGTTTCAACCGTAAAGCCGGAATAGCCTGTTTTCTCCCTGTATCGTTCCCTTTCTTTTATTGTTTCCACATCTGGACAAAGAACGACAACCTCAACAGGGTATTTATGCAGATAATTTATCATTCGGTTTAATTCATCACCGTAGTAGTTATCTTGGATCACTACAGAAAAGCCGTTGTCAAAGTATGACCTTGCCGCATCAGCAGTCAATTTGTATCGAAGGTACAGCTGGCGGACTGCTTCCGCTGATGGGGTAGCTGACATATTTTCTCTGCCTGAAATAATCATTTTTCGGAACACATCACCACGAAGATGGACGCATTTTTCTATTGATTTTGCCAGTAAATCGGAAACTGTAGATTTTCCAGAAGCCATTAAGCCTGTAATGAGATAAATTTTTTGTTTCATTTCACTTCCTCCGGCACAAAAAATATGTACATGTAACTAATTCAACACATTTATAATTTGAATAGGGACATTATAGCATTTACTAAATACAAATTCAATGTATACGGAAAGAAAGATATAAGGAGTGGGAGGGATTCCGCCGTAGTCGGCATTGTAGGAAAATCCAAAAGTTTAGATTTTCCCACAATGCTTATCTTTTGGTCTTTGGTTCGGAATAGTGTAGTGCTGGCGGTCTATCTCTTGTTTTCGGTTGCTTGCTTCCTTACCGTACATGAGCATTATTTTCAGGTATCAATGAAAATTTCGGCTTGCTGATGATACCTAAAACCGTGGCTTATGTTTGGATAGTGTTGATCGGTTATTCTTACTATATGAATGGAGTTCCAAATGACAGTAAATAAGGTTTATCTGCTTCTAATTTGCGGTATAGTGTGGATTATTGCAGGTTTTAATGTTTTTAGAATAGGTTTTACAAATTACACATTATATATAAGTCCTCTTAGTATTATTTTATCCGCCCTGGTTTTTTTTATATTTTTATTTGTGATATTTTTAAAAATCGTAAATAAGCATGAAAAACGCATTATGCAATATCAAAAAAAGGAGTTTATACTAAAATTTTTTGATAAAAAATCGTATATCTTAACATCATGTATGATAACTGTTGGCATTGTTTTAAGGCAGTTTCTGCCGCTAAGGTTTATTGCCGTATTTTATACCGGACTCGGCTTGGCACTGGCATTTGCCGGTATTAAATTGTTTATACGCTTCTTGGTCATTAAAAAGAGTGAGCTTTTTATGACTGAATGATCCGAGATAGAAAGCCCTTAAAGCAAACATTTTCCATTGGTGCTCATACGCCGATTTGAATTAGATTGCTAATTAGCTTAAGTTATACTAGTGTATAGAATGATTAATTTTTAACCTTATTATTACTTTATTATAGATTATAACAAATCTATAATAAAGTACTTTGAGATCTATCTTACTATTTCTGATATTAATTAAAAGTCAATGATACATTACTCCAGTGCCTCTATCTTTATTATTTATAACTATTTCTATATTGATCTGTCAAATAATCCCCTACTTGCCCCACTCTTTTTTAAACATCATCATAAAACCGGCAAAAAGAAAGAGCACACAGATTGCCATCGCCTTTTCCTTGAATATATCTATGCAAATATTTCCAAGCACAGCCCCTATTATAAAGCAAGTATTATAAAATAATAAAGTCCCGCCTTTATAAGATGTGTTTTGCTTTTTTCTTTAAAGAAACTATATAGGTTCTCCGTTCCGCTTCTTAAGTTCCCTATGCACATGGTGGTAGCTATTCCGTTGCCATGTATTTTCCTGAAGCTTTCCACCTGCATACCGCAAGCCATAGAGGTTATGGAGTTGGCTACTATATTGTATTCTTGTGGGATAAAGCACACACTTAAAAGCAGAGATATTTCTATAAGCAGAGTATACTGCCTCCAGTGTAAAAGTTTTTTATTGTCGGAAAATCCTTTGTTTATTATATATCTTACTGTGTCGGATATAAATATTCCAAATGTAAATGCAAGCACAGGCATTATGTATTTAAAAGCCGATTTTATATCTCCTTCTGTAAGTTTTATACCCAGTAAGAGCATATTTCCGGTTTGAGCATTTGCGAATACCTTACCTCTGCACAGGTAAGAGTAGGCATCCATAAATCCGCCTGCAAGTGCCAAAAATATTCCTAATTCAATCGTTTCCGATGTCTGTCTTTTAACTCTCTCGTTCAATTTGCTTCCCCCTTAAAATCATACTTTATATGGGATATATTTTATCACCTTTATATGTCAATGCAAGGTTTCGCACATTTATATTGTTACATTAAAGCCGGTTGGTGCATTACTTATAAAAAGCATCCTCTTTAGTATAGTTAGCGTCCTGTCCCAAATCAGTCTTACTGTCTAATAACTCGGGCAGTGTAATCTACACAAGAAGATGCTTTTTATATTTATTTTTATATTTTAGAATTCTACCGTATCCAAAACATTCTTAAGTGTGTTGGCAGACTTTATAAGCTCTTCTTTTTCAGTATCACTTAGCTTAATAGGAACAACCTTTTCAACCCCTTCTCTTCCTACTATAGCCGGAATGCTGAGAGCTACATTCTCTATGCCATATTCACCTTTTTGTATGGATGATACCGGCAGTATTGACTTCTCATCCCTTATTATAGCTTCACAGATACGCCTTACAGACATTGCGATTCCGTAATAAGTTGCATGCTTTTTCTCTATTATTTCATAGGCACTGTTTTTGACCTCTTCCAATATTTTTTTCATGGACTCTTCATGTTTAAAATAACCCCTCATCTCACAAAAGTCGTTAAGCGGTATACCTGATACATTAGCACTGCTCCATGCCGCCATCTCACTGTCTCCATGCTCTCCTATAATAAAAGCATGAACGCTTCTGTTATCTACATCAAGATGCTCCCCAAGCAGATATTTAAGTCTGGCAGAGTCAAGTACCGTACCTGAGCCGAACACACGACCTTGTGGAAGTTTGCTTAACTTGGCTGCAACATAGGTTAATATATCCACCGGATTTGCAACAATTAGAAGTATTCCATTGAAATCCTGCTTTGCTATCTCAGGTATGATTGATTTAAATATTTCCACATTCTTCTTCACCAGATCCAGTCTTGTCTCTCCGGGCTTTTGACCTGCACCTGCCGTTACTATAACAATTGCTGCATCCGCTATATCCTCATAGCTTCCTGCATATATTTTCATAGGCTTTGCAAATGGAAGCCCGTGACTTATATCAAGTGCCTCACCCTCTGCCCTATTTACATCCGCATCTATTAACACCATTTCTGAAAAAAGTCCGCTTTGCATAAGAGCAAAGGCAGAACTTGAACCTACAAAACCGCAGCCTATAATTGCCACTTTCCTATCATTTACCTTTGACATACTTTTGTCCTTTCCTAAAACAACTGCTACTGTAATAATTGCAGCAGTCAACATAGTGTATAGTATTGCTGATAATCCGATCTTATTGCTACTTTGTTAACAGGTTGTAACAAGTATATAATAAAGAGGATTGATATTACTCTACTATTTATGATATTAATTAAATATCAATGATCATTACAATAGTTTACCTTTCATTATATACCTTTTTCAGGTGATAGTAAAAATATATCCGCTACTTTATTAATAACACACAGCTGTTAACCTATAATTTTTTTCACCTCTTTCTTAAGTGCCGGCACTACCTCCTGCTCAAACCAGGGGTTTTTAGCCTGCCATATAATATTTCTGGGGGAAGGATGTACTATAGGAAAGAAACTCGGCAAATATTCCTTATAAGCGGATACGGTTTCAGTCAAGGTCTTTTTTTTATGCCCCGCAAGATAATAATTCTGTGCATAGCTTCCTACCAGTATACTCAGACTTATATTTTTATAATGCGAAAGTATTCTCTCATGCCACTTTTTTGCAAATCCCTTTCTTGGAGGCAAATCACCGCTTTTACCCTTGCCGGGATAATAAAAGTCCATAGGTACTATACCTATTAAACCCGAGTTATAAAAGATATCCTCATCTATACCCATCCAAGCCCTAAGTCTTTTACCGCTCTGGTCATCCCAACATTTACCGCTTTCCATAGCTTTTACTCCCGGAGCCTGACCTACTATAAGTATGCGTGAGTTGTCCTCTATATGAAATAAAGGCTTTTGCCCCTGTTTAGTAAATTCAAGGTTCTGTTCGTCAGACATAATTTCTTTTTTTAATTTTTCAATAAATTCATCCATATAGACTCCTGTGTTTGTTGAATAAATAGCTCTAAACAATGATTTGTCGAGAATAACTTGTGTAATAATAAGTTGTTGAGAATGGTTTGTCTGAAAAATAACTTCTTTTCGGAAACCGCTTGCGCTTAAGTCCTCGTGTAGCGGTACTAACTTTTCTGCTGCACTGACGTTTGCATAAAAGAAGTACCGACACTGCGGATGTTTCCTACAGAAGTTATTTTTCAGACTGTCCGATCCTCTACTGTAGACCTTATAAAAAAACAGTTACTCTCGACATAAGGGTGAGAGGGGAGGAAGGGTGCAACCAATCGGAAATCGGTTGAAATCTTATAAAAAAACACCATAAGCAAGGTTAAAATTTAGCAACATAAACAATAGCTATTCACCTCCCACAACCCCTTATCCGGCTATTTCTTACAGGTTGGCGATTAAAGAAACACTCCCTATTTCAATCTTTTTAGCGGTTAGTACTGTTAATAAAGTGAGTTACAAACTTTACAGACGAGGATGTCCCTAGTGCAACTCGCCACGGAGTAGGCGGGCACACGAGTTGTGCAGTCTGTATAAGTAAAGTCGAAACTTTATTAACAGTACTGCGGATATGATTGAAATAGGGAGTGTTTCCGGATAATTTATCTAATCTTACATCTTATTGCCCTAAAGGGCAATAAGGAGCTTGTGAAAATCTCTCTGTAAATAATGTTAAAAAAGGTCTTCTATGATAAAATATTTTATCATAAGGAGGCCTTTTATTATGGCAAGAGAAAAGAAACCGGTGCACAGAGTACAAATGACAGAAGGAAAGCGTAACATCATTCACCAACTTTTGGAAGAATACGATATTCAATCAGCAGAAGACATTCAAGACGCTCTAAAAGATCTTCTCGGTGGAACGATCAAAGAGATGATGGAAGCAGAGATGGATGAACATCTTGGATACGAAAAATCAGAGCGTTATAATAGCGATGATTATCGCAATGGTTATAAACGAAAAAGAGTAAACAGTCGTTATGGTTCTATGGAGATAGAGGTTCCTCAAGACAGAAAATCAACCTTTGAACCTCAAGTAGTAAAGAAACGTCAAAAAGATATTTCCGACATTGATCAAAAGATCATCTCCATGTATGCAAAGGGTATGACAACTCGTCAGATCTCAGAAACTATCGAAGATATTTACGGTTTTGAAACATCAGAAGGTTTTATATCTGATGTTACAGATAAGCTTTTACCACAGATCGAAGACTGGCAGAATCGACCTTTGGATGAGATCTATCCGATCCTCTATATAGATGCGATCCACTACTCAGTTCGTGACAACGGTATCATACGAAAGCTAGCTGCTTATGTCATTCTTGGTATCAATACAGAAGGAAAGAAAGAGGTCCTTACGATTCAAGTAGGCGATACTGAAAGCTCTAAATACTGGCTTTCAGTATTAAATGAACTGAAGAACCGAGGTGTAAAGGATATCCTCATTTTGTGTGCAGATGGACTGACAGGCATAAAAAGAAGCGATCTCTGCGGCTTTTTCCGAAAAACAGAATATCAAAGGTGTATAGTACATCAGGTAAGAAACACACTCAAATACGTACCTGACAAGGATAGAAAAGCTTTTTGCAACAGACCTGAAAACTATTTATCAGGCTTCGGATGAAGAGAAAGCACGTCAGTCTTTTGGATCGTGTTACAGAGAAATGGACATCAAAAATATCCAAATTCTATGAAACGCTGGTACGATAACTGGGACGCTATCACCCCTATTTTCAAGTTTTCTGTGGATGTAAGAAAGGTTATTTATACTACCAACGCCATTGAAAGCCTAAATTCCACATACAGAAAGTTAAATCGCCAAAGAAGCGTATTTCCAAGCGATACAGCCCTGCTGAAAGCCTTGTATCTGGCGACATTTGAAGCTACTAAGAAGTGGACAACTACCATACGAAACTGGGGACAGATATATGGAGAATTGAGCATCATGTATGCGGGGCGTCTTCCCGAGTAACAAAAAATCGACCACAAGTCAAGGATAAAATAAACGTCGGTCTTCGACCGACGCCCTTGACATGGGTCTGATTTTTTGATTATTATATTAATAAGGACGAATGCCAAATGATGGCATTCGCCTTAAAATAATACTTATCATAGAAGTCCGAAAATAGGAATTTACAGACTTTGATTCACACAGCCGCAATAAGTATCCCTCGCTCAAAGAGCTCGATCAATCATTATTTTCTAAATGCTTTCGTAGTTTCTGATTATCTTTTCTACTATATCTAAATTTAGGTTAAGTCTTAAGGATATTTCCTGTTTATTAACTCCCTTATTATGAAGTTTCAGGATTTTTGTGCTGTTTTCATATCCCTCTTCTCGACCAAGCTCAATTCCTTCTTTTAGTCCAAGTTCTCTGTTTTCTCTATCTCTTTGGAACAGTGTCATGTACTCCACCTCCATCTCTTTATTTTCCTTGACTTCTTCTACCTTTTTTTGTATGTCTTTTATCAAACTGTTACTTGCCCTTTCTGCAAATTCAGCAGTAGTAGTTTCTATATATTGCAGAAATTCTTTAATATCCGAACTTACATCATCAAGCACTCCTTTGGCATTTAAAAAAATTTTTACGGTTTCATCTCCAAGATTAATTTTATTATCTTCTTTACAAATATTTTCAAAGGTATAAATATGTCTGCCTTGATTAAAAAAGTCAAAGGTACATATAAATATTATATAGGTCCTTCTTAAATCATCATAAGGTCGTCCGGCACTTATTAGGTCTAAATCTATGTTACCTTGATAGTATCTTGCCCTCTTTGGCAAGTCCTTCCTTTTTGTTCGCTGCATTTCAACATTATAGACCGTATCTTTATCATCATTAACATATAAATCAAGGCGTATTCCCCTTCCCATCCAGTAAAAGATCTATAGTCTTTTGAGTTGTTGGTGAAACCACTTTCTTTATCGAAATATTTAATATCTGCTCTAAAACCCTACGGCAAATTTCATTGTCTGCCATAACCTTGGCAAATAAAAAATCATCTTCAAGGTTCAAATCTTTAATAGTTTTGGGTAAATCATTCATCGGCATACCTCCTATCTTACAGTTGCCTACAACTTTAAGACACAGCATAAAAAGAAAATATGAACTTCATTTACTACAAATGAATTCTAAACACTTTCATAGTACCTGATTATTTTTTCAACTATCTCCAAACTCAGGTTAAGTTCAGAAGATATTTTCTGCTTATCCATTACCTTATCATAAAGTTTTATGATTTTTGCATTTTCTTCATATACTTCTCTAAGACCTTCTTCAAAACCGATTTCCCGATTTTATCTATCTCTTTGGAACAGCGTCATATCAACCCACCTCGTATTATATAGTAGTAGTTTTTAGAGACCCTCTCCAAGGTCTTTTAACTATTAAGTCATAGTCCTTTTCTTTACCTCTTCTGCAGGTTTGACTATGATATATAAGATGCTGTGGATTGGTTTCAATCACCTACCACTCGATGGTTTAATGGAGGCTCCAACCACAGTCTCTTTGTTCATTTGTTAATCAGTTAGATACCGCATGACGGTTTATTTAGAACGAGGTTACAATCGCAAAGAGCATCTGTGGTTATAAAACAGTATCAAATACATTTCAAAGGAGTTTTTTTATGATTTACGTAGGAATTGATGTTGCTAAGGACAAGCATGATTGCTTTATCACCAACTCTGATGGAGAAGTGTTATTTAAAGCATTTACCATCACCAACAACTTAGATGGTTTTAATGAACTTCATCAAAAGATTGCTTCCGTTATGAATGATGTGACAAAAGTAAAAGTAGGACTGGAAGCCACCGGACACTACAGTTACAATCTCCTCGGATATCTCATTGATAAAGGTTTGCCCACCTATGTTATCAATCCGTTACATACAAATCTGTACAGAAAAAGTCTAAGCCTTAGACAGACGAAAACGGATAAAGTAGATGCCCGCACGATTGCTTCCATGCTTATTTCTGATGTGAACTTGAAGTCCCTACTCAGACATATTTTTACCACAACGAGGAGCTAAAGTCATTAACACGTTATCGTTTTTGACAAAGTGAAAGAACGTGCCAAGCTGAAAAACCTCCGTTTCAAGACTTGTCTGTATTCTTTTTTTCCTGAATTGGAAAAAGCTGGTTCCTCAACTTCATATGGCATCTATTTATGCAATGCTCTCTGAATTTCCCGGTGCAAAACAAGTAGCCAATGCTCACCTTACCAGACTTACCAATCTACTTTCTGAATCCTCAAAAGGTCGCTACGACAAGGAAACAGCAATCACATTTAGAGATGCTGCAAGAGCTTCTATCAGTTCAAATATGCCAGCGAAATCACTTGAACTGAAACACACCATTAAGTTGATTCAGGAACTTGATTCCGAGATTGACGAAATCGAAAATGAAATCAAAATCATCATGGATGAAATCAACTCTCCGATTCTCAATATTCCTGGAATCAGTTATCGCATGGGAGCCATGATCATTGCCGAGATTGGTGATTTCAGTCGATTTGATTCTCCCGATAAAATCTTAGCTTATGCCGGCTTTTCGCCATCAACATATCAATCCGGACAACTGGATGGTGCTTACGCACATATGGAAAAACGTGGCTCCAGATACCTGCGATACGCTCTGTATAATGCCACCAAGTATGTCTGCCACTGGGACCCAACATTTGCAGCCTATCTTGCTAAAAAACGAGCGGAAGGTAAGCATTACAATGTTGCCATATCACACGCTGTAAAAAAGTTGGTTCGAGTGATTTATCATCTTGAAAAAACAAAGCAGCAATACATAAAAGCAGCTTAAACCTTTCTAATTCAATACTCCTTTTTGAGCACCTATCACGATGCTCTTTTTGTCATGCAGTTTTCAAGGTTCAAGGAACTCTAACTAAGTTTCCAATATATCTAAAATACATTTCTGTACTTTATTCAAAAAATATCATTTTAAGGCTTGACTTTTAATAGTTAGTCTCCTAAAATTGAGTAAACAATTTATTTTAATAATCCCCAATAGGTGTAATAAGACACATTCTATATTTAATTTAAGTATAGCATACGGTATATAAAAAAATCTATGTCTTATACAAATAAAAAGAACTACAGGGCGAGTTTTCAAAAAAATCAATATTATTTTTTTAGAATAAGAACAACCTTTGTAATTTAGTTTTTTTGTTACAGTTCAGGTGTATATTATACATGTATATCTATCAGGCTACCGCTGGAATTCAACTTCGTCTAATTTATAGATAAAAAAATGAAATATTTTTTTAGTCTTTTTGACGAAGATAAATGACCCTACCTGAACTGTAATCAGTTCTTTAATATTTTATCATTTTTTTATTAAGAAAGTATTGACTATATATATATATAATGGTTTACAAAAATTATAAATAATAATAAAGGAGAGTTTATAACATGAGCATGACAAATTACCAGATCACACTTAAAGACAGGCAAACAGGAAATTAAGACTGTTATAATCACTGCAAAAAACGGAAATGAAGCCAAAGCTATAGCTATGAGAGAGTATGGCAGAGCCTATGAAGTTAAAGGTTAAATATTAAGCTATAAAAAACAACGAACCGGAGATTTTAACTAAATATCCGGTTCGTTTAATATTTATATGCTCAAATACATAAGAACTCTGTAGGCTTATCCCAACTTTACTCAGTGCACATTTATATAATACAATCAAGATCTTAACAGTAAAACTGATTTAGAGTATGCCTAATATTCGACATTATAAGCTCTTTATAAATAAATTATAACAAATATCTAATAAACAGAATCTGCTTTACTCTACTTTTTCTGATTTTAATTAAATATTATAAAGGGATTACGCCACGCTCTACTTCAAAAAATCCTGATACAGATTTATGGTATAATCCTTTACTCCAACTACCTTACCGTCTCTAAGGTAAATCCTAGGTATTCTCTTACTCCAATCGCAGGAAAGTTCGTATGAGAATCTCATGCTTAAATCACCTAAAAGCTCTGCTGTAATAACCTCATCACCGTCTCTTCCGAGTATGGTCACTTCGTCACCTATCTGAGCCTGTGGTATATCGCTTACATCAACCATGAACTGATCCATACATACTCTTCCGGTTATAGGAGCCTTTTTACCACGTACAAGTATATATCCCTTATTACTTAAAGTTCTCGGATATCCGTCTCCGTATCCGAAAGATATGGTAGCTATTCTTTTCTTCTCGGGCAGTGTGTAAGTCGCACCGTAGCCTATGGTCTCTCCCTTTCAACTTCTTTTATATGAGTGATCATAGACTTTATAGTCATGACCTGCTTAAGCTCGACACCCTCCATATCCATATCATTATCCGGCTTGATTCCGTAAAGTACTATTCCGGCTCTTACCATATCAAGTGAAGAACCGATATTTCTTACAGAACCCGCTGAGTTTGAGATATGTCTTATCTTAGGCTCTATACCCTCTTTCTTAAGAAGCTCTATGAACTTTTCAAGTCTTTCGAACTGCTTCAAAGCACAATCTCTGTCAGGAGCATCCGCTTTATACATGTGGCTGAATACTCCCTCGATCTCTATACCCTCGAGTTTTGATATTTCCTTTACTTCTTTTGCAGCCTCTTCATCATATCTGCAGCCTATTCTGTTCATTCCGGTATCGACCGCTATATGTACATAGGCTTTTCTGTTCTGTGCCACAGCCTCTTTTGATATAGCCTTTGCCTGCTCCATGGTAAATACAGTCGCTCTTACTTCGTATTTAACTATATCACCGTAGTCAAATTCCGGTACCGGACCGAGTATCAATATAGGTTTGTATATATTATGATAATATAAATTACGTGCTTCAGCTGCGGTCGCAACAGCAATAAAGTCCACGTACTCCTGCAATGCAAGTGCTACAGGCACATCTCCGTGTCCGTACGCATCCGCCTTCACAACTCCTGTAAGTTTAACCCCCTTGGGTACATTATCTCTTATAGCTTTAATATTGTGGACTACCGCATCCAAATCCACCAAAGCCTTTGCTCTTTTATATCTTTCCATAACACGCTCTCCTTTATTGTCATTTTCTTGATGATTCCGCCACGCATTAGGGTGCTGTATTAAATACAACACCCTCTAAGCAAAATTTATTCATATACTCTATCTACATATTTACTGGTAAATGCTGCAAGTAATGCACCATAGCTAAGTCTGAACTTAACCGTATCACCTAATTTATAATCTTTATCTGAATGTGTCAAATTAACTATTGTATGGTCTGAACTTGCACCAAGTACTCTTAGCTTCTCATCTACAGGCATAAGTCCGTCAAGTACCATATCCTGTCTTCCGAAACCGAGTATACCTCTTTTTGCTATACCTTCATCATCATAATGCGGTACTTGTCCGAAAGCATCAACCCCTATTTCACCTATAGGGTAAGTAGGCTTATTCTTTATCTCTACAAGCTGACCCTCAAGAAGCACAGCATCATTTGCGGTACCTTCCACTCTGTTGCCGTAAGCAGTCTCATTACCTAGGATAAATGCCTCTCCTATTCTAAGACTTGTAATACCCTTAGGAAGCTCGCCTCTGTCTATAAGATATATTGAGCTTGAGTTTCCTCCCGATACCATAGGAAGTTTGAAGCCAAGCTTCGCCTCTATCTTCTCAGCTATTTTAACAAGTCTTGAGAGATTGTCATTTTTAGGAATTATAGCACCATAGCAGGTAAGGTTTACACCTACACCGTGCAGGTCTATATTCTTAAGTGAATTGATCTCTTCGGCAACCTTAAGTATCTCTTCTTCATTTTCATAGAAGATACCTTCTCTTAGGTCACCAAGGTCTACCATAAGTACGACTTTGTGAGTTTTGCCCTGCTTTTGAGCTTCTTTATCCATCTTTCTTATGGTCTCGATCTCTGAGTTAAGGCTTATATCTGCATATTTTATAACTTCTTCTATCTCACAGTCCTGCACGATCCTAAGCAGGAGCTTATTAACAGGTAAGTCAGCATATGACTTGATATTTGCTATTCTTGCGTCTGCCAAAAAGTCAACGCCCTCATCAACCACTGTTTCAACGATTTTTCTGTCGGCAGTAAATGATTTGGTAACTATACCCATTTCAAGTCCTGCCTTACTTGTAAGTGCTCTCATAGCTCTTACATTCTGTCTGATTTTCTCTAAATTAATTACCAGCCTCGGATACATCTTCTTTTCTCCTCTTCTTCGGAAGTTTTATTCTAAGACTATTTTCCAATAGTTTGAGTGCAGCCTCTTCATGTGCCTTTGAAAGTACTCCCAAAGATGCCATGATATAATCATTTTCCACTAAGATCTCAGCCTCCGGATGCGGATATAGTTTCATACCTGATTCATTATCCATAGCTATCTTTCTCATTATCTCAACTCTGTTAGGCAATCTGGTAAGTGCTCCACCTGTTCCTATTATATATTTAACCTGTGAAAGATCCTTACCTTCAGCAAGACTGCTTCTTCCCGAAGGTCCGTATACATATCTTATCCTTCCGGCATGTCGCTCCACTGCCTTAAGTACCGCTTCAAGTGTAAGTCTTTCAACAAATTTAATTTCATCTTCATTCTTCGGTATGGCTTTGTATTCCGCCATTACCTTATCTATATCTATATCAAGCTCTTCTTTTAATTTATCTTTTCCTATTGTGGCAACTATATTCGGCATATTTACATATACACCGAGGTCACCCTCAACCGTTCTTTTTGCAACCGGTTCCGGATGCACAAGTATTCTCGATATCTCATCAGACTCTACCGTAACTGAGTGTAGATCGGTAGTCGCACCTCCTACATCAAGTACTATCAAGTCTCCCAAATACTGATACAAAAGCTTTGCCGCTTCCATAACAGCTCCTGGGGTGGGAATTATCGGTCCGTTTACCATATCTCTTACATGTTCCATACCCGGAGCATGTATTATATGATCTTCAAAAACATCCTGTATAACGCTTCTGCTGGGCTCTACATTAAGTTCATCTATCTTGGGATATACGTTATCTACTATATAAAGTCTTTGCCCTGCATGTTTTTCTTCGAATATTAATTGAATCTCTTCCTGATTTTCTATATTCCCCGCATATATTATAGGTATATTTAATCCAAGATCGCTTATGAGCTCCGCATTGTGAATAGCGGTCTCTCTCTCGCCGTAGTCAACTCCTCCGGCTATCAATATAATGTTAGGTTTGATCTCTTGGATCTTTTTTAAATCAGTTCTTCTAAGCTTGCCCGCCGTTACTTGATGTATTATTGCTCCGGCACCCAGTGCCGCTTCTTTTGCCGCCTTAGCCGTCATATCGTATACAAGACCGTGTACGGTCATCTTAAGCCCGCCGGCAGCACTTGAAGTTGCAAGCATTTCCGCATATTCTATCTTATCAACTCCCAAATTCTTAACCAAATCGTCAATTGCTCCCTGAAGACCAATCCTCACATCTCCATCAAGTACAGAGGTAGGAGCCTGTCCCTGACCCACGAAACGTGGGTCAGGACCGGCTATACCGTTGAAAGCATTAACGACTGTAGTAGTTGAGCCTATTTCAGCCACTAATACGTCTATTTTCATAAGTTTTCTCTTGCTTTCCTTATATTATTTAATTAATTTATTTGTTTTGTTCCATTTCTTTTCTCTTCTTAACAAGGAAGGTAGCTACATGCACACCCTTTGATCCTCTTCCGAATCCTGCGTCTACACCTTGCTTAACAGCTATTTCAGGTGTAACCTGTGTACCGCCGGCTACTATCATTACTTTATCACGGATACCCTTCTCTACCGCAAGTTCATGGATACGCTTCATGTTCTTGTAGTGAATATCGTCGTGAGAGATGATAGTTGAAGCAAGTATAGCATCTGCATTAAGCTCTATTGCTGCATCAACAAGCTTTTCAACAGGTACTGAAGTTCCGAGGTAATGTACCTCTATACCGTACTTCTCTATACCGCCGTGCTTAATATCAAGTATCTCTCTAAGTCCTACAGAGTGCTCATCCTCACCTACTGTAGCTCCTACTATTCTCATAGGCTTAGCCTCGATCTCAGCTCTGATGTCCGCATCTGAAAGTACTTCAGGCTCAGGTGGGATAACAAGGTCGTTGATGTCTACTGTAAAGTCTACACGTCCCTTGATCTCTATTCTTGTTCCTTCCGCAGGCTGCATTATCTCTCTTGAAATAACTTCAGGCTCCTGGAGGTTCATCTTCTTAGCTATCTCAAGTCCTGCGAATTCCGCAACACGCTTTGAAGCAGGTAAGAACATGGTAAGAAGTACTGTACCGTCTCCCATCCACTCAACCTCAGGCTTGATCTTGGAAGACTTTCTAAGTTCCTCTGTCTCTTTAAGACGTACATTTACGTTATCGTTCTCGTCAAGCTCGTCTATGAAGATGATTTTTTCAGGATCTTCAAATGTACATCCGCCGATAAGTGAAGCCGGATTCTCGATAGCTGCAGCATCATACTGAGCCACGTTGTTATATCCGAAGTGTGCTGTTACAGGAGCGAAGTAATCTTCATCTCTTTCATAAACTGTTCCTGCACCTACACCGCCTTCGATCTTTCTTGCAATACCGTCACCGTTACGCTCCGGATAGTTTCCTGAGTCTACGAAGAAACCGTCCTGAACTGCGTTGAAGAATCCACCGATCTCCTTGATCTCTTCAAGGAAGAGTACCGCTCTTTCCTTAATATCTCTTACTCTTTCACGGAGTACGCCGTCTTTCTTAAGCTCTACCATCTCCATCAAGCCGTCCATACCTACAAATACCTGCTTTGCGGTATCGAGAGCCTCTATGTTGTTGATATGCCATGGAACGTTTCTACCCTCGTCAGGTGTGATGGTTGACTGGATATCAGCACTTGTAAGCTTAGATGTAAGTATATTAAGTACGTGTGTAACAGTTGCCTCTCTTACAGATGACTCCATGTATTTTGTATTCATCTGTGCTCTCATTCTATATCTGTGGAAGAACTCTCTAAGTGCCACTGCGTATGGCAAGTCAAGATATAAACAAGGTGCAGGAGGTGCTGTAGGAGGAACTGTTGACAAGCAGATGTTGCCCGGGTTCATACCTACTTTTTCAGAGAACATTGAGTTAAGTGCGTGCTGAACCATAAGCTCAGGCATGACCTTCCATGCTTCTCTTGCTGTAGCGTTAGCATTGTGTGCACCGTCTATCTGTGCCACGTCAGCCCATGTTAAGATCCTCTTTGACTCGCAAGCGTCTACGAATGAACGGATCATATTTATATTTCTGTAAAGCACGTTGTACTGAGCGTCCTGATGGGCTCCGTTGATACCCTCTTCTGCGAACATTACCGCTACGTCAGGTCCCGCAACTCCTGATACGTAAGAGTGGTAATTTATAGGACGACCTACTTCTTCTTCTATTAAGTCAAGTGCTTTTCTTTGTGCTCTTACTTGCTTTCTCGTTATAGGCACACCACCGATACCCTGTGGAGTTCCTTCGATAAGTCCGTCAAAGTGTGACTGACCTGCTGTTCTGATAACCATGATATGGTCTGCACCATGCCATGCCGCCATTCTCATACGACGGATATCGTCTTCAAATCTACCTGAAGCGATCTCTGTTGTGATAACAGGTTGTGGCTGTGGATCTATATTTTCGAAGTATTTCGCTGATGGAAGCGGAACTGACTGCTTAAGCGGTTGTGATAAGTCGTGGAACACGAAAGGTCCCTGCTTTTCTCCGCTGCTTGACTTTCTCCATGTCCAGCCACGTCTTTTAGGCCTGTAAGATTCCAGATCCTTTAATATCTCTTCAATATTTATTTTCTCATTTGGAGTTAATTTTTCCATATACTAATTGCCCCCCTTGAATAAATCTGCGGCTTCCTGCCACATTTTTCCGTCTGCAAGTGCAACACCGGCTTCTCTTACACTGATGTTCTTAGCCTTTGCCAACTTATACACTACATGACCTGCTCCCTTACCCATAAGTCCTCTGTCGATTACTCCGTCTACGATAGCCTTAGCCTCTATAGATGAAAATCCCATTCTTAAGAGAACAGATCTTTCAATTGCCGGTGAAGTGTTCTTTCTTCCCAGCTCCAAAGGGGATCTACGATATCGCTTGCTAAAGACCAGAATCTTTCGTAAAGCTCCTGATCACTCAAGTTAGCAAGATGAGCTCTTCTCTCATTAAAATCATCTGCACGTTTCTCTGCCATAGTTTAAATGTGTCTCCTTCCATTTTAGACTATACAATATATACTTACAAACTTACCTAAAGCCAAAGTACAATATGTATCACTATATTATTACCCCGGACTTCAGATCGTTATTTAAACAGGACATCTTCATGCTATGCTTAAATAACGACCCGAAGACCCGGGTATTATATTATATACTAAAAGTTTACTTAATGTATAGTTTCTTCAATATTTTTCAAGATCAGTTTATTCAAGTACTTATGACCGTTAATAAAAGCACCCTCTATGCCTCTTCGATCGCATACTTATAAGATAATAAGATCTTGATAAATTATTTAGCCGACTATCTGCCATTAATAACAGATTTTCATTGATCTGTATATACGGCAAGTACTTTTTAATATTACAAGTGCCGAAAAGCGTTTCAGACACTTATGACAAACATTATCCTTTGTCCGATAAGTTCGTATTTGATCAGCTTGAATTCATTATATCAAGCTTTATAATAAATCCAAGCTGACTTTTACTGTTTTGATCGCCTATATATATTTATAAAAATAATATATTATAAGCTTATTCTACTGTCACACACCTTCGTAAGTCAGCTGTGACCGATATTACTTTGCTTTAGCGCCATAGTTAAAGCGTCTCAAAGCGGGGTATTTTATATTACTGCTTTGCCAACTCTTCAAGCACTGTTTTAACGAAGTCCACATCGGTATTGGTCTCTTCAGCCAGATACTTGATGTCTTCTTCATTAGGAGTCTTACCTGTATTGGCAAGGGCATTCTTGATCAAAGATCTTCTGAGTTTTCCGAGATCGAGATCTCTTGCCTTTATAAGGCCCGGATTCTCAGGAAGTACTATGCTCTTACCCGGCACTTCGTCTTCAGGCTTTCCGAATACTACCTCTATACCGTTTTGCTTTGCAAATGAAAGCTGTGGTTGAACATGCTTACCTGCTCCTGTGTACTCTGTCTCCTGAACAACTATCAGTTGATCTTGGTCAAGTTCCTGTGCAAGTGAGAATGCCGCTGCAAGTGCTGTATTTCCCGCAGGTCCCTTTTCAATACCTTCAAGTGAAGCAAGTGCTTCTGTTATGTAGAATACCTCTCCCTGGTTAATGGTCACATATCTGTCCATATATCTTAAAGGTCTTGCCGCTGAACGTGGAACGTCTGAACGGTCAGGCCATGTAGTAAACGGTATACCGAATCCTGTATGTCCTGTAGTAAATGACTTCTTGTTGAACTGCTCATCTGAAGCCATGTGAAGACCCTTAAGGTTTACGCTCGCTCCTATTACCTTAGTCTTAGCTCCCGCCTTCTTAAGTCCTCTTGCGGTACCTGTAAGGTTGCCGCCGCCTGCATTGGTACATACCACTACATCCGGCTCCTTGCCGTACTTATCTCTAAACTGTGTAGCAAGCTCGTAACCTAAGGTCTCAACACCTGCTATACCGAACGGTGTATAGAGTGAAGCGTTGAAGTATCCTGTTTCTTCAAGGAGAAGAAGGAATTTGTAGAAAAGCTCAGGTCTACCGTAAGTTGTACAACTTCAGCACCGAGAGCCTCGCACTTTCTTGCCTTCTCTACTATCTCAGGCTGTCCTACGCCCTTAGAGTCGTAACATTCCTGAACTATTATACACTTAAGACCTGCCATAGCTGCCTGTGAAGCAACCGCTGCACCGTAGTTTCCGCTGGTAGCTGCAATAACGCCCTTATAACCGAGCTTCTTAGCATGGTATACGGCATTAGCCGCACGTCTTGCCTTGATGATCCTGAAGGGTTTGAAGCCTCATCCTTTATGAATATTCTCGCTCCCTTTCCTTCCGGTGCATACTTTCTTGCAAGTGCTGTAAAGTTCTTAAGCTCAAGTATAGGAGTATTACCTACTCCTGTTGAATATTGGATATTCTGCATTTCATCAAGAGTGTATCCTGTTTCATGCATCATTCTCTCGTAATCAAAAGCTATAGATCCGCTTTCAAACTCACTGTAATCAATACCTACCGCAGACTTCATGATCTCCGGTCTTCTGCTCATGACCGCCTTGTAGCTGTTATCTTTACTCATTACCTGTCACCTCCGAAAAGAATATCTCTTACTTGCTCGTTGATCCTTAAAAGCTCAGGAACGAACACTCCGAAGTCATGCTTATAATATGGATTTGCTTCAAGCAAAGTTCCTTTCTCGGTTCTTTTTGTTAAAGTGGTGATCTCCACCTCATCTCCTATGTTGGCATCCTCATTAAGATAACCTTTCACCCACATCTCAAGAGGAACCTTCTTTGTATCATCAGGTACCTGAGGTGCTCTTTCTTCAGGGCTAAGTATATTACGGTGAATAATCACCCATTCTCCCTTTTTAATCATGTCTCCTCCTTACATTTAAAAAGGCTGTTACAAAATCTGTTGTAAAAACAGTATTTTGCAACAGCCCATAATTATATTCACAAGCAATAATATTTACGTCAATAAGGACATAATACAAAGCTTACAACTATATCATATTAAAGTGAACTGCCACTAAACAAAGTCATCGATCATCCTGTCTTACAGATCCTGTAATCACTGACTTTACAAGCGCTTATTCAGACAGTCACCCTTCATTGTTATCACTGTATCTTCCGAGTTTGTAAGATAGTGATGTTTTTGATATCTTACTTTACAACTCTCTTCTCTTCCTTAACAAGGTCTCTCATGTCACCCATGATCGCTCTCGGTACAGGAAGATCTATCATAGTTCTCAATCCCGGATCTGCGTTGATAACGTGAGGTATCATGTTAACGCACATAGCTATTGTACCGATTCCTCCCGGAACTTCAGGGCTGTTTACCATGTTGATGTTAGGAGTACCCTTGATGATAACGTAGTCTCCTGTTTGAACTCCAACCTGCTCGGGCTCTATCTGCTGTGGGTGATCCATCTCTATCTTGAGTTCTCCGTCAACATATCCGAATCCCTTCATAGCACAACCTGCAACATCTCCCGCCTTAGCGAATCCGTATGGTGACTTACGGTCAACATCGGTAACTATAGGCTCCATTGTCTGTGATATAGGAGCTGAAAGCTTCCAACCGATAGCGTCGGCGATCATGCCTACAGACTCGTGGAAACCTACGTGTCCCGCAAGTGTTCCGTTCTTAACGCCTTCATTGAATTCATCAACCTTCATACCGATACCCTGCTCTTCCATAACTAAAGGTCCGAACGGAGAAAGTGAATTCACACGTCTTGAAGTTATATGATCAACTTCCTGGCAGCATCCTGTCATAAGGATAACCAAAAGGTCCATGATAAGACCCGGGTTGATACCTGTTCCTAAAACAGATACTCCGTTCTCTTTTGCAAGTCTGTCGATCTCTTTTGCAAGATCAGGTGACTGAGCCTGAGGATATGACATCTCCTCTGCTGATGAAACAACATTCATCTTGTTCTCAACTACCTTCTTGATCTTTGGAAATGCATCTTTTGTAAAGGAGTTTGTACAAAGAATAACTATGTCAGCTACCTTTTCCTTTAAAAGATCATCCTCTGATTGTATAAGGACATCAGGTCTGTCTCCTCTTTCAGTTTTAATATAATCGAACATACTCTTACCGAGCTTAGCACCTATATCTATAACACCAACAATTTCAACTCCCTTTTTCTTAAGAAGCATGTCAGCCATACCGCCTCCCATTGCTCCAAGACCCCAAATAATTACCTTAACGTTTTGCATACAATCCTCCTTTGTATTCTTAAAATCATCGTTGCTATTCATTATAGCAAAAATACATAAAAAAAATAACCCCCTTTTTATATATTTTTATATTTTTTTCATTTTATCTTTTAACGAGACCATATTTTTATAATTTTTGATAGTTTATTTCTTATAATAGGAAGAGTTTTTTTATTTAATTTATATAGTTTTTCTATGGTAGATACTTTATAAAAAAAGCTCACAAACACTATCTTTTTTTAGTGTATTTGATAAGTTTTTTGTCATATTCTGCTTGTCTAATTATTGTTAAGATTGTTAAAAAAAATTTGCACCAACTTTATTAAATTTGTTCTTGTAAATTTGTAAATTTTAGCTATAATTATAGCACAGGTATTTTTTAAGCTATTTTATAATTCTAAACAAGGCTTTAATTTTAAATTACCTAATAAAAATATTAGGAGGTATCAGGTCAATAATTGCAACCCTATAACTTGGATATAAAACCACTGCTTGAAAGTTTTATTATCCATAGCTTCGGGAGAAGGTTTACTCACTCCCCTTTTACTAAAATTTAATAATTATAAAATGAACAATGATAAAGAGGAGGACAATGTTCATGTCAGAAGAAAAAAGAGAAGTCAGAAAAGCGAATTTAGTCGAGGCTCTAATCACTTTTCTGGGACTTACCGTCGTTATGGCTGTATCTATCATAGTATTTCATGTGGATCCGCACGTACCGATGTTCATAGGCGTTATTATAGCCACCTTGGTTTCAATTAAGATCGGTTACAAATACGAAGATCTTGAGCAGGCGATGATAGACGGTATCGGTAAGGCGATGCAGTCTGTACTTATACTTATGGTTATAGGTATGCTTATCGGTGTTTGGATGGTATCCGGTGTAGTTCCGTCAATGATCTATTACGGACTTCAGATCATAAGCCCGAAAATATTCCTTCCTGCAAGTATGATAATATGTTCCATCACTTCATTGGCGACAGGAACTTCATGGGGTACAGCAGGTACTATGGGTATCGCACTTATGGGTATCGCACAGGGACTTGGAATACCTGCTCCTATAACAGCAGGTGCGGTTCTTTCAGGTGCATACTTCGGAGATAAGATGTCTCCGCTTTCAGATACCACCAACCTTGCACCGGCTATGGCAGGTACCAACGTATTCAGCCATGTTAAGTATATGATGAAGCCTACTGTAATCACCTACATTATATCTATAGCTATATTTTCTTTTATAGGTTGGGGATTCGGTTCAGGTTCTGCGGAAATGTCAAGTATAGTTGAATTACAAAATGCCATCTCAGGACAATTCAATATTAATCCTATACTTATACTTCCGCCGTTAGTAGTTATCGTAGCTATAGCTATGAAGATACCGGCTATACCCGGAATCACATTGGGTATAGTAGTAGCAGCTGTAATGTCACCTATATTCCAGGGGCTTGACAAGGGCGGTCTCGGACACATCCTTGATGCGGCTATGAACGGATATGTAAGTGAAACAGGTATTGAAGCCGTAGATGCACTCCTTTCAAAGGGTGGTCTTATGAGTATGATGTTCTCAGTATCTATGACTATTATAGCGATGATGTTCGGTGGTGTTGTAGAGCATACCGGACAGATGGAGATCATCTTAAAGCAGCTTCTTAAGCTTGTCAGAGGTAATGCGAGCCTTGTCGTTGCTACAGAAGCAACTTGTATATTAAGTAACTGTACTATGCCTGAGCAGTACATCTCTATAGTTATTCCGGGACGTATGTATGCTTCAGCTTACAGAGAGCGTGACCTTCATCCTAAGGTACTTTCAAACGCACTTGAGTCAGCAGGTACGGTATCAGGTGCCTTGATACCGTGGAATACTTGCGGTGTGTACATGTCACAGACTCTGGGACTTCCTGTATGGGGTCCGGGCGGATACGGTCCATGGGCTATATTTAACTACAGTATGATAATTATCAATATCATCTTCGCATTCTTAGGAATCACAACAACAAAGATGACAGATGAAGAGAAGAAGATCTTAGCAGAAACCGGAAATGTTGCCTAAGAATAAAGCTTGTTTAGAATTTTGAATTTAATAAAGTTAAAAGGTTTATGGTGAAAACCATAAACCTTTTTTTGTAAGGGCTAAGCCCTGTTATAGTAAGAGAAACAGTAGCACCGGCTAAGCCGGTACTGATTTTAAACTCCCGATTTATCGGGGAGTTAGCAAGGTAAACAATTTGACAGCAACATAAACAATAACAAGATCAATTGTAAGTCAGGAATTAAACGGAAACACTCCCTATTTCAATCATACCCGCAGTACTGTTAATAAAGTTTCGACAAATTTAGTACAGACTGCTGAACTCGCTTGTCCGCCTAAAAGCATGGCGGACTGACGCTCAGACAGTCCTCGTCTGTACAATTTGTAACTCACTTTATTAACAGTACTAAACGCTACAAAGATTGAAATAGGGAGTGTTTCTTTAATCTCACCCCGCAAGGGGTAGCTGTATAAGGGGTTGGAGGAGACAAATAGCCATTGTTTATGTTGCTAAGGGGGAGGAGGGGAGGTGTAGCAGCAACTTTTATTCCAAAACGGAAGATAAGTTTGTAGTCCTGAGAGTTTTTAGAGGAGATACACAAGACGATTCTGTTGCAATCTTAAAATATCTACAGTTTATCTTGATAAGGGAAAGAGGAGAAGGAGATGTAGAAGCGACTTTTATTTAATTCTTAAGACTGTTTGTTCACGTAGGGTATGTGGCGTTAGACAAAAGTGTGCCTACACCTCTTCCCCTCCTCCGGTACCTTAGGCACATAAACCGTTAAACTATCTTGCCAAGGACAATCTGAGACCGCCGGTACTTGCTTTATCAAGCCGTCAGGTGAAGATAAAGCTTAGTACCGCTGCGAGGCGAAGTTAGCGAGAGCGTGTCCAAGGCAAGATATGTTCATAACGGTTTATGTGATAGACAAATCAGCAAATATCTATAAACAAAACTGCCGCAGCAAGTGAAAGGGGTTCCAAGTCTTGCTGCGACAGCTTATTTTATAATTTTTTAAATCAAACTATAAGAAAGATCTTCTGTGATAATTCATAAATACCGATCGTCGGCAACAGCCCTCAGCACTTACGGTATCTATAAAAAAGTCTCAAATGTATCTACAAAAAAGTTTCAAATACTCCTCTCGACCGGTTTTATAAGTACCGGTCGAAACTTCTATATTTTACTGCAAATCTTCACTTTATACTCTTAAATTTATCTGAATCTTACTAATCTACACAGACTCCATTCTCATTAACAAAGTAACCGTCAGGTGTGTAATCGGATACATACATGGAACCCTGAGGTTGCCATGAGCCTGACTGCTCAAGATAGTACCAGTATACGTCAGGCTGTATCCAACCTGTAGCCATAGCTCCGCTTGCATTAAAGTAGTACCAGTATCCGTTTATATATGCCCAGCCTGTAGCCATAGCTCCGCTTGCATTTAAGTAATACCAGCTTCCGCCCGAGGAGTACCAGCCTGTTATCATATAACCTGAACCGTCAAAGCATACCAGGTAGAGCCTATTTGCTGCCAGGTTCCTCTTGGATATGAGCCGTCAGCATTCTTATACCACCAGCCTGTAGCGTCCTGTACCCAAGAACCTGACTGTCCGCCCGGAGTTTTTGCTCCGCTCAAGCCGCCTTTTGCAGCACCGCCGC
Organism: uncultured Johnsonella sp.; assembly: GCA_916438835.1. Lineage (GTDB taxonomy): Bacteria > Bacillota > Clostridia > Lachnospirales > Lachnospiraceae > Johnsonella. Next base: position 35,199 of record CAKAFT010000001.1, read on the forward strand.
CGGAACCGCCTCTTGAACCGCCGCCTGATGAACCGCCACCACCGGAACCGCCTCTTGAACCGCCGCCTGATGAACCGCCACCGCCGGATGAACCGCCGCCTCCTGATGAGCCGCCGCCTGAGCCTTTATTCTCCCATAGAGCTGTAACTTCTGTATTTCCTGATATTACTATCTGAGTACCCGGAGCATACTCTACACCTCCTACTTCCCAAGCCTTGAATCTCATTCCGTAAGGTGCACTAAATTCACAGTTCGGCAGAGTGTACTTGCTACCCTCTATAACCTGTACGTCATATACCGTGCCCGAACCGCCCCCCCTCATTAAAACTTATATTACACTTATAACCTATCTTTATAAAGGCTACGTTAGCGGGAGCGGAAGGATTTATGTAATATCGGATCAAATTACCGATCTCATCCTTTGCTACAGCAACTGCCGTTTCCTCACTTGCTCCGGCTAAGACCATGGCTTTGGAAGGTATCTTAAACTTCGCCGCTCCTTCAGGTACATCGCTCGCACACATTAATATTCCTTCATTATATCCATTTTTCGCTATAAAATAAGCTCCCGGAGAGATATTATCAAAGTTGATACCTACATTCTCAACGCCAACACCTTTAGCATCGTCATAACCAAGCACTACAGAACCTTCCAGGTCTATCTTATACTTATCCTTTATATTCAGTCCGGATGTATATATACCGTTCAGCGTATTCTTTGTGCTGATACTCGTATCTCCTGAAATATTCAAGCTTTTACTTAAGTTTACAATCCCACGCAAAGATGCTTCACCAACAGCTAAGCCTGTCCCCGGTTCAATATGAATATCGATCTTAGAGGACTTAATATTGAAAACTTTATCTGGATTTTCATTCCGTATAGCATGAACATACCTATCAGGATCCGGGGCTGCAACAATTTTTTCATTATAAGCCACATCGGTAAAAACTTCAATATCGCTATCACTTATATCACAACAATTCAAAATACCGATAGCCCTTTGCGTCTTTCCGTGAACAGCTACATCTATCTTCACCCCGTTAAAGCTAACATTATAACCAGGATTAACCCATACACCTGCTGTACGCCACAATTTCTTCGGAGCTTCTTCCGAATCAACATCTATACTGAGACTGCCGCCTCCGGAAATATATATATTTTTACCTCCAACGATTCCTACTAAGTTTTCAAGATTCTCCGTATCACTACTATCAAAAGACCTAACACATATATCATTCTTTCCATTAAGTATTAAGTCCATTTCGTCTAATGTTTGGATAGCTGAATAATTTATCGCACTTGCGGCTAACCCGTTTGTATCATCGTTTATTGTTGCATTGTTTAATATAAGCCTGGCTCTTTGACCCCCGCTTGCCGGCACATACTTTACACTTCCGCCGTCACCAAGTACATCATCTTTATTAGCCGATGTTACCTTTCTGCCTATTACCCAAATATCATAAGTAGTTGATCCGTCGGCAAGCATATCTTCCGGATCCGCTTTGGAAAACTCCTCATCTTCCGCAGCAGTAGATGTAAGAGATGAAAGCTCTTCATTATTCTCTGCCTCTAAAGATGTAGGAGTAGATAACTCTCCCTTATCTTTCGCCTCTAAAGATGTAGATGTAGATAGCTCTCCCTTATCTTCTGCCTCTAAAGATGTAGATGTAGATAGCTCTCCCTTATCTTCTGCCTCTAAAGATGTAGATGTAGATAGCTCTCCCTTATCTTCTGTAGCTAAAGATGTGTGAAGTTCTCCTTCATCCTCTGCATCTAAAAACGCTATAAGTTCTCCCTTATCTTGTGCATCTTGAGATGGTACAAGTTTTCCTTCCCCCTCTGCATCCAAAGACACGGACATAGGAAGGTCTTGCTCAGCTAAAGTTTCAAAAGATGCTTTCTCAACTTCCTTTGTGAACTTCTGATCGACTTGACTACCTGCGCCTGCAAAAGCCACATTAGGATTTATCGGTATTAAAGTTAAAAATACCGACAGTGCAAACGACATTAACCTCCTCACTTTCATAACAACCTCCTTAAAATTTTTCTGATTAGTTAACAGCGACACGATACTTAAGTGATAAGCAAACTTCTGAAAGTTTTGCTATCTGTTCTTTGCTTACTTTTACACTAACATCTTTTTAGAAAAAGTATAGTATCCGATGAATACTCTTTTAGAAAAAAAGTAAATTAATCGTAAAAAAACCCTACGGTATTCAATGAATAAGAACATATTGCACAAAAAAGGAGGTCGATTTTTATGCAATACTAATAAGGAAATCCTTGTGTTAAAAGACTAACAATTTTTTATAAAAATATTATTTATCACATCTGTAATTAAAAAGAGGATTGTTTATTTTTTATTTATTTATTTTGCTTACTATTTACAAGCTTAACATTCTATCAAGAGAGTAGAATGACCCTAAAATGATCGTTATTTTATAAACTTTTCACTGATCTTTTTTGCGCACATAAAAAGAATACGCCAACTGAAGAGCCATTATCACCCATATAACAGGTTCGGTAAGAACAACTGCAAAATAACCCGCATGAGGTATTATGAATATTACACAAGCGATTTTGCATACCAGCTCTATGAAACTCGATAATATAGGTTCAGCCTTTTGGTCCATCCCCTGCAAAGCATTTCTTAGATTAAATACCAGCCCCAGCGCCTAGAAAAAAGGAGCTGCCATACCTATATATAATTTTGCATCGGATATTAATCCCTTATCGGAGGAACCGGATATAAACCTTATAACAGGAATAGAAAGGGTATACACAAATGCCGGTGTAATTATACTCCATATTGTATTTATTATATTTGCATACTTTACAGCAGACTTTATCCTTTTTTTATTACCGGCTCCGAAGTTTTGAGATACGAAGGTGGTAAGAGCGGTCGCCAGTGACGACATAGGCATCATTAAAAAAAACATTATCCTTCTTCCTGTAATCTGTGCGGCTATAATGCTTACTCCCATACTGTTGACCGCTGTCTGAAGTATCACCGTACCTATAGATACTATGGAAGACATGAATCCCATAGCAAGCCCCTGTGTACTCAGATCGGAATATACATAAAAATCATATTTAAAATGCCTAATCCCTGGGATAAGGATCTTCGCCTTTATACACATATATATAATACAAAGAATTGCGGAAACAGCCTGTGATACAACTGTAGCGATCGCCGCCCCCTTTATACCCGAGTTAAATCTTGTAATGAATAAGATATCGAGACCTATATTTATAACCGAAGTAAAAAGAAGTATAAGAAGGGGAGTAAGAGAATTCCCTATAGCTCTTAACATAGCGGCTGACCAATTGTAAAAAAATGTAAGAAAGAAGAAAACCATTATAATATAAATATACGAATAAGCCTCATCTATGATATTCTCCGGAGTATGTACAAGTCTGAGAAGTCCGTAAAGCCAAACTCCTCCGACAATCATGACCAAAAGCGATAAAATACCTCCTATAACAATACTTCCTGCCACTGCCTTTTTTATCTTTTCTAGGTCGCCGGCACCGAAATGCCTTGCAACAACTATAGCCATACCGTTTGCCAAACCTATGGCAAAACCTACGATAAGCTCATAAATAGCCGAGGTAGCTCCTATAGCCGCCAAAGATCCGAAACCTAAAAAATTGCCGACAATAGTCGTATCCGCCGCATTATAAAACTGCTGCAAGGCATTGCTTATAAGAATAGGCAGGGCAAAAATCAGCAGTGAACTTACAATAGGCGAATCCAATAAATCAATACTCTTAATCTTTTTCATAAGAACCATCTTCCGAAAAATAAAAACACCCTACACCATATCAAAGCAGTGTAGAGTATAATCATATCAACACACAACATAACACTTAAAACCCGTAGTAAAATCACCTGACACAATACATTAATCCGATACCTGCTTAGTGCAGACTGTGATGTTTCAACATACCGCATGAGTGATCTTACTCTCTGAAACTTTACTTGCAGTTCAATCTTTTACCTAAAACTCACTTTTTCCTACAACATCACTGTTTAGTGCAGGGCATTTCTTTACGATCCGTTACAATAGCACCTTACTCACTCAATGAAACTTTCCTTGTAGTTCAATCTTTGTAGCGTTTAGACCTTTGGATAAAGCGAGATACAAATTTCACAGACGAGGACTGTTTGAGTGTAGCTTGCCCGCTTTTGGCAAGCAAACGAGTTCCGCAGTCTGTGAAAATTTGTCGAAGCTTTGACAAAGGTCTGCGAGTATGATTGAACTACAAGGAACAGTTTCACGACTCTACACTAAACCGGCATCCACCTCACATAATCCTCATCATCCATCGCCTCTACCGCTCCGAGCAAATACCCGTTACCTACCTGCGAAAAGAAATCATGATTACTGGTTCCTGTGGAAATTCCGTTCATAACTATCGGATCGACATCATCGGCAGAATCCGGGAAAAGTGACTCAAAACCTAAGTTTTGCAATGCCTTATTGGCATTATATCTTATAAATGCCTTTACCTTTTCCGTCCATCCGAGCTTATCGTATATCTCCTGAGTGAATTTACATTCATTATTATAAAGATCGTAGATCGTACCGTAGACCCAGTTTTTAAGCTCACCCTGCTCTTTTTCGGAGAGCTTATTAAAACCTATCTGGAACTTATATCCTATATAGGTTCCGTGTACCGACTCATCACGAAGGATGAGCTTTATTATCTCCGCTACATTTGCAAGTTTATTATTACCCAGATACCACAAAGGAGCATAGAATCCCGAATAGAAAAGGAAGGATTCAAGCATCACACTTGCAGCCTTTTTTTGCAAAGGACTTCCGTTTTTATAGATATCATTGATGGTTCTTGCCTTACATTGCAAAAGCTCGTTGGAATTGACCCAAGCAAATATCTCATCTATTTCGGACTTGGTATTTAATGTACTGAAAATAGATGAATAGCTTTTTGCGTGTACCGACTCCATAAATTGTATATTGTTAAGCACCGCCTCTTCATGCTTGGTGGTAATATCCTTCCTGATAGCGTCTATTCCGCTCTCCGACTGCAAAGTATCCAAAAGCGTCAGCCCTCCGAACACCTTGGCTACCATATCCTGTTCTACAAGGCTCAGTGTCCTCCAATCATCCAGGTCATTAGACAGTGGGATCCTCGTATCAAGCCAAAACTGCTCGGTAAGCTTTTCCCAAGTCATTTTATCTATCATATCCTCTATACTGTTCCAATTAATGGCTATATAATTATCCAACTCTTACCTCCAAGCTTATATAGAGCAACTCTCACAAGCATTACTTCCTATTTCATCGTTATTATCCGTAAATGTACGCACGTAATATATAGACTTTATTCCCTTTTTTTCCAGGCATAGTTTCTCAGAATATTAAGATCCCTTGTCGTAAGCTTTGAGGTCCTTTTTCTCTTTCCACTCATACAAGCCCTCTTTAATATCCGATCTCATAAAAAGAGTAAGGCTCATGCCCCTGATCTATATGCTTTTGTGCCGCTGCATACACATCTATCATCCTTCTCATATCTATGTCATAAGCCGACTTGTAATACTTCATTGTATCATTTGAAAGATACGGAGCCGGATAATAGGTCTTACCGGTCTTTTTTTCTCCTGCCTTTCTTCTATAAGAGCTATGATAGGATGGAGACTTGAACTTGTTTCATTGATATAGCTTATAGAACCCGTAGGAGCTATAGCAAGTCTGTTTTGGTGATAAAGTCCGAATTCTTTGACATTATCTTTAAGTTCTTCCCAGTCCTTGCTTCCCGGTACATGTATATCCGCAAATAAAGCTCTTACCTTATCCGACTTTATATTAAACTCTTCATTGATATATGCATCAAAATATTCACCTGTAGCATACTTTGAGTTTTCAAAATTAAAGAAACGTATATTTCTTTCTTTTGCTATCCTGTTGCTTGCCTTTAATGAATAATAATTAAGCAATCTGAAATATATATCGGTAAATTCTATAGACTCTTCATCACCGTACTCCATCGCATTCAGGGCAAAAAATGTATGAAGACCCATGGCACCCAGTCCTATGGTATGAGCTATCTCATTGCCGTGCTTTACTGTAGGTACCGCCTCCACATTGGAGTGGTCGGTAACGAATGTAAGCGCTCTTACGGCTATCTCCACCGACTTTTCAAAGTCCGGAGAGTTCATCATATTTACTATATTGGTAGATCCCAGATTACAGCTTATATCTGTCCCAAGTGTTACATACTCCTGAGCATCGTTGATAACCGACGGAGTTTGCACCTGCATGATCTCCGAACAAAGATTGCTCATGATTATCTTACCCTCTATGGGGCTTAGGTTATTTACCGTATCTATATTGACTATATAAGGATATCCGGATTCCTGCTGCAATTTACTGATCTCATTTTCAAGATCTCTTGCCCTTATCTTGGACTTCTTGATATTCGGATTATTTACAAGATTATCGTATTCCTTTGTGATATCCACGTAGGAAAAAGGCATGTTATATTCTCTTTCCACATAATAAGGACTGAAAAGATACATGGTATCATCATTTTTTACAAGCTCGTAAAATTTATCAGGTACTATCAGTCCCAAAGATAGTGTCTTAACTCTGACCTTCTCATCTGCATTTTCTTTTTTTGTGGAAAGAAATGATACTATATCCGGATGGAAGATATTAAGATAGACAGCACCCGCACCGTTTCTTTGTCCCAGCTGATTGGAATAACTGAAACTGTCCTCCAAAAGCTTCATCACCGGCACTATACCGCTTGATGCATTCTCTATTTGCTTAATAGGATCTCCCGCCGCTCTTATGTTGGAAAGGCATACCCCCACACCTCCTCCGATACGGGAAAGCTGTAGGGCGGAGTTGATGGTTCTTCCTATACTGTTCATATCATCCGTAGCCTGGATCAAAAAGCAGGATACAAGCTCACCTCTTCTTTTCCTTCCGGCATTCAAGAAAGTAGGTGTTGCCGGCTGATATCTTTGTGATATAAGTTCATCCGCCAGAGCAAATGCAAGTTCCTCATCTCCGTCGGCGAGGAACAAAGCATTGAATACTATTCTGTCCTCATACCTTTCAAGGTATCTTGCTCCGTCATTGGTCTTCATGGCATACTGTTTGTAGAATTTAAATGCTGCCATGAAAGATTTGAATCTGAATTTCTTTTTATAAGTCTCCTGCATCAAATTCTTTACAAATTCTCTGTTGTATTTTTCAAGGAATTCCTTTTCCAAATAGTCATTCTCTATCAAATAATCCAGTTTCTCGTCTAAAGTATAGAAAAAAATACCGTATTGGGATTAACGTGCTCCAAAAAAAGCCTTTACAGCTTCTTTATCTTTATGCAAAGGTATCTTCCCGTCCTGTGGTCTGTTTAATTCATTATTAAGTTCAAAAATAACTTACAAGCTGTTGCTTTAACACCGGTTTTTGGGCTATCCAAGTTTCTCTACCTCATTTCTTACTATTTCCACATCCCTTGTCTCGCCTTGAAATTCAAAGCAATGCAGCAAGGGAACTTCGTATTTTTTTACTATAGTTTTCGCACTTATGCAAAACAGATCGTTGAAATTTCTGTTGCCGCTGCCCACCACTCCTTTTAGAAAGTCTTTATTATCTTCAGTATTTATAAACATTTCCACAATATCCAAACTGTCTTCATGATTATAAGTAGGCAATATCAAAATATAATCTTCTTTTATGGGATATACATCACCCTCGTTCACCAAACGATGTGACTTAAGTCCAAGTTTTTCCACAAATTTTACCGTCTGCCCGGTAAGGCTCATATATACTACCTTCATGGCATTAAGCTTTACTCACTATCTGTTGCAAGATATCGGGTCTGAATCCCGAAAAAGGCTCAAACCCCTCCGCAACCACTACGGGAAGTGAGAAGAATTTAAGTTCTTTTACCTCATTCTTAGCTTTCTCGGATACCGAAATATCCTTAACTTCAAAATCCGCTCCCGCATCTTCTAGGAACTTTTTTGTAAAATTACATTGCATACAATCCGGCTTACTATATACTGTTATTTTCATTTTTATATCTTATTCTTACCCTTTCTATCCTTGCTTTATCCATTTGTTCGACTCTTATAATTATACCGTGATAATTCACCTGCTCCTTTGCCTTAGGTATCTTGCCCAGAAGCTCAAGTACCAGACCTCCTATGGACTCATATTCTTCAGACTCAAAATTCGTACCGAGTCTGTCATTGATATCATCGAGTTTCATAGAGGCATCTATCAAATATTCATATCTTCCGATTTTTATTATACTTTTTTCTTCATCCTTATCGTACTCGTCTCTGATTTCTCCTACTATCTCCTCCAGTATGTCTTCCATGGTTATCATGCCCACGCTTATGCCGTATTCGTCAAGCACTATGGCTATATTATTATAACTTTTCTTCATTTCGAGAAGAAGCTCTGAGATCTTCTTGGACTCATAGGTAAATAATACTTCTCTTATATAACTTTTCAAAGAAATCGTCTTTTTTCTCATATCCTATCAGATCTTTTATATTTACAACACCTATAATGTTATCGCTGCTTTCTTCATACACCGGGTATCTTGTATATCTTTCTTCTTTATATAAAGCCAAAAGCTCATCAAATCCGGCTTCTATATCTATGCAAGCCAGATCTATACGGGGTATCATGATGTCATCAGCCTCTCTTCCGCCAAAATCAAAGACATTCTCTATGATTATTTTCTCTTCGTTTTCTATGATACCGTCTTCATGCCCGACCTCAACTATCGTCCTAAGTTCTTCCTCAGTCAATATATCCTTGCTATCTCCCTTTTTGAAACCGCAAAGGGTCAGCACTATGTCTACAAAAAAACTCACAGCAATTATCGCCGGCGTAAGCAGCCACATAAGTGCATAGGTTATTCTTGCATAAAATAAGGAAAGAGCAAGAGAATTCTTGGCTGCCAGGCTTTTGGGACTTATCTCACCGAATACCAAAACGAGCAAGGTAAGTATACCTGTGGTAACACCTATAAATGCCCCACCCACAAGCTTCATGGTTATGGTAGTTGCAAGTGCCGAAGCGGAAAGATTTACTATATTGTTGCCTATCAGTATGGCTGAGAGCATTTTGTCCGGCTGTTCTTTTATTTCAGAACAATTACCGCTCTCTTATCTCCCTGAGACATGAGAGTCCTGAGCTTCATAGTATTAACTGTCATGAATGCTGTTTCGGCAGAAGAAAAAAATCCCGACAGCATAAGCAGAACAAATAACATTATAAGTTGTATGACGACCGTTTCCACTATCTTTTCCCTCTTTTTTTAATAAATAAAGCAGCAAGCGAAGCCGATATACTGCCTGCCAATATATACACATCCGCCAGATTAAAGATCACTTCCTTCATTATAGGAAGATTCACATGTATATAGTCTACCACATAACCTCTTTTTAATCTGTCGTATATATTACTTAACGATCCGGCTATTACAAGTATTAGCCCGAATCTCTCCAATGCTCTTTGCCTTTTTAAACTCAATTTGCAAAGTCTAAAAAAAAGAAAAATCGTAAGTACTATGGGTAAATATTTAACTAACGGCTTATCCTCAAGTACATTTAATGCAAAGCCTCTGTTTTGAACATTTGTAAGGTTTAGCTTTTGACTTACCCTTATAGGATAATTATTATTTTTTATGTATAATATATTATCTTTAAATGCCAGATCTATCGTGCACAGAGAAAAAATCATACTTAAGTTTTTAAGTAACATCATCGCTCCTTTATGAGCCGATTTCATCCAAATATTTGATCTTAATATCAATTTCTTTCCCTTCTTCTACATTTATTATACTGTATGATGCCCTTCTGTCCGCCTGTCTCGGGTAGGATATGCTTCCCGGATTAAGTATTATCACATCGTTTATCTTTGTAAGCAGAGGTCTGTGCGTATGCCCGAACATGGCTATATCGTCACCTCTATCCCTTGCCTCTTGGGCGAGTATCTCCGCTCCCATAGTTACACCGTACAAATGCCCGTGTGTTATAAGTGCCTTGTGATCACCGAGCATTATTTCTTTTTCTCTGTCAAGACTTGAAAAAAAGTCATTGTTGCCCTGTACCATGTGGACTGCGGTCCTTACATCAAACATCGCATCTATCTTCATTTCCCTGTTTTCTATATCTCCCAAATGTATAAACATATCTATGGGAGACTCATAAGCTACGACCTTTTCAAGATTTACCTCACTTCTGTGAGTATCGCTGACTACCAGTATTTTCATTTTGATCACCTTTTCCCAAGCCTGTCTTTAAGCACCCTGAGTGCCTTTCCTCTGTGGCTTATTTTATTCTTCTCTTCTCTTGAAAGCTCGCTCGCCGTTTTTGAAAACTCTTTTACAAAAAATATAGGATCATAACCGAAGCCCTCACTGCCTTTTTGGCATTCGGCTATCTCGCCCTCCATACTTTCTTCGATCTCCATAACACTACCGTCTTCCAGTATACAGCATATAGCAGCCTTATATCTGGCACTTCTCTCAATTCCCTTTGCATTTTCAAGAAGATCTATGATCTTTTTATTCTTAATATCATAAGAAGTATCCTTACCCATAAATCTTGCCGAATAAACTCCCGGTGCCTTATCGAGGTAATCTACTTCCAGTCCGGAATCATCGGAAAACACTATGCCGCCGGTGATATCCCACACTGCCTTTGCCTTTATGTAAGCATTCTCCAAAAATGTCTCTCCGGTCTCTTCCACATCTATATCCGCACCGGCATCCTTCATGGATACTATCTCACAATCAAATCCGAAAATATTTCTCTTATTTCTCTTAATTTATCCTTATTGGATGATGCACAAATGATCTTCATATATTTAAGTTGAGCTACTTATCGGTAACTCTCGCCTTTGGCGGCTTGTCTCCTTCAAATTGATAAAAGTAAGTCTTGATCATACCGTTATATACTTTTCTGTTCTTATTCGCCTTTTTGCCTATGTACTTCTCACATTCCTCAAAAGAAGTTATCATATACAGACTCCAGTTATCTAGTGCCTTAAATCTCTCTCCCAGAGTTTTATAGATTGGAAGAATACTTTCTTTATCCTCCAGTCTTTCACCGTAAGGCGGATTGGTAATTATAAAACCGTACTTTTTAGCATGTGTAAGCTCGCTTACGTCTCTTTTTTGTATATGTACGGACACCCCGGCATTAGCCGCATTCTCCCTTGCAGCCTTTAACACCGCATCATCTATGTCATAGGCTTGTATGTCGGGCTTTACATCGCTATCTATCTCTTCTCTTGCCTCATCTATAAGTTCATACCAAAGCTTTTTATCTATCATATTGCCCCAGTTTTGTGATAAGAATTCTCTGTTTAATCCCGGAGCCATATTCATAGCCATCATTGCGGCTTCTATTGCAAATGTACCGCTCCCGCAGAACGGATCTATAAGTATCCTGTCTTTTTTCCAAGGTGTAAGCATGATAAGTGCCGCTGCCAAAGTCTCCGTTATAGGGGCTTTTGCCACCTTTGTTCTGTAACCTCTTTTGTGTAAGGATACTCCGGTAGTGTCAAGCCCGAGTGTGACCACGTCCTTATATAAGCTCACCCTTAGGGGATATTCCGGACCGTCTTCCTGAAACCAAGAGATATTATATATACTTTTCATCTTTTCTACTATTGCTTTTTTTACTATGGATTGTATATCAGAAGGGGAAAATAGCTTACTTTTTACCGAACTTGCCTTACTTACCCAAAACTTTGCATCCTTTGTAAGGTATTCGGACCAATCCACAGCCTTTGTTTTCTCAAAAAGCTCATCATAAGTAGTCGCCTTAAAACTTCCTACATTGATAAGTACCCTTTCGGTAGTTCTGAGCCAAAGATTCGCTCTTACTATGGCTTCATCATCTCCCCAAAAATACACCCTTCCGTCTTCTACCCTGCTTATCTCATATCCTATATCTATTATTTCTCTTTTTAATACTGCCTCCATGCCGAAATGACAAGGGGCATACAGCTCATATACTTTAGCCACCTGCGGTCTCCTTTACCACCTTTGAGTTCACTTATACCATCTTACCTATCATACCGCTTTTACATTAATGTAAATATATAGTTTTACTGTTTATGTAAGTGTCTTACGCTTTTTTCACGGCTTTGGAAATCTATCCGACTAAGCTTTTCAAATCAATATAACAGGCTTTTGTATGTACAGATTTTTATTAACTTAAATTATAATCATACAATAAAAACAAGCTGTCTGCAAGATGATAAGCTTTATATTTTGACGACCGGGATCATATATAGTTTAAATTTTTCATTAGTCAAAAAAACGCTATATCGAAATTTACTTTATAGTTGGGAGACTGTGCTCGCTTACCTATTAAAAAATAAAATATCCCTCCCTACCGGATAATATTATCCGATAGGGAGGGTACATATCACAACAATAACTTAAATCATTTGTTATATTAAATAATCCGCTTTTTATATTTATATAATTACACTCCGAGGACTCTCATGATCCTTGCAGGTGTTCTGTAATTCCATGCTGTTGTTGTTACTCCCATTCTTGCATTGGCAGCGTGTACAACTCTTCCGTCACCTATATACATAGCTACATGATCTATACCGCCCCTTGCGTAGAATACAAGATCTCCCGGTTGCATCTGTGACGCATCTATCGGTGTCCCTACACCTGACTGACTTGCTGAATTTCTCGGCATACTGACACCAGCCGAATTTCTGAGTATGTATTGTACAAAACCTGAACAGTCAAATCCTGAAGGTGATGAACCACCGTATACATATCTTGAACCTACAAAGCTGAGTGCATACTTAACTATCTCATCTCTTTTTGCCTTAGCGCTTGCAGCCGCCTTCTCCTCTTCAGATACCTTAGGTGCTACCGTTGCACCCTGTTCAAGGCTTATATAACCTTCGCTTCCGTCAACGGATACCTTTAACAGATTGCTCGGAAGTTTTTGTACAAGGTCATACTCCGCTGATTTTTCAGCTACTGTAAGAACCTTTGTAAATTCAACATCCTTATATATAGTAACATTCTCAGCCTCGATCTTTACGATCTGAGCCTCGTCATTGCCCTCTGCAAATGCAGGCATAGCAAATCCTGTCATTAAACTTAAACTCAGTATTCCCATTGCTGCTATCTTATTTATAAACTTCATGTAGTGATCTCCTTAACTATCTTAATGCTCAGCCTCATACGAATATTTACCTTAAACTCTTTCATTACCCCGGACCCCGACTCATGTCCCCTGCTGAGCTTTTAATATTTTCCTCGTCACATTTGCTTATTGCTTACATATCAGATTAGCTATTTCTTTTCTAATTCTAATTTGTTAAGTAAATGTTACGAGCGTTAGTATAAACTTTTTCATTTTAGATGTCAAGCATTTTATTTCAATTACTTTTTATTTTTTTGAAAACGACTCGGATACGGGAAAGGCTTAAGCCCCCTGTTTACAGTAATCCTTGCCGGATTTTTGCTCTGAATATACACCTCGTATTTATGTTGCAAAGTGTTGTATTTTTCATTACAATTACTTCTTTGTATTAAAAATCAATCTTTTGACCGATAAGATAAAAGCCTCCTTTATATTATCTTGTAAAATACAGATGTTACAAAATAATATAAAAGAGGCTTTAGTCGGTAAATAAGTCAAACTTCCCACACCATTTCCGATTTATCTGGGAGTTAGCAACATAAACAATTGGATGGTAACGATTAAACAGAAACACTCCCTATTTCAATCATACCCGCAGTACTGTTAATAAAGTTTCGACAAATTTAGTACAGACTGCGGAACTCGCTTGCTCGCTCGCCAAAGGCGGCGAGCTGACGCTTTGGACATCCTCGTCTGTACAATTTGTAACTCACTTTATTAACAGTACTAAACGCTACAAAGATTGAAATAGGGAGTGTTTCTTTAATCCCAGCCCGCAAGGGTTAGCTGTATAAGAGTTTGGAGTAGACAAATAGCCATTGTTTATGTTGCTAAGGGGGAGGAGGGGAGGTGTAACAGCAACTTTTATTCAAATCTTAAAAACAGTCGTTTCCATGGGGGATGTGGCATTAGATAAAAGTGTGCCTACACCTCTTCCCCTCCTCCGGTACCTTAGGCACATAAACCGTTAAACTATCTTGCCAAGGACAATCTGAGACCGCCGGTACTTGCTTTACAGAGCAGTAAGGCGAAGGGAAAGCTTAGTATCGCTGCGAGACTTTAGTTAGAGAGCGTGTCCAAGGCAAGATATGTTTGTAACGGTTTATATGATAAACAAATTACTATAAAGCAAAGATTACTTTTAAGTCTGTAATTTTGCTGAATTATTCGGGAAAAGATGCTGTAGGGGAAAGACTATTTTTAAGTTCGGAATAAAAGTCGCCCCCGCATCCCCCTCCTCTCCCCCTTAGCAACGTAAACAATCATAGATCTACCACCGTTAAATAACTTGTACTATTTATACCCGTTGTAGCAGTAACGTAGCGGAAGATAAAAACACCTTATAATTCAATCTTTGTAGCGGTTAACTCTTTTGATAAAGCAAGGTACAAATTCCACAGACGAGGACTGTTCGAGTGAAGCTCGCCACGGAGTAGGCGAGCAAACGAGTTCCGCAGTCTGTGTGAATTTGTCGCAGCTTTGAAAAAGAGTTGCGTGTATGATTGAATTATAAGGTGTTTTTTATCAGCTGATTCCTCACAAACGACTAGTATTGTTTACGTTGCTAACTCCCCGACAAATATTGCCGCCTTATCTGTCACCGCTTAAAATATGCACCAGCCACAGCACTACTATAACAGTTAAGATAACGGGTGCAAATATATAGATCAAACTTCCTATAAGCACTATAAGTAATATTAAGATCAGTATCAAAAGTGCGGAGATACCCCAAAGCATAAGTCTCGCCTTTGTACCGCTTATACTGAAGCTTCTTACTCTGTCGCCGCTTGTCTCCTCACTTTGACTGCCGCCCTCATTATAAGTATTATAAAAAGACTTCGGTTCTTCATCATGTGCAAACTCGTCGTCTATTCCGGCAGCTTCCCTTATGGAATGAGCTATAAGCCTCGGATCACCGAGTTCCTGCATTATTTCTTCTTCGGATCTTTGTTTCTTAAGCTCTTCTTCTATATAATTTCTGTAAAATTCATAATTTTCATTGATGAGCCTTTGATCGTTGGTAGAAGACAAGGCTTTCTTAAGTCCTTCTAAAAATTCATTTTTACTCATATATTCTCCTGTTAAAGTCATATCATTCAGATGATACCAAGGGCGGCAAAGTTATAGTTCTTTAATCAAAAAACAATATTTGATACTTAGTGCAACCGATCGTAATTTCATTTTAAACGATTCACTACATTTTATACCTCAATAATTATCAACAAATCGTCTAAGTTCTTAATAAGGTCAGATCGCATCCTCTGCTCACGACTATATTTCGTGTATAAATATCCCGCTCATTAACTTAGGCTCAAACCAGGTGGACTTAGCCGGCATCAAAAGACCGGCATCAGCCACGCTTATAAGTTCTCCTATGCTTGTAGGATACATGCTGAAAGCTACAGCCATACCCGAATCTACCATCATTTCAAGTTCTTTAAGCCCTCTGATACCTCCGACAAATACTATTCTATCATCAGTTCTTGTATTTTGTATATTTAAAACAGGTCTGAGGACCTTATCTTCAAGTATCGATACATCAAGATCTTCTATGATGCCCCTGCTTTCCTTATTCTTAAGATCAAGCTTATACCAGGTCTTATCAATATACATGCCGAAGGTTTTTCTGTATCCGGTTGAAATTCTCTATCAAGCTTTTGTATATCAAAGTCGGACTTAAGCTTTTCAAAAAATTCAGCTTTATCAAGTCCCGCAAGATCTTTCACTACTCTGTTATAAGGCATGATATAAAGCTCTTCTTCGTCAAAAAGTACGGATAAGAAATAATCGGACTCCCCGTCTTTTACATGAGTTTCAGCATTTCTTCTTTCAAGCCCGACTTTGACCGCACTGCTTGCCCTGTGATGCCCGTCCGCTATATAAGCACTTTCCATTTTGGCAAATGCTTTCTTTACCTCATCTATAGTCTTAACATCGGCTATCTTCCACACTCTGTGTTTCACACCGTCATCAGAGGTAAAATCATAAAGTGTTGCCTCTTTTTTCTTATTTGCAATAATATCTTTTAACACATCGCAACTTTTGTACGCCAGAAATATAGCACCGGTCTGAGCGGACAATGTATCTATATGCCTTATTCTGTCCAGCTCTTTTTGTACCCTGGTATTCTCATGCTTTTTGATCCTGTTTTGGGCATAGTCATCTATTGACGCACAGGCTACTATACCGTTTTGACTGCGTGAGCCCATAGTAAGCTCATATATATAATAAGCTTCGTCATTGTCTTTTATATATATTCCGGACTCTATATCTTTATTAAGAAGCTCCTTTGCCTTTTGATATGCCTCATCGCTGTACATATCAAAATCTTCGTCAAAGGCTGTTTCCGGTCTGTCTATACGCAAAAAGCTGTAAGGCTTATCTTTTACATAAGCCTTCGCTTCCTTTCTGTTATATACATCATAAGGCAGAGCGGCTGTTTTTTTTGCCATATCTTCTGCGGGTCTTACACAGGCAAATGGTCTTATATTAAGCATATATCCTCCTTACCCTCTTCATACCGTCTATTTTCTTAAGTGACTCCTCGGCTTCATCATCAAGCTCACTTTCAAGATCCACCAGTGTATATGCGTATTTGCCCTTACTCTTATTGGTCATGTCTGATATATTTATATCTTTTGCCGCAAGCACGGCACTTATCTGACCTATCATATTAGGTTTGTTAGCGTGTAAAAGCGCAACTCTTAAAGTCACTCTGCATATACCCATATCACAATTAGGGAAGTTGACGGAATTGGTAATATTTCCGTTTTCTATGTAGTCCATCAGCTCATTAGCTGCCATAAGTGCACAATTATCCTCACTCTCCTCGGTAGATGCCCCAAGATGAGGTATGGCAAGTGTTCCTTCCATATTTACTATATGATCATTCGGGAAGTCCGTTACATACCTTTTTACCTTACCTGCCTTAAGTGCCCTTCCCATAGCTTCATCATCAACAAGCTTATCCCTTGAAAAGTTAAGTATTACCACTTCGTCCTTCATAAGACCGAGACTGTCATCATTTATCATTTTCGTATTCTCATCGGTAAGAGGCATGTGAAGACTTATGTAATCGCAATTTTCGTATATTTTATGTATATCCGTTACAGGGTGTACCCTTCTTGAAAGTCTGAATGCGGCATTGACGGTCATATAAGGATCGTATCCGTACACTTCCATTCCAAGAGAGGATGCGGCATTGGCAACTTCGGAACCTATAGCACCGAGACCTATGACTCCGAGCTTTTTGTTCTTTATCTCATGTCCCGCAAATCTTGACTTTGCCTTTTCAACTTCTTTAGCGATATTGGGATCGTATATTACGGACTTTACCCACTCTATACCGCCTATTACATCTCTTGCAACTATAAGCATGGCGGCTATTACCAGCTCCTTTACGGAGTTTGCGTTGGCTCCCGGGGTGTTGAATACCACTATACCCTCTTCTGAACATCTGTCTATAGGTATATTGTTGACTCCTGCTCCCGCTCTTGCTATAGCAACCAGTTCTTTTGAAAATTCGGTATCATGTAAGGAAGCTGAACGTACCATGAGTGCATCTGCTTCTGATATGTTATCCGTAAATGTATATTTTTCGCTAAAGCTGTCCAAACCCACTTTGGATATGCTGTTTAAGCAATGTATCTTTTTCATAAGTCTTCCCCCTTAATTCCTGCTTTCAAAATCTTTCATGAATGCTACAAGTTTTTCAACGCCCTCTACAGGCATAGCATTATATATACTTGCCCTCATGCCGCCTACACTTCTGTGACCCTTAAGTTCTACAAAGCCTGCACTCGCCGCCTCCGCTATAAACTTCGCATCAAGATCCGCATCTTTCGTTACAAAGCATACATTCATATATGATCTGTCTTCTTTTCTTACCGTAGCCTTAAATAACCTGCTTTGATCAAGATAATCGTAAAGCATGCCGGCTTTCTTTTTATTGATCTCGCAGATCTTTTCAAGTCCTCCTTTTGACCTTAGCCACTTAAATACTTTACCGCATATATATATACCGTAAGTAGGAGGTGTATTGTATAAAGAATCATTGTCCGCATGTGTTTTGTATTTCAGCATGGTAGGAGTCTTCTCATACACATCTTCACTTATAAGGTCCTCTCTGATAATTACTATCACCACTCCGGCAGGACCTACATTTTTCTGAGCGCCGGCGTAGATGAGTGCGTATTTGCTCACATCTATAGGTTCTGATAATATGCATGATGAAAGATCGGCTACCAGATCTTTGCCCTTTGTATTAGGCAGGGTATGGAACTTCGTACCGTAAATAGTGTTATTTTCGCATATATGTACATAGTCCGCATCTTCCTCTATATCAAGATCGCTGCAATCGGGTATATAAGAGAATGTCTTATCCTCGCTTGATGCAACAGCCCTGGCTTCACCGTATAGCAAGGCTTCTTTATATGCTTTTTTCGCCCATTGACCGGTTATGATATAGTCCGCCTTTTTGTTTTTCATCAAATTAAGAGGCACCATTGCAAATTGTTGATGTGCTCCGCCTTGAAGGAATAATACCTTGTAATTGGAAGGTATATTAAGCAGCTCTATCAGATCTTCTCTTGCTTCGTTTATTATCTTATTAAAAGCCTTGGATCTGTGACTCATTTCCATAACGGATATGCCGCTGTTCTCATAGCAAAGCATCTCATCCGCCGCTTCTTTTAATACTTCCTTAGGCAGTACCGCAGGACCCGCACTGAAATTATAAACTTCTTTCATAATAAACCTCCTCCAAAATATGAAAATAGGGCAATCGCCAAAACGTTGCCCGTTAAAAAGTATTCATGTATCTTTATAATAATAATTACCCGAATCCTATTGTTTCTTACAAATACCTGTATTGCTGTCGGAAAGCGAGACCCTATACGCCTCCTCTCTTTACGTGTACCTGTAGAAATCATCAACGAATTCGGGTAATTATTTTACGAACTATGCACTGTATACTTTTATTGTTAAAAATATTCTATATTTTTAATATTTGTTTGTCAATAATAAATCAATTTTATTTTTAAGCAAAAGTAACATTTCATAACAGCTTGCTTATCATAAGAGTTATTATTACAGCTTAGGCGATCCCATATACCTTTATAACATATAAAGGTTGCACTACATATCTTTCTCATCAAAAACTTCGGAGATAGACGCTCCCGGTGATACCATAGGGAATACCTTGATATCGGAATCTATCTGACAGTCCACCACTACCGGTTCTTTTTGATTGATAGCCTCGGTAAGTACCGGGAGGACTTCTTCTATCTTTGTTATTCTGTATGCCTTGGCACCCATAGCCTCTGCAAGTTTCACAAAATCGACCTTATCTACAAGAGTGGTATGTGAATACCTCTGTCCGTAATACAGATTCTGCCACTGTCTTACCATACCGAGCACATGATTATTTATAACCAGTTGCACTATAGGTATATTATTTCTTACGGCTGTTGCTATTTCGTTAAAATTCATACGAAAACATCCGTCACCCGCAATATTTACCACAAGCCTATCCGGAAAAGCCATCTTGGCTCCCATAGCAGCCCCCCAGACCGTAACCCATAGTACCGAGCCCCCTGATGTAAGGAAAGTTCTGGGCTTTGAAAAAAATTATAAAATTGTGAGGTCCACATCTGATGCTGACCCACTTCGGTAACTATTATCGCATCCTCCGGACTTATCTTGTCCAAAAACTTCTATAACATATTGACCGGTAAGCTTGTCCGCATCATATTTTTAGCGGATGCTTTTTCCTTTAGACTGTTGATATGAGCTATCCACTCATCATGTCTTTTTTGGAGCAAGCTTAGAGTTGAGCTTCTTGAGCACCGCTTTCGCATCTCCTACTATACCTTTATATACCGCTATATTCTTACCTATCTCGGATGAGTCTATATCTATATGAACGATATTGGACTTTACCGCAAATTTGGAAGAATTACCTATGATCCTGTCCGAGAATCTCGCACCTATAACTATGAGCAGATCGCACTCGGATATACCGAGGTTACTGGTCTTGGTTCCGTGCATTCCAACCATACCCGTATATAATTCATCATAAGAAGAAAATACTCCTCTTGCCATTATGGTATTCGCAAGAGGTGAATTGATCTTGTGGGCAAGTTCGGTAACTTCCTGTGCCGCATCCGAAGCTATAACTCCTCCGCCTACCAATATATAAGGCTTATCAGACTTATTGATCAAATCGATAAGTTCATCTATATCTTTTTCATTTACATCTGTATTCCTGCCGTTATCCTGTGATACTTCCTTAAACTCGTATTCAAAACTGTCTCCGGTAACATCCTTGGTTATATCTATAAGTACAGGTCCCGGACGACCGCTTTTTGCTATTACAAATGCACTTCGTATGGTGTCCGCCAGTTCATTGCCGTCTTTCACCTGAAAATTAGCCTTTGTTATAGGCTTTGTTACGCCGCAAATATCTATTTCCTGAAATGAATTCTTACCGAGCAGATTCTTAGCAACATTGCAAGTGATAGCCACTATAGGGATAGAATCCATATATGCCGTAGCTATACCTGTTACTATATTGGTGGCTCCGGGACCGCTGGTAGCCAGACATACTCCAACCTTACCGCTTGCTCTCGCATAGCCGTCAGCCGCATGAGATGCCGCCTGCTCATGTGCGGTAAGTATGTGCTTTATCGTATCGGAATTCTTATATAAGGCATCGTATATATTAAGTATAGCACCGCCCGGATATCCGAATACGGTATCGACCCCCTGTTCCTTTAAGCACTCTATTACTATTTCCGCTCCTTTTAACATTGCCATCAAAATTTCCTGCCTTTCAAACAATTTTATTGACAGGTACCCGACCCCAAGCCTAAGTTTCGATTCAATATCAGGATCCTACCTATATCCCGGTGCATCGTCTCTTAAATAAATAATCAACTAACTTTCCCGACCGCATACATCAAAATTCCTCAAAGTAGCCCCGCTACGCCTATGTTTTGATGTATACACTCAGAAAAATATTCATCGTTTTTGATATACTTATTTTGTAAACGATGCACTCGAATCACCTTACAGCTTTGCCCGGTACCTTTCTTCTATATAAACAGTAGCCGAAAACCGCCGGATAATTCGGTCGTGCTTTCAAAACAGAGCTAATCTTCTATAGAAAGTGTAGCACCTTTTGGTGCACTCGTTACCAATTTTCTGTATCTCTTAAGGTAGCCCCCTACTTCATTGATACGAGGCTTCCATTCTTTTCTTCTTTCTTCAAATTCTTCTTCACTTAATCTTGCATTGATGGTATTGGCATTGATATCTATGTCAATGATATCTCCGTCCTTCAACAGACCTATAGGTCCTCCCGATATAGCCTCCGGTGCCACATGCCCGATAGATGCTCCACGGCTTGCACCCGAGAATCTCCCGTCGGTGATAAGTGCTACGGTGCTGTCCAGCCCCATACCTGCTATAGCGGATGTAGGGTTTAACATCTCCCTCATACCCGGACCGCCCTTGGGCCCTTCGTATCTTATTACCACAACATCGCCCGAAACTATAGATCCGCTCTTTATAGCTGCTACCGCATCCTCTTCACAATCAAATACCCTAGCCGGACCGCTGTGCTTTAACATGGAATCAAGTACGGCACTTCTTTTTACCACACAGGACTCCGGTGCTATATTACCTCTGAGTACCGCTATACCTCCGGTCTGTGAATAAGGAGCTTCCACTGTTCTTATGATTTCTTCATCCAGGATCCTTGAATGTGCTATATTCTCCCCTACCGTCTTGCCTGTAACAGTCATACAGTCAAGATTTATCGATCCTTCTTTGAAAGCTCGTTCATAACCGCATAAATTCCGCCTGCTGCGTACAGATCTTCCATATATGTATGTCCTGCCGGAGCAAGATGACAAAGATTAGGAGTTCTTGCACTTATTTCATTGGCTATATCTACATCAAGATGAACTCCCGCCTCATAAGCCACAGCCGGCAAATGGAGCATTGAATTAGTGGAACAACCGAGTGCCATGTCCATAGTAAGAGCATTCATAAATGCCTTCTCAGTCATGATATCTCTCGGTCTTATATCTTTTTTTAAGCATCTCCATTACCGCATATCCGGCTTTTTTTCGCAAGTCTTAATCTTTCTGAATAAACTGCCGGTATGGTTCCGTTACCCTCCAATCCCATACCTAAAACTTCCGTAAGGCAGTTCATGGAGTTGGCGGTATACATACCCGAGCAGGAACCGCAAGTCGGACATACCTTTCTCTCATAGTCATTGACTTCATCAAGATCCATAAAACCTGCCGCATAGGAACCTACCGCCTCAAACATACTTGAAAGAGAGGTCTTTTTGCCCTTTATCCTTCCGGCAAGCATAGGACCTCCGCTTACAAATACGGTAGGTACATTAAGTCTTGCAGCCGCCATCAAAAGCCCCGGAACATTCTTGTCGCAGTTAGGCACCATGACCAGCGCATCAAATTGATGTGCCATAGCCACACATTCTGTCGAATCGGCTATCAGATCTCTGGTAGCAAGTGAGTACTTCATACCCACATGTCCCATCGCTATACCGTCACATACAGCTATAGCCGGAAATACCAAAGGTACGCCGCCTGCCTCTGCAACTCCCAGCTTAACGGCATCTACAAGTTTATCTATATTGGTATGCCCCGGAACTATCTCGTTAAATGAACTTACTATACCTATGATAGGCTTGTTCATCTCCTCTTCGGTAAATCCGAGTGCGTTGAGCAAAGAACGGCTCGGAGCCTGCTGCATACCTTTTGTTATATTATCAGATCGCATAAATCAATTTCCTCTTTCTTTATAATTTATATCGAATATACCCGGCTATCAACTGAGTTTACAGCCCGGGCTTTCGGGTAAAGTGCTTCTTAGATATTCTTCTGCACAAGATGTGTTATCCGAAGCACTTTGCTTTAGTTTATTTTACTTCAGTTTATTTTGCTACAGTACTTTGTGGACACTCTTATTCACAAGATATATGATCCGAAGCACTTTGCTTTAGTTTATTTTTGCGAGTATCAGATCGGTGATTTCTTCAGTCCCCAGATAATTTTGCTTATCTTCGCTTATATCTACAGTTCTTACACCTGACTCAAGTACCGCCTCGACCGCAGCCTCAACAGCCTTTCTTTCCTTATCGAGTCCCAGTGAGATTCCCAGAAGCATTGCCGCACTTATAATAGTAGCTATGGGATTGGCTATGCCTTTGCCTTTGATATCGGGAGCCGATCCGTGACTTGGCTCATACATACCGAAACTTGTGTCATTAAGACTTGCCGAACTTAACATTCCTATTGAACCGGTAAGTACGCTTGCCTCATCTGAAAGTATGTCTCCGAACATATTTCGGTAAGTATTACGTCAAATTCAGACGGATTTATAATAAGTTGCATAGCACAATTATCTACCAGCATATGACTTAGTTTAACATCCTTATAATCAATGGCAACTTCCTCGACCACTGCTCTCCAAAGTCTTGATGAGTCTAAAACATTTGCCTTATCAACACTTGTAAGCTTGCCCTTTCTTTTTGCCGCAAGTTCGAAGGCTTTTATAGCAACTCTTCTTATTTCATCCTCATTATAATTAAGAGTATCCGTAGCCTTTCTCCTTGAATTCTCAACTACCGTACTTCTTTCTCCGAAATACAAGCCTCCGGTAAGTTCTCTGACTATCATGATGTCAAAACCGTCTCCCACAAGCTCTTCCTTGAGGGGGCAGGCTTTTGCAAGACTCTTATAAAGATATACGGGTCTTAGATTCGCAAAAAGACCCAGTTCCTTTCTGATCTTCAAAAGTCCGGCTTCCGGTCTTTTGTGCGGTTCTATACCGTACCATGCTTTGTTGGATGTATCGCCTCCGACTGCTCCGAGAAGTATCGCATCCGTTCCCTTGGCAAGTTCCAGGTTCTCATCCGTGAGCGAAGTACCGTACTTATCTATAGAACATCCTCCCATATCTATATCAACATATTCAAAAGTATGCCCATATACCAAAGCCACCTTATCCAAAACTCTCTTAGCCTGTGCTATGATCTCCGGACCTATACCGTCACCTTCAATAATTCCAAGTCTGGCTTTCATAAAAACCCCCTCATCAAAACAAGATCTTTTAACTGCACTTTAATATATTTATTAATATATTTCCTATAAACTTAATAAAGGGAGCTGTAAAAACAGCCCCCCTTTAGAAGCTTAGGGTAATTTTACTATTTTTTTCAAAAATTTCAAGTTCATACTGCTTAAACCGGATTTATAAACTATACCATATAATAATACATGCTATAACCTAGCAGGTATTCGTAATGATCGACACGATAACGTAAACTTAGTATTTTAATTCCTCACCTCAAAAAACTTATATACAGATAAATGCAAGCGGCACTAAAAGCTTATTGTTTTAATTCCTCGCCCAGTATTATATCATCTTTTATAAAAGATATCAGTTTGGCAGGTATGATCATATTCCTTGCCTTCTCTATGTAAGGCAGTGCCACCTTGATGTATTCCTTACTGTGACCGAGAACATATCTTTTATTCTCATGTTCGAATTCACTTTCTATAAGTACCTCTACCTCTTTCCCGATTTTTTCCTCAAGGAACTTTCTTCTTATAGGCTCCTGCATGGACAGCAACAAATTAACTCTTCTTGTCTTATCTTTATTGCTTAAAGTCTCTTTCATTGAAGCTGCCTTCGTACCTTCCCGCTTGGAATAAGGGAATACGTGAAGTTCAAAAAATCCTATGTCCCTGATGTATTCAAGAGATTCTGTAAAGTCATCCTCTGTTTCACCGGGAAATCCCGCTATTATATCTGTGGTAAGTGCCGGCATATTAAAATATTTCCTTATAAGCCTTACACCCTCTTTGAATTC
The DNA here is from genome assembly GCA_916438835.1 of uncultured Johnsonella sp. Lineage (GTDB taxonomy): Bacteria > Bacillota > Clostridia > Lachnospirales > Lachnospiraceae > Johnsonella. The sequence goes on from CAKAFT010000001.1 coordinate 60,294, forward strand.
CGAAGCATCATATCTTCTCGACATAGCCTTTAAGGTGTTATCGGATCCGCTTTGTAAGGAAAGATGAAAATGCGGACAGAAGTTATCGAGTTTTGCAAGTCTTTCGACAAATTCTTCGGTGATTATCCTCGGCTCCAAGGAGCTTATTCTAAGCCTCTTAACTCCTTCTATCGCCGCAACCTTTTCCACCAGCTCTATCAATTGTATCCTGTCTTCAAAGTCCAGCCCGTAAGAGGATATGTGTATGCCGGTAAGTATAACTTCTTTGTAACCTGCATTTACCAGATCCCTTACTTCTTTTTCTATTTCTTCTATGCTTCTGCTTCTTACTCTACCCCTTGTATAAGGTATGATGCAATAGGAACAGAATTGGTTGCAGCCGTCTTGTATCTTTATAAATGCTCTCGTATGTTCCTTGTGTTTGAGCACCCTGAATTCTTCATATTCTTTTATCTTACTTATATCCAATACAAAATCACCGGAGATATCCACGGTATTCGGATCTTGATGTTCATAATAATCATTTATGATATCGGCGATCTTATTCTTCATATTATTTCCGATGATAATGTCTATCTTTTCATCTTGTTTTATTGACTTTGCGGCTGCCTGTACATAGCACCCGACCGCTACTATCACGGCATCGGGGTTGTCTTTTTTTGCCTTATGTAACATCTGCCTTGATTTTCTGTCTGCCATATTTGTGACCGAGCAGGTATTTACCACGTAAATGTCAGCCTTATCGTCAAAGTCAACTATGCTATACCCGGCTTTTTGCATAAGCTCCTGCATAGCTTCGGTTTCGTATATATTTACTTTACAACCTAAGGTATGAAATGCAACCTTTTTCAAAATTTGTTACTCCTATTCCGCTGTGGATACGTATGAGAATTTATGTAAACGTCATAAATAAGAGTGAAACAGTCCCACAACATCGACAATTATATACCATATCTTTCTCGGACACGCTCCCGCTAACTTCGACTCGCAGCGGTACTAAGCTTTCCCTTCGCCTTTCGGCTCGGTTAAGCAAGTACCGGCGGTCTCAGATTGTCCTTGAAAGATATGTTAAATTGTCTATGTTGTGTACTTTCATCCTTCATTTGATTTTTTTCTTGTTTCTCATACTTTACCCACAGCACACTCCTCGCCTGTGGGAGGAGATGGTGGTTTTTCTTTCTTACTTTCTTTTACATTTATTCTTGTTTTGGGGTGGTTGGGATTTCGTTTTTCTCATTCTTTACCCACAGCACACTCCTCGCCTGTGGGAGGAGATGGTGGTTTTTCTTTCTTACTTTCTTTTACATTTATTCTTGTTTTGGGGTGGTTGGGATTTCGTTTTTCTCATTCTTTACCCACAGCACACTCCTCGCCTGTGGGAGGTATTTTATGCTTTCCCCTATTCTCTTGCATCGTATACTATGCTGCCGTCGCATATCGTCATTATCACCTTGCCTTTTAGTTTGCTTCCGAGCCAAAGGCTGTTTGATGATTTGCTTCTTGTTTTTTCGTATGTCCAATATTTATTAGGGTCAAATACCACAACGTCCGCTACGCCGTCTTCTTTCACAGCTCCGCCCTCCAAATTATAAAGAAGCGAAGGTGCATAGGTCATGCAATTTATCAGTTGGCTTAGTTTTAGCTGTCCCGTATCTACCAGGTTCATTATTCCGAGTGATAGTGCTGTCTCCAGTCCTATCATACCGCTTGGTGCTTCTGTAAAGTCTCTGTCCTTTTCTTCTTTGCTGTGCGGTGCGTGGTCTGTAGCTATTATGTCTATAGTACCGTCTTTGAGTCCTTCTATTATGGCAAGTCTGTCTTCCTCAAGTCTTATAGGAGGATTGACTTTCGCCAAGGTACCGTATTTGAGTATTGCTTCTTCTGTCAAACTGAAATGATGAGGTGTGGCTTCGGCATGGACTCTTGCCCCCTGTCTTTTAGCTCTCCTTATCCATTCCACCGTTTCTTTGGCACTTACATGCTGTATACAAACAGCGGCTCCGGTCTGTAAAGCGATCTTACAATCTCTTTCAACCATCATGATCTCAGCCGCTCTGTCGGCTCCGGTAAGTCCCAGACTGATAGCTACCTCACCCGCATTGACCCCGGCTTCCGTTACATACCTGGGATCTTCTTCGTGAAATGCCAAAGGCATCTTAAGTATTCTCGCCTGCCTCATAGCCTCTTTCACGACACTTGCATCGGTCAGCGGAAGTCCGTCATCCGTAAACCCTATCGCCCCCGCCTCTCTGAGTTCCCTCATATTGACGAGTTCTTCACCTTTCATAGATTTTGTAATATTGGCACAGGTCCTTACTCTTATACCTGTTTTTCTTCCTTTTTTTATAACTTCAAGTATAGCTTCTTTGTTATCAAGGCTCGGTTTGGTATTTGCCATACCTATTATAGTTGTAAATCCACCGACTTTTGCCGCTTCGGCTGCCGTACTTACATCTTCCTTGTAACAAAAACCGGGTTCTCTCATATGCACATGGCTGTCGATAAGCCCCGGAGCCGCAACCAGACCCGAACAATCTATCACCTCCAGACGTTCGCCCTTGGCTCTGGCTATCATATCCGCCTCGAGATCAAGATCATCAGATATTTTAATGATCTTCCTCTCGGCAATAAGTATGTCTTTCACATCATCAGTCCTGCTTGCAGGATCTATCAGCCTGGCGGCTTTAAGCATTAACATAAGCTCTACTCCTTATCTTGTATTTGATCTAATTTGGAAATTATAACGACACTCATCTCTTGATTCCAGTTTCCCGGTAAATATTTTTCATTTTAATAATAACGTCATAGTACCGGTTCTTGTGTCATGTCCTAAGTTTAAAAGTCTAATCTGCATTTCCCAGGAAAGCCTTGGTTCTTTCATGTTTTGAATTAAATATCTCCTCCGGACTTCCCTCTTCTATGATCTCACCGTCTGCCATAAATATAAGCCTGTCGCTCACTTCTTTGGCAAATTCCATATCATGAGTTACTATAAGCATAGCTATATGCAGATCGGTCAGTGATTTTATAAGCTTCACCAGCTCCTTGCTAAGTTGAGGATCAAGTGCCGAAGTAGGCTCATCGAACAAAAGTATCTTAGGTCTTAATGCCAAAGCCCTTGCTATAGCGACTCTTTGCTGCTGCCCGCCGGATAGCTGAAACGGGTAAGCGTTCTCCTTATCCGAAAGACCTATCTTTGCAAGCAGATCTCTCGCTATCTCCACAGCCTCTTTTTTACTTTTCTTTTGTACCCTGACCGGTGCATCAATAATATTCCCAAGCACACTCATGTGCGGGAATAAATTAAACTGCTGGAACACCAGACCGAAACACGAACTTATATCCTTCAACGTCTTTGCATCTTTGTATACGGTTTTTGCGTCAATACTTTTAGCAGCTTCCATATCCATATATGAGATACTTCCGTCATCAAGGGTCTCCAAAAATGTTGCACACCTTAAGAGCGTGGATTTACCGGAACCCGACGGACCTATTATCGACACTACCTCCGCCTTATCTACCTTAAGAGATATGTTCTTTATTACCTCTGTACCGTCAAAACTTTTTGCCGCATTTTGTATATTTAATATATTCATATCCTGCCCCTACCTGTAATAATTCAATCTTTTTTCAATGCTGTTCATGATAAATTCTACTATGAAATTGAACACATAATAGATACAAGCCGCCACTACGAAAGGCATCATACTGGTGCTGCTGCTTGCCAAAGCCTTAGCTCTGCTAAACATCTCCAAAACAGATATGGTAAATGCAAGTGAAGTGTCCTTAATAAGGGTAATTACCTCATTTGTAATGGAAGGAAGTATTCTTTTTATTACCTGCGGCAGGATAATTACCGTAAAGGTCTGTATCTTATTATAACCTAAAAGCTTTGCCGCCTCATACTGCCCGCTACCTATAGACTGAATACCTCCTCTGTAGATCTCGGCAAAATAAGCCGCATAATTGATCACAAATCCGATCAGCGCCGCTATTATTCTATAATTATCAACGACCTTTATACCGAAAATATAATACGGACCGAAATACACCACCATAAGTTGCAGCATAAGCGGCGTACCCCTCATGATAGAAATATAAATACTTGCCGGTATTCTAATCGCTTTTATTTTGCTCATTCTGGCAAATGCGACCAAAAGCCCTAAAGGCAATGATAAGACTAAAGTTACTGAAAATATAAGTATACTGAAAAGCATACCTTGCGATAATTGTAGCAATATATTAATTAAACTCATATAAAATCCCCTCGTTTATTCTAGCATATAAGTATAACATAAGCAAAGGGGCAGATATACTATATCATGCCCCCGAATATTTATTACTTATACTTAAGCAATACAACAGACTTTAATACCGTAAGACCTTGCACAACTCACAATGTCTGCGAAGCGCTTAAAACCCGCTTAACTCTTAGACCGACTTATATAAAGACTTAAGTATCTATTATTTAATAGTGGTCACATCAGTATCGAACCATTTTTCTGAAACTGATTTTAATGTTCCGTCCGCTGCCATCTCTACAAGTGTGGAATCTACTGCATCTCTTAATGCGGTATTGCCCTTCTTAAATCCTATTCCGTACTCTTCTGATGCTATAGGCTCTTCTTCCAATATAATGTACTTATCATCTCCTCTTTTCTTTAATTGATAACCTGCAACGATTATATCCATAGCCACCGCATCGGTTGCACCCATCTCAAGATCCTGGAACGCTGTATTGTAATCTGCTGTGGTAACAAGGCTTGCGAATGTATCAGCAAGTTCTTTATTTTCCGCCAATGCTTTTTCTCCCGAAGAGTCTACCTGAACTTCTACCTTTTTACCCTTTAAGTCTTCTACCTTTGTTATACCTGAGTCCTTGCTTACAACAAATACCTGCTTATTCTCCATATATGGTTTGGACCATGTATAATCATCTTCACGTCCGTTAGTAGTAAAACCGTTCCAGATCACGTCAATGTTGCCGCTCTCGATCTCCATTTCCTTAGCATCCCATGCTATAGGCTGGTATTTGATCTCAAGACCGAGTCTTTTTGCAACTTCAGCCGCAAGTTCAAGGTCAAAACCTGTAAACTCACCGTTATCATCTACAAATCCCATAGGAGGGAAATCCTGATCGAAACCTACTGTAAATACTCCGTCTGCATCTATAGCTGAGGTATCCGCTTTATCCGCACTGCTTTCTTTTGAAGATTCTTCCGCACTGCTTACCGCTTCGCTGCCGGCACCCGATTCTGAAGAAGCCTGTGAACTTTCAGCACCGGATCCCGAGCAAGCTGCCAATAAAAACATAGACATCGCACATGCACAACCTAACAATAAACTCTTTCTCATAATACCCACCCTTAAGCAATCTGTAAAATAACAACTTTTTCTTTATCGGAAAATCGCTTACCTTTCGTCTTTAATTCGCTTTCTTGTGTTAGCATGCTGTTATAGTAGCATACTAAAGCGTATAAGTAAGCACTTTTTTATTTTTTTATATAAAAATTTCAAAACATTCCGACACCTGAAAAATACACCGCAAAAGAAAGCTGCTACACCACTCACTTACACAAAAACTCCCTGCCGTTCGATCTTTGTACGTTTAGACATTTCGATAAAGCAAGTTACAGATCACACAGACGAGAACCAGTTACGCAGTCTGTGATGATCTGTCGACGCTTTAAGAAATACTTACGTGTATGATCGATCGGCAGGGAGTTTATCCTTTAATTTAAAAACCTCACAACATAGAAAACTCCCTACCCTTCGGTCTTTGTAGCGTTTAGACATTTTGATAAAGCGAGATTCAGATCACACAGACGAGGACTGTTTGAACGTAGTTCGCCACGAAGTCGGCGGACAAGTGAGTTCCGCAGTCTGTGATGATCTGTCAATGCTTTGAAAAATGTCTGCGTGTATGATCGAAGGGAGGGAGTTTATCCTTTAACTATAGACCCAAAATATTACCTACTATTATTCCGGCATAGGTACCTAGCACATAACCCAGAGTACCCACAAGCACTACCGGACCTACAAGATCTGTCCAACCCTTTGATACAGCCATAGCTGCCGCAGTGGTAGGACCACCTATATTGGCATTGGAGGCGAGTATGATTTCTTCCAGATTAAACTTAAGCAACTTTCCGGCTATGAAGCTTACAAGCATATTGATAGCTACCACCACTGCCGCAAAAGCCAAAAGCAGAGGAGAATTCTTCACTATCTCAACCACGGAAGCAGGTACACCTATTACGAAGAAAAAGATATAGATAAAGAAAGTACCTATTTCATTGGAACCTTTTATCTCATTACAGAACTTAGGTGCTGCTGTTGCAAGTATCATACTGATAGTAGTTATCCACAAATATTTGTTAGTTAAAAATGTATGAGCTATACTTTGAACCGGACCTGAAGTTTCTGAAGACGGTACCCATACATCAAACAATCCGCTTACTATGGTTGAAGCTGCAAATACCACGAAAGTAGTGCTTACAGCGAGTGCTATATCCTTAAGAGACATTTCCTTTCTTGCCCAAAAGGCTGCCACTCCGCTTCCCTTATCATCCTTTGTACTCATTGACTCTACCTTATCAAGATAAGGATGATTAAAATTCTTTCTGAAGAATCCTATTGAAGGTATAGCTATAAGTACAAAGAAATAAAGTACCATAAGCAAATTATCGGCTACCGTTGCAGCTGCCATCATATTGGTAGATACATTAAATGCCGCTCCGAGTGCTGCGAAATTCACTGTACCTCCTATATAAGTACCGGTAAAGACACCTGCAAGCGCTGAAAGTTCCGGTATGAATTTGGAAAATATTCCGAATCCTACGATAGCACCGAATGAGGTTCCTACAGAACCTATTAAGAAGATCAATAAAAGTCTTCCCGCCTCTTTACCTATCTTCCTCATATCGCACTGCAAAAGAAGCAACGGTATGGCAAGAGGGACCACATAGCCCCAGACCGCATCCCATACTCCGCAGTCCATAGGTATGATTCCAAAGTTGGAAAGAATAATAGCCAAAACAAGGGCTATTATAGCTCCCGTCACCTTTGCAGCCCAATCATACTTTTGCTCAAGCACGATCGCAACCGTAGCTCCGACTACGCACACTGTCCACAGCATAAGCGTATTATCGGCTGATATCAAGGGATTACTGAGATCAAATAAATTTCCCCACATAATAATACCTCCTTAAAAAATCTAAAATACATCTCCTCTTAATGCGTTTTATGTATTTTATCATATTTTCAAGTGCAATAAAAGGCTTTATTTGTATATTTAATACAAGGTGTGGTTGACTCAGCCGGGTTTTGCTTTATTTATAATATAATTTGATTTCAATAAAATCAACTTTTCATTGATTATTACTTTATAAGTTAAAACTTATACTATTTTTATCTGAAAGCCGGTAAATATCTTACTTAAACCTATATTTGAACGACATTTTTTTATAAATTCTTTTCTTTATCCTCAATATATTACCGTTATCTTCACCTATACGTCATAAATACCCTTTCAACTTTGCAAAATACCTTATCTTTACCTTGACTGCAGATTTTCTCCGGCTATGAGCAAATACGTCACTTCAACTTTCAATTCGCAAACTTACGTTAATATATGAAAGACCGGTCGACATCATTTACACACAAAGTCAATCACATACAGCACCTCAACTTTAAAAATTGATATTATAATACATACTGTCAAGCGACGTCATTTGCATACAAGTCCTTCATACATATATACTTCCGGTTTTATTTCGGATTCTTTATACCGTTATACAGACCGTCGAGCGGCATCATTTCAACGTCATTTATAACCTCGTTAGGAACACGTGTTATGATAGTGTAGTATAATTCCATTCCGTTTTCATCCCTTACAGACTCCATTATTGAAAATTCGGAATTGATAGGTCCGAATACGTAAGTTTTGGAATTATCACTGTCGAATTTTTTAAGCATTTGATTATTCTCTTCATAAGCCAGGGGGGCTTTAAGCTTAGCAGCATCATCTATTATTCCCAGTTTCACCGGATCGGTATCCAATTTTTCCGCCTCTTTTTTATTGATCACCATAACATGCCTGTTAAGTCCGCCGTCATTAAGCTTCACATCCGATCCGTTCTCTATAGCGGCATATAAAAAACTCAGATAGTTAATATATTGATAATAAGTTTTTATCGTATCATCACCGTAGCTGCCCGTTGTGGCGGTCCAAGTACCTCCGTAATCGGTACTTATCAATACATCATCTTCCACAACAAGTACACGCATATTGCCACATGGATCATCAATAGGAGCATAATAATAATAGTCCGCACCGTCATGTGTCTCTTTTATTATTTCCCAACTCCAACTGTCCGCACCCTCTGTGAAAGTCAGCGTGAACATCACCTTGTCCTGACTTAGGCAGTCACCGATCTCATCCGATAGCAGTTGTTTCACCTCTCTGTAATCGGCAGAGTCTTTCTTAGGAGGCAGTGTTTCTTTTACAGCATCCTCTTCCTCATCCTCTTTGTCTTCATTGATATCACTTTCATCAATAGATTTCTTATTTTTATCTTTTTTCTTCTTACTCTTTTTCTTAGACTTTTTTTCGCTGCTTTGCTGTGTATCTTCTTTCTTTGAAAAACTGCAAGCACTTACTGCCACACAGCTCATTAGTATACACATAAGCAAGATATAAATTCTGTTTTTTAACATAACTACTCCTCCTGAAATAATTTGACTCTAACATACTTTATTTTTCAGCTAAAGTAAATTACCCTACGGATACTCTTTTACAATTTCTTCTATAGTATTCAATAGATAATGTCATTTTGCACAAAAAGCAGCGTATTTTTATACAATATAACTATAGGGACCGCTGCTTTTTAAGTAATACAGCGATCCCTATTTATTGTTTTAAATATTAATTTTCTTTCAACACGGCAATACTGAGAGAGGCATTCCCCTTAAAGCCCACTACTATGTTCTTAGCTTTCGGATAGTACCTGCTCGTCATAGTGTACATGCCGGAATTTACAAAAACTTCTACCGAGGATTTGTCCACCAGTATCCTAAGGTCTTTTATCTCTTCGCAATATAGCTTTCTTTCGCCTCTTCCGTAAGCATTGTCCTTATGTATCAACTTAAGCACATTTCCTTCGTATATAAGGTCAAGCTCCCCTGAAAAATTGATACAAAAATCCGACTTAATTTTACTTAGTCTAAGATCAAAGGCATGAGTTTCCAGATTGACCTCTATACTTTTATTGACAGTATACGAAAGCGGTTTTTCAAATATAGCATCAAGCTCCTTTATAGGTTCTGCCACAAGCTTATCGTCTTTTATGCTGAGTTCTCTAAAACAGGTCATGGCATGCTGCCAACCGTCTTCTATAGTAGGTGCCGTATATTCGGCATCCGGCATACCCATCCAGGCAAGCATGTATCTTTTATTGTCTTTCTCAAATGTCTGACAGGCATAAAAGTCAAACCCGAAGTCAAGATCCCTATATTTTGATAAAGTATATTGAGAACGGAAATCCCCGTCCAGAATAAAATATCCGTTGGTATAGACATTTTGTGCTTCAAATTCTTTTCTTTCTATTCCTTGAGGAGATACGAGCAATACCCATTTACCGTCAAGCATGAAAAGATCGGGGCACTCCCACATATATCCAAAGTCATAGTCCGTTTTTATCGTATTGATAAAGTACCAGTTATATAGATCCGACGATTCATATACCAGTACCTGCCCCTTGTCATCATTGCTTCTTGCTCCGAGGACCATATAAAAGTTTCCGTCATAGGCAAATACTTTCGGGTCTCTTACATGACAGCTCATATTTACAGGGTAGTCCTTATTATAAAGAACCACCTGTCTGCTTTCTACATTCATGCCGTCCTCACTTACTACGAGTACGGTATTATGCTGTCTTCCCTTATATATATAGTCATAGTCTCCGACTTCTTTCACATTGCCGGTATAATAAATATAGAGCTTATCATCATGAACAAGGGCAGAACCGGAGTAAACACCGCTCTTATCAAAATCCTTATCCGGTCCTAAAAAGATATCAAGCCTTTCCCAGGAGATCAGATCCTTTGAACGAAAATGCCCCCAGTATTTAAGCCCACCTACAGCTTCCTTGCTGTATTGGTAATACACATGGTAGTAGCCCTTAAAAAAACACAATCCGTTAGGATCGTTCATCCAACCTTGTTCGGGATAAAGATGATATAAAAGTTTATAATTATTTCTCATTAGCACTTACCTCAAATATTTGATCGTCAAGGTCCACCTTAGTGTCAGTCTTGGCTTTTATATCTATATTCTTAAATTCAAATGTATTGGTGACAATGACAGGTGTAATTATAGGATAACCTTCCTTCTTTATAGCTTCTATATCAAACTTAAGCAGTTTATCACCCTTCTTTACCTTATCACCGACCTTTACCAGAGCTTCATAATGCTTACCTTCAAGGGTTACGGTATTGATACCTACATGCACTATCATTTCCGCACCGTTATTTAATCTGAATGCGACCGCATGTCCCATAAGTGTAACTATTTCTGCATCATCCGGAGCATATACCACACCTTCCGAAGGCACTACTGCGATACCCTTACCCAATATACCCGCAATAAATGTAGGATCGTTGGTTTCTTCCATATCCACAACTGTTCCCTTAAGAGGAGAGCTTATAAGAGGACTTACCTGTTTTGCTTCTTCTTCTTTTTCGGTATTAACATTTACTTCTTCAATCTTTTTAAGCGGCACTTCACCTTTAACAGCTGCTTCCTGCAAACCTGCATCTATCAGCGTACTTGGTGTTATAAGCCATGCGATAACAAAGGCAACAGCAGATGAAAGTATAAAAAAAGTACTATATAATGCAGAGGATAGTCAAGGAAAAGCAGTATTCCGAAGATTCCGGTAACTCCCGTTCCCGTTGCTCCTATATGAGTTAAAGACGCATACACAGCACCTGCTGCACCACCCTATACAACCGGCTATAAACGGTCTGAAGAACCTTAAGTTCACACCGAATAATGCAGGCTCGGTAATACCAAGGAAGGCTGAAAGCGAAGCCGGAAGTCCAAGGCTTTTTTTATCTTAGGGTCTCTCGCCTTTAATCCCACTGCAAGGCAGGCTGCACCTTGAGCTATATTACAAGCGGATGCAAGCGGAAGCCAGTAAGTAACTCCGAATTTTCCTATCTGACCTAAGTCTATGGTCGTATACATATGATGTATACCCATAACTACAGTAGGGGCGTAGAAGATACCCATTACAAAAGAACCTATACCTAAAGGCAGTCCTATCAGGTATTGAACACCGTCAAGTATACCGTTTTCAAGTTTAACGAACACCGGTCCTATAATGCTTAGTGCAAGATAACCGGCTATAAATATAGATACAAGCGGAGTCACAAAAAGATCAAGCATAGCAGGTACTACCTTATGCAATCTTTTTTCAATCTCACTCATCACCCATACGGATATAATTATCGGGATAACATGACCTTGATAGCCTACCATTTCTATTGAATACAGACCGAAGAATACCGGTTGCATAGACTGTACACCCTGTTCCGCAAGCGTCCAAGCATTTTGAAGATTAGGATGTATCATTATCATACCCATAACGGCTCCAAGGAAAGGGTTGCCTCCGAATACTTTGGCAGCCGAGAAACCTATAAGTATAGGTAAGAATACATAAGCCGTATTGGAAAACAGATTGGCAAACACATATAAAGAACTTGAGGTATCAATATTCAAAAAGTTATTATTTACCATGAAATCAAGCGAGTTCATAATACCCATAAGGAAACCGCTCGCTACTATGGCAGGTATGATCGGTACAAATATATCTCCCAAGATCTTGATCATATATTGGAATATATTACCCTGCTTTGCTGCCTGCTTTTTCAACTCTTCCGTGCTGCTTGCACCTATATTACCGAGTTTTATAAACTGCTCATATACCTTGTTGACCTCACCGGTCCCGAAAATGATCTGTAACTGACCCTGTGCTTCAAATACTCCCTTTACACCGTCTATGTTCTCAAGGGTCTTCTTCTCAACCTTCGAGTTGTCGGCTATAACAAGTCTGAGTCTGGTCGCACAATGTGCCGCACTGACTATATTATCGGCACCGCCTATGGCTTGTAATACTTCTTTTGCAGACTTTTGATAATCCATAGATACCTCCTTAAAATCCCTATATTGTATACAATAAATAACTATATCCGTTTCGTTTTTTATTTATTGATTACTTCATTGTAAGATATATTATAAATTCTGTAAACATCTAATAAGTCCTAAATATATGGGAATCTTGTCTTATTAATTTTGGTAAATAACACAAAAAAAAACTCTGATTTACAGAAAGTTTCCGTAAATCAGAGTTTTGATTATTCGTATAAGTATGGAAGAAGTGCTACGTGTCTTGCTCTCTTAATAGCAACGGTTACATCTCTTTGATGCTTAGCACAGCTACCTGTGATACGTCTTGGTAATATCTTACCTCTCTCAGATATATACTTCTTTAATGTAGCTACATCCTTATAATCTATAGCCTTGTTCTCATCTCCACAATATGTGCATACTTTTTTTCTTCTACGTAAGCCGCCCGGTCTTCTGTTCTTAAAACCTTCTGACTTGTCTGTCTTCTTAAATGCCATTATAGTCCCCTTTCATCTTCTAATTAAACGGGAGTCCCTCATCATCTACCCCGTCAGGTATATTCATAAAACCTTCACTGCTTGCATTCTCCGGTCTGGGTCTGAAACTTTCGTTGTAGCCCGAACCTGCAGAACTTCCTGATGAGTTCTTGCTGTCTGCAAACTCCTGATCTTCTACTATTACTTCTGTTGTATAAACCTTCTGACCCTCTTTGTTGGTATAGCTTCCGGTTTGTATACGACCTGATACAAGTATTCTCATTCCCTGTCTGAAATATCTTTCAGCAAATTCACCCGACTTATCAAATGCTACGCAAGGGATAAAGTCTGCAGTCTGCTCACCACCGTCATTTTTACGACCTCTTCTGTCTACCGCCAGTGTATATCTTGCTATAGCCATGGCTCTCTCTCCCGAAGAATATCTAACTTCCGGATCCCTGGTCAGTCTTCCCATTAATATTACTTTGTTCATACAAGCTCTCCTTTTATGGACTTATGCCCACAAGCTTATTGTCTTACTACTAAAAATCTTAATACAGGCTCCATAATACGTATATGGTTTTCTAATTCATTAGGACAATTCTTGTCTTCAGCTTCAAACTGAATAAAGTAGTAAAAACCTTCTTTCACTTTTTGAATCTCATAGGCAAGTCTCTTCTTACCCCAGTCATCAACGTTGCTTACAGTTCCGCCAAATCTTGTGATGTAAGACTGAACTTTCTCAAGTGTAGCGTTCTTTGCCTCATCTTCAAGCTTGCCGTTAAGCACAAGTGCCAATTCGTATTTATTAGTCATTTTAACCTCCTTATGGTTTATTCAGCCTCCCTCTTCAGGAAGCAAGGAATATGTTACGGTAGACTATTTTATCAAAAAAACACTAAATAAGCAAGTATAATAGGGGATTTTCTTAAAAAAACTCACCTTTTAATCATATTAACCGGCTAAAAAATAAAGATCATAAACAAAAACAGTAATAAAATTCTATGTTCAAATCATCTTATAACTGAGTATTTTTTAATAAAAAAACAGAGGAGCCAAAGGCTCCTCTGCCGCAATTAGTATTTCTTTTCGATTTTCTAATAGCTGTATCTATAAATTATCTAACTAAGTAAGCTCCTACAAGCTCCTTAGAAGCGTTTACTACAAGATGAACTTCGTTTCCGTCTTTTCTCTCGCCTCTTCCTTGTAATGCACCTGAAGATGAAACAACTACATACTTAGATAATGCGATACCTGTAACGTCAACCTTAGCAGTCTTAGAACCGATGATCTTAGTATCACTAATGATCTGTCAACTAAAGCTACTGAGTTAGAAACTTCTGCAACTACCTTGTTGTTAGCGTCAACTACAAATACCTTGTACTTGTCATCAGAATCAGCCTTAACCTTCTTACCGTTTACATAGTATGTGCTTCCGTCAAGTCCGTCAACACCAACACCCTTGTCTCCTGAGTTTCTGAACTTGAATGAATAGCTGTCTCCATCTATAGAAACGTTTGCAACACCAACCTTCATAGATCCGTCTGACTCATCTCCGAAGTAGTATAAACCATTCTTAGGATTAGCAGATGTTGGACGTACAAATGAAGCTGCTGACTGTGTTAACTTTGTATAATTGTTAAGCTTAGCCTCTGAATCGATTTCTTCTGTTGCGTTTGAAGCTGTAGAGATCTTGTTGCTGCTGTTAACTTCTAAGTACCAAAGACCTGAGAGCATAGCACCCTTCTCGTTGAATGCATACTTTCTACCGTTGATTGTCTTGATCTCGCTCATTGCTAAGTTACCTCTAGCATCTGCGTAGTACCATAATTCCTTATCATTCTGGTTCTCTGAGTTAGTTGCGTCGAATGCTTCGTCCGGAACTGCCTTGAACCATGTCTTTGATCTTAAAGAACCGTCTTCATTTGTTGAAGAGAAGTTCTTGAATTTGTCAACTCTTGTTGAACCTGCAGGTGTTCCAACCCACTTGGTCAACATGTTACCATACTCACCAAATGCATACTTTCTACCGTTGATTGTTTGACCTTCAAACTTGCTTGTGTACTTCTTACCGTTTGACTGGAAGTAGAACCAGTAATCCTGCTCAGGATCATCCTTTGCTGAATCAACTACGTGGATCAATTCCCACTTAGCTGAAGCTCTTGAACCGTCATCTGATCCACCTAAGTAGTACTCAGCGTTCTGCCAAGCATCCTCACCTGTAATTCTGTTAGAGTTTCCGTCTACCCAACCGAAAAGCATTCTACCATCTGATGCGAATGCATAGTTTCTTCCGTTGATAGTCTTGAATGATGTGTTGTCTCCACCCTTGTATGCCTTACCGTTAGCCTGGAAGTAATACCATACAGTTGCAGGAGCCTCTTCTGCATCATCAGCTGAGTTATCAACTTCTACCCAACGGTTAGTAACCATAACACCGTTAGCGTCTACGTAGAAGTAGTTCTCGTTGTCCTGAACGATTGCGTCTGTAGCCATGTTACCGTCAGCGTCAAGCCAGAACCACTTGTCGCCTGACTTCTGCCACTGCTCTGTAACCTTCTCGTTGTATCTGTTATAATATGACCATGTGCCGTTCTCCTCTTGCCAACCTTCAGCTGCAAAAGAGGTCATTGATGCACCGATCGCAAGTAATGCTGCTGCTGATACGATAGCAGCGATCTTTGTTTGCTTTCTCATAATTAATGCACTCTCCTTTAATAATTAATTTGAAATTCCTAATTGCGTCAAGGAATATAATACTATCAAACTTAGATTTAATCAAGTTGATTTTTAACTTTCAGTATTTTTTCATCTCCTTGAGTACGAAGCCTAGTATATACTACTTTTCTCAGAATTGATATATATTTTCTATAGACAATTTCTTACGAAATAATTACAAACCAGCCTGCTTTTGTTTGTAGCTTGTATTAACCTTGATTAAGTCTATAGTAGGAATTCCTTTACTTTCATGAATTTCAGGCTCTTTAAGTGTTAATACTGTCTTATCTTTACTTAGTATTTATCCACACTTTCAGCCGTTTTTTTCATCAATTATTAAATAATATCTTCTACTCCACATGCTCATGTGTATATAGGTGATCCATACAATATTCCAATCCGTCTTTACATTTGGAACAATATCTGAATTCCATATTCTCATCATCTTTTTCTGTCTTGCCGCATACCGCGCACTTATGTCTGCTTATATTAGCCGATCCGCCATGTACAGGTCTTATATTAACACTGCCCTTAGCTTTTCTTTGTATGTTATTTACATCACTTATTATATTCTTCCTTCTGCTTATAAAATAGAATATGATAAAGTTAAGCAATGAAAGAGCTATGGTGACTTTGCTTGAAAGACTTCCGACCATAAAGCTGTAAGCTTCCAACAGTATATAGAAAAAAGCCAAATATTTCGCCTTTACCGGTATTGCGAAATAAAGTCTGAATTCCATTTCCGGAAATGTAAGCGCAAATGCCAAAAATATTGACAGATTTAGATTGTCCGGAGTCAGATAACCGTATATATCTTCGCCCATCCCCGTTTTTATTCCGGATACGTATATGATCAAAGCTCCTATTATATGAAACAGACAGCCCATAAACATAAATACATTAAACTTAAAGCTTCCCCAGACATTCTCCAGTATGATCCCAAGGCTATAGTATGTTATTATCATAAAAAGCCCGAATATTATGCTTGAACTCGGAGGATATGCAAGCCATGTGATAAGTCTCCACACCTGACCTTTAAGTATTTGCCCTATGTCCAAAGCCATATATTCATAATATAAATAAGGATTCATCAAACTTATAACAAAACCCACAACATAAAATACGACAAGATAATTCATCAGATTTTTAATGCTGTACTTTCCAAAGTTTCTTTCCAGTTTATAAAAGAACTTCATAATAAATATTTTACCTTTCTTTGATTTGTATTTTTGTATTATAGCATATATAATTATATTTAGGAAATGAGCTATGTGTCGCTTGGTTTATTTATGTTTTTTGTAATTAAAGCTTTACATAGCTTGATTTCTAAATATTAATATTTCGGAGGTTTTTATGAAGAAGGAAATTATTGCTACCGACAAGGCACCTGCGGCTATCGGTCCTTATGTTCAGGCTACTAAGTTAGGTGAGATGGTATTTACTTCAGGTGTTATTCCTGTTGACCCGGCTACCGGCGAGATCCCCGCTACGGTTGAGGAGCAGGCGAGAAGAGCTTTTACTTCTCTTAAGGCTTTGGTTGAAGCTTCAGGCTCTTCTATAGAAAAAGTAGTTAAAACCACTTTATTTATCAAGAATATGGACGATTTTGCCAAGATCAATGCGGTTTATTCTGAAATTTTCGCAGAACCTTATCCTTGCAGATCATGTGTAGAGGTTGCAAGACTTCCTAAAGATGTATTGCTTGAGATCGAAGCGGTTGCACATCTGTAAAAGTATCTGTAGGATTTAATTTGAAATCAAAATAAGCATCTTTTGTAATTTTATTACTTAAGATGCTTATTTTTTATAATAACACCGGCAAGCACAGTCTACCCTGATCCATAGTCATATATTTACTGTCATAGGATTTTGCTGTGCTTTTCCTTGTGTAAATATTCAGTATATTGTTTGCTGTTATATCCGCTTATGCTCTTTTATTTATAGCTTATTTTCCTGAAGAAACTTTCTGTTGTAAATCAGTTTTTTTGCTGTTTTGTCCGTCATTAGCTTTTTTGCTGTTTTGTGTCTTTTGTTTATCGGAAGAACTCTTGTTGTTTTTTCTTTGTCCTCCTTGTTTATTCGGTCTTTTCGGTCCGCCAAAGTCACCTCCCTGTCCGTTCGGTTCACCCGGTCCGCCTTGTCCGTTTGGTCCGCCCGGTCCGCCGAAGTTACCTCCCTGTCCGTTCGCTCCGTTCGGTCCGCCGAAGTTACCTCCCTGTCCGTTCGGTCCGCCCGGTCCGCCAAAGTCACCTCCCTGTACGTTCGGTCCGCCCGGTCCACCAAAGTTACCTCCCTGTCCGTTCGGTCCGCCCGGTCCGCCAAAGTTACCTCCCTGTCCGTTCGGTCCGCCCGGTCCACCGAAGTTACCTCTTTTTCCGGGACCGCCTTGACCTCCGAAGTCGCCTCCTTGTCCACCGGGACCTCCTTGTCCGCCCGGACCTCCGAATCCGCCGTTACCGTTTCCTATTGTAGAACTTACCGAACTTATAGTGGTACTTTCCTGCGTATCTCCGGTTTTAAGAGTATATGTTTTGCCTTTTTCAATACTCGGCATTGAGATCACCGCTGTACTAAATTCTTTTTCGGATACAAATTCCATCAAATTACTTTGAGAATCGTCACTTAAAGTTATAGTCGTTCCCGCTGCCTGTGTATTGTCATAATATACATTTATGAAGTTTTGACTTGAATCCTCAGAGAAGGTTTGGAACATACTCGATGTTCCCACTCCAACATATACTCCGCCTGAGATCTTAGCCTCTCCGTTATAATCAAGCGTGCCGTTACCACCGTTTGTAGGTCCGTTTACATAGGTTTCTCCTCCTTCTATGTAAAAGTCTCCGTTTGAATCTATGGCATCTCCGGAAGCATTGATATTAATAACTCCGCCTGCTATACGAACCTCTACTCCTTCCTGATCCTGATTACTGAGCATCTCTTTTTCGGATTCACTTATACTGTCATCATACTTTGTTCTTGCATTTATACCGTCATCTGTTGCAGTTATATCAATATTGCCCCCGTATATCTTAACAGTAAGTCCTTCAAGTCCTTCTTCGGAGTTTTCTATATTGATATCTCCACCGTATACGTTAAGCTCTTTGTCCGAGGTAAATCCTTTACCGGTCGCATTGATCCTTAAGGTTCCGGACTCGACCGTTAATGCATCTTTGGCTCTTACGGCATTATCCACGGATGTAATATCAAAGTCTCCCGAAATGATTGCCAATGTATCCTTGGTCTTTATCGCAGTCTTATAATTTGCATCGATCTTAAGCGAACCGCTTCCGTTTATCACAAGATCATTTTTTATAAATAAAGTCGCATCAGGTTCGTCTTCTCCGTCCGCAAATGTATAAGTACTTGTATCACTTAATGTGTTGGTTGTTGAATCCGCTAATGTAAGTATTACTTTTTCCCGTCCGCCGCATATATAGCAGGACCGCTTTCACTTGTTATTTCCGCTTTGTTAAGTACAAGACGTACTACCGCACTGTCGCCGGCATTTATATATACCTGACCTGTGAATTTACCGCTTAAGACATAGGTTCCCGAGCTTGTAATATTGACCTTGCCGTCCGAATAGTTAGCACCCGAACCCTCAACCGTTGCATCACTTCCGTTAAGTGTGATCATAGTAGAGTTTGACTTATCCCAGCTTGTGTTAAGATCTTCCTGCGAATAAATGCTCTTAAGATCTCTGTTGACCGAGCTTGTTGTCTGAGCCTCGGCTGTTTTTGTACTTTCAACTTCAGAAGATTCTGTTTGCTGTGTACTTACTGTACTTTGAGAGGAAGTTGTTTGCTTACCTGCTGCACAACCTGTTATAGTAAATCCCATTAATGACATACTTAAAAGCCAAGCTGCCATTTTTAATTCATTTTTTCTCATATATTTACCTACCTATTCTTAAAATTTATCTAAAGTGTCTTATTGTAGTTATTTATAGCAAATCTATAGTAATGATATCTCTATCCGGTTTTTATTACCCGCTGCGGTATTAAATAATACAAATACTGCAGTCTCGGTCTTTTATCATTTACAACCGATTGTTCTCCACTCCCGGTTTTGAACAAATTATATTAAGTTTACCGTTTCTTATTCGTATATTATTAAGCATGGCTTTTTCTTTTTTAACATTTTTTTCAGTTATCAGGTAATGCAGTTCATACAGACTTCCCATGTTGATAGTTCTTACTTTTTGAAGTTCGGCTCTCCTTGTATATTTATTGAATACATCGCTTTCGTCATTAGGAAGTCCGTAAGCTCTCAGTCTTAATTTTTCTTTATACAAAGGTTTTTCCAATGAATGCCTTATAAGATAAAAATTCTCTGTGTCAAAGTATATATTTGATATTGTATGTTTTCCGTATGCATCGAGAATCATGTGCTTATTTATTTCTTGCATAAGTTCTTCGTATTTGCTTCTTGGAACTAAATATTTCTTTTCTATTCTTTCAAATATTTTCTTTGCCATATCATCACCTCCATGCGCATATAATAAATGAGCAAGCTGAAAATATACTTAAAAATCAAAATTATTTTTTTAAGCTTTTTGATTTCGTATATTCAATTGATATTTTAGCTTGATCTAAGGGATTCTTAAGAGTTGATCTCACATCTTTTGCTGTTTGTTGCATGGTCTTTTGCAGCTTTATTTTATGTACTTTTATTCCTTATACGGAATATAACTTAGTTATCGGTAATATATCACTTTTTAGTCGTATATATTCCGGTTAATAGAAATGAATTTACTTATGATACTGTCAGAAAAAATCTATAAATTAAAAAAGCACCCCTTCTGCACTAAACCTCACGACCGATCATAGATCAGACATAGAAGTTTAGCGCATTCCGGAGTGCTCTTCCTAGGAGTGAAATTATTATATATAACTTCTCATAGGGTTTTAAGTCATTGTTATAGATCCCTATGAGGATTGGAGTAAATTAATTAACTGTTTCATAAGTTAGAGAGTGTATTATAACTTATAATTTTAATATAAGTCCAATAATCACTTAAATATTATATCTTATCGTTCTCATCAAAAATATCTCCACAGTCAGGGCAGAATTTCGGTGCAGCCGCTCCCGGTGCAGGTGTCCATCCGCACTTATCACACTTGAATCCTCCTGCCGCTTCAGGCTTCTTGGAACCGCAGTTTGAACAGAACTTGGTAGTGTTATGCTGACCGCATCCGCATACCCAGTCCGCATCCGCTGCCGCACTTACTCCCTGCTGTCCTCCAACCTGACCTACAAAGCCACCCGCTTGTTCCGGTTGTGCTTGTCCTTGTTGCTGATAGCCTTGCTGTGGCATTCCCTGCTGGTAGCCTTGCTGCGGCATTCCCTGCTGATAGCCTTGTTGCGGCATTCCCTGCTGGTAGCCCTGTTGAGGCATGCCTTGCTGGTAGCCCTGTTGAGGCATTCCCTGCTGGTAGCCTCCGTATTGCTGATTTTGCATTTGTTGTTGCTGTGCCATACCGTAAAGTGCTGTAGTGTTAGCTCCGCCGGCAGCATTAGCCATATTCATACCTGCAAATGCCATCATAGGACCGGTACTTGTATTGGAAGCTGCTGCCTTCATAGCATCCGCCTGTGCACTTACAAGGTGAGCCGCTGCCATATCGGCACTTCTGAACACAGCATTCTTCTGTAATTCCTTGATCATGTTCTGATCTTCTTCTGAAGCTGTTGCTGAACGAAGAGTAAGCTATCGAGCTCTACACCGTAATCTTCTTTCCAATTCTCAAGCTCTTTTTTGGTTTCCTTACTTATAACATCTACATTACCTGTAAGTTGGTAATATCTTACGCCCTGATCTGCAACTCTGGTAAATGCAGGTTGAAAAGCGTGGATCAATTCCGCAGTAAGCTGTTTATTTAAATCTGCTTTATCATATCTGTCTTTAACATTACCCGCAAGTTTCTTATAGAAGATTATCGGGTCTGAAAGAGTATAGCTGAATTCACCGTGGCTACGTATGCCTATCTCCATATCAAGACTTATATTCTTATCTATCACACGAAACGGAATAGGACTCGCCGTACCGTACTTATTATCGGTAATTATCTTGGTATTAAAATAATAAACTCTTTGGTCATGACCTGTCTCACCACCGTAAGTAAACCTTCTTCCGAATTGCTTAAAACTTGCTATAATACTTTCACCGAACTTACCTGCAAATATACTTGGCTCTGTATTATTGTGGAATACATATTCTCCGGGTTCGGCAGACACCTCAACTATCGCTCCGTTATCAACTATCATCATACACTGACCTTCGTTGATGACTATTTTTGAGCCGTTGGAGATAATATTATCAGTCGCTTTGTTATTCTGTCCTCTTGAAGTCTGAACCTTGGTACCCTTTACCATCAAAGTATCATTATCTATAGTGTCACAATAAAAAAACTCCAAGAATTGGTCGGAAATAACTCCGCCTGCAGTATCCATAACTAATTTAATAAGTCCCATAAACTATTCTCCTTTAAATAGTTAGATTTTTGTAAGCATATGCACTTAAAGCTGCCACTGTTTTACCGTCTTTTATGACCCCAGTATATACCATTTTCATTAAATCTTCAAGTGCCCAAGGCTCTATCTCAATATCTTCATCTTCATCCAGGTTTTGCTTTGAAACTTTTAAGTTTCTTGCTATATATATCTCTATCTCTTCATTGCAAAAAGCAACTGTAGTATCTACGGTTATAAGGTATTCGAGGTCATCCGGACTTGATACCTTGTAACCTGTCTCTTCTTCAAGCTCTCTGAATGCACAAAGTCTTTTATCCTCACCGGGACTGTCGACCTTGCCTGCCGGAATCTCTAAGGTAAACCTGTCAAGAGCATTTCTATATTGTCTGACCATAAGTATCTTACCGTCTTCTCTTACGGGTATGACCGCTGCGGCACCGTCGTGATGTATAAAGTCCCAGACCACTTCTTTATTGTTTTCGGTCTCCATATAGTCCTTATATACATTTAATATAGTACCCTTATAAGCCAATTCCCTTTTTATTCTTTTAATACTCTTCATAGCCATCTCCACAGTTTTTTTTCAGATTCAAACTCTAAGTGCAACTCAAAACATATAAGCAAATAAAGATATCTCTTTGACGCTGATATGCTTTTTAACTTTCAAAAATCCGATCGGGATATTAAATAAATTCTCTTATATCGCTATACCTGTACCCCTGCCTTAAAAGATAGTTGATCATCTTCCTTTTTTCGTCCCGGTCATCCGTATCGTAATAGCCTTTTTTATTAAGCAAAGCTTCAATATTATCATACTCGTTAAGATGCAGTTCTTCCAATTTGGCATCTATTATCTTTTTATCAAAGCCTTTTTCTATCAATTTGCTTTTAAGATACAACTTGCTTTTTTTCTCTTTATGAGCATTGATATATCTTTCTATATAATCAATATCGTCCACATAGTGCCTGGATACGGCAAATGCCACCGCCTCTTCCACCAGATCTTCCGGATAACTATCCGAAAGCTTAGCTCTTAAAGAATAAGAACTGTACTCTCTGGCACTTAAAAGATAAGCATCCTTTTATAAATGCGTTCTTTAAGTATCGGATATATTTTCTCGTACACATCTTCAAAATATTCGTCTTCTTCAAGTTCAAAACCGCTGACTTCTTTGTTATAGAGGCAAAAACTTATACCTTCTTGTGTAACTATCTTCTTTTTTGTATTGCTTACGGGAATTATTTTCTTAATATACATATATTCGCTTTTTTCAAGTTTTGGTCAGGTCAAAGATTTAGGCAAAAACCTCTGATGCCTGAATGATTCGAACTTATTCCGCATCTTCATCTAACATATCAGCTTCATCATCGGACACTTCTTCCACTACCGCTTTCTTCTTATCAGTCTTTGATTTTTTGCCGCCCTTTTTAAAGTTGCTGCTCACCTCGTCGTCATCGCTTTCAAACAATTCATCACTGTTTTGCAAGGCATATAATTCTCTTACTTTCAGTTCGATTTCCTTACAAATGTCGGGATTTTCCAAAAGGTAGTCTTTAGCTTTTTCTCTTCCCTGTCCGATCTTTGATGAATTATAGGCATACCATGCACCGCTTTTATCAACTATATTAGCTTCTACCGCAAGGTCCAGTATATCCCCTTCTTTTGATATGCCCTTACCGTAGAGTATATCGAACTCCGCCTCTCTGAAAGGCGGTGCTACCTTATTCTTTGAAACTTTTATCCTGACTCTGTTACCTACATTATCTCCGCCCTGCTTTACATAATCTACTCTTTTTACCTCTATTCTTATGGAAGAATAGAATTTAAGAGCACGACCTCCGGTAGTAACTTCCGGATTACCGAAACTTATACCGATTTTTTCACGTAATTGGTTGATGAATATAATAGTCGTATTGCCCTTACTTATGATACCGGTAAGCTTTCTTAAGCCCTTGCTCATAAGCCTTGCCTGAAGACCCATCTGCTGATCCGCCATATCACCGTCTATTTCGGCTTTGGGTACCAGGGCTGCAACCGAGTCTATGATGATGATATCCATAGCTCCCGAACGCACCATGGTCTCGGCTATCTCAAGTGCCTGCTCACCGTTATCCGGCTGCGATACATACAGATTATCTATATCAACACCTATAGCCTTCGCATATACAGGATCGAGCGCATGTTCCGCATCTATAAATCCGGCTATTCCGCCTCTTTTTGTACCTCGGCAACCATGTGCAAAGCTACGGTAGTCTTACCTGAAGACTCATGTCCGTATACTTCTATGATACGTCCTCTGGGTATACCTCCTATGCCAAGTGCTATATCTATTCCGAGACAGCCTGTAGGTATAGCCTCTACATTAAGCTGTCTGCTTGAATCTCCGAGTTTCATGATAGAGCCTTTGCCATAGGCTTTTTCTATTTGTAAAATAGCCTCATCCAGTGCTTTTTTTCTTCCTTCAGTATTCATTTCGCCTCCGTTTTCTGAACATATGTTCCTTTGTTAGTAGTATATTAGTTTTAATATTATTTGTCAAGTAAAGTACTTGATTATAATTTTACTCTGTGTTATATTCTATTATGTAGTTTTCAATACTACATGAATTAGTTTTTAATATTATATCATTTTATTATCAAAAGGGGGTAATCATGATTAAATTTATAGATAGATTAAAAGATCCGGGCAGTGCTTTGACACACTTTTTAGCCTTTATACTTACACTCATAGCCGCTGTCTTTTTGTTTTCCAAAGCGATAGGACATAGGATAGGATTTCCGGATATGATAACATTTATCATATTCATTATCAGTATGCTGCTTTTATACGCCGCCAGTACGACCTATCATTCATTTAATATTTCAAAAAAGATCAATACCATACTTAGAAAAATAGATCATATGATGATATTCGTCCTTATATGCGGGACCTATGCACCTGTATGCCTAAGTGTACTTGGCGGCAGGAGCGGTATCTTACTTTTTTGCATGGTCTGCGGAATATCACTTTTGGGCATATTTATCAACATATTTTGGATAAACTACCCTAAGTGGATCTCTTCCGTGATCTATATAAGTCTTGGATGGCTTTGCATTTTTGCTATTGCAAAAATCATGTCCTCAATGACGAAAATAAGTTTCACCTGGCTGCTGGTAGGCGGTGTTATCTACACAGTCGGCGGAGTTATCTATGCACTGAAACTCAAATGTTTTGATAAATTAAACAGGTATTTCGGTTTACATGAGATATTTCATCTTTTTGTGATGGGCGGCAGCTTTTGCCATTTTATGCTTATGTATACTTTGATATAAAGATATGAATATATACTTGTTCAAATATTTTTATATTCTTAAAACAATTAAAGAAAGGCATGATGTATAGTATTGATTCGGATCTTTTGGAAAATATGAAGCGGCAGAGCTGTCGGGAATATTGCTTTTGATTTATAAGATCTGAAAATAAATAATTCTCTTTAAGTCGTCTTAAAGATATATGTATTTTACAATGAAATGTATATTAATGCAAGTACAGATCATAAGCGAAGTAAACAATAATAATTCAGGAATTAAACAGAAACACTCCCTATTCCGATTTATCGGGGAGTTAGCAGCATAAACAATGGTACTAGGTTGATAAAATTCGTTGATAAAAAACACCTTATAATTCAATCATACACGCAACTCTTTTTCAAAGCTGCGACAAATTCACACAGACTGCGGAACTCACTTGTCTGCCAAAAACCGGCAGACTGCGTTCAAACAGTCCTCGTCTGTGGAATTTGTACCTTGCTTTATCAAAAGAGTTAACCGCTACAAAGATTGAATTATAAGGTGTTTTTATCTTCCGCTACGTTACCGTTACAACGGGTATAAATAATGTAAGCTGTTAGTGATGGATCATTTAGAATTGTTTACGTTGCTAAGGAGGAGAGGAGGGGGATGCGGGAGCGACTTTTATTCCGAACTTAAAAATAGTCTTTCCATTACAGCATGTTTTCCCGAATATTTCAGCAAAATTACAGACTTAAAAGTAATCTTTGCTTTATCGTAATTTGTTTATCACATAAACAGTTACAAACATATCTTGCCTTGGACACGCTCTCTAACTAAAATCTCGCAGCGATACTAAGCTTTCCCTTCGCCTTACGGCTCTGTAAAGCAAGTACCGGCGGTCTCAGATTGTCCTTGGCAAGATAGTTTAACGGTTTATGTGCCTAAGGTACCGGAGGAGTGGAAGAGGTGTATGCACACTTTTGTCTAATGCCACATCCCCCATGGAAACGACTGTTTTTAAGATTTGAATAAAAGTCGCTGCTATACCTCTCCCCTCCTCCCCCTTAGCAACGTAAACAATGGCTATTTGTCTACTCCAAACTCTTATACAGCTACCCCTTGCGGGCTGGGATTAAAGAAACACTCCCTATTTCAATCTTTGTAGCGTTTAGTACTGTTAATAAAGTGAGTTACAAATTGTACAGACGAGGACTGTTTGAGCGTCAGTCCGCCATGCTTTTAGGCGGACAAGCGAGTTCCGCAGTCTGTACTAAATTTGTCGAAACTTTATTAACAGTACTGCGGGTATGATTGAAATAGGGAGTGTTTCCGTTTAATTCCTGACTTACAATTGTTTACGTTGCTAACTCCCCGACCAATCGAATTAAGGAGTAGAGTCTATGTTATAAGGATGCTTCCATGCCGCCTCTATCATCTCCTTTTTGCGGCTGCGAGGCAGGCTCTTTATCCGCACTTCCTCACTCATAGCCTCCGACTTTGTCTCAAACTCTTCTATATAGACAAAACTTACCGGCAGTCTCGCCCTTGTATATTTGGAAGCCTTGCCCTCATTGTGAGCTTTGAGCCTTTTAACGGGATCGTTCGTCCAACCGCAATAATAACTTCCGTCCGCACATAGAAGTATATAGGTATAATTCTTAGGTACTCTTTTCATTTGTTCGAGTTCATACAGAAGTTCTTTTATATAATTTGGCATGGGCTTTTAGATTACTTTCTTCTAAGCTTAGTCTGTCTTTTTCTTTTCCCGGCTAAAAGATACCTGTTGCTTCTTTTAAGTTTCTTTTCGATGTCTTCAAGCAATTCCACTCTTCTTTGCAGATCTTCGATATTATCTTCCATATTAAAAAGATCGCATTGTACTCCCTTTTTCTCTACTGCCACTCCGGCTATCTTTACCGGTTTTGCCGGTACTCCGGCTACTGTTATATCATTGGCTAAGGGCTTTAAAAGCACGGCATTTGCCGCTATCTTACAATTATCACCCACCTCGAAAGAACCGAGTATCTTGGCTCCGGCACCTACAGTAACATTCTTACCCAGAGTAGGATGTCTTTTACCTTTCTTTACACCTACTCCGCCCAAGGTCACCCCCTGGTATATCGTACAACCGTCACCCACCACGGCAGTTTCTCCGATCACGACTCCGGCACCGTGGTCTATAAGTATACCCTTGCCTATCTTAGCTCCGGGATGTATCTCTATATGGGTGATGAATCTGGATATTTGAGATAACAATCTTGCGGCAAAGAAATGTTTTTTTCTGTATAATCTATGTGCAAATCTGTGAAATATAAGTGCATGTACTCCTTGATATAAAAGCAATACTTCAAAGACATTTCTTGCAGCCGGATCTCTTTGCATTACCGCTTCTATATCATATTTTATATCTTTGAATATCATAAACCTTTCTAATTCAGAAAAAGGCAGAGCCTTTACAAGACTCTGCTCTGTTATTTGAATTTATCTAAACTTATTAATTTTGTCGACCGCTGCATACTTAATGAATAACTACTTACATGTTCATTGATCAGATACTGCGCTCGTGCACCATCAGACCGATATCTTAATTGATATTCATATGATATCTTTGTGATATATTCAATGCTATCACCGATCTAAGAAATTATTGCTTAGCTTCGCTGCTTTTAGTCTGTTCACTTGTTTCCTCAGCACTTGTCTCTTCGGTATCCGCCTTTGATTCGGTCTGAGCCTTTGTCTGAGCTTCGGTCACAACTTCCGGAGACTGTGCAGGTTTGATAGTCTTGGTCGCATTGTCCACCATGAATTGTTCTACCTTTACGGTCTTAACATAATCTTCTACCATTGATTGACCGTATTGTAAGTAAAGATCGTTCTTTGCCATACCGGTCTGCTCTTCAAGATCTGCATAATCCGCATCTTCCAAAGACATTTTTTCTTTCTTGAAGATCTCATCTATGATAAGTTTCTGCTTAGCTCTGTTCTCGGCATTTTCTTTTAACTTTACATCGAATTCTTCTTCTGTCATATTGCTGAGCTCTGCGAATTGCTTAATATCCATACCGTATGCTGTAGCCATTTTCTCGTATTCAGCCTTCATATCGGTATATTCTTTATTAATACCTTCTTCACTAAGCTCAAACTCCGAATTTTCGATGACCTGCTCCATAGCTGCGATCTGTGCTTCTGTATCGGAATTATCTTTTTTATATTTCTCGATCTCGGTCTTTATCGCCTCTCTGTATTCAGCAACTGTCTTTTGTTGACCCATTGTAACTCTTTCAACCCAGGCATCGGTAAGCTCTGCAGGAGTTTCCTTATATATCTCGTTAAGAGTCACTGTAAATACTGTAGCCTTACCTGCAAGATCCGGATTGTTCTCATAAGGGTCCGGGAAGGTGATGTCAAGGTCTTTGGTCTCACCCTTCTTCATACCTATGACCTGCTCTTCAAATCCCGGTATAAAGCTTCCGCTTCCAATGGTAAGATCGTAACCCTTGAATGTTCCTCCGTCAAATGCTACACCGTCAAGCTTACCTTCAAAGTCTATATTAACTATGTCGCCGTTCTCTACAGCTCTGCCTTCTACAGGTATCTTTTCTGGATTCATTGATAAGGTTGCTTTGATACGAGACTCTATCTCATCATCGGTAACCACGGTATCTATTACTTCAAGCTTAAGTCCCTTGTACTCACCTAGTTTACTATCTTTCCGTAATCTATGTTTTCAGCCGCATCCGATGCACTGCTTGTTTCCTTATTCTCCTGTGACTTGTTTGAGCAAGCGGTACCTGCCACTACTGCCAATGCCGCAACACCGCACACTGCTACAATATTTCTTATCTTCATTTCAATATGTTCTCCTTAAATATAAAATTCCAAGAGGTACTTAAGAAATAAGTACCTCTTAAGATCTAAGATCGTTCTTAGTTAATTAGGAAAGCACCGATTTAATCTCTTAATTAAAAATATCGAGACCGTAGTAAACTTATATCTATTACAAAAATAATCAGAAAAAATTCGTTTGTTATTTCAAAACTATAAATACTGACCCTTAAATCGTGCAATACATGATCCTAATCACATTTTGTTTTTATGCGTAAAACGCTTTAAATGCCTTGTATCCGTTGTACAGATCCAACTTACTTGCAACCTCATAAGGAGCATGCATAGCAAGCACCGGTATACCCAGATCCACTACGTCTATATTAAGCATTGCGATAAACTGTGCTACAGTACCGCCGCCGCCGACATCGACCGCTCCAAGCTCACCTATCTGCCAATGTACTCCGGCATTATCCATTATGTCTATGACCTTAGCCATGAACTCCGCACTCGCATCTGATGAGCTGTATTTGCCTCTTGCACCCGTATACTTGGTAAGTACGCAGCCGTGGTTCAAGTAGCAGGAATTATTTGCCTCGAATACCGAGTCAAATGTAGGATCGTAGGCTGCGTTAACGTCTGAAGAAAGGCAGGCGGAATTCTCACAGACCACCCTTACATCAGCCTTTGTTAGTCGCAAGCATTGATATAAAATCATATACAAAATTAGAATGCAGTCCCGTATTACCCACGGAACCTATCTCCTCTTTGTCGGCAAGTACTGTAACAGTAGTAAATTCAGGCTTTTTGGTCTCTATCTCGGCTACAAGTGCCGGATAAGCACAGATCCTGTCGTCCTGTCCGTAAGCCGCTATCAAAGAGCGATCAAAGCCCATGTCTTTAGCTTTTAGTGCAGGTACGAACTCTATCTCGGCTCTTGCAAAGTCTTTTTCTGTAATTTTGTATCTGTCATTTAACAGTTTCATCGCATGAAGCTTCACGGCATCCTTTATATCGGCATCATCCAAAGGCAATGAGCCTACTATTATGTTAAGCTCTTCACCGGTTATACCCTCGGCAAGTTTTCTCTCTCCCTGCTTCATTCCAAGGTGCGGAAGCAGATCGCTTATCATAAATACAGGATCGTCCTCAGCTTCTCCTATATTTATCTCAACCTTAGTTCCGTCTTTTTTTACAACGACTCCATGCATTGATAAAGGTATCGTTACCCACTGGTACTTTCTTATGCCGCCGTAGTAATGAGTCTTAAATAATGCCAGTTCGTTCTTCTCATAAAGAGGATTGGGCTTAAGATCAAGCCTCGGAGAGTCTATATGAGCGGCATTGATCCTAAGCCCCTCATTTAAGTCCTTACTTCCGAAGGTGGTAGCTATCAAAGCCTTTCCTCTGTTGATCTTATAGACTTTATCCCCCGCCTTATACTTCTTGGCAATATCGAATTCTTTATAGCCCGCCTCGGTAAGCATCTTCTTTGCTAAAGTCACAAACTCTCTTTCGGTCTTGGCTTTATCGAGGAATTCCTTATAGCCTATTGCAAATTCATCGGATTTTTTGAATTCCTTCTTATCTTCCTTTGCCACATGCTTGTAAGAAAATAATAATTCCTTAGATAATTTCTGCTTCCTTTGACATAACAAACTCCTTTTAGTCAAGTTTAATATTCTTGAACAGATTAGCCATACTCATACCGACTGAAGATTTTTCCTCGTATTTGAATCCGTCAAATCCCGCTTTTTCTTCTCTTTGTCTTACTTCCTCTTCAAGTGCTTTCTTGGAAAGTGATATCTTTCCGCCCTCATTAGCTATAACTTTGCACTTGATGCTGTCTCCTTCTTTCAAAACAGCTGAAGGATGCTTGATCCTGGTATGTGAGATCTGAGAAATGTGTACAAGTCCGCTTACTCCGTTACCAAGGTCAACGAATACACCGTAATCACGTATGCTTTCAACCTTACCTTCAACGATGTCTCCGACCTTAACTAAAGCCGCCTTCTCTTTTCTTTCCTTATCTCTTGCTTGTCTTTCAAGTTCTCTGTGACTGAGAACAAGCTTCTTCTTGTCTCTGTCAACGGTTATTATAACCACATCAAGGCTCTTACCCTGATAATCTTCAAGTTTTTCTACATAGCTTGTAGATAATTGACTTGCAGGTATGAATGCTCTGATCTCATCAACCAATGCAACGCATCCACCCTTGACGATTTCCGTTATCTTAACTTTGAGTACCTCTTTGTCTGCAAGTTGCTTTTCGAATACTTCCCACTTGCCGGCGTCTTTATCCTCGTAGTCTTTTATATTCTCCAAAGACTCGTTGATCTCCTTTTCAAAGTCCTTCATACTTTCCTCTGCCATAAAATTTCCCTCCTATATTAAAAAATTTTTGAGAGAGTCCGCTACAGTTGGCATATCTGCTTAGATTTCCTTTAATAGAGCAAAGTACTTTCTGCAAGCCCCTCTTAATACATCTTTGTATTATAGCATAGAATATTCTTTGTAACCAGCCTTTATAAGCAATCTTTATGAAAGTTTTGTGTATTCTTGTCAAAATTCTGATAAATAAATCAAAAACCCGAAGTTCGTGGTAAAAATACTCCAAACTTCAGGTTTATGGACCGGATATTGACCTGCCGGGCAGTATCCTTAGCTTTGAATCGACCGGGTCAAGCCTTACTTTCATCCGTTTTATTGATTAATGTGTATTCTTTCCGCTGCACTCTGTGCATATTCCGTAGAATATAAGTGAATGTGAGTCCGCAACCCCCACGCTCTCATCGACTAAGGTATTATCCACCCATGATTCCTTCGGCTCAAGATCTGCCACATTACCGCAGTTTTTACATACGAAGTGATAATGCTCATGTGTATTGTAATCATATCTTTCTATTCCGTCTCCGCAGCTTATCTTAAGTATCACTCCCATTTCGGTAAGAAGGTTTAAGTTTCTGTATACCGTACCCAGACTTATCTTGGGATTATCCTTCCTAAGCGATTGGAATACAAGATCGGCACTCGGATGATCGCATCTGTTTTTCAAACACTCCACTATAGCTTCTCTTTGTTTACTGTATTTTAGTTCTCTCATTCTTGTCCTCTTACTTTGATTTTAATAATTATTCTTAATATTATATATTAATTAATTATCAATGATATGTCAAGTGATTGCCATATTATTAATACATCTTATCTTATATTGTAGACATGTTTTTCTATATTATGTAAATATTTGATACTATAGCGGTATTTTTTTTATTAAAAGATAAAAAAATATCCGGTACGGATATACTTTATACTTTTTTTACCAATGAATTGATATGAACATCAATATTATCGGTATTAATTAAATAGCTTGATTTTTTTATACTAAATAAGTAGTTAAAGCCCTTTCTTTTACGGACTGTTTACTACTGAGATCTCTTTAAGATATATATAGTCACAGACATTACTTTTTGCGATGATCCATCAAAAAAGCCTTTCGCTAAATACTGTTTATAAAGTTTTCTACCTCTAAGGTTTCAATATAGTAAAAGTCTTTAAACGAGAAAAAGTAGCCCTAAGACTACTTATTCCCTGTTAGAGTGATATAGGAGTGCATAATGCACGTGTGTAACTTGGTTTCCCTTGTTACTCATAAATAATAACATAATTATACTTATATTTCAAGACTTAAATTTCATTTTTTCTAACATATTTATACTTCGTACCATTACCTGTTTATCCTTAAGTTAACGGATCGTTACATTATATTTTAATACTTACTTTTTGTAACCTTTATATACTTTATCATGATCATACCCGGGCTGTTATGAGTGATCATAAGCATAAAACGGTCTTACGATCAAGAAGACCCGAGGTCCTTAACCTATAGCTAAGTACCCCGGGTCATACGAAAGTTTAACAGTTAAACTTCTGTATATATTCTTTTAGATTATTGTATCCACTCACCGTTAGTATTAACTGTGTATCCGTCCGGTGTTGCACTATCAACATATAATGAACCGTATGGATGCTTATTGTCCTTATTAACTGTGAAGTAATACCATTTACCGCCGATCTTATTCCAGCCGGTGACCATAGCTCCGTCACCGTTAAGATAGTACCACTTGTTATCAGTGTTATCGAAGAACCATCCCTTGATCATCTCACCGTAGTATCCGTTGTGATTTGTTGAGAGATAATACCAGCTTCCACCGATGTTGTTCCATCCTGTAGCCATAGCTCCGCTACCGTTAAGATAATACCATCTACCTGTACTGTTATCTAAATACCATCCCTCAAGCATTTCACCGAAGAATCCGTCGTGAACTAATGAGAGTGAGTACCATTTGCCGGCGTCTAATAACCATCCGCTGTTCATCACACCGTCGTTTCTGAAGTTATACCATCTTGTCTTGGTAGTTCCTTCATAGGTGTAAGCGAGCTTCGCCCAACCAATAGCCTTACCTCCTGAACTTAAATCGAAGTTCCAAATATGATTTGAGCATCGATCAAATTCCAGTTTCCGTCGTATCCAACCTTAATGCTATTTCCGCCGTTTACAGTCCTGGATGCGTAGCTTACTCCGCTGCCGCCTGAGCCGCCTGAGCCGCCTGAGCCGCCTGATCCGCCCGATCTTCCGCCGAGGAGTGCCATAATACCGTCTCTAAGACGTATATAAGCATCATTGAGTTCCTGTCTTGACGCTCTTCTTGGAGTTGTCATGGTAAGAACTGCATTAGCATCGTTTATAAGTGCCTGTATACTAGCCTGAATTGCAGGGCTTGAATTGTTTGCTATAGTTGTAGCTTCGTTTACAGCATTAGTAAGCTCTGTTTGAGCTCTGTTTCTTGCTGTTCTGTCGTTATCGAAGTAGATGTAAACTACTCCCGGTCCGCTTACCAGACTACGCTCGTTGTATTCCATAAACTCTGTTCTTGAAGATGATAATCCTCTGAATGTCCATGTAACACCGTCTACGTCTATTTCAGGTAAGTTTCTCTCTCTTGTAATTTCATTCTCATAACTTGCAGCATAATCATAAAGACTTAAGCCTCTTCTTACGAATACGGACTGGTTATATCCTGTCTCTCTTGTACTCTTTACTCTTACGTTGTAAGAAGGATGCTCGATATATCCGAATGTATATACTGTACCGTTATTTACTTCTGTCTGGAATGAACCTGAATAGCTTGGTGAAGTCCAGTCACCCTCAAATGTACCTGATACTCTTGTAGCATTTGAAGCTGATGCCACCGACTCGTAGAGTCTGTACTCACGACTTCCCTGTACTAAGCTTCCTGTTGTGAGTGTAGCTCTTAAAGGATCTACAGCTCCTGTGTATGGCTCCCATGCAGAAGTTGCCGCATCCCAAACTTCTACGATAACTTTGCCTGCCATAATCCTGTGTATGGAATATCAGCTTCCTGTGCCTGTATAAATGCTGAAAGTGATGCAGGTACGTTAGTATCTCTTTCGATACGAAGTCTGTATGTACCCGGATCTGTTATATCAGGAACTTCAACTGCTACGTTACCTGCCGCTGAACCTACATAATGTGCAGGGTTTGCACCTGTTCCTGTAGTTGAAGGAGGTGTACCCGCATCCCATGACACGCCTGCCGCTGTATAAAGCGCCTGTATGGTCACATCGTTGTTAGGCATTGTAAATGACATGTTGCTGCCCGGTGCCGGTGTAGCGATTCCGCTTGTTATAAATGTTCCTGTGAATAACTTGGTTCCGTGTAATGTAGGAACTGTTACCTCAACTGTTTTACCCGGTAAGATGCTTGCAAGATCTGCAACATTCTTCATAATTCCGTCTATCTTTATTACAGATGGTGTTACTCCTGCCGGTAATATAAGGTTAACTGTACGAGGAAGTATAACAGGGGTTAATACTCCTGTATTAACCGCAACACCGTTAGCTACAGGAGGTGCTGTTACAGTATCTCCCGTTCTTCTCGGAACTACTGTATATACAGCGCTAGGATCGAGATCGTCGAATACCACCTGTCCGCCTATCGGTGAAACATAAGGTGATACTTCGTTACCTGCGGCATCCACTAATCTGTATTCGGTATTAGGTGATGTAGGGTTAACAGTTATAGTTCTTCTACCTACGTTGTTAGGATCTTCTCCTACTGCCGGAGCATTAGCTGTGGCAGGTATTGTTATAGGACCTGCGGCACCTGATATGTTAGCAGGGTCTGACGGGATAGGAGAACCTACTGTTATACCCGGTGTGCTAGGCTGTGCTGTGTGTACGTTATAAGTATAACCCGGATCGATTCCCGCTCCTGTTATAACACCGCTTGGTAAAAGTGATGTTCCCGGTACTACAAGTACTACGTTACCGGCATCATCTGTCACTACATAATTAAGTGCAGGGTCTATAGGTGTTACAGATGTATCTACATTAAGTGAAGGTGTTCCCGTTACAGGATCAACCACGCCGTTAACAGTAGGTGTATGTATAGTTCCTGATGTAGCACTTACTGCATATGCTGTATAGGTACCTCCGTGAACTATAGGTGTCGGCTGTTCCGGAGCCGGAGGATTAGCCTTCATCTCCTGGTTATTGGCATCAAACCACTTGATAACCTTTCCGGTCACACCCGGATTAAGAGACACATTTGCAACGTTAGCTACTATATCCGCATTATCCCATGCGATCTGTATAGGATTACCGCCTGATCTGTTTACGATCTTTAATTGATGAGATAAACCGTTATCGGTTATCTCTGAAGGATCTCCTATAGCAAAGTTTACTTCTGACCACTGGTTAGGGTCTACTGCGAATTTAGCCTTAAACTTAAATATATTATTTGTCTGGTCATTGGCGGTTACTGTTGCAGGAAGTGTTATATTCTGGAATCCTGCCGGTGTTGAACCGTCATTCTTATCAAGCTGCCATCCTGTAAATTCATAACCGTCATTAGGCTTAGGTGTAGGAAGCTGTGCTCCGGTTATGTTTATATCAAATGTATGACTTAGAGCATTCTTGTTCTGCTTTACAAATGTCACTGCATGAGCAGGGTTTGTACTCGGGTCAAATGCAGCTCCTCCTACCTGAAGATCTCCACCGAGATCTGTCGAAAAGTTTGTCTGTACAAGATTAGCAGTATCAGGTGTATAGGTTACAACTATCTCTGCCGATCCGTTAGGCGCAGCACCTGTATTAACAGTATATGTTGGGGTAGCTGTTGTCCATCCTGTAGTAGGAAGCGGACTAAAGTTAGAGTTGCTGTACTGTGTAGCATCTCCTGCTGACAATACAGGTTCATGACCGGCACTTGTCTCATATCCGTCAAGAACCGGTGCATATATTGTGAAGTTTTGTCCCGGTGTTGTACCTACTTTGTATACCAGTCTTGATCCCGCACCGGCACTTGTTGTAAGTGCAGGCTGTGTGCTTGTTGAAGCACCGACATTGGCTGCTATGTTACCTGCAGCGGTCACTTTAGCAGCTACTGCATCTGTAGATCGGCACCGTTGCTGTCCTCATATCTTACTGACAAGGTCATATAATAACCCGGGTTAGGAACATAATTATATGTTACCGTTAATCCCTGGTTGATCATCTTACCTGTAAGAAGACCGTTGATAGGGTTAGGATCTGTATCCCCGCTTGCTAAAGCCGGGAGTACATCCGCCTTGATCTTATCTGCGGCATTGGCTGCATCGTTAGGTCCTATCAAGCTTGAATTAGCTGTAAAGCCTGTACCGAGTGCATTGGTGATCACTACCGGGTTGCTTGTTGCAAGACGATATCTTGATGTAGGCTCTCCCGGCTGTGCCTCTATAAGTGAATGATCGGGTGTTACCTTATCAGCCACTGTGGCAAGATCCGTATTTACAGCATATTCTCTTAAGGTTCTGTCTGTCACAGACACACCGTTTAAGTTATGTACTACCTTGATACCGAACTTTTGTGCCGGATCGATCATGTATTTGAATTCGACCTCAACAGGCTTATTGACCATGGTACCGTTTACCTGCTCACCGACTACCTTAAAGTTAGTTCCTGTATCTCCTGTGTTTATGGTCGCTCCGGTTGAAGTATTTATTGTTCCTACCTTGGAAGTTGCCGATTGCATCTTAAATCCCGGAACGTTCTGTGCAGCTGCCTGTACAGTCTGTAATACCGGAACGGTAGTTGTAGATGTTGTATTGTTTATCAGAGCCGGTGCTACCGAACCTGCTACTGCCGGTGCATGTTTAACCGTAAAATTATACAGTGTTCCGTCGCTTTCAAGCAGAGCCATGTATGACTTGTCGGTATATGGATACTGTTGCTCTTCCATATAATTTTTTTTTGGTATTATTATAAACGTCGGCTCTGGTCCTATACCAACCTTGTATCTTATATCCGGTAAGATCAAAAGTCTTTGCGTTAAATGACGCATGATTTCCGGTTTTATCAAATGCCGTTCCGTTCCAGTAAGGCATGTAAATATTTCCGGTTCCGTTGGCAAAGAATGTCCCCGCTGCAGGAGCTCCTGTTGTAATTGCTCCACCTGCTGTTCCGGTTATAGTAATATCCTGTATCGTACCTACCGATGGATTAAGCGTCTTGAAATCAAAAGTTATTTTACCTGCCGCATGCGCCGGCTTAGCCGGTGCTGCCATGGTAAATACCATGGCAGCAGACAGCATGAGTGCAAGCTTTTTTCTAAAAGTTGTTTTTCTCATTTGCTCTCCTTTTCACTCTAGCGTATCCACTCACCGTTATGGTTTACGTGATAACCGTCAGGTGTAGCTTCGCTTATGTAAAGTGATCCATAAGGGCGTCCGTCGTTACCGACACTGAAGTAGTACCACTGCTCTCCTATCATGTGCCAGCCGACATACATCTCTCCGACTACAGGATCGAGGTAATACCACTTGCCGTTACTAAAGAGCCATCCGGTCTGCATAATTCCGCTCTTCTTGCCGGATTGCTCGGACATGTAGTACCACTTACCGCTTGAATCATCTCTATACCATCCTGTTATAAGGCTTGATTGTTTATCAAATCTATACCAGTCGGTCACAAGACGACCTTGATCGTTAGAGTACTGTATCTTAGCCCACTTATTGTTAAGTGGCAATCCTCCCTGAAGTATGAATGACCATTTGTTGGTTGCAGGATTTATAGCCCAGTTTCCGTCTACTCCGAGAGTAAAGGTTATCTGCGGTTCAGCTCTGAATGTATTGTTCTTAATACCGAATCCTCTTCCGCTTGTACCTGTACCGCCACCGCCGCTTATACGACCGCCTACTAAAGCATTTCTTTGACTTATCAGTCTGTTCATATCATCAATAACCGCTCTTAAAGCATTGATTGCCGCTTGAAGTTCAGGATAGTTAGCCATTCTTAAAGGATCTATTCCACTTTCAAGTCTGCCTCTTCTTCTATCGAGAACATTTTGTGCTTCTCTTATGGCGTCAACAAGTCTTTGAGCTTCTCCCGCCTTAAGATACGGATCTAAGGCTATACCGTTACCGGTATTTATAAGATCTCCAAGTTCGGTTCTTGAGTTTTGAACTTGTCTTCTGTTGGTCTTGTAGTAAGCATAGATAGGCATAGTCTTGGTCACTTGTGAGTTAGGATCGAAGATCCATGAAGCTTCCATATCCTTATCTGTATCAACATTGGTTAATGGCTTCTTAGACCAATTTTGATAGGTGTAAGTCACACCGTCCACTCCGTCAAACGGACTTACCAATGTACCAGGTGTAGGACCGTTAGCGTATGCTGTTACCACGCTGTAGTCTGTAGCATAAACACCTGAAGATATAAAGTCATGCTTTCTTACCTTTATCTTCTTGAAGAAGTTTCTTGTTACATCATCAAGATACTGGTGATCCTTTACAGGAGTATTATCTGTAAATGAAAGTTTAAATGTCTTAGCATATACCAATACATAAGTATGGTTGATATTAGCATCAAAGCTGAAGAGTCCCGCATTGTCCGCTACAGGCTCAACTATAGCTATTTGTGTAGCTGTAGTAGGTGTTGTAGCATTCCATGTGGAATCTACGTTAAGACCGAGATCCCAGATCTCATAGTCAAGCATATCCGCATCCTGGTTATCAAGCTGTACTACCGCCTTTAATTGTGCGTTAGACGGTGATGCATTTTGTACCAGTCTGCCGTTTACATATCTTTCTTCCTTGATATCAAGTGCGAAAGCTGCTGTAAATGCATCAGGATAGTTTGCCCAAAGAGCTGAAGGTGTCTTAACTACGTTAACTTCGGTAGAATTTGCACCTCTCTTGTTAAATACTACCTTATAACGAACATCTGCTCCGTTTACATTTATAAGACTTACGTCTGTAGGATTACTTAAATCTTGCTCAAGCTGTGCAACTCCGTTAGGATCGAGTGCGAACTCGCCTTCAGAACCGCCTCTTGTGCTTTCTTCTACAGGAGCTATTCTTTCACCTGCAGGATTTAATCTAGGTATATCATAAACCGCTCTGAATACTACGTTACTTCTGCTTAAAGTACCGGTGTAATCGTTAGAATTGATTCTTCCCGCAACACCCGGTATTCTACCGTTCATGATCACCCAGTAAAGGAATGGGTTACCGTTGACATCTGTAGGATCTGCATGTATTGCAAAGCATCGTTTGCATGTGCCTGATCGAATGAAGGTGCATTAACAGCATTACCTGCTACAGTGCTTACTACTACGTTAGCACCGATTCCGTTGGTTCTGGTCTCTATGGTATAGTTTAATGCTTCTACCATATCGCCCGGATTAGCTACTACCTGTACACCTGCATGAAGGTTTCCAAGCGGTGTCTCTGATGGATTATTCTTCTTTCTTGCAACTACTGTATAGGTCTCACCTATATCGAGGTCATCAAATATTACTGTTGCAGGGTTGCTTCCTCTTGGAGCTACCCATCCGTTGTTAGATCCCGGATATTGAACTACGTTACCGTTAGAATCAATAAGTGCATATTCCGCATCAGGATCTGCAGGGTTTATAACTATTTGAGCTCTTCCTTCGTTGTTAGGATCCGCTCCTACCGCTCTGTTGGTATCTATTGCAGGTATAGTAACAGGTCTCGGTGTTGAGAGACTGCTTCCCGCTATACTTGTCTGCGGCTGTCCTACTGTTGCTGTTGTGTCAGGTCCACCCTCTACAACATTGTAAGTTCTGCCCGGAACAAGATTTGTGAACTGAAGTTCATTTCCTGTTGGCGGTGCAGGAAGAACGGCTACTATTACACCGTCAGGATCGGTCACTACATATACGTTACCCGGTTGAGTTCCGTTAACATTTATCTCACCGCTTCCGTCAAATCCTATTTGACCTGTTGCTCCGAATGCTCCCGGAACAAGTCCCCATGTAGAATTAACTTTACCGAAGTTAGCCTTGTAAGTTCCGGCTACTATTGTATCTGTAGCATTTACAACGGTTCCAAGCGGTGAAGTCCAGTTCTTTACTTCATAGTTAGCTATAGGTGATGTAGGAGGTACTACAACGTTGCTCCATACTTCATCAAAGTGAAGATGTTGCGGACTTCCTCCCGGTACGTTAGTACCTACAGGGTTTACAGTACCAAGTGAAGGATCTGATGTAGCGAAGTCTATATCTACCCACTTGCTTGGATCTTCTACAAGTTTTACGTAAATAGTAGTTCCTGCCGGATTCAGATCAAGCTTCATACTGTCTGTAAGAGGTGTAGTTCCCGCCAGATCTACGTACCAACCTTCTACCTTATGGTATGGGTCAGGTGTTACTGTAGGTAATACTCCCTCACTTCTCATAGAACCGAATGTTTGAGCATATTGCATACCCGCTGCTGTTCCGTCGTTAAGAAGTACAGGGTTGGTTGATGTTGTAGGTGCTATTGTTGCTGTACCTACTGAATTTGAAGTTAATGCAAAGTTGATATGCTGCCACTTGGTCATGTCCTTGCTGAGTCTGTAGTCAGCTATAACAGATCCTGTTACAGGCATAGTACCGAGGAGTGCTCCGCTTGCGTTAGGAGCGATAGCTGTTCCCGCAGGAGTTATATTTACAGATGATGAAGCATCATATGTATATCCGTATAATTCTCCGCTTGTAGGAAGTGGAAGGTTAACGCTTCCACCCGGTATCTGTCCCTGGCTGTCAGCATATATAGTTCTTGTTATGTTTCCCTATCAAGGAATCTTCTTGTTATTGTAGACGCTGAGTCAGAGTTGTAGATGAACTTAACTGTTACGTCCTGGTTAGGCATGAATCCTTGTACCACACCGTTTGTAGTGTCAAGGTTTGTAAGTAAAGGTGCCTCGAATCCAACTTCGTAGTTTGCAGGATTTGCTGTAGCACCTTGTGATATAACCACATTGCTGTAGGTATATCCCGGTATTGTACGCTTAGCTAAATTAACAGCCTGCTCGGCTCTTCTTTGAAGTGCAGGCACTGTTGCTATAGCGTTGCCGCCGGCATCCACATGCAATACGTTAAGGTTGAACATTACAGCAGTGTTTACAGTATATTTGTACTGTAAGCTATACCGAGTGCCGGCATAGCTACCGAATAGTTTCCTGTAGTTGCATTAAGATTTCCTTGTGTAGTAGGAGTTCTTGTTGCCGATGCATATAAGTATCCCGGTACGTTTGCCGGATTCTTGGTTACCGCTGTGGTTACAGTATAGTT
Organism: uncultured Johnsonella sp.; assembly: GCA_916438835.1. GTDB lineage: Bacteria > Bacillota > Clostridia > Lachnospirales > Lachnospiraceae > Johnsonella. The sequence continues at coordinate 101,887 of CAKAFT010000001.1, forward strand.
ATCTGTACTTGTACCGAATGTAAGCGGCAATGAAACATTTGAGTTTCTGTGTGCTACGCTGAACGGATATGTGCCGGTTCCCGGATTCCATTTAGCATAGTAGTACTTGGTTGTTGAAGCATGTGGTGCAGGATATGCTGTCAGAGCTGTTCCTCCGGCGATCTCCTCGCCTGTGTCGTAATCTCCGCTGTTGTTAGCATCGTTGAATTCGAACCAACCGCCGAAGTCAAATCCTGTTCTTGAAACTACCGGTAATGCTCCGAGCGTAGAAGCGGAAGCTCCCGGATTAACCGGCTCGTACTTATCTATTACCGCACCGCCGTTGTTAGGATCGAACTTGTAGTTAAGTCCGTCTCTTTGATACTTGATAGTTACGTTAACGTTGCTGGCAGGCATAGAACCGGTCACCTTACCTGTATTATCTACACTAAGTGCTCCGGCAGGGTTAACCGTACTTGAAGCATATGACCAACCCGCATAGGCAGGAAGCGGTATATTTATAGGCTTACCTGCAGCTGCTCCCGGATCGTTAACATCAGCAACTGTTGAGCCCGGATGTAATGCAGTGTTACTCATCGAGTTACCGTTAGAGTCTATATAGTATACATTAAGTGAATAGATTCCGGCATGCATATATATAAATCCCGGGGTCTGTGGCGTACTACTGGTACCTGTAACAGTATTGGCTGTAGAACCTCCGGCTACGCTTGTACCGTCCTTGTCGGCTTCAAAGCTTCCTCCGGAATAAGGAACTATAGAGCTATGTGCATTATCATAGTTAACAGCTAAGGTTCCCATAGTACTTGTAGTAGGCGCCTGGTCTACAGATATACCTATCTTTGAAGTACTGTCAAGACCCTTAGTATAATCAACAGTTATACGGTTGTCTGCACCGAGTCTTACGTTAGCAGGCTTGTTGTCGCTGTTTTTATTACCTGTCAAGGTAATCTTGTTAGCCACGTCCATGGTGTCTCCACCTGATGTATTCTTAACGTAAACAGCTGATCCCTTGTAAGAAGTGTTATTCGTTATGACACCGTTTCTCATCTCGAGCTTAGCTGTACCTGTGATGGATATGGCACTTGCCTTATCTTCGTTACCTGCTACAGGATTTATCTTACCGTTAATTATCTGTGACTTTGCTCTGGTCCTTACCTCACCGTTAGATGCTGTGATCAAAGCCTCGTTGGCAAGTACGTTAGCACCGTCGATGGTAACATCACCCACGGTAAGCTTACCGCCGCCCGCTACGTTAAATAAAGCTCCGGTAGCAGTCGCTCCTCTTGTGATCGTCTTTCTTGGCGCAGAATAAGCTACCGGCTCCGGAATAACAGCCTCATAACCTGTAGGTGCATGAGAAGGTCTCTCAAACTCCGAAGTGGTAAGAGTTATGTCCATGGTACCCGGAATATTGATAGTAGCCGGTACCGTAACATTGCTTTGAAGAGCTATGTAACCCTTTTTAACATTAGCCGCCTGCATTGCATCGACAGCATCTTGTATAGACTTATAAGGCTTTGCTATAAATCCGTTGCTTGCACCTGTATATGTAGGGTCTACATAATAAACCGCAGTTCTCATTCTTACTGCGAATCTTGCAGTCTTGGTCTCGTGCGCCTCTAAATTCATATAAGCCGAGAAAGCTGCCGCCGAGTCACCTACGTTAGCAAAGGCTTTATTACCTTTAACGAAAGTAAATCCGGCATGATACAGACCGGCAGTTGTACTCCAGTGCCCTATCCAGCTTCTAAGCTCACTGGGGTCTGAAGAATTTCTCTTTGTAACACCTACTCCAAGTTCAGGGTTACCTGAGTGAGTAAGAAGCTGAAGTCTGTAAACTGATAAGGATTGTTTCCTTCTCCGTTATCTCCGTGTGAAGCGAACATGGTGATACCCTGATCCTTATCACCGGTACCGTCTTGATCTGTAAGGATTATAGGACAGTCGTCTGATTGGTGCATCTGTGTATCTGTCTCGTTACCTATCCAGAAATTAAGTATGTTTCCGGTAAGGTTGTGAACGGTATATTCGATGATAACGTACTGATCGTCATCCGATATCTTCACACTTCTTCTAACTTCGACTTTTTGGTTGGCATCATCATGCTTTTGTAATGTTACCACCTTACCGTTTGGTATATGGTCAGGGGAAGTTTTGCAGGTTTGCTTGCGGCGGACCCGAAGCACTTGTAGGTGCCGGACCACTCCAGGTAATCGTAGGTACAACATCACTTACCCCTCCGAAACCGTACCTTGTATGCCACCAGTTACTTCCGAATGCTGTCTTAACGTTGTCGTTGTATCCCGCTGTGCCATTGGTTCTGTCAGAATCCTCCAATACAGCTGAGATATTGAAAGTAGTTCCTTGGACAGCACCATAACCGCCGTTAGTACCTAAAATCTCAGTACCTACCACATAAGCCGTACTTTCACCGCTGTCATATGTAGGGGTGCCTCCTATAGTTCCCTTCGTATGTATTGTTTGTATGTGCTCATCCTGCAATACAGCAGCATGAGCCGTACTGCCGCCAAGTGCGGGCAGTCCGCTAGTACCATAGCCGCTGACAGCGCACCCGCCATCAACTGCTTATAGGCTTTACCTAATTTTCTTAGCTTCATAAATTACACTCCTCTTTCTCTATCTGTCAAAGACAACAAAGTCTTTATCAGTCTTGTCATCATCACCGTCTAATGCGGTTATGGTTCTCAAGAACCTGTCGTTACCCTTCAGTGAGGAATCATAGGTCCAGTAAGAACCGTCTCTCCTGAACTTAGGCGCATTCGGACTTTCCGAACTGCTGACTCTTGCATAGAACTTATTGTTCATTATTATGATCCAAGAGTCTGTTCCGTCTCTAAGGACTTTTCTGTTGCCCTTAACCACTCTACCGTTTGAATCTACTACAAGCCATGTATTTGTACTGCCTTGAGTAGTATCCTTTACTATACCGTATCTCACCTCTTGATCCGCATCAAGTCTTAATCCGTTATAGTAGAATCTGTTCTTATGACGTGCAAGAGTAGAACCGTTACCGTAAGCTACTCCGTTAGGCTTAAAGCCGAATGCGTAAGTACCGTCCGCTATCGTAACGTAGATCTCATCTCCTGTCTTCATAGAACCGTCATTTAACTCGTCTGCTCCGAAGAAATACAAGTTTCCTCTGTCTATAGCAGGTATAGGACTGGTGGCTGCCGGCTGAAGGAAATCAGCTCTGCTCCAGGTATCTACCTTATATGACTGAGCGAAGCTTCCGTCAAAATACATGATCACAAAACCTGTCTGCATACGTCCGAGTCTGTCGAAAGCGTACTTTCTGCTATATACTGAGTATATTTTGTTCTTAAGCACCTTTCCTTCAGAGTTTGTTCTGAACCAGCTAAACTCCTGTGTATCGTAATCTTCCTCAGACATTACATCATTGGCAACTCTGAAAGCCCAATAGTCTTTCTTGATCTGTCCGTCAGCAGATTCCGCTGCATATCTGTACTTTGCATCGCTTGATGTAGCAGCTACAGTAGCATTATTTACAGATATATCCGGCATCATGATACCGTACTCGTCAAAGACATAGGTCTTTCCGTTTATTTCCATTGTTTTAGCATGATCAAGTGTGTTTGCCTTGACTTTCTTACCGTCAGCATCGAAATACATCCACATAATGCCGTAATCCGAATACTCTCTTTGACCTAATTGACTGCGGAGGTCAGGTTCAGGTGCCTGATCGTACTTGTACCACTGCTCTGTGTACATAGCACCGTCTTCACCGCAATAATATACAGTTTCAACAAACTTGTTGCTTGTTGATGGTTCTACTTTATTACCGCTTGCGTCAATAAGCCCGGTAAGCATTTTACCGTCCCCGTTAAATAAATATTTCTTTCCGTTTATTAATCTTGGAGTCGCTTTATCTGAGGCGCTCTTGTATGCCTTTCCGTCATTACCGAAATAATACCAATTAGTTACATTAGGATCATCGGCATCAACGAAATCTTTCCACTTGTTGACATACATAGCACCGTCGCTTCCAACATAATAGAGATTACCGTTATCTTCTAAAAGGGTGTCCTTAACCATAAGGCCATCCGCTCCGAGATAGTAGTAGTTCTTTTTGTCTTCAGATACTCTCCATGAATTGGTTGCGATGCTTCCATCGTTCTCAACATACTTCCAGTTACCGTCTTCTTGTTTCCACTCGTCTGCAAACCATTGACCGGCTGCAAAACCCGGTAAGCTTAAAGAAACCGTAAGAACAGAAGTCATGAGTCCTATCTTCCAAAACTTAACCTTCATAATACCCCTTTCTTATTTTGGTAATTCTTAAAAACCCACTTACTGTAAGAACGATACTTAGTTCTTTCCATCTTCCATACGTTATCCTCCTTTTTTTCACTCTAATCGTCCATTTTACACCTCGGTAAATTTAAGATAAAAATAGAAGATTACTAGCATATATTAACATTTAGTAAGGAAAAATTCAATACCTTAGTTGCACCGTTAGGATAATGTAATATTTGTTTTATAAAATATACATTTTCCCACGAATTTACAGTCTTTTTTTATACTCCTAAGGGTGTTTTTGATAAAAATAATGTCAATATTTTTCTTTTATAAATCTTAAAAAAACAAGTTTGAGTCTTTTTTATATATACTCAAACTTGCTTTTTTTCATATTTTATAAAGAATCATGCTACATTTATATATACATCGTTCTTAAGATATTTACATATTTTTAAAGATAATATTCTATATACCTATGTTCTTTGCAGCATCTTACGACCCGACTGTATTCTTTCTTATTACATAATATCTTTATAACACTCAGTCGACAAACTTTATCACATCCGTCTTTATTTAAGCAGATTTATTACAGTCTTGTATACAAGCTCGGGTGCCACTTCAAATGAATAATTCTTTTCTATTCTCTCTGTGAACTTGTGAGCATCCTTTCCGAATGCACCTATGTCAAGTACCGGCACATCAAGTTCCTGCATATCTTCAAGCGGAAGTTCGTAAAGTCTTCCGAATCCCGGCATATTTGCCTTAAATGCAGCTATAACGGCAGGATCTTTAGGAGCTGAACCGTAGCTTAGGTCTGATATATAAGGGAAGAACTTCTTGTATACAAGCTTGTAGTCTGACTTTGTTGTATTAACAGCCTCATCTACCGCATCAAGGAGATTTTTTTCCTTCTCATTCTTTCCTTCTATAAATATATGCGGATAGTAAGGAGGGTTGATGTAGGTTATTATAACAGGGTTCTTGTCTGACCAAAGGTTATGTACAAGTTCCACCACCTTCATAGCCTTATCTCTTTGATCTATAGTTCTGTCATCAACCAGCTCTTCCACCAGTTTTGCTATCCTTCTTTCAAGTTCTTCACCCATCTCAGCCTTTACAAGTTTGTAAAGCTCTTCGTAGGTCAATACCTTGGTCTTAAAAGGAAGAGGTTTATAAGGTCTTTTTGCCAACTTGCAAAATCCTTCATATCTTTCATTGAGATCTCTTAATACATTGTCAAAACATTCCTCAGCCGCAAGCTTCATCTTAGAAAGCACCTGATCCGGTGTGCTTGTGTGTGTAGCATAGTTAAAGAACAGGTATGCACACTTTGAAGTCTGTACGGAATATTCCGGTTTTAAGTCTCTTTGCTTTAATGTTATAGGGGGCAATGTTACTTCGCCGTCTGCCACCTCGCAAAATTCCGGATTAAGATTGATCTTTCTTGTAAGCTCCGCAGCAAGCTGGTTGGAGTCAAGTCCTTTGAATGATTCTCCTACATGTGTCTCTTTTCCTACTATATAAAATGTAGGCATAAGTTTTCCTACGGTTCCCACATATACGTATTTATTCTCGTCACCCTCATACTCTGAGGTCATATAGTCTGTATCGAGAAGTGCCAGATAATCGTATCCTTCTTCTTTTTTAAGTCTTGCAAGTTCGGGCACGGCACTCAACATACCTCCTGAGTTACCCTCTTCATCTCCCACTCCGATATAGATAAGATTGCCTTCAAAATCCTTGATGTTTTTGGAAATATCTTCCATTATCGCCATGATGATGGCATCTCCAACCTTCATGTCGAAAATACCTCTGCCGAACAGGTAATTCCCGGACTCAAGATCAGCCTTTACTTCTGCCGGAAGCGCCAAAGACTTGAACTTTTCCATAAGTATCTCGGGCTGTCCCGCAAATTCCTTAAGATCACCGTAGTCTGCTATACCTACCGTATCAAAATGTCCAAGAAGTATTACAGTTTTTTTACTCGGTGCTTTCTCGCCCTTTAATATCGCCATTACGTTCTTCCTATTTAGATAGGGATCGTTCTTAAAAGGGATAAATTTTATGTTTTCCGGATGCTTTTTCCAATAATCCATTTCCGAAAATATGGCATGTATCCTCTTTGCAACCGCAACTTCACCCGCAGTATCCACTACACTTATATGTGATGTAAGGTCAAGAGTTATCTCCTCTACCCTTTTTGACACTTCTTTATTCATTTTTTCTCCTCTCAAGGTTTATATTACTTTTTCTTTGCTTTTTTAGCTTCAACATCCGCCATATAGTATTTGCCCGGTGTATTAAAGAATTCTTTGACTTTGGCAGCCACATCCGGAGCCATCAATATTACGGCTATCATATTAGGTATGATAACGAGTGCGAGGAAGAAGTCGGTAAGTGAGTAAAGGACGCTCAGATCTTTGAATATTCCGGCAGGTATCTCCAAATTTTCGTTGTTTTCCGACATCTAAAAAGCCTTACGGGAAATGTACTTAAACTTATTCATTAAGTATATATATCATTTCATGCCACTTTTCTCCTCCCCATGTTGAGTTGGCTTCTCCAAGATCCGTATACCCCATCTTCTTATACATTTCAACCAAGTGATCGAGGCAAGTAAGTATCAGTTTTTTTCTGCCGTTTTTCCTCTCTTTTTCCACATATGTATTCATTATATCCGTTGCCAGCCCCTTGCCCCTGTGTTCAGCCAGTACATCAAGTCCCAAAAGCATGATGTTCTTTCCCTTAGGATCATTCATTCCGGCATCTTTGAAAAATTCATCTCTGAAACTTTCTTCATCCGTTGCCAGCCCGTTTAAAAAACCCGCAAGTTTTCCGGTAGACATATCGACAGCCACAAGGAAAAGTTCGGAAGCCGTTGCCACACGGGCTTTTATCTGCTCAGCCGAGCAGGCTTCATTGGGAGGAAAGCAAGCCTCTTCTATATGTGCGGCTTGATCCGCCTCATCAGATCTTACCGTCCTAAGTTCATAACCGCTTTTCAACACTTTAATATCTTCTTTTTTATCCATCTCTATTATTCTTCCTCTCTGAATGATAAGATCAATCGAAATACCTGTTCTGCCGCAGCCGTCATGTTCTTTGCGACAGTTTCCTTATCCATAGCCTCAGAAAGAGAACAAACTTCTCTTATGATAGGAAAAAAGCAAAGCCCAGTCCCCCCGCAGCACCGCTTCCCGGCTTATTCATATCGGCATTAGGATACTTTTCTTTGGATATTCCCGCAAAAAAAGACATGAGCCTATCCATTTGTCGCACCATATCAGATCATACCTTTGTTTTTATCGCCTTAAGCCATACAGGGAATTCTTCCAAAAGTCTGCTGTAAAGCTCCTCATTTGATACCTTCTTGAAATCATCCAATGCAAAAAATCCCGCATTGTCCACGTAACGCCCTGTCATCGTATCCAGATTCTCAAGTATGCCGTAGTTTTGACCGCCCACTCCAACAAATTGCCAGAATATCGGTTTTTTGGAAGCCTCTGTAATGATCTTTTTGATCTCTGTTTTTTTACTCACTCCTCCGTCTGTGATAAAAAGCACATATACCGGAAGTTTTGTGTCTTTATAGGTATCAAGCACCATACGAAGGACTGCCGGTTCGTTGTTACAACCTCCAAGTTCTATCATAAGATTCACCCAATCAACCGGAACCGCCTCAGTGTAATTGTCAAGATTTACACTTCTCATTCTCCTTGCTGTAGTGCCGTAGTACCAAAAATCCAGCTCCCCGTCATCATCAAACTGCACCGCCAAAGGCAGGGTCTTATTGACTATCTCCTGTACCGTACCGTTTTTAAAACGCTGTGTCATAGAACCGGATATATCAAGCACCAATCCCACTCTGGCTACCAGACTTTCAAGATTTCTTTTCTTTAACTCAACTCCTATAGGTTTTGCAAGACTTACAAGCTGAGGGCACTTTTCGAGCTTTTTCTCCAAAGATACCCTTACAGGTTCCTCTTTTTTTACCTCTTCTTTAGCCGAGGCATTGGCTTTAGTATCTGTATTACCCGGATCTGATGAGCTAATTTCGTTAGAGACGTCCTTTACTTCCACACCGCCAAAATGTGCTAAAAGCGCTGACAGTCCTCCGTCAAATCCTCCTGCCACACAGCCTATACGCCAACCGCTTTTTCTGTATATCTCTATTGATATGACAGTCCTTTCCTTGGCAAAATCCTTGCCTGTAAGACTAAGCTCAACATCTTGTCCGCCCGGCTGATACAGCTTTGTGCTGAAATTTTGCATCTCGCCCATATTTTCGCTACCGTCAATGCTTACGGTAAATATCAAGCGTTCCACATAAGCCGGAATCTCAGCTAATTTCAATGTATAACGTACTCCGCCGCTAAGATCTTCCATGGAGATCTCCCCTCGAGGAGTCGTTCTTTGGTTATAAAAAACCATATACCTGTCATCTGAAAGTTTAGCTTTTGCATCAACTCCGAAGCAGCAAAAATCATAGTCCGCATTGCCCATGATCTTCATATCCACGTAAATATCTTCATTAACATTTACGTATTTTTCCAGTTTGTCTTTCCAACCCTTTATCATCTTTCCCCCTTTTAATGCCTATTCACATATTAAATAAATTCTTTTAATTATTTTTTCTTCAGACCTAAAACAGCGTGTTTTATACACATAGTATCAGTTCGACAAATATCAATCTATCAAACGTGCCGCAACAACAAAACGACCGTTGTCCGTATGATAACTGCAGGTTGAAAGAAGCAGGATCTGCTCACCGTAACTTGGTGTGATCCCCGAATCATATATTGCTTTTTCTTTCAGCCAGCTTATAAGAGCATCAAAATCTTCTTGCGACAAGTCACCTACACTGTCATAGTATCTAAAGCCATTCTCATCGTCATAAAGCACTCTTGTGCTTATGGCGGCAAATACTTCATAAGTTCTTTCTTTATTCAGTGTGGTAAATGTAAATGTCGGATTTTGCTCAAAAAATTCTTTCTTAGCGTAGTTATCAAGTGTTCCGAACATGGTTTTGTTCTTCATATTATGACTGTAAATAATAAAGCAATCGCTGTCAATATTACAATTTGCCCCTATAAAAGGAGTTCCGCTAAGCGACTCCGTGCCGTCAAATGATCTGTGCAGGTAATATTGCGGATCACTTGGCGTAAACATTACCGGATAGTCTATCTTTGTATTATTTACAGTGAGCCATCCCGAAAAATCCGGATTTTTATCATACAAAGTATAGTACTTCGTATGTGCATCCGACTCTTTTGTTTCGGATGTTACTTCGCCTCCATCTTTGCTTTGCAGGTTTTCTTTTACCGAACTTTCCTTTATCGCACTTTCTTTTTCAACACTTTGTGCCAACTTCTCAAACACATCTTCTTCTTTCTTACCCTGTATCATAGTTTTGGCTACCATGAATGAAGAAAACAAAAAAATAAGTACCAATATCACATTAACACTTATCAACAGCCTTTTATTAAACTTACCTTTCACTCCGCTCTTCATATATCCTTCCTTTTCGTATCTTAAGCAATTTTTTCCCAAATAATATCAACATAAATAATTACAGACCCGGATACCGGATCTTTTTTGACAGATACGACAGACCGCTCTTTATGCTTATATCCTTTTTTTGCAAAATTATAAGCTAAGATAACTCTACTTATTTTTGATCTTTTATTATATTCTACCTACTTATCTCAAAAAACACAATAAAAATCAGCCGGCTCGGACACGATCCGAAACCGGCTGAAATATTATTATTTAGTCTTCTTTTCTACGTCTTGATAAAAATACCATGTTAACAGCTATAAGTAAGAGTGAGATAAGCATAGCTGCGAGCCAATATCCCATATGTGAAGCATCTCCTGTCTGTGGAGTGTTTTGTCCGGCTGTGGTAGATGTTTTAGTCACCTTGTTCGGCTTAATAGAACTTTGTGTCTTGCCACCTTGACCTTGTTGTGTGCCGTTGCTGTTTCCATCCGAGATACTATCCTCATCTCCCGCAAGTCTTTTTCCGACTCTTTCTATATGCGGCGTGGTCTTTCCGTAATTACCGTTATTATCGGGTGTTATCTCCTCATTATTGCTGTTATCCGGGATAGTAACACCGTTATTGTCATTTACGGTAGGTGTTGTAGGTCTGTTGTCATTATTATTGACAGGTGAGATAGTTGTGCCTGTGCTTGGTCTGTTCGGTGTTACCGAACTTCCGCCACCACTATTTCCTCCGCTGTTTGAACCGCTGTTTCCACGATTGTTATTGCTGTTGTTTCCGCCTCTGAAAGTATTGATAAATTCATAGTTGTCATCGGCATGTTTCCTAAGTTCTGATTGGTAATCATTGAGCGCTCTTTCTCTTACACGATAATCGATAAGATTTCCGGAAGCATCTTGCTTTGGTAGCATATCAAATGTATGTCTCCAGTTTCCGGCTCTGAGTGTTGCCGCCCCTATCCATTCAGATCCTTTATATAATTCTATAACAGCTTCATCACCGGGTGTTCCTACCCATGTCTTGTTAACAGTTATAGAAATAAATTGTACTACCGGAACCACCTCAACAGTATACTGAATCGTTGTGTTATCACTTGCAGGCTGTATGAAGTCTTTCCGTCCGGTAACTGTACACCTGTCCATCTGAAGTTATATATCTCTGTCCTTGCGGAAGGAGCAGTTGCTTGTCCTTCAAAAGAGCCTTCTACAGTTCCCGTTAAGGTAAGCTGTGTTCCGATCGGATTTGAAGAGTCTACTTTAATTCCCGGAATATCGAGATTCAAAACATCAGGTACAGAATTAACATCGTTGTAAAGATCATTGAAATTAACGTAGTTTTTCTTTAAAGACATTGTGATCTGTATTGTATTACCAATTTGAACCACATTATTTATATTAAATAACTCATTCTCGGTCAGAACAGGAGTTACCGTACTCGGTATGCTAAGTCCGCTCGGAACAAGAATCGTTGTTGTAAAAGTACTCGTAATATTGCTTGTAGTGATCAAACTCGGATCGCCGGTATATCTTGCTCTTAATGCATTGATCTTATCTTTTATCGGTGTAACAAATACTCTTCCCGTATATGTAAGTTCATCTTCCAAACCGACAGGGTGCACAGCTGTATGCTCAGTGTCTGATCCGATCAGGATATCGGCATATAATGTTTCATTAAATGCCAACACCGCTCTGTTTGCAGCCTTTACAGTATACTGAATAGTTGTGTTATCAGAAGGATCTTGTATAGCATCCTTACCGTTTGCCGTCTGAACGGCTGTCCAACGCATATCATATAAATTACTGTTTCCTGAAGGAGCTATCGCTTTCCGCTAAAGGTTCCCTCAACCGTTCCGACTGTCGTAAGCTGTGACATGTCTGACACGTTATCTGAAACCTTAATGTTAGGAACAGTAACATCAAGTATGCTCGGTACTCCGGTAACATCAGTCAAAAGATCTCCAAAGTTCGCATAATTTTGCTTCAACTTCATCGTAACTGTGATCTTATTGACATTTTTTGTAACTGATGTGATCTCAAAAAGATTGTTATTGGTCAATGTTGCGGTAGGTGTATCCGGCAAAGTAAATCCGCCCGGGAATGTCAGCTCGGCAACAAATGTACTTTGGATATTCTGTGTAACTATTGTATTCGGGTTCCCTCCGTATTGAGTACTGAGTAGTTGGATCTGATTCTTTATCGAACTCACATCCAATGTTCCGGTGAAGTTAAGCATATCACCTGCGTTGACGTCTTTAACTGCAGTGTGCTCTGTATCACCGTCTATCAGTATGTCCGCCTCGAGAGTTCCGTTATACATAACAGTTTGCTGTACGTTCCACCTTGCCCTGACAGTCATATCAGCTGTTACAACGACTGCATCTGTGAAAGGTTGCTCGTTTCCGCTTGAATCGGTATAGTACCAACCTCCGAAAGTAAGTCCTGTGTTCGTATTGGTCAAAGCCGCAGGTATATCATTGTCCTCAACTAAACCTACAGTATTTCCACGAACTGTTTTTACTACTTTTGATGTGTTCGTACCATCTGCAAATTCGGCAGTTGCAGAGTTTGGATCAAATGTAACTTTGGCGGTAGGAACAAAGATATGCTTCTTCCCGTCACTTGAAGCAGTACCTACAGGATATGTGTATGTATTACCCAGATTGTTCAAAACCGATACCTGATTGAGTGTAGGATCAGCCAATGTTACATAGTCAAGTTTCTCATTGCCGTTTGTAGTACCGTTTGTCGGGATCGCAGCACCCGTATAGTAAGCATCTGTGTACTTTACAAGGTATGATCCGCCGATTACTACATAATTGCTAGGCCCCTGTCCAAGACCGTTGTCAGCATCTGTTGTTGCAGGAGTTTCTACCCTGCTGTTGTTGATAAATGTGATCTTACCGTTTGTTTGTGCTCCGTATAAAGCACCGGTATTTCTTCCGTCACCCTTTATCAGTGTGTTTTTGATAGTAATGTCACCGGTATTTACATTAAGTCCGCCGGTGCCGGCATTTCTAAAATCAAGTACCGAATCTTCGATGGTCATTGCGGTGGATGCATTTGCAAGACCTATTGAAAGACCTGCATTTGAACCGTAATCAAGCTGAATGGTAGAACCCTTGATAACTGTTCCTCCACCCTGGAATGCGATTCCTGTGGAACCCATACGTAGGAATCCCCATCTAAGTCCCGGGTCTTTCATATTGAGGAATGAGTTTTCTATCGTTCCTCCCTGCACATAATAACCTTGACCGAAACCTGACAGAGTCATTGAAACATTCTTAAGGTTGAGCGCACTTGCATCCTTCCATGTCCATTTCTGTGAAGTCACATCAATAGTTGCATTTTCAAAGGTCGCATTGCCTGAGTAGAAGTTGGTGTTCACACTGTCATCCGCTTTAATAACTACGCTTTCACGTCCTGTGCTTCCCTAACGCTTCCTTGAATATGTATACCACGTGTAGTTGACTTGTTATTTGTGAAGATATAAGTACCGTCATTGACTTCCGCACCGCTTGCAACCGTGAACGCAGTTCTGAACTGTGTCATAGTAAGTTTGCTTCCGTTACTACAACGGATCTTGGTTCCGCTTGTAAGTGTGATTCCGTCAATATTGTTGTTACCTGTCATTTCAGTATCACCTGCAATATCCAATATGATATTCTTGGTGATAGTCGCTCCTGTTGCAGCAGCACCGTTTTCTCCGAATTTACCTTGAATATGAATAGTCGCACCGTTAGCAGCCGCATTTACGGCGTCATTGATAGTATTATAAGTTGTTGTAGTATCATTATCTATCCATATTTTTCCGTCTGTACTCACAACCGGCGAGCTTACGATAGCGTAGATCGAGAAATCCGCTGCTTTGAGTTCAACAGAACCTGTTTCATTATTTACATTATTTACACTGACTGCTTCAGCTTGTGAATCCTCGTTTTCAAGGTGGAATGCAGAAACTGTACCGGTTTCTTTGATTCCGACATTCTTAAACTCAACCGAAATTTCTTTCTTCGGTTCGATATGATGCTCGCCGTCCTTATAGAAATCGAAGTCGTAAGCTACCACATCAGAGGCTTTGATATCATCAACATCTGAAGCATTTTTGATCGCTTCGACTATTTTTTCCGAAGCAACCTTTTCAACATTTACTTGAATACCTTCAGGAAAAGCTCCTTGGGGTGCATCGATCTTGATAGCAACATGGCTATCGGTATCCGCATATTCATAAGAATATGCAGGGTTCGCTATATCATCTTCTTCAACGGATATAGTAACGATTGTTTCTTCCTCTGCTTCTTCTTTGGAAGCAGAACTTTCTTCAGCAGATCCATCATCGGACAGAATATGGATTTCCCTGTTTTTTACCGCATTTTCACTGTCCTTATCTTTAACAGTGTTCTCAGCTGCGGTCTGCTCCTTAACGTCAGAAACCGAAGTTTTCACATCGGCTCCGACAGTCTCTTCCAAAGTATTTGCAGCAGATGTCTCTTTTGCAATACTCTCGGATTCACTTTTTGTCTCTGCAATCTCGGTCGTCGCAAGATCATTTTCTGTTTTTGTTTCTTCCGCTTGTTCAGAGGCAACGGCTTCGGCACCTTTGCCTTCACCCTCAGCTATAGTGCTCACCTCTAACGTCTCACTTGTCGACTCCTGTGCGTACACAGGTATCGTGCTTGGCGTAATAAGGTTTAGCATCATTACAACTGCCAATGCCTTTGCTAATACACATTTACGTTTTATCATCTCGTCCCCTTCTTGATATTATCACTCTTGAACTACTTTGCTACTGTTACCGACAAAAATTGCCAGGCAATCCGTGTAATACTTTGCACCACAAATACAAACCTATTCTATCAATGCAAAAAGGTCTTAGGAGCTATACTAAGACTCTTCTATCAACAGGATAGACTTTTATGTATTAAAGTGCTTGTACTCGTTGTCATGTCGAGAGCTATATCGACCACGACAAAATAACACTTTTGTGATTACATTAGCTTTATCATTGTAAACTACTGTGATATTGTTGTCAATTGATTTTAGGGGTCAAAGACTCGGTAATTTAAACTTTTTTAATACCCTGTTTCGGTATTTTAAAATTAATTATCATAAGTTACAAAACTCGGCAGTAACTTTTATTTTCGTAAAATTTATTCATATGCAAAATATACCTTAATTCGCTCTTTTTATGTTTTACTTCCCTATCGGTCTTCCGATATTCGTATCGTTTAACTGCTTCGCTCCTTCAAGATATACCCATTTTATCTTATATGTTTTTCCCACACTGTTGCCTATATTTTCCACATAGTCTTCCAAAAGCTTTTGAACTCTTTGTTGTGCCGTAGCCAGCAATGCCGAATTGGTTCTTGCTTCGTTTTCGAGTTTTTCTGTTGCACTCTTAAATGCTTCGGTCTGGTGTTTTGCTTCAACTTTGGCGGAATCTTTGGCAACTATGAACGAGTCCTCGCTCAAAGTTGCTTCATCTACCTTGCAACCCAATACCTTTGCCGGCGGAACCGTTATCGTAACATTCTCACCGTTAACTTCGATATTCAAAAGAGAAGCGTCTATACCTATAGTCACAACACCCGCATACTCCATCCAAAAATTCCTGTCTTTTTGCCACCACCACATTCCGGAAGCATCCTTTTCGTTATATTTAGCCACATTGTGATAGTAACATTCCATTGTTGCCAATTCACATATAGACTTCATCTGAGATGCTTCGGGTTCGATATCCGAACTTTGTTTTGCACAGGCTATACAAGAAAAACACATCATAACTATCAAATATATTCTTAAATACTTCTTCATATTGCTGTTCCCCTTAATTAATTTCCAATTTATATGAGCTGTCCAACTGTTCTATAAAAGGTTTGATCAAAGCTTCTACCATATTACGTGCATTCAGCTTTGCAGAATCATATATTTCGGTCGTGGAATTACTTTCATTTGTTACATCCTTTATACACTCTTTGTATGCCTGAGCCGATACAGTCTGAGTATTGGATTTATTATTTATAAATATATAGTCTAAAGAAGCAATATCCACATCCACATCCGTTATTTTGACTTCCGGCAGGCTTACTGTTATAAGCTTTTCTTTTTCATTTACTTCTACATTTATAAGCTTAAAATCAATTCCGGCTTTGACCTTTGCCTCATAATAAACATAATAATCGATATTTTCCGGCTTGTCTTCACTTGCTACTGCTGCAATACCGTTATATATAGCCTCAAATGTTGAAAGATCACTGACATCAAGAACCTTCTCAAGGTTTGTCTTTGTAATTATCTCCGGTTCCTCTTTTTTATTTTGTTTTTTGAAATCATATACCAAATATGCCGACATAGCCGCAATTATCATTATTAAAAACATTATAAATTTGAATTTTAAGCCCCTTGATCTTGATACTCTTTCTTCTTTATCTTCCATATATATTCTCCTGTTTGTTATAGATTTTTTCGCTTTTGAAACAGTTTGTCAATTTTTATTATGACCATAGTTCAATAAGTATATCTTATAAAGCATATTAATTCAACAAGCTGTTTTTCCGATATTTAACTGTATTTTTACCGTTAATATATCAATTTTGACACTTTTATACCTGTCTTTATATTTGGTGCAAACCGTCAATGGTAGCCAATCTCACAGCACTTTGTAAATTAAATATCTTTATCTCCTAAAGCTTTACTTTCCGTATACTCTCGTACTTGGAGTGACAGTATTTGAGTAAAGTCGGTAACCTCACCAAATCTATGATCTATTAAAAAATAGAGATAATAAAGTGTAATAAGGCAACAATATAAAAAAAGAGGCTGTTAAGCTATCCGTTAAGTCCGGCTCCACACCGCTGTCAAACAACTCATATTCACTATTACATCATTTCAGGCTAGGTAATAAACGTAAACAATATTCGTAGATCGTATATATACCTCTATACCTTTTACTTAGCAAGAAAAAAGCTACGGCACATTTGAATAATGAACCATAGCTTCCACACAGAAATATATCAGAAATTTCAAGATGTGCTTTGTGATAGATAACTGTAGCTCTTACTTTAGCGGCGGTCTTGTAAAACGATCTGCATGTTTTACTTCTATGTATATGCTAACATATATTCGTAAAAATAGTAAGAGCAAAAGTAGTACTGTTAGTTGTATTTTATGTATACTGTTGGTTGTATTTTGAACTTAGGAGTTAAAACACTCAATATAAAGTAGGGTTGTTTTATTAACCTATACTGACCATTACATTGCCGCCTGCTGCCGATATTTTCTTGTAAAAATCTTTTAATTGGTGAAAATAGTCCGTCAATTCTTCTTTTATTTCATCAGACTCTTCTTCATAATCCCATATATTCGGATATATATTTGCTTTCTTGCATTCACTCATACTGAATTTTTCCATTGTCTTATCTATATCAAAATTATCGAGAGCAAAAAGTATATCTTTGATCCTCAACTTTTCGGTATAGGCTATAAACTCTTCGGCAACATCCACAGAATATACTCCCACAACAGCTTCACTGAGCAGATCATTTTTTATAGGTTCACTGCCGCTCACCCCGGTAAGCACAAAATGCAGTGCATCCCACATCTTATCTACATCAAGTAATATTTCTGTATTATCATTCAAATCTTGAGTATCTTCAAAAGTCACATTCTCTCCCAAACAGGAAGTCTGAAGCTCCTTTAAGTCTTTGTCGCTTAAAAATCTGTAATTGGCTACTATTCCCATATTATTTCCTCTCAGATCATGATTTGTTTTCTAATCATTTTTCTTAAATTATACCACATTTGGACCATGTTCTATAAAGTTTTAAACCTTCTTAATAGCTTCCTATTAATCATATATCGTTTTTTTCAGTTCTCTTTTACAGCAAGTGTATTGATCGGTTATTTTAATACCTAGTATATTGAATAATTATTAACTGTTACAAACTTCATTTTCATCAATAGTTAAGGAAGTTGCTTTTCTCGGCATAATAGACAGTTTTCTTTTTAGAATAATTTTATTATACTACAGAATAAATATTCGTACCGGCTATTTAATTGATATCATACTAGTGCCACCTACTTTAAATAATAACTTTGTAACAGAAAGCATCCGTCTTCCGATCGGTATTCATACAGCAGTTTGAAATAGATTTATAAATTGCTTGAGTTATGTCGGTTTCTCACGAGTTTAAAATCCTTCATAAATCGATTGTGTGCAATAATATCAACATAAGCAGTTATCTGACCGATCATCTTTTAAAAATATCTCCTAAAAGAAAAAAGCTACGGTACATTTGAATAATGAACCATAGCTTCCATACAGAAATATCAGAATTTTCAAGATGTGCTTTGTGATAAATAACTGTACTTTTTCTTTAGCAAAAATACCTTAGCGGCAGTCTTGTAAAACGATGTGCAGGTTTTACTTCTATGCATATGCTAACATATATTACGGAAAATAGTAAGAGCAAAAGTAGTATTGTTAGTTGTATTTTATGTATACTGTTGGTTGTATTGGGCGGTCAGGAGGGAAGTTTTCATGTAGAGGGAGTATCCGGTTCTGCAAGTAAAATAGTTAGTCAGATTTCCGATAGTACATTGGTAGCGATTACTTTGCTACTAGCAGAATCAAACCGGAAGAAAAAGCAATTATGATTAATGTAATTATGAATTTCTTAGAATGGTAGATTATATTTGCTTAAACCATTTATGTAAATATCAAAAAAGCCGGCAGAATTTACACTCTGTTGGCTTTTTTATTTTCTCTTAAAAGTGGCTTACCACTTTTTTCTTATGAAAAAATACTTCAAAAACTTTAAGCTAACCACTTGAACTCTTAGAATAATCAGTAATATCAATGGTTTCAATGAGTGCTTCTGCTACTCCAACTCGGCAAGTCCAAAGATGTTATTAAATATATTTGTTTAGGTTTTTGTATCTTTTTTGCCGTTATTTTATTTCTGTTGCATATATTATTTTGGCTCGCTGATTTTCTGTTGCCAATTTGTTGCCAGCTTATTGTAAATGGTGTAAATAAGTTTGACTACATTTATTTTGAGAACACTGCATCATTTCTGGAAAGAAGGTACACGCAATACTGATTCATACTGATTCCTTCTCTCTGAGAATGTTCTGCCAGTGATCTGTGCAGGCTTCTCGGAATTCTCAATTTAAACTGTCCGGAATAGTCTTCCAGACTGTCTGGCTCATGAATCTCTACACCATCTTCTAGTGCAGCTTCAATCCATGCTTTTTTTGCATCCAGTGCATTTGCTACCGCACTCTCCACTGTCTCACCACAAGTAATGCAACCAGGCAAATCCGGATAAGAAACTACAAATCCGCCTTCATCTTTGTCTTCCACAATTTCCATACGATAGGACATTGCCATATAATCATTCAGCGTCTTCATCATTCTTCGCCTCGCTTTCTACAATCTGCCTTACCATTTCTACATATACTTTCTTGATTGGTTCGTGCTTTGGTATTGTAATTGGCATACACCCTTGTTTTCTGAAAGTATAATGGCTGCTTCCGCTTCTTGGTGCATTCATTTCGTATCCATAGCTTTCCAATACCTTCCGTAACTCATCAAACCGGAGGTCTTTCGATAAATTGCATATACGTGTTATCAGTTTATCCCATTTTGACATTTGTTATACCTCTATCTATAGTATATGTGGTGTCATATGTGGTGTCAATTAATTTATTATATTATTCCATGATGATTCTACGTTCCTAACAACTTCTATTGGTTTTCCCCGGATTATAGTCTCTCCACCTTTATTTCCTGCATTTCTTCCTACATCTACAAGATAATCTGCTACATGAGAAATGAATTCTATATTATACTCAATAATTAATACAGGTATATGTATTAAGTTAAAAGAATAAACCCGTAAACAGCAGATCCCCTGCAAAGCTTGAAAACTCTGCAGGGGAACACATAAATTTTATTTTCCCTATGTAATCATCTCCGGTTTCATCTTTCAAAAACAGGTATATCCGAAACATCCCGCTTTTCATTACGGATATAATCCTGATTATACGGGAATCTGGCAACCTTTGCACGAACCTTCATCTGGCGGGTTCCCGGCGTTCCCCAGAGTATTTCAAGCTCCGTCCCTTCTTTGGCATATTCTGCGGAGATAAAGGCCAGAGAAATCATGCTGTTATAGGTATAAGATATGATTCTTCCGCTTGTGATCCCGATCTCCTTATCTGCAGCCAGCACCTTATCTGCCCGGTACTCAAAACCAAACTCTCTTACAGAGAAAGAGTAATCAATATCGGATGGTTTGGAAATATCCTCGCAGGGTTCCTCCCCAGGTCTGAGCATGGTTGCAAAGACTTCTGCCACATCCTCGGCGTTCCATTCCAGGGTTACGCATTTTCTTGGGGGATTTTTCGACATTTCAAGGAGGGCTTCTTTTCCAATGAAGTCATGGTTGTATTTAATCAGGAAGTCCCATCCCACATCATAGGGAGTAACAAAGCGATCCTGAAGATTATCCCCTACACTTCCGAGAAGCTTTCGATTGAGATTGAACATGGATAACTGAGGCACTGTGCGCATATATTCTGTCATTTTCTCGCTGGTTTCCAGCCACGGAAGCGGATAGTGAAGATTGATATTCGGGAATCCTGCCTCCGTATGGTTAAACAAGTTATAAGCCTGGAGCCCAAGCTTTCTTGCACCAAACTTTTCACCTGCCGCCCATACCAGATTGTAGATCTCCGCATAATCCGCCATATCTCCGTGAATTTCATAAGCAAGGTTGCCGGACATGCCAAGCCTGATGATGCGTACCTGTTTTCCGTTTACCTCCTGGATTCTATGCCTGCCGAATTTGATGTCGTGAAGATTGGCCTGGAATGCATTTTCCAGAATTTCTAAGGACTTTTCACCGTCAATCTGGATAAAATATTCCTTTCCGCTCATGTTTTCGCCATGCACATCCAGATCTGATGTATTGACATAATAAGAGATCACCGGATCAAGCCAGTAGGTTCTGTAACGATCTTCTCCGATACGGATTACAACGCCGTCTGTCAGAATCTGACCTTTCTCATTGCACATTACGGCATGGCGTATGCCGTTCATTCCCAGCGTGGTAAAATCATTTGTACAGACCTGTCCCAATAATTTAACGGCATCCGGTCCGTACACATCATAAATGGGGGATATCATAAGCGCCGTTCCAATCCATGCGCTGGTCTGATATGCCTTGATCTCATCCTCCACGCCCGTATAAGTATATGCCGTAATAAAGATCCCTGTGGGAACATTAAGGTGGCGCCTTCCAACGCCGGATTCATCATTTCTGCCATTTTTCTTCCTCCTATTGTTTTTAATTATCTGTAGATGTTCTTGTTCCGATTAAATGATTTTCTATATCTTCAAACATTTCTCTTACCGTGATGGGCTTTTGCCCTGTCAGCTTTTCAAAATCATCTGTAAATGTACTCATTTGATTCAGACGGATTGCCCTGCCAAAGGACACCATTCCATCTGAGCAAAATGGGAAGTTCTTCGCCGTGTCCGCCCACATTTCCTCCGTTGTCCTTGGAACGCCGATGGAGTCAAAAAACTCATACATCTCATCATCGTTGATATATTGATATTCCGTCTTTTTACCCGTAACCTCCGAGGCGATTGCCATGTACTGTGCAATTGTCAGAAGCTCGGCTCCATTTATATCAACAATTCGGTCTTCCCAATCAGACATTGCCGCACAGGCCGCCGCAAGCGCACAGTCATCCCTCGAAACAAATGCCATTTTCCCATCTCCCATGTTATTGCGGATGATGCCGTTTGTATTTTCAACTGCTTCCACAAATGTGGAGACCATTGCTTCCGCATATTGGGAATCCCGAAGAATCAAATAATGGATGGGCTGTTTTTTGATATACCTTTCGGTCCATACATGATCGTTTACTTCGTAAGCATTGATATCCTCATGTCCGGCTCCTACAATCGATGTATAAACCAGTTTGCTTACACCTGCCGCCACAGCCGCATCAATTGCAATTTTATGTGCCTCTCTTCTTTTCGGTCCAACGAATGGCATGGAAATCAGAATAACTGTATCCGCATCTTTAAATGCTTCCATCAGTTTTTCCGCATTGTTAAAATCGACAATTCTGGTTTCAATGCCCATTGCCTGGTATTTTTCAAGACCATTTTTTGTTTGAGCCGTAAAAATCAAAGCTTCATGAGGATATCTTTCCAGCAGTACACGGGCTGACCTGCTTCCAAAATTTCCGTTAGAAAGTAAAAAATTTCTCATTTCCACAAAAGCATCCATAATTTTTATACTAACATCTACTGCGATATCGCTTTTAAGCACAGTTGAAAGCATAGCTATTCCTTGCTCAGTGAAAACATATGGTGAGGTTCTCCTTCCACCACGTCCTTTCTTTGATATCGCATTTTGCGATATCAAAGACTTATATTCATCGTCTGTTAATTGAAACATAAACCGAGATGGAAATCTATGTTGTGGTATAACATACTTGTAACAGCTCGACCTAATAAGATATAATCTTAGAAAGAAACGAGGTATGTTACAAATGAATAAACACTACGAACCTGAATTTAAGAAGAAAATTGTTCATCTCCACCTTGAGGAGGGACGCACCATCCAAGGGCTTGCAGCTGAATACAGTGTGTCAAAAGCAAGTATATCCAATTGGGTACATCAATTCCGTAAAGAATGCCAAATAAATAAAGAAGCCAAAGCAGATTATGATTCTATGAAAGAGAATCTTAAGTTAAAAAAGCAACTTGCAGAACTACAAAAGGAAAATGACTTCTTAAAAAAAGCGGCGGCATTCTTTGCGAAGGAAATCGATTAAAGGCTTATCGATTTATTCAAAAATATAATAAGAAATTTGGATTAAGATGGCTTCTAAGAAAGTTTAATATATGTCCAAATGCTTATTACAATTACTTAAAAAAACGAAAGGCTAATTATCATCGAAACAAAGCTAAAATCAAAAAGACGATTAGAGAGATCTATCATGCATATAATGGAGCACCCGGTTATCGAATTATTCATATTTACCTTTGCCGTAAAGGTTATGATATAAGTCGCTTAACTGTTCATAAATACATGAACAGGGAGTTACAACTTTACTCAATCTCTAGGAGAAGAAAACTAAGTTATGAGCGAGGTATTGCCCACAAAGTTTACAATAATAAACTTAAGCAGGATTTCAATTCACCTGAGATCAATCGAAAATGGTGTACTGATTTTACTTATTTATTTCTGACTGATGGCAGTAAGCGTTATAATTGTACAATTATAGATCTTTATGATCGAAGTGTTGTTGCCAGCATAAGTGATAGAAATATAACCTCCGATCCGGCAAAAAGGACTCTGCAAAAAGCTATTGATTCACAGCCGAGAATTGACCTGCACAAACTAATGCTGCACTCTGACCAAGGAAGTCAGTATACATCCAAAGAGTTTACTGAATACTGCGAAAGTCTTGGAATAACTCAAAGTATGAGTAAAGCCGGATATCCATATGATAATGCACCTATGGAAAGGTACTTCAATACACTGAAAAACGACCTTATTTATCAGCATTATTACCATTCAGAGAAAGAACTCTATACAGCAATCGAAGAATTTGCGTATGTTCAATATAACCATGTTCGTCCGCATTCTTATAATAATTACAAAACGCCCTATGAGGCACGCTATGGGGTTGTATAAACCCCATAGTAAAAATTAGGTTGTAATGTTACAAAAATGCTTGACCATAACACAGATTTTTAGTCCCGTCCCAGTCCCAGTACCGGAGAATTATAATTTGTAGATCTGTAATTATTAAATCTATCATATAGATTTTTTTGGGTTTTGGAATCATTTTTCTATTTTTTTAAAAAAATTGTCCCATTTTTCCTTTAATATTGAAACAGGTTCAAAAATCATTGTTTTTTTCAATAGTAATTTTTTTATATTTTTTTATTTAAAGATATTTATTTTTTTGCTTATATTAAATGCATTAAGCTCAAACGTAAATACTTCATCATTTAAATATCAACCGAAAATGGGCCCAGAGTTATTATCGAAAAGTAGTCCACAAATACTAAACTAATTGACCACGTTTTTAATTTGATTTTGAATGCATTTAAATTCAAATGGATTCAGATGTCTTTTCCTATAAGCTTACGTACTCTTCCATATTGTTTTTTATTTTTTTTAAAATATCCAAATGAATTTCGTGAGTAAAATTTTCCATTAAAATTTCATAGCTATCATCAAAAAATCTTTTTATGCTTTTTTTAGCACCCATATCTGCCATTATGTATATGATATAAATCCCTTGTAAAATCTCTTTGGTAACCAAAGGATCACCTGCTGAATAGGAAATTATCTGGCTGAAACCAAGATATAGTTCGTCCTTTACAGAATAACTTTGATAAATTATTTTTACATCTTCGTCCTCTTTCAGGATTATAAAATGATTGCCTGTAGATAAGAGTTTCCCAAGCAATGATGACATTTTATGTATACACATTATTGCAGTATTTGGGTCATTTGTGCCAGGGCTTAGGGCCATATTAGCGATTTCGGTTAAGTTTACAATTCCACGGTGATAATCTTCTCTATTATTGTAAGTATTTATTATAAACAATGGACTTAATTTTTCTTTTAATTCTTTTTTATCATTATCATCTAACTTGCATTGGAATATATTTAATTCCCCTACGCTTTCTCCTTTGGTTGTGTATTCACCAATTCTCTTGTTTATAACAAATTCTGCTTTTATACCATTAAGCTCTTTAAAAATAGCATCTGATTTTATATCAAATAAATAACCTGAGCTCTCAGCTACAATTGATAACTTTGTAGATTCGTCGCCTTCTTCATAATGCTTAGCTTTTTTTCTTAGTTCTACCTCTTTATCAATAAGTTTCTCGCAATCATTAAAAATATTTTCTATAATATTTGATACTTGTAGATTATCAAGAACCTGTCTTGAGAAAGCGATAAAACTTAGCATCGCAATTATGGAATAAATAATTCCGAAACTTCCAGCGACAACATGTTGGTCCGGAGCAATATCTTGCAATAATAGGATACTGATTACTGAATAGAAAAAACCACTGACAAATATACCATATAAACCAATAACTCCGGTCCTATCTATGAAACTCTGAAGCATCCTAGGTGATATGCTACTGCTATATTTATTAAGTACAGTGACAATAATTGTAAAACAAAAAAAGTACTTATAGTCAAAAAAATATTCCAGATATATTAGAAAGGAAATCTACTGAAACTTCAACTGACAACAATAGTTGTTTGGGAATATAAGATTTAATTGCAATATATTGATGATCAAAAATCCAGGTAACTAAAAAGAAGCGCCACTGTTACAATTAAAAAAATCTTGACATCCTTAAATAATTTTTTTATGATTAAAAAAACCACAATTTAATTTTTTTGATAACATACATCAATCCTCCTGTTTTAAATATTTTTAATTATTGGACTATATTATCATATAATTGATATAATTGATTTTTTTATCCAATATGAAATGGTATATTCATCTTTTTTTGTAATTGAAAAAAATCCTTTATGATTTTTCTTGCTTATTTTTTTCCTAATCCATCTTCGATTAATCTCTAAAAGAAACTACTCAATTACATCCAATTATATAGTATTCAAAAATAATCTATGAAAAAATATGGTGAAATAGACTAAGTACAGAAATCCGATATGAGGCGTACTTAAGTACGCCTCAATGAGGTTTATTCGAAACGAGTCGATTTACCCATTTTTACCACAAATTATTCCAACTCAATATGTCCATTGATATTATTTTGTATAGATGGCACAAAATCAATGTTTTTGTTATCAGCTTTAGCCTTATTATCCGTTTTATTTCTGTTTATCTGATTTTTTGCAAGCATATTGCAAGCACGAAACTATTCCTTAATTTTCCAATAGCCTGTCTTGTTAGATCCTACTCGTTCTATATATTCATTTTCTTTCAAAAATCTAATGTTGTTTTCGATGGCGGTTAATCCTATACCTATAATTTGGGATAATTGTGCTTGAGTTACATTAGGATTGTTTCTTATTTCTTCTAAAATTTTCTTTCGTCTATCATTTAGAGGTCTTTTATCTACCACTTTATTACCCACTTTATCCCCTACATTGTTAATCCAATTAAAAGGAATGTTAACTACAATTGAATTTTCTCTAAAATCAAACACATCTTTTCCATAGCTATCTATGATTTTAGGAACGCCCCTTCCTGAACGCTCGCTGATGTGAAGCTGCAAAAATATTTCCGACAGTTTTTGGTTAACAGGGATAGACTCACCCATATAAAACCCTTCAATCGTCTGCTTCGGATCAAGTGTGCCTCTTGAAAGAATCTCTATACGGTTACTATATACCGTAATCATCGGTGCATTTCCATCTATCCACTTATTATGAACAAAGGCATTTATAACCGCCTCTCTAAAAGCACTCATATCAAATAAAGCAACATCTTTTCTTGTAGTAATTCTTCTGCTTTCATCTGCTTGGATTATATTTATGACATCTGCATATTCTAATACTTTATCTAAGCTTAACAAAATGCACGTGTTCCCAAACTCTTTTACAGAATATAGGGGACTTGCTTTCGTTTCTCCGCTAAATACCGACACTCTTACAGGTATATGGCTATCATCCGACAACAATTGAGCCATCAAATTATACCTACCATCCTTAGTTAAAAGCCCAAGATTTTTCTTAAAAGTTTCAAATTTTAACGAAATTCCTCTGCCTGCATAATATGTAAACAATCTTTCAAAAGTTAAATCTTGATATTCAGATTCAATACTATCTATTGTTTTTTCTTTGTTGCTTAGTACTTCAAATAAATGAGCTTCTCTATCAGGATATTTAGCAACACTCACTTTACTTGAACCTATTCTAATATATCTCATTCCATCAAAAGAAGTTGGAACATTTTTAGCTCCGGGAATTTCTAATAGAACTACTCTCTTATTATCAAAATCCACTTCATGGAAAGAAAAAACAGTATCCGGTTTCAACTGCCTTGCTAAATAATGCTCTAATGGCTCACCTTTAACATCTGCTCTATAATTAAATTTAGTTCCTAAAACTTCATGAGTTTCATTATTTACACCCCAAACAAGATACCCATATTCCTGTCTGCAAATTGCAGCTGCATTTGACAGCGCGGATATATATTCTCCTATTCCATGTGCTTCGTACCAATTCTCTTTGAATTCAAACCATTCTTCTTCTGTTTGATGACTTATTAAATTTTTTATGATTTCAAGATACTTATTCATAGTTTTATCCCCCACTTTATTACCCACGTTTATTATATCATATATGGGGGATAAGGTGGGGGATATTTTTGTCATTTAACATTACATTGTAAAATATTTTTTTAATAATCAACTAATAATCAAAAGTTTCAGTTACCTAAAGGTAGAAGCCTCATTCTCCTTTATTCTACAATAGATGCGTATCAACAGTGGTATTTCTCAGTCGTCTTGTGAGCATAATCCGTTTACCAGCCTTGTCTTTACGAGATCTAACATAACCTGAGTTTATTAACGCTTATCCTATTCTTTCTTTATACCCATTATCTAATAATGGTTGCTTCCTATCCCAAACACTTGATAAATTGGTAATTTCCAAAACTGAAGATATATACTGTTTCAAAGTATTTACATCGGAGTGATTATTTATCTTTGTTTCAATCAATGATACCTTCGTATCTTTTTTTATGTTTGATGAATTTAAGACATACTCCTTAAAATCTTTATTAAAATTTTCGCCTTCCAATTCCTTCAATTTGTCTTCATCATCTAATGACTCTATAAACTCATCTTTTAACTCAAATATCTTAAAGGACTTGCATATATAGTTAATATTTACCGAAGATAAATCTCCCTTTATAATTGCTTCTATGATAGATTTTTAGTCGGATTTAACCTTTCAACTAAGACACTATCTTTTATTAAATCTATTAGCTTCATAGAATTTATATCCTCAATATCACTATTAACTAAACCATATATCAACTCATCAGAAGTAATATTTTCTTCGATGCCGTCTTTCGTATATCTCTTTGCGTTCGTAAAAACTTTCGGAGCAAGCATTTTACTAATTTCATCGCTTGCTATAGTCTCATTGTAGAAAATCTCTTTACGCTTCTGATCTTCCTTGTCCTGACCCCCTTAAAGGATACAATCTTTATATGTAAAGTCTAATACCACATCATTAGACTTTGAGATGAAGTCTCCGCCATTAGTTAATCCGATTTTATTTGTATACTTCGTATATGAATCCGGCAAGAATTCCTTAGACTCAATAAACCAAGCAAAACCTTGTTTATCGAAAAAAGAGTTGTCTGATAATCTGTTTGAGTTGGAATCCTACTCCATTACAAAAGAACAGTTTGATTCTATGAAAAATAAATCCGCAGAGTATTATTCTCTAGCACTAACACAGAAAGAATTTGAAGAACTGTCAAGAGATGAGATTCTAAAAAAGAGAATTGAATACCTGAAAGAAAATAATTTGCTATAAAAAGAAATGCTATGGGAACTCCCTGCAGCATTTTTAAATACAAAAAAATCACCCAAAGAATTACTCTTTAGGTGACGTATTTCTAAAATCTGCAAGCATTTTGCAAGCATAACAGTTACAAAATAGCTATTCATAAGGCTTTAGAGCCTGTTTTTAACTACTCCAACTCAATCGTTCCCGGCGGCTTACTCGTCACATCATACAACACCCTGTTAACATGGCTTACCTCATTGATGATCCTGCTTGTCACCTTCTTAAGTACTTCCCAAGGTATCTCCGCCGCTTCCGCAGTCATAAAGTCCACCGTATTCACTGCTCTGAGTGCCACCGCATAGTCGTAGGTCCTCTCATCACCCATAACACCTACGCTTCTCATATTGGTAAGTGCGGCAAAATACTGCCCCAGTTCCTTATCAAGCCCTGCCTCTTTTATCTCTTCTCTGTAGATGGCATCGGCATCCTGTACTATCTTTACTTTCTCGGCTGTGACCTCACCTATTATCCTGATTCCTAGTCCCGGACCCGGGAACGGCTGACGAAATACCAGTCTTTCCGGAATACCAAGTTCAAGTCCCGCCTTTCTTACCTCATCTTTGAAAAGGTCTCTTAGCGGTTCTATTATCTCTTTGAAATCCACATAGTCGGGGAGTCCTCCTACATTATGGTGGGATTTTATAACTACGCTTTCACCACCGAGACCGCTTTCAACTACATCCGGATATATGGTTCCCTGCACCAAGAAATCAACCCTGCCTATCTTCTTGGCCTCTTCCTCAAATACCCTGATAAACTCCTCACCTATAATTTTACGCTTTGCCTCAGGCTCGGATACGCCTGCAAGCTTTGAATAGAATCTTTCCTGTGCATTTACCCTTATGAAGTTAAGTTTGTACGGACCGTTTTGACCGAATACCTCTTCCACTTCATCCGCCTCGTTTTTACGAAGCAGACCGTGATCTACGAATACACAGGTAAGCTGTTCTCCTACCGCCTTACTAAGTAAGACCGCAGCAACCGATGAATCCACTCCGCCGGATAAGGCACAAAGCACTTTACCGCTTCCTACCTTCTCTTTTATCTTTTCAATCTCTGTTTCTACAAACGCATCCATTTTCCAATTACACTCACATTCACATACATTTCTAAGGAAATTCCCTATCATCCTGCTGCCTTCTTTAGTGTGAAGCACTTCCGGATGATACTGAATTGCGTAAAGTTTTTTCTCTGCATTTTCAAATGCCGCAACCGGACAGTCCTTGGTATAAGCACTTATCTCAAAGTTTTCGGGTATCCTTGATACATAGTCAAAATGGCTCATCCAGCATACAGTGGGAGAGGATACATTATCAAAAAGCTTTGAATCTTTTTTATCTATCAATACCTCTGTCTTGCCGTATTCTCTTACAGCGGCTCTTTCTACCTTGCCTCCAAGCACATGACTCATAAGCTGAGCACCGTAACAAAGACCTAAAACAGGTATTCCGAGTTCAAAAAGTTCTTTTGTATAAGTCGGTGCCCCTTCTTCGTAACAGCTGTTAGGACCGCCCGTAAGTATAATACCCTTGGGATTTTTTTCCTTTATTACGTTAATGTCTGTCTTATATGAACAGATCTCACAATAAACATTATTCTCCCTGACTCTTCTCGCAACCAACTGGTTGTATTGTCCGCCAAAATCAATAACAACAACTAACTCCTGTTTTAAGTTCAAAATCTTTCCCTCCGCTTCAATATATCTAAACTGCCTATTTTATAATGCTAAGTGCTTTATGCTCCATATACCCTAAGTTACTGTCATATCTGCCTTGAGCCTTCTGCACTAAACCTATTAATTTACCGGTGTACAAAACCTTAATGATACTTATTAAAATAAATAATTCTCTTTATTAAACAACCTTAATCTTACATTCAATATTCCACCGCCTTATCCTGAAAAATCATCGGCACATCAGACGATTTTTTACCTACTGTACATTAAGTAATAATATATTATACAACAAAAAATAGCGATCTGTTAACATTAAAATAAAATATTCGCATTTCCGTATAAAGCCAGTCTCACCAATCCGACTATCACAAGGTGTGCCGGGTAGTAAATGTAAAACAACCATTTCATATTTCGATTATTACCCGCCTTGCCGTTGTATAAACTGAGTACCGGTATGCTTAGTAATATAAATAATTGCAATAAGCCGTAGACCTTATCTATAAATATAAAATAAACTGTTGAATATATAATTGCAAATATCACAAAATCCTTAGCCTGTTTCTTAAGATCTCCCCTGTGGCTGTAAAGAAAGAACGGTACCATAGTTGCTATACACGACCAGTCCGCAGGAAAAGAAAGCAGATTTGCAAGCACTATAAGGGCAATATTTTGCCAAAGTGACAGACCGCACTTATTTACCGCATATATCAATGCGGCAGCTATAGCCAAAGACCAGATAACGCTCGTCTGATTAAAGATCCCGCTCTTAAATGGAATAGGACTTAAACCGAATGCAAAACTATAGGCAAAGTGCGATATGATCGCAAAGACAAATAACCTGCCGATATATTTTTTAGGATCCCTGGTATAAAAAGACCCTTCCGCTATGAAAAACCACATGATCGGAGCGGTAAGTCTGCCTATTATATGTAACAGGTACACATACCATACTCTTTGAAAGCCGGGAAAAAACAACCAGGCCAAATGATCTATTGTCATTGCAATGATAGCAATAAGCTTAAGATCTGCTGTGCTTAAGCCTTTATCTTTTAATTTTGAAAACATATTTTATATTCCTTTCATTAAATCCGGTGTATTGCTCACAAAATATATTATATTTACACTTCACACTTATTGTCTATACGAAAATATATTTTATAAAATAATAAAAAACTATAAATTTCATAATTCTCTTGACTATATATATATATATAATGATATTGTCATTTTTTTTAATATATTTGTAATTAATATTAATTGGAGGATATGAAATGTCTAATAAAAAACCGTTCTACAAAAAACCCTGGTTTATCGTAATTGCAGTAATAGTTGTCATAGCTGTGATAGTTCCGAAGAACAAATCAGAAAAAAGCAGCGAAAACAATGCTAAAACAGCAACTGATACAAGCGTTCAAGCCACTGAAAACGAGTCTGCAGATAAAGCAGCTGCAGAGATTTCATCAGAAGAAGCTGCAACTACGGTTGCTGAGACAGAAATACAATATACAACCTACTCTGTTAATGATCTAATGTCCGAATTAGAAGAAAATGCTCTAAAAGCAAGCGAAAGTCACAAGGGCGAAAATGTGCGTATTACAGGAAGGCTTGGTGCTATAGACAGCTCAGGAAAGTACATCTCTCTTTTACCGGATGACCAATTTGCATTTATAGGCGTTACATGTTATATAAAAAATGATGAAACTAAAGCTAAAGTCTCAGAACTTTCCAAAGATGCACAGGTTACACTTACAGGTAACATTAAGGATGTTGGAGAAGTCCTTGGGTACAGCTTAAATATAGATAACATAGAGTAAAAATTTCACCTCTAAAGTAATAAATTAAACATCACGATTTATTACTTTAGAGGTATTTATATCTGTCAAATTCCACTGTAGTTGGAAAATTATAAAGTAATTCTCTATACAGTATACACCCCAAGATTACTTTAACAACGCTGACATTCACCCTACTTCCTGTACTTTGCCTCTATACATGTTACATACACTGCAATCATCAGTATAGAAGCTATAGGCAGCCCTAAAACAGGTATTATAAAACCTGCTGAATTTTGCCGGCTCAATAACATAGGAATACCTAAAATCAATATAACAAATGAATATACAAAATATAAAATTGCAACTGCCTTATTATAAGCTTTGACATCTCTTACCTCTATCTTCCTTTCATGAGTCCAAAAAACAGTAGGCTTCTTAGCAAACAGAGTACAGATACCAAATACAACAAACAACAAAGAAGACAATGACCATATACAAAACGCAATCAACACATCCGGCACCTCCTTTAAGTTTAATAACTATGGAACTTTACACTTATGTGAAAATCCTAACCTCATCGCAAAGTAGTTTCCCACTACAGATACTTCTTCAAATACCTCCCCGTATATGACTCCTCAACTTTCACAATCTCTTCCGGCGTACCGCAGGCGATCACCCTGCCGCCTCCATCTCCCCCTTCGGGACCTATATCGATAATATGATCGGCGGTTTTTATCACATCCAGATTATGCTCAATAACTATTACCGTATTGCCGCCCTCGGAAAGCCTTCTGAGGATCTCCACCAGCTTATGCACATCCGCAAAATGCAGTCCCGTAGTCGGCTCATCTAAAATATATACCGTCTTACCCGTACCTCGCCTTGAAAGTTCGGTAGCAAGCTTTATTCTCTGTGCCTCCCCGCCGCTTAACTTGGTTGAAGACTGCCCAAGCTTTATATAAGAAAGCCCCACATCCACCAAAGTCTGTATCTTTCTTTGTATGGTCGGTATGTGCTCAAAAAATTCAAGAGCCTCTTCTACAGTCATTTCAAGGACATCATGTATGCTTTTGCCCTTATACTTTACCTCAAGTGTCTCTCTGTTGTACCTTTTTCCTCCGCAGACTTCACAGGGTACATACACATCCGGTAAAAAGTGCATTTCTATCTTTATAATACCGTCTCCGCTGCAAGACTCACATCTTCCGCCCTTTACATTAAAACTAAATCTTCCCTTGGCATAGCCCTTTGCCTTAGCCTCAGTAGTAGCCGCAAAAAGATCCCTTATCATGTCAAATACTCCGGTATAGGTCGCAGGATTGGAGCGTGGTGTTCTTCCTATAGGTGACTGGTCTATGTCTATGACCTTATCGAGATTTCTATACCGCTTATGGATTTATGTTTTCCGGGTATCGTATGAGCTCTGTTTAATTTCCTGGCAAGTGCCTTGTATAAGATCTCATTTACCAGAGAAGACTTTCCCGAACCCGACACACCGGTCACACAGGTCATAACACCAATCGGAAAGTCTACATCTATATTCTTAAGATTATTCTCCGCTGCACCGCATACTCTTAAAGTGCCTGTAGGCTTTCTTCTCTCCTTTGGTACCGGAATCACTATCTTTTTAGAAAGGTACTGTCCGGTTATGGATTTTTTACACTTCATGATAGCCTTTACATCACCCTGTGCGATCACCTCACCTCCGTGAGAGCCGGCTCCCGGTCCGATATCGACTATATGGTCCGCCTCGAACATCGTATCCTCATCATGCTCTACTACTATTACGGAATTACCCAGATCACGCAAATGTTTAAGCGTACCGAGCAGTTTATCGTTATCCCTTTGATGCAGGCCTATGCTGGGTTCATCAAGTATATAACACACCCCCACAAGCCCCGAGCCTATTTGCGTTGCGAGCCTTATTCTCTGAGCCTCTCCACCGCTTAGCGTACCTGTATTTCTACTTAAACTAAGATAATCAAGTCCGACATCTATAAGGAAATTAACTCTGTTTCTTATCTCTTTTATGATCTGCATACCTATAGCCTGTTTTGTAGGACTTAGTTTAAGCTCTTCCATAAACATATTAAAATTAGCTATGCTCGTATCCGTAGCATCGAATATATTCTTATCGCCCACCGTCACTGCCAAAGCTTCTTTCTTAAGTCTTTTACCCTTACAGGTCTTACAGGGCAGTATCCTCATATACTGCTCATACTCCGCCTTTGCCGTCTCGGAAAAGGTTTCCCTGTATCTTTTTTCAACATTTTTTATAAGCCCCTCGAAGGCTATCGGATATACTCCGTGACCTCTTTGACCGGTATATTCTACATTTACCTCCACATCCGTACCGTAGAGTATAATATTCTTTATCTCTTCGGGATAATCCTCAAAAGGCGTATCAAGGTCAAAGTTAAATCTGTCACAAAGTGCCCTAAGCAGTGCATTGCTGAAACTTTTCTTATCCGAGCTGCTTTGCCAGCCCATTACCGTTATAGCCCCTTGGTTGATACTTAGGCTTTTATCCGGTATTATCAGATCCTCCGAAAACTCCATAGTATATCCCAGTCCCACGCAGTCCGGACAGGCTCCGAAAGGATTATTAAAGGAAAATGTCCTCGGCTCCGGCTCTTCTATGGATATGCCGCAGTCCGGACAGGCAAAGTTTGCGAAAAGTTTATACTCTCCCCTCCTATCACATCTATTAGCGCATATCCGTCTGCAAGGTGTAGGGCATTTTCCAAAGACTCTGTAAGTCTTTTTTGTATACCCTCTCTTATCACAAGTCGGTCTATTACTATTTCTATGCTGTGTTTAATATTCTTATCAAGCTCTATATCTTCACTGAGCTCATAAGCATTGCCGTCTATAACAACTCTTACATAGCCGCTTTTTTTAGCCTGTGCAAGCACCTTTTCATGCCTGCCCTTCTTACCCTTAACTATGGGTGCAAGCACTTGGAACTTGGTACCTTCCGCAAGTTCCAGTATCCTGTCTACCATCTGGTCTATACTTTGTTTTTCTATCTGTTTGCCGCACTTTGGGCAGTGTATGGTTCCCACTCTGGCATATAAAAGCCTTAAGTAGTCATAAACTTCCGTGACCGTACCCACCGTAGACCTGGGGTTTCTGTTGGTTGATTTTTGATCTATCGATATAGCCGGAGAAAGTCCCTCTATACTTTCCACATCCGGCTTTTCCATCTGCCCGAGAAACATTCTTGCGTAGGATGACAAAGACTCCATATATCTTCTTTGTCCCTCCGCATATATGGTATCAAATGCCAGAGAGGACTTGCCGGATCCCGAAAGTCCGGTAAGTATTACAAGCTTGCCCCTGGGAATATCAAGAGAGATATTCTTAAGGTTATTCTCATTGGCTCCTCTTATTTTTATATATTCTTTATTCATTTTACTCTCCAAATAGCCGCTTTATTGCTTTAGTGCTAAAAACCCGATCTACAGATCCGTGGCTGTTCTTACACCAAAAAACTGCTTTACTTAGTATAACTTAAACGTCAGTTCTAATCAATGACAAAGCAGACAAGAACAAGTGTACTTTATTGTATACGCATGTTAAATATGCTATCCTATTTTATATATAGACCTCTCAGCATGAAGACTTTAACTGTTTTGTATAAAAAGAATTATCGATCGGCATGTATGTAAAAGTTACATATCCGCTTATACTTTATACCTGCATTGTCCCAAGGCATAGGCATAGGAATTAATATCCGGTAGATCCGTTATGTGGATTTTGGATTTTTTTACTTTTTTATATGCTCTGCAAATATATTATCTATCTGCAAAGGAATTTTATGAATATTAATATTAAACAAATATACAAAGACGTATGGCAAAATATCTATAAGAATAAATTCACCTACTATTCGAGGGCTGTCTTTTTACAGCTTGCATTAAGCACGGTGGGTAGATATTTGATCGGATTTATATTCCAACTTATATTGACAACTTCCGGACAGGAGAATCT
Source organism: uncultured Johnsonella sp. (assembly GCA_916438835.1). GTDB lineage: Bacteria > Bacillota > Clostridia > Lachnospirales > Lachnospiraceae > Johnsonella. Next base: position 137,724 of record CAKAFT010000001.1, read on the forward strand.
TACCAAGGATAATTTCATAGAAATACTCAAAACTCCGCTAAGTGTTTTTCTGCTTATTATACTTGTATTATTGATAAGCGGACTTATTTTCTTCGAATTCTCCGCCCTGACTCTTATGGTTTATTATTCTTATAAGAACAGCAACTTTTCGTGGAAGACTAATTTTAAGACAGCTTTCTTAAAATGGAAAAGCCTAAGCTTAAAGCAGCTTTGCTTTTTCCTTATATATTTTATATTAATGATACCCCTTTCAAATCTGGGTCTTAGCTCAATGTTTACACAAAAGCTTTTCATACCTAAGTTTATCACGGGGGAACTGGTGAAGACGGAACTTGGAAAATATATTTATTATGCTTTTCTTTTGCTATGTGCATATATTAATTTCCGTTTGATTTTTTCTATTCCGCTCACGGTAATTAATAAATACACCTTTTCTTTCAATATGAAAAAGAGCTGGGCAATTACAAAAAAAGGTCAGTTTAAGCTTCTTTTTCTTTTTGCCGGATTTGAATCGATCTTATTTGCCATAGGTCTGAGTGCTCTTGCAGTTCTCGCTTTTATATTCGGATTTATTGATAAGTCCGGTGACAGCAGCTTATACAATGCTGTTTTTTATACAGTGGTACGAATTGTATTTTTCTTCTTTTTGGTGCTGTCCAAACTTATGATCATATCTATAATCGTAAGGCTGGTGACCACCTACGATGACTTTATATTCGGTATAGTCTGCTATGACGGCGTACAGACAAAAAAGCCTAAAATATCCGCAGCCATTATAAGTCTTTCACTTATGATAGTTTTGGGACATGCGGGTTACAGTCTTTACTCCGGTGCTCTCAACACTGATGTACTTGTGATAGGTCACAGAGGTTATACCTTAGCCGGAGTGGAAAACTCTCTTGAAGCTTTAGAGGGCGCTGCAAAGGCAAAGGCTGATTATGTCGAACTTGACATACTGCTTACCAAAGACAACAAATTCGTCGTCATGCATGACTATAACTTAAAGCGACTTGCCGGCATCGATAAAAAAGTTCAGGATATGAATTTTGATGAGGTTGTGGGGCTTCCTATAAAGCAGGGAGAGTTTACAAGCCGTATTCCTTCTTTTGAGGAGTTTGTACAAAGAGCCAAAGAACTTGATATGAAGCTTTTGGTAGAGCTTAAGCCTCACGGCAAAGAACCCGATAACTATGCCGAACTTTATTAATGAGATGAGAAGACTTGGGGTGGCTACAGAATATAAGACCATGTCGCTAGATCTGGGTATTATGGAAGAGATCGAAAGTAAAGCCCCCGAGATACAGACAGGATATGTGATTCCCCTGCAATTCGGGAATTTCGCATTAAGTAATGTTGACTTTTTTGTCATAGAAGACTTCTCATTCAACGACAGCCTGGTCATACAGGCACAAAGCGAGGGCAAGGAGGTATTCGTCTGGACTATCAACGATCCCGATCTCATAAGCAAATACCTCTATAAATCAATAGCCGCAATCATAAGCGACCGCCCCGATATAATAGAGCATGAAAAACAGTATGAAGAAAAAGATAATTCTTATTTTGATAAACTGTATCGCTTGATCTATAACGGATTTTAAATGCCTGTACTTCTTTTTTGGATCTGATAAGTAAAATAATATCCGAAATACCGTACCGTCTTTCTTTAAGTGAAATATGGTACGGTATTCTTACTTTCCGGACATTCTCCCATACAAAATGCTCCCCCGGTTTGATAAGAGGCATTTTCATTCACTTATCATCCCAAAGGGAGCATTTTATAAAACAGAGTATTTTTTATTTTATCTATTTATTTTACGGTCCTATGTCAACTCTTGCACCTAACATGCAGTATTGCCATAACACATCCATAACATCATTCGCAACCGCAACACAACCGCTTGTAGCTCCGTTTTCACGATAATTACCGTGTATCATTATCGCACCGCCAAGAGGTGTATTCCAAGGAGGCATAACTCCGGATGAAATAGCAGTCTTTATGGCATCTCTTTGAGCCGCACTTATAAGTCCCGAAGCATATCCTCTGTCTGCATCATCACTTGAAGGATAAGATAATCCCAGTGACAGATATGCTACACTCTTATCATTTCTCGTACATACATAGAAGCTTCCGCTGGGTGTCCTTTTATCGCCTTCCACCTTCTTATCGCCGCTTGTAGAATTACGACCCACATTACAGTCCCACGTTTTTATAAGCTGATCGTTCTTATAAAGGGTTATTTTCTTGGTTATCTTACTTACATATATGTATACTTTATCATCCTTGGTGACCAACATAGGTACATTTGCTTTATTCGATGTGCTGTTTACAGCAGCCTCCTCAGGTGGCGGGCTTTGTACTTCCACCGTACCCGGCCCTTGTTTTGTTGCTGATGCCATAGCCGGTATGCTCAGAGCCGCAGCAAAAGCAAACGCACAAATAAAGGTAGTTATCTTCTTCATATCTATACTCCTAACCTAATAAAATCTTTTTACCTGACTGAATTCGGTAAAACCATTTGTTGTAAAAAAGTATATCACAGACATAATTTTAAGGCTATATATTTTCAATTACAATTATATGAACACTCTTATACGATCTATATCATCATTATTAAGTAAAAAAACACTACGCTTATATATTTTTCCAATATTTATTGTCTATTATATTCAAGTTCTTGTATTTATTCAAAAAATAATAGACAAAGTTTAGAAAAAAGCGCCTTGCTTTTTCCATAAACTTTGTCATGGGTTTTTTTACACTAAATTGTTAGTGCTAATATATTACGAAAATATTACGTAAGTGCTACTAATATTCTTCCTGTTCCTCTGTATACATTTACCAGACCCTCACCTGAAACTGCTGAGCCCAGTATTGATTTTGAAGACATCTCAACTGTAAATTGCAAAGAAGCCGACCATGCTATAGCCATGTTACCGTCTATTTTAACTTCATCGTTTTGAAGGTTTATCTCAACCAATTCTTCTCTTGCTACCGGACTCTCAAGTACCGCTATTCCGTTACCTGAAAGACTTAAGTTAAATAATCCCTCTTTTCCGAGAGCCGCAGATGAGAAATTGGTCCTTGACACTACTTTCTTGTTAAGTGAAGCATCACAGGCAAGGAAAAGTCCGTCATCAAGTACTATACTTCCCCACTCCCCTATATCTTCCAAAAGTATATGCTTGTATGTAGGCTCAAGCATTACAAGTCCGTGACCGGTATATTCAGGCTTTGCGGTAGATTCCTTTGTAACCGCAGATGCGAAAGCTTTACCTATAAAGTCTCCCACACCCTTGATCCCCGAACCCATAGATACGTTGCCGGCTGTCCATTGCATCGCCCCTGCCTGAGTGCAGAAAGAATTGCCGTTAAGCTCTATAAGCACCTGTCTTTTTCTCACATTCATCTTGGATGCAAAGTAAGCATTTATTGAGTTACCGTTCTCCACACTAAGATCTCTCTGATGTTCAAAAACTTTTATCGGACCTTTGCTTGCCACCTCTACCATATTTGCATTGTTATACAAATTATTAAAACTAACCATAGCGCTGCCTCCTTAATAATAATATCATTTACAGTTTGTCAAAGGGTTTTATATGCAAAATATTTCAATATAAAGCTTCTTTCAGCGTGATATTTTGCATATACATCCAAAACCGAATTCAACGGATACTCCTTAGACAAAACGGTCGATCGGGAAAAGACGAAAGATTTTGCCTTATGTAACTGCTTTTATACTTTTTTAATGTTCAGATTCCTCATGGCATTTGCGATCGCCAACAAGGTAACACCTACATCCGCAAATACCGCAGCCCACATATTGACCATACCGAATACTGTAAAGGTAAGTACCACGACCTTTACCAAAAGAGCGAATACTATATTCTGGGTTGCTATGGCAAGTGTTCTTTTAGCAAGCCTTATACCCTTAGCTATCTTTGAGGGTTCGTCATTCATTATGACTACATCAGCCGCCTCTATAGCTGCATCAGAACCCAGACCTCCCATGGCGATACCTATATCGGCACGGGCAAGTACCGGTGCATCATTGATACCGTCTCCTACAAAGACAAGCTTATGTTTTTTATCGGTATTCTTCTTAAGTAAGTCTTCAACTTTTTCCAGTTTATCTCCCGGAAGAAGGGAAGAATACACCCTGCTTATGCCAAGTTCCTCAGCTACAGCCTCCGCAACTTCTTTTCTGTCTCCCGTCAACATTATTATATCATTAATTCCCATAGATTTCAGCTCATTTATAGCCTGTTTTGAATCCTCTTTTAAAATATCCGAAATAACTATACAAGCCGTATATTTTGAGTCTACAGCCATGTACAAAGTGTGGCTTCATGATCATGAGACTTATATTCTATATTAAATTCTTTCATAAGTCCCGCATTACCTAAAAGCACTTCTTTTTCATCTATACTTATACTTATCCCCATACCCGGGATCTGTTTTAAGTTCTCTATCTTATGCTTATCAAGCTCGGTATATACATCATACCTTTCTTTATAAGCTTCTTTTACGGATAATGCTATAGGATGTCCGGAATGTTGTTCCGCAAGCATGGCAAGTTTTAATATCTCTTCTTCTTCCATCCCCTCGCTGATGACCTCTACCACTGAAAAAACACCCTTTGTCAAAGTACCTGTCTTATCAAATACAGCTGTTTTTGTCTGTGCCAGTGCCTCGAGGTAATTACTTCCCTTAACCAGTATACCGAGTCTTGAAGATGCACCTATACCGGCAAAAAAGCTTAAAGGCACTGATATTACAAGAGCACATGGGCAGGAAACTACGAGGAAGGTAAGTGCTGTCTCTATCCATCTTGAAAAGTTTCTGTCCGGAGTAAGAAACGGCACGACTATTGCTAAAAACAATGCAAGTCCAACAACGAGCGGAGTATAGTAATAAGAAAACTTTGTTATAAAGTTCTCCGAATCGGACTTTCTTGCCGAAGCATTCTCAACAAGGTCAAGTATCTTACTTGCCGTAGACTCACCGAATTCCTTGGTGACCTCCACTTCCAAAAGTCCGTCGATATTCACGCTTCCGCTAAGTATCACGTCTTTCGCCCTTACCTTTCTCGGAACGGACTCACCGGTCAAGGCAACCGTATCTATCATAGACTCCCCGAGAATCACCACCCCGTCAAGCGGAACTTTCTCTCCCGGCTTAACTACTATGATGTCTCCTACTCTTACCTCTTCCGGATCCATATCGTCTATTATCTCACCGTCAGGCTTTTTAAGATTGGCGTAGTCGGGTCTTATATCCATAAGTTCACTTATAGACTTTCTCGATCTTCCCACTGCCAATCCCTGGAAAAATTCTCCCAGCATATATAGGAGCATGACTGCCACCGCCTCGGCGTATTCCGCCTGTATAAAGGCTCCTACTGTCGCTATGGTCATAAGAAAATTCTCGTCAAATACCTTTCCTCGCTTTATATTGTTAAAGGCTTTTTTCAGCACCCCGAGACCTACGGTTAAATACGCTATCGTAAATCCTACTAAACTTATTATTGAGGCGTATTGAAAATTTAATTTCTCTATAATAACGGCTGCAACAAATATAACTGCTGCGATCGATATATTTTTGATCGTCTTTTTTTGTTTCTTATTCATAACAACTCCTATAAATATACGACTTTACTACGGGTTTCCCGGGACTGCTTTTGTTACTGTAATATGCTTATTTTTATATTGCTACCCTTACTACAATATACTTATTAGAATATTAAAAGCTTTTTGCAATAGACCTATGTCAATATTGATCGCTTTTACTATAATATAGCTATCTACATATCGCTTACTCTTGCTACGATATACTTATTAGAATATCTATCGTTTCTACTTCAATACACTTATTTCAACATCGGGTTCCTGCTCAACTATGAATTTCTCAACCCTGTCAAATACATCCTCATCATCCGCTTCTACGCTACACTTTTGTGTAATGAAATTAATTCCGACTTTATTTACTCCGTCCAATTTTGCAACCGCTCTTTCAAGCTTTGTGCTACAATCCGCACAATCCAATCCTTCCAATTTATAAACTCTTTTCATCCTCTTCTTCTCCTTTTCCTTTAGTGTGAACTATGTGTGCAAGTCCCATTTCAAATACCTGAGACACATGCTCGTCATCAAGTGAATAAAATACGCTTCTGCCCTCTTTTCTCGACTTAACTACCCTCATTTGCCTTAAGGTACTGAGTTGATGTGAAACTGCCGACTTGGTCATATTGAGTACTGCGCATATATCCAAAACACATAACTCCGAAATACTCAGTGCAGCAATGATTTTTAATCTTGTCTCATCAGCAAATATCTTAAAAAACTTTGTTAATAAGATATATTCTTCCGCTCCGGACATTTTATTAAGTACCTCATCGACCTTATCCGGATGTATTGCATCATTTTCAGTCATTAAATCTTTTTTTGGCATTGCAGGCTCCTTCCTTAAACAAATATTTTTTATATTTGTCAAAACAAAACAGTTGAGCGTTCATTCAACTATGTGTATTATAATTTAACAAACACTCAACTGTCAAGGCTTATTTCTATTTATTTATATTTTATTATCTCTTTTCCAGATCGCTTATAATATCAAGTCTGTTCTGATGTCTTCCGCCCTCGAATTTTGCCGCAAGAAATGTATCAACTATACTTTTGGCAAGTTCTTCTCCCGTAACTCTTCCTCCGAGTACAAGTATATTGGCATTATTATGCTCTACAGCCATCCTTGCAGAATAACACTCCGAGCAAAGAGCCGCTCTTATACCCGGTATTTTATTGGCTGCTATGGATATGCCTATACCCGTACCGCATATAAGTATACCCTTATCTACTTTCGACTCAAGCACCGCATCGGCTACAAGCACAGCTTGATCCGGATAATCAGCCTTCTCACCGGGAGCCACTCCAAGATCCGTTACCTCTACACCCTTAGCTTAAGATGCTCTGCCAAGGCAAGTTTTAATGCTGTTCCGGCATGATCGTTTCCAATACCTATTTTCATTCATTCTTCCCCTTTAATCTAAATATTGCTACGGATATGATTATAACATATCCTATGAAACTATAAATATCCGCCAACTCACCGAATATAAAAAATCCGAATATTGCCAAATACACTACCTGCAGATAGTCGTATACCGCTATCACTCCCGCCTTTGCTATAGAATATGCTCTTGTATTGAAAAACTGCCCCGACATAGCCATAAAGCTTGCCAATATAAGGTATATAAGCTGCAACGTACTCATAGGCTTGTATACAAAGAATATAAACGGCAGTGCCACTATGCAGGAAAAAAGTGAAAATGCGATAATTATTATCTTGGTATCCACTCCCTGTTTTCCGGCTTTTCTTACAAAGCTGTATGCTATACCGGCAGCCATAGCTGCGCACAGAGCGGAAAGTGCCGGGATCAGCCTTAAGCTCAAGCTCGGTTTTACCACGAATATACTTCCGCCAAATGCTATGGCGGTTGCGATCATGTCTTTCTTTTTTACACGCTCGCCAAGTATGGGCAGGCTTGCAAATATAGCAAAAAACGGTGTCAATTTATTCAGTGCGGCAGCATCCGATATATTCATATTGTCAATACTGTAAAAATAACAAAGTATTCCCACCGTTCCGCTTACAGCTCTTAAAAAAAGTGTTTTCTTAGCCTCTTTTGAAAGTTTAAAAGATGTTTTATCCTTGATCATAAGTATTATGAATACTATACTCGCAAGGAAATTCCTGAAGAATACCTTCTGGACAGTAGGCAGATCACCGCTTAATTTTATACATAAGGACATAAGGGCAAAACTCAAGCTTGCTATACACATATATATTATAGCAAGCTTTTTATTGTCTTTTTGCATTAATTACGGCCTTACCACATGAGAAGCCTTCATAAGTTTTTCAACTATCACATACATATTGCTTACAGAACCCACAGCGAGTTTGTCCTTCTTCTTATAATAGTCAAGGCAGGCTCCGCATGAAAGTATCTCAACACCCTTTTCTTCCATAGCCTTAAGGTCTTCCAAAGCTTCTGAACCCTCTGTGGTCATGAATACACCTGAGTTATAAAAAACCACTGTCTTCGGAAGCTTTTCCTGAGTTGATAAAGCATAGATAAAGCCCTTTAATAAGTTTCTTCCGAGCTCATCTTCTCCGGTTCCCATTACATTGCCGGTAACCGCCACTACCACATTCTCTTCCTGAACATCTTCCTCACTTTGAACTTCCACAACTTCAACGCTTACTTCATAGTGATTATCGGCAACCTTTTTTGAACTGCTTTTTAATCCTTTTGAAGCTGCCATCTTTGTAAGATTTTCCACAGCTATCTCATTATCTACCTGTACCACTACGGTCTCGGGTTTTTGTACACCGGCGATAAGTGCCACTGTCTTGATTACAGGCTCGGGACATGCCCTGCCACGCATATCTAAAATTTGCATGATGATCTCCTTATTAAATTTTTCTATTTGTTCCTGACTGTCGGATAAAACATACAAAATACCGGTCCGGAATTTTTATTCCACAGTACTTGTATTGTTTTTTGTGACTGTCCGTTTTTACATATTGACCTGCTTATTTAAGCATATTTCCCAAATCGCCTAATTTAGATGTTATATCGGAAACCGCAAGCTTAGCCTTTACACCTTCTACCAAAGGCTTTATTTGATCATCCGGCAGATCGACCCCTACAATACTTTCCACGGCAGCTATAGGGTTTGTCTGAAACTTTGCAAGTATGTCCTTATCAGACTTGATCTTATTAACAACTTCTTCTATCTTCTTTTGTATATCCATAAAGCATCTCCTTTATTATCATTACCCTTTCTTAACAATTAGAGTAATTTTCAATTTTTTGACTACATTATCATTATATATAAAAATATAACATTTTCCAACTTGTTTTATTATTCTTAACTCAATATTATACGGTTTATTCTGTCTATGATAGCTCAATGCTTACATTATCATAAAACAAGCTGATCCATATTGCACATGATAAGTGACAGATATTTAGTTATAAGTGTATATCTTACCGTCCACATCAATATGATACACCTTGCCTCCCGATTCAACATCAGTATCTATCGCCATACTTCCGTCATCATAAAAATAATACCAGTTACCGTCTATGGTCTGCCAACCCGATTTTAACATATTGCCGTTGTCATCATAATAATACCACTTTCTTCCGCTCGCCTTCCAGCCCTTGTTAAAGTCCTGAGGTGAAAAAAGCAACTGTTTTTTTCCCTGACCCGAGGCATTTATGACCTTGGAAGCACCTGCTATTATCCTGTACATAGGCTGAGTACGGCTGAATTCAACGTCGTCATTATGTGCGTATTTATAATATATATCTCCCCCGACTATATTAAACCATGTCACATTATCCTCAATAAGTACGGGTTCCTCACCTGAGACCTTCATCTTATAAAGCTTTGATACATTTCTGGCATCGCCTACACTCGGTGATTTAGTCACGAAGTAAATATTTCCGCCGTATATATTAAATTGCAGATCGTCTATTATGCTTACCGGCTCGCTTGCCCTGTAAAGTACCTGCATCTCATCACCCGGCCTGTCTAAAAATCCCGCCTTCAAAGAAACATTCGCCTCTCCCTGATCCGCACCTACCGTGTAGAAGATCTTATTGTCATATATCATATAATTACCGCAGCTAAAGCCCGGAATTATAAGAGCATTTTCACCGGTAGACATATCGATGACATTCAATCCGTCCTTTGCCCTGTAATATAATTTATTATCGACTACGTTAGGCATAGGACTGCCCATACAGTTATCCACCGGAATTATATGTATATCTCCGGTCTGTGCATTGGTAATATTCACACAGGCTATATGGTATCCCTGCTTTTTACCGTCATAATAAGTAAAATAACAATAATCTCCTACCAGTGTATCAAGACTTAACCACACATCATTAGCGGAATTGTCAAAACTTATATTGGTCAGTCTTTCACTGACTCCGGTACTTATATTGAGCCTGTAGATATTTCTGTCCGTATCCTGCCTTGGCATATCTCCCTTGCTTGTATTGGCATAATATATGTAACCGTCTTTGTACTGCATATCCTTGGGATATATCTCCCCGAAAGCCGGTGCCAAAGTACCGTTCGCACTTATACTGTAAAGTCTTTCATTATCAAAAGCATTTCTGAAATATATGGTATCATCAGCTTTTAATATTCTTGCGTAACATAAAGTATTACCGAAGAGGTTACCGTCATCCAAAGCACTGTGCTCAGGGATCTCGAGTGTGAAAGTTGACTTTTCGTCATCCGCTTTTTCCTCACTTTCCTCAGTTTCCTCATCGCTTTCTTCTTCATCGCTTTTATCTTTATCTTTGGATCTCTTCTTTTTTTCGGACTTAGTCTCATCTTCGCTGCTTTCCTTGCCACCCATAAGATCCGCAATACTTGAACAGGCACTTACAGTGCAAGTACTTAACAATACGCACATAAGTGCCAATAAATACCTTTTTCTCATTCTTATCTCCCCTGTTATATATTAAACTTAAAACCATAATATTATTAATTATAGTATAGCAAATTCTTGCAAAGTAAAGTAGAGATTTTAACACAAAATTTATATCAATTCCTTTTTCAGCTTTAATATCAACTTTTTTTATATTTTTAAAAATAAACTATTGACTTTTCTTAAATTTTATTATAATATATCCCTTGTCCTTAAGAGACAAGGATACATGTTTTTTGGGAACTGCGTCTTTAGCTCAGTTGGTAGAGCAGTAGACTCTTAATCTATTTGTCCAGGGTTCGAGTCCCTGAAGACGCATAAAGGCTTTTTTTAGCAGACATTGAGCTGTTGGGAAGAGCTTTTTTTTTACCCTAATTACAGCACCCAAATCCTTTGGCAATAATATTTATAACTTTTCTATTAGGCTGTGTCTTAAAACTCAAAATTGCATAATACCTTGTTTTTAATAAAATATCTTTCAATAAAATAAAGTATTTCTGCAAGTTGACAACAAGGTATGATAAATCAGCAACATCTTTTATTGCCTTTATTTACTGTACGGCAATATTTATTTTGTGCAAACAGTATAGTCTGTTATAGTTTTAAGACACACCCTAGCAAAATGCTTTGTAATAATAAAGTACGGCTCTTTACTTCCTCCTACCAAGGACTTCCGGTAATAACCCACTTATATGTAAGGTTTATACCTGCAGTTGAAAAAGCATACAAACTTGCTCACTTCACCCTTTCAAAGCTTTCCTGCAAAGGGCGGCTTGCTTATATACAAGGGGTTTCACCGGCAGTCGAGAAAATATAAAAATCAAATTCCAACCTATTCTACCTTAGCCATCCCTCCGACAGCAGCTTCATAAACCTCAATTGATTTTAAAAGCTCCATTCTCGCAGTCTCAAAAGCCTGTCTGCTCTGCAAATTCTTAAGCCTTTCACCTTGGTATTCCACGCCGCTTATCATCTTATTTTGCAGCTTGACATTCGCTATATTATCATTAATATCAGCACTTTCAAGGCTTAACTTTGCAGCCTCATAATCACTTTTTTTACTTTGAACATCCGCATATAAAGAATTAATATTAACTTTTAAGTTAGCCTCCATCTGCTCCTCACTTAAAGCCCTTGATTCTTTCATTCCTAAAGACTTTTTATACTTTGTATTTCTGAATTCTATTAATGTAAAATTATTACCTATAGCCTTTTTTATATCCTCATCAGGATCAAATGCATCTATTTTACTAAGGTCTATATCAGTTATAGGAACTATATTCGGATTATCCTGTTCACTCCAGCCGCAGAGCATAATAAGGCTTTTTCTAAGACTTTCCTTGCCGGCTACCAGACTGTCCAGATTATTCTTAACTTCATCCGCCTGAAGCTGTGCCCTTGTATACTCAGCCGAAGTGCTCATGCCTGAGCTTTCCGCAGCCTTTGCCGCAGTCTTCATGCCCTCATAGAGCTTAAGCTGCTCATTTAAGAGCTCTTCCGACTTTACCAGTGAGTCATAACTTATAAACATAAGCTTTACTGCGTTTGTAAGCTGCATTGCAGCCTGTCTTATAGGTCTGTTCGTAGAGCTTATTTTTGAAAGTGATGTCTTTGCCTTGTCCATACTTTCTATTACCTTGCTAAGTGCATTCGCCTGTGCTGTATACAGGTATACATTGGCAATATCATACTCCTCCTTTGAGTTATCCGAAAGCAGTCTTAACTCCCTGCGGGCGATCTCCAAGTCATTAATACTTAAGTCAAGGTCTTTTATGTTGGATGTATAACTTGTCCATGCCGAAGTTATACTTGGGTTAAAATTATTGACCAGATCTTCTATCTCGGAATACTCAAGGTTATTATCCATAAGTTTTGACCATTCTTCTTCACTATAGGATGATCTTCCATACTTTATAGTATTGTTAGCGGCAAGAATACTGTTTCCTATAAGACTGCTGCCAAGAGCTGTGATAAGTAAAAAAGCATATATCTTAAATTTATTTTTTCTCATAAGCACCACCTATTGACCTGCCGAAGCCAGTCCGTTTACAGCCGAATTATAGTTTTCCAAAGCGAGCCTCAGTGCAAGCTCTGCTTGTTTTTTTTCTGTGTTCTTTTTAATATTCTCAAGCTCCTTATTGGCAACTTCAAGCTGCGTAGCCATGCCCAGATTCTTCTTTTGCCTTACAGTCTCTAAATCTTTTCCGCTAAGCTCAAGTTCCGCCTTAAGTAAATTAAGCTTATCCTTTGCATTTAGCAGATTCTTATGAAGTGTTCGCACATTAGCCTTTATATTCTCCGTATTGGAATTTATGCTACTGTTTAAGCTCTTTATTTGAGTATCCGACTTGGCATTGACGAGCTTTCTTTTATTTATTTTAAGAGTATAATTTTCTTCCAAAGCCTTTTTTATATCTTCTTCAATATTTATCTTATCAATATTTTGTAACTCCTCTTCACTTAAAACCGGAACCAAACCTATATTAGCCTGTGAATCCGTCTTAAAACCTGTCATGATCAAAAGCTTATCTTTATCAGCCAAGGCGGCATTACTTTGATCATTTAACTCCTTATTTGCCTTAATTACCGCTTCTTTGGCACTTAAATATCAAGATTTGTTGCCATGCCTACTGCCACCCTTGCCTGTGCATTGGCAAGATTAAGTTCGGCTACTTCCACTGACTTTTGCAGTGCCTCTTTTGACATATCTTTGGTATAGTAAGATATCATCAAAGCCTTGGTATTTTGTACCAGACTAAGTCTTGCACTTTCATAGGTAAAGTACTGTACCTCATAATCTTCAAGCGTTGTGTCCGCTGAGTTTTTTAAGTTATTTATCGTTGCCCTTGACTGTGCAATACTTGCCATCATAGGAACATAAGTCATGCTGTCCGGTTCCGGCTCTGTAAGGCTTTCTTCTATTTTTTGAGCCATATCTCTATAACTTTGAGATACTTGTGAATTATTCCTGCCGTAGTCTCTTGTAAATTGCTGCATATTTGCCTGATTAGCCTGTACTGTGGCATTGTACTCGGTAACCAATCCGTCTATTTCTTCATAATCAAGGTTCATATCCCTAAGTTTTGCCCACTCTTCCTCAGTCCTTGAAAATGTAGGACTCTTAGCTAAGCTCCTTAAGGTAGCCGGACTAAGTCCTGCTATAATAAGACTGAAACTAATTATAAACTTTATACTTTTAATATATTTTTTCTTTATCATATTTCACCTATCCTTCTCTTTCAAGAGCTTCTTTGATACGCTTTTTCCTCTTTCTGTCTATCATCTTATATAATGTAGGAAGCATAATAAGTGACAGAAGGGTTGATGCCAGAAGTCCTCCTACATTTACCAGAGCAAGACCTTGGAGGTTCTTTCCGGAATCTCCATATGCAAATGCAAGCGGCAGCATTGCAAGTACGGTGGTAAGTGTAGTCATAAGTATAGGTCTAAGTCTTGTAGCACCTGCTTCTACAAGTGCAGTGTCTACGTCCATCTCTTCCCTATACTGATTTACGGTATCAATATACAAGATTCCGTTATTAACTACGGTACCTACAAGCATCAGTAAACCTACCATGGCTGTCATATTTATCTTTACACCGCTAAAGTACAAAAGTCCGAAGGCTCCTATTAATGAAAACGGTATTGTAAACATTACCATAAATGAAAATCTCGGCGATTCAAACTGCATAGCCATAACTATAAATATAAGGAATATGGCTGTTAAGAGTGCATTCAGTAAAGAATTGATCTCTTTCCGAGCATCTTGGTATAGGCACTGTCGGTTCTGCTTATATTACTTGGAAGACCTGAGTTATCCACAACCGCATCAGCCAGCTTTTGAGCATCCCCCTTAAATCCGCTTACTATATCAGCATTTATAACTACTCTATAGGTCTTGTTTTGTCTTACTATCATGGATGCTTCATCTACAAACTTAATATCTGCAATATCTGAAAGCGGTACCTGAGCTCCGGTAGGTGTAGAAATCATCATGTTTGAAACACTCTCCACATCCTTATATTCATTTTCCGGATACTCAAGCTTTACTTCTATTACTGAGTGATCTTTTGAGTACCTCATAACTGTAGAGCCTGAGATATTTTGGTATACAATTCCGGCTATGGCTGAGGGACTTAAAGCGAGAGCCTGTGCCTTTACCGGATCCACATCTATATTGACGGTTGAGGCTGCATTTTCCGCATCTGAATGTACATTCTCAAGATAACTTTCTTTTCTTAAAGCCTCAACTATATCATCGACCTTGTATTTTAATGCCTTATAATCCGTACTTACAAGGTTTATACTTACCGCACCTCCACTTCTCATACCACCGCTATCAGCATAAAGTTTAACTGTTATGGCGGCATCACTTATGTTTGACATCTTTTTCTTGAATTCATCTATTACGGTATAAGTGCTCTTAGCTCTCTTTTTCTTAAGATGTACTGTCATATTCATACCAAGGTCTGAATTTATAGAAGTACTTGCAGCAGTATAATTAAGCTGATACTTTTCTACCTCTTTTTCTTCTTTTACTATATCTTCTATCTGAACTGCTACCTTGTCTGCGCTTTCTATATTGATTCCCGGCTGAACTTTGGCAGATATCTGAATAATTCCCTTATCTTCTTCAGGTACAAGCTCCATTCCAAGCTGCCCTGCCATAAAGAATGATAAACAAGAAGTACTGCCGCTATAAATATAACCAAAAACTTTCTCGGTATAGTTCCTCTTACTATCTTCCTGTATCCGTTTTGTAAAAAGTTCATTACATGTACTGCCGGACTGTTTTCTCTTTCCTTAGGTCTTAGGAATACAAAAAGCAAGGGTACTATCATGGCTGCCGCTATAAGTGAAGACACCATACAAAATACTATAGTAAAACCGAGTTGGCTGAATATCTGTCCTGACAAACCTTTAAGAAGTGCCAGGGGCAAGAATACGACACAGGTCGTTACTGTAGAACCTATTATAGAAGCAAGTACTATCCTTGTACCTTCTACAGCCGCCTCATAAAAACTCCTGCCCTCCTTTGCTCTGAAACAGCTTTCTATTACTACTATGGAAGAGTCCACTATCATACCTACACCAAGGCTAAGTCCTCCTATGGATATGACATTCATACCGAAGCCCGCAGTTCCCATCATAGTAAGTGCCATAAGTACAGATACCGGTATGGAACTTCCTACTATAAGAGAGGCTTTTATATTTCCGAAGAATGCAAAAAGTACTATCATTGAAAGAACTACCGCCATGATCAATGTTTCAAATACACTCTTTATAGCAGCTCTTATATCATCCGCACTGTCATAGATTATATCTACCGAAAGATTACTGTTTTGAGCCTTTAAGTTGTCTATTGCCGCCTTCACCTCGGATGAAAGCTCTACTGCAGAAGCACTTTGCTGCTTTTGTATTGAAAGGCTTATTACATCCTCACCGTTATACCTGCTCAAAGAACTTGTCTTATCAAGTGTGTTATAAACATTTGCTATGTCTGAAAGATGTATTACTTCTCCGCTTACAAGCGGTATAACTATATTTTTGATTCTTTCTGTGTCCTTATAATCAGCGGATATATTGACATTAAGCTCCTGTCTTCCGAACTCTGTGGTGCCTGCCGGTACGGAAAAGTCGGCTGAACTTATAATATCCGATATACTTTGCATATTAAGTTTGTATTGTGCAAGTTTTTCAGGTATAAGTTCTATTTTTGTATAGTTTTTACGTCCTCCGGTCATATTGACCTCTGCTACCGCAGCTATTTTTTGAAGTTCAGGCACTATGGTATCTTCAACATAGTTATATAAGTTTTTATCGGTTCCTCCGCCGACTATAAGCTCCATGGAAGCCTGCATATTCATGTTGATTTCTATTATATTAGGATCATCGACCTTGTCGGGAAGAGAAGATTTCGCCTTATCAAGTACCTTTTTAAGTTCAAGGTAAGCGGTATCCATATTGGTTCCGTACTTGTACTGGATCTGTATAAAAGATACATTTTGTCTTGACATGGAGTATATATCTTCCACACCGCTTAAAGTAGCTATGGAATCCTCTATTCTCTTTGTTACCAGTTCAGTTACATCCTCAGGAGCCGCACCTTGATACACTGTTGATATTACAAGCATAGGAAAGTTCATCTCCGGCATAAGTTCCTGCTTGGCTCCTATTACCGCTTGAAATCCGAAGAAGAATATAGTAACCAGTGCAAGTATTAAAGTTACCGGTCTTTTTAAGGCAAATTTTGTTAACTTAAGCATACTGTCTCCTTACTGCTGCTTTTTTGCAACTTCAGCACCGTCATAAAGCTCACTGCTCCATGTAGTTATAACTTCATCTTCAGCGCCAAGTTCAGATTTAAGTTCTGCAAAGTCCGCATCATATATTCCTATTTCCACCTCTGTTTTTACAGCCTTACCGTCTTTATAGAGGTAAATGTAGGGCTTCTCCTTAGAAAAGTTAACAGCTGAGATAGGTATAGCTCTTACTCCCAGTGCCTGCTTATCTATAAGGCTTACCTTTACTTTTGAATTTACACTTAAATTCGCTCCCTCATCTACGCCTGCCTTCACATCATAAAGTCCTGTAGCAGCAGATATGGTATTGGAAATCTCACTTATATGTGCCTTGATATCACCGCCTGCCGCCTTTATCGTTACTTCATCTCCTACATTAATAACCCCTTTAGTATTATCGGTAATACCGAACCTGACGGTAAGACCTCCGTCAGCAGTCACTATGAATGCCTCAACCTGAGGGGACACAATATTGTGGACTTCTATTCCCACCTTTTCCACGGTTCCCGCTATAGGAGCCTTTATAACACTGTATGACTTTGTATATCATATTGGGTTTTTGCAGCAGTATAAGCAAGTTTTGCATTTTCACTTGCAGAAGCCGCCTGTTCCAAAACCTGCTGTGATGCTCCGCCAGCATCAAATAAAGCCTTGGTTCTTGTGTAGCTGGTCTGCGCGTCCTGCATACCTATACTAGCCTGATCCATTTGTATTTTAAGCCCCTCCAGGCTGTCCGCCTTTATGCTTGCAAGTTCTTCTCCCTGCTCTACTCTATCTCCGAGCTTTTTATTTAGTGTCAATATCTCTCCTGCCATTTGAGGATATATAGTTACGCTTTCTGCCGCCTCTACCGTAGCTATTTGACTTGTATACAGTACTATATCCTTATTTTCTATATGTGTGGTCTCAACAGTAGGTACATAAACCACCGTCTCGGTCTGTTTTGTACTTAAAAATCTGTATGCCACTATAGCAATCAGTATTGCTACTATACTTAAGCTGATAATAACTCCCTTTTTCATATATTCCTTTTTACCTTTCATTTTAATTGGTAATTATACTTTCACAACTACCTACTTTATTTCATATACTTAAGCATTTTTTTTATAAATTCATCTGTGATGATATCACAGCCTAAATTCTTCATTAAGCTTTGTAAAAACTTGAATTTTTCAAACCTTCTTTCCATGGGATAAGGAATCACACTCGGATCCATCCATATATTTATAAGCATTAAAAATATTTCCGCACATTCAAGCGGTTTTTCTACGCTTAAAGGATCCGTCCTTATTGCCTGTTTCTATTATATCGGCAAGCATAGGTGCATCATAATTCATATTATTTTTTAAATACATATAGACCATATCCGGACTTTTTATACATTGATATTCATCTACTTCTAATTTTTTAAATCTACTTTCAACCGTATCCACTATATTGTCCAAAAGGTATACTATCTTATCTTTTCCGGTGTAACCGTCAGTTTTTTTGATCAGATCAACCAGAATACTTCTCTGAAGTTCTACATATTTATTTATAATTTCTTTTATTATCTCATCCTTTGACTTGTAGTGATGGTATATCGCCCCCTTTGAAAGTTTTGCCTCCTCCGATATATCCCTCATACTTACTTTGTCAAAGCCCTTTTCTAAAAAAAGTTTTTCAGCAGAACTTATAATAAGCTCCTTGCTTTCTTGTGCATTATATCGCCTCGACATAAGCTTCCTCCTTGAATTTTCAAACCGACTGGTCGGTTTGTTTTATTTGGAGTGTAGCATGTATTATTATATTTGTCTATAGAATATATAATATTGCTAAGTAAAGTGTAAGGATTTTTTTCGATTTGTCGGGGAGTTGGCAACGTAAACAATGGTACTAGGTTGATAAAATTCGTTGATAAAAAACACCTTATAATTCAATCATACACGCAACTCTTTTTCAAAGCTGCGACAAATTCACACAGACTGCGGAACTCGTGTGCTCGCCTACTCCGTGGCGAGCTGCACTCGAACAGTCCTCGTCTGTGGAATTTGTACCTTGCTTTATCAAAAGAGTTAACCGCTACAAAGATTGAATTATAAGGTGTTTTTATCTTCCGCTACGTTACTGCTACAACGGGTATAAATAGTACAAGTTATTTAACGGTGGTAGATCTATGATTGTTTACGTTGCTAAGGGGGAGAGGAGGAGGATGCGGGAGCGACTTTTATTCCGGACTTAAAAATAGTCTTTCCCTTACAGCATGTTTTCCCGAATAATTCAGCAAAATTACAGACTTAAAAGTAATCTTTGCTTTATCGTAATTTGTTTATCACATAAACCGTTACAAACATATCTTGCCTTGGACACGCTCTCAAACTAAAGTCTCGCAGCGATACTAAGCTTTCCCTTCGCCTTACGGCTCTGTAAAGCAAGTACCGGCGGTCTCAGATTGTCCTTGGCAAGATAGTTTAACGGTTTATGTGCCTAAGGTACCGGAGGAGGGTAAGAGGTGTAGGCACACTTTTGTCTAATGCCACATCCCCCATGGAAACGACTGTTTTTAAGATTTGAATAAAAGTCTCTGCAACACCTCACCTCTGCCTCCCCCTAGCAACATAAACAATAGACATGTATCTACTCCAACCTCTTATACAGCTACCCCTTGCGGGCTGGGATTAAAGAAACACTCCCTATTTCAATCTTTGTAGCGTTTAGTACTGTTAATAAAGTGAGTTACAAATTGTACAGACGAGGACTGTTTGAGCGTCAGCTCGCCGCCTTTGGCGAGCGAGCAAGCGAGTTCCGCAGTCTGTACTAAATTTGTCGAAACTTTATTAACAGTACTGCGGGTATGATTGAAATAGGGAGTGTTTCCGTTTAATTCCTGACTTACAATTGTTTACGCTGCTAACTCCCCGATAAATCCGAATTCGTCTTAACCACATAGTCCAATTTATTTTTAAGGTGTCTATAAAATTATCGCTGTAAATAATAAAAGTGCTGACAGCTATTCGATAGCTATCAGCACTTGTTAATTATCATAGAAGATTTATTTTTAAAAACTTTTTCTCAAATTCCATAGATCAATAATAACATACCACAGGACAGTCCTTATTTATAATATCATATAATGCCTTGGCGGAAGCTGTAGGCATGTTGATACAACCGTGTGAACCGCCCGACTTATATATCCCTCCTCCGAAGCTTGAACGCCAGCTGGCATCATGCATTCCTATACCGCCGTTAAAAGGCATCCAGTACCTTACCGGAGCAGCATAGTCGGGACCTCTGAGGACCACATTTTTCGCCTTATAATTTAATCTATAAAGCCCCGGAGGTGTCTTTCTTCCTCCCCACAATGCACCGCTTACTATATCAGTACTCAGAGCCAATTGTCCGTCAGCATAATAATAAAGCTTTTGATTACCGAGGTCTATCTCCACATAGGTATTGCCGAAGTCGTTACCCTCAAGCGAAGCCGCCCTTGAAGCGAATACCGGCTCCCTGTCTACCTGCTCTCCCGCAAGTATTGAAGCTCTGATAGCCTGGAATTCTCCTTCTTTATCTATCTGCCAGCCGTATTTCTTGGCAATTATCTCAACTTCTCTTCCATCCGTTGTCTTAAATATCCTTGGTTTTCCCAAGGTATCGTATCTTTCGGCAAGTTCATCCACGAATATCCTTATACCGTTCTCGTCAAGTATAAGATTACCCGCATCATCCACGGCTATCCATTGGCTTATACGTTCACCGTTGAGCACTGCACCTCCTGCATAATTTATGACAGTTCCGGCATGCTTATTAAGTATCTCCTGTATGGATAAAAGTTTTTCATTATCCTGTTTGATCTGTGCGAATCTATACAGATCATCGGCATCGAGATCTTCTTTGAATCCCAGTTGAATAAGAGAGGATCTTATCTTCTCCTTTGCCTTATCGATGTCTATTATAGTTCCGTTATATTCTTTTTCTATCACATAACCGTTCTCATTGTTGTAGTCGGCTATGTACGCATCTCTTGCTTCCTTAAAATTCTCCTCCGTAAGACAGTTATAACCGGATAATATAAATTCCAGCTTTGCATCGTCAAGCTCTACACTGACCCCTACTTTATGCGGGTTTTTCTTAAAGAAATACATAGGCCATTTATAAACTTCCTGATCTTCCAAAACAGTGTTTATAGACTTATCAAGTTCATAATGCAGATCTATATCTTTGGTTTTTATAAGGTGTCTTTCACCCTCTCTTGCGATTATCTCAAGACTGTACAAAGCAAGCGGCTTTTGTAAGGTCGCATCCAGTTCCTCAATAGTTTTGAAACTTGCATCCGTATAATTCACAGTCGTATTCGGTAAAAATCTTTTCTTAAAATAATGTACTCCCGCAAAATATACTACAGCAAGTCCCAGACCTGTGATAGTTGCAGCATACAGCATCCTTTTTTTGGATTTTTTTTTCTTCTTTTGTATATCTTCCTCGCCGACATCCTTTTTTTCATCGGTTGCGGCAACTGTCTCTTCCTTTACCTTATCTTCTTCTTTTCCGACTTCTTTTATATCTTTATTTTTATCGGGATCGGAACTTTCATTCTCTGAGTCTTTTTTAACAAGCTGAGCTTTAGCACTCTTTTTTTTCTTATTTTTTTTTCCTTTTTTATCGAAGCCTTTTTCAGCTTTATTACTGTCTTCTTTTTTGCCGTCTTCTTTTTTGTTGTCTTCTTTTTTACTGTCCTTTGCAGCCTTATCTTCTTTTGCTTTTTCGCTCTCTTTATTTTCAGAAGATTCCACAAGAGAGCTTTCTTTATTCTTAGCTTCGTCTTCTTTTGTTTTTTGGGGCTCAACTTCTTTATTCTTATCTTCGTTCTTATTTTTATCTTCTTTTATATCTTCCGATTTTTGTATGTTATTTTCGATCGTCTCACTGTCATCTTGTCCCGGCTTATTCGCCTCTTCGTTTTTTACAGCATTTTTTGCTGTTTCATCGGTTGATTTGTTGGAGTTATCTTCAGATACTCCTTCTTCATCGTGTACTTCCAGATCTTTTTCTTCCATACCAAACTCCCTGCAAATAAATTACTGACATTATCCACATTTTTATCAACATTAATTGACATTATTGTGAATATTTCATATTTTTTAATTTATTCTATCTTTTTTATTTCCTTATATAATATAACATGCTTACACTATGCCAACAAGTATTATTTTTTTATAAAATATAAAAAAAGCCCTTTATGTAATATTTTTTTCATTAAAGTTACAATTTTTCTACAAACAAAGACTTGTATATTGTTAAATTTATTGCTATTATATAACTTATATAAAGGTATCTAAATGTTAAGTGTTTCTTAAATGATCTTATCGATACAGCTTATCACGACCGGGTACTTAATTATTGATCGTCGTAAAGTGATTAGGCATCTTATGAATTTTGTGCTTGCATAAAAACAGATCCGGTACGATAGATCTCAGGACGATACGATTTTGACTTTTTTCACTCTTCTAAAATAATATAATAATTAGCAAAGGAATATAATTTATGAAAATTTATCTGGTAGAATGTATTGCTGCTCTTAAAGCCAGACTAAAGAGGCTTATTACAGAGCAAAATCTCGGAGACATTATCGGCAGTGCAGATACTTGGAAAGAAGCTACCATAGACAATCTCGATGAAAAAGGACCCGATGTTATAATCTGTGATATCAAACTCGTTCAAAGGGAGATCTATGCATATATAAGCAAGCTTAAAAGTATGGCACCCGATGCCCGTATATTGGTATTATTACAGGGTAAGGATGAATTTATATTGGATGAGCTTTATTTACAGGGCGTTGAATTTGTACTTCATAAGCCGGTCAATGATACCGAGCTTTCCAATATACTTAAAAACCTTGAGATGGGGAATCTTTTAAAACGTGCCATAGAACTGAGCAATGCCAATCTTTCAAGTATACCTGTGGCTCCTGTTGCCTTTCAGCCTGTTGTTGAGGCATCTCCCGAAAGTAACAAAGAGGACTCTCTTGACAGATATCTTCGTAAGCTCAGGACTATATTAAGGGATATAGGTATCATAAGCGAGACGGGATCTAAGGATATCATTAATATTATCAGTTATCTTCTGGAAAAAGGACTTGATATAAGAGATGTTCCCATGCGTGATCTGTGCGATAAGCTCGGAGATAATCCAAAAAGCATAGAACAGCGTATCAGACGTGCCACAAGTGCCGCTATCACTTCTTTGGCAATGCGTGGAATAGAAGATTATGCCGACCCTATCTATAACGAATACGGTGACAGATTATTCGGATTCGAGCAAATGAGGACAGAGATCAATTATATATGCGGTAAAAGTTCAAGCAAGGCTAATTTCAAGATCAAGAAATTCATAGGCGGACTTATGGACTACTGCCTTGAAGAATAGCTTATTGCCGTATCTTCGAATAAAATAAAACAGACTGCTAAGCTTAGCAGTCTGTTTTATTTGTAAGAAGATCCTACTTGATCCAAACACCCTGTGCATCAAGTTTGTATCCGCCTATAGTCGTATTCTGTGCTCTTGAGCCTTCTATATTATCTCCTTCGGTCTTTTTCATAAAAAGTAATACCACTTGTCATCTATCTGTACCCAACCTTTTGCAGCAGCGCCCTTTACAGCTCTTCCTCCGGTCTTCTCAAAAAGATAATACCACTTTTCATTTATATTTCTCCACCCGGTAAGCATGTAACCTTGTTCATCGAAATAATACCAGTCTGTCTGACCGTCATAGGCAAGTTCCATCCATCTGAACTTAGGATAGGTTCCGTCATAACTTCTGTACCACCAGCCCTTATCATCCTGCATCCATGCACCTATATTTATTCTGTTTATCGCCTTATTTCCCGTATAGGTCCTTACACCCGATGCACCCTGTCTGCTACTGCCTCTACTACGAGAGCTGCTCGGAGTCGCACTTGAGAGTGTTGCACTGCTTGACGTTGCAGCATTGGCTATTATGCTTGATTCGATAGATAAGCTTGCCACCTTCATACCTGCGGGTATGACTACAGGAAGCAGTAATGCGAGTATACCCGCTTTTATTATTGAATTGATTTTTTTCATATTCCTATCCTTCCATTATTTTTGATTTGTATTATCTTTTCTGAGCATCGCCTTTGCGATCATTAAAAATGCCCAGAATATCGGTGTACTTATAGGCAGGTTGATATTGACCACCGCCTGAGCCATATAACACATGATAAGCATAGCTACTGCCAACATGTATTTGTTATTAATACCTTGTTTTATCAGTGCATATACAGTTGATAAAAGTGCTGTAAGATATGCGATCAGACCTATAGGTCCTACGGTAAATAAATATTGCAGGTATTCGTTGTGTGCGGAATCGAATATCTGACCGGTGGTCATATACATATCGTTCTGTCTTGCAAGATCCGTCACCATATAGATACCGAAAGTATCCGGTCCGGTACCGAATATCTTATGTATAAAACTGAGCTGACTGTATTCCTCCAGACAGGCTCTCCATACATATCCTCTAAAAGTTCCCCAGTAATCGTCGAATTTAAGGTAAGAAATTATCGGATTGTTTATAGCAAGTTCTCCGGTATTTACCTTATATACCACAAAAAGACCTACTATTGATGAAACTATAATGAATATAGACCATACTATCGTAAAAAGCTTTGCCGATGCTATCTTTACAGATACCTTTTCAATCCTCGTCTTCCTGTATTCAAATGTAAATATAATAGCTGCGAGTGCCCAGAGACCAAAAACTATGAAATTCAAAAACGGCAACCCCGCAATATAAACAAAAAGTCCGTCTATACCGTTTAACTTATCCGGTCTTGCAGCTTCCAAAAGTTGTACTACCTTGATCACAGTCATATAGGTGGCTAGTATAGTAAATACCTTCTTAACCTGTCTAAACTTGAAAGTGATACCAAAGGAAGGCACATGAAAAGCATTATTACAGTCAGATAACCGTTATCCGATCTTCCCATTATAAGAGCCGCAAAACCAACAGCCATACATACAAAATACTTTAACGATCTTATAAGGTCTTCCTTTTTTTGATCATCGCCAAGTGTATAAAATGTTGCCGATAAGCTCACCACAAAACCTACAAAAGTGGTATAGGTGTTGATATTTCCTATAGTAGATGTGAAGATAAGCAACTGATCCTCTTTCATATTTTCTTTGAAATCCAGAATATCCATACCGAAATAATCGGTTATTCCGAACAGACATATCAAAAATCCGACTATAAGAAAAGCATTAATAAAATGCGGTTTGAACTCCAGATATCTGCTTACTATAAAAAAGCAGATCACATATAAAAGAAGTAAAAACAATCCGGTATGCCTACCTTCATTTCCCCAGAAAGCCTCATTAACATAGGGAGCAGCGGCAAGTGTCGATATTACGGACACCAATATAAAGACCAGCATCCCCATATCTATTATATCAAAATTATTTTTTAACAGATCTATGAAACTAACTTTGCCCGAACCCTCTTTTCCGAAAAAGGACATCAGCTTGTACAAAGAAAAAAGAACTATAAGTCCCAGACTAAGTACTGTAAAGGTCGCAAATTTTGTTTCCAATATATCAAAATAATGTTTATTGTATATCAATGGAAATATTATAAACACTCCCCATAACCAGATCTCCGAAAGTCCCAGATCGTCTTTTGACAAATAACTTCTCTTTGTGGTTTTCACCTTACTCTTCATTACTAAAATACTCCTCTCCTATACGCTTTCCCATGCTTCTTTTGAAAGTATATCCTGTGCACTGATCTTATCTTTGCCCCTGTTTTTTACTTTTTTATATTCTCCCTCACAGTCAAGTATGTGACTTTTCATATTGTCACTTAATTGCAGGTCGAGATAATGCCGGATCTCACTTTTTATATTTTCATCTTCCACCGGGAATACTATTTCCACTCTTTTTTCCAGGTTTCTGTACATCCAGTCCGCACTTCCCAGATATATCTCCTCTTCTTCCTCTACGGCAAAACAAAACACCCTTGCATGTTCGAGAAAGTTACCGATTATAGAGCGAACTTTTATATTATCACTGACACCCTTTATACCGGGTTTCAGACAGCAGATCCCTCTTACTATCAGATCTATGCTCACACCTGCCATACTTGCCCTGTAAAGTGCCGGAATGATATCTTTATCCGACAAAGAATTCATCTTTGCCACTATCCTTGTCTTTTTGCCTTTTAAGCTTTCACAAGTCAGATCTTCTATCTTTTTTATAAATGTATCCTTCATCCATATCGGTGCCACTATCAATTTATTAAACCCCTGAGGCTTTGAATACCCGCTAAGCATGTTGAAAAAGGCTATGGCATCCTGTCCTATTTCCTGCCTGCATGTAAACATACCGAAATCAGTATATAGTTTTGCGGTACTGTCATTATAGTTTCCGGTAGCCAAATGCACATATTCTCTTATGCCGGTTTCTTCTTTTCTTAGGACCAGTGTTATCTTACTATGTACTTTAAGTCCAAGCAAGCCATATATTACATGACAACCGGCTTTTTCCAGTTTTTTTGCCCAGTTTATATTGTTTTCTTCATCAAATCTTGCCTTCAGCTCCACCAGCACAGTTACCTGCTTGCCTTGTTCAGCCGCCTTTTCCAGTGCTTCTATTATGGGCGAGTTACCGCTTACCCTATACAGGGTCTGCTTTATTGCCAGTACATCTTTATCATAGGCTGCCGCCCTCACAAACTCCGTAACATGATCAAAACTTTGATAAGGATGACTTAACAATATATCAGATCTTTTTATATTCGTAAATATATCATCTTCGTTTGAAAGTTTTTTTACGGGAGCCGGCTTGTAGACGGGATTTTTGAACTCTTCAAGACCTTCAAGCTTATATATATCCGCCAATACCCTAAGATCCAAAGCACCTTTTACATAAAATATATCACTGCCGGTCAATTCCAGCTCTTTTTTTAATATTCTCAAAAGCCTTTTATCTATTCCTTTTTCTACATCAAGCCTTATTGCCTCGCCACGGCGTCTGTTCTTAAGTCCCTTTTTTATCTCTTCCAAAAGATCAGCCGCATCCTCTTCGTCCAGGTCAAGTTCGGCATTTCTCATTATCCTGAAAGGGTGCATGGCTATCACATCATAGTTTAAAAACAGCATATCAATATGCTTTTCTATAAGTTCCTCTAAAAATATCAGACTTCTTTCAGCCTTTGAACTGTACTTTTCGGGTATCTCTATTACTCTGGGAAGCACCGACGGCACTTTGACCACAGCAAAATCAAGTCCCTCCCCGACATAACCTTTATAATTATCTTTCTTTTTATTCTTTTGCTTTACCGGCTTTGCTTTGTACCACGAACCTTCCTTTCGCTTGATCAAAGCCGCTATATTAAGGCTTTTATTGCTTATCAGCGGAAAAGGTCTTGAGGCATCCACCGCCATAGGTGTAAGCACCGGATATATCGAGTCCTTAAAATAATTATCAAGATAAAAAGCCTCGCTTTCTGAAAGCTTTTCATGCTTTGTGATTATCCTCAGCCCCGCCTTCGAAAGTTCAGGTCTTAAGCTTGTATTATATATACGGTACTGCATATCTGTAAATTCATGACTTCGCAGTGATATTTCCTCCAATTGTTTCTTTGGAGTCAGTCCGGATATATCCTCCTTATTATAGCCTGCCGCAACCATATCTTTAAGAGAAGCCACTCTAACCATAAAAAACTCATCCAGATTAGAGGCTGTAATAGCTAAGAATTTAAGTCTTTCAAACAATTTCACATCTCTTGTCTTAGCTTCTTTCAATACTCTTTTATTGAATTCCAGCCAGGATAATTCTCTGTTTATATAATAATCAGAACAGTCTGTAAATTTAAGATCGTCCCTTTGTGTCATAGTCATTACCTCATAAGATCTGCCCGGGTTAATAATTCATCATGATACTTAATATTAACCATCTTTAATAATTACCCAATATTCTGAATTCATTGGTATTTTGCTCTATAAAATAAATAGCATCTTTTATATTTGAGTCGTGCAAGCTCCCCTCCATATCAAGGAAGAACCTGTACTGCCACACTCTTTCCGGTATGGGACGTGATTCTATTTTAAGCATATTGACATCATTAAATAAAAAAGCCGCCAATATCTTATACAAAGTTCCGGGCTTATGTTTAAGCTCAAAACTTATACTCAGCTTATTTGCACTTTTCAGGTATAACTTAGCTTTACTAACGACCACAAACCTCGTGGTATTATGCTTGAATTTATTTACCTGCTCTTTTAATATTTTAAGCCCGTATATCTTCGCAGCCTCTTTCGCAGCAATCGCCGCCTGCGTGACATCATTATCATCTTTTACTTTCTTTGCGGCAAGAGCGGTATTGACCATTTCTATCTTTTGCCAGTCTTTATGCTTTGCAAGGTATTCTTTGCATTGAGTAAGTGCCTGTATATGGGAACAAACGCTTTTTATATCGCTTAGAGTCGACCCCTCGACCGACATAAGCGCATGTTCCACATTGTACTCATGCTCAGCCACTATATATACCTGATTTCCCCTCAAAAGATCATATACTTCCCATACCGGTCCTGCTGAAGAATTGACTATCGGAAGCAGTGCGTAATCCGCCCTTTCTTCAAAGGATCTCTCTTACAGCCTCTTCAAAGCTTTCCACATTATATAAAGCTGCCTTATCCTTGAAAAATTGCTTTGCAACTATATTCGAATAAGCTCCGTCTATACCCTGATATACCACCTTTGCCGTTTTCTCTACTGTCTTTGGCAGTTCATCCTGCATTTTGAATCCGAAAGCTCCGCTCTTTTCTTCGCTGTCTATGATAGAATACTGATAAAGCCTTGAAGTACTGAGAATCTGACCATAGAGCTCCTCAACAGCTTTTTTGTAAAAATCTCCTTCCACCCTGGACTTTAGATTCGATATCTTCTCCTCTTCCCTTGCAACATCAAGTACCGGTTTTGAATTAGCCTTCTTGTATTCGGCTACATCCTTCAATATATCGATCCTTTCTTTATACAGTTCTACTATCTTTGCATCTACACTGTCTATCCTGTTTCTTATATCCGCCAAATCCGGTTTGTTCATACCAATCTCCATTCCGCTGCCCTTAGATTGCGGCTCAAATAGCAATGAAAAATATTTTCACACTAAGGTATGTTTATATTTCCCATATACTGTAAAATTCAATTATATACTAACAACGCATTAAAAAAAAGCCTTTACATCATTTTGATCATGTAAAAGCTTTCTTTATATTATATTAAATTATACAAGAGCCGCCAATTCTTCTCCGGCTTTCTTAAGTGCTTCGACAGCTTCATCATCGGGACTTAAGTTTGCTGTGATACCTGAACCGGTTACAAGCTCAGCACCCTCAGATGTAACTCTTTCTTCCCAGCTTCTCATGAAATCTCCGTCGCCCCAATCATGTGAACCGAAGAGAAGTACCTTCTTACCTGAAAGGCTTCCCTTAAGCTCTTCCATCAAAGGCTCTATGTAAGAATCGTCTATTTCCTCTGTTCCTGTTGCAGGTGAACCGAGTGCAAATGCGTTAGCCGCCTTAAGGTCTGCTGCACTCGCATTCTCAGCTTCTACAAGCTGTGCTTCTTTTCCCGCTGCTTCCACACCTTCAGCTACAGCCTTTGCCATAGCTTCTGTATTGCCTGTTTGGCTAAAGTAAACTACCAAAACTTTACTCATTGTTATATTCCTTTCTGTTTCTAACTATTTATTCACATAAATATATGATTTTACTTCAGCTTTGTCAATATCATTTTCATATAATCATTTTAGGAATAAATGCTATTTTTATACTATTTTACTTAAAGTTTGTGTTATTTCCTCTCTTGCTATCACTCCAAGCCTCTTTTGCTGCATGGCATCAAGCTCATCTATTATTATAGGCTTGCAAAATTCCATAACTATATTTGCCGGCTTTATCCTCGGTTTTTGTGCCTCAAATATCTTCTCGCATCCGTATAGCGCTACCGGAACCACAGGACATTTCGCTTTGTGCCATCCTGAAAGACCCTTCTTTAAATTCCATTACTTCATTAGCAGGAATATCCGAATATCTCGTACCTTCCGGGAATATCCACATAGATGTACCCTCTCTTATATTTTCTATACCCTGCAAGATACTTTGCATTCCTTTTTTCACATCTTTCCTGTCAATGAATATACAGTCTAAAAGTTTCATCCATTGTGCCAGAAGTGGTATTTTCATCATTTCGTCCTTTGCGACAAAACCCAGCCTTTTATGTATATGTGCATAAGCTGCGACTATATCAAAATCACTTCTGTGATTACCTACAAAAAGCACCGCACCCTCCGGTATATTTTCAAGACCTCTTATCTCAACTTTTGAGCCTGTAGTAGACAGAACAAAAGATAAGACTCCTCTTACAAAAAACTGTGCGATATCTGCCGACAGCTTTTTATTAAATATTCTTATCAGATATATTATCAGCAGTACCGGTATAAAAAAAAGCAGGAATAATACTATCTCCAATACAACCAAAAACGTTCGAATCATCATCTACCTCACTTATTAATATTATGCTTTCATTATAGCATATATTAAGCACTTTCACCAAATCTTAAATCGGCTCCCAGAATATATACCATTAACTTTACCGCTAAAGACTCAGATATTCGGCATCTTAAGCAGATACAAAAGAAGCTGCCTTTTGACAGCTTCTTTTTATATCCTTGTATTAATTCTCTACTTTTGCTACCAACTTATCATTGTCCATATCTATATAGATATTATCTTTACTGTGCAGATCCTGACTTAATATAAGCTTTGCCACGGCAGTCTCCACATGCTTTTGCAGGAATCTTTTAAGCGGTCTTGCTCCGTACATCGGATCATAACCGGACTCTACTATATATTCCTTTGCCTTAGGGCTTAAATTAAGGCTTAATTCTCTGTCTTCGAGTCTCTTTCTTATATCATCAAGCATAAGCTCCACTATACTGCTTATATTGTCCTTTGAAAGCGGCTTGAACATTATGATCTCATCCAGTCGGTTAAGAAATTCCGGTCTGAAATGGTTTCTCAGATCCTGCATTACCATTTCCCTTGTACTCTCTTCTATCTCACCCGATTCTATACCCTCAAGCAGATAGCCGGATCCTATATTGGAAGTCATGATTATGATGGTATTCTTAAAATCGACTGTCTTTCCGAGAGAATCCGTGATCCTTCCGTCATCAAGCACTTGCAAAAGCACATTGAATACGTCCGGATGTGCCTTTTCCACCTCATCCAAAGTACCACACAGTAAGGCTTTCTTCTTACCGCCTCTGTAAGCTGTCCTCCCTCATCGTAACCCACGTATCCCGGAGGTGCTCCTATAAGACGGCTTACGGAGAATTTCTCCATATATTCGCTCATATCTATACGGACCATGTTGTTCTCATCATCAAACAAAGCCTTTGCAAGAGACTTGGCAAGCTCTGTCTTACCTACTCCGGTAGGTCCGAGGAAGAGGAAGGAACCTATAGGTTTTGTAGGATCTTTGATACCGGCTTTAGAACGAAGTATAGCCTCACAGACTTTTTCCACAGCATCTTCCTGTCCTATTACCTGACTTTTCAATACCTCATCCAGATGTAATACCTTCGCTCTTTCGGACTCGTTGAGCTTACTTACCGGTATTCCGGTCCACCTTGATATAATACGGGCTATCTCTTCGGAATTGACCACCTCATGTACCAGTTTGAGGTCTTCTTCTTTAAGCTCTTCCTCCGCCTTTTGCAGCTTTTCCTTTAATTTAGGCAGGGTATCATATTTTAATTTGGCAGCCTCTTCAAGGTTATAACTTTGCTCTGCCGCACTTATCTGCCTTCCTACCTGCTCTATCTCTTCTCTTATTTGAGCCAGCTCTTCAACTTGCTTTTTCTCATGCTCCCATCTTGCCGTCTGCTCATTAAGCTCCGACTTTAGTTCCGCAAGTTCTTTTTGTAAATGTTCAAGTCTGTCCTTTGAAAGACTGTCATCTTCTTTCTTTAATGCCGCCTCTTCTATCTCCATCTGCATACAGCGTCTTCTTAATTCATCAAGTTCGGTAGGCATTGAATCAAGTTCGGTCTTTATAAGAGCACAAGCCTCATCTACCAGGTCTATAGCCTTATCCGGCAGGAATCTGTCACTTATATATCTGTTTGAGAGAACCGCCGCACTTACCAGTGCCGAGTCCGTGATCCTTACGGAGTGATAGGTCTCATACCTTTCTTTTAATCCTCTGAGTATAGATATGGTATCCTCTACCGTAGGCTCTAAGACCATTACAGGCTGAAATCTTCTTTCAAGAGCCTTGTCCTTTTCTATGTATTTCCTGTATTCATCCAAAGTAGTTGCTCCTATACAGTGCAGCTCACCTCTTGCAAGCATAGGCTTTAGCATATTGCCGGCATCCATACTGCCCTCACTCTTACCGGCACCTACTATTGTATGTATCTCATCTATAAAAAGTATTATCTCACCTTCACTGTTCTTTACTTCATCCAAAACCGCCTTAAGTCTTTCTTCAAACTCTCCTCTGTACTTGGCACCAGCCACAAGTGCGGCAAGATCGAGTGCAAAAAGCTTTTTGGACTTAAGCATATCCGGCACGTCACCTCTTACTATTCTTTGTGCCAGACCCTCAACTACGGCAGTCTTACCTACTCCGGGCTCTCCTATGAGTACCGGATTGTTCTTGGTCTTACGACTTAAGATCCTTATCACATTCCTTATCTCGGAGTCTCTTCCTATCACAGGGTCGAGCTTTTGCTCCTTTGCTCTTTGTACCAGATCCGTAGCGTATTTATTAAGTGTGTCATATGTAGCTTCCGGATTATCGGATGTCACCTTCTGATTACCTCTTATAGAAGCCAGTGCCTTTAAGAAGTTATCCCTTGTAATATCATAAAGCTTAAATACCTCTTTTACTTCCCTGTCCGCATGTCTTATCAAAGACAGGAAAAGATGCTCTACGGATACATACTCATCCGACATTCGCTTTGCTTCATCTTCCGCATCAATAAGTACGGTGTTGAGGTCGTTGCTCATGTATTTTTCGGCTCCGTTTACCTTAGGAAGCTTTGAGATCCTCTCTTCAACATTATTTATAAGAGCATTGACCGGTACATTCATTTTTTCAAGTAGATTCTTTATTAATGAGTCCTCTATCATAATTAAGGCATATAGAAAATGTAACTGCTCCAGCTTTTGATTACCGTATTCATATGCTATTTTTTCTGTATTATTTATACTTTCAATTGATTTTTGCGTAAATTTCTTTATATTCATATTCAACCCCCTTTGCAGTTGTTCTATATGTACTATAACAGACTCTTGTTGTTTTGTCAATAATTATTTTAATAATAATAGGATATTTTTTTAAAAAAAGAGAAGATAAGTTAAAACACATAAATTCAGAACTTATCCGTTTTATCTATCTCCTCTGATCTTGTTAGCGTACTATAGATTTTCCTATCTCATAAAACTTTTATCGTATTATTAAATTCATTCCTTAGCTTATCTCACAGTTTGCCGTAAAACTCGCTCTCAATCATAGCACAGAGTGCATGATACACAGGTAAATGAAGCTCTTGAACCTTATATGTCTCGGTTTCCGGCACATGTATTACCACATCGCACAGTGCGTCAAGCCTGCACTCTTTTTGCCCAACCAAAGCCATGACCTTAAGTCCCTTGGCTTAGCAAGCATAGCAGCCTTGACTATATTTTTTGAATTCCCGGAAGTACTTATGCCCCAGAACACATCACCCTCAACTCCTATAGAATTAAGCATCTGAGCGAACATCACATCGCTGTTAACATCATTTATTATAGCTGTTGAAAGAGATATTAAAGAAGGTAATGAGACTGCTCTAAAGCCCCCCTCAAGGTCAAGACTTAGGCTCTCTCCCTCCTCGCCGTACAAAGCCTTTAATTTATCGGCAAGTTTTTCATCTATCGGTCTTTTTGCCATAAATGATTTCATAAGTTCACCGACTATATGCTCACTGTCTGCAGCACTTCCTCCGTTACCTGCCAGATACAAAATATTCTGTCTTAAAACAGTTTCTTTTAAAAGCTCAAAAGCTTTATATATACTGCTTTTGCAGCCTTCCAATACAGGGTATCTTATAAAAAGAGAGTCAAATATTTCTTCCCTTGATTTAAATAATTTCTCCATAGACTTCCTCCCAAACATCTATATGTTTATCAGCATGATCTGCTTGATTATTATATTACATTAAATACTAAAAATCATTTAAAATAGTTTTGACTGCCATTTTAATTAAAAACTCAATCAAAGATCCATACGGACTTTATTTTGAGAATGACAGTCAAAATATATACTCTATTACATTGACTTATTGATATTCAAACTAATGTCAATTCACCTTATCTATGGCAACAATCAGTTCAAATATCATTAAATCCGTACACTATCAGGAAAATAACTTAATTAATTTACTTTCTATATTGTTATAATAAAGCTTACCCAAAGCATACCCACCGCTCTTATTATATCTAAATCCTCATCTCTTTCACGCATGATTATTTATCGGCAGATCCGAGTCTTTCACCTATATTTCCGCCCGGATGATTAAGACCGAAACTTTCCCTGTCTATCTTGAATCTGTTTGCAAGTTCTATAGCTATTCCTTGTAAAACGATCAGGAACACGGTGGTTGAATTGTTGGGAACTATATCCCACTGATCACCCTCATGTTCAAGGTCGATAAATAAATTCTCATGTGTCAAAGCGTATGACTTTGCATTTTTATTACAGGAAAGAGACCATGTATCGCACTTTCTCTTTTGTAAATGATGGCAAAGTACCAAAGTCTCCGCTGTATTACCGCTTTTTGAGAGTAATATCACCACATCCTCGTCTTTAACTATACCGAGATCTCCGTGCACTGCGGTATTTGTATGTAAAAAGCTTGCAGGCAAACCGTATGAATTCATAGTTCCTACGAACTTTTCGCATATAGGCACGTTTTTACCAAGTCCGGAAGCTATTACTTTTCCGCCCTTTTCTATGGCTTTATAACAATTTTCAAGAAGTTTTTCATACTCTTTTTCATCTATAGAAGCTATAGCCTTTTCAAGTATTCTAAAATTCTCCTCATAATATTTTATCATCTTTATCCCCCTTCTAATACATAGTTTCTTAAATAAGTATAACAAATAACTTGCCTGTTTTCCTGATTGTACACAACCAAAATCCTACGTGCAGTCCCAAAATACTCAGTTTTTATGTGTACACTCAGAAAAATATTCATCTTTTTTCGATACACTTATTTTGTGAACGATGCACTAACTTAATATTATATTACATATTTTATCCACATCACATAGATCCAGATCGGAATACAGCGGTAAACACAAAACATTATTTGAAACAGCCTCTGCTACGGGAGTTTTAAAATGATCGTATTTTCCGGCAAAGCTCTTAAATCTGTTGGTCAAAGGATAGAAATATTTCCTTGCGGCAATATCATGTTGAGCAAGTTTTTCCAATACCTCATCCCTGTTATACTTACCTGAAAATACCACCGGATAATATGAATAATTCCTATCCAAACCTTCTATATCGGGGAATATCTCTATTCCGGGAACACCTTTCAGGTGACTGTCATATCTGTCCGAAGCCGCCTTTCTCCTTGCAACCGAATCCTCTATATGTCTCAGATTACACAGACCCATAGCGGCATGAAACTCACTGAGTTTAGCATTCATTCCGATTTCATCAGCTTCTTCACCGCCCGGGCACAGACCGAAGTCTCTAAGGTGCCTTATTCTTTCAGAAAGTCCGCTATCATTGAATACCAATGCACCGCCCTCTACTGTATGGAATACCTTGGTGGCATGGAATGAATACATTGATATATCCCCGTAACTTGAAATCGACCTTCCCTTATAATCAGCCGCAAATGTATGTGCGGAATCATATATCACCTTCAGTCCGTACTCCTTTGCTATACTTTCTATAGCCTCAACATCGCAAGGTATACCGTATACATGTACGGCAAGTATAGCCGAAGTTTCTTTGTGATCATTTTCCTTAGTTTATCCGTATCTATAGTCCATCTTTCCCTGTCTATGTCACAAAAAACAGGCTCAAGTCCGTTTCTTACAATAGCATTGGTAGTTGAGATAAAAGTAAATGGTGTTGTAATAACCTCGCCCTCTAATTCTAATGCCTGCAACGCTATCTCCAGTGCCAAATGTCCGTTGGCAAAAAGCTCCACTTCCCCTGCTTTTAAATAATTTCTTAAATTATCGGTTAATTCTTTATGCTTTTGACCTGCATTTGTAAGCCATCTGCTCTCCCAAAGTTCTCTTAACTCTTTTTCGTATTCTTCTATTGACGGAAGCGTAGATCTTGTAACCAATATCTTAGCCATATTACCTCCTTAAGTACTATCCTATCTCCATTTAACAAGGAATTTTATAAGTTTTTTGTTCTTAAACAAATGTCTGTGTCTGTCATAAAATCTGTATACACTGTCAGGTATTCTGACAACTCCGAAAGCAGCGGTGTATCCGCTTTCTTTGCCACATCCTTGTCCAAACTTATATGTGAAAGTTCAAGCACTATCTTTTCTTTTACCACATCTTTAAGTCCCGGTATATTCATAGAATATATAAAATGTGTACTGTGAGAAGGATAGTATATATGAAGATTCAGTCCTCTCTTAAATAACAATTCACAGAAGCCGTTCCTCATAGCGTAAACAGCCGCACAATTCATACCCACATACATTGCTTCTTCAGGTGTAAGGTCTACATACCTTGTACCCTTGACCGTAAACTTTTTGTTAAAAGGACAGGATATAACTTCGTAACCCTTCTCCTTTATATCTTTAGCCTTTTTCTCCCACACGGTCTCGGAAATATTGGCAAAATCCTGGGTTTCCGGTAAGAACAGTACTATCTTACTTAAATCACCTAACTTCTTTATCTTTTTTGTACTCTTTGTATTCAGTTCAGGAGCTCTGTTTGGATAATTGATCTTTGTATCTTTGGAAAGTCCCATAAATTTTAAAAGCCAAGGCAGGTATCTTTCTGTTGAATACAAATTATACATTGGCTCATAATATGCCATTGCTTCCTTATGTGCAAAAGGATGTGTGACATATAATTTTCCTTTTTCCGGATAAGGTGCATTATCACTTATATCTTCCATATCGGCACCTGACATATCCGCAACTATATAGTCATCTATATCGTATAACTTTGGAATAAATTCCTGTTCTTTAGTAACAAGGAAGACTATTTTTGACCCATATTTTGACTCAAGTTCGTTCTTTAATGCACACATGATCATCGTATGCCCCAAGTTACCGTTACAAACAAAGTAATATTTGTCCTTATCGAAATAACTTTCTTTAAATACTATGCTTTCATTGTTTGCCATATTGATCATATCGATTTTTTCTCCGCTCTCAGTATTCGTCTTATCAATAGGAAGTACCTTCTTAATAAACCTGTCTTTATACAATCCGAGTCTGAAATCGATCTGAAGCATACAGTCTCTGTATATTTTGTCAGCTATAACGTTATTGGTCTCTTTATTGAAATCTATTGCATTTTGAACAAAGGTATTAAGGAATTCCATAGGTGTAACACCGGAGCACACTCCGCTTCCGGTCCTTTGATAAGCACTCATTGGCATATCTATATAATAATAACTTCCTTTTAGCAAGAGATAATAAAACTGTGTAAAATCAAATAAAACACTTTCTTTATATTTTATCTTCTTAAAATCTATAGCTTCCGTCCTTATAAGTCTTGCGGAAACATAAGGGATATATCCTCCGTCATGCGCATTTTTAAAATCTTTGATAGTAAATATCCTCTTCTTCTTCAAAAACTTTTGAGTGCAACATACGGAACCTTCCGAATACTCCCTGCTGCCACCATCCAGTGCAAAAAGATAGGTGTTATGTCCGCAGAATGAACATTCCGGATGTTTTTCCATCGCATCTATCTGATATTCGAGCTTTTTATCATTACACCAATAATCATCCGCTTCCAATAAAATAAAATATTTAGTATCTACCGATGTGACGGCATTCCATATATTGGTCTGCGCCCCCTGATTCTTCTCGGCAATAAATGCCTCTATTTTATCGGGATATTTTTCTTTATAAGCTCTTATTATATCCTTGGTATTGTCTTTTGAAGCATCGTCAAATATCTTTATGATATAGTTATATTTTGTTTTCTGAGTCAGAATCGAATCCAGTGCCCTCGTTATATACTTTTCATGATTATAACTTATAAGTAATACCGTGCATATTTTATTACCTGATCCCATTAATAATCCCCCTAATATAATAATTTATTTCTCTATCAATATTCTTTCATCAATATCGGTTCTTCTGAACATGCTGTTTAAAGAATATATAAAGTATGAACTGTGTGTAGGATAATACACATGTAAATCCTTGCCCTTTGAAAAAATCAGATCACACAGACCGCTTCTTACAGAATGTACAGAATGACAATTAAGTCCTAAAATAACAGCCTCTTCCGATGTCAGATCTATGTATATACTTCCCTTGACCGTTTTTTCTTTCTTTATAACATTTGAAACTACCGTATATCCTTGTTCTTTTAATTCGTTTACGAGGTTTTCCCAAAAGCGGTCGGATAAAGGCAGCATGGAAGTCGCTTCCGGACTTAACATTACAATATTATCCACTTTATCAAACTTACTTATCTTACTCTCCAATGTGTCTGTCATAGGAGGATAGTAGGTAGGTTCCTTAAGCTTCTCTCTATATTTAACTCCAAAGAATCTGTGTATCCAGGGTAAAAACCTCTCGGTAGAATCCTGGTCATATATAGGTCTGAAAAAAGTCCACATCTCCGGGTGCAATGCCGGATGTGCAGCATAAATTTTACCGTTCATTATTTTTTTTGATAAATTCTTTTCTACAAGTTCCTGCATTTCTTTATCTTTAAGGATTATACAGTCTTTATCCTCGTACATTTTTGCTACAACTTCGTGAGTCTTTTTTAATATAAAAACAACCTTTTTTCCCAGTTTTTCTTCAAGAAGATCCCTTATACTTAAAGTTATCAGGGTATCTCCGAGTCCCGCACAACAATAATAATAATATTTATCGTCGCTAAGATCTAAGTTATTGTTGATATGATCAAACTCCACTTCTATATCCTCCAATCTAAAAGTACCTCTATAGCATCCACATCAAAAACAGGTATACCTAACTTAGTGATGACACTTTTTCTTTCGGCATACATATTATCTATAAATATAGCCTTTTCTTTTTTAATATAATCCTCTTTATTTTCTTTTGGTTTAAGCAAAATTATCTCTTCAAATAAACTCTCGGGAAGATCGTATTTCTTCAGATCTTCATATATATCTGTTTCATGTTTTGTTATAAGAAAGATCTTCTTGCCCTTATTTTTGCATTGATATAA
Source organism: uncultured Johnsonella sp. (assembly GCA_916438835.1). GTDB lineage: Bacteria > Bacillota > Clostridia > Lachnospirales > Lachnospiraceae > Johnsonella. The sequence continues at coordinate 177,014 of CAKAFT010000001.1, forward strand.
GAATGATATCGCAGGTAGGTGAACCTTATTATTGATTATTAATGTATCATCAAAATCAAAGTATACATTTTCATATTCATAATCTATCTTGTACCTTGATATAAGACTTCTATCAAGCTTGATATGATAAGGATTTATAAAAACTTCCACATCATATCCTAAAGCATCATACACGCTTAAAAGTGCCAAATTCACACCCCTTGCTCTTGCCATACACATAGTACCGGCACATCTTGTAGATACTTCAAGTAATTTCATCTTTTTATCATTGTCTTCTTTTAGCTGAAACCACCACAGACCTCTGAATTTAAGCTTTGAATTTATTGTACTTGCTATATGTTTTATTTCATCCGTCAGTTCTATATCTTTGGCTGATACGGATATTCCCGCAAGCAGCCTGTCTCTTGATCTGGGTAATACCGCTCTTAGCTCACCATGTCTGTCTGTAAGACAATCAACAGTGATCTCTTTACCCGGTAAATATTCCGTTATTACATAGTCACAAAGATCTATATTATCCGTCATATCACCGGCACTGCGTATAAGTTTCGCTCCTACCGAACCCTGTCCTTTTCTCGGTTTGATAAATACCGGATAGGTATTTATATCTTTATATACCACAGGGCAAAAACTCTCATTTTCAAAAACTTCATAAGTTTTCCTTTTATCTCTGCAAACTTCTGCAGTCCGTCTGTCCGCCACTATGATACCGGCTTTTATTTTATCCTTATTTTCCGCAAAAAAATCCGCTACCGTATCATGTGTGGGGAATACCACATCTATATTATTTTCTTCAATAACTTTATTAAATTCATCAAAGAAATCTTTTTCACTTATCATCGGCAACCCGCCGATATAGTTTTTGAATACATATTCACCGTGTTTATCCACAGATGAAGCACCGTATAAATCTATATTTACGCAGGTAGCCAGTGCATCATGCAATTCGACCGAATTTATTTCTCCGGCGGGAAATATTAAAACCCCTATTTTTTTTGACATCACATTACTCTCCGATAAAATTAAATTAATTTTTTTATCTTATTGACCATATATTCCATTTCTTCAAAGGAATATCGTTGATCTATAGGCAGCGGCAGCAAATATTTCTCAAGTCTGTCACCGTATCCTCTATCCTTTTGCCCTGCCCAATATCTTGCTATATATATATTATCTTCGATCAATTCGGATCTTACTTTTTTGTCATCATCCATGCTTTTTACCAGCAGCGGATATACCATAGCAGGTCTGTGTGCATCTTCGATCTTAAAACAATTTATATCTTTGAAGCAGTTATGTAAATATTTAAAATTAGATATTCTTTTCTTTTTGCAATTTTCATAATCTATTGATGAAAGTATTCTCTGTGTCAGTTTTGACATCAACTTAATATCCTCACTGTCAATGATACTTTCGTTATGTCTGTAGACTTCATACGCCTCAGACGCACTTTTATCTATTCTTTTTAACAAATGCCCTGCCCTCTCATACGAATGATCGTATTCCAATTCGTCATCATACGGCAAGTTTGTAGAAAGATAGCCTCCGTCGGGCACGCCAAAGAATTTTCTTGAAGAATTAAATGAATCCACAGCATTTTTCCCGTTTTCAAAAAAAGCCTGTGCATTATCTATTATTACTTTTTTATACTTGGAACTTATGTACTGAGCCTGTTCAAAACATACTCCGAAATAATTGGTATATAATACATATACATCTTTATCAAGTTCAACACCGGGCAGCATATTCTCATCTATATCATAATATATTATTTCACATCCCTCGTCCTCTAAAACTTCCCAAACGACAGGACATGTATATGCCGGAATCTGTATCTTCTTTATATTCCTTTTTCTTATCAGATATCTGAGACAATTCCTGGCAGAGTTAAGTCTTATCTCATCCGTATATAACTCTTTACCGCACCCAAGCTCCAGTTCAAAATAGCCTCCTATTTCTCTCATCATCTTCCCTCTATTCAAGTGAATATAGTTCTAAAAATTCTTTTACTTTATCACGACTGTTAAACATAAGTACATCCAGTATGGACAGTCCCGGTACAAACTCATCGGAAAACTGTTTGTAAACTATCTCATCCATTTTTATAAAGTCAAGTTCCAGACCGTTTTTTGCAAACTCGTCTTTATCATATAATTCTTTTCCGCCTATAGGGTTGATGTATTTCGTACCGCCAAGTCTTTTACAGATGTCCATGACTCTTTGTTCCCTTACAAGCTCTTCGTCCTTTACTATATCCGAAGATACTATTATTTCAGTATCTATATCAAGATAGTCAGAGATCTTTCTTATGGAATATTCAATGAATTTAGAAAGATTATTTTCCTTATGATTCAATATTTCTTCCAAAAGTCCTGAAACCTCAGTAAAATAAGGTGCTTTCTTATATGCCATCTCGAAAGTCATATATAATTTTCTCATCGGATCGTATTTTCCGTCACCGCTCATCAATTCTATTTCATTGATTTTTTTAAATGAGCTGGAATTCTTCATAATTATATTAAAAACTTTTGCTTCACTGTTATACAAATACCTGTTTCTGTTGATCCAACCGCCCTTTATATAATTAACATCATCATATATTACAAATTTATCAACAGCATTTATTAATTGCCAATAACCCAAATATGGCAAAAAGTAAGGTTGCATAATGCCAACTACCATGATCTCTCCTTTATGTCCTCCCACACACCATTTCGCATGCAGTATAGCCACTTTTTTAAAATTATCCAATGAACCCTCAGAGAGTTTAAGTAAGGTCTTTATCCCAAGTTTAACAAAAAGCTTCCATCTGAATCCCGCAAAACTTATTCTTTTATGAAGCTTTGTATATATATATTCTTCTATCTTCTCATTAAGTTCATAGTCTATCAAATACGATCTTAAGTTATTATATATACTGTTAGTCATATTCGTTTTATTACTTGAATGAAGTCTGTATGCTGCCATTTTTCTATCGGCTCTGTAGATCTTTCCACGCACCGAAAGCATCACAGCCAATGTTCTGTCAGCTATGGATGTATGGAAATCAAGTAATCTGTTCGGATCTTCCTGCGTCTTAAATATATTTCTGAAAACAAGTGCTACCGGATGCCCGGGAAGCATGATCCCCTTATAGTCTTTAAGGCTGTAATGCCTATTGGGACTTATCCAGTTGATCTTTTGCTTATCCGCCGGTGTTCCGTCTTCATTTACTGTCTCTATATCATGACTGCAAGCTATATGATCTTTTCTTCTTTCCAAAAATTTAAACTGTAGCTCCAGCTTTTTGTTGTCCGTCCAGAAATCATCTCCCTCACAACCTGCTATATATCTGCCCTTCGCCATTTTTAAAAGCCCGACCAGATTAGCTACCGCACCTATATTTTTTTCTCTCAGTACAGGAACGACTATGTCAGGATACTTAGCTGCATACTCAAGTATCACTTCGGGTGTCCTGTCCGTTGAAGCATCGTCTCCGACTATCAACTCATACTTAAAACTTGTTTTTTGCAAGACTATGCTTTCCAGACAGGTCCTTATATATCTCTCATGATTATATGTGAGCAGCACAACACTGAGCATTACCTCATCGGTATCTTCCCCTGCTTTATATATATTTCTTTACTAAAGGTCTTCATCTATATAAACAGAAAAGTTCAATCCCTCGTCTCTTTTAAGATTAACGGCATAGGCTGTCTTCAGACCCGAATCTTTCATGTCATTAAGTAAAATCCTCTCTCCGAACGGTATATCAGCCAATATATTATTATATCTTATCCCGTTATCTTTAAGAAACTCTATAGTGGATTCAAGAACTTCTTCCTTTCTTGCTGTAAGGATCAGTATATGATCTGTCTCGGGAATCTTATCAAAGAACTCCTTTACCCCGGGCAATATCCTGTCTCCTCCGTTTTTATATCCGTTATGTACAAGTATCGTGCCGTCCAGATCAAAGATCCATGTTTTAGGAAGTGATGACAGTTTAAGATCTTCCATATACTACCTCCTAATTATCTTTAAGACACTCATCCATAAGCATCACACCTTTATAGAAAGCTCCGCAGATAGAATCATAATCTTCCCATGCATAGGTCGTAAGAGATAACCATATAAGGGCATGTAAAAATTTGATTTTCTGGGCATCCACACCTTTAAGCTGTGACAAATAATAAGGTGCCAATTCTTTCCAGCCGTTTGTAGCTATATCAAGTCTTACTCCGTTTTCTTCAATGTAGAGTTCAAAATTCTTATTGTTAAACTGATCGTAATCTCCGTCTATGGAATAATATAATTTAGCCCAGTCATAATCCACATCACCGTATAACTCCGTGCTTCCGAAGTAACCTCTCGGATCTAAGAATATAACATTAAGTTTATCGTCTACCATAGTATTGGAAAATGTACAGTCTCCGTGGATCAATGAAAAACTCTTACATGTATACAGGCACTGGTTCCTGACATCTTCTTTTATCTTTTCTCTGTAGAAGAACGGATTCTTATAGTCCTTGCCGTTTATATTTATAGTCTTTTCAAGTGCAAAAGGAACCAGATTCCTTATCTTGTCCAAACGAGTGAAAGTCTTGTAAAAATACGTATCCATTATACTGTACGGATCCGCTTCTTCTTTGGCAAAACCGTGCAGTTTTTCCAAAGAAGATATAAGGTTGTCTATGACCTTTTTCTTTTGCTCGGTATCAAGCTCGGCTTTGTATATATTTTGTCCGTTTATCTTTTCCATGGTAAGCGGATTTAATTCATATATTATAGGTATTTGATCGAAGTTGTATTTTTTAACTTCGCTGTACCACTTTACTTCATTGACCGCTAAAGCCTTTCCCTGATCGTCTATAGGTCTTTTTATAAGTATATTGTCATGAACTTCTATACTGTTGAACGGTCTGCATCTGTACTCGCCCTCATGTCCCGAGATGCGTCTTATCGCCTCTAAGGTACCGGTTTCAACCGTATCCAGTAAGGACATTTCCTCAAACTCTATATTCTGACCCTGTAACCATCTTACGAATTCACCCGATTGAGGCGCCTGTGCCAGTATCTCCTTATCTGAGAATATGAAAAGCCCGGCAACTCCGTGCTGCATTGACGGCTCTTCAAGAAATTGCCCATCCTTATAAGACCATCTGCACTCGAAGTCTCTGGATATACCTATGACATTGCCCCTTGTCTCATCAATATTTACTTCTTCACCCAGTATAAGATCCGACCATACGAACATAAATCTCTTACCTGCAGGTATATGTTCAAGTGCCTGATGCAGTCCCGCAGAAGTACCCTGTCCCTGTGCCTTAACGCTTATACAGGTGGTTCCACCGAAAGCTTCGAGGTATTTTTCAAGGACTTCGTTTTTATAGTCACCTATTATTATATATTTCTTGTCCGGATATTTCTTGAACATGTGGAAAACTATAGGCAGATTATTCACCGGTACTATGCCCTTGGGTTTGTTTCTTGTAAGATGTTCAAGTCTCGTACCCTTGCCGCCGGCTTGTATGATTATATAATCCACATTTTCACCCTCTACCTTGGCTTTTATCTCACCTATCTGGTCCTTAATATAAGCATCACAGACATCTATTGCTCCACCTTTCATAACCACTCTCCCCTTATTCAACCATAATGCATGGTCACATAATCTTTTTACGGATTCCGTTGCATGAGATACATAAAGAAGTGTCGTTCCTCCGTCAAGAAGCTCCTTCATTCTCTTTTCACACTTTAGCTGAAACGCATAATCACCTACCGCAAGCACTTCATCACATATCAGTATATCCGACTTTACCATTGTCGCTATCGCAAATCCCAGACGTGCCGCCATACCCGATGAATAATTCTTGATAGGCATATCAAGAAAGTTCTGAAGTTCCGCAAATTCAACGATCTCATCAAAATGTTCTTTCATGAATTTTTCATTATATCCAAGTACCGCACCGTTTAAATATATATTTTCTCTTGCTGTAAGGTCGTAATCAAAACCGGCTCCAAGCTCGATAAGCGGAGCTATACTTCCGCTGACCGTAACCTTACCCTCATAAGGTTTTAATATACCGCATATAAGCTTAAGAAGTGTGGACTTACCGGATCCGTTTATACCTATAAACCCCCATGCTTCTCCTCTTTTTATCTCTAAAGATACATCTTTAAGAGCAAAGAACTCCTTGAACAACAGTTCTTTTCTTATAAGCTTATAAAATATTCTTTGAGATTATCGATTCGTTCGGAAGCAATATTAAATCTTACACTTACATTATCGACCTTTACCACAGTATCTTCTATAGCTTTCTTTTCATGCTCCGACTCTTCACTTGTATTTACATCCACTGTATCATGCTGATCGTTTATTTCATTGATCAACTCTTCTATTATTTCATCATCTTTTCTTACATCCATAAAAGATCGCTCCGTCCTAATAAATTAAATATAAAGTATAAACTTATCCTGTGTTTTCAAAAATATCACCGTACCTAAAACAAGTGACAGCAATGCCCATGCAACACCGTTTGCAATAAGTTCGACAGGAGGGAATACTCCTTGCAGCACTATCGTACGAAATTGTTCTATGTACAAATACAGCGGATTAAAATTCTTGATCAAAAAAAGTAATTCCGGATTGGATTCAAGCATACTCAGCGGATAAAATATCGGTGTCAAATACATCCAAACCATAAGAATAACACCGTAAATGTATTGGATATCCCTGAAAAACACCGTAGCCTGTGCAAGTATAAGACCGACTCCGACACATAAAACATAAACCTGAAGCAATATTACCGGTATGAAAAGCATAAACCAGTTGAACTTGATATTGCATACTATGAACACGATAAGCATAGCACCCAGTGCAAATAATGTATTAACAAAAGAACTTGAGATTTTTGATAATGTGAAAATATATTTGGGTACATAGGTTTTCTTTAACAATGCCGCATTGCCGACTATAGACCACATGGCATGATTGGTTGACTCGGAAAAGAAGTTATAAATAGTCTGACCTATTATAAAATAGACCGGATAGTTAACTATATCAAATCTAAACATATTGGAAAACACGATCACCATTACTACCATGATCAAAAGAGGACTCATGATACTCCATATATATCCCAGGAAGCTTCTTCTGTACTTTAATTTTATATCTTTTATTATAAGCTGCTTTAACAGCGGCTCATAATGTTTGTAGGTATTTATTCTGTCAATAAGTTTTAACATATTATTACTCCATCCTCATAACGGTTTTATTTATAAAATATCCTTACCAAAAAGCTTATAAAAGAATAAGTCATGTAGTTTGTCGCCCTTAAGATTTTTACCGCCGGGTTTATATTTTTATTATAAATATCCCTATACTCCTCTTTAAGTTTATGCTCGAATTTTATAAATTCACTTTTTCTCGAATCTTTCATACTCAACATGACCTTGTATTTACCGGAAATAACTCTTGCGATAATTGCGGCTATGTAATATTTTTTAGCCTTAGAACATATCTTTTCTTTGTAAAGATCCGAATAAAATCTAAGTAAGGAATCTATCACCAGGCTGTAATTTTTCTCATTCTTTTGCATTTTTTCGATCGATACGCTCTGACCTTTTCTCCCTATCCTGTAGTAATAAACTATATCTTTTATAAACATTACGGTATCAACATAGGGTATCGGATACAGGATGTATTCCGCATCCACGTAATATGAATTCTCATCGATTTTTATATCGTTATCATAAAGTATTGCGGTCTTTACAGTCATGTTATGCATCTTTATATACAGTTTCTTTGCTATCGCATCAAACTTATATTCTTTATTATATTCAACACCGTCAAACGCAACTTCAAACTCCTGTTTGAGTTTGAAATTCGACATGTCAGCGCTTCCGTCATCATAAGCCCAATAAAATCCCGAATAAACAATATCCGAATCGCAAGAACCCAGGCATTTTACAAGGTTTATAAATGCCTCCTTACCTACAGTGTCGTCCGCATCGACTACTTTAAAGTATTTTCCTTTTGCATACTTTATTCCGTAATTGATACCCGAACCGTGGCCACCGTTTTCCTTGTTGAATAACCTGAAGGTATCCGGGTGTTTTTCAACATATTCAGAGGATATCGACTCCGTATCATCATCAGAACCGTCATTGATTATCAACACCTCAATATCATCCATGATTTCGGGTATACAAAAAGAATCCAGGTTTTCCCTTATATATGCCTGTGCATTATACGCCGGAACAACGACTGATAATACCTTCGACTTTTCCTTATGTTCCATAAGTATTTTTTGTTACCTCAAAACTTTCCGGTGAGTAATGTATTACCTTGGTACCTGCATTTTCGAATTTAAATGGTACGTATAATAGATTGTCAAGTGCGTTCTGTACTGCCGCCTGTTTATCTTTTTCAACATAAAAAAGCAAAAAGCCTCCGCCGCCGGCTCCGAGTAATTTCCCTCCGAGTGCCCCTGCATTCATAGCCTTTTCATATAATATATCTATATCATTGGTAGATATCTTGCTTTCGATACCTCTTTTTAATTTCCACGTATAATCGAGCATTCTTCCGAATTCGCTAAGATCGGCATCCGAAGTAAGTATCTTATGAGCCTCATCGACCAATCCGAGCATCTCTATCAGCTCTTTTTTCTTGTTTTTAATAGCTGTTTCGGTACCTTTTTGTATATCTGATGAAAACCTTGAAAAACCTGTAAAAAACAACATCAGGTTGTCATTAAGCTCTTCTTTTTTCTTTGGAGATATGATTATGGGTTCCACTTCATATCCGCCCTGATTAAAAATAATTCTGTTAAGTCCTCCGAATGATGCTGCGATCTGATCTTGAACCCCACCGCTTTCATTACAAAGTTCTCTCTCAAGATATATGGCTTCATCAGCCAGCTTTCTCTTGTCCGCATACTTACCCTTAAGTGCATAAAAAGCATTAAGCAATCCTACCGCAAATGAACTGCTGGTACCCAGACCGGAACGTGCCGGAAGGTCTGCATCGTAGGTGATCCTAAGTTCATGCATGTCCAAATATTTCATCGCCTCTCTAACAGCAGGATGTTCTATTTCATCTACACTCTTGACGGATTCTGTCCTTGAATAAACTATTTGTGAACTGTATTCAAAAAATCTCGGAAGATGTCTTACGGTCAAATAACAATATTTATCAAATGTTGTTGAGATGACAGCTCCTCCGTTTTCCTGATAGAATCCCGGAAAATCAGTGCCTCCTCCAAAAAAGGACATCCTGAAAGGAGTTCTTGTAATTATCATTATTTTTGCTCCTTGTATTATCTTTGTAAAAATCATCCCTAGTTTGATATAAACAAAACTAGGGACTTTTATAAAACGCTTTTACTTCCTGCGATTATACTATATTTTATTATATAATACAAATATATATTCTAAATTAATATTTAATCTTAAGATGGGTCAAGGCATTATATTCTCTGTGTAAAAAGTCTCATATCACCCAATATAAAAGCAACTTTCAAGGCTTGTCCCCATTTTATTTTTTTAAGTGACCTCCCCCTTACGTATATACGGTTAATGGTTTTGTTTTTCATTCTTTATAAAAATAGCATTTATATTACTTCTTTTATACTTTTCGTTATAAACATTACAGGCTTGACTTAATGCCCGTCACTTCGTTTTATATGCGGTAAAAATACTTTCTGAAATATCTTGCTACCGGATACTTATTAAGATACAATTATAGATTGACTTAGTATTTATATAATAAAGGTCGGTAGTAAACTTTTTGGAAAGGAGCCCGGTGTACATACTTATACACACCGGTATTACATTATGAAAAATAAAGATGGACAAGCAAACGACCGTATTGAATATATCGATATATTGGCGGTCCTTTCATGCATAGCTGTGGTATTCTTACACTCAAACGGTATATTTTGGTCATTTGAAAAAAGCAGATGGTGGATATATGCCGATATTATAGAATCTGTATTTTATTTTGCCGTTCCGGTTTGTTTCATGCTTGCAGGAGCGACTTTACTGGATTACAGAAAAAAATATTCCACCGAAGAATTTTTTGCAAAAAGGATCAATAAGATTTTAATACCCTTTATATTTTGGAGCATAGTCGGAATCGCTATGAGATTTATTAACGGTTCTGTGGATGCCGGGATCTTTACCCCCTTGAATATATTGGACTCCGTGATCAACACAAAAGCAAACGGCGGTACTTATTGGATATTTATCTGCTTATTTACAACATATTTGATTATTCCGGTCTTTACTCTTATCCCCGAGGAGAACAAAAAGGAGACCTTTTTAATATATAATATCCGGATTTGTGATATTAAATGTTGCCCTTCCTTTGATATCTTCTTTGACAGGTTATGTGATACCCTGGAATACCGGTTTTATTATGCCTGTTGGAGCCAATTATGTTATTTATTTACTGATCGGATACTGTATAGACCGATATGATATCAAAAAAAACACTCGAATATTTATTTATATTCTCGGGCTTTTCGGTTTGTTGCTTCAAATGTTGGTAACACTGTATTTATCATTCAAAGACAACTCCCTGAATGAAACTTTAAGGGTTATATGGGCTTGCCTTGTATATTGTATTCAACGGCTCTGTTTTTATTTTTCAGGAATCTAAAAGCTTCCAAGCTTAAAACTTTCTTGTACAATGCGTCTTCAATATTCAGAAAGCAGGTGATCGGCATATATCTGATACATTATTTTATTATGGCTGTCGTCAGAAGATTCATTACTTTTAACGATCAAAATGTCAAATACAGAATATTGCTTGCGTTGGTTGCATTCTTTACTTCATGGATCATAGTAAAGGTCGGTCAAAAAATTCCTGTTTTAAAAAAGTTATTACCCCAATAAGACATATTTAATTACAATACACTGAAAGGAATTATTTTTATGAAAGCAGTCATTATGGCAGGGGGAAAGGGAACCAGACTTGAAAGTCTTACAAAAGGCGAGATCCCTAAGCCTATGATACCTATAAAAGAAAAGCCTTTACTTTTATGGCAGATAGAGGAGCTTAAAAGATACGGCATAGTTGATATAACTATGATAATAGGGCATCTTGGCGAGAAGATAAGCGAATATTTCGGTAACGGTGAAAAATTCGGTGTCAATATAGATTATATAATCGAGGACAAGCCTCTGGGTACAGCGGGTGCTTTTTATTATCTTAAAGATAAACTTAGTGACGAATACTTTTTACTGGTCTTCGGTGATATATTCTTTAATATAGATATAGATAAAATGGAAAGCTTCCATAGGTCAAAAAAAGCGGATGTTACAATATTTGCTCATCCCAATTCCCACCCTTATGACTCCGACCTTGTTGAAACCGACCCGGATGAGAGAGTTATACGCTTTGATTCAAAAAACAATAAAAGAGATTATTGGTATGATAATATGGTCAATGCCGGTCTATACATACTTGATAAAAGTGTCTGTGAAAAAGTAGCTGAACCTGTCAAGACAGATTTTGAAAAAGATATACTTGCCGTTATGGCTGCCTCGGGCGAGGCTATATATGCTTACAAATCACCCGAATATGTAAAGGATGTCGGTACGGTGGACAGGATAGAAAAAGCCGTGAGCGAACTTGATGCCGGACTTATTTCAAGAAAGAATCTTTCCAACAAACAAAGTGCAATTTTTTTAGACAGGGACGGAACCATAAATAAACTTGATAACTTTATATACAAGGCTGAGGATCTCGAGCTTTTAGACGGTGTCGTTGAGGCTATAGGTGCTATCAATTCTTCGGGTCTGCTTGCAATAATTATTACCAACCAGCCTTCGGTCGCAAGAGGTCTGTGCGATGTAAGCGATATTGATCATATACATAAAAAACTTAAGACGCTGCTCGGTAAAGAGGGTGTATTTGTCGATGATATATTCTTTGTCCGCATCACCCCGATAAAGGTTTCCCTGAGGAAAATCCGTTGTATAAGATAGATTGTGAGTGCAGAAAACCTAAGACCGGTATGATAGAACAGGCTAAAGAAAAATTCAATATAGATCTGTCCTCTTCTTATATGATAGGAGACAGTACCATGGATATTGAACTTGCCAAAAAAGCCGGATTAAAGTCTGTTTTAGTGATGACAGGTCTTGCAGGAACCGATAACAAATACGATGCCAAGCCCGACTGCACGGCTGAGAATTTATATGAAGCGGTTCAAAAAATTCTGAGTGCGGATCATACTTCCAAGAATAGAGAGGTGTAAGACATGGCTGAAAAACTGGCAAAAGCTCTTCTACACTCATTATCCGGACTTTTAGCACTGCCCCTGGGAAAGCAGCTTGCGGTATTTGTCATATCCCTTATGCCTATACTTGAACTAAGAGGCGGACTTATAGCAGCCGCACTTCTAAACCTTCCTCCACTGGAAAGTTATGTTATTGCCATAATAGCCAACCTGCTACCTATCCCTTTTATTATATATCTGATCGAAACTGTCATTTATAAAATGCAAAACAGTAAGGTAAAGATATTCCGAAGCTTTGCCGTATGGATATACAAAAAAGTCGACAAGAACAAGTCTTCCATAGAAAAATACGGTTTTTGGGGATTGGTCATATTCGTAGGGATACCTCTTCCCGGAACCGGTGCGTGGACCGGTGCTCTGGTTGCCGCCATGCTCAATATGGATAGAAAAAAAGCTCTTGCAGCCATAACCCTTGGAGTATTTATGGCAAGTATGATCATGATGCTTGTATCTTTCGGGATCCTTGGCAGTTTAATTCACTAGATTGTTAATAAATATTAAACTTCCTGATATTTTGATTAATTATAGATCGTCAATTTTTATCGGTAATCTTAACTATTCGGGAATTGATATTTTATATTTTATGTTGTAAAATGTAGCCATCAAGAGCTGTATGGTTTTTACAGCCTTCTTATTCAGGTTATTAAGAAAGGATTCTTTATGACGCAATATTCCAGAAATTCACATTCAAGACAGCAAAGACATCAGGAAGGCAGGATCTCCGTTAAAAACTTTTTGCTTTTTTACGGTATACCTTTTGTGATAATTAATTTGATCATATTTTTTCTTGCCACTTCCAGACCTAAGGTCACTATGGAAGTAATAGATGAACACAACTTTCAAAATGTAACATTAACTGTAAAAGTCAACAAATTCTACCCGATAAAAAAGCTCGAAGTGCTTTTTGACAACGAACCTTTGGAACTTACCAAGGAAGAGACCGGAGCTTCCCTGATATATTCGGCAAACCTGACTAAAAACGGCGGTATCTCCGCTGTGGTGTACGGTTTTAACGGTATGAGCGATGCGGCTTACGATAATGTAGGTTCTATAGACCAGGAACCGCCCGTAATTCAAGGTGAAGTTACACAGGTCAGCAAGAATACCGAGATATTGGTCTCATTTGAGGATACTCAATCCGGTATTGATTTTTCTTCAATATACGCCACGACTCCTACAGGTTTAAGAGTGGATCCGCTGTCCGTAGACGAAGCCAACTCCGAAGCAACTTTTAACCTTGACAGTTTCGGAAGTTTGGATGTTCATGTCAGCGATAAAATAGGCAACCAGTCGGTTGCACACTTTAATCAGACTGAAGATACTACAAGATGGTAATGATTTTTAAAAACAATAATTTTTAGCACTCTGCTGCCATACAGTATATACAATAATTTATTTTATATGCTGTATGGCTCTTTTTATGTTACAGTTCAGGTAGTTTAGATATACATGTATAATATACCAAATGAAAGCTTGCTTTCAGGTGTATATTATACATGTATATCTATCAGGCTACCGCCGGAATTCATCTTCGTCTAATTTATAGATAAAAATGAAATATTTTTAGTCTTTTTGACGAAGATGAATGACCTACCTGAACTGTAACCTTTTTATGTAACAATAAAAATACAAAATCTCATTTATGTTTTCTTTATAATTATATCTTGATTTTAATATTATCTTATGATATTATTTTCCTTAGTGTGCATAGATTTTATGTTTACATAGGAAGTCGGGTGAGAATCCCGCACAGGGACGCTACTGTGATAAATAAAAGACCGTTATTATGCCACTGATCTTGTATCTTTCAGATCGGGAAGGCATGGTCTGCCGGTAAATCAAGCATTTTATCGGATTTTAAGTCAGGATACATCTATGTACCGTATGCGATCGTTTCGTTTTCGCATAACAAGGACTTGGTTTTTCGATCCCAAAAACTATAAGTCGTTTATTATTACATCTTTATATAAATCTTTGAAATTGATTTTAGCTTTAAATGACTGCTTGTGATCTGATTTTGTAAAGATGTGGTCACTGTACCTATATCGACTATTATAAACTGTCTTTCGAGGGATCGTCGGTTTTTATAAAACCGTTTTTAATTCTCTGAACGGACAGTTATTTTTTTTGAGGGGATTTGTATGGCTCATCAACATGGCAGCGGTTTTTCCATAGATATGTATGCTTTTCATTCCAAACTTAAGCATATAAATCCGGAATTCAAACTGATATGTGCTTTAATAACACTTATCTTAACAATAATATTTAACGATCCTTATGTATCGGCTTATGTACTTCTTACAATGTTTTTTATAAGCGTACAGCTTGGAAAGATGGATTTTAAGGAATATCTTTCCATACTGCTTGGACCTCTGAGCTTTATAATCGTGGCAAGTATAGGTATTGCTTTAGGATTTTCATTTGAAGCCTTGGGAGATTACCATATCAAGATAGGAAATCTTTATATGTATACCTCAAAGGAGCAACTTAGTGAGACTGCAAAACTTATAATTAAGGTTCTTGCCTGTGTAAGCGTTATGCAAAGTCTTATACTCTCAACCATGCCTTACGAGATAATAAATGCTTTGAGAAATATGCATGTACCCAAGCTTATAATAGAGCTTATGAATCTTATCTACAGATTTATATTCATACTCATAGAAAGCTATATGAATATGCATAATTCCGCACTTTCAAGATTGGGATATCATAATCTTAAGGCATCTTATAAAAGTTTCGGCAATATCGCAAGCAACATACTCGTAGTATCATTAAAAAAAGCCAATGCCTACTATACGGCTATGGAGGCAAGATGCTTTGACGGAGATCTTAACTTCCTTCAGGAAGAAAAGAAACTTGATAAAAAACATTTATTCACAGCTATTCTTTTTATTTTATCGATGTTTGCGATATGGTTCATCAGTTCAAAACTTGATTTTCTATATGCATTATAAATTTTTACATAATATAAATAACTACTGTTTTTCGATTCATCGCTTTTTCACGATATTTGCAGGACAGATCTGTTACATAGTCTTATTTTAAGGCTATAGGATCGAATACATACAAAAAAGGATCTATTTTATGAACGAAGTTATCTTAAAAGCAGAAAATCTTCATTACTCTTATACAAAAGAACATGAAGTGTTAAAAGGAGTTTCTATTAACATACACCGTGGAGAGCGTCTGGCTGTTCTCGGAGCCAACGGTTCCGGAAAGTCCACATTTTTCCTTAATATCAACGGAGTGCTCAGACCCGAAAGCGGTGCGGTATATTACAGGGATAAACTTATAAATAAATCTTCCATCAAGGAACTTAGAAAGAATGTAGGTATAGTATTTCAGGATGCCGACAACCAGATCATAGCTTCCACGGTAAGGGCGGAAGTAAGTTTCGGTCCCATGAACCTAGGTCTTAGCAAGGAAGAGGTCACAAGAAGAGTCTTGGACTCATTGAATTATATGAATATCTCTCATCTCATAGACAGACCGCCGCATTACCTTAGCGGAGGTGAGAAAAAAAAGAGTAAGTATAGCGGATATCATAGCTATGGATTCGGAAATAATCATCTTTGATGAACCGACGGCTTCACTCGACCCTCAAAATATTTCAATATTTGAAGAAGTGCTCGATAAAATGAGTGCGGAACAAAGGACTCTTGTCATATCCACTCACGATCTGGAATTTGCCTTTCGCTGGGCGGACAGGATAGTTGTATTTTGTTCGGGTAGTATAATAGCCGACTCCGATCCGATAAGTGTACTAAGCGACAACGAGGTCTTGAAAAAGGCTAATCTTAAAAAGCCCATACTTCTCGAGGTTTTTGAGACTCTGGTCGAGAATTCCGTATTCCGGGAGAGCACGAAGCCTGCAAGAAATATGGATGATTTCAGGAAAATGTTTATTGCTCGGGCTTAACGGCTTGAGTTAATATAAAAAAGATTTTTAAAAGGAGGAATACATGAAAAAGCAAGAGAAAATCTTAATGACTCTGGCAATGATATTTACTTTGAGCTTTGCACTGCCTTTTGCGGCAAATGCGATGCACATTATGGAGGGCTACTTACCTGTAGTTCATGTTATAGCTTGGAGCGTTATTTCACTACCGTTTTTAATAGCCGGGTATTTGTCGATTAAAAAGACAATAGCAAAGGACAGAAAAACAATTACACTTTTAGCTATGTCCGGAGCCTTCGTCTTCGTACTGTCTTCACTTAAGATCCCTTCAGTTACGGGTTCTTGTTCACACATGACAGGTACCGGACTTGCAGCTATTCTTTTCGGACCGAGTGCCGTAAGCGTACTGGGTATTATAGTTCTTATATTCCAGGCACTTCTTTTGGCACACGGCGGATTTACAACACTCGGAGCCAATACTTTCTCCATGGCTATAGCAGGTCCTTTCGTATCTTTTATAGTTTATAAAATCTGTAAAAAGTCAAAGGTAAATGATAATGTTTCAATATTCTTAGCCGCTTTCCTCGGAGATCTGTTGACCTATGTCGTTACCGCATTCCAGCTTGCATTCGCTTATCCTATGCAGCAGGGCGGCGTTATGGCTTCAGCAGGTAAATTCTTACTTGTATTCGCACCGACTCAGGTTCCGCTTGCTATAATCGAAGGTATGCTTACCGTTGTTATAATTGTGGGGCTTAAGACTTATGCACAGTCCGAGCTTAAAGAAATAGGCTTTTTATAAGGAGGTAGTAAGTAATGTCAAAAAATAAAAAACTTGTTATAAGCTTGCTTGTAGTAGTTGTATTGATGGCTATAGTTCCTTTATTTATGCTTAAGAATGCTGAATTCGGCGGTTCGGATGATGCCGGAAGTGAAGTCGTAGCCGAGATACAGGGCGGAGAATATGAACCCTGGTTTAATCCTATCATAGAAACCGTTTTGGGAAAAGAACTTCCGGGAGAGGTAGAAAGCCTTCTCTTCTGCGTTCAGACAGGTATAGGTGTAGGTATCATAGCTTTCTATATGGGAAGACTCGTGGAAAGAAAAAAACACGAAGATAACAATAATTAATTAAATACTGTCGCTTTGTTGATCTTTTTTTTCAAAGCGGCAGTATTTTTTATTAATAATTGTTTTTATTGTATAAAACATTTAAAAAAATCTTTGATGTCCATTATATACACTATACTTTATAGTCTTAAAGTTGTATAATAATACCGGTTATTTTATGAGCTTGATCTTAACTTTAACTGATACAAACAAATAGACATATTTTAAGAGAGAGGGTTTTATGAAAATTTTCAGAACTGCGGATTATTTAGAAGCAAGCAAAAAGGCTGCGGCTATCATAGCAAGTCAAGTTATACTAAAGCCGAATGCCGTACTCGGTCTGGCAACCGGTTCTACCCCTATAAAAACCTACGAGCTTTTAGTAAGGATGTATGAGGCAGGTGAATTGGATTTCTCAAGGATCAGTACCATCAATCTTGACGAATACAGAGGATTGGAGCCTACACATAAGCAAAGTTACAGATATTTTATGAATCAGAATTTGTTCGATCATGTTAATATCGACAAAGCCAATACTTTTCTTCCTGACGGTATGGAGCCCGACAGTATGAAAGCCTGCAGGGAGTATGAGGCTATTATAAGGAATTCGGCAGGAATAGATCTCCAGGTCCTGGGACTTGGGCATAACGGTCATATAGGATTCAACGAACCGAGCGACAGTTTCAGCATCGGTACTCATTGTGTGGATCTTACTGCAAGTACGATAGAAGCCAATAAAAGATTCTTCAACAATATAGAAGAAGTTCCGAAACAGGCTTATACTATGGGTATAGCTTCTATATTATCTGCTAAGAAGATACTTTTACTTGTTTCCGGTGAAGATAAGGCGGCAATACTCGCCAAAGCTATCAAGGGTAAAGTAACTCCTGAGGTTCCTGCTTCAATACTTCAATTACATCAGGATGTTGTTGTGGTTGCGGATGAAAAAGCTTTACTTGGTATGTAAGACAGGATATAATTTTAATATTAATGAATTTTTAGGAGGTTGTGATGGCAAGTTTATCGCTTAAGGGCGTAGAAAAGATTTACCCTAACGGTTTTAAGGCTGTACAGGATTTTAATTTGGAGATCGGCGATAAAGAATTTATAATATTCGTCGGTCCTTCAGGCTGTGGAAAATCGACAACACTTCGTATGATCGCAGGTCTTGAAGACATAAGTGCCGGTACTTTGGAGATAGACGGCAAGGTAGTTAATGATGTTGAACCTAAGGACAGAGATATAGCTATGGTATTCCAAAACTATGCACTGTATCCTCACATGACCGTATATGAGAACATGGCTTTTGGACTTAAGCTCAGAAAGCTTCCGAAAGAAGAGATAGATAAAAAAGTTCGTAATGCGGCTTCCATACTCGGACTTGAAGCAATGCTTGACAGAAAACCCAAGGCACTTTCCGGAGGTCAAAGACAGCGTGTAGCCATGGGTAGAGCTATCGTCAGAAATCCTAAGGTGTTTTTGATGGACGAGCCTTTATCAAACCTTGATGCAAAACTCAGAGTTCAGATGCGTATAGAGATCGCAAAATTACACGAAAGTCTCGGAGCGACCATCATCTACGTAACTCACGACCAGACTGAGGCTATGACACTAGGTACCAGAATAGTTGTTATGAAGGACGGAGTAGTACAGCAGGTGGATACACCGAGAAATCTTTACAACAACCCTTGCAATACCTTCGTTGCAAGCTTTATAGGTTCACCTCAAATGAACTTCCTGGATGCCAAGGTCAATGTGATCTCTAAGGATAATGTTGAGCTTACTGTAGGTTCATACAACCTTAAGCTTCCTGCAGACAAGATAGAGAAGCTTGTAAGTGAAAATTATAACGGCAAGGAAGTAATACTTGGAATCCGTCCTGAGGATATACATGACAGTGAATTGTTTGTAAATCAAGCACTTTCGGGAAAAGTCGAAGCCGACATAAAGGTTTATGAACTTTTAGGTTCTGAGGTGTTCTTATATTGCGACCTTGACGGTAAGTCAATAACCGCAAGAGTAAATCCGAGAACCACTCTTAAGAACGGTGACAGAGCGGTATTCGCACTTGATATGCAAAAGATTCACATCTTTGATAAGGAAAGCGGATTGGTGATAACAAATTAATCAATAAAACTTATATTGGATTTTTTTAAGATGATCTTAAATCCGTATTTTTTAAGCGTAGCAGCATTATGACTGTTACGCTTTTTTTATTCGCCTGCCTGAGCCGTATATCTTATAATTCAACTTTTTTAAATACATTTATCTTAATTTGCTTGATAATTTTTTATTTTATGTTATTGTATTGTTAAAGTATTGTCATTGTTTTGATCAACACAGGATATCTTTTGCAAATTATATCGAGCCGGCTTTGGTGATGCGGTTTAGTTATTAAATATCGAATATATCTAATATATCAAATTTTTTTGCTAATTTTTCTGTTAATGATTTAAATATATAAGATACTATTCTAATTGTTTATAATATTGCTATAATATTACTGATTATTAGTCTTACCTTACTGCTTTTTTTGTAAATTTTTTTCTTTTTTTATTTGTAAAATCGTATAAAAAAACTATTTATAAAACCACCAAAAAAACTATTACAATAGTATATAAATATATTTTTGATCAAGGAGGAAATAAAATATGTTTAAGATTGCTTCAAAAAAAATGCTCAATGAAAATGTTGTAATGATGGATATTGAAGCGCCCCTCATTGCAAAGAAAGCCAAGGCGGGACAGTTTATTATTTTCAGACTGGACGAGCACAGCGAGAGAATACCTCTTACCGTAGCCGGTACCGACAACGAAAAAGGTACTGTAACTATTATTTTCCAAATGGCAGGAGAGGGAACCTTCCTTCTGGGTCAGAAGAACGAAGGCGATCACATACTTGACTTTGTCGGCCCACTGGGTCGTCCGTCTGAGCTTGAAGGCTATAAAAGAGCCTGTGTCATAGGAGGCGGTGTCGGCAATGCTATAGCTTGGCCAAGTGCCAAAGCCTTATACGCTCAAGGTACCAAAACGGATATTATAGCAGGATTTAGAAATAAAGACATAGTTATATTGGAAGACGAGATGAGGGCTTGCTGCGATAACCTTTACCTTACTACAGATGACGGTTCGTACGGGGAGAAGGGATTCGTGACGGATAAGCTTCGCTCTCTTATAGAAGCAGGCAATGATTACGATCTTGTAATTGCCATAGGACCTGTAATAATGATGAAGTTTATATCCCAGATCACCAAAGAATACAATATTAAACCCTAGTATCTCTTAACCCTATCATGATAGACGGTACGGGAATGTGCGGCGGATGCAGAGTTGAAGTTGATAATCAAGTCAAGTTCGCCTGTGTTGACGGTCCGGAATTTGACGGACACCTTGTAAACTTTGATGGACTTATGTCAAGAAACAGTTTTTACAAATCTACCGAAAGACAGCGTGATCATGACTGCCGTATGCAAAAGGAAGCAAAAATCGCAGAACTGTCAGGGACTAAGTAAGGAGGTATAATACTATGGAAAGAAATATGTCTAATGAAAAAGTTAAAATGCCGGAACAGGACCCATTGGTAAGAAATGCCAATTTCCTGGAAGTAAGCATGGGCTATACCTATCAAATGGCTCAGGAAGAAGCTGCAAGATGTCTGCAATGTAAGGCTCAACCTTGTGTAAGCGGTTGCCCGGTAAATGTTAAGATACCTGAGTTTATTAAATACATCACAGAAGGCAATATGCCTGCTGCCTATGATAAAATAAGCGAAACCAACGGACTTCCTGCGGTATGCGGTCGTGTATGCCCTCAGGAGAGTCAGTGTGAATCTAAGTGTGTACGTGCCAGGAAAGGTGAAGCTGTCGGTATCGGAAGACTTGAAAGATTTACAGCCGACTGGTACAGAGAGAATAACGATACATTACCTCAAAGACCCGAAAGCAACGGCATAAAGGTTGCGGTACTCGGTGCCGGACCTGCAGGACTTACCTGTGCCAGAGATATGGCGCTTTTAGGCTATGAGTAACTGTTTTTGAAGCCTTCCACGAAGCCGGAGGCGTATTGATCTACGGTATACCGGAGTTCAGACTTCCAAAAGCAATAGTTAAAAAAGAGATAGAAAAATTAAAAGCTCTCGGAGTTAAGATAGAGCTTGATATGGTCATAGGTCGTGTACTTACCATAGATGAACTTTTTGATGACGGATTCGAGTCTATATTTATCGGAACAGGTGCGGGACTTCCGGTATTCATGGGATTGGAGGGCGAGAATGCCATAGGTGTATACTCCGCAAATGAATACCTTACCCGTTCAAACCTTATGAAAGCCTATGATAAAGATTACCACACACCTATAAGAAACAGTAAGGCTGTTGCGGTAGTGGGAGGCGGTAACGTTGCCATGGATGCCTGCCGTACCGCAAAAAGGCTTGGTGCCGAAAAGGTGTATATAGTATACAGACGTTCCGAAGCAGAGATGCCTGCAAGACTTGAGGAAATACATCACGCTAAGGAAGAGCAGATAGAATTCCTTAATCTTCATAACCCTACCCGTATACTTGTAGGAGAGAATAACGAAGTAGTTGGCATGGAGCTTCAGGAGATGGAGCTTGGAGAACCGGGAGCAGATGGCAGAAGAAAGCCTATACCTGTTGACAGATTTAAGACTATAGATGTTGATACGGTAATAATCTCTATAGGTACAAGCCCCAACCCGCTTATAAAATCTACTACCGAACACCTTGAGACCAACAAAAGGGGTGTATCTCAGTAAATGAAGATAGCATGGAAACAACAAGAGAGGGTGTATTTGCGGGAGGAGATGCCGTGACCGGAGCAGCTACGGTTATACTCGCTATGGGTGCGGGTAAAAAAGCCGCTGTAAATATGCACAAATACATTTGTAAAAAACACGGTAAAGAAGTAGAATAATTTTTCACGTATTTTTAAAGAGCTGTTACCGACAGCTCTTTATTTGATTTATTTAATATGACTTACATAATACAGACATAAAACGGACTGCCACAATCGTATACAATATACGGCAGTCCGTTTAGTGTTATTGGCTCTTTGCCAAATACATGGCGGCAGTATTTTTCTTTAATTTTAGTTTAGTACTGCTTCCCTTTACTTCTATGCTCAACTCTCCCACATTATAGGAATCTTTTTCCGTAAGCATCACCCTTACGAGTTTATCCTTATTTTTAAGTCCCATAAGCCACACCGGTATATCGACTTCTATCTCCTCTCTTCCGGTATATATGACGATAAGCATTTGCTCATCCTTAACAGATCTTATATAAGCAATCAAGTTATGTTCTCCTAGTATAGGTACCAAAGAACCGTGACAAAGCGATCTGTATCTTTTATGTAGGCTTATAGCATACTTATGAAATTCAAGTATATCCCAGTTCTCATTGCCCCAGGGGAAGGTCCTTCTGTTATCCGGATCTGTCCATCCGCACACACCGACCTCATCTCCATAATATACGGTAGGTGCTCCCTGCATGCTGATCTGCATGATCACAGCCTGTCTGAATACAGACTCGTCTATACCCTCCTCGGCTGCTTTAGAGCCCATGGTGTGAAGTCTTCCAACCTTCTTGTTGGTCCTGGTAAGAAACCTTGAATGATCGTGGTTTGAAAGCTCATTCATGCTGCACATATAAGATGGCATGGGCATCCTTGCCTTGGCATACAAAGAGTATGCCAGAATAGTTTTCCGTCTCCCACTTTTTCGGGATAAAATGCTTCGGAATGTTTTTCCATACCCGTAAGAAAGAAACTTACCGGCTCCATAAAAGCATCATAATTCATTACCGTATCCCATTCCTTACCGTTAAGCCACGAATAAGGATCTCCGTAATGCTCAGCCAGTATTATGACATCCGGATTGATCTTTTTAACCTCTTTCCTGAACTTTGACCAAAACCTGTGATTAAAGTCTTCGGAATGTCCGAGATCTGCCGCAACGTCAAGTCTCCATCCATCCACATTATAGGGAGGACTTATCCATTTTCTTGCTATAGCGAGTATCTCATTTACAAGCTTTTCACTGTTTTCGTAAAAAAGCTTTGGCAGTGTACTGTGACCCCACCAACCGTCATAGGAATCGGTATCCTCATGAAATCTGAAAAAATTTCTGTAAGGACTGTCAACTCCGTGGAAAGCACCTTTGGGGTAACCCTTGGCATTCTTGTATATCGATTCTTTGTCAAGCCATTTATGAAAGGAACCGCAGTGATTAAACACCCCGTCAAGTATGATTTTTATACCTTTCTGATGTGCTGTTTCCACAAAATCGGCAAAAAATCTGTCACTTGCTTCAAGGTTTTCCTTATCTGTAGTTCTTATTATATATTTTGTTGCTTTAATGTTATCTTCCGCTTCCGAATCCACAAGTTCTCCACCGTCATTTACTATCTTTGCGTAATGAGGGTCTATATGCTCATAATCTTGGGCATCGTATTTGTGATTGGAAGGTGATACGAATATGGGGTTAAAATATATTACCTCAACCCCCAGAGATCTGAGATAATCAAGCTTATCCATAACTCCCTGCAGATCTCCCCCGTAAAAATACCCCACATCAAAGTTTGACGGATACTGTGACCAATCTGTCGTACGTGTACAAGGTAGACTCAAATAAATATATTCGTCATCAAGTACGTCATTAGAACTGTCTCCACGACAGAATCTGTCAACAAATATCTGATACATTACAGCTCCCTTAGCCCAATCCGGAGTTTTGAAATCAGGTATGATCTCAAACCCTGAAATACTCTTATACCATCACTTACTCCTACTCTGTCGTAATATACACTCTCTTTACCCTTACTG
Source organism: uncultured Johnsonella sp. (assembly GCA_916438835.1). Taxonomy (GTDB): domain Bacteria; phylum Bacillota; class Clostridia; order Lachnospirales; family Lachnospiraceae; genus Johnsonella. The sequence continues at coordinate 201,147 of CAKAFT010000001.1, forward strand.
ATCTTAAATACATATCTGAATACAACATTAGATATATCGGTAAAAAGCTTGTAATAATCAAAATAATAGTCGCTGTGATATTTTCTGAGTATGGTCGCTTCGCTGTAGTTTTTACCATGTAATATCTCAACTCTGTCCACATCATCCTTTGCAACTCTTATGCATATACTTATATTGTCATAGGCACTCGGTTCAGCAGGATTTACATAGTTTTGAGTTTCATCACTAAATATAGCTTCTCTTTTAATCATTGAATAATGCCTCGAATTCTTCATATCCGATCTTTTCTTTTTCCAGAAGAAGCTCACAGCACTTATCCAGAACTTCTCTTCTTGACATTATTATCTGTTTAGCTTCTTCATAACAAGTGTCAATTATATTTCTTATCTCTTCATCTATAATTCTTGCAGTATCATCCGCATAGGTCTTTGTATGACCTAAATCTCTTCCTATGAAGATCTCATCATGCTCGGACTCATAATTGATCATTCCGAGCTTATCGCTCATTCCGTACTTCATCACCATAGCTTTTGCCAATGCCGTAGCCTGTTTGATATCTCCGCTTGCACCGGTAGTGACATCTCCGAATATTATTTCTTCGGCTATTCTTCCGCCGAGACTTACCTTTATCTCATTAAGCATCTTGGACTTGGTGCTGAACATACGGTCTTCTTTCGGAAGAGGCATAGTATAACCTGCCGCTCCCATACCTGTCGGAATTATCGATACAGTATGCACAGGTCCCACATCGGGAAGTTCCCTGAAAAGTATGGCATGACCGGCTTCATGATAAGCTGTTATCTTTCTTTCCTTATCACTTACGACCTTGCTCTTCTTTTCGGTACCTATACCCACCTTGATAAAACTTTGTTTGATATCATCGTAGTTTATACACTTTTTACCTGATTTAGCCGCCAATATAGCCGCTTCATTAAGTAAATTCTCAAGATCCGCTCCTGTAAATCCCGTTGTGGTCTTTGCAAGTTCCGCAAGATCCACATCGTCCGACATGGGCTTATCCTTTGCATGTACCTTTAATATCTCTTCTCTTCCCTTAACATCCGGAGGAGATACCATTATCTTCCTGTCAAACCTTCCCGGTCTTAGTATCGCCGGATCCAGTATATCCGGTCTGTTAGTCGCCGCAAGCACTATGATGCCCGAATAAAGCCCGAAACCGTCCATTTCAACAAGGAGCTGGTTTAATGTCTGCTCTCTCTCATCATGAGAACCTCCAAGCCCCGAACCACGTCGTCTTGCAACGGCATCTATCTCATCTATAAATACTATACAGGGTGAATTCCTTTTAGCATCGTTAAAAAGATCTCTTACTCTTGAAGCACCCACTCCGACAAACATTTCAACAAAATCCGAGCCGGATATCGAAAGAAAGGTACTCCCGCTTCTCCCGCTACAGCTTTTGCAAGAAGTGTTTTTCCTGTACCCGGTCTTCCCTCGAGAAGTATACCCTTGGGGATCCTTGCTCCGAGCTTTGCATATTTTCCCGGAGACTTAAGAAAATCAACTACTTCTTCGAGATCTTCTTTCTCCTCTTTAAGACCTGCCACCTTCGAAAAATCAATATTTGTATTAACGGCTCTTCTTGCACGACTTTTTCCAAAGTCCATCATTTTATTATTTGCACCGCCCATACGGCTTTGAATAAAGAATAATACAAATAAAAATATAGCTATGGTAAGTATTATAGGTATCCATGTGGATAGCATCGTATTCGACCTTTCCACATCGGATAAGCTGTAATCTATGTGCTTTTCATTTAACTGAGATATCAATTCATTGATATCGGATACATAATAATTACTGAGTATTTCTTTACCGTCAGAATCAACAAGTGTAGCCGAACCGCTGGGTATTTCCTGATTTTGCTTTATATATACGAGCGACAAATTATCGGAATCCAGCAAAGCCTCGAATTCCGACTTTGTAGCCTTATGCTGAAAAGAAAAGTCTTTTGCACGTGTATACATAACAGCACTTACAGCTACTATCAACAATAACACAAATATTAAATTAATCCTTTGCTTTTGCAAACTGTAGTCCTCCTGATAATATACTCTTTACTCAAATTTAAGTCCGCCGATATACGGAAGATTTCTGTACTTTTGATCGTGATCCAAACCGAATCCCACTATATATATATTCGGCACTTCAAAGCAAGTGTAATCAAATTCCACATCGACCTCTCTTCTTGAAGGTTTGTCAAGCAGGCTGCATATCTTTACGCTTTGAGGCCCTCTGCTCTTTAACATATCTACAAGATAAGCAAGAGTCCTTCCCGAATCCACTATGTCCTCCACTATAAGTACATCTTTTCCCTCTATACTTTCATCAAGATCTTTTACGATCTTTACCACACCGCTTGACGAAGTACCCGCACCGTAGCTTGATACACTCATGAAATCAAAAGTTACGGGGACGCTGAGTCTTTTGGCAAGTTCACACATAAACATAACTCCGCCTTTTAATACACATATAAGATGTATAGTCTTACCTTCATAATCCTTATTGATCTTATCCGCAACTTCCTGTATTCTCTTGTTTAAGCTCTCTTCATCTATGAGTACCTCTATTTTTTCACTCATTGTCACCATCTCCTTCTAAGTATCTTATCTTAAGTATATTTTTTGTATTTTCATTTATTTTGTAATACTCACTTATTCTGTATCCTATCACCCAAAGCACATGAGATCCGCAAGCTATAAGTTTTATGCCGTCTCTGATATCGGCAGGGATCTTCTCGTCCGTCATAAAAGACTTGAGGCTTTTTTTCCCCGACTTTATACTTATGTGATCTCCCGGCTGCCTATACCTTAATTTGATATCCGAATCCAATTTATCCGCATCAAAATATTTGGTATATCTTAAATTGGGAGGAACAAAGTTCTTATCACAGGCAAATACTTCCACCCTACATAAATTATCAATCTCCAAGGGCTTACTGTCAAGGCGTTTTACAGCTTTTTTTTTGTGCAGATCTTTTTTCTAACCACAAATATTTATAATCTGTATATGCTATAAAATTATGCGGCAAATGTATTTGCTTTCCGGTACTTTTTTTGCTGAGCTCCGATATGTCTTTTATATTTATACTTGATACGTCTTTAAGACCTTTGACCATTCTTTCAAAAGCCGCATATATAATATGATTTTGTATTATATCCGCTTCTTTGTTAAACTCATCTTTTTCTATACCTATCCCGAAGGCTAAAACTCCGTCCGGTACGGCTTTTTTAGATACCGTATTATCAGCATATCTGTATACACATATATTTTCAAGCTTTTTATCGGCTATATCTTTTATATATTTATAAGCCTCATATATCTCATCTCCCGCACAGGATATATGTCTTTGCGCACAGGCATTAATTTTCTCCATACCCGGTATTATCTTATGTCTTATGTAATTTCTCGTGTATATGACTTCAAGATTGGTGGAGTCCGTCACATAGTCGAGCTTTTCTTGCTCTGTATAATCAAGGATCTCGCTTTTATTTAAGCCAAGCAAAGGTCTTATGATATTATCCCTGCCTGCCCTTATACTTCCAAGACCCTTTAACCCGCTGCCTCTGCATAAATTAAGTATAAATGTCTCCGCCTTATCATCAAGATGATGAGCTGTGACTATCTTGGCTTTTTTTAACGAAGCTTCACTGTGTAATTCTTCATACCTTAAAATTCTGGCAGCCTCTTCTGTAGAAAGTTTGTTTGCTTTGGCATACTTAGGTACGTCTATATATTTGATTATACATTCTATCCCAAAACTTTCGGAAAGCTCCTTTGAAAACTTTGCATCCCTATCGGCTTCTTCATCTCTTATACCGTGATGTACATGCATACTGTAAAGTGTCAGATCGTATTCTCTTTTAAGTTCATATAATATCTTAAGCAAAGCTACCGAATCGGCACCGCCGCTGAGAGCTATCAAACATCTGTCACCGGATCGAAGCAGAGCTTCGTCATCTATAAATTTTTTTACTTTTTTCAGTACAGTTATCATATTTAATAAGGCTTTATCCCTCACATAAATAAGAAACTGTAAAAATACAGCATTGATATACCCGGGGTATACTGCTGTATTTTTACAATTTCCGGTTCTTATATTCTTTATTTATCGATTTTATTTTAGTATTTAATATATAGTTTTATTTTTCCGGCTTTAATATCAATTCATCCGGATTGACCAGACCGAGTTTTTCTTTAGCCACATCTTCTATATAATCCTTGGTCTGTACATAAATTTTCAGTTTATTAAGTTCTTCCGATCTCGCCTTTTCGGCATCTATCCCAGCTTCCAGATCTTTTATTTTACGCATATAAGCTTCCTGTTTTTCAGACATCTTATATACTCTGTAGCCCGTAATTCCGGCAAGCATCAGTACAACTGCCAAAACCGCGAATATGGATACTTTATATCCCCTTATATTAAACCAGGTTCTTTTTTTAACTTTTCTTTTTTTATGCATCAGTCCACCTATCCCATCTTTGATGCAGCACTTACAAAATAATCTGACATATCATTCGGTCGCTTTGCATATACAAAACATGTCTATATAAGCTCCGGGTAAATTCAGTAAGATCTGTCGTATCATTTTATAAATACTGCTCTTATACAAGCACATAAGGCTATCACAAGATACCCTAAAACAGATAACTTGTGACAGCCTCTTATACTTACTACAGGTAACTAAACATTTCTTTAGCTTCGTCTTTTTTTGTGGTTTGCAAAAGCTCTTCAACCTGTACTTTTACAGATTTATTACCGAAACTTATCTCAATGATATCTCCCGGCTTTACTGTATAAGAAGCTTTTACAACTTTTCCGTTTACTAAAATCCTACCGGCATCACAAGCCTCATTTGCTATGGTTCTTCGCTTTATAAGCCTTGACACCTTCAGGAATTTATCTATTCTCATTACTTATTTACTGCGTCCTTAAGTGCTTTTCCTGCCTTGAACTTAGGAGCTACAGATGCAGCTATCTTCATAGTCTTACCTGTACTCGGATTTCTTCCTTCTCTTGCAGGTCTTTCAACTGTTTCAAAAGTTCCGAATCCCACTAATTGTATTTTTTCTTTTTTTGAAAGTTCTTCAGTTACTACGTCAACAAAAGCCTTTAATGCAGCCTCAGCGTCCTTCTTTGTGATCTCTGCCTTTGCTGCCATAGCTGCTATTAATTCTGTCTTATTCACTTTGTATCTTCCTCCTTGAATTTACTCTTTATACCTACCCTTTATAGCGTGTTTACTGAGCTTTGTCAAGCTTTGAGAAATATTTATCACTATTATTTTTACAGTCTTAAGGTTTTTAGTAATATCTGGTTCATATTGAAAACAATATCCAAAAGCTTTATCGGTGTATTTTTTTCGCAATTCATGCTTGTGTTTTTTTCTTTATATATAAATTCTACCCTGTCCTTGGTGCTTATACTTAAGTTAGGTTTATACATTTCGAGTATTTTTTTGTATATCTTCCACTTCTATCCTTGCAGTATTACTCATAACGAGCCTGATACTTGATGCACTTACTATAACTTCCGTTATATATACATTATGCGCCAGATTTTTTTAAGTCTTGCCGCCTTTAGAAGATTGTCGACCGCCTTGGGTATTTCTCCGAATCTGTCTATAAGCTCATCCTGCATCTCTATATATTCCTCCTTTGAAGATACGGAGGCTATCCTTTTATAGATATCAAGCTTTTGCTCTTCGTCTTCTATATATCCGGTAGGTATATATGCATTGTTTTCGAGTTCTATACTTGTTTCGTACTCGTTCTTATAAGACTCTTCTCCCTTTAACGCTCCTATTGCCCTGTTAAGCAGTTTACAGTACATATCATAGCCTATTGCCTGCATATGACCGTGTTGAGACTCTCCCAGCACACTTCCGGCACCCCTTATCTCCAGATCCCTTAAAGCTATTTTAATACCGCTTCCCAGTTCAGTAAATTCTTTAATAGCTTTAAGTCTTTTTGAAGACTCTTCGCTAAGAAGCTTATCTTTTCTGTACAAAAGAAAGGCATAAGCGCTTCTGCTGCTTCTTCCCACTCTTCCTCTTAACTGATAGAGCTGTGAAAGTCCGAGTCTGTCCGCATCATGAATAAGTATTGTATTGGCATTGGGTATATCAAGTCCCGTCTCGACTATAGTCGTACTTACCAATACTTCTATACCTCCGCTCATAAAATCAAGCATGATATCTTCAAGCTCCCTTTCGGACATTTGCCCGTGTGCATAAGAAATATTGGCATCAGGTAAAAGCTTTGCAAGTCTTCCCGTAAATTCCGCTATATCACCCACTCTGTTATATATATAATATACCTGTCCGCCTCTTGAAAGCTCTCTTTTTATGGCTTCTCTTACAACATAATCACTATATTCACACACATAGGTCTGTATCGGCTTTCTGTCCATGGGAGCCTCTTTAAGTACATTTAAGTCTCTTATACCTGCAAGGCTCATATGCAAAGTTCTGGGTATGGGAGTGGCTGTAAGTGTGAGTACATTGACATTTTCTCTTAGTTGCTTAAGCTTCTCTTTATGCTTTACTCCGAATCTTTGTTCCTCGTCCACCACTATAAGCCCCAGTTTCTTCGGCTCTATGTCTTTTGAAAGTATTCTGTGAGTGCCTATAACTATATCTATAAAGCCCCGGTTGAAATCTTTTACTATCTTTTTTTGCTCTGCAGAGGTCCTGAACCTGCATAAAAGATCTACTTTTATCGGAAAATCCTGCATTCTCTTAAAAAAGGTATTATAATGCTGCTGGGCAAGTATAGTCGTCGGCACAAGATAAAGTACCTGAAACCCTTCATTTACGGCTTTAAAAGCTGCTCTTAGGGCTATCTCCGTCTTACCGTAGCCCACATCCCCGCAGATGAGCCTGTCCATGATCTTGCCCTGCTCCATATCTTTTTTTGTATCTTCTATGGCTTTTAATTGGTCGTAAGTCTCCTCGTAAGGGAAGAGTTCTTCAAACTCCCTTTGCCAATCCCCGTCCTCGGCGTACACATGACCTTTTCCGTAGAGTCTGTTGGCATAAAGCTTGACCAGATCCTTTGCTATCTCATCTATGGCTTTTTTAGCCTTTACCTTAGTCTTGGTCCAATCTGCTCCGCCCAGTTTATTCAGTTTGAGCGGTTTTTTATTATCGGATGATGAAAGATTGCTGTATTTTTGCACCAGATCAAGCTTGGTCACCGGTATGTAGCAATTATCTCCACCTGAATATTCTATCTTTATATAGTCCTTTATGATAAAGTCTCTTTCTATCTGTTCTATTCCTTTATATATTCCGAGTCCGTGTTCCTCATGTATGACATAATCGCCTATACTGAGTTCTGTAAGAGAGCTTAGTTCTATACCGTGTTTATCCCTCTTTTTCTCCTTCTTTTTATGCCTCTCATTATGTTTGTTGAAAATATCACTTTCGCTTATGACTGAGAATTTTATTTCCGGAAACTCAAAACCGGTATGCAACTGACCGTAAAGCACCAATATGGTCGAGGGTTTCGGTTCGTAACTTTCCTCGACATCTTCTTGATAACAGGCACTAAGCCCCATCTCTTCGAGACTTTTTGTAAGTCTTTTTGCCCTGGTTTTTGAAGCGGTTATCAAAACCGTATAATGCTTCATATCCTTAAGCCTTTTCAATTCTTCTATCATAAGCTCAAAAGCATTTTGATAAGCCGGTATCTGCCTGCTCTCCAGACTGTAATAGTGCTCGACCTTTATACCCTTGATCTGTCTTTCCAGACTGCTTAAAAATATCGGTTTATATTCCGATATTTTCCGCATACATTCCTGCACGGAAAAAAGGCTCGGAACCTCATCTTTTGATATTTTCTCAAGTTCAAGCCTGTCCGACATACTTTCATTAAAATCTTTCTCTATTTCCGCAGCCTTTTCTTTTACCCTTAAGACCTCATCTATAAATACGAGACTCTCTTCTTTACTTATGTAAGAAAGAAAAGAAACTTCCCTGACTTCACTTTCTTTAGCGGGGTATATAGCTACGGATGAAATATTTTCCAGGGATCTTTGTGAACTTATATCAAAACTTCTCATAGAATCTATAGTATCATCCCACAATTCTATACGCACAGGCAGACTCTCCGTAAAAGGATATATATCTATGATACCTCCCCTTACACTAAACTGCCCCTTGGCTTCTATGGTATATGCTCTTTCATAGCCTATATCCGCCAGTTGTTTGGATAAAGAATCTATATCGATCCTGTCATTTTCATCTATGTCTATCACCGAGGTCTTAAAATTCTTAAAGGGAAGCATTTTGTCCATAAGGGCATCTATACTGCATATAATTATGCCTTCACTCTCGGTACTTATCTTTTTATATATCTCTATTCTTTTTTCGGATATAAGAGTTCCTCTTATATCGGCTGAAAAAAACAGCAGATCCTTTGCAGGATACAGATACACATTTTCATAAAAACAGGAAATATCCTCATAAAATCTCTCTGCCCGTTCTTCATCATAAGTCACAAGAAGTCTCCAAGACTTTTCCTTGCAGACTTCAGTGATCAAATATGCCTTAGCGGCATCTATCAAATCGGTAATGTGTATAATGTTCCCGTTTCTTATATCGTTTTCTATATCTTTATATCCCTTAAGCTTTTTCAAGGGACTTGAAAATAAACTCATATTGGCTACACTTTCCGAAATATTTTTTATCGGCTGTTAAAATTATTCATAGTAAAGTCTATTCCGTTATCTAATATGCTAACAACAGCATCTGCCGATTTTTCTATACTTTGTTCTATGATCTCTTTTTCACTTTTCTTAAAATTCGACAAGACATAGTCTGCCAGATCCATATGTACGGGCTTTTCTCCCACACCTATCTTGATTCTGGGAAATTCCATGGAAGACAGATGATTGATTATGCTTTTTATTCCGTTATGACCGCCCGCACTTCCTTTTTTTCTGATCCTCAAACTTCCCAGATCTATGGAAATATCATCATACACCACATAGATATCTTGTGTTTCGATCTTAAAATAATTACTTATTTCCCTCACTGCCAGACCGCTGTTGTTCATATAAGTAAGAGGTTTTACCAATATTACCTTTTCATCACCTACACTTACCTGTGTAAACAAACTGTGGAATTTATGTTCGTTTAAGTTTTTGTTGAATCTCTCACTCAGTTTATCTATCAACTTAAAACCTACATTGTGCCTTGTCTCCTCATATTTTTTTTCCGGATTTCCAAGACCTACTATCATTTTCATAAAATGCACCGCTTTCGTCTATTATATCTTTAGCATCTGTATAAACTCTTATCTTCTTCTTCCGATCGAAGCTACGATGTATAATAATATAACAGATCCCAAAACAGATACTGTAATACTGTAAGCATTGATTCCGGTGACCCCGCTTCTTCCGAAAAACCTCATCACGAATCCGCCGATATTTGCCCCTATCACACCTACGAGTATATTGGCAAATATACCCATTTGCGCATTTTTATTCATTATTATACTTGCAAGCCAACCGGCTATTCCACCTACTATAATATATGCTAAAAATCCCATGATCAACACCTCACCTTTCTTTTTAATTCAATAAGTATAGCTTATAAATCATGATGTATCAATTATATTTATTTTAATTTTGTTCATCGCTTAAGGTACTTTTTCTTATGTCGTCTCACACATACAAAAAAACCTTAAGCCTGCACCGGAGCACTTAAGGTTTTTATCTCCTCCCTTATAAAAACAGGAGTTTTGAGTTGGTTTTTATTAAGTTATGTATGTGAACGACTTTACATAATATTTACATATCCAATGACTTCTTTTAGCTTTAAGCCGGTTTCTTATAACTATGTACTTTTATCGTTCTTATAAGTATAAGGTAGCGTATTGTGCTATTTTGAAAAAAGCTCTTTTGGACTTTCTCCTTCTGTTGGTACAGCATAATAATGTGTAGCAATGCATTTATAAGTCTCGCTCGATCCTGTATCATCTTCTTCGAAACTCACGGCATCACAGCTGATCACAAAAAACATCCCCTTTACAAACTCCGCTTTTTGCAGAATTTTTATTGTATCTTTATCTTGCTCAAACAGATCCGGACAAAGTATTTTTTCTTCCCCATCTTCATCACAAAACATCAGATCTGTCTCATACTGCCATGTACTAAAAGGCTTATTATTGCCTATTTTAAGTCCTCCCGATCCGTCTGTCCATATTTCATATACTACTTCTTCACCGTCACTTACGCTCTCATTCAAAGGCTCCATAATACCCTCTTTTAGGTTTGCTTTGTAAAGATAAGCACCTTGTAAGGTAAATGACGTTCCCGAACGAAAGGTAAGTATAAAATATACATCATCATTTAATTTTACGACCTGATCTATAAAAGGATAGGAATAATCCATATCCTCATTCTCGTAATTAAAAGTACCTATTTTTTTAAGCTCACCGTCTTTATCAAGCTTAAGTGCCCAAAGCTGCGGATGTTTACTTTCATCATAACTGTATTTTAAGAATAGTACGTATTCATTCGTATGACCGGATTCTATAAAAGAAGCCATATGCTCATCTTTATCGTCTTTAAAACTATATATAAGCTCATCCTGCTGCCACAACTCTATAAGCCATACCCCCTTCTCGTATTTTTCCACGGCATAAACTCCGTTTTCCGGATTCATTGCAAGCAGATCACCATGTGTTATATCTTTCCTGTCGCTTCCGTCAGTTTTTACTGAATATATATTTGCGTAACGTCCTTCATTCCCGGGATCTTCTTCCTTCAGATAAAAGGTATCCTTATATAAATACAGTTCACCGAACCCCTCATCTTCAAATTCACTTTTAACCTCACCGCTTTTAATATCATAGGAACATATATAAGCGTTATCCGGATATGCGGAAACTCCTAAAAAATATCCGAACAATGCACTTTCTCCATTTAGACCCTCTCCGTAATTTCTGAAATATACCAGATCGTCTTTAGCTACAAAATACCCTCCGTTATTTTCCACTTTGCTACTCTTTGACTTTTTAGCATCGGACTCGTCATTTTCATCTTGCTTATCTTTAGACTTATCCTTTTTCTTAGACTTATCTTTCTTCGATTCTTTTTTTGTTTCTTCATTGGCTGTATTGTCCTTATTTTCAATATCGGCTCCTTTAGAGCAGGCAGATAAACAAAAAAGTAAAAATATAAGACCCATAAATAATTTTTTAATTTTTTTCATAATTTAGCTCTCCTTTACAGCCCGCCCTGCGATCGGCACTAGGTTTGCGGATCGTATAAATGCTTATTTTTATATTTATAATAACTTTTTCGGGCAAAAAAACGACGTTTAATTTTACAACTCTTTTTTTATTGCTTATATTTATTTCTTATATATCTTTTACACTATTATATACTAAAAAGATATTATCCAGCGAATAATATTATATTACTTTTTATAAATATTATCTATTGAATAATGTTAATTTGCATAAAAAGAATATATGTTTTTATACAATATGCATAGGTCATATATCCTTTTTTATTATTAATACTTATTCTGTTTTTTTAACTGTCTCTTATCTATTTATTGAATTTCATCTATTCTTTCGCAACGTTTCAGAAGATCAAGATAAAGATCGAGTTCATCTTTTGATTTTACTCCGAGCTTTTCATATATACTACGGTTATGTTTTCTTACCGTATTCAAACTTACACAAGCAAGATCCGGTATATCGGCGATCTCATATCCGTCTATATAATACTTTAATATATTCCTTTCCGATAAAGTAAGTTCTTTTGCATTATCTATAAACTGATCGAATAAACCTTCTATATTTGACGGAATCTTGACCTCCCGGTTTCCGTTATCAAGACTTTCAGCACGTTTTATCTTCATAAATTCCATGAGTGCATCTATCTCGGAAATTCCGGATGATGAGCTGTTTCCTATATTTTCTTCATCCTTTAATTCCTCAAGCCTTTTTACTATAGGATTTACAAAGCGCTGTGAAATAAAATACGATAAAGTAAGCATCAGCAACACAAAGCAGCTTATGATCACAAAAAGAGTCACTCTGTCCTTATTGACTTGCTTCTCATAGACCGAATAAGGCATAAGCACTGTTATTGCCCATTTTCTGTCATCATCGCTTTTTAATTCATTTATAAAATAATGCGAACCTATGTATTTTGTGTCTTTACCTGTGTATATATAAAAATTCTGCTCTTTCTTTACATCAAGGATCTCATTATCATTAATATATATATTTTCGGTCTCTCCTATAAGTGCTGAGCTCATATCCATCTTGTTGTCTTCTACAGGAGCAAATACAGTGACCATATTGCCGTACTCACCTTCTACCGTAGGATGCCTGTATCTGAATAAAATGCTGCTTATCTCTACACCGCATACACCGTAAACTTCTTTATTGCTTCCCAAGACAGGCAGACTTAAGTATGCAGCCCTCTCCCAAAGATTACTTAAATTCCTTCTTCCTATCCACAAATAATCTGCTTTACCGTTTTCCGGAACACTTGAGACCTGTCTTTTATACCACTCCATTTGCTTGATATCAAATTCCATATTCCATCTGTTATGCATTTCGATATGATATAAAGTCGATACCTGTGCATTGCCCCTGTATAAAAAAACCTCATTATTAGGTGCGTTACCTCCGCTTACATTGGCAAGTCTAAGATACAATCCGCTGCGTGAAGTTATTGCATTGGACGGGTGGGTATTTACCGTAGCATCAAGCACTGTAAATATACCGCTTACCCTCATGATCTTCATCTGGTTTTCCAATACCGGATATAAATTTTGCTGTACAGACAGCAATTTATCCGGATTATCGTTAAGTTCATATATATCATAGGGATAGGAAAGAACCTCATTTTCCAGGGAAAATGATATCTTATCGGAAAGTTGCATACAGTTCCCCACAAGGAAACCCAGCCTTTCTTCTATCTCTTTCTTACTGTTTTTTAACTGTATATCTATACTTTGTTTAAATACTTTTCCACTCTCTACAAATGACCCGACTGTAAATAGAATAACTGCCAGAATACCGGTAACTACAATAACCAATATGCAAAGATATAACAGCAGTCGTCTTTGCATTGTGATACTGTGTTTACCCGCTACAGCAACCAACTCAGCTACGGACATTCTTCTTTTGGTATCGGATTCTTTTCTTTTTAAACGAAACATGGTCCTAACCTATCCTTTACTTAAAATACCGGTATAGCGTCGCAATGATAATTAGAACAATCGTACATTTATCGCAAATATTTTGCTCATATAAAATAATCGATTCCGGTTTCTGATAACTGTTAAACTGAATTATTTTGATAAATCACGAAGCACCTACACTAGCCCTATAAAACCCTATAAACAGATCACAAAAACCCTATCTTGTTTCTGCGATCTGTTTACCGGCATATCTTTTTATTGATTTTACACTTATTGTGTGTATTTGATCATACACTCATCTTAATAAAGATGTCTGAACATATATTATACACCAATATCTAAATTTTTACTTCATTATTTTTTTAATATTTTCATATCCTTGTTCTATAAACTGCTCTTCACTTACAGATCCCTGTTCTTCATTTTCTGAAAGCACCTTATCAAATTCTTCTTTTTGCCTCATAAGCTCAAGCCTTACATTCTTTTCAAAACGCATCTCAAGATCGAGATATCTCGGTAACTTAGGTGCCGTATAAAATCTGTATGAATTTTGTGTCTCCAAAAGAGCCTTATATAAGCTTTTGTATTTCGCATTTTCAAGTTCTTCAATTTTTTCCGGTAATATATCAAATGATTTTTTTGCCACAGGCATGTATCCGGCCTGTGTAACAAAATCAACATTTACATTCGCATCTGTGAGCCATTTTAAGAAATCAGCCGCAGCCTTTTCCTTTTCGGGGTTTGACTTTATTGTACAAATACCGGCTCCCCTTTGCATAACCAATTTTTCTCCCCCTTCAAATATAGGTACCGGGAAGGCGATCACCTCTATAGGTTCTGAGACATTGTCATCATAAGTTACTATATCTTCATAATATAAAACGCTTGCGGATGAAGCCACGCTCACTATTACTTTTCCGGTACGAAGCGGTTCTGTGGCGTAACCTTCTCTGAGCCATATGCCTCCGGCTATTGCTGCATCGGCATAAGGATCCCACGCCTTTTTGAATGAATCCGAGAAATATATACTACCGTCCTCATCATCTTTATAGAAGAAGCTTTCTCCCATAGATTCAACACCTACCTGGAAATAATTAAAGTGGTAGTCATGCACGAAAAAAGCCTTCCCGTCACCCGGAATGTCCGGTGTTTGTTCATCCGTCCATTTTGTATATTCTTTTGACATTTTATAAAGACCTTCCCATGTCTGTAAGTCTTCTACCTTTGCACCTGTATCCGCAGAAAATCTGTCAAACAGTGTTTTATTTACAAAAAGTATTTCTGTAGATTTTGCAACCGGAAAAACAAGAAGTTTGTTATCTATTTTTCCTTCTTCAATAAATTCGGGTATATAGTTTTCAAGCTCATCTTTATTGAAATAATTATTATAATCTACCAGTATGTCTTTATCAGGCAATGAAAGCACAGTCTTAGGATAGGCTACGAACATATCCGGAAGCTCCGATGCACCCGGATCGCCCTTTGCGGCTGAAAGCACCGCTTCATGTATTGTGTTGGTATTGGATATTGATGTGACTTGAACATTGATTCCTTTTTCCAAACCTACGGTATTGTTGAATTCTTCTATCATATGATTAAGCGGAGAGTCGGTCTGACCTCCGTACACATGCCATATAGTCAACACAACAGGATCTTTCTTCTTGTTTGTGCTACAGGCTGTAAGAAACAGTAATGCAACGATCACAAAAAACAAACAACTTTTTCTTCTCATAATTTCCCCCAATAACATAAAATATATATTTTGAAAATTTTAATTATCTATGTCTATTATATATGTTTATTTACTGTTAAAAGCTATATATCTATGCATTTATGTGAATAAATTATAACACAGGCTTGTTTTTTTGTCACTATTATCGTTTTTTTATTAATATTGTTTGTGCTAGTATGGTAATATGTTGTTTTTTTATTTAGTTGTAAACATAAGCCGTTATAAACATATCTTGCCTTGGACACTTTCCCGCTAACTTCGCCTCGCAGCGGTACTAAGCTTTATCTTTTCAAGGTTTTATATCTATATAAAAATAACTTCCTTGAGTATCCGCCTGTGCTTTGTTTTCACACTGCGGATGTCTTTTTCGGAAGTTATTTTTATACTGTTCGACTTTTTACGGTCGAAGCTATATTTATTTTATTTTTTATATCACATTTACAGCTCGGGTTTATGCATCGGATCTTGAGAATCCGTTTTTCATAGCACAGCTTACTTCAAATAGTACATTACCCAAAACCTGATCAGTTTGTTCTTTTGCTATTTTTGCTATTTCTTCATTAGCCTCTTCTTGTAATTTTATAGCCTGCTCTTTACTTAATTTCTCGTCTTTTAACTTTTTATCATACTCATGTATCACGTGGAAGGCAGCTATAGCAAGACTTGCCTGATAACGCTCTATATGTGAAGCACAAAGTGCAAACTGTGCATCTGCCAGTGCTCCTATCAATCTGTTAGCCCAATAGAAGTTTTCTGTGCTTACCTTATCGGTAGTATTTGCAAAGTATTCGGGAGTCTTGTCTATATTTGCATAGAAGGGTACGAATGCATTGAATGCATTGGATCCCAGAGCTATCCACTCTATAGCACGGTACTTTTCTGATGCATAAGGACGAAGCTGTGTAAGCTCAAGTACACTGTTACGATTGATACCTATAGGACGGAACATTCCTCTCTTGCTTAAGTCTCCGTGTTTTCCGTAGCAATTATACTCGGTGCCTTGGAAATATGATGAAAGTGTATATTTAACGTCTTCTACAGTTATCTTCTTTTCCGGTATAAAACTCCAAGGTATATCATCGGAATCAGGACGATAGTCGGCATCTTCCCCCTCCCACTTATAGGTCTTAGGATTAAGATATCTACCCATAAACCATGCTCTCGGTGTATTGTAGGTATGATCCGCATCGGAATGGCTTCCGAATACGTGTCTTGGGTTAAATGATCCGTCCAATGAAAGATCCAAATGATTATCCTTTATAAACTCCCTAAGATCTGCTGAACACATATGTTCTTTTTTAGCTCCGAAAGCATCATCCAGATCGAAATTATCTATTCCCAATTGGTTAGGCATAACCACATAGGCATCATCCGGAACTTTCTTAGCCATCCAATGGTGACCTCCTATTGTTTCAAGCCACCATATCTCATCGAGATCCTGGAAGGCAATACCGTTCATCTCATAAGTTCCGTATTTTTCAAGAAGAGCACCTAATCTTTCAACTCCTTCTCTGGCACTGTGAATATAAGGAAGCACTATGGTCACCATATCTTCCTCTCCTATTCCGCCTACTTGTTCCGGACTACCGTCTTTTGCCGGAATAAGCTCTACCAAAGGATCTGCCGAAAGGACTCTTTCATTGCTTGTAATAGTTTCTGTTGCCGTCATTGAGATATTTTCCGAGTTGATTCCTGCCGTATCCCATATACCGTCCTTATCGACCGCATTAGGTAAAGCGGTAAATCTGAGCGGATCGTCCGGAAGCTCTATCTCTACGTGAGAAAGTACTGACTTATAATGTCTTGGCTGATCCTCAGGATGTTTTACGACAAATTTCTTATATGTGAATACACCTGATGGAGAGTCATGATTTCTTGCCACCATTGTTGAACCATCAAAACTTGCTTTTTTTCCTACTAAAATTGTAGTACATGCCATAATTCTTCCTCCTTATTTTACTCTCTGAACTTTCAGATGAGATTTTATTTTATTATAGCACTTATACTAAGGATATTTCTATAGTTTCTGGCAATAATACACAAAAAATACAATGTATGATACAGTATTGTAAGTATTTTTAATTAATCATTCTTCGTATTTATATTGGAACTGCTTGTTTTTATAGTAACATTTTATATTGTTTAAGACCGATCTATCATGTTCATCCTAAAGCAAAAAGCTTAACGATAGTTTTTAATATTCTTATACATTATTAAAAGGATAAAAGCTTACTATATATAACTTATAAAAATCTTGACAGTACAACATCCGCTCAAAAGTACACAAAAATATATATTACCCTAAAAACCCGTGACTTACGATCGGTTAAAACTATGCTGCCGCAAATATATTTTTTAGATATAACTATATAACATCTATTTAAAAGCTTAGCTCATCATAAAAAGATCACAAATCCCCATATCGGAGTTTTGTGATCTTATTTTATTGACTTCCTATTAGCTTTTATCACTTATTCTTAAATGTCATACTCTTATTTTGTGCATTGGAAAGATTATTACACAGATCTATAACTATATTTTGAGAGGACTTATCAAGCTGCCTCAACAGAATAATAAATTCTCTTTCCTCTTCACTTAAGGATATTCCGTCTCCTTCAATATATTTTTCAGCCTCTATATCATCATTTATCAAATATTCTACCGGTGCGTTAAGTATTTTACTCATATTGCTCAGTATTTCAAATGATGCCTCACTGTTTCCCGTTTCATACTTATTGACTGCCTGCTGTGATATATCCAATAACTGAGCAAGCTGTGATTGCGTCAGATTAGCTCTTTCTCTTAATAATTTTAAATTCTTCACTTGTCCAAACCTCTTTATATGCTCTATAAATTTTATCATTCTTATATTACATATAAAGAGTTTTACAACTAAAAATAGTTAAACAACTTATCTTTTTAGTTGTCAGATTCTATTATATGAGAAAAATAAATATACTTCCTTTAATATTTATCCCTTTATATTTTTTTATTTATTATTTTTGAACGCTCGGTTTCGATCAATTTTTTACAAACATCTATCATATTCTTTCTTGAAGCCTTATCCATGCCTCTAAAAAGCATTAATACATCCTTTTCTGTCTTACTTAATCTTATGACCCTTTCTCCTTTATACGATTCAACATCCCTTTCATCATTGATCAAATATTCTACAGGTATATTAAATATTTCACTCAGCTTTACCAACGTATCAAAAGATGGCTGATTGATCCCTTTTTCATATTTATATATGACCTGTCTGTCAACATGGAGCATCTTAGCTAATTTATACTGAGTAAGATTATATCTTTTTCTTAACATTTTCAAATTTTTCAATAACTTCCCCCTCTGTACACCCTTGCCATGTGATATAGATCTATAAAATGATGTTTACTGTCTAAAATCTGAAATCATTACTTTTTGTATAAAAAAATAAAGTTTAACTGTATATATAATGTAAATTATTATTTATAACCACCATATATTGACATTTTTTATACAATTAATTATACAAACTTTTATACACCTTGTCAAATAACAATAAATATAACTAATCTTAAATTTGTTTAAACTAAAAACGCCGAAACATATATTCCGGCGTTTTTTAAAGGAGTTTACACAGCTCCTTGATCCTTACCAGCGTCCACGAGAAGATTCGAACTTCCGACCTTTCGCTTAGGAGGCGAACGCTCTATCCTGCTGAGCTACGTAGACATTTGTAAAATATTTGTTCAAAACTGTACCTTTAACGGTAAGTAATGACAAAACGGCAAACTCCTAAAATCATAGGAAATTGTCAAATAAATATAGAGTGCATATTCTATATAGTCTATCTTTTAACCGACGGACCGTATACGATTATATCATATGTATATCCTTTTTTCCAGTTATTTTTACACCTCAAAAAGAGCTATTCCCTGCATCCATATCTCTGCTTTTATCCTTCTTCCTATCTTGGGATCACCCTCTAAATTAATCTTTGGAACTGCCATGTCAAATACTATATCCTTACAATTTACAGTGAATATGTATACTTCTTCTTTTGAATAAGTGTTTTCCTCCACCCTGAAATCCACTATATCCCCGACTATTGAATATATTTCACATTCCACACCTCTCGGTAATATACAGGTATCGACTATACTGTATATATCTTCATGCTCTAAGCGTCTGGAAGCCATCTCATACAAAAACATATCTTCTTCGGAAAGCACCTCCATTGCAATTTCATCCCCGTTCTTAGCGGCATCTATACGCATGGATCTGTTCAAACTTTCGATTTTTTCAAACTCCGCCTGTTCAAAAGTTTTAAATAAGGGTAATATGATTTTCGCCGATTTTGCCCAGGCGCTTATATAAGTTCCCAGCACTTTTGTGGAAATCTTTTTATTCTTCCTGTTTATATATTCTAAATTATTTATCATCCTGTATATAACGGATATTCCAAGTCTTGAGTCATCTATGATAACAGAATAATATTCATAATCTACCAGCCTGTATACGGTGCTTTCAGCCATTGAACTCACCTCACCCCCGATAAGGCAAGGATAATACCTTTCTCTTATAAGATCCTTGCTTTTTTCATCTATATATCCGTTAATACAAATTCTGATACTTTCGGAAATTTTTACATATAATTCCCAAACAAGCTCATCTTCTTCATTTCTTCCTATACTGATACCTTGAATATTATCTTCCTGTAATCTATCAAGTATTTCTTTAACTTCACTTCGAACTTTATATTTCGAAAAACCGGCACAACTAAAATATGAATGCATTATATATTTACCTTTACCAAAAAAATAATTTAACTGAATCTTATATTTATAAAAACAGTTTGATCTGTATGTTATTAAATTTAATATTAAATACTTTTGAATCAAAGCAACACCGATAAAACATTTATAGACGATCAATTTACCGACCTTAAATGTTACCTTGTGCTCATTATTAGGTTGACATTTCTTTTTTTATAAATTAGAATAATTTTATAATACTTATCTTAGGAGATTTTTATGAAAAGCATACTAAATACAAAGAATCTAAGTTTAATAGCACTCATGTCAGCATTGCTGTGTTTGGTTGCTCCTATTTCAATACCTGTCGGTCCTATTCCCATTACCTTAAGTTTATTCATTGTATATATTATTTCTTATATACTTGATACAAACAAGCTGTACTGAGCGTATTGATTTATTTACTTATAGGCGCAATAGGCATCCCCGTATTCGCAGGATATAAAAGCGGTCTTGCAGTCATACTGGGTCCAACCGGAGGCTACCTTGTTTCTTATTTAATTATAGTATTTATCAGCTCATACTTTAATAAAAAATATTATAAAAATAAAATAATCCAATTATTTGCCATGTTTATTGCTTTGATATTATGTTATATTTGCGGAACACTTTGGTTTTCTGTTTTTAAGAAAATGTCATTTACTGAAAGTTTAATTATTTGCGTTTTTCCCTTTATAATAACCGATGTGATAAAGATCGTTGCAGCATTTGTACTTGGAACTGAGATCAGAAGACGATTAAAAAGCTCAGCCGATAATAATTAACCTGATCCGGTATATAATACAGGCTGTTGAGAAATATCATATACTATCATGTATAAAGATACTTGATTTTAGATAGATCACAGCAGCCATATTATTATATAAAAACTATTGTACCGGTCTTTCTATATATCCGAGGGCTTGTTCCAAAGCCTCTTTTTCTTCTGCTCCCAATAATACTTCTGTTTGCCCTCTATCTACTACCTTAACATATACAAAACAGCCTTCCCTTGAATGTACCGAGTTAAGTATATACCCTGTATTTGTATAATCAAGCATCGCAAATGCAAAACTCAGGTTTCCACCCATACCTTTGAAAGCATTATATTTTACAACACCGAATTTTTGATAAGCCGCTCTTAAATTCTTATTAATTACTCTTATGGCATCTTTATTCTCTTTATCTTCAAACTTGAGTTTTTTTATCTCCTCAGTTATTTTGAAAATCACCCCTTCTAAATTTTCACCTCTTTTACCCTTCATAAAAAAATTATATGAATTTGATAATTTTCTATATTTTATCATCATATAAATAATCAACGCTAATAATAATACATCTATCGAGATGAAAATAATATCCATGTTATTAAATGTAGGCATTTTATTTCCTCCTAAACTATAGTATTGAGTAGTTCCACTATTCTCTCAAGTTCTGCAGCCGAATAATAGTCTATCTCAATACGACCTTTGTTTTTATCTTTTGTATTTATCTGAACCTTAGTACCTAAAATATCTTTTAGTTTATCCTCATATTCTTTATAAAAAAGACTATAATCTACTGTGTCCTTATTTTCTTTTTTCTTCCTGGGTTTAATATATTTTTTAACAAGCTTTTCCAACTCTCTTACACTTAAAGACCTGGAAATAAGTTCAGCTGCTATCTTTTCCTGCTCTTCTTTATTTTCTACGGAAAGAAGCACCTTTGCATGCCCTGTGCTTATTTTACCGTCTATTATCATCTGCTGTATATTCTCGGAAAGCCTTAAAAGTCTCATCGAATTTGTAATAGTACTTCTGTTTTTTGAAACTTTATCAGCCAACTCATCATGTTTTAATCCGTATTCTTCCATCAGACACTGATACGCCATAGCTTCTTCTATAGGATTCAGATTTTCTCTTTGAATATTTTCTATAATAGAGATTTCCATTATTTTTTGCTTATCATAATCTCTGACGATAACCGGAACCTCTTTCAGGCCTGCTTCCTTTGCGGCTCTCCATCTTCTTTCACCTGCAATGATCTCGTACATATCACCATTCTTTTGAACCATTATAGGTTGTAAAATTCCGTATTGCTTTATTGAGGCGGCTAATTCTGACAGTGCTTCCTTATCAAACTCTTTTCTGGGCTGGTTTCTGTTCGGTTCCACTAAAGAAATATTTACGAAAACCTCTTTATTATCACTATTATCTTTTGATTTTTCCTTGACTTCTATATCGGGACCTGTATTTATAAGTGCATTTAATCCTCTACCTAAACCACGTTTTTTTTCATTCATTATATTATCCCTTTACCCTAATTTCTACTGATGACTTCTGCAGCTAACATTCTGTAACTTTCCGCTCCGCTTGACCTTGTATCATATTCAGTTATAGGCTGTCCGTAACTTGGAGCCTCCGCAAGCCTTACATTCCTTGGAATTATTGCATTATATATATACTCATCCAATGTTTCTTTAACACTTTCCACTACTTGTTGACTCAAATTCGTCCTTGCATCATACATGGTAAAAACAACGCCTTCGACTGTAAGCTTTTTATTCAATCTTTTTCTGATTAAATTAATAGTTTTCACCATCTGCCCCAATCCCTCTAAGGCATAATACTCACACTGTATCGGGATCAGCACCGAATCTGCAGCTGTAAGTGCATTGATCGTAAGTAAACTAAGAGACGGCGGACAATCTATGATTATAAAATCATATTCCGATTTTATAGCATCTACTTTTTCTTTAAGTTTAGTATCTCTGTTTTCCTCATCCTGTAATTCAATCTCCGCACCTGCAAGATTAACATTAGTCGGTAAAATATCCAGATTTTTAATATCCGTGGATTGTAAAACAGAATAAAAATTAGTACCGTTTATAAGCAGATCATATACTGAATTCTTTATACTTTCCTTTTCTATGCCTATACCGCTGCTCAGATTACCCTGTGGATCGAAATCAATAGCCAAAACTTTCTGTCCTGCCTCAGCCAATGCCGCTGCCAAATTAATAGCTGTTGTGGTTTTTCCTACTCCACCTTTTTGATTGGCTATAGCTATAACTCTACTCATATATTCACCTTTTTACTGAAAATCACATTAATAATTACATTTATAAACACCGTAGGTTTTATTATAACATAAAATAAATAAATTATATATGTTTTTTTACGTTCCACGTGGAACATAATATTATTTATTATAAAAAAACAACATACATACTTACATATCGTTTGAAAAAAATAGATAAGGTAAGCCGGATATTACTTAATAAAAAAATAATAACATATATATAATTATAATAATAATGATATGACTGTAAAAACTTTACAACCTAAGTAAGAATAAAACCGGTAGATCTAATTGCATAACAAATAATAAAAGTACTAATAGATCAAGCTTGCAAACTTAAATTATTAAAACCAAATCACTAACAAAAAAACACTCTTTCAATAAAAAAATATATACTGTTCCACGTGGAACATGATGATAATTACGCTCATAAACTTTAATATTTTTTTCATTTAAAAAAATCATTAAACGATTTAACTTTCATACTCTCACTACTTTTACAAAGTTCCACGTGGAACATTAACATCAGTATTTATTATTTATCATACTCTTATTATTATACCGATAAAATTAGTATTTAAGCGGATTACCAACTTCCAGATTTTTTTCAATTTGTTAACATAGATCATAATGATAATTACACTAACACACTTCTATACTTTATATATGAAAAAAATAATTAAACGATTTAATTTTTCCGACTCCCACCACATTACATAGTAGCACGCTGAATATTAATATCAGTATTTATTATACTTTTTTTACCTGAAAAATTAGTATTAAAACGGGTTTTCTATCTATCATATTTTTTTAATATTTCCATGTAGAACTTGATGATAATTGCTTTCACATACTTCCATACTATTATATCTGAAAAGTCATTAAACGATATACTTTTCCGATTCCCACTACATTGCATAGTTACACCCGGAACATTAATATAGGATTTTTATTATTTATCATACTTTTTTTATACCTAAAAAAATTAGTATTTATTTGGATTTTTCTATCTTCCACATTTTAATAGTTCTACGTTGAACACTATAATAATTACTTTTTCACACTTTTTTTACTTTTTATTACTTAAAAGTAATTAAACGATATACTTTTCCGATTTCCACCACATTGCATAGTTACACCCGAAACATTAATATAGGAATTTATTATTTATCATACTCTTTTTTATACCCCAAAATAGTATTTTACCTTGATTTACAACTTTCACATCTTTCAATAGTTCCACGTGGAACATGATATATGTCTTATACTATAGAATTTAAAATACTTTTCTAAAACTAATCTATAAGTTTTTCTCTCACTTATAAAACCACTATTTATTAAATCATTATATTATACAAGCCTCAATAAAATCCTCACTACCTCACTCACACACTATCTGCTAAATCCACTAAGTATTTCAATCTTTTGAGCGTTTAGTTCTTCAAACGGATACGAGTACAAATTTACACAGACGATGACTGTTTGTTCGTAAGCTCGCACAATTTTGCGATCAAGCAAGTTCCGCAGTCTGTGTAAAATTTCCCGAAGGAGCATGAGAACAACTGCGGGGAAGATTGAAATACCGGTGGGTATATAACACTAGCATTATCAACCATAATTTGGTAAAATTACATTACATCCATTAATATAAAGGAGCCATATATGAAACTAAAATATAAACTGATCAGCTTGTTCACCTTGTTTTCCGGTGGCTTGGGGATAGTTCATTTGATAAATAAATTAATAAATCTTAAGGCAACACATAACAGCAACATAGATTCAAAAGAACAGAATACTTACAAATGGACTTTAGGAAATATTAATTATATATCATATGCAGATCCCCAAAAAAAGCCCTTACTTATACTACATGATATATCAGTATATTCAAGTAGTGGCGAATGGTTTGGAATAGCGAAAAAATTATCAAAAAGACATTCTGTATATGCTCCCGATCTGATAGGTTGCGGTAATTCTTCAAAACCTGATACAAACTATAACTCATATATTTATACTCAGTTGATTTCAGATTTCAGTAAAGACATCATATCCGGAGTTTGTGATGTTATAGCTTACGGAAAAAGCTCGGAAAATATTATAGAGGCATTAGCTTTAACACCCGATAAATTTGATAAGGTCATACTTATATCACCTACTTCATTAGATAAAAAGACCTTTAGGTTAAGTCGACTTTTTAATTTATTTCTGAACATACCTATACTTGGAACTTTGATATATAACCTTATTGTGGGTAAAAAAATATTCGAAGAACTTTTTTTATAAAAAAAGTTACTCAAAAATATTTTTTTATCTGAAAAAAATTAATAGAATTATTTCATAATAATGCACATACAGGTCAGTGCCCTAAATCATTATATAAAAGCATAGTTTCAAATTATATAAATATCAACTCTAAAAAAAGTTTATCAAACTTAAATCACAGTATAAGTATACTTTACGGAAGTGAAGACAAAGAAGGTTCATTTATAAAAGATATGTATAATTATGTCAACAGAAATGTTGAAAGTTGTGCTGTTAAGAGATCAAAACTTATGCCGCATATTGAAAACCCCAAGGAATTAGTTGATTTAATAGAAACTTATTTGATTTAACTAATTTTTAATAGTTAGGATATATAAACAATAATGAATTTAATATCGAGCGGCTATCATTTGCTACATTGATGTTATTCGCAACGTTAATACAGTTAAAGATCCTTATGCTTCAATCTTTTAAGCGTGCGGACTTTCAATAAAGCAGTATACAAATTCCACAGACTATCATCTCCAAAATGCAGCTTTACCGGGATCGGACTGCCATACAAGTTATATGTCCGCATGAATTTGCGAAAGCTTTGAAAAGTTTCGTGTCTGATCGAAGCATAAGGATCTTTTTGATTTTTTAGTTAAGTATATAAACAGTACCTACAAACCATTGTAGTACATAGTAAAAATATTATGATCGTTTTAGTTACAGACATACTACAGAGGTTTTTGTTTTGCGGTCCCGGCTTTTCTAGGATACTTAGCAGGTGTCTTATTTATCTTTTTAATTCGAACTAATGTTCTTGAACCCATATCATAAGGCAGTTCATAATTATTTACCTTACACTGCTCAGCTCCCAAAATATTGATTGCCTGCTTTGCAGCCTCTACTTCCTCTCCTACATTTCCGGATTTATATGAGATAAAACTTCCGGACACCTTGATAAACGGTATACAATATTCGGATAATACGGAAAGATTAGCTACAGCTCTCGATACCGCAAGATCGTAAGCCTCTCTGTTTTTCTTATTCAAAGCGAAATCTTCCGCTCTTGAATGAAAAGCCGACAAGTTTTTCAGCTCAAGCTTTGATCTGACATCTTCTATAAACTTTATTCTTTTATTCAAACTGTCAATAAGTACAAATTCAATATCTGTAAATGCTATAGCTAAGGGAATACCCGGAAATCCGGCACCTGTACCTACATCTATGACTTTAAAACCTTTACCTTTTTTATCAAGATCTTTTACTTCCAGTACAAGTGCAAGGCTGTCAATAAAGTGCTTATATATAACTTCTCTCATTTCGGTTATAGCCGTCAGGTTCATATATTGATTGACTTTTATAAGTTCCTCATAGAAATAATAAAACTTTCTCTTCTTATCATTGTCTAATTCAATATCCAAAAACTTTGATCCCTCGTTCATATCACTGATAAATTTATCAAACAAAGCTATTGCCTCCTTTCAAGATGCACCATAAGCATAGTTATATCCGCAGGAGATACCCCCGAAATTCTTGATGCCTGACCTATTGATATAGGTCTTACCTCTTTAAGCTTTTGTGCGGCTTCTATTCTTAAACTGTTCACCTCATTATAGTTTATATCAACAGGGATCTTCTTATTCTCAAGTTTTTTAAATAATTTTACCTGTTGAGTCTGTCTTTTTATATATCCCATATATTTGATATTGATATTTATCTGTTCTGCCGTATCTATATCAACTTCGGGTCTGTCCGGATCTATTGTTGCAAGTTTTATATAATCAAGTTCCGGTCTTCTTATAAGTTCAGCCAATGTAACACCGTTATTAAGTATAGTAGAATCATTGGCTTTTAATAAACTTTGAACCTCTTCTCGGGCTCCTATATGGGTATTTTCCAGCCTTTCCACTTCTTTTTCTATAAGTTCTATCTTTTTAAGTACTTTTTTGTAAGCCTCTTCAGACACCAGGCCTATATTATAGCCGATCTCACTAAGCCTTATATCAGCATTATCCTGTCTTTGCAAAAGCCTATATTCGGATCTTGAGGTCATCATCCTGTAAGGCTCCTTACTTTCCTTGGTCACCAGATCGTCTATAAGAACTCCTATGTAAGCTAAAGATCTGTCAATTATAACAGCTTCTTTATTTTGTATTTTCATAGCAGCATTGACTCCTGCCATAAATCCCTGTACCGCAGCCTCTTCATAACCCGAACTTCCGTTAAACTGACCTCCGGCAAAAAGCCCGGATATTTCCTTGAATTCCAAACTCGGCATAAGCTGTCTGGCATCTATGCAATCATACTCTATAGCATAAGCATTTCTTACAATATCCGCATTTTCCAAGCCCTTAATAGTCCTTATCATCTTATGTTGAACATCTTCGGGTAATGAAGAGGACATTCCTGCAAGATAAAGTTCATTGGTATATAAGCCTTCAGGTTCAACAAATATCTGATGTCTTAGCTTGTCGGGGAATTTTACAACTTTGTCCTCTATAGACGGACAGTATCTTGGTCCTGTACCCTCTATAAAACCTGAATATAAAGGAGATCTTGAAATATTTTCCTTTATGATCTCATGTGTATCCTCATTGGTATATGTCAAATAACAATCAATCTGTTCCTTTTGTATTGATTCTCTGTCCGTAGAAAATGAAAAAGGAATTATAGGTACGTCTCCGCTTTGTGCTTCCATTTTTGAAAAGTCCACACTTCTTTTATCTACTCTTGCCGGAGTACCGGTCTTAAATCTGTAAAACTTTATTCCCGAATCTTTTAGAGATTCTGTAAGATAGGTAGCACACTTAAGTCCGTTAGGACCCGTAAATTCACTGACTTCTCCGTATATACATCTGGAGCAAAGATATGTACCGGTTGCAAGTATCGTAGCCTTTGCATAATATACGGCACCGGAAACCGTCTTTACTCCTTTACATATCTTTTTGTTGTCTTGTTCTTCGACTATTATCTCACTAACTTCAATTTGTTTTATTTTAAGATTCTCGGTATTTTCAAGCACTTTTCTCATTTCATAAGAATAATCTTTTTTATCTGCCTGTACCCTTAGTGAATGAACTGCAGGACCTTTTGAGGTATTTAACATTCTTGATTGTATAAATGTTTTATCTATATTTTTTGCCATCTCGCCACCCAGGGCATCAAGTTCTCTGACAAGATGTCCCTTGGATGTTCCTCCTATATTGGGATTACAGGGCATTAAGGCTATTGACTCAATACTTAAAGTAAATACCACTGTCTTAAGTCCCAGTCTTGCACAGGCAAGTGCAGCTTCACAACCGGCATGACCGGCACCAACTACCGCCACATCAATATTTTCAATCAGATTCATATATTTTATCACCTTATTATTTTATAAAACTCTTATTTTCCCATACAAAATTTTGCAAATATCGTATTGATTATATCTTCATCCGGACTTTCTCCGATTATTTCTCCGAGAAATTCATAGGCATTTACCAGATCTATGGATAAGAAATCTTCAGCCATACCGTTATCAATACTTTGTAATACCAGATCTATAGATTCTATAGCCTCTTCTATCGATCGTTTATGTCTTATATTGGTAATATATACTTGATCGTTATATTCTATTTCTTTATTATAGAATTTATCTCTTATAAATTCCTCTAATTCTTCTGCTCCCTTACCGCTTTTTGCAGAAAATTCCAAGACCGGATGAGAGCTGTATTTTTCTAATTCCGCCTTAGATATGATCACTTGTTTATCTGATTTATTTAACAGAATTATAGCTTTTTTATCTTCAATTATCTTAAGTATTTCCTTATCTTCATCACTGAGTTTTTCGGATGAATCAAGTACACATATGACCAGCTCGGCACTTTCTATAAGATCTTTTGATTTTTTTATACCTATACTTTCCACAAGATCGTCACTTTCTCTTATACCGGCGGTATCAGTAAGGTTTATATTAATTCCGGATATCTTTATTTGTTCACTTATACTATCCCTTGTCGTACCTGCAACATCGGTAACTATTGCTTTCTCCTGCCTGCTTAAAAGATTGAGTATGGAAGACTTACCTACATTGGGTTTTCCTACTATGACCGTTTCTATACCTTCTTTTATAATTCTTCCTCTTTCATAAGTATCCATCAGCCTTTTAAGCTCAGATCTTATATCGTAAACTTTCCTCCTCAGCTCTACCCTGTATTCATCAAGATCGTAATGTTCGGGATCGTCAAGTGCCGCTTCTATAAAGGCTACTTCATCAAGAATTTTTATTCTTATTCCGGAAATAAGTCCACTTAAACCTCCTCTTAAATGAATAAGACTTGACTGCAATGCATACTGATTTTTTGCTTCTATTATGTCTATGACCGACTCCGCCCTTGAAAGATCCATCTTCCCGTTAAGAAAGGCTCTTTTTGTAAATTCTCCCGGCTCTGCAAGTACAGCTCCGGCTTTTATGACTTCTTCGAGTATTCTTTGTGTGATCAGTATTCCCCCGTGACAATTGATCTCTACAGTATCTTCTCCGGTATAAGTAGACGGTCCTTTCATCAGTATAACAAGCACCTCATCTATAAATTCACCGGATACGACTATATTTCCGTAGTTAACGGTGTGTGTATCGGATTCTTTAATTTACGCCTACCCTTATATATTTTATCCACTATATCTATCGCCATATCCCCACATACCCTGATTATTCCTATGGCACTTTCACTCATAGGTGTAGCAATGGCTGCTATCGTATCGTTTTTTAACATCTTCTCTCCCAATTAAATAATAATGTAAGGTTCATAATTAAACCTATGATAACTTTGGTCTTAACTCATATTATTTGTAATATCTTAAAGTATAGATTTATATTATAAATTTATTTTATATTCATCAAGTTATATTATTGCGACAATAAATAGTTTTACAGACCTGAATTATATTGAAACCATCATCAAAACTATAGCCTGAAAATCTTATGATCACAATAATATTCTATAATTATTTGATAAATGATATTATTTATAAACAAAAAGAGAGCTGTATATTTTTTCAATACAAAAGCCCTCTTTCACAAAGCTAAATCTTATTTATTTGTATTATTGTTGTAGTACCTTTTATAATTATTCCTCTTATTATGTCTGGGAATCACAGTAATATATCTAAAAGGCTCATCTCCGTCACTTCTTGTACTTACGAAATTATCGGATTGTAAAACACTGTGTATTATACGTCTTTCATAAGGATTCATCGGTTCCAAAGAGATAGGCTTCTTAAACTTTTTAACCTTGGAAGCTACATTCTTTGCCAATACTTCAAGATTCTCTTTTCTTCTTTCCCTATAATTTTCGCTATCCATCTTTATTCTAATATAGGACTCGGTATTTTTATTTACCACTAAACTTACTATATATTGTATAGCATCAAGGGTCTGACCTCTTTTACCTATTATTAGTCCTATATCTTCGTCACTGCTGAAAAATACGGATATTTCGTTTTCTTTATAATTAAACTCGGTATCTATATTTACAT
Source organism: uncultured Johnsonella sp. (assembly GCA_916438835.1). GTDB lineage: Bacteria > Bacillota > Clostridia > Lachnospirales > Lachnospiraceae > Johnsonella. Next base: position 231,677 of record CAKAFT010000001.1, read on the forward strand.
TTATCTCCATCTTTTCGAATAATTTAAATATGAAATCTTTCATATATTCTATGATGGCATCAGCTTCTTCTTCTGAATAAACTTTTCTTTGCTTACGAGGTAGTTTCGCATTATCTGTTTCTTGATCAGAATCTTCATTATCGGTCTTTTCAGCAACTTTAGTTTTTTCCGCAGTTTTAACTTTTTCCGTATCGACCGGTCTTGCCTGATATTTATTTTTATATTCTTTAGTTGACTTTTCTTTGGTTTGCGCTGCTGTTTGATCCTTACCGGACTTTGGCTTTATGTCTTCTTCAAATAATAATAAATCATTATCCTGTTTTTTAGAAACATATATAACGCAAGGTCTGCTGCCTATACCGAGAAAACCTTTACTTCCCTTGTCTACCACTTCTATATCAAGATTATCACTGGCAGTCGCTAATTCGATAAGTGCTTTTGTTACAGCCTCATCATAGTCTCTGGCAGTAATTTTTATCTTTTCCATAGATTATCCTCCCCCCTAAGAAAATCTGTAACAGATCATAACATCTATTACATTCCAAAAGCCTTTGAAATCGATTTTAACAATATTTGATTTATTCTTCTTCAGTTGATTTTTTAGCTTTTTTATTTGAAATTTTTTCATTGTATTTTGCTACCATATTAGCTTTAGCCGCCATAGATCCCGGCTTTGCATCTTTGTTATAATATTCTGTTGAATCCTTTATGTGTTTTGCATTTAAGCTTCTTTTTTCTTCAAGCTTTTTATCCTCAGCCTCAGTATCTTCCTTATCGTTGATATGCTTAGCCTGCTCCAATACTTTCTTATCTATAGACTTCGGAGCTAAACCTTTCTTGGCTCTTTTTGCGTTCGCCTTTTCAAGGTTTCTTTCAATTAATTTTTCTATATCTATCTTATTCAAATAAGAATTTATCGCAAGTTGCTGTATTATACGTGCGGTAGCTGAAGATATCCAATATATACCGATAGCTGCCGGAAATATAAAGCAAAAATACACCGACATCAAAGGCATAATATTGTTCATTGCCTTCATTTGATTTGCCATATTGTTGGGATCGTCCGCATCAGACTGGGCCGGATTCGTATTGTTACTCATAAGTCTTGTTGATAACCATTGTGTAAGACCTGCAAGTATAGGAATTATCCAGGCGAGATTAGGAGTAAAACCGTGCCATGGATTAGTTGACAGATCTATACCGAAAAAACTGTTCATACTTACTATATGAGGCAGGCTTTCGTTAACGGCTGCGGTGATCTGGTCAGAGTTGAACGCACTTGTAAACTTTGTCCAGTCATCGGGATTGAATTTATATAAAAGATCTATCAATTTACCTGCATTTGTATAATCTATCTTTGTAACGGGTAATTTGTATTTTGTTGCAAACTCCGTGATTTTTTCTATATAGCCGGCTTGACCCATAACAGGTGTGGCTATGTTTTGGAATACCACCTTAACACTGTCTACGTATGCCGGTATTTTATATATTACCTGGTACAACGCCAAAAGTATAGGCATCTGTATCAAAAGAGGGAGACATCCTCCCGTCATGCTTGTACCGTATTTTTCATAAACCGCAGAAGTTTCAGCCCTCATCCTCATAGCCGATTCACTGTCTGTCTTACCTTTATATTTGTTTTGTATAGCCTTTATCTCAGGCTGCATAACTGCCATCAGTTTAGAACTTTCCTGCTGTTTTATAGTCATCGGCAGCATTATTATATTTATAATTATAGTGAATATAATTATAGCAAAACCTATATTTTTGTATTCCCAATTTGAATATAAAGTTCAAAAATCACACCCAGTATTTCAGCTACCCATCCGATAATAGGTGTATTTATCTTAGTTAAAAACAAAAGTTCCAAGGATATTCCTCCTAAAAAAATAATTTTTAAGGTACGGGATCGTAGCCGCCTTTGGAAAAAGGGGTTACATCTGAGAATTCTCCATACGGAAAGTATGATACCTTTAATGATACCGTACTTACTTATGGCTTGTACAGCATACTCCGAACAGGTCGGCGTATATATACAGTGTGTTCTCCACTTGAGCGGAGATAAATATTTTTTTGATAAAATCTTATTAAAGAAATTATTGCTTTTTTTAACATAATTATATCTTGTCTTTGTGTAGTTTAATTAATTTTATATAAGAGTTTTCAAGTTCCTTATAGCCGCAATTCGCAGCTGCGACCCTTATCACCACCACTATATCATATCCTTCAAAAGACAGGGAGTTCGATCTGAAAATTTCTCTTATAAGTCTTGTAAGTCTGTGTCTGGTAACACTGTTTCCTACTTTTTTTGAAACCGATATGCCTATTCTGTTTTTATCCGAGGAGTTTTTATTTTTATACATTACAAGATTTCTGTTTGCAAAAGAATCGCAATTATTATATACCCTTGCAAATTCTTTACTTGACTTTAATGAGGGGAATCTTTTCATGTACTTCCTCCTTATATAACTAAATTAGGGACAGTCATAAGACTATCCCTCGTAATCTTCGACAGATCGTAATTTAAGCTGATAACTTAACTCTTCCCTTAGCTCTTCTTGCAGCTAAAACTTTTCTTCCACCCGCTGAGCTCATTCTGGATCTGAAACCATGCACCTTAGCTCTCTGTCTTGTCTTAGGTTGAAATGTCATCTTCATTGATAGGCACCCCCTTTTCAGTATTCAAATTTGTTGTGATCCGCACATTGTCAAAAGTCAATGAGCTTGTGATAACTTTATTAAAGTTTTGATGTTGATTATCATTTTACTTAAAAATCCACATTCAGAAAACATTCTATGACATTATATAGAAATAAAGCTCTTAAGTCAAGAAAATAAGTACTTTGAGACTAATATATTTTCTTAAGCACTCTTGTAAGTCCGTAGGTTATGACCGCCGAAACTATTGCTTCAGCCAATCCGTTTGTAGCTACTATTGTAAGTATGGAATAGATAAGTGAATTCATACCTATATTCGTTGCCTCTGAATATTCTTTTCCGAACAGTAAATATATGCTTCCCATCACCAATACCGTATTGGTCAAAGACCCTATAGCACCCGAAAGCACAAGGGCAATGTGTGAACTCATGTATTTATCAAAAAGTTTATAAGCATAATAACTTACGACAGCTATCATTATCCTGGGTACTATACTTACAAACACACTTTTTATATTACCGTAAGGTACGAACGGAGAAAAACAAAATGATACCAATGTAGGAGCAAAAGTATTTTTAAGTAAGCTTGATAAACCGAATATAAATCCCAAAAACATTCCGGACTTAAGACCTAAAAGCAGTGTAGCAACTATCACCGTAATGTGAATAATCGTTGCATTGATCACCCCCAATGGGATAAACCCTAAAAACGGTACAACTGTTTGTATTATTATTATCGCAACAAAAACCGCAAGCAAAGCTATATTCTTGGTTTTTTTATAATTCTTTGTATCTGACACTTTCTTGCCTCCCTAAATGTATTTTTATTAACCTTGATAATAACAATATCAACATATGATGCATGTTCACATATAGTTTATTTTATTATCCACATAATGTTGATAAGTGTGTGGATAATATTTTTATAAGCTATTATTTTATTATCCGACCTATTATATTATATATGCTTTTATTTTTCCACATTTTTAACATATAAATTTTACTCCGGTGAATAAGCTGTTGTTTAGTCCTTGATTTCTCTCTTTATCTCACATCTTCACATATTTGATGATTTTTTTATAAGTTGATATTTTTATACATGTTTATTTAAAAACATATTTCATACACAGTGATCAACAACGATTCTACACAGTATACACAATATTATCCACATCTTAATCTACTTGATAATGACGTGTTATTTGATACAATTATATCCTATATTTAAATGACTGTATTTAGAGTATTAAAACCTTTTTTATGGAGATATATGCTGATGGAAGACATGATAGAGTTAATAAAATCCAATTGGGTATACGTTAAATCATACCTGATAGATAAATTTGATATTTCAGAGGAGTTGTCGTATGACACCTGGATAAAACCTCTTATAATAGACAGAATAGTAAAAGATGAGAAGGGACGTGAAACACTTTACTTTATAGGCAGAGATAAGATGTTTTGCAATATCGTAAATAAAAAATATGCTCATCCTTTAAGCATAGCAATAGAGCATGTGACCAACAAAAAATATGATGTAAAAATAGAAATAAAAAAGGCAGTCAAAAGAACCTCTATCATCAACAGTAAAAGAAGCTTGCTTAACAGGTCCAAAACCAATGATTCGAACTTAAATTCAAAATATACCTTCAATAACTTCGTTGTCGGTAAAAGCAATACCATGGCTCATGCGGCTTCATTGGCTGTAGCGGAAAGTCCCGGAGAGATTTATAACCCATTATTCATATACGGTGATTCGGGACTGGGTAAGACCCATCTTATGCAATCCATAGCTCATTTTATTTTATCCAACGATGAAAAAGCCAAGGTAGTATATGAAACAAGCGAAACATTTACAAATGAGCTTATAGACTCCTTAGCGAACATAAATAAATTCTCCATGAATGATTTCAGAAAGAAATACAGACAAAATGACTTGCTTCTTATAGATGATATACAGTTTATAATAGGAAAAGAAAGAACTCTTGAAGAATTTTTCAATACATTCAATGACTACTTATACAAATATAAAAAGCAGATCGTAATATCTTCCGACAGACCTCCTAAAGACTTTTTAACATTGGGAAACAGAGTTAAGTCAAGATTTGAGTCGGGCCTTATAGTGGATATCAATCCTCCCGATTATGAGACCAGGATGGCTATACTCAGAAAAAGGAAGAAACCGATAATCTTAATATAGACAATGCAGTGATGCAATATATTGCGACCAATATAAAAGAAAATATAAGGCAACTTGAGGGTGCACTCAATAAAGTTTCGGCTAAGGGAAGACTTGAGAAAAGAGATATAGATCTGGAACTTGCCAAGGAAGCACTTAAGGACTTAATAAGTCCGGATGAACCTCGTGTTATAAATGTGGAATTTATAAAGCAGATAGTTTCTGAACATTTTGAGATCAGTATGGAGGACTTGCTTAAGAAGACAAGGGCAGCCAGTATAACTTATCCAAGGCATGTAGCCATGTATTTGTGCAGAAGACTTACGGATGAACCGCTTAAAAATATAGGAGCGGCATTCGGCGGAAAAGATCACACAACAGTTATGAACGCTGTCAACAGTATTGAGGATAAAATGAAGAAAAACCCTGAGGTCAAGAATACTGTAGAGGTGATCAGTAAGAAGTTGTCTCCACAGTAATTAACGTATATTGCCTGTTTTTCTACAGCTTATAAACACAGTTATAAAATGAATGTTTGCTGTATTTACTGGTTTAGAAGCACTTTTTAACATATTAACAGCTACTACTATTACTAATACTAAATATTATTATATATATACCGGATATTTCGCACACGATCTAAGCTACACCGATATGTAAAAAATATTGAGCTTATTTGTGTATATCTGTTTTGATATTATTTATTCGGTCATGAAAGGCAAAAAAATGAAACTCATATTTAATAAAGAACATCTTATTAATGCTATCAATATAGTTTCTAAAGCTATATCCGGCAAAACAACAAATCCATTGATGGAATGTATATTATTTGATGCTTCATCCGATAATGTACTCCTTAGCGCTTCAGACCTTGAGATAGGTATAGAGACCAAAGCGTTAGCAAATATAGTTAAAAAAGGAAAGATAGCATTAGACGCAAAATTAGTCTACGATATAGTAAGAAAACTTGATGCACAAGATCATGATATAACCATAGAAAGTGATGATTCTTACAATACGATCATATCTTCAAATAATGCAGTATTTAAAATACAAGGATTCGATCCCGAAGAATTTAATTATCTTCCGAAGATAGAAAAAAATAAGCATATAAAGTTAAATCAATTCACATTAAAAGAAGTTATAAGACAAACTATATTTTCGGTATCATTAAATGACAGTAATAAAATGATGTCCGGAGTTCTTTTTGATATAAATGAAGATATTGCAAGGTTCGTAGCTTTAGACGGCCACAGAATATCAATAAGAAATGTGAAATTAAAAGAAAAATACGACAGGTCAAAGGTCATAGTTCCTTCAAAAACCTTGTCCGAGCTTGCAAGGATCATATCTTCAAACAATGAAAAAGAGATCAACATATATTTTGCGGATAATTATATATTATTTGAATTTGATGATACTATCGTATTATCAAGGCTTATTGAGGGTGAATATTTCAAGATAGAGCACATGTTGTCCTCGGATTATAAAACTAAAATAAGTGTTAACAGAATCAAACTTCTCAATGCTATAGACAGTTCAATGATACTTATAAGAGAAAATGACCATAAGCCTATTATTTTGGATATGCATGACTCTTATATGGAACTTAGGATGAAATCATCTTTCGGATCGATGAAAAATGACATAGATTGCAACAAGTCCGGTGACGATCTTGTGATAGCGTTCAACCCTAAATTTTTGATAGATGCACTAAAAGTCATAGATGACGAAAAGGCGGATATATTCTTCAGTAATCCCAAGGCACCTTGTTATATAAGAGATATGGATAATAATTATCTTTATATAATATTGCCGGTGAACTTTATAGAATAAATAAAAAGGAAAGGCGTTTATTTTGGAAGAGATAGTCATAAAAGATGAATATATAAAACTTGAGCAGGCTCTTAAACTCACCGGAGAAGTATCCATGGGATCCGAAGCAAAATACCTTATAAAAGAGGGCAATGTTAAGGTAAACGGTGAAGTTGAGATCAGAAGAGGAAAGAAGCTTAGAAATAACGACGTATTTACTTATAACGATCATGATTATAAAATCATTGGAACTTAAAAATTATAGAAATTATAAGGAATTATATCTGGACCTTAAAAGCGGAACAAGCTTGCTTTATGGGGATAATGCACAGGGCAAGACCAATATACTTGAAGCAATATATATGTCGGCGACCGCAAAATCCCACAGAGGTTCAAAGGATAAGGAAATTATTAATTTTGAAGAAGAAGAAGCACATATTAAAATATATATCGAAAAACATGAGGTTGATCATCGTATAGATATACACCTCAGAAAAAGTCATGCAAAGGGTATAGCGATAGACGCAATACCGATAAAGAAAATAAATGATCTGTTCGGTATGTTGAATGTCGTGTTCTTTTCTCCGGAAGACCTCAATATTATAAAAAGAGGTCCGGCTGACAGAAGAAGATTTATAGATATGGAGCTTTGTCAGTTAAGTAAAATATATGTGGATAGTTTAATAAATTACAATAAGATATTGGCACAAAGAAACAAACTCCTTAAGGACATAAGTTTTAATGCGGATAAAAATGAGCTTTTGCAAAGTTTGGATATATGGGATATACAACTTATCCACTACGGCAGCGAAATCATAAAATACAGAAAAGACTTTATTGAAAAGTTAAATATTTACATAAAAGATATACACAGCTCCATCACCGGAGAAAAAGAGAGCTTATATATAAAATATGACATGAATATCGATATAGATCAATACGAAAATGCGGTTTAAAAACAAGGGATAATGATATAAAATACAAGATGACATCGGTTGGTCCTCACAGAGATGATATATCTTTTTTTATAAAAAATTCAGGTAAGGATATAGACCTTAAATATTACGGCTCGCAGGGACAACAAAGAACTGCGGCTCTTTCTTTGAAACTTGCGGAGATAGAGCTTGTTAAAAAGAGTATCAATGATTATCCCATACTTTTACTTGACGATGTTTTTTCGGAACTTGATGTAAGCAGACAAAAAAGACTTATAAGATCTATAAAACATTTACAGACTATAATAACGAGCACCGGTATTGATGATCTGTTAAATAAGAATTTTTCTATAGATAACATTATGAAAGTTAAAGAAGCAAAAGTCAGTTCGGTAAAAGAATTTACTAAGATTATTTAAGCAAAGGAGAAATACAGATGAACTCATCATACGATGCTTCACAGATCCAAATCTTGGAGGGATTAGAGGCTGTAAGAAAAAGACCCGGTATGTATATAGGATCTATATCTGACAGAGGTCTTCACCATTTAGTATATGAGATAGTTGACAATTCTGTAGATGAGGCCTTGGCAGGTTTTTGTACCTGTATAGAAGTTGATATAAATGCAGATAACTCTATCAGAGTAAGGGATGATGGCAGGGGTATACCCGTAGATATGCAAAAAAAGGCGGGTAAATCGGCACTGGAAGTAGTATTTACCATACTTCACGCCGGAGGTAAGTTTGGCGGCGGAGGATATAAAGTATCTGGCGGATTGCATGGTGTAGGTGCCTCTGTTGTCAATGCTTTGTCTAAAAATTTAAGTGTACGGGTATTTAAAGATAAAAAAGTTTATAATATGGAGTTCGAAAAGGGCAATGTCATAAAAGGACTCTCTGTAATAGGTGATTGCAACGAAGAAGATCACGGAACGGAAGTTATATTCTTACCTGATGACAGTATATTTGAGGTTAAAGAATTTGATTATGATACATTAAAGACAAGACTTAGGGAGACAGCCTTTTTAACAAAGGGTCTTAAGATCATTTTGAGAGACCTGAGGGGCGAAGAAAATCAGAGCGAAGAATTCCATTATGAGGGTGGAATTAAGGAATTTATCGAATATTTAAACAGCAGTAAATCTGCGGTATACGATAAGGTCATATACTGTGAAGGCAACAAAGAAAGAGTGCAGGTCGAGGTTGCCATGCAGCATAACAGCAGCTATTCCGACAATATATACACATTTGTTAACAATATAAATACTCCCGAGGGAGGAACTCATCTTACCGGATTTAAGAACGCCGTTACAAAGACATTTAATGATTATGCCAGAAAGAATAAATTCTTAAAAGACTCGGAAGAAAACCTCTCCGGAGAAGATATCAGAGAAGGTCTTACTGCAATAGTTTCGGTAAAAGTTGAAAATCCTCAGTTTGAAGGACAGACCAAGCAAAAGCTTGGCAACTCGGAAGCGCAGCTTGCTGTCAATTCTATCGTAAGCGAGCAAATGACATACTTTCTTGAACAAAATCCGAGCATAGCAAAAGTAATATGTGATAAAGCGCTTATGGCACAAAGAGCAAGAGCGGCTGCAAGAAAGGCAAGAGATCTGACAAGAAGGAAGTCCGCACTTGACAGTATATCACTGCCCGGAAAGCTTGCGGATTGTTCAAGTAAGAACCCGAAGGAATGTGAGATATTCATAGTCGAGGGAGACTCTGCGGGAGGCTCGGCAAAGACCGCAAGAAGAAGGGATACACAGGCAATACTTCCGCTGAGAGGAAAGATACTTAATGTGGAAAAGGCAAGGCTTGACAGAGTTTACGGTAATTCAGAGATAAAATCAATGATAACAGCCTTCGGTACCGGCATACAGGAAGATTTCGATATAGAAAAGCTCAGATATGACAAGATAATAATAATGACCGATGCCGATGTGGACGGAGCTCATATAGAAACACTGATGCTTACTTTCATATACAGATTCATGCCGGAACTTATAAGAGAAGGGCATGTATATCTTGCACAGCCTCCACTGTATAAGTTGGAAAAGAACAAAAAAACCTGGTACGCTTACAGTGATGAAGAGCTTAATAAAATAATAAGTGAAGTGGGAAGAGACCAGAGTAATAAAATTCAAAGATATAAAGGTCTTGGCGAGATGGATGCGGAGCAGCTTTGGGAAACCACCATGGATCCCGAAAGAAGAGTTTTGCTTAAAGTGGTATATGACGAAGAAAGAAAAACGGATATAGACCTTACATTTAATACTCTTATGGGGGATGAAGTAGAACCCAGAAGAGCATTTATAGAAAAAAATGCCAAGTATGTGAAAAATCTTGATATCTAGGAGGAAAATTCAATGGAAGCAAATGTTTTCGATAAGGTAAATGACATAGACCTAAAGAAAACTATGGAAAAGTCATATATAGACTATGCTATGAGTGTTATAGCTTCAAGAGCACTTCCGGATATAAGAGACGGATTAAAGCCGGTACAAAGAAGAATTCTGTATTCAATGATAGAACTTAATAACGGTCCTGATAAACCTCACAGAAAGTGCGCACGTATAGTCGGTGATACAATGGGTAAGTATCACCCTCACGGAGACTCTTCAATATACGGAGCATTGGTAAATATGGCTCAGGATTGGTCTATGCGCTGTCCGTTGGTAGACGGTCACGGAAACTTCGGTTCTGTAGACGGAGATTCTGCGGCAGCCATGAGATATACCGAGGCAAGACTCAGTAAGATAGCTATGGAAATGCTTGCGGATATCAACAAAGATACGGTGGATTTCGTGCCGAATTTTGATGATACTGAAAAAGAGCCGATAATATTGCCGGCAAGATTTCCGAATCTTTTGGTAAACGGAACAACGGGTATAGCCGTAGGTATGGCTACAAATATACCTCCTCATAACTTAAGAGAGACTATAGATGCGATAAAACTTATCATTGATAACAGGATAGAGCAAAAAGAAACTACAATAGACGATATAGTAAATATAGTAAAGGGTCCTGACTTTCCGACAGGTGCGATGATACTGGGAAAAACCGGTATAAGAGAAGCCTATACTACCGGAAGAGGCAAGATAAAGGTAAGAGCGATATCGAATATTGAAACCTTGCCTAACGGAAAAAACCGTATAATAATTACAGAACTTCCTTATCTTGTTAATAAAGCAAAGCTTATCGAAAAAATAGCCGAACTTGTCAGAGATAAAAAAGTGGACGGCATTACGGATCTTAGAGACGAGTCAAACCGTGAAGGAATGAGAGTAGTTATAGAGCTCAGAAGAGATGTTAATCCAAATATAATTCTCAACAGGCTTTATAAGCATACGCAACTACAGGATACATTCGGTGTGATCATGCTTTCTCTTGTCAATAATGAGCCTAAGATACTTAATATCAAGCAAATGCTTGATTATTATTTAAAGCACCAGGAAGAAGTGGTCACCAGAAGGACTCTTTATGATCTTAACAAAGCAAAAGAAAGAGCTCATATATTGGAAGGTCTGCTTAAGGCTCTTGATAACATAGATGAAGTTATAAAAATGATCAGAGCAAGCGAGAATGTAACTGTAGCAAGACAAAGCCTTATGGAAAGATTCGAACTTAGCGAAGCACAAGCCTTTGCTATAGTTGATATGAGACTAAGAGCACTTACAGGTCTCGAAAGAGAAAAGCTTGAAGCGGAATATGCTGAATTGATGGAAAAAATAAAATACTACAATGAAATTCTTTCAGACAACAATAAACTTCTTGCTCTTATCAAGGAGGAGATAAGTGTCGTATCGGAAAAATATGCCACAGACAGAAAAACCATCTTCGGTCATGATGAAAATATGGAAGACGAAGATCTGATAGCAGATGAAGATACGGTAGTGGTCATGACCAATCTCGGATATATAAAGAGGATGAGTCCCGATAATTTCAAGTCTCAAAACAGAGGAGGCAAGGGAATCAAGGGCATGCAGACTATAGAGGATGACTTTATAGAAGATATAATAATTACCACTACACATAAGAATATATATTTCTTTACCAATATGGGAAGAGTTTATAAGATAAAGGCATATAAAATACCTGACGCAAGCAGGATCGCAAGAGGAAATGCAATTATAAATCTTCTAGATCTCAAGTCGGAAGAAAAAATAAGTGCAATAATAGCCGAAAATAATAAAAAAGACCTCAGTTATCTTTTTATGGCTACGAAGCACGGTATTATAAAGAAACTTGATATAAATGAAGTTGCCAATATCAGAAGAAACGGATTAAAAGTTATAAATCTTCTCGAGGACGATGAACTTATAGAAGTAAAAATCACAAGTAAAGATGATGATATTTTACTTATAAGTAAATTCGGTAAATGTGTCAGATTCAGCGAAAAGGATCTCAGAAACATAGGAAGAAATGCCAGAGGAGTAAAGGGAGCAAAGCTATCTAAGGGTGATGAACTTATAGCAATGCAGACCTCATCCCAGGGTGACGAGCTTCTTACTATATCCGAATACGGTATAGGAAAGAGGACCAATTTATCCGAATATGATACAAAACACAGAAATATACAGGGCGTTAAGTGTCATAATATTACAGAAAAAACAGGTAATCTTGTAGGTGCAAAGCTTGTCGATGAAGATATGGACATATTGATAATAAGCAGTGAGGGTATAATAATAAGGATAGGTGTAAAAGATATATCCTTGTCAGGAAGAAATACCTCTGGAGTAAAAGCTTATAGATATCAATAAAGAAAAACGATGTCAGAGTGGCAAGCATAGCAAAGGTGCGATATAAGGAAGAAGAGTAGTTGGTAACATAAACAATAATGGTTTATCTATCACATAAACCGTTACAAACATATCTTGCCTTGGACACGCTCTCGCTAACTTCGCCTCGCAGCGGTACTAAGCTTTATCTTCGCCTGAGGGCTTGATAAAGCAAGTACCGGCGGTCTCAGATTGTCCTCGGCAAAATAGTTTAACGGTTTATGTGCCTAAGGTACCGGCGGAGGGGAAAGGTGTAGGCACACTTTTATATAACGCTACATCCCCTATATGAACAACTGTTTTTAAGATTTGAATAAAAGTCGCTGCCACACCTTCCCTCACCTTCCCCTTTGGTAACATAAACAATTATAAATATATCTACACAGCACTAATCTTTTCTAACAGTGGCGTGGTGGGAAATAAAAAAACTCCTTATAATTCAATCTTTTTAGCGGTTAACCCTTTTGATAAAGCGAGGTACAAATTCCACAGACGAGGACTTGTTTGAGCGTCAGTCCACCGTTTTTTGGTGGACAAGCGAGTTCCGCAGTCTGTGTGAATTTGTCGAAGCTTTGAGTAAGGGTTGCGGGTATGATTGAATTATACGGAGTTTTTTATAAACTAATAACCACAAACTATTATAATTGTTTATGCTGCCAACTTACCGATAAATCATTATTTGCTTAATTTTAAATATATAATATAGGGATACGTATAAAAAAGTTAATAAAGTAATTGACAAGCGTTAATATATCCTATATAATTAGTTTTGCCTTTCAGCAAGGCAAAAAGGAGAAATACTCAAGAGGCCGAAGAGGCGCCCCTGCTAAGGGTGTAGGTCGGACAACCGGCGCGAGGGTTCAAATCCCTCTTTCTCCGTTACTTAATGAAAAAACTTTTTTATAAAAAAAAGCTTGACATTAAGTTATAGAATATGATAATATATTCGAGCTGTTGCAAGACAGTGAAAAACAAGAACCTTGAAAATTAAAGATTAAACAGTACACACAACCCTGAAAATTCTAAAGAGAGAATTATCATGATGATGATTCAAAAGAGAATTTCAAGGAATGAAAACCTTTAAAAACAGAAAAAATTTCGGAAACAAAATTGCTAGTGTAATTTTGGTCAAGGAAAAACTTTTAACATGAGAGTTTGATCCTGGCTCAGGATGAACGCTGGCGGCGTGCTTAACACATGCAAGTCGAACGGAGTTTGTGCGGAAGGAGTCTTCGGACAACGGAAGTACAAACTTAGTGGCGGACGGGTGAGTAACGCGTGGGTAACCTGCCTTATACAAGGGGATAACAGAGGGAAACTTCTGCTAATACCGTATAAAAATATTTCATGCATGTGAGATATTTGAAAGATTTATCAGTATAAGATGGACCCGCGTCTGATTAGGTAGTTGGTGAGGTAGAGGCTCACCAAGCCGACGATCGGTAGCCGATCTGAGAGGATGACCGGCCACATTGGGACTGAGACACGGCCCAAACTCCTACGGGAGGCAGCAGTGGGGAATATTGGACAATGGGGGCAACCCTGATCCAGCGACGCCGCGTGAGTGAAGAAGTATTCGGTATGTAAAGCTCTATCGATAACGGAAGAAAATGACAAGCCGTTAAGGAAGAAGCCCCGGCTAACTACGTGCCAGCAGCCGCGGTAATACGTAGGGGGCAAGCGTTATCCGGATTTACTGGGTGTAAAGGGAGCGTAGACGGCATATAAAGTCTGAAGTGAAATCCCGCAGCTCAACTGCGGAGTTGCTTTGGAAACTTATAAGCTGGAGTGTCGGAGGGGTAAGCGGAATTCCCAGTGTAGCGGTGAAATGCGTAGATATTGGGAGGAACACCGGAGGCGAAGGCGGCTTACTGGAAGATAACTGACGTTGAGGCTCGAAGGCGTGGGTAGCAAACAGGATTAGATACCCTGGTAGTCCACGCAGTAAACGATGAATACTAGGTGTCGGGAGGGATGACCCTTTCGGTGCCGTCGCAAACGCAATAAGTATTCCACCTGGGGAGTACGTTCGCAAGAATGAAACTCAAAGGAATTGACGGGGACCCGCACAAGCGGTGGAGCATGTGGTTTAATTCGAAGCAACGCGAAGAACCTTACCAAGTCTTGACATGCCGTTGACGTACCCGTAACGGGGTATTTCCCTCGGGACAACGGACACAGGTGGTGCATGGTTGTCGTCAGCTCGTGTCGTGAGATGTTGGGTTAAGTCCCGCAACGAGCGCAACCCTTGTCCTTAGTAGCCAGCAGTAAGATGGGGACTCTAAGGAGACAGACGGAGATAATCCGGAGGAAGATGGGGATGACGTCAAATCATCATGCCCCTTATGATTTGGGCTACACACGTGCTACAATGGCGCAAACAAAGAGAAGCAAGAGTGCGAGCTTAAGCAAATCTCAAAAATAACGTCTCAGTTCGGATTGCAGGCTGCAACTCGCCTGCATGAAGCCGGAATCGCTAGTAATCGCAGATCAGCATGCTGCGGTGAATACGTTCCCGGGTCTTGTACACACCGCCCGTCACACCATGGGAGTCAGCAATGCCCGAAGTCAGTGACCTAACCGCAAGGGAGGAGCTGCCGAAGGCAGGGCGGATGACTGGGGTGAAGTCGTAACAAGGTAGCCGTATCGGAAGGTGCGGCTGGATCACCTCCTTTCTAAGGAAGAAAGTAGGGGTTGTGAGTACTGTTTAGTCTTTAATTAAGAGGAAGAAAAAAATATATTTTTGGTGTCGATGCGTCTTAGGGAAACACCCGTACACATCCCGAACACGACGGTTAAGCCTTTGACGGCCGATGGTACTATATTGGAGACGATATGGGAGAGTAGGTGGATGCCAAATTTTATAAGAGATGACTTTTATAGTCATCAAAGGATTTGATCGAAGGATCGAGTATTTTGATGACTATAGAATACATAGTCAAGATCGTACCTTGAAAATTGCATATCAATCAATAAGAAGTTTGTCTTAACGAAAGTTAAGCAAATATCTTAGACATCCGAGGTGATGAATTACGAAAGTAGTTCATCCGAATAAAAACAACAAACCGAAGACCAACAGATACACGCTAGTATCGAGAACTTTACTCACCGCAGAGTAAAGGAGTTGGTTAAACATAAAGAGCGTAGGGTGGATGCCTAGGCACTAAGAGCCGATGAAAGACGTGATAAGCTGCGAAAAGCTGCGGTCAGGAGCAAATATCCAGTGACCCGCAGATGTCTGAATGGGGAAACCCACTTAAGTAGACCTTAAGTATCCATGGGTGAATAAAATAGTCCATGGAAGGGAACCCGGTGAACTGAAACATCTAAGTAGCCGGAGGAAGAGAAAGAAAAATCGATTTTGGGAGTAGTGGCGAGCGAAACCGAAAGAGCCTAAACCATTGTGCGAGCACGATGGGGTTATGGACTGCAACAAAGTCAAAAACTTGTTACCGGAAGG
>CAKAFT010000001.1:252500-2437157 GCA_916438835.1 uncultured Johnsonella sp.
GAATTTATCTAAGCTTTAAAAAAGAGCCTGGAGTATGATTGAATCATAATGTTTTATATCAACTGATTGTATATAGCAATTGTATAAAGCAATTTTATAAAACATTCTTACAGACTATTATAATTGTTTATGTTATTGATTTCCTTGCAACTTATAATATACCGCTTTACTTGAAAATTATCTACCGGTGTGTTATAAATAAATTCCTGTCAGGTATATTATGTAAAACTTTTTATGTATACATAGAATTAAATATATTACCTATAGGAATTTATTAACTGTATTAATTTAATATGAGTACATAATGGTTTATATTATTGAATAGTGATTTATTTACAGTATAATGCAGTAAGAAAAATTGCATATAGGTAAATGAATTTAATTATATAAAATAAAAGAACTGATTTATTGATTTGATAATGAAGGATCGAAAAAAAGGCAGAGGTATTAAAAAAATTTATGATAAGAAAAATCAAAATAATTTAACGTAAATCAAAGTAATAGTTGATGTATTTCAAAAAGCTAAAAAAACGATAATTAAAGCTAAGATAAGTCAAAGTAATAGTTATTGTATTTCAAAAAGCTAAAAATGATAATTAAAGCTAAGACAAGTCAAAGTAATATTCGGTGTATTTCAAATAAGCTGAATATCGATCATCATAGTTAAATTAATTCAAAAATGAGTCGGCGTATGAAAAAATCACCAGGATCTATTATAATAATGCAAAGAACGATTGCTTTATGCCAAATAATGTCTGTGTCACTTCAGAGGATGTAAATGAAAGATAATGATTATAAGAAAATTCAAAATATACTTTTGCTAATATTGATCCTAAATATACTGGTAGCTGTCTCAAAAATCATAATGGGACGTATAACAAGGTCGGGTGCCATCAGTGCGGACGGATTTGCTTCTCTTGCTGACGGTCTGTCCAATGTTATTGCTATTATAGGAGTCTATCTTGCATCAAAGCCGGAAGATGATGATCATCAATACGGACACGGAAAGATAGAGATAATTACAGGTCTTATAATAGGTTTGTTTTTAGTTTATGCAGGTTTCAATGTCATATTGGAGGCTATAGGAAAGATAAAAGATCCTGTCGAAGTTAGCATAAGCCCTTTGAGCCTTATAGTAATGCTTTTTACATTAGGGGTCAATATTATAGTGGCGTATTATGAATATAAAAAAGGAAATGAACTCAATTCTCCTATTCTTATAGCCGATTCACTGCATACAAGGTCGGATATATTCGTAACTGTGGGAGTTATTGTTACCATAGTCCTTATAAGACTGGGGATGTCTCCTATATTGGATTCTGTGGCTTCATTTGCGGTGTCTGCTATGATATTTTATACAGCCTATAATATTTTCATCGAGAATATAAATATACTGATAGATGTAAAGATAGTTGATTCAAAAGAAGTTAAAAGTTTGATCATGAAAGAATACCCCGGTGTCAAAGAGATGCATAAGATCCGTTCAAGGGGAACAAAGAATAATGTGTTTATGGATATGCACGTTCAGGTCGATCCGAATATGACGGTTGAAGAAAGCCATAAACTTATGCATGATATAGAAAGAACCATACAAACAAAGATAGAAAAAAAATCTCATGTTATAATTCATATAGAGCCGTATTTCAATAAAAAAGAAAGGAAACATTGATATGAGCAAAGGAATAAAAGAATTGCTTTCATTTATAGACAACAGCCCTACCGCCTTTCATGCGGTAAGTAATATAAGTAAGATTCTTGATGATCAAGGCTTTAGTAAGCTTTCGGAGTCTTCACCCTGGGATATAAAAAAGGGAGGAAAATATTATGTGTGCAGAAATTATACAAGTATAGTAGCTGTAAAAATCGGAAATAACCTTGATAATTATTCATTTAATATAGCCGCTTCTCACAGTGACTCTCCTAATTTTAAGATAAAGGAAAATGCGGAGATATCGGTAAGAGATAAATACATACAGCTTAATACCGAGGGCTATGGCGGTATGATAGCATCGACCTGGCTTGACAGACCGCTGTCGGTTGCCGGAAGGGTCATAATCAAAAATGAAAAAAGGTATGAAAGCAGGCTTGTAAACATAGACAGAGACCTCGTTTTGATCCCTAATCTTGCGATTCATATGAACAGAAAGGTAAATGAGGGAATAAGCCTTAATAAGCAAATAGATATGCTGCCGCTTTTTGCAGCCGGCAGCAAGAAGAAAGATGCTCTTAAAAATCTTATCGCAGATGAACTTGGAATAGATAAAAATGATATATACGGAAGCGATCTTTATCTTTATAACAGAATGAAGTCAAGTATCTGGGGAGAGAACAACGAATTTTTCTCAGCCGGAAGAATAGATAATCTGGAATGTGCATTTACCTCACTTAAAGGATTTATTAAAGGAGCTAATGACTCGAATATACAGATATATGCTTGTTTTGATAATGAAGAAGTAGGTTCACAGACTAAGCAGGGAGCGGCATCTACTTTACTTTACGATGTGCTCAGAAGGTTGAATGACAAGCTTGGAATGAGCGAAGAAGAATTTAGTTGTGCTATTGCCAACAGTTTTATGTTAAGTTGCGACAACGCACATGCCGTTCATCCCAATCACCCCAATAAGACCGATATAGGCAACTGTGCTTATATGAATGAGGGTATAGTTATAAAATCCCATGCCGGGCAAAAATACACCAGTGACGGAGTGAGTATGGCTATATTTAAGGCTATATGTGAAAAAGCCAAGGTACCTTATCAGTTTTTTGCAAATCGTTCGGATGAGCCGGGAGGAAGTACCCTGGGAAATATTGCGATGTCACAGGTATCTATAAATGCCATAGATATAGGACTTGCTCAACTTGCAATGCATTCATCATACGAAAGTGCCGGAGTAAAGGATGCAGGCTATATGGAAAATGTTTGTAAGAACTTCTTTGATACATGTATAAGAGAGACTGAAGCAGGAGTTTTTGAGCTTAGATAGAACAGGTTAAAAAGAGCTTAGAAGAGGATGATATTCTGATAACAGAGAATAAGTTTAAGTTAGAAGAAAGTTTTTATTTGATTAATTAGCGGATATTAAAAAGATATTGTTTAATTGATCAAGCAGTTTATCAATGTTTTGCTGAGTTATATGTTAGATTATTTATCATATAATAAAACCGTATCTGTAAGGATAATATACAGCTTATCTGCCGGATGAACCGGCAGGAAGAGTATATACTATATCCTTAGGATATGGTTTTTATATTTAATCAAATATATTTAAGATCTCATAATTATTGTTTGGTAAGAAACTGGCTTGATACATAAGCCTCGGAGGTATTTTCAAATCTTATAACAGCCCACTCATCATTATGTTTTTTAACATAATCTACGGTAACACCTTTTTCCAATGTTGCCAGTATAGTAGAGTCGGTACTTGGTGCGGAACGTACATTAACATTCGAATTGGTCTTATATACCTCGGTACTTTCTTCAAAAGTCGCCTCAGTGCTATTAGGTTCAGAACTGCTTTCTACAGCTTCGGTCGTAGCTGCAACGGAAGAAGTAGCCGGAGTCTGTTCTATAGTAGCGATAGCCGAAGTGGCAGGGGGATTTTTTTTACCGGCAAAAATACCTCTGATCAAAAATGCAAGAGCAACGAGTACCAGTATTATTCCGATAGGCACAACTATTCTTATAATATTATTTTGTCTTCTTCTTCTACGTCTTTGCTTACCGGTGTATGAAGAACTCCTTTTGCTCGGACGATCGCTATGACTTTGTCTTCTGTTATTTCTACTTTCCACATCTTCCTCCAATGATTTTGTACGAACCTTCTTTCTCGGTGAATAATCGTTCGAGAAAGTAAATACTTCCTGACTTAATAAATGATAAGCGATATTGGAATTATAAGCATTGTTATCGCCCTCATGTGTTGCTTTATTACCTATGATCCTTATCTTGTTGTAGTTTTCATAAGTGCTTTTAGTGATAACTCTTATCTGATACAAGTCTTCTATGCTGTCGATAAGATCCTCATGTTCTATATTATATTTGTCGGTTAGACATTTGACCATGAATTCCAAAGTTTGGCGTGCTTTGATCATTGACAGATTATACCTTTTTGACTCATCAGTTTCTCTGTTTCACGAACACCTTCTTGTATTTGGAGCCATGAGTTGTATTGCTCAGAGCCGGGCATTGAAAACTCCTCCTCGTAAATTGATTCACTCTATTATACTAAATTTGATAAAAAAAATATAGTTATTTTTATTTAAATCTATATATCATTACAGTAATTAATTATAGATAAAAGTAAGAAACAAACTTATAGAAATAAGAGAACTTACTTCTATAAGTTTGTTTATCGTAAAATCATAATTTATTAAAACATAATGTTTTATTAAGGGATGGCTTAATTACAGGTCATCACCTTTTTTATAACCTTCCGGAATATCCTTGAATACACTGTATCCGAAATATTTGTCTGAAAGCTCTTCCAACTTACCTTCTTCTTTTAATTTGGCAATAGCATCATCACAAGCTGTAGCAAGCTCTGACTTTTCTTTGTTGAATAAAGGCCATATAGGTATGCCCTTATAGGTAGCAAATGAAAGCTTGTCAGCAAATTGATGATATTCTCCGTCCTCAGCGACAACATTGGTATCAAAAGATACCTTTATATTAAAGAAGGCATCATATCTTCCTTCAAGTACCCACTGATAGGCATCGGATAACTCAAACTGATCGGCAGGAGTTAACTTTATAGGTGTGTCGGGATGTTCTTTGTTAAAGTTCTCGATAATGGTATATTGAGCACTTTGAGGAGAGATCGGAACAAGATTGCCGCTATAACGTGCAAAGCTTTCCAGATCGGTGATCTCGTTGGCATTCTCGGTTCTGAAAGCTATTCCTATCACGCTTGAGCCGATGTAATTTTCAGGATATATGAACTTTTCTTCTCTTTCGGCAGTCCACCATACTCCCTTAAGACCTACATCATACTTACCGGCTTCAAGACCTATAAGCAAGTCCTCAGCTGTAGTTGAGACATATTCGAATTCATATTCGGGCAACATCTCATCAATAGCTTTGAATACCGCAACTTCATAACCGTCAGACTCACCTTTATCATTTACAAAGTCGTATGGATAATAAGACTGAGTATGAGCAACCTTTATCTTCTTAATTTCAGAATCCGATGATCCGGTCTCTGATTCCGATGCAGCCATGCTGCTGTCAGCACTGCTTTGTGCAGCGACAGAAGTATCCGCAGCGGTAGTTGAAGAGCTTGAGTTGCTGCATCCGCCAAGAACAAGCAGTAATGCAGGAATAATAGCTGCAAGTGATCTTATTTTCATTTTTAATCCTCCTTCTATCCTACTTTTATAATAGAATATGATATATGTTATCAATATATTATACAAAGGTCAATATATAAAGCAAAAAATAATAATCATAATTTAGCATTTACATTTGATTATACAAGTAATTGGCAAATATTATTGTATAAAAATATTTAAATATTATTACCGAAAAAAACTTAAATTATGTATAATAATCTAAGAATAAATAATAAGTATAAATTATTTATAGAAAGAAGCCTTAAATAGCAAATCTAAGACTTAGTTCCGATAATCTTATATATTAATATATATTTTGTGACTGATTTATAAGAAATTTTCAGTATAATATCAGCTAAGGATGTTATAACATCTTTAAGCGTTAGGGAAATAAAAAAATAGTGTCAAATTACCTATGAAAAAATGTACTTAATAAAAAAATAAGGAGGTTTGAGTATGAAGATCATAGCTCTTATTCCGGCTTATGAACCGGAAGAAAATATGCTTGATTTACTTGAAAATATAAAGAAAGATACAGATATGGATATAGTGGTGGTCAATGACGGAAGCTCTGATGCTTGTAAGGATATTTTTAGTAAGGCAAAAGAATTTGCCAAAGTTCTTGAACATGAAGTAAATAAGGGGAAGGGAAGGGCATTAAAGACCGGACTTAACTATATAAATGATAATTACATAGGTGAGTATATAGTGGTGACTATGGATGCGGACGGACAGCATACAATAGAGGATGCTCTCAAAATATGTGACCTTGTAAAAAAGTCACCGGACATACTGGTGCTTGGAAAAAGATTTTTCGGAGAGGATGTTCCTCTAAGAAGCAGATTCGGTAATGCGATGACAAGGCTGGTCTACAAGATCGCTACGGGAGTTAAAGTATATGATACTCAGACGGGGCTTAGAGCATTTTCATATAAACTGGTGCCTCTTATGTTGGAAATAAAGGGAGAGAGGTACGAGTACGAGATAAATGTATTAATGGAGTGTTCAAAAAATAATATAGAAATAAAGGAGATAGATATAGCAACTATATATATCAATAATAACAGCGGCTCTCATTTCAATGTATTTAAAGACTCTTACAGGATATACAAGGAGATTTTTAAGTTTTGTGCGGCTTCTATAATTTGTTTCCTGGTTGACTATGCTCTTTATTGTATAGGACTTGTATTTACCGTAAGTTTAGGTAAAGGACTGAGTACAGTTGTTTCAAATGTTTTTGCAAGAATAGTAAGTTCCGTGCTTAATTTTACTTTAAATAAAAAGGTGGTTTTTAAGAGAAAGGGCAATACCTTAAAACTTGCAATATCTTATTTTATGTTGGCTTTATGTATACTTGCAGGTAATACTATAGTACTTAAAATGTTTGTTGAGGTCTTTAATATAGACACAAAGATAGCAAAACTGATCACGGAGCTTATATTTTTTATTATAAGCTGGTTTATACAAAAATTTTTGATATTTAAGAAGAAAGAAGAGGAGGCGGTCTGATTTGAGAAAAAGAAATATAATCACGTCATTAATTTTAAGTTTAAGTTTAGTTTCATATACAGGCTATGTGTTACTCGATACATTTGCAATACCAAGAGTTTATAAAGTAGTAGAGAATACTTCTTATGAAGATCAACAGTCCCAAAACACTGATGATGCTCAAGAGACAAGAGAAAGCAGCGGGAAAGTCTATATGAATAAGGTAGCTAAAAAAGGAGTGGGAGTACAAAGTAGAGATACAAATACACAGTCATACGAAACAGGAGAAACAAGCGAAACAAGTTCACATGACAGTACGGTAAAAAGCAGCGATACTTCTTATGAAAGTGATGATACAAGTATAACTTTAACTACTTACAGGGAGTATGATACCGATATATATGTTGCGGATGTCACACTTCGGGCAGTGCCCGGATAGAAACGGCATTTGCACAAAATGCTTACGGTAAGAATATAACCTCAACGACATCTTCCATGGCACAAAGTGCCGGTGCGATACTTGCGATCAACGGAGATTATTACGGCGCAAGAGATAACGGATATGTTATAAGAGACGGTGTTATCTACAGAAGTACTGCCAAGGCGAATCAGGAAGACCTTGTGATCTATAAAGACGGAAGTATGAAAATTATTAATGAAAGTGAAGTCAGTGCACAGGAACTTTTGGATCAAGGAGCGGTTACGGTTCTGTCTTTCGGACCCGCACTTGTAGAAAACGGCAATATAAGTGTAAGTCAAAATGATGAAGTGGGAAAGGCTATGGCAAGTAATCCGAGAACTGCGATAGCAATAATGGAAGACGGTCATTATTTATTTATAGTTTCTGACGGAAGAACAGATGAAAGTGAAGGACTTTCACTTTATGAACTTGCGACATTCGCAGCTTCACTTGGAGCCAAGACTGTATATAACCTGGATGGAGGAGGTTCATCTACAATGTATTTTAACGGAAATATTGTTAACAATCCGACTACCAACGGTTGGGATATAAGCGAGAGAGGAGTGAGCGATATTGTATACATCGGTAAATAGAAGAATGAAAAATGATATAAGAAATGTATTTGTAAAAAGAAGTTTTATATATTTTTGCGTAAGTATGTTTTGTGCCCTTTTCGGAGGTATTTATGAAATATTCAGCCATGGAGTATATTCAAGCTATATGATATATGCCTTTTTATTCCCTCTTATCGGAGGTACTTTGTATAATTTGATCTTATACATTATTCCTGGGATCAAATTGCAAAACGGAATGTCTTTAATATTTTATAATACGGGTATAGCGGCACTTACCTTAGGAAGCATCATAAGGGGAATACTTGATATCTACGGTACCGACAATGTTCTTGCAAATGTATACCGGTATGCAGGCACGGTACTTATTCTGACAGGTATAGTATTCTATATTCTTGATAAAGAGGGGGTGAGACGATAACCGATATTTTGATGTATTTGGGATCCTGTCATAGGTCATATTATGTAAAGCCCCGGTTATGATCCTTAAGGATAATAATTATGTAAATGGTCGAAATATACAAAGCTTTGCCAAGGAAGATACTTAGAGTAGGGTACTAAAAAGAGTAGAGAGATAAAAATAAAAATATTGGGATCCGGGCTTTGCTTGTGAGGATCTTGAGGGTAAGGTCTCGGGAGTAGCGAGATAAAGATAAAAATTACAAATAAGGATTCGGTCATGAGGATGTTTCGAAAAATTCATTCTCATGATCGAACCCTTATTTTTATACAAATTCTATATTAAAGCAGATCTTCAAATACCTTGCCTATGCTTTCATTGATAACAAGATCGGCTCTTTTATCCGCACTTGTGGAAGACTTGTTGATAAGTACCAGCTTATCTCCTTTATAATAGTCTATCAAACCGGCAGCGGGATATACGACCAGTGAAGTACCTCCAACTATAAGCATGTCGGCATTGGATATGTAATGAACAGACTTTTGCAAAGTATCACTGTTTAGACTTTCTTTGTATAAAACAACTTCCGGTTTTATAACTCCGCCGCAATCGCAGTAAGGTACAAGTTCGGCGTTAATTACGGTATCGAGTCCGTAACGCTTGCGGCATTTTAAGCAGATATTTTTATCAACCGTTCCGTGTAATTTTAATACGTTTTTACTTCCTGCCAGTTCGTGAAGACAGTCTATATTTTGTGTGATGACGGCACTTAATTTGCCCTCTTTTTCAAGTTTTGCCAGTGCCTGATGTGCTTTGTTGGGTTTGGCATCCGGGTAAAGTAATTTTTCTTTGTAGAATTTATAAAATTCTTCCGGTTCTTCGAAAAAGAAATCGTGGCTCAGTATTGTCTCAGGGGGAATATAATAGTTATTATTGTAGATGCCTTCCGCACTTCTGAAATCTGGTATGCCGCTTTCCGTGGATACTCCCGCACCTCCAAAAAACACTATATTATTGCTTTCCTGTATCATTCTTTTAAGTTCGCTGTTCATAATGACCTCCCGATATGATAAATACTTTATAACAAAGGATAATATAGTATATTATACTATATTATCCGGATCTTTACATATATCCACCCATTCCTTAAAACCGGAATACTCGTAAAGTTCTCTTACAGATAACTTTACGGCACTGTGGGTCTGTACCGGCAGCAACAGAGTTCTTATGATCTTCTCTCAAAAACATATTCACTCTCGCTGCTTAGATCTTCACGAAAATGATATCCCATACGGTCAAAATCATGTAACTGTTCAGGCTTTTGTATATATTCCTCAGCCATGTATCTTACCATCTCTCCACGAGCCATTTTGGCATAAGTAGCCTTTGAGACTAATTTATCGCCGGATCTATCACAAAATGTAACGCTAATATATCTGTTATCCGGAGTCAGATATTTTTCAATACATTTTGAATATTCTTTTGATGCCAGATTTATGATTATTCCGTCATCATCTTTAAGGGCATCATAGAGTCTTTTGCCCCACAGGTCGTACAGATCCTTATGATTATTTACAGATGCTTTAGCTTGCATTTCGAGTCTGTAGGAACACACTCCGTCCATAGGCCTTAGGATACCGTAAAAAGCGGAAAGGATACGCAAATGTTTTTTAACGTATTCTAATTGGCTGTATTCAAATACCTTAGGTGCTATGTGCTGATATGCTATACCCTCGTAGGCAAAAAGTGCCGGTGTAAGATTCTCTCTAAGGTTCATGTTTCGTATTCTTTCAATGTTTTGTTTCACGATATTATCATTGCAATTCCAGAGTTTTTTAAGCTCGGGTTCAGAGCGTTCACGTAACCATGATAAAATTTCCTCACTCTGCTCAATAAAGACAGGCAGATCCTCGGCTGCAAAGCTATCGTTATCCGTGGTCATTTTCTTGGTTGGTGAAAGTATTATCTTCATGATCTAAATCCCTTTGTATTAATAATAAATTTGTTGATCGCATACTGTTACTGTTTTTGTATCAATAAAGAGTATTATATTATATAATGGTTTAACCTGCTATGTTTACAATGGAAAATCATGATTTATTCCATAAAGTATGCATTGTAACGGTATTGTTTTTGGGAGGTGGATGCAGTGGAGTTTTTTATAGCAACAGAGGGGATACCCTTATATATAGGTTTTGAAGGTGCAACTATCGCATATTGCGCAAGTGAGATAGAATTAAAATATGACCATAAGAAAACTTAAATTATATAGAAAAAGACATGTAAAAACAGGATGCAATATAATATTTTTTTGTAGGGAGGTGCTATGGAAATAAATAAAAGATTTGAACAGGGGAAACTGACAAAGCTTCAGATATTTAATGGTGCACAATTAAAATATCTGGCATTTGTATCGATGCTTACAGACCATGTGAATAATGCACTTATAATACCTATGCTTGACGGAGAGGGGTTTTTATTGTATTTATCAAATATATTTTCAATATTCGGGAGAATAGCCTTTCCTATATTTGTATTTTTTATTGTAGAAGGATTTTTCAAGACCGGCAGCAGGAGAAAATATTTGCTTACTCTTTTGGTATTCGGTGTCATATCGGAAGTTCCTTTTGATATGTTTACATCAAAAGTTTTTTATAATCCCAATTGGAATAATATGATGTTTACATTGGCACTTTGCCTTATGAGTATTTGGATCATAGACAGCCTCAAAAAGAAAATTTCAAGTAAAATATTGTGGTATATCATATCTGTATTTATCGTGGCATTTTTCGGGATCTTATCAATGTTATTAAGTCTTGATTATGATATACATGCGATAGTTGTAGCTTATATTTTTTATATTTTCTACGATAAGCCTATACTTGGAGCGGGACTGGGATATATATCTATTATAAAGGAGCTGTATTCATTCTTGGGATTTGCCATGACTTTAACATACAACGGGAAAAGAGGCAGACAATATAAGTGGCTCAATTACCTTTTTTATCCGCTTCATATATTGATACTGGGGATATTGAGGTTTTATTTAAATATTTAAGCAGGCTGTGATATTATAGTTATCGTTTTACAACATTATAAAAGAAATGCAGTTGAGTTTATGTCCGGGATTGGCTTATGAATAAAAAAAGAAATAAAAAATAAAAGATTTAGATTTATGCCTTTTTTATTGGATGAAATATTTAAGTATTAATGCTCATTACACACTAAGTGCTGGTAACTTTGAGTTAACTAATAAATCGGGAGGAAATATAATGATTACAGGAGCTATTAAAAATAATATCGATAAGATATGGCTTGATATTGCAGCGGGAGGAGTTACAAATCCACTAACAGTTATAGAACAATTAACATATTTGATGTTCATACGCTCTCTTGATGAAAAAGAGATCGAGACAGAAGAGTTTGAAAATTTGATGGGAAAAGAGATGGATAAAATATTCCCACAAACTCCAAACGGTCAGTCTATGCGTTGGAGTAAGTTTAAAGATAGAGACCCTGTAGAAATTTTTAATATAATATCCCAAAGGGTATTTCCGGCGATAAAGAAGATGAAAAATTCTCATTTGCCGGATTTAATGAACAAGGTGAGCTTATTGAAATTGAAGGAAAAGAAACTTCCGACAATGGCAAAAGCGCTTTTTCAAAGTATATGGAAGATGCTATGTTTTTGATACCTACTCCATTGGTATTGCAAAAAATAATTACAGGTCTTGAGGATCTGTATCAGCATGATATATCTGACAGGGATATGCAAGGAGATGTATACGAATATATGCTTGGGAAAATAGCTTCTGCCGGTTTGGCAGGTCAGTTTCGTACGCCAAGACATATTATCAGAATGATGGTCGAGATTATTAAACCGACACTGGATGACAGTATATGCGATCCTGCCTGCGGTACAGCCGGGTTTTTGGTAGGTACAGCCGAGTATATAAGGAAAGAATATGAAGATAGTATGAGCAGTGAGCAGTGGGAGCATTTTGCAAGTACTATGTTTACAGGGTTTGATACAGATAAGACTATGTTGCGTATATCTACCATGAACCTGATGT
This sequence comes from uncultured Johnsonella sp., assembly GCA_916438835.1. Taxonomy (GTDB): domain Bacteria; phylum Bacillota; class Clostridia; order Lachnospirales; family Lachnospiraceae; genus Johnsonella. The sequence continues at coordinate 264,822 of CAKAFT010000001.1, forward strand.
TGCACTCAATTGACAAACCGGAAGTTGATTATATGGACAGTGCATCAAAGCAAAATAATATAAGTTCAAAGTATAGTGTATGCCTTGCAAATCCACCGTTTAAGGGAACTATAGATGCTGAAAGTATCAATGATAACTTAAAAGCCGTTACAAATACGAAAAAGACAGAGCTTTTATTCCTTGCTCTCTTTCTTAGGATGCTTCAAAAAGGCGGACGCTGTGCCTGCATAGTTCCTGACGGTGTGCTTTTTGGCAGCAGTAAGGCGCATAAGTCAATAAAAAAAGAACTGGTTGAAACTCATAGGCTAAGAGCGGTTATTTCCATGCCTTCAGGGGTATTTAAGCCTTATGCAGGTGTATCTACTGCGGTTTTGGTATTTACCAAGACTGACGCCGGCGGTACGGATAAGGTGTGGTTTTATGATATGAAGGCTGACGGTTTCAGTCTTGATGATAAAAGGTCGGAAGTTTCGGAGAATGACATACCGGATATTATAGAAAGATTTAATAATATGGACGGCGAGGAAGGCAGGGAAAGAACAGAGCAAAGTTTCCTGGTTCCAAAGCAGGAAATAGTTGATAATGAGTATGATTTGTCAATTAATAAGTATAAAAAGACAGAATATGTGCCGGTTGAGTATCCGCCTACTGCTGAGATTTTGGAGAAACTTTTTGCACTTGAAGAAGAGATTAAGGGGAATATGGATGAGCTTAAGAGGATGCTTGAGGTGTAGGAAAGACACTTTGTATTTTAATTATACTCACAGCACTTTTTTCAAAGTTTAGACAAATTTTACACAGGTTGCAGAACTTGTTTACTCGTATACTCTGTAGTGAGCTATACTTTAGGTAGTTCTTGACTGTGAGATTTGTAACTCACTTTGTAAAAAATACTAAACTCTATAAAGATTGAAATGCAAAGTTTTTTTACAGGTGTCGTATTTGTAAAGTAAGTTAGATTGATAGCATAGATTATAAAATATAAATTTTTAAGAGAGGTTAATTGTGAAGGATTTTTTATTTACAGATTTGATTTCTTTTGTAGGAGAAGCCCCTAAAAAATTTGATGGATATAAAAAATATGTAAGTACAGGAGCGGTGAATGGAAATATTATTGAAAGTGATGATATTGAGCTTGTAGATTACTCAAGTAGACCATCTCGTGCTAACTTAGTGGCTTGTAGTGGAGATATATTATTTGCAAAAATGGCTGAAACGGAAAAAACTTTGTTGCTTGATGATGAAACAGAGAAAAATATATATTCTACCGGTTTTTGTGCTATAAGAGCCAAGGAGAATATAATTGAGCCTAAAGCATTATATTATTTATTGGGAAGTAGTTTATTTCTAAATCAAAAAAATACTAATTCATCAGGTGCAACTCAAAGAGCAATTACAAATACAGGTTTGAGTAAAATACGAATAAAACTTCCTACAATGGAAAAGCAAAGAGAGTTTTGCGGAATAATGGATAAGGTAGTTGATTCAATTGAGCTAAGGAAAAAACAGCTAGGATATTTTGACAAATTTACAAAATCCCTATTTTACGGGGAGACAGGTAAATATAAATACTGTTTAAATGCTATTTGATTAAATTAAAAATGTATTTAAAAATATATACAAAGTATATCTAAATGGCAATATTGGTGTTTGGGATTTTGAAAGGAATTTGGGAAATTATGGCAAAGTACAAATATTTGTTGTGGGATATTGATGGTACGATTCTTAACTTTGAAGTAGCAGAAAGAGCAGCTATCAGGAGTTTATTTGACAAATTTAACTTAGGTACTTGTTCAGATGAAATGCTTATGTGTTACTCTCAAATAAATAAAAGGTATTGGCAATTAATGGAATCCGGAAAAATAAAAAAGGATAAGATGCTTGTAGAAAGATTTATAGAATTCTTTTCTAATAAGGGTATAAATGCCGATATTGCAGCAGAATTTAATAAAGAGTATCAAATTGCACTATGTGATACGATAGTGTTTAATGATGATGCAATAGATATAATTAAACATCAGAAAAAAATTTGTAAAATTATTATAGTAACTAACGGTACAAAAGTGGTGCAAGAAAAGAAATTAGAGAGTTCAGGGCTTAATGATATTGTAGATAATGTATTTATTTCCGAGCTTGTAGGTTTTGAAAAGCCAAATGTTAAATTCTTTGAAAAAGTTATTTCAGTAGTAGGTATAAAAGGATTTAAAAAGAATCTCTAATCATAGGAGATTCACTGACAAGTGATATACAAGGTGGGCATAATATAGGAATTGATACCTGTTGGTATAATCCTAAGAATGAAGAGAACGAGACCTTATTAAAAACCGACATATATTATTAAAAAAATTTGCATGAACTGGAAAAATATAATATAAATATGCGTATAATTACAAAAAGCTTTATAGTAAAAAGATATTCAGTTTTTGTAGATGAAAGGAAAGCAAGATATGAATATAAAGGATACTAAACAGAAAAAAAGAATAGAGAGTCTGGATATATTCAGGGGTGTTTTGATTTTTTTTGTAGTGTTCGGGCATTTTCTTTTGCCGATGAAAGATAGGGAATATGGGCTTTCTACAAGTTTATTTTTATTGATCTACAGCTTTCATATGCCGGCTTTTATTTTTTTATCAGGATATTTTTACTATGAGTCATGGAAAAGGAAGGGAACAGAATTCAAATCTCTTTTTTCTTTACTTATATTGTTTTTTTTAATGAAAATACTTCTCCATATAAGTGATATGTTATTTTATGATAATAAAAATATAATACCGGATTTCTTACATGAGTCATCGACTCCCTGGTATATTTCAACTTTAATATTTTTTTCAGATTGACATTATTGCCATTAGAGCTGTGTATGAAAAAGAAAGAAAAATGATGTAGAGTTTAAGAGAGAATTTGAAAATTCACAAATTAAGCAAAAGGTTAAGAATATAAAGTTAAAAGAAATATTGAAAGACAATATAACTATCTACACACTGGTATTGCTGATTTTAACACTTTGCATTTCAATGTTAAATGGTGAGTGGCAAAAGAGTATAAAAGACTTCCTCTCATTAGATAGGGTCATATCATTTGCACCGTTTTTCTATATAGGATTTTTGTATAAAAAGTATTCATCTACCAAAAAAATATCAATATTTGAAAAGAACAACTATTTACTTTTTGGTTTAGGAGCTATAGCCGTCATTACTTTTATTATTTTCTTTTCTTACCTTAGACCTTATAGTCGAATTTTCTACGGACCATGGGGATATCGTATAGCCAGAGAGGATATTTTGCCTATCTTTAAGGGTGTACTAAATCCTCTGCGTATATTATATATTCCGTATGCTTTAAGTATTGCTTATTTTGTTTTTATTATATTTTGTAAAAAAGAAAATTTTTTAACTTCTTTATTAATCAGATTTGGAGTATATAGTTTGCCGATATTTGTATTACATAGACCTATAAGAGATGCTTTTGATTACTTGGTATTAAAAAATGTTAGTATAGAAAAATTTGGCGAGATAAGCATGTTGGTAGTGCTGCTAATAATATCATTTATAGTGTGTATTTTACTTGGTACTGATAAGGCAAATAGAATATGTAGATTGAAATAGTGTAAGGTGTTATATAGAGGAGAAATTTAACCTTCCAAGCTTGGTAATCTACAGGAGGATATTGAAGGAGCGTAAAAGCAAAAGATTTAATGTTCTTCTTATTTTGTTGAATTGATTTCGGGCAGTAAGTGGATCTAAAAGGATAAGGAATATGTAGGAATAGATTTATTTTAAATTATCTATTGCTTTTGATGAATAGATAGGGGAATAGAATTTATTCATATACTAAAATCCTGTTTAAGTTCAGCATCAACTTCATCAATTGTATAAGTTTTATCAGATGTTAAAGAATGTATACCTTTCATTATTTCATTATCAATTTCATCTTTATTCATAGCACCTATAGATGTTGGTTTTATAGGGGGAAGTTGTAATTTTAACGGTAGGCTTCTTGTTAAAACTATTTGACTGTAAAGCATTTGAATTGCACTGGATGGAGAAATTCCAAGTTGTGCGAGAATGTTTTCTGCCTCTTTTTTAAGTTCAATATCAATATGTGTATAAATTACAGATGTATTTGCCATATAAAACACGCTCCTTTTTGAGGTTATTTTATATAGAAATAAATGTAAATGCAAGTAAATAAAGAGAAATGTATTATGGATTAAAGTTTGTTGTGAGTTCTGAATACTTGTGTAATAGGACTAGTGTAATGTATCATTGATATTTAATTAATATCAGCAATAGTATAATAACTTTCAAATTTCTTTATTATGTATCCGCTGCAATCTATTAACAAAGTTGCAATAAGGCTAAATATCAGCGATATACTACACTAGTATTAATAGTTTATAAGATAGAGCTAATAGTAGTGCTAAAATATTGTATATAAATAATATATTTAAATTTGCTAAGGTTTAGTGAATAAAAGTAATGACTATTAAAAAGGATGATATTTTTTTATGAGAATAAAGTTAAAAGATGCATTTGAACTTCAGATAGGAAAGACACCTTCAAGAAATAAAAGTGAATATTGGAATGGTGTATATAAATGGGTTAGTATTTCAGATATTGGAAATAGTGAAAAGTATGTGTATAGTACAAGGGAATTGATAACAGATAAGGGAATTATAGACAGTGGTGTAAAAGTAATTCCTAAAGGAACAGTTATTATGAGTTTTAAACTATCAATTGGAAAGACTGCAATAACTACTGAAGATATGTATACCAATGAGGCTATAGTAGCTTTTATAGATAAGAAAAAAATCCCAATAGATATTGATTATATGTATTATTTATGCTCTGGCAGCAATTGGATGCAGGGTGTAAATAAAGCAGTGATGGGTTTAACTTTAAACAAAGCTACTTTGTCAGAGAAAGAAATAAATATTCCGAATATTGAAATTCAAAAAAAGTGTGCATGTAATTTGGATAAAATTGATAGAATTATAGATCTAAAAAAACAACAACTAGATCAATTAGACCTACTAGTCCGCTCCCTATTTATAGAGATGTTTGGGGATATAATAAATACGTCTAAATATCCAACAGTGAATTTAGGTTCACTTGGAGAAATGTTATCAGGAGGAACGCCATCAAGTGAGCACTCTGAGTACTTTGGAGGAAACATTCCATTTATTTCAACCCCCTGTTTAGGTGAAAATTATATATCATATAAAAATACTCAAAACTTTCTAACTGATGAGGGTGTAAAAAATAGTACTACAAATTTAATTCCTGCATATTCATTAATGATTGGTAGCAGGGTGGGAGTTGGTAAATGTTCTATTAATATGTGTGAAATGTGTACAAATCAAGATATCTTATCGTTTATAAATATTGATCAAACAAAATATGATTTATTGTTTATTAAAAATGTAATTGAACAACATTTTGATTTTTATGAAAGTCAAAAACGTGGTGCAACAATAAAGGGGATTTCTTCAAAAATTGTTAAAGAAACAAAAGTTCCGAAAGCTCCATTGTTATTACAGAAAAAATTTGCTAATTTTGTCAGAGGAACAGACAAATCGAAATATTCCTCTTTTTCACACCTCTCAGCCTAGTATTTTTATATAATCTCTTGAGACAATTGATAAATAATGTATAATGATAATAAATACTTTTTATTAAAGATTATTTTAAGATTTACTTATTTATTATATCAAGCATATATAGGAGTAAACATTATGTCGAACTTCGGTTTCCTGAAAGATAAAAAAGAATATGCCTTATTTGCGGCGGCTGCGATAGAAGCTGAAAAGGTTTTTGCTACCGCACCTGCAATGTGTGCGGTGGGAAGTAGAAAAGCCTTGGAGCTTGGTGTCAAGTGGGTATACTCGGCAGACTTTTCCATACGAATGCCATATAAAGATAACCTTCAATCACTTATATATGAGCCGAGTTTCAGATTTGCTCTTGATTCCAATACCTGGGCGAAACTGCCTACGCTTATAAAAGTGGGAAATAATGCCGTACATTCGGAGAAATTTATAAGTGCGGGAGAAGCCTTACTGACACTGGAAATACTTTTTGAATTTATACAGTGGATAGATTATTGTTACGGCTCTGCTTATGAAGAGAGACATTTTGATGAAAAGCTTATTCCTAAAGAAAAAGTTATTGTAGACACAAAAAAGATAAAAGAGCAGGAAAGTCTGCTTGGTGAAAAAGATGCCGAAATAGAAAAACTACGTAAACAAATAGAAGAACTGTCTGCCACCTATACGAAAACCAAGGAACAAAACAAGGTTGAGAGAACATTTGAACCTGAGGATATTACAGAATTCAATACAAGAAAGAGATATATAGACATAGACTTAAAAGACCTCGGTTGGACTATAGAAGGTACTGAAACTGATGTGTGGCAGGAGTACCCTGTAGAAGATATGGCAGGAGTATTAGGGCAAAAAGGATATGCGGACTATGTACTTTTTGGAAAAGACGGTCTTCCTCTAGCCCTTATTGAAGCCAAGCGAAGCAGTAAAGACCCCAATTCCGGAAGAAAGCAGGCTGTACTTTATGCGGACTGTCTTGAAAAGAAGTTCGGCAGAAGACCTATAATGTTTACAAGTAACGGATTTGAAACTTATTTTTGGGATGATAAAACCGGTCCTCAAAGAAGAGTAAGCGGATTTTTCAGTAAGGATGATTTACAAAAGCTTATTAATAGGCGTGAAGAAAGAAAAAAATTAGATAAAATCGTTATCAATGATAAGATTACAGACAGATACTATCAAAAGGAAGCTATCAGGGCAGTTTGCGACCATATTGAACAGGGATTTAGGAGTAGTCTGCTTGTAATGGCTACCGGTACCGGAAAGACCAGAACGGCATCCAGCCTTGCAGATGTGTTAAGTCGTGGGGGATATGTTACCAATATTTTGTTCCTTGCAGACAGGACTGCACTGGTTAAGCAGGCAAAGGATGATTTTAAAAATTATCTTCCCCATATGTCTTTATGTAATCTTTGTTCAAATAAGGACGAGCGTAATGCAAGAATAGTATTTTCTACATATCCTACGATGCTTCGTGCCATAGATAATTGCAAGACGAAGGAGGGGGTAAGTTTATTTACACCTGCACATTTTGATCTGATTATTATAGATGAGAGTCACAGGAGCATATTTAATAAGTACAGGGCGATATTTGAATATTTTGATGCTTTGACAGTGGGACTTACCGCCACCCCAAAGACCGATGTAGACAGAAATACCTATGACTTTTTGAGATGGAGCATGGAGTGCCTACCTATGCCTATGATTATGAGACTGCAGTTGAAAAGGATAATGTACTTGTACCATATTACACCTATGAGGTTAAGACTAAATTTATGGAAGAGGGTATAACTTATGCACAGTTATCGCAAGAAGACAAGGAAAGGTTTGAGGACGACTTTGCGGAAGATGATTATGTTCCGGATTTTATACCTTCTGAGAAACTTAATAAGTTTGTATTTAATGCAGATACTGTTGATGAAGTTTTACAAGATCTGATGGAAAGAGGTATTAAGGTTGCAGGCGGGGATAAACTTGGCAAGACTATTATATTTGCCCAAAATAAAAAACATGCCGAGTTTATAGTGGAACGTTTTAATAAACTCTACCCTTATTATAACGGAGGTTTTGCCCAAAGGGTCATATGTGATGATTCACATGCCCAAACTATTATAGATGACTTCAAAAATCCTGATAAAGATCCGAGGATAGCAGTATCGGTTGACATGATGGACACCGGAATTGATGTGCCGGAATGTGTGAATCTGGTATTTTTTAAGAAGGTAAGGTCTAAGACCAAGTTTTGGCAAATGATAGGAAGGGGCACAAGGCTTGCTCCAAATATCCTGTTTACCGATAATATAGATGGTGAGTATAGCGGAAAACGCAGGTTTTTGATATTTGACTATTGCGGTAATTTTGAATATTTTAAAGTACATGCCAACGGATACGAGGGCAAAGAAACAAAGTCCCTTACTGAAAATATATTTAATAAAAAAATAGAGCTTATAATTGCCATGCAAAAAAGTACCTATGTTGAAGATAAGTACCAGGAATGGAGAGTGGCTCTTATAGAGGATTGTTGTAGAAGTGTAGCGGAACTTAATAAAGAAAAGGTATCCGTTAAATTAAAACTCAAATATGTGGAAAAGTATAGCAATACAAGTGCATTTACCTGTATAAGTGAAGGCGACAAATTGGAGCTTAGTACTCATATCGCACCTCTTATAGTATCAAAGTATGAGGATGAGTATGCAAAGCGTTTTGATAATTTTATGTATGGTTTGATACTTGCGGATATAAATTCAAAGACAGAGTTTGGCAGTATTAAAAATGTACTTTGTGAAACTGCACTTGCACTTGAAGGGCGTATCAGCATACCTCAAGTTAAGGATAAACTTGAAGAAATCAAAAAAATCAATACGGATAAGTATTGGGAGGAAAAAGATATTCTTAGCTTTGAACAAAGTCGAAGAAATCTCAGGGATCTGATAAAGTTTGTTGTTGACAGTGATCCCAAAAGCAGCATTATTACCAATCTTAAGGATGTGGTTATTGAAGAAAAAGAAGGTGCAACACTTGGAGCTGCCTATAATTTTGAAGATTACAGGAAGAAGGTAAATCGTTATGTGGAAGACAATAAAGATGCCCTCCCTATATATAAACTTACACACAATATAGCACTTTCTAAGGGTGATTATGAGGAGCTTGAAAGGGTATTTACCAAGGAGCTTGGCAGCAGTGAGGACTATAAAAGAGAGTACAAAGATACACCTTTCGGCTTGCTTGTAAGAAAGATAGCAAAGCTTGAGCATGGAGCGGCTATGGAGGCTTTTTCCGAGTTTATTAATGATGAGTCCTTAAACCAAAGACAGATAGCCTTTGTCAATAAGGTTATAAACCATATAGAGCAAAACGGTTATATGGAGGATGTTACGGACTTACAAAAGCCGCCTTTTGACAAACCTGTAAGTGTTACCAAGCTTTTTGATTCTAAGACAGTGATAACTTTGATGGCAAAAATTAATAAAATAAGGGAAAATGCTGTAAAAACCGTAGGATAACTTGCAATTTTAGGTAAATATGTATATAATAAGCCTGTGTGAATATTTTTGTATACTAATAATACTTTTTAATACCGGCAGTCAAGCAATGAAAAAATAAGAAAAATACAGTAATAGAATTAGTTATTGTTTTTATAAAAGTCAAGTTATAACTTATGATTTTATTGTAGAGATGTTACAGGTAATAAGTGTGAGGTTAGGTATTTAAAACAGCTTAAGCTTAAATTACTGTAAAGTAGACTTAGGGCTTACATAGCTAAGCAACTATAAAATATCTTTTACAGAGAGGGGATTTTATAAGCACTATGAAGAGGAAGTCTTCTTACTGTAGATAGGTAAAGCTTAGTGTTTAATCATACAGACCGTTACCTATACAAAAATATTTAGCGTGTTAATCATATAATTTAAGAGGAGGAATAAGCATGAAAAAAAGGCTATTAACACTTATGTCGGTATTTGCCGTATCAGCTTTAGTGGCGGCATGTTCAGGCGGCAACACCGCTTCAAGCGAGGGCGGCAGTGATTCACAGGCGGCAAGTTCAGAGGTTCAAAGCAGTGAGGGTGGAGAGCAGCCACAGGCACAAACAAGTGATACATTTACCTACATAATAGACGGAGATTTGGGTAATACGCTTAATCCGCTTACCGCAGATGACAGATACAGTCTTATGACCTGCCATGCGGCATATGCACCGGCTTATCATATCTACGGAGACGGAACTGTTGATTATATTTTGGCTGAAAGCATGGAGCCTTCAGAAGACGGTCTCAGCTATACCATGAAGCTTAAAGAGGGGCTTAAATGGAGTGACGGAGAAGCTCTTACAGCGGATGATATAGTATTTACCTATGATAAGATAAATGCAACAACTCAGAATCTTTGTTGATGATAAGCCTATAGAGCTTGAAAAAGTGGATGATACAACAGTACTTTTTAAACTTCCTTCAGTAAGTGCAAGTGTTATGGAAATGCTTTCCGCTGAGGTCAGTATAATACCTAAGCATATATTTGACGGTAAGTCTTCTACAGACATAAATCTGCTTGAAGAAAAGGTAGTCGGTGCAGGTCCTTATGTACTTGAAGAGTACAAGACCGGAGAGTATCTTAAGTTCAAGGCAAATCCCGACTATGTAAAGGGTAAACCCTATATAGAGAATCTTATTTACAGAATTATAGAAAAATCCGATACCGCAACCTTGTCTATGCAGGGCGGAGAGGCGGATGCCTATGTAGCACCACCTGATATGCTTGATCCTTATAAGGATAATGAAGCTTTTACAATTCATAACTACAGTGAGGGAAGAGTACCTTATATAAGACTTAATGTTGCCTGTGATTCAATGAAGGATAAGAAGTATCGTGAGGGTATCTTACAGGCTCTTAACAGAGATGAGATAATGCTTGCGGCATATACCGATAAAAGTTTCTATAAACTTGGTTACTCCTTCCTTCCGTATGATAACAAGTATTATACGGATGATGTTGAAAAGTGGGATCAGAATGTAGATAAGGCTAAGGAACTTGTTGCAGGCGGAGCTACCAAGTTAAAGCTTTGCTACATAAGCAGCTCTCCGATACTTGAAAAGATGGCTCTTGCAATACAGTCAGAGCTTAAGGCTGTAGGTATAGAGGTGGAACTTGCAGGAACCAATGATGCAGGTTATATTAAGGCTACTAATGACCTTGAAAGTACAGAGTATGATATGTTTATAGGAGGTTATGTTATGGGAAGCGACCCTGACACCTTCGCTGTGCTCTTCTCTTCTAAAAAGGATAACAGAATGAATTATCACAGTGAAGAAATTGATAACCTTTTTGCGGAGGGCAATGCAACTTTAGATGATACAAAGCGTCAGGAAATATATAAGAAGGTACAAAGACTTGTATCTGAAGAGGCTATATACTATCCTCTCGGTACTAACTTAAGAACTTTGATCACAAAGTCCAATGTAGATACTGACGAGGCTATGCTTGTTCCTATATATACATTCGGAGATCTGTCAAAGCTTAAATTCAAGTAAGGTAGAAGATGTTAAAGTATATAATTAAACGTATTGCTCAGGCAGTACCATTACTGTTTTTAATCACACTTATATGTTTTTCATTAATGCACATAGCTCCTTATGATGTGGTTGATTCCATGACCAACAGCAAGATGACCAATCAGGAGAGGGACGCAATAAGGGAAGAATACGGATTAAATGATCCTATGCATATACAGTATGTAAGGTGGTTAAAAAATATTTGCAGGGGAGAGTTCGGTAACTCTCTCCTGTCTCATACAAGTATAAAATATGATTTAAAGATCCGAATTCCGGCAACGGCAAAACTTGTTTTGCCCTCTTATCTTACTGCCTATATTCTGGCAATAATTCTTGGACTTATTGCGGCTAATAACAGAAATAAATGGCAGGATAAAATCATAGACGGTCTGTGTTCCGTAGGTTTGGCGGTTCCTACTTTTTGGATCGCCATGATAATGATATATTTTTTAGGTTATAAATTAAAACTTTTTCCGCTAATAGGTATGCATACGATAGGAAAAGAAGATTCTTTGACAGATTATTTGAGGCACTTTTTTATGCCATACATAGTTTTGATCATAGCATTTTTACCCGACCTTACAAGGTATGTAAGGGCATCTGCCATAAGTCAGCTAAAAGAAGACTATGTGTTGGTACAAAAGGCTTTCGGTGCGAGTAAGAGCGAGATACTTTTTAAGCATGTTGCTAAGAATGTGCTTTTGCCGCTTGTGACTAAGCTCGGTATGGCACTGCCACTCTTGGTAACGGGTGCGGTGATAACCGAGACTGTATTTGCCTGGCCCGGAATAGGGCTTTATTTTGTTAAGGCGGTGGAAGCCATGGACTATCCTATAGTTATGGCTGTACTTGTGCTGTCGGGAAGTTTGGTAATAATAGGCAATCTTTTATCGGATATACTGTATTGCATAGTTGATCCGAGGATAAAGCTTGGTAAAAACTGATTATAAAGTGCAAAAGAGGATTTTTAATGAAGTTGAAACAAAGAAACAGAAGACTTGACAATCTGGTTTTTGAATTAAAAAGCAATAAACAGGCACTGTTTGCGTTGGTATATGTGCTTATAATCGTGCTTATAAGTATATTTGTCGTATTTATAAATATAGACCCCGATGCCATAGATGTTACCGGAAGCCTAAAAGCCCCTTCCGCACTGCACTGGTTCGGAACAGATGATATAGGCAGGGACTATTTATAAGGGTTTTGTATGGTGGAAGAGTTTCACTTGCAGTAGGGGTTTTAGCTATGTTTACTTCTATTTTTATAGGTATACTTATAGGAATGATATCAGGCTACTTTGGCGGCATAGTTGACTCTATACTTATGAGGGCGGTAGATGTGCTTTCGGCAATTCCCTGGATCATAATGGTCATGGTGGTGGGAATGGTATTTGGAAGAGGTTTTGTATCACTGATACTTGTAATAGGTCTGCTTAGCTGGATGGAAATAGCAAGGCTTGTACGCTCCGAGGTTCTTTCTATAAAAGAGAGGGATTATGTAAAGTACGCCGCATTTATAGGGATAAGCCCCTGGAAGGTCATGTATTCGCATATATTGCCGGCGGTGCTTCCGACTATGATTACGGCATCAACAGCAGCTATAGCCTCTTCTATAATGGTAGAAAGTGCCTTAAGTTTTCTCGGAAGAGGTATAGCCGCACCTATGTCAAGCTGGGGGAGTTTGCTTCAAAATGCTCAGAAATTTTTACAAAAAGCCCCTTATATGGCAATTATACCGGGTATACTTATAATACTCACGGTATTTTCATTCAATAAACTTGGTGAGGCACTTCGAGTGTTTGCCGAGCCTGCGGTAATGTCGGGAGAAAAAGATGTCTGATAAAGTATTAAAAGTAAAAAACCTCGCAGTAGTATTTAAGAGCAGAGAAAGAAAAGTTCATGCGGTACGAGGAGTAGATATAGAGGTAAATAAAGGCGAAATAGTAGGTATAGTAGGGGAATCGGGAAGCGGTAAGTCGGTTGCTATGAAGGCGGTAATAGGAATACTTGCGGATAATGCTTCATTAAGTGCGGATGTTCTTTTATTGGGAGATAAAAATTTAAATAAATTAAGTGAAAAGGAATATCAAAAAGTCAGAGGCAGGGATATCACCATGATTTTCCAAGATCCAATGACTGCACTTAATCCGGTTATAAGAGTCGGTAAGCAGCTTGAAGAAGTCATAGTAAGAAACAGTGCTTTATCAAAAAAAGAAGCCAAGGAAAAAACCCTTGAGATGCTTGAGAGAGTGGGGATCCCCTCTCCCAAAGAAAGTTCAAAAAGATATCCGCATGAATTTTCCGGAGGTATGAGACAAAGAGTGCTTATAGCTATGGCACTTTCCTGTAACCCTAAGCTCCTTATTGCGGATGAACCCACGACCGCTTTGGATGTTACCATACAGGCACAGATACTGGATCTTATAAAAAACATGTCAAAGGATATCAAAACTTCAGTTATACTTATCACTCACGATCTGGGGGTCGTGGCTGAAACCTGTGACAGGGTCGTTATAATGTACGGCGGTCTGGTCATGGAAACGGGTAATATAGAAGAAATATTCTATAGTCCAAGGCACCCCTATACCATGGCTCTTTTGCAGGCTATACCGAGTATAGATATGGATGAGGATGAAAGACTTAAGTCTATAGAGGGCTTTCCTCCATCACTTACAGATCCGCCAAAGGGCTGTCCTTTTGCAGAGCGATGTGAGTTCAGAATGGATATATGTGACAGTAAAAGACCGACTGTATCAGCTTTTAGCGATACACATTCCGCTATGTGTTTTCTGAATGAAGAAGAAACGGAAATGCTTTCAGGAGGCAAAAATATGGAAAATAATGTACTGATATCTGCAAAGGGCTTGAAGAAGTATTTTCCCGTAAGTTCTTTTTTAGGTGGAAAAAAGAAATATGTCAGAGCCGTGGATGGTATAGATCTTGATATATACAAAGGCGAGACCTTCGGTCTGGTGGGAGAGTCGGGATGCGGAAAGTCCACTCTGGGAAAGACTCTTATAAGGATGTATGAACCTGATGCCGGCAAGATATACTATAAGGGAGAGGATATAACTGACAGAAAATTAAATCAGATCAAATCAGTACAAAACAGTATGCAGATAATATTTCAAGATCCTTATTCTTCGCTGAATCCTTTTTGGAATGTGGAAGAGATCTTAAGTGAGCCGCTTAAAAACCTTAAACTTCAAAAAAGTGAACGCTATGAAAAAATCAAGCTTATACTTAATAAGGTAGGTATGAGTGAGGATGATCTGATAAAATTCCCCTATGAATTTTCAGGAGGGCAAAGACAGAGAATAGGCATTGCCAGAGCCTTGCTGGTAAATCCTGAATTTATCATGTGTGACGAGCCTATAGCGGCACTTGATGTGTCAATTCAGGCACAGGTGGTAAATCTTCTTCAGGACCTGCAAAAGGAATTGGGGCTCACCTATCTTTTTACAGCTCACGACCTTTCAATGGTCAGATATATAAGCAACAGGATAGGGGTAATGTATCTTGGTTCTATGGTTGAGATCGCAAACAGTAAAATTATTCGAAAGACCCTTGCATCCGTATACGAAGGCATTGCTTTCTGCTGTACCAAGCCCTGACCCGTCAAAAAAGAATATAAACGAAAAGGTCAAAATTTCAGGGGAGGTATCACAGGTATTTGCAGCTTCCAATGCCTGTCGCTTTGCTCCAAGATGTATGTATAAAACCGAAGTTTGTGAAAAAGAATGTCCTAAATTAAGGGAGATCGAGGGCGGACACAGAGTCGCCTGTCATAATGCAGAGAGTATAAACAGTTAAGAAACAGTAGATCTTTTTGATATATGATGTGTGATAAATATCCGGTACACATGATATTATTATATTTGTAAAAATGCCATATGCTTTAGTATTGATACTTGGTGATTTTGGGTGGATATATGGTAGTGTGAAATATTTCTCTGCTGTTTGAGCTTTGATCTGTCTGCTTACTGTGACTTGTTGAGAACGGCTTTTATTGCCTTTTATGTTGTAAGATAAAGTGGTGATACAGCTTACCGGGTAAATGTTATCAAAATGATAGTATCAGATCTATAGAAGTAGATTGAAAAATAAACAGCAGTGAATTTATGTGATAGATAAGTTTAGTGAAAAAAAGACCTTCCAAGATTGTCTTGGTTGGTCTTTTTACGTTCGATATTATATGTGAAATATTATAGTTTACCGTCTATGCAAAGTCAAAGCTATCTTACTGACCCGGGGTCAATAAGCATCGACAGTATGCGACTTGCTTAATTTTTGTTTTGTTAAAAGTTCGTTCTTTAGCCACCGGTTATCGTAAGCTATCAGAGCTGATTTTTGTTCTTAACAGTCTATTAAACTTATTCGAGTGCAGGTGCATTGGAAGAAGGTACTACACTAAGATCGTCCAATATAAAGTATCCGTATACTCCTTCTATACTGTCTAAAAGTTCTGTACCCTTATCAACTCCAAGAGCAAAGCAACTTGTACTAAGGGCATCTCCGTCCACAGAATACCTGGAAACTATACTTACTCCCAAAATCTTGTTGTCATAAGGGTAACCTGTATTAGGATCGAGTATGTGGTGATATTCCTTGCCGTCAACTTCTATAAATCTTTCATAAACTCCTGAGGTAACTACGGAAATATCGCTTCCGTTAACTACTCCTATGGTCTCTTCCATGGAGGCAAAAGGCATTTGAAGCCCTATATTAAAGTCTTCCCCGTTAGGTTTTTTACCAACGCACAGTACATTTCCCCCCCAAGTTGATTATAGCACTTTTTATTCCTTCGGACAAAAGATAGTCTTTTATCCTATCAGCTATGTAGCCCTTTGCTATAGCTCCAAGATCTATTCTTGTATCGGGATCGCTGAAAGTTACGGTATTCCCCGATAAACTGACAGTATTATAATCAACTTTTTTAACTGCTTCTTGCAATGCGCTGTCATCCGGAAGTGAAGGTGATTCGGATTTAAAATCCCAAAGCTCCTTGACAGGCTCTATAGTTATGTCAAAACTTCCGTTACTTAGCTTACTGTAATATAAGCCTTTTGATATCAGATCCGCCAGATCGTCACTTACTACAACACTGTCGGAGCTTCTGTGATTAAGTTTGTATAACTCACTGCTTTCTTTATGTGCCGAAAATATATCTTCGTAATAATTACATAGCTCAAGTGCCGATTTAAGGATATTTTCATCTTTAGAATCATATATGGTAACATTTACAAAAGTATCCAGCGCAAACTCAGTGTCGGAAATAGGTTCGGAGCTTTGCTTTTTATTGAAGAAGTAAACTCCGGCAAATATAAAACACAGACTGAGCAGTGCCGATAAGCATTTTAAAAAGTACTTTTTTTTAAGATCCAACTTTTAAAACACTCCTTTATTATCATCGGGAGAATAGTTAGGTGCTTCTTTTGTTATATGTATATCGTGAGGATGGCTTTCCTTAAGAGAAGCTGCGGTTATTTTAACAAAGCGTGAAGTCTCCTGTAATGTAGGTATATCCTTAGCTCCGCAATATCCCATACCGGAACGAAGTCCTCCGAGTAATTGATATATGGTATCCTCTACAAGCCCCTTGTAAGCAACTCTTCCTTCAACTCCTTCGGGAACGAGCTTCTTGGCATCCGCCTGGAAGTATCTGTCCTTGCTTCCGCTTTCCATTGCGGCAAGTGAACCCATACCTCTGTATACCTTATATTTACGTCCCTGGTATAATTCGAAATCACCGGGTGATTCATCACAGCCTGCAAAAAGTGAGCCTATCATACAAATATTTCCTCCGGCGGCAAGTGCCTTGGTGATATCTCCGGAATACTTGATGCCCCCGTCGGCTATTATAGGAATACCGTATTCTTTGGCAACCGAGAAACATTCCATGACCGCAGATATCTGCGGTACTCCTATACCTGCTATAACTCTGGTGGTACATATGGATCCCGGTCCTATACCTACCTTTACAGCGTCGGCTCCTGCCTCTATCAATGCCTTGGCACCTTCTGCGGTAGCTACATTACCTGCGATAACGGGAAGATCCGGGAACTCTTTCTTGACGAGTTTTACGCAATTGATAACATTTGCGGAATGACCGTGTGCTGAGTCAAGTACTACCACATCGACTTTTTTGTTGACCAGTGCCTGACATCTTTCGATAACATTTGCGGTGATACCAAGAGCCGCACCGCACAGCAGTCTTCCCTGGGAATCTTTCGCCGAATTGGGGTATTTGATCTGCTTTTCTATATCTTTGATGGTAATAAGACCTTTAAGCTCTCCGTTTTTATTTACTATGGGAAGTTTCTCGACCTTAGCCTTTGCAAGTATGCTCTTAGCCTCTTCCAAAGTGGTGCCTTCGAGTGCTGTGACCAAGTTGGTCTTAGTCATACATTCTTCTATGGTCTTGTTATAGTTTTCTTCAAACTTCATATCTCTGTTGGTAATGATTCCTACCAATTTATTGTTGACTGTTATGGGAACTCCAGAGATTCTGTACTTTGCCATAAGTTCATTGGCATCTTTTAGGGTATGAGTCGGTGATAATGAAAACGGATCGGTGATAACACCGTTTTCGGAACGTTTTACTTTGTCTACTTCTTCAGCTTGAGCTTCTATGCTCATATTTTTATGTATAATGCCTATGCCGCCCTGTCTTGCCATGGCAATAGCCATTCTGTGCTCTGTTACTGTATCCATACCCGCACTCATAAGCGGTATATTTAAGTGGATAGTTTTGGTTAAAAATGTAGACAGATCTACTTGAGAACCAATCACTTCTGAATATGCCGGTTGTAAAAGTACATCATCAAATGTAATGCCTTCGCCGATAATCTTAGCCATCTTCTCCTCCTGAATTGTAAAGTGAATAATACTTCATTAACAGTTTATGTAATCATTAATGATAACAAATGCAAAAGTGACTGTCAATCGTTCATTTATGGAAAAGTAAGATTTAGTATAGTATTTCTTAAATAAAGAAACTCAGGGTAATAAACCTGGTAAATATGCCGCTGTACAATGAAAAATGTCTTAGTAGGTCAATAGCTTTAGTATTATATCAACATCACGAAACAATATAGCAGCCGGGCTTATCGGAGTGTATTGTGTATAATATTTGTACGAAAAAAAACGTATTTTTTTATAAAATATGGAAAATTATAAATTTGTTGTATTTTTTTATAGTCAATACTCTTGCTTTTTATCTAAATAAAAGTGTATTATAACGATAATACAGTACTGTAAACGTTTCCAATTTGTACATACTGTATACAAGATACAAATTACTAGAGCATTTAGGTCTGATATAAATTTAATAAAGTATTTTTATATTTTAGGAGGTTTCAAAAATGAAAAAATCTAAGTTATTTTTGTCATTAGCATTTGCTAGTGCTATGCTGCTTAGTGCCTGCGGAGGCTCTTCAAGCAGTTCGGGTTCAGGTGATGATGCTGCGGCAGCATCAGGAAACGGTAAGGTATATTACCTTAACTTCAAACCGGAACAAGACGGTCAGTGGCAGGAGCTTGCAAAGCTTTACACCGAGGAGACCGGTGTGCCTGTAAAAGTTTTCACAGCAGCAGCAAACCAGTATGAGCCTACTCTTAAGTCAGAGATGGCTAAGACCGAAGCACCTACTTTATTCCAGGTAAACGGTCCGGTAGGTCTTAAAAGATGGAATGATTATTGCTACGATCTTACAGGTTCGGATATTGTAAATGAACTTTCAAGTAAGGACTTTGCACTTATGAGCGGTGATAAGACCGCAGGTGTGGGATATGTTATAGAGTCTTACGGAATCATCTATAATAAAGAGCTTTTAGAGAAGTCAGGTCATAAGGCTGAGGATATCAAGAGCTTTGCACAGCTTAAGGAAGTTGCAGAGGATATTACAGCAAGAAAGTCAGAGCTTGGATTCAGTGCATTTACCTCAGCCGGTATGGACGGATCATCAGACTGGAGATTCAAGACTCACCTGGCAAACTTACCTATATATTATGAATATAAGACAGACAATATTGACTCTACAGATGCGATAAAGGGAACCTACCTTGATTATTATCGTGATATCTGGGATCTTTATATCAACAATTCAACTACGGACCCTGCTCTTCTTTCTACAAAGACAGGAGATGATGCGGTTGCTGAGTTCGTGACTAATAAGGCTGTATTTTATCAAAACGGTACATGGGCTTACAGTGATGTAAGAGATCTCGGTGATGATAATCTCGGAATGCTTCCTATATACATAGGTGTGGACGGTGAAGAAAATCAAGGTCTTTGTACAGGTACAGAGAACTACTGGTGTGTAAATGCCAAGGCTTCAGAGGCTGATATCAAGGCTACTTTAGACTTTATGAAGTGGTGTGTAACATCAGAAGTTGGAGTTAAGGCTATGTGCGGTACAGAGGGTGCTATGCCTTCAGGTGGTGACGGAATGGGATTCGTAATACCTTTCAAGTCTAATCTTGAGTCAGAGAATCCGCTTGTAAACGTAGCTAACAAGTATGTGGCAGACGGAAAAACCGCTGTTACATGGACATTTACAACTATGCCTTCAGAGCAGTGGAAGGACGGCGTAGGTTCAGCACTTACAGCTTATGCCGCAAACCAAAGTGATGATACCTGGGCAGAAGTAAAGAAAGCCTTTGTTGACGGCTGGGCTACAGAAGCGGCAGCTAATAAAGATAAAGAATAAAACTTAATAAAAGGACTTTATATTTATATTTTCTTTATAGTAAAGCTTCAAGATCCGAGATCGCTTATATTTCCGGTAATGCTTGCTTTATCGGAAATATAATATAAAGTCCTTTTTGATTATAAAGTGCAGAAAATATAATCGGTCGACCTGAAATATTGCTTAGTGTTTATGTAAGGAATCGGGGGAGTTAGTTCAAGTACATATCGGTGAGAAAATTATGAGGGTCATTTAATAAGTACTGCACTAAGGTCATTTGAAAAAACTTTTTATATTGATTTGATACCAATTTATATATAAGGTTCAAAATGCAGGTATCTTTGAAATTTTATCAAGAGCTTCATCAAGGAAAAAATAGGAGGTTTTTATGGAAAAGGCAATTAAAAAATATCTTCCCGTCTTTGCTTTGCCTACTTTTCTGGCATTCACCATAGGGTTTATAGCACCGTTTATTTTGGGAATATACCTGTCGTTTTGTAAATTTAATACGGTCACCGATGCTAAATTTATAGGTATATCCAATTATATCGATGCGGTAAAGGATACTGTATTTCAGCATGCATTTGTATTCACCACACTTTTTGCTATCCTTTCAATAATCATTATAAATGTCTGTGCATTTGCAATAGCTTTGGCCCTTACTAAAAAGCTTAAAGGAACCAATATATTCCGTACTTTTTTCTTTATGCCAAACCTTATAGGAGGTATAGTTCTCGGATATATATGGCAGCTTATATTTAACGGTGTTTTGTCTATGTATAATCAGGCGATAACAGCAAGTGAATGGTACGGTTTCTGGGGTCTTATCATATTGGTAAGCTGGCAGCAGATAGGTTATATGATGATCATATATATAGCGGGTCTTCAATCTATTCCCGAAGATGTCATGGAGGCGGCACAGATAGACGGAGCTTCATCTTTACGAAGACTTTTCAGCATAACCATACCGATGATGATGCCTTCTATAACTATATGTACCTTCCTTTCAGTCACCAACGGATTCAAACTTTTCGATCAAAACCTTTCACTTACAGCAGGTGAGCCTTCAAAAATGTCAGAAATGCTTGCGCTTAATATATTTAATACTTTCTACGGAAGGACCGGCTGGGAAGGCGTAGGACAGGCTAAGGCGGTAATTTTCTTCATAGTGGTTGTTATTATAGGAATTATACAGTTACAGATAACAAGAGGTAAGGAGGTACAGCAGTAATGAAAAGCAAAAAAAATAAAAATCTATTAAGTACCATAGGTACGATTTTTTTCTCAATACTTTGCTTGTTGTATGTATTTCCGATAGTTGTAATAATTATCAATGCATTCAAGAAAAAAGTCTACATCAACGATCAACCTTTCAGTATACCGAACGAAGAGACATACAGCGGATTCAAGAATTTTATGGAAGCCATAAATAAGTATGAATTTATCAAGGCTGTAGGCTGGACGGTATTTATCACCGTAGCTTCTGTGGCTGTTATACTTTTATGTACTTCAATGTGTGCCTGGTATATTACCAGAGTTAAATCAAAATTCAGTAAGGTGATGTATTTCCTCTGTGTATTTTCAATGGTAGTACCTTTCCAGATGGTAATGTTCACACTGTCATTGATATCAAACCGTCTGAGACTGGACAGTCCGTTCGGACTTATAATAGTATATCTCGGATTCGGTGCGGGACTTGCGGTATTCATGTTCTGCGGATTTGTTAAATCAATACCTGTTGAGATAGAAGAGGCGGCTATGATAGACGGCTGTACTCCGCTCCAAACTTTCTTTATGGTGGTATTGCCTATTATGAAACCCACTTATATTTCTGTGGGAATACTTGAGACTATGTGGATATGGAACGACTTCCTCCTACCTTACCTGGTGCTTGATGTTACAAAATATAAAACCATCTCAATGGCTATACAGTACATGAGAGGAAGTTACGGAAGAGTGGATATGGGAGCTATAATGGCAGCTTTGGTCATGGCGGTAATACCTGTCATAGTGTTCTACTTATCTTGTCAAAAGTATATTATAAAGGGGGTAGCCGCAGGAGCTGTAAAAGGCTAGGCTTTGAGATTTCATATGACTATTAAAGATATATCGAGAGAGTCGGGATATTCTATAGGTACTGTCTCGAGAGTACTGAATAACAGCCCAAATGTATCTCAAAAAGCATATAATGCTATTATGGCGGTTGTTGAAAAAAATCATTTTCTGGTCAACAGCAATGCCAAACAACTTAAAAAGCAAGGACTTAGTTGTATAGCTGTAATAGTTAAAGGAAGTAAGAATATGTTGTTTTCCTCCATACTTGAAAGCTTACAGGATATAATTTCAAAAAATGAATATCTTTGTCTTATTTATTATATTGATGAAAAAGATAATGAGGTGGATACTGCTTTACAGATTCTAAAAGATAAACAGCCTAAGGGATTTATCTTCCTGGGCAGTCATATAGAAAATTTTCAAAAAGGTTTTAAATATTTGGACGCTCCGAGCGTAATTGCTACGAATTCCGCTAAGGGACTTGACTTCGATCAACTTGCAAGTGTATGTATCAATGATAGGATCGCAGCCATGGTTGCCGTATGTGAGCTTATAAAATTAGGTCACAAAGATATAGCCGTTCTGGGAGGTGACTATGAACACAGCGATCCTTCAAAGTCTAGGCTTTTGGGGGCAAGAGACGCTTTTGAGAAGTATAACTTAAAATTCGATAAAGAGAGCCTATATCAAAGTTCAACTTTCAGTATAGATGGCGGATATTATGCTATGAAGGAACTTTTGAAAAAAAACAAAAAATTAAGTGCCGTATTTGCAATGGCTGATGTTATGGCAGTAGGAGCAATAAGGGCAATAGTTGAAAGCAAAAAAGAAGTGCCCAAAGATATATCGGTCATAGGTTTTGACGGTATAGAGCTCGGAAGATACCTTAATCCGAGGTTAAGTACTATAAAACAGCCTGACAGTGATATAGCGAGGATAAGTTTTGAGTTGTTGGAAGAGATATTCGAGGGGGAAAAAGCAAGGCACATAGAAAGTTCTTATAAGTTTATAAGAGGAGAGAGCATGGCAGAATACGAAGAAGGTGTATTCTGAGAAAGGGATCGGACTTGAGAAAAACGGAATATTAATGCATATATCTTCATTACCGGGTAAACACGGTATAGGAACTATGGGAGAAAGTGCCTATAAGTTTGTAGACTTCTTACATGACAGCTTGCAATCATATTGGCAGATCCTTCCTATTTGCCCTACCAGTTACGGAGACTCACCTTATCAAAGTTACTCAACCTTTGCGGGTAATCCTTATTTTATAGATCCGGATATACTTTGTAAAATGGGTCTTCTTGAGGTGAGTGATTATATCAACATAGATTATGAGACCCAAAAGGACGTTGTTGATTACGGAGCTTTATATAGGTTAAGATACCCTGTACTTAAAAAAGCGGCAGCTAAATTCAATACCGGCGATGCCTCTTATAAAGCTTTTCTTGCGGCTAATAAAGACTGGATAGAAACCTATGCCTTATTTATGAGTCTTAAGGATCACCATCAGGGAAAAAGCTGGTGGGAATGGGAAGAAGCGTACAGATATTCATACGCTGATGAACTGGAGACTTTTAAGGATGGGCATAAAGAGGAACTTGATTTTTGGAAGATAATACAATATTTATTTTTCAAGCAATGGGAACAGTTAAAATCTTATGCCAATTCCAAGGGAATATCCATCATAGGAGATCTTCCTATATATGTGTCTTTGGATAGTGTGGATGTATGGTCCGATCCAAAGCAGTTTCAGTTGGATGAAGAGAGAATGCCGTGGGAAGTATCCGGTTGTCCTCCGGACGGTTTTTCTAAGGACGGTCAGCTTTGGGGAAATCCTTTGTTTGATTGGGAATATATGGAAAAAGACGATTTCTCATATTGGCTTAAAAAAATCTCTTATCTTTGTAAAATATACGATGTTCTCAGAATAGATCATTTTAGAGGTTTTGATTCTTACTATGCTATACCTTACGGTTCCAAAGATGCCACAAAGGGAGTGTGGAAGCCGGGACCGGGTATGAAACTTTTTAACAAGGTCAATGAGGTTATAGGAAGGCCAAGAATAATAGTTGAAGACCTGGGCTTTCTGACCGATTCCGTAAAGAAACTCTTAAAAGACAGCGGATTCCCGGGAATGAAGGTCATAGAAATGGGATTTGACAGCAGAGACCCCAATTCAAAGAATACCTTCCTCATAATATTATACATAACAGTGTAGCCTATACGGGAAGTCATGATAACGATACTATAAAAGGCTGGTTTGAAACGGCAACAAAAGAAGATGCTGAATTTGCAAAGAAGTATATGCGCATAAAGGATGCCGGAGATATCAGCTGGGATATGATAGCCGTACTTATGCAATCACAGGCCAAGCTTACGATAGTACAGGCTCAAGATCTTTTGGAACTTGGCAGTGAGGCGAGGATGAATACACCGTCAACTATCGGAAGGAATTGGACTTGGCGAGCGAAGGAAGATATGAGTGAGGAGATCTCAAAGAGACTAAAAGAATACACTCTTATGTATGAGAGGGCGTAGTATGAATAATTTTTGACAATATCTTACTCAAACTTCCCACATTCAAAATCAGTTCAGTATATTAAAAAAACAGTACTTAAGCTATCAAAATTTCCTATTTATCGGGGGAGTTAGCAAGGTAAACAATACTAATCGTTTATGGGGAATCAGCTGATAAAAAACACCTTATAATTCAATCATACACGCAACTCTTTTTCAAAGCTGCGACAAATTCACACAGACTGCGGAACTCGTTTGCTCGCCTACTCCGTGGCGAGCTTCACTCGAACAGTCCTCGTCTGTGGAATTTGTACCTTGCTTTATCAAAAGAGTTAACCGCTACAAAGATTGAATTATAAGGTGTTTTTATCTTCCGCTACGTTACTGCTACAACGGGTATAAATAGTACAAGTTATTTAACGGTGGTAGATCTATGATTGTTTACGTTGCTAAGGGGGAGAGGAGGGGGATGCGGGAGCGACTTTTATTCCGAACTTAAAAATAGTCTTTCCCCTACAGCATGTTTTCCCGAATAATTCAGCAAAATTACAGACTTAAAAGTAATCTTTGCTTTATCGTAATTTGTTTATCACATAAACCGTTACAAACATATCTTGCCTTGGACACGCTCTCTAACTAAAGTCTCGCAGCGATACTAAGCTTTCCCTTCGCCTTACGGCTCTGTAAAGCAAGTACCGGCGGTCTCAGATTGTCCTTGGCAAGATAGTTTAACGGTTTATGTGCCTAAGGTACCGGAGGAGGGGAAGAGGTGTAGGCACACTTTTGTCTAATGCCACATCCCCTATGGAAACGACTGTTTTTAAGATTTGAATAAAAGTCTCTGCAACACCTCACCTCTGCCTCCCCTTAGCAACATAAACAATAGCTGTTTATTATACCTCACTTCTTAAACAGCTACTTCTTACGGGGGGGATTAAAGAAACACTCCCTATTTCAATCTTTGTAGCGTTTAGTACTGTTAATAAAGTGAGTTACAAATTGTACAGACGAGGACTGTTTGAGCGTCAGCTCGCCGCCTTTGGCGAGCGAGCAAGCGAGTTCCGCAGTCTGTACTAAATTTGTCGAAACTTTATTAACAGTACTGCGGGTATGATTGAAATAGGGAGTGTTTCTGTTTAATCGTTACCATCCAATTGTTTATGCTGCTAACTCCCAAATAAATCGGAAATAGTATGGAAAGTTTGAGTATATTATAGAAGATCGTAAAACATAATATTAAAATATATAAGTGTCGGTGTAAAAGACGGCACTTATATTTTTAAAAAGCGATTAAAAGTTCTTGCCGTCAGGTCAAGACAGTATGTGTCCGAGCCTTCCCTGATTACTATCCTCGAGAGACAAACTCTCTAAAAAAAGCTCTATGCCGACGGGTCTATATAGCGTTTAGCACTTTTTGCAAAACAAGTTACAAACTGAGCAGACGAGGACTGTTCGAGCGTCAGCTCACATGGTTTTCGTGAGCAAGCGAGTTCCGCAGTCTGCGTAAGTTTGTCGAAGTTTTGTAAAAAGTGCTGCGGGTCAGACCCGGCGGCAAGAGCTATTTAAAACCTAACTGTACACCTTCCTCACATTCTCAAATCTTGCACTCATATTCTTAAGCATAAGATCAAACACACATATAGCCGCCATAGCCTCAACCACCACTACAGCCCTCGGAACGATAAGAGGATCATGTCTTCCGCCCACTTCGAGTTCCACTTCCTCAAGATACTTATTAACTGTTAACTGCTTACTTGATATGGAAGAAGTAGGTTTTACGGCTACATTCATGATAAGAGTCGAACCGTCCGAGATACCGCCCAGGACTCCTCCGGAATTATTGCTTCGTTTTGCGACCTTTTTGTTGCCGTTTTCATCTTCTTTGATAAAGAACGGATCGTTGGACTCGCTGCCTCTCATAGAAGCTGATGCAAAGCCCGCACCGAATTCCACGCCTTTGACAGCTCCTATGCTCAGCATAGCCTTGGCAAGTACCGCATCCAGCTTATCGAATACCGGTTCACCTATTCCTACAGGAAGACCTCTTACAATGCAGGAGATAATTCCGCCGGCGGAGTCTTTTTCTTCTATAAGTTTGCTCAGATAATCCTGAGCTACCAGTGCAGCCTCGTAATCGGGCATATAAAGGGGATTGAGAGCACATTGTTCAAGGTCGAAATTCCTTACATGTACAGGTCCTATACTCTGAGTGAAGGCGGAAATATTTACCCCCAGTTCTTTAAGAGCCTTTATGGCAACAGCACCTGCTATAACTCTTGCTATAGTCTCTCTTCCCGAGCTTCTGCCGCCGCCTCTGTGATCTCTGATCCCGTACTTTTGATCAAAAGTAAAATCCGCATGTCCGGGTCTGTATACATCAACCAAATCATCATAGTCGGTTGAGATCTGAGAGGTATTCTCCACCATTACCATGATAGGAGTACCGGTAGTCTGTCCCTCAAATACACCCGACATGATCTTACAAAGATCGTCTTCTTTTCTGGGAGTTGTGAACTTGCTCTGCCCCGGTCTTCTTCTGTCGAGGTATTCTTGTATATCTTCCTCGGATAATTTTATACCCGAGGGGCAACCGTCTATTATCACACCTATGGCACTTGCGTGTGATTCTCCAAATGTACTTATCTTAAAGATATCTCCAAATACAGAACTCATATTATACCTCCGTGATTATACAGCAATTTGGCTGATTTACTTTGACTTCATTTGCACTCATGACTATGAGATCTTTTTCATAATCAACCTTGAAGAAGGTAATGGTACCGCTCTCATGATTGACGGATGCTATGTGCTTATCATCGGGAAATACGGCAATATCTTTCGGATATTCTCCGCTTATGGGAAGATATAATTTATTTTCCAAAAGCCCGTTTTCTATGTTTACAGAAAACATGGATACGGTATTGTCCCCGGCATTACCTGAAAAAAGATATCTGAAGTCATGAGTAAAAGACATACAGGTACCGGCTATGAGTGCAGAGGGATTGTTGTTATAATTGCAGGCGATCGTTTGTATTCTTTCAAAGACCGGAGCCTTGGAACCTTCGACATAATTGTAGCTGAACACATCTATGGCATTTTTTTGCTCATAAAGTACATATAAAAAGCGTCCGTCTTCGGAAAATATGCAACTCAGAGGTGCCGAGTTAAGCTCACATCTTATGCTGTCGGTAAGAACCAGTCTTTTTTCTTTCTTATCAAGCAGATATATTTTTATTTGGTCTATGCCTAGGTCACAGGCTAAAACAAATTTTTCTTCAGGTGTAAGTGTTGAACGGCTTATATGCGGAGTGAAGTTTCTTTCGACTACCGAGCCTATGCCCCTGTGGTAGACAGCGTCAAATATACTGCCCACGGCACCGTCGGATCTTAGGGAAAGCATAGTAAGCTTTGCATCATGGTAACCTGAGACAAATATGTATTTATCTTCTTTGGATATATACAGATGACATCCTCTCATTCCCTTTATCTTGGCAGAGTTGAGTCGGCTTATAGAGCCGTCCTCTCCTATATTGAATGATACTATGCCCTCATCAGCTATAGAGTAAAGAACTCTCTTGTTATGGGACAGAGCAAGATAAGAAGAGTTGTCTACCTCTACTTCATCTCTTTTAATAAAACATCCTCTTTTCATATCCACGTCATATACAGTGATGCCCTTGGCTTCTCCGGTGTAGGAGTAGGAGCCCACATAAGCAACATACTTTTTTTCATTAACGCTGGGTTGAAACATAAATCCTCCTTGTAATAAGCGAGATCAAGGAAAAGTATCACCAAAACAACAGATACCTCCCTGTCAAAGCCGGCTGATCAAATCGATAGATGTGAAGTATGATCAGCAAAAAAACACCTGAATCTGCGGTTTACCTTAGGGTCACAAGATAGAGTAAAGGTAAATGAACCATCTGTTTTACATAGTCTTAATCAGTTCAAAAAACAGCAAGATCAAGGTTATCAACTAAGAATAATACATAATATAATATCATATATGAATTATAAAAAATAGGACTAAAAGTTCTTAAGTCCCATACCGACGCTAAAAAGTCAAACAAAATCATCTGAATGTCTGAGGTCGCTATATTCTTAGATCCTTTTAAGTCCTATTTTTTTATAAGTAGATCTGTAGCTTAATGCTTCTTTTAAGCTTTTTTTCAAAATATTTGTACCTATGAATACCAATTTAGTCTGTCTGTCCGAATCACTATTCAAAGCTTCAACGTCTAAGGCATCTTTATAAGTTATCAAGATACTGTATCTGCCGGATACCAAGATCAAAAGACAGCCTGTGATCATCTGTGTAAATACTGCCCTTGGCTCTTACTATATCGCCGTGTTGACCTCTTATTATATCTTCAAGTAAAGCCGATAACTTGTAAGCATTGTCAATAGCGGTTTCGGTAAATGATAATGTATCAAAGCTTTCAGGCTCTTCTTTGCTTTCTATCAATCTTTTATCATATCCGGTATTAAGTATCTTATACCAGAAAGCCTCGTCTGCATTTTTATAATCGAAGTCAGTTATTTCGGCATCTTTGTTAATGCTTTTCACAAAACTTCTTATATGTGGAAGCTGATGGCTGTTCGCCGAATTGATCTTTGATACCACCACAAAATGAGCGTTTTTAACCTGATCCAAAGCTATTGAGGGGTATTCCGACATATAATAATTATAATTATCGGCATCCAATATAGTAAGCGGAGCCAAAATATTTATATGTTCGTATTCTATTTGCTTAATATTTTTGATAATGTTACTGAGCATTCCCACACCGCTGGGCTCAACTATCAAATATTCGGGATCGACACTATTGGCAATAGTAAGAACAGAGGTTGCAAAGTCGCTTCCTGTGGAGCAACATATGCAACCTTCCGTTAATTCCCATATATTAAGCTCTTTGTTTTGCAAGTTGCCGGCATCTATATTCAGACTGCTTACTTCATTTTCAAGTATGGCAACTTGCTTATCGGTGTGTTTTATAAGTTCTTTTATAAAAGTAGTCTTGCCTGCACCGAGAAAGCCGGATATGAGAAGTACTTTCATATTATTAATATTCTATCTTAACTACAGGTTTGATAAGATCTACAGGTTTGTCTCTCATGATAAAAAGTGCCTCTTCCACGTGATCCCAACCCTCATATATATGAGTAGAAAGCGGTGAAAGATCAAGTCTTCCGGATGCGACAAGTGCTCCGAGTTTTTCCATACGAAGTCTTCCGCCCGGCATAAGTCCGCCGTTTATCATCTTGTGTCCCATACCCACGCCCCATTCAATACGAGGTATATTGATCATTTCGCCGGAACCGAGATAGTTTACGTTACCTATCTTTCCGCCCGGTTTAAGGCATTTTACAGCTTCCGCAAAGGTCTCAACACCGCCGCCTGCGATGATGACTTTGTCAACGCCCTTGCCGCCGGTCATTTCAAGAACCTGAGCATCTATAGGACCGTTCTTGTAGCTTACAAATTCGGATGCGCCGTAGAATTTTGCAGCTTCCTGACATTTAGGTCTTGTACCTACAGCTATGATCCTTGACGCACCTCTTAAATTAGCACCCGCAACAGACATAAGACCAACAGGTCCGATACCTATAACAAGTACGGTATCGCCGAATTGCACATCGGCAAGTTCTACACCGTGAAATCCGGTAGGAACCATGTCTGAAAGCATACATGCATCGACTGTATTGATATTATCAGGTAAGATAGCCAAGTTACCGTCAGCATCATTTACATGGAAAAATTCACTGAATACACCATCCTTGAAGTTGGAGAACTTCCATCCCGCAAGCATACCGCCTGAGTGCATGGAGTATCCTGCCTGTGCCTCAAGTGAGTTCCAGTCGGGAGTTATGGCAGGAACCAACACTCTGTCGCCCGGTTTAAAGTCCTTTACCAAAGAGCCGACTTCAACAACTTCAGCACATCCCTCATGACCGAGTATCATATTGTGACGCTCACCTATAGCACCTTCCCAAAGTGTATGCACATCTGATGTACAGATAGCTATAGCAAGCGGTTTACATATAGCATCCATGGGACCGCATACAGGACGCTCTTTCTCTATCCAGCCTGATTCACCGATCTTTAACATTGCATAACCCTTCATAGTAAATACCTCCTTATAATTTTTGTTTTTTTAATAAGAACAACATTGCTTGTGTAAAATATAACATACAAAGAAAAGAATGTTAATAGCAATAATTATTATTTAAATATAACATAGTAATAAATTAAATATTACATACAATAAAAATAAAATAAAATTAAAAATAAAGTAAAAGAGTAAAGTGAAAATAATTATTTGTATAAAAAACCGGGTTTATGATATAATCAAAAGATTAAAGCTATAAGGATGTTATAATTTGAACGATCTGTTATAAGTCGCTAAGAGGGCGTAGCTGTCATTTGTGTGAGGGCAGGATAGGTCTGTGCGTAATATAAACGGTTTTAATTATTATAACACGAGGATCATTTACATGGGAAAATTATATTATGTTATGGGCAAAAGTGCCTCAGGGAAAAACTCCGTATATAAAGAACTTATATCAAGGTGTAATTATCTGAAAGAAATAGTGCCTTATACTACCAGACCGATGAGAAGCGGTGAGGTAAACGGTAAAGACTATTATTTCATAACAGATACCGATATAGAAGAATATAAAAAAAACCACAAACTCATAGAGGCAAGAGTATATAATACCAATATGGGCAAATGGACTTATGCCACTATAGATGACGGTCAGATAGGATTTGACAAAGACTCAGTCACCATAGGAACTTTGGAAGCCTATGTGAAACTTAAAGATCGCTATGGGGAAGACAAAATCATACCTATCTATATAGACCTTAACTCAAGAGTCAGATTGGAGAGGGCAATGATCCGTGAGGCTGCGGAGGAATCACCGGATTATAAAGAGTTGTGCAGAAGATTTTTGGCGGATGAGGAAGATTTCTCCGAGAAAAAACTTGAAAAGGCAGGTATTAAAAAAAGATATTACAACACCGATCTGTCGGATTGTATAGATACTATAATAAAAGATCTCAGTTTGTAGGGAAAGTAAATGTACAGATATTCAGAAGTTCCGGGTCAGGAAAGAATAATAAATTACCTAAAAAAAATAAAGTCCGCAAAAAGCATATCACATGCTTATATAATACAGGATGAGTTTTTGGAAAATGCAAAGACTATAGCCTATGCTTTTGCAATGTCTTTGCTTTGTGAAAAAGGCGGGGCTCAGGCTTGCCTTAAATGTCATGCCTGCAAGCTTATATTAAAGGAGAATCATCCTGACCTTATATATGTGGGAGCACAGAACCTTAAATCAATATCCGTTAATGATATAAGAGAAAAAGTGAACGATACTGTAAATATAAAGCCCTACAGCTCCTTGTATAAGGTCTATATTATAGATAAGGCGGATACCATGACGGTGCAGGCTCAAAATGCACTGCTTAAGACTATCGAAGAACCGCCGGAATATACCGTGATCATTTTAATATCACAAAGCCTCGATCGATTTTTACCTACAATAAAAAGCAGATGCATAAAACTTCATTTGAGTCTGGT
This sequence comes from uncultured Johnsonella sp., assembly GCA_916438835.1. GTDB lineage: Bacteria > Bacillota > Clostridia > Lachnospirales > Lachnospiraceae > Johnsonella. The sequence continues at coordinate 296,820 of CAKAFT010000001.1, forward strand.
AAGTGATAAGATCATTATGGACAAGTTAAAAGAGTCGGGTGTGGATCCGGAACTTTCCAAAAGTCTTGTTTCTTTTTCAAGGGGGGATCTTTCCAAGGCTTTGACTTTGTCAAAAGAAGAGAATACAAAGATCTACAAGGAAAACATAAGGATACTGACAGACATATCAAGTGCAGACAGTGCAGAACTGTATGATTTTGCGGAACTTATAAATGCCAGAGAAAACAAAACGGACTTTATGGATTTTTGTTTGATGTGGTATAGGGATGTATTGCTTTTGTCTGTAAATAAGAATGCACAAAATCTTATTTTCAAGTCGGAATACAGGACTTTAAGGAAGCTGGTAAGTGTGTATAGCTTTAGTGATCTGGAGAATATTATAGAAAGCATAGAACATGCTATAGATGAACTTGCAAGTAATGTAAACTCCGGATATGTAATAAGATTAATGCTTATGCAATGTTCAAAAGAGTCAAGGATCCCTACATAAGCTGTTATTAAGTATTTAGATAAGGAGTAGCTATGACCACTGTAATAGGTGTTAGATTTAGAGAAGTTGGAAAGATATATTATTTTGCGCCGGGAGAATTTGTTTTTTCTCAAGGTGATAATGTGATAGTTGAGACTGCCAGAGGACTTGAGTGCGGTATGGTGGTTTTGGGTAACAGAGATATAGAAGATAAAGAAATAATAAGTCCGCTTAAGGAGGTAAAAAGGGTAGCGACCGAGCAGGATGTGGTACAGATGAATGAGAACAGGGAAAAAGAAAGAACCGCATATAGATCTGTAAAGAAAAAATAATAGAATACGATCTGGATATGAAATTGATATCAGCCGAATGTGCCTTTGACAATTCAAAACTTCTTTTTTATTTTACTGCGGACGGAAGGATAGATTTCAGAGAGCTGGTAAAGGAACTGGCAGCTATATTTAAGATGCGTATAGAGCTCAGGCAGGTAGGAGTAAGAGATGAGACTAAGATAGTGGGGGGGATAGGTTCTTGCGGAAGAGCACTGTGCTGTCACAGTTATTTGACCGATTTTGTACCGGTCTCTATAAAAATGGCTAAGGATCAAAGTCTTTCACTGAATCCTCAAAAGATAAGCGGAGTGTGCGGAAGGCTCATGTGCTGTCTTAAGAATGAGGCGGATACATACGAGGAACTTAATAAGAACCTGCCCAAAGAAGGTGATTTTGTATATACAGATGACGGTTGCTGCGGTGTCGTAAGCAGCGTAAGTGTATTAAGGCAGAAGGTCAAGGTGACCGTACAAAACGCAAACGGAGACAAGGAACTGCTGGAATATGAAGCGGGCAGTGTGAGTTCACAAAGCAACGCATTCGGAAAAAAAAATCAAAGAATAAGGCATAGTATGCAAGTAGATATCAGAGAAAACGAAAGACTTGACGATCTGGAGATCAAGGGACTTAAGATAATTCAAGATCCGGGTAAATTTTGCTTCGGGATAGATGCGGTATTATTAAGCGGTTTTGCAAAGGTAAGACCGGGAGAGAATGTTTTGGATATAGGTACAGGCACCGGTATAATACCTCTTTTGCTCAGTGCCAAAACGGATGCGGGGTATATAAAGGCGATAGAGATACAGCCGGACATGGCGGATATGGCTAAAAGAAGCGTTCTGTATAACAACTTACAAGACCGGATAGAAATTATATGTAATGATATAAAACTGGCAGGGATGTTCATTAAAAATGCTTCTGTTGACGTGGTGGTAAGCAATCCTCCGTATATTAAAAATTCTCATGCAATAGTGAATCCCAAAGACAGCTTAGGGATCGCAAGACATGAGATAGCCTGCACCCTGGATGATATTTTGTCGGCGGCTTCAAAAATGCTTAAATATCACGGAAGATTTTATATGATACATAAAGCACACAGACTTACCGAGATAGTATGCAAAATGAAAGAATATAAATTGGAATTAAAAAGGCTTAGAAGTATTCATCCTTTTGCGGACAAACCTGCGAAGATGGTACTTGTTGAGGGGATAAAGCAGGCAAATCCCTGGCTTGATATAGACCCGCCTCTGATCATATATAAAAGCGGAGGAGTGTATACTGAGGAGATAATGAAGATATATGGAAAATAATACAGAAAAGTCAAGTATCAAAGAAGCCGGAACATTGTATCTGGTGGGAACTCCCATAGGCAATCTTAAGGATATGAGCTATAGGGCTTTGGAGGTACTTGAAAGTGTGGATCTGATAGCTGCGGAAGATACCAGAAATACCGTTAAACTTCTCAATCATCACAATATTTCAACTCCGCTGAGCAGTTATCATGAGCATAATAAGATAAAAAGATCAAGAGAACTTATAGATAAATTAAAAAGCGGCAGCAGTTTGGCTCTGGTAAGTGATGCCGGTATGCCTGCCATATCGGATCCGGGAGAGGATCTTGTGGCAGCGGCTCATGAAGAGGGTATAAGTGTCAGTGTGGTACCGGGAGCCTGTGCCTTTGTAAGTGCCGTTGCTATAAGCGGGCTCAGCAGCAGAAGATTTGTATTCGAGGGATTTTTGCCATTTGATAAGAAAGAAAGAAGACAGGTCCTCGAAGATCTGGGCAAAGAAAAGCGAACGGTGGTATTATATGAGGCTCCACACAAACTTTTGAAGACCTTAAAGGATATTGCCGAAGTTATAGAAGAAGACAGAAAAATAAGCATAGTAAGAGAACTTACAAAACTGCATGAAGAGGTATTGAATACTACTTTAAAAGAGGCGATAAGACTCTATGAAGAGGGAATAAAGATAATAAGGGGAGAGTATGTCATAGTCATCAATGCCAGGGATGAGGAAAGTATAAGAAAAGAAGAGGAAAAAAGGTGGGAAGATTTGAGCCTTGAAGAGCATATGAAGATATATGAGGACAGAGGGATCGATCACAAAGAAGCCATGAAGTGTGTGGCTAAGGATAGGAATGTATCCAAAAGAGAAATTTATAATAAGCTTTTGAGGGGTTAGACATGAATTTGAGCAGTTTAAGCATAGGAAATAATAAATTATGGTGGATAGTTGCCGGTGTCGCAGTATTGATAGTGATATATATACTGTATTTGCTGATAATAAAGATCAACAGAGGCATACGAAGAGTCACTGACAAGATGCGTTCTTTTTCAAATATGGTCGATGAAGTATACAAAGCTTCAAAGAATGCGGACAAGATAGAATCCGAGACTCCAAAGAGTGTGTCGGGTATGACTTCTTTGTTATTACCCAAGATCTCGCATGATTTCCCGGATTTTAACTGGCATGAGATAAGGAAAAGTGTTGAAAGCAAGATAAAGGAAAAACTCAAGTCGGAGGGTTCGACCGATATATACATACATAAGAGTGTGATATCCGCTTATAACAGGGGAGCGAACAATATTTCCGTAGAATGTCAGACCGCTCTGAAATATAAAAACCCCAACAAGAAATATTTAGGCGAATACAAGCAAAGCAGATTTAGCAGTGAAGTTATTTATATGCAAAAGCTTGATGATTTTTATGAAAAAGATGTATTTGGAGCGTATACCTGCCCTCATTGCGGTGCGGCTGTGGATAATCATAACACAGGAGTATGTGCGTATTGCGGTTCTAAATTAATGGACCTGAACGTAAGGATCTGGACTGTGGAAAATATACAGGAAAAAGAATATTAAAAATCATAAGACGAATATTTTGATCATACATAAGTTTCGGGGCTGTTGCAAAACCCGGATCGCTGACAAGCTATAGTGACATTCATGCGAGATGTCATCATATATTTTGTTAAGATCTCCGATTGCGGCAGCCTTATTTTTATTTAAATTTCTATGTATTTCTTAAATTTATCTATCGTTAAAAAAATATTATATCGACAACATATACATTTACATTGACTATAATATAGCTTTACATGGTAATTACTAATGAAATCAGATGTAAATATATGTGTAAGTAAAAGCTTTACAATATCTGCAATTAAAACGATGAAAAAAATTCACTTGACATTTATAAGTTATGTAAATAAAATAGTTTGAGTGTCAAAGTATTTTATAAATATCCGACCGCCAAAATGGTCACAGTGATATCTTATAAAAATAAATGCCGACTTTTTAGGAGGAATGATGGGAATAGTTCTGACCGGAATGGGTTCACAACTGCCGGGTAATAGATTATCGAATATTGACTTAAGTAAAATGGTGGATACTTCCGATGAATGGATAAGATCAAGGACCGGGATAGAATACAGATATGTTTGTGAGGAAAATGAGAGCTTGAGTATGTTGGCAACAGAGGCTGCAAAAAAAGCTTTGGAGATGTCCGCCACAGACGCTAAGGATATTGACCTTATAATATGTGCCACATCAACACCCGACAAGAACTTTCCTTCATGTGCATGTGAAGTTCAGGCAGCACTTGGAAGTACAAAGGCACTTTGTTTTGATATAAGTGCGGCATGTTCGGGATTTATATATGCACTGCATCTTGCGGACAGCATGATGTTAAGTAAAAGTTATAAGAAGACTTTGGTCATAGGTGCGGATGTGTTGTCAAGACATATAGACTGGAAAGACAGAACGACCTGTGTGCTTTCGGAGACGGGGCGGCAGCGGCTGTTTTGGAGTTTGATGAAAATGCGGACGGTATTCTGGGAGAAAATATGGGATCTGACGGGATCAGAGGAGAGAGCCTTACCTGTAATACCCTCGGAGAAGATCCGTTTATGCATATGAACGGGCAGGAAGTATTCAAGTTTGCCGTAAGAACGGTGCCTGAAAGTATAAAAGAAGCACTTGATAAGGCCAAGGTCAAAAAAGAAGATGTGAAATCCTATGTACTGCATCAGGCTAATGTAAGAATACTTGATTCTGTGGCAAAAAAGCTCGAAGAAGAGCTTGACAAATTCCCCAAAAATCTCGATAAGGTAGGAAATACTTCGGGAGCAAGCGTACCTCTTTTACTTGATGAGATCATAAGAAACAAAAGTATTCAAAGAGGAGACATAATAGTTCTTTCAGGTTTCGGAGCAGGACTGACATGGGGCAGTGTAGTTATGAGATATTAAGGAAGCGGCATGGACCGTGATCAAAAAATTAAAGCAAGATAATACGTTTTTATACAAAAAAGATATTTACATAATCGATAATAAGCTATATGATGTCTTATGTTATTATTAAAAAAGAAACAAAGGAGATATTTAGTATGTCAGAGAAGATCAAGTCAATTATCGCAAGCCAGTTAAACATTGACGAGAGCAGTATAAAGGAAGATTCTACATTTAAGGACGATCTTGGAGCTGATTCATTGGACTTATTCGAGTTAGTTATGGCTTTTGAAGATGAGTATGGGGTAAGTATACCTTCTGAAGATCTTGAGAAAATAACAACTGTAGGAGCTGTTGTGGCTTACTTGCAGGATAAGGGTGTAGAAGTTTAATAGACAGTTATTTTATGTAAACAGCTTAGTTGTGATTTTTTTTAGCAGCTAAGCTGTTACTTAAATAAGACAAGAGTTATAAAAATAAAATCAGTTAGGAGTATGTATGAATACCAGAATCACGGAATTACTTGGAATAAAATATCCTATAATACAAGGAGGTATGGCTTGGGTTGCGGAACATAATCTTGCGGCAGCTGTAAGCAATGCAGGTGGCTTGGGACTTATAGGTGCAGCCAATGCCCCAAGTGAAGTTGTAAGAGATGAGATAAGAAAGGCAAGAGAACTTACAGATAAGCCCTTTGGTGTCAATATCATGCTTCTATCTCTCATGCGGGTGAGATAGCCGAATTAGTGGTGGAAGAAGGCGTAAAAGTCGTTACTACCGGTGCGGGATCACCTGAAAAATATATAAATATGTGGCATGAAGCAGGTATAAAGGTGATACCGGTAGTTGCTTCAGTGGCACAGGCAAGACGTATGGAAAGAGTCGGAGCACAGGCGGTAGTGGTTGAAGGTTGCGAGGCGGGAGGTCATATAGGAGAATCCACAACTATGACTTTGCTTCCTCAGGTATGCTCGGCTGTAGAGATCCCCGTGATATCTGCCGGAGGTATAGCGGACGGAAGAGGAATGCTTGCCGCATTTGCACTTGGTGCTGAGGCCATACAGATGGGTACAAGATTTTTGGTGGCTCATGAATCCACAGTACATCAGGAATACAAGAACAGAGTAATAGCAGCAAAGGATATAGATACTGTAGTTACCGGAAGAAGCCACGGACATCCGGTACGTTGCTTAAGAAATAATATGACAAGAGAGTATGCAAGACTTGAAAATGAAGGTAAGAGTTTTGAAGAACTTGAGTACCTCACACTCGGAGCTTTAAGAAAAGCGGTACAAGAGGGTGATGTGACTGACGGAACTGTCATGGCAGGTCAGATAGCGGGTCTTGTAAGTAAAGAACAAAGCTGTAAAGAAATAATAGAAGAGATCATATCCGAAGTTAAGGAATTGGCAGGAAAGACATTAAGCAAATTGGCTTAATTATAATTTGGAAATTGGGAAAGAAGGGAAACACTGAATTAATAAATTACTGAAGTGAAAATATTAATCGGTGTTTCCCTATTATATAGAATGAGGATTTTTTATGAAGACAGCCTTTTTATTCCCCGGACAGGGAGCCCAAAAATGTGGTATGGGTGAGAGCTTTGCAAGATACGATGAGGATGCAAAGAAAGTATATGAAAATGCATCAAAGCTTTTGGGCTTTGACATGGAAGAGTTGGTATTTACGGAAAACACAAAGCTTGATATGACTGAGTATACACAGGCAGCCATGGTAACTACAGGGATAGCCATGCTCAAGGTCATAGAAAAGACTGCATTAAAAGCCGATATATGTGCAGGTCTTAGCCTTGGGGAATACGAGGCATTGTATCTTGCGAAAGCGATATCCGAAGATGATGCCATACTCGTGGCAAGACACAGAGGAAAACTTATGCAGGAAGCGGTACCTTTGGGAGTAGGAACGATGGCGGCGGTTTTGAATCTCGATTCGGGTGTTATAGAAGACTGTCTTAAAGACATAGAAAATGTATGGATAGCTAATTACAACTGTCCCGGTCAGGTAGTGATCTCCGGAACCGTTGCCGCAGTCGAAGAAGCGACCGGGAAGCTTAAAGCTGCAGGAGCCAAAAGAGTTTTGCCTCTTAATGTAAGCGGACCCTTCCATTCCGGGCTGTTAAAGCCGGCAGGGGATAATCTGTATGACTATCTTAAAGATATAGATATAACGAAACCGGCTATACCTTATGTGGCTAATTATACGGCAGAGCCGGTATATGATAATAAGGACATAAAGGAGCTTTTAAGAAATCAGGTGTTCGGATCGGTGAGGTTTGAGCAAAGTATAAGAAATATGTTAAAAGAAGGAGTAGATACCTTTATTGAGATAGGTCCGGGAAAGGTACTCAGCGGTTTGTGAAAAAGATAGATAAAGAAGTCAAAGTCTATTCTATAGAAACTGTTGAAGATATGAATAATGTAATAAAAGAAATGGGTCTATAGACTTGATACTTAAATAAGAAAAGCGATCCGGTTTATTTCACATGGGGCTTGGAAGGGTTTTGTAAAGCGGATAATCATTTTCCTGCTTTATAACATCATGTAATGACGGACAAAAGTTTACCTTACAAGATAATTGTGCCGGAGATCTTTTGAATATCAATACATAGTTTTCGGGAATATGCAGGTATGATAGGCATTTCCCGCAGATATCGGTTTTTGGAGGAGTTTATATGAGACTGGATAAAAAAGTTGCGCTGGTCACAGGTGCGGCAAAGGGAATAGGAAGAGCCATAGCACTTAAGCTTGCTGCTCAAGGAGCATACGTTATAGTTAATTACAGAGGATCCGAGGATAAGGCAAAGGAAACACTTGAACTTATCAAGTCGCTTAACGGAGACGGCGAAATATATAAGTGTGACGTATCAAAATATGAAGATGTTAAACAGATGATGGACTACATACTTGAAAAACATTCAAAACTGGATATACTGGTCAACAATGCCGGTATAACAAAAGATAACCTGCTTATGAAGATGAGCGAAGAAGAGTTTGATAATGTAATAGAAAGCAATCTTAAATCCGCTTTTAACTGTATGCAGCTGGTAAGCAGGGCGATGATTAAGGCAAGAAGCGGAAGGATCGTAAATATATCATCGGTATCGGGAGTCATGGGTAATGCAGGTCAGGTCAACTATGCGGCTGCCAAAGCCGGTATGATAGGTATGACAAAGTCTGCGGCAAGGGAGCTTGCTTCAAGAGGTATAACCGTCAATGCTATAGCTCCGGGATTTATAGAGACTGATATGACTGCTGTTTTACCGGACAGTATAAAAGAGGCTGTTGTACAAAGTATACCTATGAAGGCTTTCGGAAAAGCCGAGGATATAGCAAATGCGGTTTGTTTCCTTTCTTCTGAAGAGGCAAGGTATATAAGCGGACAGGTACTTTGTGTGGATGGCGGTCTACACATGTAGGATATTTAATGATAAGGAATGATAGACCAAAGTACAGATATCAAGGTAATTAATAATGCCCCGGTCTGTATGTAGGATGTGCTAATAAGTATTTTAACATTAAGGAGATTTTAGATGAAAAGAAGGGTAGTTATAACAGGTTTGGGTGCAATAACTCCTATAGGGCTTAGTGTAAATGATTTCTGGAATTCCTGTAAGGAGGGAGTTTGCGGGATAGAGCCTATAAGCTATTTTGATACTTCCGATCATAAGGCTAAACTTGCAGCTGAACTTAAAGGTTTTGATGCAAAGGATTTTATGGATGCAAAACAGGCAAAGCGTATGGAGGCGTTCTCACAATATGCGGTGGCGGCTGCGAAAGAAGCTTTGGAAGATTCAAAGATAGATATGGAAAAGGAAGACAGCTTTAGAGTGGGGGTATCCGTAGGTTCGGGAATAGGAAGCCTTCAGGCTATGGAAAGAGAACATTCGAGGCTTCTTGATAAGGGTCCTTCAAGAGTGGCGCCCTTACTCGTACCGCTTATGATCTCGAATATGGCAGCAGGTAATGTAGGTATACAATTCGGACTCAGAGGAAAGAATATCAATATCGTTACCGCTTGTGCTACAGGAACACATTCTATAGGTGAGGCATTCAGAAGTATAGTTTACGGCGAGGCTGAGGTCATGCTTGCGGGAGGTTCGGAAGCATCCATATCTCCTATAGGAGTAGCGGGATTCTCAGCGCTTTACCGCACTTAATACAACCGAAGATAAAACAAGGGCATCAATACCTTTTGATAAGGACAGAGCCGGTTTTGTAATGGGCGAAGGTGCGGGAGTTTTGGTACTCGAGGAACTTGAGCATGCAAAGAAAAGAGGGGCTAAGATCTATGCGGAGATAGTAGGGTACGGTGCTACCTGTGATGCCTTCCATATAACATCTCCGGCAGAGGACGGTTCTGGTGCTGCCAAGGCTATGGAATATGCTCTTAATGATGCGGGTCTTGCTCCTGAAGATGTGGATTATGTGAATGCTCACGGAACAAGTACTTATTATAACGATCTGTTTGAGACCAAGGCTATAAAACTTGCCTTCGGTGAACACGCATATAAACTCAAGATCAATTCGACCAAGTCTATGATAGGTCACCTTTTAGGTGCTGCCGGCGGTGTGGAAGCGGTAGTTTGTGTAAAGTCCATAGAAGATTCATTTGTTCACAAAACAGTAGGACTTGAGAATAGCGATGAGGATTGCGACCTTGATTACTGCAAGGGAAGCGGTACTGATATGCCTGTAAATGTGGCAATAAGTAATTCACTCGGCTTTGGCGGACACAATGCAACTATAGTATTTAAAAATATGAGGCTTAGATCGTAATATGGAACTTAAAGATTTGATAGCTTTGATGGAAGCTGCTAAAAAGAATGAAATAGATAAGTTTGTATATGAGACCGAAACTGAAAAAGTAGTTATAAGAAAAAAGACCGGTAAAACGGTTAAAGTCGGTCAGAAAGAAAATATTGTAAAGACCGATAAATCGGATGTGATATACGAAGTCGAGACCGGTGAAGTAAGAGACGAGTCTTTACACATGGACAATGAGAACGTGGTGACCTCTCCCTTGGTAGGAACATTTTACAGTGCACCGTCACCTGATGCAAAACCTTTTGTAAGCGTAGGAGACAGTGTTAAAAAGGGTCAGGTCATAGCTATAATAGAGGCAATGAAACTGATGAATGAGATCGAGAGCGAATTTGACGGTGTTGTGGAAGCCATACTGGTAAAAGATGAGTCGGTAGTGGAATTCGGTCAACCGCTTTTTAGGATAAGATAGGAGACAGGATGTTAGGGATCAAGGAAATAGAACAGATAATACCTCACAGACACCCGTTTTTACTTATAGACTGTGTGGAGAGCCTGGTGCCGGGAGAAAAGGCGGTGGCATATAAGAGTGTAAGCTTTACGGAAAGTCATTTCAGGGGACACTTTCCGGCTGAGCCTGTTATGCCGGGTGTGCTGATCATAGAGGCATTGGCACAGACCGGAGCTGTAGCTATACTTTCGGTTGAGGAAAATAAAGGAAAGATAGCTTATTTTGCGGCTATTAATAATGCAAAGTTTAAAAGAAAAGTGGTTCCGGGAGATAAACTTAAGCTGGAATGCGAGCTTATAAGGATAAAAGGACCTTTGGGAGTAGGAAAGGCTACTGCGACCGTTGACGGTGAAGTGGCAGTACAGGCGGAACTTACTTTCATGATAGGAAAGTAGAAAACATAGAGAAATTATAAAGATACGGGTGGAGATATGTTTCAAAAGATACTTATAGCAAATCGTGGTGAGATAGCACTGCGTATTATAAGAGCGTGCAGAGAGTTAGGCATTAAAAGTGTAGCCGTATTTTCGGAAGCGGACAAAGACAGCCTTCATACTATGTTGGCAGACGAGGCTATATGTATAGGACCGGCTCCTTCGACCAAAAGCTATCTTGATATGTCGAGAATTTTAAGTGCTGCACTTGCCATAGGTGCGGATGCCATACATCCGGGCTTCGGCTTTTTATCTGAAAATGCGAAATTTGCAAAACATTGCGATGAATGTAATATAAAATTCATAGGTCCCGGCAGTGATATCATAGGCATGATGGGCGATAAGGCGGCTGCAAGAAACACTATGATAAAGGCGGGTGTGCCGGTAGTTCCCGGTATGGAAGGTTCGGTAGTCGATGTGGAAGAAGCTCAGAAGATAGCTGTGGAGATAGGGTTTCCTCTGATGATCAAAGCTGCCGCCGGAGGGGGCGGTAAGGGTATGAGAATATCCTACTCTGTAGATGACTTTAGGGAAAAGTTTATAACCGCACAGCAGGAATCCGTAAAGGGCTTTTCAGACGATCACATGTATATGGAAAAAGTATATAGAAAAAGCCGAGGCATATAGAATTTCAGATACTTGCGGATGAGCATGGCAATGTAATACATCTGGGGGAAAGAGATTGCTCTATTCAAAGGAGACATCAAAAGGTCATTGAAGAATCTCCAAGCGTAGCCATAGATGACAAACTCAGAAAGAAGATGGGTGAAGCTGCTATAAAAAGCAGCAAAAGCCTGCTCTTATGTCAATGCCGGAACCATAGAATTCTTGCTTGATAAAGATAAGAATTTTTTTAATTTTATGGAAATGAATACCAGAATACAGGTAGAGCACCCGGTTACCGAACTTGTTACCGGAGTAGATCTTATAAAGGCACAGATAAATATAGCTGCAGGCAAGCCTCTGGGACTTAAGCAGGAAGACATAGTTATAAGGGGTCATGCAATAGAGTGCAGGATCAATGCGGAAAATCCGAGACTTAACTTCAGACCGTCTCCGGGCTATATTAAAAATTTGCATTTGGCAAACGGTAACGGAGTAAGAGTTGACTCTCATATATATGTAGGATACAAGATCCCTCCAAATTACGATTCCATGCTTTTGAAACTTATAGTACACGCAAAAGACAGGGATGAGGCGATAGCCAAGATGAGATCCGCACTCGGAGAGATGGTCATAGAAGGAGTGGATACCAATCTTGACTTTGACTATGAGATCATAAACCATGAAGCATATAAGAGCGGAGATACGGATACACATTTTATAGAAACGTATTTTAAGCAATACCTGAGTTAGTGCATCGTTTCTAAAAATAAGTATACCGCATAACTTGCCTCTTTTCATGATCGTATACATCAAAAGTCTTCAGAGTAAACCTACCACGTCTACGTTTTTGATGTACATACTCAGAAAAATATTCATTGTTTTGCTATACTTATTTTGTGAACGATATACCGGTGCGGTATTTTACGATTAAATAAATGATATATTTCAGAAAAGAATATATCAGTATCATATGGCGTTACGGAGGAAGAAAATGTTAAGGGATATGTTTAAGAAAACCTATATAGGTTTGGATAAAAATAAATCGGAAAGTCATAGTGATACGGACTTAAAAATAAGCGGACCGCCTGCCGGCATGTGGAGAAAGTGCAAGAAGTGCAATGCTTTGATATATGCGGAAGACGTGAGGGCAAACTTTTATATTTGCCCCAAATGTCTTTCTTACTTTAGAGTCCATGCGTACAGGCGTATAGAAATGATCTGCGATAAGGCAAGCTTTGAAGAGTGGAACAAAGAGATGCCTATATCCAATCCGCTTAATTTCCCGGGATATGAAGAAAAGATACAAGAGGCGAAGGAAAAATCCAAGTTGGATGAAGCTGTTGTTACCGGTAAGGGCAGGATAGAAGGTATAGATGTAGCTATAGCCGTTTGTGATGCCAGGTTCATGATGAGCTCCATGGGACGAAATGTAGGCGAAAAAATCTGTTTCATGGTAGAAAAAGCTATAAGTGAAAGATTACCGGTGATCATATATTCATGTTCGGGAGGAGCCAGAATGCAGGAGGGTATAGTATCTCTTATGCAGATGGCGAAGACATCGGCAGCTTTAAAAAGGCTTCATGATGAGGGGCTTTTATTTATAAGTGTATTGACAGATCCGACCATGGGAGGAGTCACGGCTTCTTTTGCTATGCTGGGAGATGTAATACTTGCTGAACCAAAAGCGCTTATAGGTTTTGCCGGACCGAGAGTTATAGCTCAAACTATAGGAGCGAAACTGCCGGAAGGATTTCAAAGGGCGGAATTTTTATTGGAACACGGTTTCGTGGATAAGATAGTTGAAAGAAAAGATCAAAAAGCCATGATAGCCGCAATATTAAGATCTTACACCAAAAAGGAAAAGACGATCGACGGCTTGGAAGAAGAACTTGATAACCATGTCTTAAAACTTAAAGTCAAAAAAAGAAAAAGTACGGCATGGGATAACGTGCTTTTATCAAGAAAGAGTGACAGACCGACAGCTAAGGACTATATAGATAAATTATTTACAGACTTTATAGAATTTCACGGGGATAGGTATTTTGCAGATGATAAAGCCATAGTAGGCGGAATTGCCATGTTTCACAAAAGACCTGTAACTGTGATAGCACAGCAAAAGGGTAAAAACCTTAAGGAAAATAAGGTGAGAAATTTTGCGATGCCATCTCCCGAAGGCTACAGAAAAGCACTCAGGCTTATGAAATTATCGGAAAAATTCGATATTCCGGTAATATGTTTTGTGGACACTCCGGGAGCGTTTTGCGGTATAGAGGCTGAAGAGAGAGGTCAGGGCGAAGCTATAGCAAGGAATCTGTATGAGATCAGCGGACTGAAGACTCCTATACTTTCTATAGTTATAGGCGAAGGAGGCAGCGGAGGAGCTTTGGCTATGGCTGTGAGCGACGAAGTGTGGATAATGGAAAATGCCATATATTCAATACTGTCACCCGAAGGATTTGCTTCAATACTTTATAAAGATGCAAAGCTGTGTAAAGAAGCTGCGGAAGATATGAAGATCACCTCAGGAGAGTTAAAAAACCTGGGTATTGTGGAAAGAATAATTCCCGAGGTACATCCTGCCACAACGGAAAATATGGATAATATAATAAAATATATTGACAGTGCTTTGATAGAGTTTTTAACGGATAAATATAAATTAAGTAAAGATATGCTTTTGTCAAAGAGGTATGAAAGATACAGGAAGTACTGATACCTGTATATTAAGGAGAGATTATGCAAAGCAAGGTGGACTTGAAAATAGGCGATCTTACAATTGAAAAGCCTATAGTACAGGGTGGAATGGGAGTCGGTATAAGTCTTGCTTCTTTAGCCGCAAGTGTGGCAAAAGAAGGTGGTCTTGGTCTTATATCTTCGGCACAGATAGGTTTCAGAGAGCCGGATTTTGAAAAAAAACCTAAAGTTGCGAATTTAAGAGCTATAGCAAGTGAGCTTAAAAAAGCAAGAGAGCTGGCGGGAAATATGGCTAAAGGAGCCATAGGTTTCAATATCATGGTGGCTACGGTAGGTTATGCCGATTATGTAAAAGAGGCGATAAAGCATGGTGCCGATGTTATAGTTTCGGGTGCAGGGCTGCCTCTTGATCTGCCCGAACTTGTTAAGGCGGGCATGAAGCTCAGAAAAGAGCTTTTCGAAGAGGCACCTCAGAAGATATATAATAAATGCAAAGACTTTGTTACAAAAATAGCTCCGATAGTATCAAGTGCGAAGTCCGCTTCGGTAATACTCAGATTGTGGGACAGAAATTATAAGAGCACAGCTGATATGGTAGTTATAGAAGGACCTTTGGCAGGAGGGCATCTGGGCTTTTCAAACAATGATTTACACAGGCTCGGAGCAGATACGAAGATAGTATCCAAAACCTATCTTAAAGAAATATTTGATAAGGAGATAGAGGATATAATCAAGGTCGTATCCGAGTATGAGAATAAGTATGAAAAAAAGATACCTGTGGTAGTGGCAGGCGGAATATATAACGGAAGTGATGTAAGCCATGCTTTGAACTCGGTGCGGCAGGTGTACAGGTGGGTACGAGATTCGTGACCACTTATGAATGCGACGCTCCTGATGCTTATAAAGAGGCTTATATCAATGCCACAGAAGAGGATATAAGGATCACGGTATCTCCTGCGGGACTACCCGGAAGAGCTATAGAAAATGATTTTTTAAAAAGGCTCGATAAGGGTAATATACCCGTAAGAAAATGCTACGACTGCCTAAGTAAGTGCAACAGGGTCGATATTCCGTATTGTATCACCGATGCTTTGATATCAGCGGCAAGAGGTGATGTTGATAATGCACTTTTATTTTGCGGTGCCAATGCCTGGATGGCAAAGAAGATTGAAAGCGTGAAGAACGTGATGGAGGAGCTTATGGGCGGAGTACCTGAAGCTTGTGTAGTGTAGTGATGTTATTTACAGTGTTTTGCTTGTTGTGTTAAATGTAGTATTAAATTTGGATTTTGATTTTGATAAAAAACACCTTTTAGTTCGATCATACTCGCAGACCTTTCTCAAAGTTTCGACAAATTCACACAGACTGCGGAACTCACTTGTCCACCCAAAAGCGGTGGACTGCGTTCAAACAGTCCTCGTCTGTGGAATTTGTTACTCACTTTATCGAAAGGTCAAAACGCTAAAAAGATCGAATTAAAAGGTGTTTTTTTTAAATCTCACACGATAATTAGGTATTGGAGGGAAGGAGTAGATGTAAAGCCCAAACTAAACAAGTATTATAGGTGTTTGTAGTGTAGTAGATGTTAAAACCTACACTACACATATACTTTAGGTAAGGTGTAGGGATGGCATCCAAGTTTAGTATTGTACTTGCGTCTATTAATGTATATAATATAGGTGCTGTTTTGGAGTTGATAGAAGTGTTGCCGTAAGGAGATTTTGATATGAAGACATATATAGTACTTGATCTGGAGTGGAATCAGAGTCTATCGGTAAGGAGGGGGCGGTCGAAGCTATTCCTTTTGAGATTATAGAGATAGGGGCGGTGAAGCTTGATGAGGATCTGAAATATATGTCAGAGTTTCACTCACTTGTAAGACCTGTGGTCTATAGAGATATACATCATAGAATACATGAACTTATTCATATTGATATAAAAGAGTTAAGAGATAAGGGGAAAGAGTTCGTAACGGTCATAGATGAGTTTAAGAAGTGGTGCTATATGGATTCCCAAGAACCTGTTTTTTGCACCTGGGGCGCTATGGATCTTGGTGAATTACAGAGGAATATAGCATATCACAGGGTGAAGAGTTTTTTTGATTATCCTTTGTTTTACTATGATGTACAGAAATTATTTACTTTGGATAAAATAGAAGATCCCAAAGAAAGACTTCCTCTCGAGAAGGCTGTAAGGCTTCTTGAAATACCTGTAAACGGAGTTTTTCATCATGCATTGGAGGATGCTCACTACACAAGTATTATTCTAGGTAAGATAGATTTTGAAAGCCTGAAAGTGTACAGATCCCTAGATCTTTACAAAAGCCCCGGGTCTAAGGAAGAAGAGATATATGTGACATTTCCGGAATATGCAAAATATGTTTCAAGAGGTTTTTCGAGTAGGGAAGCTCTTATGGAAGATAAGACGGTCAAAGATATGCTGTGCTGTAAATGTAATCGTATGCTTAGAAAAAAGGTAAGATGGTTTGTGGATTCTCAAAAAAATTATTATTGCATGGCGGAATGTCCTGAGCACGGTTATGTAAGAGGTAAAATCAGAATAAGAAACAATCAAAACAAGGAATATTATGCAGTAAAAAGCATGAGGTTGGTTGATAAAGAAGAGATGGATCTGATAAAAGCCAAAAAAGAGCAGATGAGATTGCGTAGAAAAAATATACAATAAAAATTCAAGACACATTAGAAATGCAAAGGCATTAAAAATCAATATATTTCGGTGATACAAAATAATACAAAAACATGAATGATCCCAAGATTTGACGCTAATACAAAAGCATTAAAAAACCAAGATATCCGGGTCAATGTAAAAAGCACTTAAAGCCCTGAAAATAAGGGCTATTAAGTGCTTTTTTATCTTGATTACTGAAGCTCAGGAGCCTTACCAAGTGTAGCGTTAAGCATCCAAAGTGTCTTCTCGGTACCTGCTAATAAACCTGTGAAAAGATCTGCTGTTACTGCATCGCCTTCCTTATCGCTTACTTCAATACCCTCTCTGTAGAGCTTTGCTAAATATTTGTAGCCTGAGATAAGTGTCTTGATGTGAGCATCTATAGATACTGAATAATCACCCTTTGTAGCTTCAAGCTTGCTGTTTTCCGCAAATTCTTTAAGGCTTGAATAAGGAGCGCCTCCTATGATTATAAGTCTTTCAGCTACCTCGTCCACTGCTTCATTGGCTTCATCAAGGAACTTGTCCATAAGCTCATGAATCGCATAAAAGTTCTCTCCACGAACATACCAATGTACCTGATGTATGATTGCTGCAAACTGGCTAAGATCCGCCAATGTCTGATTTAATACTTTCTGTGTGTTTTCTCTGCTCATATTAACATCCTTTCTTTGTTTTACTGTATTTGACCTTACTTAAAATACAGTAAATAACATAAATTATAATAATATTATTATAATACAAAGCACTAAATCTTAAATTTTATATGAGAGTGACTTTGTATTATATGCTACACCATATAAAGTAACACAATAAATATAATAAAGCAAGACAAAAAACATATAAAATGACAAATACGTTTCGTATTTGCTAAATATTAATTGATGTTAGAGGACAGTTGTTATGTTTTTAGCGATACCTATACGATAAGAGAGGATAGTTGTGACGGCTTTAGTGATACCTATACGGTAAGGAAGAGAAGTTTGAACGGCTGTAGCGATATCTGTACGATAAACAGCCTGTATTGAGAAGATAGAAAAACTCCTTATGATCCGGTCTTTACGGCATTTGACTTTTTATAAGATTTATCACAAATTCCCAAGAAGAAGACTGTCGTAAGTGTACCTGCTACTTAGTAGGCGAATACATAAGTCTTGCCCTCCGTGTGAATTGTCGAAGCCTTAAAAAGGATCGCCGGTCAGACAGAATTATAAGGAGTATCAAATATCAACTAAAATAGTATTAAAACTAAAATACCACGACCAAAATCATCTTGAATTTTTCCTGAGCATATACAGCATGCGGATGTCTTGCGGGCATGACCACAGACTCTCCCTCTTTTACGATATATTCTTTATCATCTATAGTAAGTTTTCCGACACCGTCTATGCAGGTCACGAAAGCATCACCGTCAGATTCGTGTGTACTTATCTCTTCATCCTTATCAAAAGCGAATAAAGTAATACTTACATTCTTATTCTGAACAAGGGTCTTACTTACTATTTGTCCTTCTCTATAATCAACAAGCTCCTTCAATACGTGAACTTGAGCCTTATCTATATTTTTCATTATACTGTCCATAGTTTTTCTCCTTAGATATATTAATATGCACTGTATTTGCAGATGCATATACTGAAATTATATAATACAGACTTTATAAATCCAAGTCCTTATCGTTATTTTTTTTTACTTTCAAAGAAATTACGTCTTCCTCTTTTTTTTCTGCTGTGTTCGCTTAAGTCTATTCTCTCTTTTGACCATCCGTACATGATACGGCGTTTTCTTCTTTCTTCCCTCAAGAATGCAAGTTCCTTGGCTTCTTTATAGGAGATCACAAGCCTTATGATTATCAATATGATGATGATGATCACAGCGATTATAAGTCCCATAATAAAATAAAATCCGTACTTGATCATGAATTTTGTGAATTTTACGGAAAAGCTTGCATCACTCGCCTTTGTTACATTTTTATAAGGAGAAGAGGGACTGGCTATGCTTACATCCGTATCCACAAGCTCTGTTTTTATATCAGCGTTTATATAAAGAGGAGAGTAGCCGACCTGCCTGTCTCCGTACATATATTCTATATTTGCTATAATGTTTTTTTCATCACGCAGTGTAGGTTCAAAGTTGACACGGTGTGTGACATCCGAGACTTGTGCATCTTTAGGTAAGACTATCTTATGGCTCGGAGGACTTATAAGGGAGGGAATGGAATTTTCCGAATCCTGAATAAACCTTATGTCTATGGATCGCTTATCGGTATTGCTGTCATCAACTTCTATCTTATCAAATTTATTAAAGCCGAACTCCATCAAAGCCTTAGTATCGGAATAGTGTGTCTTATGACCGTTAAGCACCACCGTGATCAAAGACATATTGTCCTTAATACCGTAAGTTACCAAAGTATTGCCGGCAAGCATGGTATAACCGGTCTTTCCGCCCACGGCATATTCATAAAAGTTGGGATTGCTTCTTCGTATCATGCCGTGGTGGTTGTAGATATCAAAACCTTCCGGCGCAGCCTTATAAGGCGGTAAATGATATGCTACGGATGAAGCTATCTCAAACACTGTGGGGTTGGATAATGCCGCCCTTGAAATGATCGCAAAATCAGAGGCGGTCGTATAGTGTTCCGGGTTATTAAGACCGCTCGGGTTTTCAAAATGCGAGTCTGTGCAATTAAGTTCGGCAGCCTTCTCATTCATAAGCCCGGCGAATTCTTCTATACTTCCGCTGCAATGTTCGGCTAAAGCGTTGGCTGCCTCGTTGGCGGATTGAAGAAGCATCGCATAAAGCGCATCTTTTACGGTGACCGTATCACCGACTAAAAATCCGGCACTTGAAGAACCCGATTCAACATTATGTACCGCATTATATGAGAATGTTAAAGTATCATCAAGATTACATCGCTCCACTATGATAAGTGCTGTAAGGAGTTTGGTGATACTTGCCGGAAAATACCTTTCATGTGAATTTTTTTCATACAAAACAGTACCGGTCTCCGCTTCTATCACTATGGCACCGTCAGCCTGTACATTGACATCATCCGGCCAAACAGCGGCAAAAGAAACAAAGCTTAGATTTAAGCAAAAGAGAACGAGCAAGATTGCCGCTCTCATAAGCTTAAATCTAAACTTAAATATACTTTTTATTAAAAAAACTTTTTTTGATATTCTGGAATCACTTTTTAGATTACTAACCTTTCCGGAAAAATATTTCTATATAAGGCAACTTATAAAAACTTTCTTTTTCTTAGCTTTTTTTACTTGTCTTAAAAGATCAGGTAAGAAAAAAAGCAATAGTGATCATAAGCAGTATCGCAAAAAAATAATAGCAATATACAAGGCTGAATCTATAAAAAAATCCTATAGGTACCAGACGTATAAAGCTTATCAGTTTCGGGATTTAACATCCACAGATCATTATCGAAAAAAATATTTCATGAAACCTGATAAAATACTTGTCAAAAATCCGAAGATATAATGTATGTAAGTATAGCGGTAGTAAGCATAAATATGCCCGAGCATATCATCATCATCAAAGAAATTATCCTCGAGGCGTGTTGCCTTAAGAAAGCCATTATTATAAGTATTACGGCAGATAAAACCAACAGTGCAAGTCTTATGTTCATAGCTGCCGTAAAAAGTGCTTTAACATCTATCATGTGATCAACTTCTTTGGAATTAAAAAAGTTGACATCTTTTTGCCCGTTTATCGTTGCGGTGATATCGGAGAGGTTTTCTCTGTTGCCCTTTAAATAAGCGGTCATTTCTTTGGTCACTGAGACCAGATCCTCAACTTCCATGGATAAACTTCTCGGTATGTCGTGTTTATTATATTCGTAGGCATAATAATTCGGAACATAATATACCAGGATCTCAACAGAAGTTATAGCTATAATTATAAGCGCACAAAAAGAAAAAATCCCGGCAAGAATATAGGAGATAACCTTCATATTAGCCGACAGCCCTCCTTTTGATAACTTTAAGTCTGGTAAACTCCTCTCTTTCCTTTTCCTCAAGAGCATTGCTTATGTTTTTACAAAGCGTATCATACATGGGTATGGTGATGTTTTTCAAGGCATTGGCTCTTTTTTGAGTCTTTTTAATACTTGTAGCCAGTCTGTATGCGGAGTTTTCTATCATGGAAAGATCGATAGTAAGTTCCTTGACTTTTTCAAATTGTTCTTTGGCTATGTCCAAAGCTTCGGATGTTGAATAATAAGCATAATGAAGCTTCGGTTTGGAGCTTTTGTGTTCTACCAGGGGTATTTCAGTGCCCATGACTGAACGTGATTTTATCAGTATATTATTGTCTGCGGGAATAGACATGGAAATATCATTTACATGGTCTACTCCCAGCTCAATATTAGCATATTGAAGAGCTTTATAAGCCTTGGTATAGGTGCTGTCTATCTCCGATTGGATAGTTTTGGCTTTGTCTATAAGTCCCATAAGCTCTCTTATAAGAATATTTCTCTTTTTATCCATAAGTCCGAAACCCAGCTTTGCGAGTTTCAGAGAATTCTTGGCATTTATTAGATTTCCCTTGGTGGGAAATGTATTAATATTCATAAGTATACTCCGTGTTCTACAAAGTATTGCCGGAATACTTATTCATTTCCTTGATAGTATTCCTCAAGCAATTTACTGTCAAGTCTGTCAAGCTCACTCTTTGGCAATATGGATAAAAGTTTCCAGCCGAGAGTAAGAGTTTCAATTATGGTCCTATTATCATTTTCGGATTGACCTACAAAATCTGTCTCAAATGCTTTACCGAACTCAAGGTACTTTTTGTCGGCATCCGAAAGTTCATCCTCACCGATAACGGAAGCAAGTGCTCTTGCATCCTGAACCTTGGCATAGGATGAGAAAAGCTGGTTAGCGACCGCCTGATGATCGGCTCTGGTAAAACCTTCTCCTATACCGTCCTTCATAAGTCGTGAAAGTGAAGGAAGTATATTTATAGGAGGATAGATATTCTTACCGTTTAGGGTCTTGTCAAGAACTATCTGCCCCTCCGTAATATATCCGGTAAGGTCAGGGATAGGGTGAGTTATATCATCATTGGGCATGGTAAGTATAGGTATCTGTGTCACCGAACCGCTGCTGCCGTGTACTATTCCGGCTCTTTCATATATAGTCGCAAGTTCGGAATAAAGATAACCCGGGAATCCCTTACGTGAAGGGATCTCTCCCTTGGAAGAGGAGACCTCTCTCAAAGCTTCGGCAAATGAAGTCATATCGGTGAGTATAACAAGTATATGCATACCTTTTTCATAAGCCAGATATTCAGCCAGGGTAAGCGCTATCTTAGGTGTAATGATCCTTTCAACTACGGGATCGTTGGCAAAGTTGATAAATGTAGCCACATGCTCGCTTACTCCGCTTTCTTCAAAGGCTTTTCTAAAATATTCACCGACATCGTATTTTACGCCCATTGCCGCAAATACAACGGCGAATTTATCATCGGAAGCGGCATCATCTCCCAGGGAAGACTGGCATACTATCTGAGCAGCCAGCTTGTCATGAGGAAGACCGTTTCCCGAGAATATAGGTAGCTTTTGACCTCTGATCAAGGTTATGAGTCCGTCTATTGAAGAAATACCTGTCCTTATATAATTACGAGGGTATTCTCTGCTGACCGGATTAAGCGGATCTCCGTTAATGTTCAGTACCTTGTCCGGTTGGAGGGGTCCAAGCTTATCTATAGGTTTTCCTATACCGTTGAAAGTTCTTCCGAGCATATTCTCGGATACTCCAAGTTGCATAGGATGCCCCGTAAGTGTTGTGTTGGTATTGGTAAGTGACATACCGTCACTACCCTCGAAAACCTGTATTATGGCTTTGTCTTCATGTAATTCTATGATACGCCCGAGTCTTTTTTCCTTAGCGCCAACTTTGATTTCCACAATTTCATCAAAAGCGGCACCTCTTACACCTTCCAAAACTACAAGAGGACCGTTGATCGAACTTAGTCCGAGATATTCTATTGACATATCCATATCTCCTTAAGCGTGTTTTTCGGAAATAGAACTGTAGAATCTGTCTATATCCTTTTTATAATTGTCAAACATTTCAAGCTTATTATTCGGAACATCGTATTTGATATTGATTATTCTGTTCCATATTGCGTCTGCATTAAGTACAGACATAGGTATACCTATATTAACCAAAAGTTTAGCTTTTTCATAGAGATAAAGTATTACTTCCATCATCTTGAATTGCTTTATAAGAGGTACATAGGTATCCTCGGGGTGAAATGCATTTTGCTGTAAGAATCCTACCCTTATGACCCTTGAAATGTCAAGTATAAGTTTTTGTTCATCGGGAAGTACATCCGATCCTATAAGTTTAACTATTTCCATTAAAGCGGATTCCTGATTAAGTATATATAAAAGCTCAGCCCTAAAGTGCATGAATCTCTTGTCGACATTTTCTCCGTACCACGCAGACAGATCGGATAAATATTCCGAATAACTGTCAAGCCACTGTATAGCCGGGAAATGTCTTGCATAAGCCAAGGATTTATCAAGCCCCCAGAATGCTCTTACGAATCTTTTGGTATTTTGTGTTACCGGCTCCGAGAAGTCTCCGCCCTGAGGTGAGACCGCACCTATGATAGATACGGATGATTCGGATCCGTTTAAGTTCTTGACCATACCGGCTCTTTCATAGAAGCTTGAAAGTCTTGAAGCAAGGTAAGCCGGGAAGCCTTCTTCCGCAGGCATCTCTTCAAGTCTTCCGGATATCTCACGAAGCGCCTCCGCCCATCTTGAAGTCGAGTCAGCCATGATGGCTACATCGTAGCCCATATCTCTGTAGTATTCCGCAAGCGTAAGTCCGCAATAAAGACTTGCTTCTCTTGCTGCCACTGGCATGTTTGAAGTATTGGCTATAAGAACTGTTCTAGCCATAAGAGGGTTGCCGGAACGAGGGTCAACAAGCTCTGAGAACTCCTCAAGTACCTGTGTCATCTCATTACCACGCTCACCGCAGCCTATATACACGATGATGTCCGCATCCGACCACTTGGCTATCTGGTGCTGAGTCATGGTCTTACCTGTTCCGAAACCTCCGGGAACTGCAGCAGTACCTCCCTTTGCCAAAGGAAAGAAAGTATCGAGTATCCTCTGTCCCGTTATGAGCGGTCTTGTTGCCGAAAAACGCTTAATGACCGGTCTTGCATTTCTTATGGGCCAATGCTGAGTCATGGTTATTTCTTTTTCACTGCCGTCCTCAAGCTGGAGAGTAATGAGTCTGTCCGATATAGTATACCTTCCGTTCTCCACAACATCAAGTACATAACCGGATAAACCCGGAGGAAGCATGACTCTGTGGATGATAGCGGTAGTTTCGGGAACTTC
The DNA here is from genome assembly GCA_916438835.1 of uncultured Johnsonella sp. GTDB lineage: Bacteria > Bacillota > Clostridia > Lachnospirales > Lachnospiraceae > Johnsonella. The sequence continues at coordinate 320,932 of CAKAFT010000001.1, forward strand.
GGCTATGATAGTGCCGCTTTTTATATGTTGCCCTTTTTCCACCTTTATGGTAGTATCCCAAAGTTTTTTTGTATCCAAAGCGGATACACTTACACCTCTTTTTATAAAATTACCGGATTCTTCGGCTATGCTCTTAAGAGGTCTTTCTATACCGTCAAATATATTGTTAAGTATACCCGGTGCAAGTGTCACGCTTATAGGTGCACCGAAACCTTCGACCGACTGTCCGGGTTTTAGCCCCGTGGTCTCCTCATACACCTGTATGGTACAGATATCGCCTTCGAGTATGATTACCTCACCTACGAGTTTTAAGGGTCCGACATGAACCATTTCATGCATCAAAAATTGAGCTTTATTGTCAGCCTTTACGATAGGACCGTTAATAGAAAATATCTTACCTGTTCTAGACATCCTCTTCACCTCCGAGATCGAACATAAACCTAAGCTTTGCTGTCTCCATCTTCTTGGCAAATGAATTATCTATAAGTATGTTCTTTAGGTAAAAGAGCCTTGGTACCGCCCATAAAGGAATGGTCGCTTATCTTGATACAATCGGTATGATGCTTGGCGCAAAGCTCATGAAGTCTTGCCTCATCCGTAGAATCTATATAAATGATAAGTTCTTCACCCTGAGCGAATTCCAAAGCATACTCTATCTGTGAAGATATAAGCATCATATACTCCTTGGTAGTAATAAAGTTGGTGATCTTATCACTGAGTTCCACGAACAGCTTATCGGTAAGCTCGGTTCTTGTTTCTCCTATCAGTTGCCTGGAATGGAGCTGTTCGTTGGACAGTTCTTTGTTCAATTGTTTTTCTAAATTCTCTTTTTCTATTTTGATCTGTGACTTGGCTATTTCTTCGGATTTTAATGTATAGGCTTCAAACTCCGCATCCAAAGCACTTTGTTGCTGTGCTACAAGTTCTTCGGATTTTTTCTTGGCTGCAAGAACACAGTATTCGGTGAAATTGGTTAGCTTTTGATCTATGGTCATAAATACCTGCCTTATTATTAATAAAAAACCTTACTAAAGCTTAAGTCCTATAGCCTCGTTGACATAGTCGGTGATAAAGTCGGGTTTTCGTCCGCTTCCGTGCCTGTTCGGGATATCAACGAATAAGGGAGTCTTGTACTTAAGTTTTATACTGTTTATGTAATCCGGATATTGCTTTTGAAAGCCCTCCATCAAAAGTATAATACCTATCTCCTTATCAGACAAAGCGTGTTCAACACTTTCTTTAAGCTCGGTGAAGTTTCTTACGATAACACCGTCCACTCCGGCGAGCCTAAGCCCGGTAAGAGTGTCGGTGTTATCGCTGATAACATACATTTTCATAAATATTCCTTTTCTTTATAACTGTCCGAGGATCATGAATGCAATGATAAGTCCGTAAAGACACACACCTTCCGCAAGACCTATAAAGATAAGTGACTTACCCAAGATAGAAGAATCTTCACTTATAGCTCCGAGAGCTGCGGAAGCCGCAGCTGACACCGCAATACCGCCACCTATACAGGCAAGACCTACGGAAAGAGCCGCTGCCAAATACCCCAGACCTGTATTCATTGAAGCACTTGAAGCACTTTCAGCCGCAAATGTTGAAGCCCGGAAAAGAAATGTACTTGAAAGTATCATAGTCGATAAGAACATAAATACATTAAGCGCCAATGCTTTTTATAGCTTTTTTTGCTTTGAGAACTTTTCAAGAAAAGTCCTGCCGGAAGTGCCAAACTTAATATAAATGCTACTGTAATAGTTGATCTTGCTATAATATCCATTGTAAATCTCCTTAATATTTTTATAGTGAGCTTAAAAAGCTTAAATTTTGTTTTGTTTTTTATTATAAGGCATGAATGCTCTTCCTACACCCTTGTAGAATCTGCTGAAAAGCTCGTAATACTCAAGCCTGAGAACCTGTATACCTACTATAAGTCCTTCCATTGTGCATACAAAGATATTGCCGAGGATTATTCCTATCCAGTTTATTGAAGAAGAATCTCCCGTTGCACCGGAAAGCAATAAGACAACCTCCATCATAGCCGCATGGCTTATGGCAAAAGCACCTACTCTGACGAAAGAAAGAGTATTGGAGAAGTAGCTTAAAAGCACCTCGAAAAGTTCAAAGAAACCCTGTACAAAGAACATGCCCTTTTCATCGGGGAAGATCTTAGCTTTTTTCTCAATAAGATGAGTCAAAGGTTCCTTGAAGAATATAAGCAGTAAAGGAATCACAAACATTATTATAAGTATGCCGAATGCAAGTACGATTTGTTTGGTAAGGAAAAGCAGTACGACCGAAACCGCACTTGCGTAGAATACTATCCCCGCAACACCGTTGGTATCAAATAATGCTTCGCCGTATTCGTTGCTTTTAACTCTGTTGATAATATTCAATACCATAGAAAATAGTATGACTGCACAGCCTATACCTATGGCTACTATAAACACCGTATTGAGACTGCCGACCAGAGGTATATCACTCATTGCCTCACCGGGTCTTAGCCATAAAGCAGGTATTACATCTTCAAAGCCGAATAAGGAGCCGAAAAGACAGCCGAATATCATCGAGGAAATACCGCAGACCGAAACTATGGACGCAAGTCTTGATTTCTTCCATTTACTTATAATAAGCCCAAGTATACATAGGACAGCACCCTGCCCGAGATCTCCGAACATAAAGCCGAATAAAAATGCATAGAACACGGACACTATGGGTGTTGGGTCTATCTCGTTATGGCTGGGCAGACCATACATTTCTATAAAAAGCTCAAAAGGCTTAAATAGTACAAAATTATTCAGCTTTGTGGGTGCTATACTAAAAAGGTTGGAATGTTTCTCCTCTACAAAGCAAAATGTATCCTTATCCTTTTCTATAAGCGATCTTAAAGAATCGGCGTTTTTAGCACTCATCCATCCGCATAATATATAGAAAAGCACATGGGGATTCTTTGAATCATGCTTTGTTAAAGCTGCCATTTTTCTGATATCAAAGTTTTCTATATATCTTTTCAATGTAGAGTAGGCTTTGATAAAATCAGCTTTATTTTTCTCAAGTACATCGCTTATATACCTTTTTATTCTGTTTCTTGCCAGAGTGAATTTTTCTATATCGTCCTTTAGTGAATCGCTTGCAACCTGAGGAGTTCCTTCATAATCATCGGACAGGAAGAAACGCTCAAAGTGCATGGAAGAATATATGGAATCTATTCTGTCGCTCAAAGTAACGGGTACGAAATACACTCCCCAGACATAGTCACCTACTTCTCTGGAGGTACAGAAGATGGAGTCTATATCATCGTGTATGTATTCCATGAACTTCGTATAATAATCCTTGGTAAAGCGACCGAACCTGTATTTAATAAAATTAAAGTGCAAAATAGAGCTTACATCATACTCAAGACCGACGAATTGCTCTATCTGGGTCAATTTGTTTCGGCGATCTCTATTTTTTTATCGAGTTTATCTATTGCCTGCTTTTGTTTTTTTATTTCCTGAGCTAATTGTTCTACCAGCACGGCAGCTTTCTTGATATCCATATATTCGTTTGTCGAGATATCAAGATCTCCGTATTGTTTTTTTAGTTCCGAAGCGGTGGCAAAGCTGTCTTTATAAGGGGTAGTCTCTGTAAAAGATTGCAGACCCTTAACATTTTTAAGTTCTACAAGTGCATTTTCAAGCTGTATATCATATTTCATGATATAGTTTTCTATTACCCTGTCTATATCATCTTTCGGCCCCGTAATGCTTAGGAACTTCATTTGTTCTACCATAAAAATCTCCTTTAGATTTAAGTATAAGCTTATCTGTTTTTAAGTATTTCCTCCTTGGGCAGTTCGTATTTTATAGACTCAATAATACGAATAATATTGGAAATCTCTATTTCCTTACGATAAAGATAGTCATTGATACTGACTATGGAATATGGTCTTTTTCTTACACGGGAAGAAGAAATAAGACCCACCATTCTTTTGCTCAAAGTTTCAAAACTTATATCCGATTGTATGAACTTTGCACTGAGCTTAGGATATTTAAGCCCGTAATAACATCTTAAAAAAGTGTTTTTGAAGTCATCCTGATCCTTGGTATTTATAAAATTCTTGATATCTTGCTTACTGAGCTTATGATGTATAGGTATTAGTATGGAGTAGATCTCTATTTCACTCATATCATAATATCTTTTGCTCCTGTATATCCAGTCGATATTGGCAAGATCTATGGAACTTCCTATACAGGCTTTAAGGTCATCCTGCTCTTTCGCCTTAAAGTTCTTTTTTATTATCTTCCATATAGATTTGAAACATACCATATCTATACACAGCTCATAATCAAGTATAGAAGGCTCCTGTGTAGACGAATCATGCATATATATGTTGTAAAGCGGAGCATAGTATACGGTGCCCTTTAGCGCATCTATGAATTTATCAAGATACTGACTTAACCTACTGAGCTCGGAATGAGGACCTATAATTGTATAAGCTATATCAAGCAATGCTTTGAAATCAACATCGGAATATTTGCTGAAAAAAGAAACAGTTTCGTCTATATAGGCATCATTTGAAGTGATCTCGGATATATGCCCGCTTACACAATACCTGAGTATTATTTTAAGTGTATAGGTCTCATAGTAAAGCATATAGATCTTTAAAAACTGTCTTTGTTTTTGGCTTGCAAATTTATACAGCTTTGAGTAATCCTGATATTTTGCCAATGTAAGTATACGCTCCACCTCCGGTCGGTGGAGATTATCTATGTCTATATTCTTGAATACATTACTATAGGAAGTATTATCGTTTATAAACGTAAGAGCTTCTTTTACATTTTGAGACTTTATAAGTTTGTCGTAGGTTTCTTTGTTAAGAAGCTTTGCTTCCATAGCCTTTATTTTGGTACATATAGCTGAATACTCAAGTATATTATTCATGGTTTACCTTTGTCATATCTATGAAAAGTTCATTTACATAATGGGAATGGAAATTTTCATAGTGTTCTTTCAGATCTCTGATTTGTTTTTCCGTATCGTTTTTCATTACATTGATTTTTTTCTTAAGCTTTTCATTAAACTCATCTTTTAGTTTTTTGATCTGTGCATCGGAGTCTTTTTTTACTTGTTCGTCCCATAGTCTTCGTTTTTCATTATGAGCTTCAATAAGCTTTTTTACTTCCTCTTCACCTTCTTCCATGACCGAGGAAGCCCTGTTTTCAATTTTCATCAGTCTTTCCAACACATCTTCCATTAAAAAGCCTCCTTAAATATTGATATCATCCTGAACTTTATAAGAGCGGTCTTATAATATTTCGGGTAAAATACCCACAGTTCGCTGTAAGATAACAAATAAAAAAGTACATTAAGGCAAGTTTTGTGAAGTGATCTTTATACCACTTCAGGGGGATCGCACCCCTGACCTTAATTAGATAAAAAATGTATTTTTAATATTTGTCTTGACCTTGATAAATTATGAATCATTATGAGTGAACTGTTATAAAATTGCTGACATTTTGTTCAAGATTAAATTACTTGGTTTTTATAATACTCCTTTTTTTATAAAAAGAAAATAAGAACGTGTGTTTGAGAAAAAACGGGAGTTTAGACTTCATTATAGGGAAGCTTGTAAATGAGTGGCTTTTATGTTATAAAATAAAGGTTTTTAGTTAATCTTTTCTTAATAAAAGATTATCTTTGTCAAAAAAATAGTTTTATATTAATATATATATTATAATAACATGATATATTGCTATACTGAATCGCAAAATAAAGTCTTTTGAGCTGTGAATACTTTGACCGACAGAAGGCGGACTTTGCTTTGCGACTTATAAAAAATATGAAAGAGTGGCTATGGAGTTTGTATGATCACAAGAGAACGTTATAAAAGACTGCTTAAGTTTGCCTCAAGTGCAGTTATTCTTTTTGTAGAGATCGCACTTTATTGGTTTGTATGGGTAGATTATTTAAATACCATCATAGAAAACCCTTTCTTCAGAAAGGGCAATTGGATGATAGTGACACTTTACGGAGCCTTACTCTTATTTTTGCACTTACATACGGAGGGCTTAAGATAGGGTATTTGAGGAGGGGCAACCTCATATATTCGAATATAATCGCAATTTTTTGGGTAAATGTGCTGTCTTATTGTCAGCTGGCACTGATAGATAAAAGATTCCATAATCCCTTGCCATTTGTATTGCTTTCGGCAGTGGATATAATATGTGTAACTGTTTGGGTTTTTGTATTCCAATGGATATATGCGAAGGTATTTCCGCCAAAGCATCTTCTTCTTGTGTACGGAGAAAGAGGAGTGTCAAGCATCGCAAGAAAGATCAATTCAAGAGATGACAAATACATAATAAAAGGTGCCGTCAATATCAATAAGGGTATAGATAAAGTTATAGAAGAGACCGGTAAATACGAGGGCGTGATCATAGGAGATCTACATTCATTTGAGAGAAATCTGATATTGAAAAGATGTTATGACAGATCCATCAGAGTGTATATGATACCCAAAATAACGGATATACTTATAAGAAGTTCGGAAGAACTCAATCTTTTCGATACTCCCATACTGCTGTCAAAGAACATGGGACCTCAGGTGGATCAGCTTATAATAAAGAGAGCGGTGGATATAGTTTTTTCAGGTATACTTTTTATACTGACAATTCCGCTTTTTTTGATCATAGGCATAGCTATCAAGCTTGAGAGCGAAGGCAATATATTCTATACGCAAAAAAGACTTACCAAAGGCGGAGAAATATTTGATATACTTAAGTTCAGAACTATGGTATCGGATGCCGAAAAAGACGGAAAGGCAAGGCTTTCGACAAAGTCCGACTCAAGGGTCACCAAAGTCGGTAAATTACTCAGGCTTACAAGACTTGACGAGTTGCCGCAGCTTATAAATATCTTATACGGTCAGATGAGCCTTGTGGGTCCGAGACCCGAAAGACCGGAAATAGCCGCCCAATACGAAAGAGATACCCGAATTTACGATGAGACTTAAGATGAAGGCGGGACTTACAGGTTATGCACAGGTACACGGAAAGTATAATACCACCCCTTATGATAAATTAAAACTCGATCTGACTTATATAAGAAATTACAGTTTATGGATGGATTTCAAACTTATGCTGATGACTCCAAAGGTACTGTTTATGAAAGACTCGACCGAGGGAATAGATAACGGACTTACCATAGCGGGACTCGGAGAAAAAGAGCTGAAGGCAGAAGTGTACGGTAAGCCGGAAGAATTTGAAGATGAGTTATCAAACTAGTGCATATTTTCTTAAATAAGTATACCAAACAATTGCCTTTTTTCCTGAGTTAGCAGATCAAAAATCCTCAGCCGGCTACACTGAGCCTATGTTTTTTGATCTGCGAACTCAGAAAAATATTCGTCGTATTTGATATACTTATTTTGTAAACGATGCACCGGTATAAGGAAACAGGTAAAGGAGAAAAAGAATGCTTTCTGTAGTTATACCTTCTTACAGGGAAGAAGGAATGATAGAAAAAGCTGCACAAACGATATCGGAAATACTCAGTAAAGCACAGATAGCATACGAGCTTATTTTTGTGGATGACGGTTCCGGTGACGGTACCTGGTTTAAGATTTGTGAGGTAAGAAAACTCAATCCCAATATAAGGGGGATCAGATTTTCGAGAAATTTCGGTAAGGAGGCGGCTATACTTGCAGGGCTTTGTGCCTCTACCGGAGATTGTACCGCAGTGATAGATTGTGATCTGCAACATCCTCCGAAACTACTGGTGGAGATGTACAGAATATGGTTGTCGGGGGTTGAGATCGTAGAGGCGGTCAAAAGAGAAAGAGGAAGAGAGTCTTTATTCAGGAAGGTCGCAGCCAATACATTCTATAAATTCATGAGCAAGGCGACCGGTGTCGATATGAAAAGCTCATCCGACTATAAGCTTTTGGATAAAAGAGTGGTCGAGGTGCTTGTATCTATGCCGGAGAGGATAACCTTTTTCAGAGCTATGTCTTCGTGGGTGGGATTTAAGAGAGAAAGTATAGAATTTGATGTGGAAGAGAGGTTTAGCGGAGAGTCAAAGTGGTCATTGTTATCACTTATAAAATATGCCATGAGAAACATAGTATCATACTCGGCTGCGCCTATCTACTTAGCATCGATAACAGGTGTACTTTCCATACTGCTTGCCTTGGTATTACTGATAGCAAGAGCTGTATACAGTGTAAATAAACATATCGGTTTCGGTATGAATTATATGATATTGGCAAGTGTATTTTTAATGTCGGGAGTCATACTTATATTTCAGGGTATCATGGGATACTACATATCCAATATCCTCTATGAGATTAAGGCAAGACCCAGATATATAGTATCCGAAGAGGTGTGAAAGCTTTGATATCCGTACTTATATCCGTATATATAAAAGAAAGCGAAGAATCTTAAAGAGGCTTTGGAAAGCATCATAGAGCAGACATTTTTGCCGAAAGAAACAGTTTTGGTAAAGGACGGTCCGCTTAATGAGGAGCTGGATAAGGTCATAGACATATATAAGGAAAGATTCGCAAAAAAAGGCGTGGAATTAAAAGTAGTTGCTTTGGAAGAAAATAAGGGACTCAGCCTTGCACTTAACGAAGGGCTTAAGTTTTGCAGCTGTGAATATGTAGCGAGAATGGACAGTGACGATATAGCGGATGCAAAAAGACTGGCTCTGCAATATGAATTTCTGGAAAATAATAAAGACATAGCGGCTCTCGGCAGCGATATCATAGAGTTTGTTGAAAAGGGCAAAGCTTTGAGAACAAAAACCATGCCCACCGAATATGAGAAACTTTACAGGTATGCCAAACTCAGAAATCCTCTTAATCACATGACGGTAGTATTCAAAAAGTCGGTCATCGAAAGTCTGGGTGGGTATATACATTTGCCCTATCTGGAAGACTATTATCTGTGGTCAAGACTTTTGGCAAGCGGATATAAGATAGCCAACATTGACAAGGCACTGGTATGGGCGAGAGTGGACAGGGATTTTGCGGCAAGAAGAGGCGGAACGTCTTATTTTAAGAATTATATGTTTTTGAGAAAAAAACAAAGAGAAATAAAACTTACAAATTTTTTTGAATATATCTTAGGAGTGGCAGTCTGTGCCGGAATGGTTTTACAACCTAAGTTTATAAGAAATATTTTTTATACAATATTGAGGAGGTAATCATGTATGACTATCTTGTGGTAGGTGCCGGTCTGTATGGGGCGGTATTTGCTTACGAAGCACATAAAAGAGGAAAAAGAGTGCTTGTTATAGACAGAAGAGAGCATATAGGCGGAAATATTTATACCGAGAGCACAAAAGGGATAAATGTTCATAAATACGGTGCACATATTTTCCATACGAGCAATAAAAAAATATGGGACTATGTAAATGAGTTTACGGAGTTTAATAATTACATCAATGCTCCCTTGGCTGTGTATGAAGATGAGCTTTACAATCTTCCTTTCAATATGAATACTTTCAGTAAATTATGGAATATAAACCCCTAAGGAAGCCAAGGAAATAATTGCAAAGCAAATAGAAGAACTTGATATAAAAGAACCGAAGAATCTTGAGGAACAGGCACTGTCTTTGGTGGGCAGGGATGTATACGAAAAGCTTATCAAGGGATATACCAAGAAGCAATGGGGCAGGGACTGTAAGGAACTGCCGGCTTTTATAATCAAAAGGCTGCCTTTAAGATTCACCTATGACAATAATTATTTTAATGACAGATATCAGGGTATACCTATAGGGGGCTATACCGCTATGATAGAAAAGCTTCTGTACGGTATAGAGGTAAGGCTTGATACGGATTATAAAAGTTTTTGCAAAGAATACGGCAATGTAGCATCTAAAGTTATATATACAGGTATGATAGATGAATATTACGATTATAAACTCGGAGTCCTTGAGTACAGATCTTTAAGATTTGAGACAGAGGAACTGAGTACAAAGAATTATCAGGGTAATGCGGTCGTAAATTATACCAAAGAAGATATACCTTATACAAGGATAATAGAGCATAAGCATTTTGAACATGCGGATACCGATACAACGATAGTTTCAAAGGAATATCCGTGTGAATGGAAAATAGGTGATGAAGCTTACTATCCGATAAATGATGAGAAGAACATAAAGCTCTACGAGGAATACAAGGAACTTGCCGCCGGGGAAGAGAATATAATATTCGGAGGAAGACTCGGGGAATACAAGTATTACGATATGGATAAGGTCATATCTGCAGCTTTGGATTTAGTGGAAAAAGAACTTTAGAGATCAAGGAGAACGGTTATGAAAGGTATTATTTTAGCAGGAGGAAGCGGTACCAGACTGTATCCGCTTACCAAGGTGACTTCAAAGCAATTACTGCCCATATATGATAAGCCTATGATATATTATCCTTTATCTGTGCTTATGAGGGCAGGTATAAGGGATATACTTATTATCTCAACACCAGATGATACACCGAGATTTAAAGAACTTTTGGGAGACGGAGCACAATTCGGAATAAATCTGTCTTATGAAGTACAGGCAAGTCCGGACGGGCTGGCACAGGCATTTATAATAGGTGATGAATTTATAGGCGATGACAATGTTGCCATGATACTCGGAGATAATATCTTCCACGGACACGGACTTGATGCGCATCTTAATGCGGCGGCAAATAAAAAAGAGGGTGCTACGGTGTTCGGATATTATGTGGACGATCCGGAAAGATTCGGTATAGTCGAGTTCGATAAGAACGGAAGAGCCATATCCATAGAAGAAAAGCCGGAAAAACCGAAAAGTAATTATTGCGTGACGGGATTGTATTTCTATGATAATAAGGTGGTGGAATACGCAAAGTCTTTAAAACCTTCAAAAAGAGGAGAGCTTGAGATCACTGATCTTAACCGTATATACCTGGAAGAGGGTAAGCTTGATGTGCAGCTTTTGGGTCAGGGCTTTACCTGGCTTGATACGGGTACACATGAGTCACTTGTTGAGGCGAGCAATTTTGTGTGGACCATAGAGACACATCAGCACAGAAAGATAGCCTGTCTTGAAGAAATAGCCTATCTTAATAACTGGATAGGAAAAGAAGATGTATTAAAAACCTACGAGGTACTTAAAAAGAATCAGTACGGTAAATACCTTAAGGACATACTTGACGGAAGATATATAGATAAATAATAAAAAAGGAAGACTTATAATTATGAAGATTTTAGTTACAGGAGGAGCAGGTTTTATAGGGGGCAATTTTGTTCATTACATGGTTAATAAATATCCGGAGGATATGATCATCAACCTTGATCTCCTTACCTACGCAGGCAATTTGGAGACACTTAAACCTGTAGAAGATAAAGAGAATTATAAATTTGTAAAAGGTGATATAGCTGACAGAAAGTTCGTATTTGAGCTTTTTGAAAAGGAAAGACCGGATGTTGTGATCAATTTTGCGGCGGAAAGCCATGTTGACAGATCCATAACCGATCCTGAAAGCTTTGTGCGTACCAATGTTATAGGAACCACCACTTTGATGGATGCGGCAAAGGAGTTCGGAGTAAAAAGATATCATCAGGTATCTACCGACGAAGTATACGGAGATCTGCCCTTAGACAGACTGGATCTTTTCTTTACCGAACAGACACCGTTACATACATCAAGCCCGTATTCGTCTTCAAAGGCGGCAGCGGATCTTTTTGTACTTGCATATCACAGAACTTACGGTTTGCCTGTGACTATATCAAGATGTTCCAATAACTACGGACCTTATCATTTTCCGGAAAAGCTCATACCGCTCATCATAAGCAGAGCTTTGGCTAATGAAGAACTTCCGGTATACGGCAAGGGTGAGAATGTAAGAGACTGGTTACATGTAAAGGATCATTGCAGTGCTATAGACCTTATAGTAAGAAACGGAAAAGTGGGTGAAGTATACAATGTAGGCGGTCACAACGAAAGAACCAACCTCGAGGTGGTAAAGACTATCTTGAAAGCACTTGATAAGCCCGAGAGTCTTATAAGATTTGTTACCGACAGACCGGGACATGATATGAGATATGCTATAGACCCTACAAAGCTTGAAACCGAGCTCGGATGGAAACCGGAATATAATTTTGATACGGGAATAGTTCAAACAATAGACTGGTATCTTAATAACAGAGAGTGGTGGGAGCATATCGTAAGCGGTGAATACACCAAATACTTTGAAGATATGTACGGTAACAGATTGGATAACTAAACTGAAGAGGTGAATAATGAAGACAAGTTTGGTAATTATGGCAGCAGGTATAGGAAGTCGTTTCGGAGGAGGTATCAAGCAACTTGAGCCTGTAGGTTCCAACGGCGAGATCATAATGGATTATTCTATATATGATGCAATAAAAGCTGGCTTTGACAAGATAGTATTCATAATACGAAAAGATATAGAGGAAGATTTTAAGAATATCATAGGAAGGCGTATAGAAGCCAAGGGCATAGAGGTGGAGTATGCTTACCAGGAACTTGAAAATATACCTGAAAAATACAAAGGAAAGTGGCAAAGAACAAAACCCTGGGGGACCGCTCATGCCATACTTTCCGCAAAAGATAAGATAAAAGAGCCTTTTATGGTGATCAATGCGGATGACTACTACGGTAGGGAAGCTTTATTAAACTACATGATTATCTTGCAAACACCATGGATAATAACGCAAAAGAGCTTGATATGTGCATGGCAGGTTTCAAACTGGTCAATACACTCAGTGATAACGGAGGCGTTACCAGAGGAGTGTGCGAAGTAAAAGACGGCTTATTATCCGATATCAAAGAGACCTATGATGTAAAACTTGAGAACGGCATTATAAGTGCCAAGGACTTTTACGGCAATAAAAGAGATGTGTCAATAGACTCTTATGTATCGCTGAATATGTGGGGACTGCCACCGGGCTTTGTGGATCTTTTGGATGATGATTTTGAAAAATTCTTATCGGATCTTGATACCGACGATATAAAGACAGAATACATACTTCCTGCGGTGATAGATGAATTGGTCAAATCACAAAAGGGTAAGGTAAGGGTACTTGAAACTGACGATAAGTGGTTCGGAGTGACCTACAAAGAGGATAAGCCTATGGTCGTTAATGCTATAAAGGAGCTTATAGAAAAGGGTATGTATGAATAAGGATATTCTTAAGCCCCTTATAAGGACCTGTATCATCATTGCTGCGATATTCGGGCTTTATTTGCAGATATTTGTCGACGGCTTGCATAAGCTTAACTTTTATACCATCTGGTCCAATATTGCGGTAATGATATTTTACATTTATTGTATGACAAGAAAAGAAGACAGTGAAGGGCTGCTTAGGATAAAGGGAGGAGTGGTGCTGGGAATCACTCTGACATTCATAGTATATAATGTACTTTTACTTCCCGTAGCCAAGCCCGAAAATGTGTACACCTGGAAGAATTATACTCTGCACTATATAGTGCCGGTGTTATGCATCCTAGACTGTCTGATATATGACAAGGTAAGATATAAGTGGCAAGATCCCTTGTACTGGACGATATTTCCCTTGTTTTATGCGATATTTACTTTGATAAAAGGCATAATATATCCTGTGAATATACCGGGGGAAGACTCGCCTTTTCCTTATTTCTTCGTAGATATCAATAAATTGGGAGTGTCGGGCGTTGCAAAATATATTGTCGTAATATGTATATTTTACATTATCATGGGTTATATATTACTTTTTATTAAAAAAATCGGATTAAAAAAATGATCCTCAGATCGTTGATCTGATCTTATCTTTAACTCTTTCTTAAATATACAGTCGGGCTTATACAAGCTGTCAGCAGCGCTTTATAAGTCCGGCTGCCTTTTTGGGAAAGAGTTAAATTCTATAAATACTTAATTTTTAAGATAAGTATTTTGAAAATAACAATCCTTGCAAATTCCCTTCTGATTTGATAAAATTATACTGTTGCACATTTTTTTGTGAAACAAAGATTTATAAGGACTTGATTATGTAATTATGAATATTTGTCGGGAATAATTAAATGTTTATAAAAGTCCTTAAAAAATAAATACGGAGGTGCTTTCATGACACAAATAATTATAGCGGTTGTGTTGACTGTTATAATCGTGGGACCTCTTACTTGGATAGCAGCTACAGCTTACAGAAAAAAATCTTATGAGGATAAAATAGGATCCGCAGAAGCAAAATCCAGAGAAATTATAGAGGAAGCCATAAAAACAGCAGAAACTAAAAAAAGAGAAGCGCTCCTTGAAGCTAAAGAAGAGTCATTAAAAACCAAAAATGAACTTGAAAAGGAAGTAAAGGAGAGAAGAACAGAGTTACAGCGTTACGAAAAAAGAGTTTTAAGCAAAGAGGAAAGTCTTGATAAAAAGCTTGAGAGTCTGGAAAAGAAAGAAGAGACTTTTTTACAAAAAGAAGAAAAACTTTTTGAAAGAAGCAAAGAACTTGAGTCTCTTTATGACAAGGGACTTGCGGAGCTTGAGAGAATATCAGGGTTAAGTACTGAAGAAGCGAAGGAATTCATACTTCAAACAGTGGCTGAAGATATCAAGCATGATAAGGCAAAGCTTATCAAGGATATCGAGAATCAAGCCAAAGAAGAAGCCGAAAAAAAGGCAAGGGAGCATATCGTTACGGCTATACAAAGATGTGCTGCCGAACAGGTTACGGATACTACAGTATCTGTGGTACAGCTTCCCAATGATGATATGAAGGGACGTATCATAGGTAGAGAAGGAAGAAATATTCGTACATTGGAACAGCTTACAGGTGTTGAACTTATCATAGATGATACACCGGAAGCCGTAGTACTTTCGGGATTCGATCCGGTAAGAAGAGAGGTTGCCAGAGTGGCGCTTGAAAAGCTTATTCTTGACGGACGTATACATCCTGCAAGAATAGAAGAGATGGTCGAAAGGCACAAAAGGAAGTAGATGTGATCATGAAGGAAGCCGGCGAAGCGGCAACGCTGGAAGTCGGAGTTCACGGTATACATCCGGAACTTGTCAAGATGCTCGGAAGAATGAAGTTCAGAACAAGCTACGGACAAAATGCACTCAAACATTCCATAGAAGTGTCTATACTTTCAGGTCTTATGGCTGCCGAAGTCGGAGTGGACGTAAGGATGGCTAAAAGAGCCGGACTTTTACACGATGTAGGAAAGTCCATAGATCATGAAGTTGAAGGTTCACATGTACAACTAGGAGCCGAACTTTGCAGAAAGTACAAAGAGTCTGCAATAGTTATCAATGCGGTCGAATCACATCACGGAGATGTGGAGGCGGATAATCTTATATCATGCATAGTTCAGGCAGCGGATACCATATCTGCGGCAAGACCGGGTGCAAGAAGAGAATCTTTGGAAGCATATACACAAAGATTAAAGCAACTCGAAGATATAACCAATTCATTTGCCGGAGTTGATAAGTCATTTGCAATACAGGCGGGAAGAGAAGTAAGGATCATGGTAGTTCCCGAGAAGGTCACCGATGACGATATGATAATATTGTCACATGAGATCGCAAAGAAGATAGAAGAAGAGATGCAGTACCCCGGACAAATAAAGGTCAATCTTATAAGAGAATCAAGAGTTTCGGGTATTGCAAATAGTTTGCAAATAATATCTTATAACAATCGTTATTTTTGGATAATATATGCTTAATAAATCCGTATTACAGTCATGATATTATCTACGATAAAGATAACGAGCGATAAAGAAATGTAGTGTTTTTGTAAGACATGTTATACATTTGCCAAGTTGTCCAAGCCCAGATGATGATATATAATAGAGGTCTGCAAGACAAATCGTGTTGGAAAGTCGGGTGTATATATGAAGTATAAAGATACTGTAAAAAGATATATTATATATTTCCTAGTTCTGTTTTTATTGGTACTTATAGGAACCAATACACAGGCGGCAACAAAGAAAAAAATAAAAAAAGTCAGCCTCAGCATAAAAGCCGATATTCAGGTCGATACCAAAGTAGGAGTCGGCGAGATGGATATACAAGCCGGGAACGGACATTATTCCTATGAGGAGTATGAATTTGAGAATGCGACCCCTACATGGACAAGGGACGATGTGCCAAAATTAAAGATAAAACTTGTTGCGGAGGATGATTATCGTTTTGATTTAAAGCGAAGTGATGTAAAAATAACCGGAAGCGGACTTACTCTTGTGAATGCTTCTACAGCTGACAATGATGAAGTTTTATATGTAACTGTAACATTTCCCTCATTGGCGGATAAAATGTCTCCGATAGACAGGATAGAGTTGGGCGAAGACGGAAAAGTTGAGTGGGATGTAAGTGAAGGTGCGGGTTCTTATGAAATCAAAGTTATGAGAGGTGCCAACAATGCGACCGGAGATACTTACAGCACATCAAGCAACAACTATGATATAAGAAATTATCTTGTAAAAGAAGGCAACTATAAAGTTCTCGTAAGAGGTATATCAGCTAATAATCCGGATTTTGCCGGAGAGTGGTTTAGCTCGAATATTATAAAGATATCCAAGGATAAGGCTGAAACTGTAAGAAAAGAAGTTGAAGCAGCACAAAGTAGGGGTACTTGGACCAAGGATGAAAAGGGTTATAAATTCACTGATATAAATGCAGAGACGGCAAGTTCTTCCTGGAAGAAAATCAACGGAGAATGGTATTTCTTTAATAAGGATGCCTACATGGTGACAGGTTGGAATTATATCAATGACGTATGGTATTATATGGATATTGAAAGCGGTGCAATGCTTAAGAATACTACTACACCGGACGGTTATAAAGTAGGAATAGACGGAGCTTATATAGCACAAACTAAGATATTTATTATACGCCGGTTTTATGTTTTCGTAAGAAACATAATGTATATACAGTTCAGTCAGGTCATTTATCTTCGTCAAAAAGATGAAAATGTGTAAATTTGACTTGTAAAGCAGACGAAGATGAATGTCGTCAATAGCTTGCCGGATAAATATGTATATTATGTAGAACAATTAAATATGAGCAATAAACTATCATTTTTAAGATTTTTTTGGTATAGTTGGCATATGTGATTAGTTGAATCACATATGCCATTTTTATCGAAGAGGCGGAGTAAGGAAATTATAGCCTTTCGGCAAAAACGCAACGAGAGCCGGTATAGGACTAAAGCCTCCTACTCGATTATTGATTGGCAGAAGCTTTATTTTTTTACATACGAGTTAGTACAGACTAACTCAAAAAATATAAGTTTTAAGGCTTATTTTTTATTTGGAGGTTATATTATGGCAGAAATGGGTCATGAATTTTTAGCCCGTCTTGGTAAGACCAAGCTAAGACCGGGCGGTATAGAGGCAACTGATTGGATACTTAAAAAGGCTGATATAAAGCCTGATTCAAAGGTTTTAGAGGTAGCTTGCAATATGGGAACTACCTTGATAGATATAGCAAATAAGTACGGCTGTGATATTATAGGAGTGGATCTGGATGAAAATGCACTTGAAAAGGCAAGGGAGAAGATAAAAGAAAACGGCTTGGAAGAGAAGGTAAAAGTTATAAAAGCGGATGCTTTTAAACTTCCTTTTGAAGATGCAAGCTTTGATGTGGTAATTAATGAGGCAATGCTTACCATGCTTTTGGGAGATAAAAAAGTGCAGGCACTTAAGGAGTATTATAGAGTGCTAAAACCGGGCGGAGTTGTAGTTACACATGATGTAGTTTTGCTTACTGACAGCGCAGAGCGTGCCGGAGAACTTCGCATAGGATTAAGCAGAGCTATCAATGTTAATGTAGAGCCGCTTATAAGCAAAGAGTGGCAGTCCTGTTTTGAAAAAGCGGGATTTAGAACAGAACAAAAGACCGGTCCCATGACACTTATGAGTGTATCGGGTATGTTTAAGGATGAGGGTATTGCAGGGGCATTAACAGTAATAAAAAACGGTTTAAAAGAAGAAAATAAAGAATTTTTCCAAAGAATGCGCTCATTCATGCTGGACAATAAAAAAGAGCTTGGATATATCTGTTTTTTGGGAACAAAATGATGGTTTGTCTATCACATAAACCGTTACAAACATATCTTGCCTTGGACACGCTCTCGCTAACTTCGTCTCGCAGCGGTACTAAGCTTTATCTTCGCCTGACGGCTTGATAAAGCAAGTACCGGCGGTCTCAGATTGTCCTCGGCAAGATAGTTTAACGGTTTATGTGCCTAAGGTACCGGCGGAGGGGAGAGGTGTAGGCACACTTTTATCTAAAGCCACATACCCTATACGAACGAATGTTTTTAAGATTTGAATAAAAGTCACTGCCACACATCCCCCTATACTTCCCCTTAGCAACATAAACAATTACAAACATATCTCTACACTACTAATTTTTTATAACAGTAGTGTAGAGGGAGATAAAAAACTCCGTATAATTCAATCTTTTTAGCGGTTAACCCTTTTGATAAAGCGAGGTACAAATTCCACAGACGAGGATGTCCCTAGTGCAGCTCGCCTGCTTTTGGCGAGCACACGAGTTCCGCAGTCTGTGTGAATTTGTCGAAGCTTTGAGAAAGGGTTGCTAGTATGATTGAATTATACGGAGTTTTTTATAAGTACAATTGTTTATGTTACTAACCCCCCGATAAATCATTACGGTATAGGAAGTTTGAGCTAAAGATTAAAAAATTCATACTATTTTGCTGAATTATAAATGTCCTACCTCAACTGTAACTATAATAAGGCTTGTTAGCAAGGCTTAATCGTGTTATATTTTATGTTGCAGGGATATCAAAGTTATAGAAGCTAAAAATACAGTAAAAGAGGTGTCTTATGAGAGATTATAAAAAGATTTATGAAGAATGGTTACAAAGCCCGTATTTTGATGAAGATACAAAGTCCGAACTTAAGTCTATAGCCGCAGATGATGCTGAGATCAAAGAAAGATTTTACACAGAGCTTGAGTTTGGAACGGCAGGTTTAAGAGGTATTATAGGTGCAGGAACCAACAGGATGAATATATATGTGGTAAGAAAGGCAACTCAAGGACTTGCCAATTATATAAAAAGCCTTAATATAGAAGGAGCCTGTGTAGCTATAGCTTATGACTCAAGAAATATGTCGGATGTATTTCAAAGGAGGCTGCACTTACATTTGCTGCCAATGGAATAAAAGCATATCGTTTTACTTCTCTCAGACCGACACCGGAGCTTTCGTTTGCAGTAAGAGAGTTAAAGTGCATATCCGGAGTTAATATTACAGCAAGCCATAACCCTTCAAACTACAACGGTTATAAGGTGTATTGGGAAGACGGTGCACAATTTACACCGCCTCATGATAAGGGAGTACTTAAAGAAGTACTTGCTATAGAAGATTATTCCAAGGTTAAGACCATGTCGGAAGAAGAGGCAAGGGCTAAGGGACTTTATGAAGATATTTCAAGTGAAATAGATGATAAGTATATAGCAAAGGTAAAGGAGCAGGTACTTAGCCCGGAGGCTATAAAAGAACAGGCAAATAAGCTTGTTATAGTATATACTCCTCTCCACGGAACCGGCAATATTCCGGTAAGAAGGGTGCTTAGTGAGCTTGGTTTTAGCAAGGTATATGTGGTAAAAGAACAGGAGCTTCCTGACGGTAATTTCCCGACTGTAAAGTATCCTAATCCCGAGTCTAAAGCTGCCTTTGAGCTTGCGCTTAAACTGGCAAAGGAAAAGGATGCGGACATAGTGCTTGCTACCGATCCGGATGCGGACAGACTCGGTGTATATGTAAAGGATGAGGTAAGCAAAGACTATATTGCCCTGACCGGCAATATGTCAGGTTCTTTGCTTTGTGAGTATCTGCTCTCAAGAAGAAAAGAACTTGGACTTTTACCTGCCAACGCAGAGGTGGTTAAGTCCATAGTAACCACCAATCTGGTAGATGCCATAGCAAAGGAGTATTCTTGCACCTTGGTAGAAGTACTTACAGGCTTTAAGTGGATAGGCAAGGAAATACTTGAGAATGAGTCAAGCAAGAAGTTTGAGTACATATTTGGCTTGGAAGAAAGTTACGGCTGCCTTATAGGCACTTATGCAAGAGATAAAGATGCAGTGTCAGCAAGTGTAGCCCTATGCGAGGCTATGGCTTACTATAAGTCCAAGGGTAAGAGCTTATGGGAAGTTATGAATGATATCTATAAAAAGTACGGATACTATAGGGACGGAGTAAATTCCATAGACCTTGCGGGTATAGAGGGTATACAAAGGATAGCAAGAATTATGGAGTACTTTAGAAAAAAACACACCTGAAAAGCTATCAGGTTATAAGGTACTTTTTGCAAGAGATTATCAAGAAGATACGGTAAAGAATATGGAGTCCGGAAGCGTTAAAGCAACAGGACTGCCAAAGTCCAATGTACTTTACTATGACTGCGAGGACAGCACATGGCTTTGCATACGACCTTCAGGCACAGAGCCTAAGCTTAAACTTTATTACGGAGTTAAGGCGGGTTCTGTGGAAGAGGCTGACAAGAGGATCAACGACTTATCGGAAGAACTTAACAATATAGTTAAAGATATAAATAAAGTCATTTCAAATTATTTATAAAGTAACAGTCCGGCTGCTGCATTGTTTACAAACAAGCAAATCAAGAAGACTTAACTGTTACTTTATTAAAGCGTTTGAAAGTATAATATTAACATTTTAGATTAACTAAGATTTTTTCAGGATTTTTAAATGAATATTTTGATGAACTTAGAAAGATAGAAAGACAGGCAATGTATTTATGAATGTAGAAGACATAAAATTTAAGCCTTTAGAGGCAAAAGACATAGAAATGTATAAGCCTTTTTATGGTTTAAGAGACAATAAAACCTGTGACAGTGTACCTATAGAAAGTTTTATTTGGAAGGACTATTATCAGGTACAGGTCGCAGTTGTTCAAAAAGACGGTACAGATGTAGGAATTATATGGCAAATGTGCGATGAAGGAAAGTATTACTCCGCTATGCCGATATGTGCTACTGAGCATCTTAAGTACTGCTTTGAGCTTAGTGTGGAGTATTTTAATAAGATACTCAAAGTTCCTTACAGGATAAGTCTGGCTGATGAAGAGGCTGTAAAAGAACTTAAGCTTGAGTCGGATGCAAGATTTAAGGTTAGTGAGCAGGAAGATCTTAAAGACTATCTGT
The DNA here is from genome assembly GCA_916438835.1 of uncultured Johnsonella sp. Lineage (GTDB taxonomy): Bacteria > Bacillota > Clostridia > Lachnospirales > Lachnospiraceae > Johnsonella. Next base: position 342,072 of record CAKAFT010000001.1, read on the forward strand.
ATGACGGCGATGTAATGAGAAGTCTTGCAGGAAAGAAGCTTCACAAAAAGAAAAATCATTATAATAAGTTTATAAAGGAGTACGAGGGCAGGTATATTTACAGAGAGTTGGTGTGTTCCGACAGAGACGATGTATTCCGTATGCTTGCTAAGTGGAGAGATGATAAGGGAGATGATGTGGAAGAACATCTTGATCCCGAGGTCATGGGTGTGCATGAGATACTTAAAAACTGTAGAGCACTTGATATAACCATGGGCGGTGTGTATGTAGATGATGTACTTGAGGCATTTACAGTAGGAAGTTATAACAAAAGAGAGGATATGGCTGTAATACATATAGAAAAAGCCAATGCAAATATAAACGGCATATATCAGTTTATCAATAAAACATTTCTTTGTGAGGAATTTCCGACTGCAAAGCTTATTAACAGAGAAGACGATCTTGGCATAGAGGGGCTTAGAAGAGCAAAAGAAAGTTATATGCCTATAGGATATGCAAGAAAATATCTTGTGGAACAGAATTTATAAATTAAATCTAATCAAACTAAATAAAGAATTAAAAATAAAAAGCCCTATTGACAAGTGGGGCTTTTTATATTAATCTTGAGTCCAAGACTTATAAAAATTCATGTTATCATTCTTATTTCAAGAACCAATCATATTTTTAAATTTAATAAAGGAGTTTTTAGTGAGATATATTATTGCTATCGTCGATAATGACTATAGGTATGCTAAAAACCTGGCTGACTATATCAATCAAGGGAGCAAACTGCCTTTTAAGGCTATGGCGTACAACTCGTACGGCAGTTATCAGGGTGCGAGAAAGCTATACAATACAGAGATATTGTTGATCTCGCAGGAAGAATATCAAAAACAAAAAATCGATCCCGATATAAAAAATCTTATTATACTTTCTTCACAAGGCTATATAAGGTATGCAAATGTCAAAGAGAGGGAAGGGAAGTTTTTTGCCGTATTAAAATACATATCCGCTGATGATATCGTAAGGGAAATATTGAATATTTATAAACCCGAAAAAGATGAAAGATGGCTTAAAATAGCCGGAAAGCAAAGTAAGATAATAGGTATTTACTCGCCTATACACCGATGCGGTAAAACTTCTGCAGCTGTAGCTCTCAGTGTTATAGGCAATGAATACAATAAGACTCTTTTGATCAGTTTTGAGGAATACAAGGGAATCTTGTACGAAGATCTTAAATATAGCGATCATGATATGTCGGATGTGCTTTATGCTTATAAGCAGGGGAATTTCTCATGGGATAAGTTAAGTAAGATAGTGTATACGGTGGGTAATCTGAACTTGATAGTTCCGGCAAGATACCCCGAGGACATATCGGAACTGAGTCCGAAAGAACTTTATGAGCTTGTGCAAAGTATAGCCTCAGAGAGTGAATACGATTTTTTGGTGATAGATTTCGGTGTACTGGGTAAAAGAGGCATAGATATACTGGAAATGTGCAGTAGCATATATATGCCTATATTACAGGATGCGGCATCGGAAAAACGCATTGAAGAATTTTATGATTATTTGATCATGATAGACAGGGAGCATATAAAAGACAAGATATTCAGTTGTATACTGCCCTTATGTAATTACGGTGAGCCGGAGCTTGAAAATATAGCCTACAGTCGTATAGGTGAGTATATGAGGACCATGGCACAGTCGGATATAGGACAGTCGATATGACGGTATTAAGAGAGGAAGATATCTTATACTCGGTATTGATCGTTTTTTTGACCGTTGCAAGTTACACCGATATAAAATATTCGAAAATATATAATATATGGGTACTTATAGCATCTTTACCTGTCATATATATAAGATCCTACAGCTTTTTTATATGGGCAGCTGTAAGTACGGCTTGCGGTTTTATCCTCTATATATGCAGGATGGTGGGAGCCGGAGATATAAAGCTTGTCGCTTATATATACGCAACACTTGGTCCGGGTCATGCAAGCACGGTACTTCTGATCTCTTTAAGTATTGCGGCTGTTTATGCCTTATATTTTTTATTATCCAAAAAAATTCTGTATACACGTCTGTTATATTTCAAAGAATACGTATCCAAATGTATAAAAAACAAAAATATATATGAGTATTATGATATCAATAAAAACGACAGATCCTTAACAATGCCTATGGCACAGTGGTTGTTGGCAGGCTTTATAATTTGGAGGATATATTATTTATGCATGATAATATAGAAAAAGATGTAAATTTATTTGAGATCATGAGGAACGAGCTGTCAAACCGATTATCAGATCTTAGAGGTATCTCGGATGAAGAACTGTATGAGATGATAGATGAGCTTATATCCGGCAAAGAAAAAGAATACGACCTGTCTTTAAGACCTAAGTTAAGGCTGAGAAATTCTCTTTTTGATTCTTTCAGAAGACTGGATATACTTCAGGAACTTTGGACGATAAAGACATCACGGAGATAATGGTCAACGGTAAGGAAGAGATATTTATAGAAAAAAAAGGAAAAAATATCAGGTGGAACAAAAGCTTTAAAAGTGATGAACAGATTGAAGATATGATACAGCAAATAGTAAGTGAGGTCAACAGAGTGGTAAATGTATCATCGCCCATAGCCGACGCAAGGTTAAAGGATGGTTCGAGAGTGCATATCGTACTTCCGCCCGTATCACTTTCGGGACCTATAATTACAGTAAGGAAATTTCCGGAAGTGATAAGCATGGAAAAGCTTATATTGATCGAAGCTATAAATAAAGAGGCGGCGGATCTTTTAAAAAAGCTGGTAAGAGCCGGATATAACATATTCATATCCGGAGGGACCAACTCCGGAAAGACCACCTTTCTTAATGCACTATCCGCATATATTCCCGATGATGAAAGAGTCATAACTATAGAAGATTCCGCAGAATTACAGCTTAAACATATAAAAAACCTGGTAAGACTTGAAGCTAAAACAGCCAATATCCAAGGTGAGGGCGAGGTGAGTATAGCAGATCTTATAAAGGCTTCTCTTCGTATGAATCCCTCCAGAATAGTCGTGGGAGAGGTAAGAGGTGCGGAAGCTTTGGATATGCTTCAGGCTATGAATACCGGACATGACGGATCGCTTTCAACCGGACACGGCAACAGTCCGAAGGATATGCTGTCAAGACTGGAAACAATGGTTTTAAGTGCTGCGGATCTGCCGCTTGCCGCAGTAAGGAGTCATATCTCGAGTGCAATAGATATAATGGTACATCTGGCAAGACTTAGGGATAAGAGCAGAAAGGTGCTGTCGATCGTTGAAGTAGGAGATTTTGTAAATGGAGAGATCAAACTTAATCCGCTCTATGAATTCAGAGAGCGAAAAGAAAGGCGTATGGATAAGGTTGTGGGAGAGCTTACAAAACTTTCGGAACTTGAAAATACGACAAAACTTAAATTTGCAGGTGAAGGATTATAATGTATATAATTATTCACCGATTGAATGGTGTAAGTCAGCCGGCATTGCATTTTTATTTATAAGTGTCATATCTTATGTATTCTACAGAGATATCTATATATTCTTATTACTGAGTCCGCTTTCTCTATTTTATCCCAAGATCGGTAAAAAAGCCCTTATTAAGAAAAGAAAGAAAACCTTAGAAACTGAGTTTAAAGAAGCGATACTTGTTTTGGCTTCTTTATTAAGTGCGGGCTTTTCCATAGAAAATGCGGTCAAAGAGTCTGTTGCTGAACTAAGACTTCTGTATGACAAAGAAGTGTCGATAATAAAAGAATTCGAGTATATACAGCATAGGATATATATGAGGATACCTGTAGAGAAGGCTTTTGAGGAGCTTGGAGAAAAAAGCCATATAGAGGACATAAAAAACTTTGCAAGAGTACTTAAGATAGCGAAACGAAGTGGAGGAGAACTTGTATCCATAATCAATCATACAGCAAATATCATCCACGACAAGATAAGGATCAAAGAAGAGATAGTTACCTTGACTGCTGCAAAAAGATTTGAGCAAAAGATCATGAATTTATTTCCGATATTTATAATTCTTTATATAGATTCCACCTCACCGGGGTTTTTTTCACTCTTATGTATACGACATTTATCGGAAAAAGCGGCTATGACTTTATGTCTTTTTATTATATATATTTGCAATATATATATCCGACAGATTGCTTAACATAGAGGTATAAGATGAAATATTTTACGGATTTCAAATATAAGGCGGCATTAAAGAAATACAAAACGCAAATATTTTTGCATAAGTCTGGGCTTTATACTGTTTTTTTGATCGCAAAAAAATTATGAAAGTGACAAAGACTCCTTTATCAATAATAATTTTGTGAAAAGAGACGGATATTCTGCTTACAATAAAAGCTATGAAGTATATGTAGACGGTCTTACGGATGAGGAGGTCTTGGTTGAGCTTCCGGTCTCACACAGAAGATACAGTGACGAGGAGATAGATGAGGTATTTGAAAAGTGCGTACAGGTACTTGAGACAGCGATACTCGGTAAAAACCCTTCACTACAGGAGGTCTCGCAAGATCTTGATCTGATAAATAGTATTAAAGAATACGGTATATACGTATCTTGGATATCCGAAGATCCGAGTCTTATAGATTCTTTGGGTACGGTATATAACGAAGATCTGAAAGAGGGTAGGGATACTGCACTTAAAGTGTTCTTAAGTGACAGAGAAAGACAAGCACAGTACCTTATAAATATAAGAGTTGTTCCAAGATCTTATACAAAAGAAGAACTTACCTTGAAAAATTTCATGTCGAGTCTTGAGGCTTCGGATAAGGAAAATATAAGTAAAGAGGGATATACATTACCGGAAAGCTTTGAGGGAAAGAAACTTTCCTACAGACAGGAAGAAAGTAAGGACATACATATAATATGGATAATGGGAATTATAATAGCTGTTCTTTTATATGTGAAAGATTTGGCTGATCTTAAGGATAAGAGAGAGTACAGGGCAAAACAGATGCTTTTGGATTATCCGGAGATAGTTTCAAAATTGATGGTATTTATAGGGGCGGGGCTATCTATAAGAAGTGCATGGGAGAGGATAGTTGAGGACTACGAGAGCCTGAAAGGTGAAAAAAGATATGCCTATGAAGAAATGTCAAGATCTTTGGTCAAGCTTAAAACCGGAGTACATGAGTCCAAGGTATATAAAGATTTCGGAAGAAGTTGCGCCGTAAAGCAATATATGAAATTGGCAAGCCTTCTCGATCAAAACAGAAAATCGGGAGTGAATAATCTAAAACAGATATTAAGCGTGGAGATGGTAAGTGCATGGGAAGAAAGGATCAATATTGCAAGAAGGCAGGGAGAAGAGGCGAGTACCAAGCTGCTTTTACCACTGCTTTTACTGCTTATCGTAGTCCTTATCATTATAATGCTGCCTGCAATGATGGCTTTTAAATAATTAATTAAAGGGAGGTAAGTATGACAAAATTAAAAAATCGATTCATATCTTTTATTAAAGAAGAAGACGGAATAGGAGTTATAGAGATAGTGCTCATCCTGGTAGTCCTGATAGGGCTTGTGATCTTATTTAAGAGACAGATAAAACAGCTTTTGGATAATGTCTTTCAGGAGATCAACAGTCAGTCGGGAGAAGTGTATTAATGAGGCAAAAAGGTTCGATAACCGTATTTTTAAGTTTGATACTTGTGTGTGTCAGTGCTCTGATATTTGCCTTACTGGAATCTGCCCGTACTGCGGGGGTAAGATACTACCTGCAGACGGCGGCAGATGCCGCCACGGATTCTTTGTACAGTAACTTTCATAAAGAATTATGGGAGAATTACAGACTCATATTATATGAGGGAGCGGATGAAGAAAGGGTAGCTAAGGACTATCTTAAATACTTAAGGGATTATGTTGATAACTCGGATATATATAATATTGACGATCTCAAGGCAGAGGTCAGTGAACTAAAAAGGGTCACGGACGATTCCGGATTTTGGTTTAAAAAACAGTTAAATGAATATATGAAGTATAACACTGAGGATCTTTCAAGTTCGGCAGATACTTTATTAAATATAAAAAATGATATAGAACAGGCAAATATCATGCAAAATATTACATTCCGTTATGCGGATCACAGTCTCAAAGCGGTTGAAGCAGAAAAAGCTCTTATGCGAATTACAAAAAGCTTTAATAAAATATCAAGTTCAAAGACCGAGCTTTTGGAATGTATAGCTAACAGAGACAGTGCCGGATGCCTGGAAAACCTTACGATTATAGAAAATGAAGTAAATTCGCTTGATAACAAATTAAAAACATACGAAGAGTATGTTGAAAAATTTAATGAGGAACTTATGCTTACACAAAGTGAAGTAAGCAGCGAGTCAAAAAAACTGATACCTGAAGGCAGAGATATTTTGGAAGAAGGTGCAGCAGATTACACAAACTATACGCTAAAGGATAAAGAAAGAAAAAGCGAAATCATAAGTAAGGTAGAGAGTGCAAAAGAAAATACCGCTAAGATGAATGAAAAGTATGAGATCATAGAGAGGATAAACGAGCTTGATGAAGACGAAGATGCGGATGAGATAGAAGATAACTGGGAAGATCTGGCGGCAAGTTGCAGTGATATCAATACACCTTTTATAGAATCTGCTCACGGAATAGTAGATGAAAGTCAGGAAGATAAACTCGAAAGTATGATGAAATTCGTATCCGGGGATATTATAAGTACGGTACTTCCCGACGGCAAAAGCCTGTCTTTGGGCAGGGCGGATAAGTCTTTCTTCCCCTCGGAAACTATCGACTATATGGCAGCAAATGAAGCCGTATCCGAGGATGACATTTTGATCAATGAATACTGCACAAGGTTTTTTTCGGACTTTACCGACGATGTCGATAAAGAATTTGCTTATGAGCTGGAATATGTATACGCAGGGTTTGATAGCGATGAAGATAATCTCAAAGCTACATTGACGGCACTTTGAACTTAAGAGCAGGTCTTAATTACATGCACATAATAAACGATGATAATAAGATGGCTAAGATCAACGAGCTTGCACAAACGATAGTGGGAACTGCGGGGATGCCGGAGCTTGTAAGCCTTGTAAGAAGCCTTATAATATCTGTCTGGTCTATGGCTGAGTCCGTAGCCGATATAAGAGCCTTACTGAATAAGGAAAAAACGGAGTTTTTTAAGAACGGGGAAGACTGGAGACTGGACCTTGACAGCATGATGGCTTCGGGTGAAGGGATATTACCTTTGACGGAAGAAAAAACAAAGGGTCAGGATTACGAGACCTATTTAAAATATTTGCTTTTGACAAGTGATCAAATATACAAAGATTACAGGATGATGGATATGATACAAAATAATATATCTGTCAAAGATGCGGGATTTAAGATGGAATCAATGATACATGCAAGTACGATAAAAATACATGCAAGATCTCACAGGGTGTTCAGTAATTTGTCCGTAGGAGGAAAGGAGCTTATATCTCTTGCACCGTTTTATGATCTGAATATAGAAGCTGTAGGTGCTTACTGATGTAGGAAAGGAGAATTTTTATATGCTCTCTTATAAGCATGATATTATTAAAAAAATAAAAAAGGCAACTCTCCAAGTACGCACTTATATAACAAAAAGCTTATCTAAGAGAGTATATAAAAAAGCTTCTTTAACAGTGGAAGCGGCGTTTGCACTGAGTATATTTATATTTTCACTTGTTATCATCATGTTGCCTTTTAAAATGCTTGATGCAAGCCGCAAGATGCTTGCGATAGCGGAAAGTATCAATAAAGATATATGCATGAATGCTTATCTTAGCAATTATCTTGATAAAAAAGATGACTTAAATAAAAATGAAGAAAGAGCGGTAAAGGGCAGGATAGATATAGGAGGAATAAGCGAAAGCGATGGATTTGCCGCTATGATCTTGCCCTATGTAATACAGGATGTAAAAAGACTGGTAAATGATACACATATAACAGATATAAGTACTGCGGATTCGCAGTTTCTCGTAAAGGACGATATAGTAACACTGAAAATAAGTTATAAATACAAGCTCCCTTTTTCCGTGCTCGGACTCGGAAGCATATCACGGGAGGCTGTAAGCAGCCGCAGACTTTGGGTGGGAAGAGAAGGGACAAGTGCAGGTGATGATATTGAAGATGAAGATAGTCAAACGGTCTACATAGGAAAGACATCCACAAGGTATCATCTAAGTGCTACCTGCCACTATCTTTATAATAACATAAGTGCCGTACCATTATCCGATATAAAAAGTTTAAGAAACAGCCGTGGAGCAAATACCATGCCTGTGCAAGGTGCGGTAAGTCGTCAGCAGGTACGGTATATATACTGCCTTCGGGAACAAGTTATCATAGTAGGAGAAATTGCAGTGCTATGAATGCTTATGTAAAAACAGTAAAAAAATCAGCAGTAGAGCATATGGGGGCATGTTCTTATTGCGGTGGAGGACATTAATGATAGCTGATTATATGATAGGGAAAATAATATTATTTGTTTTTGTAAGTGTATGTGCCTATGAAGATCTTAAATACAAAAGCATAGACATAAGAGTATATGTTCTGATGTATATTTGCGAGCTTTTGTTTTATTTATATCTTGCAGCCTTATCAAAAGAGATTGCCCTGATGGATATAATCATGGGTGCTTCTATAGGTGCGGGGCTTTTGGCAGCATCAAGACTGGGGCTTAATGTAGGCGAAGGGGATGCACATTTTTTTATAATAACGGGTATAGGACTGGGCTTTAGTGCAAATATCAAAATACTTTTATGCACATTGATAATAGTATCTGTAGCGGCTCTTTATATAATAACCGTAGATTTTATCAATAGAGTAAGCAGCAAGAATAAAGTTCTTCCCATGCTTGTATTTGCATTTCCGGTGGCAGGATATGTATTGTTTACCTAAGGAGCGGATATGAATAGATTAAAGGCAAGCTATACCATAGAAGTAAGTTACGTACTGGCAATCACTTTATTTGCGTTGTCGACAATAATTATTACGGCGTATAGAGAAGAAACAAGAGTTTGCTTAATTTTGTCGCTCATACGGCGCAGGAGCAGATGCTTTATACAGACGAAGAGTACAAAAAAGACACTTATAATAAGGAGAGTATAACAACGGAGGGAATGGCTTATAAAAATATAAGTTCAAAGTTCTCCAATGCTTTTTTAAGTATTGATCAGGGGAACAAGGAGGTATCGGTCATGCTTAAACAAGGAGACTATCAAACATATATAAGTACGGGCAGATACAGACCGGAGGATTTTATGAGACTTAATACTCTTGCGGAGAATAGATATGAATCAATTAAAGACTGAATATAAAAGAGATATGAAAAACAATTATATGTTAATAAGTTTTGAAGATGAGAGTGACATAAAGCCGGATACAAAGCAATATGAATTTAAGATGCTGGAGAATAATTATATTGCCGGTCTTATGAAATTAAAGTTGTGCAAAGAGGGAGAAAAAGAAGTATTTTATTATGATATTACTTCAAAACGATCACTTTCCGATATATATAAAGACAAAGGAATAGGCATGGAGGATATTAAAAAAATAATATTCGGGATTATAAAAACCATATCCAATATGGAAAGATTCCTCCTTGAGAGCAAAGGACTCTTGCTTAACATAGACTACATATACGCAGATCCAAAAAGTCTGGATCCGGTATTTTGCTATTTGCCCTGTGCCAAAGAAATAAGCGATAACAAACTGTCATATATGTTTGAACAGCTCCTGTCAAGGTTTGATCAAAACGATCGTGAAGGATTCGAACAGGTTTACCGTCTGTATCAAGAAAGCTGTAAAGATAGCTGTGTGCTCAATGATTTGGTGAATATTATGAATATATATAATAAAAATACAGAAAAAGCCACCATATTAAAAGTATCGGATGCGGACGGTACGAAAGAAGGTATGTACGAATACGATAAAGAGGAGATATTTGAAAATAAAAAGAAGGATAAGGCTAAAAGCTTCAGTATCAAGTCCTTATTCAAAATAAAAAAAGAAAAAAACAAAAGATCCCAAAATAAAGCCCCGATACCGGATAGCGAAAGATCTTATAAAACAAGTCAAAAAGAAGAAAAAAACGGCTATGAGGATGTAGATGAAGAGTGTGATAAAGAAAAAGATGAGTGGATGGAATTATTTAATACAAAGACCTGTGAAAAAAGCAGAGAAACTTACGAGGATATGCCATATACTCATACACTGTTACTTAGTGAAGATACGGACAAAGAAGTACGTTATATACTCATATCCAAGGATAAGTCAACGGAAGATATAAAACTGCCTTATTTCCCTTTCATAATAGGAAAGCAGGAGAGGATATGCGATCATATCCTAAAAAACGATAAGGTGAGTCGCCCTGCATCTTCGTATAGATAAGGACAGGGAGGAGGAATTTAGCGTCAGAGATCTTAATTCGCTTAACGGAACTAAACTTGACGGAAGATTTCTTGATAATGAGGAGACAGCAAAACTCATTATAGGCAATGAGATCGAAATAGCGGATCTGAAATATGTATTTAGCAAAAATATAATATCTAAAAAAAGCTTAAGAATAGCGGCTTTGTTAAAAAAAGATAACCGTATACAGAAAAAAACTTAAGGGGCTCCCACCCGGAAGATAATATATCAGACAGCAGTAAAAACAGATCTTGATAATATATTTCCGGTCAAGCCCCTTAAGTTTACATATTTATCATATTAAATTTTTGCACCCATTGAGCGCAGAGTATCCCCTTCTCTGGTATGGCAGGTAAACATAATGATTTGAGACCTGTAGTTTTTTTATAGAGATAATCAAGTACGGTCTTAAGTCTTTTTATTATCGTAGTTTACAAAAACTGTCATCCAAAAAAACAGAGGAAGCTTATCTTTATTCATTAATTTGGCGGTAGCCATCCTGAGGGCAAGATAGATCTGGTCTATGGTAGCACTGCTCATCTGATTCATAGGTATAAGTTTAGACCTTGTATTTAATGCTATGTCCAGATTCTCATCTATGGACACGGAACTGTATACACCTCCCGTAATTCCTTTTATAAATGCGGAAGCTTCTTTATTAAGATACATACCGAAAGAGTCTTTTATGGTAGAAGATAAATGATCCATAGTTTCTATAGATATATCAAGAGCATCGATTTCAAACTGTAATCGTTCATTTTCTTCTATCACGGCTTTGAGCGCCTCGTTCTCATCGCTAAGTTCCGCAAGTTGTTCAAGCTCTTTCTCCTGTTCCCAGGCTAAGCGTTCACTGCTTACCATACTGCTTACCGTCGTCTGTTTTTTTGCATTTAACTCTGCCAGGTCTTTATTCAATGTCTCGAGTTTTTGATTATCTGCTTCTATCTCATCAAGCACTGCCGAAAGCTTATCCATCTTTGAGTTAAATCCCTTTATCCCGGGCTCTATGGAAGCTCTCGAATGTATATTAAGCAGTTCATACAGATCGTTCAGACACCTTTGAAGATTTTTCTTATCATTATGGTTTGCAAAGGTACACATAAGAGCAGATACCAAGGCTATTATAAAGGCTATACCCAAAAACACCATAGTAATGGTATGGGAAGATGACATGTGAGAACTGAGCTGAGTAAGTTTATTGAATAAATACATATAGCCGAAAAAAACCGCAAATATTGCCGCAAGTATCCAGGAAATGATAGAAGCAAATCTGTACATATCAGCCTTGTTGTTTGATATGAGAGTATTATAAGTTGCAAATAATTCCTGTGCCTCTTCCTTAAGCTCCTTTATATCGGAAGCCTGACTTATCGATTTATCAAAAATTTGCTGTTTATTTGCGGAGATCTTGGCAATAAGCTCTTCTTTAGCATGCTCAAGCTTTGAACTCTGTGCATCAAGCCTTTGTTTATCGGCTAAAACATTTTGTGTTTTGGCAGCATCTTTAGGCATGTTAAGGTTATTTTCTATGTTTCTTACAGCACTTAGGTTGGCGGCGTAATCTTTACTCGCCTCGGGCACTATCTTTGAGGCATAGATCCTTCTTTCCCTTTTAAGAATATCCATAGCTTTCTATGTTGATAACAGGGTTTCCGGAACTGTTCATGTTGGCGATGTAATTCTTAAGTTCAATTGCCATATCATGATCTGTACTGCTTTTTAGCTGTCCTATACTCACGGTATTGTCGTAGGCGAGTAAAGACATATTATTAAGAAAATTACTGTTAATAAAATCCTGAGGAGAATTTATTTTCTTGCCGTTGCTCTCATTGATGAGAAGCAAGGGTTCTTTTGCATGTCTTCTGAAGTCTCTGTCTATACGATATATGCTTTCTTTATAGCCGACTCTCATACTGCCGGAGTAATCATCAGGGGCGTTCCAGGGCGAATATCTTGCCCATGCATCATTTTTATGCACCCTGCCCTTTGAACGATCCATACCGAAAAGCATGGCTTTTATAAAACTGTGTACAGTTGATTTGCCGGCTTCATTATGACCGTATACGATATTGAGCTTATCTGAAAAATTAATGTGTGTATTTTTAAGCTTACCGAAACTATTTATATGAAGTTCTAAAATTCTCATATTCTATACTCCTTTTTCGATAGTCTTGAGTAAGGCTGATACACCGTGATTCAAAGCTTTTTTATCAAGTTTTGATATATTCTCTCTGTTAAGTTCTTTTATAAAAAATCCTATCATATCATTGGAATGTTCGCTGAAAAGTTTTGCAAAATCATAAAGAGGTTCGGAATCATCTATGATTCTTGCGATACGGAAGTTATCATGGAGGCTATCCAGGTCAAAATCTATGCCGGGGTCTTTGCTTCCGAGTATAGTGAGCTTATAAATATGACGAGTTCCACGTCTTAGTATCTCCTCGCTTATGCTTTTAATAAGTTCCGCATTAGTTGTAGTCTTATTAACATTGATAACAAGCGGTATATATTCCGTATCCGCTATAGGAATAAATTCAAGTAAAGATACTTGTTTGGAAAACTCCGATATCTCACCGTAAAAGCAACCGTGTGCACCGATCTCATTGATATTCAAAGGCTCCGGAGAACCGCAATAAACCATATGGTTGGAACCGAATACTTCGGGTTTATGTGAATGTCCCAGTGCTATATAACTGAAACCGCTGCCCAAAAGCTCATCTTTGTCAAATGGTAGGTGAAGGTTATCGCCGCCGTGAGCCATAAGTATGTGTATGCGATTGTTTGAGGGTGCGATGATACCGTCCAGTATCCTATCCTTAAGTTCTTTGGAATGGTATGAAAATCCGAATACCTCGGTATTGATATCGGCAAAATAAATACCCTGCATCTCATCGGAGGTTATATAATACACATTCTCAGCCCAGGAAAAGTCGCATATATTGGATCTTGCGGTAATTCTGTCATGATTTCCGGATATGATCACAACTCTGGTATGAGGTATCGTGGCAAAAAGATAATTTATCTCTGTCAGATCCCTGTTAAGAGGCTGTTTGTGAAAAAGATCACCGGATATAAAAAGGCAGTCGACCTGCCTTTTTTTACATTCATCTACAATTTTATACAATACTTCTTTTACAGCCGTATATCTTTCCTTAGCCCAAGGTTTTGAAACATCGGGTCGCATACCGTAGTGTATATCTCCAGTATGTATAAACTTCATAAACAAAGTCCTTTCATTAAGAAACAAATTTTTAAGATAAATTTGCTATAAAACATTAAAGACGCTATCGGTTTTTATTAACCTGATTAGAATTCACAAGTTCCTACGGTCCTTGGGAACGGAAGTACGTCACGGATATTGCCCATACCTGTAAGGTACATCACGCATCTTTCAAATCCAAGACCGAAGCCTGCATGTCTTGTTGAGCCGTATTTTCTAAGATCAAGATAGAAGTCGTAATCTTCAGTCCTCATTCCGAGTTCTTCGATACGTTTTACCAGCTTTTCGTAATCGTCTTCACGCTGGCTTCCTCCGATGATCTCGCCTATGCCGGGAACCAGGCAGTCCATAGCCGCAACGGTTTTTTGATCCTCGTTAAGCTTCATGTAAAATGCCTTGATCTCCTTAGGATAGTCGGTCACGAATATAGGTTTCTTAAATACCTCTTCGGTCAAATATCTCTCGTGCTCTGTCTGAAGATCGCAACCCCATGAAACCTTGTACTCGAAGTTGGCATTGTTCTTTTCAAGTATCTCAACAGCCTCGGTATATGTTATTCTGCCAAAAGAAGAATTTGATACATGCTCGAGTCTTTCCAAAAGCCCCTTATCAACGAATTCATTAAAGAAAGCAAGTTCTTCGGGAGCATTGGCAAGAACATAGCGTATGATGTATTTTAACATATCCTCGGCTACGTCCATGTTGTCGGTAAGATCGGCGAATGCCATCTCGGGCTCTATCATCCAGAACTCAGCCGCATGCCTTGTTGTATTGGAATTCTCCGCACGGAAAGTAGGTCCGAAAGTATAAATATTCCTGAAAGCCTGAGCAAATACCTCTCCGCATAGCTGACCGCTTACGGTAAGAGAAGTCTCCTTGCCGAAGAAGTCCTTGGAATAATCAACCTTGCCGTCTTCACCGAGGCAGTTGTCTAAAGGAAGAGTGGTAACTTTGAACATCTCTCCCGCACCCTCGGTATCACTGCCGGTGATAATAGGAGTATGAACATATATAAAGTCCTTTGATCTGAAAAATTCGTGTATAGCAAATGCTATAAGAGAACGAACTCTGTATACTGCCTGGAATGTATTGGTTCTGGGTCTTAAGTGTTGTATACTTCTGAGATATTCAAGAGTATGTCTTTTCTTTTGTAACGGATAGTCAGATGATGAAGCACCCTCTACGGTGACTTTAGTTGCCTGTATCTCAAAAGCCTGCTTTGCATTTGGAGTTGCCACCAGTTTACCTTTAATTACAAGGGCAGCTCCTACATTTACCTTGGTTATTTCCGAAAAATTGCTTAAACTGTCATGATATACGATCTGTATCTGTTCGAAATAAGTACCGTCACTTATCATAAGAAACCGAAAGCCTTGGAGTCTCTGTTGCTCCTTACCCATCCGCCTATAGACACTTCCTTGTCTAAAAAGCTTGAGGAATTTGTGAATATCTCTCTGAGAGTAGTTAATTTCATAATAGAATCCCCTTTATAAAATCAATGTAGTATATTGCTACAGTATAGCATAAATGCATGAAAAGTGTATAGATAATTAATTTAGGGATCAAATATTGCCCTTATACCGACCGGTCTTGAAAGTTTATAAGATAAAGCTTTTTACTGTCGGATAAAATATTACGTTTGCAAGCATGGTACAAAGTAATAAAAATAATCTTAAAAGCATTGATACAATATCAAAACCGTATTATATTGTCATTGTAAAGATCATGATAATAATATACCTCTATAGAATAAAAGTCACTTTTATACAGTGCCGATAAGGTTTTCAATACTGTAGCAGTCGGAGTATTATTGAACGATCCTTATAAAAAGATAAAAGTAATTGTAAAGACCTTGTAGAGGGTCTGTTAAAACTACTACTATACAAGACGAGAGGGGAATAAAATATGCTCGGTAATTTCAGTTATGTAAATAAAACAAAACTTTATTTCGGTGATGATTCTTTGAAATATCTTAATGAGGAACTGCCAAAATACGGAAAGAACGTTCAATTGATCTATGGCGGAGGTTCTATCAAAAAAAGCGGCATCTATGATGAAGTGGTGAGAATACTAAAGGAAAACGGTAAGGAAATCATAGAAGATGCGGGCGTTATGCCAAACCCGACGATTGATAAACTGCGTGAAGGAGTAAAACTTGCAAGAGAAGGAAAGGCAGATCTGTTACTTGCGGTAGGAGGCGGATCCTGCTGTGATTATGCAAAAGCACTCGCCGCATCCGTGCATTGCGAAGAAGACCCTTGGGATAAGTATTATATGCGCAACGAAGAAACAAGCTGTAAGGTAGTTCCCGTGGGATGCATACTGACTATGGCAGGCACCGGTTCTGAAATGAACTCAGGATCGGTGATCACTAATCATGAAGCGCACTTAAAAATAGGTCATGTGTTTGGAGAAGAGGTATATCCGAAGTTTTCAATACTTAACCCCATGTTTACACTTACACTTCCCAAAAAGCAGATGATAGCAGGTATTTATGATATATTCAGTCATATTTGCGAACAATATTTTTCCGGAGAAGATGACAATACGAGCGACTATATTGCTGAGGGACTTATGAAGTCGGTGATCCACTCTTCATTGATAGCTGTGGAAGACCCTCAAAACTATGAGGCAAGATCCAACATCATGTGGTCTGCCACATGGGCACTCAATACACTTATAGCATCGGGAAAAAGCGGAGACTGGATGGTACATAAGTTCGGACATGCAGTAGGAGTTTATACCGATGAGACTCACGGAATGACACTTTCAGCAGTATCACTTCCATACTATCGTCATATACTGCCATACGGCTTAAAGAAATTCAAAAGATTTGCAAAAGAAGTATGGTCGGTAAATGATGCAGGTAAAAGTGACGAAGAAGTAGCTAAAGAAGGACTGCTTGCTATGGAAGAGTGGATGAAGAAACTCGGACTGACAATGAATCTTAAAGAACTCGGAGTAAGTGACGATATGATAGAGGCTATAGCAAACTCAACTATTATATTAAACAGAGGCTATAAGGAACTGACTAAAGAAGAGGTAATAGATATACTAAAGAAAGTATGTAATAAAATATATGTCGGAAACTATCAGCATATCAATTATATTCACCGCACTGTTGATAAAACTTCGATAAATTTCCGATTTATCGGGGAGTTGGCAACGTAAACAATTGTAAGTCAGGAATTAAACGGAAACACTCCCTATTTCAATCATACCCGCAGTACTGTTAATAAAGTTTCGACAAATTTAGTACAGACTGCGGAACTCGCTTGCTCGCTCGCCAAAGGCGGCGAGCTGACGCTCAAACAGTCCTCGTCTGTACAATTTGTAACTCACTTTATTAACAGTACTAAACGCTACAAAGATTGAAATAGGGAGTGTTTCTTTAATCCCAGCCCGCAAGGGGTAGCTGTATAAGAGGTTGGAGTAGACAAATAGCCATTGTTTATGTTGCTAATGGGGAGGAGGGGAGGCGTGGTAGCGACTTTTATTCAAATCTTAAAAACAGTCGTTTCCATGGGGGATGTGGCATTAGACAAAAGTGTGCCTACACCTCTTCCCCTCCTCCGGTACCTTAGGCACATAAACCGTTAAACTATCTTGCCAAGGACAATCTGAGACCGCCGGTACTTGCTTTACAGAGCCGTAAGGCAAAGGGAAAGCTTAGTATCGCTGCGAGACTTTAGTTAGAGAGCGTGTCCAAGGCAAGATATGTTTGTAACGGTTTATGTGTTAAACAAATTACGATAAAGCAATGATTACTTTTAAGTATCTAAATTTAATGTATTACTCGGAAAAACATGCTGTAAGGGAAGGACTATTTTTAAGACCGGAATAAAAGTCGTTCCCGCATCCCCCTCCTCTCCCCCTTAGCAACGTAAACAATTTTAAATGATCCATCACTAACAGCTTGCATTATTTATACCAGTTGCAACGATAACGTAGCGGAAGATAAAAACACCTTATAATTCAATCTTTGTAGCGGTTAACTCTTTTGATAAAGCAAGGTACAAATTCCACAGACGAGGATGTCCCTAGTGCAGCTCGCCACGGAGTAGGCGAGCACACGAGTTCCGCAGTCTGTGTGAATTTGTCGCAGCTTTGAAAAAGAGTTGCGTGTATGATTGAATTATAAGGTGTTTTTTATCAACGAATTTTATCAACCTAGTACCATTGTTTATGCTGCTAACTCACCGATAAATCGGAAATTTATTTCCCAAGTCAAACTTAATTAATAAATAAACGATCTTTTTTACTTAACAAAGCATTGTAAATACAGTATAATGATACTGTCAAAATCATCTGAACGTTTTTGATAAAAGGTTGTTTATCAACAGAAATTAAATTTATCGGTACTTATCTCGGAACAATAATACCGATCTTATAAAATAATAAAATATATTGGACCTAAGGAGGTTTATATGCCGTTAAAAAAAGGTGTTATACATATATATACAGGGGACGGAAAGGGTAAGACCACAGCTTCTATGGGACTTGCGGCAAGGGCTGCCGGAACCGGACTTAAAGTGCTTATATGCCAGTTTCTTAAAGATGACAGGACCGGAGAACTCAATGTACTCGAGAAATCAGATAATATAGAAATAATTTCATATCCTCATAAAATCAAGTTTATCAAATATATGACGGAAGAAGAAGTAGCACAAAATAAAAAGGATCATCAGGAATATTTCAATAAAGTGGTAGCGGCTGCACAAGATAAAGACCTGCTTATTATGGACGAGTTTATGGCAGCTTACAACTACGATATGATAGAAAGGCACCGGCTTTGGAATTCTTAAGAAATAAGCCTGAAAAACTCGAAGTGGTGCTTACCGGAAGAGATGCTCCGGATGAAATAAGAGAACTTGCGGCTTATATTACCAATATGACCAAAATCAGACATCCTTATGATATGGGATTGTCCGCAAGAAAAGGTATAGAGCTGTAGAATATTTGCTTACAGATATGGGGAGACTTGAGTTAAAGTCTCCTTTTAAGTTTATCTTAAGAAAGATCTGATATACTGACGAAAGAAACTGTTGGGACATATTTACAAAATTAAAGTTGCGATCATTGGTCTATGCAACTGTATATTAAAAAGATCGCATGTACTGATATATAAAGTCGCACAGTTTAAAAGGATCTGATAAAGATCGAGATCACACATAAACTTTTACAGGTCAAAGAATGAGGAAAAAATATGAATCACATAGAATTTAATAACAACAGAAAGCTTGATATGATCATTTTGGGGAGGGCATCCATAGATATGATACCCACCGACTTTTTTAAGACACTTGATGAGTGTACAACATTTAAGAAGTATATAGGAGGCTCTCCGGCAAATATAGCCATAGGTATGGCAAGACTGGGAAGGAAGGTCGGATTTATAGGTAAGGTATCCGATGACAGTCTCGGTAACTTTGTATTAAAAGGTCTTGAAAAAGAAAATATCGATACCTCACATATATCAAGGGAAAAGAACGGAGAAAAGATCAGTATCGCTTTCAGTGAAGTACTTGAGGGCAGTGGCAATAATCTGATCATGTACAGAAATAAGGCTGCCGATCTCAGTCTTGATGAAAGCGATATAGATGAAGAATATATAAAGTCATCCAAAGCCTTGTTGGTATCGGGTACGGCACTGGCGGCATCACCATCAAGAGAAGCGACACTTAAGGCACTGGAGATAGCAAAAAAATCAAATACAGTGATAATATTTAACCTTGATTACAGAGCGCACAGTTGGGAGGATGATAAAGAGGTCGCAAAATATTACTCTCTTGCGGCGGATAAGAGCGATATTATCATAGGTCTGAGAGATGAATACGATCTTATGGAAAGTCTGACCGGTCTTTCGGGAAGTGATGAAGACAGTGCAAAACACCTGATTTTACAAGGGGCAAAACTAATAAGCATAAGCAAGGCGACGAGGGTTTTGCAAGCTACACCGATAAAGGCGAAAGTTTCTTTATAAAGCCTTTCCCGGTCGATAACCTTAAGGGACTGGGCGGAGGAGACGGTTATATAGTTTCCTTTATCAACGGACTTTTAGCCGGAGCGGACATAATAGATGCTATGGAGATGGGAAGTGCCCATGCGGCAATACTTGTTCCGAGCAGAAGTATAAGTGAAGATATGCCGACACTTGAAGAAGTCGAAGAGTTTTTAGAGATGGCAAAGGACAGATACGGAGAAATGATTGCGAGAGTATAAAGATTTTTTTAAAAATATAGTCAGATAAGTATATGTTGTGCTAAAATGCTTACATTAAGAAATGCAGGTGTGATATTTTGGGATAATAAAGGCATTTATTATTTTGAGTATTATAAAAGGATGGGAGAGGGGTGCTGTCGGAAGTTTTAATCGCTTAGTTAAGACTTTTGACAGCCCCTATCATTTATAAAGACAGGAGATCAAAATGAGAGTTTTAGTAACAGGGGCTAAGGGGCAGCTCGGTACGGATGTGATGGAGCAACTTAATGCCAATAATATTGAAGCTGTAGGTATAGACAGAGAAGAGCTTGATATAGTAGATAAAAAAGCTTGTGAAGAATTCTTTGAAAAGGCAAATGCCGAGAAAAGAATAGATGCCGTTATACACTGTGCGGCTTATACTGCGGTCGATAAGGCTGAAGACGAGCAGGAGCTTTCTTATAATATCAATGCCCTGGGAACCGAGAATATAGCTTTAGCCTGTAAAAAGTTCGATATGAAACTTATGTATATAAGTACGGACTATGTATTTAACGGACAGGGCGAAAGACCCTGGGAGCCGGATGATGAAAGAGAACCGCTCAATGTATACGGAAAGACCAAGTATGAGGGCGAACTTTTTGTGGAAAAGCTTAGTGACAAATACTTTATAGTAAGGATTGCCTGGGTATTCGGGATCGCCGGACATAACTTTATAAAGACCATGCTAAAGCTTGCAAAAGAAAGAGATTCCTTGACCGTAGTGGACGACCAGATAGGATCTCCGACATATACGGCTGACCTCAGTAAGCTTTTGGTATCAATGATACAGACAGATAAGTACGGAAGATATCATGCGACCAACGAGGGGTACTGTTCATGGTATGAATTTGCCAAAGAGATATTCAAAGTGGCAGGAGTTGAAATAGATGTCAAGCCTGTAGACTCATCCGCATATCCGGCAAAGGCAAAAAGACCGGCAAACAGCCGTATGGAAAAGTCAAAACTTGATGAGATGGGATTTAAGAGACTGCCAAGCTGGCAGGATGCAACAAGAAGATATATAGAAGAATTGCAAAAGTTATAAAAACTAAGATTCAAAAAGGTTACTCACCTTCGTAAAAGGCAAATTTGCAAAGATGAGCAACAGAAATGGAGGGGTCATCATGGGAAAATATTTCGGAACGGACGGATTCAGAGGAGAGACCAACGTTAACTTGACAGTTGAACATGCATATAAGGTAGGAAGATTTATAGCATGGTATTATTCACAGAACTTAAAGAAGGCGAGAGATGTACGGTAGTGATAGGTAAAGATACCAGACGCTCAAGCTATATGTTCGAATATTCTTTGGTAGCCGGACTTACAGCCTCAGGTGCGGATGTGTATCTGTTGCATGTAACTACGACACCCAGTGTATCTTATGTGGTAAGGACGGAAGGATTCTCGGCAGGTATAATGATAAGCGCAAGCCATAATCCTTATTATGATAACGGAATAAAGCTGCTTAATTCCAACGGCGAGAAGATGGAAGAAGATGTTATACTTCAGATAGAAGACTATATAGACGGCAAGATCCCGGAGCTTGCTTTTGCTACAAGGGAGAATGTAGGAAAGACGGTAGACTATGCGGCAGGAAGAAACAGATACATAGGCTATCTTATCTCCATAGCCACCAAATCATTCAAGTCTAAAAAGGTGGCACTTGACTGTGCCAACGGAGCGGCATTTACCATAGCAAAAAGTGTATTTGACGCACTCGGAGCGGAGACTTTGGTCATAAACAATAAGCCCGACGGAACCAATATCAACGTAAATTGCGGTTCCACACACATGGCAAGCCTGTGCGAACTTGTTAAAAAAGAAAAGTGCGATATAGGTTTTGCCTATGACGGAGATGCGGACAGATGCCTTGCCGTAGATGAAGACGGTAATATAGTTGACGGTGACGCTATACTTTATGTATGCGGTAAATACATGAAGGAAAGAGGGTATCTCAGCAACGATACCGTAGTGACCACCGTTATGTCAAACCTCGGACTTTACAAGGCATTTGATAAAGAGGGCATCAATTATGAAAAGACTGACGTTGGAGATAAGTATGTCTATGAAAATATGCTTAAAAACGGACATAATCTCGGCGGTGAACAATCGGGTCATATAATATTCAGCAAGCATGCAAGTACCGGAGACGGTATACTTACCTCACTTAAGATCATGGAAGTATTACTTGAGAAAAAAGAAAGTCTTAAAAATCTGACAAAAGACCTGGTAATATATCCACAGATCCTTAAAAATGTAAAAGTCAAGGATAAACAAGAGGCGGGAGATGACGCACAGGTAAAAAATATAGTAGACAAAATAACAGGAGAACTCGGCGATGACGGAAGAATACTGCTAAGACCGAGCGGAACCGAGCCTTTGATAAGGATCATGGTAGAGGCAAAGACCGAGGATATATGTAATGACTGCATAGAAAAAGTGGTAGATGTTATGCAAAAAAGAGAATTGTTGTTGTAGACGGATCTGTGGAGATATCAATATATGAATTTTTTGATATCTAAACAGTTTCCGTGTAAGCTATAAGTTTTTGTTCTAAGGAGGGAATGGACTATGTATAATTTAGGAAGGTATAAAAGAGCGGAGGTAGTTGATTTCAAAGAAAGGACCTGGCCGAATAACATTATAGAAAAAGCTCCGATATGGTGTTCGGTAGACTTAAGAGACGGTAATCAAGCTTTGGTTGAGCCTATGGCGGTCGAGGAAAAGATAGAGTTTTTTAAGCTGTTGGTAAAGCTCGGATTTAAGGAGATAGAAGTAGGTTTTCCGGCTGCTTCACAGATAGAATTCGACTTTTTAAGACAACTGCACTTAAGAAAACTTATACCGGATGATGTCAGCATACAGGTTTTGTGCCAATGCAGAGAGCACCTTATACAAAGGACATTCGAGTCTTTAGAGGGTATCAAAAAAAGCATAGTCCATATATACAACTCCACTTCCACTCTACAAAGAAAGGTAGTATTTAACAAAGACAGGGAAGAAATCAAACAAATAGCCCTTGACGGTGTGGATATGGTCAAGAAATATATGCAAGGGCATAAAGGAGAGGTGGTATTGGAATACTCTCCGGAAAGCTTTACCGGAACAGAGCTTGATTATGCACTTGAAGTCTGCAATGCCGTTGCAAAAAGATGGGGTGCAACACCGGATAATAAAATAATCATCAATCTTCCGGCAACCGTAGAGATGACCACTCCGAATGTATATGCGGACCGTATAGAGTGGATGAGTAAGAATCTTGATAACAGAGAAAGCATAATACTCAGTGTTCATACACATAATGACAGAGGGACCGGAGTTGCAGCCAGCGAGCTTGCCATGCTTGCGGGTATAGAAAGAGTAGAGGGTACTCTTATGGGTAACGGAGAACGTACCGGTAACGTGGATATATTGACCATAGCATACAATCTTTTTTCACAGGGCATAGATCCAAAGCTTCATTTAAGCAATATAAAAGAGATCAATGAAGTATATGAAAGATGTACCAAAATGAAGGTAGATCCAAGACACCCCTATGCGGGACAGCTTGTATTTACCGCATTCTCCGGCTCACATCAGGATGCTATCAACAAGGGACTTCAGGCTATGAGAGAAACAGAGAATCCTTACTGGGAAGTGCCTTACCTGCCTATAGATCCGGCAGATATAGGAAGACAGTACGAGCCTGTGGTGAGGATCAACTCCCAGTCAGGAAAGGGCGGAGTTGCCTTCATACTTGACAGCTTCTTCGGATATAAGCTTCCTAAGGGTATGCATAAGGAATTCGCAGATATGATACAGGAATTATCCGAAAACCGGGGCGAGGTCACACCGGATCAGATCTTCAATACATTTAAGGCTAATTACATAGAAAGAAAAGAGCCGGTACATTTTGTAAGATGTGACGTTGTGGAAAGCGGAGACGATATTGAAAGTGTCAGCATAGTTAAAGTCGTGTACAGACAAAACGGTATCGAAAAAAGCTTTGAGGCAAGCGGTAACGGTCCTATAGATGCTGCGGTCAAGGGTCTTGAAGAAAGCCTCTCAATAGAGATAAAGGTACTTGATTATACCGAGCATGCTTTGAAATCGGGAGCAAATGCTCAGGCGGCTGCATACATACATCTCGTAGATGTAAAAAGCGGCAATGTTACCTACGGAGTGGGTATATCAAGCAATATCACCAGGGCGTCATTAAGAGGTCTTTCAGTGCCGTAAACAGATTGTTTTTTTAGGAGAAACGGATTTTGAATATAGTTTATGTAGCTAATGAAGCATATGTAAGTATTTTGGGCACATCACTGTATTCGCTTTATGAAAATAATAAGGATGCGGATATACTTGATGTATACATTATACAGACAGGTATAAGTGAAGGCTCTGTAAAGTTACTTGAAGATCTGGCAGGATACTTTCAAAGAAGTATCAATATAATAAACTTCGAGGATATAAGACAAAAAAAAGAACTCGACTTTGTTGAAAATAAATTCGATATATCGGTAATGGCAAGACTTTTTGCGGATGAACTTTTACCGGAGGATGTTAAAAGAGTCTTATATATAGACTGCGATACTCTGGTACTTAAAAGCCTGCAAAAGCTTTTCTTTGCCGATCTTGGGGAAAAGACGATAGGAGCGGTACCGGAACCGACTATCAATATAAAGGTCAAGAAAAGCATAGGTATAGATGTTCGTCAAATGTATTTTAATTCCGGAGTGCTGCTCATAGACTTGCATAAATACAGAGAGAAAAAGTTCAGGAAGAGAATACTGGCTTATTACGATAACATAAAAGAAAGTACGGTATTTTCAGATCAGGACGCTATTAACGGTGCACTCTGTCACCATATAAAGGTACTGTCACCCAGATATAACTTTTTTGCCAATTACAGGTATTGGTCATATAAAGCCTTGATAAACTATTCTCCTTCTTACGGGATAATACCTGAAAAGGTATATCAAAGTGCAAAAAAAGATCCCGTAATATTGCATTTTGCCGGAGATGAAAGACCTTGGTATGAGGGCAATCTCAACCCTTACAAAAAGTTATACAAAAGCTATCAAAATAAAACTCCCTGGAGGGGCATAAGCTTAAAGACAAGATCGAGGCTCTACCTCGGACTTTATCACCTTATGAATGTAATGACCTTGTTCTGCCCGAAACTCAGGATAAAAATATCGGATGAATATATAAAAAGGCTTTATAGATAACAATATGGATACAGTAGCGGTTTTATTAAATTACAATGATGCGGATACCACTATAGATGCGATAGAACGTCTTAAGGCCTGTAAAAGTTTGGACAAGCTCATAGTGGTGGATAACGCCTCTACGGATGATTCTTCGGAGAGACTTTCGGCGTATGAGTCTCAAGAGGTGTTACTTATAAAGGCAAAAGAAAACCTAGGTTACGGCGCAGGCAATAACCTGGGTCTTTGCTATGCATATAAGAAGCTTGGAGCAAGCTATGCATTGATAGCCAATCCGGACACTGTTATAGAGGATGTGGTGATATCAAAACTGAGAAAAAGCTTTGATAAAATAAAAGACCTTGCAGCAGCGGCTCCGGTCATGAGATTAAAAGAAAAAAAAATACCTGCATTCAAAGACAGAGTACTAAGTCTTACACTGGGATTTCCGTGCAGGAGCTTTATAAAAGAACTTGCAGAGTGCTGTCCTGTAAGCAGAAGGCTTTTTGTAAGATTTTTGCATTATAACAGAAAGCATTACAGAAAGGATATAGCCTTCGTAGATGCTGTAGCCGGATCCTTGCTTATGGTCGATATTAAAAAAGTTCTTGAAGCGGGCGGCTATGACGAGAATATATTCTTGTACCAGGAGGAAGCCGTACTGGGATTTAAATTAAAACAAAGAGCCTATAAAACGGTGCTTCTTACAAGATATTCTTATATACACGCACATTCACAAAGCATAAGTAAAAGCTTTCACAAGCTTTTAAGCAGACAAAGATTAAGAGAAGAGAGCGTACTTTATTATTTTAAGCATTATCTTAAAGCCGGAAAGTTAAAGATCGCATTTGCAAAGACAGTGTTTGCTTTGGTAAGAATTGAAATAATATTATTCGATATACTGTCCGGGCTGTGTAAAAGACCGGAAGATAAAGAAAAGTCTTAGCCTTAAGTTGCCGTACCCAAAGACTTGTTATGACTTAGCGTAACGAACATAGTATGCGGAGTGTGGTATAGGGTAAGAACTTGATGCCGTACTTAAAACCGAGTGTAAAGTAATATAAAATGCGGAGTACGGTACGGTGTATAGGACTTATGTTATACTTTATGATATCAGGATATGTATTTATATCATTTTAATAAAAAGGACGGAAAATATGATAGATATACTTTTGGCTACCTATAACGGAGAAAAGTATCTGAGGCAGCAGCTTGATTCTATATTTGCACAAACATATACAGAGTTTAGGCTATATGTATCCGATGATAATTCTTCCGATGCCACCTATAAAATATTATGTGAATATGAAAACAGGTACCCTGAAAAAGTATTCATATCAAGACCTAAGGAAAGGCTTGGAGCGTCGGCTAATTTTCTTTCCCTGCTTGAAGAAAGTGAAGCGGAATATATAATGTTTGCCGATCAGGATGATGTATGGGATAAAAGAAAGATAGAATACAGCCTAAAGTGCATGAAGCATCTTGAGTCAAAATACACCAAAGCTCGCCCTTTGCTTATACATTCGGATCTTACCGTGGTAGACGAGGAACTCGCAACTATCAATAAAAGCCTTATGAATTTTCTTAAGATAGATCCACACAGAAAGAGGCTTTCTTATTTGCTTGTGGAAAATGTGGTAACGGGCAGTACGATAATGATGAATAAGGCACTTAAAGATAAAGTAAAGATAAGTGAGAACTGCTTTATGCATGATTGGTGGATAGCTCTTTGTGCAGCTTGTTTCGGAAAGACAGGCTATATCAACAAGCCTCTTAATCTATACAGACAGCACGGCGACAATGAGCTGGGCGTTAAGAATATATACAGTTTATCGGGGCTTATCACGGATAGGATAAAAAGAAATAAAGAAGTAAAAGCAAATTATAAGAAAATGTATGCACAGGCACAGGCTTTCCTTGAAGAATACAGGGATGACATACAACAAAAAGACAGGCAGATACTGGGTAGCTTTGTCAATATGCAGGACATGAACAGATCACAAAAGATATACACGGTATTCAAGTGTGGATTTTTTAAAAACAATATTTTGATGAATCTGGGATTATTATTTAATATATAGGAGAGTAGGGTCTTATGAGTAAGGGGGCTGGTATTGCCGGAGGGCTTTTTTGGAAATTGATGGAGCAGGGAGCTTCTCAGCTGGTACAATTCGTTGTATCGGTACTTTTGGCAAGACTATTGGGTCCCGAAAAATACGGAATAGTGGTACTTATACTTGTCTTTGTCAACATGCTTGCCTTATTCGTACAAAACGGCTTTTGCTACGGCACTTATACAAAAAAAGACAGCAGCGACGCAGACTTTAACTCCGTATTGTATTTTTAATATCGTGCTGAGTATTTTTACTTTATATAGTGCTCTACTTTTGCGGCTCCTTTTCATATCCCTCTTTTATAAAGAGGCAAATATGACCCTGCTTACAAGGCTTACGTCTTTGATACTTTTACCTGCGGGAGTTATAGCGGTACAAAATGCTTATATAGCAAGGCATATGGAGTTTGGCAAGCTTTTTACGGCAACTTTTTTGACTGCCCTTATCTCCGGAAGTATAAGCGTGTACATGGCTTATAAAGGCTTTGGGGTGTATGCGCTTGTGGCACAGCAGCTTTTGTACTATCTTGTACTTTGTATCATACTTTTATGTATTTTATCCTGGAAACCGGCTTTGGAATTCAAGCTTTCAAGCATAAAGCATCTGTCGGCATTCGGACTGAGGATGCTCACAGCGGCTGCCATAGACAATACATTTAACAACATACATTCACTGGTGATGGGAAAGGCATTCAGTAAGTCGGTACTCGCAAGCTTCAACAGAGGAGAGCAGTTTCCCAAACTTATCGTGGCTAACCTTGGGGCAAGTATACAGGCTGTCATGCTGCCGGTAATGTCCAAGGTACAGGATGAGAAACAACAGTTAAAGGAAATGCTCAAACAGACTATATCCATAAGCTGCTATGCGGTATTTCCCATGATGTTCGGTATGATAGCAATGTCCGATACTATAATAATACTGTTTTTGGGAAAAGAGTGGGAACAGGCGATAATGTATCTGATACTCATGAGCCTGGCTTATGCACTGTGGCCCATACACATATCCAATCTACAAACCATAAGTGCACTCGGGAGAAGCGATATCTTCCTTAAGATAGAAATGATCAAAAAGATAGTATCGGTATCCTTTCTTGTACTTGGTGTGTACCTAAAAGACGTGTTCATATTCATATTACTGAAAGTGGTTGCGGACTTTATCGCCGCTGTCATCAACTCATATCCGAATTCCGCTCTTTTGGGCTTCGGACCGGTAGAACAGTTTTTAAAAGTACTGCCTTCACTTATAATATCTGTTATAATGGCAGCAGCGGTATATGTTAGCGGAAGATTTCTTGATATGGGAGTTTTAAGGCTCGTATGTCAGCTTGTTACGGGAGTTTTGGTATATATATTACTTTCGGTCATATTTAAGAACAAAGACTTCCTGTTTTTATATTCATTATACAAAAATACGTTCAAAAGGCTTTAGGGTGGAAAATGGAAAATAAAGAAAAAGCCGGTGTGTTTTGGAACATACTGGGAAGCAGTGTGTATGCCGTGACCAGCATGCTTATAGGTGTGATAGTTATAGGTCTGCAGGGAAAGTATGAGGGAGGATTGTTTTTATTGGCATTTCCACCCTGGGACAGCAACTTTATATAGTATCGAGCTTCGGTCAAAGACCGGTAATGATAACAGACACCTCACATAAACATACATTCGGAGATTATCTGAATTTCAGAAAAATAAGTTTTATATTAGCTGTAGTATCGGGATTTATCTACAGCTTATTTTTTGCCGGAAGTTTATATATAATTATCATATGGATGTTGATGATCTTATATAAGGCTCTGGACGGTTTGGCGGATGCATACGAGTCGGAGTTTCAAAGGCAGTTCAGACTTGACATAACGGGAAAGTCCATAATGATAAGAACGGTGATATCCGTAGCGGTATTTATTATACTGCTGATCATATGTAAAAATCTTATGATCGCATCAATAAGCTTCGTGCTCAGTCTTTTGTCGGTGGTTTATGTAGTGGATATTAAGGGGCTTAAAAAGTTAGGAACAGTCGATTATAGCGTGGATAAGAAAAGTCTTAAACCTATATTCGATAAATCAAAGTGGCTTTTCTTATCATCGTTTTTGGACATGTATGTGTTCTCCGCTTCGAAATATTCTGTAAGTAATCTGCTCGGATACGAGGTAAATGCTTACTACAGCTTGATATTTATCCCGACTTCCATTATAAATTTAATGGCGAATTTTATAATAAGACCTACTTTGACGAAGCTCAGTATATTTTATGACAGGGGCAATATAAAAGACTTTGTTAAACTTGTACTTAAAATCATGCTTGGAATAGTACTGCTTACAGCTTTTGCGGTGGTTGCGGGTTACTTTATGGGAATGCAGATACTTAGCATAGTACTTAAATACGATATAGGAGAAATGCTCAAGTTAAGAAGCGCATTTATTATTCTTTTAATCGGCGGAGGTTTCTATGCTATACTTAATCTGTTATACTATGTATTGGTAATATTTGAAAAAAGAAGAGAAATATTTATTACATATATTATTTCTTCCGTTATCGCATTTTTATCAAGCGATAAAGTAACTGTCAAATTCGGAATAAACGGAGCGGCTATTCTCTATGCTTTTCTTATGTGCATTACCGCATTGATATTCGGTATGTTTTGCGTATCCGCTATATTAAAGAAGAGTAAGAAGACATAGTAAAACTTTTTATAAATAAGTAAAATCATGACAAGATCTTATTGCTTATGTGTATCTGTAATACTGTATATGCGAGTATGTATCGTTATAAAAAAGTAAAGATCGCTTGAGTATTTACCGATACCGCTCTAAAAATATGTAAGGAGTTTTTATGTATGATATAGATGTAATTATACCGACCTACAGACCCGACTCTCTTTTTTTGGAGAGTCTTGAACGCTTGTCAAAGCAAAGTGTAAAACCCGAGAATATCTATATCATAAATACGGACAGAAGCATCTGGGACGCTCTTGATATGGACAGTAAGATCGATAATTTAAGCCTTGATATCAATATAGATGTATCACATATCGAAAAAAAGGACTTCGATCACGGTGCAAGCAGGAATCTGGGTGTATCAAGATCTTGTGCAAATATTTCGTATGCATGACTCAGGATGCATTGCCTAAAGATAAATATTTAATAGAAGAACTTATAAAACCGATGTCCGATGAGATAAAACTTACCTATGCAAGGCAGGAAGCCTATAAAAAAGCATCGGAGATAGAAAAGTTCACAAGAAGCTATAATTATCCCAAAGTGTCTGTCGTTAAAAGTGAGGCTGACAAAGACAGCTACGGTATAAAACTTTACTTTTGTTCTAATGTATGTGCGGCTTATGAAAGAGAAACTTTCGAAAAACTGGGAAGATTCAAGGAGGGGCTTATACTTAACGAAGATATGATATATGCCGCCTGTGTACTCAGATCCGGGAAAAAATCGATGTATGCGGCAGATGCCGTAGTATATCATTCACATGATTACAGTGCCAAAGAACAGTTTGAAAGAAACTTTGATATAGCCGTGTCGCAGGTCATGTATAAAGAATATTTTGAAGGCTTGAAAAGTGAGAGTGAGGGTATAAAACTTGTGAAAAAAACAGCCCTTCACCTGATAAAAAAAGGCAGGCTCTTATCGGTTTTTAAGCTGGTATATATAAGTGCAGCCAAGTATCTGGGCTACAAAAAGGGAAAAAACTATCTTAAACTTACGAAACAACAAAGAATAAAATACAGTATGAATAAGTCTTATTGGGAGAAGGATGAGTATGCCGGATAAGGAAAAAACCGATATACTTTTGATAATACCGGCTTATAATGAAGAGGGGAATATATCAAGAGTGGTTGAAAATTTGATAGATAATTACAGTGATCTTGATTACGTGGTGGTCAATGACGGCTCAAGGGATAATACTGCTAAGATATGTTACGATAATTCTTATAATATTTTGGACCTGCCGATAAATCTGGGACTTGCCGGAGCATTTCAGGCAGGTATGAAGTACGCCTATAAGAATGGTTATAAATACGCCATACAATTTGACGGAGACGGACAGCACAGGGCGGAGTACGCCTACGCACTTAAGAATAAGCTTGAGGAGGGGTATGATATAGTCATAGCCTCAAGATTTTTGGAAAATAAAAAGTCGTTTAAACTCCGTATGCTTGGAAGCAGTATCATAAGTATTGCTATATTTTTAACAACAGGTACAAAGATAACGGATCCAACTTCGGGTATGAGGATATACAGCAGAAAAAGCATAGAAGAGTTTGCACTTAACCTAAACTATGCACCGGAGCCGGATACCATATCATATCTTTTGAAACAGGGAATGAAACTTGCGGAAATACCGGCTATCATGGATGAGAGAGTCAGCGGAACAAGCTATCTTTCACCCTTAAAAGCTGCTATGTACATGCTTCGTATGCTGGTGTCTATATTATTTATACAAAATTTCAGAAAAAGGGAACATAAGTACAAATAGGAGGTCGGTATGTCTGTAATGCTTAGAATTTTACTCATAGTTTTTTCTGTTATTACAAGCATCGTTGTAATACACAAAATACGAAAATCAAAGCTTCGAATAGATGATGCGGTATTCTGGTTTTGTTTTTCGCTGGCTTTGATAGTAATGGCTGTGGTACCGGGTATAGTCTACAGGCTTGCCGAACTTACCGGAACACAGTCCCCGGCAAATCTCTTATACCTGAGTATAATATTTATACTGATAGTAAGATCTTCCTTATGAGTTTGCATATTTCAAATATAGAAGAAAAACTTGCCGCTTTGGCTTGTGATATAGCTATAAGTAAGCATGATAAGGATAAAGAGTAAAACTGAGACAGGAGTTTTGGATATGAGTTTTATAAAGCCCTTAAAACCTTATATATATGCATATATAAGCGGCTTTGTCTTATTGATGGCGGCTGCACTTATACATTTTAAGGATGTATCGGCTGCGGTGAACGCAACTAAAGATAACTTTTTAATAAACAGATATTTATTTATAGTTATCGCCCTTTTGCTTATCACAGGGGCTTTTTTGTATATTTACAAAAAAATGCAAATACATAAGAGCTTTTTTATGATAGTACTTGCACTGGGAATGGTATACATGCAGGTATTTATAGGGTTATCCGCACCGGACGAGCCGAGTCACTACATAAGTGCATACAAACTATCATCTCAAATGCTCGGTATAAAAGCGGTGGATGATAGGGGATATGTACTGCTTTATGATGATGCGGCTTACCTTGAAGATGCCTACGACGATCCGATGAATGAGAGTGTGCTCGGTTCAACACTTACGGAGGAAAGTCTCAAGTTAGATCACGATTGGAACGAAAATATAAAAGAATACGATCTCGATAAGGAAAATACCCTCTACACCTCAAGGCATATACCGGTCAACACAAGTCCTTTGATATATGTACCTCAGGCGGTCGGAATGAGTATTGCAAGAATACTTAAGCTGAGTGCCGTGAACATGATAGTTCTTGCAAAGTTTTTTAATCTATTGTTATTTGCTCTTATAACAGCATACAGCATAAAGATATTGCCTTTCGGCAAATACATAGTATACGCAATAAGCCTGCTACCCATGACCATGCATCTTGCAGCATCCATGTCCTATGATGCACTGATAATAGCCTTATACACGCTATTCGTGGCAAAGATACTGGCATTATCGAGAAGCAGTGCGAGAGTCGGAATAAAGGATCTGGGCTTTTTGTGTCTTATCATAGCTGTATGCGGTCCGTGCAAGATAGTATATTCACTTACCGTACTGCTGTATTTTTTGATACCGAGGTCGAGATTCAAGAATACGACACATTACCTGCTTGGATTTGCTGCGGTATTCCTAAGCATGTTTGTTGCGATGTATCTGGTAAATGCTGCGACCATAGTATCTTATACCAGTATTGAAAGCGGACAGGAATTCGGTAATGTAAAACAGTCCTACGGACTTATAGAAGTGCTGACCTGGCCTTCGCTTTTGATAAGAATGTTATACAATACATTCCTATATGAATTTGACAATTACCACATGGGCTTTATAGGCGAGAAACTGGGAAACCTTGATGAGATACTTTCCATACCCTATGCAATAGTCTGCTGTTACAGCCTGGGACTTACGGCACTTGCATTAAAAGATAAGAATTCTCTTAAACCTCTCGAAAGACTGTGGATAGTGACGGTATTTTCAGGGGTGGTATTCGGACTGGAGCTTAGTATGCTTGTGGCATGGACAGACAGGAACTCGAAGATAATAGAGGGAGTACAGGGAAGATACTTTATACCCATAGCGGCTCCTTTACTTATGACATTGAATACAAAGTATATAGATATAAAATTCGATATAAATACCGTAGTGATACAAAGTTTTGTATTTATGCAGGCTTACGGGCTTATAAGACTTTTTGCTACGGTGTGTCTTAGGATCGGCTAAGAAGAAGAGGGAGACTTATGAAATATTTTCATGATAATGTATTAAAAGCTCTGAAAGGTTGCGGAGGAGATTCGAAGAGACTTTTGGAAGAGAACGATAACCTTAATTATTTGTATATGGCAGCTCCGCACAGAGAGGCTTTCTTTGAATGGATAGATCTTGAAAAAAACTCCGATATACTGGTAGTGGCACCGGCAAGCATTGAGATAATAAAAAGACTTTTATCAAATGAAGGAAGGCTCTATGTACTTGATGATGAAAATTTCCTAAACCTGTATAAATACAAATTCAATTCAAGTAAAAATCTGTATCTGCATAAAGAACTTAATGAGCTGTTAAGCGAAGATGCGGTATTCGATTATGTTGTGATAGTCGGAGATAACGATCATGAGCCGGAATATCTGATAGAAAATATAAAGGCTAAGATGAAAAAAGACGCAAGGCTTATATTTGCCTGTGATAACAGATACGGGTTCAAATACCTGTGCGGTGCCAAGTCGGATGCTACTATACGTACAAGAAAAGAAATCAAGACTATGCTTGAGGGCTTTGGATTTGACGAATCCAATTGGTACTACCCCATGCCGGATTACAGGATGGCAAATATTATCTACAGCGATAAAAGTAAGCCTGAAAAGGGCGATCTGGCGAACTTTATAGCAGCATATGATTATCCCGCAATAGAATGTATAGACATAGCGAAAAAATTCGAAGAGATCAATGCAGCCGGAGACTTCGAAGATTTCGCCAATTCATTTGTTGTAGTCACCGGTCCGGACCTTGGGAAAGATTATATAAAATACAATTATAACAGAGAAGAAAAGTATAGAATAAGAACAAGTATAGAAAGAAAAGATGATAAAAAATACGTGGTCAAAAAAGCATTGAGCGAGGAAGGAACAGAGCATATAAGAAGCTTTGATGCAAAAAGAAAGCTGCTTATGGAAGAAAACAGATCCATAGACTACGTTAAGGCTGATATAAGCGAGGACGGTTACAGTGCAAAGTTTGATTATGTGGAGGGAGAAAACCTCGCCCAGCTTCTTATCTCTTCTATAAGACCGGGTGTCGATTATGTGGCGAAGATCAAAGAAGCTTTTGATATCATAGACGGAGGAAAACCTATTTCAAACATAGATGCCATATTCGGAAACTTCCTTATAAAAGACGGAAGGTATATAGGTATAGACTATGAATGGGTGGAGGATAAGCAGCCTCTTATATATACCAGATACAGAGCTTTGAATGAGTTCTATCTGAATGCAAAAGTTGCACTTAATATAAGTAAAGTTAAGTTTTTGGAGAAATTCGGAATAAGCTCTGAAGATGAGGAGCATTGCAAAGAGCTTGAAGAAGCATTCCAGAAAAAGGTACATGGAGAGAATCAAAAAATCTACCTTGATAAGTACAGGATAGAGTTCAGAATACTTGATAATCTCCTAAGAATAGAAAAAGAAAGACCGAAGCTACTTAGAAAACAGGAGATACTGGAACAGGAAATAGAAGAAAAACTCGATGTTATCAAGCAGATGCGAGAAGTTAAAAGACTTACCGATAATCATGTCAGAAACCTGGAGACCATGATAGCTATGCTCAGGGAAGAAAGTGCCAAGCAGGACATGGTGATACAAAAACTTATGAAACAGGGAGTTTTTGTATATAAGATAAAAAGAAAGATAAAGAATTTGGTGGATAAAAAATATCCTGTAGGAACGGAGAAAAGAAAGAAACTCAGTTTCTATAAAACAGCCATGAAAAGTCCTTTTAAGTATCTGGCAAGGTTAAGCTCAAAAGAGGGAAGAAACCTGCTTGACGGATATATGAAGATAGGTCCGGTATATCAGGAATTCGGCAAGCTCAGATTCGAAACATTCGAACATCCAAAGGTAAGTATAGTGATACCTGCTTATAATCAGATAGAATACACCTATGCCTGCTTTGCTTCTATAATCGAGAACAGCAAAGGCTGTGAATATGAAGTGATACTGGCGGATGACTTATCCACCGATGCGACAAGAAATATTGATAAATATGTGGAGAATATAGTTATAAGCAGACCCGATACCAACAAAGGATTCCTGCTTAACTGCAATCTTGCCGCAAGCAAGGCAAGGGGAGAGTACATACTCTTTCTCAACAACGATACCAAGGTCTGTGAAAATTGGTTAAGCTCACTTATAGAGCTTATAGAAAGTGATGAAAGCATAGGAATGGTAGGCTCCAAGCTCGTATATCCGGACGGAAGACTCCAGGAAGCCGGAGGTATAGTATGGAGCGACGGTTCAGCGTGGAACTACGGAAGAATGGACGATCCGGATAAGTGCGAATACAATTATGTAAAAGAAGTGGACTACATATCCGGAGCTGCCATCATGATAAGAGCCGATCTGTGGAAAAGTATAGGAGGATTTGACGAAAGATATGCACCGGCATATTGTGAAGACTCCGATCTTGCTTTCGAAGTCAGAAAAGCCGGATATAAGGTCATGTACCAGCCTCAGTCTGTGGTGATACACTTTGAGGGAGTATCCAACGGTACGGATGTGGAAGGCTCGGGACTTAAACGCTACCAGATCGAGAATTCCGAAAAACTAAAACAAAAATGGGCTGAAGAATTTAAAAAGCAGTATAAGAACATAGGTAATCCGGATCCTTTCAGGGCAAGGGAAAGAAGCAGGGGCAAAAAGATCATACTCTTTGTAGACCACTATGTACCTACCTTTGATAAAGATGCCGGTTCAAAAACAACTTATCAATACCTGCAAATGCTTGTGAAAAAGGGTTATGTGGTAAAATTCCTTACGGATAACTTTTTAAGGGAAGAGCCGTATACGACCTTGCTCGGAAAGATGGGTATAGAAGTTTTATACGGAGACAGTATGTATAACGATATCTGGCACTGGATAGAGGTACATAAGTCCGATATAAGCCTTGTGTATTTCAACAGACCACACATCACCATCAAGTACATAGACTTTGTAAGAGACAGGACCGATATCAAGATCATATATTACGGTCACGATCTGCACATGCTCAGAGAATTTAGAGAGTACGAGTTAAACGGTGATGAGAAAAAGCTTGAGGCAAGTAAGTATTGGCGTGGAATAGAAACAGAACTTATGCATAAGGCGGATATCTCTTACTATCCTTCACAGGTTGAGGTCGATTACATACATGAAAATATAGATAAGGACTTGAATGTCAAAGCTATCACAGCCTATGTATACGATGATTTTTTGTCGGATATCGAAAGAGACTTCGAAAAAAGAGAGGGATTACTCTTTGTAGGAGGCTTCGCACATACTCCCAATGTTGATGCCGTAAAATGGTTTATGGAAGAGATATGGCAAAAAATAAGAGCCGAACTTAAGGTGAACTTCTATATAGTAGGCTCAAACCCTCCGGATGAGATAGTTGCTCTTCATAATGAAGCAGAGGGCGTGATAGTAAAGGGCTTTGTATCCGATGAGGAACTTGCAAAAATATACAAGAACGTAAGACTCGTTGTAGTACCGCTAAGATTCGGTGCCGGTATCAAGGGCAAGGTAATAGATGCCATGTATAACGGGCTCCCTATGGTAAGTACATCCATAGGTGCCGAGGGCATAATAGGTGCGGATGATATACTTAATGTAGCCGATACGGCTGAGGACTTCGCAACCAATGTCATAGAGCTATATGAAGATACGAAAAGACTGGAAAACTTAAGCCAAAAAGCAAGTAGCTATGTAAAAGAAAAACATAGCATAGATGCGGTATGGAGCATAGTGGAGGAAGATTTTTAAAAACTTAATAAATAGGGCTGCTGCAAAACAGAGATTGAGTACAAGCTGTGCTGTATTTCGCTTGTGCAAAAATCTTAAAATGCAACAGCCCTATTTATGTGAGAATTTTTAATAAAAAAACTCTCAAATGCAGTGCAATAAAAGTTATATTCCTAACAAGTCTCTGACTATTGCTGTTGATCGGTTAAATAGATTAATTAAAGGAGTGATTTTTGTATATTATGCTAAAAAAATAACTTATATTAAAAAATATTGAAATTATTTTGTATACATGTTACTATGACCTAGTAAAAAGATATAAAGAATTGTAAGTAAAGATAGATATATTAATGTGAATACTACATATTAAATGGTTTTGATAATAAATTATTTTATATATTTTAAACAATTATATAACTGTTGGCAGTTGAAATAATGATTTAAGAATCATTTTGGAAAGAACATACATTTTGGACAGACGGATATTTTGCTTGTAGCGAAGGCAATGTTTCTGAAGAAATGTTAAAGCAATATATATAAAATCAAGGGTAGAAAGGCGGGTGAGCTTAATGTTAAAGGCATATAGATATCGGATCTATCCAAACAAAGAGCAAGAAATACAGTTAGCAAAGACATTTGGCTGTTGTCGTTTTGTGTATAATCAAACCCTTGCGTACAGAAAAAATGCTTATGAAAAAGAAAAAAAGTCTGTCAGTAAAACAGATTGTAATAATTATTGTAACAGAGAGCTGAAAAAAGTTTATGAATGGCTAAAAGAAGTAGATAAATTTGCTTTAACAAATGCAATTTATAATATGGATAGTGCTTATCAAAAGTTTTTCAAAGAACATGCAGGTTATCCGAAGTTTAAGAGTAAGCACAGTAATCGTAGATCATATACAACTAATTTTACAAATGGGAACATAACTGTAGATTTTGATAAAGGAAGAATAAAGCTGCCAAAATTAAAAATGGTAAAAATAAAATTACATAGAAAATTCTTAGGTCAGATAAAGGCGGCAACTATATCTAAGGTACCAAGCGGCAAGTACTATGTGTCTATTCTTGTAGAAACCGAACATAGTCCACTTGTAAAGACAAACGGACAAATAGGAGTGGATCTGGGAATAAAAGATCTATGTATCACATCAAATGGAAAGAAATATGAAAATCCAAAGACAATTAAAAAATATGAGAAAAAGCTTGCAAAATTGCAAAGACAATTAGCAGGTAAAACAAAAGGGAGCGGGAACTACCGGAAAAAAAGAAACAAATAGCACTATGCCATGAGAAAATAACTAATAAAAGAAGAAATTATCTGCATAAGATCTCAAGCGAAATTATAAACGAAAACCAAGTGATAGTTTCGGAAAACTTACAGATAAAAAACATGGTGAAAAATCATAATTTAGCGAAATCTATCAGTGATACATCGTGGTATGAGCTGACAAGACAACTGGAATATAAGTCAAAATGGAACGGCAGAACTTATATTAAGATAGATAGATTTTATGCAAGCAGTCAGATATGTTTTAGTTGTGGATATAAAAATACAAATGTAAAGGATCTGAAAGTAAGAGATTGGATATGTACTTTCTGCAATACAAAACATGATAGAGATATCAATGCGGCAAAAAACATATTGGCAGAAGGATTAAGACAAGTAGTATAAGAAAAATGATAGGGCAGGGACTGCCCGAATTAACGCCTGTGGAGATAGTAGGTTGCGAGGTCAGCGAAGCAGGAAGCCCATAGGCTTTAGACTATGGGCAGTTCACGAAAGATTTAAGTCCCTGCACCAAAAAGTATATGATGAGCTTGAAAGCAAAGAAGAAAGCTATGAGATTGCGGTACTGTTACTTTCTAAAAATGACAATGTATTTTTGAGGATGTTTTTTCCGGTATCGGAGGCGGATGTATTAGATGATGCTTCAGGAGATATAAGAGAAGATTCTAAAGAAAGATCAAGTACTGTAAAAACTATATACTTGAATGCGGATGACAGTGTATGCAAGGCTTTTGCAAAGGAAAAAATAAGCGTAAGTTTCACAATTAACGGAGAAAAAAACTTAACTTCAGTACAGCCTAAAAAAGCTGTAAGGTATAGGCAGGAGCTGGGTAAACTGAATGAAACCTTTTCCCATAACGGGCTTAGGTGGAATACGGTAAATACCGCCTACCTTGATCGTTTTTTTGATATTGATTTATCTACGGTAGTACAAAATGCAAGGGATGTGGAAGTGCATTACGGGAAATATTCAGATATGGTCAAAGAGAATATTTATCCTGTGTGGAATGTAGAAAAAACCTTATTTAAGAGCAGTACCTTTTTAAGTCCGAGCAAAGACGGACTGTACTATGAGAGGGAAATGATCAGGCAAAAGGATAAGGAAATTATTTTGTGCTTAGTGCAAAAGACAGACGGTATGGTAGGGATAAGACAGGAAGAAGAAAAAATCATAGTAAAATCCTATGAAGAAAGTTATGCCGATTTGGAGGGGTATCATATTTTTGACATAAGATACACAAAAGAAGAATTACCTGCCGGTTTGATAAGCAATAAAAGAAAAGAAAGCCTGATTGGAAGACTGTCAGCTAACAGCAAGGATAAGCTACACACTAAAGCGGAAATAGAAAGAATCATCGAAGAACTGGATATTAAAGAGTATGTATCACTTAAATCCTGTGAAAGATTGGTGATGAAAAAGATTTTTTGGAGACCGGTAAAATACTTCCGGATATGAATAACTTTTCAAGTGATGATCTTCAGGTAACAAATGAAAGCCCTAAACTTATTTTAAGGTTCTTAAGAAACAGCGACAGTAACCTCTGTGAGGCAATGGTAAGGTATGCAGTTTCTCATTTACAGATGAACTTTGATGAATATATATGTATAGGAGTTTTGGAAAATACTTACCTTACAAAGGGGATTGAACAATAAAAATAGTATGACAAATAACTTTAAGTACTATTTGAGACAGTTATAAAGATGATCAAATAAAGAACGATATGAAAAAGGAGTAAAGTATGAACTGTGTATGGGAGGTTGTACTGAAGGCAAAAAAAAGCGGATACGGTTTGGAAGAACTTATATTTATAAACAGTCAAAGTCCCAGTCCCTATACAGAAAGCTCCTTTGATTTTCTTAATTCCGACACTGTTGACGATAGGGAAATAGAGATAAATCCTCTTTATCGTTTTGCTACGCAACTTGGAGAGATCTTTTTACCGGATGTGGTCGGATATGAGAATGTAAGAGCAATGTTTTTAGATGTGATGTTCCACTATGTAGCAGTATGGGATCTTAGGAGTGGAGGAGATAAAAAAGAATTAAGGGCAATGTATATATTAAGAGAAATACAAGAAGGCAGATTTTTAAAAAGCATAAGAGAAACCTTGCTGGACCTTGAACTTAATAAAGCTAAAAGGATTATTTTTTGCCTGCTTGATCTGTATAAGTGCAAAGATTATATAACGATTTTCAGGAAAGCATTAAAAGAACTGTATCCGAAGGCAAATCTTTACATACACTCTGAAAATCTAAGAAAACTTATTCTTTTTACAGGAGTGGATAAGACAAAAAAAGACATGGAAAGAATAGAAATGTTAAAAGAGCTTTTTTTACCGATTTCCTATGAGACGGATATTTTTGGAAATACCACTTTGGTATTGTAGGAGTTAAAGAAAGTATGAAAATAGGGAAGATGGCATTATATTAAAGATTTTAAGAATAAAGAAACCGAAACGGGAAGGAAAACAAGATGGGCTATAAGCTTAACAGGGTCGTGCAAAAAGAAGAACAAGCAGCGGCATACACAAGAAAAGAACTTGAGTTAATGAGTGAATATCGACTTAGAGAGGTTTGCCTTAGGGAGCATATCGTAAAGGGTCTTGATAAAAGCATGACAAATGAAGAGCTTATAGAGATGATCCTTTCCTACTGCCAAACCTTTGACGAAGATCTTATCAGGGAAGAAAAAGAAGGGGGAAGAGAGAGGATCGAAGAGTGCTTTGACAAATTCAGCGTCAAAGAGCCCGAGAAAGAGGAGCTTCGCATATCCGGTAAGATCAGTATTTATGAAGGAGCCGCACTGAACTTTTTAGATGATTACAAAATAGAATATAAGGACAGATTTCTGAATACCAATGCACTGATAGTAAGTGGAGAAAACAAAGTTTGTGCTGTATTTAATGTAGTTGCACACGGAGATAAAAAAGACTCTTTGTATTTAGTAAAAGAAGCTAAACTTTCGGGTATAGTTACAGATACAAAGGATTATAGCCTGTATCTTATGGAAAGAGATGCATCAAGTTTTGTTTATAGGACATATATGGGTGAAGAGCAGGAAAAAGACCTTATGAAGTATACTATGTATAAAATTCCGTTGATGGACTTTGAAATACTTCCTTTAATAGAACTTCATATGCCGATTGCTCTGGACCTCGGATCTACCAATACAACTGTAGCAATGTATGCTGACAGTAGCTATTATAGGCAGCTGCATACGGCAAAACAAAGAGGTATCAAGGAAAATACCATTTGTCATACGTTATTTTTTGAATCCGTTGGAGGAGAAACTTTTATAGAAAACATGATACCCACAGTTGTAGCCGTAACAGATGTCAATAATGACGGTATAGAGTATGTTTTTGGAAGAAAGGCTTTATGGTTTGCCAATTTAAGCTATACGGATAAAGGTTTTTCGGTTTTTTACGACATCAAAAGATGGGTAGGGGACTTTGAAAAAAAAGAAGAGCTTACAGATGCTAAAGGAAGATACAGATATGTAGCCAGAATAGAGATCATTGCAGAGTATTTGAGATATGTGCTTAATATCACAAGAGATAATTTCAAGTGTCTGATAAAAGAAGTGTATATAACCGTACCTGTTAAGCAAAAGCATGTATATGAACAGATGCTGGAGTTACTTTCCGAAATGCTGTCCATAAAGATAAGTGTTACATTAGATGAAAGCACTGCCGTACTTTACAGTTTTATCAGCAAGATGAGGGAGAAAAATCGTCTGAAAGACGGAGAAAGCTATAAAGCACTGATAATGGACTGTGGAGGAGGGACAACAGACCTTAGTGCCTGTAAATTCAAGGTGCGTGCAAAAGGTGATATACAGATTTACACGATGGAAAACAGTTATAAAAACGGTAATACGGATTTTGGAGGCAACAATATCACTTACAGGATCATGCAGATCTTAAAACTCAGAATTGTCTCAAAACTGCTTGGCAGCGATAAAGATCTGGGTAGTGAAGTTATCAACGATCTGCCCGGTGACCCTTACAGATACATAGATGAAGAAGGCGTTGAAAACTTTTATAAGGGTTTACAGGAGGCTTACCAAAAGGTGGAAGAAGTTCTTCCAACAGCTTTTAAGAATTTTGAGACTTACGGAAAGGAAGGATACTACAGGGTAAGGAATAATTACTTTTTTTTATTTACCCTGGCAGATGAGATCAAACAGGAACTTTTTTCGGGGAATGATATCGCTATAGAAGTGCCTGAGGGTAAAAAAGAAAAGACGGGACTTTTAAGACTGGAGGCGGATCGCTTTAAGTTATCGGTATTTAGAAATGAAAGGCTTGAAATTCTGGAAGGAATGCCCAAGATAAGTTTTAACCGCTATGAAGCGGAAAAGCTTATCGCAGGGGAAATATATGCGGTTATGAAGGTCTTTATGGAAAGACTTTATAAGAACGGAGAGCTTTATAACTTTGACATGATAAGGCTTACAGGGCAGTCCTGTAAGATAGGATTATTTAGAGACGCTCTAAAAGAGTTTGTACCCGGCAACATGATGCAAAGTGGAGGAAGTGTAAAAAAAGAAGAGTTAAAACTCGCCTGTGTAGACGGACTGATGAGATATCTTTATGATAAGCGAACGGGATACGCAGGATTTGACATAAGGGAAGAAGAGGCACTTATTCCCTATAAAATAAAAGCACTGTCATACTCCGGCAAGGAAGAAGTACTTATTGACGGATTTGAAAGCAATAAAATGACAGGAAGTTTACTTAGGAGTCTGGAAGATATACTGCTTAGAATGTATCTGTATGATGCTTCCCGAAAGTATACGCTATGAGTATCTTTTTCATTTCAAAAAAGATGAGGCTAGGGCAACCAACAGGATGGAGCTTGCGGGAAGATACAGCGGATATATAAAACAGGAAGACACAGATGATATACAAAACGAGGAGCTTAAGATATTTGCCTTTGTAGACTATAAAAAATGGGGATTTAAGATAGTGCCGGTATACAGACTTGAAGATACCTTATATGCAGGTGAAGGAAGGGAATACAAGTTTGAAACGGACGAATGGATCTGTGATTTTTTTGATGGAGAACACTAAAGACATAAGGAGAAGCTAATGGAGAACAGATACCCTTTGTTTGAGACCGGAAGGATCTTAAAAAAAGAGGCACTCGAAGTAATAAGAGACTATCCGAAAGATTTACTGTCCATACTTTATGAGGGATATACAAACGGAGTCATAAGGGGATTAAGATTAAGCTCCGATCATGAAAACAGAAGTCTTATTATAGGAAAAGGGCTTGTAAAGCTTAAGGGAGAGGTATATCAGATAAGTAAAGAAATAAGAGTAACCTATACTCATACAGAGCAAAGAGAGTATCTGAGGCTAAAGTGCAGCGGTGAATCGGTAGATAAGGACTGGAAGGTAACTAAAATAAAGGCTTTCTTATCCACAGAGGAGGAAAGTTTAGATGACGAGATCCTGCTGTGCGACTTTTTGTTAAAATCAGGCTTTGTATTAAGGGACAGTTACCTTGATTTTGCAGATATGAGATCGGAGTATGACACCATACATTTGATGAATGCGGATTACGCAGGATACGAAGAAAAAACCTTCAATATAGAGGTTTTGAAGGTATATGCGAAAGAATACCTTAATACAAAAAAGTGTGAAGACATAGACAGAACATTTTGCTATACGGTACTAAACAGCGTTGAAGGAATATCCAGAGCCGTTATAGAAAACTATATAGCAGTTAAGGAAGGAAGGGTACATGGAACGCACCTTAGCAATAAGCAGATCTATACCGGACTTTTAGATATATTAAGCACTGCAAAGGATCCGGACGGGCATAAAGCCACAGGATTTGGTCCGAGAAAGATCTTGGTGGATTAAGGAGGAAAGAATGTCTAACATAATGGATTGCCCTTATGGACATAAGTTTTCTAAGACAAGGAACGGCAGCATCTGTCCAAAGTGCGGCTTTGATCTTGATACACCTGAAAAGGTCTATGTGAACTTAAGGAAGGAGTGCGGACTTTCCCTAAAAGAAGAAAGACCTGTATGTGCATGGCTTGTATGCATAGAGGGAGCAAGAAAGGGAAAAAGCTATGTCATAAGCTTTGGAGAAAACTTTGTAGGAACGGATAGGGATAATGAGATACAGGTGCTGGGGGATGAGAAACTGGTTGGCAAA
The DNA here is from genome assembly GCA_916438835.1 of uncultured Johnsonella sp. Taxonomy (GTDB): domain Bacteria; phylum Bacillota; class Clostridia; order Lachnospirales; family Lachnospiraceae; genus Johnsonella. The sequence continues at coordinate 386,921 of CAKAFT010000001.1, forward strand.
TTCACTTTAATATTTTTTGATAGAAAAACAAGAGAAGCAATTTTGATTCCGGCAAGAGCGGACGGAATTGTATACATGGATAATAAACCTGTATACGATAAGTATGTACTTAAAAATAAAGATATTTTGGAAATAGGTGATATCAAGTTTATGTATGTTGATTTTTTTATCTGAGTCAAGTAAATACTTGAAAAATTTTGAATATGAAAATACAGATAATGAAGATAAGGATAGGCTGATTCAAAAAGAAAAAAAATATAGAATGCTTAAAAGAAAAAACCTTACTGACGAAGAAAAACACAAAAACAAAAGAATTGGAAAAAATCTTTCTATGGAAGAAGAAAAATTTATATATGCATGGCTTGTGTGTATAGAAGGGAAAAGACAGGGGAAAGCCTATAATATTACAGCCGGAAAAAACTATATAGGGCAAAATGACACTATGAATATACAAGTCCTTGGAGATGAAGATATAAGAGATAGAAAACATGCAGTTGTAGCATATGATATAAGAGGTTTACAAGGCACACTTCTTGGAGAAGAGTCTATGGGTTTTGTGAGATTAAACAAAACTGCAATCTATACATCAAAAGACTTAAAAGAAGGGGATATCTTAGAAATCGGTAAAAGTAAGTTTTTTTATTTTGATTTTGCAAGAGAATACCACCAATGGTAGAAAACTTTTAATAAGAAAAATAAGTATGGAGAGCTTATGGAAAACAGGTTACCTTATTTTTATATAAAAGAAAACTTTGAAAATACGAGGGGGATACGGATATATACATCAGATGATATCCCAAGGAATATAGAGACTCTTAATGAAAGATTTTATGAGCTTCCCAAAGATCTTATACTTGAAATAGAAAAAACTGATACCTTTATATTTCCCGATTTGATGATGAACACATATCCTCTTATATCAGAAAGATTCAGAGAGGTGCTGCTTCTTTTTGATATAGAAGTGTTTATAAAAAGAGTACTGCTGGTAGATAAGAACAGTAGGGCGATAAAAAGCTACTATCTGTTATATACCGATAACCTGTTAACTGCCGATTTTAACAAGTCTTTTAAAGCGGTTAGGGATAAGGATGAAAAGATAAAGTTTATTGTAAGCCTTGATTTTGCGGAAAGCTTTATACGAAGAGGTGTTAGAGGAATAGAGTTTATAGAAGTGGAGGATCAAAATCTATGAGAGAAAACCTTATAAAACTTGATATTTTTGATGTACTTGCAGTAACAAGTTATGAAGCAAAACATGAAACAGGCAGACATGGAAGGGCAACCATAAAAGCCATTATAGAAGAAAAAAGAGAAGAAGAGTATGTAAATGCTGCTAAAAACACAAGGTGGGTAAGGGTCGATGCCCTTGATGAAGCGGATAAAGAGAGTACTATATTTTACGGATTATTAGAAAAGATCTGTTTTTTTAAAGAAAGCGGTAGTTTCCTTGTTGAACTTGAACTGATCACAGGAAGCTCATTGATGGAAGAAAGTACATACAAGAAGTTTTTCTAAAGGTACCGGAGAATATACCGATATCCTTAATATCTTAAAAGAAGGGTATGAAGAGGCACACTATATAACAGGAGAAGAAGGAAAAGGTGTAATTCCCGATCTTTTGGTTCAATATAGAGAAAATGACTGGAACTTTATACGAAGAATTGCCGCTTTGAAGAAGACAGTAGTAATGCCGGACTATCAGAGTAAGGGAGTAAAGTATTTTTTCGGTATGCCAAAAAGAGATACAAAAGTCCTAACTTCACAAGATGTACGAATCGTTGTAAATAAAGAATACACAGTGTATGAAGTTAGATCAAGGGAGATACACAGTTTAGGTGACAGGGTAAGTTTTAACAGAAAAAATTACCGTATAGTAAAAATAGTATCCAAAACTGAAGGAAGTGAACTTTATCATACTTATTATTTAACACAGGATATAGACTATATAGTAAAAAAAGAAAGTAAGTTTGACTTAAAATTAATAGGAGCATCACTTACAGCTAAAGTAACTGATGTAGAAAAAGAAAAGGTAAAGATAGCTATAGATGAAATAGAAAATAAGGATGAAGAAATAGGAAGATGGTTTAACTTTTCTACCGTATATTCTTCAAAGGACGGAGCCGGGTGGTATTGCATGCCGGAAAAGGGAGACAGTGTAAGGCTTTATTTTCCTACAGAAAATGAAGAAAATGCCTATGTGTGCAGTGCAATACATGAAAATGAAGGCAGCGGAGTAAGAACCGATCCAGAGAATAAGATCTGGAGAAATAAATACGGAAAAGAAATAAGACTGACACCGGACGGAATACGAATAAGTGCAGGCACAGGTGATTATATAGAATTAAAGGATGATGAGGGAGTGAAGATAGTAAGCAGCGGTAGTATATATATAAAAGCAAGAGATACCTTCGAGATAAGCAGCGAAGAGTCTAATATATCGATAGCAGCCGCTAAGAGGATCATGCTTTGCAAGACGGCACACAGATCATACTAAAAGACGGAATAAGTGTAAGCGGGGATGGAGTTCACATAAGTTAGTAATAGAATATCGGTTATTGAAGTATAATCTTATGGCAAGTAGAGGAGTTCGTATTTATGCTGATCATAGAAAATTTAGAGATAGAGGTAAAACTTCCGATTTACATGGTGGAGGGATTTATTATAAGGACAGAGCCGAACAGACATGCAAGACTTGATATATTTGGAGTACTTACAGAAAATCCGGTAGAAAACATTTTTACAGATAAAAAAGATATAGATGTCAATGTTAAATATGAGGGAAAGACTTTATTCAGGGGTTTTGTAGAGGAACTGAATATAGATCCCGATGCAGATGTACATAGATTTAAACTTAGTGCATACTCATACAGTAAAGAGTTGGATAAATATAAACATACAGAACTTTTTCAGGATATAGATGAGACCTATATAAGTATCACACAGGATATAATGAAAAAATATCCCGGCACCATGGCAACCTATGATGTGAATGATAAAAGGATAGAAAAGCCGCTACTTTGTTATGAAGAAAGTGCTTGGGATTTTGCAATCAGAATGGCTGCAAACTTAAAAACTTTTATATACCCCGATATGACATCAGATAAGCCCTCTATATCCATGGGGTTAAAAGAGGGAAGGCTTGTTAAGCCTAAAGATATCATAAGTGAGAGCAGAGAGATAAAAAAGGACAAGGGAAGCACACAAAGAAGCGAATATAAGTTACGAACTTACGGCTCTTATGAGATAGGAGATCAGGTAAGAGTGGGGGATAAAGTTTTGCTGTTATATAAAAAAGAAGCGGAATTTACAAAAGGAGAACTTATATTTAATTTTCAGGGGATAGAAAAAGCGTATACTAAAGAGCTGATAAAGCCGTTTTATAATGAAGATATCATAGGGCTAAGCCTTATGGGAAGGATCAAAAAGTATAAGGATAAAAAAATATACATAAGTCTTGACTGTGATAAAAAGGAAGCAAAGTACGGATTTGAGTGGTATCCGGAAACCGGAAATGCACTATATGCAGTACCTGAAGTCGGAGAAAAAGCAGAACTTTATGTATCGGGAGTTAAGCCCGGAGAAATGTATATACTGAGGACTTTTGCCTCCAAAGGAAAAGATGCAAAGCAAAAGATGATGGAAAGCGGGAAGATAACTTTCGGTTTATCTTGCGAAGGAGTGTCTTTTAAGTCTGAAGATATGATATTTGTTGAAGATGAGTGCCTAAAACTAAACGGAACCGGCGGTATAAGCCTAAGTGCAGCCGGAAAGATAAGTATAAAGGCTAGAAATATAAGAATGAACAGTAAAGATGAGATAGTGTATGTAAGTGAGTAAAGAGATATAAGGATAGTAGGTAATGTTAATCTGAAGAAAGAGGTGCAAAATGGCAGATGATAATTTGCAAAGAATGTACGAATATCATGAGCTCAAGGGGAATTCCGGATCTGAATATGTAGTAAGAGGTGCAGAGGTAGTTTGTGGATATGGGGGTAGTTCGTGTGTTTTAAATCTGCCAAGTGACCATGGAGTATATACTTCTGATGGAAGACCTTTAATTACAGTAAGCGACACTAAAGCAGAAAATATAAAGGGCTTTGGTACATGCAAGATAAATAAGAGAAATTCGTACAGATGCGAACTTAAACTTGGAACTTGGAGTGTTGTAAGTAATAAAGATATGAAGATCAAGGACCCTGCTACAGGGAAAATAGAATACGCCGTAGAATGTAGTGCCACCGCATTATGCCTAAAAGGAGGAGTGGTAAAATTTAAGACATCCGGGCAAACATCGCCAAGTTATAAGAGTACAAACATAACGGATGCCGTAGAAATAGTTGAAGATGTGAAAGGGAGTTGGATACGAACTGCTAATAATAAGGACTTTTTAGGCTATATAAAAGTAGCAAATCCGGGATTATATAATTTTGGGATAGGTTTTCAAGGAAATAGCGTAGAAAATGTAATTGGAAGCATATTTTTATATGAAGCTAATTGGGGAAAACTTAAATTTATAGGTTCTTATAAAATAAATAAGTTTAATAGAGGTAATAATAATGGTTTTAAGTGGAAGTATGCGGCTGATATTGAACTAAAGTCTGATAGATTTTATTATTTTGAAATTGATTGTCCAAGTTTGAATGAGTATGAGTATATATTAACAGGAAATCAAGAACAGATAATTTCTAATAATCTAGGAATGGCAAAATGGACAATGTCAAATACATGCAAAAGATTGGTTTGTTATGAATGTAGGTATATTTACTATGAAGCAGAGTATTATGTATTTAGATAAAGCATATGCTACTATTCTAAAGAATTTAATATCAGATTACTTGGTTAGAAAAAGTATAAATCCTGATTTAGGAACTTTTATTGAGGAAGCATTAAAAACGATTGGAATTACAATGATAGGGGTAGCGGATACAATAACAGGAATTGTTTTTACAGCAATGGATTTTATAGTTACAAATTTTGATAAATCAGATATAGAATTGCTTTGGAGTGAGTTGGATGTTTATGTTAAAAAAACTAAGTGGGAAACCAAATTAATAAAAGTGCTGATATATGAAAAAAACAGTAGCATAGCTCTAAGTACAGGATATGGTGTAGATAAAAGAATAGAAGTTTCATTATGGTATGAAAATGATAGGGTAGTTGGTGAAAAGTATTTATGGGGAGAACTTACAAAATACGATTCAGTAGGAACACTTGAAGATTATACAAACGGTGAAAAAAATGTAAAAAGAAGGTATTATAAATCAGGATGGATTTGTAAAATAATTTTTTTAAGGATGTAAATATGAAGAGAAAGTATAAAATTCGTTGGATAATAATAGCCGGAATAATCATTATTTTAATATCATATATACTTTTAAATCTAAAAGGGCATATAGTTATAAGAGATAGTAAAGTTATAAGATATAAAGCAGGTTGGTTGGATAAGTCAAAAAAAGATGTGATTGTAAGTATACCTGAGGGCACAACAGAAATTATGGATTATGCTTTTTACGGCTGTAAGTTTATAGAGAAAGTCTATATTCCTGAAAGTGTAAAAATGATCCATAAAAAAGCCTTTACAAACTGTACTAATCTAAAAGAAATAAATCTACCAAAATCCTTAGAGAAAGTAGGTAGTGGTGCTTTTAGCGGATGTACAGGTTTGGAAGTAGTAAATATTCCCGAAAGTGTAGAATATCTAGGGGAAAGTGCATTTAGCTATTGCAGTAATTTAAAAGAAATATCATTGCCGCGATCACTTAAAGAAATAAGGGAATTGACATTTTACGGATGTAAGAATTTAAAGAATACAGATCTTCCTGCAAATATTACAAGTATTGGAGTAGCCGCATTTTGCAGATGCAGCAGTATGGAAGTTGTAAAACTTCCCTCTTCAATAACTGATATAGGAGCCGCTACATTCTATGGGTGTAGCGGATTAAGAGAAGTTATTTTGCCTGACAACTTAAAAAATATAGAAAATGAAACATTCTATGAATGTATAAATCTTTCATCTATACATTTGAGTGACAATGTTGAAAGAATTGGACATAATGCTTTTGCAGGCTGTAGTAAACTTAGTGAAATCAATATACCCGATAGTATTGCTCAGGTTGGTGTGACTTGTTTGGAAGGAACAAAATGGCTTAAAGAAATTCCTATGGATTCAAATGGCTTAAAATGCTATAAACATATTTTATTTAAATCGAGCTATAATACAGAAGAAATAGCTATTCCATCCGATATTACAGTAATTGTCGGCGGTATATTCAGAGGACACGATAAATTAAAAAGAGTTGTTTTGCCTGAGGGGGTAAAGAGCATAGGAGATTATAGTTTTGGAGATTGCATATATCTTGAAAATATCGTAATACCGGAAACTGTAGAATACATAGGAATGGGAGCATTTTCTAATTGTAAAAGTTTATCTGAGTTCTCAATACCTAAGTATCTTACGGGTATAAATAATAATACTTTTGAAAACTGTGAAAAATTAGAAGATGTAGAATTACCGAAAGAACTTGAATATATCGGCGAAGATGCATTCAAAGGCTGTATTTTACTTAAAAATATAATTATTCCAAAGAAGGTGAAAAAAATAGATGACGGGGCTTTCGATTTTTGTAAGAACTTGGAAGAGGTGGTATTTGAAAGTGATCCGCTTTATGTTGGAAACTCTTTTTATAATACAATATTTTATGATAATATCAAAGAAGATGTGGATGGTTGTAAATATATAGGAACTCATCTTATAGAGATCGTGGATAATAAAGCAATGTATTGTTATTAAAGAAGGGACCGTAAGCATAGCAAGAAATGCTTTTTCTGTGGGTGATATAAGAAAAGTAGTATTTTCAAAAGAACTGAAAGTGATTGGAGAGTCAGCTTTTGGTTCTTGCCACAAATTAAAAGAAATAGAATTACCGGAAGGATTATTGCATATAGATAGATTGTGTTTTGAATTCTGTGAGAATTTAAATAGAGTATATATACCGAAGTCGGTTGAGTATATAGGGGATAGTATATTTTTTCATTCTGTTAATTTGAAAGAAGTTACTGTGAGTAAAGATATAGCGGATAAGATTGATTTTGATGGTCAGGTGAAAGTGAGGTATATTGAATAAAATGTCAAAAGGATATATTGACGAAAAAATCATACCTATGAAACTAGAAACTGATAATAACATTTCCATGTCCTTAGAAGACGGTCACTATATATCAGGTAAGCTTGAAACATTTACGAAAGCTTTATACTTTAATGATTCTGTATCCATATACACCCCTTCATCTTTTATAGATATGCCGGATGAAATAAAGGAAATAAAGTATCCTACCAGCTTCAGACCGGAGATAATAAAAACCAATCTTGCAGGAGATATAAATTTAAGTCTAAGTCTTTTGGAAGAAGGCAAAGACGCAGATGTAGAAACTTTGCAAAGCGATCTTAGAAGCCTTCTTTCAAAGGTACATAAGGGAATCAAGTTCCTTGAAGCTAAGAAGCTAAACAAAGAAGGCTTCGTTGAAATGAATTGTTTTGATTTTATCCTACCCGGAATAGATGAAAAGATCTTCCACATGATGGGAATGGGAAACCGACAGACAAATAATACAGGTTATCTTTAATTGCAGAGAACCGGATGCCAATGCATGGAAAAAAGCTGTAATTGATATATTTGAGAACATTGAACTTATAAGAAAGTAAAAGATGAACAGAGAAAATAAAAAAACAAAGTACTTTGAAACTTTCAGGTATAGATGGATAAGTAAAAAGATCAAGGAATACAAAACGTACTCTACAGAAAGTTTGGAAGAAGAAATAATGGCACTTTTGACAGAGGTCATGGAAGATAAAAGTGAAACAAAACTTTCCTATATTGCCCTGTTTTTTCTTAATACAAGCCTTTATACAAAAACTTATAAATACATGCTTGTTGCAGCGGATGAAAGTCTGTATATAAATAAGCCGCTAAGCATAAGGTTCCGGGTACCTGATTTTGTAAATAAGGATGCAAGCCTTATTAGGGAAGAACTTATACAAAACAAAGCAAAGATCCCTGATCTAAGCGAATCGGAAATAGAGGAAGGGGTAAGGTTTGTTCTAAAAGGCTATGAAGGTATTATTGCAGTCCTTTGGAAAAAGGCGGTAGAAAAAGTATTTTACAGTGACATCTTAAAAAATAAGAACATAAAAAAAAATTCCACATATCCTTGTCGGAGAGTATATGGGAGAATTAAGAAAAGTAGAAGTATAAGAGAAGAACAGATCATAGAAAAAAATCATAGAAAAATAAACAATAGAAATAGTAAGATAAGCAATCACAATTCAATAGATAAAATATAGCAAGCGTTACCGGAGGTAGTGTCTGATGAAGAAGTTAAGAGGAAGTTCCATAAAGTTAAGCGGGGAGGTAAACATAGCATCTAAAGAAGTGGTGCTTAAGGGAAAAAAGTCAAAGACATGGGAAGATCTGAAAGAACCGTATAAAGACAAGTCAAAGGACTTTGAAAAGCTGCTTCCACGGATGCTTGGAGGTTTACCGGTCACTGCAGGTGTACCAAGTGAAAAAGATAAGCTTATGTTAAAGCTTATGGGAGGGCTTGCCGCCTGTGCGGGAGTAAATATCACTAAAAACCCTAACGGAAGCTACAGCGTATCCTATACCAATGCATTAAACAGGGTAAGAAACAATGCAAAGCCTGTTACAGGAGAACTTAATGAAGAAGGATTAAGACAAGAGATCTATAAGATCATATCGGCTATGCTTGAAAAAGGCGGTCCTGCATTTGCCTCATGGAATGCTTTATTAAAAGACCTTATGAAAAACCATGGAATGGAAGATTTTCTAAAAGGTGCAAGAGCGGCACTTTGTGCCATGACGGGAGATCCGGTAAATGCCAATACGGGAAACTTCATCTACATAAAAGAAGACATCAAGATACAGTCAAGGATACCTTTAAGCCTTACAAGGTCTTATAACAGTAAGGAAGAAAAAGTCGGAGTGTTCGGAAAAGGCTGGAGGCATAGTTACGAGATCTCTGTAAGCAGGGAAGAAAACGGATATATAGTACATTTGTCGGACGGTCAGGATGAAGCCTACCTTTTAGATGATGAAGGAAATATAATATCTGTTTTTGATGACTTTGACCGCCTTCAAAAAACAAAGGACGGATTTGAGTATAAAAGCGGCGAGGGTCTTTCCTATCTTTTTAACAAAGAGGGGAAGCTTCTTTGTATGGAAAGAAAGGACAAAGTAAAAGTAGTACTTTCTTATGATACAAAAGGAAGACTTTTGAGCGTATCCGATGCTTTGGGAAGCAGTCTTTACTTTTTATATGATGATCTTGGAAAACTTAGAGAAGTAAAAGATCACACCGGAAGAAAGATAGAGTACAGATATGAAAGCGGTCAGCTTGGAACGGTATACTATGGCGGACAAAGGGCATATGATTACTTCTATGAAAAAGAACTGTTGGTAAAAATAAAAAATCCAAGAGGAGTGTATGTGCTAGAAAACCTGTATGACGGTGCGGACAGGGTAAAGATACAAAGATTTGCCGACGGAGGAATAATAAGATATGAGTACGACAGCGAGGAAAGAAAGACCTTTGTTACAAACCAGAATGAAAATATAGAAGTACATGTACATGATGAAAACTTTAGAAACATCGAAAGCGAGTATGCGGGAGAGAGCGAAAGCTTTACTTATGATGAAAGAAACCTTTTGACATCATATACTGATAAAAAGGGAAATACTACTACATATAAGTATGATAAAAAAGGAAACCTGACAAGCTGCATCCACCCTGATGGAGAGGTGGAAGGCATGGATTATGATGAAAACGGAAATGTAAGTGTCTACTATAAAAATAAAGAAGAGATAGAAAGATATACCTATGATGATAAGGGAAGGCTTTGTGAAAGAAAGAATGCATTAGGAGAGATCACAAGCATAGAGTATAAAGAAAGTGAATATGAAGAAGATAAGGAAAATAAAGAAAGCGTTATAGTAACCCTTCCGGACGGTTCAAAAAGCAAGGTTTCTTATGATGAAAGAGGAAACATATCCAAAATAGAAGAAGAAAACGAAAATGTTTTAACATACGAGTATGATGCCTTAAACAGGGTAAGGGCAAGCATTGACGGAAATAAAAACAGAACGGAGTTTTCATATAATGACAAGGACCTGCTTACAGGAGTAAAGGATGCTATGGGTAACACTTGCAGGTATGAGTATACCGAAAACGGCAAGTTATCCCTTTTTGAAGACTTTAGAGGAAGCATCACAAAGCTTAACTATAACGAAATGAATAAGATAAAGGATTTTACCCTGCCTGACGGTGAAAACTTTAAGATGGAGTATGATCTTTGCCAAAACCTTACAAAAGAGATCCATCCTGACGGTGGAGAGGTAGAGTATATTTATAATGCCGCAAACTTGGTGGAAAAAAAGATCCTGCAAAACAAGGGAGAGTATGAATACCGTTATGATGCAAACTCAAATCTTATATCGGTCACGGATCCTTTGGGAGGAATAGAAGAGTACTCTTATGATGAAAGAAACAGACTTGTATATCATAAGAATAAATCAGGTGCTGCAACAGAGTATGAATACGGTAAAAGAAGCTTAAAGATAAGTAATGAACTCGGAACATATACCTGTAATTATGACATACTTGGAAGGATAGTGCTTGAGACAGATATGCTCGGCAATACAAAAAAGTATGAATACAATGAGCTTGGTCAGGTATCAAGCGTAAAAACAGGGGAAAAAGAGACAGTATATAAATACAGTAAGGGCGGACTTTTACATAGAAAGATATATCCTGATAAAAGGTATGAGATATTCAGCTATGACAAAAATCAAAATCTTATAAAAAGAGAAAATGACAAAGGTGAATTTCTTGAAATTACCTATGATAAATTAAACCGTATCACCAAAGTAAAAAACAGCTTTTTGCAGGAACAAAGCTTTGAATACGATGCCATGGGCAATGTAATAAAAGAGATAGATGCCTTAGGAAACAGCACAAGTTATACCTACTCTCCGGGAGGGAAACTTACCTCAGTATTAGATGCCATGGGAAACAGAACAGAGTACGGATATGATAAGGCGGGAAGGCTCGATACGGTATACAGACATGGGGGAAGCAGGGAATTACTTTCATGTATTGAAGATGAAGAAAGAAAACATTCATTAAAAGAGATATCAAAAACAAATGAAAAGTACGGCAGACAAATATCCGAAAGCCTTAAAGAAGCAAATGTTCCAAGGATAACAAGGTATAAAAGAAACCTTATGGGAGATGTTGAATGTATCACAAATGCCTTTGGAGAAGAGGAGTACTTTTCATACGATCTTTTAGGAAGAGTGATACTTAAAAAAGATATGGACGGGTATGAAACAAGGTATTCATACACCAAGGCAGGAGATATAAAAACAGTTCTTTATGCAGATGGATATAAAGCGGAGTATGAGTATGACAGCTTAGGAAAACTGACTAAGGTAAAAGATGCCCTTGGAGTTATAAGTATAGAAAATGATAAGCTTGGAAGAACAACGAAGGTAACAGATCATAACAGTAAAGAAGTAAGATACAGTTACGGAAAGTTCGGAGAAAGACTAAGAGCTGTATACCCTGACAAAAAAAGTATCGAATACGGATATGATGAAGACTTAAGACTTGTAAGCCTTATATCAGGAGATAAAGAGATAAGGTATTCATATGATAAAGAAGGAAGATTGATAAGAAAGGACATGCCTGATGAGATAAGCAGCCTTTATTCGTATGATGAAAGAGGACTTTTAAGCAGTCTTTGCCATATGAAGGGAGATAAAAAACTTGAAGAATACATTTACGGATATGATCTGCTTGGAAATAAAACAAAGGTAGTAAGACAAAGAGATGTAGACCATAAGGGAATAAAAGAGGACAAGAATAAAGAAAAGATCGTACATAAGTTGTGGGAAGACTCATCGACCTTTAACTATGAGTATGACAGCCTAAGCCGTCTTGTAGCGGTAAAGAGAGGAGAAAAAGAAGTCTGCACTTATACCTATGATGCCTTTGGAAACAGAAGCAAGATGAAAAAAGATGGCATAGAGGTAGCCTATACTTATGATGCCCTTGACAGGCTGGTAAGGATAAACAGCCTCCATACAAATGAGAGCTATGAGTATGATAAAAGAGGAAACCTTATAGGAGTACATGAGAGAGGAAAGAAGATAAAAGCCTATGAATACGGTGCGTCAGGTAGGCTTGGTTTAAGTTACTCAAATTTAGGCAAGGCAAGAAGTTATGAGTATGACGGAATAGGCAACAGGATAGGGTACAGAGAATATAAGTTTGAAAATAAAGGTCTTGGAGAAGACAGACTTAAGGGTATTGACGAACTTGACCTAGCTAAAAAGAGCCTGTATATGAAGAAAGATATGTACTTGACAGGACAAGACCCTATAACAACATGCTGCAAAGAAGTATGTCAGACAGGGGAAAAGAACAGACACAAAGCTATGCATGGGACTTTAATACGGTATTTATGGAGGAAGAAGAAAAGGTTTATACATACCTAAATGATGAACTTGGAAGCACTATTCGTCTTCTTGAAAAAGAAGGAAAGAGCCAAACGATATACGGCTATGACGAGTTTGGAAAAGACACCTACGGCACACAGGGGCAGGTGCAGCCCTTCGGATATACGGGATATAGATACGATGCGGTGGCTGAGACTTACTTTGCTCAGGCAAGAGAGTATGTGCCGGGAGTGGGAAGATTTGGAGGAGAGGACTGGATAAAGGGAAGTATCGGTTATCCTACTTCACTGAATGCTTACGGATACTGTAATGGAAATCCTATGGTGTGGGTGGATAGGGATGGGTTACTACCTGAGACAGCTTTAGTTGGGGTACCTGTAGATAATAAAAAAATGAAGGAAGAATTTGTACCAAAAAACTATGTAATGAATAAACAAAGTACAGCTCCATACACAGGTGTAATATATTTGAACTTAGTATCAGGTGCTTCAGGAGCAGGTCATGTGGCGATGCTTCTACTGCATAGTGATGATACAGGAGATTTGTATAGTTTTATGGGTATTGCAAAACCAAGTGCTATAAAAGGATATAATGATGCAAATGTAGATTATGCTTATGGTCTTGATGTAGCAAGTACAATAAATGAAAAAAAAGAAAGAGAAGGATATAAATTTATAGTGAAAACAAGAGGCGATAATTTTAAAATAGATTCATACAACAGGGGTATTTATTTTCCAATCAGCAATGAACAAGGAGTAGCTATTGCACAAGAAGCAGAAGAAACTAAGAAGGGTGTAAATAGAAGTGGATATGATGAAAGAGATTATAATTTATTTTTAAATAATTGTGATATAAATGCCAGAAAGTGGATGGAAGCCGGTGGTATAGTCATGGAAAAAGGATCAAACATGGCACCAAACGATGTATATGAATATAATAAAAATAAAATTGATGCTACAAGAAAAGGTAAAAAAGGTGGAAAAGTAAAATATTTAAATGCAAAGTATGGTGATTTGGGAGATATTTGGAGAGAACTGCATGCAGAGTTATATATTACACAGATGAACTGTGAAGGATGTGAGTAAAATAACCGGAGGTAGTTATGAAAGTAAGGACAAAGTTTAAATATTTAATAATTGCAGGTATATTGTTACTTTTATATATCATATACACATTAACTATGAGATATGCAGTTAACAGAGCTTTGACAAAAGAGAGTCCTATGGTGTTCTCGGCAGCATTTCATGACGGAAATAAGGGAACATTTACATATAGTCTGTCTAATGGTGATATGGAAAAAATATCAGAAATTCCTTTAAGATGGCTATCGTACAACGAAGATAGAAGCAAGATAATAGGTATTGTTTGGGAAAAAGAAATTCAAGGTATTGCTGAGATCAATATTAAAGATAATACATTTGATCTTATTATCAGTTTGGACAAGATCAATGAGTGCAGTGAAAAATTGGGCTTGAAAAAAATGGAATACAATGACTTCAGTATGGATTTTTTATACTTCAGGTCTCCGAGATATTATGAAGAAGATTACACATTTATTCTTGCCGGTAATATCTATAAATTGTATAAAGAAAATGAACAATGGAAAATGAAGGAAATATTTACTTATGAACATCTTCTATACAATTATTTTTATTGATAAGAGCAATAATAAGATATTTATAGAAGCTTATGATAAGCATAAAACCGATAAAAAAAGATTTTTATATTTACATATGATATGAAAGAAGCTAATGATAATATAATAATAGACAAATCAAGTGTTTCTTCAAGTGATGAAGATGGTTTAATAGACATATCCGATGATATGACTAAAAATTTCATACTATAGCAACTCACATATATGTATATATGATGTAGGTACACATAAAGAAAATAAGCTTAAGATACATTATTTACATTTGATGGAAGTATTTGATACTAAAATATCACCTGACAACAAATATGTATTTTATACAGTTTGTGAAACTCCTTTTTTCTATACTGATGGTTATAAATACAATTTCTATGTTGTGGATTTGAAAACTAAAACCCGTATTCATGCTAAAAAATGGGATTGGGGTGATGAGTTTTATGGATTCGACTGGTAGGAGAAGAATATGAAAAAAATTTTTATCTGTATAATAATAATGTATACAATATTTTTAGGTATTGCAAATGTTTTTATGGGAGGCATACCGACATATCCGGGGGATATTGCGGTCATTTGTTTTTGTATTTACATACCTTTAATGATTCCTATAGGCATAGCCTTGGTAGCTGTACAAACATGTGATGATGTTGATGAAAGAGTAAAAATAATAAGTGCATGTAAATTATTTGCGGTGTATGCATTATTTGTAATAATTATATATTGGTCATATTTTAAATTGTATTTTACAGAGGGAATGAGATTACTTCCCGGCATTTTAATAGTATGGATTTTAAGCATTATAGCTTTGATAATAATATCAAAAGTTTGCAGGTTAAAATGACTTAAACATATACTTATCCGGAATAAAAAAATATACCATGATGATATGATGCTTAATGTTACATATATCAATATTGCAGAAGATATTAGAGAAGGTAATATAAAAAGTTATAAAAAACGAAATATGGAGACGTATATGATGTTTGGACAAAGTTACATCCGGAATGTTTATCAAGTTATTAAGAAGAAATATGTTTATATAATCTTACTTATATTAATATTTAGCTCGATACTATCTTCTGTTTTATATTTCAATAACTTGAAACAACGAATATTCAAGGAACTTGAAAACCTTCCACCAATTGTATTTTCCGCAGATTTTCATACCGGTGAACATGGAACCTTTGAATATTACCCGAGTAATGGAACTATGGATAAAGTTTTGGATTTTAATCTCTACTATCCTTCGTATGATAAGGAGAGAAAGCATGCTGTAGGTTTTGTGTTTAATAAAGAATTGAAGGGGATTTATGAATTTGGTTTTGAAAATAAAAGTTTAACAGAAATAATAAAACTACAGGAAATAAGCACATTACTTAAAGGCTTGGGTGTTGTAGTTAAAGACTTTGAGGACTTTGAAGACTTCGAAATTATAAATACTTTCCGTATGCCTAAATATAATGAGCTTGGATATACATTCATATATAATGATCAATTGTATTTACTTTATAAAATTAATGAAATATGGGATATAAAAGCTTATTTTTGAAGATGATGGGGAAAAGCACACATATTTTACCAATGAGCAAGTTGATAATATATATATTGAGGAAGAAAAATACCAAGAAGGAACCACTAGGGATATTATATTAAAAGTTGATATTGCAAAGAACAGCAGTGATATTATAAGAGATACAAGATCTAATATGATGAAAGATAGAGATGGGATACTGGATATTTCGGATGATGGAAAGACCATGGTCTATTATGAAAAGAAAAATATATTTATCTATGATACTGAGACAGGAAAAAAGAAAAGAATTACAGACCACAGATCAAACTGGAAGCATATATTAGACTTGAAACTATCCGAAGATAAAAAGTATATATTCTATACAGTAGTAGAAGAGGGCTTCGGTATATCGGATGCGGATCGGAGATATCATTTCTATATCGCAGACACTGAAAGTAAGACAAGAATTTATCTTAGAAGTTTTGATTATGAGGATAAATTTTATGGTTTTGATTGGTAGATAATAAATTATGATTGTACAGTTACTACATAAGGAGTATGTGCTTATGAAAAGAACAAGGACGGCTGTTTTTTGGATCATGGGTATTCTGTTAGTTATTTCAGCATTGATATTGGGAGTGTGGCAATCTTATCCGGAAGAGATAATATTTAATTGTAGTTGTATATACGCTCCCTTGATACTGCCGATATTAATATCCTGTATTGGTATAAAAAAAGAGCTTGATAAAGATATAATTAAAAAGATAACTATATTATCAATATTTGTTGTTATATACGAAGTGTGTGTTGTGCCTTTTATAGTATATCAGTTCTTGCAAATATATTTTTTTCTTTGGCATTTAAATATATTTTTCGGTATTGTTTTTTTAGAATTCGTCTCTCTTAGGCTTTTTATTTGCTATAATGCGAGAAGTATATTTAGAGAATAAGAAATTGGAAATGTAAATCACTAAATAAAGAAAGAAGCTTAATAATGATGATAGATAATGTAAAGTATAAAAAAAATCAAAATTACTTTTTATAGGATTTATAGTACTATGTACTTTCCTGTATATAGTGTCAAATTTAAGTGGAAATTTAGCAATTGCATATCTCTAAAAAAAGTAATAATTCCTAAAAGTGTTAAACGAATAGAGTACAGTGCTTTTGGAAAATGTACAAACTTAAATGAAGTAAAATTTGAAACCAACCCGGAATATATAGGGCTTTCGTTTCATGATACAAATTATTATAACAGTGTAGAAGAAGATGAATATGGTTGTAAATATATACAAAATCATGTCATAGGTTTTGTGGATAAAGGGAAGAAAGAGATTGTTATAAAAAAAGACACGGTAAGTATTGCTAATTCCGCTTTTTCCGAAGCTGTTTTTGAAAAAGTGGTGTTTCCAAAAGAATTAAAATATATCGGATATTCCGCCTTTGGATTTTGTAGAAAATTGAGAAGGGTTTAATTGCCTCAAGAATTGATATCTATTGGAGATTATGGATTTACTTTTTGTGATAATTTAGAATATATTTATATACCTAGGACTGTAGAAGAAATAGGGAAAATGTCATTTGTAGGCTGTAATAAGTTAAAAGAAATCGGAATGACTAAGGAAGTAGCTGACAAAATTTATTATAGCGATCATGTGAAAGTGAGGTATATTGCATGAAACCTCTCAATCCCCCAGCAGAGCCGGGGAGACCAGAGGACACTAGGGGCGATGCACGGAGTAACATAAAAAAATCCTCCGTTGTATAACAGATGTAGGTCTAGCAAACCACATTAAAAACAACGGAGGTGTCCATGGACAACTTAAGTTTATCACATAGTGTATATAATTGCACATATCATATAGTTTTTATTTCAAAGTATCGTCGCAAAATAAGTTACACTACCTCTACCCGATTTTGTTGCAACACAAAAAATACACAAAAAACCTGAAATACTTTATAAGCCGGGAGTTATCACACCAACTCCAAGTACATCACCATATGTAGGAGTATTCTTTTTAAATGAAAAAGGTGGTGCGGGTGGAGCCAGTCATGTTGCTATAATGTTAGTACATGAAGATAGAACAGGAGATTTATACAGTTTTACCGGAACTACAGGTATACCGGAAGTTTTAACAGCAGTTGCTGGTTATAACGATGCAAATGTGGATTATGCAATGGGTATAGATTTAGATTTAGATAATACATTTGGATCACCTAACGATCAAGGTTATCTAATTAAAGCGGTTAGTAGGGATGGTGACGAGAAAGATGATAATGATGAAAGTAGTGTGTTATATAATAGAGGTATATATTTTAATATTACAGATAGAAAAGGAAAAGCTATTGCAAAAGCTGCAATTAAAACAATGAAAGAAGTAAATGGTACAGGTACAGATATCAGGGATTATAATGTTCGTAGGTATAATTGTAATGTAAAGGCTCAAGAATGGATTTCGAAGGCAGGAATAGATGTGGATTCTAAGAATCATTGGTTTCCAAATAATTCATACACTCAAACGGAAGAAGATATATTAAAAAAAGATATATATGATAAATGGAATCCGGAAAGTGGCGATTTGTATGATGTATGGATGAAAGTGGGAAAAAATATCTCAGTTTCAAAAAAACAGGAAAGGTGCCCTTTAAGTGAGTAAGAGTATGAAGAAGAATAAGAAAAAAGTAATTATATTATGTGCTGGTATCATTATATTAATTGCCATATGTCTAGTGTATAAACTATATAAAGACACTGAAATAAAAAAATTGAAGACTGCATTATCCTCAGAGTATCCTATTATATTTTCATCAAATTTACAAAATGAAGGTAAGGGTACATATAGATATTATTTGGCAGACGGAAAGATGGAAAAGTTCTCTGATTATAGGCTTTTTTATCCACAATACAATGATGATAGGGAAAAAATCTTAGGCTTTGCTTGGGAAGGAGAATACAACGGTCTGGTTGAACTGGATTTGACCGATAACAGTATTATTCAGATAATAAGCTTAGATGAGATAAATGCTTGTATAGAAAGAGAGGGTGGTGATATATTTGAAGATGAAGATAAAAGTGAAGAAGACGAATTAGATGTCTATTATAAGGTAGACTATATCCGTACTCCCAGATATTATGATGATGGTTATACATTTTATTTTTTAGGAGATATTTATTTCTTACATAAAGATCAAGAAATTTGGGAAGTAGAAACAATTATCAGTAGTAAGAATGAAATATATAACTACTATGTAGATTCTAATGATAAAGTATTAGTTGAAGAAGGTATTGGTAAGGTTTCCGAATATAAAACTCGTAAGGGGAAAAAAAGAAAAGAAAAAATACTTTTTGATAATAATACAATGGGTAGAGGGGATAATAACGGAATAATGGATGTATCCAAGGATGGAAAATTAATAGCATACTACGAAAAAAAGCATATATTTGTCTATGACAGAATAACCGGTGAAAAGAAGTATGTGGCAAGACATAGACTGTGCGATAGTTATATACTGGATCTGAAGTTTTCACATGATAACAGATATATATTCTATACGGTAGGTGAGGTGGATTTTTTCAGTTCAAATTATATGTATGATTTTTATGTAGTGGATACCGAGAGTAAAACAAAGATGCATCTGAAAAGATGGGAAAACTATGAGGATTTTTTTGGTTTTGAATGGTAATCGGTTTATAAATTTACAAAATATTTTTTAAAGCTTTATCAATATTATAAAAATATAAAGAAAGAGATATTGTGTATGAAAGGTATGAAACTTTGTACTTTGATTTTTATGCTTGTTAGTGTAATTATTTCTGTATGTATTTTAGAAGGTATACCGGATTGTATTTATGCATTGCTGGTGCTGGTCATAGTATGTAGTTCGTTAGCACTGCCTGCTTTAGTTTGCCTTGTGTATATAAGAGGTGAAGTTGATGAACTTAGACTGAAGAAAATGATAAGAATGATAAAAATATGCATGGCTTACCAAATCCTTATAGTTCCTGTAGCATTGGTAGCAACTCTCTTTATAAGATTAGGTGCATTTATGGTTATTTATAAAATAGGTATTTTTGCTGTAGTTGCCGCTATCAGTTCCAAATATTTATTAATTATAACAAAAATGCAGTATCAATATTTACTTTCGTTAAATAAGGGGTCAGAACAGTAACTTTGTTGTGAACGGTACTTGGTTTATATAAAGCATCTTAAAAGCTTTATCATCATAATAAAAAGAAAGGGACATTTGTATGAAGGAAATTAAACATTTTACCATGAGTGTTATGATTGCTTGTATAATTTTTTCTTTATATCTTACAAGGGGTATACCGTATTTTACTGATGAATTGATAGTTCTGATCATGATATGTATTTCACTAATTTTGCCGGTCTTAGCATGTATTATAAATATAAGAGGCGAAAATAATGAACTTAGACTGAGGAGAATGATAAGAATCATAAAAATAAGCATGGTCTACCAAATTCTTATAGTTCCGGTAGCACTGTTGGTAACTGCTATTGTTGTAAAGGGAGCATTTGACGAATTGTCGACAATTCGTATACTGAGTTTTTTTGCCTTATTTGCAGCTATCGGTTCTGCATATTTATTGATCGGAACTCAAATGCAGTATAAAAATTTGCTTGAATTGAATAAGAAGTCTAAACAGTAACTTCGTTACGATCAGGATAGTGTTGTGATATAACATAGTTGTAACATCTTGACTTAATAAGTTAAAATATTTAGAAGGAAAAGAGGGAATTACAATGAGCAAATATTTTGAACCTGAATTTAAGAAAAATATCATCCTAATATAGACCGGAGTCTTAAGACAGCAAGTGAAAAACAACACGATAAATATATTGCAATGGATTATGGAACAGACAGTTAAGCCTCTTATCTTTGTGGAGTTTCGTCAAAGGGTGCAGGTAATATCGATTGATTTGTATCACATGATGTTTGGCAGAATGTTAAATAATAAAGATTTAAAATTATAATATATAGTATGAAAAAACATATTAAAAAGGATGTTGCAGATCATATTTTATGATTTTGCAACATCCTTTTATTATAGAAGCTTTACATTACAGGAAAATATATTTAGCTATAAATACTACTGATAAAAAGTACATAAGCCAAGACATTTTCTTTGCATTTCCGTGTATTATCGCAAGTGCCGTATAAGTGATAACGCCCATTGAGATACCCTCTGAGATACTGTAGAAGAAAGGCATTGCAAGTATACAGATATAGCAAGGTATCGCTTCGGCTTCCTCGTCAAAGTTCATATGAGCCACGCTGGTAAACATATAGAAACCTACCATTATAAGTGCAGGAGCTGTGGCAAATGAAGGTATGGCAAGGAATATAGGTGAAAGCAACAGTGAAAGTCCGAAAAGTATAGCGGTAGTCACTGATGTAAGTCCTGTACGTCCGCCTTCCGCTACTCCTGCAGCACTTTCTATAAATGTAGTAGCTGTTGAAGTTCCGAAGATAGATCCGAGTGTTGTAGCTATCGCATCGGCAAGCAAAGCACCTCTTATATTCGGAAGTTTGCCGTCTTTGTCAAGCATATCAGCCTTGGTAGCCATACCGATAAGACAACCTATAGTATCAAACATATCAACAAAGGAAGGCACACATTACAACTATAAAATCAAAGCTGAGAAGTTTTGAAAAATCAAACTTCATAAATATAGGACTTATGCTAGGTACATTGATACCTCCCGAAAAGTCGGGGAACAGCGAATAAAATCCGATATCGGGATTAGGTACATAAAGCCCTGTTATCTGGCATATGATACCGAGTATCCAAGTTATAAGCATGCCGAGGAAGATATTGCCCTTTACTCTCTTACTTATAAGCATGGCTGTTATGAGAGTACCTATAATAGCGAGAAGTACGGTGATGCCGACGTCGTTATAGGTTGCGGCTGCATTTGCATCGCTAAGTGCCTGAAATCCGTCAAGAGAAAAAATACTTACAAGAGTAGGACTGTCTATAACTATATGGGCATTTTGAAGACCGATAAAAGCTATGAAAAGTCCGATACCGGAGCTTACCGCTATCTTTAAGTTCTTAGGTATCGCATCAAATATCGCTTCTCTTATCTTAAGTATAGAAAGCAATATGAAGATAACACCCTCTGCAAGTACGGCTGTAAGTGCCACCTGCCAGGTGTATCCCATTTGCAAGACCACGGTATACGCAAAGAAAGCATTAAGTCCCATACCCGGTGCTATGGCAAAAGGATAGTTGGAAAGTATAGCCATAAGAAAACTTCCTATGCAGGATATAAGAGCAGTTGCTACGAAGAGCGCTCCCTTATCCATTCCGGTTGCGGACAGTATGTTGGGGTTGACCGCAAGTATATATGACATGGTCATGAATGTTGTTATACCGGCAACGACCTCCGTTTTGATATCCGTATTATGCTCTTTCAGTTTAAAGAGTTTTTTTGTAGAAAAATCCATTTTTATCTCCTTTTTAAGAAATTAATTGTGGTATGATATAAAGTAATATCTTGTAAGATTATAGTAATACTTAGGAAAAAAATTCAATAGTATTAAAAAAATATAAAGTGAGTATTTTTTTAAGAGGAGAAAAAAAGTATGACTAAACAAAATAAGGCAAAGCTTGCGTATATGTTTGCGTTGTTCTTATACGGCACTATGGGAGTATTGTTAAATTATATAAATTTGCCGATAGAATTTGTAGCCTTGATAAGAGGTGTGGTGGGAAGTTTATTTTTATTTATACTTACCCTTATCACAAGAGGAAAACTTGATATCTATTCTATAAAAAGGAATTTTAAATATTTACTTTTATCGGGTATGTGTCTCGGTATTAACTGGGTCTGTCTGTTCGGGGCATTTAGAGTGAGTTCGGTATCTGTATCCATACTTGTGGACTACATGGCACCTATATTTATGATAATAGTTTCGCCGGTACTTTTTAAGGAGTATCTTGATCCTAAGAAGATTTTTTGCGTATTGATAGCTTTTATCGGACTTATAATGGTATCCGGAGTGCCGGGAAGTGATGTAAGTGAGATCAATGTAAGGGGGCTTATGCTGGCTGCCGGAGCGGGACTTGGTTTTATGGGACTTATCATATTTAATAAGTTTATCAAAGAGGTATCCGTCTATGATAAGGCTGTAGTGCAGATATCGATAGCGGCACTGACCGTAGTTCCTTTTGCGATGAAGGTCGGACTTGAAACAAGCATTGTCTGGGATCTTAAGTCGGTATTCTTAAGTTTTATGATGGGACTTGTAAGTACGGGAATAGCTTATTATTTTTATTTTTACGGTATAAGCGGTTTAAGTGTGCAAACAGTTGCTGTGGTGGGCTATGTGGAGCCTGTGATAACCGTACTTGCTTCGGTTCTTTTTTTGAAAGAGTCTATGAGACTTCCTGCCATAGTGGGAGCTGTGCTTATTATAGGAGCGGCTGTAAGCAGTGAGCTTATTCCTGTTAAGAACATGGAAGAGAAAGAGTTGAGGGGGTATGAGACGTAGGGGGTTTGATGCTTATAATTTGATAATTTTGATGACTATAATAGGATGATATATTGCAGTTGAAAAATAATTAGAAGCAAACATAAAATACCTAAAAGTACATCTGTTGTTATATTATTTATTGCCTGTATAATATACATATATAAATATGGCAGAAAATTGTTCAAATTCACGCCACAGGTATAAGAAATATATTATACCGTATTGATTTTACTGAAAATATCTGTTATAATTTAATTGAATGAAGAAGGTCATGGTCGTTCGGCTCATGATTGGAGTTCCCAAACAAGAGTTGGTTCGCTCTTCCGAATAGGCTAAAAGCTGAAAAACAAGGAACCTTAAAAATAAGTGTGAGTGCTCCTGATAATATCAGGAGCATTTTTCTTTATAGATAGGCGGTTTTAAAATGAGTGATTTACTATTGAAAAAATATAAAGATTATATTCGTTTTAAAAAAATTGTAGGGCAGAGTATAAGTTATCTAATGGTATGGCAATTGATTTTTGTATACAAGGAGGAGAATTTTATACACTTGATTGGTTTGCATAAGTTAAAGGATGTGCAACTTATTCAGTTATTGAATGATAAAAGTAATAAAAAAGTACATACCAAATATATTATAAGTCGTATAAAGAAAGGTATGTTTACTGATGCTATGGTAAAGGCCAGTACATTTTACTATGATATAGAATCAAGGTATGATAGTTTCTCTTATGATAATCTTACTACATTAAGCTATACCGATGCAGTAATAAATTTCAATCCGAGACTTATCAATTCTAAAATAAAAAGTATTTACTTGTTGTTTGAAGAAAAAAATAAATAACGAATATAATCATCTTGGAATTGCTGAAGATAGTAATACCAATACAAGATATATAGAAACATTTTTTTCACCAAACAAGCGATATGTATATAAAAAGGGCAAAAATATAACAAAGGTAGAAAGTTTTTAGCCTATATACCCCTGATAATCAAATTATAGTAAGTGATTCTTTTTTAAAATGGAATTTAATAGTGTTTTGATTATTAATGAGCATTATTTAATAAATAATCTTATAATAAGGTGACGAACTTTTACTTGATGTAGTAATTTAAAAAAGTAGGAGTATTAGGTTTATAAAGACATTATTAATAAGTGACCTTATTGGATAATATTATAATAATATAAGAAAGGATAACATTATGTTCAGAGATCAAAGAAGAATAAAACAAAAACTTTCCAATGAAGAATGTATAGACTTATTAAAGAATGAAAAAAGGGCGGTGCTTTCGGTCCTCGGAGATGATGACTACCCTTACGGTATGCCCGTCAACCACTTCTATAATGAGGAAGACGGTAAAATATACATACACGGAGCCAAAGAGGTCATAAGATAGATGCAATTAAAAAACATGACAAGGTATCTCTTTGTGTTCATGATCAAGGTTACCAAAATGAGGGGGAGTGGGCTTATCATGTAAAAAGTGTTATAGTATTCGGTCGTATAGAGCTTATAAGCGATGTGGATAAGGCAATAGATATCTGTGTAAAATTAAGCCGTAAGTTTACCGATGACAAAGAATACATAGAATATGAAATAAATAAAAATGCTACAGCCGTGCAGGTGCTTGCTATAACACCGGAGCATATCTCGGGCAAGGCTGTGACCGAATCATAGTTGATATAAATAAAAGCAGGGAGATAGACTTATACAAGCACTTCCCCTGCTTTTTGTCTTAGGTTGTAATATTAGTTGCATTTTCTCATGGGTGCGACTTGCTTCTTTTTCCTGATCATATAAGTCAAAAATTCTCGGCGTATCCCAACTACGCCTATGTTTGTTGATGTAAAGGATAGCAAAAATATTCATAGTTTTTGATATACTTATTTTGTGAACGATGTACTAGTTTTCTTTATAGCAGATCACATAAGCTTTTACATAGTCGCTGCCCTCGTATAAAGTAAGAGGGATGGTCAAAATATCCTTATCCGAATCTTGTGGAGGGTTCATATACATTCCCACCGTATATGTGTGCCCTGCCTGAAGATCGAGTGTGAATTCTATAAGATCGGTCTTTAAGTTTATTGATTTTGTAAGTCTAGTATCCGTTGCTTCAAAAATCCCTTCAAATGAATATTCACCTGAGTCCAGTGCTACTATTTTTTGGAGATTCTCGCCGGTAGCGGGATTGAATTCCCGAAACTGCCCTGCCGTTTATCTTGGTATTTCTACAATATAAATGCACGATAGCCCTATCCTTATTATTCTCGGTAAAGGACTGGGCTTTTTCTTTTCGCTTTTTGTTAAATATCATAAAAGGTATAAAGATGATCAGATAGATGGCAATAAAAGCGATGATTATAAGCATAGTTTGATTCATAATGAATAGCCTCCTTGTTACATTGTTTATTTTTAACAAATTTATAAAAAAAGTATAGCACACATAATGTAAAAATCAATATGCCGAATTTAATAAGCCCGGTCGGTAATTACATTTCTTAGCTGCTTTATCTTAAAAAACTTTGATATTTATAGCATTAAAAAGGGGTGCCTCTTACAGGTGATAGTTCATCTGTGGGAGGCACTCCTTTTTCTTAAAAAAACAAAGTACACGACAGTAGGTTTTTTGTTGCCATTCCCCGCGTATTGCAGACAGGTCATAAAGGGCTGTTTAGTACGGTGATCTACATTTGGAACAAAAAGTTGAGTAACGCATAACGATATGCTTAAGTGGCTCGTTTAGCACAGCACTTTACATCCCTTGGCAGCTATCATCTCCTTTAATTTTGGAGAAAAATCATTATCGCTTATCATAATATCAACTTCCGAATAGTCCATGAGCTTAAAGAATCCTGTAGCATGCTCTTTACTGCTGTCCGCAAGTAATATAGTCTTATCCGAATTCTTAAACATTGCCTTTTTGCAAAGTGCCTGTGAATCATCTCCTTCAAACACCCCGTCTTCATTAAGAGCCTTACAGGAGAAAAATGCTATATCGGCATGGAAATTGGATAAAAATTCTATAGTATGTTCGCCTATCACGGATAGACTTCTTTGTTTGAGAAGCCCGGGACAGATATAACAGTTGATCTCTTTGTTATTATTGACCTGTGTGGCAATATTTAATCCGTTGGTTATTATTGTAATATTTTTAAGGTCGGACATTGTGGGCAGCAGATAGCTTACAGTGGAGGATGAGTCAAGAAAAATGACCATATCGTCATGTAAAAAACTGCGGGCTGATCTTGATATAGCCAGTTTCTTATCTTGATTTTCCATATATCGCATCATTATGGAGTTTTCCATAGAACTTTTAGATATAAGTCTGATGCCGCCATGGTATCTTATAATTATGCCCTCTTCCTCAAGTGCTATAAGATCTCTTCTAAGTGTGGATTTCGATACATAGAGCTTTTTGACAAGAGTATCTATGCTGCAGATCCCGGAACTTGACTTCAGTATATCAAGTATCTGTTCTTTGCGTTCTATATAATTCATAAAACCTCCCTCCGACATTACAGTGAATAAATGTTCATTTCAGTTTCCGGTATTCGTAAAAAACAAAGTATTATCTAATTTATACCATTAAAGAGATAACTTTTATATAGTTTACAACTACATTTGTGAACTATTTTTGAACAGTTTTTGAACATTTAGAGGTTAATATAATAAAATATTCCAAAAAAACAAAACCACATATAGACTTTTTTTGTGCACTATACTAGAATGTCGATATAAAGTAATAGAACGTGAAAGATGAATAGTTAAAATAAATAAAAATTATCTTTATATATAAAAAGATTATTACGCTAAATACACAGATTACTTTAAGTTTGTAATTGAAGTTTTTATATAATTATCAGTAAGTTTTGGTGATCTGTTCTAATAAAAATCAGAAAAACAGGGGCTTGGTATTATGAAAAAAGTACTGGCAATAGATATGGGGGCTACTTCTATAAGAGGTATAATAGGTTATATAGAAGATGGTCGAATCGTAAGTAAAGAAGTTATGAGAATGTCCCACAAGATAGAAGAGAAAGACGCAAGAATGAGATGGGAATGGGACAAGATCATTGACCGTATTGCAGACACTATATGTGAGTATGCGGATGAGATAAGCAGTGTGGCAGTCGATACCTGGGGTGTTGACTTCGGGATATTGGACAGAGACGGCGAGCTTATATCCACCCCGATAGCATATAGGGACGAAAAGCATGAGGACGGTTTCTTAGAGGCACTTGAGGCTTTGGGTGAAGAGAATATATTTTTGAATACCGGTAATCAACTTATGTCGATCAACAGTCTTTATCAACTTCTGGCACTGAGGAAATATGCCGCAGATGAATTTGACAAAACGGATAAAGTCCTTATGATGCCCGATCTTGTTAATTATATGCTCTGCGGAGTAAAGTCGGGAGAGGAAACGATCTGGTCGACTTCTCAGATCCTGAATCTGACGAACGGACAGATCAGTGAAAAATAGTAAAAACATTTGACTTAAAGGCTGATATATTTCCACAAATACATAAACCCGGAGTACTGATAGGAAATACTAAAAATTCTAAGATACAAAGATTGAGGGATAAAGATATAGATGTGATCTCGGTTTGTTCGCATGATACGGCAAGTGCGGTAATACTTACCGAGAGTTTTACAGATTCGGACACTATGTTTTTAAGTTGCGGTACATGGTCGCTTTTCGGAGTCAAGGTAAAAGAAGCCGTGATCGATAAGGAAGTATTTGAAGCGAACCTTACCAACGAACTCGGACTTGACTCGACTACCATGCTTTTTAAGAACCTTACGGGTCTGTATCTTCTGGAAAAGTATAAACATCAGCTTGAAGAAAAGCTTGGTAGAAAGATAGCTTTTTCCGAGATCGGAGAGTATGCAACAAAGTCTTACGAAGAGAATAGAAATCTTGAAAGTCTTGTGGATATGGAAGATGAAAGATTTTCAAGAGAGGATATGGGAGCTAAAGAAGCTATAGATGAGTGTCTGAGGGAAAAGGGATACAAGATCCCGGACAATGATTTCGAGTATTTCAGAATTATTTATGAAAGTATGGTCGACAAGTATCTTAGTGTAAAGAAACTTATCGAAAATATCACTAAAAAGAAGTATAAAAAGCTCCACGTTATAGGCGGAGGAGCGAAATCGGAATTCCTTTGCAGGTTGCTGTGCGACAGACTGGATATGGAAGTTATGGCAGGACCTTATGAGGCATCTGCACTGGGCAATATATTGGTGCAACTTCTTAGTCTGGGAGAAGTAAAAGATATAGAAAGTGCGAAAGAAGCCGCATTCAAATCAGAACCTATAAGAATATTGAATTAATAAATCGGTATAGAAAGTAAATGAGGAGGAACAATATGAGTTATCCAAAGATAGGTATAAGACCCACAATAGACGGACGTTGGGGCGGTGTAAGAGAATCGCTCGAAGAGCAGACTATGGGAATGGCAAAAAGAGCCAAGGAACTTATAGAAAGAGAACTTAAATACCCTGACGGAAGCAGTGTTGAGTGTGTGATATCTCCGACTACAATAGGAGGCGGTGCTGAGGCTGCAAAGTGTGAGGAGTATTTCAGTACACAGAATGTAGTGGGAACACTTACGGTAACACCTTGCTGGTGCTACGGAAGTGAGACTATGGACTTAAACCCCAATACCGTAAAGGCAGTGTGGGGATTTAACGGAACCGAGAGACCGGGTGCGGTATACCTTGCGGCGGTCATGTCAGCTTATGCACAAAGAGGACTTCCCGCATTCTCCATCTACGGACATGAGGTTCAGGATAAAGATGATACAACTATACAGGCGGATGTAGCCAAAAAGATCCTTGATTTCGCAAGATGTGCCGTAGCGGTAGGTGTTATGAAGAATAAGTCCTACGTGAACCTGGGCTCAGTATCAATGGGTATAGCGGGCTCATGTATAGATGTTAATTTCTTCCAGAAGTACCTCGGTATGAGAGCTGAATGGGTAGACATGGTTGAGATATTAAGAAGGATCAACCTTGAAATATACGATCATGAAGAATATGAGAGAGCTTTGGCTTGGGTAAAGGCAAATTGTAAGGAAGGCTTTGATGTAAATGAAGGAAAGAACTTACCTGATGTTATCACCAAGAGCAGATTTGTAGAAGAAGATAAACAATGGGAGTTCTGCGTAAAACACGCACTAATTGTAAGAGATATATTACACGGCAACCCGAATCTTGCAAAACTCGGATGGCATGAAGAAGCTTTGGGAAGAAATGCGATAGCCGGAGGCTTCCAGGGTCAGAGAATGTGGACAGACTGGTTACCTAACGCAGACTTTACAGAAGCAATACTTGCTTCAAGCTTTGACTGGAACGGTAAGAGAGCACCTATTCCTTTTGCAACAGAAAATGACTCACTTAATGCCGTATCTATGATGTTCGGATGGCTAATGAGCGGAAAGGCTGCAATATTCAGTGATGTGCGTACATATTGGTCTAAGGAAGCTGTTAAGAGAGTTACCGGCAAGGAACTTACAGGAAAGGCTTCAGAAGGTATACTGCACCTTATCAACTCAGGTGCAAGCTGTCTTGACGGATCTGCCGCAGCTAAGGATGCTGACGGAAACGGTTGTATGAAGGAGTGGTGGAACTTAAGTGATGAAGATGTTCAGGCTTGCCTCGACGCCACAGATTGGTGCAGAGCGAATTACGAATACTTCAGAGGAGGCGGTTATTCATCACACTTTAGAACACAGGCTGAAATGCCTATGACTATGATTCGTACAAACATGGTTGAGGGAGTGGGACCTACTCTTCAGGTAATAGAAGGATACAGCTGTGTACTTGATGAAGAAGTACACAAGACTCTTGATAACAGAACAGACAGAGCATGGCCCTACCACATGGTTCGCACCAATATTAAACGGCAATGCCGCAAAGAGCGTATATGATGTTATGGCAAGATGGGGTGCAAACCACTGCGCAATAGTACACGGACATGTAGGCGACAGACTTATAACATTGGCATCAATGCTCAGAATACCTGTAGCTTTACATAATATAAGCGATGAGAGGATCTACAGACCTCACGCATTCGGAGGATTTGGAACTTCAGATCTTGAAAGCCAGGATTTTAAGGCTTGTGAATATTACGGACCACTTTACAGATAGGCTTTGGAGGAAAAAGATATGTTAATGCAAAAGGAAAGGGCAGAGCTTGTTAAATACGGAAGAAAGCTTGTTGAAGCCGGACTTACAAAAGGTACCGGAGGCAACTTAAGTGTATTTGACAGAGAGGCTGGGCATATGGCTATAACTCCATCCGGCATAGATTTCTTTGAGATAAGAGAAGAAGATATAGTAATAATGGACTTGGACGGAAATGTAGTCGAAGGGATCAGAACTCCCTCATCAGAGTGGGAGATGCACCTTCTGCCTTATAAACACAGAACCGATATGGATGCGGTAATACATGCACATACAATGTATTCGACAGTACTTGCCTGCCTTCACTGGGATCTGCCGGCAACACATTATATGATAGCTGTTGCGGGAAAAGATGTAAGATGTGCGGAGTATGCAACCTACGGAACACATGAGCTTGCGGTTAATTGCTTAAAGGCGATGGAAGATAGAAATGCGGTACTTCTTGCAAACCA
The DNA here is from genome assembly GCA_916438835.1 of uncultured Johnsonella sp. Classification (GTDB taxonomy): domain Bacteria; phylum Bacillota; class Clostridia; order Lachnospirales; family Lachnospiraceae; genus Johnsonella. The sequence continues at coordinate 417,763 of CAKAFT010000001.1, forward strand.
TGGAATAGTTGGGGGAGCTAAGGATCTACTTAACGCTTTCAATGTTGTTGAAGAGATAGAATATTGCTCTGAAGTCTATGTTAAAGCCAAGAGTATAGGGAATCCGATAATACTCTCAGATCAGGAGATGGAGCTGATGGCACAAAAATTCAAAACATACGGACAGAAAAAGAGCATAAGATAATACCGGATCAAAAGGAGTTTATATGGGTGAAATAATTCTTACCATGAAAAATATAAGCAAGTCTTTTTCAGGTGTTGCAGCACTTAAGAACGGAGAACTGACACTTGAAGCCGGAGAAGTGGTTGCTCTTATGGGCGAAAACGGTGCCGGAAAGTCGACCCTTATGAAAATACTTACGGGTATTTATGATAAGGATGGCGGAACCATAACCTATATGGGGAATGAGGTTGAATTCAAGGGACCGGCAGCTTCTGAAAAGGCGGGAATAGCCATTGTGCATCAGGAACTTAATATGATGAGCGATCTGACTGTTGCTCAAAACCTTTTCATAGGAAAAGAGTGCATGAAGGGGCTGTTCATAGATGATGCTTTGATGGTGGAAAAAGCGAAGGCACTTTTCGATGTGCTTAATATAGATATAGATCCGGCTGAGAGGATAGGAGCTTTAACGGTAGGTAAGCAGCAGATGGTCGAGATCGCCAAGGCGATAAGCGGCAATGCTAAGATCATAATATTTGATGAGCCGACAGCTGCACTTACGGATTCCGAAATAGAAGAACTTTTTAAGGTAATAAGGGATCTGAAGAAAAAAGGAACCGGTATCGTATATATTTCTCATAGAATGGATGAGATCAATGTAATATCCGATAAGGTTACGGTTATGCGTGATGGGGAGTTTGTGGGAACTTTGGTGACAAAGGACTGTGATAAAAATGATATTATAAAACTTATGGTAGGCAGAACTATTTTCAGTGAGCCTAAGATGGCGTCAAACGTACCTAAGGATGCTCCGGTGATTCTAAAGTGCGAGCATCTTAGCAGAGGCAAGGCTGTCCGTGACGTAAGTTTTGAACTGAAAAAAGGAGAGATCCTCGGATTCTCAGGTCTTATGGGTGCAGGTAGAACTGAAGTTGCCAGACTTATCTTCGGAGCGGATAAACTTGATGAAGGAAAGATATATATATCAGGTAAGGAAGTTAAGATCAACTCACCCAAGGATGCGGTAGAAGCAGGAATAGGATACCTTTCCGAGGACAGGAAACGATTCGGACTTATAGTCGACAAGTCGGTTGAGGAAAATACCGTTGTGGCATCTCTCAATGATTTTATGAAGGGCATCTTCATAGATAATGCCAAAGCCAGAAGTGTGTCGGATAAGTATGTCAAGGAGCTTAAGACAAAGACACCGAGCGTTTCACAACTTGTAAAGAAGCTCTCGGGCGGTAATCAGCAAAAGGTGGTCATAGCCAAATGGCTTGTAAGAAATTGCGATATATTGATATTCGATGAACCGACCAGAGGAATAGACGTAGGTGCAAAAAGTGAGATATATGCACTGATGGAAGAACTTGCAAAGGCAGGCAAATCCATAATTATGATTTCATCAGAACTTCCGGAAGTACTGCGTATGAGTGATAGAATAATAGTTATGTGTGAGGGTAGGATTACAGGTACACTGGATATATCTGAGGCTAATCAGGAAGTTATTATGGAATCAGCTACAAACAGACATTAATAGGAGAAAAGATATATGGAAAAGCTAAAGAAAATATTTTCAAATCAACAAACTGTTGTGATCTGTGCCTTAGCTTTGATCTGCCTTGCATTTGCAATAATTACACCTAAGGCATTTATACAATCAACCACATTTACCAATATTGCAAAGTCAGCATACTATATAGCATTTATGGCAATAGGAGTTACTTTTGTAATATCTACCGGAGGTATAGACCTGTCAATAGGTACTGTAGCGATATGTTCGGTACTTGTAGGCGGAACATTGATGGAAAAGGGCATGCCGATGGCATTGGTACTTCTGGTAACATTGCTTGTGGGAGCTGCATTCGGACTTATTAACGGACTGATGGTATCAAAGCTCGGACTTCCGGCATTTATAGCCACACTCGGTACAATGATGATGTCAAGAGGACTTGGATCCATAGTATCCAAGACCAAGACTATATCATTTCCGCAAGGATCAAGTGAGGGTGCATGGTTTAGGGAACTCTTTATGATAACAAAAGACGGAATGTTTTTACCTAAAAACTTTCCCACAGGATTTGTACTTTTGGCGATAATAGCTGTAATAATGGCACTTGTATTAAATAAAACAAGAATAGGAAGATATATACTTTCAATAGGTTCCAATAAGGAAGCAAGCAGACTTTCAGGTATAGATGTAGCAAATACGAAACCATAGCTTATGTATTTTCCGGGATATTTGCGGCACTTGCGGGTATAGCTTATGTAGCGGTATTCTCAACCGCTCAGCCTAATACAGGTAACGGATTTGAGCTTGATGCCATAGCGGGTGTAGTTATAGGAGGTACCTCACTGGCAGGTGGTGTAGGATCCATAATCGGAACTATAGTGGGTGTATTCATAATGACAGTACTTAAAATAGGTTTCCCATACATAGGAGTACAATCACACTATCAGCTCTTCATTACAGGTATCATATTGGTATTTGCGGTATACATGGATATATTGAACAGAAAAAGAGAAAAATAAATAGGACTAAGGTCTTAAAATAAGGTTTTATTAAGGAGGAAAGAAATGAAAAAAAGATTTTTAGCAGTAGCAGCTATGGTGGTGGCTTTGGCGTCACTTACAGCATGTTCATCAGGTTCAAGCACAGAGACCACCGCAGCGGCAGGTGAGAGCAGCATGGAACAGTCTGCAGCAGACGGTGAGACTACAGCAGCACAAGAGGCTGCATCGGGAGATATGCACATAGACGTTATCGCAAAGGGCTTCCAGCATCAATTCTGGAAGGCTGTAGAGCAAGGATCAAACAAGGCAGCTAAGGAGTTTGGAGTAACAGTTACTTTCCAAGGTCCCGACAACGAGTCAGCTATAGCTCAGCAGGTTGAGTATCTTAACGCAGCTATTGCAAAGAAGCCAACAGCGATCTGTCTTGCGGCACTTGATACAACAGCTTGTCTTGATGCTATAAAAGAAGCTCAAAGCAAGAACATACCTATAATAGGTTTCGACTCAGGTGTGCCTGATGCTCCGGAAGGTGCTATCAAGGCAAATGCGGCTACAGACAACAAGGCAGCCGGTGAACTTGCAGCAACAGAGATGTATAAGCTTATTGAAGACAAGATCAAATCATCAAGCGGTACAGTAAGAATAGGTGTCGTAGCTCAGGAGTCAAACTCTCAGTCTATAGTTTCAAGAACTAAGGGATTTGTAGACAAAATGGTTGAGCTTGTAGGTAAGGATGATGTGTCAGTTGAAGGGCATGACAGCTTAAAGGCAGAGAAGGCAGGAGCGAAGGTAGTTATCGAAGTAGGTATACCTGCAGAAGTTAAAGATGCGGATGCGGTTGCTGTAGCTTCAGCTATACTTGAAAAAGACGATCTTATCGCTATCTACGGTTCAAATGAATTCGCAGCTAACGCAATAATAACAGCTAACGAAGGACTTGATAAGTTAGGTGAAGGTAAGGTGGTAGCAGTAGGTTTTGACGCAGGTGCAAAGCTTTTAGATGCAATCGAGGCTAAGACATTTGCAGGTGCTGTAACTCAAGATCCTGTACAGATAGGATATCAGGCAGTAAAACTTGCTGTAGCGGCAGCTAAGGGCGAGACAGTAAAAGATGTTGATACAGGAGCTTTATGGTACAATGCTGATAATATGGATGCACCTGAAATAGCTCCATGTTTATACAAGTAATATAAAATATAAGACATAATTTCATAATATTCCGATTTGAGCGAGAAGGGGCTGTCGTAATGATCGCCCCTTTTCGCTTAAAAAGTAATGATCTGGAAAGGAAGAAAAAAATGTTAAAAGGAATACCTAAAATAATATCACCGGACTTATTAAAATATTTATCCGAAATGGGACACTCGGACAGACTTGTAATAGCGGACGGGAATTTCCCGGCTGCTTCATTTGCAAAAAACAGTAAGCTTATCAGGATGGACGGTCATAATGTACCTGAGATATTGGATGCAATATTGCAGATATTCCCTCTTGATACCTATGTCGACAGTCCGGTAACATTAATGGAAAAAGTGGCGGGAGATACGGTGGAAACTCCTATATGGGATGAATTCGAAAAGATAGTCTCAAAGTATGATGAAAGAGGTAAAAATGCCGTAAGTCATATGGAAAGATTCGAGTTTTACGATGCAGCGAAGACATCATATCTTATTATAGCCACAACGGAAGCTGCACTTTATGCGAATGTAATGTTGCAAAAGGGCGTTATAAAATAAATTTTAATATATACATAGACTGTTAAGTAAAAAGCACAGGTTGTGAGACTTATCAAACTTTTCAAAAGGCAGAAGTTTATAAGTTAAACAGCCTGTGTTTTGATTTTGAGGTAAATAATATTGCTTTTTATTAAAATGTAAGAATAGTGTACATTTTTTAAAATCGATAGCTTATAAGCTTAAATGTCGCTACAATATAGAATATCGCTTTAATTTTAAATAGTAAAATCATGCTTTTTATGATATATTAGATGAATATTATAATAAGGTATTTATGTACTGACGTAAATAAAAGGAAGGTGTAATATGTTGATAGGGGCACTTGAAGCTGGTGGCACAAAAATGGTATGTGCGGTAGGAGATGAGAACGGTAAAATATTGGATAAGATATCAATACCCACAGACACTCCGGATGTAAGTATGCCTAAAATGATAGAATATTTTAAGTCTAAAAATATCGAAGCATTGGGAATAGGTTGTTTTGGACCTATAGATCTTAACAGAGATTCAAAAACATACGGTTATATTACTTCAACGCCTAAAAAGGGATGGAGAGACTTTGATATAGTAGGAAGTTTTGCTAGGGAACTTAATGTTAAAGTAGGCTTTGATACCGATGTCAATGCTTCGCTGTTGGGAGAGCATACTTACGGTATGGCTAAAGGTCTTGATACTGCTATATATATTACCGTAGGAACCGGCATAGGTGTGGGAGTTATGGCAAACGGTAAGCTTTTACACGGAATGATGCATCCCGAAGCAGGTCATATGTTGATAATAAAACATAAGGATGATATGTATGAGGGTAATTGCCCCACACACGGCAATTGCTTTGAGGGTATGGCATGCGGACCCGCCATAGAGGCAAGATGGGGTAAAAAAGGTATAGAACTTTCCAAGGAGCGTAAGGTATGGGAGCTTGAGGCTTATTATCTGGCTCAGGCAATATACAGCTATATGCTTATCCTTTCACCGAAGCTTATCATACTGGGCGGCGGAGTTATGAAGCAGGAGATACTTTTCGATCTTATAAGAAAAGAAGTTTATAATCTTAATAACGGTTATCTTAAGTCAAAGGAACTCAACTATCCGGATAAATATATAGTACCTGCATCATTGAATGACGATCAGGGTATAATGGGCTGTGTGAAGCTCGGACTTAATGCCCTTGAGGAGTAAAAAGTATATAATGATCAAGATATACCGATTGATTCAAAGTGTATGGCATGGGATATCCGGGTTAAAAAGGTATATATTGATCGAAATACACTTGTATGGAAGGAATCAAGATTTTAAATGTTTGAATTTATAAAAAATAAGATCAAAGATAAGGATCTGACCATAATCAGCTATCTTATCTTTGGAGTATTGACTACCGTAGTGGATTGGGCTGTATACAGTTTGCTCAGGTTGACCGGACTTAATTATTTTTTCAGTAATACCATAGCCTGGGAAGCAGCTGTTTGTTTTTCGTTTATTACAAATAAAACTATGGTTTTTAACAGTAAAAGCTTTGATAGATTTATTTTAATAAAAGAATTTATAAGCTTTACCGGAGCGAGATTATTCAGTTTTGCACTTCAAATAGTGGGAATAAAATTCATGATAGACTATGCAAATATCAACGAATATATTGCAAAAGCTGTGATGAGTGTAGTAGTTATAGTATGTAATTATGTGCTAAGTAAGATACTGGTATTTAAGACGGATGTAGTAAAATAATATTTTTGATCAATAACAGTTTAACCATGAAATAAACATTAGGATATACAAAATAAATTTGTGTACGGTTTTCATGGTTAAACTGTTAATTTATTAAAGTAATGCGGGGTAATATATGAAGAATGTAAGTTGGTTTAAAACTCAGGATGCATATGTGGCAGCATTTTTAATGCCTGTACTTATCATGATCCTTATATTTATACAAAGGGGGATAGTGCCGTTTGGAGATGAAAGTTTCCTCAGGATGGATATGTACCACCAATACGCACCTTTCTTTTCCGAATTCAAATATAAATTATCGCATGGCGGAAGTTTGCTTTATTCTTGGCACTTAGGTTTGGGGATCAACTTTGCGGCTCTTTATTCATATTATTTGGCAAGTCCCTTGAACTGGCTTATAATTTTGGTACCGCAAAAATTCGTACTGGAATTCATGGCTTATATGATAGTATTTAAGATAGGTCTGTCCGGTCTTAGTTTTGCTTATTATCTTAGGAAACATTCAAAGTTTGAGAGTTTCGGAATAGCTTTCTTCGCAATATTCTATGCACTTTCGGGCTATATGGCAGCCTACAACTGGAATATAATGTGGCTTGATTGTATCGTTCTTTTTCCGCTCATAATGCTCGGTTTGGAAAGTCTGGTATACGAAAGAAAATTCATACTCTATACTCTTTCCCTGGCTATGAGCATATCATCAAACTATTACATATCCATAATGATATGTTTATTTTTGGTTTTTTATTTTTTCTCACTTTTAATTATAAAACCGGTCAATGGATTTAAGGACCTTTTCATATCCGGTATTCAATTTGCCGTATTCTCCATACTTGCTGCGGTAATATCTCTGGTTATACTTTTGCCCGAGATCTATGCACTTATGAGTACCGCTTCCGGAGAATTTAATTTCCCCAAGTCTTATTCCGAATATTTTTCCATCATAGACATACTTGCAAGACATATGCCCAATATAGAGACACATACTGGACTTGACCATTGGCCCAATATATACTGCGGTGTGGCGGTGTATATATTTGCTATTCTATATCTTATAAATGATAAGATAAGGCTTAGGGAAGAGCGGTCTATGCGGTTTTATGCATATTTTTATTTGCGGGTTTTTCTATTAATGTACTTAATTATATATGGCACGGGCTGCATTACCCCAACTCTCTCCCGGCAAGACAAAGCTTTATATACATTTTTATAGTATTATATATGTCATATAAAGCCTATGAAAATATGTACAAAACAAGCACGAAACGCATAGGTACAGCGGTTTTGACAAGTATTGCCTTTATTCTTATAGCTCAAAAGACGGTAACGGAGGGCAATATACATTTTATAGTTTATTATATTTCGATGATTCTGATAGGAGTCTACGGGCTGCTTTTATATGTTTATAAAAAAGGAAAATTAAATATAAATATACTTTTGTTCGTGGTTTTGGGAGTCGTATCGGTAGAGGCTGCGATCAATACCACCGTTACGAGTGCCTCAACGGTAAATAAGACCGAATATACCAGAGACAATGCTTCTATAAGGTTACTGCTTTCGGGGATAGATACCAAGCTTTACAGAGTTGATAAAACCGAAAGAAAGACCAAGGATGACGGTGCCTGGTTAAACTTTAATTCGGTATCTTTATTCTCCTCGGTGGCGGACGCTTCACTTACTGATTTTATTAAGAAACTCGGTGCGGAAGCTTCTACGAATGCTTATTCCATCACGGGAGCAACTCCGCTTTTTGACATGCTCACTTCTGTGAAATACGCTTTATATAACGGAGAGAGTAATAATAAGAATCTTAAGCTTATCAACAGCGACAAAGACACCTATCTGTATGAAAATCCCTATGCTTTGCCCATAGGATATGTTATAAGCAGGGATATAGAGGATAATTGGGTAAGAGACCTTAACAATCCTGCGGAGGTACAAAACGATCTGAGCAATCTGCTCGGCTTAAAGGCGGTGATGGAAAAAGTTGACGGAAAACTTGAGGGCAGCAGCTATACCTTCCGTGCCGACAGGGAGGGGCTTTACTATATATATGTGACCAATCCGAATGTTGAAGATGCGATAGTTTCAAGACTTGACAGCAATAAAACCTATGAAAACCTAAACCGCAGGTACCTCATAGAATTGTATGATGTGAAGGCGGGAGAGGAGATAAGTATAAGCTCCGATACTGATGATGAGAATATAGAAGCAAGTGTATACAGGTTTGATTATGAGGCACTGAAAGGTATCTATGATATTTTTCAAAAGAGCCTATGGATATCACAAGCTATGGGGATGACCATATCAATGCAAATGTGACCTTATCACAAAACGGAGTGCTTATGACTTCCATACCTTATGATAAGGGTTGGACGGTGACGGTCGACGGTGTCAAAGTCGCTACAAGAAGGGGATTCGATTCATTCCTTGCGGTGGATATGCAGGCAGGTACACATACCGTCTCATTCAAATATGTTCCGCAAGGGCTTATATACGGTGCTTTAGGCACATGTGGCGGTCTTATATTGCTGGTGATGATCTTCTTGAGCCTTAAATTTATAAAAAAGAAAAAGTATAAAAAGGCTGAGATCCTAAAAGAAGATCAGGATGAAGAAGCAGATCCTAAAATAGAGGAAAGCTTGTATAGTATAGAAGAAAAGTTATCCCAAAGAGAGGGAATGACCGGAGAAAAGGGAAGCCCTATAAAAGAGCAACATTTGTCGAAAGTATCAAGTTTTGAGAGGTCTGAAGAAAAGATACACGGCACAGAAGGTATCGTAAGAGAAGGAAAAAGAGCGATAGACCAAAATAATAATGAGGTCGGCTCCGTAAAGTCGGATCATCCTAAAAGTGCTGACAGTACGGAAGATAATAGATAAACAGAAAAATATATTTAATTAACGAGGAGTTTAAATAAAAAGTCTGAGTCTGTATGAAGAAGAATGATATTATATTAATAGGAGCGTTACTCGTCGTAAGTATCATATGTCTTGTATATATGTATGTGACGAGAAGTAGCGGCAAGGTTGCCGTGCTTACTTACGGAGATAAAAAAGAAGCAAGGTTATCGCTTGAAAAGGACGGTATATATGACTATGAGAGTAACGGATATACCATACACATAGAAGTGAAAGATCATGCGGCGGCATTCGTGCAAAGCCCCTGTCCGGATCATCTTTGTGAACACTACGGATATCTGAGGAATGAGGGGGCGATGGCTGTATGCCTTCCGGCAAGGGCTACACTTACCGTAAGAGATTGATGGGGCTGTTTTGCAGACAGATAAAGCGGATATATAGAAAGTATGTGTTGTAATATCAGGCTGCTTTGAAGGCAGGCTGATATCAATACCGGTTGTGTATCAACTCTATAAGAAATATGGCTTTTTTGCAAGTGATCGGATGGGTAATAAGTTTTGTATGTACCTTAAAAAAATGATAGGACTGCTTTTTATAAGCAGTCCTATATTAATATCTAAGAACGTTTTAAGTTTTGCCTAAACTTGAAAAAAGATATAAGGCTTATAAAAGTTACCTGTAGATGGAGCCGATCGGCTCTGCACCGGTTACAGATAACAGTTAGATCATATTTTCAGGTCTTACTATTTCGTCAAATTCCTGTTCGCTTAAGAAAGAGAGTTTGACACAGGCTTCTTTTAGAGATATACCTTCTCTGAATGCAAGCTTTGCTGTCTTTGCGGCATTGTCGTAACCTATATAAGGATTTAGTGCTGTTACGAGCATTAATGAATTATGTAGGTTTTCTTGCATTTTGTCAACATTTGCCTCTATACCCACGCAGCATTTATCATTGAATGAATTAATGGCATCGCTCAACAGATTTACCGATTGAAGGTAGTTATAAATAATGACCGGCATATATACATTTAATTGAAAGTTACCCTGACTTGCAGCGACGGATATTGCGGTATCGTTGCCCATTACCTGAACGGCAACCATCGATAGGGCTTCGCATTGTGTGGGGTTTACCTTGCCCGGCATTATAGAGCTTCCGGGTTCGTTTTCGGGAATAACTATCTCTCCGAGACCGCATCTTGGACCGCTGGCAAGCCATCTGATATCATTGGCTATCTTTAAAAGATCGCAGGCAAGAGCCTTGATAGCGGCATGAGAAAATACAAGTTCATCCTTGGAACTGAGTGCATGGAATTTATTTTCCGCACTTGCAAATCCCAGTCCGGTTATTTCTTCGGCTGCCCTTGCCGCCTCCATACCGAAATCTTTGGGGGCATTAAGTCCCGTTCCCACAGCAGTAGCACCCAGAGCCAGATCCAAAAGATATTCACTGCTTGAGAAGATCAGACTCAGGTCTCTTTCGAGAGTACTTCTCCAACCGCTTATCTCCTGTGCAAAACTTATAGGAGTGGCATCCTGAAGATGTGTACGCCCGGACTTTATAACATTTATATATTTACCTTCAAGCTGTATAAAGGTATCTATAAGTTTTGAGACCGCAGGTACCAGGCTGTCCCTCAAAGAAAGAACAGCGGCTATATGCATGGCGGTAGGGAAGGTGTCGTTGGAACTTTGGGACATATTTACATCATCGTTGGGATGTAATAATGCCTTTTGAGCAATATCATTGCCTCTGTTGGCTATGACTTCGTTGACATTCATATTGGTCTGAGTGCCGCTTCCGGTCTGCCACACGGCGAGAGGAAAGTGTCTGTCATGCTGACCCTCAAGTATTTCGTTGCATACCGTATTGATAAGTTTATATTTCTTCGCTTAATTTACCTAAAAGGCAGTTGGCTTTTGCAGCGGATTTTTTTAAGACAGCAAAGGCGTATATGATCTCCTTCGGCATCTTCTCGCTGCCTATTACAAAGTTTTCAAAGCTTCTTTGAGTTTGGGCACCCCAGTATTTGTCGGCAGGTACTTTTACCTGACCCATGGAATCTTGTTCGATCCTGTAATTCATAAATAAAGGTCCTTTCAATTATTTTCTGATTGCAACCAGTTTGCAGATCTTTTGACCGTTTTGAGAAAATTTCTCCTCGTATTCACTCATGATATTTTCAATTCCCTCTTCGTTATGAAGATCATAGGTGAAAAACTCAAGCTCAAAATCAGAGTTTTTTACACTTTCCAAAGAATAATCAAAAAGATCCGTATTATCGGTTTTAAACTCTAGTTTCGATCCCGTCTTCAGAATCTTAGAGTATATATCAAGAAAATACTTGTCGGTAAGTCTCCTGTGGCTGTGCCTTGCCTTGGGCCAGGGATCTGAAAAGTTAAGATATATTTTTGATACCTCTCCGGGTTCGAATACATCATTTAGTATTGCGGCATCTATGCAGGAATAGTAAAGGTTATCGTAAGCACCGGCTTTTTCACTTGCTTTTTTTTTCAAGTCTCAGACGCTGTATTGCTTTCATAAGCACCGAGGTATACTTTTCTATGCCGATAAAGTTGATATCGGGGTACCTCGCTGCCATACGCCTTATAAAAAGCCCTTTTCCCATGCCTATTTCTATATGTATCTCATTTTGGTCGTTAAAAAGCGAGTTCCATCTGCCTTTATACGTGCGGGCATCCATATCTTCTATACATTCATCTGCTTCATGTATAAAATCCTCACAGCCCTTTATATGTCTAAGTCTCACTGAAATTCTCCTGATTCCTTAAAGTAGTTTTATAGATTATATATCACATCCGGATTCTTAACAAGATATATGGGTAGAAACACACCCTATTTCAATCATCAGGCAAGCAAATCCAAGGCAAGATAAGTTTATAATGATTTATGCTGCCAAAATCATACCCCCTTCAACGATTGCTATATCAATACAACTTCTGTATAATTAAATACATAAACTAAAGTAAATGTTTATCAACTTTGTAAAGGAAGAAAATCATGTATATTTTGGGTCTGGATATAGGCGGTACTAAGTGTGCGTCTGTATTAGCTGCTGTTAATAATGACAATATAGAATTTTTGGACAGATATGAGATAAAGACTACCTCTGATTGGAGGCATATTCTCGGGCTTCTTTGTGACCGGGCAAATGAAAAAAACCAAGGAGATGGGGATCATATTAAGCTCGGTAGGGATATCCTGCGGAGGTCCTCTAAGTGCCGACAGAAAATACATTCTTTCACCTCCGAATCTATACGGTTGGGATGAAGTACCGGTGGTCGAGTTTGTGGAAGATCGTTGTAAAACAAGAGCTTACCTTGAAAATGATGCTGATGCCTGTGCACTTGCGGAATACAGGTACGGTGCGGGATCAAAGAGTGAGAGCATGATATTCCTGACTTTCGGTACGGGCTTCGGAGCGGGAATAATATTGGAAGGAAAGCTTTACAGAGGTGTGAGCGGCATGGCAGGAGAAATAGGTCATGTAAGGATAGCCGAAGATGGACCGGTAGGCTACGGCAAGGAAGGAAGTATGGAAGGTTATGCCTCCGGAGGCGGTATAGCAAGGCTTGCTTACAGTTACAAGATCAAAGCACCAAAGGATACGGAACTTAGTGCAAAATACGTTATAGAGGCGGCAAGAAACGGTGACAAGGAAGCACTGAGAGTGGTAAATACTTCAGCTTCAAAACTCGGGAAAGGTCTTGCTATACTGGTGGATCTGTTAAATCCGGATACTATAGTGATCGGAAGTATATACAGCAGAGCCGAGGATATGTTTAAGGATATCGTAGACCTGGAATTGAAAAAAGAATGTCTTAAAGGTACCTATGAAGCGGTACAGATACTTCCGGCGGGACTGACGGAAAGAATAGGCGATTACGGTGCGGTCTGTGCCGCTTATACCATGTGGAATAAAAAGATCAAGGAGATTTTATGCTTAAGGTTCTTATAGCGGACGATGAGTATAGGATCTGTCACCTGATCAATTCTATCATTGATTGGGAGAAACTTGGCATGAAGGTCGTGGCTATGTGCCAGGACGGGGTTGAGGCTCTTGATAATATAAAGAGCCTATCTCCCGACATAGTTATAACCGATATAAGGATGCCGGGTCATGACGGAATAGAACTTATCGATATATGCTCCGAATTTGAGAAAAGACCGGAATTTATAATAATAAGCGGATACAGACATTTTGAGTATGCAAGGAGCGCAATAAAATACGGTGTCAATGATTATTTGCTAAAACCCATAAAAAAAAGCGAATTGAATGCCACACTGAAAAAAATTTCGGATCAATATATGAATTTGACAAAGGATCATAATTCAGAGACGGAATTTATCAACAGACTTAAGAATGATGATGAAGTTCTGAGAAATATGTACATATCAAGCCTTTTATACAGAGAAAGCCAGAAATACAGAAATAAAGAGCTAAAAGAGATCAATTCCGAGTTTCACTATCATATGAGAGAGGGTCTTTTTGCCGTGTCAATAATAAAACTTGACGGCAATGCCGTTCGGGAAAGTACTGATATAGATTTTATTTTGGCTAACATTGCGGAAAAACTCAAAACTCAGCTTTCCGACTGTGTCTTTGATCATGCGGTCATGTCCGAGGATAACTGTATGTATATATTATTGAATTTTTCAAATGAGTACGGTGAGAGGATCAAAAAAGAGCTTAAAACATTGTTTGAAGAGTTATTGATCAAAAAATCCATGTTCTATAATTTAAAAGTGACCATGTCTCTTTCGGAATTTAAGGATGATGTCAATGCCTTCGAGAATTTGTTGAAAAGTGCGAAATATCTTATAGAGGATAGGATAATTCAAGGTACTGATAAATTTATATCAAACAATGAAAGAAAGTACTGCAATCTTACGGAGACTCATGTATTTACAGAGTTTAACAAGGATATAATGCAGGCTTTGGAAAGTATGAATGAACTTAAGGTAAGAAGATGCATACGAAGACTAAAAGAACAGATCACGGATATTAAGGGGATCACCGGTCATGATATCATACAGATGACAAAGGAAGTTTGCAATTTGTATATATTTTTCATAAAAAGACAGCAACTTTTTATAGAAAATAATTTTTTGGAAGAGTATAACAATAAGGTGCAAGGTTGCTGCAGTATGGATGAGCTTTTCGATCATTTACTGTCTTATATAGGCAATGCTTTTGAAAAGGCTGTCTATCTTAAAAAGCAAGAGGAAAATAAGCCGGTAAGATTGGCAAAGGAGTATATAAAAGAGAACTATCAAAAGTCAATAAGCCTGGAAGATGTAAGCACTTATGCCGGTCTGTCGGCGGCGTATTTAAGTACTGTATTCAAGAAAGAGACGGGGGTATCTTTTTTGGAGTATTTATCAAAGCACAGGATAGATAAAGCCAAGCAGCTTTTAAAAGAGACTTCACTTTCCGTTGCGGCGGTGTGTGAAGAAGTGGGCTACACCGATCTTAGACATTTTACCAAAACCTTTGTAAAATATGCCGAATTAAAGCCCAACGAATACAGAAAACTTTATTCGTAAATAAAGGAGAGTTTGTGAATAAGAGAAAAGTATATGTATCTGATAGGATATTATTTGCGGTTGCAGTAGGAGTATTGCTTTTTGTCATGATCTTACTGCTGCTTTTTTATGTAAACTTATACGGTCCGAATCCGGTAACGAAAACATTTGCGGTATTTTTAACATTAATATTTATTGTATATCTTTCGCTTTGCTATAGATTTATATTGCTTCCCATTAAAGAGACTATGGCAGTATATAAACAGTTTGCAAAGGCTGATGTATGGGAGGATATGTTCAGGCTCAGATACCCAATTTCAAAGCAGAGTGAAGCGGTCATCAAAAGGATGAAGACTATTTTCAATAAAGATAAACTCTTAAGTATATCCAAAAAGGAAGCACAGTATCTGGCATTGCAAAACCAGATAAATCCGCATTTTTTATATAACACACTGGAAGGGATAAGAAGTGAGGCTATAATCTGCGGTCTGGACAGTGTTGCCGAGATGACGGAGGCACTTGCCACATTTTTCAGATACACGATATCACATCCGGAAAATCTCGTATCATTGGAAGATGAACTTGAAAATATAGAAAATTATTTTTATATACAGCAATTCAGATTCGGTGACAGGCTTGCACTAAAGATCGAATATGATAAAGGCTTGGATCTGGCAAGATCGGATATACTCGATCTTAAACTTCCCAAGCTTACTTTGCAACCGCTGGTTGAGAATGCCATATATCACGGGATAGAAAGGAAGATAGGCAAGGGGCATATAATTATCAAGATCACTTTGACGGATGAGAGACTTATAATAAAGGTATCCGACGACGGGATAGGTATGTCAAAAGAAAGGCTTCAAAGTATCAATACGAAACTTAAGGGTCTGTCGCTGGAAGGAAGAGAAGAAAGTTCCAGGGGAGGAATAGCCCTTATAAATGTTAACGATCGTATAAAGCTTTTGTTCGGAGAAGATTACGGACTGTATCTGTACAGTCAAAAGGGTGCGGGTACGGATATAGAGATAAGTCTTCCCGTAGTAAGACATTCGGGAGAAGTGTAGGATGAAAAGAGAGCTTCTGAGAATTGATCATGTAACCATAACGGAGAACGAAGAGATACTTTTGAATAATATAAACTTCAATATGTACAGCTTCGAAATAATGGGATTTATTGCAAAAGAGGAAAAGGGAGTTTCAAAATTTATCGAGCTTATATGCAGGAATATTGCCATCAATACAGGCAGTGTATGGTTTGCCGGTAATATAGTAAACAGGTATTCTTACAGTGATAATCAATTGAACAAAGTATATCTTCTGGAGGAAAAAAGTCATCTGGTAGAGTCGCTTAGTATAGCCGATAATATATTCGTATTAAGACAGGGATTTAAGAAACTCATAATAAGTGAAAGAGTGCTTGAAAAGCAGGTGATGCAGTATATCAAAGAGCACAGATTAACTATAGATATTTACAGTAATATATCGGATCTTAGCAGTATAGACAGGTGTATAGTAGAGCTTATAAAGGCTGATATCATGGGCTATAAGCTTATAATAGTCGATAATCCGGCAAGCTATCTGACCAAGAACGAGCTGGAGGAGCTTTATAAAGTCCTGCTTATGCTTAAAAAGAAGGGCATATCCGTATTATATATAGGAAATCACCATGAAGAGGTTTTTAACATAGCGGACAGAACTTCCTTGTATTCGGACGGGTATATAAAGAAGGTATTTGACTATGAAGAAATGACGGACGGCAATATAAAACCTTATATAAGTGAGTGGTTTTTCGAGTCATCAAAGCTTCAAGAGGTCTCTTTTGCAGGACAAGAAGAAAGGTACGTGCTTTTTTTTGATAAGGTCTGTCATAATATCACCAAGGGGCTCAGCTTTGCTTTATCAAAAGGAGAATGCCTGACACTGATAGATATGGATAACGGTCTGGCGCAAGAGATCTCGGATATACTTAGCGGCAATATACATATAAAATCGGGTAAAGTCATCATGTCGGGAAGAAATTGCACCGACAGTCTGTACGGAAGTAATAATATTATAGATGAGAATATTCTGATACTGTCGGGAGATCCTACCGAGAAGAATTTATTTAAGGATATGTCTTATCTTGATAACCTGATGTTTATGCTGGACAGAAGATTAAAAAAGAGCATTATAAAAAACAGTATAAGAAGAAGTATATACAGGGAATATAAGGATGTGGCAGGGGATTCCATCAACGAAAAAAACCTGAAAAATCTTAAATTCACAGAACTTATAAAACTGGTATATCTTAAGGTGCTTATATACAGACCAAAATTTGTATACTGTATACAACCGCTAGCCAGAGGAGATATGCTTGCCAGAGTGAAGATATTGGGACTTATAAAAGAACTTATGTCGGAAGGTATATCCGTACTAATAGTTTCCACAAACTGCTCAGACTTACTTGAGGTCGCCGACAGGGTTTCGTTTATTGAACAAGGAAGGATAAAAGCTTCTTATGATAAAGAAGAGTTTGACAGTATTTCTAAATAAAGTCGAAAGATTGACTACATAAATCAAAAGAATACCACCTTTTTATATTTACAATTAAATATTATAATAGTTTATAATTGGTTTAGGTGTTTAACGCCAAAAACAATGTTAATAGTTGAAGAAAGGTCAGGAATATTATATGGGTGATGTTATAGTTTCCATGAAAGGTATATGTAAAAACATTCCCCAGGGGTTAAAAGCACTTGACAATGTTGACTTTGAGCTTAGGTCGGGGAGGTTATGGCACTTCTTGGCGAGAACGGTGCCGGCAAATCCACTTTGATGAAGATCTTGAGCGGAGTGTATACCAAAGACGGAGGTACTCTTAAGGTCAACGGTACGGAATATGAACATATGAATCCTAAGCTGGCACAGCATGTGGGAGTTGCAATAATACATCAGGAGCTTAATATGTGTAAGCATCTTTCGGTTGTGGAAAATATGTTTTTAGGAAGAGAGCTTATAAAAAACGGCACCCTGGACAATGCTAAAATGGAGGCGGAAGCCAAGAAAGTTCTCAACTCTCTGGGAATGGATATAGACCCGAGACATATAGTGGGAGATATGTCAGTATCAAAGCAGCAGATGGTAGAGATAGCCAAGGCACTTTCTATCAATGCAAAGATACTTATTATGGATGAGCCCACCTCATCATTGACTGCAAGGGAGATAGAGGAGCTTTTTAAGATCATTAAGCAATTAAGAGAGAACGGATGCGGTATCGTATATATATCCCACAGGCTTGAAGAGCTTAAGGAAATAGTTGACAGAGTTACCATCATGCGAGACGGTAAATATATAAGTTCCGCCAATTTCGCCGATGTGTCCATGAATAAGATCATATCCGATATGGTTGGAAGAGAGATAACAGAGCAGTTCCCCAGAGTGAGCTGTAAAAAGGGTGAGAAGATATTCGAAGTAAAAAATCTTAATGCAGGAAGAATGGTAAGAAATATAAACATTTCCTTATACGAAGGAGAGATAGTGGGACTTGCGGGACTGATGGGAGCCGGAAGGACCGAAACTACCAGAGCTATATTCGGAGCCGATCCAAAAACAAGCGGAGAGATAATTCTCGACGGTAAGACTTTAGATATAAAATGTCCTATGGATGCGATCAAAGCAGGTGTCGTACTTGCACCGGAGGACAGAAAAAAAGACGGTTTATGTACGGGCTTAAGTATAAGACATAACCTGGCACTTCCGAATCTTGATTATATATGTAATGTATTGGGAGTTATAAACTCAAGACGTGAAGATGACTTATGTACTAAGGCTGTTGAGAATCTTAGGATAAAGACACCTAATATTGAGGTCAATTCCGGAACTCTTTCGGGAGGTAATCAGCAAAAGGTCGTTGTCGGAAAATGGCTTGCAAGAGATTCCAGAGTCGTTATATTCGATGAACCTACAAGAGGAATAGATATAGGTGCTAAAGTAGAGATCTATAATCTTATGAATGAGCTGAAAAAGAACGGGATCGCCGTAATGTTCATATCTTCCGAGATGCCGGAGTTAATGGGGATCGCAGACAGGATCATGGTTATGTGTGACGGAAGGATCACCGGAGAATTAAGTGTAGAGGAAGCCACACAAGAAGAAATTATGATAATGGCGGCTGACTTTGAGAAGAAGCAGTCCGATGTTAAGGAGAAAGTAAATGGGTAAGAAGATTTTTGCAATGAGAGGGCTGGGAGCCGCAATTACAGCCTTTGTGGGGTTGATAGTCATATATATATCATTCGGTATGATAGATAAGAATGTTTTTTCCAATCAGAACTTTATGAACCTTTTGAGATCCATGTCAAAATATTTACTTATAGGTATAGGACAGAGCTACCTTCTTATAACCGGTAACATAGACCTTTCTCTGGGTTCCATGGTCGGAATGAGTGCCATGATCACGGCGACTATGATGACTTTAGGTATCAATCCTTTGCTGGCTATGCTGGTTGCTTTGCTCGGATGTCTGGTAGTAGGTATAGTTAACGGAAGCCTGGTAAGTAAGTTCAAACTGCCTCCGTTCATAGCCACACTCGGAACAATGTTCGTAGCAAGAGGTATAGCATATATAGTTAATAACAACAGAAATACAGATGCTATCGAGACAGGTGTAGGTAAAGAAGCTGCGGAAGCTTATAAGGACTTTTTCTATTACGGAAAAACACTTGGTGTGTTCAATGCATTTTGGATCGCACTTGTAGTATTCATAATAGCATTTTTCATATTACAAAAAACCAGGACCGGAAGACATATATATGCGATCGGTTCCAACGTTGAGGCGGCAAAGCTTTCAGGTGTTGATGTCGTAGCTACTACCATCAAAGCCTATGTTATGGGAGCGGTATGTGCTTGTATTGCAGGTTTCATACTCTGTGCGCAGGCAGGTATGGGTAATATGGAAGCCGGAAATATGTACGAGATGTACGGTGTTGCCGCAGGTGTTATCGGAGGAGTATCTCCTCTGGGAGGTTCAGGACTGTTACTGGGAACCTTTGCAGGTGCCGCAGTCTGGCAGACACTTGAGAACGGTCTTAATATGATAGGTGCTCAGGTAGGTATACAAAGAATCATCATCGGTGTCATAGTGGTACTTGCCGTATTGCTTGATGTCGTATTCAGATCCGGAGTTAAAAAATCTAAATAAACAGCTTGCTGTATTAAATGCTATATCATGAGCAAATAATATAGTGGCTTTTATAAAATAAAATATATTTTTATTAAGGAGGATTCATCATTATGAAGAAGAGAGTTTTAGCATTGCTCGGCTGTGCAATACTCAGTATGGCTACTGTTATGGGTTGTAGTGCAAAGCAGGAGGAGACAACTGCTGCTGCGGATGCAACAAGTATGGAAGCGTCAGAAGAAACCAAAGCTGCGGCTGAAGGTGAAAGCAAGGAAGCTTCAGGAGATCTTAAGATCGCACTTATAACCATGGACTCTATAGACCAGCACTGGGTAAAGCTTAACGAGGGTGCACAAGAGGAAGCTAAGAAGCTTGGAGCTGAGGTTACATTCATGTCACCTAACACCAAGGATGACGCTCAGCAGATAGAGAGCGTTAACAACGCTATAGCAGGCGGATATAAGGCTATAGTAATAGCTGCTAACGGTCCTGATGCTATATCATCAGCACTTAAAGAAGCAACAAGCAACGGAATCAAGCTTGTATACGTTGACTCACCTGCAAACGTAGAGGCAGAGGCAACATATTCAACAGATAACGAAGCAGCGGGCAAGACAGCCGGAGAAGAAATGATCAAGGCTCTTGAGGCAGCAGGTATAACTTCAGGAGACATAGGAATCGTCAATGTAAATGCAGCTACAGATTCAACTGTAAAGAGAGAAAAGGGATTCAGATCTGCTTTCGAAGGAAAGGGATATAACTTACTTGAAACTCAATACGGTGAAGGTGATGCCGCAAAGTCTCAGACTATAGCTGAGAACTATATCACACAGGGTGTTGTAGGTATCTTCGGATGTAACGAAGGTTCAACAACAGGTACAGGAAACGCTATCAAGGCTTCAGGAAAAGAGATAATCGGTGTAGGCTTCGATCATTCAGATGCTATAAGCAACCTTATAAATGACGGATATTTACTTTGCACTATGGCACAGAACCCTGACGTAATGGGTAAGAAGGGTATTGAAGCTGCTGTTAAGGCTATATCAGGAGAGTCTCTCGGCGGTGTAGTAGAGGATACAGGAGTTACAGTTATTAAGAAGAAGTAATTTTTTAATACTATAAATTAAGTTGTAATAAAAAATACCACAAGACATATCATTTAGCATAATGCTTTTATGATGGTTAGCAACGTAAACAATGGTACTAGGTTGATAAAATTCGTTGATAAAAAACACCTTATAATTCAATCATACACGCAACTCTTTTTCAAAGCTGCGACAAATTCACACAGACTGCGGAACTCACTTGTCTGCCAAAAACCGGCAGACTGCGTTCAAACAGTCCTCGTCTGTGGAATTTGTACCTTGCTTTATCAAAAGAGTTAACCGCTACAAAGATTGAATTATAAGGTTTTTTTATCTTCCGCTACGTTACTGCTACAACGTGTATAAATAGTACAAGTTATTTAACGGTGGTAGATCTATGATTGTTTACGTTGCTAAGGGGGAGAGGAGGGGGATGCGGGAGCGACTTTTATTCCGAACTTAAAAATAGTCTTTCCCCTACAGCATGTTTTTCCGAGTAATACATTAAAATTAGATACTTAAAAGTAATCATTGCCTTATATCAGATTTTGTTAAGGGATACAGCAACCTTATAAATGGATAGAAAAATTTTCTATAAAACCGTAAGTAATGTTAAACTACAAGTTACATCCTCACTTTTGCGTGTTCTTCCAATGCGAACGACTGTTTTTAAGATTTGAATAAAAGTCGCTGCCACACCTCCCCTTCTTCCCCATTAGCAACATAAACAATGGCTATTTGTCTACTCCAAACTCTTATACAGCTACCCCTTGCGGGCTGGGATTAAAGAAACACTCCCTATTTCAATCTTTGTAGCGTTTAGTACTGTTAATAAAGTGAGTTACAAATTGTACAGACGAGGACTGTCTGAGCGTAAGTCCGCCATGCTTTTAGGCGGACAAGCGAGTTCCGCAGTCTGTACTAAATTTGTCGAAACTTTATTAACAGTACTGCGGGTATGATTGAAATAGGGAGTGTTTCTGTTTAATCGTTACCATCCAATTGTTTACGTTGCTAACTCCCCCGATAAATCGGAAGGTATGGGAAGTTAGAGTAATTTATTATAATTAATTTGCAACGGAGCAGACGATGTCCAGATCGCCTGCAAACTCAGCTCTATCGCAATTTGAAGTGATAATAAAATAATCTCCGGCTTTTACGGGTGAGCCGTTTACGCTTCCGCTACCGCTAAGTACCGATACACAGATAAAAGGAGCGGTTCTTTCGATTTGAGTTATTCCTTTTATTATGTATCTATCAACGGAGTAATACTTGCAGTCAACATAATGTATATGCTCTCCGTACTCGGTCTTTTGACTTACGGGATTTGACGAATTCTCCTTAAAAGGAGCCTTTATACAGTCTATGCTCTCTTTTATGTGAAGCTGTCTGGGTTTATTGTTCTGGAGTCTGTCATAATCATAGACTCTGAATGTGATATCGCTGTTTTGCTGAGTTTCAAGTATTAAAGTTCCCTTTTTTTATGGCATGAAGGCAGCCGGGTTCTATTTGGAAAAAAAGTCACCTTTTTTTAATAGGTATAGTCCTTATGAATCGGTCCCAAAGTTTGTTCTCGATAAGATATTCCACTTCCTGTGAATCCTTGGCATTGTGCCCTATTACGATCTGTGCATCTTCATCACAGTCAAGTACCAGCCAACATTCTGTCTTTCCCAAAGAGCCGGGATGATATATTTTTGCATATTCATCATCAGGATGAACCTGGATAGACAGGTCGTCTGCCGCATCTATGGTTTTTATAAGAAGAGGAAAGATATCATTTTTAACGTTTCCGAATAATTCTCTGTGTTCAGTCCAAAGCTGACTTAAGCTTATACCTTTGTATTCGGGATTTTTTATTTTGCAATCACCGTTCTCATGTGCTGAAATTCCCCAACACTCCCCTGTGGTCTCGTAGGGAAGATCGTAACCGAATACCTCACCCAATTTTGTACCGCCCCATACCATATTTTTAAATACGGGTTCCAAAAAAACTATTTCAGTTTTAGGCATATATCCTCCTATATTTAAGCATTTTAAATAAGTATAAAGCAAGGCAAAGCTTATAGCAAGCAATTAAAAACAAATCACCGTACGAAACAGGGCGGAGGATGATTTCATGAGCTGTAAATATGAAAAATCCCTTGACTTGAGTATATTATATGTAGTATACTTGTACAGCGACTGAGAGTATAAAGGTCTTTTTTTTTGACCTTTATTTCTTAAAGAATATGCTCAATAAAAATGGAGGTGGATAGCGTGCGTACGAAGATCACTCTGGCTTGTACAGATTGCAAGCAGCGTAATTACAATACGACTAAGGATAAGAAGAATCATCCCGACCGTATGGAAACCAAGAAATATTGTAGGTTTTGCAAGGCACATACTTTGCATAAAGAAACCAAGTAGAGGTGTGGTATGGCAGATATAGGAAAGGAAAAGCCCGACTTTTTTAAAGGAGTTAAGGCTGAATACAACAAAATCATATGGCCCAAGAAAGAGGACTTAATAAAGCAAACTATTGCGGTAATAACAGTTTCTTTAATTTTAGGACTTTTGATAGTTTCAATGGATTGGATCATCAGAAACGCATTGGAGTTTCTCCAACAGATAATGAATAATTGGGTAGGTTAATATGACTGAAGCTAAATGGTATGTAGCCCATACCTATTCGGGTTATGAGAATAAAGTAAAGATTGACATAGAAAAGACCATAGAAAACAGAGGTCTGCAAGATCAGATCTTAAAGGTCTGTGTACCTATGCAATCAGTGCTTGAGTTGAAAGATGGAGTAGAGAAAGTTTCAGATAAAAAAATGTTTCCGGGCTATGTGTTGGTACATATGCATATGAATGATGAGACTTGGTATGTAGTCAGAAATACCAGAGGTGTAACCGGATTTGTCGGTCCGGGCAGCAAGCCTGTTCCTTTAAGCGAAGAGGAGATGAGAAATCTCGGATTCACTGATGAGGGTGAAGAAAGCGACAAACCGGAGAGAATGGTAATAGACTTTGAAGTTGGTGACTCGGTGATAGTTACCAAGGGAGTCTGGAAAGATACCGTAGGTGTCATTACAGCTATCAATGAGCATAAAAAAGTAGTTTCAATGAACGTGGATATGTTCGGAAGAGCTACCAAGATAGACATAGAATTTGGAGAACTGAAAAAGTTATAAGCTTTTTCGGTAAGATAAAATATTTGATATTTTATCTCGTTATTTGAAGTGGGAGAGATTTTCTCGAGATTACCACAAGGAGGTTAATATGGCAAAAAAAGTAACAGGATACATCAAATTACAGATTCCGGCAGGAAAGGCAACACCGGCTCCGCCTGTAGGACCGGCTTTGGGTCAGCATGGTGTTAACATTGTAGAGTTCACAAAGCAATTCAATGCAAGAACACAAGATCAGGGAGATCTGATCATTCCTGTAGTTATTACTGTATATGCGGACAGAAGTTTCAGCTTTATCACAAAGACACCGCCTGCGGCAGTTCTTCTTAAGAAGGCTTGCAAGATAAGTTCAGGTTCGGGTGTTCCTAACAAGAACAAAGTAGCAACTATAAACAGAGCGGAATTACAAAAGATTGCGGAATTAAAGATGCCGGATCTTAACGCAGCAAGTATTGATGCGGCTATCAGCATGATAGCAGGTACAGCTCGTTCTATGGGAATTACCGTAGTAGACTAATTTGGGAGGGAAGATAAGATGAAACACGGAAAGATATAGAGAAGCCGCTAAATTGGTTGATCGTTCGGTATTATATGATGTGTCTGAGGCTGTAGCTCTCGTTAAGAAGACAGCAGTTGCCAAGTTTGATGAGACAGTTGAGTTACATATAAGAACAGGTTGTGACGGTCGTCATGCAGACCAGCAGATAAGAGGAGCGGTAGTTCTTCCGCACGGAACAGGTAAGACAGTACGTATATTGGTATTCGCTAAGGGTGCAAAGCTTGATGAGGCTACTGCTGCCGGAGCGGATTTTGTAGGCGGAGAAGAGCTTATACCGAAGATCCAGAACGAAGGATGGTTTGATTTCGACGTAGTTGTAGCAACACCTGACATGATGGGCGTAGTAGGACGTCTCGGTAAGGTGCTCGGTCCTAAGGGACTTATGCCAAACCCTAAGGCAGGAACAGTAACCATGGATGTGACTAAGGCGATAGCTGATATCAAGGCAGGTAAGATCGAGTACAGACTTGATAAGACCAATATCGTACACGTGCCTATAGGAAAGGCTTCATTTGATGAGGCGAAGTTGGAAGAGAACTTCCGTGCGATCGTTGAGGCTATAGTAAAGGCAAGACCAAGTGCGCTTAAGGGAACTTATTTAAAGAGCATGACCTTAGCGGCAAGTATGGGACCTGCAGTTAAGTTGAATACTGCTAAGATAGGAAATTAATTCCGACTTATTTACATTAATACAGTAAATGATTCGGATTTTAAGATAAGATGACCTTGCTAAGCGTTATTTCTTAAGCGCAGGGGTCAGATAGGGCAAGATAGCCTGAAAAATTCTCTTAGTACAAAGCTTATTGCTTTTGTAATATCGGGAAAAACCGTTGACATTGGTTGGCGGATGGTTTAGATTAGTTATATACTGCCGAAGACAGTAGGTGCTTATGCATAAATCCTACCGAGGAAGTAAATTTAGAAATAAATTTATGCCCCTGTCTTTGGATGGGGGCATTTTACATTTGGCAGATTATAATAGATATTATCGTCTTACAGATGATAATAAAAATAAAATAAGGAGGATAAGCATGGCAAAGATTGAATTAAAGCAGCCTGTTGTAAAGGAAATTTCAGATCTTTTAGAGGGTGTACAGTCAGCAGTGCTTGTAGATTACAGAGGTCTTACTGTAGAACAGGACACAAAGCTTCGTAAAGAGTTAAGAGAAGCCGGTGTGAGCTACAAAGTATATAAGAATACTCTCATTAACTTAGCTGTACAAGGTACAGAATTCGAGAGCTTAAGTCAGGTACTTGAAGGACCTACAGCTTTGGCGGTATCTAAGGATGATGCTACAGCTCCTGCAAGAATATTGCACAACTTCGCAAGACAGCACCTGCACTTGAGTTAAAGGCAGGTATTGTAGAGGGAACTTATTACGATGCTGATGCTATTAAGGCGGTTGCTGCTATACCTGGCAGAGACGAGTTGCTTGGAAGATTGCTTGGCAGCATTAAGTCACCTATATCTAATCTTGCAAGAGTACTTAATCAGATCGCTGAAAAGCAGGAAGCTTAAGATCGTAAAGATATAATAAAGAATCAAAAGAACAGGGGATAGATAGTCCCGCTAATAATAAAAATATAAAACAATTAATGGAGGAATACAAAATGGCAAAGTTAACAGTTGCGGAATTTATAGATGCAATCAAGGAATTATCTGTATTAGAGTTAAATGAGCTTGTAAAGGCTTGTGAAGAAGAGTTTGGTGTATCAGCAGCAGCAGGTGTAGTTGTTGCAGCAGCAGGTGCAGGTGCAGCGGCAGCTGAGGAGAAGACTGAGTTTGACGTAGAGCTTACAGAAGTAGGTAGCGAGAAGGTTAAGGTTATCAAGGTAGTACGTGAGGCTACAGGTTTAGGACTTAAGGAAGCTAAGGAGCTTGTTGACAACGCACCTAAGGCACTTAAGGCAGGTGTATCTAAGGAAGAGGCTGAAGCACTTAAGAAGCAACTTGAAGAAGTTGGAGCAAAGGTTACACTTAAGTAATTTAAGATATTATCATGAATATAAAAAAAGTCCCGGAAATTCTTTCCGGGGCTTTTTTATTATATTAAAAGACAAAAGAAATTCTATGTGCTATACTATAGGGCAGATTTAAAAGCAAATGTTTTTAATGAAGGCTTTATTCATGGTATATAATTTCGTGAAAATCCAACCGATATGTCAATTATACTGCTTTTAATCAAGCATTTAACAGATGTTCATACTAATAAGTATCAAGATCGAATATCTGTAAAGTGGATCTGAGTGTAATTAAAGTTTATGAATGTACACACGATAGATCGGGTATCAAGGCCGAATAACTGCAAAGTACACCGCAGAAGTATAAAAATTTGCAAGTATTTTAATTTTCGAGTATAAGAGGCAAATATCTGCATAATATACACAAGATTAAGTTATGATTTCTTATCTTTGATCGTGTTTAACTTTACCGATATATATAGGTATGAAGGATAAAAAGCTCTGTAATTCGATAAAACCTGTCATGAAAGATCGGAGGATATCTTGAAAAATATAGCGTACGGAATAAAGGGAATAGGAGATATGTATGAAGAGAACTAAGATAATATGCACTATGGGTCCTAATACCAATGACAAGGAATTGCTTAAACAACTTGCCTTAGAGGGTATGGATGTGGCAAGATTTAATTTTTCCCATGGCGATTATGAAGAACATATGTCAAGATATAATCTTTTGAAAGAGGTAAGAGAAGAGACGGGTATCGAGGTCGCAAGTTTGCTTGACACCAAGGGTCCCGAGATAAGGACGGGTAAATTAAAAGACGGTGTTAAGGTCAATCTGGAGAGCGGAAAAGAATATATACTTACCATCACGGAATGTATAGGAGATGATAAAAAAGGTTTTGTCAACTACGCCGGGCTTATAGATGATGTAAAAGTGGGTTCCAGGATACTTATAGATGATGGAATTATCGAACTACAGGTAAGCAAAATAGAAGCTGACAACATACATTGTACTATTCTAAACGGTGGAGAGCTGGGAGAAAAAAAGGGTGTCAATGTACCGGGAGTTGAGGTCAGACTGCCGGCACTTACGGATAAAGATAAGGAAGATATAAAATTCGCCTGTGAGAAAGGTTTTGATTTTATTGCGGCAAGTTTTGTAAGAGATGCAGACTGTATCAGGCAGATAAAAGATATTATTAAGTCATATTCTGCTCATACCACTGTTATAGCCAAGATAGAGAATCAGCAGGCTGTTAAAAATATTGATGAGATCATAGAAGCATCGGATGCGATAATGGTAGCAAGAGGAGATCTGGGTGTGGAGATACCTACGGAAGAAGTGCCTTTTGTACAAAAGACCATAATCAAAAAATGTAATATAGCCTGCAAGCCTGTAATTACAGCTACACAAATGCTTGATTCAATGATAAGAAATCCAAGACCTACAAGAGCGGAGACAACCGATGTGGCAAATGCCATATATGACGGAACCGATGCTATAATGCTTTCAGGAGAGACCGCCATGGGTAAGTATCCTATAGAAGCGGTAAGGGTAATGGCGAAAATAGCCAAGGAAACAGAGAGTCATATAGATCATAAGTCATACAGAAGCAGACATATATCCGCAGCCAATGCAAGGAATATTTCCAATCAGGTAAGTTACTCTGCCGTATCAACTGCGGATGAACTTAAGGCAAGGGCTATAATTGCTCCTTCAATATCCGGTTTTACCACAAGGATAAGCTTTCAAAGTGGAGACCTGCGGTCAAAGTATACGGACTCTCACCAAGCATAGGAGCGGTAAGGCAGATGCAACTTTTTATGGGGAGTTATCCCTCTGCATGCAAAACGTGCGGAGTCTACGGATGAACTTATAGATAATTCCATCAAGACACTGAAAGCGAAGAAGCTGATAAAAAGAAGGCGATATCGTGGTGGTAACTGCCGGAGTCATAGCTGATAAAAAAAGAAAGAAAGCCTGCAACACATACCAATACCATGCAGGTCGAAATAGTGGAATAAATATAGGAGAGCTTGATGAAAAAAGATACATTTATAGATTTAGATAAGGTAAAAGAGCTTACAAAAACATACCCCACCCCTTTTTATATATACGATGAAAAGGGTATAAGGGACAATGCCTTAAGGTTAAAAGAAGCATTCTCATGGAATAAAGGTTTTAAGGAATATTTTGCGATCAAAGCAACCCCCAATCCATATATTTTGAAGATCTTACAGAGTGTAGGTTGCGGAGTGGACTGCTCATCCATGACTGAGCTTATGCTTGCAAAAGTCTGCGGTTTTGCCGGTGATGATATTATGTTTTCTTCCAATGAGACTCCTTTGGAAGAGTTTAAGTTTGCTCGGGATCTCGGCGGAATCATCAATTTGGATGATATTACACATATAGAAGCTGTGGAAAAGGTGTTGGGATATTTCCCTAAAACTATTAGCTTCAGATATAATCCGGGCGGTATCTTTGAACTCGGTAACGGCATTATGGACAATCCGGGTGAAGCCAAGTACGGAATGACTGCAAAACAGTTAAGAGAGGCTGTAAAGATCTGTAAGGAAAAGGGTGTGGAACGATTCGGTCTGCATGCTTTTCTTGCCAGCAATACTTTGGGTGAAGACTATTACCCGACACTTGCTTCCATATTATTTGATGAGGCGGCAAGTATTAAAAAGGAGCTGGGAGTAAGTATAAGCTTCGTGAATCTGTCCGGAGGTATCGGTATACCTTACAGACCGGGTCAAAAGCCCAATAATATAGAAATGATATCGAGGGGAGTAAAGGCTGAGTTTGATAAGATCTTAGTTCCGGCAGGGCTTGAAGGCGTGTCTGTATATACGGAGCTTGGCAGATATATGCTCGGTCCTTACGGAGCACTTATAACCAAGGCTATACATGAAAGCACATATACAAAGACTATATAGGAGTGGATGCCTGTGCGGTAAATCTTATGAGACCGGCTATGTACGGTTCTTATCACCATATCACCGTGCTTGGAAAAGAAGATAAGGAAGCCGATAAGGTGTATGATGTGGTAGGTTCGCTTTGTGAAAATAATGACAAGTTTGCAATAGACAGGAAATTGCCGAAGATAGATAAGGGAGATTATTTATATATTCATGATACCGGTGCCCACGGATATGCTATGGGGTATAATTATAACGGTAAGTTAAAGTGTGCTGAGCTTTTACTTAAGGAAGACGGCAGTGTTCAGCTTATAAGAAGGGCGGAAACAGCACAGGATTATTTTTCGACTTTGGATTTTGAAGGGCTGTAAGACAAGATAAAAGCTCCTTTTACTTCATATAAAGTCTAAGATTTTCGGCGAAACATTGATGGATTATATTAATCGGATAAAACAAAACTTATCGTAGGTTTTATATAGCAGCAGGCACAAAAGTTATGCTCGCAACTTTGGAAAATTATACAAATGTATATTTTTCATTAACTGCATGAACGAACTTCTCCGGTATGTTTATCCGAAATCAATGACAACTTTTGCGAAGATGCTTAGAGTATATAGAATGAAGTATAGGAGCTTTTGTGTTGTGTACGATTTTAGTTTCTTTTTTTGCAGTGAATAGGCGGTCATAAAAAGATAGGATGGAATCTCAGTACGAATAATCTTGTATCGTTTGGAACAGAGTTTAGTATCCTGAAATGTCATCGATCAAATATATTTAAGAGATTTTGATAAGTATGCTTGAAAGTAAGATATGCTGCGGTATTTTGATTTGATTATTTTGTGGACTAAGAATTAGTGTTTAAGTTTAAGTTAAAGTATTAAGACTTGATATTATTTGATTTAAAAAGAGATAAGGAGCTTGTTTTCAAGCTCCTTATCGGGGTGATTCTTAAAAGGAAAATTTTTAGGGGGACCGAGCGACTTGATCACTCGGTATGAGTATGAAAAAGCTTTGCAGTTTTAGTATATCAAAACTGTGATACGTTAAATTTATTAACGTATCTAGAGTATAACCCAAATATGTGTCGAAACTATGGATTACAAATAAAAAAAAAATAAAAAGGACAAAGAAACTTTAAACTTGAAACGTTCATTAATTATAATATTCTTAAGTGATTGTAGTAAAATACGAAAAGGGATATAATAAATGAGGTCATATCCTTAAGGTAATTACATGATCCAAATAACTTAAGGGTAGATGCAGCGCTTTAGGTATTACTTAATGAAATTGTCACCGATATAAGCTGCAATATTATAGAATAAGCAGTATCGGTCTATTGACAATGACCGCTGTCATGTCGATATGAAATCTACAGGATCGTAAAATAAAGAATAACAGGTCATAAGGTGGTGGTTAAAAGTGACAGGTTTATGTAATAAAGGCTGCATCATTGTATTTAGTATAAAAGTATAAATTTCGGAGGAGATTATGTTTGGAATGTTCGGTGTTATGTCAAATGATATAGGCATAGATTTAGGTACAGCCAGTATATTGGTATATATAAAGGGTAAGGGAGTCGTATTAAAAGAGCCAAGCGTAGTTGCTATAGACAGAGATGCGGACAAGATCATGGCTATAGGCGAAGAAGCCAGACTTATGATAGGAAGAACTCCGGGTAATATAGTTGCAGTGCGTCCTCTGCGTCAGGGAGTTATATCAGACTATACCATGACCGAGAAGATGCTTAAATATTTTATTAATAAGGCGGTAGGTAAAAGGACGCTCAGAAAGCCACGTATAGCGGTATGTATACCTTCCGGAGCTACCGAAGTTGAAAAAAGAGCGGTAAAGACAGCTACGGAGCAGGCGGGAGCAAGAGAGGTCACTATAATAGAAGAGCCGGTAGCGGCAGCTATAGGAGCGGGTATAGATATCTCCAAGGCTTGCGGTAATATGATAGTTGATATAGGAGGAGGTACTGCGGATATAGCGGTCATATCACTCGGAGGTACTGTTGTAAGTACCTCTATCAAGGTTGCCGGCGATGATTTTGACGAAGCTTTGGTAAGACACATGAGAAAGAAGCATAACCTGCTTATAGGAGAAAGAACGGCGGAAGAGATCAAGATAAATATAGGAGCGGCATATAAAAGACCGGAGCTTCTCACCATGGAAGTGCGAGGAAGAAACCTTGTGACCGGACTTCCAAAAACTATAGTGGTTACTTCAGATGAGACACTTGAGGCACTTTTGGAGACTTCCATGCAAATAGTTGATGCGGTACACTCAGTACTCGAGAGAACACCGCCGGAGCTTGCGGCTGATATCTATGACAGAGGTATAGTGCTTACCGGAGGAGGTGCACTGCTTTCGGGACTTGATCTTCTTATAGAAGAAAGACCGGAATCAATACGATGATAGCGGATGATCCTCTTACCGCAGTTGCTATAGGTACAGGAAAGTATATAGAATTCCAGACCGGAGATGATTTCGAGAGTAAAAGGAATTATTAAAATATGGTATCCGGCTATATCGAAAAAATAAAATACAGAAACGAGGAGAACGGATATACCGTGCTCTGTGTTTCTGTAGACGGAGAAGAAGAGATACTTGTAGGAACTTTCAGTCATATAGAGGAAGGCTCTTATATCAGTGCCGATGTGAAAGAAAGGCTGCATCCGGTGTACGGAGAACAGCTATTTGTTGAAAGCTACGAACTTAAACGACCGGATAATGAAAAAGCTATAGAAAAGTATCTGGCTTCGGGTGCTATAAAAGGAATAGGACCGGTTCTTGCGGCAAGGATAGTAAAGAAATTTGCCAAGGATACTCTAAGGATCATAGAAGAAGAGCCGGAAAGACTGGAAGAAGTAAAGGGTATAAGCGAAAATATGGCAAGAGCGGTATCTGTTCAGGTACAGGAACAAAAAGAACAAAGAGCCGCTTTTGTTTACTTGCAAAAATACGGTATAAGCATGAAGCTTGCCAATAAGATATATAAGGAGTACGGGGAGAGGTTATACAGTGTAATAACGGAGAATCCCTACAAGCTTGCCGATGATATACAGGGTGTAGGTTTTAAGCTTGCCGATGAGATAGCACAAAAGGTCGGAATACCGACAAATGCACAATTTAGAATAAAAAGTGGTATAGTGTATATTTTATCAAGAGCCACACTTGACGGTCATGTATACCTGCCTATGGAAAGACTTATCAATATAGCGGCAGAACTTCTTGATATACCGAGAGAACTTATTCCGATAGAAGTTGCGGATATGCAGATAGAAAGGCGACTAAGCGTAAAGGGGATAGAGGGTGAAGATGTGGTATATCTTACATCCGCATATCATACAGAACTCAGTATAGCAAGAAAATTATTGGAATTGAGTGTAAATTCGGACAGTCTGAGAAAAGATGTGGAAGAAAATCTACCAAGGTTCGAGAGCTTATCCGATATAGAGCTTGACGATCTGCAAAGACAGGCGGTTATAAAATCAATGTCTTGCGGTCTTATCATAATCACCGGAGGACCGGGAACGGGCAAGACTACAACTATTAATATGATCATCAAATACCTTCTTTCAAAAAATATGGAGGTACTGCTTGCTGCACCTACGGGAAGGGCGGCAAAGAGGATGGAAGAAGCGACCGGCTATGAAGCCAAGACCATACACAGGCTTTTAGAGATCAATGCCATGCCGGACGGTGATGATATGGAGAGCAACATAGGATTGAATTTCGAAAGAAATGAAGATAATCCCCTGGAGGCCGATGCGGTGATCATAGATGAGATGAGTATGGTGGATATGTATCTTATGAACTCTTTACTAAAGGCGGTTACTGTAGGTACAAGGCTTATACTGGTAGGAGACACCAACCAGCTTCCGTCTGTAGGCCCGGGTAATGTATTAAAGGATATTATAGCTTCAGGTGCGGTGGAAGTGGTAAAGCTCGAGAGGATATACAGACAGGCAGGTCTTAGCGATATAGTGATCAATGCTCATAAAATGATAGAGGGTGAGCCTATAGACCTTGGAAAAAGCAGTAAGGATTTTGTATTTATAAAAAGAAGCGGAGCGGATAATATCATATCAGCCTGTATTACTTTGCTTCAAAGTAAGCTTCCCAAATATGTTTCGGCGGACAGTTATGATATACAGATCATGAGTCCCATGAAAAAGGGGATGCTCGGAGTGGAAAGGCTCAATCTTATATTGCAAAATCATTTGAATCCCAAACAGGCAAAAAAACCCGAGAAAGAGTTTGACGGTAAGATATACAGAGTCGGTGATAAGGTGATGCAGACCAAAAATAATTATCAGATCGAGTGGTCGGTAAAAAATGATATAGGTATTGCCATGGAAAAAGGTCAGGGCGTGTATAACGGTGATATAGGGATCATCCGCTATATCAATGACTTCGAGGAATTTATAAGAGTTGAGTTTGATGACAGGAAGATAGTGGATTATCCCTATACTGAGATAAGCCAGCTTGAACTTGCCTATGCCATAACTATTCATAAGTCTCAGGGAAGTGAGTATCCGGCGGTTATCATACCGATGTATCCCGGACCTAAGATGCTTATGAACAGGAACCTTATATATACTGCTGTGACCAGAGCGAAGACTTGCGTTGCCTTGGTGGGAGATCCCGAATGTTTTTATGAGATGACGGAGAATACATCTCAATTAAAAAGATATTCAAGTCTGGATCTTCAAATCAAAAATCTGCTGTGATAAAGCAGTGTTACATTAAAGATTTATTATAATAAATAAGAGTTTAGAACAAAACATTATAATAAATAGGCATGCGATCGAAGATCTGTTATCAGAGTAAATAATAGTACGATCGAAGATCTGTTATCATAATAAACAGTATTGCGATCGAAGAGTTATTATCATAATAAATAATAGTAGGATCGAAAAAAATATTATCCTAATAAAAAAAGTGTTCCCATCAAAAAATTATTTTCATTAATAAATATTCAAATATATAGATCTATGTATAAAAAAATTCTGAAGAAATATCTTGATGTTATCATATCCGGGATATATCCGAGACGTTGCCCTGTATGCGAGGAAATAGTAAGTCCTACAGGGCGAATGTTCTGTAAGGATTGTATCTTAAAACTATCATTTGTAAAGACACCCTTATGCTTAAAATGCGGTAAAGAAATATCCGATGTTCAGGAAGAGTGTTGTGAAGATTGTAACAAACATGAAAAAAGCTTTGAATACGGTATGGCATTACTTAATTACGATGAACTGACCGAAAGAATTATGATAGATATAAAATATCATAATAAAAGAGAATATATACAGGCTTTGGCAAAGCTTCTGGTAAGCAGGTATGGCGCTGAAATATCAAAGATCGATCCGGATGTGCTGATGCCCATACCGGTACATAAAAAAAGGCTTAGGCAAAGAGGATATAATCAAAGTGCATTATTTACAAAGGAGGTGGCTAAGGAATTGAATATTGGCTACGTAGAGGATGTGCTGGTAAGAAACAAGAATACAAAGGCGCAAAAGGAGTTAAGTCCGGAACAAAGACTTGCAAACTTAAGTGCCGCATTTGCTTGCGCTAAAGAAGCCGGAAAGTACGGGAAGGTGCTGCTGGTGGATGATATATATACTACGGGAAGTACGATAGAGGCATGTACAAGGCTTTTAAAGGAAGCCGGGGTTAAGGAAGTGTATTATGTGAGCGTGGCGATAGGGAAGACGCTGGTGTAGTGGGATGAAAAGATCCGTATAATTCAATCAGACACGCAGACTTTTTGTAAAAGCTGTGATAAAGGTAGAAAAAGATCCATATGATTCAATCAGACACGCAGACTTTTTGTAAAAGCTGTGATAAAGGTAGAAAAAGATCCATATAATTCAATCAGACACGCAGACTTTTTATAAAAGCTGCGACAAAGGTAGAAAAAGATCCATATAATTCAATCAGACACGCAGACTTTTTATAAAAGCTGTGACAAATTCACACAGACTGCGGAACTCACTTGTCCGCCTACTCCGTGGCGGACTGCGTTCAAACAGTCCTCGTCTGTGGAATTTGTATCTTGCTTTTTCAAAAAGTCTAAACGCTTAACAGACTGAATTATATGGATTTTTTCGTGTGAAGGTAAGGTGTTGTAGAGAGTGATGTTATGGGAGGAGGGTTGGGGATCATGTGATTGTTCAAAGGGATAATTGCGATAGAGATTAAATTATATGTATCTTGTTGTGGGAGTGGAGGTGTTGGAATGTGTTGGTTTATGGGAGAAGGGGATATTGTGTATTTTTTAATTGTATATAAGCTTAACAGATTGAATTATATGGATTTTTTCGTGTGGAGGGAAGGTGTTGTAGTGAGTGATGGTATGGGAGAAGGGTTGGGGATCATGTGATTGTTCAAAGGGATAATTGCGATAGATATTAAATTATATGTATCTTGTTGTGGGAGTGGAGGTGTTGGAATGTGTTGGTTTATGGGAGGAGGGTTGGGGTGTGTTTTGTAATGGTCTAAATGCTTTATAGATTGAGTTATATAGTTGTGATCCTTGGTTTTGTTTGTGTTTTTGCATATTCTATTCATATAATCCACAGTATTTTTATGCAATTAAATATTTTCCGGAATTATTTATGCATATCAGTTGCATTTATATTGTAAATTTTTAATGGATGTGTTAAGCTTAGGAGTGCATAAAAACAGAACATTTTATTATAGGGGAAGCAGGTTAGAATCCTGGACGGTGCCGCCACTGTATTGAGTTTTACTCTAAGTCAGATCACCTAATGTGTCAACCACTCTACGTTGCATGGGGATGGATATCCCGATATTTTTTATATTGGGATTTTTGATATCAAGGTTATTTCTTTTTTTAATCCGATTAAAATTTGACTTTTGTGCTGACCGAGGGATGCTTAGCCGGTTTTGTTTGTTTTTGAGTTTGCAAAATTGTATATGCTATGATTTTTTGACGTGTCTTTATTATCTTTTAGGTGTAGTCATAAGTTTTCATAGCTTATGATATTTTACCGTATTTTAGAGAGGGATCTGGTTTTGATCTTTTAATGCGGCTTATCGCAGACTTTTTCAAATATCATCCGGTTTGATCATCAATGATGAGTGCAATATGTTGATAAGAGTATTGATGTATTTCCAGCGGGTTAGCATGTCCTAACAACTGTATTTACCTATAAGGTTCTAAGAAATCTTGTGCTATTAATTTTTTTTGGAGGTTTTATGAAAAATAAAGTTTTTAGGATTTTAGGTATTTGTGCCTCTTTTGCATTGCTTTTATCAGCTTGTTCAAATTCTTCAACTACAAGCAGCAGTGCGGTTTCTCAAGCAGATAGTGCAGCTTCCGTATCAGAAGAGACTACAGCATCCGATTCGGATCTTGCTCGTCTTGAGAACAAAGAAGAGCTTAGAATAGCAGTTAAGGCTTTTACAACTCTTGATCCTTGTATGGGCTGGGGGCAGTACGGACCGAGTCTTATACAGAGCAAGCTTATGCAGATAAACAGTACCTCTATAGAGAAGGATCTGGCTACCGAGTACAGTGTAAGCGATGACGGTCTTGTGTGGACTTTTAAGATAAGAGATGACGTAAAGTTCCATGACGGATCTAAACTTACGGCTGCCGATGTGGCATTTACTTTTAATAATACTAAGGCAATAGCGGGCAAGGTAGATCTGGCAAATATGGATGAGGCTGTAGCTATAGATGACACTACAGTAGAGTTCAGAATGAATAAGCCTTTCTCATCATTCCTTTACAATACAGCAGCACTTGCGATAGTGCCTGAAAAATCTTATGTGGACAGTGCGACATATTCAAAAAATCCTATAGGAAGCGGACCTTATAAATTCGTACAGTACGATGAGGGACAGCAGGTTATTATGGAAAGAAATGATGATTATTACGCAGACAAGTCTAATTTCAAAAAATTAGTTTTGATAATGATGGATACAAGTTCAGCTTTTGCCGCAGTGCAGGCAGGAACGGTAGACATGGCAAAGGTTGATGAGCAATCAGCCCAAACTCAGGTAGGCGGTTATTATTTAAAAGAGTTTACTACCTACGACTATCGTTCTATCTCAATGCCTTACAACACTCCGGGAACAACTACAGAAGAAGGAGACCCTATAGGTAATGCGGTAACTTCGGATGTTGCTGTGAGAAAGGCACTTTCTCTTGGTATCAGCAGAGAAGGTATGGTGCAGAACGCACTTGCAGGTTACGGAGAGGCAACATTTGATGTGTTCAGCAAGTTTGATTGGGGACTCGGTGACCTCGTTAAGGATGTAAAAGACGGTGATGTGGAAGCTGCCAAGAAGATACTTGATGAAGCCGGCTGGGTAGAAGGCAGTGACGGTATAAGAGAAAAGGACGGAGTAAAGGCTGAGTTCGAGTTATTATATGGAGCAAATGCGGTTGACAGACAGGCTATAGCTATGTCTTTTGCGGAAGAAGCCAAGAAACTCGGTATCAGTGTTAAGCCTGTGGGCAAAGATTATGACGAAATAAAGAAGCTTGCAAAGTCAACTCCTATGGTACTTGGAGGAGGTCATTGCAATCCTATGAACGTAGATATGATATATGACGGAAGATTTGCAAAGACTACAGGTTGGTCAAATGTTATAGGTTACAGTAATGAAAAAACTGATAAATATATAGAGCAGGCATTTTCTGCTAAAACAGATGAAGAAGCCAATGAATTCTGGCAAAAGGTTTCATGGGACGGCACCGAGGGACCGAGTGTATTGGGAGAGACCTGCTACATCCCTATATGCTATATAAGACACCTTTATTTTGTAAGAGACGGTATAGATCTCGGTAAGGATGTTATTCTTGCACACGATCACGGAGCAGCTTCATTACAGGATGTAATTCATTGGGATTACAAGGCTGCGAAATAGTATAACTCACGTAAATATTTTTATAGTTTAATAAATCATATAAAAACTAAAAAAAGAGAGGATATTTTATGAAAAAGCAAACAAGAAGGCTATTGTCATTGGGTGTATGCGCTATGCTGTTCTTAAGTGCATGTTCAGCTTCGTCAAGTTCAACATCGGGCGGTGCCGCTGCGGAGTCGGCTGCACAGGTAGACAATGCAAAGCGTCTCGAAGATAAGGAAGAAGTAAGAATAGCGGCTGAACTTTTCGGAAGTCTCGATCCTTGTGCCGGCTGGGGTGAGTACGGTGAGCCTCTTATACAGAGTAAACTTATGAAGATAAAAAGTGCTTCTATAGAAAATGATCTTGCTACCGAGTATAGCGTAAGTGAAGACAGTCTTACCTGGACCTTTAAGATAAGAGATGATGTAAAATTCCATGACGGATCAAAGCTTACAGCTTCAGATGTTGCATTTACATTTAACAATACAAAGGCTTTAGCGGGAAGTTTAGATCTTAGCAACCTTAAAGAAGCTGTGGCAATAGATGACACTACCGTAGAATTCAGGATGAATGAGCCGTTCTCTTCTTTCTTATATGTATCTGCGGCACTCGGTATAGTACCTGAAAAAACTTATGTGAACAGCGAGACCTATGCAAAACATCCTATAGGAAGCGGACCTCTTAAGTTTGTGCAGTATGATGAGGGACAGCAGCTTATATTGGAAAGGAATGATGATTACTACGGCGAAAAGATGAAGTTTAAACGCTTCGTAATGGTACTTATGGAGTCAAGTTCGGCTTATGCTGCTGCAAAGGCGGGTGAAGTAGATATAGCTTTGGTTGATCATTCTATGGCGGAAACTCAGGTTGAAGGATACAGTTTCAAGCCTATGGAAAGTTATGATTATCGTATATTGTCAATGCCTTGCACAAAGGGTGGCAATACTACGGAGCAAGGCGATCCTATGGGTAATGATGTAACATCGGATATAGCTATAAGAAAGGCTTTGGCTGTAGGATTAAACAGACAGGCAATAGTTGATGATGTACTTGAAGGCTATGGTGAGCCTATATTTGATATGTTTGCAAAATTCCCTTGGGGTATAGCGGATGAAGTTGCCAACTTTAAGGACGGTGATGTGGAAGCAGCCAAGAAGATACTTGACGATGCAGGCTGGGTAGTAGGAGCTGACGGTATACGTGAAAAGGATGGTGTAAAAGCAAGCTTCGAACTTTTATACGGTGCAAGTGCTAAGGAAAGACAGGCGGTAGCTTTAGGAGTGGAGCAGCAGGCTAAGGAGCTCGGGATAGAGATCAAGCCTACAGGTAAGGATTGGGATGAGATCAAGAAACTCGGCAAATCTCAAGCTATGGTACTCGGAGGCGGACAGTATAACCCTATGGCTATCAAGAGCCTTTTTGACAGTGAGTATGCCGATCAAAGCGGTTGGAGCAACGTAGTAGGTTACAAGAGTGACAAGACAGACGAATATATCAAAAAAGCTATCAATGCAACCACAGAAGAAGAGGCTATAGAATATTGGAGAGAGGCTCTTTGGGACGGAAACGAGGGTCCGAGCATACTCGGTGATGCGGTATACGTACCTATATGCTTTGCAAAACACGTATATATAGTAAGAGACGGTATGGATCTTGGTGGAGATATAATACTTCCTCACGACCACGGTGTAGCTATTATGGAAAATATTACAAAATGGGATTATAAGAAATAGTCGGAGGTTTTTGTGACAACATTAAAATATATAACGAAGTCGGTAATAAAGGCAGTGTCTTTAATTATTGCACTATCTATACTTACATTTACATTGGCACAACTTTCACCGATAGATCCGGTAAGAGCCTATGTGGGAGCCGAGAGCCTGGCAAGCCCCGAGCAGATGGAATACATATCTCAAAAATGGGGACTTAACGATCCTCCTTTGGAAAGATACGGTAAATGGGTATCTTCCATGCTTAAAGGTGACATGGGTGACTCTATAGTTTATTCAAGACCGGTAATAGATGTTATCTACGAAAATGTAAAAAATTCTTTTTGGCTGATGTTTGTGTCGTGGATCCTTTCGGGTATACTCGGATTCGCTTTGGGTATAGTGGCTGCGACATACAGAGACAAGCTTTTAGATAAGGCGATCAGAACTTTTTGCTATATACTGTCGTCTACGCCGACTTTTTGGATAGGTATTTTACTCCTGTTGATATTCAGTGTGCAACTCAAAATCTTTCCTATAGGGCTTTCCGCCCCTATAGGAAAGGCGGCTGCAACAGTTACCGTATGGGATAGGATATACCATCTTATACTTCCTGCTCTTACTTTAAGTATCGTAGGTATTTCGAGTATAGCATTGCATACAAGGGAGAAGATGATAGAAGTGTGGAACAGCGAATATGCTCTTTTTGCAAGAGCCAGAGGCGAGTCTACATTTTCAATAGTAAAAACCATGGAATAAGGAATATACTTCTCCCTGCGGTAACACTCCAATTTGCCTCTATAAGCGAGCTTTTCGGAGGTTCGGTGCTTGCGGAAAATGTATTCTCTTATGCGGGACTGGGAAGTGTTACGGTGGCTGCCGGTACCAAAGGGGATCTGCCTCTCTTGCTCGGAATAACCATGTTCACCGGTGCTATAGTATTTATCGGAAATATGATAGCGAATCTGCTTTATCCTGTCATAGATCCGAGAATAAAGGAGGCACAGCATGAAAAATAAATTTGAGATCAATCTGCGAACAAAGACTATATTTATGCTGGTATTTTGCACCTTATTCCTGCTTGCGATAATAGTTGCCGGAAGTTTTATCAATGAAAGTCATTACGGAAGCAACTTTTCTCAAAAAAACCTTCCTCCATCATTTGAGCATTTATTCGGTACGGATTGGCTTGGAAGAGATATGTTCTACAGATCGCTTAAAGGTATGACTACAAGTATATGGATAGGACTCATAGCTTCATTGGTAAGTTCCGTACTTGCGGTAGTACTCGGAACATTGGCGGCAACAGCCGGCAAAAAAGTCGACTCTGCTATACTGTGGCTTGTGGATCTGTTTCAGGGAAAGCCTCACCTTATCTTCCTTATGTTCATCTCCATACTTGTGGGAAAAGGAGTCAAGGGAATACTTATAGGTGTTGCTATAACACACTGGACGGGACTTACAAGAATAGTAAGAGCGGAGATACTGGCTCTTAAGACCAATCAGTATATATTGCAGGCTAGAAAGCTTGGACAGTCTCCTCTCAGGATAGCCGTAAGGCATATACAGCCGCATATCCTTCCGCAATTCTTTGTAGGACTGGTACTTTTGTTCCCGCATGCTATATTACATGAGGCATCACTTACTTTCCTGGGCTTTGGTATACCTCTTGAGCAACCGGCTATAGGTGTTATACTTTCGGAGTCTATGAGATATATTACACTCGGAATGTGGTGGCTTGCCGTATTTCCCGGTTTACTTTTACTTTCGGTGGTAATGCTTTTTGACGGCATAGGCGGTAACTTGAAAAAAATAATCGATCCTAAGACGGGACAGGAGTAGAGTATGCTTGAAGTAAAAAATTTAACAATATCTTTTAAGATGTACGACCGTTTGCTTAATCAGGTTATTAAAGATACCATACATCACATGAGTATTGAGGTCAATGCAGGCGAGATACATGCGGTAGTAGGTTCTTCGGGTAGCGGTAAGAGTTTGCTTGCACATGCCGTTATGGATATACTTCCGGAAAATGCTATAAGGGGCGGAGAGATATTCTATGAAGGTAAGCCCCTTGATAAAAAACTCATAAAAAAGTTAAGGGGTAAAGAGATAAGTCTTATACCTCAATCAATAGCTTATCTTGATCCTTTAAGTAAGTTGAGTAAGCAAATATTCGGTAAAGGATATGACAAGAAAAAGGCCGATGCCCTTCTTGAAAGGTTTAATCTGACTAAGGAAGATAAAGAAAAGTATCCGTTTCAATTATCGGGAGGTATGGCAAGAAGAGCTCTTATAATGAGCAGTGTGGTGGATGATGCCAAGCTTATTATAGCGGATGAGCCGACTCCCGGGCTTAACCCCAAGCTTGCGGCTGAGATCCTCAATGTATTCAGGGATTTTGCGGATAGCGGCAAGGGAGTACTTTTGATAACTCATGATGTGGATCTGGTTTGTGAAGTGGCGGACAGAATATCTATATTTTATGGCGGAACTATTCTGGAGACCTTGAAGGTGGAAGATTTCTTAAAGGGTGATGATAATATAAAACACCCCTATACAAGGGCTTTGTGGGCTGCACTTCCACAGAATAAATTCGAGGCTGTAGATATGCAAAATCTTGCTTTGGAATGTGAAGAGTGCGGTCTTCCGTTACCGGCGGCAAAGTAAGGAAGGTGTAGCAAAATCATGCTTGAAGCTAAAAATATACATTTTTCATATAACAAACAATGTAAAATATTGGATAATATAAGTATGAGTTTCGGTGTTGACGAGGTAGTGTCTCTTATAGGACCTTCAGGTTGCGGAAAGTCAACTTTTTCAAAGATCCTTGCAGGTTATATAAAACCGGACTCGGGACAGGTGCTTTTTAACAACAGTCCATTGCCAAAAAACGGATATTGTCCGGTTCAGCTTATATATCAGCACCCTGAAAAGGCTGTCAACCCTAAGTGGCATATGAGACAGATACTCGAAGAAGGCTGGAATATAGATGATGAGACCATAGAGTCTTTGGGTATTCAAAAAGCTGGCTTACACGTTGGCCCTCCGAGCTTAGCGGCGGAGAATTGCAAAGGTTTTGTATTGCAAGAGCTTTGGGACCGCAGACTAAATTTATAATTGCGGATGAGATGACTACCATGCTTGATGCGATAACTCAGGCTGCGATATGGGATCTTATTATTAAGCAATGTAAGAAGAGGAATATCGGCTTACTTGCGGTCACGCATAATCATGCGCTGGCTGAGAGGATCAGTGATAGGATAATTAATTTTGAGGAGCTTGGGAAAGATTCCCCTGTGATTCGATAAGATAGAGTGTAAAAATCCCCCTTTTTTCTATACTAAGGGGGATTTTTTGTGTTTTATGTTGTTATACTTGTATCGGGCTTGCGTTTTCGAAGATAATCGGTTTTGCTCTTTCTTCCGAGGGGTCTACATCATATTTTTTCATAAGGTAGTCATTGACCTCTTTTTTTGTATTGAATTTGATCACCTGATAGGGTTCCTGGAAAGACAGTTTTTCTATAAAGTACAGTCCTTTGTCCGTATTCAGAAGAACTCCTATATGTCCTACGAAAAGTTTAGCCTCGTCTATGTCATCGTACATCCATACACTTATCATACTTGCTTTGTCGTTACTTGTAAAAGTTATATTTCTGTCTTTCAGGCTCTTTTCTATGTTGGCGATGTGGATCTTGGTATCCGGGCTTTTTTCTGTAAGTATGCTCGAATATAATGCCTCGAATTTATTCATGCCCTCCGGTGTGCCTACTGCTGAATTGTCGGTATCAAGTGCCTCAAGATCCATGAATAAAAGCTCATCCCTTATTTCGGGGCTTGAATCGACCTTGACAAAATCCTTATAAAGGCTGTATGAAGTTATACGGCAGTTATAACCGATAAAGTCAGGGTATTTTTTGGTCCAGTTGTCGGAAAGTGTATTGACATCATAGACTGCACTTGCAGGATCTTTGGCAGTGAATTCACCAAGCAGGTCTTGTCCCTGTGCTATATCGTTAAATTGATTGACGTGCTGTAAAAAGTTGTCAATAGAGTCCTGCTTTATTCCCGTTTGTTTTAATAAGTCACTTATCTCTTTTTGACTTTCCTTTGAATTTAAGTTGCTGTATTCTATAACATTATCTGTCCTTGCTTCTTTATTCTCGCCTTTGTCTTTGGCACAAGCCGAAAGCATAAAACAGGCAACGCCGAGGCTTAACAATGTAAATATTTTTCTCTTCATTAAAAACTCCTTTCTTAACCGAGATAAATTACATTATATTATTAAAGTGAGAAAGTGCAACAATATTTTGATATTCTATAAGAAAAGTAAAAAAAGTTAAATATTAATAAATAAACATAGAAGGGTGTGAAAGTTGCAAAGTGAAAATTTTATCAATATTAAATTCCCTTGATACTATTACCTGTTTGTGATAGTATTTGAGTATGCAACTGAATAATAAATATTCAATTATTTGTTAGCAGAGCAGAGAATTGAGCGAGTAGTGTCTTTTGACTGGGAGGCGTCAAAAGGACGAAAATATTATACTGATAATATGCGATTCGATTTTCTATCCCGCTGCTGCATACCGGATTAAAAAGACAGCCATCATATCCTTTATGTAGCGCGATAAAATATGAGGAGGTCTTTTTTTATGTTAAATAATCAACAAAACGGTAAATTAAATATCAGGACTATGAGCG
Organism: uncultured Johnsonella sp.; assembly: GCA_916438835.1. Lineage (GTDB taxonomy): Bacteria > Bacillota > Clostridia > Lachnospirales > Lachnospiraceae > Johnsonella. The sequence continues at coordinate 462,475 of CAKAFT010000001.1, forward strand.
TTTTGGCAATGTTTACGGCTATAAGCGTAGTGCTTACGAGGTTTCTTGTGATACAGCCTATGCCTTCGGTGAGGTTTGAACTGGGTAATGTACCTATAATGCTTGCAGGCTTTATGTATGGACCCGTTGCAGGTATTATAGTAGGTGCGATCGCAGATTTTGTAGGTGCGATAATAAGAGGTCAGGGCTTTGATATACCGTTGATGCTTGTTCCTATGTTTATGGGTTGTATGGCAGGTCTTTTAAGAAATTATATAGTTAAAAACCTGAGTTACATAAAGATACTGGGATTTACATTTACGGTCAATGTGATCGGGAAAAATGCTCTGGACTACATACTGGCTTTCTATAATTTTTTTGGAAGACCTTTTTATGGAAATATTGCCGATAAGAGTCGGAGTATATACTGTAATACCTATCATTGAAGCAGCTGTGATCTTCGGTCTGCTCTCAAACGCTGCATTTAGAAGAATTGTTTTAAGAGGTGAATAGTTAATGACTTATGATGAGACCCTGGATTGGCTTGACGAGGTGGCTTTTGGTAGGTTCTAAACTCGGGCTGTCAAGAACCTGCGAGCTCCTTAAACTTATGGGAGATCCGCAAAACAAACTCAAATTCATACATGTAGCAGGAACCAACGGTAAAGGTTCGGTGTGTGCATGTTTTAAAATGAGGTGCTGTCTCTATCGGGCTATAAAACAGGTATGTATACTTCGCCGCACCTTATGAGGATCAACGAAAGGTTTAAGATAAACGGTGAAGATATAAAGGATGAAGAATTTGCCGCTCTTATAACTCATATTAAAAAAATATAACCGAAAGTATGAGTGAGCAGGCAAGTCAGTTCGAGATACTTACGGCTGCCGCATTTGAATATTTTTTTATAAAAATGACTGTGATATAGTTATATTGGAAACCGGACTGGGAGGAAGGCTGGACTCCACCAATGTTATAGACGCTCCGGAAGTTACAGTAATAACTACGATAGGCATGGATCATATAAATGAGCTTGGCGATACCATGGAAAAAATAGCTTTTGAAAAAGCCGGGATCATTAAAAGAGGCAGCAAGGTAGTGGTAGACGGAAGAAATACCGAGGTAATGCATGTTTTTAAGAAGGCTTGTGAGGAACAAGGCTGCAAGCTTAATATAAGCGAGCCCGAAAAAATAAAAAACTTAAGAATAAGCCTTAAGCAAAGTGAATTTGATTATAAAGATATAAAAGATATAACTTTAAGTCTTACGGGTTTATATCAACCGGGCAATGCGATACTCGCCATAGAAGCCTTAAAACTGCTTACAGAAAAAGGCTTTAAGATAAGTGATAAAGATATAAAAAATGCGCTCGGGAAAGTTTATTGGCAGGCACGTTTTGAACTTATGAAAAAGGAGCCGTATTTTATAATAGACGGTTCACATAACTTAGCAGGTGTAAAAGAGACGGTAAAAAGCCTGAAAGTATATTTTCCGGATAAGAAGATACGCTTTATCATAGGTATTTTATCGGATAAGAATATAGATGAGATACTTACGGATATAAAACCTTTGGCAAAAGAAGCGGCAGTTATAACACCGCCCTCAAGCAGAGCCTGTAAGGCGGAAGATATGTTAAAACTCGTTCGTGAAAAAGCGGATATAGAGTGCAGAGCTTTTGACAGTATAAAAGAGGCTGTATACTATATGCTCGACAGTGCGAAAAAAGATGATGTTATATGTGCAATGGGTTCTTTGTATTCTGTAGGAGAATTAAAAGAAGCTTTCAAAGAGCATGGGAGAGTCAAGTAATGATCACTATCGTAAATAAATCAACAGACCCCTACTTTAATCAAGCCTTTGAAGAATATGTATTTAATAATATCAAAGATGATAAGGTGCTTATTATATGGAGGAACAAACCTGCCATTATAGTAGGTTGTTATCAGAATATATGCAAAGAGGTAAGTGCCTATGCACTTAAAAAGGCGGGAATACCCATAGTTCGCAGAATGAGCGGCGGCGGGACCGTATACCACGACCTGGGAAATATTAATTATACTCTGATTCACGATAAAGAGGGTTTTATAGATTATGATGATTTTCTTACACCGGTCATAGATGCACTCAACAGGCTTGGAGTAAAGGCACATAAAGACAGGACCTGTGATATAGCAATAGGTGGCAAGAAGATATCGGGAAGTGCACAAAAGGTTTCATCCGGCCGTGTACTTCACCACGGTACTTTGCTTTTTGATTCGGATCTGACGGTACTTGATGAGATAACCACGAAGAATAAAAACGAAAGTTTTATCTCAAAGGCGGCAGAGTCCGCTATATGTAAGGTGACTAATATAAAAGAAGCTTCGGATACGAAGCTTGATATAGAAAGTTTTATGTCCGCATTCTCTTTTGAGATCTCGGGAAAAGACTCAAAGACTTTGGAGCTTGGAGATAAAGAGCTTGAGGAAATAGAAAAGCTTTCTGAGGAGAAGTATCAAAGCTGGGAGTGGACCTGGGCTAAAACGCCGGCATTTGTATTTGAAAAAGAAGGTGTGTTTGAGGAATGCCCCATAAGTGTCACATACAGTACCAAAAAAGGAATAGTCGCTGATTTTAAGATAAGTTGTGATCTTATAGATGAAAAAAAGGCTTATGATCTGTTCAACGGACAAAAATTCTCTCCGGCAGTGTTCGAAGAGCTTGCATATGCACTGGTAGGGGATAATAAAGAAATATTGATGAAACTTATAATGTAGGTTAAATACAAATAACATTTATCGGGGATATTTTTCCGATAAATTATATTTGAATATTCAGACCAATAAAGGAGGTTTTTATGGAAAAAGAAATACTGATGCCAAAGCTTAGACCCGAGATGAAGGAAGCGGTACTTTGCGCATGGCTTAAAGAAGAGGGAGAAGAGGTCAAGGTCGGAGAACCTATATACGAGATAGAGACCGATAAGGTCGTAACCCAGGTGGAGTCATCATTTGACGGCGTACTTAAGTCAAAGCTCTATGAAGAAGGTGACAATGTTGAAGTATTAAAGGCAGTTGCCGTAGTTGAAGAAAAGTAATTGATAAGCATAGATAAGTGTGTCTATGTAAATGATTTTGAATATAAAAGCTTGAATAGTATTTATAAGCTTATAATAATAAATACTGTACTGTAAGGAGTTTATATGTTGACAGATAAGAAACCCGATTGGCTGAAGGTAAGATTTAATCAGGAAGCTACAGATGAAGTGGCTGAACTTATGAAAGAACTTAACCTCAATACAGTTTGTAAAGAAGCCAATTGCCCTAATCTCGGCGAATGTTATCGTAAACATACTGCCACATTTATGATACTGGGCAGTATTTGTACCAGAAATTGCAGGTTCTGCAATGTAACTTGCGGCAAACCTATGCCACCAAGTGAACAAGAACCGGAAAATGTTGCAAAGGCGGTAAAACATTTGCATCTTAAGCACGTAGTTCTTACCTGTTCCACAAGAGACGATCTTTGCGGACGGAGGTTCACAGCAATTTGCAAAGACTGTTAATGCTATAAGAGCTATTTGCCCGCATACTACTGTGGAAACTTTGATCTCGGATATGAAAGGCAATAGGGACTCTCTTGATACAATACTTGCGTCTAAGCCGGATGTACTCAACCATAATATTGAGACTGTAAAAGAGTTACAAAAGGCTATACGTCCGCAGGCAGGTTACGAAAGTTCCCTGGGAGTATTGCGTTATTGTAAGGAAAAAGATGCCTAATATGAGGGTGAAGACCGGATTCATGGTAGGGCTTGGAGAGACCGAAGAGCAGATAGAGACACTTTTTAGACGATGTACTTGCTACAGGTTGCGATATACTTACTATAGGTCAATATTTGCAGCCTACACCAAAGCATTATCCGCTGGCAAGATATGCCACACCCGAGGACTTTGTAAGGTACAAGGAGATAGCTTTGGCAAAGGGATTTAAGCATGTAGCCTCAGCACCGCTTGCAAGAAGTTCATACAGAGCGTGGGAAGCTTTGGAGGATGTGCATAATGGTATATATTGATACAGGTTCTACCGATGTATATTATAATTTCGGAAGTGAATATTATTTTGCGACCGAGAAGATATTTGAAGATGTGGTATTCTTATTTTGGAGGACTACTCCGACTCTTATGGTAGGCAAATACCAGAATGTTGCAGAGGAGATAAATGTAAAGTTTGCCAAAGAAAAGAATATGAACATCGTAAGGCGTATGAGCGGAGGCGGTACCATATATACGGATCTTGGCGGATGGCAATTTACATTTATAGACAGGGACAAGGACAATGTAATAGAGTTTAAGAAGTATATAGCCCCTGTAATATCCGCACTGCATAAATTCGGCGTAAATGCTGATTTTAACGGACGCAACGACCTGTGTATAGATAATAAGAAAATATCCGGAAATGCTCAGTATAAACTGGAAGAAAGCATAATTCATCACGGGTCTTTGCTTTATGATACGGATATAGAAAGCATGGTAAATGCGACAACGGTAGACAGTTACAAGATCATATCAAAAAGTATCAAGTCAGTAAGAGACAGAGTGACCAATATATCAGAGCATATACAAAATGCGGATCTGACAGCTGAAGATTTTAAGAAGGCTATGGTTGATTCGATACTACAGGCAAATGATATAAAAGAGGTATATAGAATAACTCCCGAAGACGACAAAAGGATAAGGGAGCTTGCAGCCGTAAAGTTCAACAACTGGGACAGCATTTACGGCAGAAATCCGAAATTCAATATAGAAAAGACCGGTAGATTCGAAGGCGGTAAGATAAGCTTCAAACTGGATGTTATACATGGCAAGATAGAATCAGCCTTTGTATCCGGAGATTTTTTCAGTACATTGGATGCGAAGGAGATAGAAGCTGCACTAATAGGCAGTGCTTTTGATAGTGAGTCCGTATATAGGGCACTTAAACAAAATAATATAGATAAGGCTATCTACAAGATCTCGATAAGCGAGATAGCAAAAATGATAGCTGATTAGAAAAAGGCGAGGTATAAGAAGTCTATGCCCTACTTATCTGTAAGATATGTAGGGGAGCGATATACCTTGCTTTTTATTTTAAATCAAAGCTTGTATTTAATGAGCATATAGAAGAGAATTTTTAATGTAGGGATTTTTATTAAGACTAATTACTTTGTTTTTTCGAAATCGTACAGATAGTTTTAGTGCAAAGTGTATGTTACCCGATATTAATATAAATATAAGTTAAAAAAACATCGCAATAGTGATAAGGATAATTTGACAAAGATTAAGATATTAAAAGATATAAAAACCGGATTAAATAAAAAGATATAAAAAAATTAAAAAAATGACGATTTAATACTGGAAAAAAATTACAAAAAAATGTTATAAAATACAAAAGGCAATATTTGATAAATTTTTAAAAATATTACTGTAGGATTTATTATTAGTCTCTCCATAAAAACATTGTAATTACACTGTAAAGACTTGCTTGGATATCGACCCTAGGTGTTGTAAATACACTGATATTTATGTGTTCACTAAGGAGATATTTATTGCTATATATTAAAATGTGTATTTATGTATAGGTCAAGTACGAGTAATAGCCTTTAAATAAGCATATTGATTTGGATATTGGTTTAGGAAATATGTATTGTCCAAATATGAATATAACTTGCTTAGATATTGACTGAGGATATATGTATTTTCCATTTATGAGTTTAACTTACTTAGCTATAGACTATGTAAATTAATTTATGTTTTATAAAAGTAATGTATATATCGGTATGTGGGGAGATATATTATATGGTAAGTATTATGATTTTGGAAACTTCTGTTTTTTCGATGAAAATGCTCGAGTACGAGTTTGAGAAAGCCGGAAAAAAATACAAGATCCGATACAAATTAAGAAGTTTGAAAAATGTTGTTGAAAAACCTGAATTAAGTAAGGTAGATCTGATTTTGATAGATGCCTGTCTGGATGACAGTGCCTGCGGTATAGATGTGGCTATTCAGATAAAGAAGCGCTTACCCGGTATGAAGATAATAATTATGAGTTCGGTACCGGAACATAGTTTTTTAAAGAAGGCAAAAAGTTCGGGCTGTGACGGTTTTTGGTATAAAGAAGATGAGGAAAGTGATATAGTTTCGGTTGTGGATAGAGTGATGCTTGGAGAAAAAGTATTCATAGGGTATAAAAAGCCTATATATATAGGTCAGGCAAGTATCAATGAGCTGACGGAGGCGGAACTTGTAGTGCTGAGGAGTTTTGCAAGAGGCTACACTTATGCCGAGGTTGCCAAAGAGTGCTGTGTCTCTGAGAATACTGTAAGATATCATGTCAAAAACCTTACAGGCAAGACCGGACTGCACAATATGGCAAGTATAGCTTTAGAAGCGGTAGGGAAAAGAGTAATACTACCGTGGTTATAAAAACTACACGAATGTGTGAGGAAAGAAAATTAAAAGTTTAGTAAACTGGTGCTATAAAAAATTAAAAGTTTTTTATTTTTAATAACATATATTTAAAGGAGTATAATATGGCAGAGATTAAGGTGACAACACAGAAACTACGTGAGACTTCAAATGATCTACAAGCAAAAAAGGCAGATATAACGAGAAAATTGGATGAGCTGAGTGAATTGGAGCAAAGGCTCGGCACTATGTGGGAAGGTCCGGCAAAGGAGAGCTTTCACGGAGCTTTTACTCAAACCTACAATAATTGCAAGGGTTTCATGGATGCTGTCAATTCATTTATAGTTAAACTGGATGAGGCGGCTTCAAAATATGATAGCAACGAATCAAGAGCGGCGGAAGCGGCAAGTAGAAGAATGTAGTTAGAAAAGTACTGTCAATATGATAAGAATTTGATCAATCGTTAATTATAAGGAGAATAATATGGAAGGCAATATTTTAGTGACACCTGAGCAATTGGAGCAAACATCAGCAGAATTTAAATCTGCTGCATCTACTATACAAGCTATTACAGATGATATGATTAATACAGTAACAAATATAAGTTCAACTTGGGGAGGAGAGGCTTCAACCGCTTATATCTCAAGTTTTAAGACATTTCAGGATAACTTTACAAAACTGAAGAATATGATAGATGCACATGCAAATTCACTTACAGAACTTGCTAATCTATATAAAACCACAGAGCAGGAGAACGTACAGACTGCAAGTCAAGTACAGGGCAATATATTGGAGTAAAATGTTCGGGTTAAAGAAATATAAACTTAATGCAGGTCTGATAAGTGATATTGGCAATAAAAGATTGGAAAATCAAGACAATTTCAGTTTTGGTGAACTGGTAAATGCAGATAGACAAGAGCATGTGGAACTGGAGCTTAGAGGACAGAAGCTTCCGAAGGCATATGCTATCATGGACGGCATGGGTGGAGAAAAGCTGGGAGCACAGGCATCGCTTGAGGCTGCCGGCTTTTTTTCTTCTATACATAAAGATATACTTACAGAACTTGATAATGCGGATCAAAAAGAAAAGAAGAAATATTTGAAGACCTGATATACTCGCTTAATGAGCGTGTACGTAAAATGGCAAGCGAACAAAAGGTAAGGCTGTCGGGAACCACATTGGCATCACTTTTTTTTACCGAAGAAAAAGCTTATGTGCTCAGTGTCGGAGACAGTGAGGTGTTTTTAGTCAAGTCGGGCAATATAGACAGAATCAACAAATTAGATGCTTTGACTATAACAGTTGATGATGAGAATCTGGGTAAGAGAACTGTAAAAGGGGGACTTAGTCAATTTCTCGGAATGGACACTTCAGAATACGGATTCCATCTTAATATAAAAGAAATAGAGCTTGAAAAAGACGATATTTTTGTCTTGTGCAGTGATGGGCTTACGGATCATGTTGAAGATGTAGAGATAGCTTTGAAAGTATGCGAATATGGGCTTATGGACTCAGTCCGGATCTTACTTGACTTAGCATTGGAACGTGGCGGAAAAGATAATATTACTATACTTAGGGTAGATGTGGATTAGGCATAATAAAGAGTTTAAATAATTTACCGGTCAAAGGGGTTATATGACACACTTAGATATTGTTAAAAAGGTTTGGTCAGATTGGACTGTAAGTGAGAAACTCGGGGAGGGTTCATTCGGACAGGTTTTCAGGGCAAAAAAAGAAAGATTCGGAATTATACAAGAAGCCGCTATAAAGGTGGTTCGCATACCGAGTGATGATGCAGAGCTTAACAGAGTAAAATCGGGATTTGGACTTAACGAGCAGGAGCTTAAAGACTACTTCTATCCTCAAGTCGAAAAGCTTAAAAAAGAGATAGTGCTTATGCAAGAACTCGGAGAGAACAATCATATTGTCAGAATATCGGATTTTGATATAATAGATGATCCGGATGTAAGTGTGGGTTGGTACATACTTATAAGAATGGAGCTTTTGGAGTGTCTTGAAGAATATATTAAAAATAACGATATTACAGTGGGTGATGTGATCAACATAGGTGAAGATATACTTACAAGTCTTGAAGTGTGTGAGGAAAAAAATATTATTCACAGGGATATAAAACCCGGCAATCTTTTTAGGAGTGATAAGGGAGTTTATAAACTTGGAGACTTCGGGATCGCAAGAAATGTAGGGACAGGTGGCGGAAGCCTTTCTCATAAGGGAACTGTAAACTACATGGCTCCCGAGGTCTATCTGGGAAAAAAATATACGGGAAATATAGATATCTATGCACTCGGAATAGTGCTTTATAAATTGCTTAATAAAAACAGGCTTCCTTTTATGGATGAAGAAAAGCTTACTGCCGGAAGTGTGGAAAGAGCCTTTCAAAAAAGAAATACCGGCGAGGAGTTTAAGAGACCCAAAGATGCTTCGGAAGATCTTTTTAAGATAATTAAAAAAATGTGTGCCTACGATTCAAGAGAAAGGTTTCAAAGCGCAAGTAAGGTAAAAGAGGCATTAAATGAATACAAGACAACACATCCGGAAGAACTGAAGAAAGCAGTTATTGTTTTTCAAAAAGATACAAGCGTACAAGGACAGAATAAAGAACAAGAAAGAATTTCAGTTCAAGAATCTATAACATATTCAAATAAAAACAGATCTCATATAAGTGCGGGATCGGATGATAAAAATCATTACGCTACCGAAGGATCAAAAAAGCCTATCACCGGTGAGGGTAAGGGCAGACAAACGAATGAATTTATCAATAAAGATGAATATAAAAGCAGCCAAAGAGGCTCTACAAGAAGTATATATGATACAGGTATACAAAAGCAAAGCAGTGTTCAGCTAAGACCTGTAAAAGAAAAAACGGTAATTGAAAAAATAGAAAAGAAACCTAAAAATAGAAAAAATAAAATAGGCTTGATAATTGGAATAATATTCGGAGTTTTTGTGCTGATTTTTGCGATTCTTTTTATTATAGGTTCCAATGTTCAAGATAAAGAATATGTGGTTACCGAAACAAGTAAAACATCCAAAAAGAAAAAGAAAGATTCTAAGACAACTTCGGAATCAGAAACGCAGATCAGCTATGATGATGAGACTGCTGAAAGTGAAGATGAAAAAAAAAGTAAAAACCATTCCGGAAGAGGTTATGGAGAATCTGTAGCAAGACAAATAGCAGCTGATGAAAGTATATATGATATAGATAAAGATAAGTATGCAGAACATATCGTGGAGTATACAAGTGATTTCATAGAATATAATAAACTTTCAGGAGTAGACGGTATATATATAGGTGGGCTGGAGTCCGGCAAACCTAACGGATACGGCGTATTTGCTTATTCAATACATATTACGGGAACTGATTTTGGAGAGACTTATCTGTATTTTATGTATTTGGGTGAATGGGAAGATGGAAACCTGAAGAAAGGAAAGAAGGTTGAAAAAAGATACAGATCCCTTATAGAAAATAAAAATGATACTTATTATGTACTTAATGACGAGTGGGGAATTGGAGATTTTAACGAAGATCCCCAAGGTAAGAAAATAATAAAAGAATTCAACAGTTCCACAGGAGATTGGGAAGAAAGCATGCAAGCCGAGGGTATATTTACACACGATACAGAGTTTACATATACGTTGCTAAACGGAAGTATTTATCTTAGTAAAGAAGGAGTTGTATTTAAAGGCGAATTTAAAGAAGGGGACTTATATAACGGTAAAGCTTATGATGCAGATGGCAACGAGATATTGAACAGGGTCAACGGTGAGTCACAATAAGGAATACTGTACAAACATACTTAAGTATTGATTTATATATATAATGTAAATACCAAATAAAAAACGGGAGTGCATATGACGCATTTTGAAATAATAGAAAAAGTCTGGCAGGATTGGACGGTTACAGGGAAAATAGGAGAAGGTTCATTCGGTCAGGTCTTCAGGGCGGAAAAAGAAAGTTACGGTATAAAGCAGCAGTCTGCTATAAAAGTAGTACGCATACCGGAAGATGAGGATGAGCTCGAAAGAGTAAGGTCATCATTTGAACTGGATGATGAAGAATTAAAGGATTATTTTTATCCTCAGCTTGAAAAGCTGAAAAAAGAAATAGAATTGATGATGAAACTTGATGATAACAATATCGTCAAGATTCATGATTTTGAGATAAAAGAATCCTTTGATTCAAATATAGGCTGGTGTATGCTTATCAGAATGGAACTTTTGGAGTGTCTCGAAAAGTATGTGAAAAGTAACGACATAACCGTGGAAGATGTGGTCAATATAGGCGAGGATATACTTTCATGTCTTCAGACCTGCGAGGACAACGACATAATTCACAGAGATATAAAACCTGCCAATCTTTTCAGGAATGAAAAGGGTGTATACAAGCTTGGTGATTTCGGAATTGCAAGAGATATGAAGATCGTAGCCGGAACTCTTTCTCATAAGGGAACCGAAAACTATATGGCTCCCGAGGTTTATCTGGGAAAAAGCTATACAAGCAATATAGATATCTATGCACTGGGTATAGTGCTTTATAAATTGCTTAATAAAAACAGACTTCCTTTTATGAATGAAGAGAAACTGACCGCAGGAAGTGTGGAAAGAGCCTTTCAAAAAAGAAATACGGGTGAGGAGGTTCCAAAACCCTTACAAGCATCAGACGATCTGTATAAAATAATTAAAAAAATGTGTGCTTACGACCCGAATGAGAGATTTCAAACAGCAAGAGAGGTAAAGGATGCATTACGCAGATATAGAAGAGAACATAAAGAAGAATTAAAAGAGACCTTAAGTATTTCAAGAAAAACAGGTATAAGACAGGCGGACACAGCAAAAAGCCCTGATTCAAAAGGATCGATAAATACAATAATACCGGATGAAGTATCTGCACAAGATACCGACCGCAACTCTTCAATTACAAACTCAAGCAAGATGTATCAAAGTAACGAGGGTACAGTGGATATAAAAATGCTACTCCCGAGATAATTGATGAAAAGGAAATAGAAAGTATAGATGACGGCGCTACAAAAAGTTTATTTGCAACAGATAAACAAAGGCAGAAAAATACACAGGTGCAGTCGTTTAGCCAACAAAGGAGTGTTGAGGAAGTCACAAGACCCGATAATGCAGATAAAATAAAGAAGAAAAGAAATAAAGTCGCTCCGATACTAGGGATAGCAGCCGGAGTTTTTATGCTTATCATAGGAGTGTTTGTATTGATAGGCAGCAATGTGAAAGATGACGAATATTCGGTCACGGAGACTACAAGATCATCAAAGAATAAAAAGAAAAATAAAGATACGGACAGTGAGAATGAGAAAGTAAAAGAAAGCGGTGAAGAAGCCGATTCCGATACTGAAAATCAGGAGATACAAGAAAGTGCTGTAGCAGCTATAGCACGGGAAATAGCAGATGATAACTCTTTATTTGAGATAAATGCAGAACAATATGCCGAGTATTACATGGAATATACCACAACTATCGTAACAAGTAAAAAGTCAGGGGAACTTCAAGAAGTAAGCGGCGTATACATAGGAGAGACGCAAGACGGGAAACCGAACGGAAAGGGCTTGTTTTATTATACCGGTGAAGTAAAAGCGGACACAGGAAGACCGGATCGCTATATTATTTATTTCGGTGAGTGGAGCAAAGGAGAGTTAAAATCGGGAAGCAATGTAAAGAAAAAATACATGTCATACGGCAAGGATATCAGATGGTACAGTATTCTGAGCGGTGAATGGGAAAACGGCGGCTTTGTCGGTGATATGGAAGGAATAGATGTATCCGAAAACCTTAATACCTCAACAGGAGAGTGGGAATACACCATATGGAGTGAGGGTATATTTGAAAATAAAAATTATGATCTGATAAGCGGAAAAATATATTACGGACAAAGCGGTATAGTTGAAGAGGGAGAATTCAAAGACTTAAGTTTATACAACGGTACAGCCTATGATAAAGACGGCAATGCACAATGGACAGTTGTAGATGGAAAAAAACAATAGATAGATCTAAAATGCAAATCAGGTTTTAATGCATTGGTTCATTAGTATGTAAGCCGATCATAATTTATAACTTTGAATTATCAATTTTAATAAATAACGGAGAAGGCAAATGACACATTTGGAAGTTATACAAAAAGTCTGGCCCGATTGGAAGGTCACCGAAAAAATAGGTGAAGGCTCATTCGTGCAAGTTTTCAAGGCGGAAAAGGAAAGTTACGGTATAAAGCAGGAGTCTGCTATAAAAGTAGTACGAATACCCTCTGATGAAGCGGAACTTAACAGGATACAGTCAGGATTTGGGCTTAATGAAGAGGAATTAAAAGAATATTTCTACCCTGAAGTGGAAAAACTGAAAAAAGAAATAGTCCTTATGCAGGAACTCGGAGAAGACAGTAATATAGTCAGGATTTTGGATTTTGAGATAATAGATGCTTCGGATGTAACGTTAGGTTGGTACATACTTATAAGAATGGAGCTATTAGAATGTCTGGAAAACTATATAAAAAGAAACGATCTAACAGTAGGTGAAGTGATTTCTATAGGTGAAGATATACTGACAAGTCTGGAAGTGTGTGAGGAAAAAAATATCATTCACAGAGATATAAAACCTGCCAATCTTTTTAGAAACTACAAGGGAGTCTATAAACTTGGCGACTTCGGTATTGCCAGGGATATGAGGGCAGGTATTGGAAGCCTTTCCCACAAGGGGACGGAAAACTATATGGCACCTGAGGTCTACTTCGGGAAAAACTACAAAAGCAATATAGACATCTATTCCCTCGGAATAGTGCTTTATAGATTGCTTAATAAAAACCGTCTGCCATTTATGGATGAAGAAAAACTCACTGCGGGAAGTATAGAAAGGGCATTTCAAAAAAGAAATACAGGCGTGGAGCTGACAAAACCCATGGAGGCTTCTGATACTCTTTATGAGATAATTAAAAAAATGTGTGCTTATAATCCTGATGAGAGGTTTCAAACTGCATTTGAGGTGAAAAAGGCTTTAAGTGAATATAGGCAAAATCATAAAGAAGAACTTAAAAGACTACTTAATGTTGTAAGAAAGGCAGGAAGTACACAAAATCAATTTAAACAGCCGGTAAATGAAGTTGTATTTGAGCAGGTTAAGAATGACAGTAAAGTAAATGTTAACGAACCGGATATAAGTTCTATACAGTCTGATAAAAAATATTCAGGTACAAAAGATATAAAAGATATAGAACCTGAACTTAGTAAAAGTAATAATAATGAAAATAAAACCGAATACTATAAAGACGGCGGTACAAAAAGTATATATGAGGCAAGCAGGCAAAGCCAAATTAAGGTAGCTGCACAACCGATTAAAGAACAGGCAAGTAAAGAACAGACGGTAATTGAAAGAGTAGAACAGGCACCGAAGAAAAGGAGTAAAGTCGGTCTGATACTTGGAATAGGAGCCGGAGTTTTGGTACTGCTTATAGGAACTTTATCTTTATAGGTTCAAATGTTAAAGAAGAGGAATATACGGTTAGCGAGACAAGCAAGAGGACTAAGAAGAAAAATAAAGAAACTGAGGCTGAGACTAAAACAAGAGAAGAGTCTACCTATGAAGAGGAATCTATTGCAAGTGAAGAGGAAAGTAGTATAGAAAATGCTATTGTAAAAGAAGGCGGAGAGGCTATAGCACGAGAAATAGCCGATGACGACAGCATATTTGAGATAGATACGGATAAGTATGCTGAGTATAGTATGGAGTATACTACAAGAATTAAACTAGATAGTAGACTTGAAGAAGAAGTAGAGGGTATATATATAGGTAAAATAGAATCAGGAAAACCTAATGGATACGGATTATTTTATTATACATACAAAGGGTACGGTGAAAAATATATTAGTTATTTTGGAGAGTGGGAAGATGGAAACTTAAAATCAGGAGAAAATGTAAAAAAGAGATTTTTAAATTATTCAGGCTCTTCTATAAGATGGTATTATATTATTAGCGGAAAATGGAATAACGTAGATTTTGAAGGTAATGTAGATGGAAAATATGTGCAAGAATGGTTTAGCAGTTCAACAGGAAAATGGGAATATAGCACATGGCGAGAAGGAGTATTAAAAAAAGAAGGTTTTACTTATAAGTTGGTGAGTGGAAAAATGTATTATAATATAGCAGGTGGTGTTATGAATGAAGGTGAATTTGATGATAATGAAAATTTATATAATGGTACTGCGTATGGTAGTGATGGTAATGTTAAATGGACTGTAGTAAACGGAGAACGTCAATAAAAAAACTAAATATATTACATTTATATGCAATGTACCGGTTTAATGATATTTAAATTAACTGCTGTTTTACATATATTATAAAATACAAACAATACCTATAAATATCAGTTCAAATATCAAAAGGGAAATATGCTAAAATAAAATTGTAAAACGATAACAGAAAACAGGTAAGCGATTTACTTTATTTTAAAATATATTATAAATTTCAAACAAAAGACGGAGAAGAAACATGACACATTTGGAGGTAATACAAAAAGTTTGGCCCGATTGGAAGGTCACCGAAAAAATAGGTGAAGGCTCGTTCGGGCAGGTTTTCAAGGCGGAAAAGGAAAGTTACGGTATAAAGCAGGAGTCTGCCATAAAAGTAGTACGCATTCCGGGTGATGAGGCGGAGCTTGAAAAGGTAAAATCCTCTTTCGGGCTTGATGATGAAGAGTTAAGAGATTATTTTTATCCGCAACTTGATAAATTAAAAAAAGAGATAGAACTTATGATGAAACTTGATGATAGCCATATCGTTAAGATCTATGATTTTGAAATAAAAGAGTCTTTGGATTCAAAGATCGGTTGGTACATGATTATCAGAATGGAACTTTTGGAATGTCTTGAAAAGTATGTAAAAAATAATGATATGACTGTAGCTGACGTGGTCTCAATAGGAGAGGACATACTCTCATGTTTGGAAACCTGCGAGGAAAATAATATTATTCACAGGGATATAAAGCCTGCCAATCTTTTCAGAAATGAAAAGGGAGTATATAAGCTTGGAGACTTCGGTATTGCTAAAGACGTGAGTGCAAGTGTTGGAAGTCTTTCTTATAAGGGTACTGAAAACTATATGGCACCGGAAGTATATATGGGAAAGCGTTATAACAGTACTATAGATATCTATGCTCTTGGAATTGTGTTATATAAATTGCTTAATAGGAACCGACTTCCGTTCATGAGTCAGGAAAAGCTGACCAGTGCAAGCATAGAAAAAGCCTTTCAAAAAAGGAATACCGGAGAGCCGTTACCTAAACCCGTACAAGCTTCAGATGATTTATATGAAGTGATACAAATGATGAGTGCATTTAAGCCTGAAGACAGGTTTCAAACAGCTACAGTTGCAAAGAAAGTATTGACTGAATATAGAAGAAAAGCCGGCGAGGAGCTTAAAACAGTACTTGATATCAACAATAAAGAAAGAAAAACATTGGATACGCAAAGCTCAGATAAAGTATTGGAAAAAAGCATAGTTAAACCTTATACCATAGCAGAACATGAGTTTGAAGCCGGAGCTGAGGAACATAGTTATGAGGGTCATAAAGGAACAGTTGATATTCATGTGGAAAACACAGAGGATTCTGTACAAAGAAGTATCTTTAATGAATCTTATAATAGTGAACAGGCAGATGAGTATGAGAGGAACAAAACAAGAAGCATATATCGACAAGAAGAAATAACATCTGAAAAAAAGGAAGAATCTAAAAACGAACAATTCATAAATGAAACAGACAGGACAATAGAAAAGAAAAAAACAAAGGCACCTATTGTAGTCGGTATAATAGCAGTATGTACATTGGTATTGGCAGCTGTATTATTCTTCGTTTTTAATAATGATAATTCATCCAAGGTCACTATAGCTAAGGAGATATATGACAATGACAGCATATTTGTTATAGATACAGATAAATACGAGGGTAAATATATAGAGTATACAACAAAATTAATAGTCAAAGGCGAGTTTGAAGAAAGAAGCGGTATATATATAGGTGAAACAAGATCCAATGAGCCCAATGGTTACGGTGCTTTTTATTATAGAAGAGAAGGCAAAGATGAAGAAGGTAGTTTTGTGAGTGACATTATGTTAATTGGGGAGTGGAAATACGGGAATTTGGTAGCATCCGAGGAAAAGGTGAAGAGAAGACATCTTTTCAATTACGAATACAACACAGGAGATAAAGAAAAGTATGAACATATTCTTATAGGAGACTGGGGAGTAGGAGATTTTGTCGGAAATCCTGAGGGGACTTCGTATTTTAAACAAACGATCAAGGAGACCGGAGAAACAAGTAATAAAAAATTTGAAGGAACATGGGAAGTAACGAATGCCGGATATGACCGATTAAATGGTGACTGGTATTATGACGGCTATCTTTATTTTAGCGGTGAATTTAAGGATGATAAATTTTATAATGGTATCGTATACGATAAATACGGCAAAGAAATAGGTAAAGTTATAGATGGAGAAAAACAAATGTATTAAATTTTAAAATACTTTAAAAACAAAAGTTTTATAACTACTTACAATAAATACAGGAACGGGGAAAACTATGAGAGATATATTTATGAATTTTGGCTCTGTGAACCGTCTTTCAGGCGTGGCAGGAGAGATCAGAAGCAGTATAGAAGGCTGTAGTCAGGAACTTAGGTCTATAGGTTGCGGACTTAATCTTGGCAGAGCGGGAGAGCAGATAAGGTCAAGCCTTAACAACATGTCAAACCAATGCAATGCACATGCACAAAGGGTACAGAGGATGGGGGATACCATGCGCTCCGCTTCGGAGATAATGCAACGTGCAGAAAACAGAGTTATAGAAAAAAATATGTTATCAATAATTCCAAGAGAATGCAGAGGTTCATATATATCAGGATTTAAATAACTTCAGTCCGGCTGCTATCTTGGCAGCATCGGGAATGATACCGGGAAGAGGATATGCCGGTGACCCAATAAGTATGTATTCAGGTAACTTATTGTGGCAGTTTACTCCAATATCAACCTATTCAGGAGATATACTTGATTTTACGCTTTATTATGACAGTATGAATTCAAAAGACAGTGCTGTAGGCAAGGGATGGAGACATAACTTTATGACCGAAGTGCTTCATATGGATCAAAACGTATGGGCTGTCATTGACAGAAGCGGAGTAGCAAGCTTTTTTGCCGAGAGTGATGACGGCGTATTCTATCCGCAAAGACCAAGCACACAGAAACTTGTAAGGATAGAAGACGGGTTTATGTACTATCTTCAAGAAGAACAAATTGCGTACAAATTCAATACAAAAGGAAAGCTTGTTGCAATATATGATAAGCGTGTAGAGGTTCGCAGCATAGAGTACGACAACGACCTGCCGGTAAAAGCGAGCGGACAGCACGGGTATTTCTATAAGCTTAATTATGATGATAGTGGGCACATTGTACTTCTTGAGGATAACATAGGAAGAACTGTTAAGTTTGAATATGACGGTACAAAGCTTATTTCTTTAATAATTTGCACTGAACCGGATTCAAAAAGTGCAAAGGCATATGATAACAGAAAGTATAGTTTTTCCTATGATGATCAGGAATATTTGATCAAGGTAACAGATCCCGAAGATAAGACTTTTTTTACCAATATATATGATAAGAACGGCAGGGTAATAAGGCAGGAACTTTCCAGGGAAAGATATTTTGAGTTTGCTTACGAAGAAGGAAAAACAATCAATACAGATCAGGATGGTTTTAAGGTAGAGTATATACATGATAAAAGGGGCAATCTTATATATTTGGAAAGTGCTCTTATAAAATATACAGCTGAATATGACGATAACAGTAATCTTACCAAGAGCATACTTAATGATTCGGAGATTACAAAGTATAGTTATAATCACTTGGGTCAGATCGTAATGATAACCAATTCAGACTTTGTGCATAATTTTATCTATGACGAAGATCATAGATTTAAGGAATACATATTCAACGGAAGGAGTTATCTAAGCCTTGACTATGACCATGCAGGCAACAATACCGCCATGCATTACTTAGGTGATATAAATCATTTGTTCTACTATGATGAAAAAAATCGTCTTATAGGCTATGAAGCTGACGGGGAAAGTTGCAGAATATCCTATAATGAGCAAGGTTTTATATCGGCAATAGACTCACCGGAGGATTTCAGTGAGTATTATACCTATGACGGTATTGGAAGGATAACAAATGTAAAACTCTCAAGCGGTAGAGATATTAATTACATCTATGCATTTGATGATCACATATCATATTTGAATGATGAATTGGGTTATGATATTACTCTTGAATACAGCCTTACCGGAGCATTAAATGCATATACCGAGGGAGAAAAAGATTTGAGTATAGTTATGATCACATGGGCAATGTAACAAGATCCGTACTTCCCGGTGATGAAAAGCACTATTTTGATTATGATAAAGAAGGAAATCTTTTAACACATTATAGGGAAGATTTTCTTGTTGAAAAGAATGAGTATGATATAGGCGGTAACGTAATATCCGTAGAAGACGGATGGGGATATAAAGAAGAGTATGAATGGAATATATGGCAGCAGGTAGTGGCAATAAAAAACAGTGACGGGCTGGATATTAAACTTGAATATGATTTCAATCACTTTTTGTCAAAGGTAAGCATGCATGATTTTAAGTTCGAGTATAGGTATGATGCGGACGGAAGGCTTTCAAGCGTTACCGATGAAGAGGGAAGATATGCTATCTACGAATATAATGAGGCTGACAGACTTGTTCAGATCAATACCTTCCTTGCGGAAATGGAAGTAAGCTATGATTCCTATTCAAATGTGAACCTCATAACCATGGCGGACTTCGGATACCTGCTTCAGTACGGATATGATGAATATAACAGATTTAATCGTGGAAAGCTACTTGGAGAACCGGCTTATGAATTAAGTTACACAACAGGAAGGATAGATAAGTTTGAGATAGGCGGCGAAGGAGTAGGCTTCAAGTATGACAGTGCCGATAGAGTGGTGGGACTTACCAATTACCTGGGCAAAAAAGTGACTCAAAGGTTTGACAGGTATGACAATCTGATATCAATGGGAATGGATGAGCTGGATGATGCCATAGAGTACGGTTATGACCTTGCCGGAAGAATAAGCTGGGTAAGAGATGAGGAAAAAAGGGCTATAGTATTTACTTATGACAAGCTTGATAACAATGCAGGTATATATCACTTGACAAAAAGAGCTTATGAAAAAGAAGAGCTTAATTTAGCCGTTGAAGATTGGCTTGTGAGTGAAAGCGAAGCTTATTATAAGATAGATATAGATTATGAGAAGAGGCTTATGTATATAACCGATTCCTTGGGAGAGACTCAAATAAAAGAATTGACCTCAAGAGAATATATTAAAAAAATCACTTATGAAAACGGTGACAGCAAAGAGTTAAACTATGATGAGTTAAACAGGATCACAAAGATAAGTGAAAGCGGAACATATAATGAAGAGTCTGAATTTATCTATGAGAACAATAATATTATTGAGGCTAACAACTCAAAGAATAAACTTAAGTTAGAATATGATCTTGCAGGGCGTGTGGTGGGAGTGCACTATGACGACGGCAGTGTAGCAGGTTACGAGTGGAATCAGGCTAATCTTTGTAAAGCTATGATCTATCCTGACGGAAGTAAAGTGGAGTATGCCTACGACAGTTACGGTAATCTTATAAAGACAAGTTTGGCACAGGAAGAAGTAAATTATAAATATGATGAAAAGCACAGACTTATAAAAAAACAATCCGGAAAATTCAGACACAGCTACAGCTATCATGCCAACGGAAGAGTAAAGAATATTCTTGTGCAGGATACTGATGGAGCCTTACTTGAACTGGATTACGTATATGATGATTATTACGGCTTAATGACAGGTCAAACTATCAAAGAAAGAGGTAAGGATACTGTCAGCTACGACTACGAATATGATAAGAAAGCCTTTCTTACCAAGGTGCTTAAGAATGATAAACCTTATGCCGAATACGAATATGATGCAAGAGGTAACAGAACGAGGGCGGTAGAAGAAGGTGTAGTTACAGAATATTTTTATAATAAAGAAAATCAGTTACTTAAGAAAACCTGCCAAAACCGAGAATATACTTATGAATACAATGCAAGGGGAG
Organism: uncultured Johnsonella sp.; assembly: GCA_916438835.1. GTDB lineage: Bacteria > Bacillota > Clostridia > Lachnospirales > Lachnospiraceae > Johnsonella. The sequence goes on from CAKAFT010000001.1 coordinate 483,076, forward strand.
ATCTGATAAAAGAGTATAAAGATCAAAACTGTGTTGCGGAATATACTTATAATTCAATAGGACAGATACTTTTTGCAAAGAATGAAAAAGGAAGTGTAATGTATACTTATGATGCCTTGGGTAATAAAACTGCGGCAGATTTTAAGTATGCAGACGGAAAAAAAGTAAAAGAAACTTATTATATCAATTATTTGATATCTAATTCTCAGTCACTTTGCAAGAAAGTTGAAGAGGAAGGCACATCAAGAAGCCAAAACCAATATTTTGACGGCAGTCCTTTGGCAGAAGAGATAGACGGAAAACTTATATGGGATATTTTTGATGAGCCGGGCAGTCTTGTGATGAGACTTGAAAGTGGAGAAAACTATCAAAGGATAGACTACAGTCCGTTCGGAAGTATTATAAAGACAGGTGCAAGCTTTGGAAACTCTAATACCTCTTATGGTTTTGCATCTATGCAAAGTGATGGTTTTATTGGAAGACACAGCAGCGGAACCAGAGTATATGATCCGGAAAATGCAAGATTTCAGAGTAAAGACATAGTAATAGGCTACCCTTATAATCCACGAAGTTTTAATAGATATATTTATGCACAAAATGACCCTAAGAATAAAAAAGACCCGGACGGTTTCTTCCCATTTGTAGCCTGCTTAATAAGCGGAGCTGTTAAGGCGGGTGTTCACTTGGCTAAAGAAGCGGTTGTTGCCGGAACTGTAATAGTAACAAAAGCCGCTATAAATGCTGCTCAGGGTAACGGTTTTAATGTATGGGAACAAACAAAGGCTTATGCTAAAACATACAGATGGGATAAATTGGCAGTTGATACGGCAACTAACTTTGTGACCGGCTGTCTGGATCCACTCACCGGAGGTTTTGCAACTGTCGCTAAGAAAGTCGTAAAATACGGTTCAAAACTTGCCAAAAATGCATTGGACTGTGTACATGATAAAAAACCTTTCTTCTCATGGAGTAATGCCGCTAAGTTCGGTAAGGATGTGCTTGGTGACGTTTTAGAAGATGTCGGTATTAAGAAAAATATTAGAGATATGGCATTTAATAAGATTGGAAACACACTGCTAAATGCAGGGGGATTTGGAAAGAAGCTCAGCAAATGGGTCAAAGATCCTATAGGAAGATATTTGTCTAAAGTTATGGATCCAAAAGATCTTAGAAAATATATGGGAAATATTAAAAAGTATATTAATGCTGACGGTATACTGAGTAAGGTTTACAAAGGCCTCGGTTCCACAAAGTGTATAGTAGGCGGTGTCGCCGGAGGAGGTTATGGCGGTTCATGCCAATCAGGCACCTGGTAAATTTACAACGATTAAATAATTGTCATGATTAATGACAGGCATTATGTCTGCTTAATAAAACATAGCAGCTTGACACTCAAAATCAGCTAACAAAAGTCATATAAAAGAAAAGTCGGGTTTTGTTGAGGAATTATTGATTTAAGATAAATAACACCTGCAATTTGTAAGACAGCAATATATTAAAGACTCTCATTTGGAATTTATCTGTAAATTATAAAATTATGAGTTGCAGGTGCAAATCATTAGTGTCAAGCTAAAAATATAAGGAAAGGACTTACAATGATACGTACTCTAACATTCTTTTTGGTTTCGGGATTTAAAGAAATAAGCCTTCCGAGCATAAATAATGATGATTATCTGCTTACGGTAGAAAGCAAGATGTACCCCGAGATCAACGGTATCACCTTGGCATTTGAAGTTATCAATGACATTTGGTACATATTAAATGCCGGTAAATATTCGTATTCGATCAACAAAATTCCGGCAGGAAGACAGGCACTTAAAGCCTCGGATGTAATACATATTAAAGGGTGAAGAAGACTATATAGTTGTCATGTTTCAGGAGTCTGCGGAAGCCTTCAGAGACCTTACCAAAGTGTTCATAGGCGATAAGAAAATGATAAGTATAGGTCGTGACAGTATTTGTAATATAGTACTTGATAATCCACAGAATTGGGTATCCCAGCATCATAGTTTATTACATTTCAAAGATGGCGGATGGCATGTCAAAGACTCAAGCAGCACTAACGGAACATTCTTAAACGGTCATAAAATAAATAGTGAAGAGCTTTTACACAGGGGTGACGTTATAAGTATCATAGGAATACGTATAGTGTTTTTGGGGAATTTCGTTGCTTTGGATACAAAGAGCAATACCTATACCGTAAGGCTTAATGAACTGAAAAAACTTAACGGAAGTCATTTTCAAGGCGAGCTTAAAAACATTTATAAAAAGAACAGCGCCCTCTTTCATCGCTCGCCGAGAACGGTATTTCCTATAAAGAAAAAGGTATTCGATATCGACAATCCGCCGGAGAAAGAGGCGGAGAGTACGACTTCTTTATTATTTATACTGGGACCTTCCATGACTATGGTCATACCTATGATGGCTGGAAGTGTTATTTCAAGTATGGCAAGTAACAATTCCATGGCTTTTGTAGGTGTGATCACAGCCACACTTTCTGCTACGATAGCTGTATTTTGGGGGACACTGAATTTTAAAAGAGCCAATAAACTCAGAGCGGAAAAGGAAAGAAAAAGGATCACAGCCTACACCGAATACCTCAATGAAAAAGGTATAGAGATAGAGGATGATTACAATCAAAGAAGAGCATCACTTAGAAGAATGTATAGCGAAGCCGACAGCTACCCGACTAACTTCGATGACGGACAATTGTGGACAAGGAATCAAAACCACAGAGACTTTATGTATTACAGGCTAGGAATAGGAACCATACCCTCACTTGCCGAGATCAATGTAAGAAAGCAAGGATTCCGTGTGGAAAAAGATCCGTGGCAGGGTAAGGGCGAGCAGATCAAGAATGCATTCAAAGACTTAAAGGAAGTTCCGGTAGGTATCGACTTAAGAGAACAAAGTATAATAGGTGTGGTCAGCGGAGGAAACCGTGAGGGAGCCATCGATGTGCTCCGTCTTTTGGCAGTGCAGATCGCATATAATAACTGCTATACGGATGTGAAGCTTGCAGCTGTATATGATGAGAAAGGAAGTTGAGGCAAGCTCGCTGGAGCCCTTAAAGTGGTTTCCGCACTGTTGGTCAACGGATAAAAAGACAAGATATATTGCGGGAAGCAAGGATGAAGCCAGAGAAGTGTTCTTTGACTTAAGTCAGTGTCTAAGAGACAGATTCAATTCCGACAAAGACAATGTAAGCTTCAGTACACACTATGTGCTTATGCTTACCGATAAAGAATATCTTGAAGGAGAGCTTATTAAAAGCTATGTGGACAGCAAGAAGAACGTCGGTCTGCATACCATAATAGTAGCCGACTCGGTTACGGATCTGCCTAATGAGGTTGATTTTGTTATTCAAAACGAAGGATATTTCAAAGGTTTTTATTCATTGCTGGCGGATTATGAAGATAGGGTAGGGATCAAATTCGATTATATAAGCTGTAAAGATCTCGATATGGCAGCAAGGAAGCTTGCAACCTATAAGGTAAAAGAGAATACGGCATTCTCCGGACTTCCGGCAGGTATAGACTTTATCAGGATGTACGGAGTTAATTCTCTCAGCGAGATAGGAGTATACAGCCGCTGGATCAAAAACCGTTCGTACGAGTCTATGAGTTCTTTGGTAGGTGTTAAGGACGGAGGAAAGCCTTGCTTTCTTGATATACATGAAAAGTACCACGGTCCTCACGGACTTATAGCGGGTACCACTGGTTCGGGAAAGAGTGAGACTTTGCAGACCTATCTGCTCTCACTTGCAATTAATTTCAGTCCGGACGATGTGGCTTACTTTATAATCGACTATAAGGGCGGAGGTATGGCAAACCTTTTTGACGGACTTCCTCATATGGTAGGAGCGATATCGAATCTTTCGGGCAATCAGATCCAAAGAGCACTTGCCTCTATTAAGAGCGAGAACAGAAGAAGACAGAGAATGCTTAACGAAGCCGGAGTCAATAATATCAACAACTATACAAGACTCTATAAAGAAGGAGGTATAGCTGAACCGATGCCTCATTTGCTCATTATAGTAGACGAGTTTGCAGAGCTTAAGAGGGAAGAACCCGACTTTATGAAACAACTTATAAGCGTTGCACAGGTAGGACGTTCTCTGGGAGTACATCTGATCTTATCGACTCAAAAACCGGCAGGTACAGTGGATGACAATATATGGAGTAACTCAAAATTCAGACTCTGTCTTAGAGTACAGGATGTTCAGGACTCTAAAGACATGCTTAAAAAGCCGGATGCGGCATACCTTACCAATCCGGGCAGATGCTATATGCAGGTCGGACAGGATGAAGTCTATGAATTATTCCAGTCAGGTTACAGCGGTGCCGTATATCAGGAACAGGACGGATCTCAAAACCAAAAGATCGCCAATATGCTCGATCTTAACGGTAAGGTCTCTATAGTAGGTAATGCGAACCAGAGAAAACTTGCCAAGGAGAAAAAAGAAGCCTGGATACTTAAGATAATAGAGCTTATGATAGAATATATCAATGAGAATGCGAACTACAGTTCTAAGACAGAAGCACAGATCATTGAAAAACTTGATGGCATACTTAAAAGGAATTCCATCAATATAGAAAAGAATGAAAGAAATGAAAGAAAGCTCTATGCTTTATTTCAATTTATAGCAGATAATGATAAATTAAGTAAAGAAGAGATCCGTAAAGCCTATATGTCAAGACTTGAGCTAAACGGAGAAGACCTTCCTACGGAACTTCAAAAAACTCAACTTGATGCCGTGATAGAATATCTTGCAATGATCTTCGAGGAAAATAATTATAAGCCGGTTAAGCCGCTGTGGCTTGAACCGCTTCCGGAAAGAATAGAGTGGAGAAAGCTGAAGCTTACAGCTCTCGAGCAATCCATCAATGAGCAGGGACTTTCAAGTGTGGCTATAGGACTTGTAGATCATCCGCACAATCAGGAACAATTCGTACTCAAATACAACCTTGAGTCAATGGGTAACACCCTGATCATAGGACTTCCGGGAAGCGGAAAAAGTACATTCTTACAGACCTTGCTGTATGCTTTGTTAAGCAGCAATACCCCGGATAAGCTACAGATATACGGTATAGACTACAGCAGTCGTATAACAGGATGTTTTGAGAACTTTCCGCATTGCGGCGGCATAGTGTTCGAGAACGAAGATGAAAAGCTTGAAAGACTTATACATTTGATCAAGCGCATATTAGAAGAAAGAAAGAAGCTTATAAGAGGTCAAAGCTTTGCGGACTATAATAAGAGGGCAGGCAATAAACTGCCGGTTATAGTCTTATACATTGACCAATACAGTAGTTTCAGGAATCAGGTAAGAGATGAGATAGAGGACTTTTTGATAAAGCTAAGCAGTGAAGGCATAGCCTACGGTATTTATCTGATATTCACGGCAGCTTCACTTTATGCCGGAGACATCTCTTCCAAGCTTTCCAAGAACTTTACTCAAGTGTATCCGCTTGAGATGAAGGATAAGTTTGATTATGCCGAAGCTATTTCTCTTATGAGGATAGAGACATTGCCTGAACAGGGCGTGAAGGGAAGAGGTCTTGTAAGAGTTGATGACTTTGCATTGGAGTGTCAGATAGCACTTGTGGATGAGAAACTCTCAGACTATGACAGAGCTCAGAATATGATAAGTTTCGCAGAAGAGCTCAGAACAGGATGGGACGGAATAAAGGCAGTGCCGATTCCTACTATTCCGCAAGATGCATGTTATGAAGACTTCAGAGAGAATATGCAGGTACAGGAAGCCTTGGCTGATAACAGACTTTTGCCTTTTGCTTATAATATGAAGAATGCACTTCCTCATTCCATAGCTTAGACAGAAGCTTAGCTTACATAATTTCCGGCAAGTCCATGGTAGGAAAGACCAATACCTTGAAGATAATATACAGAATGGCAGCCGATAAGGGCGGCATGGTCTATTATATCGATATGACTACCAATGTACTTAATCTACCGGAATATGAGAACGCAAGTATTGTAAGGGATTATGAAGAACTTAATAAAATGTGTGAAACTATAATCCCGCCGTTAAAAGACAGAAACCAAAGAAAGAAAAAAATGGAGGCGGATGATTATACTCCGGAAGAGATATTCCTCGAGTTTTCAAATGAACAGCCTATATTTATATTGATCGATGAACTGCCTACCTTCCTTGATAAGTTGCAAAAGGCTACCGATAAGTATGCAATAATAAGAAGTTTACTTGAAAACTTTGCCGAAAAGGGCAGACTGCACAAACTTCACTTTATCATGACACTTAATAATACACAGACTTCACAGGTTGCGGGATACACATTCTTCAGTCTTTTAAGTAAGCAGGCAGAAGGAATACAGCTTGGCGGTAACTGCATTTCACAAACGGTATTAAGCTTTGACAAACTTAATTATAAAAAAACAAAATCAGAGCTTAAAACCGGGTCATGCATTTGTAAGCAGTATCGATGAAGATGCGGCGGAAGAGATCTATGTGCCTATATTAAAGTCTAAGAGAAATAAGATAAAGGAGCTTAAAAGTATGATAATTGTAGATATTAATGTAGTTATTTTTCGATAAGTTTTATGACTTTGAGCTTAATGAAGATATTAAGGTAAAGGAAGTCATAGAAGAGATAGTGCATATGATAGAACAAAAAGAAAAGACAGGTTTTACCGGAAACATATCGGATCTTATCTTGTTTGACATAAAGGATAAAAAGGTGCTGAATGCGGACTACAGTCTGGCACAGCAAGGCATAGTCTCCGGAGGGAGTCTGAGTTTAATATAAGTTTGAGAAAGGAAAAGTGATGGGTACACATGTAAAGATAGATGTATATCAATTGGAAAAAGATCTTGGCAAATTGGAAGAGTCAATCAGAAAAATGGAATCTACATTTAATGAAATGGAAAGTTCAATAAACGGACTTAAAAGTAAGTGGACCGGAGACGCTGCAGATGAGTTTGCAAAATATTTCGATGAAGAAAAAGCCGTGTACGATTCAATGATAGGAGAACTGGATAATCTTAAAGAAAGACTTAAAGATTCTCAACGTGATTACTCAAATGCAAAAAAAGAACTTAGTGATTTGATCAATTCGTTTAACGTATAAAGGAGGTTTTTATGCCTGAGATAAAAGTCAGTACGGAGAGTTTGAGGCAGGAAGCAGAGAACGTGATCTCTAATATTAACAAAATGAAGAATGTACTGGAAGAGCAAAAAGGAATTATACGGTCAATGTCAGCTTACTGGGAGGGAGAGGGTTATTCGACCGCTACCGACAGCTATATGAAACTGTCCGAAAAATCCTTATCGGTACTTAAAGAATTGGAAGACATACCGGCTAAGATGTTTGACATAGCGCAAGTTTATGAGATTAATGAAGATATGTTAAACGAAGACCTGTCAGAAATTGGGGATATTTTTTTGGAATAGAAGTATATTTAACGGAAAGGAGGATATGTTATGGCATATGATGAATTTGCTTACAGAACACATCGTATCGAAGTTAATTACTGGGCAGCTCTCGAAAAAGCAAGGAGACTGGACAACCTGGCGAATGAATTATCAAGGCGTGCAGTAATGAAGTCAAGAGATCTTCTTAACGAAACCACCGGACAGTGGAAGGGAGACGAGGCGACCGCTTTTATCAGAAAATCAGATATAATAGTCAGCGATATCGATAAGATGGTCAGAAATATAAGAAACTGTGCAAGTACTATAAGAAGGATAGCGGCACAGACTATGAGAGCGGAAAAAGAGGCAGTGAATATCGCAAGGAGAAGAGCACAGTCGGGAAGTTGTTAATTAGCGGATAATAATTGTCTGAATCTACTGTCCTTGCAGTAAACCGTATCTTAAATGTACAACACATATAAGTACAAGGGATTTGAATATGTGTTTGATAAGAATAAAAAATAACTTCTTTGGGAAAGTATATTGAGTGCTTGCAAAAGAGAGGTGTATAAGATCCGAGGTATTTCGGTAGGATGCATCATATATCTTTTGCAGAGATCTAAAATGCAAAAGCTATGTCGGCTTTCCCTTAGGAGTTATTTTTATAATTAAGACTTTGTCATATATCTTTATAAAAATAAAATCGGATAAAAAACATATCTGTCAGTATAGTTCATACAGTCTGAAAAATATGTCTGTTAAGGGAGGTCTACAGCCTGAAACATATACCTGTTAATAAAGGTGAAACAGTCTGAAAAACTTATCTTTATATGTAGGTCATACAGTCTGAAAATATATCTTGTAATATAGGTGATACATTCTGAAAACATATCTGTTAATGCAAGCCATACATTCTAAAAAACAAATCTGTTCATATAGATCATAACTTCTTACACATGAAATTTTGATTGGTTCAGTAGGGTCATAATTAAGTTATATCACTTTTTTTACACTGATAATATCGGAAAAATCCTAGAAATACAGTAGGAATAAGCCCTGTTTATAGGTATCTTCAAAAAACTACCGATCATATCAAAAAAATAACAGGAATGACAATATCATAACTAATAAAATATCTATTGATAAGCCCCGGATTTTAAGTTACAATGTATAATATTATAAAAAATATTACCCTGAGGTAATATAATTTTTATGAAATAATAACGCCTTTAGCTAAGAAATCTTACTAAAATTTGTAATGATTGTTTAGTTGAAAGGATTATAATTAAATTATTAATCATAAAGGAGGCAGATTATGGAACTGAAGACACCATTATATGATGCTCATGTTAAGGCGGGAGGCAAGATCGTACCGTTTGCAGGATTCCTTCTTCCGGTGCAGTATGAAAAGACAGGTGTTATTAAGGAACATATGGCAGTCAGAACTCAAGCGGGACTTTTTGATGTCTCACATATGGGCGAGGTACTTTGCAAAGGTAAGGATGCACTTGCAAACTTGCAGAAAATACTCACAAATAATTTCGATAACATGGTGGACGGGCAAGCAAGGTACAGCCTTATGTGTAATGAGAAGGGTGGAGTCGTAGATGACCTTATCGTATACAAGAAGGGTGAGAATGACTACTTTATAGTTGTTAATGCCGCAAACCGTGAGAAAGACTTTAATTGGATGGTTGAGCATAAGTTCGGAGATGTTGAATTTACCAATGTATCGGATGATTATGCACAGCTTGCACTCCAGGGTCCTAAGGCTATGGAAATCTTAAGAAAGCTTACCAAGGAAGAGAGTATTCCTCAGAAGTATTACCATGCGGTATTTAATGGAGAAGTTGCCGGAATTCCTTGTATAGTATCAAAGACAGGCTATACGGGTGAAGATGGAGTAGAGCTTTACCTTGAAAGCAAGTATGCTGAGCAAATGTGGGATAAGCTTTGGAAGCAGGGGCAGAGGAAGGACTTGTACCTTGCGGACTCGGAGCAAGAGACACACTTCGTATGGAAGCAGCTATGCCTCTTTACGGACATGAGATGAATGATGATATAGATCCGATTGAAACCGGACTTAAATTTGCCGTAAAGATGGATAAGCCTGACTTTATAGGAAAGGCTGCTATCGAGGCAAAGGGTGAGCCTAAGATAAAGAGAGTAGGACTTAAGGTATTAGGCAGAGGTGTTATAAGAGAAGAGCAGGATGTTTTAGCAGATGGCAAAGTAATAGGTCGTACAACTTCAGGAACACATTGCCCATATCTTGATTATCCGGTAGGTATGGCACTTATCGATCCTAAGTATGCAGAAATCGGCACAAAGCTTGAGGTTGAAGTAAGAGGCCGTAAGGTGGAAGTTGAAGTAGTTGCACTTCCATTCTATAAGAGAGCTTAAGTAATTATTTTAAGGAGGAAAAATACATGTCAGTAGAAAAAGGTTTGCTTTATTCAAAATCCCATGAGTGGGTAAAAGAAGAGGGTGGAGAGTTCGTTGTGGGAATCACCGACTTTGCTCAATCAGAGCTTGGAGATCTCGTATTTGTTAATCTTCCTGAAGAGGGAGATGAAGTTGTAGTGGGTGAGTCTTTTGCAGACGTAGAGTCAGTTAAGGCTGTTTCAGATGTACTTTCACCATTATCAGGTGTTGTAAGTGCTATCAATGAGGACATTCTTGATGCTCCTGAGAGCATCAACTCAGCACCATATGAGGCTTGGTTCGTTAAGGTAAAGGATGTGTCAGACAAAGAAGAACTTCTCACAGCTGAAGAGTATGAGGAATTCTTAAAGACACTTTAATCCTCGAATTAATTTTTAAAAACAGATTCCCGGAATGTATATAGTCTTATTGTATATGCATTCTGTGGAAGTTTGATCAATAAATGATATTTACCGATCCGGATAAATGGCGGTAGGAAATATAAGAAAGGCGGTGTACATATGGGAAAATACATTCCCAACACAGATGCGGAGCAAAAGGCGATGCTTACCGAGATAGGCTTTTCATCTTTTGACGATCTGTTTGCACATGTTCCGAAGGAAGTAAAACTCACAGGTGAGCTTGATATACCTTCAGGTTTGTCAGAGCTTGAAGTTCGTCGTGATATGACAAAGATGTCTGAAAAGAATAAAGTATTTTCGACTATCTTCAGAGGAGCGGGAGCTTACAGACATTTTATTCCTTCTATAGTTAAAAGCGTTATATCAAAGGAGAACTTCCTTACCTCATATACACCTTATCAGGCTGAGACCAGTCAGGGTGTTTTACAATCAATATATGAGTATCAGACTATGATAGCAGATATCACAGGTATGGACGTATCCAATGCATCTGTTTATGACGGTGCATCCGCAGCGGCGGAAGCTGTAGCTATGTGTCGTGAAAGAAAAAGAGCCAAGGCTTTGATCTCATCACTGATGCATCCGGACACCATATCAACTATCAAGACTTACTGTCACGGTAACGGTATGGAAGTCGAGATTATACCTGAAAAGGACGGAGTTACCGATGTTGAGTATATAAAGGCTCATGCCGATGCGGCTACAGCTTGTGTATTCGTACAACATCCTAACTTCTACGGTAACCTTGAAGCTGCAAAAGAAATAGCCGATATCACACATGAAGCCGGTGCCAAGTATGTTATGAGCGTGAATCCGATATCACTTGGTGTATTAAAGACACCGAAAGAATACGGTGCGGACATAGCCGTAGGTGACGGACAGCCGCTTGGTCTTTCCATAGCGTTCGGTGGACCTTACTTAGGTTTTATGGCATGTACCGAAGACCTTAAGAGAAATCTTCCGGGAAGAATAGTCGGACAGACCGAGGACAAGCAGGGAAGAATAGGTTATGTACTTACACTTCAGGCTAGAGAGCAGCATATAAGAAGAGAGAAGGCATCAAGTAACGTATGTTCAAACCAGGCACTTTGTGCATTGGCGGTAGGCGTATATCTTGCGGCTGTAGGAAAAGAAGGACTTAAGGAAGCGGCAACACTTTGTACATCAAAGGCACATTATATGGCTAAAGAACTTGAGAAGATCGGATTCAAGCCTGAATATAAAGCGGACTTCTTCCATGAGTTTGTAACGACTTCAGATGTGTCTTCAGATAAGGCACTTAAGGCACTTGAGGAGCAAGGCATACTCGGAGGATATCCTCTTGATGATAAGAGAATACTCTGGTGCTGTACAGAGGTCAACGGAAAATGCTGTATAGATAAGGCAGTAAGTATCTTAAAGGAGGTGAAGTAATGTTAATATTTGAAAAAAGCAGAGCAGGCAGATGCTGTACTTTATTCCCTCCTTGTGATGTAGACGTGGTTGAAGTACCGGCTAAGGATAAAAGAGAGCTTGAATTACATCTTCCGGAACTTTCAGAGACAGAACTGAGCAGACATTACACAGAGCTTGCTAAAAAGTCAAGAGGTGTCAATGACGGATTCTATCCTTTAGGCTCATGTACTATGAAATACAATCCTAAGATCAATGATGACATGGCATCTTTACCGGGATTTACAGAGATACACCCTCTTCAGCCTGTACACACAGTTCAAGGTTGTCTTGAGGTAATACAAACGATCGAAAAGCATTTGTGCGAGATCACAGGTATGGACAGACTTACAGTGCAGCCGGCAGCCGGAGCACACGGTGAGTTTACCGGACTTATGCTTATAAAGGCATACCATGAGAGCAGAAATGATACAAAGAGAACCAAGATCATAGTTCCGGACTCAGCACACGGAACAAACCCGGCAAGTGCTACTATGGCAGATACAAAGTTGTATCTGTTCCTTCAGCACCGGACGGATGTGTGGATCTTGAGAAGTTCAAAGCTGTTTTAGGTGATGATATAGCCGGTCTTATGCTTACCAATCCTAATACAGTAGGACTTTTCGATAAGAATATATTGGAGATAACAAAGCTTGTACATGATTGCGGCGGACTTAACTACTATGACGGTGCTAACCTTAATGCCGTTATGGGTGTGGTAAGACCGGGAGACATGGGCTTTGACGTAATACACCTTAACTTACATAAGACCTTCTCAACACCTCACGGTGGAGGCGGTCCGGGAAGCGGAGTAGTAGGTTGTAAGAACCTGCTTGTAGACTTTATGCCGGGTGCACTTGTAGAGGGCGACAGCGAGAAGAGATTCGTTAAGCAAAGCAAGAGCATAGGTGATATGAAAGCTTTCTACGGTAACTTCCTGGTAGTGGTAAGAGCACTTACCTATATCAAGACTCTCGGTAAAGAAGGAGTTCCTCAGGCATGTAAGAATGCGGTACTTAACGCAAACTATATGATGGATAAGTTAAAAGATCTCTATACCATGGCATATGACGAGGTATGTATGCATGAATTCGTTATGAGTCTTGAAGACTTAAAGCACAAGACAGGAGTTTCAGCTATGGATATAGCGAAAGCACTTCTTGACAACGGAATGCATCCACCAACAATGTACTTCCCGCTTATAGTACATGAAGCTTTGATGATAGAGCCTACAGAGACAGAGTCAAAAGAGACTTTGGATGATGCTATAGCAGTATTCAGAAAACTTTATGAGGAGGCGCAGACTAATCCTGAAGCCTTACATGAAGCTCCTGTTACCACACCTGTAGGAAGACTTGACGAAGTTAAGGCGGCAAGAGATCCGATCCTCAGATATAAATGGTAAAAAGCTATAGATAAGAGCCTTAAAGTTTGAGATGAATATTATGTGATACTGTGTAAAAGGTAGTGTAATACTATCCACATATTAGATATAAATTTTAAAAGCAGAGGATCATAATAATGATAGAAAAAATCACATATATAGAAAGTCGACAGACTTACCCCTATAAAAACCTTGCAGTTGAAGAACATTTGCTGCTTAATTGTGAAAAGAACCAGTGTATACTGTATCTTTGGCAAAATAGGAATACTATTGTAATAGGCAGAAATCAAAATGCCTGGAAGGAATGTCTTGTAAGTAAACTTGAAGCGGATGACGGATTTATAGTAAGAAGGCTTTCAGGAGGTGGAGCGGTATATCATGACCTTGGCAATCTGAACTTTACCTTTCTTGTAAATAAGGATAACTATGACTTAGATAAACAATTACAGGTAATAATAGAAGCGGTTGCCAAGTTTGGAATCACGGCTGTAAAGTCAGGGCGCAATGATATACTGATAGACGGAAAGAAATTTTCTGGAAATGCCTTTTATGAAACAGGCTCACAGTGTTATCACCACGGAACCATAATGTTCAATGTAAATATTGACGAACTCTCAAAGTATCTTACCGTTTCCAAAGAAAAGCTCAAATCAAAGGGAGTTGATTCGGTAAGGTCAAGAGTTGCAAATCTCACAGATTTTAATAAAGATATAACACTTGAGAGCTTAAAGAAAAGTCTTTTTGAAGCATTTGAAGAGGTTTATAAATTGAAGGCAAATGTTATAGAGCTTGAAGATCTTGATCAAAAAGACATAGAAAAGCGAACAGCACACTTTGCTTCATGGGATGTGATATTCGGTAAAAGAATAGACTTTCAGCATGAGGTTTCAAAACGCTTTGAATGGGGGCAGTTACTTATACAGTTTAATGTAGACAGCGGACTTATAAATGATATAGCAATATTTTCGGATGCTATGAAGACTGAATTTGTACCGAAACTTGAACAGGGTTTAAAAAATTGTAAGTATAGCAGAAAAGAAATCTGCGCTGCACTGGAGGGAGTTTCTCTTTTAGATGAGTCTGAGAAGGCTATGAAGAAAGATATAATTTTGTGGTTTGAGGAATTAGATCTATAGATATCTGAGTCGGGCTTAATAAATACGGTATACTGATGTTTAAAAAGCATTAGTATACCGATATAAAAAATATATAGCTTTAACCTGGTCATGTTTTATCAAGTAATACAGCAAACGGTAAGGAGAAATGATGGAAAATAAATTTGATCTTATAGTCATAGGTGCAGGACCGGGAGGTTATGTTGCTGCACTGAAAGCTGCAAAGCTCGGACTTAAGACTGCCATTGTAGAGAAAGACAGAGTAGGAGGTACCTGCCTTAACAGAGGATGTATACCTACCAAGGCTATGATACATGCGACATCCGTGTACAGAGAGATAAAGGCAGCTGCCGAATACGGTATCTATGCAGAGGGTGTAAGTTATGACTATGAAAAGATACTTGCATACAAACAAGATGTTATAGATAAACTTTGTACAGGAGTTGAGCACCTTTTCAAGACTAATTCCATAACCCATATAAAGGGTAAGGGAAGACTTGAAAAAGATGGAAGCATAACAGTTACGGACGGTGAGGGAGCAGGAAGTTACGAAGCTAAGCATACGATACTTGCTGTAGTTCAAAACCGGCACTTATACCTATTCCGGGACTGGATAATGAAGGTGTACTTACAAGTGACGATCTGTTCAAATTGGATAAAGTGCCTGACAGCCTTGCCATAATAGGTGGTGGAGTAATAGGAGTAGAGTTTGCCTCTATATTCTCTGCGCTTGGAACCAAGGTCACTATACTTGAGGCATTGCCTTCAATACTCGCAAATATGGATAAGGACATATCTCAAAACCTTAAGCTTATTCTTAAGAAAAGAGATATAGATATACACACAGGCGTATCTGTGAGCAAAGTGGAAAAGGAAGCTGACGGCTTAAGCTGCCACTATGTTGAAAAAGAAAAAGAACAAAAGATAACAGCACAATACGTACTTTGTGCTGTAGGAAGAGTGCCTAATACGGAAGGACTTTTCGGCGAGGGTGTCGAACTTGAGACAGAACGTGGACGTGTAATAGTAGATGAGCATTTTAAGACATCAATGCCGGGAGTATATGCAATAGGAGATCTTATAAAGGGTCTTCAACTGGCACACCTTGCAAGTGCACAAGGCGTATGCCTTGCGGAAGAACTTGCGGGACATGAAGAAGCGTTGACTTAAGCCTTGTACCGGGTTGTGTATACACGGATCCGGAGATAGCTTCTATAGGAATAACTGAAGCGGATGCCAAGACAAAGGGCATAGAGATAAGTGTAGGAAAGTTCATGATGAGTGCCAACGGCAAATCACTTATCTCCAAGGAAGAGCGTGGATTCGTGAAGATACTTGCAGACAAGGCAAGTAAAGAAGTGCTCGGTGCACAAATGATGTGTGCGAGAGCTACGGACATGATAGGAGAACTTGGAACTGCGATCGCCAACAAACTTACGGTAGATCAGCTTCTAAAGGCAATGAGAGCCCACCCTACTTACAATGAGGCAGTAGGAGAAGCACTCGAGGATGTATTTGGAGAGTCGGTACATTCCGCACCTAAGAAAAAATAAAATCATACAAATGTGATACAAATGAAGCTGCTATGTAAGTTTGTTTTTAGAATCAACCATTAGAACTAAAACACTTTATATAGCAGCTTTATGTAAATAAAGGCATATAGAAAGGATATCTCAGTCGGGATATAAGGTGAAGAAAAATGGGTTTTAAAAGTGATATCGAAATTGCTCAAGAGGCACAGCCTAAGCTGATCAATGAAGTCGCTGATTATGTGGGGATTCCTGATAAGTACGTAGAGAATTACGGAAAATACAAAGCAAAGATAGACTATCGTTATTACAATGATGAGCTTGTTAACAGACCGGATGCAAAGCTCATACTTGTAACAGCTATCAACCCAACTCCTGCCGGAGAAGGAAAGACTACTACAACTATAGGACTTGCGGATGCTATCAACACTCTCGGTAAGAAGGCTGTAGTTGCGGTAAGAGAGCCGTCTTTGGGACCTGTATTCGGAGTTAAGGGAGGAGCTGCAGGCGGCGGATACGCACAGGTAGTTCCTATGGAAGATATCAACCTTCACTTTACAGGAGACTTACATGCAATAAGTGCCGCAAATAATCTTATAGCTGCATTGCTTGACAACCATATACATCAAGGTAACAAGCTTGATATCGATCTTAAGAGAATCACCTGGAGAAGATGTATAGATATGAACGATCGTCAGCTCAGAAAAATAGTTGACGGTCTCGGCGAGAAACCTGACGGAGTTACAAGACAGGACGGATTCGATATAACAGCAGCTTCAGAAGTAATGGCTGCATTCTGCCTTGCCAACGATATAAGCGATCTTAAGAGTAAGATAGCAAAGATCATAGTAGCATACTCAAGAAGCGGAGAGCCCGTAACCGCAGGAGAGCTTAATGCACAGGGAGCAGTTGCCGCACTTCTTAAAGATACATTAAAGCCTAACCTTGTTCAGACACTTGAGGGAACACCTGCATTCATCCACGGTGGACCTTTTGCGAATATAGCACACGGATGTAACAGTGTTATCGCAACCAAGATGGGTATGAAACTCGGTGATTACATGATCACAGAGGCAGGATTCGGTGCTGACCTCGGAGCTGAGAAGTTCATCGACATCAAGTGCCGTATGTCAGGTCTTAGACCAAATGCTGTTGTACTTGTTGCTACTATCAGAGCATTAAAATACAACGGTGGAGTTGCCAAGGAAGAGCTTCAGTCAGAGAATCTCGAAGCGCTTGAAAAGGGACTTCCTAACCTCTTGAAGCACATAGAGAACGTTACCAAGGTTTACAACCTTCCTGTAGTTGTAGCGATCAACAAATTCCCTACAGATACAGAAAAAGAGCTTGAGCTTGTAAGAGCAAAGTGTAAAGAGTACGACGTTAATGTAGCACTTTCAGATGTATGGGCTAACGGAGGCAAAGGCGGTGTAGAACTTGCTCAGGAAGTTATGAGACTTGCAGAGGGCGAGAGCACGATGCAATTCGTATACGATGTAAATGAGCCGATAAAGAAGAAGATAGAGGCAATTGCTACAAGAGTATACGGAGCTGACGGTGTTGACTATTCACCAAAGGCAGACAAGGAGATCAAGAACCTTGAAGCTATCGGACTTGGAAATGTTCCTGTTTGTATAGCTAAGAATCAATATTCAATGACAGACGATCCTAAGGTACTCGGAAGACCTCAGGGATTCAGAATAACTATAAGAGACATCACACCTTCAGCAGGTGCAGGCTTCGTGGTTGCACTTACAGGTGATATCATGAAGATGCCGGGACTTCCAAGATTCCTTCAGCTGAAAAGATAGATGTTGATGACAACGGTGTAATCTCAGGATTATTCTAAGAAGAGGTTATCGATATGATGCTTGAAAAGAAAACCACAGAGTTTTTAGAGGCGCTTTCATCCTCCCAGCCCGTTCCGGGCGGGGGAGGCGCCAGTGCGACAGTCGGAGCCTTAGCTTCAGCACTCGGAATGATGGTGGCAAACCTTACCATAGGTAAGAAAAAATATGCCGATGTAGAAGAAGAGATAAAATCGGCAAGAGATCAATTAAATGAACTGATGCAGGAACTTATCAAGCTTACGGATAAGGATGCGGAAGTATTTGAGCCACTGTCAAAAGCATACGGGTTGCCGAAAGAGACTAAGGAACAACAGGAATACAAAGAGAAGGTACTTGAAGAAGAGCTGTATAAGGCAAGTATAGTTCCTATGGATATCATGGAGACGGTACTTAAAGTCATGAGACTCCTTGATCTTATGGGAGAAAAGGGAAGCCTTATAGCAATAAGCGATGTCGGAGTGGGTATTCTCTTTGCACAGGCGGCACTTGAAGGAGCTTCACTTAACATATATATCAATACTAAACTTATGAAGGACAAAAATCATAAGAAAGAACTTGAAGCTAAGGCTGATGCCCTGATCGAAGAGAGTAAGAAACTTAAAGACAAGGTGTATTCAGCAGTTATGCAAAAAATAAGACCTGTTTAGGAGGGATTATGTCAATAGTTATGAAAGGCTTGGAAGTAGCTACTGCCATGAAGGAGGAAATGATCAAAAAAGTTTCCGAACTTAAGGCGGAGGGCATCTCTCCCAAACTTGCAATAATAAGAGTAGGAAGCAGAGCCGATGACCTCGCCTATGAAAAAGGTGCGGTAAAGAAAATGGCTGATATAGGTATAGAGTGTGAAGTGCATGAGCTTGCAGCGGATGTGTCACAAGCAGACTTTGAAGCAAAATTCAAGTCTGTCAATTCAGACAAAGCTGTTCACGGAATACTGATGTTCAGACCGCTTCCTAAGCATCTTGACGAGTCTGCGGTACTTGAGGTGATAGACCCTAAAAAAGACTCGGATTGTATGTGCGATGTGAATATAGCAAAGGTCTTCTCCGGAGATCTGAGCGGATATCCGCCTTGTACCGCACAGGCGGTTATAGAAATGCTTGATTATTACAAGATAGACCTTACAGGTAAGAGAGTTACTTTGGTCGGAAGAAGTATGGTTGTAGGTAAACCGCTTGCTATGCTTTTATTAAAGCGCAATGCGACTGTGACCATGTGCCATACAAGGACCAAGGACCTCGCAGCTACCTGTCGTGCCGGAGAGATAGTTATAGCGGCTGCCGGAAAGGCTAAGATGATCACCGCAGATATGGTATCAGAGGGAAGCATAGTTGTAGATGTGGGTATAAACCTCGATGAGAACGGGAACCTCTGCGGAGACGTGGATTACGATGCGGTAGAGCCTAAGGCGGCTTATATAAGCCCTGTACCCAGAGGCGTAGGAAGTATTACAACTTCAGTACTTGCAAAACACGTATTAAAAGGTGCCGGAGCAAAATTTTAAATAATTAACAGAACATCACTCTTGGAAAATAGTTAATTTTATAAAAGGATACATTTGAGCATTATTGAAAGATCTGCTTAAATAGTATCCTTTTTATTTTTATGATATAATAACAGCTGTTTATGATTGTTCTATACATTATTATTTTACAAGTATAGAATTCGTTACATATCAACTACGAATAAGAAAGGACTACAGCATGGATTTTTTATTTGATCTGCATACACATACAACAGCCAGTGAGCATGCATACAGTACGCTTAAGGAAAATATAGAAGAGGCATACGCAAAAGGACTTAAAGCCTACGGCTTCTCCGATCACGGTCCAAATGTAAAAGGAGCACCTTCGGACCTTTATTTTATAAATTTCAAGGTGATCCCGAGAAAATACAAAGACATGAGAGTTTATGCCGGAATAGAAGCCAATATCATAGACTACGACGGAAATATAGACGTAGGAGGTAAGGTCTACGAGAGAGTCGACTACATAATTGCCAGTATGCATACAATATGCATAAAGCCGGGCAGTGTGGACGAGAATATGAGAGGCTATATAGGAGCCATGTCCAACAAACACATAAAAATAATAGGTCATCCCGATGACGGAAGATATAAGCTTGACTATGACGAACTCGCAAAACAGGCGGCAAAACATAAGGTGGCACTGGAGCTTAATAATTCCTCTCTTCATTCCGACTCGGCAAGAAAGGGCGGATATGAAAATATAATTCAGTTATTAACAGCATGTAAAAAACACGGAGCACATATACTTTGCGGTACGGATGCTCATATTTGCTATGATATAGGAGTATTCGATCGTGCCGAGAAAGTTATCAAAGAGACTGATTTCCCGAAGGAACTCATACTTAACACAAGCCTTGACGGACTTGACTATGTGATCAATGATACCGACTACACTAAAATGATAAAATAAAAGACAAAAAAACTGCAATAGAAAGGATGATATAGTGATAACTTCCATATACGAAATATTACAAAGATCCTCGCCTGTCTCAGACATAATAATACCGATAGCACTTATGCTTTTTTCGGGATTTGCACTTACAAGGGTGACGAAAAGACTTCGCCTGCCCAATGTTACGGCGTATATAGTTGCAGGCATACTGATAGGTCCTTATTGTCTGGATCTTGTAAATGTGAATATAATAGAGGGAACGGACTTTATTGCGGATATCGCTCTCGCATTTATAGCTTTCAGTACCGGAGAGTTTTTTAAGTTCTCAACACTTAAAAAGAACGGAATAAAAGTCTGTATCATCACTTTCCTTGAGGCGGCAGTGGCTTCCGTACTGGTATTTATTTTTGAGCTTTTTATATATTAAAGTTGGGACTGAGCTTTTCAATGGTACTGTCGGCACTGGCATCGACCACCGCACCGGCATCTACAGTTATGACCATAAGGCAGACCGGAGCGAAGGGAGACTTTGTAAATACTCTGTTGCAGGTAGTTGCACTTGATGATGTATTCGGACTGGTTGCCTACAGTATAGCTATATCGGCAGCAATATCGGCAAACTCGGGAAGCTTCAGTCTTTCAAGCATTATAAGCCCGATAATATTTAATCTTTTAGTACTTTTTACTTGGTGGCTTATTCGGCGTATTTATGAAATTGCTTATGCCTAAAAACCGTTCTACCGACAATAGGCTGATCATAACGATAGCACTGCTCTTTACCTTCTGCGGTGTATGTGCCCTACTGGATGTATCGCCTTTGCTTGGCTGTATGTCAATGGGTACGGTCTATATAAATATTACGGATGACGATAAACTTTTTAAGCAGGTCAATTACTTCAGTCCACCAATACTTTTAATATTTTTTGTACGTTCCGGACTCAATTTCAAGCTGGACATACTCTTAAACCCGAAGGCTTCAGGCGGAGGTGCTTCATTACTGGTGATAGGCATACTGTACTTTCTGGTGCGTATCCTGGGAAAATACGCAGGGGCTTTCTGGGGCTGTATCATTGCCGGCAAGAGCAAAGAAGTAAGAAATTATCTGGGACTTGCCCTTATACCGCAAGCAGGGGTTGCCATAGGACTTTCGGCTTTAGGTGCCAGAATACTTGGAGGTGAGATGGGTAATGCTTTAGAGACCATTATTTTGGCTTCCAGCGTACTTTATGAGCTGATAGGACCGGGCTGTGCAAAACTTGCCCTATATCTGTCAAAATCTTACTCCACTAAACTCGAAGACCTGACAGCGGATATAGAGATACCGGAAGAAAAAAGGCAGAGCGAACTGGAGCTTTTGATCGAAAGGATACAGGCTATACAAAAAGAACTTCCAAAGAGAAACAATGTTATCTCGGAGGAAGAGGAAGCTTTTACTCAAGCGGCAGAAGAGCAATACAACAGCTATGCAAGTCCGCATATGATAAATGAAAGATAAGGAGTAGGCTATGTTGGATTCATTTACGGAGAATATAAGTAAAGCGGTGTATCTTACACCGGATATAAGCCTTTTATCGGTGGCAATAAGAATTGCGCTTGCGGTAGTGCTCTCTTCCGTAATAGGTTGTGAAAGAGCGAGTAAAAGACACTCGGCAGGACTCAGAACATTTATATTGGCATCATTCTCGTCAGCCATAGCCATGATACTGGATCTGTTTTTAATGAATAATACTGTGGTCAGAATACCGATATTGTCGGCATTTGCCATACTGGGTATATCTATACTCAGCAGCAAGACCATACTCTTTACTTCAAGAAACCAGATCAAGGGGCTTACGACTTCGGTCGCACTCTGGTCTTGCGGACTTATGGGGCTTAGTGCAGGTGCCGGGCTTTACGTGGTAAGCATAGTGGCATTTACCGCACTTTGGGCAATACTGTCGTATTTGCCGAAACTTGAGCTGTACTTAAAAAACAGATCGAACCATTTTGAGATACATCTTGAACTAAAGAACAAGGAAAACCTGCAAGACTTTGTGACTACTATAAGAAGACTGGGACTTAGAATAGATGACATAGAATTTAATTCAGCCTATATAGGCTCGGGACTTAGCGTCTATTCGGTGATATTTACGATAGACAGCAAGGAACTGAAAAAATACAAGACACATAGTGAGATAATACAGGCTTTGGCTACTATTGATTATATATACCATATAGAAGAAATGAGATAAAAAAGTGGAGGTACGCAGTGGTCGTGCCTCCATTTTTTCAAGGTGCAAGAGAGCTTAAATTTACTTTATCCATTTGTATACAGGTATAGATGGGGAATTTATCCGTGCTATGCATTGTAGTATCATAGGTGATATTGTATAATTTTATATAAAGATAAATAAAAAATGAGGTATAAAGACTTATGTTTTTTAATAAACCTAAACAAAGTACACAAAATATGCTTGAATCAAATGCAACATTAAAATATTCCATGATTTTTTATTCTTTTATTATAGGTATCATAAGCGGTCTTATAATAGTTGTATACAGAATACTGGGAGAAGTATTGCTTAAATACATGGTAAATATCTATAATACGGCAAAGACTGCCCCTTTACAGATGGCAGGAGTTTTTGCCCTGCTTATCATAGCGGCGGTATTTGTGGCTTTCTGTGTTAGGAAAGAACCTGACATATCAGGCTCCGGTATACCGCAGGTAGAAGGAGTGGTAACCAGGAGACTTAAAACAAACTGGGCGAAGGTCCTCGTATTTAAGTTCTTAGGAGGTATCACGGCACTTGCTGCAGGACTTTCTGTAGGAAGGGAAGGTCCTTCCATACAGATGGGTGCGGCTGTAGTGCGATTTTGTCTAAAAAAGCCGGAAGAATGGATCACGAAAGAAAATACCTCCTTACAAGCGGTGCTAGTGCGGGACTTGCAGCGGCATTTAATGCTCCTTTGGCAGGAGTCATGTTTGCACTCGAAGAGGTACATAAAAATTTTTCGCCTGTAGTGCTTCTTTCAGCCATGACATCGGCAGTTACAGCCGATATGGTGGCAAAATCCGTATTCGGCATAGTTCCGGCACTAGAATTTAGGACACTTAGCAAGATGCCGTTGAAATATTACTGGTCTTTGGCAGTACTCGGAGTACTGATGGGACTTAGCAGCTATGTATTCAACCACGGGGTCATAAAGGCTAAGCATATATATAAAAAACTTCCGGTAAGTATAGAGTTTAAGATCATGATACCTTTCATCTTTTCCGGGATCATAGGCATGACTTTGCCGGTACTTATAGGCGGAGGACATGCTATCATAGAAGAATTAAGCTTTGCTAAGTTCAGTATCTTGACCATACTGATATTTCTTATAATTAAGTATGTATTTACATTCGTATCATTCGGCTCAGGAGTACCGGGGGGAATATTCTTTCCGCTGCTTGGACTTGGAGCAATGCTTGGCAGTGCTTTCGGCTTACTTTGTGTAAATTATCTTAATGTACCTACGGAATATTTGCTCAATTTTGCGGTACTTGCCATGGCGGCACATTTTGCAGCCATAGTAAAGGCGCCTATTACCGGGATCATACTTATATTTGAAATGACGGGATCTTTCGAACAATTACTTCCGCTTTCGGTAGTCGTATTTACCGCAATGGTAACCTCAGACTTACTTGGAGTTGAGCCGGTATACGATATGCTTTTGGAGGACATACTTCATAACAAAAAAGAGGCAAAGGGCATTAAGGAGGAGGAAACTCTTAAGGATAAGAAAACCTTGCTCGAGCTTTCCGTACACTTGGGAAGCAAGGTGGAAAATAAACCGGTAGCGGAGCTTGATCTGCCGAGCAACTGTCTGCTTGTATCGGTACAAAGAGGCTCGTCCGAGATAATTCCGAGAGGTAATACCAAGATACTTGCGGGAGATATGCTCTTAGTCATGGTGAATCAGTCGGAGTCGGCTGATATGCTTGAGTATATGACGGAGATCACGAGTGAGGTGTAGGGTTTATTAAAATCATCAAAATAAACCTACTGATTTTTCTATCCACTTCCTTGGTTTTGGTCTGAGTAGATGGCTACGCCTCCTTCAGCTGCCTCATACCTAAAAAAATCACTAGCGAATCAGTCTAATGATTTTGAGAATCCGACACCGGTCCTGAAAATTTATAACTCACTAATTTTATAGACTGTGTAATACAACTCCCGGACAACTTATTTTTCGGTACTTCTATCGTCACCTGTGTACTTGTCATGTCTAAAAACAAGACGGAAAATAAAGTACTGTTTATAGATGCGAGCAAGGAATTTAAGAAAGAAACCAACAATAATATTTTAGAAGATAAAAATAAGTTATTAAAATTGTATAATATTATAAGTTGGAGGTGCATTATTGGCAGAGAATAAAAAAGAAATTGTCGTAGTAAATAAAGAGACAATAAAAGATAAAATTTACCATATAAGAGGTCAAAAGATCATGTTGGATTTTGAGCTGGCAGAAATATATGGCTATACGACTACAAGATTTAATGAACAGGTAAAAAATAATTTGGAAAAATTTGATGACGATTTCATGTTTCAGTTGACAAAATCAGAGTTTGAAGACTTGATATCGAAAAAATCGACATCAAGTTGGGGTGGAAGAAGGAAACTGCCTTATGCTTTTACAGAACAAGGAATTTATATGCTTATGACAGTATTAAGGGGAGAACTTGCAATTAAACAGAGTAAGGCTCTGATACGAATGTTTAAGCAAATATATAAATCTGCAAAGAAAAATATTTATGTTGTAGACAATTATATAGGATTAAAAACTTTAGAACTTATAAGAGCAGCAAGAGAAAAAAATTGATATTATCATATTTAGCGATAATATAAAAAAAATAAAGATATGTTGACAAAGAATATTTGGAATGATTTTTAAAAAGTAGTTATCCGGATATAAATATAAAGATAAAAGTAACAAATAAAAAAAATATCATGATAGATATATAGCCATTGATTATGGAACTAAAAAAAGAAAGAATTTATCACTGTGGTTGTTCATCAAAAGATGCAGGTAATAAAGTAACAAGTATTACAAGGATAGAAGATATAGATTTATATCATCCAATGTTTGATGAATTATTATTGAGTCCCATGTTAAAAATATAGAAGCAAATATATTTGAAATAAAAGAAGAGTATATAGAAGGAACCGGGAGATGAGTAATGAACTGATCATTTATAATACCGAAGACGGAAAAGCGAAAATCAATCTAAAATTGGAAGATGGAACAATATGGCTAAGTCAACTTGAGATTGCAGAGCTTTTTCAAAGCAGCAAGCAGAATATAAGCAAGCATATTAAGGCTATTTTTTCAGATGGAGAGTTGGATGAAAAAGTGGTAGTAAACTATAAGTTGACAACCACCAGACATGGAGCAATGCAAGGCAAGGAACAAAGCAGAAAAGTTGCATATTATAATCTGGATATGATATTGGCAATAGGCTATAGGGTGCGTTCCCCTCGTGGAACACAATTTAGAAATTATGCTACAACTGTATTGAAAGAGTATCTTATAAAAGGCTTTGCCATGGATGATGAAAAACTTAAAAACCTTGGAGGAGGTAATTACTTTAAGGAACTTTTAGATAGAATAAGGGATATCCGCTCAAGCGAAAAAGTTTTTTATCGTCAAATCTTAGATCTGTTTGCCACAAGTACAGATTATAATTCGAGCAGTGAAGAGGCTAAGATCTTTTTTGCAACAGTTCAAAATAAGATGCACTATGCCATTCATCATAATACGGCAAGTGAACTTATTTATAAGCGTGTAGACAGTGATAAAGAGTTTATGGGGCTTACTAATTTCAAAGGAGAACTACCGACCTTAAGTGAAGCCAAAATAGCGAAGAACTATTTCGCAGAAAATGAATTAAAAAGGCTGAATGCTTTGGTGTCGGGATATTTGGATTTTGCAGAAATGCAGGCACAAAAAGAAATACCTATGACCATGAAGGACTGGGTAGCTCATGTAGACAGGATATTAACGGCAACAGGAGAAGAATTACTAAAAGATGCCGGGAAGATAACAAAAAAGCAAATGCTTAAAAAAGTAGAACAAGAGTACAGAGAATACAGCAATAAAACCTTAACAAAAGTGGAACAGGACTACTTGGAAGAGATACAAAACATAGAAAATATAGCAAAAAGTGGAAAAGGTAAAAATGAGTAAGATAGATGAAATGCTGAAAAATGAGAAGGTGGAGTGGAGGAAGTTAGGAGAGGTAATAGATGAAACATAGTCAAGTAAATGGACACACTTTTTAAATATATTTTTATGGAAAGACAGAATTACTCCTGCCTTTCCATGTAAAACTGTTCTATTTCATCCGGAGTGTAATCTCCGAGTGAAGAGTGCGGGCATTTTGAGTTGTATCGATTTATGTATTCAAAGCAGCATAGGCGTAGTTCACCTGGGTTGCGGAAAGATTTACGGTTAATACATTCTCGCTTCATATGGTGGAAGAAGCTTTCCATGCATGCATTGTCATATTGATAGCCTTTCTGGGAGAAGGACTGAACAACATTACATCTTTCTAACATTTGTCTAAATGTAAAGGCAGTGTATTCAGAACCACGATCTGAATGAAAGAGTACATATTCAGGTTCACCTCTATCGAAATAAGCATTTTCAAAAGCTTTCCTAGTCAAGTCTACATCATGACGATTAGAAATACTCCAGCCGATGATTTTCCTTGAAAATAAATCCATCACAACACAAAGGTAATGGAAATAGCCGTTGACCTTTATATAAGTAAAATCACTTGCCCAAACAGAGTTTGGAGAAGAAGGATTGAACTGTTGATTCAGATGATTGAAGCAGTTACCATTTTCCTTATGAAAATGCTTCCCTTTGGGTTTCTCTGTGGACCGCTTTGGAAGATTCATTGTGCTCATCAGTCGATACACTCTACCGAGGCTGATGTTAATGCCATAATCCCGTTCTAAAACACGACGAATTTTGTAAGCACCAAGAGAATTATCATAGTCAGAATAAATTTGTAATATGTGCTTACGAATGACTTGATTTTCACAGGTGCGAGGAGCAGGCTTTGAGTAAAAATGCTTGTAATAAGTGCTGCGATTCACTTTTAGAACTCGACAAAGGGTTTTAATAATGTATTGGTGTTGCAACTTGTAAACAGCATCTAATCGTTGCTTGAGTGTGGCGTGAATATGACAATCGCTTTTTTTAATATTTGATTTTCCTCCTCAAGTTGAGCCATACGCTTTTGAAGTTCTTTAACTTGCTTGGCTGTAAGAACTTCTCCGCTGTCTGTTTCCACGGTTGAGTATTGTTTAATCCATTTCGTTAGTGCTGTGTTGTGGTCAAGCATTTTTGTAACAGTATGACCTAATTTGCTGCTATAGGGCAATTAAGCCCCATAGCGTGCCTCAAAGGGCGTTCTATAATTATTGTAAGATGTGGTCTCACATGATTATATTGAGTATATGCAAATTCTTCTATAGCAGTGTAAAGCTCCTTCTCTGTGTGATAGTTGTGCAGATTGATCAGTTCATTTTTTAAAGTATTGAAATATCGTTCCATCGGTGCATTATCATATGGATACCCTGCTTTGCTCATACTTTGTGTGATTCCAAGCTTAGTACAGTATTCTGTGAACTCCTTAGAAGTATACTGACTCCCTTGATCTGAGTGTAACATAAGTCGTCTTGAATTTATTCCCGGCTGAGAATCTATAGCTTTTTGCAAGGTTTCCCCGGCTAAGGCGGCGGTTATATGTTTACCCGTAATGCTTGCAACTATACTCCGATCATACAGATCAATTATAGAGCAGTTATATCTCTTGTCGCCATTTACAAGAGCAAGGTAAGTAAAATCAGTACACCATTTTGATTAATATCATCTGCTTAAAATCCTGCATGAGCTTGTTCTCAAATAGCTTATGAGCTTCTCCTTATTCATAAGCAGGTTTTCTTTTACGGACTATGGAATATAGCTTCAGTTCCGTATTCATGTATTTATTAACTGTTAAAAGTCTAAGACTATAGCCTTTACGAGTTAAGTATGCATGAATAGTTCTGTAACCGTCTACTCCTCCATGGGAATGATAAATATTAGATATAACTGATTTTATCTCTGCCTTGTTCTGATGATGCTCTGCCTTTTGTTTTTTTAAGTAATTATAATATGCGTTAGGGCAGATGCTGAATTTTCTGAGAAGCCATCGTAGACCTAACTTCTCATGTTGTTCTCTAATAAATCAATATGCCGCTAATCGATTTCCTTTACAAAGAATACCGCCGCTTTTTTTAAGAAATCATTTTCCTTTTGAAGCTCTGCTAACTGTTTTTTAAGCTTAATGGTCTCTTTCATATAGTTGTAATCGGCTTTGACTTCTTCACTATTTTGGCATTCTTTGCGAAACCGGGATACCCGGTTAGAAATACTTGCTTTGGATATACTATATTACGCTGCAAGACTACGTATGGTTCTTCCATCCTCAAGATGAAGACGGACGATCTTCTTCTTAAATTCAGGTTCAAAATATTTGCTCATTGTAACTACCTCTTTTCCTTCTAAATATTTTAACTTATTAGGTCAAGCATGTTACAACTATGTTATATCACAACATTCTTCAAGTACCGATCCAAATGCTTCCTTATGCTTTTGGGAAACCGGAATTAATGTGTTATAATCTGTACGATCATTACTTACATAACTATGTACAATAAAATAATTTTCCACTGCTATCTGTACATTGTATGCCGGCTTTAGCTGCCCATTTAGCATACGATCTTCCTTCATTCGCATAAAAGTTGCTTCCAAATCAGTTTTGGAGTAGCTGTTTCTATCTTTTCCCATAATTTCAAAACATTCTTTATAGCTCATTAATCGATGTCCACAATGTTCAAGTTCTTCATATAGTTGTTGAAGTTTTGGCTTTCTCTTACCCTTTCTGTTAACAAATACAATACCTTCTCCTTTAGCAATAGCCATAAGGTTCTTCTGAAGCTTAAGTATTTCAATAGGTGAGCAGTTATCAATCTCTATAATACGGTTATTAGATAGCTTTTTATATTTTGTGATCTTTCTTTTTCTATTCTTTTCAATAACATCTCTAACTTTATCAATTCCATCAATCACAAACATTTGTGCATTTTCAAGACCATACTTCTCACCAAATCCGTTATCTTGTAAAAAAGAATTGTAGTTTGAATAAAGCTTATCAATAGAATCCAGAAGACCTTCAAGATGATAATTAATGCTTCCACGCCATACAAAAGTATAACGATTAGCATTAGCTTCTATTTTTGTTCCATCAATAAACAATTATTTTAATGTTACAAGTCCTTCTTTTTGTAATTGTCTCATAAACTGATAGTTTAGATTATCAAGGATATCTGAAGTAAGTTTTTTGCCTTTAAATTCATAAAAAGCCTCTCTTTTAGGCTTTCTCCCTTGAGTAAACCAGATAAAAGCAATATCTCTTTCACATAAATCTACAATACGATCAATTGAGCGTACTCCTCGCATATTTGCATAAGTAATAACTGTATACATCATGATTGGATTATACCCAGTTCTTCCCTTATCCGAACAATTGGCTAACAGTCCGGAAAAATTTAACTCCTCCATAACTTTTTTTAGGGTATAGACAGGATCGTCATTGGGCAAACTCAATTCATAGAAGTTAAAATTGATTTTCTATGTTAGGCACAAATGAAAATGCCCCATTTATTCCAGTTTCCTTGTTGACAGTGAGCCTCCCACCCTTTGGAATCCCCGAAGCATCCAGACGGCTTAAATATGTTCTTTAGAAGCCGTCTGTGATGCAAGTATACCAAAGGGCTAACTCACTATCAACAAGTTTTCCCGGCATAAACGGGACATTTTCATTTGTGATAAGGTGGGACATTTTCGTTTATGGCTTATATTCATAGAAGTTAAAATTGATTCTCTGTTGACCTATTTCAAAAAAGTCGTTATAATAATTAACTGTAAGCATAGTTACATTATAACATGTAACGGAGAAGGATGGTTGTCGTTAGCCATCTTTTTTTATGTAAAAATTTAGGTGGTGTGACTCATGTTGAGTCATACCACCCCTTTTTATGTCTGTCATTTCCCGACAGCCCCTTTTTTTGATGCAATTAGCATCTGATTTTTCAATAAAAATATAGAAAAAATGGGTGAAATATGCTACAATGTCTACTAAATAGATTAAAATGTGGCAAGGAGGGATAAAGATGGCAAGTCTTAATGTTACTGATGTAATAAAAGAATTAGACATTTCTAAGTCATATTTATATAAATTAATAGATAAAGAAAATATTTTAATTCCGAGAAGTGATACAGGAAGGTACTTTTGGGATGAAAATACAGTTGAAATTATAAAAAGATTTTTGCATATAGATGGTTTACAGGATAAGGATGACACAGATTTTTTTAATATCTAAATTAGGATTAAAGCAGTCATTCATAAACAATAGACGATATTTAGGAAATAAATATTCTCTTTCCGATTTTATAAGAAAAAAACAGTTGATGAAAATTGTAAAGGTGTAAATATTGTTATTGACATATTTAGTGGAACCGGTGCAGTTGCGAATACTTTTTAAGGATAAAATGCTTATCACAAATGATTTACTGTATAGTAATTATATTTCCAATTATGCATGGTTTGGATATGAAAAAAATATTCAAGCAAAAAAATAATTGAGCTTATATACGACTATAATCAAGTTAAAATAAAAGAAAATAATTATATGCGAGAAAAATTTTTGCAGATACATTCTTTTTCTGCTGATGATTGTAGCAAGATAGGATATATAAGAGAAGATATAGAAGCAAAAGTATAAAAAAATAAAGAAATAAATTTTAAGGAATATGCAATATTGATTACATCGCTTCTATATGCAATGGATAAGATTGCAAACACAGTTGGACACTACGATGCATATAGAAAAAATGTTGATTTTGAGAAAAAAATAGTATTGAATGTTTTATTACCTGAAGAAACGGTAAATTCTAATAATATTTGTTATAACTTAGATGCAAATAAACTTATTAAAAGTATTAAGGGTGATTTGCTGTACTTGGATCCTCCATATAATTCAAGGCAGTATTGTGATGCATATCATTTACTTGAAAATGTGGCAAGATGGGAAAAACCGGAAGTTTATGGAGTTGCAAGAAAGATGGATAGGACTTCACTTAAAAGTGATTACTGCATGATTACGGCTACAAAAGCATTTGAAGAACTTATTGAAAGGGCTGATACAAAGTATATCTTACTTTCATATAACAATATGTCCGACAAGGGAAATGATAGGTCGAATGCGAAAATATCAGATGAAGATATTATGAGAATTCTTAGTAAAAAAGGGAAAGTTACTATATTTGAATCAGACTATAAGAGTTTTTCAACTGGGAAATCAGATATAAAAGATAATAAAGAAAGACTATTTTTATGTGAAGTATTTAGCGAAGAAAAAAAGAAAATGAATATACCTTGCCCGTTTAATTATACAGGTGGAAAATTCAAGTTGCTAGAACAGTTGCAACCTTTATTTGATGAAAAGGAAGTATTTTTAGATTTGTTTGCCGGAGGAGGAAATGTTGGAATAAATTCATCTTCTTCAAAAGTTATCTTTAATGATTCCAATGAAAAAAACTAATAGATTTAATTAAATTTATCAAAGACACTGATACTGATGTTTTATT
Source organism: uncultured Johnsonella sp. (assembly GCA_916438835.1). GTDB lineage: Bacteria > Bacillota > Clostridia > Lachnospirales > Lachnospiraceae > Johnsonella. The sequence continues at coordinate 514,769 of CAKAFT010000001.1, forward strand.
AAAACAAATAGACAATATTATTGATGAATATGATTTATCCAATACATCGTTATATGGATATTCTTATTATGATTGTGATAGTAGTAGAGGCTTAGCCGAATATAATAAAGAAAGATTTTTCAAGTTAAGAGATGATTTTAATGCTAAAGTCCTTGCTGGAGAAACAGATTACTTGATGTTATATGTATTGATGGTTTTCTCTTTTAATAATCAAATTCGTTTTAATCGAAAAGGGTTGTTTAATCTTCCAGTGGGGAAGAGGGATTTTAATTCTAAAATGAGAAGTAAGCTTGTGTTATTTTCCGAAGAATTAAAAAGCAAAGATATCCAGTTCATGAAAAAAGATTTTAGGGAGATTTCGTTAGATGATTTTTCTCAGGAGACTTTTATTTATTGTGATCCTCCTTATTTGATTACAAATGCAACATATAATGAAAATGGAATGTGGACTGAAATAGAAGAAAAAGCTTTACTTGAATTTTTGAATGAAGCCAATGAAAAAGGTTTTAGTTTTGCTTTGTCGAATGTTTTGGAAAGTAAAAATAAAAGAAATGATATTTTATATAATTGGATTGAAAGTAAAGGGTATTACTGCAATAGTCTGAATAAAAAGTTATTCAAACAGTAATTATCACAGAAAAAATAAAAATAGTATATCCGAAGAAGTTTTGATTACTAATTATCTGGTGAATTGGGGGAATAAGTAAATGGTTAATAAAAGTATTCCATACCAAAGTTTTTGTTGGGTCATAGGAACTACAAGTTTTAGAACGGCAAAACTAAATTTAAAAATCGAGGCACAATTGTTACTTCTTGATGAGTTTTATAATGAAGTCATAAAGGAATCAAGTTGGAATTGGAACAATGAATTGCAAGAAAAATATTATGATTTTATGAAAGATAGAGCGTTCCTAACAGGAGAAGCAAACAGAAAAGACAAAGATGCCAGAGAAAAAACATCAGGATTGGTTGACATTGGCTTAATTACAGAAGAGAGATTGATTACGGATGTAGGAAGAGAACTCCTTAAAATAACAAGTAGTGGGGATTTTGAAACAAATAATGTGTTTAATATTAACAGAGATAGCTTTATCTATCTAAAACAGCTTCTTAAAACAAGTATAGATGTAAGTGGTAATATCGTTAGACCGTTTATTGCGGTTGTAAAGTGCTTGACGGAACTTGAGCATTTAAGTTATGACGAGTTTACTTATTTTATTCCGCTAATTAAAGATGACGAAAGTGCAAAACAAATTATATCTGATATTAAATTATATCGAGAAGGTAAAATTTTGCCGGAAGAAATAATTTATAAGAGGCTTATGCAAATGGAAAACTACAAACTTGCCGGGGAAGAATTTATAGCCTCTGATGTTGATGAAAATCTAATATGTTTAGTGGGAATGAATCGTAAAAGCAGAAGCTATGACAAGCCGTACTATAAATTATACGAAAATTTAAAGAAGATATTTCTTGATGGTGAAAACATTTATGAATCACTATTAAATTCTGCAAAGAATATAAATCAAAAACCAGGAACATTGTGGAGAAGTTTACTATTTAAGACAACCAATATTGGTGTTGTAAGAAAAAAGGGGAAGTCTTCAATTCACAAACAATGTCCATTTATAAACTGTAAAAATGAAACAGAACTAAAAGAAGTGTTTTTTTCAAATATTTACATGTTTTTAAAAGCAATGGCGACATTATCTGATTATTTTGATTTAAATAGAAGATATTTTAATATTACAGATACTCTAATTTTTGAAGATCGTATGATTAAGTTGGATATGATTCCAAAGTATTATTTTAAAGAAATTATTGATGTTCTGTATACAGAAACTTTCAGTAGAGATAATAATCTCAGAGCTAATGCCTCACTTGAAACTATATCAGAAGCATTCAAGTTAGATATTAGCAAAGTATATGCAGCTTTAAGTAAAGATTTAGGAAATACAATTAAGAGTCCGGAACAAGCTGCAACTTATGTAAATGATGAACGATACAGAAGATTTAACACTTTGATTGATAAGAAATTTAACGATTCTGTGCTTATAGAGTTACTAAATTGTTTTGAGAAACGTGATGATAAAAGGATTGAAGAACTTGTTACAGATGAGGCTGCAATACCAACTATCTTTGAATATATTTTGGGAATAATATGGTATAAAGTAAGTGAAAGACAAGGGAATATTTTGGACTTCATGAAGTTATCATTAGAAGCTAATTTATTGCCTAAGACACATGCAGCCGGAGGTTATGCAGATATTATATATGAATATGAAGCATGCACTTCTTATCCTAAACATTCGCTATTACTTGAAGCAACTCTTGCAGATGGAAATAATCAAAGAAGAATGGAAATGGAGCCTGTTTCAAGACATTTAGGAGATTATAGGATTCGATTTAATAATCCGTTTGATTACAGCCTGTTCGTTAGCACCTACTTAGATAAAAATGTAATCTCAGATTTTAGATATAGAAAGATAATTCCATACACTAGAGACGAAGAAACTATCACAGGAATGAAAATTATTTCAATGGATACAGATTCGCTTAAGAAGGTAATTGAAAATAAAGTTAAGTATAAGTATTTGTATGAAGTCTTTGACAAGTATCATGAAATGCCATTAGAAACGGTAGATTGGCATGATGGGATGATAAAAGAGGCTACGGGAGAGTATAAAGTATAATTTATAGATTTAGGAGGTGGAATAAGTGTTTTATTCACCATTAAGGTATCCGGGCGGAAAGGGAAAACTTACGCCACTAATAGAATTGCTGATTGATAAATATGGACACAGGGGTGGAATGTATATAGAGCCTTTTGCTGGTGGAGCTGGAGTTGCAATCGAGTTGCTTGAAAAGGGCGTAGTTTCTGAAATTGTAATAAATGATTTAGATAAAGGAATATACTCCTTTTGGAGAGCTATATTAGAGGAAACGGATAGTTTTTTGGAACAAGTGAGCCGAGTACCTCTTACAATTGATGAATGGAAAAAACAAAGAAGTATTTGTTTTGGAAATAATAAAAAATATAGTTTTGAACTTGGCTTTGCAACATTTTATATGAATAGAACAAATCGTTCAGGGATTATAAAAGCAGGAGTGATAGGCGGTATGGAGCAGTCTGGGCTATGGAAATTAGATGCTAGATTTAATCGTGAAGATTTAATATTCAGAATTAAAAAAATTGCGGAAAATAAATCTAAAATCCATCTATATAACAAAGACATAAAATCATTTTTAGAGAATTATGCGCCTAAATATGAAGAAAACGCATTTATATATTTCGATCCACCATACTTTAATAAAGGAAAACAATTATATCTTAATTTTTTTAACTACAATGACCATATTCGAATAGAAAAAAATTAATAGGCGATACAGTTAATTGTGATTGGATCATAACATATGACGATGAACCAGAGATAGAAAAAAATTTATGAAAAAAATATTGTATAAAAAAAGAATGGAGCTTAATTATAGTGTGGCAAAAAGAAAAAGCCAAGGAATTAATTATATTTGAATCTAGTTCTAGTGTCCCAGATATTAATGAATTAATGAAGAATAATATTAGTGTAGATTTAGCGTAAGGAGAGATATATGTACATGAAGCCTACAGAGTTAATTTTTAGAGAATTTTAGAAATTTTTAAAGATGTTATTATTCCATTAGGTAAAAAAATAACCATTGTAAGCGGAGTTAATGGTGTGGGAAAATCTAATATTTTTATCATTAATTGCATCTGGTTCTGGAATTAATAAGAAAAGTTCGCTAGGTAGCAATTTTCAACCTGAATTTTTAGATTTTTTTAATATTGATCAAACCGAAAAATATCAGGACTATAAAATATATTTAAAATATGGGCAAAGTAGTGAGTCAATAGCATTGACTAAAAGACTTTCGTTTAAAGATGATACAGGTACTAATCGTGGTATTAGAATAATTCCGAGAACTACAAATAAATATCTGGATGGTTACACAATAAAAAAAGCTGAAGAAGAGGCTGAATCAAATTTTGGTGTAGGAGGCGCGGGAAGAGTAAAAATACCAACTATTTATTTAAGTTTATCTAGACTATATCCACTAGGAGAAAATAAAGACTTAACGCATATTAGTAAAATAAAAAAAAATAATCCTTTTGCAAAAGAAGAAATGCTGAATATTTACCGAGAATGGTATAACTCTGTTATTCCCGGCTCGATTAAATTATCTGAGGAAATTTCGATAATAGAGAAAAAGGCCTGTCCAAGATCTTCTTTGCATATGGAAATAGAAGGAACTCCGGCTCTTTCACAATCTATAGGGCAGGATAACATTGGGAATATAATAAGTGCATTGATTGATATTTACTTGCTATCAAAGGATAGTGACTATAATGGGCTCTGCTTTGCATTGATGAAATTGATGTATCTCTGCATCCAGATACTCAAATACGATTATTTGAACTGCTGAAAAAACTATGTAATGAAATCTCTCTACAGGTTATTGTTAGCACACATTCTTTAACTATCTTAAAAGAAAGTTTAAAACAAGAACAAAAAAATTCTGAAGATACTAAAGTTATATATCTAAAGAATCCATCTATGCCGATAGTGGCCAGTATTAAATCTTATGAGCTATTAAAAAATGATATGTTTAATAAAATAAATTTTCAGAAAACACTTCCTAAAATATATTTTGAAGATCGTGTAGGGCAGGAATTGTTTATTCAACATGTAAATGCGCTTAGGAATATAATAAAATTGATAAAGAAATCTTCCGATGCTACATATTTTCGCAATTCTGAGAATGCTTCTAATCATGATGCTATTAGAGAAAGAATACTTAAATTTGAAGATATAGCTAATATTAAAGATGAGTTAAAACAGATTGTAACACATTGTGGATGTGATGAGTTAATGAATATTTCAGAGGCTGATGAATATTTTAATAGGGTAATTATATTCTTGGATGGAGATGCAAGATTGAATAAAAAATCTCAACAACCAATGGTTAAAGATTATTTGGAGATAGACTTTAATCCTAAGGAAAAAGGTTTAAATGATAGACAACATAAGCCGAATTTGGTATTTGCACCTGGATATTTTGCACCAGAAAGTTATTTATACAGAATAATATATGAATTAATAAACAATCAGACTAAATATATTGATTTTTGGAGAGGCGTTGAGCAGACCGAAGAAATAACACTATATACATCTGATAAAAATAAAAAAATATGTTTGAAAACCTTAAAGAGGATTTTACAAATGATGATTTAAAAATATATTTAAAGAACAGCCTGATAGTAGTGAATTATGGAATTTTTATAATTAAATCCAGTCTTATAGAGTATTATTATATGGACTACTCTACTATTAATATATTATTGGATTTTTGCAAAAGATATAAGAAGTGCATATAATATGACTTTTTCCACTGACTATGGAAAATAAGAAAGTTTAAAAAAATATACTTGCAATATACTTGCAAAAAATCGGATAAACAGAAATAAACTAGATAATAAGTCTAAATCAGATAACAAAAACCTTGATTTTATGCCATTTATACAAAACAATATCAATGGACATATTGAGCTTGAATAGAGTAACAAATATGATTCTGTGATAAAATCGTTGAAAATACAGCATTTAGATGTTTTATTGGTGCGAAAAGCTCTTTAGTGATACTGTTTTGAAACTAAAAGCGAGAAAAAATAGGTTCAAAAGGGAGTTGTTGAATTTAGACAAATTGTTTAGAAAGCCTTCCATCATTTTGGTGGGAGGCTTTTGTAAAAATAGTGAGTGGTAAATCAGGATTTGAGGGTGAAAAATAACCTTTTATTATGATAAAAAAAAGGGGGGATAATAGTGACTCAAAAAGAAAAAATGAAAAAGGATCTTCTTGAAGAGATAAATGGATACTTTATGCAGTTAGTATACATAAAAGATTTAATAAATGTAAGTGAAGATGTTGATAAATATGAAAAAAATTTTGAATTTGCACCTAATTTTGCACTAGTTATAAGCTGTGCGTTAGTAGACAGTTATATGCTAGCTCTTATAAAATTATATGATAAGTCAGATAAAGCTAAAAACCGTTCCCAATTTAATAGAAAAAAATGCAAAAAGAATATCCACTTATTTCCATCAAATAATAACGCATTAAATAAATTAAATGAATTTCAAGAAAAAAAATAACGAATGATGAATTTATTTCGCATGCAATTAAAAACCCTTATAGCTAGGCGTGATTCTATTCTTGTTCATAATGATAAAAAAATTTTTTTGGGAAAAAAATTAAAAAAAGGACACATCTTATTTAAAAATGTATCATATTTGGATATTATGTGATTTTTACAGAGGAAGTCCTAAATTATTTGTTTTCACAACTTTCATCTGAAGAAATGTTAAAAAAACAAAAATACAATTATGATTTATGTAATTTATTCAAAAAAATTAAAATTGGTAGTGTAATTGTAAGATTAAAAAAATATTTATATTTTTTTGAGTCTAATTACTTGATAACTCTGAGTTTGTCGGGCTCATTCGATAAATAATATAGTGAAAGCACATGACTTTAAGATTGTAAAATCGAGCTGGGCGTGCGGACAAAAAAACCTGGACACTTATCAGGGCTCTGAAAGGAGTCATTGATAAGTGTCCAGGTTTTTTTGTCCGCACCCCCTGTGAGCTGTGTGAAGCAAAGTCTGTAAATTCCTATTTTCGGACTTCTATGATAAGTATTATTTTAAGGCGAATGCCATCATTTGGCATTTGTCCTTATTAATATAATAATCAAAAAATCAGACCCATGTCAAGGGCGTCGGTCGAAGACCGACGTTTATTTTATCCTTGACTTGTGGTCTATTTTTTGTTACTCGGGAAGACGCCCCGCATACATGATGCTCAATTCTCCATATATCTGTCCCCAGTTTCGTATGGTAGTTGTCCACTTCTTAGTGGCTTCAAATGTCGCCAGATACAAGGCTTTCAGCAGGGCTGTATCGCTTGGAAATACGCTTCTTTGGCGATTTAACTTTCTGTATGTGGAATTGAGGCTTTCAATGGCGTTGGTGGTATAAATAACCCTTCTTACATCCACAGAAAACTTAAATAGGGGTGATAGCGTCCCAGTTATCGTACCAGCGTTTCATAGAATTTGGATATTTTGATGTCCATTTCTCTGTAACACGATCCAAAGACTGACGTGCTTTCTTTTCATCCGAAGCCTGATAAATAGTTTTCAGGTCTGTTGCAAAAGCCTTTCTATCCTTGTCAGGTACGTATTTGAGTGTGTTTCTTACCTGATGTACTATACACCTTTGATATTCTGTTTTCGGAAAAGCCGCAGAGATCGCTTCTTTTATACCTGTCAGTCCATCTGCACACAAAATGAGGATATCCTTTACACCTCGGTTCTTCAGTTCATTTAATACTGAAAGCCAGTATTTAGAGCTTTCAGTATCGCCTACTTGAATCGTAAGGACCTCTTTCTTTCCCTCTGTATTGATACCAAGAATGACATAAGCAGCTAGCTTTCGTATGATACCGTTGTCACGAACTGAGTAGTGGATCGCATCTATATAGAGGATCGGATAGATCTCATCCAAAGGTCGATTCTGCCAGTCTTCGATCTGTGGTAAAAGCTTATCTGTAACATCAGATATAAAACCTTCTGATGTTTCAAAACCGTAAATATCTTCGATAGTTTCTGAGATCTGACGAGTTGTCATACCTTTTGCATACATGGAGATGATCTTTTGATCAATGTCGGAAATATCTTTTTGACGTTTCTTTACTACTTGAGGTTCAAAGGTTGATTTTCTGTCTTGAGGAACTTCGATCTCCATAGAACCATAACGACTGTTGACTCTTTTTCGTTTATAACCATTGCGATAATCATCGCTATTATAACGCTCTGACTTTTCGTATCCAAGGTGTTCATCCATCTCTGCTTCCATCATCTCTTTAATCGTTCCACCCAGAAGATCTTTTAGAGCGTCTTGAATATCTTCTGCTGATTGAATATCGTATTCTTCCAAAAGTTGGTGAATGATGTTACGCTTTCCTTCTGTCATTTGTACTCTGTGTACCGGTTTCTTTTCTCTTGCCATAATAAAAGGTCTCCTTATGATAAAATATTTTATCATAGAAGACCTTTTTTAACATTATTTACAGAGAGATTTTCACATGCTCAAATTATATTTTTCCATGAAAAAACGACCTCCCGATCGTTAGATTTTTAGGTCTGACTTTTGGAGGTCGCTTATCCGAAAGATATTATTAAAGTATAACTTAGTGCTTACTGTATCCATGCACCTTTAGAATCCACACGGTAGCCGTCTATAGTAGTGTCATAAGCCATAGCGCCGTGTATAACGCTGCCTTCGGTTCTTTCATATAAGAAGTACCACTTGTCGTTTATCATCTGCCAACCTTCCTTCATGTAACCTTCGGCATCGAAGTAATACCAGTCTATCTTATTGTTATACATTAATCTTGCCCATGTGTACTTAGGATATGATCCGTCGGAATATTTGAACCACCAACCCTTTGAATCAAGTATCCAAACTCCCGAAATGTGGCTGCCTGAAGACTTAGCGGCTCTGCCTATGTAAGAAACAGATCCACCGGATCTACCTGAGTTAGATCTGCCTGATACGGTAGCAGTGCTTGGTGTAGCAGTACTTGGTGTAGCTATTCCCGCACCTGTGCCGGCAGGAGCACCGGGAGTAGTTACTGCTGTAGCACCGGGAGCAGGTGTAGCAGGAGTACCCGGAGCAGGTGTAGCAGGAGTACCCGGAGCAGGTGTAGCAGGAGTACCCGGAGCAGGTGTAGCAGGAGTACCCGGAGCAGGTGTAGCAGGAGTACCCGGAGTAGTTGCGGCAGGAGCGGTTGTACTAAGTACTGTGAGTGTACCTGTAATAGCGTTAGTAGCCGCTTCGTAATTATCTGTATAGGCTATAGGTGCTGTAGTTGTTACTGCAAATGCTCCCGGAGTATGTCCGTCCGTGTTCCAGGTAAATGTAGGTAAAGCCGCAAGTGCATCTTGGGCTGTATCCCCGGCTACAAGGTTTTGAACCGTAAAGTCCGCAAAGCTTTGAGGTAATGCCGGAAGTGCGGCGTCTTTATGTATAGTTTGATCTGCTACCTGAATTGTAACAGGTCTTTTAGCTATCGTTAATATTCCGAGTGTGACAGGAAGACTTCCGTAGTTGTTGGCTGATAAAGTTGTTGTGACCTTATATTCACCAGCATTTACAGGCTTTATGGAACTTGTAGGATAATTGGTTCCGTTGACACCCGTATACTCAAAATTTACCGGATCGGAGTAATCGTCTACAAAGTTATTCACACCCTGTCCGCTATTATCATATACCGCATTTGTAGGTATGGTAGGGAAACTGATGTTATCGGTTGCGGCATGTATACCTTCTATCACACCGCTTTCTCCGCTTGCGGTAACATAACTTATAGCTGCAAGTCCGTCACTGCCTACAGTCCATGATACATGAGTGGAAGATCCAGGATAAGTTAATATATGTCTTTTGTCATGCCCTCCGCCTATATAACGTGGGTTGCCGTCGGCATCATATGAATTCTCGTCCCAGGTTATTATATTGGCTCTTGAAGCATCTATATTGACATTAGGTATCGCACCGACATTGTCTATTTGAATAACATTGTTGTCGGGATTACCGGTACCGTCATCTATGACATTGGCTCCGTTTTTTGAGCCCTGTCTGTACAATACTCCTCCGGTTATCTCAAAGTCATAAGGGTCTGTAGGTGGGGGTGATACACGTATAGCAGGTTCGCTCGAGTGGCTTATTACAGTTCCTCCGCTCATACGAAAATCACCGTATCCTGACAGGGAGATAGCATTATCGGCACTTTGATCGGACAGATAAATATTCCCTCCTGTTATAATAAGATTTAGATAGGAAATGCATCTGTTGACACGAGCGGACGTTCAACTGAAGATAATGTTCCTCCTGCGATCACAAAATCCACCTTATAATTCGATCTTAACAATAATGTTGGATTAGAATTGTAGGTTGTAGAATTGTGAACACTTGCCATCCAGATTACCTTTTTACCGTTTGGTATATCTATAACTATAGGGTTGTCGCAATTGCTGTTATTCAACTCAGCGGTTCCCACTACAGTGATCTCATTATGATGGAGAAGTGCATCTTGGATTTTAAGAGTTATATAATCATCAAGATCAACTGTCGGAAGTGTAGCAGGCGGTGTGATATCAAGCTGATAAGATGCTACGCTGCCTGCTGCGTAAGAGCTGATGATACCAGGTGACGATATCGGTGAAGTTGCTAATAAACAACAAGAAAGCAACAAGGCTCCTATTGTTTGTAATTTTGTCTTTTTCATTATTTTCCTCCTTTATACTCAACATAAGTAGCAAGTTGTAAAGTTTATTGAGTAGCTTAATAATAACTTTTACAACAGTATTCAATATCATTTTATTATTTAATAAGTCTTATATCGATCTTATATGACCTATAAAAAGTAATTAAATAATAATCATTCCCATTATATATTAAAGAAAATTATTTCGCAAATAAATTTTACCAATAAGCCCTGTAATTAATACAATAAAAAACAATCCGTGCTACTTTATGAAACTTTATGTAAGACCGTAGAGAGACAAATTAGCAGATTTATCAGCCTTTTTGAGGGATCCATAGCTATATATCCAAGTATCTCTTCATTTTTATATCTTATAAAGATCGAATAAGAATATAAAGTTTATAAAAAAATATAAAAAAACTCTACCATTTTTTTAAAAAAAGTATGATAATATATCTACATACGATGCGTGGCTCAGCTTGGTAGAGCGCTGCGTTCGGGACGCAGAGGTCGCTGGTTCGAATCCAGTCGCATCGATTATATTTTTTAGAAAGCTCAATATACAATTGTATATTTGAGCTTTTTTTCTTATAATGAACAAACATATAAATATTCTTAAAGAGAGGTCTTAAGCCATGAAGTTCTATTCCTACGAATATCTTCTTCGAAGAAATACCGCTTTGAATAAGATACACATGATCATTATATGCATTATTTTTGTGGTTTTAATTTTCAGCCTGGTACGATATTATCGAAATAAAAGAGATACCAAATACAGGGAGTTTGCACTTATTTCTCTGTTTTGTATGATTTTTATGGGGCTATTACAGGTCAATAAAGCCATAGACCTGGAAAATACAAGTAAGCAGTCGATAGCCGTACTCAAATCCGTGGAGCATATAGCCAAGGCACTTGATGTTGATGCCAAGGATGTATATATTAATACTACCTTGATGAAGGGCGAGCCTTTGATAAGTGTTAAGGGTTCTTTTTACAGGGTCTTATTGGTAAATGACAGTGATTATGTGCTTGAACCGGTTGAACTTAAGGGTTCTAATATTTCATTAGTGGAGGAATAATATCATGCCTAGTTTTTATGTAGATGTAGCGATCAAGCTTGCAATAGGATTATTATCACTTGCAATAGTTATAAATATAAGCGGAAAAGGTAATCTTGCTCCAACTTCCGCAAGCGATCAGATACAAAATTATGTACTCGGTGGTATCATAGGAGGACCTATATATAACAGTAGCATTTCCGTATTGCAATACAGTCTGATATTAATAATATGGTGTATTTTAATACTGGTACTTAAGTGGATCAAGACCAATAATTTGTCTATCAAGAAAATGCTTGACGGAGGTCCGATACTTATAATCAATCAGGGTAAGCTTGTTGTGGAAACTGCAGGAAAGCGGGACTTAATGCCCATGATGTGGCATTTAAGCTAAGATCGAATAATATCTATTATGTGCATGAGGTCAAAAGAGCTATTTTGGAGCAAAACGGTCAGTTCATAATAGTAAAATACGGTGAACAAAATCCGAAATTTCCAATAATAACGGACGGACAGGTTCAAAAGGATGTATTGGATGTCATAGGAAAAGATGAGGCTTGGCTTGAAGAAACCCTCCAAAAGCAGGGGCATAAGAATATCAAAGATATTTTTCTTGCCGAATATGAGGGCGGAGATATATTGGTATCGGAATATTAGTAAGGGCTATTTTGTGATATAAGCCGTTTGTTGTACAACATGCATTATTTCTATCATGCTCTCATCACTTTTAATACGGTTTCGACAAAGTTATTGCATACCGGACAACTCGTAAGATCAGCTACTCACAGGTGAATCGCACCTAAGAAAGTTTTTGGTATTTTTTTGATCGCCGGACTTATTCTACCGATCATTTATGTACTTTATTGCTTTAAGTGGGCATATCCCTATTTAAGATGAAGCGACTCAGTACTTAAAAATCGACAGAAACAGTCCGGTGTTTTTTTGAATCCTGTACATATTTGTAGAATCTGTCTCTTACTTTATTATAAGTAGTGGGTGATACTGATACCGAAGTAAGAAGTGTTTATATTTAAAGCAGATCTGCATGAATCGTAAGAAGTTATATTGTCAAAAAAACCAAATACAAATCCGCTTTAGCTTGATAAAATCTAAAAATTATATTAATATATTTTTATATTAATAACAATTGTATCAATTATACAATATGTTACACAGTGCTTACAGAAAGGCAGGTGATGATTATGGACAACGAGAGAGTACATGAGCTTCTTATTGAGCTTCTTGAGTCGAAGAAGTACAGAGAACTTAAAAAGAACTTTGCGATATGAACGAAGTTGATATTGCTACTTTTATGGAAGAGCTTGATAATGAAAAGTCTCTTATTGTATTTCGTATGCTCCCCAAGGAACTTGCTACTGAAGTATTTGCCTGTCTGGAAGTCGAGCAACAGGAAAGTATCATAGACAGTATTAACGATACGGAGCTTAAATATATCATAGAAGATCTGTATGTGGACGATGCGGTAGATATGCTTGAGGAACTGCCTGCAAGGGTGGTAAAAAGAGTGCTTAAGAGTGCCACGTCGGATACAAGGAAGCTTATCAACGAATTCCTCAAATATCCGGCGAATTCGGTAGGCAGTATCATGACTGCCGAATATGTGGGACTTAAGAAGAATATGACGGTCGAAGAAGCATTTGAATATATAAGAAAACACGGTGTAGATAAGGAAACTATATACACTTGTTACGTTATGGATCCTACCCGTGTACTTGAGGGAGTTCTTACGGTAAAAGAGCTTCTTATGAATCCGTATGATAAAAAAATAGAAGATATAATGGATGATAAGGTTATAAAGGTGGTCACTACCGAAGACAGAGAAGATGTAGTAGACATATTTAATAAATATAACTTTTTATCATTGCCGGTGGTAGATCATGAAGACAGACTTGTCGGTATCGTTACTATAGACGATATAGTAGGGGTCATGGAGGAAGAGGATACCGAGGACTTCGAAAAAATGGCAGCTATGTTGCCGTCTGAAAAGCCATATCTTAAGACAGGTGTTATGGAGCTTGCCAAAAATCGTATCACCTGGCTGGTAGTTCTTATGATAAGTGACATGCTTACCGGAGGTATATTAAGTAATTATGAGAGGGCATTTGTGGTACTGCCTATACTGGTAACTTTCGTGCCTATGATCATGGGAACGGGCGGTAATGCCGGTTCACAGTCCTCAACTATGGTCATAAGAGGTATGGCAGTAGGTGAGATAGGGCCTAAGGATGCATTTAAAGTCATAATGAAAGAGGGTATGGTATCCATACTCGTGGGACTTGTGCTGGGTATTGTCAATTTCATAAGACTTGTCATCATGTATCCGGGACAATATATGATAGCTCTTACGGTCATGCTAAGTTTGCTTGGTACTGTCATTATGGCAAAGATAGTGGGAGGAGTGCTTCCGCTTATAGCCAAACTTTGCAAGGGTGATCCGGCTCTTATGGCGGCACCGCTTATAACAACTATAGTCGATGCATTCAGCTTGATGATATATTTTCAAATAGCTGTAAGGCTGCTTGACGGATTAAAGTAGAAGGAGGCTTAAAGATTTGGAAGAGAATATGATGACTGAAAGACTCCTTGAACTGCTTAAGGAAAAAAACTACAGGGAATTCAAAAAAGCTCTTGTAGATATAAATGAAGCGGATATAGCCGAATTTATAGATGAACTTGATTCGGAAAAATGCCTGTCTTGCCTTCAGACTTTTGCCAAAGGCTATAGCTACTGATGTATTTGCCGAACTGGACTCCGAAGTACAGGAGCATATCATAAACGGAATGAGCGACAGCGACCTGCAATATATCATAGAAGATCTTTCTATAGACGATGCGGTCGATATGCTTTGAAGAGCTGCCGCCGACGATGGTAGTAAGAGTACTTGAAAAATGCTACGGCGGATACGAGAAAGCAGATCAACGAGATCTTAAAAATATCCGGAAAAATTCCGCAGGAAGTATCATGACGGTGGAGTTTATAGGCTTAAAAAAAGACTATGACGGTCAAGGAGGCATTTGACTATATAAGAAAATACGGCACGGACAAAGAAACCATATATACCTGCTATGTTATGGGGGATTACAGAGTTTTTGGAGGGTGTCGTTACAGTCAAAAGAAATGCTCATGAGTTCATATGAGGTCCTTATAGAAGACATTATGGACACCAAGGTGATCAAGGCTGATACCTTAGATCACAGAGAGGATATCGTAAAGATATTCAATAAATACGGATTCTTATCCGTGCCTGTAGTCGATCATGATAACAGACTTGTCGGAATAGTTACCATAGACGATGCTATGGATGTTATGGAAGAAGAGACTACGGAAGACTTTGAGAAGATGGCTGCTATGAACCCGTCAGAAAAGCCCTATCTTAAGACAAGTGTTTTTGAAATAGCAAAGAACCGTATCACATGGCTTTTATTCCTGATGATAAGTGCTATGATCACAGGCGGAATACTCAGCAGATTTGAGGAAGCCATATCGGCTATGCCTATTCTGGTATCATTTATACCTATGCTTACCGATACCGGAGGTAATGCCGGCTCACAGTCATCCACCATGGTGATAAGAGGTATGGCGGTAGGTGAGATAGAGCTTAAAGACGCTCTCAAGGTACTTTGGAAAGAGTTCAGAGTGGCAATAGTGGTAGGTCTGGTTCTTGCGATCATTGACTTTATCAAGATAGTTGTACAGTATCCGGGTAAATATCTTGTGGGTATCACCGTTGCCCTCAGCATGTTCATTACAGTTATGCTTGCAAACCTTGCCGGAGGCGTATTGCCTGTACTTGCAAAGAAATTAAAGCTTGACCCGGCTATCATGGCGGCACCGCTTATAAGTACACTGGTCGATGCCATGAGTTTGTTGATATTTTTTACGATAGCGGTCAATTTACTCAGATTATAGCTTGTAACAAATCTTTTCCGGAAAATTATGAATGGTCTATATTTTTCGGATAAAAGAGAGCGGATGATCCCTCGGATTTCACATCATCTTTTAATCATAGAATATGGGGGAATTGAAGATGATTTTATAAATTGAAAGGGTAGTTGATACAGATCCGAACTCTTATACAAAATAAGTGATAAAGGAAGGAAAATTATGAAGTGTCCTATATGCTCAAAAGAAATAGCTGACGATGCAAAATATTGCTTGGGTTGCGGTGGCAGGATACCACGCTGTCCTACCTGTAATAAGGTACTTAGCAGGAGTGAAACATTTTGTACTTATGACGGTACCCGTATACCTGAGGATGTGCTCGCAGTATTCGCAACACCGGAGCCGCCTAAGGTAAGCCCGGCTACAAATAATTCCAACGCCGGTCAGCAGTCTGCTCCCGCAGTGAATAATAACATGAATAAAAATGCCGCACCTAAGCCTCCAAAAAGTAAAATACCGGTATGGATACTTGTGGTGCTTGCTATATTCGTGTTCTCAAGTGCGACTTTGGCTTTTGTGGTTGTAAGCAATATGCTTGTCTCAAATTCATCGGGTAAAGATACGAAAAAAGTCGCTAAAAACGATGATGATGACGATGATGAGAAGACTCAGAATAAAAAATCCAAGAAGAAGTCAAAAGAAAGTGAGACGGATGAAGGCAAGGAAGCTAGTGAAGGCTCAGATGAAACTATGGCGTCTCTCGATCCTTCTGCAGGTCAGACTATAGACAATCAGGCGCCGAGTTATGAGACTCCTCAGGCTACCAATATGGTGCCGGTCACTATACCGTCACAGGCTGTGCCGCAGACACCTCCTCCTACCACTGTAGTATATTATTATCAGAATTACAGTGATAGCGGCGATATGGTCGATTATTTCATATATAATTCGGGAAGTATGTATTTTACAGAGGCGGATATTGCAGGTTTTGATGCGGAAGAATGCAGACTTGCAAGAAACGGTATCTATGCCAGAATGGGAAGAAAGTTCAAAGATGCGGGGCTTACTAACTATTTCTCACAGTTTTATTGGTATAACCCTACTATAGAGCCTGACAGCTTCTCCGATTCATGGCTTAATTCTTATCAGTTAGCGAACAGGGATCTCATAGTTTCATATGAGAGAAGGCACGGATTTAATTAAGTAATATAAACTCATTGCACTTATATCTTGTACGTAGCTTTAAAAGCTTAACGTGATAAGATGGGTGGCAATGAGTTTTTTATTTTAAATTTATAAAAATATTGATATGATAAGAAAGAATAAATGAAACGAAATAAATTAAAACATACTGTTTTTTTAAATTACTTTTAGTTTATTTTACAAAATTTATATAAAATATTGTTTTTTAGAATTGTATTTAAATAGACATTACAGTATAATGAGCAACGTGAGTCAGAACGTAGGCATTTGAGGGTGAGATTTTTGATGATACTCTCTGCTAAAGCGATTCTATAAATAAAAAAGGAGATATGGTATGAAAAAACCTATTGGTGTATTTTTTGCATCCCTTATGGGGCTTAGTTTGTTACTCGGAGGTTGTGCCGGTAAGCAGGTTGCTGAAGAAACTTCTGCTGCGAAGCAAGCGGGAGGGGCGACCAAGGTTGCCTATGTGACAATGGACGTAACAAGTCCCTACTTTATAAAATTGATCGACGGCATGAAGGAAGAAGCCGAGGCTCTGGGAGTTGAGCTTACTGTTCATGACGGAAAATATCAGGCTCAGCCACAGATCGATGCGATAGACACGCTGATAACTCAAGGCGTTGATGCTATCATTCTGAGTGCAAACGATCCCGCTGCACTTCAACCTTCTGTTGACAAGGCTAAGGAAGCCGGAATCAAAGTCGTAGCTGCGAATGTTGAGATGGAGAACACAGATGCTTTCGTAAGTCTGGTAGAAAAAGATTACGGTCTGACAGGCGGAGAGATAGCCGGAGAATATATTGCGGATAAGATGGGAGGAGAAGCGGAAGTTGCGATCCTTACATTTACTCAGGTACCGGCGGTAATTCAAAGGGCTGAGGGTCTCAAAGAAGGAATCCTAAAGCATGCTCCGAATGCCAAGGTGGTAGCCGAAGTGGAAGCAAGCACAAGAGAAGCGGGACTTGAAGCAATAGAAAATGTGCTCCAAACCAATCCCAACTTAAATGTTGTGGTAGGAATCAACGACGATGCGGTACTTGGAGGCTATGAAGCTATGATGGCTGCTCAAAGAACAGGAGATGATGTATGTCTTGTTGGTCTTGATGCGGTTGATGAAGCTATTGCAAAAATCAAAGAAGGCGGTATCTATCGTGGAACTGTGGACATAGATCCTTTCGGAAGCGGAAAACTTATCATGAGTACGACTAAGAAGGTTCTGGATGGTGAAAGCATGACTGAAA
The DNA here is from genome assembly GCA_916438835.1 of uncultured Johnsonella sp. Classification (GTDB taxonomy): domain Bacteria; phylum Bacillota; class Clostridia; order Lachnospirales; family Lachnospiraceae; genus Johnsonella. The sequence continues at coordinate 532,536 of CAKAFT010000001.1, forward strand.
TGATCAAGTTCCCAATGGTTCCGGTCACTGTGGATAATATAGATAAGTACTAAAATTCAAGACAAGACAAGGGTCCGCCCCTGTCTTGTTTTTAGTAACGGAGATATAGTGATGAAAGAAATCTTGAGATTGGATAATATAAGTAAGAACTATGCCGGTGTCAGGGCATTAAAAAAAGTATCCATGACCTTCGTGCAGGGAAAGATCCATTCAATAGTAGGTGAGAACGGTGCGGGAAAGTCTACACTGATACGTGTGATCACAGGAGCTGTTTCGACCGATGAAGGAAGTCTATTCGTACATGGCGAAAGGATAGAACATATGACTCCGATGAAGAGTCGTAAGATGAAGATCTCAGCCGTCTACCAGGAACTTAACCTTATACCGGAGCTTGCGGTTTATCAAAACATATTTTACGGAAAAGAATTGAAGAAACGTTTCGGTTTGGACGAGGAGGGGATGAAGAAGCGTTCAAAAGAGCTGCTTGAAGGTCTTAATGTAGATATGTCCGTAGAGGAAAAAGTCGGGAATCTGGGAATAGGTAGCAGGCAGGTGGTAGAGATCGCAAAAGCTCTTATAGATACTCCCGATATCATACTCTTTGATGAACCGACAGCCTCTCTTTCCCCTAATGAGGCACAGCACCTTCATAAAATCATAGAAAACCTTGCCAAAAGAGGTATTGCGGTGATCTTTGTCTCACATAAGTTGGATGAAGTGCTTAAGATCTCAGACACTATCTGCGTTTTAAGAGATGGAGAACTTATATCCGTTAAGGAGAAGCAAAAGACCTGGCAGGGGATCTATGATATAGCAACTATGGTCAAAGATATGCTGGGTAAAAAACTCTCATTTCACCACAGTGAGACAGTATCGGAAAAGTCGCAAAAGCCGATATTGGAACTTAGAGGGGTATCGACTTCTAAGGTTAAGGATATTGATTCCTGTCTTTATCGAGGAGTGATCCTATCCCTCTCAGGAATGCTCGGTTCGATGAGAACTGAAGTTTTATCGGCTATATTCGGTTTGGATCCTCTGATTCATGGAGAGATATATGTAGAGGGTAAAAAACTACTTCCGAATGATCCGAAATCCGCCATCGCTGCAAAAATAGGATATATTACGGAAGACCGAAAAGATAGCGGTCTTTTTATGGAGCTGTCAATAAGGGATAATATGGGGATCGCTTCTTTGTCCAAGTTTAAACGAGGCTTATCGATCGACCGTGTGGCACAGGAGACCGCAATTGTAAAACTTCTTGAAGAGCTTAATGTCAAATATGCTTCATTGGATCAAAAGGTCAAGGAACTCAGCGGTGGAAACCAGCAGAAGATCGCTTTGGGTAAATGGCTCATGGCATCTTTGGACATCCTTCTCCTGGATGAGCCTACCAGAGGTGTTGATGTAGGTGCTAAGGAAGAAATATATAAGATTATAGATAGACTTTCAGAGCGGGGCAAGGCGATCCTTATGGTGTCTTCGGAGATGGAGGAGGTCCTTAGGTTATCCGATCGTACTCTGGTTATGAACCACGGAAGGATAGTATCGGAGTATGTAAAGAAAGAGATAACGGCGGAGAGGATACTTCGGGATTCCGCCAAATTTATAAGCGAGGTATGACTATGGTAACTAAAATCAAAAATCTTACTTTTAAGTACGGTACACTTTTGTTTCTGCTTCTTTTGATGTTGGTATTCTCTATCGTCAATCCTACATTTTTGACATTGAAGAATCTGACCAATGTACTCAGGCAAATTTCAATAGTGGGCATTTGCACAGTCGGTATGACAATGATCATCCTTTCGGGAGGTATCGATCTGTCGGTAGGATCAATAGTTGCCTTGACAGGAATAGTATTGGCAAAACTGCTTGTAGCCGGTATGCCTATGTTACCGGCTATCCTTATAGCTTTGATAATAGGTACGATTTTGGGATTTCTCAATGCACTGCTTATAAATTTTGTCAATATTCCGCCTTTGATAGCGACACTGGGAACTATTTCGGTATATAGGGGAATATCCTATATTATTACAGGAGGCATTGCAGTCCACGGATTTCCGGACAGTTTTCGTATAATAGGGCAGGGCTATGTCGGATTTATGCCTTTGCCTGTTATTATACAACTTGTCGTTTATGCAATAGGATTTTACATCCTATATAGAACCGCTACGGGGAGGTATATCTACGGAGTTGGCAGCAGTGAGAAGGTATCCTACCTCTCCGGTGTAGATGTCAAGAAGGTAAAATATTTTGTATATACATTCTCCGGATTTTTGGGAGGGCTTGCCGGAGTGGTAATGCTCTCAAGATTAAACAGCGGATTGCCTAATACTGCAACAGGTTTCGAACTCGATGTTGTAACTGCGGTAGTACTTGGAGGAATAAGTATCACCGGAGGGGGAGGGAAGGCTGGAAAAATCTATTTTAGGTTGTCTGATAATCGGAGTATTATCTAACGGCATGATATTGTTGGGGATTCCCGAATTTTATCAGATGCTTGCCAAGGGAGTTGTACTTATCGTGGCAGTAGGAATAGATACTTCTATGAGGAGGAGTGTAAGAGAGGTATAAGAAATAAGAGATAAAAAAAGGACTGTTGCATTTTAAGATCAGTGTACAAGATATAAGATGACATTATATTTAAATGTCTCCGGATCTTGTGAAGGGTATCTGTTATGCAACAGTCCTTTAATATAAAAAATAAATTTATATGTTAAAACATATTATATTCGGCTGTGTAAAATATTATCGCTAATGTCATACCATTATCAGTGGCGGTAAAAGATATGTATTTGATACCGCTGAAGGCTACTCGTTCAATAGATAAGGTATAAAACATAGTTTTCGGTCACTCCTAAGGAAAATTAAAAGATACATCCGCAAATATCAAATAATTCCCACTCTAACCGGCGAATACCAGTCCGTCAAACACATCTTCGATCGGAACTCCCTGTACAGTATATCCGTATCCTATATTTTCATCAAAAGTCATAGGTATCCTTACTATTCTGCCGTCTGATAGCTTATAGTCGGTATAGGTAGTTGTATCCGTCTGATAAGGATAGAAATGTGTTCCGGCAGGTAAGGCAGTGCTTTCCGCCACAGATCCGTCAGCAGACAAAACATCGACCGTAAGGTCTATCTTTGAAGTAAAATCTAACTTTGATTCCACATTGTAAGAATTGCCCTTTGCTTTGAAATTTTCATCACTGCCGAACTCATAATGATTAATTACATGAAGAGTGCTTACAGTGTATATAGTGTTTGAAAGCAACATATTCTTAGGATTGTAAACAATAACGTTTGATAAGGGAATACTCAGGTACGGTTCGTGATCGGTAGAAGTCACGATCTCGGTCTTATTAAGATCTATAACACGACATATACGCCCGTCATTATCACCGACTTCATTAAACATAAAATAGTTTTTACCGCCTACCTTTAAGAAAATAAAATCATTTATAATATAACCTGCCATCTCATCTGTGGCTATGGTGGTGACTTTGCCGTCTATATCAATATTATATTCACCTATAAAGTATGTCTCGGGATCCGAATCGGCACTGATTTTTATATGTTCAGGCTTACCGTCACCGCTTATATCATAATAAAATTCCCCGTTGTAAGCTACTGAGAAAGCGAATTCATCAGGATTTGCCACATACTTTTTATTGTAAAGTTCAGGGTATTTGGAATAAGGTATATCAAACTGTACAACTTTAGTGTAGTGGGCACCCTCTGTTTCTACTTCTATAGGAGCAAAGATACTAACTCCGTTGTATCCCAAAAACCAGGCTGTCAATTGCTCGGCATCGCTACCGCCATTGCCCTGTGCTTCATCAGCCAGCATGTTTTTTATCATGGATTTGAATTCGTCCGAATACTCTAAAGTTGAATCAAGATCGAAATCAGAATAGATCTCTTCAAAATCAAAGTCAATATCCATTATATCGGACAAAGATAATTCCTTACCTGTTTGACTGTCATAGGTAGCGGATGTTAAGATTTTCGAATACGTTTCACCTCCGAATGCCACCTCTTCTTTATATATACTAAAGACTTGGTTATCGGCACGACCGACGTAATATTCGTTTTGGTAATACATATCTTCGTGGACATTTTTTTCATAAGAAGCCTTAGCATCCTCATTTAATTGATCGATCACCTGTTCGAGCTTATCGTAACCCGTACTCTTTAGGACGAGTCTTTTGTAAGTACCGGGCTTTTGCGGATCGTTCACTGTATCCAGGTCCACATCAAGGTCAATAAATTCAAAATCACTTTTATCGACCTCTTCCTCTTCATCATCCGTTTCATCGGTATTTTCGGTAGCATCATGTTTCTTTTTTTTCTTTTTCTTTTGCTCTGTGGATTCTTCGGTGTCGGCTTTCGGTAAAAGACTGCAAGCGCTAAAACTTACAAGTGAAAAACAGATAAGCGACAACAATAGAAATTTTCTTGTCATAATAACCTCCAATATTTATTATACGATCAGCATTTAGTTGATTTTAAGTATAACATAAAGATATATTAAATAAAATATATAAAAGAATATATACTTAGTTTCGATAACTATGTATAATATCCATATCTGAATATAAAAAACAGTGTAAAACTTTTATAATTAAGGAAAAATAATCCCTAAAACGGATTTGTTTTAACAAAAGTATATACAAAGTACTATATTTGGAAATTTCTCAAAAAGAAAGGGAGATATTATGAAAAATAAGAGCTTGAGTAAGGCATGGGGTGTGATTTTATTAAGCCTTTGTCTGGGACTTGTCGCAGCGGGCTGTGCTAAGAAAGAAGAAGTGAAGGAAACTGTCGAAACTTCTGATCAGGTCAGCGAAAGCAGCGAGGAGAGCAAGGAAGAGAGCAAGGAGAATATAGAAGAGGATGTCATAGAGAATGTCGACTATATATATGCCACCTCGGAAAATGAAATATAGTTATAGAAAATGAAGGATATGAGGAGCTTAAGGCTTCTGTAGAAGAGTTTAACAAAAGCATAAGCGAATATAAGAGGAGTAACGGCATAGGAGAAGATTCCGAATATCGTATATATACAAGGGTAGTAAGGGCGGATTCCAAAGCATTCAGTGTAGTAAGCGAAGAAAGCATCTACAAAGATCTCGATCCCGGTCAAGATGTAAAGAACAGCAAGTTCAACATTGTCAATTATAACTCAAAAGACGGTAAGGAGCTTAAATTAAGCGATATAGCCTCAGACGGCATATACAAGGTACTTGCCGATGAATTAAAAGCAGCATATCCTACTGTAAAGTTTGCCGATGATGCGGAGGCTAAACTTAAGGAAGAACTTTCAAAACAAGGCTGGGAGAGCAAGGCGGACTGGACACTGAGTTATGACGGAATAATATTTTATATTCAAAAAGAACTTATAAGTTCGGGAGAGAGCGGCTTACTTGTATACAGTACTTCATTTAGTGAGCACAAGGACGTCATAAAGCAGTCATTTTCTTCAAAGCCCGAGAGTTATATATATCCTGTATTTGTCAATGCCGATTATCCTATAAAGATAGGAGATAAGGTCGAAAGACTTTCAATAAGCACCGACGATAAAAGCGATTATGAGACAGTTGTAGATATAGACCTCGCAGGAAAGAAGAACAGCGTACAGTACATGTATGCTCCGAGCAATATTCATTTGATCAATATAAAGGGCGATATGTTTATGCTGATACAGGTACCTGTCGGAGATGTATCGTATTTTACCGATATATTTAAGCTTGATGAGAACGGGGTTTTAGAGCTTAATGAGGTCGAGCAGGCTGTAGCGGAGTATAATTTCTCCAACGATCCGAGTCATATCATGATCAATACGATAGGAGATGGCGGAGATTACAGCCAGGTCAAAAGTTATTACATGGAATTCAATACAGACGGTACATTTAAAAAAGTTGAATAATATTTATGGGAAATAACAGATCTGTATCGGTGAATTTTATATACATTAGTGTAGATAGTCAGTCTGCTTTATCCGCTCGTTTAAGTCGCTGCAGGCGACTTGATAAAGCAACGAATTAGTAAAGTTATTTTAGTGTCACTGCAATAATTTAAACAAAGCCCTCTTGTCCATAGTTTAAACTATAGATAATAAGTGTCAAAATAATATGTTTTAGAACAGTTATTTGTAAGTTTGGTTAATTATGAATTTTATGGAAAAATTCCGGCAATGTGTTTTAAGAATATGTTTATATTGACATTACATTATTCTTTGTATAATATTTGAATGTATATTGAAAAAGAGAGGATAATTCAATGAAAATAGACTTAACTAAATACGGAATCGTTGGAACTACTGAAATAGTGCATAACCCTTCTTACGAAGAGCTTTACAAAGAAGAGTTAAAGCCTGAACTTCAAGGTTTTGAGAAGGCGCAGGAGAGTGAACTCGGTGCCCTCAACGTTATGACAGGTATCTACACCGGACGTTCACCTCAGGATAAATATATCGTTATGGATGAAAAGTCTAAGGATACTGTATGGTGGACTTCTGATGAGTACAAGAATGACAATCATCCTGCAAGTGAAAAAGCCTGGGAAGTTGTAAAGGATCTTGCTAAGAAAGAACTTTCCAATAAAAGACTATTCGTAGTGGATGCTTTTTGCGGTGCCGACGAAAGCTCGAGAATGGCGGTTCGTTTCATCGTGGAAGTTGCATGGCAGGCACATTTCGTAACAAATATGTTTATAAACCCTACTAAGGAAGAGCTTGAAAACTTCGAGCCTGACTTCGTAGTATACAATGCATCAAAGGCTAAGATCGATAACTATAAAGAACTCGGTCTTAATTCAGAGACAGCAATAATGTTCAATATAACAAGCCGTGAGCAGGTAATAGTTAATACATGGTACGGCGGAGAGATGAAGAAGGGTATGTTCTCAATGATGAACTATTACCTTCCTCTTAAGGGAATAGCTTCAATGCATTGCTCTGCCAATACAGACGTAAACGGTGAGAATACTGCTATATTCTTCGGTCTTTCGGGTACAGGTAAGACAACACTTTCTACAGATCCCAAGAGACTTCTTATCGGAGATGACGAGCACGGATGGGATGACAACGGTATATTCAACTTCGAGGGAGGATGTTACGCTAAGGTAATAAACCTTGACAAGGATTCTGAGCCGGATATCTACAGAGCGATCAAGAGAAATGCTCTTTTAGAGAACGTTACTCTTGATAAGGACGGAAAGATAGACTTTACGGACGGAAGTGTAACCGAGAATACCAGAGTATCTTACCCTATAGAGCATATAGAAAAGATAGTTCGTCCTATATCAAAGGCACCTGCTGCTAAGGATGTGATCTTCCTTTCAGCGGACGCTTTCGGAGTACTTCCTCCGGTGTCAATACTTACACCCGAGCAGACAAAGTACTACTTCCTTTCGGGATTTACAGCTAAGCTTGCAGGTACCGAGCGTGGTATTACAGAGCCTACCCCTACCTTCTCAGCTTGCTTTGGACAGGCATTCCTTGAGCTTCATCCTACCAAGTATGCAGAGGAGCTTGTTAAGAGAATGGAAGCTAACGGTTCAAGAGCCTTCCTTGTAAATACAGGTTGGAACGGAAGCGGAAAGAGAATTTCCATCAAGGATACTCGTGGAATAATAGATGCTATACTTGACGGTTCTATAGAAAAGTCAGAAACCAAGAAGATACCTTACTTCAACTTTGAAGTACCTACATCTTTACCGGGTGTTGATGAAAAGATACTCGATCCGAGAGACACCTATGCGGATGTGGCTGCATGGGAAGAAAAGGCTAAGGATCTTGCGGGACGTTTCATCAAGAATTTTGCGAAATACGAGGGCAACGAAGCCGGTAAGGCTTTAGTTGCGGCAGGTCCAAAGCTTTAATAAAAACTTTGATATACGTTAATACTCTTACTTGATCTCGTAAGAAAGGGGTAATAAAAGTAGATGAATAGAAAAATAAAGTATTTGTTCTGCTTATTTATTGCTTGCGTGACTATAGCACTTGGAAGTCTTAATGCCAAAGCCGATTTGGAGATTTTAGCGGAAATGATGACTATGGTTATGACGGCGGCGGTTATGACAGTTATGACAGCTATGATGATGACAGTTATGACAGGGGAAGAAGTTATAACAACGGAAGCAGTTATTATAGCGGAAGCAGTTATGATGATGACTATAACTTCTTCGATTCAATATGGGGATATGGTCTTATATTTGTGGTCGTAATAATATATTTGATCATAAAAGCTACTAAGCCTAAGCCGGTAAGAAGAGTCAATGTTAATAATGCTACACCGCTTACAAACTTAAAACCGATGTCGGATTATCTAAGTCTTGATCCTAATTTTAATGAAGAAGAGTTTAAGGAAAAACTTGCTAATTGGTACGTACAGCTACAAAACGGTTGGCAAAAGAAAGATATCAATTCCTTGAGACCTTATCTTACGGATACGCTTTACGGACAGATGGAAAGACAGTTACAGTCACATATCCAAGCCGGCAGGACCAATATAATAGACAGGATATCCGTGTTGTCAGTACAACTTAAGGGATACAAGCAAGAGAACGGCGAAGATAAGATCATTGCTTATCTGAATACCCGTATCATAGATTATACTGTGGATGATGCTTCGGGTCGTGTGCTTTACGGCAACAAGAATGTTGAGAAGTTTATGACCTATGAATGGTTACTTACCAAGATCTTCCGGTCAGGTAACGGAACAAAGAGAGACGGTACAGTCAGTAGTATGTCCGCATTGCGGAGCCACCTTGAATATCAATAAGACTGCAAGATGTGACTATTGCCAAAGCATAGTTACCGTAGAGGAACACGGATTTGTAATAAGCTCTATAAAGGGATTAGCACAAAGAACAGGAAGATAGATCTTAAATGATAATAAAGTCCGGTGAAGTTTTGTGGATGATATTTAAATTAAATATACATATCACTTACCGGAATCAAAAAGGATGTCGCTTAAAAGCGGCATCCTTTTTATGTAGAGTTTCTAAAATTGCTCTGTAAATTGAGAAAGTATTATAAGTGACGATTCGGATTTTATATTCTGCTTTAGTAAAGCGATTACAGAAGTTTGGTCAAAGTTTTATCCTGTGTCGGTGCTTTGAATATTAAGACTCTTCAAAATGTTAATAAAATATCAATATAAAATAAAAAGTTACCGCACCGGGAATCAAAAAATCCTAATGCGGTAACTTGAATTTATATGCAAATTTTTATGCAAATACCAAGAGGGTATTACTTCTTGTGCATTGGCTTTCCGCAGCACTCGAATTCGCAACATGCATCTCCGTGATGAGGATGGCAATCATCTATGTCAGGACAGTTACACTCCTTCTTAACCTCAAGCTCTAAACCACAAACATCACAAGCGTATACTTCGCCTTTCTTCATATCTCCACAACTTACCATGAAAAAATTCCTCCTTAAAGTTTAATAATTTAATTTAATTGGTTGAGTGTCTGCTCAACTCTTGAACTCATTATAGTTGAATAATGGCTCAATTGTCAAGTATTTAAATAGATACAATCTGTTAAAAAAATGTTACAAACCAAAAAGACTGCTCAAAAAAATTGAAAAATACTGTTGAGTGTAATAGATTTGTAAGAGAAAATGCGAATATAGGTATTGATTTTTATATAAAAACTATTTGTTAATATTAGCTAAATATTTAAGGGTATTACATAATTATTACCGTTAAATATTATATTGTATATTTATAGAAAGGAGTTCTTATGAAAAAGTCATTTTTAAATGCATGTCTTATTTTTTTACCTGTGTACTTGCTGCTACAGCAGCTATGTCCACAACTACTGTTCTGGCTCACAACTATGATGAGGAAGTGCAAACACAGCAATTACTTTCAAGACACTGGGACGAGAGTGAATTGAAAGAAAGGTTTGAAAACTTTATCGTCGCTATCAAGAATATGGAAGGAATAGAAGATTATATCGCTCCGGATATTACTGAAGAAGAGAAGGAAGTTATAAGAAACTATTTCAGAACATTTGAGGGCAAAAAAGATATAAGCTATGTATACACCAAGATGCCTGTACTTCACAGAGTAAGCGGAACCGATGAATACAACGATCTTCGAGGTCTGCTTGAACTTAAGTTCAGAGTGACCGATAGGAATAACAAAGTAACGGAATATACCGTGATGCTCAAGATGGCAAGACTGGGTGATGCGAGCAGCATAAAGTGGAAGATATACGGAATACTTTGGAATGATAAGGGAGTAGATGTATCCGATGTAAATATATATCAGCTTGATAAACCAAGAAGCGGTGAGCAGGTATGTATAATGACCACTGATGCCGGAGTCATCAAGATGAGACTTTTCCCGGATAAGGCTCCTATTGCGGTAAAGAACTGGATAGAACTTTCCAAGAGAGGCTTCTATGACGGAACACCTTTCGCACGAGTTATAAAAGACTTTGTTATACAAGGAGGTGCACTTGACGGATCCGGAGATGAGGCAAAATCAATCTATGACGGATTTTTCGTAGATGAGGTAAACAGTGAGCTTCACAACTTTAACGGTGCTTTGTGCCTCGGAAATAACGGTCCTCACACCAACGGAAACCAGTTCTATATAGTACAATGCAGTAAAGTAAGGAATGAAGCGGCTCTTCCGCAGCTCTCACTTCCGGGCAATGTTATAGCAAAGTACAAAGAAGTGGGTGGAATACCTGAACTTGACGGAAGATATACAGTACTCGGACAGGTATATGAGGGTATGGACGTTGTTGAGAAGATAGCTTCACAGGAAACCAACGCCGATGATGCACCTGTAGCCGACCCTGTTAAAATACAAAAGATAGAATTTCAAAGATACAGATAGAAGATGATGTGAGGTCCTTATATATGGGCATATATCGATTTTGTGATATATGCCCGGATCTCACTTTCTTAATAGTAAAGAACCGATAGGGTATGTAATAACCGGGATAAAAGAAGCGGAATAAAAGAACCGGAATAAAAGGTCCTGCACGGATATGAAGTAGACGATACAGTTACATACCCTGCTTTTATATCAATATCCTATCTTTCAGGTCGGATATATGGGGATATTATTATAACTGACGCTTAACAGCACATGATATATTGACAGAAAGGAGTTCTTATGAAAGGGTCATTTTTAAAATCCTGTCTTATTTTTACCTGTGTACTCCGCTGCTACAGCAGCTATGTCTACAACCACTGTTCTGGCTCACAACTATGATGAGGAAGTGCAAACACAGCAGTTACTTTCAAGACACTGGGACGAGAGTGAACTAAAAGAAAGGTTTGAAAACTTTTTAAATGCTGTAAAGAACAAAGAAGGAATAGAAGATTATATTGCTCCGGATATTACTGAAGAAGAGAAAGAATTTATAAGAAACTACTTCAGACCTTTCGAGGGTAAAAGTGAGATAAGTTATGTATATACCAAGATGCCTGTACTTCACAGAGTAAGCGGAACAGATGAATATAACGATCTCAGAGGTCTGATGGAGCTTAAGTTTAGAGTAAGGGAAAGTAAGAGCAAATTGACCGAATATACTGTTATACTTAAGATGGCAAGACTGGGTGATGCAAGCAGTATAAAGTGGAAGATATACGGAATACTCTGGAATGATAAGGGTGTGGATGTATCCGATGTAAAACTCTATCAGCTTGATAAACCGAAAAGAGGCGAGCAGGTCTGCATTATGACTACGGATGCCGGAGTTATCAAGATGAGACTTTTCCCTGAGAAGGCTCCTCTTGCGGTCAAGAACTGGATAGAACTTTCAAAGCAAGGTTTCTACAACGGCAGAGACTTTTACCGTGTTATAAAAGGCTTCGTTATACAAAGCGGATCGATCGACGGTAATTCAGATGAAAATACGACCATATACAATTCACTATATGAAAATGAAGTGAGCAGCGAACTTCATAACTTTAACGGAGCTTTGTGTCTGGCAAACGGAGGTCCTCATACCAACGGAAACCAGTTTTATATAGTTCAGTCAAGTGCTGTAAGAAATGAAGAAGTGCTCCCACTTTTGTCGCTCCCCGAAAATGTCAAGGCGAAGTATAAAGAAGTGGGCGGTATACCTGAACTTGACGGAAGATATACCGTGTTCGGACAGGTATATGAGGGACTGGATATAGTTGAGAAGATAGCATCACAGGAAACGGATGCTGAAGATGCTCCTTTAAGCAATCCTATCAAAGTACAAAAGATAGAGTTTAAAAAATACAGATAGGACTTTATGGAAAACATAGTATCGATCAATGTTGCAGCTTAAGATAAAAGATCTGTAAAGATGATAGAACCGGGATCGTGTGATCTGTCGATACGGCTGTGAATCAAAATACAAAAAATAAAAGATGTGATAAAGTGACAGATCAAAGGGGTTGTCGCATAAGAAAGGGCGGTATATGGATTTTTGTATCGTTATACTGTTATGGGTGCGACAGCTCCTTTATATTTGTAAAAATAAGAATGTATTTAGGAAATTTTATTTAAGTACTTGACGAATGACTTATTAAAGGTTAAAATAAAGCAGTTGTTAAAACCTTGGGCTATCGCCAAACGGTAAGGCAGCGGACTCTGACTCCGCCATCTCTAGGTTCGAATCCTAGTAGCCCAGTATCAAGAGAAAAAGACGTATATCTCTGGAAGATATACGTCTTTTGTTGTAAAATAGGGTTAAAACCGTTTTTATCCCGTAGCTGTCCCTCGCTTACGGTTTTATTAACGGATAAAAGCCTGTGACAAAATATCTCAGTACCGGAAGTTTGATCTTAAAATTCATTTCGATAGTTTCGTTTGTTTCGGGGATACTCTTTAAGTGGGAGAGATACGTTTTAGAAAAGAGGTTTGAATATGTATAGTTTTGATAGCATGGTAAGATATTCCGAACTTGATGAAAGCGGAAAACTTTCTTTACTTTCCATATTTAATTATTTTCAGGATTGTTCTACATTTCAATCCGAAAGTCTGGGAAAGGGTATAGACTACCTTAAGTCTAAGAATGTTGCATGGTGGCTTGCAAATTGGCAGGTCGAGATCCTAAAAAGACCGAAATTATGTGACAAGATAAAAATATATACATTTGCATATGATTTTAAGAATATGTACGGTTACAGGAATTTTGCCATAGAAGATGATCAGGGTGAATTGTTGGTTCGTGCGGATTCAATATGGTTTTATTATGACATTGCCAACGGAAAGCCTAAAAAGGTAGAGGCTGAGGATGTGGCTGTGTACATGAATCACGACAAGGTTCGTTTTGATATGCCGGCGACGCAGAGAAAGATAAATATACCGGGTGAGCAGATCCCGGTGGGAGAAACACTTATCACAAGGCAGTATATAGATACCAACCACCATGTAAATAATGCCTACTATGTGGAAATAGCCAAAGATGCATTGGCAAGTAAGGACGCTATAAAATATATCAATGTACAGTATAAGACAGCAGCAAAACTCGGGGATAAAATAATTTCAAAATTATCTTTTGATAATCATACAAAAGTAGTAGAATTAACGGGAGAGAACAGTGAAAGTTATGCAATCGTAAGTTTTGCATAAAAGCATTTATACAAAATAATTGTCACTATGTAATTAAGAATGAATTCAAGCCCCTTAGTGTGCTTAAACCGCAGGGGAGGTTTGACAACACAAACAAGGGGAATAAAGCAATAGATCGGGCAAAAGGAACGATTAAAGGAATGGGGGTAGTATGGAGCTTGGCAAGATACAGACATTGGAGATAGCCAGAAAGAAAGACTTCGGTGTATATCTGGTGGATGTAGGAGATTATGATACAAAAGGAGGGGTGTTACTTCCTATAAGGCAGGTACCGAAAGATGCTCAGATAGGAGATAAGCTTGAAGTATTCTTATACAAAGACAGTGAGGACAGGCTGATAGCTACGACTAAGCAGCCCAGACTTTGTGTAGGAGAGTTGGCAGCACTTAGAGTAAAGGAGGTATCTAAAATAGGTGCCTTTGTGGATATAGGCATAGATAAGGATATACTTCTTCCTTTCAAAGAGATGGAAGGAAGTCCAAAGCCCGCAGATGAGGTGCTTATGGCGCTTTATGTGGACAGGAGCGACAGGCTTGCACTGAGCATGAGGATATATAAATATTTACAGCCGTCACAGGAACATAAGAAAGACGATGTGGTAAAGGCAAGGGTCTACAGGTTAAGGGATGTAGGTGTAATGCTTGCGGTGGAAGATAAATATTTCGGTATGATACCGAGGATAGAGAATTACGAAAGTTACAGAATAGGTGATGTAATAGAAGCAAGGGTATTAAGGGTAAGAGAAGACGGCAAGCTTGATTTAAGTCATAGAAAAAGGCTTACCTACAACTTGGTGAAGACGCAAAAATGATAGCGGACTTACTGGATAAAAAACAGGGAAGACTTGAGCTGGGAGATGATTCAAGTCCGGAAAAGATAAAAGAAGTACTGGGTATCAGCAAAAATGCGTTCAAACGTGCAATAGGCAATCTCTATAAGAGTAATAAGATAAAGATATATGAAGATCATATAGAAAAAATATAAAACAGAAAAAATATAAAATAGAAAAAATATAAAACAGAAAAAGGAAAATCATAAAGGGAGAATTAGGGTTAAGATGAACTATAAGTTAAAAGAAACTATAAAAGAATATGCGATTATTATATTCGGTACGGTATTGGTTGCATTTGCGGCTAAGAATTTACTGGACCCTGCAAGCCTGGTTACGGGAGGAGTATCGGGTGCTGCCATTGTTATAAAATATTTCACCGGTATACCTTTGTGGTTAACTAACACTGCATTGAATATTCCTATATTTCTTATAGCCATACCTGTACTCGGCTGGAAGTTTATTAAAAAGACACTGATATCTACAGTTTTACTTTCAGTGGCACTTTATGCTATCCCTACAATGCCGGTAGCTCCGGACGATCTTTTGCTCTCATCTGTATTCGGTGCGGTAATACAGGGATTAGGTCTGGGAATGGTACTGCGATATAAGGCAAGTACCGGCGGTACGGATATGATAGCGGCAACCTTGCATAAGAAGATAAGGCATATAAGTATTGCCCAGATCCTGCAATACGTAGACGGTGCGATAGTGGTCGGAGGTATATTCGCATTCGGAGTACAAAAAGCACTGTATGCACTTATAGCTATATATGTGGGGACCAAGATGTCAGATTACATACTTGAGGGTATCAAGTTCGCAAAACAGGTATTCATCATCTCCGAAAATGCGGACAACATATCCAAGGCTATCATGAATGATATGAACAGAGGTGTGACCGGTATCAAAGCTGTGGGTATGTATTCAAAAGCCGATAAGACCATGCTTTACTGTGCGGTTTCTCCAAAAGAGATAGCGGATATAAAAGACCTGGTAAAAAAGATAGATAAAGAAGCCTTTGTAATAGTGTCTGATGCAAGAGAGGTGCTCGGAGAAGGCTTTGAAGAGTAATATACAAAATACAGATTTTTTACAGAACGGAACGTATTTATTGATTTTTTGTGTTTTATTCAAGAGAGATTTTATATATTTCTGTATATTTCATTAAAAAATTAAGTATTTATAATTGAATATGCACTAAAAAATCTTGTATATACCCGATTATGTCTTGTATTTTTCGTCAAGTTGCATTATTATTAAAAATATAATTGTAAAATATACACACAAAGGAGCCGGGATTATGATTTCAAATCAAATTCTTCAAAGCACGATAGATGGGCTTAAAAGTATAAGTAGAACAGAATTGGGTATTTGTGATACAGAGGGTAAGATGCTTGCTGCTACATTTCCTGATGATAACAGGTATGAAGATGCAGTTGTATCATTTGTAGCTTCGCCGGCAGACTCTCAAGTTATAAGCGGATTTCAATTTTTTAAGGTTTTTGATGAGCATCAGCTTGAATACATTCTCCTTGCCAAGGGAGATAATGACGATACATACATGATGGGTAAGCTTGCGGCTTTTCAAATAGAGAATCTGCTTGTTGCATACAAAGAGAGATTTGATAAGGATAACTTTATAAAGAACCTGCTTTTAGACAACCTTCTTTTAGTGGATATCTATAACAGATCAAAAAAGCTTCATATAGAGACCAATACAAAAAGAGTTGTCTATATAATAGAGACCAAGACACAAAGAGATACCAATTCTCTTGAGAATATCAGAGCTTTATTTACCAATAAAGCCAGGGATTTTGTCACAGCCGTGGATGAGAAGGATATTATTTTGGTAAAAGAAGTTAAGGATAATTTTACTTATGACGAACTTGATAAGATCGCTAAGCTTATCATAGACGAGCTTGCGACTATGGGCATGAACAAGGTCAATATAGCTTACGGAACCGTGATCAACGAGATCAGAGAAGTGTCAAGGTCATATAAGGAAGCCAGAATGGCACTTGATGTAGGTAAGATATTCTACAGCGGTGAGAATATCGTGGCTTACGCAAGACTGGGTATAGGAAGACTTATATATCAGTTGCCGATACCTCTTTGCAAGATGTTCATAAGGGAAGTTTTCGAAAATAAGAGCCCTGATGATTTCGATGAAGAAACTATAGTGACCATACATAAATTCTTTGAAAACAGTCTTAATGTATCCGAGACCTCAAGGCAGCTTTACATTCATAGGAATACTCTGGTATACAGACTTGATAAGTTGCAAAAGATCACAGGTCTTGACCTTAGAGTATTTGAGGATGCTATAACATTTAAGATTGCACTTATGGTTGTTAAATATATGAAGTATATGGAAAGACAGGTTTATTAATAGATGTTAGATGAAAATGTAAATGATGAGCTTAAGGCTTCGCAAGGCGCAACAGACAATACAAGGGATGTCCAAGCCAATGAAGAAGTAAGTCAAAGAGAGCAAAAACCCATATTTCAGGAGCCTTCTGCAAATGATAAAGAAAGTAAGTACCAAGCGGCTCAAAATACCGGTAATGTTCAGAATACCGACAACAAAAGACATATACAGGGTCCTTACGGATCTACATATCTGGGACTTGGTTTAATACTTGGATTGGTCGCAGGGCTCTTTCTTAGTGCAGTGACTGTCACTATATTTTTTGCAAACAGGTTCTCGGAATCAAGTAAAAATTCTTACAGTTACGAATCGTCCGATGATCCGGATAAATCTATATCCAAGGGTTCGAACTCAAAGGATAAAAAGGGATCGGGTGATGACGCAGAGCTTGATATGGGTAAGATAGGTAACAAGCTGGAAAATCTGCAAAAAATAATAGATAAGAATTTTCTCTTTGACGAAAATATGGAAGATGTAGAGAACGGAATATACAAAGGTTTTATGTCGGGACTAGGAGATCCGTATACGGTATACTATACCGAGGAAGAGTATAATGATCTGATGCAGGATACCAGCGGTACTTATTACGGAATAGGTGCCATGATCAACAAGAATGTCAACACCGGAATAATAACCATATTTAAAGTTTTCCCGGGAAGTCCTGCCGAAGAAGCCGGTATCATGCCTGGAGATATAATTTATAAAGTAGGGGATGTTGATGTCAACGGTATGGATCTTGAAGTTCTTGTGGGAACTTATATCAAAGGTGCTGAAGGAAGTGCGGTAGAGATCACCGTTATAAGGGGAGACGATGCCAAAGAGCATACTTTCTCGGTGACAAGGCGTTCTATAGAAGTACCTACAGTCGAGAGCAAGATACTTGAAGATAATATAGGTTATGTGAAGATCAATCAGTTCGATGAAGTTACTTATCCGCAGTTTACGTCATCAATAGAAGAATTCAAGCAGCAATCGGTAACTAAGCTGGTGATAGACTTAAGAGATAATCCGGGAGGACTTTTAAGTGCAACTATCGATATGCTTGATTACATACTTCCGGAGGGTGTGGTACTTTATACCGAAGATAAGAACGGTAAAAGAGAGGATTTTACTTCCAAAGAAAGTTCAAAACTCGATATGGACATAGTTGTTTTGATCAACGGTGATTCCGCAAGTGCATCGGAAGTGTTCTCGGGTGCGATAAAAGACTTCAAGTACGGAACCTTGATAGGAACGAAGAGTTTCGGAAAAGGTATAGTACAGTCTGTAGTGCCTTTAAGTGACGGTTCAGCTGTAAAGATAACTACACAGCACTATTATACACCGTCAGGCTTTGACTTACACGGTAAGGGTATAGAGCCGGACGAGGTTGTGGAGCTTGACAAGGACGCTGTTCAGGGTGAAGCAAGTGATAACCAGTTGAACAGAGCTTTGGAGATATTAAAATCAAAATAAGCTAAAACGTAAGTTTATAATAAAAGCAGGATCTTGGGATCCTGTTTTTTGTTGAAAAATTCTTCCGGTATGACAAAAGAACGTGTTATGAATAATATTAATAACAGCCATAAATATTTTAGGTAAAAATACAGTGTAAAAAGCATTGACATTTTATAAACAAGTAAAAATAGCACATAAATGAATGTCAAAATAAAAACATATACGGAAAATTGTATAAAAGTCGATTGAAAAAAAGTTATATTTGTCATATACTATAAGAGGTAGGTGGTACTAACCGTTAGAAGTGATAAAAACTACGAAAGGAAAGACAATATATGAAAAAAGTTTTGCTTTGTAGGGAAGAAGACTCTCTGGAAACAAGAGTTGCTCTGATACCCGATGATATCAAAAAGCTCAAGAATATGGGCTTTGAGTTCAAGGTGGTAAGCGGTGCGGGAGTCAAGTCGGGATTCCCGGATGAGAGTTATGTAAGCGCCGGAGCCGAGGTGATAGAGAGTGCCGAGTCGGGCTATGCGGACAGTGAGATTGTTGTCAGGATACTCAAACCGTCCAATATAGATAACTTGAAGGAAGATACACTGCATTTAAGTTATCTCGATCCTTTTAACGAAAAGGAGCTTATCAATAAATTTGTAGAGAAAAAAGCCATGGCGGTATCTTTGGAGATGATACCGAGGACCACATTGGCTCAGAAGATGGACGTGCAGTCTTCACAGACTTCGCTTGCCGGATATGTGGCTGTGATCAATGCGGCGGCGAAACTCCCTAAGATATTCCCTATGATGATGACACCGGCAGGTACCATATCACCTGCGAGAGTATTTATAATAGGTGTAGGTGTTGCGGGTCTTCAGGCTATAGCTACAGCAAAAAGACTGGGAGCAAGGGTCGAAGCCTTTGATACAAGACCTGTAGTCGAGGAGCAGGTAAAGTCACTGGGTGCAAGCTTTGTTAAAATAAACCTCGGAGAGATGGGACAGACTGCTCAAGGTTATGCCAAGGAGCTTACCAAGGAGCAGATAGCCATGCAGCAGGAAGCTCAGGCTAAGGTATGTGAAAAGTCCAATATAGTTATTACAACAGCAAAGGTGTTTGGAAGAAAGGCTCCGGTGCTTATAACCAAGGATGTGCTTGCCCGTATGCAACCGGGATCTATAGTAGTGGATATGGCAGTATCTACCGGCGGTAACGTTGAAGGTTCCGTGCTTTTTTTGAGAATGTGGTAACCGAGAACGGAGTGACCATTATGTCCGGTGATATGCTGGAAAGACAGGTACCGTATGATGCATCCAAGATAGCTTTCAGGTAATATATCAGCCTTCCTTACACATTTCTATAATAAAGAAAGCAAGGAACTTGATGTGAAACTTGAAGACGAGATCATGAAGGGCTGCCTTATAACCAAGGGCGGTGAAGTGATTCATGAGAGATTTAAGGACGGAGGTAAATAATCATGTTAATGCTTATATTTATATTTGTAATATCCGCATTTTTGGGTGTGGAGCTTATATCCAAGGTTCCTTCTCAGCTTCATACACCTCTTATGTCAGGTACTAACGCTATTTCAGGTATAACCATAGTAGGTGCGATTACCGTAACTGCAGTCAGCCTTGGCAGTTGGGCAGGAATGATACTCGGTTTTCTTGCAATAGTATTTGCCACTATCAATGTTATAGGCGGATACATGGTTACGGACAGAATGCTCGGTATGTTTAAGAAGAAGGGGGATAAGAAGTAATGGAAGATTTATTACAGGACATTAGTACTATTAATTATATTCAAAGTGCCTTAATAGTTGCATATATGATTGCCTGTATATTCTTTATACGAGGCATTAAGATGCTGGGTAAAGCGGATACAGCCAGAAAAGGTAATTTTTATTCCTCTATAGGTATGCTTATAGCGGTAGTTGCGGTGCTTTTTGAAAGCGGTTTAAGCAACTGGGGCAATGATGATATCGGCATGGTAATGATGGGCTATGTATTTGTAATTGCAGGTATTGTTGTAGGTGGTGTAATAGGTGCTATATGGTCCAAGAAAGTGGAAATGACCGGTATGCCTGAGCTTGTTGCTTTGTTTAACGGTTTTGGCGGTCTTTCTTCACTTTTGGTAGCCATAGCGGAATTTACCAATAAAGCAAATCTGGAAGAACCGTTTTTTGATGCATTTTCCACATTTACCGGCGGACTTACCATAGCGGTAGGTGCTATTACCTTTACCGGTTCGGTAGTTGCTTGGGGTAAGCTTTCAGGAAAAATGTTTAAGAAACAGACGGTTATTCCATCTAAAAACCTTATTAATGCAATTTTGGTTGTAGTAGGACTTTTGGCAATACTGGGCTATACATTCTTTGAAAATCTGGCATTAAAAGTACTTTGCATGGTGATAATTACAATACTCTTCCTTGTCCTCGGTGTTACCATGGTAGTATCGATAGGCGGTGGAGATATGCCGGTTATCATATCACTTCTTAATGCTTTCTCAGGTGTGGCTGCATCATTTGCCGGTTTTGTTATAAACAATACCGTACTTGTTGTTGCAGGCTGTCTGGTAGGTGCTTCGGGAGTTATACTTACACTTATCATGTGTAAGGCTATGAACAGAACTCTTTACAACCTTATATTCGGCAGTTTCGGTGCTACAGGCTCCAAGGCTAAGAGCGGAGAAGAAAAAGAGCCTAAGGCTTTATCTGTAGAAGATGCCTTCCTTATACTTGAGGCTGCAAACTCGGTAGTATTTATACCGGGATACGGTATGGCGGTTGCTCAGGCACAGCATGCGGTTAAGGAACTTGCTGCAAAGCTTGAGGAAAACGGTGCGGAGGTAAGCTTTGCAATACACCCTGTTGCCGGAAGAATGCCGGGTCATATGAACGTACTTTTGGCAGAGGCGGATGTACCTTACGAGCAGTTAAAGACTGCAGATGAGATGAACCCTACCATGCCTATGCAGGATGTGGCTATAGTTATAGGTGCCAATGACGTTGTAAACCCTGCGGCTATAGAAGACAAGAGCTCACCTATCTACGGAATGCCTATTATCAATGCATTTGAAGCTAAGACGGTATTCGTATTAAAGCGTGGTAAGGGTACGGGATTCTCGGGACTTGAAAATCCGCTCTTTACCAATGACAATACGGTTATGATCTACGGAGATGCGAAGCAGACAGTATCAGCTTTGGTAAGTGAGTTCGGTGAGTCATAGATACAGCATTTTAAAACAGTTATCAATGATATAACTTATCAGCTCTGTATAAGAGTTTGGTGAGATTATATGTATTCAAAAAACTCTTGATCAATACAGATATAAACTCTGCATTACAGCCCGATCGTATATATTATGTATATGGTCGGGCTGTAATATGTTAAATAATAGTTAAAATAATAACAAACAAAAATGATAAGCCAGGCTAAATATACGATTCCTTGAAGCATAAAAATCAAAAAATTATCCGCAAATAGATCGAAAACCTGTCTGAAAAAAGTCCACAAAACCTGTCGACCAAAAGCCATGCTAAAAGTCAAATAAATAGTTTAAAAAAACATACATAAGAGTCCCAAAAAACACCTGTACCCCCCTAAAACTGTACTTTCTTCAGTGCAAGTTAGGAAAACCTACCCTTTTGTTATTTTGTATACAAAAAAGAGCAGAAGCCTTGTTGACTATTCCTACTAATTTAGTATACTTTCAATATAGTGATTGCTATGTATATAACTAATTATAAAATCCTATGTGATCCGATTTGTTATACAGCATGGTCCGAGGGGGTATAAGCCGATGACTAAAAGTTACTTTATATATGATAATTTTTAATTCTGAAATAAAAAAATCAACAAGGAGGTTTTACTATGCAAAAGGCATGGGAAGGTTTTAAACCGGGTAAGTGGTGTGAACGTGTAGATGTCAGAGACTTCATACACGATAATTATACTCTGTATGAGGGAGATGACAGTTTTCTTGCTCCGCCCACCGAGGCTACATCAAAGCTTTGGGACATGGTCATGGAGCTGTCTAAGAAGGAAAGAGAGGCAGGAGGAGTGCTTGATATGGATACCAAGATAGTATCCACTATTACAAGTCACGGTCCCGGATATCTTGACAAGGATCTTGAAAAGATAGTGGGTTTTCAGACCGATAAGCCTTTCAAAAGATCTTTGCAGCCCTTTGGCGGAATTCGTATGGCGGAAACGTCTTGCGAGTCCTACGGATACAAGGTAGATGATGAGGTGGTGGATATTTTCACCAAATACAGAAAAACTCATAATCAAGGTGTATTCGATGCTTATACCGCTGAGATGAGAGCGGCAAGAAAGTCGGGTATAATTACCGGACTTCCGGATGCTTACGGAAGAGGAAGAATCATAGGAGACTACAGAAGAGTTGCTCTTTACGGACTCGATCATCTTATAGAGGATAAGAAAAAGCAGCTTAATGTTACTGTAGACGTTATGGATGCGGATGAGATAAGGCTGCGTGAGGAACTTTCAGAGCAGATCAGAGCATTGCAGGAGCTTATACAACTGGGAGAGATCTACGGTTTTGACCTAAGAAGACCGGCAGAGAATGCAAAGGAAGCCGTACAGTGGCTGTATCTTGCATATCTTGCGGCGATCAAGCAGCAAAATGGTGCGGCGATGAGTCTTGGAAGAACTTCCACATTTGTGGATATATATATACAGCGTGATATAGAAAAGGGACTTATTACCGAATCCGAAGCACAGGAGATCATAGATCACTTCATCATGAAATTAAGACTTGTAAAGTTTGCAAGAACTCCGGAGTATAATCAGTTATTCTCGGGAGATCCCACCTGGGTAACAGAGTCTCTTGCAGGTATGTCGGTTGACGGAAGACCTTTGGTCACAAAGACCTCTTTCAGATATCTGCATACACTGACGAATCTTGGCACATCTCCGGAGCCTAATCTTACGGTACTTTGGTCAAGCAAACTGCCGATCAATTTCAAGAGATACTGTGCGAAGATGTCTATCAATACCTCATCTATACAGTATGAGAATGATGAAATCATGCGCCCTGAGCATGGAGATGATTATGCAATAGCCTGCTGTGTGTCTTCTATGACCATAGGTAAGGAGATGCAGTTCTTCGGAGCAAGAGCTAACCTGGCAAAGTGCCTGCTCTATGCTATCAACGGAGGTGTGGATGAAAAATCCAAGCTTCAGGTAGGTCCTAAGTTCAGGGCTGTTGAAGGGGAGTATCTTGACTTTGATGATGTCATGAGCAAGTTTGATGATATGCAGGAGTGGCTTGCAAAGCTTTTATGTCAATACACTCAATGTTATACATTATATGCATGACAAATACTCTTATGAGTCACTTGAGATGGCACTTCATGACAGAGAGGTCACCAGATTCTTTGCTACAGGTATAGCCGGACTGTCAGTGGTTGCAGACTCATTAAGTGCTATCAAGTATGCCAAGGTAAAGGCTGTAAGAGATGAGGACGGCGTAGTAGTGGATTATGAGATAGAAGGAGATTTCCCTAAGTACGGTAACAATGATGACAGAGTTGATAAATTCGCCGTAGAGCTTTGTAGAGGGCTTTATGAATAAGATCGAAAAAAAGCATCATGTATACAGGAATTCAATACCTACTATGTCAATACTTACTATTACATCTAACGTAGTCTATGGTAAGAAAACAGGAAACACTCCTGACGGAAGACGTTACGGAGAGCCTTTTGCACCGGGAGCCAATCCTATGCACCAAAGAGATACACATGGTGCGTTGGCTTCACTCACATCAGTTTCAAAACTTCCGTTTGAGTCTGCGAAGGATGGAATATCCAACACATTCTCTATAATACCGGGTGCACTCGGTAAGGATAATAAGGTGTTTGCCGGCGAGCTTGACCTTGATACATTGGCAAAGGAAGCTGAATTGGAGCTTAGTATAAAATAATCGTTATTGAAGGAAAGGACATTTGTCTTTGGTTAAATACAAGAAGGCTATACTCTGTATGTATAGCCCTAATGTCTACACGATAACAAATAAGCACTATAAATAGTTATTATAGGAGAGCTCGTTATGAAAACGACCGATAAAGATATCGATTACCTGGTAAGCCTTTTGGATGATGCAATGGATAACGGAAGCGGTCATCTCGAGGTTATAAGTAAAGATAAAAAGTTACAAGTAAACAATGATTGTGCCTGCGGTAATAATACGGCATGTTCGGTGCCTACACTGCATGAGGGCATAGATTAAAGGAGGAAAAAAACATGGCAACAAATGCACAAATAGATAATCTGGTAAGTATGTTGGACGGATATTCAGTAAACGGAGGACATCATCTTAATATCAATGTCTTCTCTAAGGAGACACTGCTTGATGCACAGGAACATCCGGAGAAGTATCCGCAGCTTACCGTAAGAGTTTCTGGTTATGCCGTTAACTTCAACAAACTTACAAAAGAACAGCAGGATGATGTTATCTCAAGGACATTCCACAAGGGCATGTAATATGCCTAAAGGCAATATACACTCTATAGAGACATTCGGGACCGTTGACGGTCCCGGTGTCCGTTATGTGGTATTCTTACAGGGCTGCCCTATGCGATGCCTTTATTGTCATAATCCGGATACTTGGGAAGTCGGTGTGGGTAAGCAGATGACTGCGGATGAGATAATAGAGGACTATAATAAATATAAAGCATATTTGACGGGAGGCGGTATAACCTGCACCGGCGGAGAGCCTCTTTTGCAAATGGATTTTATTATTGAGCTTTTTACAAAGGCAAAGGCTTTGGGAGTACATACCTGTATAGATACCTGCGGTATCACATTCAATGCGGCAAATCCCGCTGTTGTGGAAAAGTTCGACAGGCTTTTGGAAGTTACGGATCTTTTTCTGCTTGATATAAAGCATATAAATAATGAAGAACATATCAGACTTACTTCAAGAGAAAACCTTTCTGTAATAGATTTCGCAAGATATCTTTCGGATAAGAAAGGATGTGTGGATAAGGCATGTTGTGGTTCCGGGATATACATACAATGATAAATTCTTATATGAACTCGGGTATTTCTTAGGCTCTCTTAAGAACATAAAAGCACTTGACGTACTACCCTATCATACGATGGGAACTGTAAAGTATGAAACTATGGGACTTAAATATCCGCTGGAACATGTGGAAGCTCTGAGTGCAGAAGATGCGACAAAGGCGAGGAGCAAGATATTTGAGGGAATAAAACAAAGGTTAATAGACGATAAAAAAGGACTTTAGCACTTTTATTATATAGATGCTTAGGTCTTTTTTTGCCTTTATACAAAAATATGTCTGCAAATGCTCAAGATAGGAACAAAATAAAATCAGCTTGCTTTATTATTTTATTTAATATAAAATTAACATATTGTTTTCGGGTGTAAGGTACCGGTTTTAGAGTGTAGGATAATTAACATTCGGTCGGTACTTTTCTTGAATTTCAATAAAAATAGGATCCGGATATGTTTTGGGAATATATTTGAGTATATGAAGGAAAATTTATTAAAAAAATTCATAAGCTACAGCGTAAATAATATATTGGGAATGCTTGCCATATCGGTGTATATATTGGCTGATACCTTCTTTATAGCAAGGGGTATAGGTACATTGGGACTTACTTCTCTTAATATAGCTATTCCGGCATTCAGCTTCATACAAGGCAGCGGACTGATGTTTGGTATAGGTGCTTCTACAAATATACTATATTAAAGGCTCAGGGGCATGAAAAAGAGGCAAATGAAATATTTTCATCGGCAGTGATCAGCGGACTTTTACTCAGTTTGTTTTTTGTACTGCTCGGGATAACTGCTGTAAAATTTATTGTAAAGATTCTCGGGGCGGATAAGAACATTGCGGACATGACAGTTGATTATCTTAGGGTAATACTTTATTTTGCACCGGCTTTCATGGCGAATTCAATGTTTTTATGCTTTGTAAGAAACGATCATGCTCCTACACTTGCCATGATAGCTATGGTAATAGGCAGTTTTTCAAATATAGTTCTTGATTACATCTTTGTATTTCCAATGAAACTCGGGATGTTCGGAGCGGCTCTTGCTACCGGTTGCGCACCGTTTATAAGCCTTATTATACTGTCGCTTCACAAGATAAAAAAGAGAAATAATTTTAAGTTCTTAAAATGTAAGCTTGATTTTATTAAAATATTTGGTATATTAAAATTAGGGCTACCCTCGTTGATCACGGAGCTGGCAAGCGGCGTGGTGATCATAGTTTTCAACATACTCATACTCGGGATATCCGGCAATACCGGAGTGGCAGCCTACGGTGTGGTGGCGAATATATCCATAGTGGTAACATCGATCTATACGGGTATATCCCAGGCGATACAGCCGTTGATAAGCACCTGTTACGGAGCCGGGGAGGTATCCGGGATCAAGAAGATATTAAGATATGCTCTTATCCTGATGCTTTGTTGTCTGTGATAATATATGTGACCATCTATGTCTGTGCTTCGGATATAGCATTTATTTTTAACAAGGAAAATGACACAAACCTGCAAATGATGGCTGTTGAGGGATTGAAGATCTATTTTACGGCTATACCTTTTTTGGGATTTAATATAATAAGTTCTATAGTTTTTATATCTATGGGAAAAGCATTACCTGCTCAAATAATATCACTTTGCAGAGGTTTGTTTATAATAGTACCGTCGGCGATAATATTAAGTAAGTTATTTTTAATGCCGGGGATATGGTCTTCACTTTTAGTATGTGAGTGTATAGTTGCAATGATAGGTATTTACTTTTTATACAGACTTATGAAATCTAGAGAAATTTAAAGGAAGGATTTGAGTTATGAAAAAGGAATTGGAATTATTTTATGATCTGGCTTGTCCGTATTGCTATCAGGGACTTATGGAACTTAAGAAGTTACTTGAAGGCAATGAAGAAGTATATGTAAATTATATAGCATGTGAGGCTCATCCGAAGCCTGAACCCGCTAAGATGCACAGCGATCTTGCTGCAAAGGTAGTATATTATCTCAAAGATAATGAGTTGGATGTTAATAAATTTAATTTTCTCGTATATGAGGCATATTTTAAGAAGGATCTCAGTATAGAAGATAAGTCTTTACTTACCGACTTTGCAAAAATGTGCGGTGCCGATGAAGACAGTGTGAGAGAGGTGCTTAATTCGGATAAGTATCAGGACGTGCTTGACAGTGCAAATATGCTTGTATGGTCAGAGCTTCAATTTGCTGCCGTTCCAAGCTATAGATACGGTAACAAAACTATAGGTTCCGGCGGCGGAGTACTCGTTGATATCAATAAAGTCGCTGAACTGATAGAAGAATAAAAATACATCTAAGGGTAAATAAACGACCCTCCTTACGATCATATATTTAACGCTTAAAGTTTTAAGCTTATTGCAAAAGACTGCCTTAACTTAAGCCCCACCCATCAGGCGGATAGGTCAAGTTCCACGGTCTGTGTGAATCTGCGAAAGCTTTCATAAAACTTTGCGAGTAAGTATATAATATAAGGAGGGTCATTTTTGTTGCTCTTTTTATAAAATTCTTATTTTATCAAACTTATATTCGGGAAGTATCTGAATATGACCTTTGATATGATCTTATTCTTATATACGTAAGTATTATGCCAATATCTTGCATCTCCCGAAGAATTTCTGTTGTCTCCCAGGCAAAAATACCCATTCTCCGGAACTTCAAAATGCATATCCGGTTCAGGTATCATAGGTTCTTTTATATAAGGCTCATCAAGAGGAGTGTCGGAATTGTTAAGGTATACATGTCCGTCCTTTATATCTATCACATCTCCCGGAATACCGATGATCCTTTTAACATAATAAGTCTTCTCATCATCGGGGAATCTGAAAATGATCACATCGCCCCTTTCAGGCTCTTCAAAAAGATAAGAAAGTCGAAAGCCTATGACCCTGTCCCCTGTCATAATAGTATTCTCCATAGATGCGGAAGGAACATGTGAGTTGGCTATAATAAAAGTATTAAGGCAAAAAGCTATAACCGCAGCCGTAATGATGATACCCAGCCAGCTTTTTATCTCTGCCATCAAATTAGATTTATTATTTTTATTGTCGTTGTTATTTGCCATAATATCTCCTTTACATATTGATAAGTTAGGCTTTGTACAGTATTTGTGACATAGACCTACAGCTCTTTTACAGCATAAGGGAACTTAAGTTGTAAATGATCGAATTAAAATGTACTATCTGATCCTCACCCTTATATGTGTAAAAAATACCAGATCGCTCTTTAAATACTGTAAATTTCAGGTCCTAAGAACATACGATAAATATTTTAGAATATAAACAACTTATATACAAGTTATATTTTTGTGAAATATATATATCTTATTTAATTTTATACTGTATTAAGTATGAATTATATGATAAAATCAGCATAAAGTCGTATTGATATATAAAATTAACAAAAAGTACAAAAGTGGTGGCTGAAAATATTATTGGAGGTAATAGTTTATGGAAGATATACTTTACAATCTTATGGACTGGGCACAAATAGAAGACATAGTATATTCTGAAAGTTCAAGACCGCATGAGATCCTCGGAGCCAAAAAGATAGAAGAGGGAATACTATACAGTGTTTTTTTCCTAACGCCAAGGAAGTTAAGTTGTGTTTGGAAAAAACAGCTAAAGAAGTCGATATGAAGCGACAAGACGATGCCGGATTTTTTGCGGTGTTACTGCAACAAAAAACTATTCCGAAATACCACTATCATGTAGTGTATGAGTATAACAGTGTAGACAGACAGGAAAGTTACATGAAGTTCAGCTTATACAATGACGACGATCTTGACAGATTTGCAAGAGGTGTGCACTATGATATATTTGAAAAAATGGGAGCACATCTTGTAAAAGTTGACGGTATCGAGGGTGTGTATTTTTCAGTTTGGGCACCTGAGGCAATGAGAATATCCGTAGTCGGAGATTTTAACCTGTGGGACGGAAGACTGCATCAGATGAGTAAGATCAAGGACAGCGGTATATGGGAGATATTTATACCCGGAGTGGGGAATCTCGACAACTACAAATACGAAATAAAGACTATTAAGGGTGAGCCTATGTTAAAGGCGGATCCTTACGGCTTTTTCAGTGAATTAAGGCCGGATAACGCCTCTTTGGTATATGATCTTAAAAATTACGTATGGGATGACGAAGACTGGTTGTTTGACAGAGACTTAAAGCAGTGCGACGGTAAGAATTATGACGGTTGTCCTATAAACATATATGAGTTGCACCTGGGTTCATGGATCAGAAAAGAAAGAAAGTTTGATGAGAACGGTGAAGAAATAGCGGGCAGCGAGTTTTATAACTATAAGGAGATAGCGGTAAAACTTGCAAAGTATGTAAAAGAAATGAATTACACACATATAGAGCTTATGCCGGTCATGGAACACCCCTTTGACGGAAGCTGGGGCTATCAGGTGACGGGATATTATGCACCTACTTCAAGATACGGTACTCCGCATGATTTTATGTATTTTGTGGATTACATGCACTCACAAAATATAGGAGTAATAATAGACTGGGTACCCGCACATTTCCCCAAAGACCTGCACGGACTCGGGGTGTTTGACGGGACTCATGTATATGAACATGCGGATCCCAGACAGGGAACACATCCGCACTGGGGAACTTATGTATATAATTACGGAAGACCTCAGGTAAGTAATTTCCTTATCGCCAATGCTATCTATTGGGCAAAATATTATCATATAGACGGTATACGTATGGATGCGGTCGCATCTATGCTGTATCTTGATTACGGAAGAGACGACGGGCAATGGGTGGCAAATAAAAACGGCGGACACGAGAATCTTGAAGCTATAGAATTCCTAAAGCACCTTAATTCAATATTTAAGACAAGATACAATGATGTGCTTTTGATAGCGGAGGAGAGTACGGCTTGGCCCAAGATAAGCGGAGAGCTTTCGGACGGAGGACTGGGATTTGACTTTAAGTGGAATATGGGCTGGATGAACGATTTTCTTGCATATATGCAAAACGATCCGTATTTCAGGTCATACCACTATGGGAAGCTGACCTTCTCTATGCTTTACCAATACAGTGAAAACTTTATCCTGGTACTCAGTCATGATGAGGTGGTACACGGTAAGAATACACTTCTTAATAAGATGCCGGGCTTTTATAAAGAAGACAGGCTGGCAAACTTAAGGGTGGCATACGGATTTATGATGACACATCCGGGCAAGAAGCTTTTATTCATGGGTCAGGAGTTTGCTCAGGAGCATGAGTGGAACGAAGATAAGTCTATCGAGTGGGAGATCCTTGAAGATCCGTTGCATGCGGCTATGCACAGATATGTAAAAGACCTTAATGCTTTCTATAAGAAGAACGAATCTTTATGGAAACTGGATGCGGAGCCGGAAGGTTTTGAATGGACCAATTGCTATTCATACGAGGAGAATATCATCGCATTTGTAAGAAAGAGCGAATATGAAGAAGACGATCTTCTCGTGGTATGCAACTTCACTCCGGTAACTTATGAAAGCTTTGAAATAAGAGTTCCTTATGCTGCAAGTTATAAGGAGGTATTCAACTCCGACTCTGAAAGTTACGGAGGAAAGGGTATTAAGAATGCAAGAGCTGTAAAGGCGGTCGAAGATAAAGAAGGTAAGAATCTTGTTATAGATATAAAGATACCGCCTCTTAGCACTGTGATCTTCTCCCCTAAGGTGAAGTAATGTTAGGTATTTTGTATATGACACTGCAGGCGGCAGCCATAAAGGCTGCTGCCTAGATACCGTTGCGGAAACTGCCGCACTGGAAACTATAGCATCAGAGGTTGCGGAGCAGATCAGTGAAGACCTTGATAGGGTAAAGCCTAGTACAGCGATGGATCTTTTAAGAAACCATCTTCCCGATATACTTTCAGCATTGTACCAGGGCTTTATCATAATATTGATAATTTTTATAGCTAACAGAATAATTAAGTTGCTGACTGTACTTATGCATAAGTCACTGATGGCTATAAAGGTCGATAGCGGAGTCGACAGGTTTCTTATATCGGTATTCAGATTTTTCGCTTATACCATAGTGGTATTCATAGTGGCGGGAAGGCTCGGGATCAATTCGGCATCTATAATAACGGTGATATGTTCAGCCGGACTTGCTATCGGACTTGCTTTACAGGGAAGTTTAAGCAATGTTGCCGGAGGCATAATAATACTCATTACCAAGCCTTTTAAGGTAGGTGATTATATAATTCTCGAAGATACCGAAGGCACTGTAAAGGTCATTGACATAGTATATACCACGCTTGTGACCTATGATAACAAAAAGGTTAGTATACCCAATGCCAGCCTTTCAAGTAAGGTGATAGTCAATTCTACGGCATTTAATAAGAGGATGCTGAGATAAAGATATATGTAAACTATGATACGGATGTGATCAAGACGAGAAATATATTGAAATCGGTTTTTGAAAAGCATGAGAAGATCATAAAGAATGACCCCGAAAGAGGTATCATCACATATCTTGAGTCCTACACCGATTCGTCACTTACGATAGGTGCAAGAGGTTGGTGTTATACGGATGATTTTTTAAGTACAAAATGGGATATTCAAGAAAAGATCAAAGCAAAATTGGATGAGAATAATATAGAGCTGGCACACAAAAAGATAGATGTGTATCAAAAATAAAAAATCATTACAGGAGTATTTATGAAAAGAGCATGTGGGGTGTTGTTGCCCATATCGAGTCTGCCGAGTCCTTACGGTATAGGGACATTTTCAAAAGAAGCATACGAGTTCGTGGATAATTTAAGTAAAGCCGGTCAATGTTACTGGCAGATACTTCCGCTCGGTCCCACTTCATACGGAGACTCTCCCTATCAAAGCCTGAGTGCTTTTGCGGGGAATTTATATTATATAGATCTTGATAAGCTTATAGAAGAAGAACTTTTAAGTAAGGAAGATCTTAAAGACATAGAGTGGTTTGATGATAAATGTTATGTAGACTACGGAAAGTTATATAAAAACAGAGAAAAGTTATTAAAAAAGGCATATATAAAATTCAAGGAAACACTTGATGAAAAGGATAGTGTAAAATTCAATAAGCAAATAGATGAGCTTTTGGAAGATACGAAGACCTACTGCTTATACCAGGCAATAAAGAACGAGCAGGAGGGTAAGTCCTGGGATCAGTGGGATGAAGACTTGCGTTGTTTTGATGAGGCGGCGATAAAAAAAGCCAAGATAAGGCTTAACAAAGAGATAGAGTTCTTCTGTTGGGTACAGACGGTTTTTAACAAGCAATGGTCGGAACTTAAAAAAATATGCCAATGATAAGGGGATAGAGATAATAGGCGACATGCCGATATATGTAGCCTTTGATTCGGCTGAAGCGTGGAGCAAGGCACAGCTTTTTCTTATTCGATGAAGAGCATATGCCTAAGGTCGTTGCAGGTTGTCCGCCGGATTATTTCGCAAAAAGAGGGTCAGCTTTGGGGCAACCCGTTGTATGACTGGGACTATCATAAGAAAAAAACAATTATGAGTGGTGGATCAAGAGACTTGAATATGCTTTGTCGGTCTATGATTATGTAAGAGTAGATCATTTCAGAGCATTTGACGAATATTATTCAATAGAATACGGAGCCGAAAAATGCCATAGAAGGAATATGGAACGAAGGTCCGGGTATGAATATATTTAACAAGATGACGGAGTATTTCCAAAAGAAGTATCCCGGTAAATACGAAGAAGGGCTTCCTATCATAGCCGAGGATCTGGGACTAATGACTGACAGCGTAATAAAACTCGTGGAAGATTCAGGCTTCCCTGCAATGAAAGTTTTGGAATTTGCCTTTGATCAAAACCCGGAAAATATGTATTTACCGCATAATTACGTAAGAAATTGTGTGGCATATACCGGAACTCATGATAATTCACCGCTGAGAGCTTGGCTTGAGACCTTGTCACATGATGATAGATTATTCATGATAAGATATCAGGGCAGTGAGAATACACCGCATGAATATTTACATTGGGATTCAATACGTACGGTCATGTCAAGCATAGCAGATACGGTCATAATACCTATGCAAGATTACCTCGGTTTAGGTGAAGAATCCCGTATCAACACCCCAAGCACCATGGGAAACAATTGGAAGTGGAGGATGAAGAGTGATGAATTTAGTGAAGAACTTATATGGCATATGTCTATGTTAAGCGGAATATACGGCAGACAAAACGATAAAAATAAATAAAAGGTTAGTTGTTTATAAATAATCTTGTAATATACCTGTAGCATTTTTTATTGAAAAAGTAGTTTTTATAGAGTACAATATATTGGCTGATTATGTTTATAAAGAGAGGTATGTGTGGATAGGTATAGCCGACTTGACGGAGTCTTAGTAAGTTTATTTAATGATATAATCGACATAGAATCCAGGGCTATTGTTGAGTCAGATTTTTCCGATATTACCAATAATGATATGCATGTCATTGATACTATAGGTATAGGTGTGAAGAAGAATATGTCCACCGTTGCGGCTCAGCTGTCAATAACGATAGGCTCTCTTACCACGGCGATCAACGCTTTGGTAAGAAAAGGTTATGTCAATAGAGAAAGGGGTATAGAAGACAGGAGGCTTGTATATATAGAACTGTCTGAAAAAGGCAAACTGGCATTTATGAAACATAGGGAATTTCATCAAAAGATGCTCAGCTCCATGATAGACGGCTTGTCGGATCATGAGGTGAAACTTGTCACCGATGCACTTTTCAAGGTTCATGAATGGCTTGTGAAGACCTACCCTAAAAAATAATTAATAGTGGCTCAGCTTAAGACCTGGAAACTATTAAGAGTATAAGGAGAAATAATTCATGGTAAAATTTTTCAAGAAAGTAATTGTGTCGATGATGACTGTAGGAGTCATACTTGCACTTGCGGCATGTTCAAAGAGCGGAAGCGATAGTGCTCAAAGTGAGCCGGTTACCGTAGCCGAAGAGACCGGAGGAAGGGATGATAAAGTTCCCGATCCCAATGCACCTGTGCTTACAGTAGTATCTGTTTATACCAAGGATGACAGTACGGGCGGAATCGATAAAGATATGGATTCTATAGACGCAAGTGAACTTGATGCCAATCTTTTATTGCAAACTCATAGAGTTCGGCGTTATACCTTCAGATACCACTATGTTATCATTTGTTATTGAAGGAAAAAAAGCTACTCTGGATCTGTCAGCACTGGATATGACGGACAAGAGAACACTCGTAGCTGTGGCTAATACGTATGTGGAGAATTATGAGCTTGATGCATTGACAGTTAAGATAAACGGAAAGGCGACATCCGAAACAACTGATATAAAATACAATTTGGACTATGAAAAAGTAACAAGTAATTAGTTTATAGATCACAGTTTGAGCAAGCCGGTATACACACGATATGAGGGACAGATCAATGTCAGGCGAATATTATGTGTATATCCGTGTTCTAACCGTCATAAAAACGTACGTATAGGTGAATACCGATCGCAGCAGTGATACGGGTGAAGAAGGACGGCTTAGCGAACTGTAATATTTATAGAACAAGAGGGCAGGTATATCAGGCTCTCTTTTCTGATTTTATGATAGCAAACTTAAAAGGAGATATTATGTCTACACATAAAGATAAAAAGATATTCGCTATGACTACGGCTATTGCCTATGCTTCGGGAAAACCTCATATAGGCAACACTTATGAAATAATAATGGCTGACGCAATAGCCAGATTTAAAAGATACGAGGGCTATGATGTATTCTTCCAGACAGGTACGGATGAGCACGGACAAAAGATAGAATTAAAGGCTAAAGATGCCGGAAAAGACCCGCAGACCTTTGTTGATGAGACCAGCGGTGTTATCAAACAAATATGGGATATGATGAATACTTCGTACGACAAGTTTATAAGAACCACGGATCCCGAGCATAAAAGGGTGGTTCAGGATATATTCAAGAAACTGTATGAGCAGGGAGACATATATAAAGGTTGCTATGAGGGGCTTTACTGTACGCCTTGTGAATCTTTCTTCACCGAGGCGCAGCTTGTTGACGGACGCTGTCCGGACTGCGGCAGAGAAGTACAGCCGGCTAAGGAAGAGGCATACTTTTTCAAAATGAGCAAATACGCCGACAGACTTATAGAGCATATAAATACACATCCGGAATTCATACAGCCGGTGTCAAGAAAAAATGAAATGATGAATAACTTCCTTTTACCGGGACTTCAAGATCTTTGTGTCTCAAGAACAAGTTTCAGTTGGGGCATACCGGTAACTTTCGATGAGGGACATGTGACCTATGTATGGCTTGATGCACTCAGTAACTATATTACGGGACTCGGATATGAATGTTATAAAGAAAGTGCTGACAGTTTCAAAAAATATTGGCCGGAGGATCTGCACCTGATAGGTAAGGATATAGTAAGATTCCATACCATATATTGGCCTATATTCCTTATGGCACTCGGTGTGGAACTTCCTAAGCAGGTATTCGGTCATCCGTGGCTTTTACTGGGTGAAGGCAAGATGAGTAAGTCCAAGGGCAATGTCCTATATGCCGATACCCTGGTCAAACTTTTCGGAGTGGATGCCGTAAGATATTTTGTATTGCATGAGATGCCTTATGACAGAGACGGCGTTATAAGCGTGGACCTGATAGTCGAAAGATATAATTCAGATCTTGCCAATGTACTCGGAAACCTTGTAAGCCGTACCATATCCATGTCAAACAAGTATTTTGAAGGCGTGGTATCAAAGGGTCAGGAGAGTGCCGACAGTGAAGAGGATAAGGCACTTGATAAGGATCTTAAAGATCTTGTGAGCTCTACGGCAGCCAAAGTTTCCGAAAAATGGAAAGATTCAGGGTTGCGGATGCCATCAGCGAGATATGGAATATATTTAAAAGATCGAATAAATATATAGATGAGACCTATCCCTGGGTACTTGCAAAGGACGAGGACAAGAAAGAAAGACTTAAAACCGTACTTTATAACCTTACCGAATCTATACTTATAGGAGCAAGCCTTCTTGAAAGCTTTATGCCGGAGACATCACAGGCTATATTGGCACAGCTCAATGCTTCAAGAAGAGAGTATGAAGACCTTGATAAATTCGGACTTACAGACAGCATAAAAGTTGTGGAAAAACCTTCAATACTCTTTGCAAGACTGGAACTTGATAAGGTCATGGAAGAGTACGAAGCCCTAAGCGGTATTGATGATGCTGCGGCATCAGTAGAGGAAGAGTCCGATGATGGCATGGATATAGAGGCAAAGCCGGAAGTTGAGTATGAGGATTTTGACAAGCTTCAGATTCAAATAGGCGAGATAATACATTGTGAGGAAGTTAAAAAATCAAAAAAACTTTTATGTTCACAAATAAAAATAGGTTCAAGCACAAGACAGATATTAAGCGGGATCAAGGCATGGTACAAACCTGAAGATCTTATAGGAAAGAAAGTACTTGTGCTGGTAAACTTAAAACCGAGGCAGATAGCCGGACTTACCTCAGAGGGTATGGTGCTTTGTGCCGAGGATAATGAGGGTAATCTTTCAATAATTTCACCGGAGAAGAATATGAGGTCGGGAGCCTATGTCTGCTAATAAATATAAGGTACTCGATCTGTCGGCACTCAAATGGATCGCTCTTAT
The DNA here is from genome assembly GCA_916438835.1 of uncultured Johnsonella sp. GTDB lineage: Bacteria > Bacillota > Clostridia > Lachnospirales > Lachnospiraceae > Johnsonella. The sequence goes on from CAKAFT010000001.1 coordinate 569,512, forward strand.
CACTATGTTAATAGACCATATAGCAGCGACAATGATGCCGCATTTCGATATAGTTGAGCAACTTTTCAATATAGATACTGAGTTTATTTACAATGTGATGAGGGGCATAGGAAGGATATCATTTCCGATATTTGCTTTTGTATAGTGGAGGGCTTCATACACACAAGAAATATAAAGAAGTATCTGATAAGACTTTTTATATTTGCGGTGATAACCGAGCCTATATATGACCTTGCATTTTTCGGTATCCCACTTTACCTAGGTTATCAGAATGTGCTTTGGACTTTTTTGATAGCTATACTTATGCTTATGGCAATAAAAAAATATGATAAAAATTTTATAATAAGATTATTTATAATTTTAATATTTGCTCTAATTGCATGGTTTTTGAAAACAGATTATTCACATATAGGTGTTATAATAATAGCGGTATATTATTTATTTAAGGAAAAATTCTGGGTAAAGTTTTGTGCGACTGCGGTTTTGTTCTTGGATATGGCTGTAGTGGGAGCGGCGATCACGTACTTTTATAACGGTAAAAAGGGTAAGGGACTTAAATATTTGTTTTACGTGTTTTATCCGGGACATTTATTGTTACTGTATATTATCAACAGCAATATAAGCGCATATTTAATGAGTCTTTATCAGTAAGTTCATGTTGCACATGTTACCGTGAATTCCTTGATCAAGAAAACTGTTTATAAGATCTATTCACCGGGAAGAGAGGTTTATATAAGTGATAATGTTTTTATACATCGCTTTGATAAGTTGGAACGGTATATGGATCTGACAGATCGTGACCACATGTTGTAAAATAGTTTAATAAGTTTCGGAAGGAAAGTTTTATGGGGATCATAGATACACACAGTCATTACAATGATGAGGCATTTGATGAAGACAGGGACGAACTGCTTGCCGGATTGCCCGGTAAAGGTATAGACAGGATTGTCAATATAGCTGTAGATATAGAAAGCTCAAAAGAGTGTATAGCCTTGGCGGACAAATACGACTATATATATGCTACAGTGGGAGTACATCCGTCAAATGTGCATGAGTCTGAAGGTGATTATATAGAGCAACTTAAAAATCTGGCAAAACATGATAAGGTGGTTGCCATAGCGGAGATAGGTCTGGATTATTACTGGAGTACCGAGTATAAGGAAAAACAAAAAGAAGATTTTGTAAGTCAATTGGACCTTGCGAAGGAACTTGGGCTTACTGCGGTTATACACTCAAGGGATGCCGCAAAAGACAGCTTTGACATATTAAAAGCTTATGCCAAAGATCTTAATATAGTAATGCATTGTTATTCTTACAGCCTTGAAATGGCAAAGGAATACTTAAAACTCGGTTTTTTCTTCGGTATAGGAGGAGTGGCTACATATAAAAATGCTCCCAAATTAAAGGAAGTTATCGAATATCTTCCGATGGAAAGTATGGTTTTGGAGACGGATTGTCCTTATCTTTCCCCCGTACCTTTCAGGGGGAAGAGAAACGAGTCTTCATATATACCGTACATAGTTAATGCCATATCGGATATAAAGGCATTCAGTCCCGAATATGTCATAGAAAAGACTTCTGAAAATGCACATAGATTGTATCCTAAATTAAGGTAGGTGTGAATGAAGGGCAGAATAGAAAAAGCATCGGACACTATAGATATCATAAAGGAACACGGATTCGTATTTCAGAAAAAATACGGGCAAAATTTCCTTATAGACTCTCATGTACTTGATAAGATCATAAGTGCTGCGGATATAAGCGAAGAAGATGTGGTCATAGAGATAGGTCCGGGTATAGGAGTACTCAGTCAGCGTATAGCTGAAAAGGCTCATAAACTTATAGCAATAGAAATAGATAAAAATTTGATGCCGATACTTGCAAAGACTTTATTTGCTTATGAAAATGTAGTATTATTAAATGAAGACGTATTAAAAGTCGATCTGGAAGCACTTATAAAAAAAGAGGCTGAGGGAAAAAGAGTAAAGGTAGTGGCAAACCTTCCCTACTATATAACGACCCCAATAATTATGGATCTGCTTGAAAGAAAATTAAAGCTTGATAGCATAACCGTGATGATACAAAAGGAAGTTGCGCAAAGGCTTATTGCAAAGCCCGGCACAAAAGAATACGGTGCGATATCATTGGCGGTGGCTTACTATACGGATGCCGTGATAGTAGCTAATGTGCCTTCGAATTCATTTATTCCGAGACCTTCGGTGTCGTCTGCGGTCATAAGATTAAAATTACATGAGAAGGCGCCGGTAGAGCCGAAAGATGAAAAACTCATGTTTGCACTTATCAGGGCTTCTTTAATCAGCGAAGAAAGACATTGCAAAACAGTCTTAACAATGCGTCGGGTATTACATTTACAAAAGAGGTCATCGCCAAAGCCATAAGGGATTCGGGATTTGATGAACGTGTAAGAGGCGAGACTCTTAGTTTAGAGGATTTTGTAGTTTTAAGCGATCGTTTAAGTAAACTTTAGGAAATATCAGGTAGAAAATATGGCAAGAGATAAGAAAGAAGGAAATAATTTTTTTAAAAATTGGGATAAGAGTAAGCTTATCATGGTGGCAGTACCTACAGTCATCATAGCCCTGCTTTCCGTAGTATGGGTAAGAGCTATGGTGTCAACAAATAAAAAGACAGCGGTATCCGAGACAAGTGAAGTGTCGGAGGGTGATATCGCAACGGATAGCAACGCACAGGTGGATATAGTTCCGGCAGCTGCGATAGGAGCACCGTTCCCGTCACTGTCTGTCGATGTGGCAACTACAGAGCCGGTTCCCGATGTTATAAGATCCGGAACAAAACACCCTATAGTTCATAGGATACAGGAAAGACTTATGAGACTCGGCTTCATGGAGAATGACGAGCCTACGGATTATTACGGAGATGTGACCATAGCTGCTGTAAAGGTCTTCCAAAGACAGAACAAGCTTCCGCAGGACGGTATCATAGGTACGGGTACGCTTGAGATACTTATGGCGGATGATGCCAAGTTTTATGCGGCACAAGAAGGAGATGTGGGTACCGACATAGAGCGTATTCAATCAAGACTTTACGAGCTGGGATACCTTGCAGAGCAAGGACAGGTCACCGGTACTTACGATGAAAAGACAAAGGATGCCGTATCAAAGTTGCAGGAGATCAATAGCCTCGATCAAGACGGTAAGGTGGGTATAAAGACACTTAACCTTATATATTCAGAAGATATCAAGCCTAATATGCTTGCATACGGTGAAAAGAGCGATGTGGTGATGGCGATTCAAAAAAGGCTTTTTGAACTCGGATACATGACCAGTACACCGGACGGAAGCTACGGACTCGATACGAGTCTTGCGGTAAAGCAGTTCCAGTCAAAGAACGACCAGGTCGTGGACGGATATATAGGACCTTCCACAAGGATGGCTATTTTATCGGCTGATGCAAAACCTAACGGACTGGGAGTCGGAGATCAAAGTGATCAGGTACACAATATTCAAAAGATGCTTGCGAAGTGGGGATATTTGCATCCTGACAATATAACCGGATATTTCGGAGAGTCAACACAGAATGCGGTCAAAGCGTTCCAAAGCAGGAACGGACTTGATTCCGACGGATCTGTAGGAGCGGTCACCATAGCAAAACTTACTTCCGAGGATGTCTTAAGACCTCTTCCAAGTACGACCGCAAGACAAAATAACGGCAGGAACGGCAATGCCGGAGGCGGTAATGCGGGCGGAGGAAACGCCGGCGGCGGCGGTGGCGGCGGTGGCGGAGGTGCCACAGGACCTATATACTCAGGCGGAGGAAGCGTAGGAAACCTTATATCCGTAGCTTCATCCAAGGTAGGAAGCCCTTATGTATGGGGTGCAAAAGGTCCCAATGCTTTCGACTGTTCGGGATTTATATACTGGTGTCTTAATAATTCCGGTGTAAGCCAGTCTTACATGACCAGCTCAGGTTGGAGAAACCCGGGAAGATATACCAGAGTAAGCAACTTCTCGGATCTACAGGCAGGAGATATCATAGTAGTCAGCGGACACGTAGGTCTGGTAGCCGGCGGCGGTCAGATAATAGACGCTTCATCATCTAACGGAAGAGTTGTGCAAAGATCCCTTGGAGGATGGTGGCAAAGAAACTTCATAGTAGGTTGGAGAATATTCTAAGTTAAGAAGAACGGTCCCCGGGCGAATTCGCCCGGGGGATTTTACTTGAAAAAGCGATAAAAAGAGCCGGATTGTCAGGAAAGAGTGGATTTATTAATTATCGTAATCTTTCGTTGCCAAAAATAGTCGATGGGGAATGGATTTTAGATGATATAAGATGTTAAAATAAACATTGTGGTTGAGGAATTGTGTTTGTTTATGTGATAGTGGTATATCTCAATAATACAAAATAATTTTCAAACTGCTGTTATTGCGGAAAAGTAGAAAATTAATTATACTTAGCCTAGCTGCTGTGTAAGCGACTTGGTACAATAACAACTTAGAATTTGTTGGGGAGAAAATATATGAAGCTAAATAAAAATAAATATGTGTCAATAGGAATGATGTTTCTAGTGCTGGCAATAATTTTAAATCAGATAACTAACATCAGTGACCTGGTGATTGGTATCCTATATGGAATATCAATCGGTGTACTAGCGGTTGGAATTTTGAGTATGTGAAAAATTTCCTTCCTGTTCCTAAACCTACACAACATCGTTTTATCTGAAAGTCAAGCAAATCAAGGGATTAGATAATATGAAGCCTGATAACCGACTAATTTCCCAATCAAAGATAACTACATTTTCATATAACTTTATGCAGGTGGCAAAGTAAAATGCCGCCTGTTTTTCTGTATTAAGTCTTATCAAACGTATCTTTATTTGGTAAAATAAAAACATTGGTTCATACCTTTTAACGATAACCCTGAATTTGAAACCCCTTTAACGATACTACCGTTAAAAGGTGAGTAGTCAACCCCTCTATCATTGACTACTATTTGACTACTAATGACTATTACATTTTGCCACGATTTGCCTTGTTTTGCAGATCAGCCAAAATATCTGTAGGTTTAACCCCATTTTACAGACTGGGCAAACCCACGCAAATTAGGGCAAAATAGGGCATTTTAGGAGGAGAAAAATGAAAACAAGCGTACTTTTTATCTGCCACGGCAACATTTGCAGAAGCCCCATGGCGGAATTTATACTCAAGGACATGTTACAAAAAGAAAATCTTTCGGATAAAGTAGAAGTAGCATCAAGAGCAACTTCCACAGAAGAAATCGGAAGCCCGGTCTATCCTAAGACTAAGCAGGAGCTTGAAAAACATGGCATAGGCTGTGCGGGTAAGAGAGCAAAGCAGCTTGAAAAGTCTGAATATAACGATTATGATTATATAATAGCTATGGACGATATGAACGTAAGAAACATAGAAAGAATTACCGAAAGGAGCGTAAAGGAAGGAAAGATAAAGAAACTTCTGGAATTTGCAGGCAGCAAGGAAGATATAAGCGACCCGTGGTATACAAGAAGATTCGATGTGACGTATGAAGATATAGTGCGTGGTTGCGAAGGGCTCATGAAAGTAATAAAAGAAAGTATATAACTATTCATACTATTTATAGGAGGTCTGCTGTGGATCATGTCATAGAGATGAACCATATCACCAAAATTCGGTGATTTTAAGGCAAATGATGATGTAACGCTAAAGGTGAGAAAAGGCGAGATACACGCCCTGCTCGGAGAAAACGGTGCGGGCAAGTCCACACTTATGAGTGTGCTTTTCGGATTATACCGGGCGGAAGAAGGCGAGATCAAAATAAACGGCAAAAAAGTTGACATACTCAATCCTAACGATGCCAATGCCTTGGGTATAGGTATGGTACATCAGCATTTTAAACTTGTTCATAACTTCACGATACTTGAAAACATAGTACTTGGCAGAGAAACTACCAAATTTTCGGTATTGCAAATGAAGGGTGCAAGAGAAAAACTGCTCAAATTAAGCGAGCAATATAAACTAAAAATAGATCTGGATGCTTATATATCTGATATAACGGTAGGTATGCAGCAAAGGGTCGAGATACTTAAAATGCTGTTTTGCGATAACGACATACTTATATTTGACGAGCCGACAGCAGTACTTACACCTCAGGAAATAGATGAGCTTATGAAGATAATGAAGCAGCTTGTTGACGAGGGCAAGTCTATTATATTCATAACTCACAAATTAAATGAAATAAAAAAAGTAGCTGACAGGCTTACAGTCTTAAGAAAAGGAAAAAGCGTTGGGACAGTTGATGTGGATAAGATATCCAAGGAAGACATGTCCGAACTGATGGTCGGAAGGAAGGTGAGTTTTATTTTGGATAAAAAGGAACTCACTCCGGGAGCCGACATATTGAAAGTTGAAAACTTGAATGTAGACTCAAAGCACAAGGGAAAACTTTCCGTAAAGAACGCTTCATTCGAAGTAAAAGCAGGAGAGATACTGTGCATAGCAGGTATAGACGGCAACGGTCAGTCGGAGCTTGCTTACGCACTTACAGGTCTTGCACCGTCCGCTTCGGGGCATATATATCTTAATGACAAAGATATAACCAAGAATAGCATAAGAGAAAGAACCTTGGCAGGTATGGCACATATTCCGGAAGACAGACATAAGGACGGACTGGTACTTGACTATACTCTGGAGGAGAATCTGGTGCTGCAAAGCTATTACAGCGACAGATTTCAAAAAAACGGTTTTCTTAAATTTGCTGAAATAAGAAAGTATGCCAAAGAGCTGATAGAAATTCGACATACGCTCAAGTAAGGGAGAGACCAGTACCGCAAGATCTATGTCGGGAGGTAATCAGCAAAAGGCTATTATAGCCAGAGAACTTGACAGAGATCCGGATATAGTCATAGCTGTGCAGCCGATAAGAGGACTGGACGTAGGTGCCATAGAATATATACACAAAAGACTTATAAAACAAAGGGACAACAACAAGGCTGTACTTTTATTCTCACTTGAACTTGATGAAGTTATGAATGTGAGCGACAGAATTTTGGTAATGTATGAGGGAGAGATTGTGGCAAATGTACTTCCCGGTGAGACAACTGTAGAAGAACTCGGACTTTATATGTCAGGAGCTAAGCGAGGTAAGGGATATGAAGTTTAAGAATATATTTAATTTATCGGATGAGAACAAAATAAGCTTTATGTCATCAATACTTGCAATTATCTGCGGACTGCTTTTCGGACTTTTGATCTTGCTTGTAAGTAAGCCGAGTCATGCACTTGGAGGTTTTGCTATGATAGTGCAGGGCGGATTTACAGATGGTATCAAAGGCATAGGTCAGGTGCTGTATATAGCAACACCCATAATCATGACCGGACTTTCGGTAGGGTTCGCATTTAAGACCGGACTTTTCAACATAGGAGCATCCGGACAGTTTACCATGGGAGCATTTGCAGCGATATGGGTAGGAGTTAAGCTTCCTATAGAGTCGGCATTTTTGCATTGTTTACTTGCACTTATCTGTGCAACATTGGCAGGAGCCGCATGGGCATTTATTCCGGGATTCTTAAAAGCATTTTTCAATGTTAACGAAGTTATCTCATCTATTATGATGAATTATATCGGAATGTATGCGGTAAATATAATGATAAAAAATTCCGTATATGACAGGGTCAAGAACCAATCCAAGGCGGTCATGGCAACAGCTAATCTAAGCAAAGCGGGACTCGATAAAATATTCCCGGGTACAAGCATTAACGTAGGTATTCTGATAGCGATACTTTCCGTTATAGTTATACATATATTGCTTAACAAGACGGTATTCGGTTACGAACTTAAAGCCTGCGGTCAGAACAGTTTTGCGAGCAGATATGCGGGAATAAACGCAAAGAAGAATATAATCCTGTCAATGCTTATAGCCGGAGGACTTGCGGGACTCGGAGGAGCACTTTTATACCTGGCAAATTCCGGAAAATATTTACAGGTGCTTGATATAATAGCACCTGAAGGATTTAGCGGAATATCTGTAGCCTTGCTTGGACTCTCAAGTCCTATAGGCATACTTTTTGCCGGACTTTTCGTAGCCCATATAACGGTGGGCGGATATAACATGCAGCTTTTTGATTTTGCCCCGGAAGTAATAGATATGATCATAGCAGCTATAGTATATTGCGGAGCTTTATCCTTGTTATTCAAACATTTGATATATAATTTTATTAAAAATAAAAAGAGACCCGAAAAACACGCTAATATAAAGAAAGAGGAGGTATAGTATGGAGATTTTAAGCTTTATCGTTCAACAAACCATGTTTTTTGCTATACCTTTGCTTATAGTGGCTACAGGCGGTATGTACTCCGAGCGAAGCGGTGTTATCAACATAGCACTTGAGGGTATCATGGTAATAGGAGCTTTTTGCGGTATCTTCTTTATAAATATATTTCAAAAAAGCATGAGTGGTCAGGGGCTTTTGCTGCTTGCCATACTTATAGCAGGCATAAGCGGAGGACTTTTTTCCTTACTTCATGCCTTTGCGGCTATTAATATGAAGGCGGATCAGACCATAAGCGGTACGGCACTTAATATGTTCGCCCCCGCCTTTGTAATATTTACAGCCAGAATGATACAAAAAATACAGCAGGTACAATTTACGGATACCTTCCGTATAGATGCCGTACCTGTACTTTCTTCGATACCGGTGATAGGAGATATGTTTTTTAAGAAGGCATACATTACCACCTATATAGGGCTTTTGATATTTGCACTTGCAGCCTTTGTAATAAAGTATACGAGATTCGGACTAAGGCTTAGAGCCTGCGGAGAGCATCCGGGAGCTGCCGATTCTGTCGGAGTCAATGTATACAGGATAAGGTATGCGGGAGTTATTATCTCAGGTGTGCTTGCCGGTATAGGAGGACTGGTATTCGTAGTTCCTACCTCAACTAACTTTAACGGTACCGTGGCAGGTTACGGTTTCCTTGCACTTGCGGTACTTATATTCGGTCAATGGAGAAGCAACAAGATCTTCTTCGCAGCCTTTTTCTTTGCGATCATGAAGACTCTGGCAAGTGCTTATTCATCAATACCGGTATTAAAAGACTTATCTATACCGAGCGAATTTTATAAGATGTTTCCTTATATAGTTACACTTATAGTACTTATGTTCTCTTCAAAGAGTTCACAGGCACCTAAGGCTGAGGGTATACCTTACGATAAGTCAAGCAGATAGGGGTAAATATTATGAGAATGTATGATCTGATCATGAAAAAAAGAAATGCCGTCGCACTTTCAAAGAAGAGATAGACTATATAGTATCCGGATATGTATCCGGTGAGATACCCGATTATCAAATGTCAGCCTTTCTTATGGCAGTGTATTTTAGAGGTATGGATAAAAAAGAAACCGCTGCTTTGACTCTGGCAGCTGCACACTCCGGAGATATGGTGGATCTGTCTTCCATAGAAGGAGTGAAGGTAGACAAGCACTCTACCGGCGGTGTAGGAGATAAGACCACACTTATAGTTGCACCAATAGTTGCAGCCTGTGGCTGCAAGGTAGCAAAGATGTCAGGTAGGGGACTTGGGCACACCGGAGGTACGGTGGATAAACTTGAGTCAATCCCTAATTTAAGAACAGCTTTTAGCAAGGAAGAGTTTTTTGATATTGTAAGAAAGACCGGAATAGCCGTAGTGGGACAGTCCGGTAATCTTGCACCTGCGGACAAAAAACTCTATGCACTTAGGGACGTTACGGCTACAGTCGATAATATTTCCCTCATAGCCGCTTCTATCATGAGCAAGAAGCTTGCGGCGGGAAGTGACTGCATAGTGCTTGACGTAAAGTGCGGAAGCGGAGCATTTATGAAAACTCTTGACGATGCTGTGGCACTTGCCGAGGAAATGGTCGATATAGGAGAGCATGCCGGCAGGAAGACTCTTGCCGTGATCACCGATATGGACATACCTTTGGGCAACAATATAGGTAACAGCCTTGAAGTCATAGAGGCTGTCGAAGTATTAAAAAATAAAGGTCCTAAAGACCTTCTTGAAGTAAGTAAGGAGCTTGCCGCCAACATGCTTCATCTCGGGCTTGATAAGAACATAAAAGAATGTTTCCGGGTGGTGGAAGAGGCGCTTAGTTCCGGCAAGGCACTTGATAAACTGATAGAAATGGTAGCCGCACAAGGTGGAGATACAGAGGTGATAAAGAATACCGAAAAATTCAAAAAACCGAAGTTTAGCTTTGAGTTAAAAAGCGAAAAAGCAGGCTATATTTCCCACATGGATACCGAGACCATAGGTATAGCGTCAAGTCTTCTGGGAGCCGGAAGAAAGACTAAAGAAGACAGTATAGACTACAGTGCGGGTATAAAACTGATCAAAAAAACAAAAGATCATGTTAATGAATCTGATGTGCTTTGTATAATGTATGCGGATAATGAAGACTTATTTGCCGAGGCGGCTGAAAAATTCTTATCCGGACTTGAATTTAGTGAAAACGAAGTAAATGTAAGCCCTCTTATACTTGCAAAGGTAAGCAGTCAAGGAGTGGAAAGGTATTAGAATAAAGGCAGCTTTATTGTTCGTGTAAAAAGATGCCCGAGATCGGATCGGATGTAAAATATTTGCCCGATATTTATGTAGCAGATCATTGCATATATAAAATGTCGAAGATATTTGCCCGATATTTATGTAGCAGACCGGGGCATATAGCGGATAATATTTTCTTGCTGCCTATGCCGTGATCAAGCGGCGGAACGGAGATAAAAATGGATATTAAAAAGATATGTTCACATGTGGACCATACTGTTCTTAAGGCTGATACGTGCCTTGCGGACATTGATAAATTATGTGAGGAGGCTGTAAGGTATAAGACCGCTTCAGTATGCATACCTCCTCATTATATAAAGTATGTAAATGATAAATACGGAAAAGAGCTCAGTATCTGTACGGTAGTGGGATTTCCTTTGGGCTATGCCTGTACCGAAGCTAAAAAAGCCGAAACAAGGAAGGCTTTGGAAGACGGTGCGGTGGAGATAGACATGGTAGTAAATCTTTGTGATGTAAAGAACAAAGAGTTCGGTAAAGTAGAAGCCGAGATAAGGGAATTGAAAGAGCTGGTGGGAGGAAAGATCCTAAAAGTTATAATAGAGTGTTGCTATCTTACTGAAGAAGAGAAGATAAAACTCTGTGAAGCTGTAAGTAAAGCCGGAGCTGATTTTATAAAGACTTCTACAGGTTTCGGAACTTCGGGTGCGAAAAAAGAAGATATAGAGCTTTTCAAAAAGCACATATCTAAAGACGTTAAGATAAAGGCAGCCGGAGGGATAAGAACTCTCGAAGATATGGAGGAGTTTATAGATATGGGCTGTGAGAGAATAGGCAGTTCTTCTATAGGAAAATTATTGCAATAAATTCATATAAGGAGTAATTGGATGAAGAAAAGATATATATTTATAACAGCATTATTTTTAAGCGTATCAATTATGTCTGCATGTTCAAATAAAAGCGAGGAAACTACCGCAGCTTCACAAAGTACGGTTCAGGAAAGCCAAGCTGAAACCGGCAGTGTGGAAGCCATCAATCAGGATGGTTCGACCAATTCCGGGGGTGAGAATGAAGTGGGTATATTCGAAGATTTTAATACTTTGGAAGATGCCGCTAAGCTTGCCGGCTTTGAATTTGTCGCACCCGAGAAGATAGAAGGCTATGAGAACAGATATATACAGGCGGTCAAGAACGAGATGATACAGGTCATCTATGATGACAGCAGTGCTGAAAACAGTATAACTATAAGAAAGTCCAACAATACAAAAGATAACACGATAAGCTGTGACCCCAATCAGTACAGTTATCATAATGAAGTGGATGCCGAAGGTGTACAGGTAACGGTTTGGGGCAGCGAAGAGGGCAGTGTGAACCTTGCGACATGGAAGAACACAGACTATAATTATTCTTTTTCACTAAGCAAAGCCATGCCCGAAAGTGAATTGATCGAGATGGTCAAGGGAATTAAATAATTTTCATAGGTTTATAAAGAATTATCTATTTGCTTATACCTTAATTAATGGTAGAATTAAATATGTAAGCATGTAAGATATAAAAAAATTTGGGAGATCAAATAATAAGGAGGATCTATTATGAGAAAATTAACAAGTGTATTAATGATGTCAGCTTTGGCAGTGTCTTTACTTTCAGCCTGTGCAAAGCCGACCGCTGAAACTTCAGCGGCTGCCGATGCAAGTCAGGCGGCTGAGTCTGTAGCGGACTCAGGAAGTGAAACCGCAGCAAGTGAGGAGTCTGCTTCAGGTTATGAGCTTGCACTTATCACAGATGTAGGAACTATAGACGATAAGTCATTTAACCAGGGTTCATGGGAGGGGGCTTGATAAGTATGCAACAGAGCATAATATTACCCATAAGTATTATAAGCCGGCTGAAAAGTCGGATGCTGCCTGCCTTGATGCTATAGACCTTGCTGTCAAGGGCGGTGCCAAGCTTATCGTAACACCGGGATTCTTATTCGAAGCACCGGTATATGAAGCACAGACAAAATACCCTGATGTAAAATTCGTTACAATAGACGCAGAGCCTAAGAAGGGCGATGAGGCTCAGATCGGTTCAAACGCACATGCTATCTTCTATGCTGAAGAGCAGGCAGGTTATCTTGCAGGTTATGCAGCGGTAAAAGAAGGTTATAAGAGTTTAGGTTTCATGGGCGGAATAGCGGTTCCGGCAGTTGTAAGATTCGGTTACGGATATGTACAGGGTGCGGATGCGGCAGCTAAGGAATTGGGACTTGCCAAGGGTGAAGTTAAGGTTAAGTACACCTATGTGGGAAACTTTGATGCAAGCCCTGAAAACCAGACAAAGGCAGCTTCATGGTACAATGAAGGTGTTGAATGTATATTTGCCTGCGGAGGAGCTGTAGGAAACTCAGTTATGAAGGCTGCGGAAGCGGCAGGAAAGGTTGTTATAGGAGTTGACGTAGACCAGTCAGCAGAGTCACCTACTGTTATAACATCAGCTACCAAGAACCTTCAGGATTCCGTATACAATTCTATAGCAGAGTTCTATGACGGAAATTCCCGGGCGGAACCAAGGTAATACTTACAGCAAGCGATCTTGGTATAGGACTTGCTTTGGATAATGCCAAGTTCAAGAACTTCACAAAGGATGATTATGATAAATTATATGAAAGCTTAAAGAGCGGAAGTGTGGTTATCTCCAATGATGAAGCTATAGGTGACAATGTTACCGATATCAATACAGAAGTAGTAGAGATAGACTCAGTAGAATAAATATATGGATCATATTAAAAAATTACCCAAAATCGAGTTACATTGTCATTTGGACGGATCTATATCCAAGGCTACGATGGAAGAACTTTTAGGAAGAGAAGTTGACGGATCTTTGCTTAGCGTATCCGGGGATTGCACAAGCCTTACCGAATATTTGCAAAAGTTCGATCTGCCCTTAAGTGCACTTACAAGCTATTCGGCATTTAAGAAGGCGGCAAAAGATTTCGTATTAAACTTACAAGCCGACAATGTGATATATGCGGAAGTAAGGTTCGCTCCACTGCTTTCGGTCAGTGAAAGTCTTAGGACAAGAGACATAATGGAAGCGGTGATAGAAGGGTTAAAAGAGGGCAAGGAGCTTACAGGAACAGATGTGGGACTTATAGCCTGTGCTATGAGACATCACGATCCCGAGAAAAGTCTGAGAATGTTTTCCGAGATAAGAGATTATCTTGGATACGGTCTTAATGCTTTGGATCTTGCGGGAGACGAATCAAAGTATCCTATGGATCTGTTCATGGATCTGTTCAAAAAAGCGAGAAGCATGGGATATCCGTTTACTATACATGCGGGAGAGTGCAGGGATGTAAGAAATGTAGTTTTAAGCGTGGAGGCGGGAGCTTCGAGGATAGGACACGGGATAGCCTTAAGCGGACAAAAGGATGCCATAAAGCTTTGCAAGGATAAGAGGATAGGCATAGAAATGTGCCCGATCAGCAACTTACAAACAAAGGCTGTTGATAATATAAGCTCATATCCTTTAAAAGAATTCATAAAAGCCGGACTTTTGGTAACTATCAATACGGACAACAGGATAGTAAGTAACAGCACTATGGACAAGGAACTTGAGTTCGTGGCAAATGAATTCGCACTTGATGAGGAAACTCTAAAGGGCTTTATGATAAATGCCGCCAACGTAGCTTTTGCCGATGACAATATAAAACACGGCTTATTAAATAAAATAGGGTAATACCTGTATAAATAAGTATTTTGTTTAATGATAAAGCGAAAACCGAAATCTTCCTTGCGGCAAGCTGCAGTGAGAGGAAAGTGCTTTGTTGAATAACAGTGCCGGATACCTTTTTGCTTAACTTACGGTATGCATAAAAAGTGCAGTGTAGCAGTACACACTTAAAGGATGTAAGTTATAGGGTTACAGTAATTTTGAGAAAAATGAACCGGCAAGGTTGAAATGAGTTAAAATAATAAAAAGGAGCTGTAGGTATATTTTCAGCTCCTTTTATTTATATAAGTATAAGGCTGGATGCTTTATATAATATTAATAAGGTAGTATAAGATGAGAGAAGAAAGATTTTTCTGTTATCGAAGCTATGGGAACTAATCAACCAGGTAGTCAAATATTGATTACGACATTATTACAGTGGGAGAAGATATGTTGTCTATTAAAGAAAAACTTGATACCTGTTTTAATGAGGTAAGTAAAAAGCTTAGTTTTAAGCCGGAAGTGGCTTTGGTGCTCGGTTCCGGACTCGGTACTTATGCTGAGGATATAGAAATAGTTGAAAGCCTGTCATATAATGATATCAAGGGCTTTCCTGTGTCCACCGTAAGCGGACACGAGGGTAGATTCATCTGTGCCTATATAGGTAAAGTTCCGGTGATCATAATGCAGGGAAGAGTGCATTACTATGAGGGTTATGACATGACTGATGTGGTGCTTCCCATAAGGATCATGTCTAAGCTGGGAGCAAAGAAACTGATACTAAGCAATGCTGCCGGCGGTATAAACCCGAACTTTAAGCCCGGGGATTTTATGATCTTGACGGATCATATCAGCAGTTTTGTAAGAAGTCCTCTTATAGGACCTAATCTTGACGAACTCGGAACAAGATTTCCGGATATGAGTGAAATATATTCTAAAAGATGCGTAAATGTGATAAAGGAAGCTGCAAAAAAATTCGATATAGATCTGAAAGAGGGAGTTTATCTTCAGTGTAGCGGTCCGAACTATGAAAGTGCGGCGGAAATAAGAATGTATAAACTGCTCGGAGCAGATGCCGTGGGTATGAGTACCGCATGTGAGGCTATGGCAGCGGCACATATGGGTATGGAAGTAGCGGCTATCTCCTGCATAACCAACTTTGCTACCGGACTTAGTGAAAAGAAGCTCGATCATGTGGAAGTAAAGGAAGTGGCTGATAAGGTATCAAGTCAGTTTAAGGGCTTGGTTACGGAAGTGATAAAAAATATATAATTTAAACACATAAACCGTTACAAACATATCTTGCCTTGGACAGGCTCTTGCCAACCTCGCCTCGCAGCGGTACTAAGCTTTATCTTCGCCTCACGGCTTGATAAAGCAAGTACCGGCGGTCTCAGATTGTCTTTTGGCAAGATAGTTTAACGGTTATCTACCACCAATCCTTTATACAGCTATTTCCGGTCGGTTGGCGATTAAAGAAACACTCCCTATTTCAATCTTTTTAGCCCTTAGTACTGTTAATAAAGTGAGTTACAAATTTTACAGACGAGGATGTCCCTAGTGCAGTCTGTAGTAAATTTGTCGAAACTTTATTAACAGTACCGGGGTATGATTGAAATAGGGAGTGTTTAATTGTTTATACTGCCAACTACTCTTTTATATTAAAACTTGTCAAAACTATAGAAAAAGTTGTGAGGTTATGTAAAAAAGACATTACATTTCCCGGCATAAGGCCAAGCAGCCCCATAACAATAAGAGAGGTGTTGACCGTTACGGCAGAGCTTACATTTGCATTGACTTTTTTATTCAGCTTGTGTGCCATGTTATCAATATCAAGCAAAGATGCCAATGAGTCGGATAGTAAGAGAATATCGCTGACTTGTTTTGAAAGATCGGCTCCCTCACCCATTGATACACTGATATCGGAAGCGGAGAGGGCGGCAGAGTCATTGAGTCCGTCTCCTACCATAAGTACCTTCTTACCGCTTTGTTTTTTTGCAATAATATATTCATATTTGGTACTTGGGGTCATTTCCGTAAGTACTTCATCAAATGGCAGACCTTCAACTGTGTTAAGCGTTCTCTGTTTTGTATCTCCGGTCAAAAGTATAAGCTCTTTACCTCTTTGTTTTAATGTATCTAATACAGCAGGTGTTTCGTCTCTTAAACGTATATCTATACAAAATTGCTATTAATCTGTCTTTATATCCAAGATAAAGTAAGTTATAGTTATCTGTATATTTATCTATAGCCTGTCTTTGTTCCTCGGAGATCTTCACTCCCTCTTCCTCCAGTAATGTAAGGTTGCTTATAACCACCTTTTCACCGGAAATGTTGGATATGATACCTTTGGAAGCTATATGATAAAGCTTTGAATGCATCTCAGGGTGATCAATACCGGATTCCTGTGCCTTGCTGACTACTGCGGTAGCTACAGGATGATATATATGCTCTTCCAGGCAGGCTCCTATTTTTAAAACTTCTTCTTGTGTATAGTCATAAAAAGTAATTATCTTATGGATCTCAGGATTAGATTTTGTAATAGTTCCTGTCTTGTCAAATATAAATGTATCTATATTATTAAAAATGTCAAGTGAAGATGCGGATTTTACAACTATTTCCTTATCTATAAGTTTTTGTATCGCTGAAAGGTATGCGACCGGAGTCGATAACTTCAGTGCACAAGAATAGTCTACCAATAAAAATGATATGGCTTTGCTGAATGAAAACGTAAAAAGGTAGGTCAAAGCCGCACCTAAAAAGTTATATTTAACTAATTTATCAGCAGCCAAGATGAACTGATATTGCCTGGTCTCATTTAACAGATCGGCTTTTTTCATCAGATCGATCAATTGATATACACGGGCATTTGCCTTGACATTTGATACACTTATATGTATCTCGCCGCTTTCCAAAATAGTATTGGAATAAACCAGGTCACCTACTTTTTTATCAATAGGGAAAGCCTCACCGGTGATGGAGCTTTCATTTACACTGCCTCTTCCCTTGATGATCCTGCCGTCAAAAAGTATCTCATTGCCCTCAGATACTATAACCGTATCGTTAAGTTCTATATCTGAGCAATTGATCTGTGTACTCTCGCCGTTTCTTAATACCCAGACTTCCTTATTTTTATTTTCAAGGCTTTTCTCAAGATCTTCGAAAGATTTTTTCTGTGACCAGTGGCTTAACTGCTCACCCAGTTCCAGCATAAACATTATAGAGCTTGCCATACCGAACTGTTTGGTAAATACGGATATGGCTATTGCACTGCCGTCCAAGGTCTCCATGCTTAGCTGTCCTTTTATTAAAGAAGAAAAAGCCTCTTTGATATATGCTAAAGAACGGTAAACGGTTACAAATATTTTTATCGGAGCAGGTAACAACAGCTTAAAAAGCGTTCTCTTTATAAGAGCATTTGAAACGATAGAATATGGTGTGTCATAAGGTTTTATCGGGGGCAAGAGATATTTTTCCCTGATCACATCCTTATTGACAGCATTTAAAAAATCTTTGACCTCTTGACTGCCTTCTTCATCAATTATAATTGCAAAGCTGAACATATCATTATAAAAATGTATATGTTTGATCTTGTGAAAATCCGCAGCAAGCTTTACAAGATATTCCTGCACATAAACAGTGCATCTAAAAGAAGCTCGTACTCTGAAACGCTTGCTGCTTCGGTGTAAAATATTAAATGTCATATTATTTGCCTTCTACGAAATCAAGATCCGCTTCTTTTTTCTCCGCTTCGTATATATCACCGGCATCTGCTAAAACATCATCTGCGTGTTGCTTTATATTGGAAATAGTTTCGTCAATACTGTCCTTAGCCTTATATCCTGTTGCTATAGTCTTGGCATAAAACTTTTTAGCCTCCTTACTTGCTAAAACTTTTAATCCGAGAGTTCCGAATGCCACACCTCCTATAAAAGTAAGTGGAAGTTTAGAACCTGACAATATAGTTTTAATGGTTTTTGATAACATTTTTTGTCCTCCTATAAATATTAGTTTTGAAGAAATATCTTCTGTTAAAAGAAAAGTATATCATCTTAGGGAGTGTTTAGGCAAGATTTTAATAAAAATCCAACTTATGGTTTACATAATATAGGCAAAGTAAAATTAAAATAAAGGCAAGACTAAGAAAATAATATTAAAGATAAGATTTTTAAACACAAAAAAAGCAGGTGATGGGAATCGAACCCACGTATTCAGCTTGGAAGGCTGATGTTCTACCATTGAACTACACCTGCGAACGAGTGACATTTTACAACACAACAAGCAAAAAGTCAATAGTTTGAAGAAAAATATTGTATGAGAAAGTAAGTAGACTGTTATAGTTTGATGCAATTTATTGAATTAGATACTAAAGAGGGTCAAAACAGCTGCATATATACTGTGAAACAAAAGGATAGCCTAGTTATAGTATTCTTGAAAGTAGCCTTTAATACCGAAAAAACGGGCATCACATCATAACAGTGGATCGGCTGTGATGTAATACCCATTTTTAATAGTATTATGTCGAAAATATTTAAATAAATAAATTCATATTGGAATTATCATTATCATTTAACATAGTGGCAACGCCGCCTATTTCAATACCGTCTATAAGCTCCTCTTTTTTAAGCCCCATCACATCCATGGACATTTGACAGGCTGTCATCTTCACCCCGGCTTTTTGAGCCTGAGCTATAAGTTCCTCAAGAGAGCTTATACCTTTCTTTTTCATGATATCCTTCATCATTTTAGTACCCATACCTCCAAAATTCATTTTGGAAAGAGTAAGTTTTTGGAACCCTTGGGCATCATTATTGCGAATAGTTTAGACATAATATCTTTTTTCACTATAGGAGGGTTGGATTTTCTGAGTATATTAAGCCCCCAAAAAGTAAAGAACATATTCACCTTATTGCCCATAGCGGCACTTCCTGTAGCTATTATAAAAGCAGCTAATGCCTTATCGAGATCCCCGTCAAATACTATCATAGTCTTTTCTTTTTGCTTACAAGAGGGCCTGGGAAGATCTTCAGAACTTCCTTTCTTAAGTACGACATTATAGATACCTTTTTTATCGATTTTGGATACGAGAGTGTTGCCGGTATTGATACACCAGCTTTCTATATCGTTGCAAAAACCGGGATCTGTGGCGGTCACCAGCAGGGTCTGACCTTCTTTTAAGTTATCCATTTCTTTCGCTACGCTTACTATAGGACCGGGGCAGCTAAGCCCGCACACATCAAGCTCCAAAGCAGAAGAACTTTCCTGTGGGAGTTTATCCTGCTCTGCCTGAATAAGTGCCTTTTTATTGCCGGGAACATAGTTTATGTCATTATAAGTTTTGTAGCCGCCTAGAAGATTTCTTACTTTATACCCCTCCTGCTTTAATATTCGTTCAGCTATATAACCTCTTAAACCTATTGCACAAAAAGTCACATATGTCTTAGTCTTATCAAGCTCAGACAGTCTATGCCTTAGTTTGGTCAACGGTATCTTAAGGGAATTATCTATAGATCCGGCAGCGGTTTCCATGTCTTCCCTTACATCCAAAAGAGTAAAC
The DNA here is from genome assembly GCA_916438835.1 of uncultured Johnsonella sp. GTDB lineage: Bacteria > Bacillota > Clostridia > Lachnospirales > Lachnospiraceae > Johnsonella. The sequence continues at coordinate 589,286 of CAKAFT010000001.1, forward strand.
TTGTCTTTAGAGGCAAGGAAATCCTCATAACTTATAGGTTCACTCAAGCCATCATAGGAGTTACTTGCCGCATAAGCTGCCATATTGACAGGATCTTTTGCCGAAGAGTAAGGCGGTGCGTAGGCAAGTTCAAGTTTTGTAAGGTCGTAGATACTTCCCTTAAAATGTATAGTTGTTGCAATTGTATCTATTCTTTTATCCACGCCCTCATAACCTACTATCTGTGCTCCGAGAACCCGTGCATCTTTATTTGAATAAATAAGCTTGATCGTCATAGGCTTAGCACCGGGGTAATAACCTGCATGAGACATAGGATGTACTATACTTACTCCGTAATCTTCCCAAATCTTAAGCCCTCTTGCTATAAGGGATTTTTCATTCTCACCCGTAGATGCGATAGTAAGATCGCAAACCTTGGCTATACCGGTTCCTATACTGCCCTCATAAGTCTCGTTTTTTAAGTCCAGTATATTTGCCGCAACAGCACGACCCTGCTTATTTGCAGGACCTGCGAGCGGTATCATGGTCTTAAGATCGTTTACCTTATTTGTGACTTCTATCATATCACCTATGGTATAGATATCCTTGTCACTGCTTTGCATAAAATCATTGACTATCACTCCGCCTCTTTGGTTAAGCTCAAGTCCGGCATCCTTTGCCAACACCGTGTTAGGTCTTACTCCTATGGAAAGTAAGGTCATATCTGTATCTATGATATCACCGTTACTGAGTTCTACCTGTTTGCCGTTTTTTTGTATTGACTTTACTCCGGTATTAAGAAGTAACTTTATGCCCTTGTCCTGTATATGGTTTTCCGCTATCTTAGCCATATCTTTATCAAGAGGGGGAAGGATCTGTCCGGAAATTCTACCAAAGTAACGGAAATGCCCTTTTCAAGGAGATTCTCCGCAACTTCTATACCGATAAAACCGCCACCTGCGATCACGGCCGACTTAGGCTGGTATTTATTTATATAATTATAAATTTTATCTACATCGGCTACATTCCACAGAGTAAATACATTTTCAGCTTCCACACCTTCCATAGGAGGAACAAAAGGATAGGAACCGGTTGAAAGCAGAAGTTTATCATAGCTTTCAAAATATTCTTCACCGGTTTTTACATTTTTAACCTTGACCTTTTTTTGCTCTCTGTCTATTTGGGTCACTTCAGAGAAGTTTCTTATGTCAACATTGTATTTACCCTTTATAGAATCTATGTTTGTAACAAAGATTGACTCTCGATTCTTAATAACTCCTCCCAGATAATAAGGAAGACCGCAGTTTGCAAATGAAACAAACTCCCCTTTTTCAAATAATACTATCTCAGCAGACTCATCCAGTCTTCTGAGTCTTGCCAGTGCGGTAGCACCACCTGCAACACCGCCGACTATAATGATTTTTTTACTCATTCTTATTCTCCTCAAACATAAGTTTCACTATCTTTTTAACTTCTTCATTCTTTAAGTAGTAGTTTATATTTTGCCCGTCTCTGATACAGCCCACTATACCGATATCCCTAAGTTTAGCCAGATGTTGGCTGATCGTGGATTGGTTTACACCCATACATTCGGTGAAATATGTAACATTACAACTTTCCAGATCGGATAGTTTTTTTACAAGGCACAGACGTATAGGGTGTGAAATGGCTTTAAGCAATTCGGCTTTTGAAGTTATAAGATCCTGATAACTCATAATTATTAAATCTCCTTAGTATAAATCATTGCAATAATTCATATATATTATTATATTCAAATATTCGAATATATCAATACTTTAATGTGAAATTTTTTGAGAAATTATTTTTGGCAACATAAATACCTATAAACATATCTTAAGGTTTAAGGATTAAGCTACTATTGTATTCATTACAGCAGCACCACATCTTGGTTCGGGTATCAACTAAAGAAACACTAATTATTTCAATAAAAATCACAATTAGGGGTGCGGACGATTTTTAGGACTAGCTAGGATGCTAATTCCAAATGGGAGTATCCTAAAGTTTGTGTAGACCTCTAAACTGATGTAAGATATAATTATTCAGTTTGGAGGTTATTTTTATGGCAAGAAGAAAAGATAGCCCACAAAAAAACGGAATGATAGAACTGATGCGTGACTATCTGAAAAATAATGATATAAGCATCAAAGGCTGTATTAATGTAAACCGTATCATGTGTGATATGATGTCTATTATTTTAGAAAGTACTTTGGATGAGCTACTAAATGAGGAGTTAGGTTACCCCAAGCATAACTATCGAAATAAAGAGACGGATAACAGTTGAAACGTACATTCAAAAAAACTATACATACAGGTTATGGAGATATGGATATAGCTATCCCAAGTGATTATAACGGAGAGTATGAGTCTCAGTTGATCAAAAAGTATCAAAGTAACTCAAGACAAGGAAGAGAAAATACTTTCTATGTATGCTAAAGGAATGACGACCACAGATATAGAGACTCATATGTGTGAAGTATACGATATTGATATCTTTGACAGTACCATAAGCTGGATCACAGACAAGAGCGGATTTCCACAATAAATCGAAGATGTTTATCCTAAAACTGAGGTACAGCAGTGTATGATTCATCAGATACGCATTTCAACAAAATTTGTTTCATATAAAGATATCAGAAAATCAATGTCTGATCTAAAGCAGGTATATGGTGCTTGTATTGAAGAAGGAGTACTAAATGAACCGGAACTGTTTAAGGATAAATGGGATTCTAATTGCCAAAGATATATAGATCCCTGCATGACAACCAGGCTACATTATCACATGTTTCATGTACCCTGAGGCACTCAGACGCCTGATCTACACAACAAATGCGATCGGGGGATTCAACCGTCAGCTTCGTGAAGTGACTAAAAGCAAGACTGCTTTTCCATCAGATGCGAGTTTGTAAAAATGCTGTAGTTGGCTTTGGTGGAATAGTATAATAAGTTTATTGGGAGGAAATATATTCCCTTATTTTTAAACTCCAATATGCTTGGTCGGTAAGGATATTATTACCTTCAATGTCAACTTTTGACAGTAAATCTAAAGCACAAGCACAATCCTGTCCGTTTCAGGCAGTCAGTGCAAAAAAATATTTTTTAATAAGTGGATAAGTAAAGGAGAAAAATATGTCTAATTATAAAAAAGCTGAATGTCCGTATTGTAGAAAACAAACACCAAGCGGAAGAAATGTTGATTCACCGAATAAGAATGTCGATAATGTGATCTGCACATCCTGTCATAAGCATTATAAGATCATATATGGTGAGGGTAGAATAAGAAGCGAATAACAATAAGAATTAGAGTCACATATAATACTTTTTCTGCAATTATCTATTAATCAATAATTGAGCAAGTCGTAGACTTGCGATGCTTATTGACCGTAGGGCAATAAGATAGTTTTGATTCTGAATAGCTGATATACAATAATTTGCTCCATAGAGGATATAATATAGATATTGGTGTAATTGAATAGTATTCCATTTTGTTTATAAAGTTTTTTAAATAGCTTATAGTTGACTTTTGCACCTAAAATAATATAATTTTAGGTGCAAGGAGGTGTTTTATATGAATTCTATAACAAAGCAAATAGAAAATATTATGTCGGAAAATCAAGGAAAAATCTTTTCTATCAATGATTTCTATAATATTGGAACAAAGAATACAATTAAATCTGTCTTATACAGATTAAATGAAGAAAATAAGATTAAAAGGCTTATGGATGGACTATATATAAAACCGAAATATAGCAATATTTTAAAAGAGTATTCCTATCCTGATGCAAGTGAGGTTGCCCAAAAGCTTGCAGATAAATTTTCGTGGACAATAGCTCCTGCAGGAGATACTGCCTTAAACTACACAGGCTTATCTACTCAAGTCCCCAATGAGTATATTTATATTTCAGACGGAGCATATAGAGAGTATTTGTATAGGAATAAAAAAATTATTTTTAAACACACAACAAATAGAAATATAACATCTTACTCAAAAGAACTTGCTATTCTAATACAGGCAGTTAAAGCATTGGGCAAGGATAACATCAGTGAAGAACATATTAAAAAGCTCGAGGTATTTGCAAAAAATATCGAAGAAGACCTGAAGGAAGATACTTTAAAACTTCCTTTTTGGATACAGGAAGTTTTAGCAAAGATACAGGAGATTAAACATGAGTAAATTATTAAAAATAAGTAAGTTTATTATAGAGACCGTTTCAAGTTTTTTTGAAAATAGCTTATAGCTTCCTCGTTGAACCCAAAATAATATAATTTCAGGTGCTATGAAGAATATGAGTTATTGTATGAAAAGATTTGTGGGTCTGTAACGGTTTATGTTATAAACAAGTCATAGTTTTCAACTTTCCATCCTCACCCCATTTCATACAATCCACTCTTCGCTCACATTTTCTACTCGACCATAATTTCCTAAACTCGAAATAAAAAGGTGGAAATCCACCCGAATCTTTCATACTTCATTGCGTAGTTTTTTAATTCATGGTAAAATCAACTCGAAATAAAAAGGCGGAAATACGCATTAAATTTTCGTATTTTGTGGAATATAAAGATCCATCCTCATACTATATTAAAATACAGCATACGGGTATTTGATCAAGCAAGTTGCTATCATTTTTCAGCCATTATCCTCTGCCTATGAATTTCTTTCAGATCATCAATTGCCATTTCCACATCCAGGGTATGGAAGCCGAGCCAACATTCATTCATGGTTTTTGCGTCAGCTATTTTGTATATATCCTTACTGCTTTCGCCCGTGTAGTAATGCCAATAACGGTAGATGTAGCCTGTCCGGTACATGACTTCTCTATCGAATGTCACACCGGCTTTTTTTAATCCGCCTGCTTCATCATCAAGTTCTTCAAGTATATATTCCTCGCCTGCCCATTGTAATCTGTCATAGGTATCATCAAGTGCAAAGGCAGCCCTGCTGTTCATAAAAGTTTCTATAAAATACGGACAATCAAAGTTTTCTTTTAATGCAAGTTCAAACAGCCTGCCTTGTATATCGCAAAGCTGGCGTTTAAGAAGTGTAAAATTTTCCATGATCTCTCCTTAACTGAAAAATAAACATAAGATCCGGTTTATTATAACAACAGTCATTGGATTTATAAAGTAAATAGTAGATGCATTTATTATGTATTTGTATTTACTTTACACTGACCTTATATTAATATACTTTTAAGAAGTACAAAGGCTATATTATATAAGGAGATAGCAATGGAGTTAAAAATAACTAATGTTGGGAAGATATCTTTGGCAGAAATTGAAATTAAAGGACTTACAATTATTGCGGGACCTAATGCTACAGGGAAAAGTACTGTAAGTCGCAGTTTATTTGCTATGTTTCATTCATTCAGTAAGATATCGGATAAAATAACATTAGAAAAGATATATGCTATTCAAAAAATGTTTTTTTCATCAAATAAACATTTTGAATTTATGTTAACCTGTAAACTACAGCTGAGAGAGTTGGCAGCAATTTTGGCAGGAGATGTTGATAAAAATAGAATTAATAAAACTTTACATAACAGCAATCCGACATTTGAATCCCCTGAATTAGTTGAAGAGCTCTCAGATGACATTATAAAGATAAACTCTACTTCAGAAGAACTGCTTCATAGAGAGATTGTTTCTGAAATCTTTATCGATGAATTTAATAGTCATATTACTAATATTCGCAGCAATAATAAAAAGTGAGATTGAGCTGATAATAAAAAGATTCTAAAAAAATAAAGTTATATTTGATGATAATAATGAGCTGATAGCAATAGAAGTGGGGAAGGATTTGTCATATGAAGTCGTATATATTGATGATCCTTTTATTATTAATTCATATAATCTCAGTCAAGAGAGAGGACAACTGCCACTTTATGGTGATATCAGTGAAAAAGTTACCAACCATCGTTCTACACTAATATCACAATATAAAAATGCTGAAAATTTGACCTTAGTTGATAAGGCTAATTTAAAAGAGAAATTAAATGTAATCTACAAAAAAATCAACGATACCTTGGGTGCGGATATGGCATTGTTTGAGAATGGCAAAAACAGTGTAGAGAGCCATTTATCAAGTGATAGATTGTCTGTAGACAGTTTATCTTCGGGTATGAAAACATTTTATTTAATAAAACGCTTAATTGATAACGGCTCTATTGTTCAAAACACAACCTTGATCCTTGATGAGCCGGAAGTTCATCTACATCCGGACTGGCAGGTTTCATTGGCAGAGATCATAGTATTATTGCAAAAAGAGATGGGACTTCATATTTTGATAAATACTCATAGTCCGTATTTTTTGCGTGCGATTGAAGTATATTCACAAAAGTATGCAATCGCCCCATGTGTAAAATACTATTTATCTTGTAATGAGGAAGATGTTTCAAAAATAAAAGATGTTACCTTAGATATATCAAAGATTTACAAGGTATTGTCGAAACCATTGCAGCGTATTGAAGATGAGGCTTACAATGATTAGTGATAAATTAGAAATTGCTATATTTGCGGATAATAAAGTCTTTATGTGAGGTTTCACTTGATGATTCCGATAAGAACTACCCTGTATATATGATCGATGAATCTTATGAATATTTTCAGGATACTGTAATTGACTTTGATGATGTCAAAACGGCTTTTTGTAAAAGTTTCGCTAAGTCTAATGAGGTATTTAAATCAGCAGATGCCCTATACTTTGATGAAGTAAAAAATAAACTTGTATTTGTAGAATTTAAGAATGGAAAAGTTAAGGGTATAAAGGAAAAATTAAAAGATTCCCTGCTTGTTTTTTCTGATATAGCAGCTGTGGATCTGGAATTTTGCCGTAAGTACTGTGAATATATCGTTGTATACAATTATGAGGTAAATAAAAAATATGTAGAAGATGAAAAACAAAAATTAGAAGAGAAAACTAAGAGTCAAACTGTCGATAGGGAATATATGAAATTTGCAAATACAATATCAAAGTATGCAAAAGAAGAACTGGTTCTTTGGAATCTGAATATAATGAAAGACATTTGCGTATCTGACATTCACACCTATGATACAGACAAATTTAAGGACAGCTATACTAAAAAACATATTTTATAACAACTACAACACAAGGAGTTAAAACCATGCCTATTTTCATACCGCCCTATGCAGGCGAAGAGATAAAAAGCAATGCGGAAGTTAAAATTTATAAAGTTTTACAAGATCTTGACCTTAAAAATGCCTATGTGCTGCATTCACTCGGACTGCCAAGGCACAATGTTAAGATATACGGGGAAATAGATTTTGTTGTTGTCTGTGAATACGGTGTTGCCTGCCTTGAGATAAAAGGCGGTAGGGTAGAGTGCAGAGGCGGCAAATGGATCTTCACCAACAGGTACGGTCATGAGAATGAAAGTCTGAAGGTCCTTATGCTCAGGTAAAGGACAATATGTTCAGTCTTAAGAAGATACTCAAAGAAAGATTTCCGGCAAACAGACACATGCAAAATCTTCTCGTTGCCTGCGGTGTAATGTTTCCGGACATAATCTTTGATGCCAAAACCGAGGAAGTGATACCCGAAGTTACTTATGATAAAAGAACCGAAGATATAAGTGCATATATGAAGCAGGTTTTTGAGTACTGGAAAGGGCAAAGAGAGTCAAGTAAGCTCTCACCCTCCGATATAGAAGAAATCATATCATATTTAAGAGGTAACTTTTACTTTGTTCCAAGCCTTTCGGACAGATTAAATGAGATAGATGATAAGCTTATACGCCTTACCAATGAACAGGTCAATATCATGAGGGGGCTAGCTTCCAATAAAAGACTGATGATAGAGGGCAGTGCCGGAACGGGTAAGACTATAATGGCGATGAATTTTGCAAAAGAGAAGTTGGAAGAGGGGCTTAAAGTCCTGTATCTTGCTTATAATAAAAATCTTGTTAAAAATGTTATCACCACGATGAATATTGAAAGTGACAGGCTAAAGATCATAAACCTTCATGCTCTTTTCGGTGAGTATGTAAAGGTGGATCAAAGTGAAATAAATAAGGATCAGAAAAATTATTTTAATAATACCCTCCCGGAAATGTTTTTAGACTTTGTAAGCGATCTCGATAAAGGAAAGCTTGAAGCCCTGCAATATGATATACTCGTTATGGACGAAGGGCAGGACATAGCCAATCCTATATTTTTCTATCCGCTTGATTATCTGTTAAAAGGCGGATTCAAGGACGGTAACTGGGCTTTCTTCTACGATGAAAAGCAAAATATCTACAATCCCGAGTATGAAGAGGGCATAAAATTCCTGGAAGAATACCAACCGAGTAAATTTAAGTTATCCACAAATTGCAGGAATACCATTCAGATAGGTACCTACAGTTTTGACGCTATAGGGCTTGATGAGAAGGCATTCATCAAAGAAAACGGTGAAGAGATCATAAAGGTAAAGTATGCTGATAAGGATGAGGCAAAGGCTAGATTCAAAGAGATAGTAAAAAGTTTAAGAGCGGAGAATATAAAGGAGGAGGATATTCTTTTCTTATCTCCAAAAAGATATAAACATTCGATCCTGTCGGAGATCGCCTTTGAGGTCAATGAAGATGTTAATGATAAAAGCAGCGACCAAACGCCAAGATTTTCCACGATTCACGGATATAAGGGTCTTGATTCAAAGGTGGTCGTTATGTGCGATCTTGAGCAGATAAAAGAGGAGGATAAGTCGACTCTACTTTATATTGGAGCGTCAAGAGCCAGAACTTTGTTATACTTAGTCGCAAGTGAAGAATTCTGGACGAATAATATCTAAATTAAATATAGGCGGAAAATATTAAATATACTATTACGACAATAAGTGGAAAGTCTGACAAAAAGTTATAAAAATGTGAAGTTTCTGCACTATAGACTTGTCGGATCCTAAAAGGGATAGTAGAAAGAAGATATGTAAAAGCTTTGAAAAAAAGACCATACTTATGTTACCGCCCACCGAAAGTAAGACGTAAAATCAGACTTTCGGGCGGTACACAATTAAGTACGGTCTTTATTCAAGTCCTTAATTAGGTATTATATCCGTAGCTTTCCGGTAGCCCGGTAAAAGTTTAAGCGACTTTATAAAAATAACTATTCGAATCTGGCGAATTTCATAACAAATCCAACCCCACCTTGATTTGAAGTTAGAGCTATAGTAACCTTGCTTTGCCCGGAGATATCCACGTCAATATCAAAAGGCTGGGTTTCACCCATTATTATATCGTCACTTTCGTAAAGTACAACGCCGTTATCACCGTATACTACAAGATTATAGACATGTCCATATCCCGAAATAAGGAAATTATCAGTAGAGGGAGCTACAGTTGCTTTAAGACTGGTATATCCGGCATCATTAGAATACTCTGCCAAGGCACCGTGTGAACTAAAATGCAGTGTGTTGAGCCAGATATCTCCACCTATAACTGTGTCATTTTTTTCCTTAGAAAACCCTCCAGAACGGTATGTAGTTTCCTTATTATACAAAAGATACTGTGACTGCTTTTTCTTTGTTGTTTTTGTCGTTGTTGAGCTTTCTTCATCATCGTCAGAGCTTTTATTATTGCTAGATTTGGTATAATTTACCTGTTTGCTCGCTTTGACATTTCTTGCCTGTACTATGCCGTTCTGTGTCCAAGCACCCCATTCGTTTACTTGGTAGCCGTCCGGTGTTGTTGTACTTGCAAGCATGTAACCTATACGGTCAAAGTAGTAGCACTCGGCAACTCCGTCGTTGTTGCCGTCTATCCACTGCCATGAGTTTGACGGGTAAGTACCGTTACCGTTATCATACCACCAACCCACACTATCCTGTTTCCACACGCCTGCCATGGCAGAGATTGTCATCATGCTGCTAAAAGCTGCAACTGCCGCAAAAGTTAATAATTTCTTCATCCTACATCTCCTTATTTGTTAATATATTCGTAATGTATAATAACATATATTAATTTATAGTCAATAGTTTATTTACAAAAAAAACAAGATAATAGGATTTTTATATAAAATATTGTAAGATTATACAATGTTATAAGTGATGTTGATGTGAATGGACTGATAAGAGCCATTTTATCGCTTCATAAAGCAAGGATATCATATACAAAATAAGCAGATATAAGCATTGTATACATTTAATATAGAAAACTTTAATATTAATATTCTACAGGCTATGCTTAGGATCTACTGGTTTAAGTTCAAAAATCCCACCTGCCTTGTTGCGGTATTATGTAAAGAAAATATATTAAAAAAGATACAGGGAATAAGGTTGCTCAAGCCTTATTCCCTGTATCTAAAGTAAGAGGAAATTTCAATATGTGTAACACTGTGTATCCCCGGAGGCAAAGCCTCCTTTATTTTAACACTACCGGGTTTATCCGGCAGAGATTAAAACCAAAATAATAATTAATAAATTACAGCTTAGCCAATTCTGCTCCCGCAGCCTTTAAGCTTGCCTCTGCATCCGAATCAGGTGCGTTATTAGCTATTACGCCTGCGCCTGTCACTATAACAGCTCCGGCTTTTTCCATTCTTTCCTGCCATAAACGCATCCACTCTCCGTCGCCCCAGTCATATGAACCGAATAATACTACTTTCTTTCCTGATAAACCTGACTCGATCTCGCTTATAAAAGGCTCAAAAACAGAATCCTCAAGTTCCTCAGCACCCATAGCAGGGCAACCGAGTGCGAATCCCGCCTGTGAGAGCAGATCGCTTGCACTTGCGTCTGAAACTTCGATCACCTGTGCACTTGCTCCCGCTTCCTCAACACCACTTGCGAGCATGTTAGCCATAGCCTCGGTATTTCCGGTCTGACTCCAGTAAACTATACTTACCTTTTCCATATTGTATCTCTCCTTTAATATATGTATTTATATGTCAGCAGGCTATCTCATAAAGTTTTTTGCCTGCAAACCATTCATCAACAGCCTCTTCCTTGGCTCTGTCAAAATCTGCGAACTTCAAAAGAGTCTGATTGAGATTATCGTAGATTTTCCAATATCCACTAAATAGGTAAGCATCACCTTGATACTTTATAAATCCTTGTATATCACACAGAGGATAACCTAAGAATACTCCTACTTCATGGGGGAAAATATCCTTTTTCTCATAATATGCTTCAAGTCTTTCCTTAAGTCTGGGAAGAAGATCTGAGAATCTGCTTCCGTTATAATTGCAGGACTTGAGATAATTATATGTATCATCAGCAAATAAATACTCTCCGAGTGACAGGTTCCTGTAAACAAAAACCAGGCTCTTGTCCGATTTTTGATATAGGATAACAAAGTCCAATCCAGCTTTTTTCATGTTCTCACCTATATACTCAAGTTCTTTCGCAGTTGCGAAGAACATACTTGAGGGTTTACAAGCCTTAAGGACGGGAGCCATTTTCAATATGACACCAAGCTCCGATCTGTCCGATTTCTTTGCTGATTTAAGTCTCTCAACTAAATTATCAAGCATACTAGCCTCCACTTATTTGCATAGGTTAGGATATCCTTACTTGATATAATATTCTTATGAGAAAATGCATAAGCAACTCCTCATGTAATATAAGGATTGCTTGGCAACCCTATATTGATTGTATTAAATATCAATCATTGGTTAGGACCTCCTAACAATAACAGGTAAAGTGAAAAATGTCAATAGCTTTTTTAAAAATATCCAATGTATTATAAGCCATATATGATAAAGTCCTATTATACCCCAAATAAAAATGTCCTGTTTATGGTAGAATAATGTTTTACAGATTCTATCAGACAGGAGGAGTTGACTTATCAGAAAGGTAGTTTTATCAATGAATGAACAAAAGAAGTATGAGGTCATCAAAAGCCTAGCAGACCACCCGGAAACTGCTAACAAGGACAGAGCAGCTCTTATTCTGGGTTGTACCAAGAGACATATAAATCGTATGCTACAGGGATATAGCAGAAGTGGCAAGGATTTTTTTATTCATGGCAATAGAGGCAAAAAACCGGCTACCACAATCTCTATAGAGATTCGCCAAAAAGTCATAGACCTATACAGAAATAAATACTTTGAGGCAAACTTTGAACACTATACAGAGCTTCTCAAAAAGAATGAAGATATAAGCATTTCTGCTTCTTCTGTCATGAGTATTTTGGAGTCTGAATACATCCTCTCTCCCAAAGCTACCAAAGCAAAGCGTAGACGAATTAAGCAAAAAGCTCAAAGAACAAAAAGAAAGCGGCAAAGACAAAAAAAGAACTATCATCTATACAGGTCAACCTGGTGTCAGTTGATAATGCTCACAGCCGTCGTCCCAGGTGTGCTTATTTTTGGCGAATTACAGCAAATGGATGCGACACCTTATGAGTGGGTACATGGGCAGGTATGGCATCTGCATTTGGCTATTGATGATGCCTCCGGTATTGTCACAGGTGCTTGGTTCGATACTCAAGAGACGCTCAACGGTTACTACCATGTACTTGAGCGGATCCTTACTGATTATGGTATACCTTATAAGTTTCTTACTGATAAACGATCTGTATTTACTTACAAGAAAAAAGATGTCTTGTCTGATGACAAAGACACCTATACACAGTTCGCTTATGCCTGCAAACAGCTTGGAATAGAGCTTGAATCAAGCAGTATACCGCAAGCCAAAGGACGCATAGAACGATTAAATCAGACTTTACAGTCACGCCTGCCTATTGAGCTGAGGCTCGCAGGCGTAACCGATATCAATAAAGCCAATGAATTCCTTCACTCCTACATAAAAGAATTCAATGAGAAGTTCGCACTTCCACTTTATGGTATCAAATCTGTCTTTGAAATGCAACCGTCTAAAGAAAAAATAAACCTTACTCTGGCAGTTTTGACTGAGAGAACTGTTGACTGCGGACATGCAATTCAATTCGAGAAAAAGTTTTATAAGATGATAGATTATAAAGGAGTGCAGATCCATTATCGAAAGGGTACCAAAGTTATGCTTATCAAGGCATTAGATAGGTCTATGTTTGCGTGTGTTAATGACAAAGATATTTATGCACTGGAGGAGATACCGACTCATGAGCATAAATCTAAGGACTTGGATGCTGATTATAAACCACCAAAACCCAAAAAGACTTACATTCCAGCTATGAATCACCCTTGGAGGAGAAGTGCATTCAATAAATTTGCACACTCACAGCCACACAGAATTGAAGAAGATTTAGAAAGTGCATAAAAAAAGCCCCTTGTTTGGGGCTTATAAATTAATTATTTCGAGACATAATCATTTATGCTTGACATAGCTTTTTTAAAAATATCCAATGTATTTATATAAATACATTTCAAAAATATACATAAAAGCTTTTTATAATTCAAATGTATTTTAGATATATTGTATAGGTAATATTGTATTTTCAAGCTCTTTATAGTAATATAGTTATAACGTGATGCTAAGGGTAAAAACCGTGAGTTTTCAAGTTTTTAGTTTTGGGATCGAAGATAAATCAGGAGGTCTTAATTTATGAATGTATACGAAAGCAAAGATATTCGTAATGTCGTTTTACTGGGGCATGGTGGCTGCGGAAAGACCACGGTAGCGGAGGCTATGTGTTTTGTGACCGGAGCTATATCCAAGATGGGCAAGGTCGAAAGCGGTAATACCGTAAGTGATTATGACAAAGAAGAGATCAAGAGAGGTTTTTCAATAAGTACCTCCCTTATACCGATAGAGTACAAGGATGAAGATCAGCAGATCAAGATAAACCTTCTTGATACACCCGGATATTTTGATTTTGTAGGTGAAGTGGAAGAGGCGGTAAGTGTAGCGGATGCGGCTATAATAGTAGTCAACTGTAAGTCGGGAATAGAAGTCGGAACAGAGAAAGCATGGGAGCTTTGCGAGCAATATAAACTTCCGAGAATACTTTTCGTTACCAACATGGATGATGATAAGGCAAGCTACAGGGGAACTGCTCTTAAAACTTGAAACAAGATTCGGAAGAAAGGTAGCACCTTTCCATCTGCCTATTCGTGAGAATGAAAAGCTCGTAGGATATGTTAACGTTGTAAAGATGAAGGGTAGAAGATTTATCGACGGTTATGACTATGAAGAGTGTCCTATACCGGATTATTCCGAGGCTAACCTTAAGATAGCGAGAGAAGCTTTGATGGAAGCGGTTGCAGAGACCAGCGAAGAATACATGGAAAGATATCTTTCCGGAGATGAGTTCAGTGATCAGGAAGTATCACTTGCTTTAAGAGCCAATGTAAGCGATTCTTCAATAGTTCCGGTACTGCTCGGTTCAGGTACTCATGTGCTCGGATTCAAGGCACTTTTAATGGCTATAGAAAAATACTTCCCATCACCTGATTATAACGAATGTGTGGGTGTGGATGTAAGAAGCGGAGAAAGATTCGTAGCTAAGTATAATTCCGATGCCAATCTTTCGGCTAAGGTATTTAAGACCATAGTGGATCCTTTCATAGGCAAATATTCGCTTATCAAGGTATGTACCGGTGTGCTTAAGTCAGATACCAATATTTACAATGTGGCTAAGGAGACAGAAGAAAAAACAGGCAAGATCTATGTGCTCAGAGGAAAAGAAAGTATAGAAGTTTCTCAACTTTGTGCGGGAGATATAGGTGCCATAGCCAAGCTAAGTGTTACGCAAACAGGTGATACCATAGCTCTTAAGAATGCCCCTATACTCTATCATGCTCCCAAGATCTCAAAGCCTTATACATATATGAGATATAAAGCGGTAAATAAGGGCGAAGAAGATAAATTATCATCAGGCTTAAGTAAGCTTATGGAAGAGGATCTTACACTTGTTTCCGTTATGGATACCGAAAACAGACAGACATTATTGTACGGTATCGGAGAGCAACAGCTCGATGTGGTATGCAGCAAGCTTGCAAGCAGATATAAAGTTGAGATAGAGCTTTCAAAGCCTAAGATCGCATTTAGAGAGACTATCAGAAAGAAAGTAGAGGCAGCCGGACGTTACAAGAAGCAATCGGGCGGACACGGTCAGTTCGGTGATGTTAAGATGAGCTTTGAGCCAAGCGGCGATATGACAAAGCCTTATGAATTCTCAGAGCAGGTATTCGGAGGAGCTGTTCCTAAGAACTACTTCCCGGCAGTAGAAAAGGGTATTGCCGAGTGCTGTCTTAAGGGACCTTTGGCAGCTTATCCGGTAGTGGGAGTTAAGGCAGTGCTTTTGGACGGTTCTTACCATCCGGTAGACTCATCGGAGCTTGCGTTCAAGATGGCGGCAACCATAGCTTTCAAAGACGGATTTATGAAGGCTACACCTGTACTTTTGGAGCCTATAGCTTCACTTTCCGTAGTTGTTCCGGATAAGTTCACAGGTGATGTCATGGGAGATCTTAATAAACGTCGTGGAAGGGTGCTCGGAATGGAGTCAACATTTAACGGAAAGCAGCTTATCAAGGCTGATATTCCTATGTCAGAGCTTTTCGGATACAATACCGAGCTCAGATCCATAACCGGAGGTATAGGTACCTTCTCTTACGAGTTTGCAAGATATGAGCAGGCACCGGGAGATGTACAAAAGAAAGAGGTCGAGGCGAGAGCTTCTAAACTCGAACAGGTTGAATAATTAAATAATAAGGGCTGTGGCATAAGGTTTTCACCTGATGCTGCAGCTTTTTCTTTTATCGAAGGGGCGGTGCAAGGAAATTTTAAATAGGTGTTGGTATCGGGTTTAATATGTTATAATAACACAAAAAAGTAGAGGAGGGGTATTTATGAAATTTTGGATGCTTACATTTGGCGTAGATTTGTTTATGTTACTTATAATGATAGTATTTGGAAAATATCTCATAAAAAAAGCGAAAAGATTTAATGATCCTTTTGGATACAATACGAGCCTCTCTGTAAAAAATAAAGCTATATGGGAGTTTGCCAATCTGTGTATAGGCAGATCGTGGCTTATAGGAGGTCTGGTACTTACTCCTGTAGTAGTTATAATCATGCTTTATAATATACAAAGTGAATTATATATGGTTGCAAGGGTTGGAGGGGCTATTTGCTTTTTATCGGGTCTATATATGGCATTGTCCACCTTAGCTACAGCAATACTTTTGAGAAAAAACTTTGATAAAGACGGAAATAGAAAGAACAGGTAATATAAAGATAAAGCAATAGAAAAATAAGTAATATAAAGCTAAAGGGATGAAAAATTAAAGAATAAAAGGAACAAGGGATAAAAAGGGGAGAGTAACTTATGAAACACACATTTGCTATATCGGCTTACGGTAAGTCTGTGTATCTTGAAGAGTGTATAAGATCGTTGTTAAGGCAGTCTGTAGTTTCAGACATAATTATGTGTACTTCTACGGATAACAGCCATATAAGAGGCTTGGCGGATAAATATAAGATAAAACTTTATGTAAGAGAGGGAGTGTCCGGTATAGCCGAGGATTGGAATTTTGCATATAGTAAGGCGGACTCCGAGCTCGTAACGATAGCTCATCAGGATGATATATATTCAAAATATTATACGAAGACCTTATTGGAATATAAGGCAAAGTATAAGGATATGAGTTTATTTTGTACCTCTTCGATAAGTTTGATAAATAATAAAAAAGTAGTCTACAACCTGGCAAATGTGATAAAGAAGATACTTAGACTTACACTTAGGAAAGAATCTTTGAATCACCTTGAATGGGTAAAAAGATCAAGTATAAGTTTAGGCAATCCTATTATCTGTCCGAGCTGTACTTATGATAAAAGGTTGTGCGGGGATGATATATTTCCCACAGGTTATAAGTTTGTATTGGATTGGCTTACATTGCTGGGGCTTTCCGGTAAAAAGGGCAGATGGATATGTGTTGAGAGACCGCTTATTGTATACAGGATACATAAAGAGTCGGCTACAAAACTATGCATAGATTCGGATAAAAGACAGGAAGAAGAAGCGAAGATGTTTGAATTGTTGCTGCCGAAGCTATTTGCAAAAGTAATACAGTATTTCTACAGGGGTGCGGCTTATGTTTACAAAAAGTAAAAAATACATATATATATCCGTATTGGTATTCGGTTTTATTATAAGCCTGTACAGTTTGGTCATGTTGGACCAAAATACTTATTTGCTGTGGGACCTTATGGATAGCATAACAATAAAACTTTTTGCTGAGCATTTTTTGTTTTTTTTAAGCTTTTGTCTGATTTTTCATTTTGTTAAAAAGAGCAGTATAAAGCTTTATTCGATTATTTTTTTAAGTGCGGTATATCTGTCGTGGCATCAGATCTTAATAGCTTTAATGCTTAACATAGTATATGTCGTAGCTTTGATCTTACTTGGTGAACTTTTATTGATCAAAGTAAGAGCTGCCGATATAGAAGAAAATTATGTATGTCGTTTACTCAATAATTTTGTCATAGGGAGTCTTACCTACATCATATCTATTTGCCTTCTTTCGGCTTTTAAGCTTGCTTCGATAAGGGTCATTAAGCTTTACAGTTTCGGTCTGGTCATAAGTGTTATACTTATATACATTTGGCTGAGGATGCTGAAGATCACAGCATTAAGGTCGCTTAGACCGGATAATTGCGTATATACGCTTGATCTGCTAAATGATAAGTATATGAGCGATATTGCGGCTCTTAGCTTATCGGCATTACTTCTTCAGCTTGGAAGACTTAACATCGCCGTTGATTTCGATTCGGTAAGATACGGGCTTAGGAGCCTTTCGGTACTGCTCGGAGATCACGGTATATATGATGCCCTGGGAACGGTAAATGATGTATATGTATATCCCAAGGGGCTTGAAATACTTACTCTTGCTCTGAATACCAGGGGAAGTTTCAGTTTTATACTTTGTTTTACCTTTGTTTGTGCTCTACTTACTTTGCTTGCTTTATACGAGACAGTTATAGTTTCAACCCTGGAAAAAGCGGACGGTAAGACGGTCATAGATAACAGAACGGCATTGGCTGCTCTTTTCCTTGCAAGTATAACACCTGCGATAAGCAATATGAGTATATCGGCAAAAACCGATATGATAACTTTGCTTATGCAACTTATATCAGTGCTTAATATGTGCCTTTATATAAGGGGAAAGAAAGTAAATTATCTTGTATTTTCATTGATAGCACTGATCTCGAGTCTTGTATATAAGCCGACGGCACCGCTTTTTAGTTTTGCTGTCGGGATAGCGGGAGTTATTTACATCTGTGCGGACTTTTTCGGGCAAAAACGTTCCGGAAAAGAAGATAATTTATTAAACAAGGGAAAAGGCAAAAAAACGATCGGTCTTGCAGCCTTGCTTTTGTATCCGATAATTGCCGTTGTGCTTGTTTTCGCCAGAACATATATATTAACGGGACATATGATAACATCGGTATATTCTTCTTTGTGGTATAAACTCGGGATACCGACACATTTTCCCTATACCGTAGACGATCATAACGCTGCGGGTATGAGTTTGGGATCCGATACCAAGCCGGATATGATATACAGGCTGTATCAGCTTTTTGTTGCACCCACCGATGAGATCCATGTATATATAGCGGCACCCACGGTTCTTTTGTTAGTTTTAATTGTACTTGTAGTAATATATGCTATAATATACAGATATAAAAACAAGAATAAGCAAATATATAGATATTTTTTGATATTGTTGTCTGCTGTGACTGCGACAAGTCTACTCGGGCTGTGCATGATACATCAAATAGACGGGAATTATTTTATATTATTCTTCAGTGTGATAATTATATTTATATGTTTTCTTGTTGAAAGTGATGATATCAAAAATCTATTGGCAGCTCTTACACCTTGCATACTTTTTGCGATCACCATGCTCAGTGTTACTAACTGGGCGGGAGTTAAGGGGCTTACTCCCGGACCGATCATAGGCAGGGAGTTCGGATTTTATAATCATCATGACAGGAAGCTTGACGAGATCGACAGCAGTGATTGGAGTTTTACATATTACGATCTGATGGAACTTGGAAATCCCAGAACTCTTTTGATGTCAGATGACAATACCTTGTTGCATCTCGATCTTGATACGAGAGTTTATGCCGATGTAACGGGCAGCGGAGGTAATATCGCACTGGTAAAAACTCTTGATAATTTCAAGAGATATCTTAAATACGCACAAATAAAATATATTTGTACAGAATCGATATATCTTGATGAGCACGAAAGAGCTTCAGATATTGTTATGTATATGTTGGAGGATGGAAGTTTAGAGGAGTATAAAAGCTACGAAAATGTTAGGATATATAGGATAAAAGCAGAGCAATTTTAGGAGAGATGAACAGATGTTTGAAAGAAAGTTTGATCTGGAAGAAAAATATCAGATGCTGACAGATCTGTTGGTAAGCAGTTTACTTTTGATATATTCTTTTATTGTCAATGCGGGGATACGAATATCCGGTCTATACATGGACGATCTGTACATGTGGTCTACTTACGGTGAAGAAAGCTTTATAAACTATGTATTTCCGCTCGGTTCTACAAGGTTCAGACCTGTATACTGGTTTCTTGCCTGGATAGAACTGGGTATTATAAGAAACAACATTACCTGGATAGTAACATTCAATATAATATTTGCGGCGGCTATTGCAATATTTATTTACAAATTCGCTAAGAAACTTTCCGGTTCAAGGATAGTATCGGTGCTTATGTCGGTAATATTTAAGCTCAAGATTCTCATATTATAATATATCCCAGCTTCTTGGCTTTATGGAAGCCTTATGCCTTGCATTTTTGTTGGCTGTATTATATTTGTTGTATACCTATATGACACAAGAGGGTAAGGAGAACAATCTTTATATAGCTGTTGTTATGTATATACTTATCAGTTTTACACATGAAAGGTATATGCTTTTACTGCCTTTGTTCATATATGCGATATTTATTAAAAAAGGCAAGCTTCTTAATTATATCTATCCGTTGCTTGCTTTCGGATTTATACAGGTCATGAGATTTATATTTATAGGTACGGTACTTCCGGCAGGCACTTCCAATACCAAGGTGGTAGATACATTCAATATGAAAGACGGTATTAAGAATGCCTTTGCCCATGTGTTTTATATGATAGGTATCAATGACGGTCCGGAGCATCTTAACGGTGTACCTTGGGCGGATACGGCATTGATAATCAAATACAGTGTGGGATTTTCGATATTAATCCTGCTTATAATATTTACTTTATACATATATAAGCTGATTAAAAACATTAAAAAAAAGTACAGTTTTTGGGATTCCATAAGTACCGCTTTATTTTACCTCATAGCAATATGTCTTTGTATAGCATCTTCTTCGGTGACCATAAGAGTTGAGCTCAGGTGGGTATACGGACCTTTTATATGCGCACTGTTGCTGCTGTCTTACGTCTACGGGGAGATAAAAAGGATCAAGCTGGTCAATGCCGACAATATACTGGACATGGATTTCAACAACTATATGCCGCTTGCACTTGTAGTGCTTTGGTGCGTGAGCATACTTCCCATGGATCTGTATGCACATACAAAGTACCACAATATTTACATATATCAATACCAATCAAGATATAATTCTTTGGCGGATGCAAGTTTCGGAAAATATAAGGAAGAAATATTCGATAAGGATATTTACATAATAGGTAATTATTATGAGATGAGTGAATTTACCGCCAATAACTTTTTTAAGGTTTTTGATAAGCACAAAAAAGCCGACGGTTTAAGCGTACATTTTATAGATTCATACAGAGATTTAGGTCAAATAAGTCAAAATATGCTGGTTCTTAAAGAAGAGATAGCCAACAACGCATTTACCGATGTGACCGATATGATAAGAAATGTAAAGTGTGAGATCATAAAGGGGTATTACAGAGACGGCTGGATGGATAAGAATGCCGAGATTTATGTAATGGCGGATAAAGACGGCAACATCAACTTAGAGCTTATGTATCCGGCAGATCTTTTTGAGGGGCAGCAGCTCAAACTTGTGGTAGATGACAGTCAGGAGTATATTGTAGATATTGATGAAAATATAACGTACTTTACTGTGGAAAAAGAACCGTTTGCGGTAACGAAACTTAACTTTTCTTATAACTTTGAATTACCGGATGCTCAGGAGCAAAGAGGTGATGATAAGTTCAGTATGATAGTGAATATAATAGATCAAGCTTGGAGATGATATGTTTAAGAAGCTTTTATATATACTTTTTCCGGTCATGGGAGCCTTGTTTTTGATCGCATATATCAAGGCATCGACTTTGGATGTGGTATATACCGATTACATACGTATAATTAATTCATATTTTCCGGATGTATACAGTTTTAAACCTTATCTGGGAGCGGACGTACTTACAAGATTGCCTGTAAGTTATCTTGAGAGGATCATCAATGTGGCATTTTTTTCATTCAGTACAAGATTCGATATGTATGTGGGGCTGGCGTTTTTAAGTCTTACATCCGTTTTGATCTATAAATTCGCTGTGGAACATAAAGCTCCCATAGTCATACTTATAAGTATCTTCATAGTGTATTTTTCACTTAATAAATGGGAGATGTTAAGTAACGGTACGGGTTGGGGACATTTTTTTGCTTTCTTTTTATTTATATTACATTATTACCTATATGATAAGTATGTATATAAAAAAGAGGCAAATAAAAAGGCTGACATATACATGTGCGTACTTCCTTATGTAAGCATATTCTTAACAGCAGGACAGTATACGGCTATTTATGCGGCAACATTGATATTGCTGTATTTATCAGCAATACTCATAAAGAGAAATGCAAAGTTTCTGAAAAGACATATTAAATATTTTATCAATATACTTATTCCTACTTATATATATATATACAGTATGAAAAATTCGGTGGAAGAGCATGCCGGAAGTACGGATATGAGTATGAAAGAGGTATTAAAGACCATGCCGGATCTTTTTGTAAGGCTCTACCTTAAGTCCTATGCGTCCATACTTATAGGAGTGGAGACCATCGAAGATCTGGGGCTTGAATCGGGTGTAGTGATAACTCTGGGAGTGCTTGTTTTATCGGCTTATATATATGCTTTATATATTTATTTCAGAAAAAAAATATATAAAAGCAGCTTATTCCCACTTGTACTTATGTTCTCGGCACTTATAAGCCATGTGCTGGTAACGCTTTCGAGATGGATCTTTCTTAACGATACCTATGCTATGAGTTCGAGATATGCCTTACAATTTCAGCTCGGTGTCATAGCCGTGCTTTTGATATTTGCGATGTCGGGCAACAAAAAGAAGAACAAATACGCTATACGCATAAGTGCAATTATATGTGTGATGTTCATCACCGGCAATGTAATGACCAATTCTTATGAAATGAATATGGCAAAGTACAGGAAAGAGAATTTTGAAAAGAAATACGAAGCTGCCCTGGATTTTGATAATTACAGTGACAAAGAACTTAATGAAATATTTCAGTATAGACATGATGCGGCAAGGATAAGAAAAGCACTGAGTATATTAAGGGATGCCAAGTTAAATGTCTACAAGGAAAGGAGATGAGTTTATGAAAGTCGTAATTTTAGCGGGAGGATTCGGAAGCCGAATCACGGAAGAAAGTCATTTGAAACCGAAACCTATGATAGAAATAGGTGACAAGCCGATATTGTGGCATATTATGAAGTATTATTCAAGTTACGGTTTTCATGATTTTATTATCTGTCTCGGATACAAACAATACATAGTGAAAGAATTTTTCTCAAATTATTTTCTTCATACCTCTGATATCACCTTTGATATGACGAAGAATACTATGGAAGTGCATAACAATTATTCCGAGCCTTGGAGAGTAACCCTTGTCGATACCGGTCTCAATACCATGACGGGTGGCAGGATCAAGCGTATCAAGGACTATATCGATGAAGAAAGTTTTATGATGACTTACGGAGACGGACTAAGCGATGTAAAACTTGATAAGCTTTTGGAGTTTCATAAAGAACACGGTAAGATAGCAACTTTGACCACTGTGAATATAGGTCAGGCAAAGGGCATACTTACCGTTGAAGAAGACGGTCTTATAAAGTCTTTCAGAGAAAAAAGCGAGAATGACGGTGCCATAATCAACGGCGGCTTTATGGTTCTTAACAGAGCAGTCTTTGATTATATAGAAGATGATGCCACAGTATTTGAGCAGGAGCCGCTGAGAAACCTTGTAAGGGATAAGGAACTTATGGCATTCTATCATAAGGGATTTTGGCAGTGTATGGATACCCAGCGTGAAAAGAATAAATTGGAAGAATTATGGAACAGCGGTAATGCTGCATGGAGGATATGGGACTAATGCTTGATTTTTTCAAGGGTAAAAGAATACTTATCACCGGTCATACGGGATTCAAGGGTGCATGGCTTTCAAGGGTGCTCATACTTGCAGGTGCCGATGTAGGCGGTTATGCATTGGCTCCGGACAATAAAGAGAATCTGTATGACTTGCTTGATATAAAAAAAGATATGAATTCCGTTATAGGAGACATCAGAGATCTGCAACACTTAAAAGAAACTTTTGAAAGTGTAAAGCCGGACTTTGCCGTTCACATGGCTGCACAGCCGTTGGTAAGGGAGTCTTATACAGATCCGGTATACACTTATGAGACCAATGTTTTGGGAACGGTCAATTTTTTGGAATGTGTAAGGACAGTGATGGATGGCGGAAGTGTTCTTAATGTGACCACCGATAAGGTATATGATAATAAAGAGTGGGAAAGAGCCTATGTGGAAGAGGATAATCTGGACGGTTACGATCCGTATTCCAATTCAAAGTCCTGTTCCGAGCTTGTGACCCACAGCTATAAGCGTTCTTTTCTTGATGAAAGAGATTTTGCCGTATCCACTGCAAGAGCGGGCAATGTAATAGGCGGAGGTGATTTTGCCGACAACAGGATAGTACCGGACTGCTTTAGAGCCGCTAAGGCTAAAAAGCCCCTTATAATAAGGAATCCTTCTTCAATAAGACCTTATCAGCATGTGCTTGAACCTTTGGCTATTTATCTTGAAATATTAAAAGCTCAAAAAGAAGATAAGAGCAAGGCTTCAAGTTATAATGTGAGGGCCCTGATGAAAAGGACTGCGTCACTACCGAAGAACTTGCGAAATTATTCGCAAAAGTATTGGAGTGAGGGCTTTGGATATGAAATAAAAAGGGGATAACGGACCTCACGAAGCTAATTTACTTAAGCTTAATTGCGATAAATTAAAAAGAGTCTTTGATTGGAAGCCCGTATATAATATAGAAAAAAACAGTTAAAGAAACAGTAGATTGGTATAAGGCATACAGTGAAGGTGAGAATATGACTGAGGTTACTGACAGGCAGATAAGGGGATTTTTTTAAAAGCTTAGAACCGTACTGTAAATATGGTTCTGTCGTTGGTCGGGTGACGGCGGAGTCTTTGTTAAGATAGGACTATTAGCGACTCTTGCGTCAAAAAAACCGTTTTTGCTGTAGCATATATTTTTACACTTTGTGTTATTATATATAAGCATGAAAAAAAGATATCAGCCTGAATGATAGGCTTGGATGTATATAAAGTAGGAGTAGAAAATGTTTGACAATATGAATAAAAAAAGAAGCACAGGACCATATACTTGAATTGGTAAAGGAGTACTGTGATAAGTATCATAATACTAACGGAGAATACAAGCCGGGGGATAAGATATCTTATGCCGGCAGAGTATACGACAGTGATGAAATGGTGAATCTTGTAGATTCTTCTTTGGAGTTTTGGCTTACCGGAGGAAGATATACAAGACAATTTGAAAGAGAATTCGGAAAATACCTGGGACTTAAGTATGTTTCTCTTGTAAACTCAGGCTCAAGTGCCAATCTTTGTGCATTTATGTCGCTTACTTCACCGCTTCTTGGAGAAAGAAGAGTTAAAAGAGGAGATGAGATCATAACCGTAGCCTGCGGATTCCCGACTACGGTAACACCGGCTATACTGTTCGGTGCGGTACCGGTGTTCGTGGATGTGACAATACCTCAATACAATATAGATGTAACTATGCTTGAGAAGGCATTGTCCGATAAGACCAAGGCGGTCATGGTTGCCCATACCCTGGGTAATCCTTTTGATCTTAGCGCAGTAAAAGATTTTTGCGACAAGCATGATCTGTGGCTTGTAGAGGATAACTGTGATGCACTCGGAAGTACATATACTTACAAGGGTGAAGAAAGATTTACCGGAACTGTGGGAGATATAGGAACTTCAAGTTTCTACCCTCCTCATCACATGACTATGGGAGAAGGAGGAGCGGTCTATACTTCAGATCCGCTGCTTCATAAGATAATACGTTCCGTAAGAGATTGGGGAAGAGACTGTTACTGCGAGTCCGGAAGAGATAATACCTGCGGATGCAGACATAGCGGACAATTCGGAGAATTGCCTTTCGGATATGACCATAAGTATGTGTATTCACATTTCGGATACAATCTTAAGGTGACCGATATGCAGGCTGCTATAGGTTGCGCCCAGCTTAAGAAGTTCCCGGATTTTGTTAAAAAAAGAAAGTACAACCATGCAAAGTTAAGGTCTTTACTGGAATGTGTGGAAGACAAGATAATATTACCGGAGCCTTGTGAGAATTCATCTCCGAGCTGGTTCGGATTCCTTATCACCTGCCGTGAAGGTGTGGACAGAGCCAAAGTAGTGGAAAGAGTTGAAAAAGCCGGCATACAGACGAGAATGCTCTTTGCAGGAAACCTTTTAAGACATCCTTGCTTTGATGAGATGAGAACTGCCAAAGAGGGTTATAGAGTAATAGGAGATCTTGCCGTAACTGACAGGATCATGAAAGATACATTTTGGGTAGGTGTATATCCGGGCATGACTGACAGCATGATAGAATATATTGCACAAAGTATAATAAAAGCATTGAAAGAATAGTAACTGAGAATGGAAAGTGTGGTTCTATGGATAATTCATATGGGCTTTTGGAAGTACAAAAAGCTAACCTGATATTACTTGAGGAGATAGACAGAATATGTAAGAAGCATAATATTTCATATATGCTCGATGCAGGCACACTGCTTGGAGCTATAAGGCACGGAGGATTTATCCCTTGGGATGATGATGCCGATATAGCTATGAGCAGACAGAACTGGGAGATATTCAGGCGTGTCGCAAAGAAAGAATTAAAAGAAGATCTCAGCTTGATCACACCGCATGAATTAAGTCAGAACAATAAATTTTATGACTTTACTCCGAGACTGATATATAATAAAAGCAGGAGAAGAAGACCGGGTAAGGAAGATGAGTATTATGACGGTAAACTTAATCATCTTTGGGTCGATATATTTATACTTGATAATCTTCCGAATTCAAAGATAGGTAAAAAGTTTGTACTGTCTTTTCAAAAATTCATATATCTTTTGTCCATGGGACATAGATATCAGCTTGATTATAAAAAATATACCATAGTACAGAAAAATATGTATATTTCTTATGAGTAACATAGGAAAGTTTATACCTATGAAGAACTTATACAAACTACAAAACGATTTCTCAAAGGCTTATAATAAAAAGAATGTAAAAAAAGTATATTACAGTAATTATCAACCCGATTACATAGATATAAGTCTGGAGAAGAGTTACATAGAAAAAACCGTAGATATACAATTTGAAGACAGTAATCTGTCGATACCGGAAGCTTATGAGGAGATACTAAGAACCGTGTACGGTGACTATATGAAACTGCCGCCTAAGTCTCAAAGGGTGGCTACTCACGGAAGTCCGGATATAGAGATATATAATTGACATGTTTTAGACTTAGAATAAAGAAATCTTACAGTCCTGTTTTAGTTTGCTTCATTTTGCATTATGTATACGCAAAATGAAGCAGCGACCTGACGGGACACATCTTCATCTATCTATCTGTATTTTCAAGATCCCCGGTATGAACTGTTCATACCACAGCCCCGTAAAGTTATAAATAAATATCGCAGGTTTATTATTTTTATAAATATTAAAAAGTTAAGTGGCTCATGCATGGAGCGGAGGTCCGTTATGGAAATCTACGAGGCACTGTCTACAAGGATCATTATACTTTGCAACAAAGAAGATTTGAGTCTTTATCAACTGTCCAAGCTTACCGGAATCCCCAAGACCACACTTAAGGACATAGTAAGTTGTAAGATAAAAAATACAGCTATGAATAAAGTTGAAAAGATCTCAAAGGCTTTTAATCTAAGTATGAGGGACTTTTTTGATTCCGATATCTTTGATTAGTGTATTTTTTTATACTAATATATTTACATTTATAATCATTTTATCTTATACAGATTTTTGATCACATATTTTTTTACAAATCTAAATCGATCGTCATTAGTTTTTTCGATCTTAAACACCTTATTTTAATATCAAATAAATGCATAAGTCACTTACTTTTTTATATATTTACATATAATTAACTTAAACTTTCCGCATTCAAAACCAGGTCAGTACATTAAAAAATCAGTACTTTCGTTAACAAATAATGATTTGTCTATCACATAAACCGTTACAAACATATCTTGCCTTGGACACGCTCTCTAACTAAAGTTTCGCAGCGATACTAAGCTTTCCCTTCGCCTTGCAGCTCGGTAAAGCAAGTACCGGCGGTCTCAGATTGTCCTTGGCAAGATAGTTTAACGGTTTATGTGCCTAAGGTACCGGAGGAGGGGAAGAGGTGTAGGCACACTTTTGTCTAATGCCACATCCCCCATGGAAACGACTGTTTTTAAGATTTGAATAAAAGTCTCTGCAACACCTCACCTCTGCCTCCCCCTTAGCAACATAAACAATAGACATGTATCTACTCCAAACTCTTATACAGCTACCCCTTGCGGGCTGGGGTTAAAGAAACACTCCCTATTTCAATCTTTGTAGCGTTTAGTACTGTTAATAAAGTGAGTTACAAATTGTACAGACGAGGACTGTTTGAGCGTCAGCTCGCCGCCTTTGGCGAGCGAGCAAGCGAGTTCCGCAGTCTGTACTAAATTTGTCGAAACTTTATTAACAGTACTGCGGGTATGATTGAAATAGGGAGTGTTTCTGTTTAATTCCTGACTTACAATTGTTTACGTTGCTGACCAATTGTTTACGTTGCTAACTCCCCGATAAATCGGAATGGTATGGGAAGTTTGAGTAGTGAACATAATAAGCGATATTGATTTTTTATTTTTTCTATCTTACATATATGTAAAGATTTTAATATTTGCAATAAAGTACTGTAAAAATATTGCAAATTGAATTATAATAGCCGAATAGGCAAAATTTGCCCGAATTATCTGATTAGGAGATGTAATGATGAAAAAGAGTATGAGATACATAGTGACAGGAAGCCTTATCTTAGGACTTTCCATATTGCTTAATGCCTGTGGTAAAAGCAAGATCGTGGCTTCCGAAGTTGCGGAACCTTATACGGGTGTGACCGATAATATACAAATAGACTGGGATCAGGTAAATTATGACTTCACCTTTGCAACAGATGATGCTTATCCCGAGATCAGCAGCTATATTGATTTTGAGATCATAGAAGACAAGAAGACCATAAGGCTTATATGGCCGCTTAAAAATACCGCTACACAACTTGATGCGATCAATAACGGTGCGGGATTTATAAAGCTTTTTAATGATACTGTAGCCACACAGGATTTTTCGATAGCAAGGTCAAGTGAGAACTATTACGGAGGACTTTGGGATAAATACACCTTGCAACTTGAGATATTTAAGGAAGAAGATATTCTGTTCCCTGAGCTGTACTATGTAAATCAGGAGATGGATCCGGGTTCAAACGACCCTGTGCTTCCGCAGATCATAGATGAGAATACTAAACCGTCTATTGAAGCTACCATAGAACCCGTTACCCAATCGGAGTAAGACTAAAATTATTATAACCGGGAGAATTTATGAAGAATTTACGACAGATAACAGCGATAATATTATGTATAGTGTTAAGCAGTTTTGCTTTTATGAATGCGGATGCAAAAATAAAACCCGAAGGCAGTGCAAAAGGTCCGGGTATAGGTATATTGAACGGACAGGAAATACTTATGCTTGCCAATCAAAGTGACAGCCAGATGATGAGCTATATAATAACCACCAAGAACAAGGAATTGATAGTCGTTGACGGAGGGCTCGATCTTGATGCCGAGCATTTAAGACAGGCTATAATCGCAAGGGGCGGCAAGGTATCGGCTTGGTTTATAACACATCCTCACAGCGACCATGTCGGCGCATTGGTAAAACTTATCAATGACGGTCTGCAGGAGATAAGTATAGATGCGGTTTATTACAATTTTGTAGATGATGACTGGTATAAGAGAAATGAGGCTTACAGAGCGGATATGGTACTTAAGGCAAAGGAAGCTTTGGCTAAGCTTGGTGCTGAAAAACTTCACGGAAATATAAAAACCGGCGATCTTATACAGGTAGATGATGTGAAGATCCATGTGTTAAACGACCCGTATTTATTTGCGGTAAATTCCATTAATAACTCTTCCGTGGCACTGAGGATGGAAATAGGTTCCAAAAGAGTACTTTTCTTAGGAGATATGGGACCCGAGGCAGGTGCAGCACTTTTAAAAGATGTAGGTGCGGAGGGACTTAAAGCTGACATAGTACAGATGGCACACCACGGACAATATGGTGTGGAAAAGAATGTATATGAAGCTATACGCCCGAGTATCTGTATGTGGAATTCTCCGGCATGGCTCTATGACAATGATAACGGAGGCGGAATAGGAAGCGGTAAATGGTTCACTTTACAAGTAAGATCTTGGATGGATGAGCTTGGAGTTACAAAGCACTTTGTTATAAAAGACGGAGATCAATTAATAAAGTAAAAAAACAGTGTAAGTTTTGAGATGTTTTTACTGAGATAAAGCATATGAAAAGCTTAATTAGCTTATGGATAAGTGAGTCTTTTAAAAAGATATGCTTGATCTAAAGAGCTGTCGGCTCAAATGATAGGTATGTCAATATATAATAATAGCCTCTCAATATATGAGAGGCTATTATTATATGATTTTCTGCATATTTATCTTTTAAAGGGAGGAGAGCCGGTAACTCGTGTTACCGGCTCAAGTATTATGAAAAAAATCTTGTAAGCTATTGTCTAAATAAGAGTTTTTCGAACTAGCTCTTATCTATGTGTAAAGTATATCCAATAAATTTGTCAATAGTTTGTGCTTTGTGTAAAAAGGTTTTTTTGAATTGAATATGAATAATATATGAATAAAACGAAGGAGTTAATATGTTACATGAGATAAGTCCAAGGGTCTATCACCCCGAATATATAAATAAAAAGGCTGTATTATCTGCTTATTCATTGTGCTATAAAGGTAATTCTGTCTTGCTTATAAAAGATAAAAAAACAGATGATCTAAGAATTCCCACATACAAAGATCTGAAAAATGATTTTCCGGATATGTATAAAGAGCTGCATAAATCATCGGTATATCTTTGTGCTGTGGATAAAGAAGAGTTTTTTATAATAAACAGTGAAGATTTTTCTTTTCAATATGAAAATAATAAAAAAAGCTATGTCTTTGAAGACTCGGTTTTTATCAGGAATTTCAGACCATCATATATGGCTTTTGTCGTAGTCACCGGTGCTCATGTCTATAAATGGCTAAAGTCAAGAGTATATTGCGGTTACTGTGGAACCAAGAATAAAATATCAAAAAAAGAGAGAGCTGTGGTATGCCCTAACTGTAAAAACACTGAATACCCCAAGATATCTCCTGCTATAATAGTTGCGGTAAGAGATAAGGATAAATTACTTTTGGTAAAGCCGATAAACAGTACATATAAATTCTATGCTTTGGTCGCCGGTTTTATAGAAGTGGGAGAGACTGCCCAAGATGCGGTAAGAAGAGAATGTATGGAAGAAGTGGGCATAAAAATAAAAATATAAGACCATACAAATCTCAGCCGTGGGGCTTTTCGGGAAGCCTTATGCTGGGATTTACAGCAGATCTGGACGGCAGTGCCCGGCTTACATTACAAGAAGATGAGATCAAAGAGGCAGCCTGGTTCGAAAGGGAGAGTGTGCCGGTACCTCCGGGTGATATAAGTGTCGGACAGGAAATGATAAGGTGTTTTAAAGAAGGTCTAATATAGTCTAAATAGTATTAAATATTGAGTAACTAATAATAACGTAAGTAATTTTATAGGTGTAATTATACTTAAAAGGTGGTAAAATGTATGTCATGAGATTTGGTAACAAGAAAAATAAGGAGAGATATATGAAACACGCTATTTTTTCAAAAAAGGGTGTTATAGGTAGTGCGTTGCCTTTTTTAAGGATAATATATACATTTATGTTGTTCCTATGTGCTGTTTTTTGTTTATCTTACAATACAGTATATGCCGCTCCGAGCGGATTCAGGATCACATTTACAACATATATGCAAGGTAAAGGCTATACAGACTGGGTGGGAGATGATACGGACCTTTCTCAGGACGGATCATATCCTACGGCACTTAAAGCTATAATATACAACCTTCCGAAAGAAGCGAAGGGATCTGTAAGATATCAGGCTTCATATGACGGAAGCACATGGTCAGACTGGGCTGTGGACGGTGAACGTATGGGTGACCCTTCTTCAAATAAGAAGTTCAAAGCGATAAAACTGGAACTCCAAGGAGCTATATCTTCAACGTATGATGTATATTTTAAGATATTGTCACAAGGTGAATGGAGCAAATGGTATAAAGACGGGGAAGCGGCAGTTGCTTCCGATCATATAGACGGTATCAATCTATCGGTAAGAACCAAGGCAAACCGGAACCCGGTAAAAAGATGGATCTAAGTGATGTCGACGTATCCGGAATAGACCCTTCAAAACCTATGGTAGCTCTTACTTTCGATGACGGACCAAATGCAGAGGCAACTAACAGGATCCTTGATTCACTTCAGGCTGTGGGTGGTAAGGCGACCTTCTTTGTAGTAGGTACAAGGCTTACCGGAAAAAACTTAGAGGCACTTAAGAGGGCTGCATCAAGCGGTATGGAGATAGGAAATCACACCTATGCCCATGCATACCTTACAAAACAAACCAAAGAAGAAAGACTGCAGGCTATGAAGAGTGTTAACGATATAGTCTACGAGAATACCGGACAAAGAGTCAGGAATTTCAGGCCGCCGGGCGGACTTTATAATGATGAGATCCTTGGAGAGATAGAGTCTTTTGATATGGCGGTCGCTTTATGGGCTATAGATACATTGGACTGGAAACATCAAAACCCGGAAAAAACCACGGTCAGTATCCTGGATAATATTAAGGACGGAGATATAGTACTCATGCATGACCTGTTCGT
Organism: uncultured Johnsonella sp.; assembly: GCA_916438835.1. GTDB lineage: Bacteria > Bacillota > Clostridia > Lachnospirales > Lachnospiraceae > Johnsonella. The sequence continues at coordinate 621,539 of CAKAFT010000001.1, forward strand.
ACCTACGGCTACGGCAGCAGAGAAGGTCATACCCGAATTACATAAAAGAGGCTTCCAACTGGTAACGATGGCTCAGCTTGCAAAGCTCAGGGGAGGACTTGAGACCGGAAAGGTATATAATTCTTTTAGAAAGTAAGAAATCTTTATAATAAGTCAATAATAAAGCGTTGCGGATGCAGAAGATAACTACTGCCAAGATCCGCAACGCTTTTTGCTTTTAGAAAGGAACACACACTATTTCTATAATGCCCGCAGTAGTGCCGATAAAGTTTCGGAAAATGTTTTGAATATAACTTATGTTCACGTATACCTCAATTTATAATGATCTAGCCTACATAATATTAATATGTATAAAATATATCAGTAATGATTATCAATATTAGTTATAGTGCTGAAAATACATTAAAGCTATTGAAAACGCTATTTTTTTGTGATAGATTGTATACACGATAATTACAGAGCCAAAATTGCTCTAAGTATAGCTCTTAGTATTTTATAAGAGTACAACATAAATTCAGGAGGTTATATATGTCATTAATTAATAAGGAAGTTGCGGATTTTAATGTTCAGGTTTTTCAGAATAATGATTTCAAGTCTGTAAGTAAGAAAGACATCTTAGGTAAGTGGAGCGTATTCTTCTTCTACCCTGCGGATTTTACGTTCGTATGTCCTACAGAGCTTGAAGATCTTCAAAATAACTATGCAAAGTTTAAGGCAGAGGGTTGTGAAGTTTACTCAGTATCTACCGATACACATTTCACACATAAGGCATGGCATGATCATTCAGAAAGAATATCCAAGATCGAATATCCTATGATAGCAGACCCTACACATGCATTATCACGTGATTTCGAGGTGCTTATCGAAGAAGCCGGACTTGCTGAAAGAGGTACATTTATAGTTAATCCTGAAGGTAAGATAGTAGCTTACGAAGTTAACGCAGGTAATGTAGGACGTAATGCGGATGAGCTTTTCAGAAAGCTTCAGGCATGTAAGTTTGTATATGAGCACGGTGATGAAGTTTGTCCTGCAAAGTGGCAACCGGGTGCTAAGACACTTAAGCCAAGCCTTGATCTTGTAGGTCAGTTATAATACAGATATCTTCCGATAATAAATTCATTAAAAATATCAATAACATATTTAATAATATAAAAATATAAAGATAAAAGTGTTTTGAATTGCTTTTTCAACCTGCCCTATATGAGGACAAGACAAAGTCAGTTATTATATTAATACTCTTTGTTTAGTCCTCATATTCTTAATAAAGATTTTTTTAAATATAAAATCTATTAGCTTTTTGATCTGTAAATGTCGGATCTATACAGTGTCGATCGACATCATATATTCTCAAATTAAAAGTAAATATTTTTTTCACAAATCAATTGATCTTAATAATATTAGTAAATAAATTACCGCTTATACAATAAAGTATAGGAAGCCGGGTTCATTGTATTGAATAGAGAAATGATGTATAATGAACAGGATACTGCATAACAGACAGCTTATTAAACTACAAATATCGGGTAAACTTATAAAGAGTTCAACAGGAGGTTACTTTATGTCGGAAAATAAAAATAATATATATGATGTCGTAATTATAGGTGGCGGTCCTGCGGGACTTACTTCAGCTATATATTTGGCAAGAGCATGCTATAAAGTCCTGGTAGTGGAAAAAGAAAAGTTCGGAGGTCAGATAACTCTTACTTCAGAGGTAGTGAATTATCCGGGTGTTATACATACGAGCGGTGAAGAGTTAAGCGAAGATATGAGAAAACAGGCTCAGAATTTCGGTGCCGAATTTATGCTTTCCGAAGTGAATTCTATCGAGCTTAAGGGTGATATAAAGAAAGTACACACCGCAAGAGGAACTGTTGAATGTTTCGGAATAGTAATAGCTACAGGTGCAAGACCGAAGATGATAGGATTCGAGGGTGAGGAAGAATTCAGAGGTCATGGAGTTGCGTATTGTGCTACTTGTGACGGAGAGTTCTTTACCGATAAGCAGGTCTATGTTGTAGGTGGGGGATTTGCTGCGGCTGAAGAAAGTATGTTCCTTACCAAATATGCAAGAAGGTCACTGTTCTGATTCGTAAAGATGATTTTAGGTGTGCAAAAAGTGTTGCGGATCAAGTCAAAGCTCACGACAAGATCGAAATACTTACAAATACCGAGGTAGTAAGGGTAGAGGGTGATAGCGTACTCAAAAGCATTACCTATAAGAATAATAAAACCGGAGAGGAAACCACTGTCAATTATAATGATGAAGGCTTCGGAGTATTTGTGTTTGCAGGATATGCACCGGCAACCGGTATATTTAAGGGGCTTGTGGATCTGGATGAAGCAGGTTATGTGATAACCGACAGGGGACAAAAAACAAATGTCGACGGAGTATATGCGGCAGGAGATGTATGTATAAAGCCGTTAAGACAGGTGGTTACCGCTGTAGGTGACGGAGCGTTGGCAGCAACCGAGCTCGAAAAATATGTCTCAACAATGCATAAAAAGACCGGTATAATACCTGAAAGAAAAGAGCTTGTAAAGGCTGTACAGACTAATGAAAATAAGAGCACTCCAAAATCAGCGGAGTCTGAAGACGGACTGTTTACAGAGGATATGCTTTCACAACTTGAAATGATCTTTTCAAGAATGGAAAGTAAACTTAAGCTTAAACTTTATCTTGACGACAGAGAAGTATCGGGCGAGCTTAAGCACTATATGGAGTCATTGGCGGGGCTTACAGAAAAATTATCGGTTGAGACTGTGGATGATGAAACTGTCAATTACAGACCTTGCGTAAGAGTGTTCCGTGAAGACGGAACTTATGCGGGACTTTCATTCCACGGAGTACCGGGCGGTCACGAATTTACTTCCTTTGTACTCGGACTTTATAATGCGGCAGGTCCGGGACAGGCTTTAGAGGAAGATGTAAGTAAGAGGATAGAGAGTATAGATAAAGAAGTAAATATAAATATAGTAGTATCATTGACATGTACAGTATGTCCGGATCTTGTTGCGGCGGCTTACAGGATAGCGGCAGCTTCACCTAAGGTCAATACCGAGATCTATGATATAAACCACTTCGGTGAAATAAAAGAAAAGTATCAAATAATGAGCGTTCCTTGCATGTTGATAAACGATGCGAAACCTCAGTTCGGTAAAAAAGACGTAAGACAATTGCTCGATCTTATAGAACAGGCATAGAATAAATCAAAAGGCTGTTACACAAGAACCTTTATCAAGACATTGATCCGGATAGAGGTTCCTTGTGTTGACAGCCTTTTCTACGCCCTTTTCCAAACGGCTCTGTGCTTTTTGCCGCTAACCCGACATGTCCCATCTACCACACTGAAATACCGCTTATTTAGTCGTACTCGCAAGCCTTTTTAAATGATGTAAAAATTTTTACTGACTGCACAACTCGTTTGTGTCCCTTCTCCTTGACAGACTACATTCAAAGGATCCTCATTTGTGTAGTTTGCCTATTGTTTTATCAACAAATCCCAAAATCAACTTGCAATGAGGTATATATAATTGTAATATTGCTTGAAAAGCCACCCTGAATCACTATAAAATATGTGAAAGAAGGACCTGATAAAAGGAGTCTGCCATGACCAATGAAGAAATCTCATTTAATACAAAAAAAGCCCTTTCCAATGCTCTCAAAAAAAGAGTGGAGCAAATGCCCTTCGATAAAATAAAAGTAAGCTACCTGATAAAAGATTGCAATATAACACGCTCCACCTTCTACTACCACTTCAGTGATATATACGAGCTGCTCGAATGGATCTTTGAATTTGAAGCAATAATACCTCTTAAAGAACTGCGAAACATCGACAACTTCGATGAAGCCCTGAGCATATTTATGGACTATCTCAGACGAAACAGCATACTCTTTATCAGTGCATATAACAGTATGGGAAGAGATATCATGCATAGATCCGTATTAAAAAATATAAGACAGATAGTGGAAAAATTCACTCACTTGCTTTCGGATAAAACCATAGAAGATGTATATTATGATTTTATAGTTGACTTTTATTCAAGAGCTTATATAGCCCTTCTTTTGGATTGGCTTGTAAACGGAATGAAAATAAGTCCCAAAGAAATGCTTAATATGCTTGATAAGACAATGAAAGGATGTATGGAACTTTCATTGGACATGGCAAGCAGGGTGAAAAAATAAAACTTTAAAAGTAAATGACCTCGCAAATCCGGTTAAAAATCAAACTAAAAATCGGATAAGCCGGGAAATATTCGTATACAAAGTGAAATAGTTATACTGACTGGGTAGTAAAAACGTAATATATTCGTAACTATTAAAAAAGCTTATACCTTGAACAATTATCTTTATAATGATAAAATGAAAGCTAAACGTAAAAGAAGGTATTAACGAATGATATCAAAGCAGACATATGATATTTGTAACAAAATATAGGAGAGTATATGAAGTTAAGGTCATTAAAAAGAATAATGGCATACGGTATTTTGCTTAGCCTTGCCGTGACATCTTTAGCGCAAATTTCAGATTATAAGCGGATAGAGATCAATGCGGCTACGGACAGCGAGTTTGAGAAAGAGATGACTAAGCAGGGATTTCCCGAATCATATAAATCTAAGCTCAGACAGATACACAGCGAATATCCGAAGTGGGTATTCAAGGCTATGCATACCGATATGACATGGGAAGAAGCTATAAGAAATGAAAGCGTGGTAGGAAGAAACCTGGTTACCAGAGAAAGTATATCCTCCTGGAAGTCGATCGAGTCGGGGCTTACGATTGGGCGAACTCAAGCTGGGCAACATTTGACGGCACTAAGTGGATGGCGGCTTCGGAGGGCATAGTAAGATATTATATGGATCCGAGAAATTTTTTGGATTCATCCAATGTATTTCAGTTCTTAAAGCAAAATTATGATTCAAATACCCAGGTGGCAAGCGGAGTTGAGACTTTGGTAAAATCCACATTTATGGAAAGCAAGTCCACCGGCAATATAAGTACTATACCTGTTGAGGGGTCAGGTTCGGGCAATTCAAAAGGTTCGGACTCGGGTACTTCCACAAGTGCTCCCGGTGTATATCTTGGAGTGGCACCTAATTATATAAAAGATGCCAATATAAAGTTCGAATCTCCGGGCGGTGTGGCTATGGAGCCTACACCTGCGGCTATCGAGGATACACAGCCGGCACCGCAAAATAATAACGACGGGGGGAAGCACCCAGGCTGAAGGAAAGACCTATGTGGATATGATAATGTCGGCAGCTATACAGTCTAATGTAAATCCTTATGTGCTTGCTTCCATGCTTATACAGGAGCAGGGAGTCAAGGGAACGAGCGGACTTATAAGCGGTACGACCTCACCTTATGAAGGATATTATAATTTCTTTAATATACAGGCTTATCATTCCGGTAATCAGACAGCTACACAAAGAGGTCTGTGGTGGGCATCTCAGTCAGGATCTTACCTTAGACCCTGGAACAGCAGGGAAAAGGCTATCATAGGCGGGGCAATGTATTACGGAGAAAAATACGTACATGCCGGACAGAATACATTTTATTTAAAAAAGTTCAATGTACAGGGTTCGGATCCTTACAAGCACCAGTATATGACCTATGTTGAAGCGGCGGCAAGTGAGGGTGTTAAGCTGTCAAGAGCCTATACGGCTGAGATGAAGAATACAAAGTTGGAATTCTCGATACCCGTATATAAAGAGATGCCGGGCGATCTAGCCAAAAAGCCCGAAGGTGACGGAAGTCCGAACAATAAACTTGCTTCACTTTCCGTAGAAGGTCAGACCATAAGTCCGAGTTTCAATGCGGATACCAACACCTACGATCTCATAGTTGATCAGTCTGTATCCGGTATTAATGTCAGTGCTTCCGGTATGGATTCCAAGGCAAGTGTGAGCGGTACGGGTAATATTGACCTGACCCGGACCAATACACAGGTAACTGTATCTGTAAGGGCTGAAAACGGTAGTGTAAGAAAGTATGTTATTAATGTAGTAAAGAAAAACGGAGGCGGATCTCAAAAAAATTCCAATACCGACAGCAGTGTTTCAATAGGATCGTCATAGTCTTGTAAACTCAGCGATTACTCTAATTAAGGAGACAGGATGATGTATTTTAATAAAAAATCCGGAGCTTTTATCAAAACTCTGGTAACCATGTGTTTAGTATATATATTGATAGTATTTACTGCCAATGATGCGTATGCACTGAGCGGCAGAATATCATTTTCAGATCCGAGTGTTGCGGTCAACGGTGAATTTACCGTAAATATGAAGATAAATTCGCTTGACTCGGCAAAGATAGGAAGCACCAATATCACTTTGTCATACGATCCTGCTTATCTTGAATTTCTAAGCGGTGAAGATGCTGAGGGCGGTGCGGGAACCGTACAGATAAAGGGCAATAGCGGAGGCAGTGATACCGAATGGTTATACCGGCTTAAATTCAAGGCTTTGAGTGCCGGAAATACAGCTATTTCCGTTAATACCTGGGAAGTATATGACGCAGACGGAAATATGGCTTCAATTGATGCCGATAAGCTCGGTTCATCCAAGATAACCATAACCGGGGAAGCGGGATCAGGCAACGATGCTTCTTTAAGCAACCTGGAGATAAGTCCGGGAACTTTGGATCCGGCTTTCTCAAGTGATATCACGGATTACAAGACCAGAGTCGGAGGTTCCGTAGATAGAATAGCCGTTAATGCGGTAAGTAATGACAAGGATGCCAAGATAGTCATAAGCGGTAATTCAGAACTTGTCGTTGGTGAGAATAAGATAGAATGTAAGGTCACCGCAGCGGACGGTACCACAGAAAAAGTATATAATATCGTTGTTGAAAAGCTCGAAGGCGAGATAACCGATGATGCGGCAAATGTAGATCCGGAGGCTGCACTGTCAGTCAGCATAGACGGCAATAACTACAGTATAGCTACTATATTCGACCCGAGTGTTTTACCCGAGGGATTTGAACAGGTCAAGTATACATATAACGGACAGGAGATAAGTGCTGCCAGATCAACGGTCGGCGATGTGATGCTTTTATATTTGATAGCTCCGGACGGATCCGGAAGTTTCTACATATATGATGAAGCGAAGAAAGAATTTTCACTTTATGTAAAGATCAATATGTCAAGCAAGAGTATTACCGTATTACCTCTTCCGGACGGTGTAAGCGTTCCCGAAGGCTTTGTGGAGAATACCATAACCATCAATAACTCCAAGACAGTCAAAGGCTGGGTATTGAGCGGAGAAGGTGAGAAGGAATATTGCCTGATATATGCAATGAATTCCGAGGGTGAGAAGAATTTCTACAGATACGATGTTAAAGAAAAGACCATACAAAGATATTTTGCAAACCCAACCGGCAGTCAAAGTAGTGCCGTGTCCGATCAAAGTTCGGCAGAACTTAGTAAATTAAAGAAAGCGGACAAGATAAAAACCTATATCATAATCGCCTTGATAATAGTTATCATAGCAATGCTTATTTACATAATCTCAAGACTTTTACTTAAGGGCAGAAAGACTTATGTAAATAAAAATGACGAGTTGGGTGATATAGAAAAGAAGATGTCAAACAGCAGCCTCGATCTTGATGATATAGATATGGAACTTGACGAAAAAGCAGATTCGGATATAGAGTTTGAAGATATCGAGTTATTGGATCTTGATGATGATGAAGCTAAAGAAAGCGATCACTCAGAAGAATTAAAAGAAGAAAAGTCCGATAAAGAAGAGAAAGAGGACGATAAAAAATAAGATATAACTTCAAATAAATAAAAGTCAGAGGGCTTAAGCTTAAAACTTGTGATATGCAAGAAAGAGCTTAAGCCTTTTTATTTTCACAAAACATTCACACATAAATTAGCACTCAATGCTTGACAGTGCTAACAATATATGTTATATATTATGTATAACAAATAATACTTAAATATTAGATGTTATTTTACATAGATAATTATATCGAAAAGGAGAATATATCATGTTATTACCAAGAAAAACAAACAGATTATTTGATGATTTTTTTAATAATGATTTTTGGACTTCGGATTTTCCTGCGTTAAAAGCTGCACCGAGCATGAAGACCGATATAAAAGAAGTTGAAGGAAATTATGAATTAAGCGTAGAATTACCGGGATTTAACAAAGAGGATATTTCAGCGCAGTTAAGGAACGGTTACCTTACTATATCCGCAAAACACGAGGAAAATAATGATAAGAAAGATAACGATGGGAACTATATAAGACGTGAACGTAAAGTCGGTTCATGTGTCAGAAGCTTTTATGTAGGTCCTGCGGTCAAAGAAGAGGATGTAAAGGCGGCATATGAGAACGGAATATTGAAACTCAGTGTTCCCAAGGAAAAAGAAGAGGCTGTAGAAGATAAAAAATTCATAAGGATCGAATAAAACTTTTCTGACAATAGTTTAGAGTATGTAGGACGGGATGATTTAAACATACAGAACTCAAGTGAGCATAATTAATAAAGTTTCGACTATAATAATTAATGAATCCGGGCTGTCGTGGTATGCGGCAGCCTTTTTTATGTACACAGATTTGCTTACTTATACTTTTTTATATAAAAGTTGTATGCTTACCTTCTTTTGAAAAGAGAGTTTTAATGCAGTCATGTTTTATTGCTGTAAATAATAGTTAAGGTTTTCTTAAGTTTACTACTATATATTCATAGGATATACTAAAAAAATAAATTTATATTTAATAAAAAAATAAAATTTATATATTTCATATAAATATCCGGATAAGAAAGGAGGCTGTTATGAAAGTATATAAAAATATATTTACTCTTGTGTGCTGTACTTTGTTTATAACATTCGTATCTGTGATAAGCAGCAGAGCGGAGATCAAAAATATACAAAACTTAAATATTAAAGTTAGGAACGTAAGGGTCGAAAGCGGAGAATATATAGGAGACAATACTATTACGATAGGAGAAAATTCGGGCGGAGATGTGGAAGTATATGTGTCTGAAGCCGAGAAGAAGTATCGTATAAGCGAATGTGAATTTGCAGGTTCGGGGAATCATAAAATAACCGTTGGTGAGGAACTTAGGATAAGGCTTACGGTCAGTCCGGAAAGTGTTGCGGATTCGGACTACAGGTTTAAGTCTTCTTACGGTTCAAGCTCGGTTTATGTAAGCGGAGCTACTTATGTAAGCAGTACCAAAAAGGGTGAGGACCTGATCCTTACCTTAAGACTAAAGGCTGCCAAGGGGCAGTATGAAGAACCCTACGGTCTGGATTGGGATGACAACAACATAGGATGGACAGTGTGGGAGAACGCCGATTCCTCATCCTATGTCGATATAGCTTTGTACCGTGGAAATAGCCAGATCAAGAGAATAGAAAAATACAAAGGGTACAATTATAATTTCTATCCTTACATGATAAGGGAAGGAACCTACAGCTTTAGAGTAAGAACCGTATCGGAATCCGGGAATAACTACGGATCCGCATCGGATTGGGTAGAGTCCGGAGATCTTTATATCAATGAAGATCAGGTATACAGCGGACCCGGTCCCGATGAGGTGAATGCCGGTCCTAATGCAAAAAGTGCTCAAACGGTAGGATGGTATAAGGAAAACGGCACATGGTATTACAGATTTCCCAACGGAGAATTAAAAAAGAACGGATGGGAAAAAATATCCGGTAAATGGTATCTTTTTGATTCAAACGGTAGAATGCTTACCGGGTGGCAAAATAAAAACAATAAATTGTATTTCTTTAATAATGACGGAGATATGAAGCTCGGTTGGCATAAGGAAGGCAATAAATGGTATTATTTGAATACAAATGCCGGAACCGGTGATGAAGGAGCTATGGTAAGAAATTCCTGGCTGAAGGCGGCAGACGGCAAGACTTATTACATAGGTTCGGATGCGGTAATGGCACAGGGCTGGACCAAAATCGAAAATAAATGGTATTATTTTTATCCGGGTCAGGGTAATATGGCTGCAAATACCACTATAAGTACATTTAGGCTCGGTGCCGACGGGGCTTGGATAAGATAATAAATAAAATTGAATAAGTTAAAAAATAAAAAGTTGAAACCCGATTTAAATCAAGTTTCAACTTTTTTGATCGTGAGAATAATAAAAACCGATCTTTAATAAAAACTATTTCTTTTTAGTCATCTTACCTTCGGAGTCTACATAATATGTTCCGTAAACCCACTTGTCTTTTACGAGTTTACCGCTGTCATCAAGGAAGTACCAGCCTTTTTCGTATATTACCCAACCGGTTTTTATAAAACCGCTTTCATTCAAATAATATGTGTCATTCTTATAACTTACCCATGAGCTTACAGGATTTCCGTTGTCATCCTTCATACGCCATCCGGAATTATCCAAGACCCAGGTGTAGGTGTTGCCGTTTACGACAGGCAGTGCCGCCTTAGAAGAAAAACAGGGAAACAGTAAGAGAGCGAAAACAAAGATTGAAGTAAGTAAAAATTTATTGGTTTTCATAAAATCACCTCTAACTTTCCAAACTACTGATTATGAAATTATTATAGCATATATTTTTTGTAAAAAAAGCAGGATAAGCGTATAGTAAGAATTAGTAAGAAAAGCGTAACTATTATAATTGTGCTTTATTTTTTTGTCTGTTGTGTTAGAGTGAAACTTGAAATAAAAAGATAACTTCAGGTATTAAAAAACCGGAAAGAAAGATATATGAAAAGATTGAGTATTGGTATTTTGGCACACGTAGATGCCGGTAAGACGACCTTGTCCGAAAGTTTGCTCTATAAAAGCGGAAGCATAAAAAAAGCCGGAAGAGTCGATTCTAAGGACAGTTTTTTTGACAATGACGATCTTGAGCGACTGAGAGGTATAACGATATTCTCAAAACAGGCAATACTTAACTTAAGGCATAGCAGGGTAACACTGATAGACACACCCGGTCATGTGGATTTTTCTGCGGATATGGAAAGGACTTTGGGTGTACTTGATTATGCGATACTTGTGATCAATGCTTTGGACGGAGTGCAAAGCCATACGAAGACCCTGTGGAGATTGTTAAGAGAATATCAAATACCTGCATTTATATTTGTAAATAAGATGGATAATGAACTTGTCGATAGAGACAAGACGGTAAAAGAAATTCACAGCAAATTATCAAGAGATATAGTGGGCTTTGATATATATTCAAAAGCTTTTGATGAAGATGGCTTCGATATATCAAAACTCACAGATGAGCTGATTGAAGAACTTGCTTACAGTGATGAATATCTATTGGAAAAGTATGAAGCAAAAGATCTTGACAGTGCGGATGTAATAGAAAGTATATATGAACGGCGTATATATCCAATGTTTTTCGGATCGGCACTGCATGGAGACGGAGTTGATAATATCATACACGCTATGGATGATCTTACAAAAGAAGGAACTTACGGTGAAGACCTGGCACTTAAGGTATATAAAATAAGCTACGATGAAGCCGGGACCAGGTTAAGTCATGTGAAAATATTCGGAGGCAGTCTAAGACCCAGGACTTCTCTTAATGATGAAAAGATCAATCAGATCAGGCAGTACCACGGGGATAAATATATATCGCTTGAAGAGGCTGTAGCCGCAGATGTGGTGGCACTTACCGGACTCAGATCTTCATTTGCCGGAATGGTAGTGGGTCTGCCGGGGGGAGAATACAAGCCCCATCATAGAGCCGGTACTTAACTATAAGATGCTTGTACCCGAAGATGCCGACATCAGCAAGGTTTATAAAGAGCTGGAATATATGTATGAGGAAGAACCGAGTCTTGAATTCAGTAAAAAAAGTGACGGAGATATAGAACTTAAGCTTTTCGGACAGGTGCAGATAGAAATACTTAAGAGCAGGATATATAACAAGCTCGGGATAGAAGTTGAATTTACAAAAGGCAGTGTTGTATACAAGGAGACCGTTCTTGATGAAGTTGAGGGTATAGGACATTTTGAGCCGTTAAAGCATTATGCGGAGGTTCATTTGCTTATAAGACCGGGAAAAAGAGGCGAGGGCATAAGTGCTTCTGTGGATATAGCCGATGATATGCTTGCGCAAAATTATCAAAGTGCCGTATGTGCTCACATTATGGAAAAAGAACATAAAGGAGTGCTTATAGGAGCTAAATTGACCGATGTAGAGATAGTTCTGGCAGCCGGAAAGGCTGATAACAGACATACGGACGGGGGAGACTTCAGAGAGGCTACGTACAGAGCGATAAGACAGGGGCTTATGAAGGCTGAGTCTGTAATTTTGGAGCCTTACTACAACTTTGTAATAAACTGCCCTAAGGATAATGTAGGCAGAGTTCTTACAGACTTAAGTAATCTATATGCAAATTCTCAGCTCCCGAGATAGAGGATGATACGGCAAGTATAAGCGGCTTTGCCCCGGTCGTATTAATAAATAATTATCAAATGGAGCTTAGAGCATTTACCGCAGGTGAGGGAAGTATAAGTCTCTCATACAGAAACTACGATCGCTGTCATAACGAAGAAGAGGTCATAGAAGAGTACGGATACGATCCCGAACTTGATGAGGAAAATCCTTGCGGATCTATATTCTGCAGTCATGGGAGCGGATTTTATGTCCCCTGGGATATGGTCGAAGATCACATGCATGTAGCAAGTGTATATGCTCAAGATAAAGGTGATGACGACATCGGGACTTTGGTTCACAGAAGTACATTTGACGAGCACAGAGCAAGTAACGAAGAACTTATCGAGATCTTTGAAAGGACATACGGTAAAATAAAAAGTCCAGTAGAAAGTAATAATATTAATAAGCCCAAGGACGTGGGAAGAAAAGAAAAGGAATATGTCTATAAGCCTAAGGAAAAAGAAGAGACATATATATTAATAGATGCCTACAATGTTATCTTTTCATGGAAGGAGCTTTCGGATATCGCAGAAACGGATATACAGGCGGCAAGAGACAGACTTGTGGAAATAATATCTCACTACAGATCAAGTGTGGATATGCAGATAATAGTCGTATTTGATGCCTATAAGGTCGAAAATCATAAAAGAGAGGTCATCAAATATCAGGGGATAAGTATAGTGTATACAAAACAGGCTGAGACTGCGGATCAGTATATAGAAAAAACAGTAAGTGATATGGCTAAGAAATACAGAGTCATAGTGGTAACTTCGGATGCGACGGAGCAGATCATAATTCAAAGCAAGGGTTGTATTTTAATTTCTTCAAGAGAGTTTGAGCTTGAAGTAAAAAATGCGGAAAAAGAGATAAGTGAAAAGTTGAGTATTATATCAAGTAAGGAGAAAAGTTATATATCCGATTACATGAAAGATATTTAATAAAATGTTTTTATTTGAACACAAATAGATAATATTATTAATTTAATAATTTAAAAGCTTACTAATACTTGACGTAAAACTTACAAATGTGATAAAATCTTGAAACGTTAGGAATTACTAACTATAATATTATCAATAGTGAGGTATGTATTATGCCAAGTAGTAAAGACAAGATCTTTGCACCTATATTCTTAATATTGGGTGCGGTATTGTATTTTATTCCCGGCAGTATAGCTCCGGTCTGTGCGCCTATGGCTGACGGAGGCTTTATGAAATGTCACTGGACGGGAGAGGTAGTAAGGGCATTGGGCATATTAATAGTAATTATTGCGGTAGTGATGCTTTGAATGCATTTACATTAAAGAAAGAAGGTGTCGGACTGGGACTTTCCATTGCGAATATAGCTGTGGGAGTATTTACCGTGTTGGTTCCCCTTAAAATAATAGGAACCTGCCCAAAGCCCATGATGCAGTGTAATGTAGTATCAAAACCGGCAATACTTCTTGTTGGAGGTATTTTCATAGTTGCCAACATTATTTACCTATTTCTTAACAAGAAAAAATAATTCAAGAAAGCAGTTTTTATGTCTATTTTAGAAGTTAAAAATATATCCAAGAAGTTCATACGTGGAGACAGAGGCTTTTATGCTCTTGAGGATGTGAGTTTTTCCGTGGATAAGTCGGAACTTGTCTATATAAAAGGAAAGTCCGGAAGCGGTAAAAGTACACTTCTTAACTTAATAGCCGGCTTACTAAGACAGGATAGCGGAAGTGTGAATTTTAACGGCGTTGATATAAGCACTTACAGTGATGAAAAGATAAGTGAATACAGGAATGTCTCCATAGGTTATGTTCCTCAAAGTCTCGGGACTTTACCGAATCTTACCATAGCTGAAAATGTGGAACTGCCGTTTCATATATATAAAAAGCAAGATTCCGCCAGGGAAAGAGCCTTGATGCTTCTTGATAAGATGCATATACTTGAGCTTAAAGATGAATTCCCGAGATCTCTTTCGGGAGGAGAACTTAAGAGGGTGCTTCTTGCAAGGGCTCTTATGAATGAGCCGGAGCTTATAATAACGGATGAACTGACTTCCGATCTGGACAGTGCTACGACAAAAGATATTATGAAGATCTTATACGATATTCATGAGTCCGGTACGACTTTGATCATGGTTACTCATGATGATGATATAATAAGAGATAAGGATAGAGTGATACATATGGAAGCAGGAAAGCTGACAGAATAGCGGGGGGGATTATTATGAGATCTTTAAGACAAAAGAGTATCAAATATGTATTGGCAGTATTTACGGTTTTGTGTTTAATATTTAATACATTTAATACTTATGCGGAAGAGACAAGTTATAAAAACTGGAATGAAGTTGCATCTGCCATGGAAGAGCATATATTAAACGGTGCGAATATTTACAGAGAAGGCGGAAGCGAAAAGGCAAAAGAAGCAAAGGATTCAATAAATATTGCTTATTATAAATTTTATGAAAAGCTCGGTTTTGAAAAGACCGTTATGGCTTCAATATCGGGAAGCAGAGGTTCGGATGTTGAACATCAGTTCTATCTGGCTAAAAAAGCTATAAGCGATTCAAAATCACCGGAAGAAGTTGATGCGGAAGTAAAGACACTCATACAGATGTTGCACGAAGATGCAGATACACTGGACGGTGTAGGTTCCGAAGAAGGCACAGCCAAGGACAGTGCCGGGGCTGATACAGATAAAGCGGCTCAGAGTAATACCAATAAACAGGGTCAGGATTTTATAACATTTATGGCTGCTTTCGGGCTTACTCTAAGAGAGGGTCTTGAAGCTATCCTGGTAATAGCCGCCATAATAGCTTACCTGGTAAAGACCGATAATAAGAAGCATTTGAAAGCCGTATATATAGGTGCTGTTGCAGGTATAGTATTCTCTATGGTACTTGCGGTAGGCTTCAATATGATAGCGGCAAGTATAGGAGAAGCACAGTCGGGTGCGTCACAGGAGATATTCGAGGGCGTGACTATGTTTATAGCCACAGCGGTTCTCTTCTATGTAAGTAACTGGATGCTATCTAAGTCCGAGACCGAAGTTTGGAATAAATATATTAAGGATCAGGTAGACAGCTCAATAACCAAGGGTAATGTATATACACTTGTTTTCACTTCTTTCCTTGCAGTATCGAGAGAGGGTGCGGAGCTTATACTTTTCTTCCAGGGTATGCGTTCAAATATTGCCAACAGTCCGTACCATATGTGGCTTGGACTTGGTGTGGCGGTAGTTGTATTGGTATTTGTATATATACTTATAACTAAGCTGAGTATACGCTTACCTCTGAAACCGTTCTTTATGGCTACAAGTATACTGATGTTCATACTTTGTATGTCATTTGTAGGTAAAGGAGTATTCGAATTACAAGAGGCTGATGTGATAGGAAGAACTATCATACCGGCAATGAACGGTTTCAATATAGATTTCCTCGGTATATACGACCGTGTGGAAAATCTTTTGGCACAGGTTATTCTTTTAATAATAACAGTAATATCTGTTGTGATGCATATGCAAAACAGCAAGAAAATAAAAGCCGAGCTCGACAACAAAAATAAAAAATAGAGCAGGCAAGGGGAGGTTTTATGTTTAAGAAGAATCTAATAGTTAAGATGTCAGTGTTGGCGGCAGTAGCAGCGTTATCACTTTCGGCTTGTACCTCAAGTAAAACAGAGACTACAGCAGCAGAAGAGACAACAGTAGCTGAAGAGACAACAGAGGCAGCAGATGTAGGCAGCGGTTTTGAAGAGTTTCCTATAGGAGACGAGCAGGAAATAGGACCGCTGGTTGTATCAGGTGTATACTTCCAGCCTGTAGATATGGAACCGGCAGGTAACAGTATCGCAAAGGCTGATGCAGATGCACATATAGAGGCTGACATAACAGCTTCAGCTGAGGGTGCAACTCTCGGTTATGGTAAGGGTGACTTCGTGCCATGGTTAAAGGTAAAGGCATTCATACAAAAAGAAGGATCTGACAAGGTTCAGGAAATAGCTTTCATGCCTATGAACGCTTCAGACGGTCTCACTACGGAGCTAATATCAAGTTTGAAGACGGTGTAGGAAAGTATAATGTTAAGTTTGAGATCTCAGCACCGGGTAATGAATATCTCTTACATACAGATCCGGAGACAGGTGTTACCGGAAGATTCTGGACAGAGCCTTTAGTAGTTGAGTGGGATGACTTTGAGTGGAACGGACCACAGTGGTAATATTGATATAAATAATACATAAAACAACTGATAAACAAAGAGGCTGTGGCAAAATGAATTTTGCGACAGCCCTTTGGCTTGTAATGTGTAAGGGTTTTAGACAGGAGGTAGCAGTATTTTAAAGATATTTGTAAAAACAATGGAGGAGATCATAGCCTTTCCTCTGATTTTAGCTATATTGGCAGCATATTACAGAACTGTGGATACGAAAAAGAAAGCGTATGTGCTAAGCTTTTCGGTTGTCGCAGGTATAATAAGTGCACTTATTTCAGCCTATATAAGACGTCTCCCTAATTTTGTGAATAGGGCTAATCTTGGATTTTACAGTATGATACCGGTTATTATATCGGCTGTATTGATATTGCTTATATTAATATTTGAAAAAAAGATCAAATCAAAAAATGAAACTTTCTTTGAGAATCTATTGGGAGCTTTTGTATCAGTCAATATTATCTCTTCATTTTTTTGTTATATGCCTTCTTTCTTTTTACAGATCGATTCATTTGTATATTATGGAGAGAGTGCGGTAAGTACCATAGTACTTTTTAGAGTTATAGGTTTTGTACTTGCGATAATAATGCTTCTTTTATCACTGTTTGTTATATACAGGACGTGTATGAAACTGGACGCAGGCAGATTAAAGGGAATACTTATATTCTGTATGCTTGTAAGAGGTGTTACTCAGCTCAATGTTATAGTCAGCAGACTGTATTCTTTAAAGATAATTCCTAAATCCGATTGTATTCACAGTTACGGCATACATTACCAATAATGCGAGAATATTTGACTTTGCGCTTATGTCGGTACTGATCACAGTTCCCGTAATACTATGGATGCAAAATATTAAGATAACAGAGAAGTACAGGAACAATGCCGAGTTTAGAAAGATAGTTTACAATATGAGAAGGAAAAGACATCTTGCACAGTTCTTTGTGTTTGTAATGATTGTTAACATTCTTTCTCTATCGGCTATCAAGACTTATGCGAACAGAGAGATACCGCTGTCTGCACCGGAAGATTACAAGCTTGAAAACGGGCATGTAGAAATAGAACTTGAAAGCGTGTCAGACGGGCATTTGCACAGATATGTATATGAAGCTAAAGACGGAAAAAAGGTGAGATTTATTGTCGTACAAAAATCTCAGGGTTCTTACGGAGTGGGACTTGATGCCTGTGAGATATGCGGTCCGAGCGGATATTTCGAAAGGAATAACGAAGTTGTATGTAAGCTTTGTGACGTAGTGATGAATAAGGGAACCATAGGTTTTAAGGGTGGCTGTAACCCCATACCTTTTGAATATAAAGTACATGATCAGAAGATAAAAATAGATATTGAAGTTTTAGAAGGTCTGTCCTACGTATTTAAGTAATTGGAGGAGAAAAAATGTTTTTTAGAATGATTAGAGGTGCCTTGTTCAGGCAAAAGGGTAAGATGCTTATGATAGCTTTTACCATAGCACTGGGTGCAAGTCTGTCCACTTCCATGCTTAATACTATGCTGGGGGTAGGAGACAAGGTCAATCAGGAATTAAAAGCTTACGGTGCCAATATTAATGTGGTTGCTAAAGAGGCTTCTTTACTTGATGATATATACGGAATGTCCAATGATGACAGCGATACTAACAAATACCTTAAAGAAGATGAACTCGGCAATATAAAGACAATATTCTGGGCATTCAATGTAGTGGATTATACACCGTATTTTAATACCAAGGTAAATGTAAACGGTGACAGTGAAAAGGTCAAGCTGGTAGGAACATGGTTTGCCCACCATATGGATCTGGATACGGGCGAAACTCTGGATACCGGTATGATCAACTTAAAGAACTGGTGGACCATAGATGGAGAATGGCTTAAAGACGATGAAGAGGGCGTTATGTTGGGATCTCTTTATGCGGCAAGAAACGGATATAAAGTGGGAGATGAGCTTACTTTAAGTTCAGATCATCTTACAAAGACACTTAAGGTCAAGGGTATATATGAGTCCGGAAGTGATGAAGATTCATATATATATACAACATTAAAGCTTGCCCAGGATTTTGCGGATAAAACCAATGTGGTAAACAGTATCGAAGTAAGTGCCTTGACTACACCGGATAACGATCTGGCAAGAAAGGCGGCAAGAAATCCGCTTTCACTTACTGTAAAAGAATGGGAAGTATGGTATTGTACAGCTTATGTAAGTGCGATCTGCTACCAGATACAGGAAGTTATTACCGATTCTGTAGCTAAGCCGATAAGACAGGTTGCGGAGTCCGAAGGTGATATACTTAACAAGACCACACTGCTGATGATACTTATTACCCTGCTAAGTCTTATAGGTTCGGCACTGGGTATCTCCAATCTGGTAACGGCTTCCGTCATGGACAGACGTACAGAGATCGGTTTGCAAAGGCGGTAGGAGCAAGTAATTTAAGAATCATAGGCATCATGCTTACCGAGATCATTATAACAGGTATCATAGGAGCGATAGCGGGATACTTTATAGGACTCGGACTTACACAGATCATAGGATACAAAGTGTTCGGTTCTGCTATAACCCCGGCACCTATGGTTATTCCGATAGTTATGGTATTGATACTTCTTGTGACCTTGCTCGGAAGTATACCGGCTATAAGGTATCTGCTTAACCTTAACCCGACAGAAGTATTGCATGGAAGGTAGGAAGAGGACATGTTAAAAAAGAGAAATATGTACTTAAAGATGGTAATGTCATCATTATCCAGAAGAAAATCACGTATGCTTACGGCTTTACTTGCAATAGCCATGGGAGCTACCATTCTTTCGGGTCTGGTAACGATATATTATGATATACCCAAGCAAATGGGTAAGGCATTTCGTTCTTACGGAGCCAACCTTTTGGTCATACCTACAGGTACTGATGAGAAGATAAGCGATGAACAGCTTAAGGAAATAGAAGAAGTTATACCTAAAGATAAGAAGGTCGGTATAGCACCCTATATATATCAGAATACGAAAATAAACGAGCAACCTTATATAATAGCGGGAACCGACCTTGAGGGAGCTAAAGCAAGCAGCCCGTACTGGCTTATCAACGGTGAGTGGCCCTCAAAACCCAGACAGGTGCTTATAGGAAATGAGATCGCCAAGGCACTGGATCTGTCTGAGGGAAGCAAGGTGAGTCTTGTAACTCCAAAGAGTACGGGAGATGATGCTACCACGGACTTTGAAGTATCCGGTATAGTTACTACCGGAGGTAAGGAAGAAGAGCTTATATTCATGAGCCTTGATGACCTGTCCGAGATCATAGGAAGAACGGACTTCGATGTGGTGGAATGCAGTATAGAAGCCAATAAAGAAGAACTGGAACAAATAAGTGCCGATATAGCGGCAAAGGATTCCGCACTTACTCCAAGACCCGTAAGGAGAGTTACACAGTCTCAGGATCTTGTACTTAACAAATTACAATCCCTGGTATGGATAGTTACATTCATAGTATTATTTATCATGATGATCTGCGTATCCACTACCATGATGGCTGTAGTTACGGAAAGAAGAAAAGAAATAGGACTTAAAAAGGCACTGGGAGCATCAAATAAAGGAGTTATAATGGACTTTTTGGGTGAGGGTATGGTACTCGGTATAGTAGGAGGAGGACTGGGAACAGCTTTCGGATATCTTTTTGCTTTGGAAGTTAGCATGAGCGTATTTGCCAGAAAGGTATCGTTCCTTTGGCCCCTGGTACCTATAACGATTATAGTTTCGGTAGTAATAACAGTGTTAGCGTGTCTGTATCCCGTAAGCAAGGCGGTGGATATAGAGCCTGCATTAGTTCTCAGAGGAGAATAAGAAAGGATTGATCTATGAACATATTGACATTAAAAGATGTGTCTAAGATATACGGAGAACTTAAGGCACTGGATAATATAAATCTTAACGTCGAAAAAGGTGAATGGCTTGCCATAATGGGACCTTCGGGAAGCGGAAAAACCACTATGATGAATATTATAGGTTGTATGGATAAGGCGTCCATAGGTGAGGTCATACTTGACAATACCAATATTTCCAAGCTTTCGCCAAGGGAGCTTACCGAGATAAGAAGGGATAAGATCGGTCTTATCTTTCAGCAGTTCCACCTGGTAAATTACCTTACAGCGGTAGAGAATATCATGATGGCTCAATACTATCACTCCATGCCGGACGAAGAAGAAGCTATGGCAGCTTTGGAAGCTGTGGGTCTTGCTGACAGAGCAAGCATCTACCCAATCAGTTATCGGGCGGTGAGCAGCAAAGAGTCTGTATAGCAAGAGCACTTATAAATCATCCGAGTATACTTCTTGCGGATGAGCCGACAGGAAACCTGGATGAAAAGAATGAATTTATAGTAATGGATATATTCGAAAAACTTCATAATGCGGGCAGTACTATCATAGTGGTTACTCACGACCCGGAAGTCGGAGACGAGGCTGAAAGAATGATAGTTTTGGAGCACGGAAGGATAAGCAGGGAAGAGAAGAAGAAGAGGACAAGACCTGTTATAGACGAAAATGCGAAAAATGAAAATTTGAAGAAGTTCATATAAAAATATTTAAAAATTTCAAAAAGTTATTGCCTATATAATATCAATATGCTATAATTCCCAAAGTCGTATATATGTATACGATGTTAACAAAATGTAAATTTATCATGAACATTTTAATTAAGGTATATATTATGATAATTATAATACTGTTTCAGTAGGCGGTTATTATAGTTATTCCATGGTAGTTTACTTAATTACGGGAGGAATTATATTATGAAGAAGAGTTTATTAATGGCAGTACTTGTAGCAGGTCTTGCAATTACAGCATGTGGACAGAGTAAAGAAGAGCAGGCAAGCTCAGCAGTAGAGAGCGCTATGGACGAAGTAAGCTCAGCAGCTGCTGCTGCAGGTCCTGAAGCAAGCTCAGCAGTAGAGAGTGCTATGGAAGAGATGAGCTCAGCAGTTAAAGAGGCAGGCGGAGCAGCTGAAAGTGCTGTTAAGGAAGCCGGAGAAGCGGCTGAAAGCGCAGCAAAGGATGCAGATAAGGCAGCTGAGGCGGCTGAGAGCGCAGCTAAGTCTGCAGGTGAGGCAGCTGAAAGCGCAGCAAGCTCAAACTAAGCCGGAAAGCTTGTAAGTATTTACTTGAAAATAAACATGAAATAATATAGAATAAACTTAAGCTGTTGCAAGATCTTTGATTTTTTGTGGCAGCTTAAGTTTTTCTTTTATTTTAAAATATTTATACAAAGAGCAAGGAAATGTTCTTGAAAATAAGGAGGTAGTTATGAAAAGATATATTATGACTTTTGGCATAGTTTTAGGTTTAGCATTGACTGCATGTTCAAGTGACTCTCAACCGGCAGATCAGGCATCGGACGGGGCTGTTACTGAGGCTGAGGATACAGGTGCCGCTGCCGCAACATCCTACAAAGACGGAACCTATACCGGAGAGAGTGACAAGGACGAACACGGTGGTATGATAAGAGTTACCATAGAGATCAAAGACTCCGAAATAAGCAGTGTTACAACTGAAAACCTTGACGGGGAAGGTAAGGAAAAGGGAGAAGAGTACGGTAAGGAGACCAATAACGAGGGACTTTACAAAAAAGCTCAGGATTCTGTAGCAGGTACAGCTCAATACGGTCCGGCACTTGAAATTGCAAAGGATATATCAAAAGTAGATGCTGTAAGTGGTGCTACACAATCATACGAGGCTTTCAAAGTTGCTGTAGGAAGAGCCCTGGAAAGTGCCAAGTAAGTAATGAAAGCAGACAGATTGGATACTCTCGGACTGGCAAAGAGAAATATTAAAAATAAAGCTTCCAGATCTTACCCTATGATCTTATTAACAACGATTCTGTGCTTTGTGATATTTTTAAGTAGCTTTTTAATTATAAGCCTTAAAAACGGTATAAGTTCGTTGTCCAATCGTATGGGAGCCGATATCATAGTTGTGCCGGAAGGTTATGACAGTAAGATCACCGGTGCGATACTTAGGGGGGAGCCTAACAGTTTCTTTTTTGATAAAAGTGTAGCTGAGAGGGTAAGTAAGATAGATGGTGTGGAAAAGGTAAGTCCGCAACTGTATCTGGCAACTTTAAGTTCAGGTTGCTGTTCATTTCCCATTCAGATAATAGGTGTGGACTTAAAGAATGATTTTACGGTCGGAGCGTGGCTTACCTCACGCATAGGTAACAAATTAGACGATAATGAAGTAATAGCCGGATACAATATACAGGGGAATCATGAATCGGAAGTTAAGTTCTTTAATCAAGGCTTTAAGATAAAGGCGAAACTCGATAAGACAGGAATGGGCTTTGACGAGAGCGTATTCATGAGCATGGAGCAGACAAGAAAGCTTGCCAAAGAATATGAAAAAGTACTTGAACTTCCAATAGCGGATAATGAAAATCTGATATCTTCCGTAATGGTAAAGCTTAAAAAGGATGCGGATCCGGTTACTACTCTTAAAGCCATAAGAGATGAGTTTAAGTCGGAGGGAGTATATGCACTTCTTTCAAAGCAGATGATGTCGGAAGTATCTTCGAATATGAAAAATATTTTGATATATGCGTATATACTTATGGCTGTACTTTGGGCAATGGTACTTTTGGTACTTTCCGTAGTATATAATTTTTCGATA
This sequence comes from uncultured Johnsonella sp., assembly GCA_916438835.1. Lineage (GTDB taxonomy): Bacteria > Bacillota > Clostridia > Lachnospirales > Lachnospiraceae > Johnsonella. The sequence continues at coordinate 644,741 of CAKAFT010000001.1, forward strand.
AAAGAAAGAAAAAGAGAATTTGCCACCCTGAGAATACTGGGAGCTACCAGACGTAAGCTTATGAATATAGTACTGAGTGAGATATATATGATCAATCTTTCGGGTGCTGCGATAGGAACAGTCTTGGGTCTTGCAGTGGCAATGCTGTTCGGACCGGCTATAAGCCTTTCGCTTAAACTTCCGTTCTTGGAACCGGATCTTTTGCAAATGCTTTGCTTAAGCCTTGCAAGCCTCCTTGTGGGAATATTCATAGGTCCTTTGGCGGTAAGTTTTACTCTTAATAAAATGAATAAAACCGAGCCGGCTCTTTTATTAAAAGAAAACGAATAAACATTTATCTATATAAACATATTTGATTAAAAAGGAGGTGCTTATAGTGTTGGTTATACAAGAAGCTGCCGAGATGTATCTTAAAACGATATTGAAATTGCAGCAAAGTACCGGTTATGTACGTTCTGTGGACATAGCAAGGGAGATGAATTACTCAAAACCCACAGTAAGTGAACAAATGAAAAAATTTCGTGAAAACGATTTTATAACTATAGAAGCGGACGGTCAGATATTGCTTACAGACAAGGGATTGTCGATAGCCAGAAGAACGCTTGAAAGACATTATGTATTGACGGAGATATTGGTCAAGATAGGAGTAGATGAAAAGACGGCAAAAGATGACGCTTGCAGAATAGAACATTATATCAGCCAACAGACATTCGATTGTTTAAGAAAATATTTTGATAAATAAAAGTTGTGAACGGATGGCTTCATGACTGTAAATAAGAATACCACAAAGCTGCAACAAAAAAGTTGAAAGCTTTGTGGTATATTAGTTTTATCATGCGGGTGACAGGACTTGAACCTGCACGGTCGCCCACAAGAACCTAAATCTTGCGTGTCTGCCAATTCCACCACACCCGCTAATGAAACGCTAAGTAATGATAATATAAACTGTCATATATGTCAAGATAAAAAGCTTAAAAATTGATAATCTATAAGCCATATATGATAAAGTCCTATTATACCCCAAATAAAAATGTCCTGTTTATGGTAGAATAATGTTTTACAGATTCTATCAGACAGGAGGAGTTGACTTATCAGAAAGGTAGTTTTATCAATGAATGAACAAAAGAAGTATGAGGTCATCAAAAGCCTAGCAGACCACCCGGAAACTGCTAACAAGGACAGAGCAGCTCTTATTCTGGGTTGTACCAAGAGACATATAAATCGTATGCTACAGGGATATAGCAGAAGTGGCAAGGATTTTTTTATTCATGGCAATAGAGGCAAAAAACCGGCTACCACAATCTCTATAGAGATTCGCCAAAAAGTCATAGACCTATACAGAAATAAATACTTTGAGGCAAACTTTGAACACTATACAGAGCTTCTCAAAAAGAATGAAGATATAAGCATTTCTGCTTCTTCTGTCATGAGTATTTTGGAGTCTGAATACATCCTCTCTCCCAAAGCTACCAAAGCAAAGCGTAGACGAATTAAGCAAAAGCTCAAAGAACAAAAGAAAGCGGCAAAGACAAAAAAAGAACTATCATCTATACAGGTCAACCTGGTGTCAGTTGATAATGCTCACAGCCGTCGTCCCAGGTGTGCTTATTTTGGCGAATTACAGCAAATGGATGCGACACCTTATGAGTGGGTACATGGGCAGGTATGGCATCTGCATTTGGCTATTGATGATGCCTCCGGTATTGTCACAGGTGCTTGGTTCGATACTCAAGAGACGCTCAACGGTTACTACCATGTACTTGAGCAGATCCTTACTGATTATGGTATACCTTATAAGTTTCTTACTGATAAACGATCTGTATTTACTTACAAGAAAAAAAAGATGTCTTGTCTGATGACAAAGACACCTATACACAGTTCGCTTATGCCTGCAAACAGCTTGGAATAGAGCTTGAATCAAGCAGTATACCGCAAGCCAAAGGACGCATAGAACGATTAAATCAGACTTTACAGTCACGCCTGCCTATTGAGCTGAGGCTCGCAGGCGTAACCGATATCAATAAAGCCAATGAATTCCTTCACTCCTACATAAAAGAATTCAATGAGAAGTTCGCACTTCCACTTTATGGTATCAAATCTGTCTTTGAAATGCAACCGTCTAAAGAAAAAATAAACCTTACTCTGGCAGTTTTGACTGAGAGAACTGTTGACTGCGGACATGCAATTCAATTCGAGAAAAAAAGTTTTTATAAGATGATAGATTATAAAGGAGTGCAGATCCATTATCGAAAGGGTACCAAAGTTATGCTTATCAAGGCATTAGATAGGTCTATGTTTGCGTGTGTTAATGACAAAGATATTTATGCACTGGAGGAGATACCGACTCATGAGCATAAATCTAAGGACTTGGATGCTGATTATAAACCACCAAAACCCAAAAAGACTTACATTCCGGCTATGAATCACCCTTGGAGGAGAAGTGCATTCAATAAATTTGCACACTCACAGCCACACAGAATTGAAGAAGATTTAGAAAGTGCATAAAAAAAGCCCCTTGTTTTGGGGCTTATAAATTAATTATTTCGAGACATAATCATTTATGCTTGACAGATAAAAAGCTTAAAAATTGATAATCTGCCTTTTTTAATACTTTTATTGAGAGGAAATAATTATATAAACCGTAATATCGCTATCTATAAAACTTGTAAACATATCAAAATATAGGATAAGTTTGTCATGATAAGTCGATATACATAACAACGAACTGACAGGTTAATAATAATCATTAAAATCAAATATACTGCATATAAATAAACTTCCGGGAACCCGACTCCCAGTGTATACGATCATACACAGGCGTAATCAAGTTCACGGAAGTTCTTATGTTAAAAATTAATTATTCAACTATACCTCAAGCAATATCTTGATGCTCTCATCCTTGTTATTTTCGATATATTCGAATGCTTTTTGATAGTCTTCAAACGGGAATATCTTACTGATCAAAGGTCTTGTATTGATCTTACCGGCTGCCATATAGTTAATAGTATCCCGGAAATCCTTTTCCACATACATAAGTGTACCGAGAATATTGATTTCTCTATCCTGGATAAGACCGAGGTTTACTTCCGGACTGTATCCGTATACGCCTACGATAACTATGGTTCCGCCCTTTCTTACACATTCTATAGCCGAATTAACGGTTGCTCCCACGCCCACACATTCAAAGAACAGATCTGCCTGCTCACCTGCGAATGCCTCAGCCACAGCTTCCTTCATGCTGACTTTAGAAGTGTTGGCTGTATGTGTGATACCGCATTTTTTAGCAAGTTCAAGTCTGAAGTCCGAAAGGTCGGTAATAAGAACAGACTTTGCACCCTCTGCTATAGCTGCCTGTGCAGTCAGATTACCTATAGTTCCGGCACCCATAACAACTACATTTGCACCTTTTATATTTCCCGGGATCCTTACAGCATGTACACCTACCGCAGCAGGCTCAACGGTTGCGGCAAGCTGTGCATCAAGCTCTGAAGGTATGGTCTTTACAAGTTCTGCGGGCACTGTAAAATACTCACATGCGGCACCCGGAGTCTGGCAGCCTATTACTTTTATAGTATCGCAGATATTATAACGTCCTTCTTTACAAGGAACGCAATGCTTACAGAAGATCTGAGGCATCATAGTCATAAGATCGCCGACTTTTAAGTTCTTAACGTCCGATCCGAGTTCAACTATCTCACCGGACATCTCATGTCCGAGTCTTATGGGAAACGACATGAACGGATGCTTGCCGTGGAAAGCATGTATATCTGAACCGCATATGCCTACATTTTTAACCTTTACCAAGACCTCATTGGCAGCAGGGCTCGGTTTGTCGGTTTCACTAAATTCAATTGTCTGTAGTTTGGTTAAAATCGCTTGTTTCATATCTTTCTCCTTTAAAAATAATTTATCAAAGTTTTTATAAGCTCAAAAATTTACAACATTAATTTGATTGTTCAGATATAAGCTTTTTTACACTTTCAGGGCTTATATCACCCTCCATAGGTCCGAAGGCAGCCGCATTCAAAGCACCGGCTGCACTTGCCGCATTTACGGCAAAGTCTATATCACTGCCCTTTATTAACTCGGCAAGAAAGGCACCGTCAAAGCAATCGCCGGCACCTGTAGCATCGAGTTGTGTTACCTTGTAAGCGGGATAAGACTTAGGTTTAGCATCTTTTCGGTACAGAGTACAGCCCTTTGAACCGTTTTTAAGCAAGACGATCTCCATGTTCGGATAGTTAAAACAATGTTCAACAGCATCTTCAACAGTATCTTTTTTACTTATAGAAAGAAGCTCCTCTTTGCCGGGCAAGAAGAAGCTTGTATTTTGCATAACTTCTTCTATGATATTATAAATACTTTCGTCCGTCATTAACTCGGTTCTTATATTAGGATCAAAGGATATCTTTGCCTTTGCAGACTTAAACTCATGCATAGCCTTTAGTATTTCTAAGGCAAATTCTTTTTTTGCCATAAGAGAACAGCCCATAATATGCATAATTTCAATATTCGGAAAGTCCTCAGCTTTGGGCGCTTTAGCCTCAACTGCGGGAGTATTGCCCATGTGGAATATGAATTTTCTTGAACCGTCTTTATAATAAGTAACGAAAGCACATGCGGTCGCAACTTTGGGATCGGTAATGACATGGCTTACATCTATATTTAATTCATTCATTCTGTCAAGCAGACATTTACCGAAATCATCCTTACCCACTCCGCTTATCAAAGCCGTGGGGCAGTCCATTCTTGCAGCGGCAGAAGCACAAATTGCCGGAGCGCCGCTCGGATAAGGTCCTTTGAAATAAGCAGGTGTATACAGTTCTACGTCTACGCCTTCACGCATTATCTCAACTAATGCTTCACCCATAATCAGAAGTTTACTCATAGCTTTACCTCATTAAGTTTTAGCTAAATTATATCCTAATAAGAAGATAATAAGCAATCAAAATTTTATGAATATATAATAACCGGCGGATGCTGACGGTTATAATTATACTGCTATAGGAACTTATCAGCTCTAATAATATTTACCATATCTTAACCTTGTATCTGCCATAATATAGACAATTAATAAAAATCATACAGATATAAGCAATGCATTGCTTGCTAAGATTGGATGAATAGACGATAAAGATTTTAAGAGGAGACTTGTATGAAATACTTTGAAAACAAATATACGAAAAAACAAGAAAGAAAAAAGAATATTATACAGCTTATAAGTACATTTATCACTAATGCAAACTTAAAGGGATTTTTCGAAGGAAAGATTTTTACAGGAAGTACCAAGGTTGCCTGTGTGCCGGGGCTTAACTGTTACTCCTGTCCGGGAGCTATGGGCTCCTGTCCTATAGGCTCACTTCAGGCAGTTATAGGAAGCAAGAAATTCAGTATATCTTATTATGTACTTGGAATAATGATATTTATAGGAGCCTTATTTGGCAGACTTGTATGCGGTCTTATGTGTCCTTTCGGATTTATACAGGATTTATTGTATAAGATACCGACCAAGAAATTCAAAATACCTAAAGTAATTGACAAGCCTTTAAGATACTTAAAATACCTTATACTTTTAGTATTTGTGATTTTACTGCCCATGTTTTTAACCGATAAATTCGGGCTTGCAGCACCGTACTTTTGTAAGTGGATCTGCCCTGCCGGAGCTTTGGAGGGAGCTATTCCACTGGTACTGAAGAATGAAAGTTTAAGAAATACTATAGGATTTTTATTCTTTTGGAAGATGGGGATAATGATTTTCATAGTGCTGATGTCAATATTTACCTATAGACCGTTTTGCAAATATATCTGCCCTCTGGGAGCATTCTATGCGTTGTTCAATAAGATAGGATTTTACAAAATGGAATTTCACCCGGGGAATTGTACAAATTGCACACTTTGTGAAAAGGCTTGCAAGATGGATATAAATGTAAGAAAAGACCCTAATTCACTTGAGTGTATACGCTGCGGTGCCTGTATAGCGGCTTGCAGATATGATGCCTTAAGTGCCTCATTTGTAGGATTTGGAAGAAAGAAAGAAGAAACGGATAAAGCACCTGCTTTGAGTAAGAGCTGTGCCCCAAGCAAGTGTGCGGGATGTAAAGGATGTGCCCATGTGGAGTAAACTATCTATAAGAATTAAAATAACCCTACTTACGGCTGTGGTATTTTGCATTATATTGGCACTTACCTTCGTATTTACTATAGAAAATGCCGCAACCATATTTATAATAGCTGACGAGGCACCGGTGCCTATTAATGAACAGACCATGTCATTAAATTTCAATTTTGATTATGCACAGCAGGCATTTAGGTTAAGTACTTTTTATATCATGGTATTTTTTTCAATAGCAGGTACTTTCTTAATATGGTGGGTGAGCGGAAAAGTGTTACAGCCCATGAAAAAGTTCAGCAATAAGATAAAGGAATTTGACATAAGTAAGATCAATGAAGACATAAATGTAGTAAAAAGTCAGGATGAGGTGGGAGACTTGCAGCTTGCATTTAACTATATGCTTAAAAATATAAGGGATTCATACGAAAAACAAAGAAGATTTTCGCAAAATGCCGCACATGAGCTTAAAACTCCGGTGGCTGCTATAAGAGCCAATCTTGAGGTCCTGGATATGGATGAAGAACCCGATGTAGAAGATTATAAGGAGTTCAAAAAAGTAGTAAGCAGACAAATAGAGGCTATGAATTCGATAGTGCAGGGATTAAGGCTTTTAAGCAGCGGAGACAGCCTTAATCTGACGAACTTCTATCCGTATAAAGCGGTTAAGGATATACTGTTTGATTTGGACAGTTTAATTAAAGATAAGGATTTAAAAGTAAATGTTGATTTTGACAACGAAGAAAGTGTTATAAGTGCAGACCGAATCCTTATGAAACAGGCAATTTTTAATATTATACATAATGCCCTAAGATACTCTAAAGAAGGAGGTCTTATAGAAATAGTATTAAAAAAAGATGTGCTCAGTATAAAAAATTACGGAGTAGGTATAGCTGAAGACAGTATAAATAAAATCTTTGAGCCGTTTTACTGTGTAGACAAATCAAGATCTAAAAAACTTGGAGGAAGCGGTCTGGGTCTTGCTATCACCAAAGAAATACTCAATGCACACGGATTTGATATAAGTGTAAACAGTAAGGAAGAAGAATTTACTGAATTCAGGATCTGTTTTAATTAGGCTTAGTGTAAAAAACTATTTGATGCTTTTTAGATAAGGTAGTGGAATACAGAGTCGTGCAGCCATTCTTACCATTGATTCTGTAAGCATGGACTTTCACTTATGATAGTTTTTAAAATCAATATATCGGTATAAAAACTTATCCGACAGAAAAAGGAGATGGAAATGAGAGAATTTATAAGAAAAATTGAAAAAAACAGAGTAATTCCGTATGTAATGCTTGCCCTATCTATAGTGATGATAATTGCAGGTGTAATGAGGGATGAACATTTGGTTGTACTTAAAAAAGCGGTAAATATCTGCCTTGAATGTATAGGAATAGGTTAGGAGGAGAAAGATGAAGGTTAAAAAAATACCAGGTGTAATACTTGCAGTATTTTTAATGCTGATAGCAGCAATAAGTTACTTTTTAATTACTGAACTGAGCTTTTGGGGCTTAAATTTAGCCTATAATTCCACAGGAAATACGCTGCTTGCATGGATACTTGAACCGACTGAAGCGGAGCGTTTATACCTGTTTGTATATCCCGTTTCAATTGCAATATACCTTATCGTATATAATATATTTTTCAGACTGAATAAGAGTAAGATTCGTGCTTCTGTAAACTGGGATCTTAAGACCGGAATTATAAGCAGTGTAATACTGGGACTGGCTTTTGGAGGTATCTCTACACTGTGGGTAGAATTGCTGGCACACAGTCCCTTGTCAAATATAGACTTTATTAAAATAAGCCTTGCTTACTTAAAACATTCAAGTACACAGACGAGTACCGCCACATTTATAACGGGCCTTTTAGTGGCTGGTATACTCGGGCCTATTACGGAGGAGCTGCTTTACAGAGGAATAATATTAGGATTGCTTGAAAAGTATTCAAATAAATGGACTGCTCTGATACTTTCTTCTGTAATGTTCGGATTTGTGCATCTTTCATTTGTTCAGTCGGTATATGCAGGTATTATGGGACTTATTGCAGGCATAGTATATATGAAGACCCGTAAACTTATCTGGCCTATACTTATGCACATAACTATTAATACAGTGTCTACATTCGGACTCTCAAGCAATATAATGTGGGTGATATTTACAGTTATTATGCTTATACCGCTGGGTGTAATTATACGAGGTTTATTAAAGGCTAAAAAAGATACAGTCTGTGATGAAAACTGTTGTGATAAAAACTATCTTGAAACTGAGACGGCAAATAATTTGCAATAAATCAAAAAAGATAAATATCTTAACCTAAGCTTAACCTTAGAGGTGTTAGAATATGATCATAAGATGTGAACAAGGTTATAAAAACATTGTAGAGTTAATCAAATAAAAGGAGTAAAGTACGATGAAAAAAAGATTATTACTGTTAGGATGTGTTTTGATGATGAGTACTGCAGCAGTTGCCTGTTCATCAACAAATCAGTCTACAGAAGCAAAGCAGGAAACTACAAGTATGGATAAATCACAAGCTCAAGGAAGCGAGAGTGCAGTACAGGACGCTGCAAGCGCTACCAAGATGCCGGAGTTTAAGACTAAGACTACCGAGGGAGAAGAGATAACAAGTGATGTATTTAAAAAGAGCAAGCTAACAGTCGTTAATCTTTGGGGAAGCTGGTGCCAGCCTTGCGTAGAGGAGATACCGGATTTGCAAAAACTTTATGAGAATATGAAGGATAAGGGTGTAAATGTTATCGGAGTGGCACAGGACGCAGATACTGAGCTTGATGCGGTAAAGGAGATCATAGCACAGGATAATGTTACTTACACCAATATAATTCCTGACGAAGACGGTCCGCTTAAAGGCTTTGTTATGAGCAGTCAGCTATTCCCCAATACCTTCCTGGTAGATTCAGAAGGGAATATAGTGGCAAATATAACAGGAAGCCAAGATCTGGAAGGCTTTACCAAGGCAGTTGAGGAGGCACTTGCAAAATTAAATTAATTAATAAAAACTGTAACACTCAGGCTGATTATCAACCTGTTTCAAATCAGAATAAGAACACTTAATAGATGTTCCTGTGTATATAATTGCTATTTGAAATGTGTTATACGAAGAAGATAAGGATAAAGGTTTAGTCTAAGTATTTTTCAGGTACCGCTGCATTGTTTCTCAAATAAGTATAGCAAATAACTTGCCTCTTTTCTTGAGTGCATACATCAAAAACCCTCAGCGTACATGTGTTACGCCTACATTTTTGATGTACAAACTCAGAAAAATATTCAGTATTTTCAATGTACTTATTTTGTGAACGATGCACCGGGCGGCAAAGTGTAACAAGCCACACTGAGTATATAAGTACCTGCAAAGTAAAATCAGGTTATAGCAAAGCTTTGATATAAGGATAAAAGTACTTTGAAATATCAATCACTTACACAGTAGCCCATACCCCTGTTGGTTCTGATAACATCAGCTCCGAGTTTTTTTCGGATAGAAGCTATATGTACTTTTATTACTTGAGAAGCGTCGCTTGCATTCATATCAATATTATGTTCAAGAAGCTCGGTATTTGACACAAGAGTATTCTTATGGCAGCAAAGATATTCAAAGATACTGTATTCCTTTGGAGTAAGATTTACAGGCTGACCTGACTTTAATACCTGCTTTTTGCTTATTTGCAAGGTGATATCAGAGCTTTCCAAAGTTATAATATCCGAGCTGTCGGTATAGGAAGTTCTTAAAAGAGCTCTTACTCTTGCTTCAAGCTCTTTGAAGTGGAAGGGCTTTACGAGGTAGTCATTGGCACCCAGATCAAGCCCTGCCACCTTATCATCAAGAGAGCCTCTTGCGGAAAGTATCAATACCTTTGTATCCGAACTGTCCTCACGGATAGCCTTAAGTACACTTAAACCGTCAAGTTTAGGCATATTGATATCAAGGATAATAAGATCATAATCAGACTCATAATAATGCTCAAGGGCTTCTTCGCCGTCCATGGCTGTATCTACATAATAATTAAGTTTACGCAGTCCTTTGGCAAGGGCATATAAGATGTCTTCTTCATCTTCACATATAAGCAGCCTCATATATATCACCTCCTATTGAACATATATGAAAGTATATTATTTATATAAAGATACTATGTATCGATAAATATTTCAAGTTTTACAAGAAGTTTACTCTATGTTTGAAATCAAAAAGTAATAGTAATGTAAGTTGTTAGACATTAAAGAGCAATAAAAAAGTAACACTATAACTTGATAAATCTGATAAAAATATAGATACAAACTTCCCGGTCATATAAAAAATCAAATGAAAAGACTAACTATTAAAAGTCAAGCCTTAAAACGATATTTATAGAATAAAGTACAGAAATGTATTTTAGATATATTCGGAATACAGTTAGAGTTCCTTGCACTTTGAAAACTGCATGACAAAAAGAGCATCATGATAGGTGCATGAAAAAGGAGTATTGAATTAGAGTTAATTAAGCTACTTTAATGTATTGCTGATTCGATTTTACAAGATGATAAATAACTCGAACCAGTTTTTTGACGGCATGAGATATTGCAACGTTATAATGCTTGCCTTCAGCTCGTTTCTTGGCAAGATACCCGGCAAATGTCGAATCCCAGTGGCAAACATACTTGGCTGCATTGTACAGGGCATATCGGAGGTATTTGGAACCTCGTTTTTCCATGTGGGAGTATGCTGAGTCAAGCTGCCCTGATTGATATGTTGATGGTGAAAACCCGGCATAAGCTAAGATTTTATCAGGAGAATCAAAACGACTGAAGTCACCGATCTCGGCAATGATCATAGCGCCCATACGATAGTTGATACCTGGAATACTGAGAATTGGAGAATTAATTTCATCCATGATAATTTAATTTCATTTTCGATTTCCTCAATCTCAGAACCAAGTTCCAGTATCAACTTGATGGTATGTTTTAGTTCAAGAGATTTGGCCGGCATATTTGAGCCGATAGAAGCCCTTGCAGCTTCCCTGAAAGCTATGGCGGTATCTTTACCATATCGACCTTTAGATGCATCTGAAAGAAGATTTTTAAGTCTGGTAAGATGTGCACCGGCTACATGTTTAGCCCCTGGAAATTCAGAAAGCAATGCATAAACGGATGCCATATGAAGTGTTGGTACAAGTTTTTCTAATTCAGGAAATAAGATACAGACCAGTCTTGAAACGGAAGTTTTTAGCTTGGCACGTTCTTTTACCTTATTAAAACGATAACGAGTTAATGACTTTAATTCTTCGTTGTGGTAAGATGTGTCTGAGTAGGACTTAAAGTTCACATCAGACATGAGCATGTAAGCAATCGTGAGGGCATCTACTTTATCCGTTTTCGTGAGTCTAAGGCTTAGACTTTTTCTGTATAGATTTGTATGTAACGGATTGATGACATAGGTGGCGAGACCTTTATCAATGAGATATCCTAAAAGGTTGTAATTATAGTGTCCGGTAGCTTCCAGTCCTACTTTTACTTTTGTTACATCTTCCATAACAGATTCTATTCTTTGGTAAAGGACATTGAAACCATCTTGATTGTTAGAAATGGTAAAAGCTTTAAATAATACTTCTCCATTAGAGTTTGTGATAAAGCAATCGTGCTTATCCTTAGCGACATCAATTCCTACGTAAATCATAATAATCTCCTTTAAAATGTATTTGATACTGTTTTAGAACCACAGGAACTCCTTGCGATTGTAGCCTCGTTCTAAATAAACCGTCATGCGGTATCTAACTGATTAACAAATGAGCAAAGAGACTGTGGTTGGAGCCTTTTCAAAACCATCAAGTGGTAGGAGTAAGTAACCAATCCACAGCATCTTATATATCATAGTCGAACCTACGGAAGAGGTAAAGAAAGGACTATGACTTAATAGTTATAAAGACCTTGGAGAGGGTCTCTAAAAACTACTACTATATAATACGAGGAATAAGACAATGATAAAAAGGAATTTAGTAAGATTTTTAACAGCAGCTTGCGTTTCTGTAATGATATTCGGTTGTGCAAATAATTCTAACAAGCAAAGCGAAGAAAGTGCGGTAGAGGAAGCTAAAGAAGAACAAAGTGAAGTGGCAGGGGAAAGTGTTGCTGCGGAAAGCGTACAGAAAGATATCGTCATACCCGATAAAAATGATGCAGAGGATAGTGAAGGCATGGAGGAGGGAGAACTTCCGGTAGCCAACCTTGAGAACGGTACGGTAAAAGATATTAAAAACGGATTTATACGTATAGACAAGAGCGGCGGACAACTTAAGGGCTCAAGCGGCAGTGAGGGTGCGGATGAACTCGATCTCAGTATGCATTCAAACGGATTTTATGTGGTGGATATGGAAACAGGTAAGGCAAGCACCGAGCTTAAGCCGGGCGATGAAATATTTGCATGGGTCGCTCAGGAGTACACCATGAGCATGCCTCCGCAGGTAAATGTACATGTTATACTGAATAATGTTAAAAAAGATACTCAGAGTAAGGTTCCCGGCTAGTACTGACAGCACAGAGAGAAGTAGGAGGAGACCGACAGAGGTATAGTGTCATGGCGAGATAGCAAACAATTATTGAATGGATACTTGATAAGTCTATAAAACCTATGCTTATATCACCGAAAGAGAGCCAAGTTTCAGTGATATAGAAAAGGGAGACAAGTGCCTTTATATGGGCGGATTCATTTATACTACAGAAAAGCGAAATGACTGCAAAGGTAAAGGCAAACAGCAAGGATACTTTACAAAGGAAACCTAGCATGTAGGGGTGCTTGAGGACTTCGGTTATCTGGTAAAAAATGTATCATATTTTCTTAAGTATGCCATGCGTTTTGTATTTTAGAATAACCTGAATACGATATGGGTCAGTACATAAAGCCTAAATACTCATAATGGGATATTTGGTTTTATAGACCCTATTAATTTAATTGAGCGGAGAAGGTTCAATGAGAAAACAACAAAAAGTAAGTGCCGCGCCTTTTGTCTTTGTCGACGGCAGCAGTGGCCCTGCGCATGGCGGTCCCATTTCACAGCTATGCTAAAGGACCGCATACATCAGACAGCAACACCCACAATGCTCACAAGAAAAGACCAGCCACGCCAAGGTGCAACACTGCAACAGAAAAAGAAGAGGATGATTTCATCCAGAGAATCTATAGTGCCCCAGATTGAGCCGATGATAAATATATCGCAACTCCGAAGTTCGGTAAAGTGAAAAGCGTGAAAGTTCTCACATCCGATAAGTCCGATGACTGAACCAGCAAAATGAGCCTCTGGCAGTTCTGGAAGTTCCGTTATTTGCAAAGCCTGTGTACAAAAACCGGGACCGCGGCTACCAAAAAAAGAATCGCAATCAAAGTGCAAAGAAATCCTCCGGTACAAGTTCAAAAACAACGAAGCTTACAGAGGTCAAAAAAGCGGAGGCAGGAACATGGTTACAGGATGAAAAGGGCTGGTGGTATAAGGAAGCGGACGGCTCCTACCCCAAGGCAAAATGGATGGAACTGAATTATAATAATGAAAACAGATGGTATTATTTTGATGATGAGGGTTATATGTCGACCGGATGGAGATTTATAAACGGTAAATGGTATTATCTGTATGAAAATACCGATGATACGGTTATAAAAGGAGCTATGGCAAGCAATACAAGAATTGGGGGGTACTATGTCGGAATTGACGGTGCATGGGTAGAGTAAACAGTAATATTTCTTGTTTTATATTGACAGTGTTTGGGTCGGTGCTATACTTCAAATGTAATATTTTGTTTAATTACATAGCAGGGAGCTTATTGATAGGCTGAGAGGAAGGTGCGACCTTCGACCTTTACCTGATTTGGATAATGCCAACGTAGGGAGACTGCTTTCTTTTAAGGAGATACCGAGTCGGTATCTCCTTTTTGTGTCACCGAGACCTAAGAAATCATTTCCTTTTCAGATAACACAGCTTTTGTGAAAAACTTAAAATATAGACGGTATTTTAGCAGGTTTTAGCGAAATCGGTATCTTCCCGAGGTATTTACATTAAGTGTTTGCCCAATAAGCCGGGCAGCTTGGTTTTCCCTGTCGGATCATGCAAAAATTTATTAAAGGAGGGAAAGTATGAAAAATACAAATATTCAAAAACTGAGTATTGCCGGTATTTTATGTGCTCTTGCCGTAGTCGGAAGCCTTTTTTCTTTTCCTGTGCTTGGAAGCAAATGTGCTCCGGTACAGCACATGGTCAATATTATCTGCGCCGTGATGCTCGGACCCCGGTACGGTGTTCTAGTCGCTTTTACGGCAAGTTTACTCAGAAACATGCTTGGGCTCGGAAGCCTTATGGCATTTCCGGGAAGCATGTTCGGGGCTTTTCTTAGCGGTATCATCTATGAGAAGAGTAAGAATATATTACCCGCACTGCTGGCAGAGGTATTCGGTACTGCAGTGCCGGGAGGGCTTTGTGCATATCCGGTGGCAATATTTTTAATGGGTAAAAGTTCGGCGGATATTGCATTTTATGCGTATATTATACCATTTCTTATATCCACAGCCGCCGGTGCGATAATGTCGGGAGTTTTACTGTATGCACTTACGGGAATGGGAGCCCTTGCGCAATTTAAGCTTTGGGTCGATAAATAATTTATACAGGGAGAAAAATATGTTAAAAGAAATGCTTGCAAATGTTAGAGAGAAAACACCCTTAATACATAATATAACCAATTATGTAACGGTCAATGACTGTGCCAATATCTTACTGGCATGCGGAGCAAGTCCCATAATGGCTGATGATATAGGAGAAGTTGAAGAGATAACATCCATATGCACCGGACTTAATATCAACATAGGTACGTTAAACGAAAGAACAATAGCTTCCATGATCGCAGCGGGTAAAAAAGCCAATGAGTTAAATCATCCAACACTACTTGATCCTGTCGGTGCCGGAGCTTCAAAAACTTAGGACACAGACGTCTAAGGAGCTTTTGGAAAAGGTGAAGTTCAGTGTAATAAGAGGAAATATTTCAGAAATAAAGACCTTGTACCTCGGAAGCACCAGTACCAAGGGAGTGGATGCGGATGTTGCAGATTTTATAAATAAAGAAAACCTGCCGCAAACAGTTAAATTCGCCAAAAGAATTTGCTAAAGAGACCGGTTCCGTAATAGTGATAACCTCGGCTATAGATATAGTTGCGGATGCAGAAACCGCATACTGTATATACAACGGAGATCCGATAATGAGCAGAATAACCGGAAGCGGCTGCCAGCTTTCAGCCATGATGGCGGCATACATAAGTGCCAATCCCGGGAATACATTACAGGCGGCACTTGCCTGCGTATGTGCTATGGGGCTTTGCGGAGAGATAGCCAAAGAAAGAATGGGTGAGAAAGACGGCAACAGCACTTACAGAAACTATCTGATAGATGCAGTGTATAACTTAAGTCCAGAAGATCTGGAAAAGGGGGCAAGATATGAAATCGGATAAAAAACATATGCTCCTGTATGCGGTGACGGACAGGGCGTGGGTAGGCAAAAAAAGCCTTTATGAGCAGGTCGAAGAGGCATTGAAAAACGGTGTGACCTGTGTTCAGCTCAGGGAAAAGGAACTGAGTGAAGATGATTTTCTAAGGGAAGCAAAACAAATATCAGAACTTTGCAAAGAATACAAAGTTCCTTTTATAGTTAATGATAATGTAAATATAGCAATTGAATGTAAAGCGGACGGTATACATATAGGTCAGGAAGATATGGGGCTTAAAAGTGTCAGGAAGCTTGTCGGAGAAGATATGATCATAGGTGTTTCGGCACATACTGTAGAAGAAGCACTCAAGGCACAGGAAGACGGAGCGGATTATATCGGTATAGGAGCGGTATTCGCAACTTCTACCAAAACGGATGTTGACGTGCTTTCATTTGAGACCTTAAAGTCTATATGTGATGCTGTGGACATACCTACGGTAGCCATAGGCGGGATAAAGAAAGACAATATTTGCAAGCTTAATGGAAGCGGTGTGGATGGAGTAGCGGTCGTATCGGCAATATTTGCGGCTGAGGATATAGCAAGTGCGACTAAAGAATTGCTTTCGGAAGTCAAGAAAGTAGTCGGATAATGATAGAGGGAGCTATCTTCGATTTTGACGGTACACTTTTTGACTCCATGTATATATGGGAAGAAGTAGGAGAAGATTTATTAAAGTCATTAAATAAAAAAGCAAAGCCCGGATTTAGAGAAAAAATAAAGCCTATGAGCCTTTGGCAGTCGGCAAGCTATTGTAAGGAAGAGTACGGCATTAAACTTAGTGTAGAAGAAATAATAGAAAAGATAAAAGACATAGTCTCGGATCATTATGTAAATAAAATTGAACCGAAACCCTATGTCAAAGACTTTCTTGAAAGTTTTTTGAAAAAGGACATAAAGATGTGTATAGCTACCGTATCGGATAAGGCTTTGATCGAAAGTGCATTAAAACGCTGCGATCTGGAGAAATACTTTACAGATGTACTGGATTGCAAAGATATACCCGAGGGAAAGCAAAGCCCGGAAATATATTTAAAAGCACTCGAAGTTCTTGGAAGCAAGCCTGAAAATACCTGTGTATTTGAAGATGCGGCACATGCCATAAGTACGGCAAAGTCAGCCGGATTTATAGTGGCAGCGATTTATGACAGTTTTGAAAACGATCAGAATATGGTAAGAAGAACAGCAGATATTTATCTGGAAACTACAAAGATGTAGATAAATTTTGGAAATTCGTTTCATAAATATAGTGGAACTTTCAAGCGGCATATCGGGGGCACCACCTTATGCCGCTATATAAAACAATGCTAAAGAAAAGGGGATACCCGGTAGGTATTTCCAAACTAAAAGGAGGAACATTTTATGAGAACAGCATTGACCATAGCAGGAAGTGACTGCAGTGGAGGCGCCGGGATTCAAGCCGATCTTAAAACGATGACTATGAACGGTGTTTATGCAATGAGTGCGATAACCGCACTTACCGCACAAAATACTACCGGCGTAACGGGGATTGTGGATATCAGTCCTGAGTTTGTAAAACAGCAACTTGAGATGATTTTTGAGGACATCTATCCGGATGCGGTGAAAATAGGCATGGTATCTTCTGCACCTATAATAGAAGCGATTGCCGAGGAACTTATTAAGTACAAGGCAAAAAATATAGTGCTTGATCCGGTAATGGTTGCGACCAGCGGTTCTGCCCTTATGGAAAGTACCGCACTCAGTACCTTAAAGACCAAACTTTTTCCCTTGGCAAGAGTGATAACACCAAATATTCTTGAAGCACAGACACTTTCAGGTATAAGTATCAAGAATGAAGAGGAAATGTCAAAGGCGGCAAAAATAATTTATGAAGCTCATGGCTGTGCAGTGCTGTTAAAAGGCGGGCACAGTGTAAATGATGCCAATGATCTGCTTTATGATAAGGGTAAGGAGAACTGGTTTTACGGAAAGCGTATAAACAATCCCAATACTCACGGTACAGGCTGTACCCTTTCATCCGCTATTGCGGCAAACCTTGCCAAAGGCTATACCTTGGAAGAGTCAGTACAAAGATCAAAGGACTATATATCCGGAGCACTTTCGGCAATGCTTGATTTGGGCAAAGGAAGCGGACCTATGAACCATGCCTTTGACTTAAAAGGAGAGTATGCCAAGGAGGTAGGTCATGAATAAAAAAACATCAATATTTGAGAACGGTTTGATTTGGTTTGGAGCGGCGGTTTCCATAGCTGAGATTTTAACGGGAACTTACTTCGCTTCACTCGGTTTCATGAAGGGATTACTTGCCATAATCTTAGGGCATATTATTGGTTGCTTTTTGTTCTTCTTATCAGGTTTAATAGGAGCAAAGACTGAAAAAAGTGCAATGGAAACGGTTAAGATAAGTTTCGGCAGTAAGGGAAGTTTATTCTTTGCCGTACTTAATATACTGCAACTTGTAGGCTGGACCGGAATAATGATTTATGACGGTGCTTTGGCTACACAGGGTGTATGGGCTATAGGACATATTGTTTGGTGCCTTATTATAGGCGGACTTATTTTAGTATGGATACTTATAGGTATTAAAAATCTTGGCAAGGTAAATGTTATAGCCATGTCGGCTTTATTTATCATGACCATAATACTTAGCTTTATAATATTTAGGGGAGGTGCGGCTTTAGGTAGCGGAGACGGCAGTATGAGTTTCGGAGCGGCAGTGGAGCTTTCCGTAGCCATGCCTCTTTCATGGTTGCCTCTTATAAGTGATTACACCAAGGAAGCAAAAGAGCCGGTCAAGGCTACAGCGGCAAGTGCCGTAATATACGGTGTGGTGAGTATCTGGATGTATGTAATAGGTATGGGGGCTGCCCTCTTTACCGGTGAGTCCGACATAGCACAGATACTACTTAAAGCCGGCTTAGGCATAGTTGGACTTTTGATAGTAGTGCTTTCTACAGTAAGTACAACCTTCCTTGATGCCTACTCAGCAGGCGTGTCAACCGAAGCTGTAAGTACCAAGATACCGGGCAAATGGGTTGCTATAGGAGCTACAGTAATAGGAACACTCGGTGCTATACTTTTACCAATGGATGATATAACAGGATTTTTATATCTTATAGGCTCAGTATTTGCCCCTATGATAGCCATACAGATAGCGGATTTCTTTATACTGAAAGAGGAGTACAGCAAGGATAAATTCAGCATACATAATATTTGTATATGGATAGTGGGATTCGTGCTTTATAGGATTTTAATGAAGGTGGATACTCCGATCGGAAGTACCCTGCCCGATATGCTTATTACTATGCTTATATGTATAGTGGTAAATAAGATTTTTATCAAAAAGAAAGGGTAATTAATAACTCAAACTTCCCACACTCAAAATTGGATCAGTATGTTAAAAAATCAATACTGCAGCTAACAAAATGCCGATTTAGCAGGGTAAACAATTATAATAGTTTGTTGGAAATTAGCTGATAAAATTGACTGATAAAAAACACCTTATAATTCAATCATACACGCAACTCTTTTTCAAAGCTGCGACAAATTCACACAGACTGCGGAACTCGTGTGCTCGCCTACTCCGTGGCGAGCTGCACTCGAACAGTCCTCGTCTGTGGAATTTGCATCTTGCTTTATCAAAAGAGTTAACCGCTACAAAGATTGAATTATAAGGTTTTTTTATCTTCCGCTACGTTACCGCTACAACGGGTATAAATAGTAGAAGCTATTAACGGTGGGGTATTTATAATTGTTTACGTTGCTAAGAGGGAAGGAGAGGAGGCGTGGCAGCGACTTTTATTCAAATCTTAAAATCAGTCGTTATTACTGAAAACGAGGCGTTAGACAAAAGTGTGCCTACACCTTTCCCTCTGCGGACACCTTAGGCACATAAACCGTTAAACTATCTTGCCAAAGGACAATCTGAGACCGCCGGTACTTGCTTTATCAAGCCGTCAGGTGAAGATAAAGCTTAGTACCGCTACGGGGCGAAGTTAGCGAGAGCGTGTCCAAGGCGAGATATGTTTGTAACGGTTTATGTGATAGATAAATCCCTTATTCAGCTATTTCTTGAGTGTTTATGTTTAGTTGTTGCCAAGAAGCTATTTCCGGTGTTAATGTATTGGTGTATAAAAATATTATTTTATTAAAGGGGAGTATTATGTATTTAGGAAAGAGGAAGTTTTTAAATGACAGTATAGAGGTAGCGGAATATTATTCGGATATGTCATCAAAAGATGAGAGGGCTGCTGATTTGTTGGTGAAGGAAAAGGTGTATAATCAAGCCGCTTATTTTTATATTCAGGCTATGGAAAAGCGTATAAAGGCACAAATTGCAAAAAAGATAGATATAACTAAGGAATATTTTGCAGACGAAATCAGCAAAACAATGGGACATTCACTGGAAAAATCTTTGAATTTACTGATTAAAATTTACACCGGAAATGATACTATTTTGGCTCAACAAATGGAAAATCAACTGATGAAGATAATTTTAAAAGATGTGAGATTTACTACCTTACATAATGGAACAAGATATCCTTTTTTCAATAGAGAAAAAGCAAATTACAGTGTAATATGTTTGGAAAAAGAAGATTGTATAGAATTGAAAAGTATGCTGGAATCACTGGAACTATATTTAAGGGATATAAAGTAAATATACTTTATAAAATTTTTATATTATTAGAAAATGAATTATGAGAGCTAAAAAAATAAACAAGTTATATAGAAGTATTTTTGTGAAGAGTATTTAACAGACTTATTAAGACCTTGAAAGAAATTCGAATTTAATATATCATGATAGGGGTTGTGTATATTATTAATTATATAAAAAAAGCCAAATTAGAAATCAAAAAAATAATACTGATAATAAATAAAAAAATGACAAAAATCTGTCTATTTTTATAGTGTATCATAAGCATATTAAGTAAACTTAAAACTATACAAGTCTATAAATACTATAATGTTATTAGAAAATTAGTAAGAGAATTAAGAATGAATCTTAAAAAAATGTGTATGAGCAGAAAATTTGATAGGGTCTCATATGTATTATTAATTAGGGAGATGTGTGTATGAAGAGAAATTTACTAAGAGTTGTGTGTAATCCTTATACAAGTACAATGTCTTATTTATTTTTAAAAATGAGATTGGAGAGTGGAATGTACTTTCAGGAAATTCACCATTATCAAGGCAATATTATACGAATACTTCTGTTCAAGAAAGATCAAAAGATATTTTTGAGTATAATTGATGAAATATATAATAGGAAGAACAAGGGAGTTGATATTTTATTTGAGGGAACTATAGAAAATTTTAATATTTTTTCCAATACAATAAAAAATGAATTTGCTGAAAGAGATATTAAATGTACTTTAGGAACAACAAAAATTGCAGTGCTTGGTAAAAAAGCATCGGGAAAAACAACACTTATTGAAAGTCTGGAAGATTTTAAGGGATTTAAGTATTCTAAAGTTTTGAGAAATGGTTTTGTAGTCTATTCAGATGAATGCAATCATGCTAATTGGTATGAGATTCAAGGGATAGATTTGGGAAAGGATGAAATAGAAAAGGCGTACCGGACTGTAAAAGAACTATCTAAGGAAAATCTGTCGGTAGTTATTTACTGTATTTCATCAATAAGTGGAAGAATTGAGGATATAGAAAGAGAGTTGATTAAAAGAATAGCAGATGATTTTTCAGAGCTAAAGGTCATGATTGCACTAACAATGTGTTATAAGGATGAAGAAGAAGTACAAGAATCTATTGATGAAATTGAAAAAATTACAAATCAACTTAAAATAGTGCCTGTTCTTGCCAAGGGGTATACAACTGCTCTAAGGGGAAATGATGGAAATGTTATTGTAATTGAACCTGCCGGATTGGATATGCTTTCTCAATATGTATTCGAGGAGAGGTAAATGAAAAATATCAATATTACAGTGATGGGAAAAACCGGAGCAGGAAAAAGTACACTTATCAATGCAGTTTTAGAAGAGGAAGTTGCTCTGACAGGGAAAGGTCAAGCTGTTACTCAAATAAATACGATTTATTCAAAGCAGATAGTACTGTCAGCTGAAAAAATGTATTTCGGTAAGTATAAAGATCTGAAGTGTCAACTTAATATGTATGATACGGTCGGACTGGAGATAGACAGTAAAATTACGGATAATACTTTAGAAGAGATAAAGAAACATATAGATAATACAAGAAAATCAATATCCTCAGAAGACATACACTTAGTATGGTTTTGTGTAAACGATAGAAGTAGTAGATTTGAATCTTATGAAGTTGAATTAATAAAGAAACTTTCAATTGACTATGAAATACCTTTTATTGTAGTGCTGACACAATGTTTTTCAGATGAAGAAGGAGAACTTGAAAAACAAATCAGGAAAGAACTTAGTGAAGTTGCCAGAAAGCGTGTTTTGGCAAAAGGCTTTTCTTCAAGAGGCGGGGTAATACCTGCATATGGAGTAGACGGCTTACTATGGAAAAGTATTAACGATTATGAATACTTAAAAGTTAATATATTGGAGAAAAAAATATCATCCTTAGACCTTAGAAAGAAAGAGAGAATTGCAGAAATAGAAAATAAAGGGAAAGAAACAATTGAAAATTATGGGGGCAAGGCAATGAAAGTCGGTATTATTCCGGGGGCTTGCATCCCCATTATATATGGTATGTGTGCTAAGTTGATAGGCGATCTTAATAAAATCGCCGGATTCAAATCCAGCAAAAATTTTTCTTCAGAGATTTTTGCTAATGTAATTATCGGTATAATCGCAGCCCCGCTTATGGCAGTGCCGCTTTTAAGTTCTGGTATAGCTGCCGGTTATGTTAGAGCCGTAGGGGAGTTTTACCTTGAAACCTTAATTAATGTCATTAACTTATCCTCAGATAAGGAATTGGAAGATAATGAATTACTGCAAAAAAGAATAAAAGATGAATTAAAAAAGTTTAAAAATAGGAGAATTTACAATGGATAACCTTAAAGGAAAAGATGAGCTTGAAAAGCAACAGGAAGAGCTTGACAAAGAACTTGATGATAGATTGGAGATGGATGATTTACTTACAGCTAATATTATAGTTGCAGGAATCACCGGAACCGGTAAAAGTACCTTAATAAATGCTGTGTTCGGCTCCGACATGGCAGCTACGGGAAGAGGGAAACCGGTAACGGAAAAGATTAATGAATACGAAAGTGAAGATACTCCTGTTCGTATTTGGGATACGGTAGGACTTGAACTGGACTCACAAAAAACCAAGGAATCAATAGCAGGTATAAAAGCAACTATTGCATCAAAAGTAGATTCGGATAATCACTTTGATCGTGTTCATGCGATTTGGTATTGTATAAACTCGGGAAGTAATCGTTATCAAGGGGCGGAACTTGAGTTTATTAAAGAGCTTTATTCTATAGGAGTACCTTTTATTATCGTTTTGACTCAATGCTCAGGTGATGAGGAAGAGGTCAATACTTTTGAAAATGAAATAAAACGAATGAATACTGCTATGGGAATGAATAATATTAAAATAGTACAGGTACTGGCTGCACCGGTCAAGTATAGGGGAATGCCGAACCCTATACCTGCATTTGGGCTTGAAGAACTTATAAATGTAACTTTAAAATTACTACCAAACTTTATAAGAACCAGTTTTATTGCTGCTCAAAAAGTAAGCACAGTGCAAAAGCGAAAAGAATGCGAGGAAATACTTTGCTCTTATGTGCGTAAAGCTCAAATGGGTTTTTTTGATAAGATAGTTCTTATTAATGTCTTTACTACTGATATAAATATTATGAATATGTTTAAAAAAATTGGAACTATTTATGATACGGTACTTTCAGAAGGTAGTCTTAAAATGATTATGAAAGAGTGTGGAGTTAACTTTAAAAATAATTTCTTTGGCTTGCTAAGTCCCATTGATATGGGCTATAGTAAAAAAATAACAGCACTTCTTGAACAAAAAAAAGGAGTAGAGGGTTATTCGGTAGAAGTCAGTGATGTTGATGAAATTCAAAGCGGCAAGAATGATTGCTTTTTATGGATATACATTTATAGATTCTATAGAAGAGGTATGGGATGAATTGACAGAAAAAGATCTTAAGAATGTTGAAAAAGTGGTTAAGGAACTTCTTAAAATAATCAATGAGAGGCTGGAAAATAATAAAATAAAAGCAGGAGGAAAATGATATGAAAAATAAGGGTTCTGATAGAATTTTTATTGTGGCAGTAGTAGCTTTATTGGTAACTGCAATATATGCAATTTTAAGAAAAGGAAAGTAGGTGAACTGATGGGTATTTTAGCAAATACCAAACAATTTCTTTCAGGAAAAGCAATTTCCGCAGCAAAAAAGATGGGTGACGGAATATCAACTTTATCAGCCTTAAGCCCTAAACAATTGCAGGAAGTTGAAACAAAGCGAAATGAATACCTTCGTGAAAAGCCGGATATGAGCGGCGAAGAGACTAAAGAAGTAATTCAAAAGAATATGGGAGCAATCGGTATAGAAGTCTATCAGGCATATCTTGAGCAATTATCTTCAATTTATGCACCTGTTGATATTATTCAAGAAAGTTTTGACGAGGATAACCGTATTCGTTTTTTTGATATTACAAAATGGGTTACAGATTCAGAAGAACAAAGCTTGGATAAGCTTATAAATGTGTATCATGTCTTAAGTGAAGAAGAGTGCAATATTGCTCTTATTTATCATAGAACCAAGGCTGAGTGTCGGGTGACTATAGGTGTGGTCAATACAGATGAGAGGCAGTCGGAACCGGCAATTGTGGATAAGTATTATTCAAGACTTATAGGTGCGATTAAAGGAAACTTTCCGGGAGCGGATATACAAGGACTAAATTCAAAGTACAGAGACTATGGCGTAGGTATTCCCGAAGTATTGCAAAATATTATCGATACACAGGATGATGGGCGAGTTAAATCAATTGCTGCGGTATCAAATGTTGCATCTGAAAAGTCTGAAGAATTTATAAGTCAGAGTATGGAAAAATTACTTGATGGAATAATTCCGGAGAATGATGCACAAGCTTATACAATTGTTTTACTTGCAAAACCCATTAAAAAACAGCTTGAAAATAAAAACAGATTATATGAATTATATACTTCATTAGCTCCTTATGAGAGCTGGCAGACCGGTTACACCTATACGGAATCTGACGGTATCCAGTCCTCTGCAAATTTTGGAGTCAATCTTGGAGTAAGTGCGGGAACTCATTCGATAGTCAATACTACAACAGGGACTAATACAGCTATAGCTAAAAGTAAAAATCATAGTGATACCGGAGGTGTAAGTGCGAAATTTAGTGCTTTTGGTATAAAAGCCGGCACAAATTATAGTCATACTTATGGTCGAGGAACTACCAATACGGAAGGTACTAGTAATTCAACAGGTATAAGTGCAGGTTATAATGCTTCTGCAAATTTCGGTGTTTCTTTTTCAAGGTCATCAAGTGTAACTGCAAATATCGGAAAGAATGAAAATATTTCCCAAACATATACAAATTATGGGGTGAAACATACTTTAGAGATCATTGATGCTCAACTTAAACGAATAGAGGAAAGCTCAGCCTTGGGTATGTGGGAGTTTGCCGCATATATTATTTCAGAAAGCCCTATTATTGCAAATAATGTTGCACATATGTATTTGGCACTTACACAAGGAGAAGAATCATATTTGACAAAAGCAGCTGTTAACTTTTGGGATGGAGATATTAATCCTAAGATAACAAAGACTATTTTATCCGGAGTACAAAGGTTACAACATCCGGTGTTCGGGCTTAAAAATTCGCTTGATGATAATTGGTTAATGTATCCTACATTGGTAACACCAACTACACCGCTATCGGGAAAAGAACTTGCAAAAGCTCTTAATTTTCCGAGAAAGTCTGTAAGCGGTATTCCGGTTCTTGAAGTAGTGTCCTTTGGAAGGGAACCGCATTCATTACTTGAAAACACATGGGATCTTGATTTGGGGTGCGGATACCATATGCGAAAGAAGATTCCTGAGCAGCGAATCCTATTATCAAAAGAAGAACTTACTAAGCATACATTTATTACAGGCTCCACAGGTTCAGGAAAATCAAATACAATATACAGATTACTTGAACAGTTGGGTAGGGAAAAAGTCAATTTCCTAGTAATTGAGCCTGCAAAGGGTGAGTACAAGGATGTAATCGGAAGAAAAAAAGGTGTGGTAACATTTGGAACAAATCCTAATAATGCTACTCCGATGCTGTGTATAAATCCTTTTAGTTTTCCCAAAAGCATACATGTTTTAGAACATTTGGATAGACTTGTTGAGATTTTTAATGTCTGCTGGCCCATGTATGCAGCGATGCCGGCTATATTAAAGGATGCGATAGAGAGAGCTTATATATGTGCAGGATGGAATTTGGAAAAATCATTCAATAAATATGATGATAAACTCTTTCCTACTTTTAAAGATATAGTTAAACAAATTAAGATCGTATTGGACGAAAGTGATTATTCGGCTGATAATAAAGGAGATTATACCGGTTCACTGGTTACAAGGCTAAAATCTCTTACAAATGGTATCAATGGGCTGATATTTACAAACGATGAGATCAGCAATCAAGAACTTTTTGACCAAAATGTTATTGTTGACTTAAGCCGCATAGGTGCAACTGAAACTAAATCATTAATTATGGGCTTACTGGTTTTAAAATTGCAGGAATATCGTATGGAACAAAGAGAAAATGGTTTTAATGCAAATGAAAGATTAAAGCACATTACCGTTTTGGAAGAAGCTCACAATTTACTTAAAAGAACACCTATGTCTCAATCAAGTGAAGGCTCCAATATGATTGCTAAGTCAGTAGAAATGTTGGCAAATTCAATTGCAGAGATGCGAACTTATGGGGAAGGATTTATTATTGCAGATCAATCACCGGGGTTATTGGATATGTCCGTGATCAGAAATACTAATACAAAAATTATTTTGCGTTTGCCGGATTTCTCAGATCGAGAATTGGTAGGAAAGTCAGCAGGACTTACAGATAATCAGATTATTGAGTTGGCAAAGCTTGAAAAGGGAGTTGCTGCTATATCTCAAAGTGATTGGCTTGAACCGGTGCTTTGTAAAATTGACAAATATCAAGTAGAGAGAGATTCTTTTGCTGAATGCAGTGTTAGGCAGCTAAGAAATAAAGTAAATAGTGATATAGTGAAAAAATCCCTTTTGGACTGCATCATGCAAAAAGAGATATATAGAAAAGGAGATAGAGTTGATATACATAAACTAAAGAGGCAGTAATAAAGTCTAATTTAGATGTTGTGGTGAAATGTGATTTTCTAGAGTATATAACTACAGAGAAAGAAAAGGCTGTAGAAACTTTAAGAACTTTGATTTACAGTTTTTTTGATGCAGGAAAAGCAATTGATAAATCTAAAGGTTGTAAGGATATTGTTGAATGGGTACATACAGTTGCAGAAAATCTTTCACCTACGATCACAGGTTATTCCAACAGGCAGATAGATCTTGTTATGGCACTGCTTATTTATGAGCAATCTATTAGAGATGCATCATATAACAAAATTCTCTGCAGTTTTACGGAACTTTTTAGAGAAGGAGGCGTTTATTGATGAGTGAATTGTCAGAGATACTAAAGTCTGAAATAAAAGACTATGAGGAGATAAAGCCTCAAAGTGAAGAAAATCCTGATGACTCAAGAGAATACATTGATGATTTGTTTAGTAAAGAGATCTTAAGCACTGATATTGTGAATGATAAATACCCATGTCAGGAGATTATGGATGGTAAAACCTATTATTATGATGATAATGGAAAAATATATCGTGTAGATAATGAACTCGTTCCTAATACAGAATATGTAATTAATGGTTATGAATATATGACTGATGATCATGGTCGGATTGTATTCGCAAAGGGCGAGCTGGATATGAAAGCTAGAGAGGGTAGATTACCAATAAAGGATTCCATCGAAAGTATAGGCAAGGGGGATCAAAAAGAAGGCGATGATCGTGGACACTTAATAGGTGATCAATTTAACGGCTCTAACGGACTAGAGAATATGATTCCTCAAAATGCAAATATCAACCGAAATGATTTTAAAAATTTTGAGAACGGATTGGCAAAAGAAGTTAAAGCCGGAAAAGAAGTCAAATTAAAAATTGAGCTTATTTATGAAGGTGATTCCAGAAGACCCACTGACATTGTTGCAACTTATTCTATAAATGGTGAGGAAAGTGTTATTATATTTCCAAACAGTTAGGAGAAATAAAATATGAGTAATGAGATTTTTCAAAAAATATTTGATATACTTAACCCTACTCTTCCTACCAAATGGAAGAAAATGATTTTTTATGTAGCATATTATAAGGGAAGCTATAGTATGAAGTATTACACATCTGATAAGGAAGGTTTATTTATAGATTGCTTCAGCCAAAAAGGTGCCAATAAGGCTATGCTGATAAAAATATTTATCAATATAAACAAAATGCTGATGGAAGAAAGAAATGCTTTGGCAGATAAGGATAAGTGGTCTGTAATGACTATGATAGTAGATTCGAATGGAAGTATAAAAGCAGAATTTGATTATACTGACATTAGTGAAGAACCTATAGAATATGAGAAAAAATGGAAAGAAACCTATATAATATAGAAAACATAGACAATGGACAATAGTCTATTATCAGTGAGCTGGGGGGTGCGGACATTTTCTTGGACAGCCTATACGACTAATCCAAGTCTATGTCTGTACTCCATAGGACTCAAATATTCTAATGACTTTTTTATTCTTTTTTCATTATACCAAAGAAGATAGTTATTTAATATATCAATAAATTCTGAGATGCTCACACCAGTCCATTCTGTGTTGTAGAACATCTCATTTTTTAATCGGCCAAATACTCCTTCACATGCGGAATTATCTGGAGAATAACCCTTTTTAGACATAGATCTTCTCAAGCCATTTGACTCTATTAGACTAATCCAACCAGGCCAACGATAGTGTGCACCTCTGTCAGAATGCACTATGAGCTTCTCATCAGGTGCCAAAAGTTGAATAGCATTATCTAACATTGTATTAACCAAAGAAGCATCAGGAGTTGTACCTATACTCCATGTAACTAAAGACCATCGAAGCAATCAACTATTGGAGACAAATATACTTTCCCGGCAGGAAGTGCAAACTCTGTTATATCAGTTAACCATTTCTCATTAGGTTTTGATGCAGAGAAATTTCTATCTATGATATTTTCTACGGCTGATGATATTTCACCTTGATAAGAATTATATTTACGTGTTTTTTTAGTTTTTACAAAAAGTAGTTCTTCTCTCATGATTCTACGAACAATCTTTTCTGAAATGATTATATCTTCCCGCTTTAATAAAGCATGTATGCGTCTATAACCATATCTTTCTTTGTTTTCAATAAACAATTCTATGGTTCTATATCTTACTTCAGCATATTTATCTTCTTTATTAATTGCATGCACTTGGTAATAATAGCTGCTCTTAGATAATTGTAGCTTATCTAATAATGCCGGCAGTGAATACTTATTCTTCAAGACATCGATTATCACTGCCTTTTCCTTGTTGCTTAGAGCACTCTGATCGATGTCTGGATCTTTTTTTAATACGTTGATGGTTTCTTTTAATAAATCAATTTCAAGCTGCATATCCTGCATTTGTGACTTTAGTTGTTTAATTTCTTCAGAAGAAATATCAGTATTAGCTGTAGTTCCTGCATTTAGTTTTCCGGGTGTAATATTTCTATTATTCATAAGACCTAATGTACCTTCTTTTAAATAGCGTTTTCGCCACTGATAAATACTAGCTCTGCTGTATCCAATGTCTTCTGAAACATATTTTATATTTTCACCGAGTTCATAGCAACGATGTAAAGCATCAATTTTTATTTCTAGAGGTGAATTGCGTGGATGTTCCGGAGGATTATCAACTGTAGGGTATTCTTTTCGTATCTTAGGAGGAAGTTTTTCTTCGCTTATCCACTTATAAAGATTCCTTCTAGTCGGATATCCTAAAATTCTGATAGTTTTCGTTACAGATTCTGTTTGATGATATAGGCGTAATGCTATATCTTTTTGTTCTTTTGAATACATCAATGACTCCTTTCAGAGCCCTAATAAGTGTCCAGGTTTTTGTCCGCACCCCCAAATATAAAAAGAAGACTGTAAATCCTATAAGCCATACGGCAGCCGGTAAAGAAAATGCAAATGGCTGCTTGGAAGTCGGTAAAATATTAACAATATTTGTTTTGATATTAGCAGTGCTGCCTTCATTAGACAAGGTTTCACTTAGCGTAAGAGTAGTGAAGTTATCCGCCATATCAAGCTTTGTTTTAGGAAACCATGAATATATGCTTAAAATTGAATGGATAGAAATAGGTACTAAAAGCCTAAAAATAGCTATCCCCAAAAAAACTAAAAAGGTCTTTTTTGGTAATTTGTGAATAAATAATACCCTAAGTACGGTAATTACAATTATTAAAACAGCAGCTGAAATACTCATTTGTAATAAGCTCATAGTACTCACCTCATTCTAAATTTTTGACAAGGTCTTTCAGTCCTTTTATCTGTTTTTCAGACAGTTGTTTGTTACCTATTAAGTCGGTAAACATTTTGTCAATTGAGCCGTCAAAAATCTTATCCAAAAGCTCATTGGTCTGAGCTAACTGAACCTTTTCTTTAGAAATCAATGCATGGCATATGAAATTAGGCTCAAGTCGCTCTATTGCTCCTTTTTTGATGCATCTTTTAATTAATGTATAAGTAGTATTCATATTCCAACCTATTTCTTCTTTTAATACATTGGAAATATGCTTTGCGGTAACATCTCCTTTAGTCCAAAGTACATTCATTATCATAACTTGGAATCAAATAATTTAATATTCGTTATTGCCGTATATCAGTCTTTACAAACTACTACAGTAGTTTGATCAAATATTTTTAGATATCAGCTTGATTTGAAATTTTTTACTGAATAAAAATATCTTATTTAATACTTGTTTTTTGCACTATGATAATGTAGACTAAGAATGAAAAATAAATATGTTAGCAGAGTAGGACCTGATGCGTTAAGTGTCATTCGGACGGGGAGTTGTCGATGAACGAAATCAAATGATGTGTTATCAGGTTTGCATCCCACTGCAAAAGATATACATATAATATACTGTATACCTTCTTTGTAGTTTGATAATCTGCGAAGGAGGTATATTTTTATGAAGCAAAAAGACAACATCTTTATAAGTTCATATAATGAACTGAGGAAAGTAAGAACACTTACGACCTGTGCCATGCTTATATCATTAAGCATAATTCTTGGGTATTTCACGATCAATATCGGCGGTATAGCAAAAGTGGGATTTTCAAGTATTCCGGCTACCTTGGCGGCATTCTTATTCGGTCCGGTGGTTGCGGGAACATTCGGAGCTATTGCTGACGTTGCAAAGTATCTTATAAAACCCGATGGGGCATTTTTTATAGGATTTACACTCAACGCTGTCTTAACCGGATTTATCAGAGGAAGTATACTCTACAAAAAGGAGATAAGTATATGGAGAGTGATAGTTTCCGAACTTATAGTTACCATACTTTGTAATCTTCTTATCAACACCTATCTTATAAGTGTGTTGCAAGGTAAGGCGTTCATAGGAATGTTACCGATCAGAATAGTAAAGAATCTTATATCGTTCCCCGTTAATGTAGCGGTATTCTATGTACTTGCCAAGGCTTTCCTGCCATTAAAAGCTATGATCTACAAGGAAGCCTAGTGCGCCAAATATCTTTGATCGCCATAATTCCGGGATCTTAGGAGAGTTAAATACAACTTGATGAAGACCTACTCAAGTCAATAATTTTATTAAAAAAATCAATGAATAAAATTGTTTTTATT
This sequence comes from uncultured Johnsonella sp., assembly GCA_916438835.1. Classification (GTDB taxonomy): domain Bacteria; phylum Bacillota; class Clostridia; order Lachnospirales; family Lachnospiraceae; genus Johnsonella. Next base: position 676,261 of record CAKAFT010000001.1, read on the forward strand.
CATTGATTTTTTTGTTTTTTGGAATTATAATTATCTATGAATAAATAGATAAATATTCACAGAGTATAAAATAGGAGAATATTAATGGCAAAGGCATTCAGTGAAGAGGAAAGAATCAAAATCAAAGAAGAGATAATAAAAGCTGCTCTTGAGCTGTTCCACGATAAAGGAAGCAGGTCTTTGAGTATTGCAAAGCTTACAAAAAGAGTGGGTATAGCGCAGGGGAGTTTTTATAATTTCTGGAAAGATAAGGAGGAGCTTATCATTGACCTGATGGCATACAGATCGATGCAAAAACTGAATAATATCGAAAAAGAGCTGTCAAATTCACTGACAGATCCTACAGGTTTTCTTTCGGATATAATATATAAATATTCTTTGGATATGCTGCAAAAAATCAAAACAAGGAATATTTATAAGGATGCATTTAAGATATTCACTGCACATGATAAGGATAAGGCTAAAAAAATAGAGAAACTTTATACAGAATTTTTAGACAGATCTATAATATATTGGAAGGAGAATAATGCGGTTAAAAATGTGAACAGACAAGGTCTGTCGGATGCTTTTACCGGAAGTTTTGTTTTTTGCTTGAGCTATATGCATTTTAATGAAGAAACATTTGAAGAAACATTATACATTTACATAAAAAGTATCGTATCCCGATATATAGAAGTCTGAATACGATAAGAAAAGAGCGATGTCATGGTAGCGGACTTTAAGGATATTAAAAAAGAAGATGTGTCTGTCGCCGGCGGCAAGGGAGCCAATCTCGGAGAGATGACACGAGAAAAAATCAACGTTCCGGCAGGATTTATAGTTACAACCGAAGCTTACAAGGAATTTTTAAGGGTCAACAAAATTGCGAATATTATCAACAATGAACTTAATAAAGCGGGAAATGATGAAAGATCTCTTTTAAATGCTGCGTGTTATTTTAGAGAAAGAATAAGATCTGGTACATTTCCCTGTGCATTAAAGAACCTGATAGGAGAAAAATATAATGCCCTTGGGGAAAATAAAAAGGTTGCTATACGCTCTTCGGCAACTGCGGAAGATCTTGCGGATGCAAGCTTTGCGGGGCAGCAGGACAGCTATCTTAATATACAGGGTATGGATGAGATATTGGAGCACATACGCAGTTGCTATGCCTCACTTTGGACTGACAGAGCGGTAAGTTACAGATTTCGCCAAGGATATGATCAAAGCAGGGTCTCTATTGCCGTGATCGTTCAGGAAATGGTGGAAAGTGAAAAGTCAGGAGTGTTATTTACAGTAGCCCCTATTAATAAAAATAAAAATGCAATGCTAATAAATGCCGCTTTCGGCTTAGGTGAAAGTGTTGTAAGCGGAAGAGTAAGTGCCGACACTTATATGATCGATAAGAAAACCGGCATGATTCAGATAAATATCGGAAATAAAGAAACGCAGATCGTATACGATAAAAAAGGAACCGTCGAGACGGTATTAAGTGATGATAAAAGAAAAAGCCGTGTATTAAATGACAGTGAAATATCTAAACTTAGAGAAAACGGTCTTAAAATAGAAAAACATTATAATATGCCTATGGATATCGAGTGGGCTGTTAAAGACGGAAAAGTTTATATTTTACAAGCCAGAGCCATCACGACACTTAATAAAAAGACAGATGATACGTATGAAGAAAATGAGGTATCGCAGTATATCAAGGGCAAAAAGATAAATAAAAGTACACGCAAGGCTCTTGGATTTATATTGGAAAAAATGCCTTTTGCATACAGAACTCTTGATTTTTGCTATCTGGAAGCGATAAACGATCAAAAGGCGAATATATTGTCCGAGGGCGGTATCGTGATAGCTAAAAATCCGCTGATAGATGATGACGGTATACAGTCTTTCTCCGATACAGGGATACATTTCAATAAAAATATATTTAATTTCTTCAAGGTATTAAAAACAGTGAAAGATTTTGATTATTGTTATGAAAGATGTCTTGACTTTATGGAAAAATACGAGTCCGAGATCGAAAGAATAAAGACACTTGAATTTGAAAATATGACACTGTCTCAATGCAAAAAATTCATTATAGAAAGCTATGACTTACTTTCTTCTCTTGCCTATGACAGATTCAAATATGCTTTATTTCCTTCAGTTTTAAGGAGTAAAGGACTTGATAAAATAATAAAAAAAGCTGACCCAAGCTATGTTGCGTTTGATTTTTACAGCGGCTTAAACAATAAGACTTCGACAGTAAACAGTGACATATCAACATTAGCCCATGAAATAAGAAAGAACACTGAGCTAAGAGACCTGGTCACAGCAGGTGAAAGCTACAATAAATTATATGAAAACTATGATGAGTTCAGGCTATCGGCAGACAGATTCATGAAAGATAACGGATACAGATCCGATTTTAATTGCTACTGTCTGGCAGCGAGAACATTTATGGAAGATCCCGACAGATTACTTAAAATATTGATCCCTATATTAAAGGAGGATGAGGAAAGCACTGTAAGAACCGTTAAAAAAGACTTTTTGAAAATAATGCAAAAACTTGAAAAGATATACGGTGTAAAATACAAAAAAACAGAAAAGCAGATATATCGCTTCAGGTATTTTCATGTGGTTCGTGAAGAGACACAGTACCTGTGGGAGACATTGTTTTTCTATATAAGGAAGTGCGTGAGAAGAATCAATTTTATCCTTCTGGGCAATGAAGATATCGATTCCGGAGTAGCCAATCTTTTCTATAAAGAATTGCTCGAGGTTTTGGAAAAAGGAGCCTTAAGTGAGTCGTATAAGGAGAAGATAAACAGACGTAACAGTAAATACCCTCTTGCGGTAAAGGTGTGGGAAGCTTCCAAGACACTTGTGTTTAAATGTAAAGGTGATGTTCTGAAAGGTGTAAGCGCAAGTGGCGGTACTTCTGTCGCAAGAGTATGTGTTATAAACGATCCGGGTGAATTTTATAAGATGAAAAAGGGAGATATCTTGCTGTGTCATTATACGGATCCGGAGTGGACACCGCTTTTTAAGCTGGCGTCTGCGGTGGTATCGGATACGGGATCCGAGTTAAGTCACGCAGCCATTGTTGCAAGAGAATACAACATACCTGCGGTACTGGGGGTGGGTCTTGCAAGCTTAGAATTCAAAGACGGTGACAGGATACAGGTAGACGGCGACAAAGGTTTGGTCAAGAGACTTTAATATTATATATGAAAATGAATAATAATGCCGATAGAAAAGAAGTTATGCGCTCGGAAATATTAAATAAGCCTGTCTTATCCCTGCTTTTAAAAATGTCTGTTCCTACTATTATAGGAATGCTTATAACAGTTATCTATAATTTGACGGATACATTTTTTGTGGGGCTATTAAATGATCGTTCAATGACGGCAGCAATAGGCATAGTTTTCAGTTATGTAAGTATGATTCAAGCAGTAGGTTTTTGGCTTGGATACGGCTCGGGCAATATTATGTCCAAAAAGCTTGGAGAACAGAATGAAAAAGAAGCAAATATCATATCATACATAGGTATTATATTTGCACTGACGAGCGGAATAATAATAATGATCATGTCTATGATATTTATAGAAAACATATCGGGATTTATCGGGGGCGATGCTTCTGAAAACTTATTATATTCTACCAATAAATACCTGAAGGTAATTATAATCAGCATTCCGTTCAGTCTGTATGCAATTACTGTTTATAATCAGCTAAGGCTCTGCGGAAATATAAAAGCTGCGATATCCGGTCTGCTTTTGGGGATGTTTGCCAATATGATACTTGATCCTGTATTTATCTTTTTATTCCGTTTTGGATTTATAGGAGCCGGATATGCAACACTTATAGGACATATCATAGGATGTTTTGCTTTGAGCCTATCTCTAAAAAGCAGCAAAAAAATCCCGACGGGATTCAAAGATATAAGATGTAATAAAGAAAGAGCTTATCATATCCTTGCAGGTGGGATGCCTAATTTTTCAAGACAGGCTATTACGGGTATTGCATTGGTCTTGATCAATAAAACGGCAGCGGCTTACGGTGACGCTATGATAGCGGCATTGACCGTAAGTTCAAGGATCATAGCTTTGGCTTATATGATCATGATAGGCTGGGGGCAGGGATTCCAGCCCATATGTGCGATGAATTTCGGTGCCGAAAAATATAAAAGAGTTAAAGAAGCTTTTAATTTAGCATTAAGGGTAGGAACGATATTTTTAGTTATATCTGCAATCGTAATATATATAATTCCCGTGAATTTTATAAAATTAATGTCAAATGATGAGGACGTTATTGAGATAGGGATAAAAATATTGCGAATGCAGTGCATGACCATGCCTCTTTTGGGATATTATGCGATGAGCAGTATGCTGATGCAAAATACCGGAAGATACCTTCAGTCTTTAACTATATCGGTTGCAAGACAGGGGATATTCTATATACCTCTTATATATATACTTATCGCCATATATGGTAAAACAGGTATATATGTGCTGCAACCCGTTGCCGATGTGCTGTCTTTTTGCCTGTCATTTATTATAGTCAATAAAAATCGTAAATATATCGGGATATAAAAATATCCCCGTTGCGGCTAAACATAAAAGAAGGGAGCTGACAGCGGGGATATTTTATTTACATATCCTGTATATATATGTAGCAGGATCTTATAAAGATAATTACTCGGTAAAAATGTGATTAAGCCGATCTGTTAAAAATATATTTCGATCGTGCCTTGATCACATTTACTGAAAAAAATTTAGCATCTTATAAAGATAATTACTCGGTAAAAATGTCATTAAGCCGATCTATTAAAAATTCATTCTGTTCATGCCTTAACACACATATTCGAAAGAAGTATTTATCAAGCGTTTTGAAGTTAGAGCAGTTTCTTATGGCTGCGGCTTTAGATATCAGCTTTTCGTAGAGTTCACCGGCATCTGTCTTTCTTGAAACTATTTCACAAAGTATAAAATTACCGAAAGTAGGATATACTTTCAGATCCTTGATCTTTTCCAAGGATTCTTTAAGATATCTTCTTTCATTTGATATCTTTTCATAGGAGTCAAAGATAAAATCGGTATCAGCGAACATGATCTCGCCCATCATGGAAGCTATTATATTGATTCCCCATAAGTTTGCATAGGAATTATAATGCTCGGAAAAGCTTTTATTCGACGTTATGCCGTAGCCTAAACGTATACCGGGTACCGCAAAGAATTTGCTGGTACTTCTTATTACAAAAAGTTTATCAAATCGAGAACAAAGCTTTGTAGAGGAAAATTTTCGGGTATCCGTAAATTCCACGTAGGTCTCGTCAACAAGAACATGACAATGTGTTTCGGATAAAAGACGTATCATTTGTTCATTGCTTATTACGGAGCCTGTAGGGTTGTTAGGACTACACATTATTAAAAGCTCTATATTATTTTGATTTATTTCGTCGATCAAAATATCCGTATCGATCGAAAAATCATTTTCCTTTTTCAAAACATGATAAAAAGTTTCGCTGTCTTTAAGCTTGTTAAGCTCCGCTTCGTATTCCGAGTAAGCGGGTATTATAAGCATGGCTTTTTTTGGATCTATATAAGATATAAATGCAGAGATAAGTCCTGTGGCACCCGAGCCGAGCAATATATTGTCGGGATCTGTCTTACAGTAAGCCGATAAGGTATCGAGCAAAAGTGTATATTCAGGATCCGGATATATGGAAACCTTGTCAATGTTGTTGCGAATATGATCCAGTGCCTTGGGACTTGCTCCGAAAGGATTTATATTAGAGCTGAAATCCATAATGTCTTCTATATTAAAACCGTATTTTTGTGAAAGCTCGAAAAGATTTGCACCGTGTTTATTCTTACTCATAAATACCTCTCGTATCATATAATACAAAAGCATAATCTTCATTGTGTCATATATATTATATCACACTTCATATAAGATATTACAGATAAGAAATTAAGAAGATATAAAACATGAAATACTTGTTTCGATGTATCTTAACCTTAAAGATAAAAATCAGGGTGGTAAGTTTAGGCTTATGAAGTATGAAAATAAATCATCTGATAAACATAGTATTCGGTCAATATGAATAATGGGAAAGTATAAAGTCAGGGGTAAGGATATCGGATCGATGTAATATGAATGTAAATAAATCTACTGATAACAACTGTATGCTTTTAATATAAATAATGGGAAAGTATAAAACCCGGTGAACAGATATCGGGTCAATGTTATAAGGAATACAAATGTATAATCGAAGAACAGCAGTAATTTAGGCGCTTCCGGTATTCTGTAAAATTAGTTGAAAAAAAAAACAAAAAAGTTGTTGACAAAAGATGACTTATCATTTATTATAATGAAGCACGTTACGGAGAGGTATCGAAGTGGTCATAACGAGGCGGTCTTGAAAACCGTTTGTCCGCAAGGGCGCGTGGGTTCGAATCCCACCCTCTCCGCTGGTGTTATCAAAGTAGAACTTGGAATAAGAAATCCTCAGCAGAAATACCCAAGTGGTTTAAGGGGCTCCCCTGGAAAGGGAGTAGGCCGGGTGACCGGTGCGAGGGTTCGAATCCCTCTTTCTGCGGTCATCTTATAAAGATGAACAAGAACCTTGAAAATTAAAGATTAAACAGTACACACAACCCTGAAAATTCTAAAGAGAGAATTATCATGATGATGATTCAAAAGAGAATTTCAAGGAATGAAACCTTTAAAAACAGAAAAAATTTCGGAAACAAAATTGCTAGTGTAATTTTGGTCAAGGAAAAACTTTTAACATGAGAGTTTGATCCTGGCTCAGGATGAACGCTGGCGGCGTGCTTAACACATGCAAGTCGAACGGAGTTTGTGCGGAAGGAGTCTTCGGACAACAGAAGTATAAACTTAGTGGCGGACGGGTGAGTAACGCGTGGGTAACCTGCCTTATACAAGGGGATAACAGAGGGAAACTTCTGCTAATACCGTATAAAAATATTTCACGCATGTGAGATATTTGAAAGATTTATCAGTATAAGATGGACCCGCGTCTGATTAGGTAGTTGGTGAGGTAGAGGCTCACCAAGCCGACGATCGGTAGCCGATCTGAGAGGATGACCGGCCACATTGGGACTGAGACACGGCCCAAACTCCTACGGGAGGCAGCAGTGGGGAATATTGGACAATGGGGGCAACCCTGATCCAGCGACGCCGCGTGAGTGAAGAAGTATTTCGGTATGTAAAGCTCTATCGATAACGGAAGAAAATGACAAGCCGTTAAGGAAGAAGCCCCGGCTAACTACGTGCCAGCAGCCGCGGTAATACGTAGGGGGCAAGCGTTATCCGGATTTACTGGGTGTAAAGGGAGCGTAGACGGCATATAAAGTCTGAAGTGAAATCCCGCAGCTCAACTGCGGAGTTGCTTTGGAAACTTATAAGCTGGAGTGTCGGAGGGGGTAAGCGGAATTCCCAGTGTAGCGGTGAAATGCGTAGATATTGGGAGGAACACCGGAGGCGAAGGCGGCTTACTGGAAGATAACTGACGTTGAGGCTCGAAGGCGTGGGTAGCAAACAGGATTAGATACCCTGGTAGTCCACGCAGTAAACGATGAATACTAGGTGTCGGGAGGGATGACCCTTTCGGTGCCGTCGCAAACGCAATAAGTATTCCACCTGGGGAGTACGTTCGCAAGAATGAAACTCAAAGGAATTGACGGGGACCCGCACAAGCGGTGGAGCATGTGGTTTAATTCGAAGCAACGCGAAGAACCTTACCAAGTCTTGACATGCCGTTGACGTACCCGTAACGGGGTATTTCCCTCGGGACAACGGACACAGGTGGTGCATGGTTGTCGTCAGCTCGTGTCGTGAGATGTTGGGTTAAGTCCCGCAACGAGCGCAACCCTTGTCCTTAGTAGCCAGCAGTAAGATGGGGACTCTAAGGAGACAGACGGAGATAATCCGGAGGAAGATGGGGATGACGTCAAATCATCATGCCCCTTATGATTTGGGCTACACACGTGCTACAATGGCGTAAACAAAGAGAAGCAAGAGTGCGAGCTTAAGCAAATCTCAAAAATAACGTCTCAGTTCGGATTGCAGGCTGCAACTCGCCTGCATGAAGCCGGAATCGCTAGTAATCGCAGATCAGCATGCTGCGGTGAATACGTTCCCGGGTCTTGTACACACCGCCCGTCACACCATGGGAGTCAGCAATGCCCGAAGTCAGTGACCTAACCGCAAGGGAGGAGCTGCCGAAGGCAGGGCGGATGACTGGGGTGAAGTCGTAACAAGGTAGCCGTATCGGAAGGTGCGGCTGGATCACCTCCTTTCTAAGGAAGAAAGTAGGGGTTGTGAGTACTGTTTAGTCTTTAATTAAAAGGAAGAAAAAAAATACTTTTGGTGTCGATGCGCCTTAGGGAAACACCCGTACACATCCCGAACACGACGGTTAAGCCTTTGACGGCCGATGGTACTATATTGGAGACGATATGGGAGAGTAGGTGGATGCCAAATTTTATAAAATTTAATATAGATAATATCTATATACGGGCTTATAGCTCAGCCGGTTAGAGCACACGCCTGATAAGCGTGAGGTCGGTGGTTCGAGTCCACTTAAGCCCATGGACGAAGGTCCAAATTAAAACCTAATATGGGGGTGTAGCTCAGTTGGGAGAGCACCTGCCTTGCAAGCAGGGGGTCAAGAGTTCGAATCTCTCCATCTCCATCGCCAGAGAACTTGATGAACACGAGCGTAAGCGCAGTATGAGTCCGGTCGTAGCCGTGTCAACATCATTAACAAATACAAGCGTAAGCCGGTATTAAATTTAGTGGTTGACCTGGCAGAAGACAAGTTATTCTCTGCGATCGTACCTTGAAAATTGCATATCAATCAATAAGAAGTTTGTCTTAACGAAAGTTAAGCAAATATCTTAGACATCCGAGGTGATGAATTACGAAAGTAGTTCATCCGAATAAAAAAATAACAAACCGAAGACCAACAGATACACGCTAGTATCGAGAACTTTACTCACCGCAGAGTAAAGGAGTTGGTTAAACATAAAGAGCGTAGGGTGGATGCCTCAGGCACTAAGAGCCGATGAAAGACGTGATAAGCTGCGAAAAGCTGCGGTCAGGAGCAAATATCCAGTGACCCGCAGATGTCTGAATGGGAAACCCACTTAAGTAGACCTTAAGTATCCATGGGTGAATAAAATAGTCCATGGAAGGGAACCCGGTGAACTGAAACATCTAAGTAGCCGGAGGAAGAGAAAGAAAAATCGATTTTGGGAGTAGTGGCGAGCGAAACCGAAAGAGCCTAAACCATTGTGCGAGCACGATGGGGTTATGGACTGCAACAAAGTCAAAAACTTGTTACCGGAAGGGATATGGAAAGACCTGCCAGAGAACGTGAGAGCCGTGTATGGGAAAACAAGTTTAGATGAGCAGTATCCAAAGTACCATAAGACACGAGAAACCTTGTGGGAAGTCGGGGGGACCACCCCCCAAGGCTAAATACTACTTAGTGACCGATAGCGCATAGTACTGTGAAGGAAAGGTGAAAAGGACCCCGGGAGGGGAGTGAAAGAGAACCTGAAACCCTATGTTTACAAGCTGTGGAACACCGCAAGGTGAACCGCGTACTTTTTGTAGAACGGTCCGGCGAGTTGCATGTACTGGCAAGGTTAAGCACTACAGGTGCGAAGCCGAAGAGAGATCAAGTCTTAATAGGGCGAAGAAGTCAGTGAATGCAGACCCGAAACCGGGTGATCTATCCATGTCCAGGTTGAAGTCAACGTAAAAGTTTATGGAGGACCGAACCCACATCCGTTGAAAAGGGTGGGGATGAGGTGTGGATAGGGGAGAAATTCCAATCGAACCCGGAGATAGCTGGTTCTCCTCGAAATAGTTTTAGGACTAGCCTTAATTTAGTCTGATGGAGGTAGAGCACTGAATTTTTGCGGGGGCGTCAAAGCTTACCAATGAATATCAAACTGCGAATGCCATACAGATGATGATTAGGAGTCAGACTACACGAGATAAGTTGGGTAGTCAAAAGGGAAAGAGCCCAGATCTACGGCTAAGGTCCCAAAGTGAGTGTTAAGTGGAAAAGGATGTAGGATTTCATAGACAACTAGGATGTTGGCTTAGAAGCAGCCATACATTAAAAGAGTGCGTAATAGCTCACTAGTCGAGAGGTTCTGCGCCGAAAATGTCCGGGGCTAAAACACTACACCGAAGCCAAGGGATGACGAAAGTCATCGGTAGAGGAGCAATCTTACCGACGTAGAAGCCATACCGAAAGGAGTGGTGGAGAAGTAAGAAGAGAGAATGCCGGAATGAGTAGCGAGAGTGAGGTGAGAATCCTCACGGCCAAATACCCAAGGATTCCAGAGTAAAGCTGATCTGCTCTGGGTAAGTCGGGACCTAAGGCGAGGGAGAGATCCGTAGTCGATGGACATCAGGTATATATTCCTGAACTGCATATAATCAGAAATGTGGGGACACAGAAACTTAAGTCGAACCCGGGAGAGCAAAGACCGGGATAAGCGAGGTAGCAGGTGGTAGGAAAAACCGCCACGAAATGCGAATACGTGATATGTAGCGAAGAAAAGTAGCGAAGTCGAATAGGGAGCTGTCAAGAAAAGCCGCTATAGTGTTATATGTACCCGTACCGTAAACCGACACAGGTGGGTGAGGAGAGGATCCTAAGGCCGGCGGGAGAAGCATTGTTAAGGAACTCGGCAAAATGACCCCGTAACTTCGGGAGAAGGGGTACCGAAAGGTCACAGAAAAAAGGCTCAAGCAACTGTTTAGCAAAAACACAGGTCTATGCGAAACCGAAAGGTGAAGTATATGGGCTGACGCCTGCCCGGTGCCGGAAGGTTAAGAGGAGAGGTTAGGCAACGAAGCTTTGAATCTAAGCCCCGGTAAACGGCGGCCGTAACTATAACGGTCCTAAGGTAGCGAAATTCCTTGTCGGGTAAGTTCCGACCCGCACGAAAGGCGTAATGATTTGAGCACTGTCTCAACAATGCACCCGGTGAAATTGAAGTACCAGTGAAGATGCTGGTTACCTGCGCCAGGACGGAAAGACCCCATGGAGCTTTACTCTAGTTTGATACTGGGGTTTGATGATGCATGTACAGGATAGGTGGGAGACTGCGAGGCGAGGACGCCAGTTTTCGCGGAGTCAATGTTGGGATACCACCCTTGTATCATTGAATTTCTAACCCATGGCCGTGAACCGGTCAGGGGACAATGTCAGATGGGGAGTTTGACTGGGGCGGTCGCCTCCGAAAGAGTATCGGAGGCGCTCAAAGGTTCCCTCAGAATGGACGGAAACCATTCAAAGAGTGCAAAGGCAGAAGGGAGCTTGACTGCGACACTGACGGGTGGAGCAGGTACGAAAGTAGGACTTAGTGATCCGGTGGTTTTAAGTGGGAAAGCCATCGCTCAACGGATAAAAGCTACCCTGGGGATAACAGGCTTATCACTCCCAAGAGTTCACATCGACGGAGTGGTTTGGCACCTCGATGTCGGCTCATCGCATCCTGGGGCTGAAGTCGGTCCCAAGGGTTGGGCTGTTCGCCCATTAAAGCGGTACGCGAGCTGGGTTCAGAACGTCGTGAGACAGTTCGGTCCCTATCCGGCGTGGGCGTAAGATATTTGAGAGGAGCTGTCCTTAGTACGAGAGGACCGGGATGGACTGACCACTGGTGTACCTGTTGGGTAGCAGACCCATGGCAGGGTAGCCAAGTCGGGATCGGATAAACGCTGAAGGCATCTAAGCGTGAAGCCGACCTCAAGATGAGATATCTCATGCGAAAGCAGTAAGACCCCTTAAAGACAATGAGGTAGATAGGGCTAAGGTGTAAGTGCAGAAATGCATTAAGCTGATAGTTACTAATCGGTCGAGGGTTTAACCAAGGTTGGAAGGTTTATGATTTAGGAAGAATTGATATGCAATTTTCAAGGTATGAAATATTAAGGCCCCATGGTCAAGCGGTCAAGACATCGCCCTTTCACGGCGGTAACACGAGTTCGATTCTCGTTGGGGTCATTGGTATAACAATACCATATTCGGAGCTTTAGCTCAGTTGGTTAGAGCAATCGGCTCATAACCGATCGGTCCCGGGTTCGAGTCCCTGAAGCTCCACTTTATACTTAGCAGTACTTGTACTGCTAAGTATATTATTATCCTTGATAGCTCAGTCGGTAGAGCATGCGGCTGTTAACCGCAGTGTCGTAGGTTCGAGTCCTACTCAGGGAGCTTGGTATTTTAGTTAATGATTAATAAAAAACCTTAAGGCCCGGTGGCTCAGTTGGTTAGAGCGCCGCCCTGTCACGGCGGAGGTCGTGGGTTCGAGTCCCATCCGGGTCGTTTATAATTTAATATTAGCCGTAGTGGCGGAACAGGCAGACGCCCGGGACTTAAAATCCCGTGGGTAGAAATACCCGTACCGGTTCGATTCCGGTCTGCGGCATTAGAATGAATCCTAGATATACCATCTAGGTTTTTTTATTTGTCACTTTGATAATATTCATTTTATTAAAGGCTCTTAAATTATTTGATAATACATTTAAACAGTATGTTTTATGAAATACTCTAAAATGTACGAATGATAGAGACTTATTTTTTTGTTATAGGATATATATGGAAAAAACATTTACAGAAAAAAACAATGACACGACAGTTTTATGTGCAGCCAATGCATATAAGCAGATCTATTATTTGAATCCTTTATTTGAAAAGCTACCCGATGATATAAAAAAAGAATTGAAGATGATTTGCGTAAGTTTTACGCAGGAAATAGGCGGAATAATAAGCCTTGAATTTGATAAAGAGGGCAGTATTAATATAAAAGTTATAATAGCGGATGAGGATATATATTTTGACGAAATAGAAAGCGGTATGAGAATAAGCAGAATACAAAGGCAGAAAGAAGAATTATTCAAATCGCTTGAATTGTATTATAAATTATTTGGGTTTTAAAGAGGTTTTTATGAAATTGGGTTTTTATATAGGAGAGGTATTTATTGACGGAGGGCTGTGTCTGGGTCCGATGGCAGGAGTGAGCGATCTGACTTTCAGGTCGTTATGTAAGGAGAATTCCTGCTCCCTGGTATGTACCGAGATGGTCTCCGCAAAGCATTATTATATAATAATAAAAATACTTACAGTATACTAAAGACTGATAATAAAGAAAGTCCACTTGCGGTACAGCTGTTCGGGTCAGATCCGGATATATTGGCGGATATGGCTATGAGACTGGAAGAAGGCCCTTTTGATATAATAGACTTTAATATGGGCTGTCCCGTACCTAAGGTGGTAAATAACGGTGAGGGTTCGGCACTTATGAAGGATCCGGTATTGGTCGAAAAGATATTTTCGAAGCTTTGTAAAAGTATCAAAAAGCCGGTTACGGTAAAGATAAGAAAAGGATTTGATGAGAATAATGTCAATGCCGTTGAGATAGCAAAGATAGCAGAAAGTTGTGGGGTCAAGGCGGTAGCTGTACATGCAAGAACAAGACAGCAATATTATTCCGGAAGTGCGGATTGGGATATCATAAGGCAGGTAAAAGAAGCGGTAAATATACCCGTAATAGGTAACGGTGATATAAAAAGTCCAGAAGATGCACTTGCGATGCTTGAACAAACCTCTTGTGACGGTCTTATGATATGTAGGGCTGCACAGGGGAATCCATGGATATTTAAGCAGATAGACTCTTTCTTAAGGCACGGATCTTATACTAAAGGTGTGAGTCTTAATGAAAGGATAGATATGATACTAAGGCATGCAAGGATGCAGGTTGAACAAGAAGGTGAGTATTGCGCTATGAGGCAAATGAGAAAACATGTAGCCTGGTATACACAAGGGTTAAGGTCTTCCGCAAGACTCAGAGAAAAGGCGAATTACCTGGAAACTTATAAGGAACTCGAGGATCTGTTGCTACCGTTTTATGAAACAGATAAATAAAAAGTATATACATTATTTTTATAAAAAATTTTAAGATATAAATTGTATATATTTATGCAAATAACAATGCCGGATCTAAAAAGCGGCAAACTTAAACTATTGGTAAGAAAATGGCTGATTCACGAACATTGACATAATGTTCTTTTATAGTTATAATTTCAAAATGCTGAAAAATAACTTGAGTTAATAGAATTTCATATCAATTGTCATATATTGTCTTTTAAATAAAAGCAGGAAGTTTTCATCCGGGGGGAGGAGACTCAAAATGACATTTGTAATGAAAAAACTTAAGTGAAAGCATTGATTGCACATGATAAAAACTAACGTTTATATAGTAGATAAGGAATGAGGAAGATGTTAGAGAAGAAGAATATACTTACATATGCAGGATTAAAACAAAGAGAAGATGAATTACAGGATCTGAAAGTTAATCGTAGAAAAGAGATAGCCCAAAAAATAAAAGAAGCCAGAGAGCAGGGAGACCTTTCGGAAAATGCGGAATACGATGCAGCAAAGGACGAGCAAAGGGATATTGAGGCAAGAATAGAGCAACTTGAGAACCTTCTTAAAAATGTTGAAGTAGTGGTAGAGGATGAGATAGACCTTGAAAGCATAAGCGTAGGTTGTAAGGTCAAAGTCATGGATCTTGAGTATGATGAAGAGATGGAATTTACCATAGTAGGTTCTACAGAGTCTAATTCTTTACAGAACAGGATAAGTAACGAGTCTCCTGTAGGAAGAGAATTACTTGGTAAGAAGGTGGGAGATATCGTAGCTATAGATACTCAAGCCGGAAAAATGGAATATGAAGTTTTGGAGATACAAAGAGTAAGCTGATCGGCAAAAGAGTTTTAGTGACTTGGATGCCGAGATATATATTTAAACAAAGAACCGTAGATGAATTTAAAGCTTTGATCTTTATCTTTGTACATTGTATTACAATACTTAATAAATGTGATAAGTACAGGATAAAAGTTTTTAAGATTCCACGAGCGATTAAGATAGATCGCTTATGTAGATTTATTATATAAATATGAAATAAAGAGTATGCAAGAGGAATTTAACCGGAATAAAGGAGGTTTTATAGTGAGCGAACCGGAAATGGAATTAAGTACAGAGGAGTTAAATCATATATTACAGGCGAGAAGAGATAAGCTAAGTGCCTTACAGGAGGAGGGCAAAGACCCCTTCCTTGTTACTAAGTATGATACTACACATCACAGCGTTGAGATATCGGATAACTATGATGAATTGGAAGGTAAGGAAGTAAGTGTTGCCGGAAGAATGATGGCAAAAAGAATCATGGGTAAGGCTGCATTTACGCATATATTAGACTTAAAAGGACGTATACAGGCGTATGTTTCAAGAGACAGTCTCGGGGAAGAAGAATATGCCGCATTCAAAAAGCTCGACATAGGAGATATAGTAGGAGTTGTAGGTAAAGTATTTAAGACAAAGACCGGAGAGATCAGTATACATGCCGATAAAGTGGAGCTTTTAAGCAAGAGTTTAAAACCGCTGCCTGAAAAATTCCACGGACTTACAGATACGGATACAAGATACAGACAAAGATATGTGGATTTGATAGTAAATGAGGATGTCAGGGATACATTTATCAAAAGATCAAAGATCATAACTGAGATAAGAAAGTTTCTTGATAACGAAGGCTTTATAGAAGTAGAAACTCCTATGCTGGTATCTAATGCCGGAGGAGCTGCGGCAAGACCTTTTAATACTCATTATAATGCCCTTAATGAAGACGTAAAACTTAGGATCTCACTTGAGTTATACTTAAAAAGACTTATAGTCGGTGGTCTGGAAAAGGTTTATGAGATCGGAAGAGTTTTCAGAAACGAGGGAATAGATACCAGACATAATCCGGAATTCACTTTGATGGAATTATATCAGGCATTTACCGATTATCACGGTATGATGGATCTTACAGAAAGGCTCTTTAGATATCTTGCGATGGAGGTTTGTAAACCACTACGATACCTTATGCCGAGAGTATGATAGACTTAGGCAAGCCATTCAAGAGAATTACCATGATAGATGCGGTAAAAGAATATGCAAATGTAGACTTTAACCTGATAAATACCGATGAAGAGGCTAAGGCTGTAGCCAAAGAGCATCATGTTCAGTTTGAGGACAGACATAAAAGAGGAGATATTATAAGTCTTTTCTTTGAGGAATTTGCCGAAAAGCATCTTATACAGCCCACATTCGTAATGGATCATCCTATAGAGGTCTCACCTTTGACTAAGAAAAAGCCTGAGGACGAGAGACTTGTTGAGCGTTTTGAGCTTTTTATTTATGGTAGGGAAATGGCAAATGCTTATTCGGAGTTAAATGATCCTATAGATCAAAGGGAACGTTTTAGAGCACAGGAAGAGGCATTTGCGGCAGGAGATGAAGAAGCAAATCATACGGATGAGGACTTCCTTAATTCACTTGAGATAGGTATGCCTCCTACAGGCGGTATAGGATACGGAATAGACAGACTTGTAATGCTTCTTACCAATTCATCATCTATAAGGGATGTGCTTTTATTCCCTACTATGAAGACTCTCGGTAAGTCAAATGCAGAGGAAAGTGCCGAGGAAGAAGCAAAGGAAACTGAGAACGGATTCTTTACACCTAATGAAAAGATAGATTTTAAAAATGTTAAGATAGAAGAGTATCTTCAAGATGAGGTTGATTTCGAGACTTTCACCAAGTCCGATTTTAGAGCTGTTAAGGTAAAAGATTGTGTAGCGGTACCTAAGTCAAAGAAACTTTTACAGTTTACTTTGGATGACGGTTCGGGAAAAGACAGAACTATACTTAGCGGAATTCATGCTTTCTATGAGCCTGAGGAGTTGATCGGAAAGACATTGATCGCTATCACCAACCTCCCTCCGAGACCTATGATGGGTATAGAGTCCTGCGGTATGCTGCTTTCAGCTATAAATAAGCGTGGAGATGAAGAAGAACTTAATCTTTTGATGGTAAATAATCATATACCGGCAGGTGCGAAGTTGTATTAATGTTGTAAGATGACATGATTTAATGCTACATATATGAAATAACAAAGTGTTAAGAGGATAAATACAGACTCTTCCAAGATACTTTCTTATATCAGATCACAGGGAATCAAATAGTAGTAAGAAGATAGAAAAAAAGTCGCTTTTAATAAAAGCGGCTTTTTTGTGTAATCGGTGTGTAGATACAAAAAGATCATTTATCATTCGATGGGGAGAGTCTTTGGCAAAGTTTGATCACAAGAACCTTTGAATTATCATCCAGTTTTCTGAAAAGGTCTATCCAGTTTTCTTCTTTTTTATCAAGCAATATTTTATTGTCAATATGGTATTCATCCAAGTCACTGCTGTCTATAAGCCATATATGATAAAGTCCTATTATACCCCAAATAAAAATGTCCTGTTTATGGTAGAATAATGTTTTACAGATTCTATCAGACAGGAGGAGTTGACTTATCAGAAAGGTAGTTTTATCAATGAATGAACAAAAGAAGTATGAGGTCATCAAAAGCCTAGCAGACCACCCGGAAACTGCTAACAAGGACAGAGCAGCTCTTATTCTGGGTTGTACCAAGAGACATATAAATCGTATGCTACAGGGATATAGCAGAAGTGGCAAGGATTTTTTTATTCATGGCAATAGAGGCAAAAAACCGGCTACCACAATCTCTATAGAGATTCGCCAAAAAGTCATAGACCCTATACAGAAATAAATACTTTGAGGCAAACTTTGAACACTATACAGAGCTTCTCAAAAAGAATGAAGATATAAGCATTTCTGCTTCTTCTGTCATGAGTATTTTTGGAGTCTGAATACATCCTCCTCCCAAAGCTACCAAAGCAAAGCGTAGACGAATTAAGCAAAAAGCTCAAAGAACAAAAAGAAAGCGGCAAAGACAAAAAAAGAACTATCATCTATACAGGTCAACCTGGTGTCAGTTGATAATGCTCACAGCCGTCGTCCCAGGTGTGCTTATTTTTGGCGAATTACAGCAAATGGATGCGACACCTTATGAGTGGGTACATGGGCAGGTATGGCATCTGCATTTGGCTATTGATGATGCCTCCGGTATTGTCACAGGTGCTTGGTTCGATACTCAAGAGACGCTCAACGGTTACTACCATGTACTTGAGCAGATCCTTACTGATTATGGTATACCTTATAAGTTTCTTACTGATAAACGATCTGTATTTACTTACAAGAAAAAAGATGTCTTGTCTGATGACAAAGACACCTATACACAGTTCGCTTATGCCTGCAAACAGCTTGGAATAGAGCTTGAATCAAGCAGTATACCGCAAGCCAAAGGACGCATAGAACGATTAAATCAGACTTTACAGTCACGCCTGCCTATTGAGCTGAGGCTCGCAGGCGTAACCGATATCAATAAAGCCAATGAATTCCTTCACTCCTACATAAAAGAATTCAATGAGAAGTTCGCACTTCCACTTTATGGTATCAAATCTGTCTTTGAAATGCAACCGTCTAAAGAAAAAATAAACCTTACTCTGGCAGTTTTGACTGAGAGAACTGTTGACTGCGGACATGCAATTCAATTCGAGAAAAAAAGTTTTATAAGATGATAGATTATAAAGGAGTGCAGATCCATTATCGAAAGGGTACCAAAGTTATGCTTATCAAGGCATTAGATAGGTCTATGTTTGCGTGTGTTAATGACAAAGATATTTATGCACTGGAGGAGATACCGACTCATGAGCATAAATCTAAGGACTTGGATGCTGATTATAAACCACCAAAACCCAAAAAGACTTACATTCCAGCTATGAATCACCCTTGGAGGAGAAGTGCATTCAATAAATTTGCACACTCACAGCCACACAGAATTGAAGAAGATTTAGAAAGTGCATAAAAAAAGCCCCTTGTTTTGGGGCTTATAAATTAATTATTTCGAGACATAATCATTTATGCTTGACATATGGTATTCATCCAAGTCACTGCTGTCATCGATCAAATATTCCGGGGAAACATTGAATATATTTTTGATATTATTTAAAACCTCATAAGAGCTTTCGCTCTCGCCCAGTTCATATCTGTTTACAGTTTGTTGGGTAACATGGAGGTATTTGGCAAGTTCGAATTGAGTCATATTTGCTTTTTCTCTAAGTAGTTTTAAGTTTTTCAATGATAAGCCTCCCGTTTATTATTGATTTTTATAAAGTATCCGCAATGAAACGACTGATACCTGCAGAAAATCAAAGTAAATTCTTGATACAACATGCACTAAGTCCTCGAGCAATTAATATAATCTCGATATAAAGCCTGCTAAGTTATCAAGCAGATAATAAATTATCGACATAACACTCGATAAATCATCCGGCAGATAATAAATTCTTGATACAACACCCGTTAAGTCAGTGAATGATCAATAAGTATCGAATTATTTGAGTTCCGGTAAATGATTATATCAGCTTGATCGACTCAGTGAAGATTATTACAACTATAAGACAGATAATTACAACAATTAATAGTTGTAATTAAAGCTGCTTAGATCAATATACAAAGATCACCGGTTTTAATACCATCAACATCTTTTAATTAATGATAAGATCGTCAGATATTTATAGCTTTAGAGTACTTATGAATATATGATTTAGAACTGTAAGAAGTTAATTATTGGGACACAGATGCAGTATTAAAAAAAATTATTGGCATATATGCCATATTTATAGTAAAATACCTAAAAAAAGGAAATGACAGACAGATTATGCATGAACAAGACAGAATAAGGAATTTTTGTATTATAGCGCATATTGATCACGGGAAGTCGACATTGGCGGACCGTATTATAGAAAAGACGGGCTTGCTTACTAGCAGGGAGATGCAGTCACAGGTGCTCGACAATATGGATCTTGAAAGGGAGAGAGGTATCACTATCAAGAGTCAGGCGGTAAGGACGGTATATAAGGCAAAAGACGGCAACGAATATATCTTCAACCTTATAGACACTCCGGGGCACGTGGACTTTAACTACGAAGTATCAAGATCCCTTGCAGCCTGTGACGGAGCTATATTGGTAGTGGATGCGGCACAGGGTATAGAGGCTCAGACCATGGCAAATGTATACCTGGCACTGGATAACGACCTCGAGGTAGTGCCGGTTATAAATAAGGTAGACTTACCTAGTGCCGATCCCGATAAAGTTGTCGAGCAGATCGAAGATGTAATAGGGATAGAAGCTCATGACGCTCCCAAGATATCAGCAAAGATGGGAACAAATATAGAAGATGTACTTGAAAGCATAGTGCAAAAGATACCGTCTCTAAAGGCGATGAAAAAGCACCTTTGCAGGCACTGGTATTTGACTCGATATATGACTCTTATAAGGGTGTTATAATCTTCGTAAGGGTCAAAGAAGGAAGAGTGCAAAAAGGAGACAGAATACTTCTTATGGCAACCAAGGCGGTAGAGGACGTTGTAGAGGTAGGTTACTTCGGTGCGGGAAGATTTATCCCCTGCGATTACCTTAGTGCCGGCATGGTAGGTTATATTACGGCAAGTATAAAGAATGTTAAGGATACAAGAGTAGGCGATACGGTAACATTGGCGGCGAACCCTTGTAAAGAAGCGCTTCCGGGATATAAAAAGGTAACGCCTATGGTATATTGCGGTCTGTATCCGGCGGACGGTGCCAAATACAACGATCTGAGAGAGGCACTGGAAAAATTACAGCTCAATGATGCATCGCTATTCTATGAACCCGAGACCTCACTTGCATTAGGTTTCGGATTCAGATGCGGTTTTTTGGGGCTTTTACATTTGGAAGTTATACAGGAAAGACTTGAAAGAGAGTACAACCTCGACCTTGTTACCACGGCACCGGGCGTTGTATACAGGGTGTATAAAACAGACGGTACCATGATAGAGCTTACCAATCCTTCGAATCTTCCTGATCCGAGCGAGATAGAGCATATGGAAGAACCGATTGTATCGGCGGAGATCATGCTCAGTAAGGAATACGTCGGAGCCATAATGACTCTATGTCAGGAAAGGCGAGGAGTATATATAGGTATGCACTATGTTGATGACAGCAGAGCTATACTCAAATACGATTTGCCGCTTAATGAGATAATATATGATTTCTTTGATGCTCTAAAGAGCAGGTCAAGAGGATATGCTTCTTTGGATTATGATATAAAGGGTTATGAGCCTTCGGTGCTTAAAAAGCTTGATATATTGATCAATAAAGAAGAAGTGGATGCGTTATCATTTATAGTACATGCGGATTCCGCCTATGAAAGAGGCAGGAAAATGTGCGAAAAGTTAAAAGAGGAGATACCGAGACATTTATTTGAGATACCCATACAGGCAGCGGTAGGCGGCAAGGTAATTGCCAGGGAAACTGTAAAAGCCATGAGAAAAGACGTTCTTGCCAAGTGCTACGGAGGCGATATAAGCAGAAAGAGAAAGCTTTTGGAGAAGCAAAAAGAGGGTAAGAAGCGTATGAGACAGATAGGCAATGTGGAAATACCGCAGAAGGCATTTATGAGTGTGCTTAAACTAGATGAAGAGTAGTAATCAGAAGTAATAAGATGAGAAAACAACTGGAATTATATGTGCATATACCTTTTTGTGAAAAGAAATGTCTGTACTGCGATTTCCTTTCATTCAGTGCGGAAGAAGATTTACATAAGGCGTATGTTGATAAATTAATAGAGGAAATAAGAGTTCAGGCAAGTAATTATTCACAATACCAGATAAGCAGCATATTTATAGGCGGTGGTACGCCCACTGTCATAAAGGCGGTATATATATCTAACATAATGAGTGCCATATATGAGGCTTTTATAGTGGAATCTCAGGCAGAGATAACTATAGAGTGTAATCCCGGTACGGTAGATATAGATAAGCTTTTGGTCTACAAGCAGTCGGGAATAAACCGTATAAGCGTGGGGCTGCAATCAACTGTAGATAAAGAATTGCAGCATCTGGGAAGGATACATACCTATGCGGATTTTTTGAACAGTTATGAGAAGATAAGGGAGTCGGGATATAAAAATGTCAATATAGACTTGATGTCGGCTCTTCCGTGGCAGACTTTGGACAGTTGGAAGTCTACACTTAAAAAGGTGATAATGTTAAAGCCGGAGCATATATCGGCTTACTCATTGATAATAGAAGATGGTACGGAGTTCAGTAAGATCTATGGAAGTCCGGAAGGAAGAAAGTTTTTGCCTACGGAAGAAGTTGAAAGAGCCATGTATCACAGTACCATAGATATATTAAAAAACTACGGTTATGAAAGGTATGAGATAAGCAATTATGCAAAACCGGGTTATGAGAGTAAGCATAACATAGGGTATTGGACCGGTGAAGAGTATCTGGGCTTTGGAATAGGTGCAAGCAGCTATGTCTACGGAAGAAGATTCCATGTGGAAAGAGATATTAAAAAATATCTTGCCATAGATATGAAGAGAGATATCATGCCCTTATATCAAAATATACATGAACTTAGCACCAAGGAGAAAATGGAGGAATTCATGTTCCTAGGTCTCAGACTATCCAAGGGAGTTCTTGTTACGGACTTTTATGACAGATTCGGTATAGAACTTATAGATGTATTTGAAAAGGTTATACAAAAAAATATCTCATTTGGGCTCCTTAAGTACGAAAATCTTTATTTGAAGCTTACCGATAAGGGCTTGGATCTGAGCAATAGGGTAATGGGTGACTTTTTATTATGATAAGATATTTGAGAAAAGAGGAAGCCGGTAAGAGCAGAGAACTTTACTGTGAGGCATTCCCTGAGGACAGTAAAAGTTTTACAGATTATTATTATACGGAAAAGGTCAAGAAAAACCGTATACTGGTAGATGAAGAAGACGATAAAATAAAGGCTATGCTTCATCAGAATCCTTATAATATGAGTTTCAATGCGAGTACATACGAAATAGATTATATAGTGGCGGTTGCTACCGGAAAAGAATACAGAAGACAGGGGCTTATGAGGAATTTACTGTATAAGAGCCTTAACAACATGTATAGCGAGAATAAGCCCTTTACTTTTTTGTTACCTGCCGATAAAGCCTACTACGAGCCTTTTGATTTTGACTTTATATCAGACTTTTACGAAGCTGAGCCGGATAAGAACAAAAATGTTGTAAGCAGGCTCTATGATGATAGATACAGAACTAAACTTACAGACTTCATGATAGATTATTTTAAGAAATACTATCAGCTTTACTGTATAAGAGATGAAGCCTATATTGAGTGGCTTATAAAAGAGCTTAAGAGTGAGGACGGTTTTATAGAACTTTTGTGTGATAATGATAAAATAGTGGGATATAAGCTTATCTGGGGACTTGAAAAGAAAGAGTTAAGAGCTTTCGTACTGGAGAAAAGCTACACAAAAGCCGGTATCAGAAAAAAAGAAGCTTATATGGCAAGGATAGTCGATCTTAGAGAGTTTTTGAAAAATATACCCATTAAAAGATCACGAAAAGAAAAAGAACTTGTTTTGTATATAAGGGTAAAAGATCAGATCATAAAAGAGAATAACGCATGTTTTAGGTGGACGCTCACTAAAGACGGTTCAAGTATAGAATATTTGACAAAAGAAGAAGAGTCTTTACATAAGCTTACAGAGCTTGATATAAAAGCTTTAAGCGGTTATTTATTCGGATATGGGGATATGTATGATGCCGAGCTTGGAGAGTATGTGGAAAGAGTCGGTGCCGTATATATAGACGAGGTAGTGTAACAGCAATCTTTGAGCGGGCTTTTTGATCGGATAAAAAGATATTATAAATACAAAAAAATAAAAAAATTTAAAGAAGTATTATATTTTTTTGTATTCAATTGAAAAAAATAAGCTGAATATAAAAAAATGATATTTTATTATATTTATATCATTAAAGAAAAAAATTTAAGAACTTAGCTATGTTATTTTATAAAATACTGTGCTAGAGTAACGTATACTGATCTCAGGTCAGTATTTTATTGAAATATATAATGTACTAAAGTCTATGGCAATATGAACTAATATGAATATTGCCGGATCAAGGAGGAGATATGAAACTGAGAAAATACATTATAACTATTGGAGTAATTTCAGCTCTGGCATTATCAATTGCGGCATGTAACAAAAAAGCCGATGATTCAGCAGACCAGGGTACTAAAACAGAAGAAAGTGCTGATAACAAAGATTCGGACAGTAAGGCAAGTTCGGATGATAAGAAAGATTCAAAGGATGAATCCAAGGCTCAAGCCAAAGATGATTCAGCTAAGCAACTTGAACTGGATTTTGACAATGTGGGGAATCTTATCGGTACCACCTATGAAGATATAGTTTCTTTTAAGCAGGAACCCAAGGAAGATAAAAAAGAGGGTGATAAAAGGATCCTTATATACAGCAATCCGGCAATGGAATTCGTACTTTATCCCGACCAGGAAGATCCTCTCAACGAAGACGGATATCTTTCACAGGCTGTAAAAACAGACCTTAAGACAGCATGGGGGCTTAAAGAGGATATGCCTGTAAAGGAATTTGTGAAGTCCGTATCTGCTACCAGCGAGCCTGTATACACTGAAGCCCAGACCGAGGGGGATCTTGCTATAGGAAAGTCAGGTCAGAAAGTTGTTGAGTTTGAAAGTTACGGATATTATTTCAAAGTAGCTTATGACGGTGATAAAGTTACTCCAAGCTCTCAGGTAGGAGCATACGTGACAGATTTGTAGAATCACTTAAGAAATAATCGTTTAGGTATCTTAAAAAATTAAGTATAAAGGCTGTTGTAAAATAAAGGTCGTACACAAGACGGAGCGGTATTTCATTACATGCGATCATGATCTTGAGTAAGATCTTAAAATGCAACAGCCTCTTCTTGTAATAATGATGTGAATTAAGCTTTGATTTGAGAAAGGATAGGTATGAGGCAGTATAAATTAAGTAGGGGCGGAGCATATATGCCCGTGCTTATGGCTATATGTGTTACATTAAGCACTTGCTTTAGTATCCCGGCCGGGGCTGCACTTGCGAAACCGGAGGTCAGTTCTGCGGCAGCGGTACTTATGGATGCAAAAAGCGGCAAGGTGTTATATGAAAAAAATCCAAAACAAAGATATGCTCCGGCATCCATAACCAAGATCATGACGGCTCTTTTGGTGGCTGAGAAGGCAAATATGTCGGATATGGTGACTTATAGTGAGAAAGCGACCGCTAATCTTGAGTCGGGTGCGGTAACTGCAGGAGTATCTGCGGGGGATGTTATAAGTGTAAATGACAGTATGTATGCTCTTATGCTCAAGTCTGCCAATGAAGTGGCAAACGGTCTGGCAGAGCATGTAGCGGGATCCGGTGGGGCATTTGCGGCGATGATGACCGCAAGGGCAAAGGAACTGGGAACTACAGATACGAACTTTGCCAATCCGAGCGGATTAAATGATAATAATCAATATACCAGCGCCTATGACATGGCTTGATAGCAAAGGCGGCATTTGCGAATGAAACGGTCTTAAAGGTAAGTTCCACAAAGTCTTATACATTTCCGGCTACCAAAAAGAATAATAAAGCCGTAACATTTACCATGGGTCACAAGATGTTAAGAGAGTCCGATTCAAGGTATTACAAAGAAGTGGTTGCGGGAAAGACCGGTTATACTAAAAAAGCCGGCAATACTTTGGTAACTTATGCGAAAAAAGATCAAAAAGAATTGATAGTGGTCATATTAAAAAGCAACGGTACGCATTATGAAGATACCAAGGCTCTTTTGGACTATGGATTTTCCTTAGATTACGAAAGTGAGACAAAGTCGCAAACGGTTTCCGAAACCAAGCAAAGTAAAACAGAAGCAGCGTCGGAAAATGCAAAAAATACGGAAAGTAGCTCAAGTACCGGTGCCTATGATATAAGTGCAAGATATGCGATAGAATTAAGCAGAAATCCACAGATGCTAAAAAGCACAGAAGGAAGTACTGATTGCTGGAGAAAAGACCATAAAGGCTGGTGGTATGTAAAACAGGATGGTTCTTATGCAAAATCGGAACTTCTCAACATAGATACAAGAGAATACTGGTTTAATGCGGAAGGTTACATGGTCACAGGCTGGCTTCAGGATAAGTCAGGCGACTGGTTTTATTTTAATAACAGCGGTTGCATGAAGAAGTCTTCATGGATTGAATATAAGTCAAAATGGTATTACCTGTCATCATCGGGTGCTATGTTAAAGTCTACGACAACTCCCGACGGATACAGGGTAAACAGTGAGGGTATATGGGTAAAGTAATTCTGATAGGAGGGCTTATCATCCTATTAATAATATTAATAATGTATTTTCGTTCCGAATATGAAAAGAATAATTTTGTTCTCATGAAGTATAAATTCGAAAGCGACAAGATAAAAACCGCAAAAAAATTTATATTCATAAGTGATTTACATGACAAGCAATTTGGGAAAGATAATGAAAAACTTATTGAGGCTATAGAGGAATGTAAACCGGATTTTATAGTTATAGGCGGAGATATGATGGTGACAAAGGGCTTGGTGGATCTAAAACCAAGCCTTTTATTCTGTGAAAAAATATCTAAAAAGTATAAAGTATACTATGCCAACGGTAATCATGAGCTGAGAATGAAAAACGAAAAGTACGGCGATCTTTATTCCGAGCTCAATAAAGCCGTAAAAGAAATGGGTATATACAGATTGGAAGACAGTTGTGAAAAGATAGAAGAGATATGTATATACGGCTTGGATATCGATAAAAAGTATTATAAGAAACTGGATAATGCGGAATTTGATAATACTTACATAGAAGAAAAACTGGGATCCGTAAGCAAAGATAAATTCAACATATTGCTGGCACACAGTCCCTTGTTCTTAAATGCTTATGCGAAATGGGGAGCGGATCTTGTATTATCGGGGCATTTTCACGGAGGGACCGTAAGGGTGTGGAAGGATATAGGACTTATGACACCTCAGATACATTTCTTTAGTGATATGGTGCACGGTCTTAAGAAAAAAGATGCTACTAATCTTATAATATCTTCGGGTCTGGGAACCCACAGTATCAATATAAGACTCAACGACAGAGCGGAACTTATACTTATAGAGTTGTTGCCTTTACATAAAGGGAAAGATTAACTATAATATAGTTGTAATATGTCTTAAAAAGACAAGTATTTGTAAGTATTTAATATTCGGTAAATATACTGCCGAATGCTGAAACGATCTATCGGATATAAGCTTTATATGAAAGTAAAGTTATAACGATGGTACATTATGGATCGGTCAGACTGCTTTGTCGACCCTTACCGAAAATCAGAGGGAATATGGAATTATTATATAAATTGGAACACTTTGAAGGTCCGCTAGATCTTCTTTTACATTTGATAGAAAAGGATAAGATAAATATTTACGATATCCCGATAGTCCATATAACCAACCAATATTTGGAGTATGTCAGACAGATGGGAGAAGACGTAGAACTTATGTCTGAATTTGGTAATGGCAGCCACACTGTTGGATATAAAGGCAAGGATGCTTTTGCCAAGGAGTAAGGATAAGGATGAAGGAGAAGAAGCAGACCCGAGAGCGGAACTGGTGGAAAGACTTATAGAATATAAGAAATGCAAGATTATGGCAAGGGAACTGGCGGATATGGAGTTTGACGGTGAGAGGCATCTATATAAAGCACCCAATATTCCGAAAGAGGTACATAATTATAAGCAACCCTTCGATCTGGACGAACTTTTTGCGGATATCAAGATAGATAAACTAAAAGAGATATATGAGCAGATATTAAAAAAGCAGGACTTTAGGATAGATAAGCAAAGAAGCAGTTTCGGAACTATAAAAAAAGAACCTATAAGTTTAGAACAAAAGATACACTTTGTGCTTGAACAGGTAAGACTGAGGAGAAAGCTCTCTTTTAAGAGTATACTTATAAATGCAAAAAGCAGGCTTGATGTGGTCGTAAGTTTTCTTGCCATACTTGAACTTATGAAACTTTCAAGACTTAAGGTCATACAGGAGTCCATAGGGGATGAAATAATGCTTATAAGCACAGAAGGAACTTCGGACTTCGAAGATATTGATTTATCAAAGATTGAGGAACTTATATGAGTGTAGAAGTGCAAAAATTAACTGATGAAAACATTATAGAAGCCATACTTTTTACTATGGGTAACTCCGTAGAACTCAGACAATTGGCACTTGCTATAGAGTCGGATGAAACGAATGCCAAGTCTGCCGTGGAAAGGCTTAAAAAAAGATATGAAGAAGAAGACCGTGCCATGCAGATCATAGAACTGGAGTCAAGTTACCAGATGTGTACAAAGGCTAAATATTATGAGAGTCTTATAAGGGTCGCAAAGGCACCCAAAAAACAGGTACTGACGGACGCTGTTTTGGAGACACTGTCAATAGTTGCTTACAGACAGCCGGTAACAAAGTCGCAAATAGACCATATAAGGGGGAGTTGCTTCGGATTATGCACTTAATAAATTACTGGAGTACGGACTCGTATATGAGGCGGCAAGACTTGATGCTCCGGGAAGACCGGTGCTTTTTGCGACTACCGAGGAGTTTCTTAGAAGATTCGGGGTGGTATCGGTGTCTGAACTTCCGAATCTCGGTCCGGACGAAGAAGCGAATATATTAAGAGAAGTGGAAAAAGAACTTGCTTATAGAGAAAAAGATAAGTCAGATAAAGAGGATGAAGAAGATATTGTGGAATTTGGTGCATTATAGTGTGGGTCATACAGTGTATCGTATCGGAAAGTATATATCCTGATATGACTTGCAAAGTGCAGCAGCTCATAAGATAAATTATATTTAGAGGAAAGCTGTATCGATACCTTGAATAGAAGAAGGTACGCTTGGCTGTAAAAAGCACTGAATCAAGTATATAAAAATTTTAGTGTCAAAAGACGAAATATATCATAGAGTTAGGAGAAGATCATGGCGGATACCAATACAGATATCTTATGGAAAGACAAAAAAAGAGGTTTTTTGGGTTTACCCCTTAGTTTTACAAAATACAGCTTGACCAAGGAGAGACTTTTTATAGAAACGGGTTTTTTAAATAGCGTAGAAAATGAAGTAAGACTTTACAGGATACTTGATGTACAGATGACAAGGACCCTCGGACAAAAAATGTTCGGACTCGGAAGTATCAATGTACATTCTTCAGATGCTTCACAGAAGGATTTTACAATAAAAAATATTAAAAAACCAAAGTATGTGAAGGAACTTTTGTCCGAACTCGTTGAAAAACAAAGAGATGAAAAAAGAGTTGTAAACAGAGAACTTATGGCTTCAAGTCAGGATGAAGACGAGATCGACGATATTGATGATGATGTGGAATAATATGATAGCGGTGTATAGTTTGATAGATAAATAAAACTATGCACCTTTTTGGCATATTAACCGGGTAATACCTGAAACATAAACTTTTACAGTACAGAAATAAATAGAGATAAAATATTTTTTACAAAATATAAATATTTATTAAATGTAATAATAAAGCTCAAAGTGAAATATCGTAGCTATATATAAATCAGGTCAATAAAAGTTTAGAAGGAGGTTTTAAGTTATGAAGATAGTTATTCTCGATGCCTATACCACCAACCCCGGAGACTTAAGCTGGGAGAGATTCAAGGAATTCGGTGAACTTACGGTTTATGACAGGGGTATAAAAAACGATCTGCAGGAAAGCATAGACAGGATACAGGATGCGGACGTGGTACTGACCAACAAGGTTCCTATAAAAAGAAGAGCTTTTGGAAGCCTGTCCGAATATAAAAATATAGGAACTCTTTCAACAGGATATAATATTATAGATCTGGATGCATGCAGAACGAGAGGTATACCGGTATGCAATGTTCCGAGTTACAGCACAAGTGCTGTCGCTCAATTTACCATGGCACTGTTACTTGAAGTCTGCCATCATGTGGGAGAGCACAACAATATAGTACATTCGGGCGGTTGGGAAAGAAGTGTGGATTTTTGCTTTTGGAACTATCCTTTAATAGAGCTTTCTTCTAAAACTATAGGTATAATAGGCTTCGGCAAGATAGGACAGGAAGTGGCAAAACTTGCGGCAGCATTCGGTATGAAGGTCCTTGCATACTCAAGAACAGAGTATGAGGAAGGAAGAAAACTTGCGGAATATGTAGATCTTGATACCCTGCTTGCTTCTTCGGACATCGTGTCTCTTCACTGTCCCCTTTTCCCTGAAACGAGGGGGATAATAAATAATGAAAAGATAGCGAAGATGAAGGACGGTGCAATACTTCTTAACACCTCAAGAGGTCCTTTGATAGTTGAAGAAGATGTAGCAAATGCTCTAAACAGCGATAAATTATATTATTATGCTACGGATGTTGCAAGCAGAGAACCTATTAGATCCGACAATCCTTTACTTAAGGCAAAAAACTGTATAATCACTCCTCATATAGCCTGGGCTGCAAAAGAAACAAGAGAAAGACTGGTAGGTATAGTTTACGAGAATTTAAAGGCTTATACCGAGGGCAAAGTACAGAATAATGTAGCAAAATAAGGGGGGGCTTATGTTAATTTTAACAAAAGAAGATATTGCGGCGGTATGTTCTATGAAAGATGCGATAGAGGCGGTCAAAGAAGCCTTTATTGTACACAGTGAAGGTAAGGTCGATGTACCTTTGAGGATCAATATAAGATCGGATAAAGATAAAGGAAACATGCTTTTCATGCCTGCTTATTGTGAAGAAAAAGATGCCGCATCATTAAAAATCGTGAGTGTATATCCGTCTAATAAAGAAAAGGATCTTCCGAGTACGCCGGCACAGGTACTTTTAATAGATCCGACCACCGGAATAGTGTCCGCCATACTTGACGGTACCTATATCACGGCTCTGAGAACCGGAGCAGCCAGCGGAGCGGCTTTTGATAAGCTTGCAAAAGTCGATTGCAGAACAGGTGCTTTGATAGGAACCGGAACACAGGCTGCTATGCAGCTTGAAGCCATGATAGTCAGTAAGTCTCCTGGGCTCGTAAAGGTATACGGAAGAAATAAAGACAGACTTAACACTTTTGTAAATAATATGAATAATAAATACAAGGACTTAGGTGTAGAGATCATTGCCGCACAAAGTGCGGATGAGGCGGTGAAAGATGCGGATATCCTGATCACGGCTACCACCTCCGACAAGCCTTTATTTGATGTAAAGTCCTGTAAACCGGGGCTTACCATCAGTGCGGTAGGTTCATTTACAAAGCAAATGCAAGAACTTGACACCTTGGTGTTAAAAAAGGCTTCAAAAATATATTTCGACGATAAAGAGGCTATGCTTGAAGAGGCGGGAGAGGTCATAAAAGCCTTGGAAAGTAAAGAAATAGATGAGAAAAAACTTACCGGAAGTTTAGGTGAAGCCTTATCCGATAAGATAGTTGCCAGAGAGAATGATGAGGAGATCATTGTGTTCAAGAGTGTAGGGCTTGGAACACAGGATCTGATAACGGCGAAAAAAGTGTATGATAACGCTGTTTTGAAAAAGATAGGCAAATATATAGATATAGGTTAATTTTATCCGTTTTATTTGTTAGAATAAACGGTATACTATTTTTAAATATAGGATTAATATTTATGACATAAGAATTAAATTTTTCATACTTATGGTATTCGCACTTGAAATATTATGAAAGTGTTGCTAAAATATCGACTATGATATATTTTAGTAATATATTTGTAACGAAATATATTTCAGGCAGAGTTTACAATATCATAGAGTACGGTATTTTAAGGCAAGCACAGCCTAAAAGATTCTTATGTTGTTGTAGATGATTTGTAACTAAGTACAATATATCTGTGGGGGGACTAATATGTTTAGTAGAAGCAAAGAAAGCAATAATTTTTCGGAATTTAATAAGATCGATACTATTTTAGGTGAAAGTGCGGTACTTGAGGGGGTATTAAAAACTTCCGGTACTACAAGAGTTGACGGTAGGATAAAAGGAGAGGCAAGGTCCGAGGGTCTTCTCATCATAGGTGAAAGCGGATATATCGAGGGTGATGTTACTGCCGATGATATGCTTATAGCAGGGCAGGTAAAAGGACAGATACACGTAAAAGATAGGTTGGAGGTAGCTGAAACAGGTAAAGTTGTCGGTGATATATATACCAATAAACTTGTTATATCTGAAGGCGCTGCTTTTGAAGGTAAGTGTGTAATGAATGAAGAAAAAGCAACTGTTAAAACTCCGACCCCGGTCAACAAAGGAAATGATGTGAAAGATGGACAAAAGAGAGTGGGAACTAATTAAGCAGGAGTATTTAAAACCTGCCAAGAAGAAAGAGACAGAGAAGAAGAGGAAGGGATTTACTATCATGTTGTTCTCCGACTCTTCCAAATTAAAAAAACCAAAACAGATCTTTATACCAAGAGTGCTTATATTGGGAGTTTCTGCGGTGGCTGTAGCAGTATGTATAGGAGCGGGCGTAAGTTTCGGACTTAATATGAACCTGAAAAATGAGGCTGATAAAAGAGCCGCACTGAATTCGGAATTACAACAACTACAGGCTCAAAAAAACGACCTTATATCAGAAAATCAAGGTTTGAAGGTATCTATAGAAGATAAGAATATACAAATAGAAGATATGGGAAATATCAATTCGGACAACATGCAAAAACTTGAGTTGCTGTACGAAAGAGAGAACGAGATACGTTCAGAACTCGGGCTTGAGCCTATCGGTGATATTTCCACTACCTCGAATGCACAGGAAGTTTCGAATTTGAACAGTCTTGATATTCCGGAAGCAAGCACCATGTCGGTACAAGACAGTAGTGTGTCCGGTGATTACAAGGCAAAGCTTCTTGTGGCACAAGACAGCATGGAACAACACCTTGCTAACTATAACACATACAAAGTTATTATTGCATCGGAGCAGTATAAAGCGGAACAAAAAGAAAAAGAAGAGGCTGCTTTAAGACAAAGCATAGTAAGTTATGCAAAGCAATTCTTGGGTGGTAGATATGTGTATGGAGGAAGTAATCCTAATACAGGTACGGATTGTTCGGGATTTACCAGTTATGTGCTAAGAAACGCATCGGGAGTGTCTATCGACAGAACTGCCGCCTCTCAAGCTACTCAAGGCAGATCGGTGGATATAGATCATGCACAGCCGGGAGATCTGATATTCTATAGCGGCGGTGTGGGAATAAACCATGTGGCAATGTACATAGGAGACGGTAGAGTAATACATGCCTCCAATGAAAAAAACGGTATAATGATCTCCAGGTGGGACTACAGAAGCCCGGTAGTGATCAAAGATATGATTTCACAATATTAATAGAAAGTAATATTCTAAAGTAACGGGACCTGTGATATTATCAAAATGAATCAGGTATATTCTGTTATGTAATATATGTGTCATGACATGGCTTGTTCAAAGCATATGCGTAAGTCGAGCGATTGACCTGTATAATTAAAACTAAAATTTATTATTAAAATAAAAAGCGGCTGTTGCATTTAAGATATGTACACTCATTACCGATCATACGGTAAAGAGATACAGATCCGGGTGCAACAGCCGCTTTTATCTTAGGCTTTTATTCCCTCGTATTCTTTATTTTCTTCAAATTGTTTTTGAACAAAAGAACACAGAGGTCTTATTTTGAAATTCTCCGCTATGGCTGCATCCGCTAAAGTTCTTAACAGTTTCTTTGCAATTCCGAGCCCATTATATTCGGGATCTACGAAGGTATGGTATGCATACCATATTCCGTCTTTTTCATAGCAGGTACATTCTCCGATAAACCTATCATCGTCATAGCAGGCTGAACGAAGATTTTCCTTTTCATATACGATGCGTATCATAATGCTTACTCAACGATGTAAGGTGTAAGCTTTTCCAATATTTCATCGGCGTTATTGTCTGCATGGATATTAAGATCTATCGGCTTTGAAAGATCCAAGCTGAAGATTCCCATAATAGATTTTGCATCTATAACATAACGTCCTGATACCAGATCGAAATCCACATTGAATTGAGATAAATCATTTACAAATGACTTTACCTTATCTATAGAGTTTAATGAAATACGAACTGTCTTCATAGTTAAACCTCCTCAAAATAAAAAAATTATTCAAATTTAATATAATAGTATCGTACATATAAAGAGAATTAAAGTCAAGGGTTAGTTTAATAATATACATAAATGAGTGTAAAACCGTAAACATCATGTCAGAAGTAAAAACGATCAAAGGCATAAATATACGTTGAAAATGCAGTTTATTGATGACTTATACATTTTGTATAATAGCGATCAAGTTTGTAGAAAAATTCACATAAATAAGTCCTTTAGAAGAAAAACTGAGGATTTTTGCTTAAAAGGGTCAATGAATAAGCTGAGAATCTATATTTATATTTTATTGTCAAATTACTTATAATATGCTAAAATCAAGAAAAAAGTTCTGTATAAGTGAAATATATATTTATTGTTATTTTAATTATACAGACAAGTTTATAGTTAAGGAGGGATATGGAAGGTGAGGTGTATTAAGATACTAAAGTATGAGTCCTGTTAAGTGAACCCCTACAGAGTGTAAAGTAGGGGTTTTTAGTGTCTATGGCAGTTTAGTATCAGAATATATATGATAATCATAAAAGCGGCAATTGCCGTATAAAGGAGAATGTGATGAGTAAGGAAAGAAAGAGTATTTTAAGTTTGATGCTGCTGATATTGGCAGTAATAGGCTTTGGATATTTAGCTTATGTAAGTCTTCCCAAGATCAAACTGGGTCTTGACCTTGCGGGTGGAGTGAGCATAACCTATAAAGCCAAAGATGAAAATCCGAGTGATACGGATATGAACGACACTGTTTATAAACTTCAGCAAAGAGTTGAGGGATACTCAACGGAAGCGGAAGTATACAGAGAAGGTTCGGATCGTATCAATATAGATATTCCGGGAGTATCCGATGCCAACAAGATATTGGAAGAGCTCGGAAAACCGGGTTCACTTGTATTTGTTGAGTCCGATAACGGTCAGCAGGTAATTACCGGAGATCAGGTAAAAAGTGCTGAAGCGGTAGCAGCTAAGGAAAACAGTAAGACTGTATATTATGTAAAGCTAACACTTACTGATGACGGTGCAAAGGCTTTCGCCGAGGCGACCACAAGACTTGTGGGAAAACATATAGCTATCATATATGATAATGCTGTCGTATCAAACCCTGTGGTTCAGGTGCCTATCACCAACGGTGAGGCAACTATTACAGGAATGGAAGATGCCGAGCAGGCTGAAAAACTTGCTTCAACCATCCGTATAGGTTCCCTTAAGACAGAACTTGTCGAGCTGAGAAGTAACGTGGTAGGTGCAAAGCTCGGACAGGAAGCGATCTCCACAAGCCTTAAGGCTGCTGCGATAGGTTTTGGAATACTTATATTATTCATGCTCTTGGTATATGCTGTTCCGGGTCTTGCATCAGTACTCGGACTGACACTTTATGTAGAGCTTGTTATATGCTTACTTGCGGCTTTTGAGTTGACGCTTACACTGCCGGGTATAGCAGGTATCGTACTTTCCATAGGTATGGCGGTAGATGCCAATGTAATCATATTTACACGTATTAAAGAAGAAATCGGAAACGGAAAGAGCGTTGATGCGGCTATAAAGACCGGATTCTCAAAGGCTCTCTCAGCTATCATAGACGGTAATATCACTACTATCATAGCGGCAATAGTACTTTTTGCACTCGGTTCAGGTACAGTTAGGGATTTGCGACTACACTGGGACTTGGTATAGTAGTATCAATGTTTACAGCACTCTTTATTACAAGAACCGCACTTAATTCATTCTATGTACTCGGTGCAAAGAATCCTAAGTTATACGGTAGCAAGAAGGACGGCAAGATAATTGACTTTGTGTCAAAAAGATATTATTTCATGGCTGCTTCAGTACTTATCATACTTGCAGGAGTTGTCAGCATAACCATGAATGAGATGAAGACCGGAGCGAAGTTCAACTACGGTATAGACTTTAAGGGCGGTACTTCAACAAATGTTACATTCAATGAAAATATGAGCCTTGAAGATATATCCGCCAAGGTAGTACCGGTAGTAGAGTCTATAACTCATGAAGCAGGTACACAGACTCAAAAGGTTGAAGGAACGAATGAGGTTATCATTAAGACCAGAGAGCTCGGTCTTGAAGAAAGAGATGCATTGAATAACGCATTGGTAGAGAATTTCGGAGTGGATGCCGAGAAGATCACAGCTGAGAATATTTCGGCAGCGGTAAGTACCGAGATGAAAAATGATGCTGTCTGGGCAACTATATGGGCTACACTGCTTATGCTTATTTACATATTCATAAGATTTAAGAAGATGAGCTTCGCATTAGGTTCTGTGATCGCACTTATACATGACGTACTTATACTTGTTACCTGCTATGCGATCGCAAAATGGAGCGTAGGTTCAACATTTATAGCTTGCATACTTACAATAGTAGGATATTCCATCAATGCTACGATAGTAATATTTGACAGAATGCGTGAGAATCTCGGAAGTTTGAAGAAGAATACAAGCAAGGAAGAGATAGTAAACTTAAGTGTTACACAGACACTGAGCAGAAGTATCAACGCTTCACTAACTACATTTATCATGGTATTGGTACTTTATATCATGGGCGTATCTTCTATAAGAGAGTTTGCACTTCCTATCATGGTGGGAATCATTGTAGGTACCTACTCTTCAGTTTGTCTTGCAGCTTCGATCTGGTATATGTTCGATAAGCTTGAAACCAAGAAAAAAAAATAAGATCTAAGGATTTGTAATGAATTATAAAATAGTGGCAAAAAGTGGCAGAGCAAAATCTGCCACTATGCATACAGTACACGGAGTTATTGAAACACCTGTATTTATGAATGTAGGAACGGTTGCTGCCATAAAAGGAGCGGTATCGACCGACGATCTGCAGAACATAGGCACACAGGTGCAACTTTCCAACACCTATCATCTTCATGTAAGGACCGGAGATGAGATAATAAAAAAATTTGGCGGGTTGCATAAATTTATGCACTGGGATAAGCCTATACTGACCGATTCGGGCGGATTTCAGGTATTTTCCCTTGCCAAACTCAGGAAGATATCCGAAGCCGGAGTGGAATTCAATTCACATATAGACGGCAGAAAGATATTCATGGGACCGAAGGATAGTATGCGTATTCAATCCAATCTTGCCTCGACCATAGCTATGGCATTTGATGAGTGTCCACCGGCACTTGCCGATAAAGCCTATGTAAGGGATTCCGTAGACAGGACCACAAGATGGCTTAAGATATGTAAGCAGGAGATGGATAGGCTCAACGGACTGGAAGATACCATCAATAAAGAGCAGCTTCTGTTCGGTATCAACCAGGGTGCTATATATGAAGATATAAGAATAGAGCACGCCAAGACCATATCTGAGCTTGACCTGGACGGATATGCCGTAGGAGGCTTGGCAGTCGGAGAAAGTCATGAAGAGATGTATAGGATACTGGACGAGACAGTGCCCTATCTGCCCGAGGAAAAGCCGACTTATCTTATGGGCGTCGGAACACCTGCCAATATATTGGAAGCGGTAGACAGGGGGATAGATTTCTTTGACTGTGTGTATCCGACAAGAAACGGAAGACATGGACATGTATATACGGATAGAGGCAAACTTAACTTATTTAATAAAAAATACGAACTGGATCCTCTTCCTATAGATGAAAAATGTGCCTGTCCGACTTGCAGATCTTATTCAAGAGCCTATATAAGGCATCTGTTAAAGGCTAAAGAAATGCTGGGGCTCAGACTTTGCGTATTGCATAATCTGTATTTTTATAATACAATGATGAGCGAGATAAGAGAAGCCATAAGGGCAGGAAACTATGCCGAATACAAAGAGAATAAGTTGGCTTCGATATTACAAGATAATAATAAGAAAGAGGTTTAATAATGCTTACACTTACATCTACATCCGGATCATTTATGAAAAGTCCTATATTCTGGGTGATCTATATCATATTTTTTGCAGGTTTGTTTTATTTTATGTCATACAGACCGCAAAAGAAGGAAAGAGACAGAAAAGCGACACTCGTATCAAGTATGTCGGTAGGTGATACCGTACTTACAACAGCAGGATTCTACGGAGTCCTCATAGACATAACCGATGATATGGTAATAGTTGAATTCGGAAACAACAAAAACTGCCGTATACCGATGAAAAAAGAAGCGATAGTAGAGATCGAGAAGCCGGAAGCGGAATAAAAAAACAAATGCCCTAATAAGGGCATTTATTTTTTTCCGCCCATCCCATTCTTACTACACTTATCGCTGTGTTAAACTGGTAGGCTCTGCGTAAATAAAGCTCTTTGTATTGCAATCTTTTTAGCGTTTAATCCTCTGATAAAACGAGAAACAAATTACACAGACGAGGACTGTTTGAACGCAGCCCACTGTTTTTAGTGGGCAAGTGAGTTCCGCAGTCTGTGCTAATTTGTCGAAGTTTTAGAAAGAGGATTGCGAGTATGATTGCAATACAAAGAGCTTTAAATTCAATACTTACCGAAACACAGTGAGAAGTTCACCATATTTTTAAAGTTTTTTTATTAAACTTGTGATATAATTGTAACACGTATATCCACATTATCCATACAATGTCTGAAGTAGATAAAATTCGCCTGCGGTGAAGAGCTTTGGGCTTGTTTTTTTGCTTTTGAGATAAAATGATCGATCGGTAAAATATGAGTAGGAGGCAAAATGAAGTTTTACAAGAAGATATGGTTTTGGGTACTTATGCTCATAATAATGATAATAATCGCATATTCATATATAAGCTTTATAAATAGAAAACCCGTAATGCAAAAAAGCACCTATACCGGTATAGAAAGCAGCAAATTCCCGGTAGTATTTACGAAGATAGGTGATAAAAGAGTAAACCCGATGAACGGCTACACCGAAGATATAGACAATGTATCACTCTTTGATACATTAACGGTACTTGATGAAGAGCGAATATTTCACGGAGTAATAAGAAAAGGAAGCCTGGGCATAAAGTCTTTGGAATATGAGATAAGGACCATGGACAGTCTGGAACTTATAGATAAAGGAGAAATAACTCAAGTGACCGCCGATGACGGAACTGAGATGATTATAGACTTTCCGATACAAAACCTTTTGAACTACGACAAAGAATACAGGTTTGATTTAAAAGTCACACTTGATGACGATACCCCGGTACATTACTATACAAGGCTGCTTTGGGGAAAGGAAGTTTTGCTTAAGGAAATGCTCGACCTTGCGGATAACTTCTCCACAAAGAACTTTGACTATACAACAGCAAGGGAAAATACAATGTACCTTGAGTCGGATGCGACAGGAGATAACAGTAATCTTGGCAGGGTGGATCTAAAAAGCAGTTACGACCAATTGACCTACAGAAATATGAAACCTGAGCTTGTGGGTAAAAAGTCCATGAGGGTATCCATATATGACGGCTATATAGGGGAGATAAGCATAGCATTTCTTATCGAAGCATCTGATGATAAAGAAGAAAAGCATACTTATGAGGTAAGGGAGAATTTTTGCTTCAGAACCGGACCCGAGCGTATATACATGCTGGATTATACCAGAACGATGGATGAGAAATTCTCGCCGGTAAGTACTACATTTGATGATAAAAAAATAAACCTCGGAATACATGATGAAGGTGAGATAGCGGCGGTCAAAAGCCCTAACGATAAGTTCCATGCATTTACGACCAATAAAGAACTGTTCTTTATAGATGATGAGGGAAATAAGGTCAAAAAGGTATACTCTTTATTAAGTGATAACATTTACTCCGAAAATGACTTAAAAGTGCTTAATGTAGATATTGAGGGCAATGTGAACTTTATGCAATACGGATATATGAGCAACGGTTCACATGAGGGGCAACTGGGAATACTTTTTCTGAAATATTCCTATGCGGAAGATAAGATAAATGAACCTATATTTATACCGCTCAATATCTCATACGAAGAAATAGAACACGGTGTAAAAGAATTGAATTACATGAATGAGAATAACATACTGTATATCAAAATAGACAACGATATATATAGTATAGATATGAATACCAATTCATACAATTCATTGGCACTGGATCTTAAAAAAGATATGTATGCAATAAGTCCTCTGAAGAAAAGGATCGCATGGAAGGTATCTGATAAGGAAGTGGTCAATTTCATGAATCTTGATACGGGAGATATTAAGGAGATAAGCGCACCTGCCAATACAAGTATATGTCCGAGAGGATTTATAGACTATGACCTTATACTGGGTATCAGAGATCTTTCGCTCGAAATGCCGGATGATCTGAGTGAAACACAAAACCTGTGTACAAAGATAGAAATAGTTGATGACGGATTGAACAAACAAGTCCAATACGAGATGAACGGTAACTTCCTTGATGATATCCATGTGGATTCGGGAAGGATACACCTTAATGTATATGAACGAAATGAATATAATAAGCTTGTAAAACTATCAGGGGATACCATAGTATGTAATACCGATATAATGGCTGATAATATGGACATCGTCAATTCTCATATCTCCGATAAGAAGGCAAAACTTTACTTTATTCAATTGCCCGACAGTACCAAAGCAATGGACTTTACTGTAGATGAAAGATCGATACTGCATGAAGAGGGAGATAATATAACACTGGCAAGTACAGAAAAAGAATCGGTATACTTAGCTTATGGTAAGGGAGAAGTTATAGGTCTGTATACAGATCTTTCAAATGCTATAAAAGCAGCTTATGAACTAAGAGGAAGCGTGTGGTATAAGGGAATATTGATGTATACAAGGATAGGTCTGCTTCCGAAGGCTTCCAT
This sequence comes from uncultured Johnsonella sp., assembly GCA_916438835.1. Taxonomy (GTDB): domain Bacteria; phylum Bacillota; class Clostridia; order Lachnospirales; family Lachnospiraceae; genus Johnsonella. The sequence goes on from CAKAFT010000001.1 coordinate 717,069, forward strand.
GCCGGATCCGTCTTCATTTGCGGCAAATATAACAGAAAAAAAGACGAATTCCGAAAGCCTGGAACTAAACGGACTTATATTAAGACAGGCACTTTACTATATTAAAAATAATTATTATATAGTGGCGAATATGGAGGATAAGACCGAATATATCATATATTCCTATGATAATTTTAATGTGTCTATGTATAATGTATCTTCCGGTCAAAACGAGATCAAGGGATTGGAGGAAGCGACTGAATTTTTTGAAAGGGGTCAGAATGATTTTACGGCTGTAAAATATTAGCCGAATCTATTTTGATTAACTTGCTTTAGTAACTTGCATAAGCTATAATATGCATAATTTTGTTTTAGAGTAGGAAGGATTTTTATGGATGATCTGTTAAATAAATTGGGGAATTTGGCACAAAATACGGTGGATAAGGGTGTTAAGATCAAAGATATAGCTAAATTACAGCTTGAGGTCGAGTCTGAGAACTCCCTGATCAAGGCATATAAACAAATTATAGGAGAATATGTGGCAAGTCACAGACTTTTGTCTGAAGATGAGATAGTTTGTGAGCAGGTTTCAAAAATTCTCGAGTCACAGGAAAAAATCGCAGAATACAAGAGAAAGATCAAAGTACTTAAATCAGGATTAAAGTAAACAATATATCAACTGTGTAAACTTGAAGGAGATTTAGATGAAAAAATATACGGATTTGAGCAAAGAAGAATTACAGGGTGTATATAATACATTGGAAAAAGAGTATGAAGATGCGAAAAAACTCGGATTAAAGCTCGACATGAGCAGAGGTAAGCCGGCAAAGGATCAGCTTGATCTGTCTGATTCCATGCTTGCAGTACTTGCACAGGAAACAAACTTTGTGGGTGAAGATAAGGTGGATTGCAGGAACTACGGAGTGTTGGACGGTATCGTAGAAGCGAGAAAACTTATGGCTGATGTGGTGGGTGTTGATAAAGATGACATCATAGTATACGGTAATTCAAGCCTTAATATAATGTACGATACTGTGGCAAGAGCTTATTATAAAGGTGTTTTAGGTTCCACACCATGGTGTAAGCTTGATAAGGTAAAGTTTATTTGTGTAGTTCCGGGCTATGACAGACACTTCGGAATAATAGAATATTTCGGAATAGAGCCGGTACTTGTACCCATACTCGCAGCCGGTCCTGATATGGATATGGTAGAGAAACTGGTGGCGGAAGATGAGAGCATCAAGGGTATATGGTGTGTACCTAAGTACTCCAATCCTACAGGAAATTCATATTCCGATGAGGTCATAAGAAGACTTGCCGCATTAAAGCCTAAGGCAAAAGATTTCAGACTTTACTGGGATAATGCATACGCAATGCATCATCTTTATGAGAATGAGCAGGATGAGATCTTAGAAATACTTTCAGAGTGTAAAAAAGCCGGAAATGAAGATATGGTATATGAATTCATGTCCACTTCAAAGATAAGTTTTGCAGGTGCGGGAATCGCCGCTTTGGCTACTTCAAAGGCAAACAAGGCTGATATACTCGGACAGCTCAAATTCCAGACAATAGGACATGATAAATTAAACCAATTGATGCATGTAAGATATTTTAAGGATATAGCAGGTGTCAAGGAACACATGAAAAAGCATGCACAACTTATCAGACCTAAGTTTGAGATAGTGAATGAGGTTTTGAATTCAGAGCTTTCAGAGCTTGGTGTTGCAACATGGACCAAGCCTAATGGAGGATATTTCATATCTTTTGATGTGCTTGAGGGTTGTGCTAAAGAAATAGTTGAAAAATGTAAAGAAGCGGGAGTGGTTTTAACTGCGGCAGGTGCTACATACCCTAAGGGAAAAGATCCGGAAGATAAGAATATCCGTATAGCTCCGAGTTTCCCGACTGTGGATGAGCTTAAAAAGGCGGCACAACTTCTTGCACTTTGTACAAAGCTTGTTTGTGCAAAGAAGCTTTTAGCTTAAGTAGTAAAGGAAAGGTGTTTTTTATATATGGATGATAAGGATAGAGATGATGACGATAAGAAAGGCCCCGGTAAAAGGTCTAATCTTCAGACTGTAATAATGCTTTTGATAGCGGCAGCGGTAACATTTACACTGATGAGCATAGTGTCACATAATTTAGGCAGACACGGCTCAAAGGATCTGCCGTACAATGAATTTATGAAGCTTGTAGATCAAAAGTCTGTAGAGTCTGTCAATATAGGTAATACGGAAATAAAGATCAAAGTCAAGAAAGATACAAAAGGCTATGACTCAGAAGTTACCTATATAACGACCAGAGTGGATGAAGATCCGGGACTCATAGAAAGATTATATAATGCGGATGTGAAAACCATAAGGCAAAGACAGGATATGATGTCCTTGATGCTTTCAATGGTGTCTTACTTCTTTCCGTTTCTCATTATTTTTGCGATAATGCAGCTTTTTATAAGACGTATGGGTTCGGGCGGTATCATGGGCATGAACAAAAGTAATGCCAAAGTCTACGTTCAAAAAGAGACAGGGGTCACTTTTAAGGATGTTGCCGGAGCGGATGAGGCTAAAGAGTCATTGACCGAGATAGTTGACTTTTTACATAATCCGGAGAAATTCAATAAAATAGGTGCAAGGCTTCCCAAGGGAGCGCTTTTGGTAGGGCCTCCGGGTACGGGTAAGACCCTACTTGCCAAGGCGGTAGCAGGTGAAGCGAATGTTCCTTTCTTCTCACTTAGCGGTTCCGACTTTGTGGAGATGTTTGTGGGACTGGGAGCATCAAGAGTCAGAAGTCTTTTTAAGCAGGCACAGGAGCAGGCACCTTGTATTATATTTATAGATGAGATAGATGCCATAGGTAAGTCAAGAGACTCCCGTATGGGCGGAAATGATGAGAGAGAGCAGACTCTTAACCAGCTCCTTTCAGAGATGGACGGTTTTGATTCGTCCAAGGGACTTTTGATACTTGCGGCTACCAACAGACCTGAGATCCTCGATCCCGCCTTGCTAAGACCGGGAAGATTTGACAGAAGAGTTATCGTTGAAAGACCGGATCTTAAGGGAAGGATCGCTATACTTAAGGTACACTCAAAAGGTGTACACATGGATGAGACCGTGGACCTTGAGGCTATAGGACTTGCAACTTCCGGTGCTGTCGGTTCCGACCTTGCGAATATGATAAACGAAGCGGCTATACTTGCGGTCAAGCATGGAAGACAGGCGGTAAGTCAATCCGACTTATTCGAGGCTGTGGAAGTGGTACTTGTAGGTAAGGAAAGAAGGACAGGATCATGAATCTTAAGGAAAGAAGAATAGTTTCCTATCATGAGGTCGGACATGCCCTTATCTCAGCTATTCAAAAGAATTCCGAGCCGGTACAAAAGATCACCATAGTACCACGTACTATGGGAGCTTTGGGATATGTAATGTATGTTCCTGAAGAAGAGACCTACCTTAAGTCCGACGAAGAACTTGAAGATATGCTCGTAAGCATCTTCGGAGGTCGTGCGGCGGAAGAGATAGTGTTCGGTTCAGTAACCACAGGTGCAGCCAATGATATAGAAAAGGCTACATCAATAGCAAGAGCCATGATCACTCAATACGGTATGAGTAAAAAGTTCGGTCTTATAGGACTTGCTACCCAGGAAGATAAGTATCTGTCAGGCAGAACGGTACTTAATTGCGGTGACGATACAGCGACCGAGGTAGATAAAGAAGTTATGGAAATGCTTAAAATAGCCTATGATAAGGCTAAGGAGATACTTAAAGATAACAGACAGGTCATGGATAAACTTGCCGAATTCCTCATAGAAAAGGAGACGATCACAGGTAAGGAGTTCATGGAGATCTTAAGAAAAGAAAAGGGATTACCCGAGCCTGTGAAAATAGATAAGGCGATACTTGTGTAATTTATTAAAAAAAGTCCTTCCTTGCATAAAGGAGGGACTTTTTATGTGGAAAAAAGAGAGAACACAACAAACGAGTACGGGTTTAATAGTTAAGGCCAAGTGCTACTATTTTGAAGAGAAAGCTTAATTGAGACCGCACTGCTTTTGATATATATCCTGTTATATACCGGACGGATACTTTGTACATGAGAACTGAGCCTATGTAGATCAATAAATTCTTATGATAATTAAGAGTATAAAATAAACTGCCGCAGTAAGATATCAAGGGCAAGCCTACGATTATTACTGCGGCAGATTTATTTGGATTTCTACGATGATAAATGAAACTGTCCATAGAAAAGGACGGTACACTTAAAATTTATCAACAAATTTGTGAATAGTGCACTCGAGATACCTAAGAACTAATACAGTCTCTTATACTCATAGCGTGGCTCTGATGTGAGCTGTATTCCGAGTTTCTTAAATACCTTGATATCCACGTCCGAAAGCATTACCGAAGTATGCACCTGACATCCTCTTAGCTTAGGTAATTGGTCGAGTGCAAGCTTGGCTACTTCACTGACTCCTGCTGACATGGAAAGTGCTATAAGTATCTCGTCCGTATGGAGCCTCGGGTTGGTGCTGCCAAGATACCTTGTTTTTAAGGTCTGCACAGGCTCTATAACAGTAGGCGAAATAAGATGAGTTTCCTCGTCTATGCCTGCCAGTACCTTGGTTGCGTTAAGTATAAGTGCTGCTGAAGCTCCGAGCAGATCGGAGGTCTTGCCGGTCACCACTCTGCCGTCTGCAAGTTCCATTGCCGCAGCGGGACCGCCGCTTGTCTCAGCCTTAAGTAAGGCTGCGGATACCACCTTTCTGGCTTCGGTACTTATCTTAGCCTGCTTCATTAAAGTTCTATCTTATATAACTCTTCAGGTCTTGATTCTTCTTTCACAAGTCTGTTAAGTATACAGTAATATCTTCTTATGATCTCCTGCAAGCTTGCTTCCCTACATACCTCATCGTCAAAGATACAATTACCTGCCATATTTACTCCCATATCAGTAGGAGATTTATAAGGACATTCTCCGAATATACCCTCAAAGATAGCAGTAAGTACCGGGAAGATCTCCACATCTCTGTTATAATTTACGGCAGTTTCGTTGTAAGCTTCAAGATGGAAGGGGTCTATCATATTGACATCGTTAAGATCGGCAGTGGCTGCTTCATACGCCATATTGACAGGGTGCTTAAGTGCAAGATTCCATATGGGAAAGGTCTCAAACTTAGCATAACCGGCTTTTATACCTTTCTTATGATCATGATAAAGTTGTGAGAGGCAGGTCGCCATCTTACCGCTTCCGGGTCCGGGAGCTGTAACTATTACCAAAGGTCTTTCGGTTTTTATATAATCGTTTCTGCCGTAGCCTTCTTCGCTGAGTATCAAGATCGACATTGCTGGGGTATCCGTCTATAATATAATGTCTGTAAACTTTTATGCCGAGACTTTCAAGCTTTGCCTTGAATTTATCTGCACTTTTTTGTGCTTCGTAATGTGTTATGACGACAGAGCCCACATAAAGCTCTCTGGATCTGAATGATTGAATAAGCCTAAGTACGTCAAGATCGTAAGTTATGCCTATATCAGAACGGATCTTATGCTTTTCTATATCCTTGGCGGAGATAACTATAATAAGTTCCGCCTGAGATGAAAGCTGCATGAGCATTTTAAGCTTTGCATCCGGCTCAAAGCCCGGAAGTACTCTTGCCGCATGATAGTCATCAAATAACTTACCTCCGAATTCCAGATAAAGTTTATCTCCGAATTTATCAATACGCTCTTTTATATGCTCGGATTGCATTTTCAGATACTTTTGATTATCAAAACCGATTTTCATAAATTTACCTCACATAAACAACTAAATAAATATAAGGTTTAATTCTAGCATGACTATGATATAATGTAAACTACAAGCCAAAAAATCAATAGGGATTTATATGTGGAAAAGCCCGGTGCGTAAGGGTGATATTTTATGTAGCCGACATCGTATCCGTCGCCGGGGATCGGTGCTTATAGGCCGGGATAATATTTATATTGAATCTGTATATGATGCTGTATATTTGAATGAGCAGGCAGATATTTAAAAAGTGCAGGTCATTAAGGAGTTATAAGATCAAATGGATAATGTAGAAAAGAAAACAGTAAGCGGAAGCTTTTATAAAGATAAAAATAATAATTTGTATCAAATAATCTGTGAAGCCTATGATGTGGAAAATAAAGAGAGAAAGGTGATATATCAGGCACTTTTCGGGGATTTTGCCATTTATTCTCTGGATCGTAAAATATTTACGGATAAAAGTGAAGAGGTATACGGTTTTGAAAGAGTTGAGAAAGGGGATAATTCTTTTACAGCCGCAAAGGCAAAAACCGAATACGATTCGGATAAGTCCGGTGTCGGCAAAGAAGATGTCACGAGTTCAAAGCAATATAATATAAGCAATGTACTCGAACTTTTCTTAGACTCAAGATCGTATTATGAAAAGAGAAAGATACTTTCGGATAATAAAGACAGTATAAGTCAGTCGGATCTTGACAGCATGTATGCAGTACTTGAGATAGTAAGTTTTGAGGGAGAAACAAAGTACCAGATAGAAAAACTTATAAGATATCTGGGCATGCAGGAACATTATGAAGGATCGAGACTCAGAAGATAGGGGTAAATGTTTTGGCATTCGTTATAGAAGATGAATTAAAAAAACTTCCGGCTTCTCCGGGAGTGTATATAATGCATGATAAAAAAGACGAGGTGATATATGTAGGTAAGGCTATATCGTTAAAGAACAGAGTAAGACAGTATTTTCAGTCAAGCAGAGGGAAAAGTGCTACGATACAGCAAATGATAAGCCATATATGCAGATTTGAATATATCGTGACGGATTCCGAGCTTGAAGCTTTGATACTTGAGAATAACCTTATAAAGGAACACAGACCCAGATATAACACTCTGCTTAAGGATGATAAGACCTACCCATACATAAAAGTAACGGTCAAGGAAGAGTATCCGAGGATCATGCAGACAAGGACTCTAAAAAAAGACAAGGCAAAGTATTACGGACCTTTTTCCAGCGCAACGGCAGTTAAGGAGACTCTGGATTTTTTGTGCAAGGCTTATAAAATAAGAACATGTAACAGAGTGCTGCCCAGAGATATAGGGTTGCAAAGACCTTGTCTTGATTATTATATACATCAATGTGACGCACCCTGTATGGATTACATTAAGAAGGAAGAGTACCAAAATCAGGTAAAGCAGGCATTAAATTTCTTGAACGGTCATATAGATACGGTCGTAGAAGACATTAAGGATCAAATGCAGAAAGCATCCGATGAACTGAGGTTCGAAGATGCCCTAAAGTACAGAGATCTGCTTAATAGTCTTTTGCATGTGGCACAAAGACAAAAAATAAGTTCCGACAGTATAGATGACAGAGATATCATAGCACTTGCAAGGGATGAAAAAGACTCGGTGATCCAGATATTTTTCGTAAGAGAAGGTAAGCTTATAGGAAGAGAACATCATTATATACAGGCTCTTGCGGATCAAAGAAAAGAAGATATAGTAGAAAGTTTTATAAAACAATTCTATTCGGGAACACCGTTTTTACCTAAAGAGATACATTTGCAGCACACTATACCGGATCTTGAGCTTATAGAAAAGTGGCTGTCCGAGAAAAGAAGGACAAGAGTCAGGATCTTAGTACCGAAAAAAGGTGATAAAGAAAAACTTTTGGAACTTGCGTACAAGAATGCGAAGATGGTACTTGATAAGGACAAAGAGAAGCTTATAAGAGAAAGAGCAAGGACAGTGGGTGCATTGGAAGAGCTTTCTGAACTGATAGGAATAAAAGATCTGAGACGTATTGAAGCATTTGACATATCCAATACAAGCGGTATAGAAAATGTGGCATCAATGGTGGTATTTCAAGATGCCAAGCCCAAGAAGAACGACTACAGGAAGTTTAAGATAAGGACCGTTGTCGGTCAGGATGACTATGCCTCTATGAGGGAGACAATATACAGACGTTTTACCCATGATGATAAAGATGGCAAATTTGCCGCTTCTCCGAGTCTTTTACTTATAGACGGAGGAAAAGGTCAGGTAAACATGGCAAAAGAGGTGCTTGATGAACTTGGGATAAGCATACCCATATGCGGTATGGTAAAGGATGATAAGCACAGAACCAGAGGCTTGTATCTTAACAATAAGGAAATAGACATGGACATACGCTCCGAAGCCTTTCATTTGGTAGGAAGGATACAGGAAGAGGCACACAGGTTTGCTATAGAGTATCACAGAAGTCTAAGGTCAAAGACACAGGTAAAGTCGGTACTCGAAGATATCAAGGGTATAGGTACGGTAAGAAGAAGGGCTTTGATGAAGCACTTTAAGGATATAAGCCTTGTAAAGGAAGCGGATATAGATACTCTTTCACAGGTGGAAAGTATGGATCAAAAATCTGCAAAGGCGGTATATGATTTTTTTCATAAATAAGGCATAAGTATCGGTATAAATCTTAAAAATATAGTCATGGGAGAATTTGCAGATGAAAAAAGTAAAAATTATAGTATCGGCAGGCATTTTTATGATTATAGCTGTGATAATATACCTATCCATCCCTAATGATAGGAATGTATTTGATGAAATGTATTATGGCGAGGAGAGGATATTTCATGTTCCGTATGGGTATACGGTATTTTCTAAAATTCCTAATATAAAGGAAAGAATCAGAAAAGATGATGTATATGATGATATTCTTTTTGAGGAATATACCGATAGTACGGAAATAGATGGGTTAATGTGGCATACTAATTTTTCATTTGAATTTTCAGAGAAAACATTTGCTATATCTTTTGGAAATTTGCTTAAAACCGGTGTAAGAATTTATATTACATATAAATATTTTTAAGAGTACAAGTGCTTTTACACGAAGTTGTTTATATTATTGATATAAAAAACAAGTACGATATACAGCGTTATTACGATACTGATACCATAAAAAAATACTTAGATGAAGCTGATATTCCTGTAGAATCTATTAAAAAAGCTTCTGATAAGCTGCTTTACGATAAAGTTATATCTGACTGGACAAAGTATACATACTCAAAGTTCAGTAAAGAAAAATATAGGCAGGGTCAAGATAGAAAGAAATCCGTTGTTTGATGAGTAATTAAATATTTCAAGGAATTATTATTGGAAGCTTAAAGAAATTATTGATATTCCAATTGAAACATAGAATACAATACGAAGTATCATTATGGAAGAGTTAAAAAGATAAATCCTATAGGATATAATTTTATCAGAAGTTTGGAAGAGCATCAAAATGAACCGGGAGAGTATACTTTTGAAGGGGTGGATTAATAAATGAAAAAGATAAAGATTGTATTAATGATCATCTTTTTGGCAGCTATAGGACTTATAATATACCTATCCATCCCTAACGACAGGAATGTATTTGATGAAATGTATTATGGCGAGGAGAGGATATTTCATGTTCCGTATGGGTATACGGTATTTTCTAAAATTCCTAATATAAAGGAAAGAATCAGAAAAGATGATGTATATGATGATATTCTTTTTGAAGAATATACCGACAGTACTAAAATAGATAATTTAACTTGGTATGCCGGATTTTCGTTTGAATTTTCGGTAAAAAAAATGTCGATTTCTTTTGGAAGTAAATTAAAAGGTGATAAAGGTATTTATATTGCACATAGGTATAATAAGAAGACAAAAGTTTTAACTGAAGAAATATATGTTAGTCATACAAAAGGTAACTATGATACAGAACTTTATTACGATACTGATACCATAAAAAAATACTTAGATGAAGCCGATATTCCTGTAGAAACTATTAAAAAAGCTTCTGATGAGTTGCTTTACAATAAAGTTATATCTGACTGGACAAAGTATACATACTCAAAGTTCAGTAAAGAAAATATAGGCAGGGTCAAGATAGAAAGAAATCCGTTGTTTGATGAGTAATAAAGGAAATAATAAGGAGGTACAACTTGGCTATTATAAAAAGTACAAAAGAAACAGCAGAGGATATTGCTACTAAAATTTATAATTCGAGTAAAAAATTATCTACAGATACTTCTGTAAGCAGAGACTCTCAAACCACTATTTTAGGAAATGTGAAGGCTAAAGATGCCATTCGTGCTGAGAATGAAATCGCAAAAGAAATTGCGGAATTGATTTTTGATGCCGGCAATAAAATAAGCTCAGTTTGTAAAGAGTTCCAAAGGAAAGATGATGAATTGGGAGAGGCATTAGGTAATACAAGTATATCCGGCAAGGGGTTTAGTATAAATGAATAAAGATGATAATATTGAAGGCGGTAAAGAAAAACTTACTCAAGAATATGAGGAAGCACAAAATGAGCTTAAAGAATTAGTAAAACTGGAGAATGATTATTTAGATTATGTAAAAAAGGAAAGTATTTTATTAGATAAACTTAATAACAGGTATCGCAGTCCGGATAAAGATTATTATACAGACGATTTGCTGGCTCAACAAAACATAGTAAAAAAACAATTAGAACTTGATAGGTCTGAGTTAGAGGAACAAATAAAAAGAATAGAAAGTCAACTTGGAGAGTATAATGAAAATAATGATTGTGAAGAATAAATACTTAAAATCATATGTTTATAAAAAGGAGACAATATGCTAGGTATCACTATAAAAGAACTTATAGATAATCACGAACTTAAGAATATGACACCGGAGATAGACACCGAGGGTATAATACTCAGTCACCCCGATGTTAACAGACCGGCTTTGCAGCTTGCAGGATTTTTTGCCCACTTTGATTCCGAAAGGGTACAGATCATAGGACATGTGGAGCAGGAATATATATTGCAGATGGATGAAAAGGTAAGAAGGGAAAGATATGATAAGCTCCTGTCTTATAAAATCCCCTGCATAGTGTATGCAAGGGGGATAAAGCCCGATAGCGATATGCTTGAGCTTTGCAATCATTATGAAGTCCCCTGTCTTGTTACCGACCGTACAACTTCCGACTTTCTGGCGGAGCTTTTGAGGTGGCTTAAGGTCAAACTTGCCCCTTGTATAGGAATACACGGAGTATTGGTGGATATCTTCGGAGAGGGTGTACTTATAATGGGCGAGAGCGGAATAGGAAAAAGCGAGGCGGCACTTGAGCTTATAAAAAGAGGGCACAGACTCGTATCAGACGATGTAGTGGAGATAAGAAAAGTCTCTGAAGCCACACTTATAGGAACTGCCCCCGATATAACCAAGCATTTTATCGAGCTTAGGGGTATAGGTATAATAGATGTGAAAGCACTTTTCGGAGTTGAAAGTGTGAAGGATTCTCAGCAGATAGACATGGTAATAAAGCTTGAAGATTGGGATAAAGAAAGAGAGTATGACAGACTCGGACTTACCGATCAGTATACGGAGTTTTTGGGAAATAAAGTCGTGTCCCATACCATTCCTATAAGACCGGGAAGAAATCTTGCGGTTATCTGCGAGGTGGCATCTGTAAACCACAGACAAAAGAAGATGGGATATAATGCAACAGAGGAATTGTATAAGAGATTCCAAGCCAATATAGGCAAGAAAAATCCACTGTTTGAAAAATAAAGGAGCGAAAATGTCGTTAACGGAACAACTTAAAAATATACTCGGTGATGACTGTGTAAAGGTCAATGAACCGATGAGCAAGCATACAAGTTTCAAGGTTGGAGGAGCTGCGGAAATATTCGCAGAGCCTAAGGATGAAGAAACATTACAAAGATTGCTAAGCTTTATCAATAAAGAACAGATAGATCATTATATATTGGGAAAAGGAAGCAATATGCTTGTAAGCGACAAGGGCTACAAGGGAGTCATCATTTCCATGCTTAAGTTCGGTAAAGACAGCATCGTTGAAAATGAGAGTATCACGATAAGTGCGGGCAGGAGCCTTAAGGAGCTGACGGAACTTGCCTGTGAGAACTCGCTCAGCGGTCTGGAATTCGCATACGGCATACCGGGAAGTGTGGGCGGTGCGGTATTTATGAATGCCGGAGCCTATGACGGTGAGGTAAAGCAGGTGCTTGAAAAAGTAAAAGTCATGGACAAAGATGGTAATATTTTGAGTCTTTGCGCAAGCGAGCTGGACTTAAGTTACAGACACAGCAATGTGGAAGAAAAAGGTTATATAGTACTTGAAGCGAAATTCAACCTAAAAAAGGGAGATATCTCGGATATAAGGGCAAAGATGCAGGAACTTATGTCAAGGCGTATAGATAAACAGCCGCTTAATTTCCCGAGTGCCGGTTCGACTTTTAAAAGACCCGAGGGTCACTTTGCCGGGAAGCTTATAGATGATGCCGGGCTGAGAGGTTATGCGATAGGCGGTGCACAGGTATCCGATAAGCACTGCGGATTTATCATCAATGCAGATAAGGCAAGTGCGAAAGATATTTATACTTTGATAGGATATGTAAAGCAGAATGTGAAGGATAAGTTCGGTGTAGAACTTGAACCCGAGCTTAGAGTTTTGGGAGAATTTTAATGAAATTTATAATCATGACGGGTATGAGCGGTTCCGGAAAAACTGTTGCTCTAAAAGCCTTGGAAGATTACGGATATTATTGCGTTGATAATATACCGGTACAGCTTATAACCGGATTTGCGGATCTGCTTGCGGACAGCAACAAACCAAACCCGGGAGCTGTACTTGGAATAGATATAAGAAATGCCGGAGAACTTGCAAGTATTAAAGAAGTATTTACAAGTCTGGACGAGAAGTCCACGGATTATGAGATAGTTTTTTTGGATGCGGATGATGAGACTTTAATAAAAAGGTATAAGGAGACTAGGAGAAGTCACCCCCTTGCCAAGGGGTCAAGACTTGAACTTGCCATAGAAAAAGAAAGACAAGAGCTTGGTTTTTTAAGAGAAAGAGCAAGCGTGGTCCTTAATACCAGTCGCATGCTTGCCAAAGAACTGAGAGAAGAAATATATAAACTTTTTGTGGAGGGGATAACGCCCAATAATTTATATATTAATATTCTGTCTTTCGGTTTCATATACGGTATCCCGAGTGATGCCGATCTGGTTTTTGATGTAAGATTTCTGGCAAATCCTTTTTATGAAAAGTCATTAAGGCTAAAAACCGGTGAAGACGAAGAAGTCAGGGATTACGTTTTGAGTAACGATACCTGTAATGAATTTTTGAAAAAACTGGAAGATTTAACAAGTTTTCTGATTCCGGAATATATAAAAGAAGGCAAGACCCAGCTTGTTATAGCTATAGGATGCAGCGGAGGACAGCACAGGTCGGTGACCATAGCAATTGAACTTGCGAGAATTTTAAGTAAGTTTCCGAGAATAGGAATAAAAACAGATCACAGAGATGTGTTGAAGAATTTAAAGAGGATAGTGTAATGTCATATTCATCCAAACTTAAAAAAGAGCTGTGCGCTGTCATACCGTCGGCAAGGCACTGTGATATTGCCGAAATAACGGCATTGACGATGTATATTGCCAAGTTTGAGATAAGTAACGGTAAGACAAAAAAAGTGTAATAATTAATACTGAATCTCATGATATAGCTATAAAATACTTTTACATTATTGAAAAAAACATTTAATATAGGTAATGATGTCATCTTAAGGGAAATTGATTCTTTTGGTAAAAAGTCCACATTTAAACTGGTTTTTAGATGACGAAGAACTTGTAAAACAGATACTCTCAGCCTGTAAATTCCCGGAAGAATTTAAGGATGTCAAAAAGAGTACAATGTAGCAAGTTCGATAGTTCTAAGACAAAGTTGTTGTAAAAGGGCATTTATAAGGGCTGCTTTCTTGGCAATTGGGTCTTTGTCCGATCCCGAAAAGACTTATCATTTTGAGTTAAGTGTGGGTTCTCGGGAAGAAGCGGATAGCCTAAAAAAAATAATTGAATCTTTGGGGATAGATATTAAGCTCATTATAAGAAAGAAGAATCACGTGCTTTACCTTAAGGAAGCCGAACAGATATCGGAAGTTTTAAGATTGATGGAAGCACCGCTTGCACTTATGGATTTTGAGAATACCAGAATTGTAAAAGATGTAAGAAATTCTGTAAATCGAAAGCTTAATTGTGAGGTTGCCAATCTTAATAAAACTGTGGTAGCTTCTTTAAGACAGGTGGAAAGCATAGAGCTTATAAAAGAAAAACTGGGTCTTGACAATTTGCCTCAGAACCTACAGGAGGTAGCGTATTTAAGACTTGAGTATCCCGAAGCTTCACTTAAAGAATTGGTTGAAAGAATGGACGGCAATGTGGGAAAAAGCGGACTTAATCATAGATTGCGAAAACTTTCTGAGATTGCACAAAATTTAATGTAACAAGATGCCCGGCTTCAAACTGATATAAATGTATTAAGGAGAGAAAAATGATCAAAAAGAATGTAAGCATAGGAAAAGGAGTAGGAACGGATACGAGACCTGTGGCTATATTGGTACAAACTGCGAGCAAGTTTAAGAGCAGTATACATATAGAGACGGGAGAGAAAAAGGTCAATGTAAAAAGTATTATGGGACTTATGACTCTGTCATTCGCTGAAGGACTTAATATAATGCTGGAAGCTGACGGAGAAGATGAAGCTGAAGCTGTAGAAGCGATATCCGCATACCTTGCAAACAGCTAACACATAAGTATATTAACAGACATAAAACTCATTGATCTGTACAGCGAGTATTTATGCAATTGAAACAAGACAAGTCTAAGACGGGATGGTAAAGTGCCATGCCGTTTTTTATAATATAAGGAGATATGATGGGTTTTGTTAGTTTACACACACATACCGAATATTCACTTCTTGATGGTTCGGGTAAGATAAAGGAAATGGTTGCAAGAGCTAAGGAACTGGGTATGCCTGCACTTGCCATAACCGACCACGGTGTTATGTACGGTGTGATAGATTTTTATAAAGCGGCTAAAGAAGCCGGAATAAAGCCTATAATAGGATGTGAGGTATATGTAAGTCCGGGTTCAAGGTTTGACAGAGAAAGAGTTCACGGAGAAGACAGATACTATCATCTGGTGTTGCTTGCAAAGAACAATACCGGATATTCCAATTTGATGAAACTTGTATCTAAAGGTTTACCGAAGGTTTTTATTATAAACCCAGAGTAGATCTTGAGGTTTTGGAAAAATACCATGAGGGCATCATAGCATTATCAGCCTGTCTTGCCGGTGAAGTCTCCAGATACCTTTCGAGGGATATGTATGCAGAGGCGAAGGCGGCGGCTTTGAGATACAGAGATATATTCGGAGAGGGGAATTTTTATCTTGAACTTCAAGACCATGGGGATCTGCTTCAAAAAAAGGTCAATCAATCCATGCTTGAACTTAGCAAGGATACGGAGATAAAATTAGTCGTGACCAACGATGTACATTACACTTATGAAGAAGATGCACAGGCACATGACATACTTTTGTGTATACAGACTGCTAAAAAGGTTCATGATACTGACAGAATGAAGTATGAGGGAGGTCAGTTTTTCTTAAAATCCGACGAGCAGATGAGAAAGCTCTTCCCCTATGCTTTGGATGCTGTAGACAACAGTGGCAGTATAGCCGAAAGATGTAATGTTGAAATAGAGTTCGGTGTTACGAAACTTCCCATGTATGACGTTCCGGAAGGTCATGAGGCTTATGAATATCTTGAAAAACTATGTAAAGACGGGCTCAATAAAAGATATGGTGATCCGGGTAAAGAACTTATAGAAAGATTGGAATATGAGCTTAAAGTCATAAAGGATATGGGATATGTGGACTACTTCCTTATAGTTTGGGATTTTATAAACTATGCCAAATCCAACAACATACCGGTAGGTCCGGGAAGAGGATCGGCAGCAGGAAGTCTGGTATCTTATACATTAGCCATCACAGATATAGATCCTATAAAGTACCAGTTACTTTTTGAAAGATTTCTAAATCCGGAAAGAATATCCATGCCGGATATAGATATAGACTTTTGCTACGAAAGAAGGCAGGAGATCATAGACTATGTAATAAGAAAATACGGAGAGGACAGGGTGTGTCAGATCATAACCTTCGGTACCCTACAGGCTAAGGGAGTTATAAGGGATGTCGGCAGAGCCTTGGACTTAAGTTATGCAAGATGTGATACCATAGCTAAACTTATACCTGCAGAGCTTGGCATGAATCTTGATAAGGCTTTGGTACAAAGCAGCGAGCTTAAAAACCTTTATGAGACGGATGAAGAAGTAAAATATCTTATAGATATGAGCAAAAGGCTTGAAGGCTTGCCAAGACACAGCTCAATGCATGCTGCCGGGGTGGTCATAACAAAAGAAAGTACTGACGAGTATGTACCCCTATCAAAAGCAAGTGACGGTTCAGTGACCACACAATTTACCATGACCGGACTTGAAGAGCTCGGACTTTTGAAAATGGACTTCCTGGGGCTTAGGACACTGACGGTAATACAGAATATAGTAGTGCAAGTCAGGAAAAACTATGGAATAGAAATAGATCTTAACAAACTTAACTTTGAAGATAAGAATGTATATGACTATATATCTACCGGAAAGACGGAAGGTATATTTCAAATAGAGTCGTCCGGAATGCAAAGCTTTATGAAAGAGCTTAAACCGGACTGCCTCGAGGATATCATAGCAGGGATATCACTTTACAGACCCGGACCTATGGATTTTATACCCAGATACATAAAGGAAAGAGAGACAAGGCATCAATAGTATATGAATGTCCGCAACTTAAAGATATACTGTCACCTACCTACGGTTGTATAGTTTATCAGGAGCAGGTCATGCAGATAGTTCGTGAACTTGCCGGTTATACTATGGGAAGAAGTGACCTGGTAAGAAGAGCCATGAGCAAGAAAAAGTCCTCTGTCATGGAAGAAGAAAGACAGAACTTTGTATACGGCAATAAAGAACAGGGGGTACTCGGTTGTGTAAATAACAAGATCCCGGAAAATATAGCAAATAAAATATTTGACGAGATGATAGATTTTGCCAAGTATGCGTTTAATAAGTCTCATGCAGCCTGTTATGCGGTGATCTCATATCAGACCGCCTACCTTAAATACTATTATCCAAAAGAGTTTATGGCAGCGACCATGAGTTCGGTCATAGACAATTCATCAAAGGTAGCCGAATACATACTGTCCTGTAGGCAAATGGGTATTAAGCTTTTGCCCCCCGATATCAATAGCGGAGAAAGCGTATTCTCGGTATCCGGTGATTCTATAAGGTTCGGACTCTCAGCCATTAAAAGTGTAGGTCATAATGTGGCTGAAGAAATAATCAAAAACAGAGAAGAACAGGGTCCTTATACTTCCATGGAAGACTTTGTAAACAGATTGTCCTCAGGAGGTGTTAACAAAAGAAACCTTGAGAATCTGATCAAAGCCGGAGCACTGGACTCACTGCACGGTAACAGAAGACAAAAGCTATCAATACATGAAAAACTGCTTGATGAAAAACAGAAAGATAAAAAGACCGTGGAGGGTCAGATAAGCCTTTTTGAGTTCGCAGATGAGGAGGCAAAGGAAAGTTTCATAATAAGCTATCCAAGTCTTGAAGAAATGAGCAGGGAAGAGATGCTTTCCTTTGAGAAAGAGATACTCGGAGTCTATGTAAGCGGGCATCCGTTGGAAGAGTTTGAAAAAGAACTTTTAGACATATCCAAAATAAAAACCACGGATCTTCAAAAAGAGGATGAAATCGAGAGTACAAAATTTAGAGACGGAATGAGGGTGATAATGGGCGGTATACTCTCGGGTGTGACTAAAAAGTATACAAAACACAATCAACTTATGGCTTTTTTACAGTTGGAAGATCTGGTAGGAAGCATAGAAGTAATAGTATTTCCCAAAGTATACGAAAAGTATATGCACAGTCTGAATGAAGATGCGAAAGTCTATATTGAAGGGAAACTGAGCGTAAGCGACGAACAGGATACTAAGATAATATGCGAAGCGGTGCATGATTTTTCAAAGGTATACAAACAGCTCTGGTTGCAGTATGATAATAAGGAAAGCTATCTTAAAGATGCCGGGTATATAAGTACTTTGGTCAATGAAAATCCGGGGAGAGATGAGCTTTGCATCTATCTGAAGCAGGAAAAAAACATAAAAAAATGGGAGCATAAAACAGACCATAAAAAAATATACGAAGAGATGCTAAAAAAGCTTAAAGAAGAAAATGTCAAACTTGTATCGAAATTGTAAACAGAGTTTCTAAAATCATAGGAGGTTATATGTCAAAAAAGATAAAGACTATCGGTGTTCTTACCAGCGGAGGAGATGCTCCGGGTATGAATGCCGCAATAAGAGGCGTGGTTCGCAGTGCAATACACAGTGACCTTAAAGTCAAGGGGATCATGAGGGGCTATGCCGGTCTGTTACAGGAAGAAATCATAGACATGGACGCAGTAAGTGTCAGTGATATTATAGACAGAGGAGGTACCATACTTTATACGGCAAGATGTCCGGAATTCACCACGGAAGAGGGACAAAAAAAAGCCGCTGAGATCTGCAAAAAGCATGATATAGATGCTGTTGTGGTCATAGGAGGAGACGGTTCATTCAGAGGAGCCGGAAAACTTGCGGAATTCGGAATAGCCACCATGGGGATCCCCGGAACTATAGATCTTGACATATCATGTTCTGATTATACTATAGGATTCGATACCGCAGTTAATACTGCCATGCAGGCTATAGATAAGGTAAGAGATACTTCGACCTCACATGAAAGATGCAGCATAATAGAGGTAATGGGAAGAAATGCAGGTTATATAGCACTGTGGTGCGGTTTTGCAAATGGAGCCGAGGATATACTTATACCTGAGAAATACGACGGTAACGAGCAGGAGCTTATAAATAAAATAATCGAGAATAAAAAAAGAGGTAAAAACATTATATAATAATAAATGCTGAGGGCATAGGACATTCCACCTCCATGTCAAGAAGAATAGAGGCTGCAACGGGAGTTGAGACCCGTGCCACGATACTCGGATACATGCAAAGAGGCGGAGCGCCGACATGTAAAGACAGAGTCTACGCATCTATCATGGGAGCAAAGGCTGTACAATTGCTTGTAGAGGGAAAAAGAAACAGACTGATAGCATATAAAAACGGTGAGTTTTGCGACATAGACATACAGGAAGGATTGGCAATGAAGAAGTCCATACCTGAGGATCAATACGAAATAAGCAAGCTTTTGGTCAGATAAAAATAACATAGTTGTCAATTAACCTTGAACCATCTTATATAAAGTGTTATTATTATAGTATAAAATTATCCTGTAAACCGATAGTTTGTATACAGAATTAACAAGGGTCAATAGATGATCTATTAATACAAATTTTAGGAATAAGGTAAAACATAAGGAGGTACATACCTATGAAGGTAAGTGAACGTATTGCAAAGCTTAGAGAGCTTATGAAGTCAAGGGGCGTGGATTTTTATATAGTGCCTACAGCAGACTTTCATCAAAGCGAGTATGTAGGAGAACATTTTAAGGCAAGAGCCTTTATCACAGGTTTTACAGGTTCAGCAGGAACAGCAGTTATAGCTTTAGATGAGGCAAAACTGTGGACAGACGGAAGGTACTTCTTACAGGCAGGAAAGCAGCTTGAAGGCAGTGGAGTAGATCTTATGAAGATGGGACAGCCGGGAGTGCCGACTATAAGTGAGTATCTTGAAAAGGAAGTAAAGACCGGTAAGACAATAGGTGTTGACGGAAGAGTCATTACTATGGCTGAGGGTATGGAATACGCTCAAATAGCAAAAGAAGCCGGTGCTAAACTGGTGTACGACCTTGACTTGATAGATGAAGTTTGGACTGACAGACCTCCTATGTCTACAGAACCTGCATTTGCACTTGATATCAAGTATGCGGGAGAGAGTACTACAGATAAGCTTAAGAGAATAAGAGAATTCATGAGCGAGCACGGTGCTGACAAGCATGTACTTACGACCCTGGATGATATATGCTGGACTCTTAATATTAGAGGTAATGATATAGAGTTCTTCCCGTTGCTTCTTTCCTATGCAATTATAGATAAGGACAGTGTGATCCTTTATATAGATGAATCAAAACTTAGTGATGAGATCAAGAAGACACTTGCAAAGGACAATGTTGTATTAAAGCCTTACAACGACATTTACGAAGATATTAAGAAAGTGAGTGTTGAGAAGGGACTGCTTTTAGACTCAGGAAAGATCAACTATGCACTTTACTGCAATATACCTGAATCAGTCGCAAAGGTAGACAAGCAAAATCCCGAGATAGTATTCAAGGCAATAAAGAATAAGGTTGAGATAGAGAATATAAAGAAGGCTCAGATAAAGGACAGTGTAGCTCATATAAGATTTATGAAGTGGCTTAAGGAGAATGTATCCAAAGAGACCATCACCGAGATGTCAGCTTCTGATAAGCTGGATGAGTTTAGAGCCGAGATGGGTAACTTTATAAGACCGAGCTTCGAGCCGATATGTGCTTTTGCAGAGCATGGTGCTATAGTACACTATACATCAAAGCCCGAGACCAACTCAGAGCTTAAGGAAGGTTCATTATTCCTTACAGATACCGGAGCAGGTTTCTATGAAGGTTCAACCGATATTACAAGAACCTATGCTTTGGGAGAGGTAGCGGATATAGTTAAGGAACACTTTACCCTTGTACTTATAGCTAACTTAAGACTCGGTAATGCAAAGTTTAAGAAGGGATGTAATTCTACAAACCTTGACATGTATACAAGAATGCCTTTCTGGGATAGGGGACTTGACTACAACCACGGTACAGGACACGGTGTAGGATATCTTCTTAATATCCATGAGGGTCCGTCCGGAATCAGATGGCAGTACAGACCGGGAGATTCATATCCTTTCGAGCCGGGAATGGTTATAACCAATGAGCCGGGACTTTACATAGCAGGTTCACATGGAATAAGACTTGAAAATGAGATCCTTGTAAGAGAAGCTGAAATAATGAATACGGTCAATTCTTAGACTTTGAGACAATTACCTATGTACCTATGGATCTTGATGCGGTTAAGAAAGAAATCATGAATGAAGTAGAAATCAAACTTCTTAACGAGTATCATGCACAGGTATATGAAAAGACCAAGGATTACTTAAATGATGAGGAAAAAGAGTGGCTTAAGAAGTATACAAGAAGTATATAATGATTATTTTTGGATGATTATACACATAAACGCAGGGCGTAGTTTTACGTCCTGCGATTTTTAAAATAGAGACTGAAAGGAAGAAATCAATGCTTGAAAGAATAAAAAAAGCCGATGAGATACTTTGGATCAATCCTAAACTTTCAAAGAAAGAAGATTTTAAAAAAGTAAAACTTAGCGAAAAAGATGTAGAGGAGGCTTCAAAAAGACTTGAGAAATTCGCTCCTTTGATCATGCACTACTTTCCCGAAACCATTACTTCCAAAGGAATAATAGAGTCTCCTTTAAGTCAGATCTCAAATATGAAAGACCTCTTGAATAAGGAGTTTTGTCAAAGCTCTCCTATACAAGGGAAACTTTACCTAAAAAGGGATTCGGACCTTGCTGTGGCAGGTTCCGTAAAGGCAAGAGGAGGAATTTACGAAGTATTAAAACACAGTGAGGAGCTTGCCTTAAACAAGGGGCTTCTTCAAGGTGAAGATGACGACTATATGAAGCTGGCATCCAAAGAAGGAAGAGAATTTTTCAGTAAATACAAGATACAAGTCGGCTCTACCGGCAACTTAGGTATGAGTATAGGTATCATGAGTGCTGCCATAGGTTATGAGGCGATAGTACACATGTCTGCCGATGCTAAGCAATGGAAGAAGGATCTTTTAAGAAGTAAGGGAGTTACTGTCGTAGAATACAGCGGAGATTACAGTGAAGCGGTAGAGCAGGGCAGAAAGCTTTCCGACATGGATGAGTACAGCTATTTTGTGGACGATGAGAATTCCGTACAGCTTTTTTTAGGCTACTCGGTAGCCGGAGAAAGACTGGCAAAGCAGCTTAAGGAACAGGATATAGTAGTGGACAGCAAACACCCGCTTTTTGTATACATACCTTGTGGAGTGGGTGGTGCACCGGGAGGAATAGTATTCGGACTTAAGCTTATGTTCGGTGACAATGTACATTGCTTTTTTGCGGAACCCACACAGGCTCCATGTATGGTACTCGGTATGCTTAGCGAAAAGTATGAGCAGATAAGTGTGCAGGATATAGGTCTTACAGGAATTACTCAGGCGGATGGACTTGCGGTAGGAAGATGTTCGGGGCTTGTATCAAGGCTTATGGATGAGAGACTCAGCGGAGAAGTTACAGTAGAAGACGACAGACTTTTGCCTTATATGAAGGCTCTTTGGGAAAGAGAGAATATATTTATAGAACCAAGTGCCTGTGCTGCATTCCATGGAGTTAATGCACTCTTTAATTTTGAAGAGGGAAGAAAGTATATTGAAGAAAATGGACTTAAAGACTTTATGGATGATTCTACTCATATTGTTTGGGCTACAGGCGGAAGATTGATGCCGGAAGATGTGAGGAAGGAGATGTTGAAATAAGGTTAGCTAAGGGTGAAAGCTCCTTGTACCGCAATTAATAAAAAAAACAATCCGGACTACCGGGAGCCGGCTAGACCCTCAAAAAAATATGGAATGAAAATTCTGACAAAAGTAGAATACAAAAAATCAGGAAGTTCATTTGATACTCGCCGGGATGTTATGAAAAAGGAAGTTGTATTTTGATTGTTAAAAGTAATTGGAAAGAGTAGGTATAGTACGAAATTAAAGTATTAACATTTAAAGACTAAAAAGATAACTATATAATATAAAATAGGTTGTCGCATTAAAGCAAAATATTACAATACATACTGATTTAATATATTGCATATGTTACTTAGAGTGCGACAACCCCATTTTAGCTAATCCACCTTCTTAAGCTCATATAAATTCATCATTTCAAAAGTCTTAAAGTCAGGTATTGCTGAAAGTGCGCAGTCAAGATACTCCTTAGAGTCCTTTAGCGTCATGCTGAATATATAATTATAGCCGGCATCAAAAAGATATTCCGGGCAAAGCTCGTTGCTTGGACCGTATATTCCCCTTATCTTAGCCTTCGGGCAGGCTTTTAATATATCAAGATAAGAATTATTAACCAAGGTAGAGCCTGACATAATTATGATATCCAATTCTTTAAGCACATCTTTGTGATTCAAAGCATCATCACCCAGATGGAAATACACTGACTTAGGATATACTTCCATATTATTTTTTGATATACGATAGCTTAGGATTCCCTTTTCAGGCAGTAGGTCAAAGGCATGAAACTCCTTGCATTTGTTAAGAAAGAACTTGATATAGACACCGTAACCTATAAGTCCGACCTTCTTGCCTTCAACCTCATACTTAAAATTAAGTCCCTCGCTGCGACTGATTCCTCTTTCTTTTAAAAGGTCAGGCTTATTAAATGGCTTGCTCATTAAGTTGCTTAAGGCAACAAGCACTGTACGCATAGTTTCGTCATTCATACTTAGAAGCTCTTCTATACACTTATCCAAGGGCTTTCCTATAATACTTTGTATGACGGTCTCATATTCTTTAACAGGTCTTTCCTTACCTATTCTAAGTGCAAAGCTTATATTCCTGTTGCTGTCTATAGCCATAGCCCATTTAAATCCGAAATAAATTCATCCAATATAGGCATGGGAGTATTATATCTATTATATAAAGCTTGATTAAGCTCAAGTATTCTTTGAATATCTTTCATAGCTGTTCTCCTTTAGAAATAATGGTTTATCTATCACATAAACCGTTACAAACATATCTTGCCGTGGACACGCTCTCGCTAACTTCGCCTCGCAGCGGTACTAAGCTTTATCTTCGCCTGACGGCTTGATAAAGCAAGTACCGGCGGTCTCAGATTGTCCTCGGCAAGATAGTTTAACGGTTTATGTGCCTAAGGTGCCGGTGGAGGGGAAAGGTGTAGGCACACTTCTATCTAACGCCACATCCCTATAGGAGCGACTGTTTTTAAGATTTGAATAAAAGTTGCTGCCACACCTCCCCATCCGCTTCCCATTAGCAGCATAAACAATAGACATTTATCTAACTACAACCCCTTATCCGGATATTTCTTACGGGTTGGCGATTAAAGAAACACTCCCTATTTCAATCTTTTTAGCGGTTAGTACTGTTAATAAAGTGAGTTACAAATTTTACAGACGAGGACTGTTCGAGTGCAGCTCGCCACGAAGTAGGCGAGCACACGAGTTCCGCAGTCTGTAATAAATTTGTCGAAACTTTATTAACAGTACTGCGAGTATGATTGAAATAGGGAGTGTTTCTGTTAATTACTGCTGTTTAATCTAACCATTGTTTATGTTACTAACTCCCCGCTAAATCATTATATATAAAGATAAAAAAACAAGCAATTATATTTATACAAAAGTAAGTTTTATATAACTTGATTTAACAGCCACAATAGATATAATCAATTGCATAGGCTTATGTATTAGGCTATCATTGTAAAGATAACTTACTTATTTTTTATAAAATATATTTTGCTATTTGTATAAATATAGAAAAAGTAATAAGCTTTTACTTGTTGATAAGAACTTAGAGAATAGAAATTTTACTTAAAAATGCTTTTAATATATGGAGAGGAGAGGTGTGTTTATATGAAAAGTATATGGGATTTTTGGGCAAATTATTACAATAAACTCTGGGTGCAAAAGTATTCATTAAAGCCAAGCAGGGACAAGGTTATAGATATTATAAAAAAGACAAAGATAAAAAACGGTGATCTGCTTGATATGGGATGCGGTACAGGACAGCTTTTGGAAGATATATATATAAAGAGTTCGGTAAAGATTTTGACCTCTGCGGTGCGGACTATTCCGAAAATATGATAAAACAAGCCCTAAGAAACCTCAAGATCAATAATATTGAAGCAGAGCTGATACATACTGATGTATGTGATATAAAAGAAAAGATCTGCAGGAAATTCGATGTAATTACCTGTACACATTCATTGCCGTTTTACGAAAATAAGGAAAAAGCACTTTCGGATATGGCAGATCTTTTAAAAGAAAAAGGTTGCATCATAGTAGTATGCGGTCTTGAGAATGGTTTTAAGGATAGGTTCGGTTGCGGTATATTTAAAATCATGACAGGCGCCACACATTACCCGAATTTAAAAGAATACAGAGGATTTGCAGGCGATAAGTTAAAATTCATGGGGGCTTGTCGTATAAATAAAGCATTGTTTATTCCGAGCATCGTAGCTGTTGTATACAAAAAACGTCCGGTACAGTAGCTTGTGGTAGTCAATTATATGCAGACTTATAGGAAAAGTAGAAATTTGTACAGATATTTAAAATTAAGATATAAGCGGCAAAATTCAAATAAAAGTCTTAACTAAAAAGAGTCTATCAAAAATAAAAAAGCGTGACTTTTAACAACCTGATCTCGTCTTAATATGTTAAGGGGATAAGATAAATATATTTCAAAAAACTATGCAACAGATGAAAGGAAAAGTTTAGTTATGAAGAGAAAGATCGTATCGGTTATCTTAGGTTTATTGATGATATTTACACTTACAGCATGCAGTGGTAATAATTCGGATGAAGAAAAAAAACAAACAACAATATCTGAGCGTTCAGAGTCAAAAGAAAGCTCAGAAGAAACGGTAGGCGGATGGATCGTAAATGAGAACAGTATCTTACCGGATGATAATAAAGAAGCTATGGAAGCGTTTAATAAAGCAGATAATAAGGACGGTTATATGAATATTCCGATAGCAGTACTGGGATCACAAACTGTATCGGGAACCAATTATTCCTATCTTTGCAAAGGCAGAATATCAGTTCCTGATGCCGAATGGGGATATTTTCTGGCAAATGTTTATGAAGACCTTGATGGGAACTGCGAAATCACGGGAACTAAGGGGCTACCGTTTGACATGAGTGACGGTTGGGAAAGTAATCAAAACGACTATGAGCTTGAAAAAAATCCGGATATAGAAAGTATCTTTGAGGAGGCTGTAAAGGATTCCACAGACAAAGAATTCGAGCCTATTGCATATATAGCACAACAACCCTATTATGATAAAAAGTTATGCGGTATTCACTCGTACGAAAAAAAGCTGTCTTTTGATGATGGTGAAAATTTCAGTATTGTGATCTTTACAGAAGGAGCGGATGGAAAAAAATAGAACTTAAAGATGTAAAGAATGTTGATATAGGTGTTGGCAAATAAAAATCTTAAAAAAAGAATACGGAAGATTTATAGGGAGTGCTTCTTTAATCGACAACCGGCAATAAATAGCTGTATAAGAAATTATGGTATATAACCGGTTATTGTTTATGTGATAGACAAGTAATAAGCTTTTACTTATTAACGAGAACCTAAAAAAATATTGATGTTACTTAAAAACACTTGAATATATGGAGAAGAGGTGTAATTATATGCAAGCTGTATGGGATTTTTGGGCAAATTATTATAATA
This sequence comes from uncultured Johnsonella sp., assembly GCA_916438835.1. GTDB lineage: Bacteria > Bacillota > Clostridia > Lachnospirales > Lachnospiraceae > Johnsonella. The sequence continues at coordinate 743,486 of CAKAFT010000001.1, forward strand.
AACTCTGGGTACAGAAGTATTCATTAAAAGCCAAGCAGAGATAAGGTTATAAGTATTATAAAAAAAAGATAGGTATTGATAGGGGAAGTTTACTCGATATGGGCTGCGGTACCGGACAGCTCTTAGAACAAATCCACAAGGAGTTTGGCAATAAATTCTCACTTAGCGGTGCTGATTATTCTGTAAACATGATAAAACAGGCTAGGAGAAACTTAAAGATAAAAGATATAGGGGCAAAAGCTTTTTCAATACCGATGTAAGCGATATAAAAGAAAGTATAGCCGGTGACTTTGATATAATCACCTGCACACATTCACTGCCATACTATAGGAATCAGGAAAAGGCACTTTCAGATATGGCAGATTTATTAAGGGAAAAAAAGGATATATTATAGTTATATGCGCCTCTGTAAATAACTTTTATGACAGGATTGCCTGCAGCCTGCTTAAACTTACAACCGGCAAGGCACATTACCCCTGTATAAAAGAACTGAAAAAGCTTTGCGAAGGATAAATTAAGGTTTATGGGTTCTTGTCGTATAAAGAAGGCATTTTTTTCATGCCAAATATAGTGGCTGTAGTATACAAAAGAAAGTGAGACATTGTGGAAAATAGACTGCGTATATTGTTGCTGCGTCCAAGACCGCCTAAAAGAAACTATAGGTTTGCAGCATGTGATGATATGTGAACCCTTAGAACTTGAGTATTTGGTGGGAAATATAGATAAGGCAAAGGCAAGTGTTAAAATAATAGATATGATACTTGAAAAAAGCCTATAGAATTTTTTTATAAATAAGTACAGACCCCATATTGTGGGTATGACCGCCTATATTACTCATGTGGGAGCGGTAAAGGAGATGGCAAGAAAAATCAAACGCCTGTCAAATAAAACGATAACCGTTGTCGGAGGAGTTCATGCGGAGGTCGTACCGGAAGATTTCAGATCAAAATATATAGACTATATAATATGCTCAAATCCGGTAGAGACCTTTAATAAAATAATAGACCGGGTAAGAGCAGGAGTAGATACAAAAGAAATAGACGAAACTTATATAAAGTCAAACGAACATCAACCACGCTTGGCAAGCTGTTGTAGAGATACGAAAGAGACAGGCGAAACCTATATAAAGTCAAACGAACATCAACTACACATGGAAAGCTGTTGTAGAGGTACAAAAGAGATAGAGGGAACCTATGTAAAAGGGAAAAAGCACATAAGAACCTCCTCTTATAATATTTTGCCTCCCGATAGAAGCTCTGTTAAAAGATATAGAAAAAAATATTATTATATGTTTCACAATCCCTGTGCCTTGATAAAAACCTCTCTTGGCTGCCCCTATACTTGCAGTTTTTGCTTTTGCAAGGAAATAACCGGAGGGAAGTATTTTGCAAGAAAGATCGATGAGGTCATGGAAGAACTTGAGAGTATTAAGGAGAGGGAAGTCTATATAGTAGATGATGATTTTTTATTTAACGAGGACAGATTAAATCTTTTCTGTGATGAGTTGGAAAAAAGGAACATACATAAAAGATTTTTGGTATACGGAAGAGCCGACTTTATAGCAAGTCATGAAAAGGTGATAGGCAGACTGTCAAGTCACGGACTTAGTGCAGTAATTGTGGGTGTAGAGTCGGTAAGAGAAAAGGATCTTAAGGACTTTAATAAAAGAAGTTCTCTTGAAAATAATGAAAAGGCTATAAGAATTTTGCAAAAATACGGTATAGAACTGTATGCCACCATGATTTTACAACCCGATTTTACAAAGGAGGATTTTAGGCAAATAGAGGACTACATAATAGGACTGAATGTAAGTTTTGTTAATTTACAGCCGCTTACTCCCTTACCGGGAACGGAAATTTATGATGACTATAAGGATAAGATATTGGTATCCCGTAAAGACTATGCCATGTGGGATCTGGCACATATAGTGCTTGAGCCTAAGTATATGAGCATAAGGCAGTATTATTATCAGATAATTAAGACCTATGCCGGGATAGTTTTAAGACCGGATAATATTATTAAAATGCTTAAAAAATACGGAATAAAAGAAGTGGCTAAGATGTGGTGGGGTAGCCAATTTGTTAGCCTTCAATATATAGGAAAGATTATAAGAGGCAGATAATAGGAAAGAAAAATATTATATAAAAATGGTCATCATTACTGTATCACGATTTGACAAAAGTAAATGCGGATTATTATAAAATAATAGGATTGTGGTAAATTTATTGTTGCCTGTGTTGTGGTATAAAGACAGTATAATTAAGATATGAAAGTTAAGTCACAATCCGTCAAATGTAAAAGTGGATTATTATGAAATAATAGTAATGTGAGAAATTCACCGCTGCCTGCGTTGTGGTATAAAGACAGTATAATTAAGATATGAAAGTTGAGTTACGATTTGTCAAAAGTAGAATGTAGATATAGGAATGAAGTAAAACTTACTGCTGCCTGTGTTGTCTAATAAAGGAAGCGGAATGGAGATCAATATGCAAAAAAAGAAACTTGTACTTATACAGTCATCTCCTTACGACCATGAAAAAAAGCCCATAAAAAAGTCAAAGCTTTACTTTGTAGGATTGGCAATGCCACTGCTTGCTGCCATGACTCCGGATGAATTTGAGGTTAAAATAATCTTAGAAACCATAGAAGATATAGATTTTGATATGGATGTGGATATAGTAGGCATAGGAAGTATGGGGCACGCTGTTATAAGAAGTATAGATATTGCCAAGGAGTTTAAAAAAAGAGGCAAGACAGTATTTATGGGCGGATACATGGTAAGCCTTATGCCTGAGGAGGCAAAAAAGTATTGCGACAGTGTAATAGTGGGAGACGGAGAGGAAGCATATCCTGCCATGCTTAAAGATTATCTAAGGGGAGAGCTTAAAAGCTTTTACAATATGCCGGTAAAGCTTATACATACGCCACTGCCAAGGTTTGATCTGATACTGAATAAAAAAATAGGAGATATGCTGCCGGTGCAGGCAGGAAGGGGCTGCCCTAAATCTTGCAGCTTTTGTTCAATATATTGTCTTTATAAAAATCATTATATCAGAAGACCCATAGAGGATGTGGTAAGAGATATAAGGCAAATAAAGGATTTGGGCTTTAACAAATTCATGCTTTTGGATGATAATATCATGTCGAACAGGAAATACATGATGGAGCTTTTAGATTACATTATCCCCATGAAGATGACATGGATAAGCCAGTGTTCAATAGATATAGGAGATGACAGAGAATTGCTTGAAAAATTAGCAAAAAGCGGTTGTATGACACTTAGTTTCGGACTTGAGAGCATAGTACAGGAAAGTCTGAACAGTATGAATAAATCATGGGCTAAGGTGTCCGACTATAAAAGACTTATTAAAAATATCCAATCCGTTGGTATAGATATTTCAACGGAAATGGTAGTCGGAGCGGATGCGGATACGAAGGAGTCTATAAGAAATACCGCCAACTTTATAAAGGAGTGTAAGATAGTTGTACCGAGATTTTATATACTGACACCTATTCCGGGAACTATATATCATAAAGAAATGATTGAAGCAAAAAGAATTTACATAGAAGATATGTATAGTTATGACGGAAGTCAGGCGGTGCATATACCGAAGAATATGAGTCCTGAGGAACTTACCAAAGAGTACTGGGCACTTTATGAGAAGGTTTTTGAAATCGGGAATATAATGAGGAGGACAGTGCTTAGAAAAGAGTTTTTTAAAGCCCCCGGCAGATATCTTTTTTACATGGCAATAAATCTTTATTACAGGTATCAGATAAAAAAACGACTTACTCCCAACATTATTTAGATTATGAGAACTGTAAAGTTTATTGATTTTGGCAGGGCTTAGCAGTTTGCATAAAGAAAAGGATTAGAATGTATATAGTAAAGGCTGAGAAAAAAGACTATAAGAAATTTATAAATTTTCAAAAAGAAGTCTACAGTGGGGACGAATACTTTAGGGATCTTCAATCAATTTCCCTGCCGAATATATTAGAGCATAGAGCAAAAATCACCGAAGGCAGCGATATAGAAGCCTATATTCTGTATTCGGATAAAGAAAAAATAGAGGCTGTATTTGCTTTGGCAGTAATAGACAGGATGCCGGACACCCTGCAAATAGCCTTTTTAGACTTTAGAGATAAAGAAGAGGTGTTTGGAGAAGTTTATAAATTCGCCAAACTTAAAGCAAGAGAAAAAAACTTACAAAAGCTTTTGCTTGGGCTTAATCTGCATGTAAACTACGGACTTGGGCTGTTGGCAGACTCATTTAAGTCCATGCCGAGTTTTGGAAGTGCCTATAATAAAGAATATTATATAAGGCATATTGAAAAATATATTAAGCCTACGGAGCTGCTTTACAGTTACCGGATAAAAATTTCGGATATGGATATGAATTTACCCGATAGGTTAAGGGATTATATAGCAAAGAATTTCAGTATAAGGGGGGCGGATTTTAAAAATATTAAAAAAACCGCTGCCTTATATACCGAAATTAATAACAAGGCTTTTGTAAATCACAAGTACTATTATACTGCGAGGAAAGAGGAGGATATAGAGTTACTGTCCTCGTTTAAGTATGTTATCAAAGAAGAAAATCTTTTGTTTGTGTATTATCATGAAAAGCCGGTAGGATTTATGCTCTGGTATCCTGACTTTAACCAACTTATAGGAAGCGGTAAAAGGCTTGGTGTATTGCCTATACTTAGTTATAAGCTTGGCTTAAAAAAGATAGATACTGTAAAAATTACAGAGTTTGGAGTACTGCCTGAATATAAAAACAGCGGTGCGGTAATCGCCTTACTTGACTATCTTTATAAACTCAGAGGAAGAGAGTATACATATTTGGAGTCCGGCTGGATAATGGAAAGCAATATAGAATCAACCGCAATTACAAAGCGTTTTATGAAAAATAAATATAAAAGCTATAAAGTATACGAGGAAGTACTATGAAGTCCGGCTTTAAGGTTTATGACAGTGCAAAAAAACTTCCTGATACATGGGATGAAATAGCCGCAAAAAAGGTATTTATAAAAAAGGATTTTTTAACTTTTTTAGAAGAGGTAAATTATTGTAATCAAAGCTATCATATCAATGAAGAGGAAAGAATCATTATGGTAAGTTACAAGCTTAAACTTGACTTACTTACCTTTAGCAGCAGCTTAAAGCTTAATTTTAATATAAGGGTAGTGGGGATTCCGCTATCAATAGCCTGTGAGGGCTTTGTCTGTGCTGAGGGAAAACTTGAGGTTTTAGCTAAGTATTTAAAAACTTTCCCTCTGCTTTTAGTACTTAATACCGATGGCAGGCTTCCCATAGCAAGGGCGAATACCTTAGGAAGCTATGTGATGGAAATAGATAAAGATTTTGACCGGATTTTGACAAGTTTAAAAAGCCGTTACAGAAGAAGATTAAGACAGGCACTTGCAAAGTCAGAGTATTTGCAGATAAGTAAGTTGGCAAATGAAAATTTTCAGGAGCAACATTACGCCTTATATGAACAGGTATATGAACGCTCCGAGGGAAGACTTGAAAAACTGAAGCCGGAATACTTTTGTAAAATGGATGCACAGATGTATGAAATAAAAGCAAGTGAGAGTGAGTTACTTGCTTTTTTTCAAATAAAGCAAATAGATAAGGAAATGGTATTTTTATTTTGCGGAGTCGATAAGGAAAGTAATAAAAAGTATGATACTTATTTAAATATGCTGATATACATGGTAAGGCTTGCTTATGAAAAGCAGTGTATCAGACTTCATTTGGGACAGACTACCGGATACAGTAAGTCCAGACTTGGAGCAAAGAAAGAAATAAAATATATGCATTTGGCAAGTAATATTATACCGGATGCAGTGTGTAAAAAGCTTTTGGATATGCTTGGAAATAAGGAGGATCAATGAGAGTATTGCTTGTAAGACCTTGGGTCAATAAAAAGATAACTACGGTGAAGAATTTTCTCTTCGGTGAGCCGCTTGGAGTTGAGTGTGTAGCCACAATATTAAAAGAACAGGGACATAAGGTGCTGCTTGCCGATTTTATGGCAGAGCCTAACGGAAGGTTGGGAACTTATATAAATAAGTTCAGACCTAAGGTCATAGGTATAACTTCTCAATGCACCGATGTGGAAAATGTTGTAAAAATTGCAAAAATTGCAAAAAAATACGACAAGGACATCAAGGTCATAGTTGGGGGCGTACAGGCTATGGTATATCCCAATTCTTTTTTCAGCAAGTATGTAGACCATGTATTCAAGTCCACTACAAGGGCTAATTACAAAGAGTTGATGGAACTGATAGCCTCAGGAAAAAGCAGGAGAAGGCAATAGTAGGGATTTTTTCCAAAGAACTTAATTTTAAGAATGCCGTAGAGGGCTGTTACAATGAATATGTAAGACCGGATACAAATTGCAGTAAGCGTTACAGGCATTTATACAAATATGTCGGTTTTCAGCCCTGTGCGGTAGTTCAGACCTCCTTCGGTTGCAGAAACAGATGTAACTTTTGCGTGCGTTGGAAGCTGGAAGGTCCTACTTTAAGAGAGGTTGATATAGAGCAGGTAGTACAGCAGCTTGAGGAACTTAAAGAGCCTTATGTAATGATTTGTGACAATGATTTTTTGATAAACAAAAAAAGGCTCGAAAAATTCTGTGAGCTTTTGGAAGAAAGAAAGGTTAAAAAGAAGTATATATGCTACGGCTCGGTAAACTCCATACTTGAAAAAGAAGATTTATTTAAAAGGCTTTACAAAAACGGATTGATTGCGGTAATAGTAGGTTATGAAAGCTTTGATGACAGGCAGCTTAAAGAATATAATAAGGCGGCTACCACAGATGAGAACTTAAAAGCCACAAGAATACTGCAAAGAAATAAAATAGCCTGCTGGGGCTCTTTTATCCTGCATCCGGACTGGGATAAGAATGACTTTAAGAAACTTCTTAAGTATAAGAATCTTTTAAGACCTGAACTTATGACCTTTTCACCGCTTAATCCCCATCCGCTCACCCCTCTTTTTGAGGAGTACAGAGACAGACTTTTATATGACGAAACCGACTATGAAAAATGGAATTTCGGAGATGTGCTTATTATGCCCTCCAGGATGAGCCTAAATGAGTATTATCTTGAGGTGCTTAAGTTTACATTTGCGGTAAATATGAGTTGGTACTCATTTCTTTATACACTTAGGGCATTTCCAATTAAGAACACACTGAGAATGACCTTCGGATTTAATACCTTGATAAGTGTGTATATAAAGAACTTTTTTAGAACTTATATATGAGCAGTAAAAGGAGAATTGCATGAAAGTTTTGTTGGTAAGACCGGGGGCACCCAATACTTTAAGCTTTACCAATATTTTGGATTCCGAGCCCTTAGAGCTTGAATACCTGCATACAGGACTTAAGGCAGCCGGCTATGAGGATATGATCTACGATTACATTTGCCAAAATAAGCCCTTTAGAGCGGTATTAAAAGACTATGATCCTGATGTGGTGGCAATAACGGGTTATATAACACAGGAAAATATGATGAAGAAATTTTGTATGCAGGCAAAAAAGTATAATCCGAATATAACTACCATAGTCGGAGGAGTTCATGCACAGATCAATACTAAGGTCTTTTATACTGAATTTATAGATTATATAGCAAAAAGCGAGTCGGTTGATGCCTTTGTCGAAATTGTTACCTATACAGGTCTTAAAAAGAATATTATTAATGCAAATGATATCGTAAATAAGAATTTGATCAAGGAACTTACAAGTATAAACGGTATGTGTTATAAACTTGAGGACGGCACATGGCAGTCCAACCCCATGATACCTATAGATATCAACAGTCTCCCTATACCCGACAGGACTTTCTTTTATGAGAACAGAAAGCATTTCAGATATCTTGATTTGACGCAAGCTGCCAATATAAAGACATCTTTCAGTTGTCCCTATAATTGTAAGTTTTGCTATTGTACCTTACTTAATCATGGAAAATACAGGGAAAGAGACTTAAAGCTCGTTATAGAAGAGCTTAAGAATATAGATGCTGATAATATCACCATATCGGATGATGATTTTTTGGTAAATGAGAAAAGATTAAGGGAGTTTGTCAGGCTCGTAAGAGAGAATAATATAAAAAAGAATTATGTGTGTTATGCAAGGGCTGACTTTGTAGCAAGCCACCCTGATATTGTAAAGGAACTTGCAGACATAGGATTTAAGTACTTTTTGGTAGGGCTTGAGGCTATAAGTGATGAGGAACTTAATGATTACAATAAGGGAACGAGTAAAGAACATAATGTAAAGGCGATAGAGGTAATCAACTCCACATCCGCACAGTGCATAGGTCTTATGATAGTAGGGCTTTCAGCCACTAAAAAAGATTTTGATGACCTGTATGATTGGATAGTAAAGCACAAGCTTATTCATGTAACTATTTCCATATTTACCCCCATACCGGGAACCCCTTTGTACGAGGAATATAAGGATAAGCTGATTACCAAAAAGATAGAGAATTGGGATTTTTTGCATTTGGTAGTGGAGCCGGAGAATATAAGCAGACATAAGTTTTATCTTTATTATAGGAGGCTTATCTTAAAGCTTTATAAGAGGGCAAGAAAGGCGGGAATGTATGAGTATCTTGACTTGGGGCATTATAAGAGGATGCTGTCTAAGTTTTTGCTTAGGAAGGCATATTTGGACAGGTAGAAAGAGAGTGAGAATCTAAGAGGGAAAGTACCCAAAAAGAGCAGGTTATGAGCATAAGCTCATGCTTAAGACTGCAAAACGATTAAAACGAAATTTTAATTTTATAAAACTTCGGCATGGGAGAGTACTGCCAAGAAAGCTTAATATATTTTTATATGCACCGACTTGGCTTCTCGCAACAGTGACAGCATTTATATTCAGACGTTCTTTTGCTTATAAGTTTATGTACCGACACTCTATGAAGGCAAAAGATGAAATGAACAATTTACACAAGCAGTTATATGCAAATATGAAAAGCAAGTTGTAAGCAGATAGATGCAGTTAAAAGAAACTTCTATGTAGCAAAACGGTATAAATAAAGATGAAATAAAAGTTTATACAGGCAGTTATACGCATATATAAAAATAAGTTATAATTATATAAATGTAATTGAAAGAAACTTCTATCCACTAAAGTGATATAATGGGTCTTAATAAATAGTGATGAAGAGGGAGATTAAGATGTTATTATTAGGTGTGAGAAAGAAAACGGATGGCTTGTATCAACTTTCAAATTAACTTATGGCATAGGCTGGAGAGAAATATGTAATGCGGTCAGTGCTACATATGATTATTATGATAATGTAGAGGTTTTAGTTGATGATAAGAGGGTAAATATTTCCTCAAAAGACGAGATATTACAGCTCGAAGAAGCAGGAAGTATTATAATCAGAGGATTATCTAAGATCATAGAAGTTCCGCTTATGCTTACATTTTTTAATCAACTTCAAAACGTAAATGTAGCGGTTGCCTGTGCTACAGATGAGTTTTTAGAGGCAGATTACCAAAAATTCAATATGTCGATAGGGCAGTATATGGATAGCGTGGAACTTGCGATGTATCATTAAGTTTTTCATAGCCAAGACGGATATATGCATAATATTGGGAATGAAAAATTGACCCTAAAAATTTGAAACGGATATTACTTGGCAAGCCGACATACTGAAGCAACAAAAGTAGTTGCGGTATGTCGGCTTTTTCTATGCTATATATTATTTTATCCATTCCTTGGTTCGGTATGAAATAAAATCAGCTATATAGACTATGATCAGGTAAGCTATCATATAAAGCGTTATCTGTGAGTAGTGGAAAAAACTCATAGCAAGCTTAAATGCCATACCGAGACCGCCGGCACCTACAAATCCGACAACGATGGTAGTTCTGATGATCACCTCCCACCTGTAAAGCATATAGTTGATCACCTTAGTCAGAATTTCAGGAAGTACCCCGTAGAGCAGAATCTGTCCACCACCTGCTCCTGTAAGAGCGATATTATTTACCGGTCTTGTGTCCATTTCCTCAATTTCGTCCTCCTTCTTAATATAACAAAATATAACACAAGTTTAACATACACATTAATAAATAGCTATTATTCTTTGTAAGTTAACTTCATTCTGTGAAAATCGCTTTTAAAATGCATTTAATACATGATAATATATAAAAAAACAATAAAAATCTTATATGTTTAACAGATAAAAATACATTTATAAGAATATAAAATTCATAAAATAGTTCTTTATAGACCGGGAAAATAGCTGTATAATATAAAATAAAACGATCGATTGCCGATATGAAAATATTTTAATATATTGTCATGGTGATCGATTCTTTTTAAAATAGATATAAAAATATCGTGTTGTGCATAAAAACTATAGAAAGACCTTTTGATCAAAAAAGAGAGAATTTTATGAAGAAAATATTATTGATCGGTACCGGCGGAACGATTGCATCCAAGCAGCTGGGAGGAGGACTTACTCCCGGTATGGAAGCTCAGGAAATACTCGAATATGTACCGGATATGGCTAAGATATGCGAAATGGATGTTTTGCAGCTGTGTAACATAGACTCTACCAACATGGAGCCTGAAGTCTGGACAAAGCTTGTACTTGCAATCAAGGAAAACTACGATAAATACGAGGGATTTGTGGTGCTGCACGGAACCGATACCATGGCTTATACTTCGGCAGCACTAAGCTATATGGTACAAACTCAAGAAAACCGATAGTAATTACCGGTTCTCAGCAGCCCATTGATACTGACGGAACTGATGCAAAGGTGAATTTAAGGGACAGCATAATCTATGCCTGTGATGATTACTCTGAAAATGTGGTTTTGGTATTTGACGGCAATGTAATAGCGGGAACCAGAGCCAAGAAGATGAGGGCAAGATCCTTTAATGCTTTTCACAGTGTGAATTTTCCGGTGCTTGCAAGGATTCAGGACTCAAGGATCATCCGCTACATCCCTTATCTTCCTATAAGAGAGCCGGTGCGTTTTCAGGAGAGCTTAAGCAATTCGGTCTGTGTGCTTAAGCTGATTCCGGGGGCAAGAGCGCAGCTTCTATCCTATCTTTTTGAAAACTATGACTGCATCGTTATAGAAAGTTTCGGAGTCGGAGGCATACCGGACAAGCTGCTTGATACCTTTTATAAGGAGATGGAAAAGTGGGAAAAGAGCGGAAAGTTTCTTGTAATGGCTACACAGGTAGTAAATGAAGGTTCCAATATGGAAATCTATAAGGTGGGGCAGAAGGTAAAAAAGGATTTTCAACTTATAGAAGCCTATGATATGACTTTGGAGGCGGCAGTAACCAAGCTGATGGTGCTTTTAAGTAAATACCCCTCATCTTACAAAGAACTTAGAAAGGGATTTTATAAGGAAGTGAATCACGATATACTTTGTGCATTTCAGGATAAAATGTAAATAACCTAAGCAGGTGAGTCATTTCTTCAATAAATACAACAAACAGCTTGCTTATTTTCCGGTATTTATATATCAAAAAATATCCGGTGTTTTTGCTGTACTTATTTTGCAGATGATGCACCGGTAAGACTACAGGAGGTTTTATGGCAAATGCAGCAGCCACCACAAAGTATAAAGAATATCAAGAGGAGTTTCTACCCTTATTTAAGACAGAAAATTTAAGCAAAAAAGAGCAGTTGCAACTTTCCGGCACCTACAATATAAGTATAGAAAAGTACTCGGCTAAGATAGGAGAGTATAACAGGCGAGGAAGCAGGAGTTTTTTCTTTAAAGGCGAGGAGTTTATAAAAGAGTGGTATTGTATTGATGATGATGCACAATTTTATAGCCTGATAATACACAAAGATGGTAGAGAATATTTGGTTTTCAAACAGGATCTGTACGGCTATAGTGTACTGGATATAGAAAAAGAAGTATTATGCAATTTTTCCCGGAGTACTCGCTTGATACGGGAGAGACTTTTATCTGGACAGATATTTATTATAATCCTCTAAATAATATATTGGCAGTTGAGGGATGCTACTGGGCTTGGCCTTACAGCGTACAGCTTTTTGACTTTACAGACCCTATGAGCCAAACGCCGGTATTTGTTGATATAATTTCTTGTTTAGACGGTGATTATGATGTATATGAAGAGTTGGAGTTTGTGGCATGGGAAGAGGATACATTAAAACTTAAAGCCTTCCTTGTTGAAAGCGAAGAAAAAATTGAACTTATGATAGACAGTGATAAATACATGGCTTGGCTGAGTGATAGGGCTTTGGCAAAGTTTTTATAATAATTAGGCTGTGTCTTAAAACTTTAAATTACATAATACCTTGTTTTTTAATAGAATAGCTGTCAATAAAATAAAGCATTACCGCAAGTTGGCAACAATGGCATACGCCTAAAAATAATATTTACATAGAAAGGGGTTACTTTATGGAAGTTGCAACAATAGTTTTAATTGTAGCAATCGTTATATTTGTTCTGATTATAATTATGCTTGGTTATATCAAGTCTCCGCCCGATAAGGCAATTATTATCTCGGGATACAGAAAACCCAGAGTTCTTATCGGTCAGGCAGGAGTAAGGATTCCTTTTTTGGAAAGAGTCGACATGCTTACGATCAAGCAGATATCCGTAGACATTAAGACCAACGGATATATTCCGACTAACGACTATATAGGAGTTGATATAGATGGCTATAGCCAAGGTTAGAATAAAAACCGACCCTGACGGAATAGCGCTTGCGCAAAAGAACTTCCTGAATATGAGGGAGGAGCAGATAGTGACAGCTCTTACCGACTCCTTACAGGGAAATATGCGTGAGATCATAGGTACGGTAAAACTGCAAGACCTTTGTACCAACAGAAAGGCATTCGGTGATCAGGTACAGGAAAAAGCACAAAATGATATGGCGGCACTGGGTATCGAGATCATTTCCTGCAATATTCAAAAGATAAAGGATGAAAAGGACTTAATAGTGGCACTGGGTCAGGACAATATGTCACAGATTCAAAAGAGTGCTTCTATTGCAAAGGCACAGGCGGAAAGAGACGTGCAGATAGCGGATGCGGCAGCTAAAAAAGAAGCCAATGCGGCAAGAGTGGCTGCAGAGACCGAGATCGCACAAAGACTTACAGACCTTGAGATAAAGAAAGCGGAACTGAAAGTTCAGACCGATACCGCAAAGGCAGAGGCTGATGCAGCTTATGAGATACAAAAACAGCAACAGGAAAAAAGAATACAGACAGAGACGGTCAATGCACAGATAGCTAAGGCGGAAAGAGAGTCTGAGCTTAAGGAAAAGGAGATCTCCGTAAGGCAAAGACAGCTTGAAGCCGAGGTCAACAAACAGGCGGATGCTGAAAAGTATGCTACAGAGCAAAGAGCCTCAGCAGATCTTATCAGGAGACAAAGAGAGGCGGAGGCTACACGCTATGCGGCAGAGCAGGAAGCAGCGGGTATAAGGGCAAAGTACGAGGCGGAAGCTAACGGTATAGCACTGCGTGGAAAGGCGGAAGCGGAGGCGGCAAAGGCAAGGGGACTTGCAGAAGCCGAAGCTATGGAAAAGAAAGCGGAGGCATATAATAAGTACAACCGTGCCGCTATGGTAGAGATGATCATAAAGGTACTTCCTGAGATCGCAGGTAAGGTTGCCGAGCCTCTAAAGCAAATTGATAAAATCACTATTGTCGGCGGAGGAGCGGACAGCAACGGTTTGTCAAGTGTTGCCGATAATGTGCCTCTTATGATGAAGAAGACATTTGAGTCGGTAAAAGAAGCTACCGGAATAGACCTTGCTGAGATAGTAAGAGCTGAAAGCTATGATGCCAAGGTCAATAAGAATGTAAATATTTCCGGAGTATCCGAGATTCTGGATGCTATGAAAAAAGAGCCGGAGAGTGAGAATAAAGATACAAAAGAAGTAGAAGATAAAAAAGAGCAGTAGGCACTTTGTATAAAGTACTTGTTGCCAAAGGGCAGTGAGTTATAAGCGGTCAATATAGGTCGAGTATCATAGGTTTTATGTAAACTACTTGCTGTCATGTTACAGTTAGATACATTTTCTCCAGCACCAGATTGGGTATAGTTAGTTTATGTAAACTACTTGCTGTCATTTTACAGTGAGTCTTGACAGTAAATTCAGACTTAGTGTTATAGGTTTAATGCAAACTGCTCTCTGTCATGCGGCAGTGAGTTCTAAAGATTAAAATATATTTTTGTATATAATAGGTTTTACAAACTACCCACTGTCCGGCGGCAGTGGGTAGTAGCCTACTATAGCTGAAAGGATCTATTTATGGATAATATTAAAATAATTCTTGCCTCTGCATCACCGAGACGAAAGGAATTACTCACACAGATAGGTGTTGAGTTTGATATTATGGTATCGGATAAGGAGACTGATATAGACAGCACCGACCCTGTAAAAGCCTGCGAAAAACAAGCCATGCAAAAGGCACTTGATATAGAAGAAAAGGCGGCACTTAAATACAAAGAAGATCATATTATAATAGCTGCCGATACCATAGTAGCTTTGGAAGGTAGCATACTTGGAAAGCCAAAAGACAGAGAAGATGCAAGACTTATGCTTGAGAAGATCTCAGGTAAAAAACACAAGGTATATACTGCTGTATGTGTATTTAACAGCAGATCAAAAACACATAAAAGTTTTGTTGAGGAAACTGCGGTAAAGGTGGCAGAACTTTCAAAAGAAGATATTGAATTTTATTTATCGGGTGATGAAGCCTATGATAAGGCAGGAGCCTATGCTATACAGGGGCTTTTTTTCAAGATATATAGTCGGAATAGAAGGAGATTACTATAATGTAATGGGACTGCCGGTGGGCAGAGTTTACAGAGAGCATTTGGCAGGCTTTGTAGGGGAGTAAAATTTTGAAATACAAAGAACTTGCTATTGTAATTATTAAAACTCTTTTATTATAGTCAATAAGATACATTTTTGTCGGATAAGCCAAAAAAACGATAATCACTTGTAAAAGCTTGCTTTTCATGGTATTCTTAGACTGTGAAAGTGTTTAATATATTTTTACAAATACATGTTTTAATGTGGAAATATACTAAAAAGGAGGAATTTTACAATAAGAATTTGCTAAGCACGCAATTCTTAAACTAAAAGTATGGACAGCACCTTAGTAATGTATGCCGATAACAAGGAACTGTCAGGGGGACAAGATTTTATTTTTTAATAAAACAAAATTACGGATAGGGGTATATAGGAAAAAAGTTAAAAAAGAAAAACAGGAGGTAATCCATGAAAAAAATTTGCAGTTTTTTATTACTTGTAATGCTTAGTGTAATGCTTGTTTCTTGTGGTGTACTTGACGGTATGGGTAAGAAGGAAGATAAAAATACCGAGGAAAGTACAAAGAAATCCAAAAAGAAGAAAAAGAAGGGCAAGAAAGATAAAGAATCCGAAGAAGAAACTTCTGAGGATGAGGAAGAAACAAAAGGTAAGAAAAAAGATAAAAAAGCAAAAGGCGATGTAGTTGTTGATAATGATGACTACTCAATTACCGTATTGGGTATAGATGAGAATACTGCTCTGGGATATGCTATAAATGTCTTGGTAGAAAATAAAACAAAAGATAAGAACCTTTATATTTCTTCAGATGATTCTTATGTAAACGGTGTAAAGGTAGGTACTCTATTATCATCTTCCGTAGCAGCAGGTAAGTCGGAAGAAACTATGATCTTTTTTGATGATATAAAAAAATACGGTTTGACCGATTTTACAGACATAGAAATAAATGTTTCCGCTCTGGACAGTGATGACTTCACTTCAGGTTATTTTGCTAAGGATACTATTAAGATCTATCCTCGTGGGGAAGAGAATGCTACTACTTTTACCTATGATGTAAAGGATACCGATCAGGTGCTTGTTGATAATGAAGCTGTTAAAGTTGTTTATGTAGGCAGTGATAAAAGTAACGGATATGCGGCAAGTATTTATGTTGAAAACAAAACAACTAAGGAAATAACACTTGATGCTACAGAAGTAACCGTCAACGGAACAGAGATGGAACCGTATTATATAGAGTCTGTTCGTGGAGGGAAAAATGCTTTTACGGAAATGAGCTGGCTTGATTCCGATTTTGAGACTGCCGGATTAGATAAAAATGCTGTTTCAAGTATAGAATTTAATTTGGAGATCTATGATTCCGAAAGCATGGTAGAGTATTTTGATGACAAAATAAGTATCACAGCACAGTAATATATCAAGGATAAAGTACTCACACGAAGACTTACCCTGTCTTAAGATTCGAATAGACAGGGTAAGTCAAAAATTCAAAGTAAAAAGCTTATCTTAAATGCACTTGAGGGGGATAATAATCACTAAGTTATCTTGTCAAAATGACCTAGTGATGTGAAATAAAAATAGATCGTTTTGCACAGCGATCAAAGTAACATATATTATCAGGAGGTGTCTTCATGAAGAAGTTTTATCATTTTTTGATCTGCTTAATGCTTGGATTACTGCTTGTTGCCTGCAATTCATCACAAGAGGGCAACAAAGAGGAGGATAAAAAGACCGAGAGTACCAAAGATACAAAAAAGAATAAGAAAAATAATAAGGATAAGGATGAGTCTGACGAGGCGGATGAGACTGATGAGTCTGAAGATATTGGGGAAAGCTCGGAAGACAAAAAAACAGACACTAAAACAACAACACCGATAACTATAAAAGATCCGGTGTTGCTTTCTAACGGATCATATTCTATTACCGTAAAAGATATAATAGAAGAAACGGAATACGGTTACGCCGTAAATATGGTTATTGAGAATAAAACTTCGGATAAGATATATACATTTGAAGTTGAAAGCGGAGTTGTCAACGGAATTGAGGTGGACCCGTATATGAGCACTTCCGTAAGTCCCGGTAAAAAAGCTATTTCAACGCTTTATCTTGACGATCTTAAATCATATGGCATAGAAAAATATACAGATATAGAACTAAACTTAGCCGTCAGGGAACAGAATGGTTTATATTCAGAGTATACGACAAATGAAACGGTACATATTTACCCCGACGGGAAAGAGAATGCTGC
This sequence comes from uncultured Johnsonella sp., assembly GCA_916438835.1. GTDB lineage: Bacteria > Bacillota > Clostridia > Lachnospirales > Lachnospiraceae > Johnsonella. The sequence goes on from CAKAFT010000001.1 coordinate 760,535, forward strand.
CGGTTTTGTCTACGAGGCGAAGGCTACGGATCAGGTGCTTGTCGATAACGAATATGTAAGCGTTATATATACGGGAGAAGATAAAGATATCTCCTGGGGCTACGGTATAAACCTGTATATCGTTAATAAAACGGATAAAGAGCTTACGATTGCTGCGGATTTTATGTCTATAAACGATTATATGGCAATGTCATATCTGGAAAGATATGTAAGTCCGGGAAAAAGTATCTTTGCAAGTATTGACTGGGACGAAGATGCGCTTAAAATAAACGATCTGGCTGAGTCTGATATAAAGGACATAGAATTTTATCTGAGGGTCACCAATTATGACGATGTGGAAAGTGTAACCGTATTTGAGGATGCTGTAAAGATCAAAGCCAAATAAAAGAGCCTTGGAAGCAACTTAAACTTATCAAAAAAAGAGTGTCGCTTACGTATGAAGGATCATCCGTAAGCGACACTCTTTTTTATCCTGATTTATATCAATATCCGCTATAAATAAAGGTCATGACTGCAAAGTTCTAATCTTTTATACCGAAAGCTTCAGCCAGGAAAACGATCTTCTTTGCCCAATTCACATGGGTCTTGTATTCATTCATGCGGTCTTTTGAAAGACTGCCGAGGACTAAGGAACCGGAATCCTTATTCCATCCGAGTATTGACTGAGCATCATCAAGATCATAGCGTGTTACCTTGTATGCTTCGTTGATCACATGTATCTGATTGGGGTGTATCACAGTCTTACCGGTAAAACCGCATAATTTATCATCTTTTATTTCACGTATCAAGCCCTCTTCCCAGTTATCTCCGGCATAATACTCCCACACGGGACCGGATACGACATAATCCTGACCGTAGACAGTGATTATATCCGAAAAGATATTGGAGATAGCCTTTATATTATGAATAGACTCATCCACATGTCTTCTGAAACCGAACATATGGCAAAGATCGTTGCCGCCTACTCGAATATTGAGGACCAGTTCATCTATCTGTGATAAAAGATCTTTTAATGAATAGAGTATATCGACTCTGTACCTCATATCGATAATAGCAGAGTTCTCATAGATAGGCATCATATAAAGTTTTTTCTTTGACAGCTCATTTGCCAGAATGATCTCATTGATATATTCTTTGGCATTCTCAAGATTAAACTTAGGTACGATAAAGCCGGAGACGATTTCAATATTTTCCTTAAGTCTTTTAACCAGACTTACTATCTGCTTGGGATCTCTTATTCTGATAAATATTTCGGCAAAAAAAATTGTTTTTCACGATAGCCTGTACAGATCTTTTTAATTGATTCGATCAACATCACTTCGCTTTCAGCCACAAAATCATCATTGATAGTATCCTCAAGACAAAGGGCGAGAGAGAATTTATTTCCGAAATTTTCGTTTATAATTGAATCAGCAACACTTTCTTTGTTGCCGGGGCAGTATAACAAAGCCCCCACACTGTAATATATAACATTATCCTTCATTATTTCCACACTTTTGAAAAAATATAAACAACGAGGTAAAGTATATCATTTATTGCAAAAAAAAGATATACTTTGTATTATGTAATAAATAGAAAACTGATAGTAAAAGGCGGTAGTAACTCTTATGGAAACAGTTAATTACAGACATAATACACAGAATATAGGTTCTATAGATGCTTTTTTAGATATAAAGGGCGAATATAACAACGGTATAAGAGATGTATACTTTATAAGGGCGGTCGGAGAGCCTTCGAATATTCAAAATCTAATTGAAAATATTGATAAGCAAATGGATAAGAAGGCGGAAAGTAAGGATCTTAAATATGTCAGAATAAGCACACTTCCTAAACTTATTAAAATAGAAGACTCAAACTATTATATCGATATATATTCAAAGTGGGAAAGCGGATCATTGGGAGCTTTCAGGCATTTATTGTTAAATGACTCACTTAAGGCAAACTTACTCAATGCACTGAGAAAAATAAGTGATGAATATAAGAAATTCGGTAGATCCACAAGTTATTCGATCATAAAAAACTTTATAGTTAAACTATTTTATTGGTTGGATGAGACCATGTCGGAAGTATTGATAGATTGGAATACAAAAAGTCTGATAAAAGTTATTGCGGACAATGTCACAAAGGAACACGAATATTTATTTTATTTGTTTCTTACATTTATAGGTTGCGATGTGTTACTGATACAAAACCGGTCAGACATAGAGATATCAAGCGGACTTTCGGAATATTCAAAAAAGATCACCTCCGGTCCTTACGGTAAGAGTGAAATAAAGCCCTATGTAAGGCAGGGAATAAGTACGGAAGTTAAAAAAGATGACTTCAGTTCTTCGATAAGCACTGTAAACGGCAATAAAAAAGTAATAATACCACCGAGACCTCAAAGGAATAAAAAAGAATCGGTCACTGCTGTAAATAATACACCCCCTCCTTACCAAGCTCCGAAGACGGCGGTGAACAACACAAATACTTCAAGAAGAGAACTGAGTTTCGAGGAACTGGCAAAGCTCGCCTCTTCCGTAGTGCTTATTGCCATACATGATGTGAACGGAGAGGTCATAGGTACCGGTTCGGGGATAATGATAGGTAAGGACGGTTTTATATTGACCAATCACCACGTGGCTTCCGGAGGGAATTATTATTCCGTGAGAATAGAAGAAGACGATAAGGTCTATTCTACCAAAGAGCTTATCAAATATAATTCGACTACGGATCTGGCTGTACTGAGGATAAGAAGAGAATTAAGACCTATCCCGATATATAAAGGAGGAACTCCTTTGGTAAGAGGGCAAAAGGTCGTTGCGATAGGAAGTCCGCTTGGACTTTTAATTCGGTATCGGACGGGATCATAGCGGGATTTAGAAATATAGACAATGTGGATATGATACAATTTACCGCTCCTATATCTCACGGAAGTTCGGGAGGAGCTGTACTTAATATGTACGGAGAGGTGATAGGCATAAGCACCGCCGGGATAGACAGCGGACAGAATATCAATCTGGCGGTGGGATATGAGAATATAAGACTTTTTACGGCAGGATTTACAAGTTGATAAAAAACATTTTACAGGATATTTGTATTGCGGTTTGCCGGCAGAATAAAAATAGAGTAAAAATGCTTTCATAGCTGTTTTTGTTGCGACTTATTCGCAGAATGTAGATAGAGTAAAAAATATGACTATATCTACTTGTATTGCGGCTTGTTTGCAGAATGGAGATTGGAATGATAAGAGTTTGGTTTAACCATTGGTTCAGCACTTCATACAGACTTATTGAGCTGATGAAGGCGGATGCAAATAAAAAAATCTATATTATAGGCAGTAATATGCAGAAAAACTCAGTAATTCAAAAGGTTTGTGATGAATGGCATGAGGAGCCGACCTGTGAAGGAACGGAGTATATAAGCTACTGCCTTGACTTTTGTAAAAGCAGGCAGGTGGATGTATTTGTACCTAGAAGAAATATGCTAAGCATTAGTCAAAATATTGATAAATTCAACGATATAGGTGTAAAAGTTCTTTTGGATGATCATGAAACTGTCTCACTTTTGGAAGATAAGGTCAAAACTTATGATTTTTTTAAGAATATAGATGGTATAAATGTACCCGATTACTATAAGGTGTCTAGTGTAGAGGAGTTTAAAAAGGCTTATGCCAAACTTAGTTTAGGCAACGAAGTTGTATGTGCAAAGTTCGTAAGAGATGAGGGCGGTAAGAGTTTTAGGAAAATAAGCAAAGAAAGTAAGGGCTTAAAGAAAATCAAAAGCTATGCCGGGGTAGGTATAAGTTATGATGATTATTTGGAAGTGCTTGAAGCTGTAGAGGACTTTGGTGACATCATACTGATGCCCTACTTAGAGGGAAATGAAATCAGCGTGGACTGCCTTAATACTAAAAAAGGTCTTATTGCAATTCCGAGAGAAAAGGGCAGTTCAAGGGATGAAAGGGTATTTTATGATGAGGACATCCTAAATATGGTAGGGATAATTACAGCTAATATAGATATAAAATACCCATTTAATGTGCAATTCAAATATAAAGAAAGTAAGCTGTATCTGCTTGAAATCAATACAAGGATGTCCGGCGGTCTGCAAATGAGCTGTCTGGCAGCGGATATAAACATACCGGGTATTGCACTCAATAAACTTTTAGGTGAAGAAGTAGACTGGGTGCAGAAGAAAAAAGAGGCGGTGGTTTCTTACGTGGAGATACCGTATGTTATAAGATAAAATGTAGTTTATTTATTGACTTTCTTGTTCATTAAAATTAAAATATCATACGAGAAAATTAAAATAAAGCATAGTATTTGGTAAACAAAATGACTATTTTTTTAAGGAGCAGGAAATGCAATTTGTAAAGGGAATGAGAGATAAGCTGGAAAAGCATATAGATGTAAATAAGACATTTATAGTAGAGATGACAGTACTTGGAAAAGCTACTTATGACTGTTGTTGTTTTGGAGTAGATAAAGATGGAAAATTATCAAATGAGGATTATATGATTTTTTATAATCAAACCTCCACTCCTAATAATGACATTAATTACAAAAAGAGCGGTAATATTGACATATTTGAAATTAATATAAGTAATATACCGAAAGAAATCGTAAAATTAGTTTTTACGGTTAGTATTGATGGACAGGGCACAATGTCTGAAATTGATAAATTCACCTTTACTATAAAACAAAGTGGAAAAGAAGATATAGTGATATTGAATACAGGTAAAGACTTTAGAAAAGAAGCCGCAATTATTTCAGCAGAGATATATATAAAGGATGTTTGGAGATTGGCGGCTATTTCTAACGGTTTTAATGGCGGACTAAGTGCTTTGCTCAATTATTTTGGAGGAATTGAAGAAAAAATTATTAATGAGCAAATTATTGATAATTCCAATACTATGAAAGAACAGAGTATACAAAAAGTACCTGCTAAAAAGGTGGAAAAAGTACTACACGCAAAAGAGACATTTAATCCGCAAAATAATAACAGCAATCCCACAAAGGTAAGTTTTAAATATAATCCTTACATTGTAGAATCAACTATTGCAATTGACGGGAATTTAGTACAGCCGCCAAACAAATTTTATGACTTTAAAAATGAAAGAATTCAAGTATGGATTGACCAATTAATGCCCACATTAATTGATTTGTGTAATGATAAATCTTTTTATATTGAATTTTACGGATTGGCACTTGATTATGATGACTTGTATGAAACCGTAAAGGAGTATTGTTCAAAGCATAAGGATATAGAAGTATCTCTTGAGTTTACTGAGTCAAAAGGCTCTGAAGACAGACTTGCCGAACTTGAGAAATTATTTGAAGAAATGCAAAGAGATTGCCCTTTTGAAGACTTGAAAACCAAGCAAGTGCAAGATAATTTTTATAATGCAATCAGCTCAGAGTTTGAAGTCAGCGTAATTGCTACAATGAGTTCAGGTAAGTCAACATTGATAAATTCATTACTTGGAAGAGAACTTATGCCGTCCAAAAATGAAGCCTGCACAGCAACTATAGCAAAAATAAAAGATAAAAATGATGCCGATGTTTTTACTGCGGAGTATAGAGACAGGGAAAATAATATACTGGGAAACTATCCTAATCTTTCACTGGCTAATATGGATGAAATGAATGCAAATCCCGCTACGGCTTACATCGATATTGAAGGAAATATTCCAAATATAGACTCTTCCGGTATTAAGTTGGTGTTGGTAGACACGCCGGGACCCAATAATTCACGCACTGAGGAGCATAAAAATCATACATATAGGGTAATAAAAGAAAAGACAAAACCCATGGTTTTATATGTATTAAATGCTACACAATTACAGACAAATGATGATTATACACTACTTGGAACAGTTGCCGAGGCTATGAAAGTCGGAGGAAAACAATCAAAGGACAGGTTTATATTTGCGGTGAATAAAATAGACCAATTTGACCCTGATAAAGAATCGGTACAGGATGCACTTGAGCATGTAAGAGAGTATTTGCAAAAGTTTGATATAGAAAATCCTAATATATTCCCTACTTCGGCAGAAACGGCAAAAGTTATAAGAATGTATAAAAACGGGCTGGAACTTACCAAGGGTCAAAAAAAGACATTGGATAATTGCAATATATTTATTGAAGAAAAGCAATTACATCTTTCAGAGCAGGCAAGCCTAAGTAAAAATAATCTTTTAAAGGTAAACTCAGCTATTGAAAAGGCAAAGCAAAATGGTGATATTTATGAAGAGATAATGTGGTATACAGGCATACCCGCAGTTGAAATAGCCATAAATGAATACTTACAAAGATACGCATATACTGCAAAAATAAAAACGGCAGTGGATACATTTAAGAAAAAGGTGGAAGAAAAGGATATGCATGCTAAAATGATTTCTTCCATACAAAGTAATGAAAGTTTAAGAAGTGAGGTTCATAACCAGTTAACTGTAATTAAAGGCATAATTAATGACGGAAGGGAAGCTCAGAAGTTCAGAAATCGTATTGAAGCTTTGGATATGATGAAGGATGCAAAGAGTAGAATAAGGAAGGTAAGGGCTAAAATTTCTACAGAACTTAATCCTTCAACGAATAAGGGGGCTATGACTACGCTGGAAGTTCAGCAATTAATAATGAAAGTGAACAATAAAGTAAGCCATTTGCAAAGTGATGTAAAAACAGAGTTGGAAAGCATTATTAATGATGTAATTGTTGAAAATGCACAAAGTATTATGAAAGAGTATACAGTACATATTCATGATTTGATTCAAAGCGGTGTGGTGAATAATCAAGAATATGATGCTTCCGGTAATAAAGTCGGTGTAGGATTTCTTGAAATGACTATCCCTGATGCTCAGGAAATAATAGATAACTATAAGTATGATGAAGAGTATGATACAGGTAAGACGGAGTGGGTGGAAAATACCAGTAAAAGATGGTATAAGCCATGGACTTGGTTTGAGGAAAGAGGATATTACAGACATATATATGCCAATAGAGAGATGGTTGATTATTCAACTGTAGAAAATGAATACCTTACACCTATTATAAGCAGTTTTAATGAAAACTTGGAAAGTGCACAAAATACAGCTGTAGAAGAGGCTAAGAAGTTTAAGCAATTTTTCTTAAGACAACTTGATGATTTGGAGAAGGCACTGAAGAAAAAAGTTGAGGAAAATGAAAAGTTAACACAAAATAAAAGTAGCATAGAAGCGACAATTCAAGCTGAAAAAGAAAAAGTAACATGGCTTGAAAATTTCTTGTCAAGACTTGATGCAGTCTTGGAAATATAGAGAGGTGGATTATGGAAAAAATCGCAGCATTGGAAGAGGCTATAGAAAAAAAGAGTTTAGTGGGAATATACAGTGTTTTTTATACTATAGCTCATGGAGATCCTAACTTTTCAACTAATAAGTTTAAAGAGACTCTAGCCTATGTTAAGACAAAGAATATTCAAGGATTAATGCAGGAATATGATGGTGAAGAGTTCGAAACGGAAGATAAGTGGAATGAGGGATACTGGGCTTTAATAGCCTCTTCACTAATGGATAATTTCTGTGAAGAGAGAATAGCCCATCTTGAAGCGGTTGGTAAAAAGGTTTATAAGATGACAAGAAGGATTGAGAGTTCTGAAGGAAAGAGTAAAAATGTCAATAACTTAGATTTTAACACGGGTAAAGAAAATAAATTCCGTATTAAAAATGGTAAAACTATTTCGACAAACGAAGAACGGGAAAGATATAAAGTTGAGAAGTCAAATAAGGCTGAGAAAAAACCCGGTATACTTGCGAGACTTTTTGGTGGTAATCAAGGAAAGGGAAAGTAATATATGTCGGAACAATTAAAAGTTATTGAGCAAAGCCAAGAAAAGCTTAATATTGCATTTGCTCAAGCAGATAATATAATTATGAAAAAATATATGTCAGAGCTTTCTACTTATCCTATTAAGGAAATTCCTGCTGACATTGAAAACATGAACATAAACAGTGTTTTAAGAATAAATCAGATCACAAAAATTGTTTATGATACCGATGAAAATAACTTGGATAAATTAATGAATGTCTATAATTCCCTTGCATTGTGTGGCGGTACTCTTATTCATATTATTTTAAGTAACGGTAAAAGTATAGAGCATTATATCGGAGCAAAAACAAATAATATTAATGAAATTTCTACCTGTCAATCTGCCCTTGTAGGTACATTTGAAGGGAACTTTCCGGGTTCAAGGCTGGTTACAAAAGATAAAAACGGATTGATGGATTGCCTTGATAAAGCATTCACATCAAGTTTGGGTGAAAAAAACAGAATCATAAGTGTGGTAAGCGGTATTCCGGGATTTAGAAGTGAGGACATCAATGAATTCATCCAAGGTATGGAGAAGTTAATTGATTCGATGACAGGCTGTAAGTATGCACTGATTACAATTGCGGAGCCTGTTCAGCCGGAGAAACTTTTGGAGATAAAAGAAAATTATGAGGAAATATTTTCACAGTTATCTCCATTTGCAAAAATAACACAAACATACTCCGAATCCGACAGCAGTTCATTGGCAGAGAGTATTTCTGATGCAATTACGGAATCGGTGGGTAATACGATAAGTAATACTACAAGTAATACAGTCGGAAGTTCAACAAGTCATACAACTTCAGAGTCAAGATCAAAATCGAAGTCAAAAAGTGTGAGTGTTTCTATAAGCTTACCTGTGGGTTATTTGAGTGGGGGGAGAAGTACATCTGAAAGTATACAAAGAGGAACTTCTGAAAGTAGCTCACAAAGCACCTCTGAGAGTATTTCTAAGGGAAACTCCCAAAGCAATACAAGAGGGACAAGTACAACCAAGGGTACTACAGATACATTCACTACAACAACAGGCAAGACCTTGCAACTTGTAAGGGATAATAAAGGGTAATCGATCTATTAAAAAACATAGAAAAACAAATAGAAAGAATTGAAGATGCTAAGGATACGGGATTATGGTCTGCTGCTACATATTGCTTGGCAGATGATGTTCAAACAAGTAAGATCTTAGCAAGTACCTTGCAATCATTATGTAGGGGAAAGAAAAATACGGTAGAAGACTACAGTATAAATACTTGGATAGATACATTTAAAAACAAAGGAATCGAATCATACTTAAAAAAATTAATCCATCCGGTCTTTGAGATACAATCGGGATCAAGAACTATTGATATTACACCATCTGCGATGCTAAGCGGTAATGAACTGGTGATTGCTGCAGGGCTGCCTCAAAAATCTGTTAAGGGCTTGTCTGTTAATAAGATGGTTTCATTTGCAAGGAATATTGATGTCGATGATGTAGCTTATGGAAAAGGTGATACTATTTCTTTAGGCTGTATATATCACATGGGAAAGCCGGAAGAAACCAAGGTTCATCTTGATGTTGAGAGTTTATCCGCCCATATGTTGATTACAGGCTCTACAGGTTCGGGAAAGTCAAATACAGTATACCAAGTGATTTCAGAATTAGTTAAAAAGGAAAAGAAATTTCTTATTGTTGAACCGGCAAAAGGTGAATATAAAAATGTATTTGGAAATGACGAGGAAGTATATGTATTTGGAACAAACAGTAAGATATCTGATTTATTAAAAATCAATCCCTTTGCTTTTCCTAATGAAATACATGTGCTTGAGCATGTAGACAGACTGATAGAAATATTTAATGTATGTTGGCCTATGTATGCGGCTATGCCTGCTATACTCAAAGACTCTGTTTTACAGGCTTATAAGGTGTGTGGATGGGACTTGGAAAGTTCGGAATGTGCATTTAATACTCCGGTATATCCTTCATTTAAAGATGTTCAGATGCAAATTAGAAATATTTTAAACTCATCCGATTATTCACAAGACAATAAAGGTGACTATACAGGAGCTTTAGTTACCCGTATTAATTCATTAACCAACGGAATAAACGGTCAAATATTTACTGCCAATGAAATAAGTCCTCAAATACTATTTGATGAGAATTGTATTATAGATTTAAGCAGAATAGGTTCTCAGGAAACAAAGTCTCTAATAATGGGACTTGTTGTTATGAAGTTGAATGAGTATAGGATGTCCTGTGCAAACGGCAATATGAATCAAAGATTAAAGCATGTTACAGTTTTAGAAGAAGCACATAATCTATTAAGAAATACAAAGGGAAGCAGTGGTTTGGAAGGCTCTGATATGGCAGGAAAATCAGTTGAAATGCTTACAAATTCAATAGCTGAAATGAGAACCTATGGAGAAGGATTTATCATAGTTGACCAATCGCCTAATGCTATTGATATTTCAGCAATAAGAAATACCAATACAAAGATTATAATGCGTCTTCCTGAGGAAAGTGACAGACAACAAGCCGGAAAATCAGCTGCTATGTCTGATAAGCAAATTCCTGAACTTGCCAGACTTTCTAAGGGCATAGCGGTCGTTTATCAAAATAATTGGCTTGAGCCGGTCTTATGTAAGATAAATAAGGCAAATATTACCGAAGAAATATTTGTGTATAGATCTGTGGATACGGAATCATTAAAAAAAGATGTAAGAAGAATGCTTGCTATGCTTTTTTTGGGAAATAGAGTAAGCGAAACTTGGGATATCTCGCCGGACTTTATAAGAAAAAATATGGATCTTATTAACTTATCAACAGAGAACAAAATACTTATTACCGATGCAATTGAAAAGCTTGAAAACAACTTAAGTCCAAGTGTTTTTTATGAAGACTCATTTGAGAAGTTAAGTGAGGTTGTTTGTGAGATAGTGTTGTATGATAATTTTAAAAATACATTATTGTCAATCGAAGAAGTAAATGGAGTCCAAGAGCAGGTTCATAATGGATTAAAAGCAGTAACAGGTGAAATATCAACAGAGTTTGAATTGGCTGTTACCCAATGTATTATGCGTAAGATGGTAAAGGAAAACAGGAAAAAAATTCAACTTTATTCTAAGTGGCGTAAATACGCAGTGGAAAGATTAAAAGAGGTACAGCAATGTCAATAGAAGGAATAGGTGATATTTTAGAAACTAAATATAGAATCTCTGAAAACTTAGAAGGTGAACAAGAAACTATTGATCAACTGGACAAAAGTTTTTCTTCGCATGATGTTAGTGAAAACTTAGAAAGTCCTAAGCAGTATTATGAAGATACTTTGTTAGACGAACTGGATAAACCCTTAAATTCAGAAATCGATTCGGATACGGAGAGAGAAATAGGAATAGAAGATAAAGTAGATTCTAATGCTGATGTTGACACAGAGCTAAAATATGAAACTGAACCTAAATACAATGCAGAGGAGAAAGAGGGAGTAGAGTATAAGGATAGCACAGAGCTAAAAGACAATAATAAGACAGAAAATAATTCCGAAGAAAAAGGCAAAGCGGATATTGAAACAGAATACAAAGATAAAGAAGAAATAAAGAATAAAGAATCAAATACTCCTAAAGATAATAAAGCCGGTGAAAATAAGAATCAAGATGCGGAAAAAATGAAAAAAATGGAACCGCCGATAATTATCAAATTTATCTGTCCTGAAGGAATGAACCGAGAGGAGTTTATTCGTCAATTAAAAAGACAGGAACGAGGGTTGAATAGTCAAACAGTTGCAGAAAATATGGATAACCGTGCAGCCTATGAAAAAAGGAGGGCAGAAACCGGTAATGGGCGTGATATATCTGAGGGAAAAAAAGCTCAAGAAATTGCAAGAGAGAAAGCATTACAAAGCAGGATTGAAAGTAATCAGAAAAAAGGTATGTCATATAGTGAGGCAAAGGCTGAAGCCCAGGAATGGATTAAGAAACAGGCTGCTTTGCACAACCCTGACCAAATAGCCGGTGGTGATCCTTCAAAAGTTTCCGGTATGGGAGATGAGGGTGTAAACAGCTCTATCGGATCACAATGGAGAAGTCGAGTAGAACATCTTAAGCAAAATGTAGATGAGTATGCTAAGGATAAGGATAGAGGAGAATTAGAAAATACGAAAATGAATGTAAAGTTGGTAGTAGTTTAAGGAGATTTAATTATGGAATTTATTAATGAGTTACCGTTAAATTTAAAAGACTATATAGAAAAGCGTGGAGAAGATTTAGTCGATGGGTATATAAGGTTTTTAGAGGTAAATGAGATAGAAGAAATATCCAAGATACTTAAAAATTCTCCAATATGGCATAACGGCATACCTTTTGCAAGTACTGTTTTTGGGGATATTTTATCATGGGAAGACGGATATATCATGTTATATAAATTAACGGAAGATAATTATACAGTTATGCTCTCAGGGTCGGATTTCTTTTTTTCTAATTTAGAAGATTCCGAGTATAGAAATGACTTTTTAGACATGGAATTATATAATGCAGCGATTAAAAAATACGGAAAGATAAATCGTAGTCAATGTTATGTACTGGAACCTATTCCCATACTCGGAGGTGCAAGAGAAGAGAAGTATCTGAATGTAGGAGAGTTTAAAAGTTATATAGAGCTATTGGTGTAAAATATGGACTTAGATATTGTTAAATAGCAACTATTAAATGGTATAGATAAAAGGAAAATTTATGTTAAGAGTATTTGATATAAACAGTAATGAAATAATACCGGTTTGCGTAGTAGCTACTATGAGTTCAGGTAAGTCCACTTTTTTAAATGCAATTTTATCTGAAGAAATACTGCCGGAAAAAAATGAAGCTTGTACTGCCAGAGCATTGGCGGTTATAAATATCCCGGGTAATCTTAATACAAAAGCATATATTAAAAAGAATGACGGAAACAAATATGCTGTTGATATCATTAATGCCGACACCGTATTTAATATTAACGCAGATGAAGATGTAACAGATGTACTTATTGTAAAGAATATTACTACATTGATCAATACTGACAAATCAATAGTTTTAGTGGATACCCCCGGAGTAAATAATTCAGGTGATGTAAGGCATGGAGAAAGGACTAAAGAAGTTCTTGAACAATTGAACATAGGAGTTATAGTTTATATATTGAATGCTACTCAGCTTGCAACCAACGATGATGAAATATTACTTGAAATGGTGATAGATTATGTTAAAAAGAAGGGAAATATTAAAATCATATTTGTTCTTAATAAGATAGATATGTTGGATGAAGAAAAAGAGAGTATATCGGACACAATAAAAAATGCAACGAGTTACATAAAAGAACACGGAATTGAAGAATTTGATATTTTTCCGTTGTCAGCATTATCGGCAAAAACATTGAGGTTGAAACTAAACTCAAAAAGTTTAACTAAAACACAGGAGAGACACGTAAGTCAAAATTATCATGAGTATATGGACAACGGTAAAAGTATACTGCAATACATTGATTTGTATAATGAGATGGGAAAAAAGTATTATATAGGAGATGAGTGTATAACGGAGTATCAGCTGAGAAGGGCAATTGATAATACAGGTATTGTAGAAATTGAAAGAAAAATACAAGAAATATTAATTTCCTTTGCACAAAAACAACTGACTGATATAAAAAAACTTGATGAATATACTATTTTAGATGGAGTCTATTCTCCGAAAAGAAAAGTTCACAATTATGCCAATTATTTAGGCAAAGCACACTGGAATTGTAAAAAATGCGGACAGATAAATGGAGAAAATGAAGAATGTTTATATTGTAAGGAACCAAATATAAAATGGACCAGAGTTGTTGATTGATGGTTCGCCCACCAAAACTTGAAAACCCCCCTTATATATGATACAATTTCATGCAAAAATAACATGTATAAGGGGGACGAGAAGATGAGTTCCAGTGGTAAAAGATTACAATTATCATTTAATTCACCGGTGATCTTAGGATTCACCATACTTTGCTTTATAGTGATGGCGATCGACAGGATAAGCATGGGAGCTTCAACGAGGTTATTATTCAGTGTATACAGATCGTCATTGGCTAATCCGCTTACGTATATCAGACTTTTCGGGCATGTACTCGGTCATGCGGATTGGATACATTTTATGAATAATATAATGATATTACTTATAGTGGGACCGCTTTTGGAAGAAAAATACGGATCTGCAAATATATTGTTTGTAATACTGGCGACTGCTTTTGTGACCGGCTTGGTTCACTTTTTGCTGTTTCCTTACTCAAGGCTTCTCGGAGCGAGCGGAGTAGTATTTGCATTTATATTACTTTCATCATTTGCCAGCTTTGAGGACGGCAAGATTCCTCTGACTTTCATACTGGTAGCGATCATCTACGGAGGCGAGCAGTTATACAGCGGTATTTTTATAAGAGACAACATATCAAACCTTACACATATATTGGGCGGTATAATAGGAGCCGGATTGGGCTTTGTGTTGAATAAAAATAAGATGAGAAGATATTGATGGTGAGAATACTCTATGTTAGAACACAAAAAGATTCAAAACCTTAATGACTATTTTGTTGAACTGGATAAAAGACCCCAAAAGGGTGTATATTTTTACAGGATAAATTCATATTCAAGCGAAATAGGAGAATTTATAAAAAAATACTATGATGCGGCAAGACGGACAGGAGTTGTGATAGAAGGCAAGATACCAAATCCCGATGAGAAGAATCTGGCGTTCTATAACGAGATGATGGGAAATGATTTTCAGATGAGTGAGAGCTTTATATCATCACATTTGAAAAAATGGCTTTCCCGTATGAATGACTTTCAAAGACAAAATGTTGCAGGCTCAATATACAATTCCCTGTATACGATGCACAAGGAAGGTAAGACCGAAAATATGCTTAAAAATGCATATATTAAATTCATGTGCTGGCTGTATTACAAATTCGAAAGAATAGTCAATCAACTCGGAGAAAACAATATTCCAAAGATCTTGTATGAGGGAGATATAAGTCATTATGAACTTATGCTTATATCCATACTCTCGGGTGCCGGTTGTGATGTGGTACTTTTGCAATATAACGGGGATGAGGGATACCTTAAGGTAGATCCCGAATCAAAGCTGTCTTATAACCTAGAGTTTTCCAAAGGCACCCCATTTCCTGCCGGTTATTCGTTAAAAAGTGTTCGTGAAGAGATCCAAAACGATATGAACAACGAAAGACTTTACGGTATTCCTGCGAAGGTGACAAATTGCACTAATGCCTGGATCAGGGGAAAGGCGTTCGAAGATATACTTGAAAGTCCGGTTTTAAGGGGAACGGATGAGAGGTTTTTCTATAATCTGTTTTGCAGAATAAACGGTGTAGAGGATAGGCTTACCTATGTGAACGACTTATTTAAGCTTCAGCAGGAGCTTAAAAACTCAAAAAGGATGCTTGTTATAGTCAATGGGGAGATACCCAGACCCACACCGGAAGAAATCGCAGGTATAAAGAGAGATAACTATACAAAATTAGATCAATTGATACTGAACCTATCGGTCAATATACAGTATACTGCCAATATAGAACTGCAAAGGATAATGCATAAAGCCTTTGTGGATATTATGCTTGCCGAGTCGAAAAAGGATAACGAAAACATTCATAAACTCACCAACAAAGCGGTATATCTTATCTGTTGGATGAAAAGGTATATGCCGGAGCTTTTTGCCAATTGGAAAGTACCTCAGATAGGTTGCTTTATATACATGGGCGGATGCAAGGACAGTAACGAGGCTTTATTTTTAAGCTTTTTGGCAAAACTTCCTATAGACGTACTGATACTTTGCCCTAATCTTAATGTTAAGTGCTGTCTGGAAGATAAATTTTTATATGAAGAAAATTATCCGGAAAGCCTTTCTGTAGATAAATACCCGGAGGATAGCTCTCATGTTAGAATGGGAACTATGGCATATCATGCCGAAAGAGATCTTGATTCCATTATGTATCAGGACAGCGGTATGTACAGAAACAGGCAGTACGGCAAAGCGAATTCCATAAGTTTGCAGACCATGTATGAAGAAATCAAGATCTTATGGGATCAGGAATTAAAGTACAGACCGGGATTCAGTACGGTCGACTCCGTGGTTAATATTCCGGTGATCTTTTCTAAAATATCCGGAGTCAAGGACGGACTTGTCATAAAGTATTGGGAATCGGTAAGGGAACTTATTACACCCGAAACATTTGTAATAAAAAAAGCACCTTTCATAAATCCTACGGATGAAAACCCCATGAAAGAGCATGTGGCGGAATTCTATAAAAACGGAAGGTTGCAGATCGAAAAAATAAAAAATCATCCGAAGTATACCTACGGAATACTCAGAGATGATATACAGGACCTGATATTCGAAAAACTTAGAAATTTGATAGAGCAAAAGTTAATTAAAAATACAGGTGTAAACGGAACGGAGTATGTTATAATAGCTCAGGTTTTGAATTTACCTAAAGAGATAATCAGATTGATACAGAATTTTGATTTTACGAAGAAAAATCCCAAGCTGGTATATATCAATACCGGTGAGACTGTGATATCACTTGAAGATTCTATACTTACTGCATTTTTGAATCTGGTGGGATTTGATATCGTTTTCTTTGTACCTACGGGTTATCAAAGTATTGAAAGGCATTTCAACGGTAACATTATTGAAGAACATCAAATAGGCGAGTACAAATACGATATGCAGGTGCCGAATTTGAGCGTTCCTTCACAGGGCAGACGCATGACATGGCGTGAAAAACTTTTTGGGAGGTAATTAACATGGGACTTGATTTTAGCAAATCTGCATCTATAACTTCGGGTACGACAACACCCGAACAGGCGGCACTTCCCGCAACCAAGGGCGAGATCGAAGTTGTTGAGCAATACGATATTATAGCGGACAGGCAGCAGATGAGTGCGGATCTGGTCGATTCGCAGGAGGTTGACCGTATCGTAAGTACTATAGAGGTGAATAATCTCGAAACTATAGTTTCATTCGGTGCGGATGTGGCTGAAGAGATATCC
The DNA here is from genome assembly GCA_916438835.1 of uncultured Johnsonella sp. Taxonomy (GTDB): domain Bacteria; phylum Bacillota; class Clostridia; order Lachnospirales; family Lachnospiraceae; genus Johnsonella. Next base: position 777,399 of record CAKAFT010000001.1, read on the forward strand.
AAGGCATCCGATGTGGTACTCAGAAGTATGAATATGTCTCAACTTGATGAGACAAGTGAGATGCTTAAGACTCTTGCAAAGATCATGGATCAGTTTGATATCGAGGAGATCAAGGATAATCCGAGTCTTTTTTCAAAGTGGTTTGGCAACTTAAAAAAACAGCTTGATAAGATCCTTGCAAAATATCATACTCTAGGAGACGAGGTCGATAAGATCTATGTGCAATTAAAGGGCTATGAATCCGAGATAAAACAGTCAAATCGTAAATTAAATACGATGTTCGAGACCAATGTGAATTTTTATCATGAGCTAGTCAAATACATTCTTGCAGGTGAGCAGGCTTGTAAAGAAATACAGGAATACATCGAGCAAAGAAAGCAGTACATGGAGACCAGCGGAGATCAATCCGTACAGTTCGAGCTTACAAGTCTCAATCAGGCTCTTATGATGATGGAGCAAAGAACACAGGATCTTAGAACTGCTGAAAGTGTTGCTATGCAATCCATCCCTATGATAAAGACTATGGAGTTTAGCAACTACAACCTTGTAAGAAAGATCAATTCCGCATTTATAGTTACATTACCGGTATTTAAGCAGGCATTGGCACAGGCTATACTTCTCAAGAGACAAAAAATTCAGGCGGAAGCTATGTCCGAACTTGATAAAAAGACCAATGAGATGCTATCAAGAACGCACAAAACACTGTTGATATCTCCAAGACTACAGCAAGTCTTGCATCGGGAAGTTCAATACAGATAGAGACTCTTGAGACTACATGGAGAACAATAACCAACGGTATTGAAGAAACCAAGAGGATACAGGAAGAGGCAAGAAGAAAGAGAATAGACGATCAGGCAAGACTCGAGGCTATAAAAGAAGACTTTAACAGAAACTATCATATGCCTCAGGCAAACAGAAGATAGTTTAGGCAGAGGATAATGTTTGGAGATAATGAATTATTAAGATAGTATTATGAATATGAAATATATAAAATTAATAAAAAAAGGAGGCTTTTAATATGCCAATTAATTTATCAAAAGGACAAAAAGTAGATCTTACAAAGGGAAATCCAGGACTTAAGAGCATAATGGTAGGACTTGGTTGGGACGTTAATGCGTTCGACTCAGGTGTTGATTTTGACCTTGATGCTGCTGCATTCTTGTTAGGTGCGGACGGTAAATGCCCTACAGACAAGGAGTTTGTATTCTACGGAAACTTAAAGCATCAAAGCGAGTCTGTAAACCATATGGGAGATAACCTTACAGGAGCGGGTGAAGGAGATGATGAGCAGATACAGGTAGATCTTTCAAAAGTACCTGCCAATATAGAGAAGATAGCATTTACTGTTACTATCTATGATGCTGAATCAAGACATCAAAACTTCGGTCAGGTATCCAATGCCTTCATACGTTTGGTTGACGAATCTACAGGACAGGAGCTTATACGTTACGACCTCGGAGAAGATTTCTCTATAGAAACAGCCGTAGTAGTAGGTGAGCTTTACAGACACAGCGGAGAGTGGAAGTTTAATGCTATAGGAAGCGGATTCCAGGGCGGACTTGCTGCACTTTGCGGACATTACGGTATAGATGTAGCATAGGAGGATAAAAATGCCGGTTAATTTACAAAAGGGGCAAAAAGTAAGTCTTACAAAAGAAAACCCCGGACTTAATAATGTATTGGTAGGTATCGGTTGGGATGTGAACAGATTCGATACCGGTGGAGACTTTGACCTTGACTCGGCAGCATTCATGCTTGCCGATACGGGAAGAGTATCAAGTCAGGATGATTTTATATTTTTCGGAAATCTTTCACATCCTTCAGGCAGTGTAAGACACATGGGAGATAACCTTACGGGAGTCGGAGACGGAGACGATGAGCAGATAAGAATAGAACTTTCAAAAGTTCCTGCGAATATCTCAAGGATAGCTTTTACTGTTACTATCTATGATGCTGAATCAAGACATCAAAATTTCGGTCAGGTATCCAATGCTTATGTAAGGATCATGGACGAGTCTACCGGAGCGGAACTTTTAAGATATGATCTCGGAGAAGACTTTTCCATAGAGACAGCCGCAGTATTCGGCGAGCTTTATAAAAACGGTGCGGAATGGAAGTTCAATGCAATAGGAAGCGGATATCAGGGCGGACTTGCTGCACTTTGCAATAATTTCGGAGTAGAAGTAGGTTAAGGGGAGAAGGATATATGTCTATCAGTTTACAAAAAGGTCAAAAAGTAAATCTTGAGAAGAAAGGAAGTGCAAGTTTAGGTGAGATCCTGGTAAATCTTAACTGGAACTCAACACCTAAGAAGCAAGGTTTTCTGTCTTCATTACTTGGGGGCGGTGAAGGTATAGATCTCGATCTTGGCTGTCTTTATGAATTAAAGACGGAAGAAAAGGTGCGGTACAGGCTCTCGGTAATGCATTCGGAAGCCTGAATAATCCTCCTTTTATCTCTCTTGACGGAGATGACCGTACCGGAGCCGCAGCTGCGGGAGAGAACCTCAGAATCAACGGAGACAGGTTATCGGACATTAAGAGAGTATTGGTATATACATTTATATATGAAGGAGTTGCCAACTGGAAGCAGGCTGATGCAACCGTAACAATAAAATATCCGGGAGCGGAAGACATAGTTGTAAAGATGGATACATTTAATTCATCTAATATCATGTGTGGCTTGGTCCTCTTTGAAAACCAAAACGATCAGACATTCAGTGTTGAAAAGATAGTACAATTCTATCAGGGACACAGAGAGTTGGATAAGGCATTTAATTGGGGAATGCAGTGGAAAGCCGGAAGAAAGTAGGAAAATATATATGTCTATAAGTTTACAAAAAGGACAAAAAGTAAGTCTTTCAAAAGATAATGCCGGTCTTGCAAAGGTCATAGTAGGACTTGGTTGGGATGAAGTGGGACAGTCATCGGGAAAAGGATTTTTCGGATTCGGTTCGTCAAGTCAGCAGATAGACTGTGATGCATCTGCAATCATGCTAAGAGGCGGCAAGTTTGTTGATAAGCATGATGTGGTTTATTTCGGAAACCTAAGTCACAGATCGGGTTCCGTAAGCCATCAGGGTGACAACCTTACGGGAGCCGGAGAAGGTGATGACGAGCAGATTATTATCGACTTGTCAAAGTACCGGAAGAATATGATAAGATAGTCATGGTAGTAAATATCTATGATGCGGGACCTCGTAAACAGCATTTCGGAATGATACGCAACGCTTTCATACGTCTGGTGGATGGAAGAAATTATAACGAGATGTATAAATACAACCTGACGGATGATTATTCGGGTATGACTGCGATGATCTTCGGAGAAGTCTACAGACATAACGGTGAATGGAAATTCAGTGCAATAGGACAGGGGACAACAGATCTGTGGCTTAAAGATCTTTGTCAAAGATATATGTAGATCGTATAAGTCGGATTCGATTAATGAGAGGGGCTGTACTAAAAGCCCTTCTTTTTATATAATATGCGAGTAGTATTTTGAAATAACAAAGCGAATGTCGCTTAATTTACGGGAATTCAAGTTTGTTTTAATATAGCCCACTATGACGACTTGTACTTAAAAATCAAGCACTGATCGGTTTTATTATTTTATTGATGCTACCCCGGTCAATAAAGAATTGAAAAGAGGAGGTCATTTTAAAAATATGGCTGATATAAAAAGGGATATACTGTTAAAGGGATTGTCCGACTCACAGGTTGAGGAAAGCAAATCAAAATACGGTAGCAATCAGTTGGCTAAAAAGAAAAGAGAATCACTTTGGTCAATGTTTCTTACCGCCTTTAACGATATATGGATCAAGGTATTATGCGGTGCGTTATTACTGAAAATAATTTTGGCGGTTTTGGGAATGTTCGTACCGGCACTTGCAGGAGATAATGATATAGTTGAAATAATAAGTATACTTGCAGCTATCGCTCTTGCAACAGGATTCAGTACACTTTCCGAATATAGGAATACCTCAAGAAGTGAGGCACTTCAAGAAGAGTACAACAAAACCTTTGCCAAGGTGATCAGGAACGCAAAAGTAGTAAATATCTTAACAAGCGAGATAGTAAAAGGTGATACCATACTTATACAAAGCGGTGATAAGGTACCGGTAGACGGATTGTTATTTGACGGAAGTATCAAGGTATCACAGGCGGTACTTAACGGTGAGTCGAGAAGTGCCGATAAGAATGCGACTGAGAACATGGAAGAAGCCGAGTCTACAGACTACGGTTCTTTACATAAGGTATTTATGGGCTCTGTTGTTATTTCCGGTGAGGGCTATATGGTAGCTACGGTTATAGGTGATGACTCCGAGCTTGGTAAGATCAATAAAGCCTTGACCGATGACAGTGAAGAAGAAAGAAAAGACACATCAAGCCTTAAGCTTGAAGTGGTGGCTGCCGGAATAGGTAAGATAGGTGTTATAGCGGCAACCGTAGTTGGAATATTGCACATAGTGCTTACGCTTATGAGAGTAAGTTCCGATGCCCGTACATTGTCATTTATATTGCTTACACTTACAGAAGCGGTCATGCTGATGGCAACTATGGTCATCATGGTAGTACCTGAAGGACTTCCTATGATGAACAGTCTGGTTCAGTCAATGAATACGGAGTCAATGCACAAGAAGAATATACTTGTAAGCCATAAGGCAGCATTCTCTGATTCCGCATATATGAATGTGTTGTTCAGTGATAAGACCGGAACGATTACCGAAGGTAACCTGTCTTTAGTTGAGTTTATTAACGGTGAGGGAGAGATCATAGATAAAATCGACAACGATGAATTTATAGAAGCTATAACTCTTAACAATCTCTCAAAAATATCAGCCGAGGGAGAAGTAATAGGAAGTAACAACATGGACAGAGCCTTGCTTACCTATGCTATGCACCATGGCTATGACGATTCCAATAACGACCCTGATAAGGTTGAAGATATCAGCGGCTTTGACTCGGAGAAAAAGTGTGCTACGGCAAAGCTTAAGAACGGTTTGATATACTGGAAGGGTGCAACTGAAAATATTATCGACAAGATAACACATTACGTACTTCAAAACGGAGAACTTAAGGAATTCACAGCGGATAACAGAAAGAAAGTTGAAGAGCAGATACTTGCACAGGCAAAAAGAACTATGAAACTTCTTTCTATAGTAAAAATAGTTGACGGCAAGACCATACTTATGGCGGTTCTTTGTTTAAGGGACAATGTAAGAGCAGATGCCATAGAAACGGTTGAAATACTTAATGATGCGGGTATACAGGTAGTTATGGTCACCGGAGATGCCGAAGATACAGCAGTGGCGATCGCAAAAGAGGCGGGTATACTTAAAAACGAGGAAAGCGATGTCGTACTTACTCATGATGAACTTGAAGCCATGTCGGATGAAAAACTTAAAGAAGTACTTCCTCATCTTCGTGTCGTAAGCAGAGCTAAGCCTCTTGATAAAAAAAGACTCGTATCACTTTCACAAGATATTGACAATGTCTGCGGTATGACGGGAGACGGAGTTAATGACGCTCCGGCATTAAAGCAGGCAGATATAGGATTCGCTATGGGAGACGGTACGGCTGTTGCACAGGAAGCCGGAGACGTGGTCATACTTAATAACAGCTTGACTTCCATAAAGGACTGCGTACTTAACAGTAGAACCATGGCAAAGTCCGTAGGAAAGTTCCTTATCTTCCAGCTTACTATAAATATAGCAACTTTGCTTATGAATATTATCGCACCAATACTCGGCTGGACTGAGCCTTTCTCCATCGTACAGATTCTTTGGATCAACCTTATAATGGATACTCTGGCAGCTATGGCATTCGGTGGAGAGCCTATACTTGACAGATATATGCAAGAGCCCCCGGTAAAAAGAAAAGACAATATATTGACATCATATATTAAGTCCGCTATAGGTACAAGTTCGGTATTTATCACTCTTGTAGCAATATTGATACTTGAAAATATCGGCGGTATCACAAGCTTTGTAACACCGGCTGATGTGGCTGATCCGGAACTTTACAAGAAGACATTTATGTTCGCCTTCTTCATATATGCAATTATATTTAACAGCTTTAATACAAGATCGGAAAAGTTCAATTTATTTGAGCATATAGGTGAAAATAAGAACTTTATAAGAGTCATGGGAGCTATCTTCATACTTCAGACTATTATTATCCAGACAGGCGGAAAGGTATTCGAAACTACGATGTTAAGTCCTAAGGCACTTATAGTTTCAATACTTTTAGCAGTGCTTATAATACCGGTAGACCTTGTAAGAAAGGCATTTGTATCAAAAAAATAATTTAAGATAGTGACATTGATATTGAAACATAAAAAGGGTGCGGTACATAGCTGCACCCTTTTAGTTAGGAAGAAACAGAATGAAAATATTATGTACAGACCTTGATAACACCATTATTTATTCTTATAAACACGACCTGGGAGATGCTAAGATGAATGTGGAGCTGTATCAAGGAAGAGAGATATCATTTATTACCGATAAGACCTATGAGCTTTTGAAAAAGGTCAAAGAAGAATACTTGATCATACCTACATCCACAAGAACCAAGGAGCAGTATGACAGAATAGACTTAAGAATAGGGTCTTTCCGCTATGCCTTGGTATGTAACGGCAGCGTGTTGCTTGTAGACGGCAAAAAAGATAAGGACTGGTATGAGGAGTCTTTAAAACTTGCTAAAGGAAGTAACCTAGAGGTTAAGAAGGCTTTGGAATACTTGGAGAAAGATAAGAGAAGAACATTTGAATTAAGGTATATTGAGGACTTGTTCGTATTTACAAAGTGTGATAAGCCGCAGGAAGTGGTGAATGAATTAAGAGAAATACTTGATCAAAGCCTTGTAAATGTATTCAACAACAAAGAAAAAGTCTATGTGCTGCCTACATCACTTAGCAAAGGCAATGCTATAGAAAGATTAAGAAAGTACCTAAAAGCAGAGTTTATAATTGCGGCAGGAGACAGCGAGTTTGACATATCTATGGTGGAAGAGGCGGATGTAGGGCTTGTTCCGTATGGATTTAAATCAGAGTTTAATATTAAAAGCGACATCTGTGAAATGGAAGAAGGGATTTTTTCGGAGCAGCTTTTAATGAAGTGTTTGAAGTTCCAACATAATCACGAATCCCCATTATCAAGTTCTTCAAACAGTTCTCTTGCAAAAGAATAACGCTTGGATGAAATCTTATCCGACATAATAAGTCTTGCTTAAAATAACAAGATATATCACTTTGTAAAGTAATTGCCCGTTGAGAAATCGCATCTGTAAAAACTTTAACAGTACAGCGATAAAATGTATTATAATACCATTATAAATATATAAAAAACACCGTGTTTAATATGTAAAAATCAAGAGGTTTCGAAATATGAATTTTGGGAAGTACAATTGCATAGTTGTCTTTAATAAAAGCGTTGATAAAATTCTTTTTTGCAAGAGAATGAAAAGACCTTATAAAGGCTTATACAACTTTGTGGGCGGCAAAGTGGAAGAGAATGAAACAAGCAAAGAAGCAGCTTACAGAGAGTTGTATGAAGAAAGCGGTATAGATAAAGCTTCTATAGAGCTTATCCACCTGATGGATACCACATACTACCCTCAGGAATTTATATTGGAGATATATACAGGGGTACTCGATAAGGACATAGATTTGGTGGAAGAACTTAATCCTTTAGAGTGGTTTTCTATAGAAGAGAATTTTGCTGATACAAATAGGTTTGCAGGAGACGGAAATATTGCACATATAGTAAGGATCGCATTAAAGGTATTAAAAAGATAAATTTACAATAGAATCTAATTTACCTGTGAAATATAACTAATATTATTTTATAATTATCGAAAATAAGATAATTATAAACAAAGCCTCTGCTTTGAATAAGCATATTTAATAATAGAATATAACTATTATTATGAACTATTGCTATATTAAAAAGATATCGTAATATGTTAAATTTAACAGTGCAGCAGAAAATAAAAATCGTTATGGGATAATACATATTATGCAGATATCAGTAGGGCTTAAATCTCAAAACAGGCACTTAAAAAAGAATTTAATTATAATAAATAAGGGATGTTATTTGGCATCCCTTATTTGTTAGTGCAGTAAAAGGTGAAATGCAGCATATTGTGCTAAGCCCTATATTTCAAAGAAAGTTAAAATAAAAATATAAATTAAACAAAGCAATTAAGGAGGAGAATCAAATGAAGAAGACAATAAAGAATAATATTAAGTTACTTATATACATAGCCACGCTGGTTATATTACTGTTATCAGCTTGTACGAGTCAGTCGGAAACGGATAATAAAGAGAGTGTAAAAACAGAAGCTAAGAAAAGTAAAAAGAAGTCATCAAATAAAAAGAAATCATCAAAAAGGAAGAAAAAGAACAATAAAAAAGAGTCTGAAAGAGCAACAACTGAAGAAACAACTGAAGCAACACCCGAATATACAATGCAAGAAATAGAAAGAGATATCCATGTCGAAAACTTTCAAGAAGCGGATGAAGAAGATATATTTTCTACAACAGGCGGATACCAGATCGGTAATGACCCTTCAACCAGGCAAGTTGTTTCATCAGGAAGATTTGATCCGGCTTCAATAAGAGCAGGTATTTTTTGGGAAGAAGACGGCTTGCTTTTACTTGTAGGTTTTAAAGATGATTATGATGCCGCTTCTGAAGAAGCAAGGAACAATTTTGTAAATGCCATAGGAGGAGAAGGCTCAGACGGATATAAAGTGTGTATGGGCGGCATCAGCGTGCTGGATCTACCTGTAAAAGAGCTTAATACCCATATAAAAACTATAACAGATGCATACAACGAATGTATTAATTCGGGAGAAGATATTGATTTCAGGTATGAAATTAAAAAATATATTGAGGAGAATTAGTAGTGAAGAAAAGATTTAAGGTGTGAACTGCTTTGAGTATAATTATAAATTGAGTACCAGTGCATAGTATCATTGATATTTAACCTTATTATTGCTTTGTTAATGCAGGGCAACAAATGTATAATAAAGAGATTTTGAGGTCTATCCTAATATTGCTGATATAAATTAAAAGTCAATGATACATTACACCGGTAAAAGTAACCATGCCTGAAATATAATACTTTATATAATCGTTGAAACAGTAAAAGCAGTATATATTATGTAAGTATATGGTATACATTTTTTTATGAAAAAAATATAGTTTATATTAAGTCCAGAGTAAAAAATATATAGGGGTAGAAGTGGATGAAAAAACTAATGAAGATAATGAGTATCTGTTCAATCTTATTATTAATGTCATGCAACAAGCCGCCTGAAGAGAAAGCTGAAAATATAAAACTATTTATGCGTGATTTCACTAACGAAAATAATTACTACAGCAGCAATTATGCAAAAAGAAGGCAATGACTATTATTATATAAATATTAAGCATGAAGAAAGATATAAAAAAATTTTTGAAATGAAGAGCATACCTTCAAAAGTATATTGTAGGTATTGATTCGGAATACGAAATTGTAGTTAATATAGGAGATATGGAGGAATATATAGAATACATACCTACTTCTGATATAAAAAAAGACGATAGTGAGTTTATATGACATAGAAAGCGGAGAATTAGAGAAAACTATAGATATAAAGGAAATATTGGATAAGTATGGAAAAAGTATAAGCAATGTAAAAGCAACAGTATTATGATATAGTACTTATAGATGAAGAACCTTATATAGGAATACGGGTATATGATATTAATCATTTACCAAGAGAAATAAGAGAAGTTTCCGTTCCAAATCAAAGAATTTTATATGTAAATTTATTAACAAAACAGTGTATTGAGGAAGGTGACATACCGAGTGAGTTGAAAGTGAATGAGGATCGAAATATGAAATTTTTAACAGGATATCTTTATTTTGCCAAACAGAAGTTTTTTGTATCGGTTTATGATTCCTGGGAAGGTGTTGTGGAAGCGTCAGCAGATATAGATAAAATCAATGAAAATCATAAGAAATTATATGAAAAATTTCCGGACCTGAAAGAAAAAATCGACAAATTAAAGAGAGAGAAAAAGGATGCAGAATTGGTTGTAGTACTAACCGGTGATCCGAGCTATGAAGAAATAATGGAAGTACTTTCTGAAGAAGGACAGGAATACTCATTTAACGATATTGTTATAAAAAGCGAGGATTCAGTAGACGGAATGGAACATCAGATACACAGTTTTGATGAATGGAGAAAGTATTACAGAGTAGACGAGGTCGAAGGGATCAAGTCAAGTCCGATAATTCCAAGAGAGTAAAAGTATGTATAGCCGAAACATATACATTTAGGAGAGTTAAAATGAGTAAAAAATTTAAGGTCATAACTGTATTTGTAATGACGGTATTGACATCAGTACTACTATCCTCATGCCAAGAAAAAAAGAAAGACAGGATGGAAGAATTCAAGGAAGAAGGTACATTAACTACAAGAATATACAAAAGTAATTATTATAACAGTGATTTTGCAAAAAACGGAGACGATTATTATTATATCAATCTTTTGGGGGATGATAAGGATACTATATATGCAGCATTAAGTATTCCGTCAAAATATGTAGTTGATATAGATGCAAGATATGATTTTTTAGAATTTTGTTTTAATCACAATTATTTATGTGCAAAGATGAAACTCGAAAATCCTATTATAGATAACCTGACTGCAAAACTGTACGAGATAGGAAGTGGTAATTTAATAAAAACAATAGATATAAAGCAAATAATATTTGATAATGTAGGTAAAGCTTTTATAACTAAGGCACCGTTTAGAACCATAGCTATAGATGGAAAGGAATATTTTGGAGTAGACCTGTTTCATATATCTTCTATAGAGGTGTATTATAATAATCCTGAAAATTTATTAACAAAGAATACGATATACATAGACCTTGATACCGAAGAAGTGGTTTTTAAAGATAGTATGACTACTGACTGGTTGCTTGCAAGAAGCAGATACTTAGATATATTTTCTTTGAAATTCCTACAAGACAATATGCGATCCGCTCCATTTATAACCTCCATGTACTACTGGCAGGACTGTGTAAAGATCTCATTTACCACAGACAAACTTCCTAACAATACCAAGCTTTATGAAAAGTTCCCCGACCTAAAGCAAAAGTTGGAAGGATTGAACGGACAAAAGGCACGACTTGAGGTCGTACTTACAGGGAATCCCAGCTATGAAGAGATCATGGAACTTATTATGGAAGACGGAAGAGAGGTTGTATTTAACAACATAACCATATCGGCAGAAGATTCTGTAGACGGACTTGAGCATGAAGTGCACAGTTTTGATGATTGGAGGCAGTATTATAGGTTGGATGAGGTGGATATGTCCTTGGTAAGTCCGATAATTCCAAGAGAGACATATTAATAGATTTTAATTATTATATGATTCTTAAAAAGTGCTGTCGCATTAAAGAAAACATTACCGTATATTATTTAACGATATCAGTGTGTTTATCTGTTAAGGTGACAGCCTTTTTCACAATAAGATCAAGTATTTGGGAGGCATTATGAATGATGAGAAAAGAGATGCTTTATATATGGAGTATCAAAATAGATTGAGAAATGTAGAGGAAGAAAAAGAAGAATACAAAAGAGAAAAAAGAGAGGAAGATTATAAGAAGGCATTCACCACTGCTAATAAAGATAATGGTCTTGTAGATTCAACCGCAGCATTTATTACAGAATATTTATATAGGTTAGGTAAGATAAAAAATACTGATGAGGAAATACAGAAAGTGATCAACGCAATACTGGAATCGGAAGATGGGATCAGTGTAAGACGTGCAGCTAATGTTGCTTTGTCGCTACAAGTTGCTACAGATCATCTTATAGAAACAGACCATGTTAATTTGAAAAAAACAGGAAGATTTATGGAAGATGAAGAATATAATGAAACTGCAAATAGAATAAATAAGTTAAAAGCAATAACTATATTGTATGGCAGTATATCCGATTTAATGTCGAATGCTATAAATGAAGAGATTATATATAGATTTGATACTGCTGAAATATCAGAATTAAATTATGATAGCAATAAAGGAACATATGATTATCATATGAAATATAGAGGAATAAGCAGGGGTGACGATCCTGTTGGAAACAGGTTTCTTCCATATAAAGAGTTGAAGTTTGATAATGATATCAGTACATATCTGACAAGGGTAAGTGCAGATGTAGCCAGTCAGATCAATTTCAACTATTTTGAGAAATTAGAAAATAGAAGAGCAAATGGATATGGAAGCAGTTGAAGATGTAGTTTACGGTGTGGGTGCTTCAAGTGTAAATGGTACTTTCAGTACGGTTACAATGCTGTCAGTTGGTATAAAAAAAGCTTTTTCGGGAAGCAATGCAAAATTACGAAATACAACTATGGATATATTAAAAGACAAAATTGGTATAGCAAATAAGATAAATATCTTAACTCTGCAACCGGTGACATTATCTAAAAATTTAATGATCACATATGGAGATTATGAAAATGACAGAAAATTATTAGAAGAGTCCATGAAAAACATACAGGAAAGTCAAAAGGCTTCATTACTATATGAAGGAGGAGGATATAGGATAGGAAAAGACACAGAAAAGCATTTCGTGTGTTACGGTCCGTATAGCGTAGATATGGCAGGTGCACTTGAAACTTGGATGTATGTAGAGGCTGATGTAGACGGTACCGGAGTAAGGGATCTGACATTAGGAGATCTGATAAAAGATAAAAATATAATGAGTAATGATCAGATAGAAGCGTTTACTGCAAAGTTGGACAAGGATATAAAGGAGGCTGAAGGGGATCCTGTTGCATACAAACACAGGGTAGAGCTTAAGAATGTATGGGACGGAAATATAGAAGGAATGTCGGAAATGAAGATAGTTGACTATATCATAGATATAAATGAGGACTGTAGTAGGTATTTAAATAGAGTTAAAGATAGAAATGATATTGAATTGGATTTTCGAAATACTTTATCCTCTTATAACCATGACAGGAGGTACTATGAATAGAATCCTATATAGCTTATGTTTACTTTCACTATTGCTTACATCATGTAATAAAAAAGAGCCTGATAAAGTGGAATATGTTGATGAAATGAGCTACAAGTCTACTTACTACAGTAGCGGTTTTGCAACGGAAGGGAATGATTACTACTATATAAACACAGATAAGGGAAGTAAGGTGGTATCGGAAGGACCCTCTGTGCCTTCACGCTATATAGTAGATGTGGATGCCAGGTATGAAACTATGAATTATATTCGTATACGAAAGGATAATGAGGCGGGGATAGAGAGCGAAATACCGGATCCGGTCATAAAAATTTCATAGTAAAAGTTTATGATATAGGGACGAAAGAACTCTTAAAGACAATAGATGTAAAACCTCTTGTAGAAAATTGCGGGGAGGATATATGTATAACGGCTTATGATTTTGATACTACTTTAATAGAAGGACAACCCTATATCATAATTGACATAAGAGATGTAGTTCATTCTATAGCAGATTATAAACTTACCCCCTATAAGTGGTTTTGTGTAAATCTGCTTACAGGTGAATATATTATAAGAGAAAGGGAACCGGTGGGATTTGAAAAAAATCGATATGCAGAGGTGGCAATTTTTGCTAAAAGATGGGAGTTTTTTTCCATAAATTCACCGGGTATACATTATCAGGAAAAAATGTTTGTACACAATATGAATTATTGGGACGGTTGCAGGGTTATTGAATTTTATGTAAAAGAGATTCCGATCAATAATGAAAAGTTATACTCAAGATTCCCTACTCTAAAAGCTGAGGTTGAGAAGTTAAAAGCTGAGGACAATAACGCCCGTATTAATCTGGTGCTTACAGGCAATCCTAGTTATGAGGAAGTAGCCTCTTATATAGTAGAAGATGGTTTTGAGCCTACATTTGACGGCATGAGAGTGTGGGATAATGAATCGATAGACGGGCAAATACATACAGTACATAGTGCCGAAGAGTGGTATAAGTACTATAAGTATTATAAGCCGGAAGAGTTGGATTGGTCGTTTATAAATCCAATTATGCCAAGGGAGGAGTAGGAAAAGAAATATTATTATTATGTCAATGTAGGTGAAAGGGATCATGAACCTGATGATAAACATAGATATGTGGATAAGTGAAGAGTTATGTGGTAAATGAAGGAAAAGAAGCGATATTTGACGCTATAACAATAATAGTATTTTATTAGAAGTTTTATAATTAAAGGGAGGATAAATTATGTCTTCAAAACCAAAAACAGAGATCATATCAAATGATACACAAACAGTAAGTAATATTTACACTAATATGATGAATTCGGCAGGTAATTTTTCTATAGAAGCTTTCAGAGGATATATTACCTCATATAATGTGCTCGATGATATAGAATGTAATGAGTCTTATAACGGTGGTGTTAAAGCCACTGAAAAAGTTGCAAATGAAATGAAAAGAACAGCCGAATTTATTAGAAATATAAGTAATATTCTTAATAAAACAGACAAAATTAGGGCAATAGAAAACTCTAAGTAAATTAAGGAACAAGCAACTAATTAACTTATAGGCATTTAAGTTTATCTCTATCGTACGAATGATAGAGATAAGCAGGTGCCTATATCTATACTTAAACTTGCTATAATTAAACCTATTCAGCTTATGTTTACTTTTAATATTCCATATAAAAAAAGATGAAAAGATTGGAAAGGAAGATATTATGTCCGGTATGATAATGTATCCTCAAAGTATGAGGAAATACAGAAAGTGATCAATGCAATACTGGAATCTGAAGATAGAATTGATGTGAAACGTGCCATTGCCTGTTTTACATCACTGCAATTTGCTGCTATTTATTGGAAGTATATTATATTGCAGCGATGATAGGTGCAAGATTTATGACCGGTGAAGAGTACGGAGAAATAGTCAATAGGAATAATAGATTTAAGGCTGTAGCTATATTATATGTAAGTACTGCAGATATTGGTGAAATTAAATTGGTATTAGCCGGAGCATATAATCTTAATACAGCTAGAGCTTTGGAGGTTTGGAGATATGAAGAAAGTTACAAAGATGGAGAGCTTGTAGACTTAAAATTGGGGGATTTAATAAAAGATGAGAATATTATGAATCAAGAACAAGTGAATGAAATTGGAAAAATCTTGGAAGATGACATAAAAAAAGCTAATGGAAATAAAGCTGAGGTTGAAAGAAGGCAAAAGGTATTGGATGTTTGGAATGGAGATATAGATGATATTCCTATAGAAGAATTGGATAAATATTTTACTAGTATAAATAAAGTGTGCAATGACCATTTGGAACTATATGATATATCTAAAAAAATCGATTTTAGAAAAGTGATATCAGAGTACGAATATTAAGGAGGTATGATGAAAAAAAGTTTAATTATTTTATGCATTCTTATTATTTTGCTAAGCTCATGTACCCCTAAAGAGGAATATTTCTATATTGAAAAAGGTTTTTATAAATCTTCTGTTTACAGCAGCGGTTTTGCAACAGAAGGTAATGATTACTATTATATAAATGTAAGTGAAAGCGAACCGGAACCCGATGATGAATATAGACACTTGTATGAAAGCATAAGTATTCCTTCACGTTACATATTAGATATAGATGCTGATTATCAGACTTTATGGTACGGTGAGATAGAAAACGCCAAAGAGGATGGAGTAAATGCTAAAATACCTACTCCTAACATATATAAATTTATTGTAAATATCTACGAGATAGGTAGCGAAAAACTGGTAAGAAGTATAGATATAAAGCCGTTTTTAGATAATTTAAGTGAAGAGTTATGTATCGTTGAATCTCCTTATGGTGTTTTAGCAATAAAAGGTCAGCCTTATTTTGTGATTACTATGTGTGATACCGTACATTCAACAAAGGAAGAAAAAAACATAACTTACAAGTGGTTTTGTGTAAACTTGCTTACAGGCAAATATTTGATGAGTGAGATCTCACCTGTAGATTTTAGAAGAAGACGGAGTGCTGAAACAACAATATTCAGTACAAGATCTGAGTTTTACAATTTGAATTCAGATATCATTACTGGTTCCAAACGCTTCATGTCAATTGAAAATCTGACTTACTGGGAAGGCTGCAAGGATATGGCATTTTTCTTGGATGAATTACCTAATAATGAAAAACTGTATTCCAAGTTTCCAAGCCTGAAATCTGAAGTTGAAGAGCTTAAAAGTAAGGGTAAAATAAAAAATTCAAGAGTACACATAATACTAACGGGAGATCCAAGCTATGATGAACTAGCGAGTTATGTGGTAGATGAAGGGAAAGAAGCGACATTTGACGGTATGACAATATTAGAAAATGAATCAGTGGACGGAAAAGAACATACTGTACACAGTGCGGATGAATGGTTTAAGTATCGTAATCTACCGGAGGCGGACATGTCATGGTTAAGTCCGATATTTCCGAGAGAAGAATAAAAGTATATTATTAAAAATATGCAGTATAGAAGTTATTAAAAAATCACTTATGTGCAGTCGACAGATATATTTATGATCTTTTCTATTAAAAATATGCTTATAAAATTCAATATATACTTAAGTTAAATATATTGTTATGAAAGGTATTTTTCAGCAAAGGACAATATTTATGTATAGATTTTTATGTACATTATAGAATGACGAACACCGGGAGGTACTATGAATAGAATCCTATATAGCTTATGTTTACTTCTACTGTTGCTTACATCCTGTAATAAAAAAGAACCTGATAAAGTGGAATATGTTGATGAAATGAGCTACAAGTCTACTTACTACAGTAGCGGTTTTGCAACGGAAGGGAATGATTACTACTATATAAACACAGATAAGGGAAGTAAGGTGGTATCGGAAGGACCCTCTGTGCCTTCACGCTATATAGTAGATGTGGATGCCAGGTATGAAACTATGAATTATATTCGTATACGAAAGGATAATGAGGCGGGGATAGAGAGCAAAATACCGGATCCGGTCATAAAAAATTTCATAGTAAAAGTTTATGATATAGGGACGAAAGAACTCTTAAAGACAATAGATGTAAAACCTCTTGTAGAAAATTGCGGGGAGGATATATGTATAACGGCTTATGATTTTGATACCACTTTAATAGAAGGACAACCCTATATCATAATTGCTATAAGAGATGTAGTTCATTCTACAACAGAGTATAAATTAACTAAATATAAACGATTTTGTGTAAACCTGCTTACAGGTGAATATATTATAAGGGAAAGGGAACCGTCCGGTTTTAAAGATTTACGGTATGCAGAGGTGGCAATTTTTGCTAAAAGATGGGAGTTTTTTTCCATAAATTCACCGGGTATACATTATCAGGAAAAAATGTTTGTACACAATATGAATTATTGGGACGGTTGCAGGGTTATTGAATTTTATGTAAAAGAGATCCCGATCAATAATGAAAAGTTATACTCAAGATTCCCTACTCTAAAAGCTGAGGTTGAGAAGTTAAAAGCTGAGGACAATAACGCCCGTATTAATCTGGTGCTTACAGGCAATCCAAGTTATGAGGAAGTAGCCTCTTATATAGTAGAAGATGGCTTTGAGCCTACATTTGACGGTATGAGAGTGTTGGGTAATGAATCGATAGACGGGCAAAAGCATACGGTACATAGTGCCGAAGAGTGGTATAAGTACTATAAATATTATAAGCCGGAAGAGTTGGATTGGTCGTTTATAAATCCCATTTTACCGAGGGAGGAGTAAGGGAATATTAAATTTACTTGATAATATTACATTAAAAAAGTTTATTACCAAAGGATTATGATAATTGAACCTGAAAACATAGGCATATAATTAAAAACTACAAGAAAAATACGAGGAGGAGAATAGTATGTCTTCAGAATCTAAAACCGGAGTTATATCAAGTGATAGCAGATTGGCAAATGAAATTTATGCCAATATGAGAAATGCAGCAAAAGATTTTTCTATGCAAAAATTTAAGGGGTATATAACCTCAAGCAATGTAGCTAGCGATGATGAATGTAATGAGTCTTACAGCGGTGGAGTAGAAGCTACTGAAAAAGTTGCAAAGGAGATGAAAAGAACAGCGAGATTTCTTAAAGACATAGGTGCTGCGCTTATTGAAATAGATTGTACCGCTGCCAAGGACAATGCTAAGTAGATCCAATAAGCAACTGATAAACTTATATGCACTTAAGCTTATCTATATTATATAAAAGATGGAGATAAGAAGGCGCCTATATCTTAAATATTCAACTTCCCGTACCTCAAGTAAGGGCAGAATATTGAACATTCAAAGTTCACTCTAAAATAAAGATATAGATAAGTAAGTGCCTATTTTTAAATACTTAAACTTACTATGCAAAAAAAGGAGTAAGTATCTTGAAAATTTGATCTTAATTACGTCATATATTATACAATATCGGTATTGACATTTTTTTGAAGTTATTTCATACAATTAGTAGTAAAGATACAACATATATATGTAAAAAAAATAGATATAAAATATTTTTTTGGTTATAAAAATGAGTTTTGACAAAAAGGATATAAAAAAAGAAGTATTACAATATATATTATTTAACATAAAGTAATATAAATATGAATAATATATATTTATGAGGATCTATTTATAAAAATAAAAAATGCTGTTAAAAATCAGCGATAAAAAGGAGGACTTTATGTCAAAGGAATATGATGTAGTAATCAAAAGTAAGGGCATGGGACACGGAGAAGATGATGAGATTCTTCTTGAGAAATTGATGGAAGGTTTTATTCATACGCTTGCGGGAAGAGATAACGTTCCTAAGCACCTTATCATGTATGCTTCAGGTGTTCAGCTGGCTTGTACCGGATCTGAAAGTATAGAAGATCTTAAAGTATTGGAAGAAAAGGGAGTTAAGGTACTTTCATGCGGTATATGTCTTGATCACTATGAATTAAAAGATGAACTTAAAGTGGGTGGAGTTACAACTATGGCAGAGGTAGTTGATATCATCACAACATCTGAAAAGGTAATTACCCCATAAAATGTTTTTAAGGGCTGATCCGTTAGAGGAATATTATGCTTGATGATATTGCTTATTACAATATCACGTATAAAGTTATTTCTTAACGGACAGCCTTATTTTTATTAATATATAATAGAGACTAACTATTAAAAGTCAAGCCTTAAAATGATATTTTTTGAATAAAGTACAGAAATGTATTTTAGATATATTGGAAACTTAGTTAGAGTTCCTTGAACCTTGAAAACTGCATGACAAAAAGAGCATCGTGATAGGTGCTCAAAAAGGAGTATTGAATTAGAAAGGTTTAAGCTGCTTTTATGTATTGCTGCTTTGTTTTTTCAAGATGATAAATCACTCGAACCAACTTTTTTACAGCGTGTGATATGGCAACATTGTAATGCTTACCTTCCGCTCGTTTTTTTAGCAAGATAGGCTGCAAAATGTTGGGTCCCAGTGGCAGACATACTTGGTGGCATTATACAGAGCGTATCGCAGGTATCTGGAGCCACGTTTTTCCATATGTGCGTAAGCACCATCCAGTTGTCCGGATTGATATGTTGATGGCGAAAAAGCCGGCATAAGCTAAGATTTTTATCGGGAGAATCAAATCGACTGAAATCACCAATCTCGGCAATGATCATGGCTCCCATGCGATAACTGATTCCAGGAATATTGA
The DNA here is from genome assembly GCA_916438835.1 of uncultured Johnsonella sp. Taxonomy (GTDB): domain Bacteria; phylum Bacillota; class Clostridia; order Lachnospirales; family Lachnospiraceae; genus Johnsonella. The sequence goes on from CAKAFT010000001.1 coordinate 797,110, forward strand.
GAATCGGAGAGTTGATTTCATCCATGATGATTTTTGATTTCATTTTCGATTTCGTCAATCTCGGAATCAAGTTCCTGAATCAACTTAATGGTGTGTTTCAGTTCAAGTGATTTCGCTGGCATATTTGAACTGATAGAAGCTCTTGCAGCATCTCTAAATGTGATTGCTGTTTCCTTGTCGTAGCGACCTTTTGAGGATTCAGAAAGTAGATTGGTAAGTCTGGTAAGGTGAGCATTGGCTACTTGTTTTGCACCGGGAAATTCAGAGAGCATTGCATAAATGAGATGCCATATGAAGTTGAGTAACCAGCTTTTTCCAATTCAGGAAAAAAAGAATACAGACAAGTCTTGAAACGGAGGTTTTCAGCTTGGCACGTTCTTTTCACTTTGTCAAAAACGATAACGTGTTAATGACTTTAGCTCCTCGTTGTGGTAAAATATGTCTGAGTAGGACTTCAAGTTCACATCAGAAATAAGCATGGAAGCAATCGTGCGGGCATCTACTTTATCCGTTTTCGTCTGTCTAAGGCTTAGACTTTTTCTGTACAGATTTGTATGTAACGGATTGATAACATAGGGTGGGCAAACCTTTATCAATGAGATATCCGAGGAGATTGTAACTGTAGTGTCCGGTGGCTTCCAGTCCTACTTTTACTTTTGTCACATCATTCATAACGGAAGCAATCTTTTGATGAAGTTCATTAAACCATCTAAGTTGTTGGTGATGGTAAATGCTTTAAATAACACTTCTCCATCAGAGTTGGTGATAAAGCAATCATGCTTGTCCTTAGCAACATCAATTCCTACGTAAATCATAAAAAAACTCCTTTGAAATGTATTTGATACTGTTTTATAACCACAGATGCTCTTTGCGATTGTAACCTCGTTCTAAATAAACCGTCATGCGGTATCTAACTGATTAACAAATGAACAAAGAGACTGTGGTTGGAGCCTCCATTAAACCATCGAGTGGTAGGTGATTGAAACCAATCCACAGCATCTTATATATCATAGTCAAACCTGCAGAAGAGGTAAAGAAAAGGACTATGACTTAATAGTTAAAAGACCTTGGAGAGGGTCTCTAAAAACTACTACTATATAATACGAGGTGAAAAATATGGGAACTTATCCGAATTTTTGTACAACACTTATAGGCTCAATGCCTAGAAGTCCCGAGTTACTTGAGCTAAAAAGACAGGCTTTAGATGATAAGGATAAAAATAAGGCATATATCGAAAGACTGCTAAAAGAAACCAAAAAAGTGGTTGAGCTTCAAAAAAACACAGGCATTGATGTTCCGGTTTGTGGAGAGCTTGGAAGAGATAATTTTGTTAGCTTTGTAGCAGAACAGGTAAAGGGTATAAGTCTGATGAGCATGGATGAAATACTTGAAATAACGGCTAATTCCGATGATTTCAAGCAAAGTCTTAATCAAATGGATGCTTCGGACAACTCCATGAGCAACCCTATATGTACAGGTAAAATAGATACAAGTGCACGTCTGGTTGAAGATGAGGTCAATATTATGAAAGAACTTATCAGTGATGATATGTATAAGATCACGATACCCAGTCCGTATATATTGACTCGTTCCATGTGGCTTAAGGAAGTAACACAAAATGCATATAAAGATAGAAAAGAGTTGGGTGAAGATGTTGTAAAGCTGGTATTAAATGAAGTTGAGCATTTGATAGCCGAGGGAGTTAAGGTGATACAAATAGATGAACCTATAGTATCCGAGGTCGTGTTCCAAAGAAGCGGTGGCGATAACTCTTTCTACTGAGGTGCCTTGTCTGAAAAAGTCAAGGTTGACCAGGAATTAAAGTTTGCAAGTAACCTTTTAAAGCCCGTTCTTGCCAAAATCAGAGAACATGAGGGTATAATCAGTGCAATGCATGTATGCAGAGGCAACTGGACAACGGATGAAAGTGTACTGTTATCAGGAGCATACAGTAAGCTGTCAAAGTTTTTCAGCGGTTTAAAAGTTGATATGTTGGCACTTGAATTCTCAACTCCAAGAGCGGGAGAAGTGGAAGAATTATTCCATAATAATTTACTTGCTAAAAAAATAATATTAGGTTATGGGGTTATAAACCCTCGTACACCGAATGTTGAGACTGTAGACGAGATAGTAAAGAAGGTTGAAAAAGTACTGGAATTTTTGCCGCCGGATAGAATATGGCTTAATTCTGACTGTGGATTTGCAACTTTCTCAAACAGACCGTTAAATTCATATATGGTGATTGAAGCGAAATTAAGAAATATGGTTAAAGCGGCGGAAGTACTTAGAGGTAGAGTATGATAAATTTTGATCAGGCATCAAGTTCATTTCCCAAGGCACCTAATTTGCCTGAAGCAGTTGCCGAATTTATAAGAACGGGTGCAAGTAATATTAACAGAGGAAGTCTTAATATATCTTATGAGGCTACACAGCTTGTATATAAGACCAGAGAATACATATTGGATTATTTTAGTGCGAAAAATAAAGAGGTGGTTTTTACAAAGAATGTAACCGAGAGCCTTAATTTACTTTTAAAGGGATTTCTAAAAAGTGGGGATCATATCATAGTTTCATCACTTGAACATAATGCTGTCATGCGTCCTTTGAAGTTTCTTGAAAATATCAATGTAAGCTATTCCATTATTCCCTGTGATGAAAATGGAAGATTAAAGCTTGACGATATAAAGTCCTTGATACGTCCTGAAACTAAAGCTGTTTTGACTACCTCGGCAAGCAATGTCATAGGAACCATACTTCCGATTAGGGAGATAGGAAAAATAGCAAGGGAGAATAATATTCCCTACTTCGTGGATGCAGCTCAGTTGGCAGGCTTTTTACCTATAAATATAGAAGAACTGGCAATAGATGTACTTGCAGTAACGGGGCATAAGAGTTTACTGGGTCCTCATGGCATAGGTGCACTTATTTTATCGGAATCAATGGCTAGAAGAGTGGAACCTTTGGTTCACGGCGGTACGGGATCCATATCCGATAAATTCGATATGCCGAATACACTTCCCGATAAATATGAGGCGGGAACACAAAACCTTATGGGGATAGCAGGACTTTTAGCTTCAATGAGGTGGCTTGCAGAGCATCATATTGAGGTGATTAAAAATGAGATTTCACTATGTACGGCTTTTATAGAGGGAGTTGATAAGTTATCAAAAGACTATCCGATAAAACTTGTGGGACTTGATCTTGAAGAAAGCGGATATTTACTGGATATTAATGAAATAAAGAGCTGTCTTGATTTTGAAAGTAATAAGAAAAATCAAGCATTACTTAAGGACAGAGAGCTGTTACTTGAAAAAATAAAAAGGACTCCGGTAGTGTCTTTGTATTCTGATGAGATAGATGTGGCAAATCTCGCTTTATCTTGAAAGTGAAGGTAAGATAGCTACAAGAGTAGGTATGCAATGTTCTCCGTTGGCACACAAGTCACTTAATACATTTCCTAAAGGTACGATAAGGTTTAGTTTCGGATATCATGAGAAGCTTGGGGACGTGGAATATTGTCTGGGGCTTGTAAGAGAATTTTTAGATGGAAATATTTAATCTGCGGAGGTAGACGGTGGCAGAAAAAAAGAAATACGATTTGGTTTTATTCGATTCATCACATCATGCATTTGCATTTGATCAAAAAGCTAAAGAAGCAAACCTTGGCGGAAGGTTGATACCCGTACCTCGTGCTCTTTCCAAATCATGCGGAATGTGCTACCGATCCTTGCCGGAACATAGAATTTTGATCAAAGCATTTATGGAAGATGATGAAATAAAATTTAATAAGATCGTAGAAGACTTTGAGTTATAGTAAAAGATTGCCTTGTTGTAAACACAACGAGGCAATTTTATTTCCGTAATTCCCCTATAGCATTAAGTAATAAAAAATGTTAAAATACCCCATATCAATTATGAAAGGTTTAAATGTATCGTATAGACAAGATCATGCGCTACATTATTAGAGTAATTCTAAATATGGTGAATAAATAATGAGGACAGCTATTATTACGGATACAAACAGCGGTATCAGTCAAGAGCAAGCGGAAAAATACGACATAAAACTGTTACCTATGCCCTTTAGTATAGGCGGTGAAGATTATCTTGAAGGTGTGGATCTGACTGTGGAAGAGTTTTTGGAAAAGCAGGCTAAGGGTATGGATATATCGACATCTCAGCCGTCACCGCTCAGTGTTATGCAACTTTGGGATGAACTTTTGGAAAACTATGATAATATATTGCACATACCTATGTCATCCGCACTTTCCAACTCCTGTGAAACCGCCATGGCACTTGCCCGTGAAGAGAATTACGAGGGTAAGGTATATGTGGTGGACAATCTCAGGATCTCGGCTACCCAGATCCATGCCTGTATAGATGCGAGAAATATGCTTGAGAGCGGTATGGAGGTCGAAAAAGTAGCTGAAGCTTTGTATGAACACAGGTATGACTATACTATATATCTGACTGTAGACACCTTAAAATATCTTAAAAAAGGCGGTCGTATCACACCGGCAGCGGCTTTGATAGGTACATTGCTCAATATTAAGCCGGTACTTACAATACAAGGCGGAAAACTGGATTCATTCGCAAAAGTAAGAACTATAAAGAATGCCAAAACAACCATGTTGAATGCTGTAAAGGAAGATCTGTCAACAAGGTTTGGTGATAGTGACGGCAGTAAGACAAGGATCACGATAGTACATGCCAACAACGAAGAGGTGGCAAAAGAATTAAGACAAGAGCTGCTTAAAGAACTTCCCGGTGCTGAGGATGTGCATATAGAGAACCTTTCGCTTTCGATAGTTACACATACGGGACCCGGAGTTATAGCCATAGCGGCTTCAAAGAAATTAAGTTAAATATGAATAAAGAAAAAAATACGATAAAAAAAGTCAAATCCCTTAACCTACGATTTGTACTATGTACGTTATTCATACTTATAGGGTATTTGCCGGTGCTTATATACGGGTTTGCCAACAATGCAAGTTACTATAATATAAGCATAGAAAACAGAAAAATAGAGCTGAAAAGCAATAATCAGATTTTGACCAACAGAATAAGCTCGAACCTCTATCTGACTCAGGATGATAATAAAGCATCCATAGATGCCGGTATAGATACTTTGGCAGATGCATATAAGGCAAGGATAATCGTAGTTGATAAGAATTTTAAGATAATAAAAGACAGTTTCAATATAGCTACGGGTAAGTACAGCGTGGCAAATGATACCATAAAGGCGTATAAAGGTGAAAGTACCAATGTCTATGACAATGAAAAGGAATACATAAGTCAGGCATTTCCGATATATTCCAATGCGGATGAGAAGATAATAGACGGGGTGCTTTTGGTAAGAGCCTCTACCAGTGATATAAAACAGCTTGTAGATGCTAATATTAACAGATTGATAGTATTTAACATTATAATTCTTTTATCGGTGGTGATGTTAAGTATCTATCTTGCCGGTTTGATAGAAAAGCCTTTTATTTCACTGCTTAATTCTTTGAATAAAATAAGCGACGGCAATATTGATACAAAAATAGAAGAAAACAGCTATACCGTAACACAAAAGATATCGCAAAATATTAATTCCACCATGGAAAAACTTAAAACAGTAGATAAGTCAAGGGATGATTTTGTCGCAAATGTCTCACATGAGCTTAAGACTCCCATAACTTCTATTCGTGTGCTTGCCGACAGCATCATGTCAATGGAAGACGCTCCCAAGGAGCTTTACAAGGAATTTATGAGCGATATTTCCAACGAGATAGACAGGGAGTCAAGATCATAGATGACCTTTTGTCACTTGTAAAAATGGATAAGGCGGGAACTGTTCTTAATACCGAAGAGGTGGATATCAATCTTTTGATAAAGCAGATACTGAAAAGATTAAGACCCATAGCTACCGCTAAGAAAGTGGATATAATTTATGAAACTGTAAGAGAAGTCAAGGCTGAGGTGGATGAGACAAAATTAAGCCTTGCGATTACCAATCTTGTGGAAAATGCTATCAAATATAATAAGGAAAACGGAAGTGTGAAGGTAACTTTGGATGCCGACCATAAATTCTTTTATATTAAAGTGATCGATACGGGTATAGGGATGCCTGAATCCGAGTACGAAAGTATATTCGAGAGGTTTTATCGTGTGGATAAGGCGAGGTCGAGAAGTACCGGGGGTACGGGTCTTGGACTTGCCATCACTAAAAATATAATCTTAAAACATAAAGGTATCATAAAAGTAAGCAGTAAAGAAGAGGAGGGTAGTACATTTACCGTTAGAATACCTCTTAATTATATAGTGGAGAACAGTATTGAAAAATAAAATCATTTACTTATTGTTAAGCCTTTGTTTCTTACTTTGTATCAGTGCTTGCGCTAAAACTGAAGAAGAAACTTTGGGAAGAGGAGAATATAATATTTATTATCTTAATTCTTCGGGAACGGAGCTGAGTAAGGTCAAATACAAGGCGGAGAGTTCTGAAAGGGACGAGCTTATAGACGAACTTATCACCGAAATGATGAATGTACCCGGTGATAAGGAAGTCATCTCCGTATTTGATGATAAGGTGGCTTATGAGAGGCATGAGCTTAGAGAAGATGTGGTGTATCTGTATTTTGATTCAAACTACAGTTCGATGAAGCCTTACAAGGAGATACTTACAAGAAAAGCCCTTGCCAATACTTTAGAGAGTGTTAAAGGGATCAAATTCATAGGGATATATGTGGATGAGCAACCGCTGGTGGATATTTCCGGTGAGGCGGTTCCGCTTTTTTCTTCCGCTGATTTTATAGACGGGATCACCAATGTCAATGCATACCAAAAAGTAAAGCTTAAGCTGTATTTTGCTTCGGAATCTGGAGAAAGCCTGGTGGAAGAGGACAGATCGCTTTTTTATGATATCAATACTCCTTTGGAAAGACTTGTTTGGAACAGCTGATAAAAGGCCCCAATTCTAAGAATGCAAGAGCGACGATCCCTTTAGATACGGGCATAATCAATACTTATATAGACGAAAATATATGTTATATCAATTTTGATGATGCCTTCCTCAAGCAGAATGTCGGAGTCAGAGAGGATGTCGCAATATATTCTATAGTGGATTCTATACTGGAGATCAACACGATCAATAAGGTGAAGATACTGGTAAACGGTTCATCCAATGTTATGTATAGGGATGTACTCAGTTTGGATACGGCATTTGAGAGAAATCTGGATTACGTGGTGGGAGACTAAAAATAAAAACAGCCCTTGTGTTTATCTACAATGCGGGGCTGTTTTTTGTCTGAGATAATTTATTGGGTAGTTAGCAACGTAAAAAGTACTCGGAAACACAAACAGTAGTCAGCTATGATTGTACGGCAACAATTAAACAGGAACACTCCCCATTTCAATCATACCCGCAGTAATGTTAATAAAGTTTCGACAAATTCAGTACCGCTGCGAGGTGAAGTTAGCGAGAGCCTGTCCGTGGCAAGATATGTTTATAACGGTTTATGTGATAGACATATTGTAAGTAATGTTTTTTAATGTACTTAACTGATTTGGAGTGTGGGAAGTTTGAGTAAGTAATTAAAAGAATATAAAAGTATGTCAATGACAGATAGCAGGGTATTTTACGTAACAGTATATCTGTTATCGGAAGATAGGAAATAAAAGATATTGATAAAAACTTACAATTATGGTTTAATAAATTCACTGACCATATTTTTATTTTCAGAAAGGGTAAAATGAATAGACCATCGGTATTATTTTTTATAGTTTGCGTACTTGGAGAGTTGGCGGCTATGAATAATTTTCCGATGGCTGTAGTATCGGCAACGGCTTTAATAATAGGCTTTGTGTTACTTGGAAAGACAAGGGCTACAGCTTCATTTATCAAGAAAAACAAAAACCTTATATGCGGACTTATACTCATGTATATTGCGGCTGTTTGTGCCGTGAGTATTGATGACCATAGGAGTGCTCTTGATAAAAACTCGAGGCAAATATTGATAAAAAGGTTGAAATACTTGCCACTATCGATTCGATAGAGGAAAAAGAAGAATTTGTTGTACTTACTCTTAATAATATGTTGGCATATGTTCCATTGGAAGATGCGAAGGAGTTAAAAGCAGGCTATAAGGTGCTTCTAAGCGCCACCTTATCAAAACCGCAAAGAGCAAGTAATGAGGGCGGTTTTGATGCCTACAGCTACTACAGATCCAAGCATATAGATCATATTTTAAAAGTAAAACATGTTGAGATCAAAGAATCTAAAGTTGATCTATTTAAGCATTATATTTATACGATAAGGAAATTTTTAAGGCAAAGGGTACTTGAATTATATGACGAGGACTCGGCAGGTATCATATCAGCCGCTCTTTTAGGTGATAAGCAGGACTTGAGTGAAGACATATATGATATGTACAGAAAGAGCGGAATTGCCCATCTTTTGGCTATATCGGGTCTTCATATATCTATACTCGGACTGGGTCTTTACAAGCTTCTCAGAGAAAAACTCAAGTTAAGCTTTGTTTTTTCTGCGACCGGAGTATCTGCCTTTGTATATTTGTACGGTATTTTTACCGGTTCAAGTATAAGTGTGATAAGGGCAGCGGGTATGCTCGTATTGTTTTGTATAGCTCAGGTGATAGGAAGGACCTATGATCTGTGTTCGGCAGCGGCTCTGTTAGCCGTTATTAATCTTTTATATTCTCCGTATACCCTATATCAGGGGGGATTTTGGCTTTCTTATACGGCAGTTTTTTCCATAGGCTTTGTAGCCGCAAAAATCATAAAAAAATATAAGATCAAATCATTTATCATAAGCTCTTTTTTTGTAAGTTGTATTGTAAGTATATATACTTTACCTATAATACTTTATTTCTTTTACAGTTTTTCCCCATACTCCATACTCCTCAATCTGTTTGCAATACCGCTTATGGGCTTTGTTTTGTATTTTGCCCTTGCAGCTCTTTTATTTTGCAGTATTTTAACTCCTGTAAGTAGAATTTTTGTAAAATCAAGCAGTTTAATACTTGAATTTTATCTTTTTTTGATAAAATTTTTTGAAAGACTTCCGGGTTATAATCTGCTGATGGGAAGAGCCTCTGTATGGCAGCTTATCTTATATTATGTTATTATTAATATATGTTTTGCCGTATTGATAATCTGTTCCAGGGATAAAAAGAGCGATGGAAAAGTCATAAAATCCAAGCTTATATACCTAAGACCGACACTTTACCTTATATGCTGTTTTTTGAGCCTATTTATTTTACAAAGGATAAGACCGGCAGACACCGTGATAAAATTTATAGACGTGGGTCAAGGAGACGGTATTTATATAAGTGCCGGAGGAAAAGACATACTGATAGATGCCGGAAGTACGAGCAATAAAAAGGTCGGAAAGTATGTACTGCAGCCGTTTTTGGAAAGTCAGGCTGTGGGAAATCTAGATCATGTCTTTTTGACACATGCAGATGTAGACCATACCAATGCCCTTATATATCTTATAAAAGAGGATATCGTAAAGGTGAAGAATATATATTTGCCCGTACTTGCATTAGATGATGAAGCCTATGATTATATTACCGAACCGGCTAAGCAAAAAGGAATCAATATCAATTATATAGGAAAAGGTGATATAATTAATATCGATAAGCATATCAGTTTGACCTGTATATCGCCCAGCAAGGATCATACCACGGATGACAGCAATGAAAAAAGCATAATACTGATTTACAATGAAAATATTTTCAAGGCTGTATTCACAGGCGATGCGGGCAAGTGGAGCGAGGAGATATTATTAAAAGATAAGGATGTGGCGGATATGTTAAGAAACGCTACACTTCTTAAAGTCGGTCATCACGGTTCTTTTACTGCAAGCAGTGAAGAGTTTATAGACTGCGTACTTCCAAGGTATGCCGTACTTTCTTATGCGAAGAATAACCGATATCATCATCCTCACAGAGAAACAGTATACAGACTTGAAGCACACAATATTAAAGTTATCATACTGCTGTATCGGGTCAGGTTGATTTTAGGATAAAGAAAAATAAATTATATATCAGAGAATATTTGAAAAATTAACGGAGAAGCTTATGAATGTATTGAATGAAGATATAAGATCGGGGAAGTTCAAGTCTTTGTATCTGCTGTGCGGCAGTGAAAAGTTTCTTGTATTAAGTTATAAAAAAAGGCTTAAAAAAGCTATAGTGGAAGACGATATAAACTATAGCTTCTTTGAGGGTAAACAGATAGAAGAAAAAGAGCTTATGGACACTATAGCGACTTTGCCTTTTTTTGCCGAGGCAAGATGTATCATAGTTGAAAACAGCAATTTTTTCAAATCGGCATCGGATGCATTTATTAACTTTTTGGATGATATGCCCACAAGCAGTCATGTAATATTTATAGAAGAAGAGGTTGACAAAAGGTCAAAACTATATAAAAAGATAAAGGAACTGGGGCATATAGCAACATTTGATTCGGTAGAGTCATCGGAGCTTAGGAAGTGGATAGCGGGTTTTGTAAGAAGGTATGATAAAGATATAAGTCCGGCTAATGCAGAGCTTATACTGGATTATGTGGGAAATGATATGAATAGGCTAAGTACGGAACTAAAGAAGCTTGTTGCTTTTTTGGGAGATAAGAGCTCTATAGAAAAGTCCGATATAGAAAGTATAGTAAGTGAGAGCCTGCAAAATAAAATATTTGAGATGATCAATGCGATAGTTGTAAGAAATACTCAAAAGGCGATGGATATATACGAGGATCTGATCGCACTTAAAGAAGCACCGCTTAAGATCATAAGCATGATAGCCGGACAATTTAATCAATTACTGAATATTAAAAATATGCTTATGGACGGTAAAGGGAAAAAAGAGATAGGTACGAAGCTTAAACTTGCAGATTATATAGTAAACAAGCTTGTAAAACAGTGCCAGGGTTTTGATCAAAAAAGGTTGTATGCATATTTTCATAAATGTGTCGAACTTGAATATGATGTCAAAAGGGGTGTGATAGGCGACAGGTTGGCACTGGAGCTTATAATAGCGGGAGATTAGAACAATAAAAAGACTGTAGATAAAAGATATCTACAGTCTTATATGTTTTATTATGTACTTTATTAAGCGAGAGTATTAACAGCCTTTGTAAGCTTTGAAACCTTACGTGCAGCATTGTTCTTGTGGTATACACCCTTGCTCTTAGCTTTATTGATAGCTGAAACAGCTTCACGAAGTTTAAGTACCGCTTCTTCCTTGTTACCTGCTGTGATAGCAAGCTCCACTTTCTTAGATGCTGTCTTTACCTTAGATTTAATTGCCTTGTTTCTTGCTGCTCTTAATTCAGCTACGAGTATTCTTTTCTTAGATGACTTAATGTTTGCCACTTGCCTTCCCTCCTGATTAAATAAATTCAATGTAGTTATTAGTGTTACAAGGAAATCCTTGCTGCAGTAAACTGCATTACAGATATTACATCGAATCATGGACACGGACAGCTCGATGTAAACATACTGCATTATTTTAGAGTATTTACACTTGATTGTCAAGTATTAAAGCTCAAAGACTTTTAATATTATAAGCCATATATGATAAAGTCCTATTATACCCCAAATAAAAATGTCCTGTTTATGGTAGAATAATGTTTTACAGATTCTATCAGACAGGAGGAGTTGACTTATCAGAAAGGTAGTTTTATCAATGAATGAACAAAAGAAGTATGAGGTCATCAAAAGCCTAGCAGACCACCCGGAAACTGCTAACAAGGACAGAGCAGCTCTTATTCTGGGTTGTACCAAGAGACATATAAATCGTATGCTACAGGGATATAGCAGAAGTGGCAAGGATTTTTTTATTCATGGCAATAGAGGTAAAAAACCGGCTACCACAATCTCTATAGAGATTCGCCAAAAAGTCATAGACCTATACAGAAATAAATACTTTGAGGCAAACTTTGAACACTATACAGAGCTTCTCAAAAAGAATGAAGATATAAGCATTTCTGCTTCTTCTGTCATGAGTATTTTGGAGTCTGAATACATCCTCTCTCCCAAAGCTACCAAAGCAAAGCGTAGACGAATTAAGCAAAAGCTCAAAGAACAAAAGAAAGCGGCAAAGACAAAAAAAGAACTATCATCTATACAGGTCAACCTGGTGTCAGTTGATAATGCTCACAGCCGTCGTCCCAGGTGTGCTTATTTTGGCGAATTACAGCAAATGGATGCGACACCTTATGAGTGGGTACATGGGCAGGTATGGCATCTGCATTTGGCTATTGATGATGCCTCCGGTATTGTCACAGGTGCTTGGTTCGATACTCAAGAGACGCTCAACGGTTACTACCATGTACTTGAGCAGATCCTTACTGATTATGGTATACCTTATAAGTTTCTTACTGATAAACGATCTGTATTTACTTACAAGAAAAAAGATGTCTTGTCTGATGACAAAGACACCTATACACAGTTCGCTTATGCCTGCAAACAGCTTGGAATAGAGCTTGAATCAAGCAGTATACCGCAAGCCAAAGGACGCATAGAACGATTAAATCAGACTTTACAGTCACGCCTGCCTATTGAGCTGAGGCTCGCAGGCGTAACCGATATCAATAAAGCCAATGAATTCCTTCACTCCTACATAAAAGAATTCAATGAGAAGTTCGCACTTCCACTTTATGGTATCAAATCTGTCTTTGAAATGCAACCGTCTAAAGAAAAAATAAACCTTACTCTGGCAGTTTTGACTGAGAGAACTGTTGACTGCGGACATGCAATTCAATTCGAGAAAAAGTTTTATAAGATGATAGATTATAAAGGAGTGCAGATCCATTATCGAAAGGGTACCAAAGTTATGCTTATCAAGGCATTAGATAGGTCTATGTTTGCGTGTGTTAATGACAAAGATATTTATGCACTGGAGGAGATACCGACTCATGAGCATAAATCTAAGGACTTGGATGCTGATTATAAACCACCAAAACCCAAAAAGACTTACATTCCAGCTATGAATCACCCTTGGAGGAGAAGTGCATTCAATAAATTTGCACACTCACAGCCACACAGAATTGAAGAAGATTTAGAAAGTGCATAAAAAAAGCCCCTTGTTTTGGGGCTTATAAATTAATTATTTCGAGACATAATCATTTATGCTTGACAGTATTAAAGCTCAAAGACTTTAATATCCAAGCTCATCGTAAGCTTTTTTCAATCTTTCCATAGCTTCTTTTAATGTTGCTTTGGGGCAGGCTATATTAAATCTTTCAAAACCGCTGCCGGCTTTGCCGAAAATACTGCCCTTATTAAGCCATAATTTAGCCTTCCCTTCTATAAATTCATCTCTTTGTGCATCATTTAGTCCAAGATCTCTCATGTCGACCCAGATAAGATAAGTACCCTCAGGCTCTATCATACGAATCCTTGGCATATGCTCATTAATAAACTCTCTCATATAGTTGATATTTTCACCAAGATAAAACAAAAGATCGTCAAACCATGCTGTTCCTTTTTCGTATGCCGCCTTGGTTGCGGCTAAGCCCATCATGTTGGGATGTGAATAGCCTGCTCTGTCTATAGTCCCCTTATATAAGTCTCTTAAGTTTTTATTTTTCACGAAAATATTGCAGTTATGAAGTCCGGCAAGGCTGAAACTTTTACTTGCGGAGGTCGCAAGTACGGTATTATCTTCAAATTCCTTACTTAAAGATGCAAAAACATGATGTTTGTTGTTGCCGTATACAAAGTCGCAGTGTATTTCATCACTGAATACCAAAACATTATGCTTTAAACAAATATCACCGAGTTTTATAAGTTCTTCCTTGCTCCAAACTCTTGAGACCGGGTTGTGAGGACTGCAAAGTATAAACATTTTAACATTCTCTGACACTATCTTTTGCTCAAAATCTTCAAAATCAATACGGTATTTGCCGTTCTCGATATACAGAGGATTTTCTACGATCTTTCTTTTGTTCTTAAGTATCGTATCATAGAAAGGATAATAGACCGGAGTCTGTATTATAACAGCCTCACCCTCACAGGTAAAAGACTGTATGGCTGCGGCTATGGCATAAACTATGCTTGGTACGCTTACTATAGCCTCTTCGCAAAGCTCGTATTGATGTCTGGTCTTAAACCAATTATCTATCGCTTTAAAATAATCGGGCTTAGCGTCGGTATATCCGTATATTCCGTGGTTTATTATCTTTTGCAAAGCCTCACTTATCTCAGGTGCTGTCTTAAAATCCATATCTGCTACCCACATGGGTAAAAGATCGTCGCTTTTGCCTTTTTCTTTAGCAAAATCGTATTTTATGCAATCGGTGCCTCGTCTTTCTATAATTTCATCAAAATTGTATATCATCTTGTCCTCCTTGTAAGTGATTTTTTTGACATTCCAATAACAATAATTACTGTAAATATACCGTGATAAATATCTTATCATAAAATCCGGGGCAACGCTTTGTGCTTCTTATACGGATATTATCACGGTATAAAGATATTAATTGGTCAAGAATCCCTTGCCGATTATCTCACTTGAAGAAGTTATGATGATAAAGCATGGGGTTCGGTTTTTTTAACAAAGTTTCTAAGTTTTAACGCCTCCATCCTTTTCATGGTTGAAAGTATTATGGTTTTATTTCTGTGTGCAAATGCTCCCTGTGCCTCGTAGGTAGTGGCGGAGCGGTGTAAATTATTGATTATGTAGTCGCATATTATTTCCGGGTTTTCACAAATGATGGTAAAACATTTACATGTGTTAAAACTTTCTATAAAGCTGTCTATTATAATAGACTTACAGCTGAGTCCCAGAAATGAAAGTAAAGCGGTCTTGGGACTGAATATGAAGAAAGATATAAGTATCGCTATAAAGTCCGCAAGAAAAAGCATTGCTCCTATATTAAGCGAAGTATACTTTTTGATTATCATGGCAACTATATCAGTGCCTCCGCTTGAAGCACCTATATTAAAAAGTATTGCGGAAGCTATACCGGGTATGATGATCGCAAATATAAGCTCAAGTAGAGGTTCATCCGTAAGTGGATGTGTAACAGGAAAATATTTTTCAAACAAACTGATACTTGCCGATAAGAGAAGACTTGCATATACGGTCTTTATTCCGAACTTTTTTCCTATGGTGACAAAACCAAGTACCAAAAGTACGATATTGGCTATGTTGATAAAAGTGGAATTGGATAGATTGGTAAGCCGGCTGACAACTGTCGCATAACCGGTGATCCCGCCGAAAGAAAAATTATTCGGAAACTTGAAAACACAGGTTCCGACTGCCATAAAAAGAATACTTAAAGTTATTATTACATATTCCGTAATCGTGGTTATTAACTTTGAATTACTGTGTAGAAGTCTGTCTAACATCTCATATACTCATCTTTCTTGCTTGATAAAATAAGAACTAATATGCTATACTTTTGCTACTTGATAAGATAATATAAGCTTTTATTTATCGGATCAATATAATATTTATCATCTATAACTATAACCCATATAGTGATTATAGGCAATAAATATCAGCATATTTTTTTCAAAAGAACCGACGATATGAAAGTATAAGAATGATAAAACGATACGCATAAGAATATTTATCTAAATGCGTTTATCGCTTTATATACACCTTTTTAAGGAAACTGTGATGCATCTTCATCTTGAGATACGATGTATTACAGCGTCTTTTATTTGTCGGCAAGAGGAAGGAGAAATATTATGAAAAAAACTTTACTTACAACTTTATCGACATTTGCATTGATGGCATTACTCAGTGCCTGTGTTCCGTCAAGTACGGAGTCAACCGCCGCAAAAGAAGCTGATTCAAGTGCTTCAAGTGTTGAAAACAGTGTAGAGCAGAGCAGTGAAGGCAGTAAAAGTGCAGATGCGAACCTGCCTAAGATAGGAGTTATACAACTTGTAGATCATACTTCACTCAATATAATCTATGATGCATTTTCCAAGGAGCTTGTGGAGCTTGGTTATAAAGACGGGGAAAATGTTATCGTAAACTATAAGAATGCACAGGGAGATATGGCTAATCTTCCTACTATAGTACAAAGCTTTGAGGCTGATAAGCAGGATGTAGTGGTTGCCATCACCACACCGGTAGCACAGGCGGCTATGTCACTTACCGCAAACACACCGGTCATCTTTTCAGCAGTGACCAATCCTGTGGAAGCCGGAGTGGTAGCAGACTTGAATACTATAGATAAGGGTATGACAGGAACTACCGATGCGGTAAATGTTGATAAGATCATGGATCTTGCCATGACTATCAGCAAGGATGCCAAGACTGTAGGATATATCTACAATCCGGGCGAGGATAATTCGGTAAGTAACCTTGCGGCATTAAAAAGAGTACGCAAGTGCTCACGGACTCACTGTGGAAGAGGCAAGTATCTCCGGCAGTGTGGATCTGCAAAGTGCGGCATCTTCATTAGTTGATAAGGTGGATATTTTCTTCGTGGCAAATGATAATACTGTTGCCGAGTCAATGCCTGTACTTGTAAAAGTGGCAAATGATGCAAAGAAGCCTTTATATGTAGGTGCGGACTCCATGGTAATGGACGGAGGTTTTGCAACCGTAGGAATAGATTATACTGATCTCGGTAAGGAAACAGCTCGTATGGTAGATCAGGTACTTAGGGGCAAGAAAGTTGAAGAAATGCCTGTAAAGGTATTCAAGGATGATCTTTATACTTATATCAATACCGATACGGCAAAGGCTATAGGTGTTGAGATTCCTGAAAGTATACTTTCAGATGAAAAATTTGTGGAAATCAAGAATAAAAAATAGTTAGAGGGAGAATATATGGCTTTATCTACATTTCTGGGCAGTATAGAGCTCGGATTAATATTTGCCATTTTATCATTGGGGCTTTTTGTGGTATTTAGAATTTTGGATCTACCCGACCTTACTGTGGACGGAAGTTTTGTTACCGGACTTGCCTATACCGCAGTATGGTCTAAGGCACAAAACCCTGTACTCGGTATAGTTTTCGGAGTCCTGGCAGGTGGGATAGCGGGTATAGTTACCGGAATTTTACATACCAAACTTAAAATACACGCTATTTTGGCAGGAATACTTACCATGACAGGGCTTTATTCTATAAACCTTATGATCATGGGAGGAAAGCCCAGTATATATTTCTATGGAGACAGGACTATATTTACCCCTTTTGAAAACAAGGTTTTCATAGCGGGTTATGACATGGGTAAACTTTTGTTTCTGGCTGTTTTGGTTACGATCATAGTAGTGGTGATGTATTATTGCCTAAAGACACAACTCGGACTTTCTCTCAGAGCTACAGGAGATAATGAGGCTATGGTAAGAAGTTCAAGTATCAATACCGACGTTATGAAGATACTCGGTTTTAGCATATGTAACCTGTTGGTTGCCTTATCCGGAGCTATATTTACACAGTACAGCTCCGGAGGTACCACGGGCTACGGAGTAGGTATGCTGGTACTCGGGCTTGCAAGTATAATCGTAGGAGAGACCATACTGCCTCACAGGGGGATGTTAAGCCATCTTATTGCCGTGGTTGTCGGTGCAATAGTATACAGATTTATAATCACCGTGGCTTTTCAGCTTGGACTTCCGGCAGACAGTCTGA
The DNA here is from genome assembly GCA_916438835.1 of uncultured Johnsonella sp. Classification (GTDB taxonomy): domain Bacteria; phylum Bacillota; class Clostridia; order Lachnospirales; family Lachnospiraceae; genus Johnsonella. The sequence goes on from CAKAFT010000001.1 coordinate 814,711, forward strand.
AACTTTTCAGTGCGATGATAGTAATACTCGCATTGTCTATACCGGTTGCCAAACATCTCTGAGGAGGTTTAAGAAACGTGCTTAGTATAAAAGACCTGAGGGTAGTATTTAATAAAGGAACAAACAATGAAAAGGTCGCTTTGGACGGTATAGATCTTGAGCTTGAAGACGGAGACTTCGTAACCGTTATAGGAAGTAACGGAGCGGGTAAAAGTACCCTGCTTAATGCCATAGCGGGCAATATAGAAATAGAAAGCGGCAGTATAATAAATAACGGTGTGGATATAAGCTATATGAAGGAGTATAGGAGGGCGAGATTTATAGGAAGGCTCTATCAGGATCCTCTAAAGGGTACAGCTCCGCACATGACCATAGAAGAAAATCTGGGACTTGCCTACAGCAGAGGTAAAAAGCTGAGATTCGGACTTGGAGTAAGGAAATCCGACAGGCAGTTTTTTAAGTCTGCCTGTGCGGGACTTAATCTGGGTCTTGAGCATAGACTGAAAAGTGAGGTGGGACTTCTTAGTGGAGGTCAAAGACAGGCACTTACACTTCTTATGGCAACTTTGGAAGTGCCGGAACTTCTGTTACTTGATGAGCATACGGCTGCACTGGATCCAAAAACCAGTGAGCAGATCATGAAGATAACCAAGGAGATAGTTGAGAGTAACAAGATAACAACTCTAATGATCACACACAACATACAAAATGCGCTGGAATACGGCAATAAGACTCTTGTTATGTCGGGCGGTAAGATACTTACCATATTGAAGGAAGAAAGAAAGGATATGGATATCTCGGATATTATGAAGCTGTATGCGGCTAACCATGATAGCTTGAGTGATAAATTTATCCTATCATAAAATGGTGGTTTATCTATCACATAAACAATAGTAATGATAAACAGAAATAATTACACAAATAATTAACAGAAACACTCCCTATTTCAATCATACTCGCAATACTGTTAATAAAGTTTCGACAAATTTAGTACAGACTGCGGAACTCGTGTGCTCGCCTACTCCGTGGCGAGCTGCACTCGAACAGTCCTCGTCTGTACAATTTGTAACTCACTTTATTAAACAGTATTAAACGCTACAAGATTGAAATAGGGAGTGTTTCTTTAATCGCCACCACGCAAGAAATATCTGTATAAAGAATTTGGGATAGATAAATGTCTATTGTCTATGTTGCCAAGGCGGGGAGTGGGGAGGTAGAAGCGGTGACGTTTATTCAAATCTGAAATAATTGCCGGTATCAAGAAGGGATAAGAAAGGTGAGGGCGTAGCTTGTACTATTTATACTCATTGTAACGGTAACATAGCGGAAGATAAAAAAAACTTATAATTCAATCTTTGTAGCGGTTAACCCTTTTGAAAAAGCGAGGTACAAATTCCACAGATGAGGACTGTCTGAGCGTAAGCTCGCCGCATTCTGCGAGCGAGCAAGCGAGTTCCGCAGTCTGTGTGAATTTGTCGAAGCTTTGAGAAAGGGTTGCGTGTATGATTGAATTATAAGTTTTTTTATCATATGATTTTATTAACTATGACCATAAACCAATAAAATTGTTTATGCTGCTAACTCTCCTACAATACCCCTTAATTCAAAAGGTATATATGTTGATGTCGAATAAACAGCAATATACCTATACAAAACAGATATTTTATGATAAATTAAGTAATGATATATTTTTTGTTAAAAAATGATATACACAGGAGGTTATTGTGAAAAAAAGAATTTTATTAAGTATTATGCTTGCAGCCCTTTCACTCAGTGCTATCGGCTGTGCGTCCAAGAGCGAGTCCGGTGCTCAGACAGAGGCAGGTTCGGAAGCTTCAACGGCGGCTGCTGAAGATAGCTCGGTTGCGGCTGAAAGTACTGCTGAGAACGCTGATTTGAAGCTCTTGTAGAGGCGGCAAGGGGTACCGAGCTTACATTCTATATGTGGGGCGGAGATGATAAGTTAAATACCTGGATAGACGGATATTATGCCGACAGACTTAAAGAAAAGTATGATATCAAGCTTAAAAGAGTTGCAATGAACGTAGAAGATGTATTGAGCCAGCTTTCAGGTGAGTATGCTGCCGGAGTAAAAGAAGGCGATGTGGATATGATCTGGATAAACGGAGAGAACTTTAAGACTGCGAAGGAGAATAATTTCCTATACGGACCGTTCACCTCGAGACTTCCTAATTTTGAAAAATACATCGATGCCGATGAAAAGGAAGTGAAGTATGACTTCGGGTTCCCTGTGGAAGGCTATGAAGCACCTTACGGAAAGGCACAGCTTGTTATGTACAATGACAGTGCCATAACTCCTGAAACCCCGAAAAACACGGAAGAACTTTTAGAGTTTGCTAAAAAGTATAAGGGTAAGGTGACTTATCCGGCACTTCCGGACTTTACGGGTTCAGCATTTGTAAGAAATATTATTTATGATATCGTAGGTTATGAGCAGTTTGCGAATATGCCTGAAGATAAGGAAAAGGTAAAAGAGGCTATAGAACCTGCATTGGAATACTTAAGAGAGCTTAATCCTTACCTTTGGAATGAAGGCAAGACCTTCCCGGACAAGGAGCCTACCATGAAGAATATGTATGTGGACGGTGAGCTGGTTATGGGTATGTCTTATGCGGCATTCGGAGTTGCTGCCAATATAGAAGACGGTACCTTCAGTGAAACAACAAGAAGTTTTCAGTTTGATAAGGGTACTATAGGAAATACCAACTATATAGCTATAGCCGGCAACTCAGGTAATGTTGCGGCTGCACAGGTTGCTATCAATGAGATGATGTCTCCTGAGGTACAGGCTGAAAGATATAAGACACTTCGTACAATACCTGTAGTAGATTACAACAAATTGGATGCTGAGCAAAAGAAGACATTTGATAATGTTGATATAGGTAAGGGTGTTATAACTCAGGATGAGCTTTTATCAAAGAGACTTCCGGAAATGCCTGCAGGTCTGGTTCCTATAATAGAAGAAATCTGGGCTGAAGAAGTAGTGGGAAAATAGTATGAAATATATAAAGCCCTATTTATTATTATTACCGCAAATATTTGTGGGGATAATATTTTTAGTAGGCATAGGAATCGGGATCACACAAAGCTTTGGTGTGGTTCCGGTTTTTAATTTGTATAAGCCTACTTTCAAATACTACGCTGAGATATTAATGAGAAAGGATACGATAGACTCTGTTTTTTACAGCTTGAAAATAGCCTTTGTATCCTCGTGTATTTCCGTGATTCTGGGTATATCGATCTGTTTTTGCATGGTGTATACAGGAAAAGATAAGGGACTTATGCTTAATATAACAAAGATACCTATATTGGTACCTCACGTAATAGTGGCACTTATGCTCGTAAATATCATTTCACAAAACGGTCTGCTTGCAAGGCTGCTTTATCAATTCGGATCTATAAAAGAACAGAGTGAGTTTCCACTTATAATTTTTGATAAGGCAGGTATCGGAGTGATACTGGCATATCTTTGGAAAGAAGTTCCGTTCGTTATCTATTTTATAATAAGTTTAATGTCTGCTGTAAGCAGCAAACTCGGTGAAGCTGCGGTCAATCTAGGTGCAAGCAAGGTGCAGTCTTTTTTTAAGATAACTTTGCCGCTTTGTTACAACACCATTATAAGTGCATTCTTGATAATATTTGCATATTCTTTGGGGGCTTATGAGCTTCCGCTTTTAATGGGGGCTACCGTTCCCAAAGCGTTGCCGATAATGGCTTATATAGAATTTCAAAAGCCGGACCTTAGGTTAAGACCCTATGCTATGGCGTATAACGGGATACTTATAGTCATTTCGATGCTTGCGGCGATCATATATTTTATATTGCTTAAAAAAACTGCTAAGGAGAAGAAATAATATGAGTAAAAACTTTGCAGAAAAAATGATAATATATCTTTTTGCATTTGTAATAATATTTCCGATACTGACACTTTTCGTATGGAGTTTTACGGAAAGGTATGTCTGGCCAGATATATTTCCCAAAAATTTGTCTCTGAGAGCATTTAACAGCATTGTGATAAAAAGTGATGACCTCTCAAGGACATTTGCGGTAAGTATATTGATATCGACTGTAGTGTCTTTGATCTGTGTAATTATTGCGATACTAAGTGCAAGAGCCATGTGCTTTTTTGAGTTTAAGGGCAAGGCTTTTATGTCATTTGTCACTCTTGCTCCTTTTTTGGTGCCTACTACGGTATTCGGAATGGGAGTCCAGATCTTGCTTTTGCGTATGGGACTTGGAGGGACACTGACAGGAGTTATCCTCTGTCATACAATATACTCACTGCCCTATGCCAATAAGCTTTTGGAAGAGGGGACCGGAGCGCTGGGCAAGGGACTTGAAGAGCAGGCAAGGGTGCTTGGGGCAAGACCTGTATGTGCTTTTTTCAGTATTACCCTGCCGAATCTGCTTCCTACGGTCCTTTCGGCATTTACCATGTCGTATATTATTTCCATAAGCCAATATTTCCTTACACTTATTATAGGAGGGGGCAATATAAAGACCTTCTCGGTGGTCATGGTACCTTACATGCAAAGCGGAGAGAGGAATTTTGCAAGTATATATGCGGTTATATTTTGGGGATCACCGTTATCGTATTTTTTATATTTGAGGCTTTGGCAAAGGCTGTAAGCAAAGGAAATAAGGTAGAATATTTTAATTGATTGGAATGATAAATTATGAGTTTAAGTATAAGAGGCTTGAATGTCAGCCTTTCCGATAATCATATATTAAAGGATATAGATCTTGATATCGAGAGCGGAGAGTTCGTGTCTGTACTGGGTAACAGCGGTTGCGGAAAGACCACTCTGATAAAAAGTATAGCGGGACTTTTGGATGTAAGCTCGGGCAGCATCAGTATAGATGAAAAAGATATAAGCTCTTTAAGCCCTGAGAAAAGAAAGACGGTAATAGTGTTTCAGGATCTTAGACTTTTTCCGCACATGAATGTTGAGCAAAATATTGCATTCTCTATGAAATTGCAAAAAAAAGATAAAAAGTATATAGAAGAAAGGGTCAAGATCTTACTTGAGCAGGTCAGGCTTTCGGGCTTTGAAAAAAGAAAGATATCACAGCTTTCCGGAGGTCAGATGCAAAGAATAGCCCTTGCAAGGGCACTTGGTGCCGATCCCGAGTTACTTTTACTGGATGAGCCTTTTTCGGGGCTTGATGAGAGTTTAAGAAAAGATATGGGAAACCTTGTAAAAAGACTGCACAAGGAGAATAAAATTACCACTATCATGATCACCCATGATAAGGAAGAGGCTATGAAGTTTTCCGATAAGATTGCTTTGATGAAAGAGGGTCACATACTGCAATACGGCACTCCTTTAGATATTTTTGCAAGACCGGGAAGTAGGGAAGTGGCGGAATTTATGGGAGAACTTAACTATTTTGAAGGAGAGGTAAGAAACAAAAAGTTTACAAGCGAAATCATAAGTTTCGATACCGATAAAGCCGACGGTAAATACTCTCTGATGTTAAGACCCGGAGGGCTCTCGGTAAGTGCAGGGACAGATAAGGGATATCTTATAAAAGAGGCTGTCTACGGTGGAGAGTTTGTAACTTTGGTGCTGGAAAAGGATAAGGAATACCTTGTAAGGCTGCCTTATAAAGAGTTTACAAGTCTTGATATAAAGCCGGGTGATGGTGTGGACATCAAAGTCAATGAGGAAGTATTTGAACCGGTGCTTTTGTAAGAAAGTATATCCGACAAGATGATATTAAAGCTGTTAAGAATATATCAAGAAATCATGACAGATCGTGTTTATTTTAAAAATCAAGTCAGACATTCACATGACTATTTAACCGCAAGGGATGTGAATGTCTTTTTTCATAGATACTATGTTTTGGAAATTACACTGTCTATATGCGATCGATACGGTATACAGTTTATTTTTGGATTTTAATAATATTGTACTTGTAAGGATAACAACATATAATTAAATTCTTCGGAGGTATGAGTATGAAAAGAAAGATGATATACGATTGTGACAACACTATAGGTATAGAAGGTTGTGATGTAGATGACGGACTAAGTTTACTTTTCTTGTTGGGCTGTGAGGAGGCAGACCTGCTTGGAGTTACCAATTGTTTCGGCAACAATGAGACCGAAAGAGTATATGAGAATACCATTGAGTTCGTAAAAGAGCTGTCAAGAACGGATATCAAGGTGTATAAAGGAGGTATAACTCCACTTGATCATGATTCCGAGGCTTCAAGGTATATAGCCGATATGGCAAGGCTTTACAAGGGAGAGCTTGAGATACTTGCTACCGGTTCACTTACGAATATAGCAGGTGCTTACAAGTATGATAAGGATTTTTATAAGAATGTAAAGGCTATATATTTAATGGGCGGGATCACCGAAGATCTGATATTTGAAAAGAAGAAAATGGATGAGCTCAACTTTTCCGTAGACTATAATTCCTCTTATGAAGTGCTTACCAATATGCAAAAGGTGAATATTTTAAGCGGAAATAATTGTCTTAGTGTGCTTTTTGAGCTTAAGGAGTACAGACAGAGGCTTAAACAGTCAGGAGATATAGGAAACTATATACTTGATAAGACCGCATATTGGTTTGATTACAATGAAGATGTATACGGTATACACGGTTTTTACAACTGGGATGTTACCGCTGCCTGCTATATGTTCTATCCGGAACTTTTTGAAGATGATATAAAGGAATATAAGCTTTCGAGAGATGATCTAAAGAGAGGATATTTGCAGGTGAGCAAAAAAGAAGATCATAATGCTGTACTTAATTTGCCGAAGATAAAAGATAAGGAAGGCTTCAAAGAAAGAGTGTACACTAACTGGGCAAAGGTCAGTCTATAAGCTGTAATAATAATAAAACCGCTCTTATCTGTGATACTACTTACCCCTTACAGGTCATCCGGTAAGGGGGGTATATATCAGTGCTGATAAAATCGGTTTTATTATTATTTGTCATATATACATCTTGAAAGAAATGATAAAAAATCAGTGTATTACATATCATGATACTGAAATCATATATTCCTCGGACCCGTGATCTTGGATCCGGGTCTTATTATGCAGACGCTAAGTAAGTGAAGGTCAAAGTAGCTTTTGAATAGTCAATAGGACATTATCCGTTGTACTTATTTACCTCTATGACCTTGCCGTTCCAAAACTTAAGTTCATCCCTATCATGGGTAACGGCTATAACTGTTTTGCCTTCGGTTTCTTCTTTAAGCACGTCCATGACAGTATGTTTGGTATGTCTGTCCAGACCTTTTAATGCCTCATCAAGTACATAGACTTTGGGAAAATAAGCTATCATACGGGCGACAGCGACCCTTCGTTTTTCGCCACCGCTAAGATCTGAGATTCTTTTTTCGGAAAAGCCCTTAAGTTCAAGCCTTTCCAAAAGGTCTGCTATATAGTCATCCACATCTGAAAAACCGGATCTTTCAAGGGAGACTTTATCCATCACCATCTTGATAGCGGTTTTCGCAGTGAAATCCTCACAGAGCCTGTCCTCCTGAAACACGGTACCGACCCTGTCGGGCATACCTTCAATACTACCGAGATCAGCTTGTACAAGCCCCAGTATAACATTAAGCAGGGTGCTTTTGCCGCTCCCGGACTTACCCGAGATAACTGTAGTCTCACCTATGTTGAATTCACAGGAAAAGTCTTTCAGTACATGCTTGCCGTTGTAGCTTTTGCAAATATTTTCTACTTTTATAACTTGTTTTAACATTTCTTAACTCCATATATAAACATCGATCCGAAACTTGGTACAGATAGTCAAGTCTTTTGTCGTATATATCTACATATCTTTCTTGACCAGCCTATAGACTGCTTTTATAGCTGTTATGATAATTTTTTCAAATACGAAACTCAGGCAGACTATAACTATAGTCCAGGCGAACATGTCTGCCGTTTCAAAGTATATCTTTGATTTGTATAATTTATTGCCTATAGAACCGTCCGGCAGTGACAGGATCTCTGCAGCTATACCTGCTTTCCAGGCAGTACCGCATGCTGTTGTAAAAGATGATATCAGATAAGGGTACAGTGCCGGAAGATAGATGAACTTTAGTTTTTTTGCAGTATTTAGCTTAAATGTTTTTGCCATTTCCAGAAGTTTTTTATCCGTTTGTCTAAAACCTGTAAGGGTATTGGAATAAATGATGGGAAAAACTATAATTCCGGAAATGCATGCCGAAAGCTCCCTTGATGATAGCCAAACAAGTAAAATAATAATAAATGAAGCCACGGGGACGGTCTTTGTTACAACAAAGTAAGGGTTAAGCAGGACTCTTAGCGTTTCAAATCTACCGGACAAGATCCCGAGCATCACCCCTGCCGTACCGCCTATAAAAGTTCCGGCAAATATCCTTGTTACAGAGAATAATACGGTCGAAACAAAACTTTTTTCTCTCAGCAAAGCTATACATCTTTCTGATACCTTAAATGCCGACGGAACTATAAGTTCTTCGTCTATAGCATAAGCCAGTATTTGCCAAAACAGCAGTGCTAAAAGCACTGCTGCAAAATTAATCATCCTCTTTTTATTGGTCTGCGGGCTGAACATAATAGAAATTCTCTCCGGGTAATTCGCCGCCTATTGCTGCCGGGTCGAATTCCTTAAGTACTGTAAGATAGCCTTCGGTAGCGGTCTTCATCTCTTCACCGACTATATCCGTGATATTACAGAAAGGTATGGCTTTTTGTGCTATAGGGGCTTTTACTATATCCTGAGCCTCGATAAGCTTAGCTGCCTCTTCGGCATTTTTCTCATCATTGATCCATGTGGAAGAAGCCTTATAATCTTCCAGGAAGGCATCGACAGCCTCTTTGTTTTTCTCCAGATAATCTTCGGTGGTGAAAAATCCTGCGGTCACAAGTCTTCCCGCACCATCAAGCTTATCCCACTCTGCACTAAGATCAAGAACACTATTGAAACCTTCTACCTGAGCCTGTGCAGCTGTCATAAACGGCTGAGGGAGTAAAGCTACGGCAGAGTCCGCATTTTTTACCGCAGCAAGTACTTCGGTAGGTTCACTCATCCACTCTACAGTTACGTCCTTGCTTATGTCCATATCGTTGGCACTGAGAAGCTTGGTGAGCACATATTCGGGAGTTGCACCTTTACCGGTCGCATATATGGTCTTGCCCTTAAGGTCTGCTATGCTCTTGATATCCTCACTTCCCTTTTCTCCCACATATAATACTCCCAGAGTATTGATAGCAAGCATCCTCACCTTGCCGTTTGATTTATTGTAAAGAACGGAACCTAAGTTTACCGGAGCGGCTATTATATCAAGTTCTCCGCTTAAGAGTTTGGGAACTATCTCATCGGGCATGGTGCTCATGGTAAAATCATAAGAATTTGCGGTTTTATTTTGAGCGGCATCATCAAGAAGCTTGACAAGTCCTATAGTCGTAGGACCTTTAAGTCCTCCTAGTTTAACGGTTACTCCTGTAGAAGTCGCAGCCTCATCAACCGAACTTTCCGGGGTCTCTAAGCTCTGAGTCGCTGCCTCTGTTTGTTCACTGCTTTGTGTATCCGAAGCAACGGAAGATTCGGCATCCTTGCTCGTACATGCACTCAGTGATAATCCCATCAAAAGAGCTAAAGCTAATGATAATATACGTTTTTTCATAGTACCTCCTATATTTTTACATAGATCTTTAACTTAAGTTTACATTTTTTTGAAAATAATTCAACAACTACAGAGTTTGTTCGACTTGCCGATCGTTTTATTTATTTGCATATACATTTACGGTATTTAATATATAAAAAGACCAATAATAAATTTATATAATAAATACATATGTTAGCTTTGACTAACCGGCTACCTATGTATTATGATAAATATTACAGATAGTTACATAATAAAAAGGTATATGATTCATGAGAAAAAGTCTGTTTCTGTATAAAGACGGAATACTTTTTTTCATCAAAAAAATGCAAGCTGAAGTCAAGACACCTTGTAATTAATGCATATTTTTTTATTGTAAAAAAATATATCATATATATAATTGATTTACAAGGTATAATTAATAATAATTAATAATAGTTATCGATTTTTATAAGAATTTTTCAATAAAATTACGTTTGTTTTTTTTAACTATTGTTGATTTTTTTACTTAAGTATTTTATAGAATGCACTTATTGGTATACAATATACCGTTTTAGTAATAGTTATTTTTTTATATTTTTTTCGGGAATATTACAAATTGTATAAACTCATGTATTACCCTGTTGATATCGACAAAGCTTATTATCATATACTTAAAATGTATAATTATTCATAAGCAGCGGATATTACCGGGGTGATATGTTAATAATACACTTAGTGAAAGCAGAGGAGGTAGTAAAATGAGCCGTTTGGAAATATTTACACCTGATAGAGCCACACTTGTTATCGAGGATCTGTACAGGACTCTGGATAAAGAATAGAGGCAAGCCCGCCCGGACTTTGTCCTGTTGACATCACAAGAGCCTTTATAGAGATGTGCCATTCTCAGACTTGCGGAAAATGTGTTCCCTGTCGTGTGGGGCTTTTGAACCTTAAGCACATGATGACAGACGTGCTTAACGGAAAGGCAGATATAAAAATGATAGACCTCATTGAAGAAACTGCCAAGTCGATATCCGAGACCGCAGATTGCGCTATCGGCTATGAAGCGGCAAATATGGTTTACAAGACGGTAACTACCTGTCGTGACGACTTTGAAGAGCACATAAGAAACGGACGTTGTAATTGTATGACAAGACAGCCGGTCCCCTGTGTTGCACTGTGTCCGGCACATGTGGACGTACCGGGTTATCTGGCACTCGTAAGAGAGGGTCGTTATGCGGATGCGGTAAGACTTATAAGAAAAGACAATCCGTTCCCTACGACCTGCGGATTTATTTGCGAGCATCCGTGTGAAGCGAAATGTAGAAGAAATATGGTCGACGATGCTGTAAATATCAGGGGTATCAAGAGGGTTGCGGCAGATATGGCAGGCAAGGTGCCGCCTCCAAAGTGCGGACCTTCGACCGGTAAAAAAGTTGCCGTGATCGGTGGAGGACCTTCAGGGCTTTCTGCAGCATATTATTTGCAGCTTATGGGACATCAGACAACTGTATATGAGATGCTTCCGAAGCTCGGCGGTATGTTAAGATACGGTATCCCCAATTATCGTTTGCCGAAAGACAGACTGGAAGAGGATACCGATGCGATAATTGCTACCGGTGTAGAGGTAAAGCACGGTCTTAAGCTCGGTGTAGATCTTTTGCTTCCGGATCTTAAGAAAGAATATGATGCTATCCTTATAACTATAGGAGCATCCACAGATAAAAAGTTGGGTCTTGAAGGTGAGAATGCCAGGGGAGTTATGTCCGCAGTCAAATTCCTGAGAAATGTAGGCGTAGAAAAGTATGATGATCTTACAGGTCATAATGTTGCTATAATCGGTGGCGGTAACGTCGCAATGGATGCGGTAAGAACAGCGGTAAGACTCGGTGCCAAGAAGGTAAGTTGTGTTTACAGAAGAAGAATCGCCGATATGACGGCTCTGCCGGCAGAAATAGAAGGTGCGCTTGCGGAAGGTGTGGAAATGCTTACTCTTAAAGCTCCTTCAAGACTTGAAGTAGAGGACGGACGTATAAAGGGTATATGGGTAACACCGCAAATGATCTCAAGGATCACGGACGGAAGAGCTGCGGTAGTACCCAGCGGTGAGCCGGAGGAGTTTATACCTTGCGAGACCCTTATAGTGGCGATAGGTCAAAATATTGAGACAAAATATTATGAGGATGAGGGAATCCCTATACAAAGGGCAAGATGTTTACCATGCCTAACGGTGGATTTACGGGACTTCCGGGTATATTTGCCGGCGGTGACTGTGCTTCGGGACCTGCCACTGTCATAATGGCTATAGCCGCTGCCAAGGTCATGGCTGCAAATATCGATGAATTTTTAGGCTATAAGCATGAGATCACCTGCGATGTAAGCATACCTATCCCGAATAAAGAAGATCACTTTGCCTGCGGAAGAGTTGAACTTGTGGAAAGAGAGGCTTGCGAGAGAGTTAAGGACTTTGACGGTGTTGAGATCTGTATGAACGAAAAAGAAGCATGTCAGGAGTCAGGTCGCTGCTTAAGATGCGATCACTTCGGATTTGGAATATTTAAAGGAGGTCGTGAGCATATATGGTAAATTTAACAATAGACGGACGAAATATAACTGTACCCGAAGGAACCTCCATAATGGACGCTGCTTACAGTGCGGGCATACCTATTCCGCATCTTTGTTTTTTGAAAGAGATCAATGAAATAGCTGCCTGTCGTGTATGTATAGTGGAAATCGAAGGTAAGGATAAATTTATTACCAGCTGTAACAATGCCGTGGAAGAGGGAATGGTAATACACACCAACACTCCGAGACTTAGGATGGCAAGACGCAGAACGGTGCAAATGATACTCTCACAGCATGACTGTAAATGTGCTACCTGTGTAAGAAGCAGAAACTGTTCGCTTCAGACACTTGCAAATGATTTGAATATTACCGATATTCCTTACGGAGAACGTCTTGAAGTACAGGAATGGGATAAGAACTTCCCGCTTATCAGAGACTCTCAAAAATGTATCAAATGTATGCGCTGTGTTCAAGTATGTGACAAGATAGCAGGACTTGGTATATGGAATCTTGAAGGAACCGGAGCAAGGTCTACCATCAATGTATCCGGTTCAAGAAAAATAAATGATGCCGACTGTTCACTTTGCGGACAATGTATAACCCACTGTCCGGTAGGTGCACTTAAGGAAAGAGACGATACGGAAGATTTCTTAAGAGCGATAGCCGATCCAAAGAAGGTCGTAGTAGTACAAGTAGCTCCGGCGGTAAGAGCTGCCTGGGGTGAGGAACTGGGGATGGCAATAGGGGAAGCGGGTGTAGGAAAGATATTTGATGCACTCAGAAGAATAGGTGTGGATTACGTGTTCGATACCGCATTTTCGGCTGATCTTACCATAATGGAAGAAGCCGGTGAGTTCATAGCAAGATTTTCCAACGGAGAACTTAAGGAAAAGCCTATGTTTACCTCATGCTGTCCGGGTTGGGTGCGTTTCTTAAAGAGTAACTATCCTCATCTTACCGCACAGCTTTCCTCCGCAAAGTCTCCTATGCAGATGTTCGGTGCGGTGATGAAGACTCACTTTGCCAAGGAGATAGGAGTGGATCCGGAGAATATATATTCTGTTGCGATAATGCCTTGCCTGGCTAAGAAGGGTGAGCGTAACATGGAATTTCTTTAATGAATATGCCGGACACGATACGGACTGTGCACTTACCACAAGAGAACTTGTAAGGATGATAAAAGCCTTTCACATATTGCCGGAGACACTTTCCGATGCCCAGCCGGACAGTCTCTTCCATGATGTTACGGGAGCGGGTATAATATTCGGAGCGACAGGCGGTGTTATGGAAGCGGCACTCAGAACCGCATACTATTCGATCATGGGAGAAAACTGTCCGCCGGATGCATTCAAAGTAGTAAGAGCACAGTCCCAACAAACGGGACTTACGGAAGCTACTTTCAGTTTGAAAGACATCGATTTGCGTATTGCGGTAGTAAACGGTCTGGCTAATACCAGAAAACTTATAGAAGAGATAGAGCGTGGTGAAAAAAGATATGACTTCGTAGAGGTCATGGCATGTCCCGGAGGTTGTGTAGGCGGTGGAGGTCAGCCTATACATGATGGTGAAGAGCTTGCATTTGTAAGAGGAAAGAATCTGTACTTCCTTGATGAGAATGCCAAAGTGCGCCATTCACATGAGAATCCGGACATAAAGACTCTATACAAGAATTACTTCGGAACACCGAATTCTCACAAGGCACATCAGGTATTGCATACCGATCACTTTGCATGGGAGATGCCAAAGAGCCTTTCAAGAGATAAAGACGGTTATATAGTAAGAGAAAGAAGAGTATAATTACAGAATAGATACCCTCCCCGGTTGAGGATACAGGGTTTTGCGGATATGAAGCCCCGGTCTTTTACCGGGGTTTTATTATGGGGTTGTAACACTTTGCTTATATAGTATATAATCTAAGTAGGAAAAAGATCACAGATGCTGAGTATTCAAAAAAGTGTATATTAAGTCATTATACGCCGGGTCAAGACTCTGATGAATATTAACTAAAAACCCTTAAGTGGAAGGAGAGACATGCGTCCTTTTAATCCTATCAAAATACCCGAATTTATACCGCAGCTTTTACCGTTTTTATCGGTTACTTTGGCTATTATGCTGGCTACGGTTTTTTTTGGCGGGATCCTGGGATTTATACTTGCTTTTTGTAAGCTTAAAGGAAGAGTAAGTGCCAAGATCGCCGAAGGATATATATACATAATAAGATGTATACCGTCTATAGTTATGTTATTTATGGTATATTACGGGCTGCCGAAATTTTTACTTGTCTTTAATATAGATATCAATAACTATGACAGGGCATTTTTTGTTGTACTCACATTCAGTCTGCTTTTTGCCGCCTCTATGGCTGAAGTGTTCAGAACAGCTTACATAGCCATAGACAAGGGACAGACAGAAGCGGCTCTTTCTATAGGACTTACACCTTTTCACGCATTTATAAGAATAGTATTGCCTCAGGCGGTAGTGGTTGCGCTTCCGAACTTTACGAATGCGTTGATCAATCTTATGAAAGAGGGAGCCTTAGCCTATACTATAGGACTTATAGACCTTATGGGAAAGGGCGATCTGATCATATATAACAATCAGGGAGCGTATAACCTTGAGACTTACATAGCACTGAGTCTTATATATTGGGCTATGACTGTGATCATAGAAAAAACTTTCATGTATTTGGAAATGAGACTTTCAAGACAAAGAACGACCGAAGATAAAATTTAGAAAGACAGAAATATGAAACTGAATACTGAATTTATGATAGAAGCTTTTAAGGCTTCGCTTTTAGGTATACCGGTAACACTCGCAATAACGGCTGTAAGTCTAATGATCTCGATCCCGTTGGCTTTGCTTATGGCTGTAAAAAAGATAAACTCAAAAGGTCCCGTAAGCTTATTGATAAACGGATACGTGTCGATAATAAGATCTACGCCTATGGTACTGCAAATACTTTTGCTCTACAGCTTATTGCCGAGCTTACTTAATTATTTGATAAGACAGGTACTGAAGCTTGATTTTAATATATTCAAGATCCCTGCAATATATTATGCTTATGCGGTATTTTCGTTAAATACCACCGCAATACTTTCGGAAGTATTTCGTTCCGCCCTTCTTACAGTGGATAAGGGACAGCTTGAAGCGGGACTATCGGTAGGACTGGGCAAATTCCGTACCTATATGAGGATAATAATTCCTCAGGCTCTTGTGGTGGCACTGCCGAATATCTGTAACGTGACCGTAGGGCTTTTAAAAAGCAGTTCATTGGCATTTCTTATGACGGTACAGGATATAACGGCAATTGCAAAATTAAAGGCGGCTTATGCCTATAATTATATAGAAGCTTATTCTGTCATATTTATATTATATATTATCCTTTGCACCATGGTACAACTGATATTCAAATATATCGAAGTGCAAATACATAAAAGGAGATAAGATGCTTAAGGTAAAGAATATACATAAAAGTTTCGGAAAGCATGAAGTGCTTAAGGGAATAGACTTGAATGTTGAAAAGTCGGATATAATAGTTATACTCGGTCCCAGCGGTTCCGGTAAGACCACCCTCCTTAAGTGCATTAATTTTTTGGAAAAAGCCGACGAAGGCAGTATAGACCTTGACGGAATACATGCGGACTATAAACATCCTCCCAAAAAGGCGGTGTATGAGATAAGAAAGCAAATAGGTTTCGTATTTCAAAATTATAATCTTTTTCAAAATAAGACCGCCCTCGAAAATGTTACAGAAGGGCTTATAGTGGCAAGAAAGATAGAAAAGACCAAGGCTATAGAGATCGCAAAGTCAGCACTGGACAGAGTGGGACTATCGGACAGATATGATTATTATCCATCAAAACTTTCGGGAGGACAGCAGCAAAGAGTGGGTATAGCAAGAGCCATAGCCGCAAGCCCCAAGCTCATACTTTTTGATGAGCCCACCTCCGCTCTTGATACAGAGCTTGTGGGAGAGGTGTTAAAAGTTATGAAAAAACTTGCAGAAGACGGTGTTACCATGGTAGTGGTAAGTCATGAAATTGATTTTGCAAGGGAAGTTGCCAATAAAGTGATGTTTATAGATGATGGAAGGGTAATAGAAGAGGGAGTCCCCGTGGAAGTGCTTAACAATCCGAAAGAACTTAGAACCAGACAGTTTTTAAGCAGAGTTTTGCATAAAGATTAATTTGTTTTTTGATGAAGATGAATTTAGGCGGAAGTCTGATAAATATAAATGTATAATATATGCCTGAAAGCAAGTTTTTTATTTGGTATATTACATATATATATCTAATCTACCTCAACTGTAACAAGTATACAAAATAATATACTGTATACAGGATAAATAAGTTATAGTTAATATTGTCAAAATAAACACTTATTGGGTATAATCTTCTTACCAAAATTAAGGAGATTTTTATGTTAAAGGAATTTAAGGAGTTTGCCCTCAAGGGGAATGTAGTTGATCTGGCAGTCGGTGTTATTATAGGTGCTGCATTCGGTAAGATAGTTACATCTTTGGTAGATGACATACTTATGCCTATATTCGGTATATTTATGGGCGGTATTAATTTTACAAACCTTAAGTTTGTGATCACACAGGCGCAGGGAGATGTACCGGAATCAGCGATAATGTACGGAACTTTTATTCAAAATATAATCAACTTTTTGATCATAGCTTTCAGTATATTCTTAATGGTTAAGGCTATGAATGCTTTCAAGAGAAAAGAAGAGGCAAAGGAAGAGGAAAAACCTGTAGAAAAGCCTGCTGATGTAGTACTTTTAGAAGAAATAAGAGATCTGCTCCAAAAGTAGATCGTATAGAAAGACTTTGCTTTAAAACAGATATGGATTTGTTTTTCGGTGAAGTCTTTTTTATTAATAATTGAAAACAAACAATGTCTTTGCTAGAATAAGCAGATATCAATAATGTATTACAAGGAGACATCTATGAGAAGAAAAGACAGGCTGGTAAGTGAATTTAACGAGCTTATAGATATAATAAAAAAATGTGATGTATGCAGACTCGGATTAAATGATGAGGAAGTACCTTACATACTTCCGCTCAACTTCGGTATGAGCGTGGAAAACGAGACCTTATATCTTTATTTCCACGGAGCTACAGAAGGCTATAAGTATTCTTTGATAGAAAAGAATAACAGGGTATCTTTTGAAATGGACTGCGATCATGAGCTTTATTCGGATAAGGAAAGAGGATATTGCACTATGAACTACAGCAGTATAATGGGTAGGGGCAGGATAGAGATAATCGATGATGTGGAAGAAAAGATAAAGGCACTTACCATAATGACAGATAATTATCATGAAGTGCATTTTGAATTCAATCAGGCAGCAGTATCAAGGACCACAGTCATGAAATTGACGGTTGAAAGTATGACAGGTAAACAAAAAGGATAGAGATTAACTGTTAAGTTTGAGTCAATTTGCAGATATGTAATAAGGATAAATTATGTTATAATCAATATGTTGATTTATAAAGCAGACAGTTTAAGTAAGTTGATATATGTAAGATCGGACGGGATTTGATGAAGTCTCAGAGACCGGATGAAAATATATCGGTCAATGTCGATGTTTCGAAAGATAAAGAAGCCTTGCATGAACTGTTGCGATAAAAAGAGTTACAATACTATATTCTATATCAAAGGAGTTGGGAATATGAAGTTGGTTTTGATTCGTCATGGTGAAAGTGAATGGAATAAATTAAATTTATTCACTGGTTGGACTGATGTGGAGCTTAGCGAAAAGGGTGTTGAAGAGGCTAAAGAAGCTTCAAGACAGCTTAAAGAAGCCGGATTTGATTTTGATCTTTGCTATACGAGTTATTTAAAAAGAGCAATTCATACATTAAATGCGGTACTTCTCGGTTTAGACAGAGAGTGGCTTCCGGTAAAGAAATCATGGAAGCTTAATGAAAGACACTACGGTGCCTTACAAGGACTTAATAAGTCTGAGACAGCAGCTAAGTACGGTGAGGAGCAGGTCAAGATCTGGAGACGTTCATATGCCGTTATGCCTCCGGCTTTGGAAGAAAGTGACGAGAGAAACCCTCGTACACAGGATCAGTATCGTGAGGTTGATGATAAGGACTTACTTCCGCTTACTGAAAGCCTTAAGGAAACCGTAGCAAGAGTGGTACCTTACTTTGAAAGTGAGATAAAGCCTCAGATGCAGGCAGGAAAAAGAATAGTTATCGCAGCTCACGGTAATTCACTTCGTGCTTTGGTAAAATATTTCGATAACTTAAGCGAAGATGAGATAATGGGTGTTAATATTCCTACAGCTGTGCCTTTGGTATATGAATTCGATGAAAACTTCAAGGCTGTAAAGCATTATTATCTTGCAAATGAAGATGAGCTTAATGCAAAGATGAATGCGGTAGCTAATCAAGGTAAGGCAAAATAAAACTTATAAAAAATAAAGGCAGTTGCATTAAATAAAGAATATACATGATATAGTAGCAAATCAATTATCGGACTACGGTACAGAGTATTATTTTCTTTTAATGCAGCAGCCTTTTTCTTTATAAATCGTAAGGTATAGATAATGTGATAAATATTATATTAATGCCGGAAGGAAGATATTTATATGAAGTCTAAGTTAAATAAAACTATAGATTTAACTGTAGAAGAAGGAAAAGTATATCTGGACAGATGCATAAAAGTCGATGACCGAACCGATGTTGAAAGTATCCTGGACAAGACCCTGCTCGGTGATACCTTTGAGATACTGTCATTTATGCCGGAAAAATTCATAGATCTGTTGATAGTTGACCCTCCTTATAATATAGATAAAGATTTTCATGGTAATAAATTCAAAAAAAGTGCGGATATCATATACGAAGAATATACAAAAGAATGGATAGAAAAGATACTTCCGCTGCTCAAAAGTACCGCATCCGTATATGTCTGCTGTGATTGGAAGTCTAGCATAGTAATAGCGGGAGTATTGAAAAAATATTTTCATATTCAAAACAGGATCACCTGGCAAAGAGAAAAAGGCAGAGGTGCTTTGTCCAATTGGAAAAATGGTATGGAAGATATATGGTTTGCCACAATGTCCAAAGACTATACCTTTAATGTAGAAGCTGTAAAGTCAAGGAGAAGGGTCATAGCTCCTTATAAGGTGGACGGAAAACCTAAAGACTGGGAAGAGACTCCTGAGGGGAATTTCAGGAATACCTACCCGTCCAATTTTTGGGACGACATATCCATACCGTACTGGTCTATGCCGGAAAATACCGCACATCCCACACAAAAGCCCGAAAAACTTTTGGCGAAACTTATATTGGCAAGTTCTAATGAGGAAGATATAGTATTCGATCCTTTTCTGGGTTCCGGATCCACCTCCGTATGTGCCAAAAAACTCGGTAGACATTATGTGGGTATAGAACAAAACGAGCAATACTGTATCTGGGCTGAGAAAAGGCTTGAGAGTGCAAATATTGACAAGAGGATACAAGGTTATGAAGAAGGGGTATTTTGGGAGAGAAATACAAAAAAATAGATAACTGAAACAGACTGTAAATCAGATCGTGCAGTTTTACAGACTATATTTCGCTATGATGCGTATCGAATAATATTGCCGCTTTAAGATACAGGCATAGATAGCAGTTAAAAGATATCATATAAAAATATGGTATCTATCTAAAGAAAACTATTTACATAATCGGTATTTTGGATTATAAATTAATTGTAACCGGTGGATTTTTGTATTAAAGGAGAGAATATGAAGAATGTATTAGTTGTATCGGGTCATACAGATCTTAATGATTCAGTGGCAAATAAGATTATACTTGAGGAAGTTAAAAGATTTATTACGGAAGCGGAAATAGATTGTCTGGACAAACTTTATCCGGATTTTAAAATCGATGCTAAAGCGGAGCAGGCTAAGCTTGAAAAAGCGGAAGTTGTTGTTTTACAATTCCCTATGTTTTGGTATTCGGCACCTTCAATACTTCATAGATGGTTAGAACAGACTTTTTTACATGGATGGTCACATGGAAGTGAGGGTGACAAATTAAAGGGTAAGAAACTGGTAGTATCTTTAACAAGCGGAGCACCCGAGGAGTATTATCATACTTACGGAGCATCCGAGCATGAGATAAAAGATTTTATACTACCGCTTATTGCGACCGCAAACCTAGTACAAATGGAATATGCGGGATTCGTTTATACAGGAGGGGTATCATACCAGGCAAGACTCGATCCGGAAGTTCTGGCTCAGATCAAGGAAAAGAGCATAGCGCATGCTTTACAGCTTGTGAATATGATAAAGGAATTATAAATTACACCTTCAACAAGATGATTTTAGAAATATAAGTATTATCGCACCGGGAAGTACATATCTTTCTCGGTGCGTTTTGTTTGCTCCGAAAGCAAAATGAACGTAAATATATAGGCAAGATCATACTGCGCTAAACTGTAAATTTATCTAAAAATTAAAAAGTACAGGTGGTTACAAAGCCGGATATTTGTGTTAGAATAGTCAAAAGGATGCATAAAGGAGGATAAAAAGCGTTATGGAAGATATGAATGTTCAACCAAAATCACCTGATTACTTAAAGCCCAAAGTAGCTCTTATTACAGGCGCTTCATCAGGAATAGGACTGAATCTTGCAAGGCTTTTTGCAAAAAAAAGATATAACCTCGTGCTGGTTGCCAGAAGAGAAGAAAGACTTAATGCAATAAGTGAGAAACTTAAAGAAAGTTACAATATAGACTGTCAGGTCATAAAAGCGGATCTGTCCTTGGCTAAGGGCTTAAAAAAGCTTATGTCCGGACTTGAGGAGAAGGGGATATCTGTGGACTTGCTTATTAACTGTGCCGGTATACTGCATGTGAATAAAGCCCAGGATATAGAATTAAAAAACGATATAAGTCTTATATACACCAACCTTATATCTCCCATAGAACTTTCAAAGTATTGTGTGAGAAAGTGGACAGAAAACGGAAAGAAAGGATCTATAATAAATATCTCTTCCATGGCTGCACTTTGTCCTCATCCGTATATGGCAACTTATTCGGCATCTAAGGCAGGTCTTTATCATTACAGTCTTGCTATGGCTGCAGAGCTTAGACATAAGGGCGTATACATACTTACCGCCTGTCCGGGACCTACGGATACGGATCTTATCAATAAAAACGATCTCTCATATCCTAAGGCAAAGTTGCGGAAGTTGCCAATGATATAGTGCAGGCATATGATCAAAAGAGGGAAGTTGTGATTACAAACAGATTCTACAAGATGCTTCATTTCTTATCATTGCTTATGCCGAAATTCTGCAAAATAAGGTCTATCGCTCGTATAATGGAAAAGAGAAGCTAGATAAGGACTGCTTCACAGATCACGAAAAAAGTTCGGATAATTAAGGGCGGTTTTTATATTATGTTATAAAAAGGAACGAATGTTACATGTTGAAAAAACTGTATGTCTTCTTACAGAATAATGAGTATATAGTAAAAAACCTCAATATAGCATCGGTTTTTTATAGTTGTATAGTAAAAATATTTACGGTAATTATAGGGATAAGCTTGGCAAGAGAAATTTTCTATCTGAGCTTATCCCTAGCAGATTTATCACATTTCGGGGTTGATAATGCTCTGTATTTATTTATCAACCCTTTTTCTTTGGCAGTTTTTATTATATATTTACTTTTAATAGTACTTTTAGTCTGCGCCGAAGTATTTATTTTAATATATTTGTGCCTGCCTTCAAAACTCAGAGGTCAGGTAAGTGTAAGAGTGATGGTCAGAAAGCTCTTAAAGCCCGAAAAAAGTTTCGCATTCATAGAGATCTTGCTCTTTATAGCTTATATAGTCCTGACTGTAAGGCTTACATATATAGGACTTTCTCTTAGTCTGACCAGTTCGGTATATATGCCGACTTTCTTCATAGATGAATTCTTAAGAACAGGTATGTTTAAATATTTTGTATATTTCTTATCTGTATTTATTATGTATGTAAATATAAGATTTATGTATACCTTTCCTATTTTTGTATTGGAGCATAAAAATTTCTCACGTTGTTTGTTCGAAAGTTTTATAAGGACCAAGGCGTTCGGATCCTGTTTTAAAGATGTGTTCAAGATCGTCTGTATAATAGCAATATTGCTTATCGGTAAAACACTTATTTACAAGATGATAATGTACAGTGCTCTGTTTCTGGATCCAAGTGGTGAAAATATATTCCTTTATTCTTTTGTTTTGAGTTTACTCAGAATCGTTAATACGATATCCGAAGCGATTCTGAAGCTAAGTACCATGACTATACTTATTCATACAGTGGTAGAAAGTGATGAGATAGAAGTCGTGCCGCAACAAAAGAAGAAGAAACATGTGCATTTGAAGATAGCTTTGTCTATATTTTTGAGTATAAGTGTCTTTACCACAGACTTTGTATACCAGGAAGTAAAGTTAAGTGCTATGAGGGTAAATAAAGGACTTACCATAGTTGCACACAGAGGTTTTACAAAACATGCCGTTGAGAACACTCTGGAAGCCTTGGAAGGTGTAAAGGAAGCCGGACTTAAGTATGCGGAAGTCGATATAATGATGACCAAGGATCAAAAATTCATAGCTATGCATGATTTTAATTTATTCAGGCTTGCTAAGATCAATGCCGATATTAAGGATATGCTCTATGACGATCTGGTCGGTATGGAGATTTCTAATAACGGATTTACCGGGAATATAGTGTCGTTTGATGATTATGTCAAAAAGGCACAGGAACTCGGAATAGAACTTATAGTAGAGATCAAGCTTCACGGTGGAGAACCCGATAATTATGTCGATCTTTTTATGGATAAGATGAGAGAGCTTGGCATAGACGACAGATATAAGGTCATGTCTCTAGATCTTGATGTAGTGGAAAAGATCCATAAAAGATATAAATACATGGATATAGGCTACATAATGCCTTTTTATTTCGGGAATCTGTTCAATGCCGATGTTGATTTCTTTGTGGTGGAGGATTTTTCTTACAGAGAGCATTTGGTATGGCAGGCGCTTTTATTTAATAAGAAAATATATATATGGACAGTTAATAAAGATAAAATAATAGAAAAATATGTATACAGTCCGGTTGCGGGAATTATCAGTGATTACCCCGATAAAGCCAAGGAAATAAAAGAAAACATAGAAAAATACAATACTTTATTTGATAAGATACGAAATCTGGTGGAGATGGAACTGTAAAAATACCGGTTTTGCCGGATATACGGTGTCGAAGGTCAAAATATAAAACTGTATTCGGTGTGTGATTTTGTTGATCGAATAAATATATAACTCAAACTTCCCACACTCAAAAGTAGGTTAGTACATTAAAAAAATCAATACTTCAGTTAACAAATTTCTGATCGGTCGGGGAGTTAGCAACGTAAACAATGGTACTAGGTTGATAAAATTCGTTGATAAAAAAACACCTTATAATTCAATCATACACGCAACTCTTTTTCAAAGCTGCGACAAATTCACACAGACTGCGGAACTCGTGTGCTCGCCTACTACGTGGCGAGCTGCACTCGAACAGTCCTCGTCTGTGGAATTTGTACCTTGCTTTATCAAAAGAGTTAACCGCTACAAAGATTGAATTATAAGGTGTTTTTATCTTCCGCTACGTTACCGTTACAACGGGTATAAATAATGCAAGCTGTTAGTGATGGATCATTTAGAATTGTTTACGTTGCTAAGGAGGAGAGGAGGGGGATGCGGGAGCGACTTTTATTCCGAACTTAAAAATAGTCTTTCCATTACAGCATGTTTTCCCGAATAATTCAGCAAAATTACAGACTTAAAAGTAATCTTTGCTTTATCGTAATTTGTTTATCACATAAACCGTTACAAACATATCTTGCCTTGGACACGCTCTCTAACTAAAGTCTCGCAGCGATACTAAGCTTTCCCTTCTCCTTACGGCTCTGTAAAGCAAGTACCGGCGGTCTCAGATTGTCCTTGGCAAGATAGTTTAACGGTTTAAGTGCCTAAGGTACCGGAGGAGGGGAAGAGGTGTAGGCACACTTTTGTCTAATGCCACATCCCTCATGGAAACGACTGTTTTTAAGATTTGAATAAAAGTCTCTGCAACACCTCACCTCTGCCTCCCCCTTAGCAACATAAACAATAGACATATATCTACTCCAACCTCTTATACAGCTACCCCTTGCGGGCTGGGATTAAAGAAACACTCCCTATTTCAATCTTTGTAGCGCTTAGTACTGTTAATAAAGTGAGTTACAAATTGTACAGACGAGGACTGTTTGAGCGTCAGCTCGCCGCCTTTGGCGAGCGAGCAAGCGAGTTCCGCAGTCTGTACTAAATTTGTCGAAACTTTATTAACAGTACTGCGGGTATGATTGAAATAGGGAGTGTTTCTGTTTAATCGTTACCATCCAATTGTTTACGTTGCCAACTACCCGATAAATCGGAATGATATTTAATGTTATCCACAGTTAGATATTTTGTTTTTTAATAATGTTATCGACAAACTCCTTATTGTTTTCCGTATCGGCAAAAAGAGTGATAACTCTTTCGACACTTTCTTCCGCCTTGTTTGAGTTGGTCGATCTCTTGATTATCCTAAGAGCTTCCTGTTCAGAGCTGCTTAAAAGAAGATCATCTCTTCTTGTACCGCTTTTTAGGATATCTATTGACGGGAATATACGTTTTTCGGAAAGTTTTCTGTCAAGAACCAATTCCATGTTGCCGGTTCCCTTGAATTCTTCATAAACTATATCATCCATACGGCTTCCGGTGTCGACCAAAGCGGTTGCAAGTATCGTAAGACTTCCTCCCTCTCTGGTGTTTCTGGCAGCACCGAAGAATCTTTTCGGCATGTGAAGAGCGGCAGTATCAAGACCTCCGGAAAGAGTCCTTCCGCTTGATGCTATGGTAAGGTTATATGCTCTTGCAAGCCTTGTTATGGAGTCAAGCAGTATGATCACGTCTTTGCCGTGCTCTACCAGTCTCTTGGCTCTTTCTATAACCATCTCGGATACCCTTTTATGACGTTCCGGAAGCTCGTCAAAGGTGGAATATATGACTTCTACCTGATCACCAGTTATCGCCTCTTTGATATCGGTAACTTCCTCAGGTCTTTCGTCTATTAAGAGTATAATTATATTCATATTCGGTTCGTTTCTGAGTACCGCTTTGGCTACTTCCTTGAGCAGCGTGGTCTTGCCGGCTTTGGGAGGTGAAACTATCATACCTCTTTGTCCTTTTCCTATGGGTGAGATGATATCCATAACACGCATGGAAGTGGGAGTCCCCGGATAGTTTGAAAGAGGTATACGCTTATTGGGAAAGATAGGCGTAAGATCTTCAAAATTAGGTCTATGTTCAAGTTCGGACACTCTGTATCCGTTGACAGTCTGTACATAGAGCAGGGCTGCGAATTTCTCCGCACTTGCTTTGACACGCCTTGAACCGCTTATTATATCTCCGGTCTTTAACTTAAATCTTTTTATTTGAGAAGGTGCCACATAGACATCATTATCTCCGGGAAGGAAGTTCTCGCACCTTATGAAACCGAAGCCGTCGGGCATTACCTCAAGTATGCCGTGAGCAATTATACCGGAGTCAAGCTCCTTCATCTCTACCGGGATCTTATCATCGGTCGGCTGTCTTTTAGCACTGTATTGTGATGCTTCATTTTTGTGTATATTTCCGGTAGGATCTGTATTATTTTCGATAATTGCCGGGATATCATCGTCGGTATCTTCTTGTGCATCTTCTTCTTCGGCATCCAATTTTGCCTCATAGTGTTCTACCAAAAGAGCAACCAGATCCTGCTTATTCAAAGCGGTGAATTTTTTAAGTCCCTCATGCTTTGCAAGCTCTCTAAGCTGTAATATGGTCAGTGTTTCAAGTTTATCCTTCATCATATTTTTTGTCCTTTATATTTCTTTTAGTATGTTCTCGTTCCAAGCCCGTATCCGACGGGCAGTAAAATTTATATTTTGCCATCTCTTCGGGAAGGTAGTTTTGCTCGACATAGTGCTTCGGGTAGTTATGAGGGTAAAGGTATCCCACACCACGCCCAAGTGCGGCTGCACCGCTGTAGTGCTTATCTCTTAAGTGTACGGGGACTCATAATGCAAGGTATCTTTAAGTGCTGCGTTTGCCGAGTCTATAGCTGTTATGGCGGAATTGCTTTTTGGTGCATTCGCTATATAGAGCACTGCCTGGGAAAGAACTATCCTTGCCTCCGGCATACCCAGTCTTTCCACAGCCTGAGCAGCAGAAACCGCCAGGATCAAAGCCATGGGATCTGCATTGCCCACATCTTCAGCCGCACAGATCATGATTCTTCTTGCTATGAATTTTATATCTTCTCCGGCATAAAGCATTCTTGAAAGATAGTATATACTCGCATCCGGGTCTGAGCCACGCATACTTTTTATAAAAGCCGATATTGTATCGTAATGGTTATCACCGGATTTATCGTAAGATATGCTTTTCTTTTGAATACATTCGCTTGCAACTTCCAAATCTATGTGAATGTAACCGTCAGAGCCGATATCAGTGGTGGTCACGGCTATCTCAAGTGCGTTGACAGCGGCTCTTGCATCTCCCGAAGCAGCCTGAGCCAAGAAATCTACAGCATCATCACTTATATCTATTTTATAGTTTAAAAGACCTCTGGGATCTTTAAGACATTTGATAAGAACCTCTTTAATATCCGATACGGAAAGTGACTTAAGTTCAAGTACGGTAGATCTGGATATTAAAGCGGAATTAACTTCGAAATAGGGATTTTCTGTAGTGGCACCGATAAGTATAACAGTACCGTCTTCTACAAAAGGCAGGAGATAGTCTTGTTGTGCTTTATTGAACCTGTGTATTTCATCTATGAACAATATAGTCTTTTTTTGATACATTGCAAGGGTGTTTTTTGATTTATTTACGGCTTCTTCCATATCTTTCTTGCCGGTGCTTGTAGCGTTGATCTGAAGGAAATCCATGCTGCAAGTTGAAGATATGACCTTGGCTATAGTGGTCTTGCCACAGCCGGGTGGGCCATAGAGAATGATAGAGCTTAATTTGTCAGCTTTAATTGCTCTGTAAAGAAATTTATTTTTTCCCAGTATATGTTGTTGTCCGACTATATCATCAAGAGTCTGGGGTCGTATGCGAGAAGCAAGAGGAGCATTTTGCTCGAGCTCTTTCTCACGCATGTAATCGAATAGATCCATCATACCTCCGAATAGTTTGTTATCATCGGGGGAGAATTATTTATTAAATAAAGAGACTCTGATTCATCATCAGAGTCTCCCCATCTTGCTTAAGAGTGATTAAGCCAATACAGTAACATTAACAGCTTGAATGCCTCTGTTTCCCTCAGTTGTATCAAAAGAAACCTTTTGACCGTCTTCAAGAGACTTGTAACCCTCTGAATTAATTCCTGAGAAATGTACGAAAATCTCACTTTGATCTGCATCATCTGTGATGAATCCGTATCCCTTTGAAGCATTAAACCACTTAACTGTACCGTTATGCATGATGGTACCCCCTAATAGAAAATATTTGCATTTCTTTGAAACCAAATCCTCACATATTTTTATAAAATATAAACCGTATAAATGATTTATACCTTATAAAAATATGTGAAACTTAAAGCTCAACTGAAACACAAACATATTGTATCAACTGACTAAAAAAAAGTCAATAGAGTAAGTATTATTTTAAGTTTTTTTACAGTGTAATACTGCAATAAGTTGAAGAGAGTATTTGTTATTCGTCAAAATAGCATAAAACTTTTAATTAAGTCAAATAAATTTGACTAATTAAGAATTTTATGCTTAATAACTATATAACTATGATCTCTTTATCCTGAAACTTTTCCACATGTCCTATGATCTCGGCTTCGGGACAAAGTTTCTTTATTGCGTCCAAAGCCTTTTGGGAATGTTCTTTGGCTACGCTGTATAAAAGTCCGCCGGCAGTCTGAGGATCGAAAAGCAGATCTGTATGAGCACTGTCAAGTTTGTTTGCAAAACTTATATTGGAGCTTAAGAAAGCTTTATTTTTATAAGTGGCAGCCGGAACGAGCCCCATACTCGCATATCCTAAAGAACCTGTTAAATAATGTATTTTTTTATGATCTATTACTATGCTTAAGCCGGTATTCTCACACATTTCGAAGCTGTGTCCCAGGATAGAAAAACCGGTCACATCAGTACAGGCATGTACACCTTCGATATTCTTTATCGCATCGGCTGCGTATTTGTTGAGGGTAGTCATGCTTTTAACCATTGCATCGTATTCATTATCCTGAATGATCTTACCACGGTAAGCATTTACAAGGACACCCGTACCTATTGATTTGGTAAGTATCAAAGCATCGCCTTCATGTATACTGTTGTTTTTTAAGACCTTATCGGGATGAACTATTCCGGATACGCACAGACCGTACTTCGGTATGTCGTCCTTTATCGTATGACCGCCGACTATTATGGCGCCGGCTTCCTTAACTTTGTCATAACCTCCCTGTAGGATGGCATTGACATCTTTAAAAGGTAAAGTCTCCGGGAACATCAAAACATTCATACATAACTTGGCTTCTCCGCCCATAGCCCATACATCCGATAATGAGTTCGTAGCGGCTATTTGCCCGTATACATAAGGATCGTCCACCACAGGAGGGAATATATCAACGGTTTGAATAAGTGCAAGTTCATCTGTAAGTTTGTAAACTGCCGCATCGTCAGCCGTATCAAAGCCTACGAGCAGGTTGGGTTCATCAAACTTCGGTAGATTGCGCAGTACCTGCGAAAGGTCGCTCGGACCTATTTTGGAGGCTCACCCTCCACAGTTTTTTGATAATTTAGTAAGAGTTATATCTTCCATAAGATCTCCGATTGATTTTTTGTTTTTAGTATTATAATCGTATCGCCTATCAAAAAAATATTTTACATGGGCTTAAGAGTGCAAAGCCTTCGTGATACGTTGAATCTTACAATATTGTATACGTAAATAAGCACCTGTAAAACAAAGAATAATATTTGATTTTTATGATACATAATAAATTCGGTTAATAATCGATAAACTGAAAATAACAAGAAATTCAGAATATTCCTAACTGCTACATTGTAACAGGAAAATCATACTTTGTATATATTTAATTTTTTTATTTATAGACGAAAGCCTTTCTTTTTGTTGCCGGACTCATAGACCATATATAATTCCGAAGGCGGATAGTCGGGAGAAGTTCCCACTACAAGTTTTCCGACTTCCTTGATCTTGGTAAGTTTATCATTGATATCGGAAGTGCTGTTTGAGCCTGATGAAGTTCAGGCATTTACCGGCATGAATAAAAAAATTATGCATAATTACACATAATGTAATTCGAATGTCAATATGTAAAATAAGTTGCTTTTTATTAGGATTTTGAATATGATACTATATGTAGAGGGTAACGTTAAAAAGAGGAGGTTTGAAATGATAAAGGTTTACGGAATGGATACCTGTCCGGCTTGTGTAGAAGTACATAAGCAGATCGAAGGTAATAAAAACTTTGAATTTATTGACATAGGTAAACATGTGCTGAACTTAAAAGAATTTCTTAGACTGCGTGATAAGGAATCCGTATTTGATGATGCAAAAAACGGAGGCTATATCGGGATACCGTGCTTTGTATCGGAAGATAAAAGAGTAAGTCTCGATCCAAAAGATGTGGGACTTTTGCAGGTAGAATAATATTTTGAGTGCCGGGTCAGGTAAAACTTTATCGATTTCGGAAAGGATAAACTATGTCAAAAATATATGATGTAATAATTTTGGGTGCGGGTCCTGCAGGCTTAAGTGCCGGATTATATGCGGGCAGATACAAGCTCAGTGCTTTAATAATAGAAAAATCACAGGACGGAGGTCAGATTTCTGTTACCGACGAGGTTGAGAATTATCCGGGTCAGGTAATAGACAGTCATGAGTCCGGTACGACTCTGGTAGCTAGAATGACTGCTCAAGCGGCGAAATTCGGTTGCGAAAGAGTAAGTGCCAACATAACATCCGTAGATTTTGAAGGAGATATCAAAAAACTTACGGATGCAGCCGGAAATGTATACGAAGGACGTACTGTCATCATAGCTTCAGGTGCTCATCCAAGACCTATAGGATGTAAAAATGAGGCTGACTATATAGGAAAAGGTATATCATTTTGTGCGACCTGCGATGCCAATTTCTTTGAAGACCTGGAAGTATATGTAGTGGGCGGAGGAGATTCTGCGGTTGAAGAAGCCATATACCTTACAAAGTTTGCAAGAAAGGTAACTATAATACATAGAAGAGATGCTCTTCGTGCAGCAAAGTCCATACAGGAGAAGGCATTTGCGAATGATAAGATAGAATTCATGTGGGACAGTGTTGTAGAAGAGGTAGGTGGTGATGAGATACTTACAAAGATGCTTGTAAAGAATGTAAAAACAGGCGAGATCACAACTATAGAAGCGGATGAAGAAGACGGACTCTTCGGACTCTTCGGATTTATAGGTCTTATACCTAATACCGAAATCTTGGAAAATGCCAATATCACCATGGAAAACGGATATATAGTTACAGATGACGATATGAATACCAATATAAAGGGGGTATTTGCTGCGGGTGATGTAAGAAAGAAGTCCTTACGTCAGGTTGTTACAGCGGCGGCAGACGGAGCTATAGCAGCTTCTCAGGCAGAACATTACCTTGCATAAAGTAGAAGTGTAATTATGCGGAACATATTACTGTAAAGCAGTTAAGGTGTTTTACTCGTACTATACTTAAGTTAAGGCTTACAACATACAAAATGAAGTTTTTTGTAACAGTTGTAAGCCTTTAAAAGAGAAACCTTAGGTATAAAATTAACAATATTTCAAAAACAACTGAAAAAAATTAAAAAAACATCATTAAAGTACTGGTTAAAATTCATTAACTATGATAATATATACGAGTGCCTTGATATATGAATTAAAGAACAAGGGAAGAATAATTACAAATTATAGGTTTACATAGCTGAATAGTAATTTGGAGGGAGTTAGGTAGCTGGTGCGCCTCGCGGTCTTCAAACCGTTGTGTGGAGTTAAGAGCTTCACGGGTGGGTTCGATTCCCACCACCTTCGTTTTTATAAATTATAATAAGCACAGATGGAGACTCTTATATGACTAAGATACAAAAACTTTTACGTGAATTACCTAAAGTTGATGAAGTGCTGCTTAATGAGCAGCTTTTTTTATGTAAAGATGTAGCAAGACCCGTCATGGTCGATATGGTAAGAGATATCATAGCAAAAGCCAGAGAAGAGATACTTTCGGGCAAAAGACAAGAGGAACTCAGCATAGAAGAGGTCGTTAACGAAGTCTTGGCTAAGGTGAAAAAAGTCAAAAAGAAACTCAGAAGGATCATCAATGCTACCGGAGTTATATTGCATACCAATCTGGGAAGATCGATCATAAGCCCTAAGGCATGTGAAGCTATCATAGAAGTGGCTTCTTCATATTCTAATCTGGAATATAACCTGGAAGCAGGTGCAAGAGGCAGCAGACACGATATTGTAGAACATATAGTTAAAAAGTGACAAATGCACAGGCATGTATGGTGGTAAATAATAATGCTGCTGCAACCATGCTCGTACTCGCAAGTATGGCAAAGGGTAAAGAAGTTATCATATCAAGAGGAGAACTTGTTGAAATAGGCGGTTCTTTCAGAATACCGGATGTTATGCAAGAATCCGGAGGTATACTTAAAGAGGTCGGTGCTACCAACAAGACAAGGCTTGCAGACTATAAGAATGCTTTTGACGAAGAAAAAACAGCAGCTATTCTTAAGGTACATACATCTAATTACCGAATAGTAGGTTTTACCGAAGAGGCACAATTAGACGAACTGGTGGAACTCGGAAAAACTCTCAACATACCTGTAATATATGATATGGGAAGTGGTCTTATCTCAAGTATGCAAAGATACGGCATTAATGAGCCTACGGTGTCCGATGCTCTTGATATAGGTGCGGATGTGGTGCTTTTCTCGGGTGACAAATTGCTTGGAGGACCGCAGGCAGGTATAATCATAGGTAAGAAGAAATACATAGATATGATGAAAAAGCATCCGCTTGCAAGAGCATTCAGGGTGGATAAGTTCACTTTGGCGGCACTGGAAGCCACACTCAGTTCATATCTTGATATCAATGAAGCAATAAAGGAGATACCTACACTGAATATGATAGCTATTTCCAAAGAAGGATTGTATAATAAAGCTGAGGAACTTAAAAATATGCTAAGCGAAGCACACAAAAGTCTAAGCTGTGAGATAGAGGAATGTATAGATCAGGTGGGCGGAGGAAGCGCACCTACGGACAGACTTGCGGGCTTTGGTGTAAGCGTAACGGATGAAAACGTAAGTCCGGAAAAACTGGAAAGAAGACTGAGAAAGGCTGAGATTCCGGTAATAGCAAGGATCAATCACGACAGATTATTCCTTGATGTAAGAACTATTAAAGTTTCAGAGTTTGAAGAAGTGGTAAAAGGATTTAAATATGCTTTGGAAGGAGGACAGGATGCATAATATTATAGTAGGTACATCCGGGCATGTGGATCATGGTAAAACATGCTTGATAAAAGCTCTTTCGGGTTTTGATACAGACAGATTAAAAGAAGAGAAAAAAAGAGGTATTACTATAGATCTTGGTTTTGCAAACCTTCCTAACGATGCCGGATTGCATATAGGTATCATCGATGTGCCGGGACATGAAAAGTTCGTTAAAAATATGCTTGCAGGTATAGGCGGAATAGACCTTGTACTTTTGGTGGTTGCATTGGATGAAGGAGTTATGCCTCAGACCGTAGAGCATTTTCAGATCATAAAAATGCTTAATATAAAAAGAGGTATAGTGGTACTTACGAAGTCAGATCTCGTAGACAAGGAATGGCAGGATATAGTTGAAGAAGATGTTAAAAATCTGGTGAAGGGAAGCTTTCTGGAAACTGCTCCCATAATCAGAGTGTCATCTTATACCTCAGAGAATATAGCAAAGCTGAACGAAATGATCATAAATATGGTTTCAGACATCGGAGACAGAAAAAACGATCCTGAGCTTTTCAGGCTTCCTATAGACAGAGTATTTACCATGGAAGGTTTCGGTACAGTAATAACCGGAACTTTACAGGAAGGAAGTGTATCCGTAGGTGATGAGATAATGCTCTATCCCAAGGAAAAGCTTATAAAGATAAGGGGGATACAGTCACACGGACAAAAGGAAGAAAGAGCCTTTGCCGGACAAAGAGTTGCTCTTAACCTTCTTAATATAAGAAAAGAAGAACTTGAAAGAGGAGATATACTTGCATACAAGAATTCTATAATAAAAACAAAGCTTATAGATGTATGGATAGAGCTTTT
This sequence comes from uncultured Johnsonella sp., assembly GCA_916438835.1. GTDB lineage: Bacteria > Bacillota > Clostridia > Lachnospirales > Lachnospiraceae > Johnsonella. The sequence continues at coordinate 848,278 of CAKAFT010000001.1, forward strand.
TTCAACAAGCAGCAGAGAGCTTAAAAACGGCGACAGGGTACATCTTAATTACGGTTCAAAACAGATCATAGCCAAGGTCGTTCTCTTAAGTAAGTCAAGTTTAAAAGCCAAGGAAGGTGACTTTGCTCAACTTAGATTCGATGAAGAGGTCTGCATAAAAAGAAATGATAGATTTATAGTACGATTCTTATCACCTGTAGAAAGCTTTGGAGGCGGAAGAGTTATAGATTCTATTCCGCTAAAGCACAAAAGAAATGATGAGGCGGTACTGAAGGTCTGTGAAGAAAAAGCAAGTTCGGATATCAATACGATAGCTTCTATAAAGATAAAAGAAGAAAGTCATAAATATTACAACAGACAAAATTATGCAAGTATTTTAAACGTTTCCGCAACAGAATTGAAACAAATACTTGACAAATTACAGGATGATAAGTTTATAATAGAACTAAGTGATGCATCTTTGATACATATAGATTACTTTAATAAAGTTTCGGAATACAGTAAAGAATTGCTTGCCCAGTTCCATAAGGAAAAACCGATTACCGAAGGTATGGACAAGGAGGAGTTCAAGTCAAGACTCAGTGAGAAGTTCAGACTTACAGATCCTAAAAAATCGGCACTTTTACTTGCTGAGATGGTAAGAAGAAAGATCTTAAAGACCAGAGACAAGTATGTGTCCGACAGTTCGTTTACAGTGAGCTATTCAAAAGAGCTTACGGGTATACAGGAGACGATAAGGCAAAAATACATCAAGGCGGGAGTTGAGGCTCCGGCGACCAATGATGTCGTTGCGGATATTAAGGATAGTAAAAAGGCAAGGCAGATAATAGAAGATATGCACAAAAGCGGAGAACTTGTAAAGATAAATCCGTCGGCATATATGTATGCTGAAGCTTATGAAAAGGTACTCGAAAGTATTAAAATATTGGCTGCAAGATCTGAGGACAACACCTTCAGTTTGGCGGAATTCAGAGATGCACATGCTACTTCAAGAAAATACGCCATGGCTGTTTTGGAGTATTTGGATAAGAAAAAGATAACCAAACTGGTTGGAGACAGAAGAGTAATATTATAAGATGTTTAGTTTAAAACTAAGGTCGGAGAGGGAATTTTTATGAAGTTAATAAGAATTATGGTATCCGCTGTATGTTTAAGTATGGGATTGAGCTTTACCTCCTACTGTGGTGAGTGGAAACAGGATAATAACGGTTGGTGGTATGCTGAAGATGACGGAAGTTATATAAAAGATAATTGGTTCAAAGAAGGAAATAACTGGTATTATTTTAATTCGGACGGTTATATGTCGACAGGTTGGCTGAAGAATAATGATAAGTGGTACTACATGGATGAAAGCGGAGTCATGCTCAAGAATACCGTTGTAGACGGGGTTCAATTGGCATTTGACGGAAGTATTTTGACAGCCACACGCAGCAAAGATAAAAGCACTGTTACCGACAAACAAAAAAGAGCAATGGATAAAGCTATTGCAAGTTTTGTTGACTTTTATGTGGATAAAAACGGTACAGATGAAGGTGTAGTGTACAAAAAAGACGATTTTGCCGGCAACAGTCCGGGATTGCTTTTTAATGTTTTAAGACATATAGATTCACATGAGCTTTTTAGCACTAAAAGAGGATTCAAGTCCGAGACTGACAGTGATTTTACATATTCGGCAGTAAGTGTTGATGAGGCTTTGGATGTACTGAACGGTCTTTATGCATGTGATTTTACCAAAGACGAGCTTCTAGAGTGTGTGAAGTCCCTGCAAAACAGCGGCAGAGGCTTTTTCACATTTGAAAATTCTTCATATATTTCAAAAGAGGGAATATTCGCAGGAAACCCTATCCCTAAAGTTGAAGTGGAAAAATATGAATTAAGGGACGGATACCTTAAGGTCAGCGGAAAAGTTACGGCAACAGCCTGTGATAAGTGCAGCGGTGAAACGCTAAAAAGAACTTACAGTATAAGTGTGGGATTTGATCAAAACCCGAGTTCTGTCAGCGGTTTTACCATGAATTACATATCTTTAAAATAATAGGCTGTTTTTAATCTCTTATTTGTGCTATACTTCACTTTAGTGTGATACCGTATCGGTGCAGTAATCAAATTTTACATATAAGGGGTATAGATAGATGAACAAAGAGATTAAAAGTGCGGCTTCAGAACATTTGTTCAAGGCGATACTTACGTTAGATACTGTTGAAGAATGTTATAAATTCTTTGAAGATCTATGTACGGTCAATGAGCTTTTAGCCTTGTCACAAAGGTATGAGGTTGCGAGAAGACTTAAGCAAAAGCATACTTTTTCGGAGATAGTGGAGCTTACAGGAGCTTCTACTTCTACTATAAGCAGGGTCAACAGAACTCTTAATTACGGTAATGACGGTTATGAACTTGTATTTGAAAGACTTGCTAAAGATGAATCGGAAAGACTTTAAGGAGATTTGAGATAATTAATTTATTATACCTGATTTTTTGTTGACTTGAGAATTTTAAATTATTATAAAAAAACCTTGCATTTTTTATAAATTGCAAGGTTTTTTTATGCCTTATATTAATAGTATTGTCTTTTGACATTGATATAAGTAATGTGATATATTTAATGTGAAAAAGAATATCAATATTAATGATTTCAAGTAATTGGAGGAACATATTATGCACAGCAGAAAAAAGATCGATAAAAAGGTCGATAAGAATATTAAAAATGCCTGGATAATTGCTTCTGCTGCAATATCCCTTTCTATGATAACTATGTCATCGGCATATCTGGTGGCATTAAGTGCCGATGCTAAAGTACTCAGATCATCGGATGCTACAGGAAAAGCAAGATATATGTCGGTAGCGGATGTTGTGGGCAGAGAGGCTTTGATAAGCCCTTCGGGAGTAAGATCACAGGAAAGGGTAGCGGTACCTGAAGTAAAAGGAGCTATGGAAGTTAAGGATACCCAAGGTAATACTCCGGCAAGCACAGGTTCGGGAAATACGCAGGTCGCTGAAACCAAGGTGAGCGGTGAAAAAGGAAGCGTTAAAGAACATAAATTATCGGCGAATTCAAGATTGGTTAATTATATGTGGCATCCGGGCGAAGGACAGATACAGGATGCAAAAGTATTCATATATGAGCCTGAGCAATTTAACGGACATACGGTGTGCGTAGATGCGGGGCACGGTGCCAATTCTCATCCTACAGCCACTCAGAAAAAAGAGAAAGTATACCCTGTTGAAGACTCCAAACTTGCAGGAATGAATACAAGTATGATCGGAGCTAAGGGCTATGATTACGGTGTGGAAGCGAGAGACTCAAGAAATGTGTATGATAAGAAGGAGACAGAACCGGAATATACTCTTAAGGTAGCTCTCATGGTAAAGGATCAACTTCTTGCAAAGGGTTACAGAGTGGTACTTACCAGAAACGATGCTTCTCAAAACCTTTCAAACGGTGCCAGAGGTGTTCTTGCTGGTGAGACTTCCGACATCATGGTATCTATTCATACTAATGCAAGTAAGTGTAAATGTGCAACCGGAACACTCACTTTTTATCCCGGAGACAAGGACTATATGGACGGGCAGGTACATCCCGGATATACACAGATCATGGGTATAGACAAGAACGTGGATAAGTCAAAAAAACTTGCAGAGTTGATGGTCAATAATGTTTCAAGCTCCGTAGGATTCGGCAACAAGGGAGCACATTCCGCAATACTCAGAATATTCTCATATTCGAGTATACCGGTATGTCTTGTGGAAGTGGGTTTTTCTGATCAGGCTACTGATGCCAAGCTTTTAACAGAGAAAAAACAACAGGCGGCAGACGGGATCGTAAAAGGAATAGATGCGTATTTTAACGGACAGTAAGAGATGACTTCCGGTTTTATACGAGCAAATAACGGATATGCTTATTGATATGGAAATATTCGGGGGGATATGACTGTAAAGATAGGAGGTTGTGAGTATGATATGTCCAAATTGTAAAAGAGAAGCGGGTGAAGGGTATAGATTCTGTCAGTATTGCGGTCACGCAATTAATAATAATCAAGAACATTCCGATAACTATCCCCGCAATATAAATCAAGCACCTAAGAATCAAGGATCCGGGAAAAAGCCCAACTCGGTATTGATAGCCTTACTCATACTGGCTGCCGGAGTTTTATTCTCCGCCGCTATTATATTTATCGGATATAATGTGATCAAGGGACGCAGTTTACAAGAACGTGCAGAGGGAAAGATAATAAGTACAGAAGAAGAAGAAGAGACTCTCAAGAAGAAAGAAGAAAGATAAAAAAGAAACTACAGAGGAAGAGGCTTCCGTACAGGAGAGCAGTGAGGAGACAGAGGCGGAAAGTACATTAGAAAGTCCCGCCTATGAAGAGACTACGATGGCTGCAACACCTGTATATATCACACTCTATGTGGTAAATTGTAAACAAAGTATATCGCTCAGAAGTGCACCGTCCACACAGGCAACTGCCATAAGACAGATACCTCTTGGTTCTGCGGTAAGCTTTATTCAAAATTCGACCGACGGTTTTTATCAGGTAAGTTATATGGGAGATACCGGATATGCCTTAGCTTCATTTTTATCCGAAAATCCGTCAAACAGCTACAGACCGCCTCAAACCTATAGCTATAATAATTATAATTATGATTATGATGATGGCGGTTGGTACGGATATGTTGTAGAGTGTAAAGAGTCTATTACTTTAAGAGAATCTCCGAGTACAAGTGCAAGAGAAATAATGCAGATACCTTTGCATTCAGTGATATGGGTAAATAATTATGTGGGATCTGATTTTCTTTATGTAAGTTATGATGGGTACAGAGGTTATGTTTTGGCACGATATGTTGAAGAATATTAATAAAAGGAGATAAAATTAGAAAGGCTATCGTACTCACAGACTGTGAGTATAACTGTAAAACTAAATATTCTATGAGAATCAGACTGTGAAAAGAGTCTGTAAGAATAAAACTGTATAACGGATCTTCTATTATGATCAATAAGTGCCGATGGCAGGTGAGTAGCTGTCGGTACTTTTTTATTTTTTATGAAATGAATTAAAAGCCTTGTTGAATCAACCGCACAGCACTTTAATTTGATTACTCAAACTTCCCATACTATTTCCGATTTATCGGGGAGTTAGCAACGTAAACAATGGTACTAGGTTGATAAAATTCGTTGATAAAAAACACCTTATAATTCAATCATACACGCAACTCTTTTTCAAAGCTGCGACAAATTCACACAGACTGCGGAACTCGTTTGCTCGCCTACTCCGTGGCGAGCTTCACTCGAACAGTCCTCGTCTGTGGAATTTGTACCTTGCTTTATCAAAAGAGTTAACCGCTACAAAGATTGAATTATAAGGTGTTTTTATCTTCCGCTACGTTACTGCTACAACGGGTATAAATAATGCAAGCTGTTAGTGATGGATCATTTAGAATTGTTTACGTTGCTAAGGGGGAGAGGAGGGGGATGCGGGAGCGACTTTTATTCCGAACTTAAAAATAGTCTTTCCCCTACAGCATGTTTTCCCAAATAATTCAGCAAAATTACAGACTTAAAAGTAATCTTTGCTTTATAGTAATTTGTTTATCACATAAACCGTTACAAACATATCTTGCCTTGGACACGCTCTCTAACTAAAGTCTCGCAGCGGTACTAAGCTTTCCCTTCGCCTTGCAGCTCGGTAAAGCAAGTACCGGCGTTCTCAGATTGTCCTTGGCAAGATAGTTTAACGGTTTATGTGCCTAAGGTACCGGAGGAGGGGAAGAGGTGTAGGCACACTTTTGTCTAACGCCACATCCCCCATGGAAACGACTGTTTTTAAGATTTGAATAAAAGTCTCTGCAACACCTCACCTCTGCATCCCCTTAGCAACATAAACAATAGACATGTATCTACTTCAACCTCTTATACAGCTACCCCTTGCGGGCTGGGATTAAAGAAACACTCCCTATTTCAATCTTTGTAGCGTTTAGTACTGTTAATAAAGTGAGTTACAAATTGTACAGACGAGGACTGTTTGAGCGTCAGCTCGCCGCCTCCGGCGAGCGAGCAAGCGAGTTCCGCAGTCTGTACTAAATTTGTCGAAACTTTATTAACAGTACTGCGGGTATGATTGAAATAGGGAGTGTTTCTGTTTAATCGTTACCATCCAATTGTTTATGCTGCTAGCTCCCCGACAAATCGGAACAATTATAAGGTTTATCATCTGATCTTTTAATATACTGACCTACTCCTTACTGTGGGAAGTCTAAGTTAATTATACATATCTAATTCATAGATGGCGAAGGAATTATAAAATACATCGTAGGAAACCATGTTGCCGTTAAAATAAAATTCACCGGAACTATCTTCGAGTGTAGCCAGGTAATCTGAAAATGTTGTATTAACAGGGGCTTCATCCGGGGAATCGGCTTTGTATATATTTAATTTGGCATTCTTTGATATATATGTCGATCCCGAATAAGCTATGAATAAAAGATCGGTCACTTTTGAGTCCATACCTTTTACTCTTAGGATATATCTGTCGCTTCCTTCACGTTTAACAAGCTTAAATTCAACTCCCGGATACTTTGATTGAGAAAGTCCCACACATTCTCCGCCGAATTCTTCGTTATAACCCTCATCCCCGGTCACGGTATACAGTATAGTCTGTTCCGTTATATATAAACTGTCTCCGGATTTAAGTGCTTTAACTTCCTCATCGGAAAAAGTGCTTGTAGCAAAAAGATTACTATTGGTGATCTCGTATACATCGCCTCTGTCTGTAACATGGGATATCTTATTACCTTTGTAAAAAACGGAAGCATTATCATCTTTATTCTTATCTGTTTTAACAGCTATACCCGAATCGGGATAATGAAAATAAATGAATGCAAACGGTGCGACAAAGTCGGTCACAGTTCCTTCAGCCCCTACGAATTTACCGTCCGGGGTATATTCCTGCTTATACATTCTTCCGTCTTCAGCGAAATAATAGTCTTTACCGTCTATATTCTTCCATGAGTTTTTATATAGCTCACCGTTATTATCATAATAAATACTGTTTAAGGTATAGAATCCGTGATTTTCCGCATTGTAATAATTAGTCGGAGTTTTAAAAGTCACCCAACCTTTGTTAAGAGATACGGGATCAAGGAATACCTGTTCCTTAGAGATATCTCCATTATTGCTTACCTTTCTGGTATATATAGGCATGGAACGTATACGTTCAAGCTTTGCAGCCGCAGTGTTGGTCTCGCTTACTGCGGACCTGTCATTATAACCGTAATAGACTGCTGTATCTGTGATGCCGATCAGATTGGCATTATCGGATATGGTATCAACATTATCACCGTCAAGATCGCAGGAGTGTATATTTCCGTAGGAATCCGGGATGTTCGGAGCGGATTTACTCAATATGAATAATTTATCATTAAGCACCATAGCTTCAACGTCATACACCCATGAATCGGAAGCGGTGTAGATCGTACTGTCATCACTTCCGTCAAGGAATACTCTTCTTACAACATTTTCAGAGTATCCGCCTTTTAAAGACCTTGTATAGTACACATATCCTTTATATATAGTGTAATAGTTCGCATCAAAGTCCCCGATCACAAGTTCGACTTCTTTGCTTTTCGGATCCAGTTTTTTAAGCCCTTCCTTATCCTTAAAATAGATACCTTCGCTTGTAACATTTATCATTGTATACATTGAATCTGTTTCTGCCGGAATAGTGTGTAAAAGTTCAAGTTCCTGCGTATCAAGATTCATTCGATAAAGCAATTTGTCGCTTGCATTATCCTGTTTTATCGAAAAGTATAGCTGCCCGTCATAAAGAGTGTCGGGTATTATATAAAAGGTATCCGATTCAAAAGATTTGAGCATTTCTTCTTCTCCGGTAGTTACATCGGCTCTGTAAACAGCGATAGAGCCGGGGACATCCCTGTCACTTACAGTAGAGGTATAGTATATATAGCCCTTATAATAATACATCTGTGAAGGTTGTCGTTTGCCTATAGGCTTAATATCCTTACCTTTTTTGATATTGGAATAAGAATAGATTTCATGGTCGTTATATTGGTTTTTGAAATAAATATCTTTGCCGTCAGTGACCACATAGCTGTCCGAGATAAAATTAGAAGCAGGTGCGGTATCGCATAAAGAGCTTATCTTGCTCAGAAAAGATGCGTCATCCTCATCTTTATCTTTCTTTGAAGACTTCTTGTTTTTAGACTTTTTTTCTGAAGTCTCTTCCATATTTGTATGGTTTTTCGGGGAGAAAAAACCTATCGAAAAAAATATAACACCGGTCATTATAGCGGCAACAAGTATAGCTAAGGTTATCAATATCCTGAGCTTTGAGTTGTTCGGTTTATTATCCGGATTACCCATAAAAACCTCCTTATAGTTAGTTTATTATAATGACTTAATAGTTTACAACGGATAAGTCATAATAAAATCAGAATGAAAATAAGAATCTGTGATCGGATTTTCATTGCTTAGTTTAAACAATAAAAGTTTAGCACAGGAAGCTTGGCATAACAATCAAACTAAAAAGTATTAAAGTTTTAATTAAAAAAATTAAACAATAAGTAAAAGCCTGTAAATAACTATATAGATCGATCGGAATTGAACCTTTTTTCCATATCTTCGAGTACGCATAAAGGTATCCTAAGGCTTCCGTAGCCTACACCTATATCTATATCGGGCTTGTTGGCTCCGTGAAAATCACTGCCTCCGGTGATACCGAGCTTATGTTTGATAGCAAGTTTTTTTAACATCGTGTTATCAGCTTGAGTCTGAGATGAGTGGTAGACTTCAAGTGCATCAAGACCCATTTGCGTTAAAACCGAGGTAAGTTCCTCAAGTTCACCTGAGGACAGTTTATATCTGCAAGGATGGGCAAGTGAAGTATAAAATCCGAATCTTTTGAAAAAATCCATTACATCCTCCACAAGTATAGACTTTTTGGGAACGTATTTTGAATCATCATCAAGATATTTTTCAAAAGCTGAACTTATACTGTCGGCATAATTTCTTTTGATAAGAGCCTTGGCTATATGAATCCTTGTTATACTCGATCCTTCGGCTTCTTCTTCGATTTCTTCAAATGGGAGAATGATTTTGTCCTCAGCCAGTCTTTCGATTATCTCGATATTTCTTCTTCTTCGCTTATCACTGAAGCTTTGTATCATCTCATCTATGTCATGACGTTTTTCTTCATAATCATCGAAAATATAACCGAGGATATGAACCTCTTTATCCTTGTATACGGCACCCAGCTCTATAGCCGGAATAAAACGTATATTCTCCTGTTCGGCTGCTTCGATCGCTTCCTGTATTCCCGCCATAGTATCATGATCGCTTAAAGCTATGGCTGCAAGATTTTTGGAAGCAGCGTATCGTATAAGCTCAGAGGGACTTAAAGACCCGTCCGATCTGTCGGAATGGGTGTGAAGATCTATAAAATCATTGTAAAAAAATTCATAAAATATTCCTTTCATTTAAGAGAGTATGTAAGTTATCGATGCTTTTATCAGATAAAACCGCTGTGAATATAATATCATAAGAAAAAGCCGGACCCATACATAAGCTTATACATAATGCACAAGTAAAGTTCTGTTTCTGATAAGACTATTATGTAAACAGTTGTTAAAAAAAATCGGGTTTGAGCATCCGGAAAAAAATCCCATACGATAGAGAGATCCTGCTGCTTTTTCAGATAGGTAAAGTCCCTAAACAGTGCAGATTTGGGATATACAGCGAAAAAAAACACCGAAAAAAATCAGGAGTTATTTTACGAATAATATACTGTATTCTTTATTAAAATGCAAAGCGTATGAAAATTCGGAAAAAAATTATAAGCAAATACGCACTATTTTTACAACTGTTACAATTCAACAAAAAAATTTATTAAAAAAACAATATACTTAGTTCACAATATCGAAAAAAAATATGCTATAATAAAAAAACAATTTATAGCAATCTTAACTTAAAGTTGTTGACGATCTTAGGGGAAGGACTTTAAGTTAAACAGTAATATAAGTTATAGACTGTGAGGTGGCAAGATGATTAAAAAAGAGATGATTGCGATGCTTTTGGCAGGAGGTCAGGGAAGCAGACTGGGTGTACTTACTCAAAAAGTTGCGAAACCGGCGGTTTCATTTGGCGGTAAGTATAGAATTATTGACTTTCCTCTGAGTAATTGTATAAACTCAGGGGTAGATACTGTAGGTGTATTGACGCAATACCAGCCTCTTAGACTTAATGCTCATATAGGTATTGGTATACCGTGGGATCTGGACCGCAATGTCGGTGGAGTTACTATCTTACCGCCTTATGAAAATTCGAAGGGAAGTGACTGGTACACCGGTACAGCCAACGCTATATTTCAAAACCTTGAATATATAGAGTCGTATAATCCTGACTATGTGCTTATCCTTTCCGGAGACCACATATATAAGATGGACTATGAGATCATGCTTGATTATCACAAGGCTAATAATGCCGATGTGAGTATAGCTGCTATGACTGTCCCTATAGAGGAAGCAAGCAGGTTCGGTGTTCTCATAGCTGATGAGAAGAATATGATAATGGAATTTGAGGAAAAACCGGAAAATCCGAGAAGCAACCTTGTTTCCATGGGTATATATATATTCAGTTGGAAAGCACTCAGAGAATCTCTTATATACTTAAGAGATGAGCCGGGATGTGACTTCGGTAAGCATATCATCCCTTACATGCATTCAAAAGGTGACAGAGTATTTGCTTATGAATACAGCGGATATTGGAAGGATGTAGGTACCTTGGAGTCATATTGGGAAGCGAATATGGAGCTTATAGATATAATTCCGGAGTTCAACCTATATGAAGAATATTGGAAGATATTTACCAAAAGCGACATCATAACACCGCAGTATATCTCCGATAAAGCGTACATCAGCAGAAGTATCATAGGTGAGGGTGTTGAGATCTTACGGTTCGGTGGTCAACTCCGTAATAGGTGCCGGAGTGGTCATAGAAGAAGGTGCCGAGGTAAGAGATTCCATAATCATGCAGGGTACACATATCGGAAGGAATACAAAGATACAAAAGTCTATAATAGCAGAACATGTTGAAGTCGGCGATAACTGTAATATAGGTGTGGGTGAGTATACCGAAAGTAAGTATGATAAGAAGGTATACAATGCCGATATAGTTACCATAGGTGAGAAGAGCATTATACCCAGGGGAGTAACTATAGGTAAGAATACAGCTATCATGGGAGAGACACGTATAGAGGACTATGAGAATGCTGTGCTTGAAAGCGGAGATTATATAGTAAAGGCAGGTGGAATAAGATGAGAGCGATAGGTATTGTTTTGGCCGGCGGTAATTCCAAGCGTATGAGGGAATTATCAAATAAAAGGGCGATATCCGCCATGCCTGTAGGCGGAAGTTTCAGAAGTATAGATTTTCCGCTTAGTAACATGAGCAATTCGGGGATAAAAAAAGTTGTGGTATTTACCCAATATAATTCACGTTCTCTGAACGAGCACTTAAGTTCTTCAAAATGGTGGGATTTCGGTAGAAAACAAGGCGGACTCTATGTATTTACCCCTACCATCACCGCTGAAAACTCTGACTGGTACAGGGGAACTGCGGATGCATTGTATCAGAATATCAACTTTTTGAAGAGTTTACACGAGCCTTATGTTATAATATGTGCGGGAGACGGTGTATATAAGCTTGATTATAATAAGGTACTTGAGTATCATATAGAAAAGAAGGCTGATATCACTATAGTTTCCAAGCGTATGAATGACGAGGATGATATAAGAAGATTCGGTGTGGTAAAGGTCGACGATGACGGAAGAGTTATCGATTTGAAGAAAAACCCATGCTCGCACAGTCTAACAGTATCTCCTGCGGTATATATGTAATAAGAAGAAGACAGCTTATAGAGCTGATAGAAAAGTGTGCCGAAGAAGACAGATATGATTTTGTAAAAGATATATTGATAAGATATAAGAATATTAAGAGAATATATGCCTATAGGTTGGAAACATATTGGAGCAATATAGCTTCGGTAAACTCTTATTATAAGACCAATATGGACTTTTTGAAGAAGGATGTGAGGGACTTCTTTTACAGAAACGGCCCCGAGATCTATTCAAAAATCGATGATCTTCCGCCTGCCAAATACAATCCGGGAGCAGAAGTGAAGAATTCACTTGTATCAAGTGGTTGTATAATAAACGGTTATGTGGAAAACTCGGTATTATTTAAAAAAGTATATGTAGGTAACAACTGCTCAATAAAGAATTCCGTAATACTCAACGATGTTTACATCGGTGATAACTGTGTTATAGAGAATTGTATAGTAGAGAGCAGAGATACCATAAAAGCCAATACACATCATGAAGGGACTCCGGAAAATATAAAAGTAGTTATAGAGCAAAATGAAAGATATTCTTTATAATATATAATTAAGGAGGAACTGTACATGCAGATTACAGATGTCAGAGTGAGAAAGTTGGATAGGAGTGATAGGATGAAAGCTATCGTATCCATCACCATAGATGATGAATTCGTAGTACATGACATTAAGATCTTATCCGGAGAAAAGGGCTTGTTTATAGCCATGCCGTCAAGACTAGCATCTGACGGAGAGTATAAGGATGTAGCTCATCCTATAAAAACACCGACTAGATAATATATTAAGCAGACTATATTGGAAAAATATGATGAGCTGTGTCTTGATGAAGGATAAAGGGCACAGATTAACTAAAAAAGCTGTTATAAGATAGTATCAAAAGGCTTAAGCTGTCTTTAAGTATTCTATCTTATAGCAGCTTATTTAGTATAAACTTTAACATAAAAAAACTATGGAATAATTGCCGTAAACATGATAAAGTTATAGACGGCATATTAACTTTAAAAAAGTTAATATATAAAAATATTTAAATGTATCATTTGTAAAATAATTACTCATTTTCCATATCTTATAATTAAGGATAAGCCAAAGAGGGCATGTACGCAGATCGGCAAGGAAGGGTCTGTTATAAGCGGAATTGGGTAAATATTTAATATATGATATACTGTGTATTAGAGGAAATATATGCTTGATAGAAGTATCTTGGAATTGGAAGCTGATAATAGAGATAAGCTTATTATAGATATAAGACGTAAGGAAGAGTATGAAAAGGATACTTATCCCGGTGCAATCAATATTTTTTGGGATGATATTGACGATCATATAAATGAGTTACCCAAGGATAAACCTATATATTTAATATGTTACTATGGAAGAGAAAGTTCTATACTTGCGGAAAGTCTCAGGGATGAAGGATTTGAAACTTACAATGTTGCCGGAGGATTTAGGGAATATCTGAGGATCAAACTTGAAAGATATTTTGATGAAGAAGGCAGCATTAAGGATAAGCACAAGCAGATAGAGCAAAGTATTATAAAAAAATTCAGAAAAGATATCTGGAAAAAGTTCACAAAGGCTATAAATGAATACAAATTGATAGAAGACGGTGACAAGATCGCCGTGTGTATATCCGGCGGTAAAGATTCGATGCTCATGGCAAAGCTCTTTCAGGAACTTTATAAACACGGTAAGCAAAACTTTGAGCTTGTATTTTTAGTCATGAACCCCGGATACAACGATCTTAATTATAAGACTGTACTGGATAATGCAAGACTGCTTGACATACCGATAGATGTGTTCTCTTCGGATATTTTTGATATAGTTGCGGAACAGGAGAAGTCACCTTGCTATCTTTGCGCAAGAATGAGAAGAGGGCATCTATACAGTAAGGCTAAGGAACTCGGATGTAACAAAATAGCACTCGGACATCATTTTGATGATGTAATTGAGACCATACTTATGGGGATGATATACGGTGCCCAGATACAGACCATGATGCCTAAGTTAAAAAGTTCCAACTTCGAAGGGATGGAACTTATACGCCCTATGTATCTGGTAAGAGAAGAGGATATAAAGCGATGGGTCAATTATAATAAGTTACATTTTATACAGTGTGCATGCAGACTTACCGAAAGCTGTGCATCCTGCGGAGGTACAGAGCAGGGGTCAAAACGTGCTGAGATCAAGGAACTTATAAAATATATGGCAAAGAAAAGTCCTTATATAGAAAAAAATATATTCAGAAGTGTTGAAAATGTGAATCTGAAGACTATTATTGCATATAAAGACGGAGACAGCGAGCATCACTTTTTGGAGAATTATTAAAGGTGGAGAAGAATAATACATTCAACTTAATATATGAAGAAGTAAAAAAGATACCCAAGGGAAAGGTTGCAAATTACGGATACATAGCAAAAAAGATAGGAAGACCGAGGCTTTCAAGGGTGGTAGGATATGCCCTGCATGTAAACCCCGATCCGGATACCATACCATGTCACAGGGTGGTGAACAAAGACGGCTGTGTAAGCAAAGCTTTTGTCTTCGGAGGTGCGAATAAGCAGACAGAACTGCTTGAAAAGGAAGGGGTAAAGCTAAAGAACGGCAAAGTTGATATGGCTATATATGCCCTAAAAGAAGAACCTTGGGATTAAGGAGACAGACATAAATGGAAAAGACCAGAATATTGACTATGCAAGATATATCTTGTGTCGGAAGATGCTCAATTACTGTAGCACTTCCTATAATATCAGCCTGCGGAGTGGAGGCTTCCATACTTCCCTCTGCCGTATTATCTACTCATGTGGGTTTTGAAGGACCTTTTTGCAGAGATCTTACATATGACATAGAGGATATATACAAACATTGGTTAAAAGAAAAGGTGGAATTTTCTGCATTATATACAGGCTACCTTGCAAATAAAAAACAAATAGAATATGTAATAGATATTATGAATTCCGGACTGATCTGTAACGGAAGCAGTATAGTCGATCCTGCTATGGCAGATCACGGCGAGCTTTACAGCGGTTTTGATATGGAGCATGTCAAAGAGATGTACAGGCTTTGTAAATATGCGGATATCGTACTTCCCAATATTACCGAGGCTGCACTGATGACAGGGAAGGAATATAAAGAAGTACATGATAAAGAATACATAGAAGATCTTTTAAGCGGTTTTGACGAGCTGCCTGTAAAGTATGTAGTCCTGAAAGGTGTTTTGTTTGACCGGAACGAATTCGGAATTGCTATCTATGATAAAATAAATAAAGAAATAAAATATTATTTTCATGAAAGGGTCACAAGATCTTATATAGGAACCGGAGATTGTTTTGCATCCTGTTTTTGTGCACTTTTTGCCAAGGGGTTTGGAATATATGAATCGGTAAGTATTGCGGCGGATTTTGTACTTGCCGCAATAAAAAGTACAGATCCAAAGTTAGATAAAAGGTTTGGTGTAGACTTTGAGCTTGCTATACCTTATTTAATAAAACGTATATACAATTAGGAGGTTTTTATGGCAAAGGAATATGTGGTATGTATAGACTCGGACGGCTGTGCTATTGACTCGATGACAGTAAAGCACATACAAGGATTCGGTCAGGCATTCGTAGAGGTCTTTGTGCCTGAAGACAGGGCGGAAGAGGGGCTTGAAAAGTGGAAAGAGATCAATCTTTTCTCAAAGACCAGAGGTATCAACAGATTTAAGGGATTGGCTTTGATATTGGATGAGATGGATCTTGAGAAAGAGACCAGAGGTGATTATATACAATGGACTAAGGATAATCACAAATTTTCAAATACCGAGATAGAAAAAGTATGTAAGACAACTACCAATCCTATATTTGAAAAGGCACTCAGATGGTCAAGAAGAGTCAACGAGATAGTGGAAGCACTTCCTACACCTAAGGCTTTTAAGTATGTAAAAGAATGTATTAACAAGCTTCATGAAAAGGCGGATATCATGGTAGTATCTTCAGCTAACAGAAAAGCTATTGAGACTGAGTGGACAGATAACGGCATTATAGACATAGCAAGTCAAATATTTTCACAAAGCGACGGAAGCAAGTCCGCATGCATAGAAATGATCAAAGAGGGAAGAAATCCGGAAAAGATGATCATGCTCGGAGATGCCCCCGGAGATATGGAAGCGGCATTCAAGACCGGAATACATTTTTATCCGATAATAGCCGGTGAAGAGGAGAAGTCCTGGAAGGAACTTTTAGAGACATATGCGGATATATTCTTTACAAAGGGATTTGACAAAGAATTACAGGATAACCTGGTAGAAAAAATGAATAATAAATTATCTATATAATCTGCTATGTACAAATTTTTTCCATTTTATATTAATATACAAAATAAATATTTTCTTATTGCAGGTGGTGGCAAGATAGCTTGCCGCCGCCTTAAGACTTTGCTTAAATTTGATGTAAATGTAATACTTGTTGCCACCGATATTTCATCTGAGATCAAGTCAATAGACGATAGCAGGTTAAAATTATATGAGCAGGATTTTGAAGAAAAATTCCTTGAAGGAATAGATTATTTGATACTAGCTACAAATGATAAGAAACTACATGAAAGCATATCACGACTTGCCAGAGGTAAAGGTATAACGGTAAACGATGCTTCTTGCAAGGAAAATTGTGATTTTTATTTTCCGAGCATAATTGATAAGGATGAATTATTAATAAGCGTTACGAGCCTTGGTAACAATCATAAACTTACCCACAGGATAGCAAACATCATAAGAAAATATTTAGATAAATTCACAAAATAGACCGATGATCTGCGAAAGCACTTAAACGGTTTATAATCTACAGTTTTAGGAGGATAAAGCAAAGAAATGTTATATAGAGCCAGAAGGATAAGAGGTGGAGATATTATAAGGAGAATGGTAAGAGAGACCAGAATAGATATAGCTTCACTTGTATATCCGATGTTTATAGTTGAAGGAAGCAATATTAAAGACGAGATAGGTTCCATGCCGGGACAGTACAGATACAGTGTTGACAGATGTTTTGAAAAGATAGATGAACTGCTTAGCGTAGGTGTGAGAGCCGTATTACTCTTTGGTATACCCGAGCATAAAGATGAAATAGGATCTTCTGCATATCATGATCACGGAGTTGTTCAAGAAGCGGTAAGAGCAATAAGGCAAAATATGCGGATGATATATATGTGATAACCGACGTATGTATGTGTGAATATACCTCACACGGACATTGCGGTATCATTGATAATTTTTATGTGGATAATGATGCTACACTTCCGAGTCTGGCGAAGATATCCGTATCACATGCAAAAGCCGGAGCCGATATGATAGCACCTTCCGATATGATGGACGGAAGGATCAAGGCTATAAGAGAAGCTTTGGATGCGGAAGGATTTAAGAATATTCCTATTATGAGCTATTCGACAAAGTACGCTTCAGCTTTCTACGGACCTTTCAGAGATGCGGCGGGTTCGGCACCTGCATACGGTGACAGAAAAAGCTATCAAATGGATGTACACAATGTTGTCGAGGGAGTAAAGGAAGCTTTACAGGATGTTGCGGAAGGTGCAGATATACTTATGGTAAAGCCGGCTATGTCTTACCTTGATGTAGTTACTAAGGTAAAGGAAGCGACCAATCTTCCGGTAGCCACTTATTCCGTAAGCGGTGAATATGCAATGGTCAAGGCTGCAAGCAAGCTCAACTATCTTGATGAAGAAAGGATCATGTGTGAGATGGCTGTTGCCGCATACAGAGCGGGAGCGGATATATATATAACATACTATGCTAAGGAACTTGCGGAATGTATAAAGAAAGGAATAATAGGATAAGATATGGAAGATAAGGGACTGTTGGTAGTAAGCTTCGGAACCACACATGAGGATACAAGAATAAAAAACATAGAGCTTTTGGAAAAAGAGTTGCAAGAAGCCTCAGGCGGGATGAAACTCTATAGAGCATGGACAAGCAAGATTATTATGGCAGTACTTAAAAAAAGAGACAACATTATCATAGATGATGTAAAAGCCGCTTTACAAAGGATGCTTGATGACGGTATCAAAGAAGTATATGTACAGCCCACACATATAGTAAACGGTATAGAATACGATATGATGATGGCTGATGTCGAAGACTACAGGGACAAGTTTGAAAGGTCGAATGTTCATCTCCTTTACTTACAGACGATGATGACTACAATGAGGTAGTAAAGGCTTATAAAAATATTATCGATAACGGTGAGTGGAATATGGAGTTTGGTGAAGACTTCGTATATTCAAAAGATGATACCGCTATAGTATTCATGGGTCACGGAAGCGATCATCATGTGAACAGCGTGTATGCCGCACTTGACTACAGGTTTAAAGAAAAAGGACTTGATAATGTATTCGTCGGAACTGTCGAAGCTTATCCGGACTTTGATGTTGTCTTAAATGAACTTAAAAAACATAATTATAAAAAGATCGTTCTTACACCGCTTATGCTGGTAGCGGGAGATCATGCCAAAAATGATATGGCAGGTGATGATGATGATGCTTGGAAAACTCTTTTTAAGAATGAGGGATATCAGGTTGCCGTAGTATTAAAAGGCATGGGAGAGTACGATAGTATCAGAAATATATATGTAAGACATATACTTGAAGTAATCGGAGATATGAAAAAAAATGTTGCATAAACCGAAAAAGATACGTATAGGAACCAGAAAAAGCAAGCTTGCGGTATGCCAGACCGAATTGGTGGCAAAGGCTATATCACAACATTATGATAACGATATAGAGTTTGAGATAGTGATGATGTCGACTGTCGGCGATCAAATGCAAGACAGACCTTTAAGTGAGATAGGAGGCAAGGGGCTTTTTACGGCGGAACTTGAAGATTCCATACTCTCCGGAAAAGTTGATATTGCGGTACATTCGGGAAAAGACATGCCGATGGAAGTCAGAAAAGGACTTGAAATAAGTCCGGTGCTTAGAAGAGAAGACCCCTCAGATATGCTTGTATCCGATAGGGAACTGGATCTTGGATTCAGATTCATCCGGTCTTTGTCTTGGCACATCTTCTCTCAGAAGAAGGATACAAATAAATGCGCTTAGTCCCGGATTCGATATTAAGGATATAAGGGGCAATGTACTTACAAGACTCACAAAGCTTGTAAAAGGAGATTATAATGCCATAGTACTTGCAAGTGCAGGGATAAACAGGCTTGCGGATAAGTTCGGTACGGATCTTTATGACGGTTTTCACATGAAGAGAATGGATCCTAAGGTATTTCTTCCGGCAGCGGCACAGGGGATACTTGCCGTTGAGACCAGAGAGGGAGAACTTAGGGACTTGATAGCGGCTATAAGTGATGAAGACAGTAAATTGGCGTTTTATGTCGAACGTAAATTCTTAGAACGTATAGATGCGGATTGTAATGCACCTTACGGTATTTATACAGATGTGATAGATGATGAGTATGTGCATATATACGCCATGTATGCTACGGATAGACTCAGATATCTTGACAGAAAAGTAAGAAAAGATAAGGCTGTAGCGGAGTCTGCCGCTATGGCGGAGGAGTTGTTGAATGCAAGGAAATAATGTATACAGACCTTCGGTATCGATAGTCGGAGCAGGTCCCGGGCAATACGGAACTTGTTACAAAAAAAGCCATGGAATGTATAAAAGCGGCGGATGTGATAGTATATGATAATCTTATAGATATATCCTTACTCAATCATGCAAGCCTTAATACGGAACTAATATATGCGGGTAAAGAAGCGGCTAATCATTACCTGAGCCAGAGAAGTATCATAGAGCTTTTGATGGATAAGGCAAGAGAGGGCAAGTATGTTGTAAGGCTTAAGGGCGGAGACCCCTATCTTTTCGGAAGAGGTTCCGAAGAGGCTCTGGCACTCAAGGAAGCGGGGATAAGTTACGAGATCGTATCGGGAGTGACCTCATCAATAGCAGTTCCCGCCTATGCCGGAATACCGGTCACGGACAGAAGGTTCGTCTCTTCATGTCATATAATTACTGCTCATAGAGAAGATGAAGCCGGTATAGATTTTGAAAACATATCAAAACTTGAAGGAACACTTGTATTTATGATGGGACTTTCAAAGCTCCATAATATAGTACACGGTCTGACATCACACGGAAAAGCTTTGAATACTCCGGTGGCTGTGCTTTCGGACGGAAGCAGATACAACAGAAGAAAATGTGTAGGAACATTATCCGATATAGAAGAAAAGGTAAAGGAGGCGAAACTTTTACCACCGGCTATCATAGTAGTCGGTGAAGTGGTGACTTTATCCGGTGAACTGGATAATTTCCTTGAAAGATACAGCGATAAAAAGCTTTTCAAAAAGAAGATACTCCTGACCGGAACAAGATATATATGTAATAAAAATAAAGGATGCTTTGGACGGTGAAGGCTGTGATATAGACGAGATCAGCATCATAGAAAGTGTGCCTATAGAAAGTGATTTCTATAACAATATAGAGAAATATATAGAAAGTCATGATTATCTGGTATTCAGCAGTGCTAACGGAATCAGAGTATTTTTCGAGAAATTAAAAGAACTTCATAATGTAGATCTAAGGAAACTTTCAAATATCAAGTTTGCCGTTATAGGAAAGGGAAGTGCCCAAACCCTAAGAAATTACGGATACATAGCCGACTTCGTTCCGACCAGCTTTTCCAATAAAGATCTTGCCGTTGAGCTGTGCAAGCAGCTTAAGGGCGAGAAATTGCTTTTGCTTAGGGCAAAGGAAGCTTCAAAGGAGCTTGTGGAAGAGCTTGAGGCAAATAATGTAGAATATACGGATATTTCCATATATGAGACATATAGGGACTACAGAAGAACCTTTGATATAAAAAGACTTATAAAGAATTATGATTATGTAGTTGTGGCATCAAGTATAACCGCACATACCCTATGTGAAATGGTGGAAGACAAGGCTTTACTTGAAGGTAGAGTATTGTCCATAGGACCTGTTACAACCGGCACTTGCAAAAGGCTGGGAGTAGAGCCCCTTATGTCGGCAAGAGAGTATAGTGTAGACGGAATAGTGAGGGCGCTGCTTCAATAAGATATTATAAAAAATCTCCTTGTAGTTTAGTCTTGCTCGCAGGACTTCGGATAAAGTATCGACAAATTTACACGGACTTAAAAACTTAACTTTATACAAAAGTTTGCGGACTGCACTTAAACAGTCCTCGTCTGTGAAATTTGTACCTCGCTTTATCCAAAGTGCTAATGCTTAAAGATTGAACTGTAAGGAGATTTTATGCTCTTTAAAAGTATGTAATTATTTGTTGAAACTGTGTCCTGCAATTTATTGCATTAGTATGTTAAATTACCTGTTGCCTAAAGTAAATGAATTTAGGTTGAATAATTTCAAATCTTTAATCTTATGATGCACTGACTGCACATACTCCAATTCAAAATATCTGCAAAATACATTACATCCTAAACCTAAAACAGCATAAATCATTATTTTGTTAGCTGAAATATTGAATTTTCAGTGTACTAACCCCATTTGGGGTGTGGGAAGTTTGAGCAATTAAAAAAATATCATTTCTTCATTTTAGCTCCTTGTAGCTATCTTATTTACCCACATTGCGCTAACTTTGGGATAACACTTCTTTCTATTCATCAAAGAAAAACATCTCATTTAATTTATGGGAAAATCCTGATTTAGATACAGAGGGTGAAGTAAGGGAATCAATTAAAAACACTATAAACTGTTCTTTGTCATTATTAACATAGACAGTTACGGTGAATCCTTGTAAACTTTTATCTTTTACGGAGTTATAGTCTATCTTATAGCTTTTTATAATACCTTCATCGGTAAGTGCCTTAGGATCGATTTTTTTTATAGATTTTTCTATCGCCGTTCTAACCCTATCACTTTTTACTACAGCTATCTCTTCCTGTCTTATAGCATATTGTGTAATGAAAAATTTTAATATAGGAAATCCTATTATTGAAAGTATTATTAAAAAGTATTATTATTAAAAAAATATATCTTTTCTTCATTTGTATTTCCTCTTTGGTCAAAAGCTGTCCTGAAATTTATTGCATAAGTATGTTAAATTACCTGTTGCCTAAAGTAAATGAATTTAAGTCTAATAATTTCAAATCTTAAATGTAATGTACTCTTGAAATGACTTTATCTAAAACAATAATACAGTACAAAACTTACTGCTTATAAATGTATTAGTCTTTAAAAAACGGGCTTCTTTCTATAGTAACCTTACCTATATTTTCTTTGCTGAATGCTGAATTAGTGTAAGTTATCCAGTCTTCTATAACTTTGTCATAAAGTAGTTGATCGGCAGCTTTCCTGATTGATTCTACAGGAACACCGGATTCATCCAAACACTTTTTTATTGTGTCAACCTTTTTACTGTGCTTTCTGTCATACTTACTGATACTTCGGCTTACATAAACTTTTTCAACTAAAAGATTTTTATTTTTAAAATAGTCATAAACGATATAAATATTCGTATCTTCTTGTAGATGACTTGTATAAGATATTGAAAATATAGCTTCCGGAAAATTGAAAAAAAACCAAGTTGACCAAGATAAGCTATCTATAGTTGTATTGTCGGTATAACGCTCAAAAACCGAACCATCAATTTTATCATCCCTTCGTGGTCTGTCTTGTATACCGGGGATTTTGCTAAATGAAGAATATCCATAGGGAATATGAAATATACTTTCCTCGCCAAAATATATTTCATCAAATATATTTTGGTATTTTGGTTTGCTGTTATACTTAACAATTAAGGCTACACCTAAAAAAAGTATGGCTAATAAGGTGACTATAATGAGTTGTTTTTTCATTTATGGGTTCTCCTCGGATATATAATCAGTTAAATCATTGTTGTGATTTTCTAAATTTTTAATAAAATTATAACCTACAGGATTTAAGTTTTTGAGTTCATCCATAGTTGGTATGGTAAATGTTACAGTAGAAAAATCATGTATACCGGGATTAGAAAAGTCCTGTCTGAGTAATGGGGCTTTACTGATATACATACTTGCTTTTAATATCTCGTTTTGTATATATTCTAAACCGTTGTTTTTAGTAAATTCTTCAGCTCTGTTCAATGTTTTATTTTCTATATCAGAATAATATTTATTGACAACAGTAAAGTAATCTGAAGAAGAATGGGTATAAATATTAAAAATATTATCCGCATCTAAATCAGCCTTATAATCATCATTTCCAAGACTTGGAGAGGCTGCGGCTTGATCTGTAGCATCACCTCGCCAACCTGCTAATTCGTTCACAAACTTATTAGAAAAGCCTTTATAATTAAGCAAGCCCACACCATTAGCCAGTCGATATTGGTCGGGGTTTTGAAGAGTGGCTATTGTTGCAGACATATGGGCAAAGTCAATTTTTCCGTAACAGCTTTGATTATAGGTATCCCATATTTTACAAAATTCGTCTTCAGTAATATTGTCTTTGCCAAAGTAATTCTGAGCATTTTTTAATTCTTTAGGAAGCTCATCTGCTGCTGAACTGTAAAACTCCTTACTGGGATATAACTGTGCTCCTGACATTCTGTTCTGTAAACTTATTTTATAAGCAACCTTTGAATAATCATAGCTACTAATCCCTAGTTGATTATATATATATTCTAATGTAGGTTTCTTTCCTTCATCCAAAAAGAAATACTGCAAATCTCCTGAAGTATGATCCCATTTAGAGTTATCATATACCGATTTTGACATAAGTAAGTTAAACAGATAACTCTTGTCTTTTTCCGATAAACTAGGAAATTTACTATCAATTCCTTTTCTGACTTTTACAATTATATGAGCTGTTTCGATATCAAACCCATATTGTTTTTTTGCAAAATTTTTCTCTGAATTGTATTTCTGTAGGAGAAAAAAACATTTTTCTTCATAAAGAACTTTCAATATTATTATCGAGTCTATTTTTTTCAAATTACCCAAGTCAAACATTTTTGGTATATGGATTAAAAGTTACCTGCTTTTCTACCTCACTAATAGCTTGAGTTAGGTTGTTTTTCAGAAACTCAAATTCATCGAATATATTTTTCGAAGAATTATCAAATGTACGTAATTTTTGTAATAAATCTTCAAGTCTTATTTTTCTTCTATCCAAATATCTTGTGAATTACGTAGACTTCTTATATAATTATAAGAAGGATGGTCTGATGCCCGTTCATCATTAATCAACTCTTCTAATTCGTTAATTTGGCAGATACAATTATTTATTCCGTCTTCTAATTCCGACTCTTTTAAATCACCGTTAAAAACTTCTTGAGAAAAATCAGACGGTAATTTGGAGCATGCCTTATCAGATAACTAAGAAAGCAGTTTACCTGCATTAACTATTGGTAGGAGTATAGTGAAAAAATATATTCGTGCAGAGTCATAGGCTTTTCCGGATAGACCAAAGTTTGTAGTGGCAAAAGAAGTAATGGTTTCTGATAATAATTGATACTGTCTGATACGACTTATACTCCCGGTATGAAACGAAGTTGCTTGAGAATA
Organism: uncultured Johnsonella sp.; assembly: GCA_916438835.1. Lineage (GTDB taxonomy): Bacteria > Bacillota > Clostridia > Lachnospirales > Lachnospiraceae > Johnsonella. The sequence goes on from CAKAFT010000001.1 coordinate 872,691, forward strand.
AGAATTAGTTAAAAACATATCAATACTCATAGAGGTCACCTCCTTTATTCCTTACATTCATTTAATTCATTTTCAAATCTTTGCAGTTGCTCATGTAGTTCTATTTTATCCGACTCCAATTGTTTTTTTAGTACACTTTGATTATAGATCAGAGCATCTATAAAACTATTTTTATGTGGATGAGGATAATGGTAGTGTATTTCATTTAATAACTCGGTTTCTTTTTTTGTGTATGCTAAATACCTGTCTTCAAAATCCAATCGCTGTCTTAGCTTGTGCTTTGTTTCTTCAATCAGATTGGATAACCTTTGTTTTTCGTCTTTTGTACTGTTATCTTTGTCCATTAATGCTGAATCCTTTACTTGATATATTAGAAGTGTTTAATTCCTTTCCTATCTCTGCATCCTTTTTTTGAAACTCAAGGCAAACTGAAATTATTTTATTGGCAGCATTTATAAGTAAGTTTGATATATTACCTGCAATTGTATTTTCAGAATTAATGACTTCAACCGCTTTGATACTTCCCGAAAGCGTAGACTGTGAATCAATCAAAACTATGGTTTCTGAAACTAAACCTGCACTATAGTTATGTATTTTATTTGCGGTATCTTCAACAATCAATTTATTACTCAATATAGTACTCAAGCCATACCTCCTAATTATATTGTGATAATAGTTGTAAATTAATGTCTACATATGATTTTTCATCTTAAAATTTCTCAAATAACCCGATACACTAAAGGGATCGGGGCTATCCAAATCCCCTTTGTATTGTAAACATGTGTATTTATTTTACAAACCTTTTACTATCTAAGTCCTAACCATTAAGTCCGAAGTTACGAGACAGTGTCTCATCATGCTGCTGCATAGCCTCAGCGGTCTTGGTAAGCTGAGTATTGATCTGCTGTAAAAGTTCAGCAAACCTGGTTACCTTAGGTTTAAGTTCGTTGAATTGAGCGTCAAAACCTTGGAATGCGGCACCTTTCCATTCGCTGCGAATTTGCTCTTGGAGATTGCTTAGATTGGAAAGTATGGTAGTGAGCTCAAAAATCGTCCGCCCCCCAGCCTCGATTCTTCAATCTCGTACCCAGTTTTAGGCTTGGGAAGTTTGAGTTATGGATTATTTTTTCCAAGTATAATTACACCCTACTTCTATCTCAAAAATTTGTATCAATAATTTGCCCTGAAAAATGGGCATCTGTTTTTGATACACTGATTGTTTTGTTCATTGAAACGGCACACTGTTTCAGTTTTTTCCATCTCAACAGAGAAATGTTCTTTAACAAAATCCACGGCGGACCCTATAGATAAAAATGAGTCTCTTTTACAACAGCGAGGACCTCCCACATCACCTATCTTTCCAAGTGACTTAGCGGTCATTTTATGTGACAGAGCAAAAGGTTCCTCAGTAAGCGGTGTGGATCTTGAAATAATGGAAATAAATATCCCCGAACTGATTCCTGCTCCGCAAGCTCCCCAAAATCCGCATACACCTCCCGGGACGCACTTGCCACGATTCATCATCTCTATCAATGCACTGTTAAGGTCAATATCTCCTCCTGCATTCTTATATGCTGTAAGGAGTGCAGACCCAACCATAACATGGTGCTCCGGACCATGCATGTGACAAAACGACATTGACATGATTTTTTCTATTATTTCAATCGGGTTCTTTGATTCTTCTCTCATGCATAAGCCGATGATACTGTCAAGCCCCTGAGTATGGCACTCATTACACACATAGTGATTGTTAACACACCTCGTCTTGATATTTTCTTTTTTATGACAAAGCTCACACTCCATGACTATATCCGATTCAAGATATTCCGGTTCTGCCTTGCAGATCAAACATTCTTCATTCACCAAGCTACCTCCCGTCTATATAGCACTATATATTTTCAAACCTTCCGCCTCCATGCGAATTGCATAAAATTCCCGAAATGTATTCGGTTCTTTTGCTATCGTATCCTCCTTAAAAGCAACCTTTGATGATTTCTTTACCGTCGTACCTTATAGCAGCCCTCCCCTCATGGTCTGGACTCCTGCTGTAGGATGTCGCAAAATACTGCATATGCCCCCTGAGGCTTTCCGCCAAATAATCTGTTTCCAGTTTTTTCTTATACCGCTCGGCTTGACATTATTCTCTCTCCTTATCCTATACTTTTTTCCTCTTAGCTCATTATCATCACCTTCCGGTAGAGTAATGTTATTACCTATTTCATACACTTTCAGATTAAATGAGCCTTATTTTTCTTTAACCTTATATCTATAATATACTTTAAAACCTTAATTTATTGGAGGTTTGCAAATAAAGAGAGCATTAACCTCCCTTTTGAAGTATAATGAGTTTAGCACAAACCATTACCTCGAAAGGAAACAATGCTCATGAACATTATACTTTATTTACTTCAATTTATTCAATCCCAAATGCCCCTATTTTGTCCACAAGCTCAAAAAAGCGGATAAGGAAGATCTGTATAGTATCATCGACATTTAATTAATATCAGCAATAGGAGAGCAGAGCTTAATTCTCTTTGACTATATATGTTACAATCTATTGACAAAGTGGTAATAAAGCTAGTTATCAACGATACATTACAACAGTTATTTAGAGCATATTGAAGTTTTCTAGTCTTCAAAAAGTAACATATCACTTAACTTATGAGATATTCTTATCAAAGATATATCTGGTGGCTTACGATAAGTATGACCTGCAAATATCAAAAATTGCTCCTTATCATTATTTAATATACATTTTTACAGTAAATTCTTCAGAAGATTTAGTCTTTGCAGATTTGTAGTCGATTTTGCAGCTTTTTATAATACCTGAATCTGTAAAAGCATTAGGATCCTTCTCTTTTATAGATTCATCAATTAATGTCTGTGCTCTAGTAGTTTTTAAAAAGTTTATTATTTGCTGTTTTACCATATACTGTTTAATTAGAAATTCTAACGTAGGAACACTTATAAATAATATTACTATAATTAAAAAAAATATACCTTTTTCTTCACAGTATCTCCTCATTTGGTAAAAAACTTACTCCTCAAAAAGCGGACTTCTTTCTATAGTAACTTTACCTATGTTTTCTTTGCTGAAATTAGAAGTGTTATACCTTGTCCAATCAGCAATAACCTTGTCATAAAGTAGATAATCTGAAGCCTTTTTGATTGATTCCAAAGGAATACCGGCTTCATCCAAATACTGTTTGACTGTATTGATATCTCTACCGGTCTTTTCTTCATATTCAGTAATAATATGATTTACATAGACTCTTTCAACTAAGAGATGTTTACTTTTGAAATATTCATAAACAACATAAAAACTTATATCCTCTTGTAATTTACTTGCAAAAGATATTGAAAACATCTTTTCAGGAAAATCGAAAGAAAACCATATAGACCATGAGCGTTTGTCTATAGTCGTATTATCAGTGTAATTTTCATAGACCGAATCATCGAACTTATAATCTTTTCGGGATTGTTTTTTAATACCCGGAATATTTTCAAATGAAGAACTACCATAAGGAATATGAAAGATACTTTCTTCGCCGTAATATATCTCATCAAATATATTCTGTATCTTGGGATTTAGGATATAATTTATAATAAAAAGCGGCAAGTATAGCAACTCCGATTATAGTTATAATTATTTTTTTCTTTTCATTTAGCAAACACTCCTAATTATTTATATAGTCAACTAAATTATTTTTCATGATTTTTCCAAACTTTTTAATAAAGTTATAACCTACAGGATTTAAGTTTTTAAGTTCATCCATATTTGGAGTAATAAATTCTACTACAGGGTAGCCATATGGATCAAAAGATGAAGTAGTTCCACTTATGTAACTGCTTGCCTGCAATATTTCATTTTGGATATAGTCCAATTTATTGTTCTTAATAAATTCATCAGCTCTATTTAATGCTCCACTTTCAATGTCGTTATAATATGCATTTACTACAGTGAGGTAATCTTCTGAGGAATTATTATAAAGATTAACAATATTATCAGCATCTAAATCAGCTTTGTAATCATCATTACCAAGGCTCGGTTTTGCAAAAGCTTGGTTTGTGACATCTCCTCTCCAACCTGCCAACTCATTTATAAATTTGTGAGGATTATCCTTGTCGGTAATCACACCCATACCATTAGATATTCGTAATATATTAGGGTTTTTAAGAGTTGCTACTGTTGCTGACATATGGGCAAAGTCAACTTTCCCATAACAATTTTTACAATAAGTATCCCATATCTTACAAAACTCTTCTTCAGTAATATTTTTATCAAGGTTCTCTTGAGCCTTTTTAAATTCTTTATCAAAATCGTCTTTAGATTTTTCTTTGAATTCTTTACTGGAATAGAATTCAATTCCAGACATTCTATTTTGTAAACTTATATTATAGGTAACTTTTAGATATTCAGACTCACTAATTCCTAACTCAGTATAAATCTTATTGTTTTTCATCTCCATGAAATAATATTTTTTAAATCTCCTGAAGTTTGATCCCATTTAAATCCATTATACACCGGTCTTGACATAATCAAGTTAAAAAAATATAGCTTTTATCTTCTTCCGATTTATCAGGGGAATTTCTTATCAATTCCTTTTTCTGACTTTTTACAATTATATGAGCTGTTTCGATATCAAACCCATATTGTTTTTTTGCAAATTTTTCTCTGAATTGTATTTCTGTAGGAGAAAAAAACATTTTTCTTCATAAAGAACTTTCAATATTATTATCGAGTCTATTTTTTTCAAATTACCCAAGTCAAACATTTTTGGTATATGGATTAAAAAGTTACCTGCTTTTTCTACCTCACTAATAGCTTGAGTTAGGTTGTTTTTTTCAGAAACTCAAATTCATCGAATATTTTTTTCGAAGAATTATCAAATGTACGTAATTTTTGTAATAAATCTTCAAGTCTTATTTTTTCTTCTATCCAAATATCTTGTGAATTACGTAGACTTCTTATATAATTATAAGAAGGATGGTCTGATGCCCGTTCATCATTAATCAACTCTTCTAATTCGTTAATTTGGCAGATACAATTATTTATTCCGTCTTCTAATTCCGACTCTTTTAAATCACCGTTAAAAACTTCTTGAGAAAAATCAGACGGTAATTTGGAGCATGCCTTATCAGATAACTCAGAAAGCAGTTTACCTGCATTAACTATCGGTAGGAGTATAGTAAAAAAATATATTCGTGCAGAGTCATAGGCTTTGCCGGATAGACCAAAGTTTGTAGTGGCAAAAGAAGTAATGGTTTCTGATAATAATTGATACTGTCTGATACGACTTATACACCCGGTATGAAACGAAGTTGCTTGAGAATAAGAATTAGTTAAAAACATATCAATACTCATAGAGGTCACCTCCTTTATTCCTTACATTCATTTAATTGATTTTCAAATCTTTGCAGTTGCTCATGTAGTTCTATTTTATCCGACTCCAATTGTTTTTTAGTACACTTTGATTATAGATCAGAGCATCTATAAAACTATTTTTATGTGGATGAGGATAATGGTAGTGTATTTCATTTAATAACTCGGTTTCTTTTTTTGTGTATGCTAAATACCTGTCTTCAAAATCCAATCGCTGTCTTAGTTTGTGTTTTGTTTCTTCAATCAGATTGGATAACCTTTGTTTTTCGTCTTTTGTACTGTTATCTTTGTCTATTAATGCTGAATCCTTTACTTGATATATTAGAAGTGTTTAATTCCTTTCCTACCTCTGCATCTTTTTTTTGAAACTCAAGGCAAACTGAATTTATTTTGTTGGCAGCATTTATAAGTAAGTTTGATATATTACCTGCAATTGTATTTTCAGAATTAATAACTTCAACCGCTTTGATACTTCCCGAAAGCGTAGACTGTGAATCAATCAAAACTATGGTTTCTGAAATTAAACTTGCACTATAGTTATGTATTTTATTTGCGGTATCTTCAACAATCAATTTATTACTCAATATAGTACTCAAGCCATACCTCCTAATTATATTGTGATAATAGTTGTAAATTAACGTCTACATATGCTTTTTTATCTTAAAATTTCTCAAATAACCCGATACACAAAAGGATCGGGGCTTTACCCCAATCCCCTTTGTGTTTGAGATCTCTAGTTTTATTCTATAAACCTCTTATTGCCTAAGTATTAACCGTTAAGTCCGAAGTTGCGAGACAGTGCCTCATCGTGCTGCTGCATAGCTTCAGCGGTCTTGGTAAGCTGAGTGTTGATCTGCTGTAAAAGTTCTGCAAACTGGGTCACTTTAGGCTTTAATTCATTAAACTGTGCATCAAAGCCTTGGAAAGCAGCACCTTCCCACTCGCTGCGAAGTTGCTCTTGGAGATTGCTTAGATTGGAAAGTATGGTATTAACATCATTAGATGCCTTTCCATACTCATTAGCTCTGGTTTGAAGTGTCTCAGGTGATACTCTTATCTGACCTGCCATAAAACTGCCTCCTTATATAAAAATATTTACAAAGTAATACCGAAATTTAATAAGTAGACATACAAAGTAATCAACTTATTTATCTCATGAGCATTGTAACATATACATAAAATAGTGGCAAGTAAAACATATATATATATAATAATATATATATAATTTAAAAATCAATGGTTTATAGTATAACAGATAAAAAATTGTGTTTTACGGGAGGGACATATGGGAAAAAAAATATAGCAGCATACTTGGCAGTTTTGCTCTTACTTACATCATTTATGGCTTATTTGGGTATAGTACCGCCAAAACCCATATCCTCTCCAAAAGGCAATAAAGATATTACATATAAAGATATAAGAATCGCCTTTGTAAATAAAGATTAGGGCTACAGCTACAATGCTTATGATATGCATCCCACAGGAAATTTAAATTTAATTAACAGGTTTACTGAAGACAATGACTATAATATAGAATTGGTAAATATAAGTATAGCGAAAAACGGATTAAAAAAGTAAGTATTATAGGTGATTTACACAATGTACAGTCAAAGATGTTTGAAGTGGTTGAAAGAGAATATAAGACTATAAAAAGATATAATGAAAAACTTATGACGCTACTTAATTACCCCCATCTCAAATGAGGGTAATTAGCTAGGGATAAAGTTTTTTAAGTAAAACTGTTGAGACTGAAATTTGCAGCACTGCTTTGTAGAGCGGTAGAAGAGGCTTCTTCATTGTAATTATCTCCAAAGCAGTCTGATACAAAGGTGGAAAAATATTCCAAAAGTCGTTCTATCTGCAAAAGTTTAGTAAGAATGGTAGTTATAGCCTTACCGTTCATGGAAGCGTTATTTATAGAGTCTATTACAAATCTTATCTGTAATTTACACTTAACTGCAAGTTGTAGTACTATCTTTTGGCTTTGCACTACCTCCATTAGATCAATTGATTTATACACGCCGTCTTCTATAATTTTTTTAAGTTCAGGTTCTATGTTGCCAAGGTTATCTTTTGCTGTTTTTGAGCTGTTTATGGTAGCAGATATGATCGGTATCAGTGGTAATATTTTATCAACAGCTTGTTTTATACTATCAACTACAGTAGACTTGTATAAATTCTGTAATTCGCCCCAAAATTCTTGCTTATAACTGTATGTAGTATAAGAACTTCCCTTTAGTGTATAAGTAAAAGAATATCTCTTTTTCACTACAACCGGGTAATTAAAACTATCATATATAAAATCGACTATATTTTTAAATCTATTTGATAATTCCAACCATGTTTCCAGACCATGTTCTAACCGACCTAGGGTTTCTCCGTATATTTCTGCGACCTGTTTAGCATAGTCTTTACAATTTCTTTCTACCTGCATATCAAATGCCTGTATCACATCTTTTACATCATCAAATATTTCGCTTCTATTTAAGTATGCCTCATAACTTTGAGGTACACCTGATACTGAAGCACCAACAGAAAAGTTCGTGCCTGTTTGAAGAGAAGTTCCTAAAGAACTGTCCTTTTCATCAAAGCTTAGAGTTGTTACGGTCATAAAGGTCTTTAAGTTAGATATAACATTTTGCAGTTCTTTTATATTAGTTTCTTCTGCTTCAAGGACATCAGTAATAGACTGTTGTATGGCGTCATTTCTACCGGATCTTAATCCGTTTCCTTCAAATACCCGGTTGCTTGCTTCTAAAAGGCTCTTTTGTGCATCTTCCACAATTTTCCAGGATTTGATGACGACCGTTTGATGTTCCGAAAGAGAAGAGATCTCATCACATTTCTCGGCATTACAAGATCTGCTATCTTAATGGATTCGTTTGATAATTTGTTTAATTGGGAATTGAAATTATTTGCCGTGTAGCCATACTTAACGTGACCGATACTGTAAAGTGTTTCATCATATGAAAATTTTTCGGTCATTAAGGTTCCGGGAGAAGATAAAATATCAAAAATATGGCTGTTTTTCTTGAATTGTTCTATGGAAGCATTGAGATTTTCAAGTATTAAAGGTATTTTACAGCCTCTGAAAACTTCCTGTATGGAGTTGTAAACAGTTTGTTCTCTATTTATTTTATCTTTGCCGATGGAAGAGTTATTCTCTATACATAATGAGCATATACCTAACATTACTGACAAACTTACTTCAATATTTGATATAGTGTTGGAGATAAGAGAGTGAAGTAATTCAGGATCCAGTTGTATATCTATCCCTATTTGACCAAGTTGAAAAGGAGAGTACATTAAGTCTAAATTAAAGTTTGTAAATATAGCATTATTTAAGTCTGAATAATCTGCAAATAAATGTTGTTTAGTAAAGTCATCAAAAATTATATCCGGTAATCCGTCATTATTAATATCAAATTCACGAATACCGGTCAGTGGCATTACCGGTTGACCATTAATATCAATAAGATTACCAAAAAAATCAAATATATAACCACCCCATCCGTGCTGGTCGTATGGGTCATAGACATTTAGTGATTCAAGTTCAGGAACTCTGCCTACAGTATTGTATTGCCAATATGCTAAACCTACCGGATCATAATGGTCAAATAGTGTATGTAAACGGTAACGAAGCCAAAATGCAGTATCCTTACCATGTTGGGGTAAAAGAGAATAGATATTCGGACCATTATAAAACCATCCTGAATTAATTCGTTCAGGATACTTGCACATGACTGCTGCATACTGACCATTAGAAGAAGCTAATGAGTGTCCATATAAATCAAATAAAGCATTAGGATAACTTTCCATAGCATTATTTAATATATCAACAGAAGCCATAAGCTGATTAGGGGCTTTCTTATAGGTCATAGAAGGAAACATACTATTGCCGGATGAAGAGTCATTGTTATGGAATTTGTCAATATAATTATATACGTTTTTATCACCCATCATTTGAGGAGTGGAAGTACTATTAGATATAGGCATTTCAGGTGAAAGTAATCCGGCAGTTATAACAGAGGCTGCAAGTAGGGGATCTGTACTAAGCCAATCACCCCAAAGTTGGACAGAGCCTTGATAAAGCATGGTTACTTGTTTAACTTTTGCACGATCGGCATCTGTGGGGTTTTCAGGTAACTTTACATCTGTAACTACATAAACATCGGCACCTGTAGGATGATGTATTACTTCTGATACATATCCTACAGTAATATCTTTATCAGTTGGGTCGACTGTGTCTTTAGCTCGAATTACAATGGGATCTCCAATCGAATGTTCTTCATATTCATGTTTTGCGATTAAAACATGCTGTTCATCAGTATAACTTGATACTGTGTTTGCTGTATTTTGAATGCTATTATCAGAAAATTTATTTGCGAATTTTGTAATATTATCAAAACTTTTATCATTCGGCATAGTCTATACCTCTTAGCATATCGTCAAGTTTACTGGACATGGAATATGTGCCAATTCCAAGTCCGTGATGTTTATCAAATAAAAAACGAAAATATAAGTCTTTATCATCATTTACATATACCGAAACTGAAAAACCTCCCATAGGATTATGTTTAATGCTGTCGTAATCAATCTCGTAGCTATTAATTATACCCTTTTTTGTAAAGGCTTTTGGATCCTGTTCTTTTATAACTTCTTCCATCAATTCTCGGGCATCATCACTTCTTGCAGTTCTTTGCATTTCTTGATTTATTTCTTGTTTCATTCTATAATAATTTAACATTGGTACTCCTATAATTATTAATATTACCATTAAAACTATATATCTTTTTTTCATCTTTGCTCCTTGTAGTTATCTGTTGTAGTACCTTATACATAAAAATTAATCGGGGTAATCACAGATTCATGGTGTTAAAGAACTGTAGTTCTATTTTATTAACTTTTAGGGTTCAAGTCGTAAGTCGTAACAGTTAAATTTAAAAATTATATAAAAACCTTTTTATAAATAAACCGATCGGTTCAAAGGTTTTTTTAGGATAAGCTGTTGAGGCTGAAATTTGCAGCACTGCCTTGTGAAGCGGTAGCGGGAGCTGTTTCACTGTAATTATCTCCGAAGCAGTCGGATACAAAGGTAGAGAAGTAATTGAATAAATTATTAACTTGTGTAAGTTTAATTAATAATGTATCTATTGCTTGTCCTTTCATACCGGCTTGGATCATAATATTTTTTATAGACATTATTTCGATCTGACTCTTTACTGCAAGTTGAAGGATTATTTTATGGCTATCAACTATGCCGTTAAGATCAAAGGCTTTATAGACACCGCTTTCTATAATTTTTTTGAGTTCAGGCTCTATATGGCGAAGGTTTTCTTTGACCCTTGCAGAATTGTTTATGCAGTTGTCTATAAAAGGGATCGCGGGAAGTATATTTTGCAGAGCTTCCTCAATTCCGGTCGTTATATTATCAGGATAGAGTTTTTTCAAACGTCCCCAAATATATCTTTCGGAACGTGTAACATAATAGGTATTTCCATTTACACTTTCACGTTTCTCTTTATAAAATCTTTCCACAATAACACTTTTTTTAAAGTATTTATTTGTGGCATTGACTTCCTTACTAAAATCATATGCTAATTTCAACCATTTATTTATATCTTCTTCAAAGGTACCTAAGCAGTTTTCATATGTGCTTATAACATCCTTAGCATATTCCGAACTTCTTTTTTCTACCTGTATATCAAAAGCTTGCAATACATCTTTAACATCATCCAAGATCTCACTTCGGCTTAGATAAGCTTCATAATTTTGAGGTATATTAGGTGTTAGAGCTGAAACAACAAAGTCATTTCCGCCGGCGATGGTATTCCCTAAAGAAGTATCTTTTTCAGAGAAACTTAGAGCAACATAGTTAATTATGGAACTACAATTTAATATAAGATTTTGTAATTCTTTTATATTATTTTGCTCTACCGCTAAGACATTCGTAAGTGCTTGCTGTATGCCGTCTTCTTTTCCGGTTCTGAGACCATCTCCTTCGAATATCTTCTCGCTTCTTTCTAGAAGTTTTTTTGAATTTTCTTCTATTATAGCCCAAGAATTAACTATAGTGGGTTTGCCGTTAAAGGTATTTGATACATCCGATGTTCTTTCTGATCTACAATGTTTTGACATTTGTTCAGCTGCATCTTTTAGAAATGTAAGAAAAGTATCATAGTTTTCATAAAAAAACTTATATCCGTCCACTTCGGGAACATGTGTTGCATCAAAAGGGCTCATATCTAAACTTGCAGATATGGATAATTCATCAAAAATATGGATATTATCCATGATCTTACCTATAGATTCATATAAACTGTCAAGAATTAAAGGAACACTTGATTGGCAAAAAAGACTGCGTATACTCTCATATACTTCTTTCTTTCTTGTTTCAAAATTAATCTTGATATCGTCATTTGTCGTAATACATACAGAACATATGGCAGACATAACACTCAGGTTAAGACTTACATCATTTAAGATATCAGTAACCAGAGTACTCAAAGTGTTGGTATTCAGTAGGATATCAATTCCGAAGAATTAAAATTCATTATAGGAGAAAAAAAGGTCGGTGATAAATTAAAGTCTGTAATTTTTTTGATTTCTCCCGAAGCCGTTGTGATCGTTATATCTTTTAATAGATTACCTTGTTTTATAGTTAAGTCGGTTACGCCGTCATTGTTTATATCAATTTCCGAAACAACACCGAAAGGTCTAACTAACTGTCCCATTTCATTAATAAGTTGACCTGAATTATTAAATACATATGCATATCCAAGGTGTTGACCTATAGAGTCGATATCCTTATTATCAACAAGAAACACATGTCCCAGTGAAGGCATATTTTTATATTTCATACTTATAAAGTCCTTGGTATCTGCATAGATAAAAATTTTATCGAATAATATGCTCTTTTTTTTCAATGCTGCATCCGTTAAAAGAAAATAGCCGTTAGGTCCGTTATAACAGATCACCTCAATAATTCGTTCTGGATAATTGCACAGATATGGTAATACTTGTGAAAATGTACTGGTCATGGAATGCCCGGTTATTCTGAATTTAGCATTTGGGTAATTATCCATGGATTGGTTTAATGTATCCAGACAATCACTGAACTGTTTTAGAGATACAGTACTTTCAACAGGTGTAACAGGAATATTTTTGGATGTAAGAATATGTCTGCCATAACCGGGATGACTGAGCAGTTTTGCTGCGGGCTTTGAGTTTGATATTTTATCTAATCCTATCTTATTATTTGAATACTCAGAGTTACTTCCTAACTTTGATGATACTTTAGATGACGGAAGTCTATCATACCCTTCCGTTGTTTTGGGATCCACAGTAGTAGAAATTTTACCGGCTTTTTTTAATATGGTTATCCCCATATGTACGTCAGTATCAATCCAATCATTATAAGTACCGTCAATACCATGAAAGGTAGAACCCTGGAAAAGGATATGTACTTCTTCAACTGATGCTCGCTGTTCAGGGGTAGGATCCTCAGGCAAGCATTTATCTGTTAAAATATAAGCATCTTCACCTGAAGGTTTATGTATAACTTCAGCGACATAGCCGACTAAAACCTCATCACCATTATTATCATTAATTATTATTGGGTTACCAACTTTATAATCTTTTGTATCTGGGTATTGTTTCCTCATGATTTGAAATTTTTCGCTATCAGTATAAGAAGTTTTTCTAATCATTTTGATCAAGCCCCCAAATATCAAAGAGTGTTGGAGTTATAGTATAAGATTCTATAACAAAATCCCCGTAAGTATTTCTATTTACTAAAACACTTATATATGAATCCTTATCATTGTTAATATATATACTAAACATTATTCCACCCATAGGGTTATCGGATATGGTTTCAGGGTCGATTTCATAGCTTTTTATACTACCTTCATCAGTAAAAGCCTTAGGATCGTGTTTTTTTATTAAATTCTCAATTAATTCTTTTGTTTCGTCACTGTATACAATATAAGTCATAATTTGTTTCTTTTCAGTTTTTTTTGCTACACCGTTTAACATAGAAACTCCTAATAGTAATAATATTATTATCAGTATAGTTACAATTATCTGCTTTTTTGTCATTTTAGTTGCTCCTTGTAGCTATATTATTTTACGAAAATGTCTTCAAGACAAAAAAGGATCGGGGCTTTACCCCAATCCCCTTTGTGTTGGAAAACTGTAGTTTTATTTTACAAACCTTTTACTGTCCAAGTCTTAACCGTTAAGTCCGAAGTTACGAGACAGTGCTTCATCATGCTGTTGCATAGCCTCAGCGGTCTTGGTAAGCTGAGTATTGATCTGCTGCAAAAGCTCTGCAAATTGGGTCACCTTAGGTTTCAGTTCGTTAAATTGAGCATCAAAGCCTTGGAAAGCGGCACCTTCCCACTCGCTGCGAAGTTGCTCTTGGAGATTGCTTAGATTGGAAAGTATGGTATTAACATCATTAGATGCCTTTCCATACTCATTAGCTCTGGTTTGAAGTGTCTCAGGTGATACTCTTATCTGACCTGCCATAAAACTGCCTCCTCATATAAAAATATTTATAAAGAAATACCAAGAATTAACAGGTGAACATATAAAGTTCATAGCTTATTAATCATGTAAATATTGTAATATATATACATAAAAATGGCAAGAAGAAAAAAATAAATAACAATATATATATAATTTAAAAAATCAATGGTTTATAGTATAACAGATAAAAAATTGTGTTTTACGGGAGGGACATATGGACAAAAAAATTATAGCAGCATACTTGGCAGTTTTGCTCTTACTAACATCATTTATGGCTTATTGGGGTATAGTACCGCCAAAACCCATATCCTCTCCAAAAGGCAATAAAGATATTATATATAAAGATATAAGAATCGTCTTTGTAAATGAAGATTTAGGCTACACCTACAATGATGATATACATCCCGCAGGAAATTTAATTAACAGGTTTATAGAAGATAATGACTACAATATAGAATTGGTAAGCAGAAGTATAGCGGAGAACGGGTTAAAAAAGTAAGTATTACAGGCAATTTACAAAATTACACAGTCAAAGATTTTTGAAGTGGTTGAAAAAGAAGATAAGACTATAGAAAGGTGTAATGAAAAACTTATAACGCCGCTTAATTACCCCCATCTCAAATGCGGGTAATTAAATGAGGCTAATTAAGCGGAGATAAAAATCTTTTTTAAGTAAAAACTGTTGAGACTGAAATTTGCAGCACTGCTTTGTGGAGCGGTAGAAGAGGCTTCTTCGTTGTAATTATCTCCAAAGCAGTCGGATACAAAGGTAGAAAAATATTCCAAAAGTCGTTCTATCTGCAAAAGTTTAGTAAGAATGGTAGTTATAGCTTTACCTTTCATGGAAGCGTTATTTATAGAGTCTATTACAAATCTTATCTGTAATTTACACTTAACTGCAAGTTGCAATACTATCTTTTGGCTTTTGCACTACTTCCATTAGATCAAATGCCTTGTATACACCGTCTTCTATAATTTTTCTTAAGTTCAGGTTCTATGTTGCCCAGTTTATCTTTTGCTGTTTTTGAGCTGTTTATTGTGGCTTCTATAATAGGTATAACCGGTAATATTTTTTCAGCTGCTGTTTCTACATTATCGACCAATGTAGAGCTGTATAAATCTCTTAATTTACCCCAAATAGAATGTACATATGAGTATGTTTCTATGTAGTTACCTGTTTTTACTTAAATAATGATAATAGTGCTTCTTTCTGACGCTTACATTTTCATTAAAAGCTATTGCGTATAGTGTTAACTTTCTCTTTAAAGTTGTTAGCTTGTTCCAGCCATATTGATAAAGTGTGCTCAAAGTTGCCTAAGTTTTTCATCATATACTTGTTTAACTTTTTTTGCATAGTCTTTACTATTTTTCTTCTACCTGCATATCAAATGCTTGCAATACATCTTTTACATCGTCAAATATCTCACTTCTATTCAAATATGCTTCATAGTTTTGAGGTACACCCGGTACTAAGGCGTTAGTGCTAAAATCTATCCCTGTTTCAATTGCGCTTCCTAAATAAGCGTCCTTATCATCAAAACTTGTAGTGGTTACAGTCATAAAGGATTTTAGATTAATTAGGATATTTTGCAATTCCTTTATATTGCTTGCCTCTATATCAAGAACATCTGTAACGGATTGCTGTATCGCATCTTTTCGACCAACTCTTATGCCTTTACCTTCAAAAGTTTTTTCACTTTCCTGTAAAAGCTCTTCATAAATATCTTCTACATTTTTCCAAGATTTAATTATAGCCAATTGAGATTGAGAAATAATGGAGTTATCATCACATTTTTGAGTTCTACAAATTTCTAACATATTTGCAGCTTCATTTGCAAGTTGCAGCAAATAATTATTATATGAACTTGGAAGATAATGAGGGCAATGTTTATTACCGGTATAAGGCACATTGTCATCATTAAAGCATTCCAATATCAAAGTTTTTTGAATTGACAAGTTTTCAAAAACTTTAGAATTTTTTGTAAATACACCGACAGAAGCATGAAGATTTTCAAGTATTAGTGTTATATTACTATTTCTAAAAACTTCTGCAATTGATTCATAAACTGTTGTTTTTCTTTCATCAAATTCTTCTCCAATATTTGAATTATTAGCTATACATAGATTACATATACCTGACATAATCGCTAAACTTATTTCTATATCTGATATAGTATTGGATACAAGTGTGCACAGTAACTCCGGATTTAGTTGTATGTCAATTTTGTCTTGTCCTAATAATCTATGAAAAGAAGAAATATTTTGAAGACAAGTCAAAACTTTGAAGTATAAAAGTACGTCCATTGCCTAGTGTAATTGGTATATTTTTCAAGGAGCCATCCTTACTTATGGTTAAATCAGGTATACCGTCTTTATTAATGTCAATATAAGAAAAATCATTATATGAGCTTGCTAATTGACCATTAGGGTAAAGAGTACTGCCGAAATGATCAAACACATATGCTTTACCCATGTGTTGACCTACTACATCAATTCTTGAATTATCCATAAGATGTACCTGACCTATAATATCCCACTTTATATATCCCAGCCCTATTATATCGTTAGTATCTATAAAAATATGTATTTTGGGTTGTAAAAGTTTGGCTTGTTCTTTTTCAGAATCACTGAAAAGAGGCTGTGCGTTAGGACCATTATAAGCATTGACTTCAATAATTCTTTCGGGATATTTACAACGGCAAGCGGCAACTTGGACGCCCGTACAACTGAGGGAATGTCCATACAAACGAAATCCGGCATTTGGATACTTAATCATGGAAGAATTTAGTGTATCAGACATATCATCAAGTTGCTTTATGGGTTTATTTATTTTTGTATTCCACATAGATGGAGTGTTTTGGTATTCATATGAATTTCCGTCATAAATAGGAGTGCCTGTATATACATGTGCGGCTATAGCTAAATCGGTAATAATCCAATCGGTTGGAATATCACGCAAGAGGTCATCAGTAGTAGAACCTTGATAAAGCATAGTTACTTCTTTAACTTCTGCAAGTTGCTTTGGTGTCGGATTTTCAGGTAATTTTTTATCTGTCAGAATGTAAGTATCCTCTCCTGAGGGTTTATGTATAACTTCAGAAACATATCCGACAGTTATATTATCTACAACTATTTCATCACCAATACCATAATCAATATCATCTTTAGGATATTGTTTCTTCATAATTAAAAAATTTTGTTCATCAGTATACTTCCCCATATCATTTACCATCCAACATATCATTCAGCTTACTTGATAAAACTAAAGATTCAACAGCTAAACCATCTGCACCACTGGAATTTATACTAAATTGTATATACAAGTCATTGTCATTGTTTAGGTATACAAAGAAATCAAGACCACCAAGGCGATGGTGAGATACGGTATCAGGATCAAAGTCATAACTTTTTATAATACCTTTTTCTGTAAATGCGTTAGGATCGTATTTTCTTATATACTGTTCAATTAATTCTTTAGTTGCATTACTGTCTGCTATATTTCTTACAATCTTTTTTTCTTCTTGTTTTGATGACATAAAACTCAACATAGGCACTCCTATTAATAATGTGATTATAATTAAAAAAACATATCTCTTCTTCATTGCTGCTCCTTGATGTTATCTGCTTTTTTTAGATACCTTTAATACAAAAAGGAATCGGGGCTTTACCCCAATCCCCTCTGTGTTTGAGATCTCTAGTTTTATTTTACAAACCTTTTACTGCCTAAGTTCTAACCGTTAAGTCCGAAGTTACGAGACAGTGCTTCATCGTGCTGCTGCATAGCTTCAGCGGTCTTGGTAAGCTGAGTGTTGATCTGCTGTAAAAGCTCAGCAAACTGGGTTACTTTAGGCTTTAATTCATTAAACTGTGCATCAAAGCCTTGGAAAGCGGCACCTTCCCACTCGCTGCGAAGTTGCTCTTGGAGATTGCTTAGATTGGAAAGTATGGTATTAACATCATTAGATGCCTTTCCATACTCATTAGCTCTGGTTTGAAGTGTCTCAGGTGATACTCTTATCTGACCTGCCATAAAACTGCCTCCTCATATAAAAATATTTATAAAGAAATACCAAGAATTAACAGGTGAACATATAAAGTTCATAGCTTATTAATCATGTAAATATTGTAATATATATACATAAAAAAATGGCAAGAAGAAAAAAAATAAATAACAATATATATATAATTTAAAAAAATCAATGGTTTATAGTATAACAGATAAAAAATTGTGTTTTACGGGAGGGACATATGGACAAAAAAATTATAGCAGCATACTTGGCAGTTTTGCTCTTACTAACATCATTTATGGCTTATTGGGGTATAGTACCGCCAAAACCCATATCCTCTCCAAAAGGCAATAAAGATATTATATATAAAGATATAAGAATCGTCTTTGTAAATGAAGATTTAGGCTACACCTACAATGATGATATACATCCCGCAGGAAATTTAATTAACAGGTTTATAGAAGATAATGACTACAATATAGAATTGGTAAGCAGAAGTATAGCGGAGAACGGGTTAAAAAGTAAGTATTACAGGCAATTTACAAAATTACACAGTCAAAGATTTTTGAAGTGGTTGAAAAAGAAGATAAGACTATAGAAAGGTGTAATGAAAAACTTATAACGCCGCTTAATTACCCCCATCTCAAATGCGGGTAATTAAATGAGGCTAATTAAGCGGAGATAAAATCTTTTTAAGTAAAACTGTTGAGACTGAAATTTGCAGCACTGCTTTGTGGAGCGGTAGAAGAGGCTTCTTCGTTGTAATTATCTCCAAAGCAGTCGGATACAAAGGTAGAAAAATATTCCAAAAGTCGTTCTATCTGCAAAAGTTTAGTAAGAATGGTAGTTATAGCTTTACCTTTCATGGAAGCGTTATTTATAGAGTCTATTACAAATCTTATCTGTAATTTACACTTAACTGCAAGTTGCAATACTATCTTTTGGCTTTGCACTACTTCCATTAGATCAAATGCCTTGTATACACCGTCTTCTATAATTTTCTTAAGTTCAGGTTCTATGTTGCCCAGTTTATCTTTTGCTGTTTTTGAGCTGTTTATTGTGGCTTCTATAATAGGTATAACCGGTAATATTTTTTCAGCTGCTGTTTCTACATTATCGACCAATGTAGAGCTGTATAAATCTCTTAATTTACCCCAAATAGAATGTACATATGAGTATGTTTCTATGTAGTTACCTGTTTTACTTAAATAATGATAATAGTGCTTCTTTCTGACGCTTACATTTTCATTAAAGCTATTGCGTATAGTGTTAACTTTCTCTTTAAAGTTGTTAGCTTGTTCCAGCCATATTGATAAAGTGTGCTCAAAGTTGCCTAAGTTTTCATCATATACTTGTTTAACTTTTTTTGCATAGTCTTTACTATTTTCTTCTACCTGCATATCAAATGCTTGCAATACATCTTTTACATCGTCAAATATCTCACTTCTATTCAAATATGCTTCATAGTTTTGAGGTACACCCGGTACTAAGGCGTTAGTGCTAAAATCTATCCCTGTTTCAATTGCGCTTCCTAAATAAGCGTCCTTATCATCAAAACTTGTAGTGGTTACAGTCATAAAGGATTTTAGATTAATTAGGATATTTTGCAATTCCTTTATATTGCTTGCCTCTATATCAAGAACATCTGTAACGGATTGCTGTATCGCATCTTTTCGACCAACTCTTATGCCTTTACCTTCAAAAGTTTTTTCACTTTCCTGTAAAAGCTCTTCATAAATATCTTCTACATTTTTCCAAGATTTAATTATAGCCAATTGAGATTGAGAAATAATGGAGTTATCATCACATTTTTGAGTTCTACAAATTTCTAACATATTTGCAGCTTCATTTGCAAGTTGCAGCAAATAATTATTATATGAACTTGGAAGATAATGAGGGCAATGTTTATTACCGGTATAAGGCACATTGTCATCATTAAAAGCATTCAATATCAAAGTTTTTTTGAATTGACAAGTTTTTCAAAAAAACTTTAGAATTTTTTTGTAAATACACCGACAGAAGCATGAAGATTTTTCAAGTATTAGTGTTATATTACTATTTCTAAAAAAACTTCTGCAATTGATTCATAAACTGTTTTTTTCTCTATCTTCTTTTTTATCTCCAATTTCTGAATTACTTTCTATACATAGGTTACATATACCTAACATAACTGACAAACTTATTTCAATATCTGATATGGTGTTGGAAATAAGAGTGTGAAGTAATTCGGGATTTAGTTGTATATCTATTCCAATTTTACTGAATTGCAAAGGAGAGTATTGGAAGTCTAAATTAAAGTTCAGATTTTTAAGGTTGCTTAAATCAGAGTAATCCGAAAATATATGTTGATTGTTGATATTGTTAAAATATATATCCGGCAAACCGTCTCTGTTGATATCAAATTCACTAAAACCTGTGTTTTTAATTACAATATTGCCATCAGTATCAATATGATTACCAAAATGATCAAAAATATAAGCACCCCATCCGTGTTGTTTCTTTTTTGCAGAAATACTATTACCCAAATTTTCCGTTTTAACAGCACTAACTATTCCTACAGATTTTTTTCGCCAATATGCCCAGCCTACGGGGTCATGAGGATCGTAAATTATATGTATACGAGAGAAAAGAAAGTCGGGTATTTTTTTTCCATCCAAAGGCAAAATAGTATATCCATTAGGACCGTTGTAAAGCCAAGCTGAGTTGATTCTTTCGGGATATGGGCACATACCTAAAGAATATTGGCACTCAGAAGAACCTAATGAATGTGCATATAGGTCAAACATGGCATTGGGAAATTTTTCCATAGTACTATTAAGTATAATCGAAGAAATCGCAAGTTGAGGTATACAACTTTTTACAGTTGAAGGAAAATTTTTTGTATTTTCAGAAGAATGTCTTGCCATACTTTGTTCAGCGATAAAGAAACCCGAACCCGAAAGTTTATTAGAAAAGTCTACCGTAGATAACGCTACAGAACCAAGAGGTAATTCCGGTAAGAATACTTCTCGGGTTGCAAGATGCCTTCCAAGAGATGGATTTGTTGCAAGCCAATCTTCTAGAGGAAATTCCGGTAAGAATACTCCTCCGGTTGTAACGTGCCATCCAAGAGATGGATTTGTTACAAGCCAATCTTCTACAAGTTGTGTAGAGCCTTGATAAAGCATGGTTACTCGTTTGACTTTTGCACGATCCGCTTCCGTAGGATTTTCGGGTAATTTTACATCTGTAACTACATAAACATCGGCACCGGTATTATGATGTATTACTTCTGCTACATATCCGACAGTAATATCTTTGCCTGTATTTTTGTCATTGATAAATACTTCATCATTAACACTATATTTTTCATACTCTTTTTGGGCGATTAAAACATTTTGCTCATCTGTGTATTTTTGCATACTATCTTTCCTCCAACATATCACTGAGTTTACCGGAAATAGTGCCACCTCCTATATCAAGATATCCTCGATTTTTCTCAAATAAAAACCTCATGTATAGCTCTTTATCATTATTCATATATGTAGTTACAGTGAAACCGCCCATAGGGTTATGTTCTACAGAGTTATAATCGATTTCATAGCTTTTTATAATTCCTTCATCTGTAAAGGCTTTTGGATCTTTTCTTTTTATATGTTCTTCTATTAATTCTTTAGCATGTTCACTTTTTGCAACTCTTTGCATTTCTTGATTTATTTGCTGTTTCATTAAGAGAAAATTCAACATAGGCACTCCTATCAATAATGTTATTACTATTAAAAAAATATATCTCTTCTTCATCCTTGCTCCTTGCAATTATGTATTTCTTCTTCTCTTAACAAAAAAGGGATCGGGGCTTTACCCCAATCCCCTTTGTGTTGGAAAACTGTAGTTTTATTTTACAAAACTTTTACTGTCCAAGTCTTAACCGTTAAGTCCGAAGTTACGAGACAGTGCTTCATCATGCTGCTGCATAGCCTCAGCGGTCTTGGTAAGCTGAGTGTTGATCTGCTGTAAAAGTTCGGCAAATTGGGTCACCTTAGGTTTCAGTTCGTTGAATTGAGCATCAAAGCCTTGGAAAGCGGCACCTTCCCACTCGCTGCGAAGTTGCTCTTGGAGATTGCTTAGATTGGAAAGTATGGTATTAACATCATTAGATGCCTTTCCATACTCATTAGCTCTGGTTTGAAGTGTCTCAGGTGATACTCTTATCTGACCTGCCATAAAACTGCCTCCTCATATAAAAATATTTATAAAGAAATACCAAGAATTAACAAGTGAACATATAAAGTTCATAGCTTATTAATCATGCAGATATTGTAACATATACACAAATTAAAGACAAGAAAGAAAAAGTAAACAAATATATACATAATTTAAAATTTAATTAGTTTATAGTATAATAAATGAAAAATCTTATTTCTATGGAGGGATATATGGAGAAAAAAATCATATCAGCATACTTGGCAGTTTTGCTCTTACTTACATCATTTATGGCTTATTGGGGTATAGTAAAGCCAAAACCCATATCTTCCGCCCAAAACAGTAAGGATATTACGTATAAAGATATAAGAATAGCCTTTGTAAATGAAGATTTGGGTTATACTTACAACGATGATGATATACACCTGGCGGAAAATTTAATTAACAGGTTTATAGAAGACAATGACTACAATATAGAATTGGTAAGCAGAAGTATAGCGGAGAACGGTTTAAATAAGGGAACCTATAACATCATGCTTATATTTCCCAGCAGGTTCTCACAAGAAGCCTTGGAGCTTGAGAAGTTTTCTCCCAAACAAGCCGTATTTCATTACAAGATAAGGGCTGATGAGCAGGTATTGATAAAGCAATCCGAGCAGGTCGTAAGTAACATGAAGGTTGAGTTCAATAAATACCTGGTAGATATATATTTTACAAGTATTATAGGTAATTTACAAAATGCACAGTCTAAAATGTATGAAGTGGTTGAAAGAGAAGATAAAACAATAAAAAAATATGATGAGAACCTGACAGCACCGCTTAACAATTATTCCGATAAGTTTAAAGGAATATCGGGAACATCGGATAATATGCTGTCTAATTACTCTTCATTCTATAAAAGTATTAATGACACCGATGAAGCATTCGGTGATATAAGTAAGGTTGATAAGGACTATAGTGGGCAGTTAAACGCTGTGTTTGACGAGCAGAGAAAGTGGCAGGAGTCTATAAATGAAAGAGAGGATGGACTTGATCGGTATGATAACAGTCTGTCACGTATTTCTGTCAAAGATGAACTTGATAATATCGTGTCCATGCAAGATTTTTTAAAGTCAAGTTTTGATGAATCCGAAATATCGGAAGATACGCTTAATAAAGCGAATGCTTTGAATCAGAAGATAGAAGAGCTTAAGCTGAGATTTACAACAGTCAACCGTGAAACATCAACAGTACTGAGAGATTTTGAATCAAGACTCAGGGAAGGTATAACCGGATCATATACTATAACCGAGGTGTTGGAAAGGGCTGTAAGTACCACAAGTATGGGAATGATAGTACAAGGTCTGCAAAATATACTGTTTAATGTAATTGACGCTCAGGTTTGTCACTTCCTATGTTTTCGGATGAAATTATAGATAGAATGCCCTTATCGGATAATGATAAACAACATATGAAGAATGTCAATACTTTTGTAGAGTGGTATTGTAATAAATATGACAAGCCCCTACCGAACAATGTATATTCAAGTAATTTTGATCTTTACAACTTTAGCATGGAAGAGTTTGTATTAGAAGATTTACAAAGAGAGAGAAGTTTTACGATTCCTTCTTTTGAGGGAGATATTTCCAAACTTAAGTTTACTGTTCCTCAGCCGTATATATTTGCCGATATTTATATCAATGATGAAGAATATAGTGTATATGAAAACTCATTTGAGCTTGACAATATCAGAGAACTGAGAAGTGTTAAATTCACCTTAAGTACACAGGATATTAACAATATAGATATTTTATCCCCGTTTAAGGTGTCTATGGATATTGAAACTAAAGAAGTTCTGAGGATAGCAACTCCTGTCAGTGCCACTGATTCCAATGTTTCGGAATCCTATCAAGTTGAGGATAGAGATTTTTTAAGACAATATCAAAGTTCTGAATTGATCTTCTCATACGCAGATCATACCGGAAGCAATGAGACAACTGCAGTTTTGGAAGATCTAAAACCTTATCTGAAAGTTTCTTCATTTGCAAAACTTATATTTAATGTAGACTTGCAGTCGGAGTTTTCATTATCATATGAAGAAAGCGATATGTCTTTGATGAATAAGGTCAAACTTCCGGAAATTCCGGATGTTTTTGTAAATATTGTTGCAGTTGCTATAGGTGATAGATTAAGAGATGATCTTATCATAAAGGAAGATACTTTTAATGAACTTGATGAATTGAAAACTGATACTTTGGAGTTGAGCAGAGTAAGTATGGAATTTATCAGGACGAGAAACGACTTGATATATAAGACTGACGATTTGGAAAAAGACGTAAGAGAGGTTTATGATAATCTTGAGAATAAACCTGTTTTCAAGGTTGTTACATCAAGGGATAATGCCGATGTGGTAAAGGTAAGCATGGATATTAATGAAGATCTGATAAGACTTATGTCTGCAAGTCGTAATCTGCTTAATAATACCATGGCTAATCAAGCGGTATCGGAAGATATAAAATCATCTTTTGAAAACTTGTCGGAGAATGTAGCGGGACTTGAAAAAGACGGAAAGAACTCTCCGGGAAAGTAAAGGGATTAAAAAGTGTTATGGATACCGAGTACGGTGATAATAATGAATTTTATAAAGAATTTAATAAAGTACTTTCAAATACCAGAATAGGAAACAGCAGAAATAATGCGGTATATACTTATCTTTCAAATCCGGTAAATATATCAAATATTGATACTTTATTGGACAATAAAGAAAAAGTAGAGGCAGTTCATAAGGATACGAGATCAAGTATTGTCAGTGTGCTTATAATGTATATTCTAGGTATGTTGATAGCTTATATGATGCAAAACATTGATTTTACGCATTTTTATAAAAGAAGAGCCGGGCATAGAAAATCTGTTAAAAATGCGGCATTACCGATTACCTTACTTTGTATTATGAGTTTGGTATGCAGCAGCATACTTTCCATTATTTCAATTAATAAGCTGGATATGTGGTTTGAAAAAGGATTAGGCTTTTATATATTGATATTTTTGAATACCTTGCTTTGTGCCTCTTTAAGTAATTATATATTAAAAAAGCTTAAAACTTTAGGAATGAGTATAATTATAGGAACTTTACTTCTATACATTATAAGTGCAGGGCAGTTGTTTGATGAATCTTATACTACAAGTAATAAATTGCTTGCAAGATTCTCATTGCTGACTTATATGGACAATATGATCGGAAACTATATAGCAGGTAACTCTAATATTGTTATATCAACTTTAGTTCTTTTTACTTTAACAAGTATGGCAATAGTTCTTAATTTGTTTGAATACAAGGAAATAGGTGAGATTTAGTGAAGAGTTCATATAAGCTATATGCAGCTTCATTGCATATAGATGTTGAAAATTACAATAATAAAGGGCAAAAAGAAAAGACCTATATAAGTGATGAAAAAGATTTAAGTGCTCTTTTTGATAAATCCGTAAGTGACCGCATCAATGAAATTAAAATTGATGAAAGGAAGTCGTATACTGAGGATAATGGGGAAATATTTATAAAAGATATAGTAAAGGAAGATATAGTAAAGTATTACCAAAAGGATCTATTTATATCTGATGGCTTTATTACTGATTCGCACAATATAGGAATAAGTTTAAGAGAGAGTCATAAAGATTATAATGTAGGAGTTTTTTTATGTTTTAGTATGGCATTTATTTTTATGATGTTGTCAGTTATTTCAGTCTTCAAAGCAAGAGTCGGAAAAAGAGGAAGGTAATGATGGAAGAGTATGTGGATATAAGTTTAAAAATTGATAAAGTGTATGAGTTGAGAGTACCGCTTTATATAAGAGTAAAAGAATTATTACTGATAATAAAAGCTGCCTATAATTTACAAGCGGATTTTACAAATTCTATTATAAGAGATTTGCAGGACGGCAAGGTTTATAGCAGTTTTGAAAGACTTGAAAGACTACACAATGCTGCAATATTAATAGTGGAGAATTTTATAGAGGATAAAGCTGATGAAAGCAATTAAACAAATAATATTAAAAGAAGATATAAAGTCGGATAAAGACGTGGCAGTGGCTTTGCTTAAGTCTAAAAATGTTAATTTTATAGATGCAAGTGTTGTGGAAGGTGATGATAGCATAGAACTTGAATATGTTATAGATGATGAAGTAAGGGGATTTGACTGTGTTTATCAGTTGGATTTGGAAGAAAAACTCAGGTATTTATTGAATATTGCAAATGCATATAAAGGTATTTTGCAAACAGAATTTACGGCAGATATAAAGCCCGAGAATATTTATTTTGATATTAATGCCTTGGTTAAATTTACTCATAAAGGAATTTATAAAGCTGTTGAGCCGTATGAGAATTTAAAAGAAGAGGAGTTTATCAGAGTATATAAAGCAATTATCATAAGTACATTGGACGGTAAGTATGAATACAGTACTTTACTTAATGGTAAATTAGAGTTTTACAAGGGTGATCTGCTGTGTGAGAAAATACTTCACAGCAGAGAGTATAAAGAGCTTACAGATATTCTTGAAGAGGCGTATTTTAAAGAAAAAGAAAACAATATGCTCAACTATACTAAAGTCTCTAATAAGTTAGTTACAGGATTAAGATCAAGTGCAGTCATATGTTCTGTGCTTGCTTTGATCGCACTTATATCAACTGCTTATTTGACATTGGTATATATACCTAAGATCGAGGCTGTATCAATGAGCAGACTTGCATTTTCAAAAAAATCATATTCTGAAGTTTTGAACTATAGCAAAAAGATAGATGCAAGAAGTTTAAAACAGGAGGATAAATATATAGTAGCTTATTCAGCTGTCATGACAGAAGCTCTCAGTGATAAACAAAAAGAAAGCCTACTTAACAATATATCTGAAAGTTCCAATGAAGCATATCTCAGATATTGGATCCTTATAGGTAGGGCAGATATTGATAAGGCTTTGGATATAGGAAGTTTTCTTGACGATCCGGAACTTTTAATGTATGCAATGACTAAAAAAATAGATGAATTACAAAGAAACCCTGCTCTGGGTGCTGAGGAAAGAACTCAACAAATAAACGAATATAAATAAGTTGGAAGAACTTAAAAAGAAGTATCTAAGTGACGATGAGAGCAAAAAAACCGATAGCGAAGATGAGTGATAAGAGTGAGGACCGGATAATGAATTTTTATATTATATGTGATAAGGATTGTTATACATTATTTCCACAAAATGAATATAGTATGGGTAGGAACAGTGATATTTACTTAGATATCTTAAAGGTATATACCGTCAATGTGGAGGCGGATAAAATTACTTTAGACAATAAAGAATATAAACCGGGAGTACATAATGTAAAACTTGAAACTGCAAATATTAAAATAATTATTCTAAAAAAAGAAGATTATTATTTAATTGATAAAAAAGATATATCCATAGGTTTTGATGATTATTGTGATATCAAGTGTAATAATTCAAATATAGAGTTCTTCCTAAGGCTCGAAGATATGGAACTTGTAAGCTCAAAAGAATACTTTGTGAATGGAAGATTATCAGAGAAACAAAGCATTATAAGAATGCAGGATGTAATAGTCTTTGATATTGGAGTAAGTCTTTGTATTATAGATAATATATTGGTAATCAGTTCGGTTTTTGATATTGAAACCGGATTTACTGAATTGGAAAGATTGCCGCAAAAAGAAGACAGGAGAAGTGATTTCCACAGATCGCCCAGAATAATACTCAAAGAGCCTGATACAAAGGTGAGTATTGCTCAGCCTCCGACTAATGAAGAAAGTAATAAACAAAACCTATGGAAGATAATAATAGCTCCTCTTGCAATGATTGTCTTTACTATAGTTACATATATGCTGTCAGCCGGTGGAGGTATGATGGTCATGATGATGGGAATGTCGGTGATAACTATCATTACATCCCTACACTCTTATTTTGATGATAAGAAAAAAACAAAGGAAAGGCAAAAAAGAAAGCTCGAAGATTACAAAAAGTATTTGGACGAAAAGTATGTAAATATATATGGATTAAAAAAAGAGCAACAAGAAAGTATGAATTACCATTATCCTGATATGCAAAGTATAATGGACATGTCGAAAAATACGGATAGAAGGATCTATGAAAAAACTGTATATGATTTTGATTATCTTACTTATCGACTTGGAAGTGGTTTTGTAAAACCAAGTTTTAAAATAGATTATTCTGAAGCAGAGCTTAGCAAATATAATGAAGAAGCAAGTAAAAAAGTTAAAGCATTGATTGCTCATTATAATCATATAGAAAATATGCCTATAAAAAGTGATCTGATGGTTCCGGTAGGATATATAGGAGATAGAAAGATATTAATTGAACAGGTGCAGCAACTTATGATGCAAATAGCACTGTTCCACAGTTACCATGATATTATTTTTATTCCCATTTTCAGAGAAGAAGAACTGAAGCTTTGGTCATGGTGTAAATACTTACCGCATATGAAGATCAAAGAATTAAATATGAGATCTTTTATCTACGATCAAAAAAGCAGAGATCAGATACTTACCGCTCTCTATCAGATAATTAAAGAAAGAAAGGCAGATGAGGAAAGTGAAAAAAGCAAGGAAAAGATATATTCTCCAAGATATATCTTATTTATTATGGATCTAAGTCTGCTGCTTGATCATAATATTATGGAATATATCAATGAAGATCTATCTAAGATAGGGATAAGTTATGTATTTACCGGTGATGTTATTGAGAGTTTGCCTGAGCATGTAAAAACAGTAGTTTCATATAAGGGTGAAAAAAGTGCAAGGCTTATGTTGAAGAATAAAGATTTTGTAAATGTAGAATTTCAACCTTTAAAATCTATCAGTATTGAAGAAAAGTTAAGTTTTGCTTCAAGTCTTGCCGCAGTTACCCATGTGCAAACACTTAGAAACTCAATACCTGATTCGGTTACATTTTTAGAAATGTATGGTGTGAAAAAAGCTGAGGAACTTAATATATTGAACAAATGGAATGTTAATGATACTTATAAGACTATGTCCGTGCCTCTGGGACTCAGGGGTAAAGATGACATACTTTATCTTAACCTTCATGAGAAAGCGCACGGTCCTCACGGTCTTATAGCAGGAACTACAGGCTCGGGAAAATCTGAGCTTGTGCAAAGCTATATATTATCCCTTGCGGTTAATTTTCATCCCTACGAGATAGCTTTCCTGCTTATAGACTATAAAGGTGGAGGTATGGCTAATTTGTTTAAAGAGCTGCCTCATCTTGTCGGAACTATTACAAACCTGGATGCCAATCAAGCTAACAGGGCATTGGTGTCTATTAAGGCTGAACTTAAGAAAAGACAAAGAGTATTTGCTGAAAATGATGTTAATCATATAAATCAATATAGCAAACTTTTTAAAGAAGGTAAGGTGAGCTCACCTATGCCGCACTTATTTATAATATCGGATGAGTTTGCCGAACTTAAGGCGGAACAGCCGGATTTCATGAAAGAATTAGTGTCCACAGCCAGAATAGGACGTTCACTCGGTATACATCTTATTCTTGCGACACAAAAACCCTCAGGCGTTGTCAATGATCAGATATGGTCAAACTCAAAATTTAAAATAGCCCTGAAGGTTCAGGACATAGCAGACTCAAGGGAGATTATAAAAACCCCCGATGCAGCACATATAACTCAGACGGGAAGGGCGTATCTTCAAGTGGGTAATAATGAAATCTATGAACTTTTTCAAAGTGCATGGAGCGGTGCGGATTATGATCCCGATCAAATAGGTGTTAAAAAAGAAAATATAGTGTATGAAATTACCGACAATGGTCAATACAGAACTATTAACAGTGATCTTAGCGGCTTGGAGGGGGCGAAGAAGATATCATCAGTACCTACGGAGCTTGATGTGATCGTGAAGCTTGTGCTTATATTTTTAATGCTATAGGTATAGAAAAAGTTCCAAGTCCCTGGTTGGAGCCTTTAAAAGAAGTTATATATACAAAAGAAATAGAAAGTACGGATTTTAGGGATTATTGGGAAAGTGAAGAAGGGTATGAAATATTACTCGGATATATAGACAGACCCGACAGGCAGTTGCAAGAACCGTTATATATCAAGCCGGAAAATGCAGGTCATATACTTGTGGTATCAAGTCCTGGCTTTGGAAAGTCGACTTTTCTGCAAAGTTTTGCTATGAATATTATCAGGAAAAACAGACCCGATAAAGCACATTTTTATCTGTATGACTTTGGTAACAGCGGTCTTGTGGCTTTATCGGACTTTCCACATGTGGCAGATTATTTTACCATGGATGAAGATGAAAAAATCAAAAAGTCTATAAGGATCTTAACAGCTGTGATCAAAGAAAGAAAAAGAATTTTGGGAGAATCCAAACATACTAATTTATCAAGATATAATGAGTCTTCTGAAAACAAATTGGAAAGTATATTTATATTAATAGACGGTTTTGACGCTTTGAATGATTTGAAGTTTTCGGATGTATTTAACGAGCTTCTTAATACGGTTGCAAGAGATGGAGTGGCTTTAGGTATATATATAGTGGCAACTATGTCAAGAATCAACTCTATGAGATTACAATTACAGGCTAATTTTAAGACTAAGATAGCTATGTATCTGTTTGATAAGAGTGATTTGTCAAACATAGTCGGAAGATCTAATATTACTATTGAAGAAATTAGGGGTAGAGCGGTAATAAAACTTGATGAAATAAGCATTTTTCAAGTAACATTACCATATGAATATGAAAATTATTCTGATTATATAGCGATGATAAAAGAAGAAGTAAAAGCGATGAATTCTATTCATAAGGGTAATAGGGCTATAAAGATACCTATGCTTCCTGAAAAGTTAAGTAAGAATAATTTTATGCCTTATATAGACTTAAGTGATAACAGTAGTTTTGTACTCGGTCTGTATTCTGAAAGTGTAAGTTTGGCAAAATTCAGTTTAAATAAGTCTTTTATGTTGACTTCAGATAATATAGCGACTGTAGGTAATTATTTAGCTTTGGTTGAGTTTAATAAAGAAATATTCGGGTATAAGCTTTTAATTTTAGACCCAACATATAAAATAGCCAAGAACAGATTTCCGGGAGTTGACAGATTTAATAAAGGTTCTGACATAGAAAATGTAAGCAAAACAATTTTAGAAGATCTCAAAAAAAGAATAGATGAGCCTGATAAGGACTATCCTTCATGGATAGTAATAATTCCGGATATAGTCAACTTTATATCAAACTCAGCTATCAAGGAAGCGGACTATAAATTACTCATTACGGAAGGTGCAAAGTATGGAGTAACATTAGCTTTTGTAGGTTTGTACAGCGATTTGGTTACAAGTTATGATTCGAATGTAAGACTGAGTAAGCAGCTGGTAGAACAGGTATTTATAGGTATGAGAATAAGTGATCAGGATCATACAAGATATCCATATATTTCTAACGAACCATATCTTAAACCTGTAGAAGGGCATATACTTCGTCCGGAGGGGTATGAGAAGGTGATGATAGTTAGTGGGAATGAGTAAATTTTTATAGTAGACGAGGAGGTTTATTTGATGAATGATAAAGAGGAGATTAAAAAAGAGCAAAAGTTAGATTTGATAAAAGAAAGAGAGATGTTATATAAGAATAAAAAAAGCTTGGATGAATTTGACGAATTATTAAGTGACTTTGTTATAAGTGGAGAGAGCATAAATTATAAAATAGATAATATCCTAAAAGATGATAGTGATGGTTTAAGACTTACAGAAAATATAAATAAAGATATTGTACATATGAAAAAAAGCATAGAAGAAGAGAAAGTTGATTTAATTAAAAAGTTAAATGAATTAGAAGAAGATATATAAAATATGATAATAAGGGTGGGAGGGTAGTTATAATGAGCATAGATATGTATGTAGGATCATCAAGGGGTCAAGTGGAAACATTAAAAAATAAGGCTATAATAAGAAAGGAAAGTTATGAAAAGTTGATGAGGACAGTGTTTGACTTTATTTATAATACCCCTAAATTATCAGGTGTTACCTATAATTCAGCAAAAGAATATGCCGAAAAGATAATATTACCGATAATAAAAGGTGCAGTACTGGTGGAAGATGAAACTAAATCAACTTGTCAAGATCTTATAGATAGATATGAAAGAGAAGTTTGTAGACATGATCTAAGAGAAGATGAACTTGTTGAAGGAATAGAAGGCTGTATAAAGCAAATAGATAGATTGGAAAATTTAATTGAAAAGGCTTATTCAAGAACGGTTGTACCTTATATATACATAAGGGCATTGGAAAAGATGATATATTTATATGAATTAAAGCAAAGGAAATTGGAGAACTTACTGTCAAAACTTAGAATATTTAATAGAAGTTCTGAAACAATATTTATAGAACTTGAAAGATTGCAAGAAAGTATGCAAAGAGCTGTAAGAATAGCTAATGATAAAAAAACATTTGGAATTCAAATACAAAAAGAATTTGAAATATCAGCTTTATATGATATGTCGTGGGTATCTGAAATAAATAAAAAATATAACAATAGAGATCAATGGGTTCAGGATGAAGAAGGATATAAGTATAAGATAAACGGTAAATATATTAAGGGTTGGAAAGAGATAGACGGAAACCGATATTATTTTGGCTCTGATGAATATATGAGTACAGGTTGGAAAGTTATAGAAGGTAACAGATATTACTTTAAAACAAAAGAAGATGCCCAAAAGGCAGGTGATAAAAAAGCCTTCGGTTATATGTGGACAGGTTGGAGGAATATAGATAACGACTGGTATTATTTTAGAACCAAACAGGATGCAAGTAATAAAAGAGATAGAGATGCTTATGGAGATATGTGGTATGGTTGGAGAAAGATAGATGGGGAGTGGTTTTATATGAAGTATGATGGTAAATTAGTTGAGCGTTCTGATTTATATACATACGATGATAGCCAAAAATATTATATAGATAAGTATGGCATGTTGGTTGCCAAGGAAGACGAAGCTTCCTTTTCTCAAAGAAACAAGGTGCTTGAAGATATAAAAAAAGAAGCTGTACTGAGACCTGATTTATATGGAAATACAGACTTTATATCCTCACAAAAAGATTTTGATGAAACACTCTCTACTTTTGGTTTATCAGGTAATATTGATGCTAATGGATGTGGGTCTATAGCTATGTATAATGTGTTACATGGTATGGGTGAAGATGTATCATATAAGACTGTTGCAACGGATATAGTAAATGAGTCAAATGAGCTTAAATATGTATATAGCGGTATTAAAGATAATTATCCTACCAATATGGATGGGACTTTTGGACTTGCTCCAAGTTATATAAAAGAATATTTAGGAAGATATGGATATAAGGTTGAAGAAAAAAGTATAGGTGAGGTCAGTGCTGAGGATTATGATTTGCAAAGCCATGCTGCATATATAAGTATGTATTTTTGGTTTGATAAAAAAAATATTAAGCTTGGTGGACATTATGAGGCACTGATACCTAATGAAGAGGGGGGCTTGGATGCTTATAATATGTATGATTATTATGATGATTTTATTCATTATAATAAGTCTAAAGAAGAAATAGAAGGTTCATTTAGTATGAAAATATATGAAATAGACAAGAAATAGGTAAATTGTATGAAAAAAATAATAATATTATTAATTATATCATTATTTATATCGGGATGTACAAATCAACAAATTACTGATGAATATAGATTTAACAAATTTCTTATTCAGTACAAAAAAATAATAATAATTCTTTAATAGGAGTTCTTGGTGTAGTGTACAACGATAGAATCTACTACTTTTCAGATGAAATGGGGCAAAGTGGAATTTACAGCATGAAAACTGACGGTTCGGATATTCGTTTTGAAGTCGAAGCAAAAGATATACAGAAATTACAGCTAAGAGAAGGTAAACTATACTATCTTTATTATGAAGGAATTAGTTACGGGAAAAGTAATGAAAGATGGGGAAATAAAAAGTTACTCGCTGAAAAGTAAGGATTTAATAACTGATGAGATAACGGAATATAAAGATATAGAAAGTAAAATAAAAAGTATAATGGAAAAATATCAGGAAAATGTTTATAGAGGGCTATGGGATTTTTATTACTTAGGTGAGGATGAATTTATTGTCAGTTATTTGGAACCGGCAGTACCGGTAATGAATTTTAGGTTATTTAGTAATAAAATAAAGATAGATGGAGAGATTTCGGGATTATGCACAGCGGAAAGAATAAGTTTTGGTAAAGATATTCATTCCATGAATTTGCGTAGCCTAAGCAAAGATAATTATTTATTAAACTCCGGAACAAATGATTATGAAAATATAGGAACATACGATATGGCTGTCTATGATGTAGAATCAGAGAGCGGGTTTACCATTAGGGATAGTGTGCTATCAGATATATATATGTCAAATATATTTTTCAGACAGGAAAATAACTTGATTATAGGAAGTAAAAACTGCATCGCAAGCTACGATTTAGAAAAAAAGGAAGTAAATAAAACCTGTGTTATAGATAAAGCGGAAAAAGTTAATGCTTTTTGATAAGAAATATATTCTTGCTAAATTTAAGAACAGAGAAGAAATCTATGAGTTTGACAAAGAAGATTTTAGCGCACGGAAAGTTCTTACTAACAAAAAAGGCTATATAATAGATGTAAAAGATGACGGTTTTATAGTAATTGATAAGAAGTATCTGTATAAAAAAAGGATTTATCGGGTAAAGAGCTTTGGAAGGTAAAACTCGAAAAAGAATTATATAAAAGATGAGGTTAAAGTAGAGATTGCCGGAGATTGGCTATTTATAAAAATCATTTGACTTAAAAAAACCGAACAGTCAAAACTTGAAGAAAAGATCGATTTGAAAAAAATGGAAATAAAACAGAGCTTGAAAAAGCTGATTAATTGATATAAAGGAGATAGCTATGTATAAAAAAAGTGATAGACTTGAAATAGAGAGTATAAAAGCTGAGTTTTTCAAAGGTATGTGAAGAACTATCCGAATACATAAATATTAATATAGATCAAAGAAGTACAATTTTAGGTAATATAAGGGCAAAACGCAGTATAGAGTTTGAAGAGGATTTATCTAAAGATGTTGAGAAAATTATAAGTGGTTTTGTATCAAAAATAGATAAAACCAATAAAGAATTTGAGGATATAGATGATGATATAGGAACTAAAATAAAAAAGCAGGCATATAAACCTAGATTATTCATGACAAAGGAGCTGGGGGTGCGGACATTTTCTTGGACAGCCTATAAGACTAATCGGCTGTGTGAAGCAAAGTCTGTAAATTCCTATTTTCGGATTTCTATGATAAGTATTATTTTAAGGCGAATGCCATCATTTGGCATTCGTCCTTATTAATATAATAATCAAAAAATCAGACCCATGTCAAGGGCGTCGGTCGAAGACCGACGTTTATTTTATCCTTGACTTGTGGTCGATTTTTTATTACTCGGGAAGACGCCCCGTATACATGATGCTCAATTCTCCATATATCTGTCCCCAGTTTCGTATGGTAGTTGTCCACTTCTTAGTGGCTTCAAATGTCGCCAGATACAAGGCTTTCAGCAGGGCTGTATCGCTTGGAAATATGCTTCTTTGGCGATTTAACTTTCTGTATGTGGAATTTAGGCTTTCAATGGCGTTGGTGGTATAAATAACCTTTCTTACATCCACAGAAAACTTGAAAATAGGGGTGATAGCGTCCCGGTTACCGTACCGGCGTTTCATAGAATTTGGATTTTTTGATGTCCATTTCTCTGTAACACGATCCAAAGACTGACGTGCTTTCTCTTCATCCGAAGCTTGATAAATAGTTTTCAGGTCTGTTGCAAAAGCCTTTCTATCCTTGTCCGGTACATATTTGAGTGTGTTTCTTACCTGATGTACTATACACCTTTGATATTCTGTTTTCGGAAAAGCCGCAGAGATCGCTTCTTTTATGCCTGTCAGTCCATCTGCACACAGAATGAGGATATCCTTTATACCTCGGTTCTTCAGTTCATTTAATACTGAAAGCCAGTATTTAGAGCTTTCAGTATCGCCTACTTGAATCGTAAGGACCTCTTTCTTTCCTTCTGTATTGATACCAAGAATGACATAAGCAGCTAGCTTTCGTATGATACCGTTGTCACGAACTGAGTAGTGGATCGCATCTATATAGAGGATCGGATAGATCTCATCCAAAGGTCGATTCTGCCAGTCTTCGATCTGTGGTAAAGCTTATCTGTAACATCAGATATAAAACCTTCTGATGTTTCAAAACCGTAAATATCTTCGATCGTTTCTGAGATCTGACGAGTTGTCATACCTTTTGCATACATGGAGATGATCTTTTGATCAATATCGGAAATATCTTTTTGACGTTTCTTTACTACTTGAGGTTCAAAGGTTGATTTTCTGTCTTGAGGAACTTCGATCTCCATAGAACCATAACGACTGTTTACTCTTTTTCGCTTATAACCATTACGATAATCATCGCTTTTATAACTCTCTGATTTTTCGTATCCTAGGTGTTCATCCATTTCTGCTTCCATCATTTCTTTGATTGTTCCACCGAGAAGATCTTTTAGAGCATCTTGAATGTCTTCTGCTGATTGGATATCGTATTCTTCCAAGAGTTGGTGAATGATGTTACGCTTTCCTTCTGTCATTTGTACTCTGTGTACCGGTTTCTTTTCTCTTGCCATAATAAAAGGCCTCCTTATGATAAAATATTTTATCATAGAAGACCTTTTTTAACATTATTTACAGAGAGATTTTCACAAGCTCTGACAATCCGAGGTTGATCTTGTAGGTAAGGCATAATCCCATAACATTTTTATCAAATTTAGAGAACTTAGGCTGTGAATAATTCAGGTTTTATTATATTTTCTTTTGTTTTCTTGAATTATAGAATTACTTATACATCCAAACCCTATCTGCACTTTCAAATCTCTCTTTTAAATTCCACTCATTAATTTTAGTTACTGCATACTTGCCATATTTATAACATTTGCATATATTTATTCTTTTTATTGATATACCGGAAAACGGTATTTACCCGATTGCTCTAAATATTTATAATTTTACCACCGCTGCCAGCCTCTTTCCACATAATATGCCGAATATACAGCATACAACACTTAACACTATATATAATCCGCCTAATGTATATTGCTTATTATCAAGCAAGTTAAATGCTTCAAGTGAAAATGTGGAAAATGTGGTGAGCCCTCCACATACACCTGTTTTCCAAAACAGTACCGTATTCCCCGATATATTGTTTTTATTACTTGTAAATCCGACAATAAAACCTATCAATATCGCACCTGCTATATTTGTAATAAGTGTAAGTAGCGGAAATCCTGTTTTAACCGGTATAATACTTATTGCATATCTTGCCATTGCCCCGACCGCTCCACCAAGTGCTACAAACAAAAAACTTATCATTTTGTCCTCTATTATAATTTCATACATTTCTAATTTCATACATTATTTCAAAGATCCGCCACCTCTATACGTATTTACAATACAGGTAAATTTCTTTCCGCATTTCGGACATTTTATAATATGATAAATAATATCAGCAATCCAATGTCCCTCTTTTATATGTTCACCTAATTTGCAGCTGCCTTCAACGATTATAAAACCCTTGTTTTCAACCAACTTCTTAATATACCTTATAGTATCTTCATATAGTTTGGGGGAGGAAAAATATTCTGTCTTTTTTATATCAGAACAATAATCGCACATATATTTATTAGTATCCTTTAATTCACTTATAAATTAACCTAGATTATTCATGACAAAGCCATGAAAGCGGCTTAAAGCCACATTATTACTATGTTTTTACTAAATATTACCTTTCACTTATCAAGTGAATAAAAAAAGAGTGTCCATTTGTGGTAAAATTAAGGTGATTAAGATTAACAAAATTACACAAAGGAGCCCTTTATGAGTATTGTAAACACCTTATCACTTGAAAGCAATAGAAAAATTAAAATTAATTTCGATGGAGGCGATTTATATCCTCCGATGCAGGCTTACTTCTTATAAAAGAATTCGTAAGTAAACTTGGCATCGATAAACTTTTCAGTCAATCATTTAAGACCAATGATTCTGCATTATTCCGTTATCACACTGATAAAGAAAACCTTCTTCAGATGATATATATGATCATGGAAGGCTATTTTGAAGATGATTCTTCAGATGAACTTACAAATGATCCTGTGTTTAAAGCAGTGCTAAATAAAGACACTTTAATCACAATCAACCATTTCAAGATTTCATAATCGAATGGATGAGGATTTTCTGAATCAGTTCCTTTCAATAAATCAAATTCTTCGAAAGAAAGTTTATAGCATTCAGATGCCTGAAGCTATCATTTTAGATTTGGACTCAACACTTGTAGATTTGTACAGCTATTTGGTAGCAAGTTATGATTCAAATGTAAGACTAAACAATTAACTTGTAGAACAGGTTGTTATATATGATGATAAGTGATCAAGATCATACAAGAATCCTAATGCCTAAATTTTCTAACACACCATATCTTAAACCTGTAAAAATGCGTATACTTCATACATAGAGATATGAGAATGTTATAAAAGTTAGTGGGAATTAGCTGGAAAACAAAATATATTATCGTCAGGAGGTGAAAATAGAGTAACTATAAGTAAAGTTAATAAGAACTGTAAAAATAATTGTAGAGGAGTATGATTGAAATATGGAACAGAAAAAGAAATTAAAAACATGGCATATCACTTTAATAGTGATAGCTTCAATAATATTACTTATAATGATTCCGTATCTTAGTATGCAGATAGAAATGCGGATGGTGGTAAGAAGCAGAGAAGCAAGGGAACTGATAGATTACTGGATTAAAAAAGAAGATCCTAAGTATTCTAGTGAAGAGGCTGTTATTAAAAATTATAAAATAGATTATAGCAGTATTGATCATAATCCAATGGGTGGCATTTGGGTAACAGTATATATAAATGAGGGCAGTAATGAGTATATTAATTTTCTATTTGAAAAAGATCACGGATATTTAGATATAGGTGGAATGGCAGTTTCGCCACAACTTTCTAAGGAGCTAAGAGGAAAAGGATATGAGTAAATATAATGATGAACAGAACCTTCTGATATATAGGCAAGAGTATGAGAAAAAAGACAAAAAACATACTGTAGGTTCTGATTTAGAAATAACATATAAAAACGAAAAAATAGTAATAGGTAAGGTTTCCGATATTATTCATAAGGATTCAGGAGAAGATACATATGTGTTAACAGATATAGCTTTGCCTGAAAATACAACAGCAAAAGATTATGCAAAGGTTAAAGAAATAACAATACTTTACCAGGGTTCAACTCTAAATACTGATGATTGGGTAGTTACAGACTTTGATATAGCTGCTAAACTTCCTGATAAATATACAGATATAAGTTATAATACAAATGGAAAAGTTGATGAGGACAGTGTTTGACTTTATTTATAATATCCCTAAATTATCAGGTATTACCTATAATTCAGCAAAAGAATACGCCGAAAAGATAATATTACCGATAGTAAAAGGTGCTGTACTGGTGGAAGATGAAACTAAATCAACTTGTCAAGACCTTATAGATAGATATGAGCTTCCTTTTCTCAAAGAAACAAGGTACTTGAAGATATAGAAAAAGAAGCTGTACCGAGACCTGATTTATATGGAAATACGGACTTTATATCCTCACAAATAGATTTTGATGAAACACTCTCTACTTTTGGTTTATCAGGTAATATTGATGCTAATGGATGTGGGTCTATAGCTATGTATAATGTGTTACATGGTATGGGTGAAGATGTATCATATAAGACTGTTGCAACGGATATAGTAAATGAGTCAAATGAGCTTAAATATGTATATAGCGGTATTAAAGATAATTATCCTACCAATATGGATGGGACTTTTGGACTTGCTCCAAGTTATATAAAAGAATATTTAGGAAGATATGGATATAAGGTTGAAGAAAAAAGTATAGGTGAGGTCAGTGCTGAGGATTATGATTTGCAAAGCCATGCTGCATATATAAGTATGTATTTTTGATTTGATAAAAAAATATTAAGCTTGGTGGACATTATGAGGCACTGATACCTAATGAAGAGGGGGGCTTGGATGCTTATAATGATAATAAAAAGTATAAAGATTTTATAGACTATAATAATTCTAAGAAAAAAGAAGGCTCATTTAATATGAAGGTGTATTAAATAGGTAAGTAACAGGAGACCGGCTATGAAAAGATCAATAAGTATATTATTTATAGTAGTATTATTATCAGGTTGCATAAACCAACAACTGACTGACAAGTATACATTTAATGAATTTATGATAGGATATAAGTCTAATAGCAAGGCAGGTATAGGAACAGTAGGGGTGGAATATAATGATAGAATTTATTATTTTTCACAAGAAAGCGGAGAGAGCGGAATATATAGCATGAAAACTGACGGTTCAGATATTCGCTTAGAAACAGAAGCAAGGGATGTGCAAAAGTTACAGGTGATAGATAATAACTTATATTATTTAGACTATAATGGAATAAGTTATGGTTCCAATAAAGAAAGATGGGGAAATAAAGCTTATTCATTAAAAAAAGCAAAAAAATTTAGAAACTAATGAGATAAAGGAATATAAAGATATAGAAAATAAAATAAAAAGTATAATGGAAAAATATCGTAAAAATAATTACAGAGGACTATGGGATTTTTATTATTTGGAGGATGATGAATTTATAGTTGGTTGTTTAGATCCTCAGGTGCCGACAATGCAATTTATATTAGTGAATAATAAAATAACAACAGATGGAACTGTTTTTGATCTGAACAAAGCGGAAAGGATCAGTTTAGAAAATGTAAACCTTTTTGAATTGCATAAAGTAGGTGCGGATGATTATTTTGTATCAGATGCAGGAACAAATACATACAATGGAATCAGTGTGGGCAGATTTTCGGTTTATAACAGTATTATAGATAGCGGCTTTACTGTAAGAGACAGTGTGATAAAAGGCGTGGGATCTATGGATATTTGCTTTAAAGAAAATAATAATTTAATTATGCGAGGTAAAAACTGCATCGCAAGCTATGATTTAGAAAAAAAGGAAGTAAATAAAACCTGTGTTATAGATAAAGCGGAAAAGTTAATGCTTTTTGACAAGAAATATATTCTTGCTAAATTTAAGAACAGAGAAGAAATCTATGAGTTTGACAAAGAAGATTTTAGCGCACGGAAAGTTCTTACTAACAAAAAAGGCTATATAATAGATGTAAAAGATGACGGTTTTATAGTAATTGATAAGAAGTATCTGTATAAAAAGGATTTATCGGGTAAAGAGCTTTGGAAGGTAAAACTCGAAAAGAATTATATAAAAGATGAGGTTAAAGTAGAGATTGCCGGAGATTGGCTCTTTATAAAGTCATTTGACTTAAAAACCGAGCAGTCAAAACTTGAAGAAAAGATCGATTTGAAAAACGGAAATAAAACAGAGCTTGAAAAGCTGATTAATTGATATAAAGGAGATAGCTATGTATATAAAAAGTGATAGACTTGAAATAGAGAGTATAAAAGCTGAGTTTTCAAAGGTATGTGAAGAACTATCCGAATACATAAATATTAATATAGATCAAAGAAGTACAATTTTAGGTAATATAAGGGCAAAACGCAGTATAGAGTTTGAAGAGGATTTATCTAAAGATGTTGAGAAAATTATAAGTGGTTTTGTATCAAAAATAGATAAAACCAATAAAGAATTTGAGGATGTAGATGATGATATAGGAACTAAAATAAAAAAGCAGGCATATAAATAATAGGTAATAACCATTACCCTGCGATAATGTGATAATAATGAGTTAAGAGGAAAAGAAGGATACGATAGCAAAAGAACCGGATACATTTCGGGAAGTTTATGCAATTCGCATGAAAGCGGAAGGTTTGAAAATATGTAGTGCCATATAGATGGGAGGTAGCTTAGTGAAAGAGGAATGTTTGATCTGCAAGGCTTCACTTGAATATCTTGAGTCGGATATAGTTATGGAGTGTGAGCTTTGTCATAAAAAAGAAAATAGCAAGACGAGGTGTGTTAACAATCACTATGTGTGTAATGAGTGCCATACTCAGGGGCTTGACAGTATCATCGGCTTATGCATGAGAGAAGAATCAAAGAACCCGATTGAAATAATAGAAAAAATTATGTCAATGTCGTTTTGTCACATGCATGGTCCGGAGCATCATGTTATGGTTGGTTCTGCACTCCTTACAGCATATAAGAATGCAGGAGGAGATATTGACCTTAAAAGTGCATTGATAGAGATGATGAATCGTGGCAAGTGCGTCCCGGGAGGTGTATGCGGATTTTGGGGAGCTTGCGGAGCAGGAATCAGTTCGGGGATATTTATTTCCATTATTTCAAGATCCACACCGCTTACTGAGGAACCTTTTGCTCTGTCACATAAAATGACCGCTAAGTCACTTGGAAAGATAGGTGATGTGGGAGGTCCTCGCTGTTGTAAAAGAGACTCATTTTTATCTATAGGGTCCGCCGTGGATTTTGTTAAAGAACATTTCTCTGTTGAGATGGAAAAAACTGAAACAGTGTGCCGTTTCAATGAACAAAACAATCAGTGTATCAAAAACAGATGCCCATTTTTCAGGGCAAATTATTGATACAAATATAATTGTAAAAGTCAGAAAAGGAATTGATAAGAAATTCCCAGATACATCGGAAGAAGATAAAAGCTATATTTTTAACTTGATTATGTCAAGACCGGTGTATAATGGAATTAAATGGGATCAAACTTCAGGAGATTTAAAATTATTATTTCATGGAGATGAAAACAATAAGATTTATACTGAGTTAGGAATTAGTGAGTCTGAATATCTAAAAGTAACCTATAATATAGGTTTACAACCAAGCCTTGGTAATGATGATTATAAAGCTGATTTAGATGCTGATAATATTGTTAATCTTTACAATAATTCCTCAGAAGATTACCTCACTGTAGTAAATACATATTATAACGATATTGAAAGTGGAGCATTAAATAGAGCTGATGAATTATTGGTACTTTAAATTATCGTGTGGGTTTGAAAAAAAGTGAACTCTAAATTATCGTGTGGGTGAGGTTTTTCATAAACTCTAAATTATCGTGTAGGTACCAATGAAATCAAGAGCACTTCAAGCTCAAATGCCTGAAGTGCTTTTTGAATGCTTACTCTCTAATTTTCTTGTATGTACCTCTTTTTCTTTTAGGAACACTATCACTGTGCAGGCTATCGTTTAGTGCATATTGAACATCTTTCGAAAGCGAATAGATAACTCTCTTTCTGAAGCGATTAAAATTACTAATTCCTCTAGATACTGCTAGATAAGTACGCAGTTTTCCGTTAACATTTTCAGTGAATGAGTTAGATAGTTTCCTGTCATCATAGGGTCTAAGATATGAGTTCAAAATTTCATCCCTCCAGTTAATGAGTATCTCTGTAAACTCATTAAACTGCCTAATTCCGGATGTTTTAAAGGCTTTAAGCATATCATCATAAAGGTTGGTAGCTTCATCATATGAGCAGTCTTTATTCATATTTCGATAAAGCTCTTTAAGACTATACGCTTTAGATAATTCAGGAAAATTCTTGAATATCATTTCTCTTAAATCTCTCCTGTTAAGCTTGCATTTAAAACGTGAATTGTATACCTTGTCATTATCAAGGTATACACTATCTTTTGTAAGAAGATGGCTCCATTTCTTAAGCAGATAATATGCATTTGAACCATACGGTGACATGTTCATTAAGTCTATTCTAAGACGTTCAAAACCTTGGGTAAGATGCTTTATGACATGAAAAGGATCTACAGCTATTACACAGTTAGGAAAGTATGTTCTTGCAACATCTTTATACGGTTCCCACATATCGATAGTAACATATTTTACCCTAAGTCGTTCTTCCCTTGGGATATTAGAAAAGAATAGAGAAAGTGCCATTTTGCTTCTTGAATCAAGTACATCCCAAACGGTTCGTCTTTCGTTATCTACTAATATACAAAGGTAACTTGAGTTACGCCTTGATAACTCATG
This sequence comes from uncultured Johnsonella sp., assembly GCA_916438835.1. Taxonomy (GTDB): domain Bacteria; phylum Bacillota; class Clostridia; order Lachnospirales; family Lachnospiraceae; genus Johnsonella. Next base: position 916,896 of record CAKAFT010000001.1, read on the forward strand.
ACTGTGTAATTCATCTATCCCAAGGCACTCAGGAAGAGGTCTTGGAGCTATGGTGATATATGAATCAATATACTTGCTGAGCTGTGTTGTAGATATACCCAATTCATCTGATATCATGGTGAATTGTAGTTGAGATTCCCGATAAGTCTAAGTGCATTTTGCATGAGAAAGAAAGAAGAATTAAAACCATTGAAAGCAAAAGGATTTCTTTCTAAGATAGTTTTCCTGCACTCTTTACAAATATACCTATTTGCATAATATCTGATAATGCCTTTATGATTCCTAAGTGCGGGATGTTTGATTAGCCTTAATTTATGACCGTGTCCAATCATATTTGCACCACAGTAAGGACAGAGCATAGGCTTTCGGACAAGCATGATATCATAGAAAATTGTACCATCGATAGATGTAATGTCCGATTTTTCAATGTCAGAATTAGTGACATTAAGCATAAGTGTGGTAAAATCAATATTTGGAATGATAAATTCCTCCCTTCATAGTGATATATTGAGACTGCAAATCAATCATATCCTATGGAGGGATTTTTTGCACCCACACGATAATTTAGAGTCCACCCACACTCATAAAAAAAGAGGGTGAAAATCACCCACACGATAATTTAAAGTCCACCCACACCCACACGATAATTTAGAGTGCCATTTTAAATTGTATTTTATAAATTGTATTTTATAAATCGCACTCCTTTTAAAATGTAGTAGATGACCGAAAAATTGAAAAATTATAAAAAATCAGTCAGTTAGCATTGATAAATCTCGATATCTGTGCTAGAATGAAACCATAAATTTAATAAATTGAAATTATGCTAAAGGAAATAAGTTTGAGCAATTGCTTGATTAAAAGGGAATTTGGTGTAAATCCGAAACGATCCCGTCACTGTGATAGCCGGCTTCTTGCATTTGCCACTGAGTATTTACTTGGGAAGGCGCAAGAAATGATAATGCTTAAGTCAGGATACCTGCTTATTTTTTCGTAGGATTCTTGCGAAAGACAAGAAAAACCTGTAAAGATATCTAGTTTTGCTGTTTTTTTTAAGTTGGACGCGAGGTTCAACTTTTTTTAATGCAGAATATTTCAATTTCGTAGTAAAAAGAAAGGAATACTAAAATGAAAAAGATTCTATCATTGGCTTTGGTTCTCACTATGGTCGCAGTCTTATTTGCAGGTTGTGGCGAAAATAGCGGATCGGATAGCAATAGCGGAGAGAAGGTGCTGAATTTTGGCTGCCAGATGTATACCGACGGCGTGGTAAACAGCGTATTGGATGAGAACGCCGGCTGGAATGCCATGCGTTACGGAATCACGGAAGCACTTTTTAAGTTTAATGACAAAATGGAGGTTGAGCCTTGGCTTGCGGAGAGCTACACCGTAAACGATGAACATACCGAATGGGTAATAACATTGAAGAAGGGTATCAAATTTTCAGATGGAGATTTGCTGACTCCTTCAAAGGTTAAAGCGACATTTGACTACCTAAAGAAAAACGGACCGTCGGGATCGGCAAAACCTGAGAAATATCTTGAGTTTGAGGCAAAGGTTACTGCAGATGACGATGCAAATACTATTACCATAGTAACATCAAAGCCTTATGCTAACTTGGCAGGACAGCTTGCACATCCAACTATGGCAATTATAGACGTAGAGCATACAAAGAATTTTGATAACGGTGTAATAGGAACAGGACCGTACATGATTGAAAAATTCGAAGGTGTCGGTGTCGGATATACAATGGTTAAAAATCCGAATTATAGAGAAGATGTTCCATATGACAAAGTAAACATCATGTTCATGGGAGATGCTTCTGCAAAGACAATGGCTCTTCAAAGCGGTCAGGTAGACCTCGTGGAAAATATTACCAATGTTTCGGACATCAAAGAATTCCAAAAAAACAAGGACTTTACAGTTGACATAGCATCAGGTGTTCGTTGCGGTTTCTCGTGGATGAACTTTAAAGGAATACTTGCAAATAAGACGCTTAGACAAGCGATACTCATGGGTATTGACAATGATACAATTTGCAAGTCAAAGACAATTGGCGGATTGTATACTCCGGGATTTTCGGTATTGCCGTCAACACTTAATTACGGTTATGACAAATTAAAAAATCCGTATGAATACAATCCTGAAAAAGCCAAAAAAATCTTGGATGATGCGGGAATAGTAGACACAAACGGGGATGGAATCAGAGAAATTGACGGTAAGAATATCGAGCTTAGATATGTATCTTACGAAAATAGGTTGCTGAACGACTTTTCAAATGCACACATACAGTATCTAGCAGAAATTGGAATCGGCTGCAAAGCGGATTACGGTTCATCTGACGATCAGTGGAGCAAACTCGCTGCAGGAGAATACGATTTTAACAATAACAACTGGACTACTGTAGGAACAGGAGATCCGTTTGCATATATGGCAAACTGGGCTACTGACAGTACATACTGTAGCTATTCAAATCCGGCATACGACAAACTTTATAATAAGCTAAAAGGGGAGATGAATCCTAAGAAGCGCGCTGATTTGATATTCCAAATGCAGCAAATACTCGTAGATGATGCAGTGGCAATCATAGACGGATATTATAACTCTTCGATGATTTATTCAAAGAAAGTTGGACAGGCACATATTCATACGGCAGATTATTATTGGCTGACTACGGAAATAAAGCCTGCAAGCTAGAAATGTTAAAGCTCCTGTCATTTAGAGTACGATGACGGGAGCTTTTTGTATAATTTAATTGAAAGGTAGTGGACAGATTTGAATAAGAAACAGATTTTAATTCGTCTTTTCCAAATAGTTATAGTACTGATAGGTATCAGTTTTATAACATTTATTTTGACATATCTATCGCCGGGAGATCCTGTGCGTAATATGTATACGGCGACGGGCGTAATGCCTACGCAAGAGATGATAGAGCAAACAAGGGAGGAACTTGGGCTAAACGACCCGTTTGCCATTCAATATTTTCGCTGGCTTTCAAATTGCCTTCATGGAGATTTTGGAAAATCCTATTCTTTGAATAAGGATGTAATGGAGTTGCTGGCGGGAAGGATATTGCCTACGCTTAAACTCGCCGGGCTGTCGCTTGCGATGATGCTTGCTATTTCAGTGCCTCTTGGTGTAGCATCGGCGTTGAAAAAGAACACAATTCCGGATTATATCATAAGGGGAATAACGTTTTTAGGCTGCTCTATGCCAAATTTTTGGGTAGGACTTTTACTCATGCTTTTGTTTTGTGTAAAACTGAGAATATTTCCGGTTATAAGCGCAACAGGAGATTTCAGAGGATTGTTTTTACCCGCGCTTACGCTTGCTATTGCAATGTCGGCAAAATATACAAGACAGGTTAGAACGGCGGTACTCGAAGAGCTTAACCAAGATTATGTAACGGGAGCTGAAGCTAGGGGAATTAAGAGAAGCAAAATTATTTGGGGGAATGTGTTTCCGAATGCTTTACTTCCTCTCGTAACCATGCTTGGACTGTCAATTGGTAGTTTACTGGGGGAACAGCGGTAGTTGAAGTAATATTTTTCATATCCGGGACTTGGTAATCTGGCAGTTTCCGCTATTACATCTAGCGATTACAATTTAATTCAGGGGTATGTGCTGTGGATGTGTTTGATTTATATGACGGTAAATCTGCTTGTAGATGCATCGTATATGTATATAGATCCGCGTATGAGAATAAAGGAGTAGCTCTATGAAAGTGGTAAAATTTTTAAATGCAAACAGGCAGTTTACTTTATTCTTATTTTTAGCCTGTCTTATAGTTTTAGTGGCGATATTTGCACCTGTTGTTACGGGAGGAGTGGATCCGTTAAAGGGCAATATTTCCAATGCTCTTATGGAACCTTCAAAAGAACACATTTTCGGTACCGACAAGATGGGGAGAGATATATTTGCCAGAGTAATATACGGAGCCAGAATTTCTCTTACATCAACATTCGGCGTTGTAGGCTTGGTATTTTTGGTAGGTACGATAATGGGCGTATTGGCAGGATACTTTAGAGGTTTTGTGGATTCTGCGATAATGCGTATTGCAGATATGATGCTTGCATTTCCGGGGCTTGTTTTGGCACTTGCAGTGGCAGGAATCATGGGAGCAAGTATTCGAAATGCTATAATAGCAATAGTAATTGTAAACTGGACTAAATACGCAAGACTTGCGCGCTCGCTTGTTTTGAAAATAAGGGACAGAGACTATGTGTCGGCGGCAATAGTAACAGGCTCAAAGACGCCATATATGCTATTTAGGTATATGCTGCCAAATGCCTTACCAACGTTGATTATTACAGCCGCAACGGACATAGGCGCGATGATGCTTGAACTTGCGGCACTTTCTTTCTTGGGGTTCGGAGCGAAACCGCCCGCACCGGAATGGGGATTTATGCTTAATGAAGGTAGAGCTTCAATGCAAACTGCACCATGGCTTATGATTTTCCCCGGACTTGCAATTTTTATAGTAGTTGTTGTATTTAATATGCTGGGAGATTCAATCAGAGACATTTTGGATCCAAGGTCTGAATAAGGAGCGGTGTGATGTTAAAAGTAGATAATATAACAATTTCATATAAAGGCAATCCTGTGGTGAAAAATTTCAGTATGGATATGGAAAGAGGACGGATTATCAGTTTGGTAGGAGAGTCGGGAAGCGGAAAGACATCGGTAATTCGCGCGATTTTAGGACTTTTGCCTATAGGAGGGGAAGTGTCTTCGGGAGATATAATTTTTGACGGAGAATCTCTTCTTTCTTATTCGGAGGACAAGTGGAATCAAGCGCGCGGCACAAAGATCTCGATGATATTCCAAGACAGCGGTGCAATGATGAATCCCACCAGAAAGATAGAAAGTGTATTTACAGAGTATATTTTGACGCATGAGGAAATTTCGAAGCAAGAAGCGTGGCAAAAAGCGAAAACGATGCTTGAACGCATGAATTTACCAAGTGCGGATAATGTAATGAGATCTTATCCGTTTCAGCTTTCCGGAGGTATGCGTCAACGCGTAGGTATTGCTATGAGCATGACGTATAGTCCTGAGCTTTTGCTTGCCGATGAACCGACATCTGCGCTTGATGTAACTACGCAGGCGCAAATAGTAAGGCAGATGATGGAACTTAGAGATGAGTATAATACGAGTATTATAATGGTAACTCACAATATGGGAGTAGCGACATATATGTCGGATTACATTATAGTAATGAAAGACGGAAATATAGTCGATGAAGGTGATAGAAATCATATACTGAAGGAATCTGAAAGCGAATATACTAAAACGCTCATAAAAGCGGTTCCGTCTATGGGAGGTGAGCGATATGTATGATATCGGTGAGGTAATACTGGAAACAAAAAACGTATCGAAGCATTTTCCTGCTTCGGGAGGTAGAACCCTTATTGCAAACAACGATATAAACCTCAAAATGTATAAGGGAAAAACGCTTGGACTTGTGGGAGAGTCGGGTTGCGGAAAAAGTACACTTATGCGCATGCTCATATCTTTGGATGAACCGACATCGGGACAGATTCTTTTCAAAGGCGAAGATATTTCAAAACTCAAAGGTGAAGAAAAAAGGCTTAATCGGCAGTATATACAAATGGTATTCCAAGATCCGACATCATCATTCAATCCTAAAATGAAAATACGGGATATAATCTGCGAGCCGCTTATGAATTTTGGCAGAATCAAACCGTCTGAAAAAGACGAGGCTTGTAAAAAACTGCTGAAAATGGTTGAATTGCCTGAAGAATTTGTTGACAGATATCCGCACAATATGAGCGGCGGACAAAGACAAAGGGTGGCGATAGCAAGGGCACTTGCACTTGAACCTGAAATAATTATAATGGATGAGGCAACCTCGGCGCTTGACGTGTCGGTGCAAAAGACTATTATTGAGCTTATAGTGAAGATACAAAAAGCGAAGGGTATTACAATAGGTTTTATTTGCCACGATATAGCTTGTATTCAGAGTTTTTCGCATTATGTAGCGGTTATGTATTTAGGTAATGTGGTGGAGCTTTTACCTTCGGAAAATATTGCAAAAGGCTCTCTACATCCATATACAAAGGCACTGGTGGCTTCGATATTCGACATAAATATGGATTTTTCAAAACCGATTGAAAGTTTGGATAATGAAGTCCCAAGTCCGCTTGATGTACCGAAGGGATGCCCGTTTCAAAGCAGGTGCAATAAATGCATGGATATTTGTTTGAAAGAAGCGCCTAAACTTAAGGAAGTGAGTGCAGGTCATAGCGTGGCATGTCATTTGTACGATTAAATTTAATAATATAATGTAAATAGCCCGAGTAATCTGAACAAGAAATCTGCTTCGGGCTTATTTTGAAGGATAAAAATATGCACGAAATCGAAGATTCTAAAACGGCTTATAAAAAATATCTGGAAGTTGCGCTTCCTGCTGCAATGCAGGGGCTTCTTTTGGATTTGATGCTTGCAATAGATCTTGCAATGGTAGGAGGACTGGGTGCAGATGCACTTGCTTCTGTTGGAATCATGAGTCAGCCGAGGATGGTTTTGCTGGTACTTGTACGTTCGCTATCCGTAGCTGTTACGGCTATGGTTGCACGCAGAAAAGGCGAGGGAAGAATTTCCGAGATGAACGGAATACTTAAGCAAGCGATAGCGTTGACATTTTTGATATATATTCCAATGCTTATTGCCGCATTTTGCTTTTTGCCTGAAATAATATCGTTTGCAGGCGGTGAAGGTGAATTGATAATCGAAGGGGCGGTGTACGGAAAATACATAGTTGTAGGGCTGTTTTTTGCGGCTTTTACACAAATTGTAAGCGCTGCATTGATCGGCATAGGTTATACAAGGGTTGTTTTTAAAGCAAATGCGGTAGGTAATGTGGTAAATACTATATTCAATATCCTGCTTATACATGGAATTTGGCTATTTCCGAGGATGGAAATAGCAGGGGCGGGACTAGCCACATTGATTGGAAATATTATTACAGCGGCGATAATATTTGTTGTAATCCTAAATAAAAATCACGAGCTTAATATTGTAGACGGCTCCTCGTGGAGATTTTCGAAAACTAATGCGCATACTTTTTTGAAGATCGGTTTGCCGGCGCTTGGTGAGCAGTCCTTTGAAAGGTTCGGTATGTTCACATACACCAAAATGGTTGCGGGGCTTGGAGTACTTCAACTTGCTACACATCAGGTTTGTATGAATTTGACAGATATTTTTTATTCGTTTTCTATGGGACTTGGCTATGCAAGTGCAGCACACACGGGGCAATGGCTTGGAAAAGGTCGTGAGGATGCAGCAAAGGAGTATGGCAAAATCGGGCTTAAGGTTGGAGTTTTGATAGCGGTAGTCTTTTGCGCAATATGTATAATCGGCAGACATATATTGATTGATATTTATACGGATGACACGGAGGTTATAAAGCTGGGCTCGAATATAATTATCATCCTTGCAATTGCATCTTTTCCGCAAGCAATTCAACTTGTGTGTTCGGGGGTATTGAAAGGGGCGGGCGACAGTTTCTATGTGATGATTTATTCGCTTTGTTATTGCGATATTCCGTCCTATTTTGACTTATGTATTGTGTTTTAAATTTAATATGGGATTATATGGCGCTTGGATAGCGGTGATAACCGATCAGAGCCTTCGAATGGTATTTTCTTATACAAGATTTAAATATGGAAAGTGGGTGCACATAAAAATATAATTGCAAAAGATAAAAAAAACAGCCATATGTGAGGCTTGGTTGCTCAGGCTTTACATTATGGGTACTTTAAATTATCGTGTGGGTTTGAAAAAGTAAACTCTAAATTATCGTGTGGGTGAGGGTTTTTTCATAAACTCTAAATTATCATGTGGGTACCAATAAAATCAAGAGCACTTCAAGCTCAAATGCCTGAAGTGCTTTTTGAATGCTTACTCTCTAATTTTCTTGTATGTACCTCTTTTTCTTTTAGGAACACTATCACTGTGCAGGCTATCGTTTAGTGCATATTGAACATCTTTCGAAAGCGAATAGATAACTCTCTTTCTGAAGCGATTAAAATTACTAATTCCTCTAGATACTGCTAGATAAGTACGCAGTTTTCCGTTAACATTTTCAGTGAATGAGTTAGATAGTTTCCTGTCATCATAGGGTCTAAGATATGAGTTCAAAATTTCATCCCTCCAGTTAATGAGTATCTCTGTAAACTCATTAAACTGCCTAATTCCCGGATGTTTTAAAGGCTTTAAGCATATCATCATAAAGGTTGGTAGCTTCATCATATGAGCAGTCTTTATTCATATTTCGATAAAGCTCTTTAAGACTATACGCTTTAGATAATTCAGGAAAATTCTTGAATATCATTTCTCTTAAATCTCTCCTGTTAAGCTTGCATTTAAAACGTGAATTGTATACCTTGTCATTATCAAGGTATACACTATCTTTTGTAAGAAGATGGCTCCATTTCTTAAGCAGATAATATGCATTTGAACCATACGGTGACATGTTCATTAAGTCTATTCTAAGACGTTCAAAACCTTGGGTAAGGTGCTTTATGACATGAAAAGGATCTACAGCTATTACACAGTTAGGAAAGTATGTTCTTGCAACATCTTTATACGGTTCCCACATATCGATAGTAACATATTTTACCCTAAGTCGTTCTTCCCTTGGGATATTAGAAAAGAATAGAGAAAGTGCCATTTTACTTCTTGAATCGAGTACATCCCAAACGGTTCGTCTTTCGTTATCTACTAATATACAAAGATAACTTGAATTACGTCTTGATAGCTCATGGCTGTGTAATTCATCTATCCCAAGGCACTCAGGAAGGGACCTTGGAGGTATGGTGATATATGAATCAATATACTTGCTGAGCTGTGTTGTAGATATACCCAATTCATCTGATATCATGGTGAGATTGTAGTTGAGATTGCCGATAAGTCTAAGTGCATTCTGCATAAGAAAGAAAGAAGAATTAAAGCCATTGAAAGCAAAGGCATTTCTTTCTAAGATAGTTTTTCTGCACTCTTTACAAATATACCTATTTGCATAATATCTGATAATGCCTTTATGATTCCTAAGTGCGGGATGTTTGATTAGCCTTAGTTTATGACCGTGTCCAATCATATTTGCACCACAGTAAGTACAGAGCATAGGCTTTCGGACAAGCGTGATATCATAGAAAATGGTATCATCGATAGATGTAATGTCCGATTTTTCAATGTCAGAATTAGTGACATTAAGCATAAGTGTGGTAAAATCAATATTTGGAATGATAAATTCCTCCCTTCATAGTGATATATTAAGACTGCAAATCAATCATATCCTATGGAGGGATTTTTTGCACCCACACGATAATTTAGAGTCCACCCACACGCATAAAAAAAGTGGGTGAAAATCACCCACACGATAATTTAGAGCGCCAATTTATTAAGAACAATAAATTGGATTATATCCAAAATGAAATATTGCAGGCAAGCAGTTACATAAGTGAAACCACATCATCTTTTGATCCATATGGCTACCCTGTAGTAGAATTTATTACTCCAAATATGGATGAACTTAAAAACTTAAATCCTGTAGGTTATAATTTTATTAAAAGTTTGGAAAATCATGAAAATAATTTAGTTGACTATATAAATAATTAGGAGTGTTTGCTAAATGAAAAGAAAAAAATAATTATAACTATAATCGGAGTTGCTATACTTGCCGCTTTTTATTATAAATTATATGCTAAATACCAAGATACGGAATATATTTGATGAGATATATTACGGTGAAGAAAGTATCTTTCATATTCCTTATGGCAGTTCTTCATTTGAAAATATTCCGGGTATTAAAAAACAATCCCGAAAAGATTATAAGTTCGATGATTCGGTTTATGAAAATTACACTGATAATACGACTATAGACAAACGCTCATGGTCTATATGGTTTTCTTTCGATTTTCCTGAAAAGATGTTTTCAATATCTTTTGCAAGTAAATTACAAGAGGATATAAGTTTTTATGTTGTTTATGAATATTTCAAAAGTAAACATCTCTTAGTTGAAAGAGTCTATGTAAATCATATTATTACTGAATATGAAGAAAATACCGTTAGAGATATCAATACAGTCAAACAGTATTTGGATAAAGTCGGTATTCCTTTGGAATCAATCAAAAAGGCTTCAGATCATCTACTTTATGACAAGGTTATTACTGATTGGACAAGGTATAACACTTCTAATTTCAGCAAAGAAAACATAGGTAAAGTTACTATAGAAAGAAGTCCGCTTTTTGAGGAGTAAGTTTTTTACCAAATGAGGAGATACTGTGAGAAAAGGTATATTTTTTTAATTATAGTAATATTATTTATAAGTGTTCCTACATTAGAATTTCTAATTAAACAGTATATGGTAAAACAGCAAATAATAAACTTTTTAAAAACTACTAGAGCACAGGCATTAATTGAGGAATCTATAAAAGAGAAGGATCCTAATGCTTTTACAGATTCAGGTATTATAAAAAGCTACAAAATCGACTACAAATCTGCAAAGCCTAAATCTTCTGAAGAATTTACTGTAAAAATGTATATTAATAATGATAAGGAGCAATTTTTGATATTTGCAGGTCATACTTATCGTAAGCCACCAGATATATCTTTGATAAGAATATCTCATAAGTTAAGTGATATGTTACTTTTTGAAGACTAGAAAACTTCGATATGCTCTAAATAACTGTTGTAATGTATCGTTGATAACTAGCTTTATTACCACTTTGTCAATAGATTGTAACATATATAGTCAAAGAGAATTAAGCTCTGCTCTCCTATTGCTGATATTAATTAAATGTTGATGATACTATACAAATCTTCCTTATCCGCTTTTTTGAACTTGTGGACATAATAGGGGTATTTGGGATTGAATAAATTGAAGTAAATAAAGTATATTATGGATATAAGGTTGAAGTAGAATAAGGCTCATTTAATCTGAAGTGTATGAAATAGGTAATAACATTACTCTACCGGAAGGTGATGATAATGAGCTAAGAGGAAAAAAGTATAGAATAAGGAGAGAGAATAATGTCAAGCTGGAGCGGTATAAGAAAAAAACTGGAAACAGATTATTTGGCGGAAAGCCTCAGGGGGCATATTCAGTATTTTGCGACATCCTACAGCAGGAGTCCAGACCATGATGGGAGGGCTGCTATAAGGTACGACGGTAAAGAGATCATCAAAGGTTGCTTTTAAAGAAGGATACGATAGCAAAAGAACCGGATACATTTCGTGAATTTTATGCAATTCGCATGAAAGCGGAAGGATTGAAAATATGTAGTGCCATATAGACGGGAGGTAGCTTAGTGAAAGAGGAATGTTTGATCTGCAAGGCAGAACCGGAATATCTTGAATCGGATATTTTAATGGAGTGTGAGCTTTGCTATAAAAAGGAAACAGCAAAATAATCAGTGTATCAAGAACAGATGTCCGTTCTTCAAGGTAAAAAAAGCCGGGGTAGAAACACCGTTGACTTAGATCTGTGTACAGTCAAGTGTTTAAGGAAAGCTTTGACCGCAGGTACTCGCTTTATCAAGCACTGAGCTTAAGATAAAGCAAGTACCTATGAAATTTATCGGTAAAGCGATCGTATCCGAGCAGGATATGTTTAAGTTTTTTCGGGCTTATTCCTTATGCCACCTCCATGAAAGGTCTGTAATATTATCCCCTCTTAGCCACAGTCTGAATCTGCTGAAAAAGTGAGTATATATGGTGAATAAAACCGCAGTTACCAGCCATGAAAGCGGATATGCGATTATTATATAAAAAAGCTCATGATGTTTACTGAATACAAATAGTATCCACAATATTCTTAAAAGACAGATACCGCTCAGGGATAAAAGCGTAGTTAAAAAAGTATCTCCGACACCTCTTAAAGAGCTTGAATATACTTCGATTATGCCGTAGAAAATATATGCGGGAACTATGACATTTAATATATACATTCCCTTAGTAACAACATCCTTGTCGTTGGTAAAAAGCGACATAAGAAAATCACCGTAAAAAATAAATAAGAGGGCTGACATGATGCACAGGCTAAAGCTCAATATACCGCTGATTATCATTGTCTTCTTGACTCTTGACCTGTTGCCGGCACCGAAGTTTTGTCCTATGAAGGTCGTGACGCTGACTCCGAGAGCCTGTGAGGTCATCCAGAAGATGGTATCCGTCTTAACATATACTGTATATCCGGATATAACATCTATACCCAATGTGTTGACATTGGACTGAACATAAATATTGGCGGCTGTATATGCAACCGACTGGACGGCGGCTGCAGTTCCTATACTCAGCATTTTTTTAAGTTCTTTGTTATTGATATGGATCTTATCAAATCTGAGTTTATATTCGGCTTTTACCTTGGTCAAGTTAATTATCATGAGCAAAGCACTTAATACCTGGGATATAACGGTAGCGATCGCAACTCCGGTAACGCCCATTTTGAAGTAGATTACGAATAATGCATCCAAAACTATATTGGTCAGGCAGGCAATTATCAAAGTATAAGGGTCTTTTGGAATCGCCTATACCTCTAAGTATGGCGGCACACATGTTGTAGATCATATTGGCTATCATACCTATAAAGTAAATTCTAAGATATATTATAGCTTCATCGAGCATTTCAGGCGGAACATGCATGAAAGACAAAAAGTAAGGCGTGAATACGGCTCCCAGTATTCCTATGGCGGTACCGCTTATAATTGCAAAACCCACTGCCGTATGTATACATTCATATACATTTTTATAAGACTTTGAGCCCATATATTGGGAAATAACCACTGAAAATCCGGTTGAAAGTCCTATAAAAACTCCTATAAAAAGATTTATAATGGTTCCGGTGGTTCCTCCTACAGCCGCAAGTGCTTCTTTTCCAACGTATTGACCTACGACTATGGCATCGACCGTATTGTAGAGTTGTTGAAAAAAACTTCCTACCATTATAGGTAGGAAGAAAAGTAACATTGAAGTGAATATAGGACCTTCAGTAATTCTGTTTATTTTGGCTTTTTCACTCATAGTATTCTCCGGATATTATATAATATAGTCATTGCCTGTTTCTTCGGCTATCAAGCTGTTTATGGTAATGTTTTTAAAATAATCGGCTATAAGAATATTTAAGTCGTCCCACATAGCAAGTATCTTTTTATCGGAATCATTTAGCATGGATTTGTTGTGCATAAGTGCATCATCTGAGATCAAAAGATTGTCTTCGGAAACATTAAGTATATCCCATACGGTATATTCTTCCGCAGGTTTTGTAAGTTTATATCCGCCGCCTTTTCCTCTAAGTCCCACCAAAAGTTGATTTTTAACCAAAACTTTTATGATGCTTTCCAGATATTTTTCAGACATTTCCTGACGATTTGCTATATCTTTTAATGTTATAAAATCATCACTTTGATGTTTTGCCAGATCTATCATTATTCTGAGAGCATAACGCCCCTTGGTAGATATCTTCATAAATCCTCCGTGTTACTTCTGTAATTATTATTATTCGATATTTTGACCATTATATAATACTATAAATATATAAGCAAGTATTACTGTAGGTTTATAGGCAAATAGCTTGAATTCGAAGAATATTTTTTTAAGTCTTTTTTTGCGAAAATATCAAAATATCGGAAATAACGAAGTAGCTCATTAAGTATGTAGGAATAGCAGGGATATAAAAAAATATTAAAAAAAAGTATGTATCCGGAAATCATAATATTAATATATATTTATTTGATAAATCAAACTGTAATGATATCTTAATCTTGGAATTCATAAATAATCAAAACTATTAATATCTGTTAAAAAAACAGATTGTTTTACCGAATAATAATTCAAAGAAAATACCCATGAAAAAAATATGCCGATTTTTATATACCTGAATAGTCGGCAAATAAAAAAATATTTTTGTAAATAGACATATAATTAGATTTATTATATTATATAGCTCGATAAAACAATAATTAAAAAAATTCATCTAAATATAAAGATTATTGTTTCAGTAATAAATTGAAGAATAATATACATGATAATAAGGATTACCATATAATTTAAGAAAAAAATTTTTTTAAAATATTACAATAATTATCGGCATTCCATTGATGGAGAGTGTTAAAATCTTACTAATACTTGTATATTCATACAGATACATTTATTATAAAATTCAATTCGAATATTGTGGAGTTTTTCAAAACAATTATGGAAAATGTAGTATTTTCGTGTGACGATTCAAGTAAGTGATTGTTGCAAAAATGGATTGTTTGTATGTAAGTATTGTTGAATATCAATAAATATAGGATCGGTATTTGGCAACCGGTTATTTAAGATATAGGGATAATAAGTCATATATTATTAAGTTGAGGTAGTTAAGCGGATACGTCCGTTATATTATATAAAATAAAGGAGGTTATTTTATGGGTGCTACAAATCAACAAAATGCTTTGGCACTGGAAGCAAAAAAGAAACTTACTGCGGATTTTTTTAAGAAAGGTATAACTGTTGCGATACTCTCGGGTATGAGCTATGGTATGTATTCCGCATTTGTCAATGCAGCTATGGGAAAAGGTGTATGGGCGGACTGGCTTGGAGAGAATACTGTCCTTTCGGCTTTTTTGACAATATATGTACTCGGTGCTTTGGGCAGTGCGCTTAATGATACTATGAGTGCTGTATGGGCTTGGATCTTTGCGGCTAAGAGCGGTAAGATACCTGATTTCTTCAGATGTATCAACAGTAAGCCGGGACGTATCATGATATTGGCAGCCATTATAGGCGGACCTATAGCCGGAACAGCCTATATAGTAGCCCTACAGACAGCAGGCTCTATAATTATACCTATTACTGCACTTTGTCCGGCAATAGGAGCTATACTCGGAAGAATCATTTTCAAGCAGGAGCTTAATGCCCGTATGTGTCTTGGAGTTGCAACCTGTGTTTTGGCAAGTGTTCTGATAGGAAGCACCGGTATGACAGGCGGAGCTATCAACTCAACCATGCTCTTTGGTATGCTTGTAGCACTTGTAGCAGCTTTCGGATGGGGACTTGAGGGAGTTGTCGGAGGTTTCGGAACTTCACTTATAGATGTTGAGATCGGTATTATGATAAGACAGACTGTTTCGGGTCTTGTTAACCTCATTATTCTTGTTCCTTTGCTCAGCTTACTTTCAGGTAATTCATTTGACGGAGTAATTCTTACATTTAAGGCACTTGCGGATATGCCGTCTATGTTATTCTTCTTAATAAGCGGTTTCTTTTCACTTTTTGCCTTCTCGCTATGGTATAAGGGTAATTCGATGTGCGGAGCGGCTCTTGGTATGGCATGTAACGGTGCTTATTCTTTCTGGGGACCTCTTTTTTGCTATCTGGTACTCGGTGTGATGTTTAAGCAACCGGGTTGGGAAGTTCATCCTATAGTATGGGCAGGAGCAATAGTTATGAGCTTCGGTATTCTGTTAATAGCGGTAAACCCGTTGGATCTTTTCAAAAAGAAGGAGGCTTAAGAGTATGAAACCTTTAAATTATGCAATATTAAAATATTTTACAAAAGTGGAAGAAGCCTCAGCGGATGATGTGATAAGAGCCCTAAAGCCCGAATACGGTGAGTTTAAAGCACTTAATAAAAACGCTGTAATAGAAGCACTTATGACAGCGGAAGCTAACGGTCTTTTGGCTGAGACAAGATTTGAACTGGATGAGAATAATGAACTCAGAGTATTTTATCATGCACCCCAAGACGGTGCCGATACTATAAATAAATATATACCCGATTAGGATAATGCGGTGCTCGGACCTGTTATGATGTATTTTCCTTCTTATATTGACAAGATAAAGGGAGAGTGTAGGGGGGTGAAGGTATTTCAACGAACGGTGGAAAGTCAGGGAGAGTATAATACATCGGCACTTGGCGGCAATACCGTCATATCCTGTTACCATGTGGGTCCTCATGAAAATATCAACGATACTTATAAAAAACTGCTTGAATGGGTCGAGGAAAAAGGTTACAGTTGTTACGAACATTCTATTGAAAGATATGTGACGGATTATTGGACAACCAAAAATAAAGATAAATTCGTGACCGAGATCATATTGGAGCTTAAAAACGAGATATAGACAGAGTCATAACTCTATATGATGGACAGTATCGTTCATAGACATATTGAAAAACGAAATGCAGACCTAACGGATCCGTGGGCTTTTACATCTTTGTAACAGCCCTTTTTTTATGAAGTAAGAGTGTTTTATAAGAATAGTCTTATATTTGTGTAAAATATTGATTTTCAAGAATAAAATATAGTAAAAATTATTATTCGAATGTATAATAACAGCTTGTACATATATTTGCAGATCGTGTATAAAAAGAACGGGGGTAGGTCGATTGGTTGAGAAAATATTTACGGATAATATAAAAGAGATCTTATATGATTCAAGTGATGACTTTAATGAGAAAGTAAGACCGAGTTATGCTGACGGGACCAAAGCTCACAGTAAATACATCACGCAGGTTTTTGAAAAATACAATATAGAAAATAACGAGTTTCCTATAACAAGTCTAAGACCCATAGCCTGGAGATCGGGTATAAGAGAAATATTGTGGATATACAAGGATGCATCCAATGACCTGGAACTTTTAAAAGATAAATACAATGTCACATGGTGGGATGACTGGGATATGGGAGACAGGAGCATAGGTCAGGCATACGGGGCGGTAGTCAAAGAATATAAACTTATGGAAAACCTGTTAAAGGGCTTGAAAGAAAATCCTTTCGGCAGAAGGCACATTATGAATCTGTGGCAATACAGCGATCTTAATAAACCGCACGGACTAGATCCCTGTGCGTATGAGACTATATGGTCTGTAAGAAAAAAGAATTCTAAATTATATCTTGATATGACACTTATTCAAAGAAGCAGTGACTATCTGGTGGCAGGTCATATCAATAAGATGCAATACACAGCACTTATGCTTATGGTCGCAAGGCACTGCGGATATGAAGCCGGGAATTTCTCGCATTTGGTACAAAACCTGCATATATATGACAGGCATTTTGATAATGCGAAGATCTTACTGGAAAGATATGAGAATTCATCAGAAACAAAGAGTAAACCGATACTTTTATTAAACAGTTCTAAAGATAATTTTTTTGATTTTGAGGCGGATGATTTTGAACTGGTAAATTATGCTCCGATGGGAAAATTGGAGTTTGAGCTTGCAATATAGGGAGGAAAATATGATATCGATAATTGCGGTAATAGATAATAATAACGCACTCGGTAAGGACAATAAGCTTTTGTGCCATTTGCCGGGGGATCTTAAAAGATTCAAGGAGACAACACTCGATCAAGTGGTGATCATGGGAAGAAAGACCTTTGAAAGTCTTCCGGCAAGACCTCTTCCGAAAAGAAAAAACATAGTGATCACAAGGGATAAGAACTTCGAATGTGAGGGTGCTTATGTGGTAAATGATACTGAAAGTGCCGTACAGCTTGCAAATGATCTGATCGATAAAAGTGAAGAAGCCAATGAAATATTTATCATGGGAGGAGGTCAGATCTACAAACAATTTATGGAAAACGGTCTTACCGACAGACTTCTTATCACAAAGGTCAACGAAAGTTTTGAGGCGGATACGTATTTTCCGCAAATAGATGACAGTTGGAAAATAAAAGAAAGAGTTATAGAATTTGATAACGATTTTGAAACTGAATTTATTGTTTATGAGAGAGGATAATTATATCCCCTCGCTGATCGGAAGTAAAATACCGGAGATCTTACGCTCTATGGATAATAGATATCCATAGAATTATGCACCTTGGTAAAAATACAATAGTATCATATTTTGTAATTATATATTTTACCGGTATAAAGCAGACGGGTATAAGAGATTTGTTATACATTTGCATATTATTATCTTTGACAGATGGATCTGATCCTAAAGAATATACATATAAGATAGGGTGTTTTATTTTTATTAAAGTATCAGGTAAATATTTAACTTGACATTCTCTCTCAAACCATTTAACATACTAACATACCATTAAGATATGTTAATAAAGATCGGGAGGATTTAAGATATGGCAAAAAAGACAAGAGAAGAAAGACAATTAAAGTTTGAAAGCTTACAGCTTCATGTAGGACAGGAAAGTCCGGATCCGGTTTCGGATTCAAGGGCGGTACCTATATACCAGACCACATCTTATGTATTCAAAGACTGTGAGCATGCTAAGGCAAGATTTAACCTGAGCGATCCGGGGAATATATATGGAAGACTTAACAACAGTACACAGGATGTTTTTGAAAAAAGAATAGCGGCTTTGGAGGGCGGAGTTGCTGCACTTGCACTTGCTTCCGGAGCGGCGGCGATAACCTATGCCATACAAAATCTGGCTAAGGCAAACGACCATATAGTAACAGCCAAGAATATCTACGGAGGAACTTCTAATTTATTCGCCAATACTTTTCCGGATTTCGGGATAGAGTCAACATTTGTAGATATTTTTAATTATGAAGAGGTAGAAGCGGCTATTAAAGATAATACCAAGGCTATATTTATTGAAAGCCTCGGAAATCCCAGATCTGAAGTAACGGATATAGAAAAAATAGCTAAGATAGCTCATAAGCACAATATACCTTTGGTGGTGGATAATACATTTGCTACTCCTTATCTTATAAGACCCATAGAGTACGGAGCGGATATAGTGGTACACTCCGCAACCAAATTCATAGGTGGACACGGTACATCACTCGGAGGAGTTATAATAGACTCCGGTAATTTCGACTGGGAAAGATCGGGGAAATTCCCTGCCATCACCGAACCCAATCCAAGCTATCACGGTATAAGCTTCAGTAAGGCTGTAGGAAGAGCCGCTTATGTGGTTAAGATCAGGGCTACACTTTTAAGGGATACCGGAGCTTGTATAACACCTATCAATTCATTTCTTTTCCTGCAAGGACTGGAGACCTTATCTTTAAGGGTTGAAAGACATGTGTCCAATGCACTTAAGGTAGTTGAATATTTAAGTAAGCATCCACAGGTTGAAAAGGTACATCATCCTGCGGTAGCGGATACAAAGGAACAACAAGAGCTTTACAAGAAATATCTTCCTAACGGAGGCGGATCTATCTTTACATTTGAGATAAAGGGAGATGAGAAAAAGGCAATGGATTTTATAGATAATCTTGAGCTTTTCTCACTTTTAGCCAATGTAGCCGATGTTAAATCTCTGGTAGTACATCCGGCAACGACTACTCACAGCCAATCAAGTAAGGAAGAACTTGAGTATCAGGGAATAAAGCCCAATACCATAAGACTTTCGGTAGGTACGGAACATATAGATGACATAATTGAAGATCTCGATGAGGCTTTTAAGGCAGTAAGATAGTTTCTAAAGATCAATATCATATAAAATAATATTAGGATCAACTTCCGATCAAACAGGTAGGCTGTTTAAGCCCGTTTGGTCGGAAGTTAAAAATCAAATCATAATTTCTAAAATCAATCAATTACCTGAAGTAATAGATAATGATCGAATTACATACCATAAAATCAGATCGGATAAGATAAGAATATTTTTACGGTAAGTTTATATACGTTTTTTCGCTTGGAATAATACTTTGCCTGATATCAAGCCTTTTGTATCAAAGGTCGACGACTTTTTGGAAAGGAAAGTTGTCGGCTTTTTTTGTGAGAAGTTTATAGTGGAAGGCGGTATGGAACTTTATGAAATATTTCAGCTATGATATAATAATAATATTCTTTTCGAAAAATATTTTGAGGAGGTCTTGCCGTTATGTCCGCATCCCCCCCCCCCGCAGAGCTTGAGATCTTGCGCTGCATATGTGACGGTCTGGAATATGAAGAGATAGCTTTACAAAGAGGTATAACGGTCAATACTGTAAAATATCATGTATCGAATATTTTACAAAAAACAGGCTATGCCAACAGAACAAGACTTGCCATAGCTGCAACGAATCAAAAATTCATAATACCTAAACTTCCGGAAGACACTGAGTTCTAAGGATAAGTTATATGTGATAAATACAATTGTTTAAGAATGTTATATCCGTGCCGTTAATAAATTGTTATACCCTACCTGTATGGGTAGGGTATTCTTAAAAATATATTATTATAATTATATTAATAAGGTTGGAGATACTGTATTAATACGTTTATATCAGGAGGCATTAATGATGAAAAAATTCTTGGCAATTGCAATATTTGCGGCATTATCTTTGTCAGCCTGTACACAAAGTGCGGAACAAAAAACGACAGAAGCTTCACAAGAAGAAGGCAGTGTAGCAGCGGGAGAGGAAAGTAAAGAAGATACCGCCATACTCGGGACCTGGGCTTATATAGACGGAAGTGTTGTAAGAGATTCGGTCAATATGACTTTTAATGAAAATCTGAGCGGAAACAACAGCCTGGTGGGAGATTTCAAGTATACTGCCGACGGTAAGGTCGTGGTTTTAAGTTTTACGGATAATAGGGTATATACGGATCCTATAGATTATGAATATCGTATCGAGGGTGACAAACTGGTAATAGTTGACGAAATGAAGATGGAAACCTTTTACCAAAAACGATAGATATGATATAATGATTTTACTGAGCTTTGAAAAAAACTAAGAACAGTAAAATATTTCGGGAGGATCTACAGTATGGTACAAAGAGCAAACGGTTCGGGAATTCTTAAGGCAACGGGGGTATTGATGATCTTAGGTGGTATCCTTGTGATGTTTTCAGTATTCTTGCAACTATAGGAATAGCGGCATTGGATATGTATACCTATGGTGAAGTAAACCTTATAAACCTTAAATTGGTTTATGTCTCATTGGCATTCGCATTTTTTTGCGGTTTGATCGAACTTATTACGGGAATAATAGGTGTGATGAATGCGAATAAACCCGAGAAGGCTACGACCTGTGTAGTATGGGGCGTTATCTTTACCGTACTTTGTATAATAGGTAATGTATTGTTCATTGTGAGCGGCTTGTCTTTTAACTTAGTATGGTTTGGTGTAGGATTGGTGCTGCCGGTAGTGTTCATCATCGGAGGTCTTAAGAACAGGGAGTCTTAAGCCTATCTATACTGCGTCATACGAGATAATATTTAATATAAAAATAATAAATCAACAGCCGGTTCTTTAACTTAAAGGTCGGCTGTTTTTACTGAAGATATATTGAATGATCACTCATACATCATACTTTCCCGGTGTTTTAATGTAAAGAAAAAGCCTGTTGTCGATATCTATCGATAACAGGCTTTTTAGCAGGGGAAGAGGGGCTCGAACCCCCATTTACGGTTTTGGAGACCGTTGCTCTACCATTGAACTATTCCCCTAAAGGACCTTGATATATTAGCATACAGATCAAAAACTGTCAATAAAAATATGATAAATATAAGTAAATTATTTACAAAGAAGTAAATTGTAAAACTAACATTTCCCTACATGTTAATATGAAAGTTGATGATTGCGAATACAGGGATGGAGTTTACTTTTACAATTGATTTTATTGACAAAAATAGCGCACCGAGTCACAAAACCGTGACTGTCATAAAGCGAACAATGCTCTCGTATATAAATATTTTCAATCATAAAAAATTTACAAAAACAGATCACTCTGTCTTTGTAAATTTTTTATCGTTTATTGAATTGATTTATACATTGAATCTGAAAAGTATCACATCTCCGTCCTGTACCACATAGTCTTTACCCTCAAGTCTCATAAGTCCCTTTTCTTTTGCAAGAGCCGAAGAACCGAGATCGAGCAGATCCTTATAATTGATAACTTCCGCTTTTATGAAACCTCTTTCGAAGTCGGAGTGTATCTTGCCTGCTGCCTGCGGAGCCTTGGTACCTTTCTTGATAGTCCATGCTCTTGTCTCATCTTCTCCGGAAGTAAGATAACTTAAAAGCCCCAAAAGATCGTAACTTGCTTTTATCAGCTTATCAAGCCCCGATTCCTTGATGCCCAGTGCTTCAAGGTACTCAGTCTTTTCATCATCGTCAAGCTCGGATATTTCTTCTTCTATCTTGGCACAGACTACAAAGACCTTGGAATTGGCATCATTTGCGAAGTTTCTTACTGTCTTGACGTATTCGTTATCCGCAGCGTCACTTGCAAGATCGTCTTCGGATACATTGGCTGCGTATATTACAGGCATATAGCTTATAAGACCGATGGATCTGACAAAATCAAGTATTTCTTCATCATCGCTTGTAAATGAGCTTGCCATCTTGCCGCTTTCGAGTATGTCTTTAAGTTCCTTTAATACATCAAGTTCTTTTTTAAGTTCCTTATTGTTGGTTGCGGACTTGGCTGTTTTAGCTATCCTTCTTTCAAGTATCTCTATGTCGGAGAAGATAAGTTCAAGATTAATAGTCTCTATATCACGCAAAGGATCTACGCTTCCGTCCACATGTATTACATTGTCATCAAAAAAGCATCTTACAACGTGAACTATAGCATCACACTCTCTTATATTGGAAAGGAATTGGTTTCCAAGTCCCTCTCCCTTACTTGCACCCTTTACAAGACCTGCGATATCTACAAAATCTATAGTTGCAGGTGTTGTCTTTTTGGAATTATATAATTTGGAAAGTGCCTTAAGTCTGTTGTCGGGAACGGCAACCACTCCTACATTGGGATCTATAGTGCAAAACGGATAGTTGGCGGCACTTGCTCCTGCCTTTGTAAGCGAGTTGAAAAGAGTACTTTTTCCAACATTAGGAAGTCCTACGATTCCTAATTTCATTTTATTTTACCTGTTCAAAAAGATTTAATATTAAATGCTTTTTGCCTTTCCTTGAATTGGTTTTTATCTTTTAAAATATTCTAATGTAGCCAAATATTATAGCATAAATACACTGTCAGTTCAATTGTAGCCAATATATAAATTACTGACAAATCGGCTTGGTTATGCTATAATGCGGATAATGTTCAGCTTTGGAGGTATTAAATGGGAGGATATGATTTAAGTTTCGTCAATTTGGGGATCAAGATAGATAAGATGATCAACCATATCGATATATTCGGATTCAGAATAGCCTTTTACGGTATCATTATCGGAATAGGTATACTTTGGGATTACAGCTTGCCATACAGGATGCAAAAAGAAGAGGAGAGAACCCGGATATTTATGTTGATTTTGCTATCTACGGTATAGTAAGTGCCATTTTAGGTGCAAGGATCTATTATGTTATATTTTCATGGGATCTTTATAAGGATAACCTTTTGCAGGTATTTAACATACGAGGCGGCGGACTGGCTATATACGGAGCTATAATAGGAGCTGCGATCACCTTATATATATATTGTAAAAAGAAAAAACAAAGCTTTATATCTATGGCGGATACTGCCGTACTTGGACTTTTGGTAGGTCAGATACTGGGCAGATGGGGGAACTTTTTCAATATGGAAGCTTTCGGAGGATATACGAATTCTTTGTTTGCGATGCAGATAAAAAGGGAACTTGTTAATCCTGCTATGATATCAAAGGAACTGATAGAGCATATAGTATATGTGGGTGAAGTGCCTTACATACAGGTGCATCCGACTTTTCTTTACGAGTCTTTCTGGAATCTTTGTGTACTTTGCTTCTTGCTTTGGTACAGAAAGAGAAAGAGGTTTACCGGAGAGATATTCTTTATCTACATAGGCGCTTACGGCTTTGGAAGGGCTATCATAGAGGGATTAAGAACGGACAGCTTACTGATACCTAATACAAATTTAGCGGTATCACAGCTTATAGGTATAGCCTGTGCGGTGGCAGCAGCGGTATTTATTTACATTTATTCAAAAAAATCCCAAACAAAAAAGTAGGATATCATGATCATAGGGATAGGCACTGATATAATAGAAGTAGCAAGAATAAAAAAAGCCGTTGAAAAAGAATATTTCCTGCATAAAGTTTATACGAAAAAAGAAGTGGAGATCTGTAAGGGGAATTTCAAGTCACTGGCTGCAAATTATGCGGTAAAAGAGGCTGTGAGCAAGGCTTTCGGAACGGGTTTCAGAAGCTTCCTTCCCATAGATATAGAAGTTTTGAGAGATGAACTCGGGAAACCCTATGTGCTTTTTTATAATAATGCGGCTAAGATGTCCGAAGAAATGAATATTTTGTCTGTACATGTAAGTATAAGTCATACGGATGATTATGCTGTGGGATATGTGATCTTCGAAAGATGATAGATCTTATCAGATAGATATTAAAAATATAAAGTAATAATATAGTATAAGAAAACGGTTCGTATCTTTGTTCGCCTGCCTTATAGAGGTCAGGTGCCGGAGGTACGAACTTTTTTTATTTAAGTAAAAGCTCTCGGATCGACTGCTAAGATCGATAAGAAAAGGCTGAAATTTTTATAAATTTAAATATTAAGAATTATTGACAATTTAAAACTTTTAGGATATACTGTAAAAAAAATTAGGCAAGCCTAAATAATTAACAAAGGAGATATGAAAAATGTATATTAAAATTATTTATAGGTTTATTATCTTCTATATCAATACTTGCTCTGGCAGCTTGTGCAGCGGCTCCCGCAAGCAGTGAGGGAAGTGAGTCCGGCGAGAGTGCGGCTGTTGAAAGTTCTGTAGAGACAAGTTCGGCTAAAGATAGTAAAAGTGATGATGCATCCAAGAAAAATGTGGTTGTTTTAACCTCATTTCTTTATGATATGGCAAAGCAGGTTGCAGGTGATACCGTAAACCTTGAAATGATAATTCCGGCAGGAGAAGATCCTCATCTTTATGTGGCAAAGCCGGAGGATTATACCAAGATAGAAAAAGCCGATCTGGTCGTATACCATGGTTTACACTTTGAGGGTAAGATGGTTGATGTACTTGAAAAAGTAGGTGTTGCTGTAAGTGCAGACTTTCCAAAGGATAAAATCGGTGTTATGGACGAGGGTGGTAATCAGATAGTTGACCCGCACTTTTGGTTTGATATAAGTCTTTATAAGATGGCAGTTGACAAGATGGCAGAATCTTTGTCAAACTTGGTTCCTGAAAATAAGGAAATGTATATGAAGAACGCCGAAGAGTATAAGCTTAAACTTGACGAGCTTGATACCTATATTAAGGGAAGAGTGGCTGAGATACCTGAAGGTTCAAGATACCTTATAACACCACATGATGCATTTAACTACTTCTCAAGAGCTTACGGCGTTACTGTAAAGGCACCTCAGGGAGTAAGTACCGATTCTGAAGTATCCAATATGGATATACAGTCAACTGTAGACTTTATCATAGAGCATAAGATAAAGGCGGTATTTGCGGAGTCAACCACAGATCCGGCTCGTATGCAAAAACTTAAGGAAGCCGTTGCAGCCAAGGGAGCTGACCTTACTGTTGTAAGCGGAGAGGGCAAGGAACTTTTCTCAGACTCTCTTGCACCTGTAGGACAGGCGGGAGATACTTATATAGACATGTATAAGCACAACATAGATTTAATAGTTGATAATTTAAGGAATAGTTATGGATAAAAAAGTTGCGATCCATGTCGAGGACATGACCATAGCCTATGCTGAAAAGCCGGTTATATGGGATGCGGATGTGGATATATATGAGAATAGTATTACAGCGATCATAGGACCTAACGGAGCGGGTAAATCCACTTTGATAAAGGGCATACTAAATATCATAAAGCCCATATCAGGAGAAGTTCGGATATGGGAAAGACCTTACAAGGAGGTATATAGGCAAATAGCCTATATACCTCAGGCAAGCAATGTGAACTGGAACTTCCCCACTATAGTGGAGGAAGTTGTTTTAATGGGAAGATATGTTCATGTAGGAGCGTTTAAAAAATACAGCAAAGAGGACAGAAAAAAGGCACAGGAAGCCTTGGAGACGGTTAATATGTCGGAATTTGCCAAAAGACATATTTCAGAACTGTCCGGAGGACAAAAACAAAGGGTATTTCTTGCAAGGGCTATTGCACAGGATGCCAAGATGTATTTTCTTGATGAACCCCTGCAAGGAGTGGATATTAAGACTGAGGCTATAATTATGGATACCTTGAAGGAGTTTCAAAAAAATTCCAAGACCATAGTATCGGTGCATCATGACCTTTCAACCGTTGAAGAATACTTTGATCATGTGGTTATGCTTAATAAGAAGATTCTTTTTAGCGGAAGTGTAGCGGAAGTATTTACCAAAGAGAATATAGCTTTGACCTATGCTTCTTAAGGTAGGGGGGTGGCGTATGTTTGATAATTTTAAGATTTTGACCCAGTATTCGTTTATTGTGGTGGCACTGGGAACCTCTTTGCTGGCTATATCAACTGCCATGATAGGCAGTGTAAATATATTAAAGGGACAGTCTTTGATAGGTGATGCGGTAGGGCACTCCTCATTTTTAGGCGTGGTACTTGCATTTTTACTGTTTACTCAAAAGCATCCGGTTATACTTATGTGTGGCGCTATAGTAGCCGGAGTTGCAGCATTCACTATGATAAGCACTGTGGCAAATAATTCAAAGGTTGAGGCTGATACTGCTATGGCTATTATACTGTCAGCCTTCTTCGGACTGGGTATGGTATTTAAGAGCTATATGCAGGGAAATTCCAAATTCTCCAAAGCTTCACAGTCCGGTTTGGCAAATTATATCTTCGGTCAGGCGGCATATATGCTTAGAGAAGATGTGGTAATTATATTTGCGGTATCCATTATAGCAATAAGTTTATTTGTTATATTCTATAAGGAGATAAAGATACATGTTTTTGACAGTGCCTATGCCAAAACCATAGGCATCAATGAAGGGCTTATGTCAGGTCTTATTATGTTTATGACCATGGTTTTGATAGCGGCAGGACTTAAGGCGGTAGGTACCATACTGATAAGCAGTATGCTTATTACGCCGGCTGTAGTCGGGATGCAGTGGAGCGACGGCTATGACAGAGTGCTTTTAATATCTGCAATAGTAGGTGCTTTTTCAGCACTTAGCGGAACTATACTAAGCTCACTTATAGAGGGCTTTTCAACGGGTCCGAGTATAGTTTTGGTAATGTCTGTAATAGCGGTCCTTTCGGTGCTTTTATCACCTAAAGGGCTTATAAGTACTTATTTTAAGAAAAGGAGATAGGCTTATGATACAAATTCTATACATACTTATCGTAACTTCCATAGCCTGCTCCATACTTGGAGTATTTTTGGTACTTAGAAACCTTGCCATGCTAAGTGATGCCATCTCACATTCGGTACTTCTTGGAATAGTTTTGGCATTTTTTGTGGTCAGAGATCTGTCAAGTATATATTTAATAATAGCTGCAGGTCTGTCCGGAGTACTTAGCTGTATTTGCATAGAGGCTTTGTCAAAATCAAGAAAAATAAGCAATGATGCCGCTGTAGGAATAGTATTTCCCCTGTTCTTTTCTTTGGCAGTCATACTTATAAGTAAGTATGCAAAGAATGTGCATTTGGATACGGATATGGTACTTACCGGAGAGCTTACACTGGCACCATTTGACACTATAAGTGTATTCGGTATGATGCTGCCTAAGTCTTTGGTAGTTATGAGTGTAATGGTAGTTGTAAATATTATCTATGTGGCAATTAATTTCAGAACCTTAAGTATATCCACCTTTGATCCGACCTATGCCAATACGGTAGGCATATCAATGGGGCTGCTTTATTACAGCCTTATGACTATGATATCAATGACTGCGGTAGCATCATTTACTACGGTAGGTGCTATTCTTTCGATTTCATTTTTTATCTGTCCTGCCGCCTCAGCCTATCTTATAACCAAAAAGATAAAATTGACCATACTTGTAGCTATAATTTATGCTATAATTAACAGCATGATAGCGTATTTTACGGCTATACGTTACAATGTATCCATATCGGGTATGTGTGCCGGGATTTCAGGAATTACCTTTATGCTGACATTTTTATTTTATAGAGACGGTTTTATAACAAGGTTTATGGACAGGCATAGAAAAAAGGTTAAATTCAAAAAAGAAATGCTTATACTTCATATGGCTAATCACACACTTGACAGCAATATGTTCTCTGAAAACGGAATGTCAAGTATGAAGTATCATTTGGCTTGGAACGGTTTGATGTTGAAAAATTATATGAGTAGGCTTATAAGTTCCGGCTATGTGTATGAAGATAAGAAAAAAGGCATATATGTGTTAACCGATAAGGGTATGGAGCTTCAGGCGCAGATCAAACACACTTACGGATTGTAGATGGGGTTTTTATATGGTAAAAATCGATACGAGCAGAGCGGATTATTTGAAGGCTATATTCAGTTGTATGGAAAAAGAAGGTAATGCAAGCAATAAAAGACTTACGGATCTTTTGGAAGTAAGTCCTTCTTCGGTCACGGAAATGATAAAAAAACTGGTAGAAGCCGGAGATGTATACCTTGATAAGAAAGAGATATATTTGACCGAGCAGGGAATGGTTGAAGTAAAGGATATACTTACCAAGCACAGACTCTGGGAGAACTTTCTGGTCAAATATCTTAATTATTCATGGTATGAGGTTCATGAAGAGGCGGATGCCTTGGAACATGCGACTTCAACAAGACTTAAGGACAGACTCAATGATTTCTTGAATCACCCCGAGCACTGTCCGCACGGCAGTGAAATATTCGAAAATCACAAGTACAATGATAAATTACGACTTTTATCGGAACTAAAGCCCGGAGACGAGACAAGCATTCACAGGGTAGCGGATGATAAGGAATTGCTTGAATATCTGGAAAAGAAACATATCGGTATCAATAAAAAGATAATGATTTTAAATATAGATGAGTATGACGACTCAATGACAGTCTGGTGCGATGAAGAAGAGGTCGTGCTTGCAAAAAAAGGCGACAGAAAAGATTATGGTGCTATAGCCTGCTATAACACCATTTTCATAGTTTAGGTAAAGCAGATTGATTTCATAGTTTGGTCAAAGAGGCAGATCCGATAGACTCGGTAAAGACGGCTTTAACTAGTTCAAGATAAACAAAACAGTAAGGTTTTACTAACATGCAAATAAGCATATTGCATAAATATAAATTGCCTTATCGTAATTAGTATTTTTGAATGATAAAATGTGTAATAAGTGTGAATTGTAGTATTTACATATAACATAATTAATCAATTTTAAGGGGGATAAATGAAAAAATTAACAATTTTAACGGGACTTTGTATATCAGCTCTTGCTTTATCCGCATGTAGCAATCAAAAGAGACTTGTAGGGTCTAAGGGTGATCAATACACTGTAAATAAGGACGTACAAAAGGTTGACAATGATTCAGCCCAAAAAGAGTATGAGCCATATACCATTACATTGAACCTTGAAAGATCTGGAGCAGGTCAGAATATGGAAGAGACATTCACTTCCGCCCCTAAGAGAGTTGTAGCGGACGGTGACCAGATGGTCGACTATTTCCTGGATCTCGGACTTGAAGATAATATAGCGGGATATACAAGAGGAGCCTGCCTTGATACTGTTAATGATTTTCCGGCAAGAGAAAAGCTCAATAAGATCCTCCCTGACGGGCAGAACTTGAGCAGTGCATCAAAGGAGCAGATATTAAGCTTAAATACAGACTTTATGATGGGATGGGATTCACTTTTCTCAGATGATAACTTCGCTGTAGACTGGTGCTTAAAGAACAACATCATACCATACTTCCCGTATTCTTGCTCAGACATGGCAACTATGGAGGATGTATATAAGGATTACGATACTCTGGGACATATCTTCGGTGTGACAGATGTGGCTGAGCAAAGAGTACAGGTTATGAAGGATACTATCGAAGAAGTGAAAACTACTTTGGGAGATGAAGTTTACAGCAAACCTATCTCAGTATTCGTATATGACTCCGGTGAAGAAGCACCTTTCACTGCTTGCCAGGGTATACCGGGAGATATGATCAAACTTGCCGGCGGAATCTCAATATTTGACGATATAGATAAGGGATGGGCTACTCCTTCATGGGAAGAAGTGGTTGCAAGAGATCCTGATGTGATACTTATATTGGATTACAACTATGATACAGAAGCTAAGAAGGAATTTTTACAAAACAATGAGTTCACAAAGAATCTTCGTGCCGTTAAAGAAGGAAAGATCTACAGTGCTTGCTGTTCCGATATGCAAGGATCCGCAGGTTCTGCAAATGCAGTAAAGCTTATGGCGCAGGAGTTCTATCCGGAGAAGTTCAAATAAATCGTAAAAATATAAAACTGTCACAGATCGTGGCAGTTTTATTTTAGGAGAAAGTATGTCTAAGATAAAAAAACATTTTTTCCCACTTGAATCCAGAGGCACATATTCGGGATTTATTTTACTGATGACAGTGATACTTTGTATATCCGTAGTTATGTCCATCGTCTTGGGAAGTGTGGAAATCGAATTAAAAGATATTGCAGGATTTTTGGCAAATAAATTAAGCGGTAAGACAGTGGCACCTGTCACCTGGGATAAGAGTATAGAGTCTATAGTGTGGGATATACGTTTTCCCAGAGTCTTCGTGGCATTTTTTGTAGGAGCGGGACTGACACTGTGCGGGATCATAATGCAGGCTCTCACAAAGAATACACTTGCGGATCCCTATGTACTCGGTATATCACAGGGTGCATCTTCCGGTGCGGTATTTATGATAATGTACGGTTCGTTATTTTTTTACGGTCAACACATGACAATGCTCGGTGCCTTTGTAGGTGCGATGATATCTATAATACTGGCTCTTCAAATAGCAAAGATCAGAAACAAGATAACAGCTACCCAGCTTATACTTGCCGGAATAGCGGTGGCGGCACTTTTTGGAGCGGCAACAAATCTCATGATCTATCTACAAAGGACCGGATTCGATAAGGTAAAGACAGCACAGTACTGGATGATGGGTTCACTCAGCGGTTCTACCTGGGAGAGATTGGTATATGTAAGCATAACCTTTGTACTTTGTGTTACGGTTATATTCTCGATAAGAAATGCTCGATGCCATGCTTTTGGGTGATGATGTAGCACTTACACTCGGTGTAAATACAGCCAAGTTAAAGCGTATAATGATATTGGTTGCGACCTTGCTTACAGGTGTTATCGTATCGATCAGCGGAGTAATAGGATTTGTCGGTCTTACCATACCGCATATTACAAGGTCTGTGGTAGGAAGTAAACATACAAGGCTCATACCTGCCGCTACTTTGGTGGGAGGAACCTTCCTTGTGATAGCCGATGTTATATCAAGAGTTATCATATCACCCGAGGAGCTGCCTATAGGTGTGGTTTCAGCCTTCTTCGGAGCACCTTTCTTTTTATATCTGATCAAAAAATCTCACAATGGAGGAAGAGGCTAATGAAGTTAGAAACCAAAGGGATAACTTATTCCATAGATGGGAAACTTATAATAGAAGGTATAGATATAAGCGTAAAAGAGGGTGAGTTCGTAGGTATAGTGGGACCTAACGGTTGCGGAAAGTCCACACTTTTAAAAAAAAATATCTACAAGGTATTCACTCCGGACAGCGGTGCGGCATTTATAGACGGAGAGGATCGGCGAAACTTTCCAACAGAAAAAAACAGCTAAGAGGATGTCTGTAATGCAGCAGGAGAATATCGTTGATTTTGATATGACGGTATATGACATGGTCATGCTCGGAAGATTCGCTCATCAAAAGCTTTTTTTCCGGCAGCAGTGAAGAGGACAGAGCGATCGTAAACGAGTATATCAAGGAAGTAGGTCTTGAAGGGTATGAGAACAGACACTTTCTTTCATTATCAGGTGGTGAAAAACAAAGAGCCCTGGTTGCGAGGGCGCTTAGTCAAAAAGCTCCGCTTATACTTTTGGATGAGCCTACAAATCATTTGGATATAGGTTATCAGTACCAGATCATGAATATACTGAAAAGACAGAATCTTACGATACTTTGCTGCGTGCACGATCTTAATCTTGCCGCAACGTATTGCGACAGACTCATCTTAATGAAGAAAAAGAAGGTATTCGATATCGGCTCTCCCAAGGATATGCTTACAAGAGAGAACTTAAAGGCTCTTTTTGATATAGACACCACTATAATAGAGAACGAGAAAACAGGCAGACTTAATATAATATTCATGCCTGAGATGTAAAAAAAGAAGTAATTGTTAATAAGACTGCAAGAATTTTTGCGGTCTTTTTTTATTGACATAAATAATAAAAAAATGTATATTAACTGTACTAAGATACATAATACACTTAGAAAGGAGTAAGCTATGATCGTAATTGACAGCAGGGATAAGAGAGCTATCTATGAGCAGGTAGTAGACCGTTTGTCCGACCTTATGCTTATAGGGGTCTTACAACCGGGAGAAAAGCTTCCCTCAGTCAGAAGTTTAGCTGTGGACTTATCCATTAACCCCAATACCATACAAAAAGCCTATCTGGAACTTGAACGTCAAGGCTATGTATACAGCGTCAAAGGTGTAGGAAGTTTTGTATCGGATACGGACGTGATAAAGAATAATAAAAAGACAGTTATATATAAAGAGTTGGGAGAACTTATAAACAGATCTAAGTCTTATATAACTAAGGAAGAATTTTGTGAAAAAGTAAATGAATTGTATAGGGGAAAGGAGAAAGGGGAATGATAGAAGCTGTAAATTTAAGTAAAAGTTTTGAGAATATCAAGGCTCTTGACAGTATCAATGCATGTATAAAAGAAAGCAACGTATTCGGTCTGATAGGTACTAACGGAGCCGGGAAAAGCACTTTCTTAAAGATACTTGCAGGTATATTAAAACCGGATAGCGGCAGTATTAAAGTAGACGGTGAAAGTGTTTATGAAAATATAATAAGCAAAGAAAAACTTTTTTATATTTCGGACGATCAATTTTTCTTTTCGAATACTACAGGCAGGGAGCTGACAAAGTTTTATTCATCAATATACAAAGAATTCGATACAAAAAAATTCGAAAATATCTTAAAAGGACTGGATCTTGATATCAACAGAAAAGTAAATACCTTTTCAAAGGGTATGAAAAAACAGCTTTGTATTGCTTTGGGAGTATCTGCCGGCACAAAATACCTGCTCTGCGACGAGACCTTTGACGGACTTGACCCTGTGATGAGGCAGGTGGTAAAAAGCCTTTTTGCAAAAGAGATGGAGGACAGGGGACTTACTCCTATCATAGCCTCACACAACTTAAGGGAGCTTGAGGATATCTGCGACCATGTAGGTATACTGCATAAAGGAGGTATACTTTTATCAAAAGATGTGGCGGATATGAAACTGAATATCCATAAGGTTCAATGTGTCTTCGATCCGGATTTTAACATGGAAAGTCTTAACTCGCTTGACATTATGCAGGTGAAAAACAGCGGAAGAGTGTACACGCTTACCATAAGGGGCGAAGAAGAAGAAGTAAGAGCCAAGATAGAAAGTGTAGCTCCGATATTCTATGAAATCCTGGGACTGAGCCTGGAGGAGATCTTTATAAGTGAAACGGAGGTTTGCGGTTATGACATCAAAAAACTTATATTTTAAATTATTAAAAGAAGATTTCAAAATAAGACTTTGGACGTTCGTAGTAAGTTGCCTTACATTTTTCTTCACTCTTATTGTCGCTACGGCAATGATGATAAGTAATTATTCCGATGATTTTAATTACATGATGGAAAGTTCGGTGTTCGAGCCGGATATGATGAGGCTTGTAGGAGTTTATAAAGATTATATAGGGGTCAATAATCTATTCCTTGCCTTTATATTTACGGTTTTGGCAATACTTGTGGCGATCTCAGGATTTTCATACCTATACTCCAAAAAGAAGGTGGATCTGTACCACAGTTTACCTGTAAAAAGGGAGACATTATTTTTTATAAAAACGATAAACAGCATACTTATAGTGCTTGTTCCGTTTACTGTAAGTGCCGTGATATCACTTCTTATAATCAGTGCCAATGTGGCGGATGTAGGACTTGCCATGGCTGTATTCACTGCAATAGCACAGTGGAGCATACTTTTTATATTTAATTATTTGGTAGTGATACTTGCTGTTATGTTTACCGGAAATATGCTTATAGGAACGCTTGCATGTTTTTTCTTTTATTTTTATTTTCCGTTCTTTTCATTTTTGATAATGGGCTATCAAAAAGAATTTTTTGAGACCTACTATAGCTCAGGATTCATATTGGAGAAGATCTGGGCAAATATGTCAAGTATTTTTATTATGTTTAATATCTCCAATATAGGCGTAGCACAAAGTGTGATCATAGCGGCAGTAGGAAGTGTTGTATTATTCTTTGCAGATCTTTTACTGTACAAGAAAAGATCATCCGAAAGTGCCGGAAAGAGTCTGGCATTTAATATAACGAAACTTCCGATAAAGTTCATGATGGTGATATTTTTAAGTATGTTAATGTACCTGGTATCATATCAAATAATGAATGAAAGTATATATTGGGGAATATTCGGTGCGGTGGTAAGTGCTTTAATAACTCACTGTACTATGGAGATCATTTACAATCAGGACTTCAAGAAGATATTTGCACGAAAGATCGAAATGCTGCTTTGTCTGGTGATCTCACTAGTATTTATTGCGATATTCCAGTGGGATATATTGGGCTATGACAGGTATTTGCCTAAAGCGGACGATGTAGAAAGTGTAGCGGTAATAAGTGATATTCTTGAGAATAATATCACACAGTACTATTATAAGATGAAAGTCACTCAATACCCCGGTTCGCCGGATATTGCCGAAACGGAATATGTAGACAGTACATATATAGATAAAGACTTAATGAAAAGAATGAATATCGAAGACAAGGATGCCGTACTTGATCTTGCCCAAAAATGTATAGAAGGAACAATGGATGTAGATGATAATTATTATATGGATGTAGATGATAATTATTATATGGATGTAGATGATAATTATTATATCGGAGGCGGAGAGTTCCAAAGGGTTTTGATATCATATAAATTAAAGTCCGGTAGAAGTGTACAAAGAGAATACCATATGAACTACAGGAGCATAGCCGAACAACTCGGAGAAATATATAACGGAGTAAACTTTAAAAAGACTATCTATCCTATATTGTCTGAAGATGCAGCTGATATAGTAAGTGTTGATTATAACGGCATAGGAAATGACGATAAGCATATAATGCTTAAAGACAAGGCTATTAAGGCTAAGCTTATCGAAACTTACAAAAAAGAACTTACGGAATTTAAGTTTGAAGAAAGGGTAGAAAGTTATCCTTTTGCTTCTATAAGATTTAACGATAAGGCTATGCAAAAAGCTTTGGATGTGGATCTGGGCAGCGTAAAAAGAGATGGTATAGCTGTCGAGAATATAGATACTGCCTATGTTCAGTCTATGAATTCAGTGGGATATTATCCGCTATATCCGGAGTTTAGTGAAACTATAGCTTTGCTTAGAGAACTGGGAGCCGATGTTTTGGAAAAAATGCCTGCTCAAGATATAGACAGGATAGAGATATTCTACGATGTTGAGGGAATAAAAGAAGATACCGACGGTAAAGATAATTATGTCAGTGAGCACAGGAATATAGTCATAAGCGATGAAACAGATATTGAAAAGGTCCTTGATAAATTGATTATTGAGACTACTCCATATAATGATTATGATTTCAATATTGATGACAGGATAAGTGTATATGTGTATATGAAGGACGATTCGGATACTGTAAACAGTAGGTATGATATTTCTTATTCATTCAGAAAAGGGGATCTGCCGGATGATCTGAAATATATACTGGATGAGATAGGGGAATAGAAAATAATCAAATAAAAGGCGGTTGTAGTATTAAAGATAGGTTAGACATCTTTAGTGCTATAACCGCTATTTATTTATAAAAAACAACAAAAAAAATCAAATCAAACAAAATATAAATTAATTTAATGAGAAAAAGCATTAAAAACAAAATTGAAATCTCAAAAAAGCCTACCAATCATCATGTGAAACTTGCAGACGGAAGAGAATTTTTCTCAATGTGTGCGATAGATGCTTTGGGATCAACTTTTGTTTTTGGACAGGACACCGAAATAAGTTCAATATGTCCGGTTTCCGAAGAAGAGATACATGTGAAAATTAAAAATAACGAGATAGTAGAGCACTCTCCGGAAAATATACAAGCAATTCATGTGGATCTTTCCGCAGTGGAAAACTGGGCGGCAAACTGCTGAAACGTCATGAATTTCTTTAGTTCAAAAGAAAATGTACAAATATATTATGATAACGGTATTTCTGAGGATGACCAAAAGAATACTTATGCCCTAAAGCTTGATGATGCTTTTAAGGTGGCAGAGAAGACTTTCAGTATAAGGCAAGAAAAACCACATTCATAAGAATTACTAAAAATGATTCTGTCATTATAGATAGAATCTTTTTTTTTGTTAAAAATTCAATAGAATGACAGATATACTTGTCTGTGATAATATACATAAAAAAATCGTATAAATAAAAAGCAATGTTTCTAAAAAAACCACTAAAAAAATAAAAAAATAACAACTAAAAAGAATAGATTTACTAAAAAAACATTGTAGTATAATTTCAAAAAAAACAATATAAATAATAAAAAAATCCTGGTGGGGGTATAAATGTTTAAGTTCAGCTATTTTTTGGAAATGATACCGAAGATATTCTTAAAGCTTAATGTTACTTTGACTTTAACTTTTATATCCATATTTTTTGCCTTGATCATCGGAACTTTACTTGCCGTTGTGATCTATTATAAGGTGAAAGTTTTGGATAAGTTAGCCTATATCTATATATCAATTATGAGAGGTACACCCATAGTTGCACAGCTTTATTTCTTTTATTTCGGTGTCGCCATATATTCTACCGTAGTAAGGGATATGTCACCTATGACGGCGGTAGCTATAGTAATAAGCCTTAATGTAGGAGCTTTTATGGCTGAGAGTATAAGAGCCGCTTTGCTTTCTGTGGATGAGGGACAAAAAGAAGCGGCGTATTCACTTGGAATGAGCAATATGCAGTTGGTAACAAGGATAATAATCCCTCAGGCGATGAGAGTGGCTATCCCACCGCTTTTTAACGATGTGATCAATATCATAAAACTCTCTTCTCTTTCTTTTATGGTAGGTGTTATCGACATAATGGGGGCAGCGAAGATAGAGGGAGCAAAGAGTTTCAGATATTTTGAGATATATGCTGCGGTAATGGTAGTATATTGGGTGGTGATTTTTGTATTTGACATGTTGAGAAAATATCTGGAAAAAAAGTGTGCGGCGACATTTTAATAAGTTGGTATCATGTTATCAACTTCTTAAATATAACCGTGACAACCACGGGGATCGCTTAAAAATAAGATATTTAATATCTTATTTTTAGGAATTTTATTACTTTGCGTATCATAAATATTCTTTGACTTTTAATTATAGATACACTCTGTCAATAAATAGTAAAAAACAAAGGGGATAATATTATGTTTAAGAAATTTATCAAAGCTGTTTCAGTAGCGGCATTAGGATGTTCTGTACTTGCTCTTGCGGCATGTTCAAGCTCCTCAACACAAAGCGAAGCAATAACAAGTGCGGCGGAAAGTGCCGATACAAATGCACAAAGCGCTGTGGCGGAAAGTAGCGATACAAAGCTGATAGCAGTGCAGCAGGTAAAAAGATAGTAATTGTTACGGGGGGAGATGCGGAGCCATACAGCCTTGTACATGAAGACGGTTCATGGACAGGTATAGATGCGGATATATGGGCAGAGATAGAAAAAAGAACAGGTTGGGAAGTTGAACTTAAAAAGACTTCTTTTGATTCTATATTCGGAGAACTCGATGCCGGAAGAGCCGATATGGCTGCAAATTGTTTTGCAACCAAGGCTGAAAGACTTGAAAAATATTATGCCTCAATACCTTATTACGGAGACGCACAGGCTATAGCAGTGTCTGCAGATAACGAAGATATTAAAACATTTGAAGATCTTAAGGGTAAGAAAGTCGGATTTACATCAGGACAGGCAAGCCAGACTATCATAGAACAGATGGCTAAGGATATCGGATTTGAGACTGTGATATATGAGCAGTCAAACATAGGATGTCAGGAGCTTAGCCTCGGAAGAATAGATGCTATGGCAAGTGCTGTGACGGTATTTAACAACTATATGAATGCAAGCGGTAATAAGGTTCGTATACTTGATGAAAAACTTCTTGCAAACAATGTGGCATACTTTTTTCCAAAGACCGATGACGGTGCGGCTTTAAGAGACGAAGTTGATGTGGTACTTAAGGAGCTTCTGGAAGACGGAACTATAGGAAAGATCACCGAGAAGTGGCTTTGAAGATATGACTAAACTTATAAACGAAAAACAATAAAATTATCGGAAGTAGGAATTATGCAAAAACCATTGCTTAAAATTGAACATTTATATAAAGAATTTGAAAAAGACGAAGCAATACTTAAGGATATAAATCTTGATGTATACAAATCTGACGTGGTATCTATAATAGGACCGTCGGGCACGGGAAAGTCAACACTCTTAAGGTGCATTAATTATTTGACGGTACCTACCAAGGGTATCGTAAGTATTGATGATGTGAGTGTAGACGCTTCCTCTTATACCAAGGAGGATGTGCTGAAATTAAGGAAGCACAGCTCCATGGTTTTTCAGTCTTATAATTTGTTTAAGAATAAAACCGCTCTGGAAAATGTTATGGAAGCCCTGATCACGGTACATAAAATGCCCAAAAAGAAGGCTATGGAAATAGCTCTTGATAACATAGAACTTGTAGGCATGATGGAAAGAAAGGATTATTATCCTTCCAAACTCTCAGGCGGACAGCAACAAAGAGTAGGGATAGCAAGAGCATTGGCGGTAAATCCCAATATAATACTTTTTGATGAGCCTACTTCCGCTCTGGACAGGGAACTTGTCGGTGAGGTACTTAATACTATTAAGTTACTTGCCAATAAAGGAACTACTATGATACTGGTAACACATGAGATCAACTTCGCCAAGGAAGTATCGGATAGGGTGATATTTATGGATGAAGGCAGTATCAAGGCAGACGGTACTGTTGAAGAAATACTTGAAAACCCGAGTGACGAAAGACTTATAAAGTTCCTTAAATAGTAAGTATCACAAAATTGATTTTAAAAACACATTAAAAAACGAACTTCCGATCGATAATGCTTAAAGGAAGTTCGTTTTTGATTTTTTGTTATATGCGGTAATTTAAATAATAGTATAACAAATTCAGATTCTGAAAGTTTATCTATGACATACTTTACATGCTTGATAGCCTGCAGCTTCAAGCGTTGCAATATCATTAGAGTAGCCTATATTCTTATCTGCTATTTTTAAAGATTCTTTGCACCCGGGTACATGGTACTTTTTGGAATGAGTATTGACTATTACGGTATAACCTTCGAATGCAGTACGGCTTATAGGTAAATTACCTATACTGTCTGAGTTGTTATTGTAAAAATAGGTGGTATTGCTATTGTTATTGCCGCTTTGGATCCAGACACCATCAGCACCTACTTTGTATCCATCCGGTGTAGTTGTGTTGGTAAGCATAGCACCGTCAGCACCGACATAATAATTTCCGACCCATTGATTAGCAGCCATATAACCGTTGTCTTTGAAGAAGTACCATTTTCCGTCTATTGCTTGCCATGTGTTTTTAGGATAGCTGTTATCATCATTTTGATACCAGTAGCCTATATTGTCCTGTTTCCATTGTCCGGCAAATGCTGAAAAACTCATTGTAGTGATCAAGATAACAGATGTTATTAATAGTTTAAAAATCCTCATAAAATCCCCCTATTATAATTAAAAAAAATATAATAAATTAGCTTAATAATAACATATTTTTTAAGATAAGTACATATATTTAATACATACTTGAAAAAGTTTTTCAATACAAGTTATTTTTCTATACTATTTATTCGGAATAATTTATGATGCCATATTATTAAGATAATGAATAAAAAAATCATGAAAATAAGAATCCACAAAATATTTTTATAAAAAAATTACTTACATAACGAACATATTGTAATATAATTATAACTGTAGAAAGGAGGTATGAAAAGTGGGATTAAGTAGGAAATAAACACTTCCGACAGAAGTTGAATCAAGCAAGTTCTAACAGGAGTCTTGAGCGGTTTTTATATTCATTTCGGTAGTTGAAAGCTTAAATCTGCTTATCAAGTGGATATTACATAAATAACTACTTAAGGAGTTTGAAAAAACAAGTACCTCATACAAAAATACAACTGAAGATCCCATTAAAGTAAATGATAAGAATATTAAATATAATTGCTGATATACTGATTTATGGAGGCATAGCTATTATTATATTCAATCTTGGTAAGTTAGCGTATCATATGATATTAGAATATAAAGATAAGAGTAAGCAGTTATGTCAACACAGTCTAAATCAACAAGTAAATACGAAGCAAAAGAAGGGCTAATATCTAAGACTTACAAGCTTAGTTGTGAAGTTTCAGAAGCTTTTGCAAAGGCTTGTAATAAGGCGGGAGTAAGTCAGGCAAAACAGCTACTAAGATGATAACATAGTTTATCGAGACAGTAAGCAAAGAAAAAAAGACAGAATAGTAATGATAAAAGGCTATAAATATTTGTATACGTTCTTTTTTATTGTGAAAATACAAGTGTTATCAATTTTTTAGGAATAAGAAAGGACATTATAAGGATTTACAAGGTGTGCGGCAAGACTCTGGCAAGAGCTTACACAAGGGCTTATGTTGATATTTTGAAAAAGTGATTTTCGTGTAATATTTCATGTTGCATAGTTTAGAAAAATGAGGTTTATAAACAGTAAAATAAGGGCTTAAAAGGGCAAAATAAAAACCCTTGCAAACGCCGTGTTTACAAGGGCTTAGGTGATAAATGCCTTAAATGCTGAAACTATGAAATTAAGCTACTGACGGGAATCGAACCCGTGACCTTCTCACTACCAATGAGATGCGCTACCGACTGTGCCACAGCAGCTTATAACGAAGAAATATTAGCATATAAAGATTACTTTGTCAAATGCTTTCTAAAATATAAATTTGTACCATGTATAGAATTAAATCTGAAATTATGTTAAAATACATGACATAAATGCGTTGTAAATCTTTAATTTTAAATGCCATTATTATCGGTATTGGACAATATAAAATACAGGCTGAAAGATGTATATGTAAAAATGTCTAATATTAAGATCACGATCAAGGTATTAAGCTCAAAAAATAAAAAGGTTTATAAAAAGCTTAAAAAGTAAGGGGATTATTACTATGAGAAATATTGAGAAAATCGAAAAAAGGCAGTCTATAAGAGATTATGAAAAAAAGAAGCTGCCTGAAGCAGTAATTAAAGAACTTGAGGATTCATTTGCCGATTCCGTAAGACTTATCGACGATATAAAGTTGGAGCTTTTATGTGTTACCGACGGTGCCGACAGTAAACTTGACGGCGTGGTAGGTTACAGCGGTAATGTATTCAATGCTCCGGCATACTTTATATTGCTATCCGAGAATAAGCCTCACTATCTCGAAAATGCGGGATTCGTAGCGGAAGCTTTAATACTTAAGGCTGAAGAACTTGCCCTTAACACCTGCTTTATCACAGTTACCGACAGTGATGATGCGAAGCTGGCGTTGGATATAAGGGACAATAAAGAAGTGGCTGCGATAATAGCATGCGGCTACGGAAAGAAAGAAAAAGATCTGGTAAGACTTGATATCCAAAGTCCTTCTCATGTAACAATGAGAAAAAGAGATGGTCATATAGCACCTAAGATAGCACAGGAGGAACTTGTATATGATTCCAAGTGGGGTGTGCAGATAGCCTGGGATGACGATATGCAAGATCCTACCCTTGACGAGGCTTTCTACGGAGCAAGTCTTGCACCGAGCTTCCTTAACCGTCAGCCTTACAGATATGTATATACCGGAAGTAAGATCTATATACTTACTACCGGAGAAGATAATACTTCAAAAGAAGATGAGAAATTAGGACTCGGAGCAAGTATGTATAACTTCTATGCCGTACTTTCAGACTATATGCCTAAGGCTCCGATGTGGAAGATGTACGGAGAAAATGAAAGTGAAGATCTGGGACAGCCTAAGGACTATGTAGTGTCTGCGGTACTCAGTCTATAGATTTAAAATTAAATTAATACTAAGACTTTGTGCGTAGTGTGCAAAGCCTTAGAAAGGAATATAACATGAAAGATTCTTTTCTTAGAGTTGCTGGCGTAAGTCCGAAACTTAAGGTTGCCGATGTCGTATATAATAGGGAAGAGATATTAAAGCATATAGAAAATGC
The DNA here is from genome assembly GCA_916438835.1 of uncultured Johnsonella sp. Taxonomy (GTDB): domain Bacteria; phylum Bacillota; class Clostridia; order Lachnospirales; family Lachnospiraceae; genus Johnsonella. The sequence continues at coordinate 959,161 of CAKAFT010000001.1, forward strand.
CTCAAAACTGGGAGTTAAACTTCTTGTATTTCCGGAACTTTGTCTTACGGGAGTAAGTTGCGGGGATACTTTTTTACAAAAAACCCTGATTCAAAGTGTCAAAGAAGAATTGCTCTTCATATTAGATGAGACAAAGTCTTTCGATATGCTTATATTTATAGGTCTTCCATGGGAATACAAGTCTAAACTGTATAACTGTGCGGCAGCCTTGCATAAGGGTAAGCTACTGGGGCTTACGGTCAAGAAACATTTGTCCGATCATTCCAATCATTCAGACAGCAGATACTTTCAGAAGGCTTTTGACAATGTATGCGAAATAGACTTTAACGAAAGCAAGATACCTTTCGGTACGGATATTATATATAATTGTACAAGCATACCGTCTTTGGCTGTTGCCGCTGAGATAGGAGACGATGCATTACTGCCTATAACTCCGTCAATGAAGCATATACTTAACGGAGCAAGCGTAATAGTCAATCCTGCAGCTTTTGAAAGGCTTGTTGGAGAAAGTATACAAAGAAAAGAACAGATAAGAGCACTTGCATCGAGATTGCACACTGTATACATATCCGCAAGTGCCGGAACATGTGAATCAACACAGGATGTAGTATATTCATCAAGCAAATTGATTGCGGAGGATGATTCTATATTGGAAGAGTCCAAAGACCCGGAAACGGAGCTTATATGTACCGATGCGGATCTGGAACTAATCAGTTCCGTAAGAAGAAGGTCGGATGCTTATAAAGTTGCGGAAGATGATTATAAGACAGTGGATTTTGAGCTTGAGTACACAGAGCTTGAACTAAACAGATATATAGATAGGTTTCCGTGGATAAAAGATGAAAGAGTCGAAGAGTATGAAGAGCTGTTGCTTATACAGGCGTTGGGACTCAAAAAGAGGTTGGAACATACAGGGCTTAAGGCACTGGTTCTGGGACTATCCGGAGGTTTGGATTCTACCCTTGCCCTGCTTGTGGCAGTCAAGACCTTTGAACTTATGAAGCTTAATAAGAGCAATATTTACACTATAACCATGCCGGGATTCGGTACTACGGGAAGGACCTACAGAAATGCCTGCAAATTGGCAAAACTTTTAGGTGTAAGTTTGGAAGAAATCAATATATCGGCTGCCGTAAGACAGCATTTCAGTGATATAGGTCAGGATATGTCCATGCATGATGTGACTTATGAGAATGCTCAAGCAAGGGAGAGAACTCAGATACTTATGGACATAGCCAACATGAGGGCGGCACTTGTAGTCGGAACAGGAGATCTCTCCGAGCTGGCTCTGGGCTGGGCTACATATAACGGGGATCATATGTCGATGTATTCGGTCAATGCCTCCGTTCCAAAGACCGTTATAAGAAAGATGCTGGGTGCACTTGCGGATAATTATGATAATAGTGAACTTACACATATATTAAAAGATATAGTGGATACTCCGGTAAGTCCCGAGTTACTGCCATCGGACGGAAGCAAGCAGGGACATAAGACCGAAGATATAGTAGGTCCTTATGAGCTGCATGATTTCTTTATATATTACAGCCTGGTATACGGATTTACTCCGTCAAAGATATACAGAATGGCATGTAAAGCATTTGTAAATGAATTTACAAGACCCGAGATACATAAGTGGTTGTATACATTCTACAAGAGATTTTTCGCACAGCAATTCAAGCGTTCCTGTATGCCGGACTCTCCTAAGGCTACGGTACTGAGCCTTTCAGGAAGAGCGGATCTGGCAATGCCATCGGATGTAAGCTCTAGGCTGTGGATGAAAGAACTCGAGAAAATAGGTGCAAACTTATGATAAGTTTGTCTGCCAAAGAGCTTAAGCATATCAATAACCTGAAAAAGAAATCCTCATATAGGAAGGAACATGATCTCTTCATAGTTGAAGGAATAAAGATGTATAGGGAAACACCTGAAAAATTATTGTTAAAAACCTATATATCAAAAAGTTTTGAGGACAGCCTGGACAGCAAGACAAAACTTAAACCCGGGACATACGAGGTTATAAGCGACAGGAATTTTGAAACTATAAGTGATACCAAGACACCCCAGGGAATACTTGCTCTGGTAAGGCGTATTTCTTATTCGCTTGAGGATATTTTAAAACAGAATAATAAAAGTCTTCTTATCTTGGAAAATGTACAAGATCCGGGAAATCTGGGTACCATAGTAAGGGTAGGAGAGGCTGCGGGGCTTTCCGGACTTATTATGAGTGAGGAAACGGTAGATATCTATAATCCCAAGGTGGTACGTTCAACCATGGGATCTATATTCAGACTCCCTTTTATGGTCGCAACTGATCTTAGTGTAACAGTCAAAGAGCTTAGGGATAATAATGTTACGGTCTATGCAAGTACACTGAAAAACAGTACTTCGTATGACAGGTTTGATTATACAAAAGATCACGCTTTTATAATGGGTAATGAATCTAAAGGAGTATCGGATAAATTATGCAATGCGGCTGACAGATCGCTTCATATTCCCATGCAGGGTGATACGGAGTCATTGAATGTGTCCGTGGCAGCGGCTATACTTTTATATGAGGCAGCGAGACAAAGGGCTTAGGAGGTTTTGGTGGCAGATAAGAATAATAATTATAATTCTCTGATTTTAGATACTCTGCATTTTATTCTATCCTTTTTGGTGATACTATTCGGTATTTCGGTATATTTGGATTCGGATTCCAATATGATGTTCTTCCCTATCATATTTATCTGTGTAGCTATGCTTTGTATAGTTCAGATAATTAAGATATATAAGGGCATTGCCGAATATAAATACATGAGAGCGGCGCTGTGTTTTTATGCAGCCGCCTCCGCATTTTTCGTACTCTTTGCTTTGATAAGTTTAGTTAGGATGTAGATGAATATGCTTAAAGATGAAGTGTTGAAAATATTGATAAGCAATAAAGAAGAATTTATTTCGGGAGAGAAGATAAGCGATACACTGGGTGTGTCGAGAACATCCGTGTGGAAGGCTGTCTCAGCTTTGAAAAAGCAGGGGTATCTGATAACTTCTGTCAATAACAGAGGTTACAGCTTGACACGACCCAGCGATGTGCTTAATGAGGTCGAACTTAGAGAACTTTTATCACAGAGCGATATCAACTGCTATTACAAAGAAAAAGTCGACTCTACTAACCTTTGGGCTAAATACAGTGCGGAAGACGGCGAACAAAAAAACAGCTTATATATAGCGGATATGCAGACAAAGGGCAGAGGAAGACGAGGCAGAAGCTGGGTATCGGATAAAGGTGTCGGTATATGGATGAGCCTTTTGCTAAGACCCGGTATAAGCCCCGAAACAGCTCCGATGATCACGATAATTGCAGCACTTTGTGTGGCAAAGGCAATAGAAAAAAGAGAAGATCTTAAGGTATATATAAAATGGGCCCAACGATTTAATCATAGAGGGCAGAAAGTTGTGCGGTATACTTACAGAGATGAGCGTGGATATGGAGGGGTTAAGTTATCTTGTTTGCGGTATAGGTATCAATGCAAATACTAATAATTTCCCCAAAGGACTTGAAAACATAGCAACGTCTATATATATGCACACAGGAAAGATGTGCATACGAAAATATTTGATAAAAGAGATAATTGAAAATTTTTTCGAATATTATAATGTGTTCCTAATAGAAAATGATCTTCAGTTTATAAAAGACGAGTATGAGTCAAAACTTATACACAAAGATAAATATATAAATATCATTTCCAAAGATTCCGTAAAAGAGGTCTTCTCAAAAGGTATTGATGAAATGGGATTTTTGGTAGTGCTTGATGAAGGTGTAGAAAGCAGGATATCTTCAGGAGAAATAAGTCTGCGAATGTAGGGAAATACTTGAAATATTACATAAATCATTATATAATGGAGTGCTAACTATATTTAAGGAGGTGTATGCTTAGTGGCAGATAAGGATTTAACAAAAAAAATCAGTGAAACTGATTCCGGTGAACATAAAAGTAGTGAACAAGCCTTTTTATCAGGGCTTGAATCACTTGTAGAAGTAGCTTCATCAAAAGGTTCCAAAATTGATTATGATGATATCAATGATTATTTTAAGGAACAGGAATTAAGTCCTGAGGCTATAGAGCAGATTATATCATATCTTGAAACCAAGGGGATAGAGATAGTTGAAAATATGACTGAGGATATGCCTGTAGATATAGATATAAGCATTGATGACGACCTGCTTTCCCTGGATGACGATGTTGAAGACTTTGAAAAAGAGTTGGAAGACGAAGATATAGACTTAAGTGCGATAGACATTTTGGAAGGTGTAGGTACTGAAGACCCTGTGCGTATGTACTTGAAAGAGATAGGTACAGTTGCCCTGCTTTCCGGTGAAGAGGAACTCGAACTTGCAAAGAGAAAGCAAGACGGTGATGAATATGCCAAGCAAAAGCTAATAGAGGCTAACTTAAGACTCGTTGTAAGTATCGCAAAAAGGTATACGGGAAGAGGTATGAGTTTCCTCGATCTGGTACAGGAAGGTAACCTCGGACTAATAAAAGGTGTTGAAAAGTTTGATTATACCAAAGGATTTAAGCTAAGTACCTATGCTACATGGTGGATAAGACAGTCAGTTACCAGAGCACTTGCGGATCAGGCAAGAACTATAAGAGTACCCGTACATATGGTTGAAACTATCAACAAGATGAGTAAAATGCAAAGAAAACTGACTCTTGAGTTAGGATATGAACCTACTGTTGCGGAACTTGCCCAAGCTTTGGATATGACGGAAGAAAAGGTCATGGAGATCATGCAGATAGCCAGAGAACCGGCATCTTTGGAGACTCCTATAGGAGAGGAAGATGATTCAAATCTCGGTGATTTCGTTGCGGATGCCAACGTGGTAAGTCCGGAAGGAAATGTTGAGTCTGTCATGTTAAGGGAGCATATAGACTCACTTTTATCCGAGCTTAAAGAAAGAGAAAGACAGGTAATACTTCTTAGATTCGGTCTTGAAGACGGTCATCCAAGGACCCTCGAAGAGGTAGGAAAAGAGTTCAAGGTCACAAGAGAAAGAATCAGGCAGATAGAGGCGAAAGCCCTCAGAAAGCTCAGAAACCCTGTCAGATCAAAAAGAATAAGGGATTTTTTATAAATAGCTATGAATAAAAGGAATTTACAAAAAGAGTTGGAACGCATCATATCGGATAATTCCCCAAAAGGTGTATTTCCAAAGCTTTTATTACATGCCTGTTGTGCTCCGTGCTCTTCTTATTGCATGGAGTACCTTAACAGGTACTTTGATATAACGATATATTTCTATAATCCAAATATAGATAATAAAAACGAGTACATTACCAGAGTTGAAGAAGAAAAAAGACTTATATCGGAGATGGATTTTGTACGTCCGGTATTATTCCTGGAGGGTGAATACGATCCGGAAAACTTCCATAAACTCTCAAAGGGGATGGAACTTGAGCCGGAGGGCGGAAAAAGATGCCTTAGTTGTTACGAGATGAGGTTGCTCAAGTCTGCACAGGAGGCTAAGGAAAGAGGTTTTGATTATTTTGCAACCACTCTTTCAATAAGTCCTATGAAAAATTCTCAGGTGCTTTGTGAGATAGGTGAAAAGGTTGGGAAAATAGTAGGAGTAGAATATCTTCCGTCTGATTTCAAAAAGAAAAACGGTTATAAAAGATCTGTTGAATTATCAAATGAGTATAATCTATACAGACAGGATTATTGCGGATGTTCATATTCGAGAAGAAGAATATCATAGATGGCTTTAGTTTATCATTTTCTTATAATTATAAATATTAGCGATGATTTGTTAAATACGCAGATTCAAGATCATTCTACCGATACAGATGACTAAGATCATAAGCAGCGATCTGCTACTATACGGTATTTTAAGATATCGAATCTATCTGTTTAACTGGTATTTTAATTAAAAAAGTTCGATAATGTCTATGTGGGAAAGTGAGAAACTTAAATTAATATATTATTTTAGGGAGGTTTATATGACCAGTAAAACAGTAACGATCAATAACCCGTCAGGATTGCACTTAAGACCGGCAGGTGTTTTATCACAGCTTGCTATGAAGTTCAACAGTGATGTTATTATTGAAGCGGGAGATAAGAAGGTCGTAGCCAAGAGTGTTCTTAATGTTATGGGTGCAGGTATCAAGACCGGAGATACGGTTACTATAGTATGTACCGGTGATGATGAGGAGAAGGCTCTTGAAGAGATAGTTGCGGCTATAGAGTCAGGACTGGGAGAGTAAGGATATGTAATACTCCTTGCAATTAGATCTTACTCGCAGTACTTTTTCAAAGTTGCGACAAATTTACACAGACTGTACAACCTGCTTGCTCACCAGATCAGGTGAGCTGCGTTCAGACAGTCCTCGTCTGTGAAATTTGTAACTTGTTTTTTCAAAAGTACAAAACGCCACAAAGATCTTATTGTAAGGAGTTTGCGATAGAGAGGTAGTTGTAGCCGATAGGTTTGGATATAGTGAAAGCCTGTTTTCAAAATTATTGAAGTTTACAAAGAATTTATCGAATTTTTTTTATTTTGTTGTTTTGTTGTTGCTGATCTGTTTTTCGGGCGGGTCGGCTTTTTTTATGGATTAAGTTTAGGATGATTGGTTATGAGATTTTCAAGAACAGAGTTACTTATAGGTAAAGAGGGTCTGGATAAACTTAAAAGTGCAAGGATAGCCGTATTCGGCATAGGAGGTGTCGGAGCCTATGTTGCGGAGGCACTTGCCAGAAGCGGTGTCGGTAGTCTTGATCTGATAGATAATGATACAGTTGATATCAGTAATATCAACAGACAATTAATAGCGCTCACAAGTACAGTGGGAAGATTTAAAACCGAGGTCATGAGAGAGAGGATCAACGATATTAATTCAGACTGTAGGGTATATGAGCATAGATTTTTTTATTTGCCCGAAAACAGGGATGAGATAGATTTTACGAAGTATGACTATATAGTCGATGCGGTCGATACAATAAGCGCCAAGATAGATATTATAGTAAGAGCTAAAGAACTCGATATTCCGGTCATAAGCAGTATGGGGGCGGGCAATAAATTAAACCCGGCGGATTTTGAGGTGGCAGATATATATGATACTTCGGTCTGCAAGTTAGCTAAGGTCATGCGAAGAGAGCTTAAGGCAAGAGGTGTGACCGACTTAAAGGTGGTGTATTCCAAAGAGATCAATACGTTAAGGTATGAGGCAGAGCTTGATGAAAAAAGCTTAAGCAGCAAAAAAAGGTCTATCCCCGCATCTATAGCTTTTGTACCGCCCGTTGTGGGACTTATTATAGCTTCGGAAGTAGTTAAGGATATAATTCGAAGGTAATATACAGACAGATGTTGATGTATCGGCAATATAAACAATTGGTATTAGGCTGAAAAAAACTTAGAATTCAATCATATCAGCGATTGTAGATTTATAATTATTTACGTTATAGACAAATCATAATTTATGACAGTAAATACCTTAGAGTTTGGCTAAATCCTAACAAAACCTTTAATATGGGCATTTTAATACTTTAAAACCTTAACAAAAGCATGACCTCATATAAAAATATAAAAGCTGTTAATAAAAATGTCAAAAAATAACTGAAAATATTTTATTGACATTTGCCCCTTTAAATGTTTTAATAATGGGCAGTTAAAAAACTTAATAAGTTAAACCGTTGAAGTGGAGATAAAAACTCTCATGCGCTTACAGAGAGTCCGGGTAGCTGGAAGCCGGATAGAAATGCAGTTTGTTAAATGGACCACTGAGGGCATAGTCAAAGGCTTTAGATAAGCTGAGTATTCTATGACGTGAGTACATACGTAAGTTGTATAGGATATGTTGGTATCCGAAAGAGAGCGTGTATTTATATACATGAATTAAGGTGGCACCACGGGTAAATATTACTCGTCCTTGATAGATTTTAAATCTGTCATGGGCGAGTTTTTTGTTTTCATAAAAAACCTTGCCCAAACAGAAATATACAAAACAGACATTTAATAATCGACAAAAATATATTTGCACCGGGAGGATGTATGAAGACAAACATAAGTTTAGATAAGGTCAAGGAAATAGCGGAACTCAAAATATACAAAAAAGTTGCTGTAAGCAGTGAGATACTTGCGGACGTAAGAACTCCGATAGAGCTTTTGAGAATACTTAAAGCGGTTAGCAAACACACATACATACTTGAGTCTGCCGAGGAAAACCTGACTTGGGGAAGATACACCTTCTTGGGATTTGAACCCAAGTTAGAGATAAGTCTCAATAATCACAAGATAAAAATAAAGGATAAAGACGGAATAAAACTTGAAGAAAAATGTATGGATCCGGCAAAGTATATAAGAGAGATCTTAAAAGAATACAAGAGTCCGAAACAAGAGGAACTTCCGAGCTTTACAGGCGGTCTGGTAGGATATTTTTCATACGATTATATAAAGTATGCGGAGCCGAAATTAAAGCTTGAACATTCACAGGGTACAGACTTTAAAGATATGGACATGATGCTTTTTGACAAAATCATTGCCTATGATAATTACAAACAAAAAATCATAGTGATCGTCAATATGGATATAAGCAATGAAAATATTGAGGAAAACTATAAAACCGCTCTTGAGGAAATAAAGAGGATAATAGAACTGATAAAGTCCGGAAAGGTTAAAGTAGAAGAGAAAATAAAGCTATTGTCGGATTTTGAACCTTTGTTCAATAAGGAAGAATATATGCAAATAGTGGAAAAGACTAAAAAATACATCTATGAGGGCGATATATTCCAAGCGGTCTTATCCAATAAGCTTGAGGCAAAGGCAAGCGGAAGTCTGTTGGATGTATACAGAAGACTTAGGATAAGCAATGCCTCACCTTATATGTTCTATTTTTCAAGTGATGATATAGAAATAGCCGGTGCATCACCCGAAACACTTGTAAAATTGGAGGATAAAGAACTTTCGACATTTCCGCTTGCAGGTACAAGAAAAAGAGGCATGACAGAAGAAGAAGATAAAACTCATAAAAGATCTTTTATCCGATGAAAAAGAAAAGGCTGAACATAACATGCTGGTAGACCTTGGAAGAAATGACATTGGAAAGATAAGTAAGTTCGGAAGTGTAAAAGTTGATAAATATATGGAAATAGTCAAATTCTCACATGTTATGCACATCGGATCCACGGTGAAGTCAGTTATAAGAGAAGATAAAGATGCACTCAATGCAATTGAAGCGGTACTTCCGGCAGGTACACTTTCGGGAGCACCGAAAATAAGAGCTTGCGAGATCATAGATGAGCTTGAGAAAGATAAAAGAGGTATATACGGAGGAGCTATAGGTTATATAGATTTCAGCGGCAATATGGATACCTGTATCTCGATAAGACTGGCATATAAGAAGAGTGACAGACTTGTTATCCGCTCAGGTGCCGGAATAGTGGCTGACTCCGACCCGGAACTTGAATACGAAGAATGTGTCAACAAAATGAAGGCGGTAAAATATGCTATAGAGTCTGCATGTAAGGAGGATATGTAATGATACTCTTGATAGATAATTATGACAGCTTTTCTTATAACCTGTATCAGCTTATAGGAAAGATAGACAGCGATATAAAAATAATAAGGAACGATGAATTAAGTGTTGAAGAGATCATAAACTTAAGACCTAAGGCAATAGTTATATCACCGGGACCCGGAAAGCCTGAGGATGCGGGAGTTAGCGTAGAGCTTATAAAGTCTGTTAAGGATATTCCGATACTTGGTATATGCCTTGGGCACCAGGCTATTTGCGTGGCTTTCGGAGCAAAGGTCTCTTATGCCAAAAAATTGATGCACGGTAAGCAATCGTATATATATCTTGATAACAAGACTCCGATATTCAACAAACTTTGTACCAAACTAAAAGTCGCAAGATATCATTCACTTTGTGCTGTAGAAGGTACAATACCCGACTGTCTGGAAGTTATAGGAAGCAGTGAAGAGGCGGAGATCATGGCGGTAAGACACAGAGAATACCCTATATACGGGCTGCAATTTCATCCCGAGTCTATACTTACACAGCACGGAGAAGATATGCTTAGAAATTTCTTCTTACTTGTGGGTTAGAATGATAAAAGGTAAATAAGATCTTACCCCTGCCCGACCTGGCGAGAGAGTAATAATAATAAACTCAGTTCATAGAAGAATAAAAAAAGATAATGGATTCCGGTAAATAAGATCTTACGCCTGCCCGACCGGACAAGAGGATAATAAATATTAAACTCAGTGTAAAAAAAGAAAAAAGAAAAAAGTACCGGAAATTTTGACGAAAAGATGTGGTCAAACTTGAAATATCAGATGAGAGTTTCGATAATGACCGTATAAATAATAAGTAAACATCTGATATTACAAAGACTTGAAAAGAGGGACAAATATGATAAAAGAAAGTATAAAAGATCTGATAAAAGGAAATGATCTGAGTGCCGATAATGCCTACGAATGCATGGAAGAGATGATGAGCGGCAGTGCAAGTGATGTGGCTATGGCATCATTTCTTACGGCACTCAGTATAAAGGAGCAAGCGTTGAAGAGATAACAGCATTTGCGAAGTGCATGAGAAATCATGCTCTTGAATTTAATTACGAGGGAGATCTGCTTGAAATAGTGGGAACCGGAGGGGATGCTTCGAATTCATTTAACATATCAACGACTGCGGCTATAGTCACAGCAGCAGCCGATGTAAGAATAGCCAAGCACGGCAACAGAGCTGCATCTTCGAAATCCGGAGCGGCAGATTGTCTGGAAGCCCTCGGAGTTAATATAACTTTGAGTCCCGAAAAAAGTAAAGAAGTGCTTGATAATGCAGGGATATGCTTTTTATTTGCGCAAAACTACCACAGTGCTATGAAACATGTTGCAAATGTAAGAAAGGAGCTTGGGATCAGGACTGTATTTAATATACTGGGACCGCTTGCAAACCCCGCAAAGGCTAATATGCAGCTTCTAGGAGTATATGAAGAAGCCCTTGTTTTACCAATGGCATCCGTACTTCAAAGTTTGGGAGTAAAAAAAGGTATGGTCGTATATGCATATGACAGACTGGATGAGCTATCCGTAAGTTCCGATACATTGGTATGTGAGTTTGACAGCAAAGAAAAAAGCACATATAAAGTAAAGCCGGAGGACTTTGGACTGGAAAGATATGAAAAGGATGAGTTAAGGGGTGGAGAAGCCTTGGAGAATGCAAATATAACAAGAAATATACTTTCCGGCAAGGAAGTGGGTGCAAAAAGGTCGGCAGTGGTCATCAATGCAGGTGCTGCACTTTATGTTGCAGGTAAAGTAAATTCCGTGAAAGAGGGAGTAGAACTTGCACAGGAACTTATAGACTCGGGAAAGGCATTTGAAAAACTTAAAGAATTTATAAAATATACAAACATATAGGTGAGATATGATATTGGATGAACTTGTAGCAGTCACACAAAAAAGACTGGAAAGACTTAAGGCACTGAATTCAAGTGAAGAACTTAAGAAAAAAGCATTTGAATTTGAAAAAGAGAATAAATTCAGCTTTGCCAAGTCATTAAGGCAGAAGGAGCTTAGCTTTATATGTGAAGTGAAAAAAGCTTCACCGTCGAAAGGTGTCATATCCGAGGACTTCCCTTATATGGATATAGCAAGGGACTATGAAGAAGCGGGAGCGGCTGCGGTATCCGTGCTGACCGAGGAACAATACTTTCTCGGCAGCGACAAGATATTTACGGATATCAGAAAGAATATTACGCTTCCCATGATAAGAAAAGACTTTACCATATCTGAATACCAGATATATGAAGCGAAGCTTATGGGAGCGGATGCAATACTTTTGATAGTTAGTATACTGGACTTTGAGCAAATTAAAAGCTTTCTTAAACTTTGCAAAGCTTTGGGGCTTGATGCATTGGTGGAGACTCACGATGAAAGAGAGATAAATACAGCACTTGAAGCGGGAGCGGATATAATAGGTGTCAACAACAGAAACCTAAAAAACTTTAACGTAGACTTTGAGAACATCTTAAGGCTAAGAGAACTTATACCCGCAGAAAGTATCTGTGTAGCCGAAAGCGGTGTAAGAGGGATAGAAGATATCCGTGTACTGAGAGAGGCTAAGGTAGATGCGGTACTTATAGGCGAACTTTTAATGCGTTCGGAAAATAAAAGAGAATTACTTAAATCTTTCAGAGGTATAGATGAGTAAGATAAAAATATGCGGATTGTTCCTGGAAGAAGATATAGCTGCGGTCAATCTATACAGACCCGATTATGTGGGATTTATAATAAATTATCCTAAAAGCCATAGAAATATTGATATTAAAAGTCTTGAGGATCTCAGCAAAAAAATTGACGGATCTGTAAAAAAAGTCGGAGTCTTTGTAAATGAAGATATGGAATTTATAAAAAAGCTATTTGATAAGGGATTATTTGATATTATACAGTTGCATGGAGATGAGGATAATGAATATATAAAAAATATCAGGTCATTAACAAAGGGATATATCATTAAAGCTCATAAAACAGAAAATGTATCAAGTATAGATAAGATAAACTCCTGTGCTTCGGATCTGGTGTTGATAGATACCGGCAAGGGAAGCGGTATAAGCCACAGCAAAGAAAGTATTGAACTCATAAAACAAATCAAAAGAGAATACATGCTGGCAGGCGGAATAAATGATGAAAATATAGAATATCTTTTAAAAGAGCTCTCACCGTATGCCGTTGATATATCAGGAGGAGCGGAAACAAACAAAAGAAAAGACAAAGATAAGATCAAGAAGCTTATAGATATAGTGAGAAAGGAAAAATATAATGAATAAAGAAAATACTAATGGCAGATTTGGAGTTCACGGCGGAAGATATATACCGGAAACTCTTATGAATGCGGTGATAGAGTTGGAAACTGAATATAATAAATATAAATGATGAGTCTTTTCAAAAAGAATTGGACGACCTTTTGAGAAATTATGCAGGTAGACCTTCAAGACTCTACTTTGCCGAAAATATGACCAAAGACCTGGGCGGAGCAAAGATATACCTTAAAAGAGAAGATCTTAACCACACCGGTTCTCACAAGATCAACAACGTTTTAGGACAGGTGCTTTTGGCTAAGCGTATGGGAAAGAAAAGACTTATAGCGGAGACCGGAGCGGGACAGCACGGAGTTGCGACTGCTACGGCTGCGGCACTTATGGGTATGGAGTGTGAGATATTTATGGGAGAAGAAGATACAATAAGGCAGTCTCTTAATGTATACAGGATGAGGCTTTTGGGTGCAAAAGTTCATGCGGTAACAGATGGGACCAAAAGCCTTAAGGATGCCGTATCCGCTTGTATGAGAGAGTGGACGAGACGTATAGATGATACTTATTATGTATTGGGTTCGGTTATGGGACCACATCCTTACCCTACTATAGTAAGAGATTTCCAGGCGGTAATAAGCAGAGAGATAAAGGCGGATATATTAAAATATGAGAACAGACTTCCGGATGCCGTAGTAGCATGTATAGGCGGAGGGTCCAATGCGATAGGAGCTTTCTTTGACTTTATACCTGATGAGTCCGTAAGACTTATAGGTTGCGAGGCGGCAGGCAGAGGTCTGGACAGTTTGGATACGGCAGCAAGTATCAACAGGGGAAGTCTCGGTATCTTTCACGGTATGAAATCCTACTTTTGCCAGGATGAATTCGGGGGCATAGCACCGGTGTACTCCATATCGGCAGGACTTGACTATCCGGGTATAGGTCCGGAACATGCCCATCTGCACGATATAAAAAGAGCCGAGTATGTAGCTATAGAAGACGAAGAGGCGGTGTCGGCATTTGAATACCTGTCAAGGACAGAGGGTATAATACCTGCCATAGAAAGTGCTCATGCGGTAGCTTATGCAAGAAAACTTGCACCGACTATGGATAAAGATAAAATAATAGTGATCAATATATCAGGTAGAGGAGATAAAGACTGCCTGTCAATTGCAAGATACAGAGGAGAGGATGTAAATGAGTAGACTTTCAAAACTTTCAAAAGAAAATAAATTATTTATACCGTTCATAGTATGCGGAGATCCGGATCTTGAAACTACTAAAGAGATCGTACTCAGCTGTGTTAAGGCGGGAGCGGATGCGATAGAACTCGGTATACCTTTTTCAGACCCTATGGCTGAAGGACCGGTTATCATGAATGCTTATGACAGGGCTATAAAGAGCGGCACAACGACCACCAAGGTCATAGAGATGGTGTCGGAATTAAGAAGCCAAACAGATATACCGCTTGTATTCATGACTTATGCCAATGTGGTATATGCATATAAGTCGGGCATAGAGGAATTCGTAAAAGAGGCGGCAGCAGCGGGTATAGACGCTTTGATACTGCCTGATGTGTCATTTGAGGAAAAAGCTGAATTTTCTGATATATGTGATAAATATGATGTTGATTTTATATCTCTTATCGCACCAAGTTCAGGTGACAGGATAGAGATGATAGCAAAAGAGGCTAAGGGCTTTTTGTATTGCGTATCCTCTCCGGGAGTTACGGGTGTAAGAAAGAATATCGATACCGATATAGACAGTATGATAAAAAGAGCAAGAAGCGTAAGTCAGATCACTTGTGCCATAGGTTTCGGAATCTCAACTCCCGAGCAGGCAAAGGATATGGCCCATAAGGCTGACGGAGTTATAGTGGGATCAAGTATAGTGTCCTTATGCGAGGAACACGGTAAAAAAGCACCGGATAAGATCTTTGAATATGTGAGTGTTATGAAAGCTGCATTAAATTAAAATTATATTTGGATTTATGACTTTCGAAGATATTTAATGTATAGTATCTTAGATGAGTATATTAAATAATTGCCTCTTGTTCTGATCGTATACATTAATAATACTTAGTGTTTCACCACTACGACAAAGTTTTTTTGATGTATGTACTCATAATAATATTCATCGTTTTTTTGATATACTTATTTTGTGAACGATGCACTAAAAATCAAATTAATACTATGATAAAAAAATTGCCGGAAGGGTAAAAGCTGCCGGCAATTTTTTTATGTATACGGAAAAATATTTTTTTCGGAATACTAAAGGATAACTTTTTTTATCATTAATACTAAATTGTGCATACTACACAAAAACAGAAAACATTTTTTATGCAATATGTTCTTATTCGTTGAATACCATAGGACTTTTTTACGATTTATTTACTTTTTTTCTGAAAGAGTATTCATCGGATACTATACTTTTTCTAAGAAGATGTTAGTGTAAAAGTAAGCAAAGAACAGATAGCAACACTTTCAGAAGTTTGCTTATTACTTAAGTATCGTGTTGCTGTTAACTAATCAGAAAATTTTTAAGGAGGTTCATTATGAAAGTGAGGAGGTTAATGTCGTTTGCACTGTCGGTATTTTTAACTTTAGTACCGATAAATCCTAATGTGGCTTTTGCAGGCGCAGGCAGTCAGGGTGAACAGACATTCGCAAAGGAAATTACGGAAAGATCATTTGAAACTTTAGCTGAGCAGGGCTTTTCTATGTACGTGTCTTCGGATGCAGAGGGTGAAGGAGAACTCCCCCATCTCAAGATGCACAAGATAAGGGAGAACTTTTAGCATCTTTGGATGCAGAGGATGAAGGAAAACTTGCCCCATCTTTAGGTACAGAAGATAAGGAAGAGCTATCTACGTCTACAGCTTTAGAGGCTGAGGATAAGGAAGAGCTTTCTACATCTACATCTTTAGAGGCAGAGACTAATAAAGAGCTTTCATCTCTTACATCTACTGCTATGGAAAATGAGGAGTTTCCAAAGCAGATCCGGAAGACATGCTTGCTAAAGCCCCGACTGTTTATCCTGTTAAGGTAGGGTATAGAACGGTAAACTCAGTCAATAAGGACGATGTACTTAGTGATGGAGGAAGTGTAAAGTATGAGCCGGCAAGCGGTGATAAAAGAGCCAAGATTACTTTAAATAACTTAAATTATACGGAATACGTATACCCTCATACAGGAGATAGTGTGAAGACGAGTTTCATCAAAGCGGATGAGGATATTGACTTGGTTTTAAAAGGAAGCAATGTTATAAACTTAGAGCCGTTTGAAGGATATCGTTCTTCGGATATGATAGCTATGTCCGGAATTGAAGTAAGAAAGTTATATTGCTCAGGAGATGCAGGTGCGGTACTCAGTATAAATATTGATGCAAGCAAACCTACAGATAACTTAGGGTCACTGATATGTATATTAACAAAGGATGAAGCGGTCTTTGATAACGTAAATATAAACATGAATATCAAAGGTAAATCAAAATATGCAGGCGGTATAAATAAAAGCTTGGGTGATCAGCTGATTATCATAAGAAATTCAAATATTAATATTACAACTTCCGTAGGCTATAATGATAAACTGGGAAGTTTGGGATATTTTGACGGTTCTATTTATGCTATATCGGGAGAAGGCTGTAGTATTGAGTCATCACAGCTCGTACTTAACGCACATAGTGAGGGAGGATACGTCAAGGATAGGGTCGATGTGACAGGAATCATAAATTTACTTGACAGTCTATATATTTCGGGAAATAGTAATGTCTTAATAAAATCAGATAAAGATGCTATAAGAGTAGCGGATAATGTCAATATAAAAGATAATTATAACATTGATCTGACCGGAAGGGTGAAATTTGATCGTGGATCCGATTCAGCTATTAATTTCAATAATGTGGGTCCGAATACAAGTTTTATAGCAAGACATAAAATCCCTGTATTATTCTGTACCGAAGATGAAGAGGAAGGTAAGGTGGATTTTACAGCTCCTGATGAAGCGGCGGTATTGTCAGGAAATGATGAGGGAAGTTTAAACTTGGTAGATAAGGCATATTGGAAAAAGTTATTTTACTATAAATCAAATCCGACTGCTTATCCCGGTTTCAAAGTATTAAAAGTAACTTATAAAAATAAGGTCGGTTTTAATTCAAATGGCGGTTTGGGCAGTATGGCGGATGTTCTAGTGCCTCACAATGAAAAGTATATTTTACCTAATTGTACTTTTACTCCACCGTCAGGTAAGAGATTTAAGGCATGGGAAGTAGGCGGTATGCAGTATGCTGAAGGTGCCGAAATTCCTATAGGAGTAGATATAGTAGTTACTGCTATATGGGAAGAACAACCGTCAGGCGGAGGTTCATCAGGTGGCGTCAGATCAGGCGGCTCAGGAGGCGGAGGTTCATCCGGCGGTGGAGGCTCAAGAGGCGGCGGTTCATCAGGAGGTGGAGGCTTGGGAGGCGGTTCCGGCGGCAGTGTTTCAATAGGCGGCTTAGGCGGAGCAAAAACTCCGGGCGGACAGTCAGGTTCATGGATACAGGATGCTACAGGCTGGTGGTATAAAAATGCCGACGGTTCATATCCAAGAAGTACATGGTTACAGGTGGGTTCTGCATGGTACGCTTTCAATGATGCGGGTTATATGATAACAGGCTGGTACTCCTCAGGCGGAAGCTGGTACTACTTAAATGCGAGCGGAGCTATGGCTACAGGTTGGGCACAGATAAACGGATACTGGTATTACTTTAATGCAAGCGGAGCTATGGCTACAGGTTGGATACAGCTTGGCGGATACTGGTACTATCTTGAGGAGGTAGATCATGGCAACCTCAGGGCTCCATGTATGTATCCGATTACACACCTGACGGTTACTTTGTTAATGAGAACGGAGTCTGTATAGAATGGTAGAATTCAGATTGGTCGGGGAGTTAGCAACGTAAACAATTGTAAGTCAGGAATTAAACAGAAACACTCTCTATTTCAATCATACTCGCAGTACTGTTAATAAAGTTTCGACAAATTTAGTACAGACTGCGGAACTCGCTTGTCCGCCTAAAAGCATGGCGGACTGACGCTCAGACAGTCCTCGTCTGTACAATTTGTAACTCACTTTATTAACAGTACTAAGCGCTACAAAGATTGAAATAGGGAGTGTTTCTGTAATTCCACCCCGTAAGGGGTAGCTGTATAAGAGGTTGGAGTAGGTACATGTCTATTGTTTATGTTGCTAAGGGGAGGCAGAGGTGAGGTGTTGCAGAGACTTTTATTCAAATCTTAAAAACAGTCGTTTCCATGGGGGATGTGGCATTAGATAAAAGTGTGCCTACACCTCACCCTCTCCCTCCGGCACCTTAGGTACATAAACCATTAAACTATCTTGCCAAGGACAATCTGAGACCGCTGGTACTTGCTTTATCAAGCCGTCAGGTGAAGATAAAGCTTAGTACCGCTGCGAGGCTTTAGTTAAGAGATCGTGTCCAAGGTAAGATTTGTTTATAACGGTTTATGTGATAAACAAATTACTATAAAGCAAAGATTACTTTTAAGTCTGTAATTTTGCTGAATTATTCGGGAAAACATGCTGTAAGGGAAGGACTATTTTTAAGTCCGGAATAAAAGTCGCTCCCGCATCCCCCCCCGCCTCTCCCCCTTAGCAACGTAAACAATCATAGATCTACTACCGTTAAATAACTTGTACTATTTATACCCGTTGTAACGGTAACGTAGCGGAAGATAAAAACACCTTATAATTCAATCTTTGTAGCGGTTAACTCTTTTGATAAAGCAAGGTACAAATTCCACAGACGAGGACTGTTCGAGTGCATCTCGCCACGGAGTAGGCGAGCACACGAGTTCCGCAGTCTGTGTGAATTTGTCGCAGCTTTGAAAAAGTGTTGCGTGTATGATTGAATTATAAGGTGTTTTTTATCATCTGACTTCCCACAAACGATTACAATTGTTTACGTTGCTAACTCCCCGACAAATCAGCATTTTGTTAACTGAAGTACTGATTTTTTAATGTACAGACCTACTTTTGAGTGTGGGAAATTTAAGTTATTAACTGTTGCAAACTTCATTTTCACTAAGAGTTAAGGAAGATAACAGACAGCTCTTTTTTAGAATAATACCATTATGCCACAGATTAAATAGTTATACCGGTTATTTAATTAATATTACACTACGCCTACGTTATTTTATTTACATACTAAGAAAAAAAATCATCATTTTGGTATACTTATTTTTCGAACGATCCCCGGATATAATTTATCTATGCTATATGGCATGAACAATTAGAGATCTAGTATATTTTTTTATTGATTAAATAATATTTAGTTTTTTTACAAAAGGTATTCATTAAAAAAACACAGCTCTGTGCTATACTTTAAGTATATAAAAATGTGAGATATTCAGGTTGTATATAAATATAGAGAATTAAAAAGGAGTACAGAAAAATGATTAAAAAAAGAATTTTTTTAATTATGCTTGATAGTTTCGGAATAGGTGAAGCAAAAGATGCCAAAGACTTCGGAGATGAAGGCTCAAGTACCTTGAAAAGTATCATGAAATCGGATAAATTCAATATACCCAATATGAAAAAACTCGGACTTCTTAATATAGACGGATTGGGAATTAAAGGTAGCAAAGAAGCGATCATAGGAGCTTACGGAAAATTAAGTGAAGAGTCAAAGGGCAAGGACACTACTACAGGACACTGGGAAATATCCGGTATCATATCAAAAAATCCTATGCCTACCTATCCTGACGGTTTTCCGAAGGAGATCATAGATGAGTTCGAAAGGCTTACAGGCAGGGGAGTGCTTTGCAATAAACCTTATTCCGGAACCGAAGTTATTAAAGATTACGGGGATGAGCATGTCGCTACCGGAAAACTTATAGTATATACCTCTGCGGACAGTGTGTTCCAAATCGCAGCCCATGAGGATCTTGTACCTGTTGAAGAGTTATATAGATATTGTGAGATGGCAAGAAAACTTCTTAAGGGTGAACATGCCGTGGGCAGAGTAATTGCCAGACCCTTTATAGGTTCGAACGGTAATTATGAAAGAACTGCCAACAGACATGATTTTTCTTTGGAACCCACTTCAGATACCGTACTGGATATACTTCACAGGAACGGTCTGGAGACTTATGCTGTAGGAAAGATATATGACATCTTTGCCGGAAGAGGTATATCAAACTTCGTAAGAACAAAGAGCAATGCTGAGGGTATGCAAAGGACTCTTGAAGCTTTGGATATGGACTTTAACGGACTTTGTTTTGTTAATCTGGTGGATTGTGACATGATCTACGGTCACAGAAGAGATATTGACGGCTATGCCGAAGCTATTTCCGAGTTTGATAAATTCTTAAGTACATTTATACCTAAGATGAAAGAAGACGACATACTTATGATAAGTGCCGACCACGGTTGCGATCCGGGATTTAAGGGGAGCGATCACACAAGAGAGTATGTGCCTTTATTGGCTTACGGAAAATCCGTAAAGCAAGGAGTTGATCTCGGTATAAGAGAGAGTTTTGCGGATGTGGCAAAGACTATTCTTGATATATATGATCTTGATAATAATGTATGCGGAGTAAGTTTCAAAAAGGAGCTTCTTGTATGATGAGTGACAGAGAGCTTATTGATCTGGCAATAGAGGCGAGAAATAACGCCTATACACCTTATTCTGATTTTAAGGTGGGTGCAGCCTTACTTAGCAAAGAAGGTAAGGTATATAAGGGCTGTAATATAGAAAATGCCGCCTACACACCTACAAACTGTGCGGAAAGGACAGCATTTCAAGGCGGTATCCGAAGGGGTAACGGATTTTAAAGCCATAGCCATAGTAGGAGGCTATGATAAGGACGGGCTTAAGTTTTGTCCTCCCTGCGGAGTATGCAGACAGGTCATGATGGAATTTTGTGAAAGCGATAAGTTCAGGATACTGTTGCTTGATGAAGATGATGAGATAAAAAGTTATCTGCTTAAAGATATTTTACCTTTCGGTTTCGGACCGAAGAATTTGTAGGGATGGGGTATTTAGCGGGTTTTATCTCTACACCATACCAATATAAAACTTATTAAAGAATAATAAACGGACTGAGGATTGTACTTCCTAAGTCCGTAAAATTTTATATTACTTCCAAGTTATCTGTTTTATCTATTAAAGTATAGTATTTTAGATACCTAACTCAAACTTTTCACACTCAAAATAAGTTGAATATATTAAAAAACAGTACTTAAGCTATCAAAATTCAGATTTATCGGGGAGTTAGCAACGTAAACAATTGTAAGTCAGGAATTAAACGGAAACACTCCCTATTTCAATCATACCCGCAGTACTGTTAATAAAGTTTCGACAAATTTAGTACAGACTGCGGAACTCGCTTGCTCGCTCGCCGGAGGCGGCGAGCTAACGCTCAAACAGTCCTCGTCTGTACAATTTGTAACTCACTTTATTAACAGTACTAAACGCTACAAAGATTGAAATAGGGAGTGTTTCTTTAATCCCACCCCGCAAGGGGTAGCTGTATAAAGGGTTCTGAGAGATAAGTAGCTGTTGTTTACGTTGTTAATGAGAAGGAGGAGAGGCGTAGCAGCAACTTTTATTAAATCTTAAAAACAGTCGTTCGCATAGGGAGAACACGCAAAAGTGAGAATGTAATTTGTAGTTTAACATTACTTACGGTTTTATAGAAAATTTTTCTATCCATTTATAAGGTTGCTGTATCCCTTAACAAAATCTGATATAAGGCAATGATTACTTTTAAGTATCTAAATTTAATGTATTACTCGGAAAAACATGCTGTAAGGGAAGGACTATTTTTAAGTCCGGAATAAAAGTCGCTCCCGCATCCCACCCGCCTCTCCCCCTTAGCAACTTAAACAATCATAGATCTACTACCGTTAAATAACTTGTACTATTTATACCCGTTGTAACGGTAACGTAGCGGAAGATAAAAACACCTTATAATTCAATCTTTGTAGCGATTAACTCTTTTGATAAAGCGAGGTACAAATTCCACAGACGAGGACTGTTCGAGTGCAGCTCGCCACGGAGTAGGCGAGCACACGAGTTCCACAGTCTGTGTGAATTTGTCGCAGCTTTGAAAAAGAGTTGCGTGTATGATTGAATTATAAGGTGTTTTTTATCATCTGACTTCCCACAAACGATTACAATTGTTTACGTTGCTAACTCCCCGACAAATCAGCATTCTACATCATTTTCCCCGTTATGATCTCAGAAGTTTTCTTTTTATTCTCAAGTGCCACATTGCCCAGACTTTTAAATGTCTCATTGTATAAAATATCAACCAGAAAAAGCTGGGCGGTCTTAGCGGCTATAGAGCCTCCGTCTAAAGGTCCTTCGCTGGCACCGCATTGCAATAGTACGTCACTAAATTCAAGAGCCGGAGTCTTGGCAAATCCTGTTATAAAAACAACTTTAACTTTAGAATTGTTGCAGATCTTTGCTATTTCTATGCAATCCTTGGTGATTCCGGAATTGGAAAAAATTATTGCCAGGTCTTCTTCGCCAAGTAATGCTGCCTGGGTAAGCTGCATATGAGAATCCTGACTATACATGATATTAGGAAGTATTTTCATAAACTTGTTCTTTGCTTCGGCAGCACTGGTACCGGAGCCTCCGAAACCGAACAGATTTATACTTTTGGAATTTAAGATATAATGTACAACTTTTCGGATATCTTCGTAATTAAGGTGTTCAAAAGTCTTGGATAAAGCACAGATATATGTGTCCATGATCTTTGAAGCGTTAGCTTTGGAGTCATTTGAAGATGAGTTGTCGGATTCACCATTATTATTAAGAATATTGAAATCGGCAGTGCTTAAGGCTAAAGAAAGCCTGAAATCCTGATAGCCTTTAAGATCAAGTGTTTTGCAAAACCTGAATACGCTGGTCTCACCTACTTCGCATAGTTTTGCAAGCTCGTTAATAGTTATATTAAGTGCCTCTTTGGGATTGGACAAAACAAAGTCGGCAACTTTTTTTTCGGTTTTGGTCATTTTGTAATAAGCGTTATGAATCTGTGTGATCAAGTTATTTTTTGTCATTTGTTAAGGCTCCCTAAAAACCGATATTAGATCGAAATAAAGTTTCATAGTAACTCTTAAATATTGATAGATATAGGTTTACGAACATTTTGCTATTAAAGCTACAGTATAATCATATTATGAAAAAAATTTCAAAAAGTCAATAATATTTTTTTATGAAAATCAATATAAACTTACGCAATATTGGAGTTTTACCGATAATTAGACTTAGGATACAGTGTAAAAAAATAAAAGAAATTTTTTTAGATTATAAGAATGATTACTGATAAAAATATTATACAATATGCACAAAAAAAATAAAGCTAAATAAATGAATTATGCACAATTGACAAGCTTTTAAGTCTAGTGCTAACATAGGGAATATAAAAATATGAAAAAAATTTTTATTTTTGAAGGAAGAGAAAGTAATAAGAAAGAGAAAGTAATAAGTAAGAGAAAAAATAAGTTATAGATTTGATTTAGGCTATAGACATTAGTTTAACCTAAGGTATACAAGAAAATATTAAACTGCCTATAATGGCGGTTATTGTAATTTAATGCAGGAGGTAATTATGAAGAAAAGATTTTTAAGTATCCTTTTAAGTTCCGCTATGGCACTCAGCCTTTTATCAGGTTGTGCGGGTGGAGGTAGTTCGTCAGAGAATACTACAGCGGCTGCAGATGCAGCTACGGGTGATAAGCCGTATGCAGGTCAGACTTTAAGCGTGTTATATATGTCAAGCGTATATGCGGATGCCGCAAAGTCAATGGTTGCCGAGTTTGAAGAGAAAACAGGCGCTAAGGTGGAGGTAGTTGACTTCCCTTACACAACATTACATGAGAAGGCATTGCTCGATCTTACAAGCGGAACCGGTTCTTATGACGTGATCGATGTAGCAAGCCAGTGGGACGGTGAATTTGCTCCATATATGACAGATTTATCAAGCTATATTGAAAAAGACGGATACAAGATGGATGAGTTTATAGAGAAAGTTTTAGAGAACTCCGGTACATGGCAGGGTGTTACTACAGGTATTCCTAATGCAAGTACCCCACAGCTTTTTGCATACAGAACCGACTTGCTTCCTGACGGTTTACCTGAGACGTGGAAAGAGTACAGAGAACTTGCAAAGGCCAATACTAAGCCGGATGAAGGTCTTTACGGAATTTCAGTATCTGCAACCACAGGACAGCTTGGCGGAGTATTCGACTATGTACTTTGGTCTATGGGAGGTTCATGGGCTGATGAGGATTGGAATGTAACTATCGACTCTCCTGAGACAAGAGAAGCACTTAAGCACTTAAAAGAGATACAAGACTATGCGGATCCCGCTATACTTTCATGGGGTACCGAAGAGTCTATAAAGGCTTTCTTAGACGGCAAGGCAGCTATCTGTGAAACCTGGCCTACATTGGGACTTGTACAGGCAGCGGATGATGAGTCACAGTCAAAGGTAGCGGGAAAGTGGGCACTTGACACTATACCGTATGAGAAAACAGGTACAACACTCTTAAGCGCATGGGATCTTTCTATACCAGACAGTTCAAAGAATAAGGATCTTGCATGGGAGTGGATAAAGATGTATACAAGTGCCGATATGCAAAACAGATTCTATGAAGAATACGGCATACTTTCTCCGAGAAAGGCTTTCTGGGAGCAGGACGGCATAAAGGGTACTTACATGGATACAGTTAGAAAGGCCCTTGATACAGCCAACCTTTGGTGGAGAATACCTGCTTCTACAGAAGTAGACACTATGCTCAATACTGTTGTAAGCGAGTACATGTCAGGACAGATAGAGCTTGAAGATGCGGTAAAGAAGATGGAAGAAGGAATCAAGGCGGCACTTGAGAGTGCACCACCTGAAGAAGGTACAAAAATTATAACAGATAATCAATAATATTATAATGAGCTGTCGCATCATATTACTTTGCGGCAGCTTTTCATATAATACTGTATCGTATGCGGTAAAGCTACCTACAAAGCAAACTCCGGGTCATTAACGGGACTTTGCCAAAGAGCTTGGGAAAGTCCGCTTTTGCTATACGGTCGTTGGTAAATAATTCATACGATACAGTAGCGGAAAGGTATATTTATGTCAGATATTAAAAGAAAAAAAGGAAAGAAGATAGCTAAGGATAAAGTGGCATCATGGCTTTTTATAATGCCGACTTTGATTTTTTTGGCTATTACTGCATTATTTCCTTTATTATATTCGGTGTACTTAAGCTTTTTCAGGCTTAAATTAAATCTTCCCAAAGCAGTCCCTCAATTTATATTTTTAGGAAACTATATAAGGATGTTTACCGATAAAATGTTACTTACAAGCACTGTAAATACTATAGTATTTGCGGTTTTTTCGGTTGCCTTGGAACTGGTAATAGGACTGGCTCTTGCTATGGCGCTTTGTTCCGATAAGATGTGGGCAAGGATATGTACCTCTATTTGTCTTATTCCTATGATAATGGCTCCGGTAGCTGTAGGTACTTTGTGGCGTATGATGCTGGATTCTTCTACCGGCGTGATCAACTACTTTTTGGGCTTCTTCGGGGTGCCGAGCATTACCTGGCTAAGCAGTCCCAAGACTGCTATGCTTTCTGTCATAATGGTCAATGTATGGCAGCTTGCACCTTGGGTAAGTATCATATGTGCCGCAGGTCTTAAGTCGCTGCCGACAGACTGCCTTGAGGCGGCTACCGTGGACGGGGCAAGCAACGGACAGATATTCACAAAAATAGTGCTTCCGCTTATGAGTCCGGTACTTACAGTAGTGGTGATGTTAAGATTCGTGGATGCCTTCAAGGTCTTCGATACAGTGTACGTTATGACCAACGGAGGTCCCGGAAGTGCGACTGAGATGCTCCCCAACTACATATACAAACAAGGACTTAAACTTTTCGATGCGGGATATTCAGCCTCTTTGGCGATCATGTTCGTGGTACTTATGACGGTAGTCACAGCTTTCTTTTTAAAGTTGAGAGATAAGATGGAGGCGCAGATATAATGAAGAAAAAATTAGCACATACTGACAGTATTATAGGAAACTTCGCCGGAAGACCTACAAGAATAATCATTATTATAATAAGTATGCTTTTTATAATCTTTCCTCTTTATTGGCTTTTGATAAGCTCTTTTAAGGTGAAAGCCGATTATTTGGCTTATCCTCCCATACTTTTTCCGACAAGATGGTCAAGCGAGAGTTATATAGAAGTACTGAATAAAGATAAACTTCTGAATAATTTTATCAATACCTTTGTGGTAGCGGCAGTATCTACATTTTTATCCGTGCTTTTCGGAGCAATGACCGCCTATGCGGTAGCAAGGGGTAATATAGGAAAAAGAGCGAGAAAATATTTCGGACTTTGGTTTATGATACAGAAAATGTATCCGGCTATAGCAACTGCCATACCGGTATATCTGGTTATGAGGACCTTGCATCTTATTGATACTTTGTGGGCTCTTATCATCATGAACACAAGCTTTAATCTGCCGCTTGTTATCTGGCTGATGATGGGATTTTTCGAACAGCTTCCGAGAGAACTTGAAGAATCCGCCATGCTTGACGGCTGCAGTTTTACCAAAAGATTCTTTCTGGTGATACTTCCGATAACAAAGCCGGGTATCATAGCTTCTGCGATACTTGCATTCATAGGAGCATGGAACGAGTTTTTATTTGCGGTAATATTAAGTATCAATAAATCAAAGACTTTGCCGGTACTTATATCCGGATTTATCACAGACAGAGGATTGGCTTGGGGACCGATGGCAGTGACCGCATTTATTACTCTACTTCCTGTACTTATAATAGTATGGATGGCTCAAAAGAATTTTGTTAAGGGTCTTGCAATGGGAGCGGTAAAGGGATAGAGACACTGTATCTTAGTATATGCAGTTTAGAAAGCTGTATCAAGATCAATTAAATATTTGGAGGGGAATAATTTGGAAAAGAGAATACTTTGTTTTGGAGATTCCAATACCTGGGGATATGACGCATACAGTGGAGGAAGATTTGCAAAGGATGTGCGTTGGACAGGTGTATTGCAAAATATTTTAGGTGAGGAATACCATATAATAGAAGAGGGCTTATGCGGAAGAACCACCGTATTTGACGACCCGCTAAATGAAGGACTTAGCGGACTAAGATACCTTCTGCCCTGCCTACAGTCTCATTCTCCTATAGATATGCTTATAATAATGCTGGGTACCAATGATTGTAAAGAAAGGTTCTCGGCAACGGCAAAAAATATAGCGGACGGCGCAAAAAGGCTTATAAAGGTGGCACAAAGTGCGGATGTATGGAAAGAGAAGCCAAGGATACTTCTTGTAAGCCCCGCACCTATAGAAAAAGAGTGTGAGACTTCAGATGTATCGGGAGAGATGGGGGTATGCAGCGACAAGTCTTATGAACTGAAAGGTACCTACAAGCTTTGTGCTGATGATTGTAAATGTGAATTTTTAGATGCGGGTTTGTATGTCAGTATGAATAAGATAGATTACATGCATCTGGACAAGGAAAGTCATAAAAGACTGGCTGAGGCATTGGCGGATGTGATCGGAAAGCAGGTGTGATGAAAGCGGATGTAGAACAGATTCAATGGCAGCTTATAGTATCTTGTCAGGCACTTGAAGATGAGCCTTTACACTCATCGTTTATAATGGGAAGAATGGCACTTGCCGCAAAACAGGGCGGTGCTAAGGGTATCAGGGCTAATACTGTTGAAGATATCAGGGAAATAAGAAAGAATGTTGACCTGCCCATTATAGGAATAATAAAAAGAGATTATGAAGACAGCGAGATCTATATAACTCCGACTATGAGGGAGATAGATGAACTCGCAGAAGTAGAACCGGAGATCATTGCTCTGGATGCAACATTTTCAAAGAGACCGTTTGGAGAAAGTCTTAGTGACTTTTATGCCAAAATAAGGATAAAATATCCCGATCAGCTTTTAATGGCTGATTGTTCCACCATGGATGAGATAATATTTGCCGACAAACTCGGATTTGATTATATAGGAACGACTCTTGTGGGTTATACGAAACAAAGCAGGGATATTAAGATAGAAGCTGATGATTTTGCATTTATAAGTGAGGCGCTGGATAAGGTAAATGCCAAACTTATAGCAGAGGGTAATATAAATACCCCTCAAAAACTGAAAAGAGTTATGGAACTTGGTGTATACAGCACTGTAGTGGGATCTGCAATAACAAGACCTCAACTTATTACAAAAAGTTTCACTTCGGTACTTACATAAATCACAGGTATCTTATGTTGAGTAAGACTACCGTTTTGGAAAGAGAATAACTAAAGGGGTGTTGCAAACTTAAGACCTTTTGCAAGATACAGTTCATATTGGCATAATGCCTTTACTTATCTTGTAGAGATCTTAAAATGCAACAGCCCCTTAAAATTTAACTCTAGGGATCTACTATAAAATTCCCCTTGCTTAATAGCTTAAAAGGATTATCTCTTTTTGGTGTCAACAAAAAAACCTTATTTTCCGATTTGTTTTTAGGATCAGGAAGCCCGGGGTTGTCATCAAAGGCACTTTCGTGAATACCGGTAAGTCTGTCCTTTACATTTCTAAGCGAAAGAGGAATATTTACAGAACAAAGCTTATTGCCGGCAAAGGCTTTTGCATGAATGTGAACTATCTGACCTTTAAATACCAGATTTGAGATCTGATTGTTCATAAAGGCTTCTTCACCTATATTTTCTACTTTCTTGGGTAATACGAGGGATTTAAGTTTATTGTTCTTAAATGCACCCTTGGCAGCATAGCGGAAAGTGGAGGGAAGTATGAGTTCCTCTATCTTATTACCTGCGAAGGCATGTTTGTTGGCATATACCACACCCTCGTGAAGTACAAGTTTTTTTATTCTGCTTCCGGCAAAGGCGTGAAATTGAATATGGGTATAGTTACCCGGGATTTCAACTTCCTCCAAGTCCAGATTGGCGAAAGCCCCCTTGCTTATCCATACAGGAGTTCTGTCATCCTTTCCTTTGGAGGGAAGTACAAGTTTTTTACGTTTTTTAAGTTTTTTTCTCCCTTCTTCGGAAAGTCCGGTTATGGTATATTCCACATCCAGATTTCCCTGCTCGTCACCCGTTCCGGGTATTTCCTCCTCAGCAAATACGAAATCGACTATGCTCCAGGGGGCTGTAGTGTCGGTTTGAGGTGAAGCGGTATTACTCACAGGTGCCGAACTTGCGACATTGGCATTAAAATCATAGTTTGTATTCATAAGTAATCTGACACTTTTTGGGTAGACACTTACTGTTAAAACAACTAATATAAGGTATAATGCAAAGGTGGTAGAAGGTTTATTATTTATCTTCATGAATACCTCCCACTGTATACATAATGCAATATATTCTAAATTAGGTTTTCCAAACTGTCAATATAAAAAATAGTATCTATTACTATAATTAAAAGAGGATGTTTATTTATGAATAAAATGACAAAAAAAGAATTAAAAAGTTTGCTTGATGATTTTAGAAAAAAAGAGGAGAAACACCTTCTGGATCTCACTTACATCAGCATGAAGACCAAAAAACTTGAAGGCATAGATCTTAGCAATACGGATCTTTCCAACAGTGATTTTAAGAATATTAATTTCAGGTCATGTAAATTCGATAATGCAAAACTTCATCATAGCAAATTTTCAAACTGTGATTTTTCGGGTTCGAGTTTTAAGGATGCAGATCTTTTTAGTGCAGACCTTAGAGGTTGCGATCTGTCAAATACAGATTGTGACGGAACCGACTTTTTCGCAGCTCTTCTTTGGGAGGCAAAACTTGATGGTCTTTCGGATACGGACAGAACTAAATTCTTCAGAAATTACTGTCCACAGGAGGGATATATTTTCGGATATAAAAAATGTTTTAACGAACGTATGGTGCAACTTTTGATACCTAAAGATGCAAAAAGATGCTCGGCAACCACCAATGCCTGTCGCTGCGATAAGGCAAAAGTTGTTGCCATAACGGATCTTAATAAAAAGGAGTCTTTCAAAGAAGCCATGTCTTATGTGGATCAGAACTTTATATATCGTCTGGGAGAGACTGTATATGCCGATTCTTATAATGATGACAGATGGCATGACTCTTCTCACGGGATTCATTTTTGGATGACTTTCGAAGAAGCTTTGGGTTATATGTAAATATCGGAAAGGAAAGTTATATAGGATATTATGTGTAAATATTTAAGTCTCGATATAGGAGGTACCGCAATAAAATACGCTGTACTTGATGAGGAGGCGGTTTTTACGGAAAGTGGAAGTACGGACACTCAGGCTCATCTGGGAGGTAAAAAAGTAGTTGATAATGTAAGAGCTATCATAGATAAATATATAAAAAAATACACATTAAAGGCTGTGTCGATCTCAACTGCCGGAATGGTAGACACTCAAAAAGGAGAGGTATTTTTTGCCGGAGAGACCATGCCGGACTACTCACATACGGAGTGGAAGAATATTATAGAAAAAGAATACGGTTTATATTGTGTGGTGGAAAATGATGTAAACTGTGCCGCATTTGCAGAGTTTATATCGGGTTCCGGTAAGGATTCCGAAAAGATGCTCTGTCTTACAGTGGGAACAGGTATAGGCGGAAGTTTTATATCGGAGAAAGAAGTATATCACGGAGCGAACTACAGTGCCTGTGAAGTCGGATATATGTGGATAGACGGCTGTGAAAAGAATTTTCAGGAACTTTGTTCGACTTCAACTTTATGTAAGGCTGTGGCAAAGAAAAAAAATGCAGGTATTGAAGAATGGAACGGACATAAGATCTTTGAATATTATAAACATGGAGACGAGGACTGTATATACGAAGTAGAGAAGCTTTGTAAAAATCTAAGTAAGGGTATAGCCAATATATGCTATGTTCTCGACCCCGATACCGTAGTGCTTGGCGGAGGCATCATGGAGCAAAAAGATATATTGAAAGACCTCATACTTAAGTTTTTATCAGTCTATCTAAAGCCGGTAATGTACGAAAAGCTGGATGTCAGATTTGCTGCCCACGGCAATAAAGCCGGGCTTTTAGGAGCTTATTATATAGCAAGACAAGATAATGATTAATAGTATAGGAAAATACTAAGCCGCAAGCAGTTCATTCATCTTTGTCACAAAGGAGAATTTATTGATTTTACTATATAAATCAGACAGGGATGAATGTAAGCCAATATATTTCTGAAAGTAAATTTTAATTTGATAATATATATATAATACACCTAAAAGTAACATAGAACATTTACATTCATAAAATAAAAGGTCTTGTTCTACTTATACCTTTATAGTAAAATTAAAAGTCGTGATATCGGAGTGTAGGTCGTAATACAATAATATTTAAAAAGGAAGAAATTATGGGAAAGATAGTTGTTACCGGATGTGAAATAGAAGGATTATATGTTATAGAACCTACAGTCTATGCAGACAGCAGAGGGTACTTTTTTGAAAGTTACAATGAGGCTGATTTTGTAAAAGCGGGTATAGATAAAAAATTCGTGCAGGATAATCAATCAATGTCTTCAAAAGGAGTTCTGAGAGGATTGCATTTTCAAAAAGAGCATCCGCAGGCTAAGCTTGTAAGAGTATTGAGCGGTGAGGTATTTGATGTGGCACTTGATCTTCGTAAAGATTCGCCTACTTTCGGAAAGCACTTCGGAGTTATCTTAAGTGCTGAGAACAAAAAACAGTTCTTCATACCGGAGGGATTTGCTCACGGCTTTTTGGTGCTTTCTGAAAAAGCGGAATTTGCATATAAATGTTCGGATTTTTATCATCCTAACGATGAGGGCGGTATTATCTGGAATGACAAAGATATAGCTATAGATTGGCATATACCGGAGGGTGTTGAACCTGTCATATCGGAAAAAGATTCTAAATTACCCGCCTTTAAGGATGCATTTATTTTTTAGATAGAGGAGAATTATGAAAGAAATTATAGCACTTATAAGAAGTACTATAGAAAAAAGGAACTTAATAATAGACCTGGCAAAGTCGGATTTTAAAAGACGTTTTGTAGGCTCTTATTTCGGTGTGGCATGGATGTTCGTACAGCCAATGGTTACGGTACTTATATATTTTCTTGTATTCCAAATGGGATTCAAAAGTACACCGCCCATACCCGATACGCCCTACGTACTCTGGCTCATACCTGCCATAGTTCCGTGGTTTTATTTCAGTGAGGTACTTACGGCAGGTACGACTTGTCTTAAAGATTATGACTATCTGGTTAAGAAGGTAGTATTCAATGTAGAGATACTTCCCATCATAAAGCTGGTTTCCTCGGCTATAGTTCATGTCATATTTATACTTATTATGATAGCGATGTTTTTGTTGCAAGGAAGACTTCCCATGATATCATGGTTGCAGATAGCCTACTATTCATTTGCTTTAAGTATGTATTCGCTTTCTATAGTATATATTTGTGCTGCGGTAAATGTGTTTTTCAAGGATATGTCACAGATAGTGTCCATAGCCCTGCAGTTCGGCATGTGGGCAACTCCTATAATGTGGAGTCCCGATATATTTCCTCAGGCACCGGCATGGATAGATAAGGTACTTAGGATAAATCCGCTTTATTATATAGTCGTTGGTTATAGAGACAGTATGTTACAAGGTAATGCGTTTTGGCAAAGGCCTATGCTAAGTTTATATTTTTGGGCGGTTACCTTAGGCTTGTTCTGGTTGTCTGTCAGAATATTCAACAAACTCAAGGTACATTTTTCAGATGTCTTATAAGGAGGATTTATGGAGAAGAATTTAGCTATATCCGTTCAGGATGTAACAAAAATTTATAGATTATATGATAAACCTATAGATAGGCTTCTGGAAGCTATGAGTATTACCAAGAAAACTTATCATAAAAAATTTTTTGCCCTTGATAAGATAAGCTTTGAAATAGAAAAGGGAACTACTGTAGGCATTATAGGAACTAACGGATCCGGAAAGTCCACGATCCTTAAGATAATAACCGGAGTTCTCAATCCAAGCAGCGGCAAAGTAGAGGTCGATGGCAATATTTCGGCACTCCTTGAGCTTGGTGCGGGTTTTAACATGGATTATACCGGAATAGAGAATATATATATGAACGGTACGATGATGGGATTTAGCAGGGAGGAGATGGAGAAGAAACTTCCGGAGATCCTCGAGTTTGCCGATATAGGAGACTTTGTACATCAGCCGGTCAAGACCTACTCTTCAGGTATGTTTGTAAGACTTGCTTTTGCGCTTGCCATCAATGTAGAGCCGGAGATACTTATAGTAGATGAGGCGCTGAGTGTCGGAGACGTATTCTTCCAGTCAAAGTGTTATAAGAAGATGGATGAGATAAGGCAAAAGGGTACGACGATACTTATGGTGACTCATGATATGGGAAGTGTTATAAAGTATTGTGATAAGGTAATACTTCTTAACAAAGGAAGCTTTGTAGCCGAAGGTAATGCGGGAGAGATAGTAGACCTTTATAAAAAGATATTAGCCAACAGATTTGAGCCGGAACAGGAAGCGGAGGATGAAAAAAACTCGGGTGGAGCAGCCGTTCTTGAATCGGGAAAGCTTATGAAAGAAGCTCTTTCACTTAATCCCAATGTAACAGAGTACGGAGACGGTAGGGCTGAGATCTACGATCTGGGACTGATAGACAGCAAGGGAGAGATTAGCAATCTCCTTATAAAAGGAGAAGAGTTTACCATAAAAGAAAGGATCAGATTCTTTGCCGATATAAAACAACCTATATTTACCTATACAATTAAAGATAAAAAAGGTACGGAGCTTAGCGGTACCAACACAATGTTTGAACTTATCGATGTAGAAGAAGTACATCCGGGAGATACCTATGATGTGGAATTTAAGCAGAAGATGAATCTTCAGGGCGGGGAATACCTGGTATCAATGAGCTGTACGGGATTTGAGAACGGTCAGCATGTCGTATATCACAGATTATATGATGTGGCAAACATTACCGTGATTTCCAATAAATACAGTTGGGATATATGATATGGAATCAAAAGTAATCGTAAGTCTAAACGGGAAATAAGGCTTTCCTTACGATATTAGGGGCTTTGAGACAGATCCGTAATAAGATAATGTATAAATTCTGCATAAAATCAAGGCTGTTAAAAAAATATTTTTTGTTAAAAAAAGAATAGCACTTGTCAAGAACGGAAAAAAGTGCTAATATAATTACATAATATATTATATAAAAACATGTTTTTATTAGCAAAATAAAGTTAAATAAGAGGAGTCTGTTATGAGAGTTGGTTGCGTAAAAGAGATTAAGAATAACGAATTTCGTGTTGGCCTTACACCTGACAATGTTAAGAGCTATGTAAATGCAGGGCATGAAGTATACATAGAGAAGGATGCAGGTGTGGGCTCTAGTTTTGCAACAAGCGAGTACGAAGCTGCAGGTGCAAAGATCTGTGATACAGCAAAAGAAGTTTGGGATACAGTAGACATGATGGTTAAGGTTAAAGAGCCGTTACCGGAAGAGTATCCATTATTTAAAGAAGATCTTATATTATATACCTATTTACATATAGCAGCTGATAGACCGCAAATGGATGCATTGCTTCAATACAAGGTTAAGGGTGTTGCTTACGAGACACTTCTTGAAAGAAACCGTACATTACCTCTTCTTGCTCCTATGAGCCAAGATCGCAGGTAGATTAAGTATACAAGAAGGTGCTAAGTACCTTGAGAAGCCATTCGGCGGTTCAGGTATGTTACTTTCAGGCGTTCCCGGAACACCAAAGGCTAAGGTTGTTATCTTAGGTGCAGGTATGGTAGGAACCAATGCTTGTAAGATAGCTGTTGGTATGGGAGCAGATGTTAGTATAGTTGATATCAATCTTGAAAGACTTGCATATCTTGATGATATATTCGGTGCAAGAATACAGACACTTTACAGTACAGATGCAGCTATAGAGAAAGAGCTTGCTGCAGCTGACCTTGTAGTAGGTTCAATCCTTATACCGGGTAAGGCAGCTCCTAAGGTAGGTAAGGCAGCTTACTTAAAGAACATGAAGCCGGGTAGCGTTATCGTTGACGTTGCAGTTGACCAGGGTGGATGTTTCGAGACTACACATGTAACATATCATGATAACCCAACATACGTAGTTGACGGCGTTGTTCACTACTGTGTAGGTAACATGCCCGGTGCAGTTCCAAGAACATCTACAATAGCATTGACAAATGCTACACTTAAGTACGGCTTAGAGATAGCTAACAAGGGACTTGAGAGAGCATGTAAGGAAATGATGTTATGTACAGTGCAATCAATACATACGCAGGAAAGCTTACTTGCAAGAACGTAGCTGACAGCTTCGAAGTAGAATACGCAGATCCTAAGACATTATTCTAATTAAGAGTCGGGATCACCCGATAAAGATCGACAGATCGATAAAGTTAAAAAGTAAGAGGTTATTTAACATATAGTGTATTAGCTCATAATGGGGACTGTGTGATATTATATTATGCGGTCCTCATTAATTTATAAAACCTAATTGATAATAATTACTTTTATTATGATAAGGAGTAATATTTATATATCTATATGGACATAAAGGAACAATATAAAAAGAGAATTACACAAAAAATAAGTTTTTTAATATCATTAGTAATAGCATTAATATTTATAACTATCATATCTATCAATGTAGGTTCGTCAGGTATGACTGTTAAGGAAAGTATATCAACTTTACTGGGTAATGGAAATGATAAAAGTAATCTTATAGTATTTGGTATAAGACTGCCGAGGATCCTGGGCGGTTTTTTTGTGGGCATAGGTATAGCATTGTCAGGTATGATAATTCAATCATCCCTTAATAATCCTTTAGCTTCACCTTCTACTATAGGAATTTCTTCGGCTTCCGCCCTGGGAGCGAATATAGCAATAATTGTATTGTCCGGATTCGGAATGGAAGCCGGTTCAATGGTTACAGCTATATGTTCATTTATTGCTTCGGCACTTTGTATGATTTTAGTCTTAGCTATATCCAACTTGAAAAGATCGGATAAAACTAAGGTCATACTTGCAGGAGTAGCCTTAAATGCTTTATTTTCTGCAATTACTATCATAATACAATATTATGCTGATGAAACTAAGCTTTCGGCGGCAGTGGCTTGGACTTTCGGGGATCTTGGAAGGGTAAATTATAAAGAGGTAGTAATAATTATGTTGACCTCACTAATTTCTTCTGTAATCGTATATATGTACAGATGGAATATGAATGCCATGGATTCGGGAGAACAGGTCGCACATTCACTGGGAGTAAATACAGTGTATATGAGAAATCTATCAATATTTCTTGCAGCATTTAATACCGGTATTTGTGTGGCATTTGTTGGAGTGATAGGTTTTGTAGGACTTTTAGCACCCCAGCTTACTAAAAGGATCATAGGGGAGGATAAAAGGTTTATGATACCCGGTAGCTTACTTATGGGAGCTGTAATAGTGCTTTTTAGTGATATGCTTGCAAGAACTATAGCTGCACCATTGGTTTTACCGGTAGGTGCTATTACATCGATGATCGGTGCACCGGTATTTGGATATATATTACTGAAGGAAAACTAAGATGAGTCTTATAAAGGTCGATGATATAAGTTTTAAATATAATAAATATATATTAAAAGATATTAGTTTTGATGTGGAAAAAGCTTGTTTTGTGTCACTTTTAGGAATAAACGGTGCCGGCAAGTCCACTCTTTTAAAGCAACTTGTAAGATTGCTAAAGCCCGAGAAGGGTGCAATATATATATCAGGAAATAATATTAAAGAGATATCTTTTAACAATATGGCAAAACAGGTAGCCTATGTAAGTCAGTATAATACAGCAATTAAAAATACGGTATATGATACCATATTGATAGGTAGGCTTCCTCATATTAATAATAATGCCGGTAAAAAGGATTTTGATAAGGTCGAAGAGATCATGGAAAAACTTGGTTTGAGCGAGTATGCTATGAGAGATACTTCTACATTAAGCGGTGGAGAGTTTCAAAAGGTCGTGCTTGCAAGAGCCCTGGCTCAAGAACCTAAAGTACTTTTACTGGATGAGCCTACCAGCAGTCTTGATATAAGAAATCAGGTTTCTGTTATGAGGCTGGTAAGAAAATACTGTGTAGAGAAACATATTTCCGTAATTGTCAGCATACATGATATTAATCTTGCCATAAACTATTCGGATAAATTTATAATGTTAAAAGACGGTAAAATATATGCTTACGGAGACGAGAGCATACTTACAAAAGAGTCTATAAAAGAGGTATATAAATTAAATGTGGAAATTATAAATCATAATAAAAGAAAAATAATTTTAATTAACCGGGAGGAATAATCATGAGGAAATACTTAATACCTTTTATCGGAGCAGCATTATTACTTACAGCTTGTACAGGTTCAAAACAAGCTTCAAGCGAAGTACCTGGCAGTGAGTTACAAACTACGGTGGCAGAAGCTTCAAGTTCTCAGGAGGATAATAAAAACAGTGAAGGCTACTCTGTTACAGATATTACAGGAAGAGAAGTGAGTTTTGCAAAAGTTCCTGAAAAAGTAATAGCATTAGGTCATGGAACACTTAAATTCTATACATATGTAGCAGGAAGTGATAAGCTTATAGGTATAGAGGAGGCTGAAAAGACCGGGCATACAGTTACAGGACAATCTATACATTATGCTTATCCGGATCTAAAAGAACTGCCGACTATTGGAAAGGGCGGTCCTAAATTTGAGCCGGATTATGAACTTCTTAAATACAGTGAGCCGGATGTTATTTTTATAGCTTATGAAAATACAAAAGAAGAGCTTGATGAATTGCAAAGTAAACTCGAGATACCTGTAGTAGGTCTGGGTGCCGGAATGAATGGCAAAATTTTTGAAGATGACACCTATAATACCTTTGAAATAATAGGAAAAGTTATGAAGATGGAAGATAGGGCTGAAAAGATCAATTCTTTCCTAAAAGAGGTTCAGCAGGATCTGGAAAAAAGAGGAGGCGATATAAGTGAAAGCCCCAAGACATATATAGGCGGTTGTAGTTATAGAGGAGCACAGGGAATACTTTCAACCAGAACTCATCTCGATCTTTTTAATTCACCAAAGGTATATAACGTTATGGATGAGCTTACTGAGGAGAAGAATGCAATTATAGATAAAGAAAAGTTAGTTGAAATAAATCCGGAGCTTATTATTTTAGATTTAAGCGGTAAAGAATTACTTGATGAGGATATGAAAGCAGATCCTGATTTTTATAAGTCATTGGATGCTTTTAAGAATAAAAAGGCTTATTATATAATGCCTTATTTTACTTACGGAATGAACTTTGATACAGCTCTTTTAGATATGTACTATATGGGAAGTCTTGCTCATCCCGATAATTATTCGGATGTAGACATAGCAAATAAAGCTGCAGAAATTTATACAGTATTTGTCGGTAAGGATGTATATAATGATTTAATGGGCACATATCCTGAAAGCTTTAAGGAGAGTAATGTTGAATAGTATAAGAAACATATGCAAAGAAGCTCTTACAAGACCTCCACAGGATATAGATAAGTCTAATCAAATGTGGAATAAAAGAGCGAAGGAGCTGAGTTTACTGGCTGAGCAAGATGATGCTGACGGCTATATTGAATTTTTCAAGCAACATGCAGACTTAAAAGGGGCGACCGTTATTGATCTTGGATGCGGAGCAGGAAGATATATAAAGCTTTTGATGGATGAAGGTGCTTTGGTCGACGGACTTGAGCCTTCCGAAGAGATGATAAAATATGCCAAAAATCATATTAAGGAGTCATGTTATAATGAGGAAAATGTTAGAATATATAATATGGCTTTTCAAGATTTTGAACCTCAACAACAATATGATTATGTATTTATATCCAACAGTCCTATAGTAGGATACTATGAAAGCTATGAGAAGATACTTAAATTAGCTAAGAAGGGGATCTTTATAGGTGAATGGATAGAACGAAAAGACCTTTTTTTTGAAAAACTTGCAAAGTCTATGGGTAAGTCGGTAAAAAGACAACTAATGTATGACATATATTACTATTTTAATTTATTTGCGGCTGATGGTTATTTGCCTGATTTTAAAAGTAGTATCAAGGTGACTAAAGAAGAGCTTAAAATAGAAAAATGTATACAAAGATATACCGGTTGGATCTACGGAGAAGGTTACACCGATGATGATGTAAAACAAGTAATGGATGAAATATTAAAAAATAAAATCGCTAAAGAAGATTTATGTGTAGAGTTTCATGGGATAAGAGGTATGATATACGTTGATAAAAAAAGTATATATATAAATAAACAAACTGTTGTTCCTTGTATGTAAATGATAATATAAATTAAAAAAATTTACTGTAATATAATGATTTATATAAGACTTATATTAGAATAAGGCTACATGTATTCTTCTTTGATTAAACTAAAAAAAGGATCCGTAAAATTATAAATTTTGCGAATCCTTTTTGCTTTTTAAGATCTCGGTGCCTCTTGAGAATGAGAAGTATCTGTTGAAGGAGCCTCCTTGCTTATATTCCCGTCGGGACCTGCTGCAGAACCGGATGTATCGGAAGTATTTGTAGCCTTTTCTTCCGTCATCACACCTGAAGCTATCTATATTGTAGGTCTTGCCTTGATGATTGACAGTTATCGAAACGAATAAATGTCCGTCTTCAGCAAGCATATTTTTTTACCGTCAAGCTCTAAAAGTCCGGTTTTCATAACACCTGAGCCGTCAAGGTAGAACCAGTTGTTGCCGTCCTTGAACCATCCGGTCTTCATGATACCCGAGTTGTTAAGATAGTGCCAGTTATTGCCGTCTTTTAACCATCCGGTCATCATGATACCGGAACCGTTAAGATAGAACCAATTATTACCTTCTTTTAGCCATCCTGTCTGCATCACACCGTCATTATTAAGGTAGAACCAGTTATCGGCATCTTTGATCCAAGATTTTTGGACTATACCCTCATTATTCAGGAAGTACCATTTGTCAGAATCCTTGACCCATGACTTTCCTAAAGCACCCTCAGAGTCCATATAATACTTCTTACCGTCTATATCGTTAAAACCGGTAGCTGCGGCACCCGAAGACTTAAGATAGTATTTTTTACCGTTATCATCAAGCCATCCTGTCTGCATCACACCGTCTTTATTCATATAATATCTGTTGCTTCCGTCACTAGCCCAGGCGGTCGCCATCTTGCCGTTGGAATTAAAGAAATACCACTTATTATCAAGCTGCTTCCAGCCTACCTGCATAGCTCCCGTGGTATCGTCAAGGTAGTATTTTGAGTCTCCCTCGACTTTCCAGGACTTAGCTATAAGACCGTCTCCATCCATGAAATACCATTTATCATTATCATTGACCCATGCATTTTTTTGCATGATATAGTTCTTGTAATAATATGTCTTTCCGGCTATCGTACGGAAAGTATCCTTCTTTGTTTTGGAAGAAAGATCCTTATACTGGAAGTCTATATCTACATTACCCTTAAACCCTGCGACTTTACCTGTTTCGGTAGCTTGCCAAATAACGGGATCGGGGTAAATATGCTTTACATTATATCTTGCGACCCAGATATCAAGGTCTTTAAGTGCTTTCATATCCAGTTTATTTGCTATCCAATAATCATTAGCGTAAAGTATGGGATGATAGCCTGCCGCTTCTATTTTATTGGTAAATGCTCTTATAATAGCTGTAAGTTCTTCTTTCTTAAGCTTTCCCTGAGTATTCATATCTTCCACGTCAAAAGCTACGGGGTAGGATATAGGGTAGTCCTTGATCATATCAAGTACAAAATCAGCCTCCGCTTCAGCTTCCGCAGGTGTCATGGCATACGAATAAATATATACTCCCAGAGCGATACCTTCCTTATATGCCGCATTCATATTGTATACAAATTTAGGATCCTGCTTACCTTTATATCTTGTGCCGTGCATGAGGAATTTAACATCATCCGCTGCCGCAGCTTTCCAGTTTATGTCACCCTGCCAATGAGAAGTATCAACGCCTCTTGCATATACACCACTAAGAGTCGATCCGTCAAGCATTTGGTATGCACCGGGAGTCTTCATGGTCCATTCCGAGGCTGCATATGAATCAGTAGCACCTATCCCCGAAACCAACAGGCTTAGGGATAAGAACGTTAATATTTTTTTCTTCATCAGGTCTCCTTATCTGTTACCTTTTTTAGGTCCGCCGGTTTGTCCGGTCTGTAATCCCTGGCTTGAGGCAGAGTCAGAAGAAGCGGAATTGTTAGACGCACTCGGAGCTTTTGCTCCTACATTGGTTCCGCCCGAAGCTCCGGGACCCGAATTGCTGTTTGATCCGCCAGAACTGTTCGGACCGCTTGAACCCTTGGTATATACAGCTGATGAAGTACCTGAAGGTAAAGCCGAAACGCTCGGAGCATTTGAATTGCTTACCGAAGTTGTATTTGCTATACCGTTTGCATCAAAACTTACACTGTTGCCGTCTATGGTAAGGCTTGTATTTACCGCAAGCTTACCATCCTGGTCAAAGTACATGAATGAGCTTGAGTTCTTTGCCCAACCCTTTAACATGTGACCTTCCTGATCGAAGAAATACCATGAATTATCGATATATTTCCAATCATAAGCCATCTTTCCGAGATGTGTGGCATCCTTTGCTTCCATATAATATTTGTTGACACCGTCATTGAGCCATCCGGTCTTCATAGCCCCCTTAGAGTCAAAGTAATAGTAAGACTTATCTATAAGCTGCCATCCGGTAGCCATCTTACCGTCAGACTTAAAATAGTACCATACATCGCCTACCTTATGCCAACCGAATGTACATCTTCCGTCGGATCTGAAATAGTACCATGCGTTGTCCATTTCTCTCCAACCGGTAGCCATAGAACCGCTTCCACGCATGTAGTAGAATTTATCGTTCAATTTAAGCCAGCTGTTTTGAACCAGACTTCCGTCATTTAAGTTATAATACCAGGTATTGTCCGCATTTAACCAACCTGTACTCATGATACCGTTGCTTTTGAAATAATACCACTTATTATTGATCTTTTTCCAGCCTGTACTCATAAGACCTGTAGACAGATCCATATAATAATAACCGTCACCGGTCTTGATCCAGCCTTGTGTCTGCCTCCGTCTTTATCTATATATACCCAGCTGTTATTTACAGCCTGCCATCCGGTAGCGGCGGCAAGAGTATTCTGTGGTGCCGTAAAAATTATAGCTAAGCCGGCTGCACCTATAATGACGGCTTTTTTATAATTTAATCTCATATGTTCTCCTTTTGAAGTCATTTTCTTCATTCAGAAACAAAAAGCCCTGAAAGCTCGTCGGGCTTTTGTTATTGAAGAACTTTTGCCATACAAAAATTTCTTCCTTCCGAATAGATTTTTATTTGCTTTAAATATACCACTATATAGGAATTATTGAAACAGAGGATTTATAAAAAGTTTATTACATTATGCTTATGCAAAAAATCCTTCATCAACCAAGATCTTGTAAAAGTCCTTTGAATAGCGGTACATCTTCAGTGAATACTCACCGAAAGTCTCGCCGAAACTGCTCTTATAAACCGTCCACAATGCCCATAAAAAGCCTGACAAAGCCACATAGGAGTACACTATATGTCTATGTAGAGTGTCAACAGACTTTGATATGGCTTCTTTGTTTTTATTATAATCAAATCCTGCCTCTTCGGCATCGGGGTAAGATCTTGAAAAACTGTATATATCAAGTAATCTGTCTATCCCGTCCTTTTCAAGATATGAGTAGATGGAGCACATGGCTATGTCTATCAAGGGATCTGCCATTCCTGCGTACTCCCAGTCTATAAGCCTTGTTTTATTATCATCAACAAATAAAAATTGTCGAATACACAGTCAATATGACAAAGATGCTTTTTACGATCGAAGCTGTCAAGTTTGTCAAGTATTTGCAGCATGTGAGGTTTAACATCAAAATAGTCTCTAAAGCTTATATCACCACGTTCAAGACAGATCTTTTCATAGTATTCGATACGCTCTCTTATATCGAAATCATGCCCTACTGTTACATCCGAGTTATGGAGTCTGTTCAGTACCTTCATACATCTTAAAGTATCGGCATCATTCGTAAAGTCAGGTTTTTGGCATCCCTCATAATATCTTGTTATTTTATAGCCGGTATCGGCATCGAAATATATGATCTCATCGCATATATCAAGGTCTTTTATAGCTTGGTAGCTGTCGTATTCTGTTCTTCTGTTTATAAGAACTTCGGTTCCCTTACCGGGAATACGGCATATAAATTTTTCTCCGTTTACCGAAAAAAGAAAGGATTTATTGGTCATGCCGGCTTTTAAGCAGGTAATATCATATATTTCTGATTCCGGTATATCGAAGCTCTTAGCGATGATAGACATAG
This sequence comes from uncultured Johnsonella sp., assembly GCA_916438835.1. GTDB lineage: Bacteria > Bacillota > Clostridia > Lachnospirales > Lachnospiraceae > Johnsonella. The sequence goes on from CAKAFT010000001.1 coordinate 1,002,428, forward strand.
CTTCGTTGTTGGAATTGGTTTTATAAGAGGGATCAAATTCTCTTAACTCCTCCAGATTTTCGAACTCATATACTATGTCACTTTCCTGTTTATTAATATAAATATCACCTAAGGAGATCTTGCCCGATAAGCTGTCTATAAGAAGCTGCTCCCAATAAAAATCATCGCTGTCGGGTCTGTTATAATACTCTTCGACATATTTGCAAAAATCTTTGGAGAAGTCCTTGCTCAAAAATACCGGACCGTACATTACGAAACTGTCATGTCCGCCTATGGATACGGCTGTGATCTTATCATTTTCATCATAGTCAAGGCACCATTCTGAAGTTGGTCCGCTTATGTATACGCTTGAGTACCAGCTTTTTTCTTCATGTGAATGGAAGATATTCTCTCTGATCCAGTTATCGGAAGAGAGTATGTAACTGCTTTTGTCAACTAAGATAGGCAGTGCATGATATATGGTTGAAAGATTATTTTTGCTTGCATAGTCGGGATTGTACAAAAGTTTAACTCCATACTTGTCACACAGATAATCAAAAGATTCCTTAAGATAACCGACTACTATGGTGATATCATCGATACCCACTTCTTTGAGCTGCTTTATCTGCCTTTCCACCATAGGTTCACCGTGAACTTTAAGAAGTCCCTTGGGTGTATCGTATGTAAGAGGAACCAAACGTGAACCGAAACCCGCAGCCATAATAACAGCCTGATCAACTTTATAATTTTTCATATAGCCTGCTCCTTTCAATATAGGACATTACTTAATACGTCACACTATCTTACCACAGATATCGCTTTAGTCCAACATAATAAAAAATGAAAGTAGGAGAGAAGGTATGAAGAATTATGGAATAAGTGTTTAAATCAAAGGATGAAAATTGAATAATACTGAACAAATATTATATTTATATTAAGAAAAATCAAATTCTAAAAAAATGATTATAAAAAAATGAGATAAGATTATAAAAATTCAATCACCTTTACTTAGCATACTGTAATTATTAGAATGTATTGACGATCCAATCGGCACTAAATATATAAATTTTTAATAATATTCTGCTTAATATCCGAAAGCTGAGAGAATATAAGATATTTATGCTAAGGGAAGAATAAATGTATTAATATGATAAAGATATAAGGTGATAGATATAATATCAAGACCAAATAGATAAAAAATTCAAATAGTAAGATAAAAGGCTTGCTGTAACAATGTACGGCAAGCCTTTGTATTAGAAAAATCAACTCCGGATCATTTAGATCAATGCTCCAAAGCTCTCCATCTGAAGTTCGGTATTACATCGGACCATTTCTGGATACCTATGATCGGCTTAGCAAATTCGGTATTTTGAAGAGTATAATTCTTTTTATCTATGTACTTAAATACCTGCCAGATCCTTCTTTTTGTAGTTGCTTTAATTGCATCACCTATATTCATATCCGCTCTCCACAGACCAAAGGCGATACCCTGGCGTACTTCACTAGGAGCGTCTATCTGACGACTGAGTATGTAGGCATCTATGAACGGGTTACTGTCGACCATGTAATATGAATATGCATAAGCTGCAGCCTGTATATCGTCAACCTCACCTCTTGAAGCACTGTGAGCTGTGAAGCCCTGCTCCGTAAGAATAATATGTCTTACATTACCTGACGGTGATTTACGTGCATCGTTGTTAAAATAGTCTGTAAGTACGGAAAGGTTATAGAAGTTAATTATAGGTGAATTCTCATCCTTTGTAAGTTCTCCGGTATTACCGTCATCCCAGAATTCAGGCTCTACCATAGGATAAGGGTATGGGTGATAAGCAAGTCCCCAATCTATATTACCCTTTTTCATTACCTCTGAGTTGAAACTGTCAACTATTTCCTTACCGCCGTATTTTAATTTGCCGTCTTTTTCCTTTGGATTATTCCAATGGAAGTCTAAAGAATAATACACTCTGTCGTTGGCACTTTGGCTCTTAATAGCCGTATAGAAGAGTCTGAATGCTTTCTCATAGCTTTTTACATAGGATGTCAGATCCCTGGGACCTATGTAATTCCAAGCCTGATTATTGATCTCGTTACCTATTACCCAGTTTGAGATCTTACCGTAATTAGGGTTGGAGCCGTCATATCTTTTCGCAAGGAAAGCGGCAATCGCCTTGGTAGTCTCGAAACCTTCTTTACTTTCAGCATTGAACATATAATAGTAAGCTTTATCGTTCTTTTGAGTGCCGTTATGGAAAAGCTCGGGTCTGTCCTGGTTGTAACCGTTAAGAACTATGGCTGTGACAGTCATGCTCTTACCCGATAAAGCACTTATTGTCTTATCGTAACTTTCTATAAGACCTTTATTAAAGTGGTATGTCTTACCGTCGTAGTTAAAGTCTATACCTTCTCCGAGTATCTGATGAAAAGCTATATTGGTACCGACATGCTTTACACCAAGGTCGAAGGCATCCGAAAGCATGTTTATCTCTATATTAAGTCCCTTTTTTGAAATAGGATCCTGGAATGCCTGTGTGTTTTTTGCAACAGCTTCGGGATTGGTAACATAATGAGGGTTTGAGACCTCCACATATTTACTTCCGTCATGCACAGCAACTACGAAACTGCTGTAGAGCCTGTCATTTTCACTACCGAGATTAAGATCTACGGAATGAGTTACATTACCGGAAGAAACCTGTGCAAGATAATCGGTTCTTGCTCCGATACCCCCTTCATAAGGTTTAAGCTCAAACAAGTAATATGACCCGTCGGTTCCGGATGTATCGGCAGAGTTATCCATGTTGATATCTATAGTTTTTTTGTTATTCGATATAGTGACCGATTTTATTTCAGAGCTTGCTTTTATTGATTGACTTGCCTGATTGGCACTTGCATACACGGTATTACTCTTGGCAAAACCGAAACTTACCGCAAGTGCGAGAGGAAGCAGCCAAAAACGAAACTTTCTCATAATTATTAACTCCTTTACTTAGCTTTCTAAACCAGTTCATTATAGGTTATGCCCAATTTTTATACAATTACATTTTTATAAAAGTATCTTACGATTGTGAAAAATGCTTTAATAAACATAAACTGTTGACAATTGCCTTCAATATTTTAATAAAAAAAGAGAAGCCTGAGCATGCTTCTCTTTGATTTTTGAAACAACAAATATATTCTTCTTAAGCTTGTGGTTCGATACATGCAGCCGGACAAACTGATGCACAAGCACCGCAGTCTATACAAGTATCAGCATCTATTACAAACTTTGGATCTCCTTCTGATATTGCACTTACAGGACACTCGCCTGCACATGTACCGCACATAAGGCATCCGTCATTTATTATATGAGCCATAAAATTTCCTCCTACTTTTAATCAATTATAACTATTATTGATTACTGATATTATAATAGCTGAAAATAGCACAAAAATCAATAGGTTAGTATAGACTAACTTGTACAATTTGTAGAACAAATTAGGATATACTTACTGAAGGTGTAGAAAAGTTAGTATAAAATATAAAATATCTACAATAATGCGATCAAATAAGTTCATAGTTTATACACATTTATATGATTAAATTAAGCATGTATATGTATTTGCCCATGAAATAGTTTTTTTAGGATAGGATTATAATAAGTTAAAACTTATATAAAAAGTACATTGTACTCTTGAATCTTTGTCACATGAAAAAAATACAAACACTTACTCTTGATTTTAGTTGTAAATATATTCCTTATGGTTTATATTTAAACTCGGTAAATATTTTATAAAGGAGGGATCCCAGATGGTTATTACAAAAGATATGACAATAGGTGATATTGTTTACTTGAATGAACATATGGCACCTGCACTTATGCGTGTGGGAATGCATTGTCTCGGTTGTCCGGCTTCTCAAGCTGAGACTATTGAGGAAGCTTGCATGGTACACGGTATTGACTGTGATGCTTTGGTAGAGCAGCTCAATGAGCTTGCAGCCTTATCTGTTTAGATCAATTAAAAACGGCTTGTTGCTAAAGAAGTTATCGCTACTTCTTAAGCCAAGCCGTTTTTTGATTTCTTTATACTTTAGAAAGTTTGTCCAAAGCGTTATCTTTTATAATTATGTCAAAATATTCCTCATAATAAGCCTCGCTTGAATAATTGGACAAAAGCTTTATTCCGTATTCCGTAAGTATATTGCAAGTCTTATTGTAGCTTTGTGCATCATCGGCACTTCCCTTTATAGTAAGTACATAATTACCGTTCGTTCTGTGTCTGTAAAGGCTGCTTTTTCCTTTATAAGAATTGATCGCCATGTGTGCGGCATCTATAACCTTATCAAGATTGGAAAAAGAAAATGTACTTTGGTAAGTTTCTTCATTATTACCGTCCTCATGACCGCTAAAAAACTCCTGGGGTCTGGCACCTGCCATTAAATTAAATTTATTAAAATTCATATCCTTAAAATCCACTTCTTTACTGTATGCTGAAAATTTGGAAAACCTTGTATCTACTTCTTCGGGATCTTCCACCTTGGTGATAATAATTATTATACCCTCATCAGGTAAGGGGATCGCTTCGACCATAAGCGGAAGAGAGCCGGCATTAAAACCTAATTCATGAGAAGCTCTTTGCAACATTTCATTGAATAGATTCCTCGCCTTCTCATGCCCATATGCCAATTCTAAAATATTAATATCACGGGCTAAAAGATCGCTGTTAGTCAAGGTACATTTGATCTGTAAGTCACTTAATCTTTCTATTTGCATAGCATGCCCTCCTTACCCTATGATACTCTAAATCATAAAAATAATCAATAAAAGTATACTGCTTTTGGAAAAGCACATCAAAGAGACACTGTATACTGTATACGAACGATACAAATATCGACCGAATATATGTTCATGGTTGACTCTGTAATAAACTAGCTATAATATGTAAATAAAGATGGAGAAAGGAGGCAATATAAAAGCGTTCTGCTTCTTGAAAGCCATTATACGTGGGAGTTTTTATCCTACCTATCCTAATGTAAGGTGATTTTGGTAGGATATAAGAACCTGTATGTGTACAAAGCTATGAAGACAGTCCCCCTGAAAAGCCCGTATACATACGAAATAACGTCGTATCGGAGTCCTTTGACAGTAGATGAGCCCCTAGTATATGATTCGGAAGAGTTTGCTTATACTTTTATATCAAAGAAGATCAGAAAAAGACTATGAATAAACGTATATCTTACGTTTCTCAAATGTTTGTAAAAAAGCTGATACACTTTGGCATGTCTTTGTGTCAGCCTATCAAATATCTAAACGAACAAAACCCTATATATCATAGGTATCTGCAATCAATTGATTTGATTCTTTAATGAAACACCGTTAATTTGTTTGATTTTGAATATGCTTTATTAACATCCGATCAAAAATCTTTTCTTATTATATTTATTCCCAAATGTAAGATCTCTTAAACTATATTATTTTTAGTCGTATCTGTTTTGTTAAACGAAAAATCGATTAGTTTAAAAAAGTAAAAAGAGAAACATTAAAAGCTGATCAAATGCAAAATATACAGCCATCATATACTATTGCGGTCGCAGCTTAAAAGTACTGCCTTACAAGCCTATAAGGAGAGGTAGCGGGAGCTTTCGTATAAAATATAAAAGAGAGTATAAGAAAAGTTGGCAATTCCCATACAGCTCAGACGATAAGGAAACCAAAAGATAAGTAATAAAAATATACAGACAATGAATATTAAGAATACAAAACTCCTATACCTCCTACACTTTAATTAAAAAATGTTCGGTTTATTGAATACCGGAAAATTCCCTTAAAAAGGAATATATAGTGTATGTTACGGAAAACTTCTTATGGTTCGGTATTTAATAAAGTCATTTGATTTATTATGGAGTATAGCTTGGAGAAAAAGAATAATTATATAGAACAAATACTTAAGCTTTGTTTAAGCGGAGTAGAGATATATGTTGACGGTTGCGAATGTAACGTATTTGACATCAAAGAGGTACTTACAGTTTGTGAGAGAGGGATCTGTTATATGCCCGATTATATAGAAGATGCAAGTACCGGAAAAATAAAAGAAATAAGATTTGACAAAATAAATTTAATTGAATAACGTATAAGTCTGAAAAGAGGCTGCGGTCTATTATTAATAAAGATAAGCGGTCTCTTTTGTTTTATGTAAAATATACTTAGTTCAAGTTTATATTAACTTCATACTTTTTTATAATAAGCTGTGTTATAATATCATGACGTTCGGCAAGTGTCTTTGAAGCAAAAATTGTACGATCGGTTAGGAGGATACTTTTTAATGTGGAACAAAAAGCTTATTTATTTGTTTGTTATTTTGCTGGCTTTTATAAGTGCGGCAGTATATATATATGTAACGTTATTCATGCCTTCGGGAAAACGAGTGGAACATAGCACATATTATGGTGTGAAAGACGATAGGGTAGCTATAATATATAATGACGGTTTACAGACAGCAAGTGCAATAGCACAGGATAAAGAAGTATATTTACCTTATGACTGGGCATCTGCGATCCTTAATGATAAGCTTTTTTGGGACGCAGAAGAGAATATCCTGGTGTATACTCTTCCGGAACAGATATTATATATGGATGAAAATCATATTTCCGAAGGAAAGAAAGTATTTATAAAGTCGGATGATATTACCTATGTATCAATAAGCTTTATAAAGAAGTATACCAATGTAAATTTAAGGGTCTTTACAGACTCCGATATTAAAAAAGTATATATATATAATGACAGTCTTAAACTTATGAGTGCAAAGCTCAAGAAAAAATCACAACTGAGAGTCGCTGAGAGTATAAAGTCGGATATAGTTGCGGATCTTGATAAGGAAGAGACCGTATATATGCTCGTAAGTACCGATAGCAATGCCGAGATGACAGCTAAAGATAAAAAATGGATCAAAGCGTATACCGATAAGGGAGACTGGGGCTGTGTACAAATAAAAAGCCTGGAAAATATAGATTACGTTGTAAATATAAGTGAATTTGTAAAACCCGTATATAGCTCCTTAAGTCTGGGCAAGCCGGTAGTACTTGGTTGGCATCAGGTCACCAATACAGATGCCAATAAAAACATGGAAATCCTTGTTGCAGGTACCTCAGGCATGAATGTCATATCGCCGACCTGGTTTTCATTAAGTGATAATGAGGGTAATTATACTTCCTATGCAAGCAAAGATTATGTAAAAAAAGCACACGAGATGGGCTTACAGGTGTGGGGACTGGTGGATAACCTAAGCGATGATGTCAGTACCGTAAAACTTCTGAAAAAAAGCAGTGTAAGAAAATTATTGATAGAAAAACTTATAAATGATGCTATTGATTACGAGCTTGACGGAATAAACCTGGACTTTGAAAGTCTTAATGCTGAGGGAGCAAAATATTACATACAATTTATTAGAGAATTATCCGTATATACAAGGAAAAACAAGCTTATCCTGTCTATAGACGATCCTTCATATGCGGCATACAATAAATTCTATGCCAGAGGAAAACAGGCGGAAGTTGCCGACTATATCATAAACATGGGCTATGATGAACATTATTCCGGATCGGATAAGGGAAGTGTGGCTTCGATAGATTTCGTGAAGTCTGCCATATATGACACTCTGAAAGAAGTTCCGAGAGAGAAACTGATAAATGCGATACCTGTTTATACGAGGTTATGGAAGGAAGAAAACGGAAAGCTGAGCAGTCAGGCACTCGGAATAGAAGCTTCACTGAAATGGGTCGAGGAAAATAATCTGACTCCAGAGTGGAAAGAAGATATAGGGCAAAATTACGTAGAACTTATAAGTTCGGGCGAAAGCTATTATATGTGGCTGGAAGACGAGAAGTCGCTGGAACTTAAGCTTAAATACATGAAAGAAAATGATCTTGCCGGTGTGGCGGTATGGAGGTTGGGATTGGAACCGAGTTATGTATGGTCGATAATCAAATATTAACGAAAAGTAAAAAATGAAATTTGCGGTCTGTAGGCTTTGATTTGCTTACAGACCATTTTATTTGATAGGAATAGCGTAATTTATTAAAATTATAATTAAATACTCAAAAATCCCATACTATTCCGATTTATCGGGGAGTTAGCAACGTAAACAATTGTAAGTCAGGAATTAAACAGAAACACTCCCTATTTCAATCATACCCGCAGTACTGTTAATAAAGTTTCGACAAATTTAGTACAGACTGCGGAACTCGCTTGTCCGCCTAAAAGCATGGCGGACTGACGCTCAGACAGTCCTCGTCTGTACAATTTGTAACTCACTTTATTAACAGTACTAAACGCTACAAAGATTGAAATAGGGAGTGTTTCTTTAATCCCAGCCCGCAAGGGGTAGCTGTATAAGAGTTTGGAGTAGACAAATAGCCATTGTTTATGTTGCTAAGGGGGAGGAGGGGAGGCGTAACAGCAACTTTTATTCAAATCTTAAAAACAGTCATTCGTATAGGGAGAACACGCAAAAGTGAGAATGTAATTTGTAGTTTAACATTACTTACGGTTTTATAGAAAATTTTTCTATCCATTTATAAGGTTGCTGTATCCCTTAACAAAATCTGATATAAGGCAATGATTACTTTTAAGTATCTAAATTTAATGTATTGCTCGGAAAAACATGCTGTAAGGGAAGGACTATTTTTAAGTTCGGAATAAAAGTCGCTCCAGCATCCCCTCACCTCTCCCCCTTAGCAACGTAAACAATCATAGATCTACCACCGTTAAATAACTTGTACTATTTATACCCGTTGTAGCAGTAACGTAGCGGAAGATAAAAACACCTTATAATTCAATCTTTGTAGCGGTTAACTCTTTTGATAAAGCAAGGTACAAATTCCACAGACCGGTGTAGGGTTCGCAAAATCATTGAATTAATTCGTTACTGATTTTTATTAGGTACGAGGCGGTTGAAGGAGGCGTAGCGAGCTACGCTGACTGAAACCAACGAAGTACATACAAAAATCAGTAGAATTAGTTTGATGATTTAAGAAACCCTACGCCAGGGACTGTTCGAGTGCAGCTCGCCACGGAGTAGGCGAGCACACGAGTTGTGCAGTCTGTGTGAATTTGTCGCAGCTTTGAAAAAGAGTTGCGTGTATGATTGAATTATAAGGTGCTTTTTATCAGCTGATTCCTCATAAATGATTAGTATTGTTTATGTTGCTGTCAAATTTTTACTGTACTGAACTAATTTGAGTGTGGGAAGATTGAGTTAAATATTATACACATGATAAATAATGGTTATGTGATCGTAAATACATGAGAAACGTAACGTTATTGCAAAGTCGAAGAAACAAAATCTTTATACATTATAGCTTGAAGTTGCTTATAGTATTGTGCTAGAATGGAAGCTTAAGTAAGTTAAGAGGAGGTTTAGGGTATGGCGCTTATAATTCCGGAGAATTACGATCCGGTTCTTGATATAAGACAAACTCAGCAGGCAATAAAATTTATCAGAGATACATTTCAAAAAGAATTCGGTAAAGAGATGAATCTGGAAAGGGTATCTGCACCTTTATTCGTACCGAAGTCAAGCGGATTAAACGATAATCTGAGCGGTGTGGAAAGACCTGTAAGCTTTGATATAAAGTCAATCAAGTCTGAGAATGTTGAAGTAGTTCAATCACTTGCGAAGTGGAAAAGACTTGCTCTTTGGGAGTACGGATTCAAGGCTGGTGAAGGACTTTATACTAATATGAATGCTATAAGAAGAGATGAAGATCTTGATAATCTTCACTCCTGCTATGTTGACCAGTGGGACTGGGAGAAGGTTATAGAAAAGTCCGAAAGAAATGATCAAATGCTTGAAGATACCGTAAGGACCATATTCAAAGTTATCAAGCATATGGAGCATCAGGTCTGGTACAAATACCCCGATGCGGTAAAACATTTGCCCGATGATATATATTTCATAGATTCCGAGGAGCTTTTAAGCCTGTATCCGGATAAGACTCCTAAGGAAAGGGAGAATCTGATAGCCAAGGAAAAGGGTTGTGTATTTATAAAGAGAATAGGAGCGAAATTAAGTAACGGAGAACCTCATGACAAAGAGCACCGGATTATGATGACTGGGAGCTTAACGGAGATATACTGTTCTGGTTCGATTGGCTTGATTGTGCTTTGGAAATATCAAGTATGGGTATCAGAGTTGATGAGGAATCTTTGGCAAAACAGCTTAAGATCTCAGGTTGTGAAGACAGATCGAAACTTCCTTACCACAGTAAGCTTCTAAAAGGAGAACTTCCTTATACTATAGGAGGAGGCATAGGACAGTCAAGACTTTGTATGCTTTTACTCAACAGAGCCCATGTAGGAGAAGTTCAATCAAGTATATGGCCTAAGGAAATGATAGAAACCTGTGAAAAGTCAAAAATCAGATTGTTATAAAAATGTATACTAAGTTAATAAATATAGATCGTAAAGATATAGATAAAGAAAAGCTTGGGGAAGCGGCAAGGATCATTCAAAATGGCGGTCTTGTGGCTTTTCCCACCGAAACTGTGTACGGTCTGGGAGCGGACGCATTCAACAAAGATGCCGCTCAAAAAATATATGCGGCAAAAAACAGACCGGCAGACAATCCGCTGATAGTGCATATAGCGGATATAGAGGAGCTTGATAGTTTAGCATGTGAAATTTCGCAAAAAGCCAAAGAAATGATGGACAGATTTTGGCCGGGTCCTTTGACGCTGATCCTAAAAAAAAAGGCAGGGACTTCCTGATGAAACAACGGCAGGACTTGATACAGTGGCGGTACGCATGCCTTGGGATGAGGTTGCAAGAGAGTTTATTCGCTTGTGTAAAACTCCCATAGCGGCTCCGAGTGCAAATATTTCGGGAAGTCCAAGCCCCACAAGTGCCAAGCATGTATATGAGGATATGAACGGTCGCATAGATATGCTTATAGCTTCCGATGACTCCAAGGTAGGACTTGAGTCTACTATAGTTGATGTAAGTGTGGATACACCCGTGGTTTTAAGACCGGGTGCCGTCACACTTAATATGCTTAAGGTAATAGATGATAATATAAGTATAGATCCGGCGATATTAAAAAAGCCCGATAAGGACTTGCTTCCCAAAGCTCCGGGCATGAAATACAGGCATTATGCACCCAAGGCAAAGCTTACCATCATTGAATCTGACTTTGAAAAGTTCAGATCATTTGTGGAAAAAGAAAAAAGCTTGTCGCAAGGGAAAAGGATAGGGCTTATTTTAACTGAAGAAAACAGGGGCAAAATACAAGCCGATGAGGTGGAATACATAGGTTCAAGAGATTCCTATGAAGATATAGCCCATAATCTTTTTGCGGTACTAAGAAGATTTGATGAAAAGAATATCGATATTATATACAGTGAAAGCTTTGAAGAGGCGGAACTGGGTTTGGCAATAATGAACAGACTTGTAAAAGCGGCAGGATATAATATAGTTAAGTTATAGGAGGATGATATGAAGGTCAGCATGAAATCAAAACCGGCTTCTTTTTATTTTGAGATATCCGATAAACAGGTGGGAATCAATATTTTGATCGTATGCACAGCTGTAATAATTGCGAAGGTCATAGAAAGATTCTTAAAAAGCAGAGGTATCTAGTGCATAGTTTCTAAAATAATTATACCAAATAACTTGCTTCTTTTCTGATAGCATACATTAAAAAACCTCAGCGTAGTCACACCACGTTTACTTTTTAATGTGTATACTAAGAAAAAATTCATAGTTTTTTGTATACTTATTTTTAAGCGATGCACCTGTCTATAGTTTTTATATCGATCATAAGTTTAAGATCTGTTTAGCCGGGCTTGATCGGATCGTTTGTTTTCTGAGCCGGAAAATATTAAGATACGGATCCGGGCGGTATTATAGAATTATATACTTGGAGGGAATATGTCTGAAAAAAGGATGGACTATATTACATGGGATGAATACTTTATGGGAGTAGCTAAACTTTCGGCATTAAGATCAAAAGATCCAAATACTCAAGTGGGTGCTTGCATAGTAAGTGAGGATAACAAAATCCTATCTATGGGATACAACGGTTTTCCGGCAGGTTGTAATGATGATGAGTTCCCATGGTCTAAGGAATTTGAAACTACAGATCCTTATAATGCGAAATACCTCTACAGTACACATGCGGAGCTCAATGCGATACTCAACTACAGAGGCCCGAGTCTTGAAGGATCCAAACTCTATGTGACACTTTTCCCTTGTAATGAATGTGCGAAGGCTATTATACAATCCGGTATAAAGACCGTTATATATGAAGATGACAAATACAAGGACAGTGCAGTTGTAAGGGCAAGTAAGCGTATGCTTAATGCCGCAAAAATCAGATATTACGAATATCAGCCGGGCAACAGAATTTTGAAGATCAATGTATAAATATGAGGGAAAGTAAAAAAGCTAAAGAAGCGAGAATAGGAAGAATAATAGATAAATTACATAATGAATACGGAAGTGAGCCGAGGATCTTTTTGAATTTTGAAAAACCCTGGCAGCTTTTGGTTGCGGTAATATTAAGTGCTCAATGTACGGATGACAGAGTTAATATAGTGACTAAGGATCTGTTTAGAAAATATACCACGGTGGAAAGTCTTGCAAAAGCCGATATAAAGGAACTGGAAAAAGACATTAATTCAATAGGGCTTTATAAGGCAAAATCAAAGAATCTGATAGCATGTGCAAAAGCTTTGATTGAAAATTTTGATTCGGAAGTCCCTTCGGGTATAGATGAACTTACTTCACTTGCGGGAGTGGGAAGAAAGACTGCCAATGTTATACGGGGAAATATTTATAATATTCCGAGTATAGTGGTAGATACTCACGTCAAAAGAGTAAGTAAAAGACTCGGTCTGGTAAAAAGTGATGATCCCGAAAAGGTTGAATATGAGCTTATGAAGGTATTGCCTGAGGATGAATGGATACTTTGGAATATCAATATCATAAGCCTGGGTAGATCTGTATGTAAGGCAAGAAATCCTCTGTGTGAGACCTGTTTTCTAAATGATGATTGTCCGAGTGCAAAGCTTTTTTTGTTTAGGGTGTTCGAAATGAATAGTTTATGTAATTCATATATAGCTATAGATGTCGAGACCACGGGACTTAAGGTAAAAGAGGACAGGATCATAGAAATAGCCGTCGTTAAAGTTATAGACGGTGTGGAAACCAAACATTTCAATACTCTGGTAGATCCTCATATGAGGCTTAGCGATCATACCAAAGCTATTACGGGAATTTCAGAAGATGAACTTAAATTAAAACCGGAGATAGAAGAAATCATGCCGGATCTTTTGGAGTTTATGGAAGATCTGCCACTACTCGGTCACAGGGTACTTTTTGATTACAGTTTTATAAAAAAAGCGGCAGTCAACCTTAATCTGGATTTAAAAAAAGAGGGAATAGATACTTTGGAACTTTCAAGGTTTTGTCTTCCGAAAGAACAAAGTAAGGTATTGAAAGAAGCTTGTAAGTTTATGGAGATAGATATTAAAGATTGGCACAGGGCTTTGCCGGATGCAAGGGCAAGCCACTGTCTGTATCAGGCACTTAAGCTAAGATTTGCGGATCTTTTGGCAGACAAAAATATAAAAAAAGAATTAAATTTTAAGATCAAAAAAGAACAAAAGGCAAGTAGGACACAAAAAGAACACTTGCTTAATATTTTAAATTGTCATAAAATAACTCTTGATAAAGATATAGATACACTAAGTAAAAACCAGATTTCAAGAATAATAGATAAGATAAAGTTCAATAAGGGATATATAGACTCGGAAAGGAAGTAGTTAAGTTCATGAACAACAATAAAAAAAGAAGAATAATAGCAACAGTAGTGGCAATTATATTAGCATTAGCCATGGTAGTACCCATGGTATTTTCGGGATTACGTGGATTTTTGTGGTAGAGGTTAGAGATATGAAGAAGAGGTATATGGAATATGTAACGAAATTAGGTTTTGGTGTTGCGGTATTTATTGCAGCATTTACGATCAAGACATACGCCGGGGTAGTACCCGACGGTGTATCAATATCAGGTATTGAGCTTTCCGGTAAGACAACGGAAGAGGCGGACAAGCTTATTCAAGAAAAAATAAATGCTATAAAATCAAAGACTGTTGATATAGATATATCTTCAAAAACAATAAAGGCGACGGTAGAAGAACTCGGATTTACTTGTGATAACGAAGCACAGGCGGTAAACCTTGTAAGAAATCTGTCAACAGGTAATGTTGTAAAAAGATACAAGGCGAAATCCGATTATGAGAATTCGGCTGAAAAGATAACAGACCTGAATTACAAAATAGATGAGACTAAGTTTGATGAGTTTATGGATGAGAAGACTAAGGGATTCTTGGATAAGCCCGTAAATGCAACCATAAAGAGAGAGAACGGTGTCTTTAAGATCACGGATGATGTCGAAGCGATCAATATAGATAAGGAAGCGACAAGAAAGACTATAGAGTCTGAGCTTAGCAGTGACAGTAATTCAATAAGTATTAAGGCAACAGCGAGTATGCAAAGCAAAGATCACCAGAGAAGATCTCGAATCTATAAAAGACGTACTCGGAACTTATACAACAGACTTTTCAAGTTCTTCTGAAGCGAGAGCGAATAACATAAGAGTAGGTTCGGCTAAACTCGGAAATCATCTTTTGATGCCGGGAGAAGAGCTGTCCGGATATGAACAAATGCATCCTTTTACAGCAGCCAACGGATACCAGATAGCTCATGCCTATGAGAACGGAAGAGTTGTGGACAGTGTAGGAGGAGGAAGCTGCCAGATAGCAACAACACTTTATAATGCAGCACTCAGAGCAGAGATATCCATACCTCAAAGACAGAACCACTCCATGACCGTTTCTTATGTACCGGCAAGCTGTGATGCGGCTATAGCAGGTACTTATAAGGATATAAAGATAAAGAATAACCTTGATACACCTATATATGTAGAAGCTTATACCAGCGGAAAGAAGCTTACATTTACAATATGGGGTAAAGATAAGAGAAACAAGGGGCGTACAATAGAATTCGTACCTGAAGTAATCTCATCAACACCGGCAGGGATAACCTACAAAGACGATCCTACATTACCTGCGGGAAAAGAGGTAAAAGAGTCTGCGGGTCATGACGGAAGAGTATCAAAACTTTGGAAGGTCGTTAAAGAAAACGGAGTAGAAGTTGAAAGAACTTTACTCTCAACTGACAGATATGCGGTATCAAACCACATATACAGAAGGGGTACCGGACAGGCTGCAGCGGCATCAACCGAGGCAAGTATAGAAGGTCAGGGTACAGATCAAAACCAGGAGACAAAATCAGGATCGGATAGCGAAACAAAGTCTGAGTCAAAATCCGAAACAAAGGCAAAGTCAACAGAAGCACCTACAACTGCTGCTCCGGATAAAAAAGAGGAGACTTCCGGTGCTTCACTGGTAGGACCGGGTGCTTAGTATAATGTTCAGAAAAAGACTTAAAAGTATACTTATGTACGGATATGCGGCATCGTATGCAACATCAGTTATACTTGACAGAAAATGGGATGAACTGCTTGAAAGATTCGATCACAGATATCTTTCGGAACAACAAAAGATACATCAAGCTTTGCTTAATATAGAAAGACCGAATATAAGCATTACAGATGTAAGTATATATGAAATAGGAAAGGGCGGGGTGCTTACCTCGCTCTATGCCTTGTCCAAAGAATTAAACTGCGGTCTGGGTATAGATATGAAGAATGTACCTGTAATTCAAAGCAGCGTGGAAATATCCGAGCTTTATAGGCTTAACCCCTATAATATGCTTTCAAGGGCGTATTTGATAGTGACGGACAATGCTGAAAAAACAAAGGAGCAAATGCTTATTGAAGGCTATGATACAGTATTAATAGGAGCGTTGTATGACGATAACTATAAGACGATAAATGACAAATGCGGTGAAGGAGAAGAGCTTTCATCTATCAACAGACCTGATAAAGACGATATATATAAGATAATAAGAGATATTAATTAAAATGTTTATTAAAAACAGTGGAGTGGAAAATGAACATAGTATTACTTGAGCCTGAGATGCCGTCAAATACGGGAAATATAGGTAGGACCTGTGTGGCGACCGATACGGCACTTCATTTGATAGAGCCTTTGGGATTTACCTTAAATGAAAAAAAGATAAAAAGAGCCGGACTTGATTATTGGGATAAACTTAAATTATACATATATTCTGATTTTGAGGATTTTATTGAGAAGAATCCGAAAGCAAGAACAAGACTTTTTATGGCAACCACAAAGGCTGAAAAAAACTATACGCAGGTAAGCTTTGAGGAAGATGACTATATAATGTTCGGCAAAGAAAGTGCCGGAATACCGGAAGAGATATTGGTAAGAGATAAAGAAAGCTGCATACGAATACCCATGTGGGGAGACATACGCAGCCTTAATCTGTCAAATTCAGTTTCTGTAATTCTTTATGAAGCCTACAGACAAATAGGTTTCAGAGGTCTGAATACGAGGGGGGAAGCTTCACCGACTTAGTTGGCAGTAGCATCCACCCATGCTCCGCTTGCATCAACTTTGTAACCGTCCGGTGTTGTGGTATTGCTAAGCATAAGACCGCTGTTTATATCCATATAATACCATTTGTTATTGGAAAGTTGCCAGCCTGTAAGCATATCACCTTTATCACCGAGTAAGTAATATCCTTCGGGTAATTCTACCCAACCTGTAAGCATATATCCGTTAGTATCAAAGAAATACCATTTATTGTCTATAAATTTCCAAGAAGCTCTGATAAAGTCAGAGTTTTTTTCTTTATATTGCCACTTATCACCGGCTTTGAACCAGCCTATAACAGGTGTAGACGCCTGTTTGGGAGATGAAGATGAAGATGATGAATTGCTCGGATTTATATTATTATCTTTTTTAAGAGCTGCTATCATCTCGGCATCTGCATAAAGAACATCTGATTTGATAGTGGTCTCGGTTTTTTTACCCTTACTGGGATATACGGTAAAAGTATAGTTTCCGGCACCGTGGTTGGCTATTTTTCTTGAAAAATTATAACGAGGAGATTGTACGGTGATCACAGAGTCTATTTTCTTGGTACCCTTGTAAAGTTGTACTTTATATGAGGTCTTATCCGCACTTTCATCCCAGTTGGCTATAGCAATATTTGCACCGGCATCCCAGGCTGCATTACTAATGGTATAATCCTTATCTGCTGAACTTGCGTATACCGTGTTATTGATCGACGAAAGTCCGGCAATTACCGAAAAACACAATAATATTTTCTTGAAATATCTCATAAAAACCTCCAAATTTATTTTATAATTATACACATTAAGATCAAAACATTTATTAGCAACAATTTAGCTATACGAAGACCGATGAGAACCTTAACCGAAAAAGGTGAGTGTATCTACGGATAAAGCAGACCGGTCTTCAAATATTGCCTATATAGCTAAATTGTCACATGTGATAAATGCCTTCTAAATTAGGTAATTTATAAGCCTTATTACACTATGAGAGTATATCATTTATCAATGATTAAAAAAAGCACATTAAAATATATGTAAAACTTTGTATATAAAATGAAAAGAACATTCATGAATCGTAACAAAAAAGTAATATAATAAAGTCTAATATTATTGTACTAAAGGAAGTGAAAAAATAAATTCAGTTCCTACATCTTTTGTGCTGATAACATCTATATACTCCCCATGAGCCTGAACGATATCTTTTACGATGGAGAGTCCAAGACCGGTTCCTTTCTTATCCTTGCCTCTTGAATAATCGGACTTATAAAATCTGTCAAAAACCTTGGTCAGATCTTTTTTCTCTATACCTATACCGCTGTCCTTGACAGATACAAACAATTTGCCTTTTTTGTCAACAGTCGAAATAGTTATAGAGTTGTTGTTATTAGAGAATTTTATGGCATTGTCTATCAAATTATATAAGACCTGCTGAATCTTGGTCATATCGGCATACACAGTTTGACTTTCTTCCGTAAAGATAAGATTGATCACTAGACTTTTAGCGTTACACTGAAGTTCAAAGCTTTTTGCCGTGTCTTTTATGACCCTGTGTATATCGAAATTCGTTCTGAAAAGCCTTCCTTTGGTATCAAGATCGTTAAGAGTCAGGATATTATCTGTAAGTTTGTAAGTCTGTCGCTTTCATCTATGACCCTTTGAATGTATTTGTCCTGCATATCGGGAGTGATGGTACCGTCAAGAATGGCAGTCAAATATCCCTTGATAGATGTTAAGGGTGAACGAAAGTCGTGAGATATATTAGTGATAAAATTTCTTTGATATTCTTCAGTCTGACTAAGCTCGGTTGACATAAAATTAAGAGTGGCGGCAAGATAACCCATTTCATCGTTGGTACTTACATCTGCCTTAAATGTCAGGTCTCCCTGGGCATATCTTTTGGCAGCCGTAGTTATCTCTTTAAGCGGTGTATATACTATTTTATGAAATATTATCAGTATAAGCATCGACAACAAAAATACGATAAAAAATGTTATATATACTATATTAAGTATTTTATTTTGACTTTCAACGACCTTGGTCATGGGAAGGTGGATCACTATATAACCGTAGGTTTGATAGTTGCCGGTTATGGGGGCGGATACACTTAAAACGTCAAATGAGAAGGAATCGAAATAAGTGCCCGTCATATAGGACTTATTGCCGGTAGCCAGCGGATCGAAACCCTCTATATAAGTATTTGTTTTATTGTTGGCGGAGTCGACTATGACCTTGCCGTCCTTACTCATGATCCATATATATGAATCAAGAAAGGTGGCTACTGCTTTAAGTTGGGGATAAGCCTGGTTAAGATCAAGGTCACTTCCTTCATATACGTTGGAATAAGTTGAGGCTATCAAGTTAGCCTCATCATACAGTATAGAGCTTCTTGAGCTTATAAGGTAATTATGAGTAAGTTTTGAAGAAAGTGTGGCTATAGCCAAAAAACCGGCAACACCGAAAGCAATATATGCCAAGATAAATTTTACGTATAAGGAGGAACTCATAGCACTGCGTTCTTTCTGAGTTCGAATTTATAACCTATGCCCCATACTGTTGATATAGCCCAGGAATTATGATCCTTGATCTTTTCACGTAATCTTTTGATATGAACATCCACTGTTCTGGTATCTCCTATATATTCATAGCCCCAGATATTGTCAAGAAGCTGCTCTCTTGTAAATACCTGATTGGGGCTGGATGCAAGAAAGTATAAAAGTTCAAGTTCCTTAGGCGGCATATCCACATTGTTACCCTTATAAACTACAGAATAATTGCTTAAATTAATGGATAGATCCGGATATTCGACTATATTTTGTGCTCTCTCTTCCGGATGTTGTTTGGACTTTTGATATCTTCTCATAACAGCCTTGGCTCTTGCTACCAGCTCCTTGGAATCGAAAGGTTTCACCATATAATCGTCAGCACCAAGTTCAAGACCCAGGACCTTATCAAATACTTCGCCCTTTGCGGAAAGCATGATTATAGGTACCTGAGATCTCTGTCTGATATATTTGCAGACCTCGTAACCGTCTATGCCCGGAAGCATGAGATCTAAAAGTACGAGTTGAGGGTCGAATCCTTCAAAAATCTTTATAGCCTCTTCACCGTCATAAACTATTTTTGTTTCGTAACACTCTTTCATCAGATACAGGGAAATAAGTTCCGCTATATTTTCATCGTCATCTACGATCAATATTCTTTGTTTTTCTGCCATATACTACTCCAAATTCTAAAATCTAACTATAGTGACCGCA
This sequence comes from uncultured Johnsonella sp., assembly GCA_916438835.1. Taxonomy (GTDB): domain Bacteria; phylum Bacillota; class Clostridia; order Lachnospirales; family Lachnospiraceae; genus Johnsonella. The sequence goes on from CAKAFT010000001.1 coordinate 1,022,195, forward strand.
TTGCCTCCGTCATCAAATTCCGCAAGTTTAAAAGATTTGACAAAGCTTTGTCTTTTTAAGTAGGCGTGTATACCCTTTTGCAAAGCACCGCTGCCTCTGCCGTGAATTATCCTTACATACTCAAGATGTGCAAGCAGAGCATCGTCAAGATATTTGTCAAGCACCGAGCAGGCTTCGTCCACATTCATACCTATAAGGTTAACTTCGGGAGATATATGAAGTGACTTAAGACCTTGAGAACGCCTTGTAGCCGTTCTTTTTAAAGTGTTGTCATTTTTTTCGTCCAGAAGTTCAAGATCGTTTATATTTACCTTAGAGCTTATGATACCGGTTTGAACCGTAAGTATACCCTTATCATTGGGAAGTGTTGAGACTGTACCTTTCAGATTAAGGCTGTGAATAAATACGCTGTCCCCTATATTTACACTTTCAACTTTCTTTGCCGGACTGCTTTTTACAATATTTTTCTTATTCTTACTTTCATTTTCCTTGATGGAATTTCTTAATCTGTCTCTTTCTTTTTCAAGAGGCGCACCGAGCCCCGAAGCTATTTTATTAATATTTCTTATAGTACTGTCGGCGGTCTCTTTCGCCTCTTCGAGTATGCTCTGGGCTTCCTGCCTTGCCTTTTCGAGTAACTTTTCTTTTTGTGAATTTATCTTTTCAAGGCTCTTATCGTAACTTGATTTTAACGAACTTATCTCTCTTTCCTTCTTTTCTATCTCTAAGCGACTTTTTTCAAGAGCGATGCGGTCTGTCTCAAGTTTGGTGATAAGGTCTTCAAATGAGATGGCATCGGAAGAGATATGCTTTCTTGCCTCAGATATAATATCCATCGGAAGTCCGAGTTTTTGAGAAATTGCAAATGCATTGGATTTTCCGGGAACACCTATAAGAATACGATAAGTCGGTCTTAGTGTCTCAACATCAAACTCACAGCTTGCATTCTCAACGCCCTCTGTATTAAGGGCATAGACTTTGAGTTCACTGTAATGTGTACTTGCCATGATACTGCTTCCTCGCCTTTTAAGCTCATCAAGCACTGCTATGGCAAGTGCCGCACCCTCGGTCGGGTCGGTACCGGCACCAAGCTCGTCAAAAAGGCACAGGGATTTATCATCGGCTGCTTTAAGGATGTATATGATATTCTTCATGTGAGCCGAGAATGTAGAAAGGTTTTGCTCAATACTTTGCTCATCACCTATATCCGCAAATACATTTTTATATACCGATAATCTACTTCCGTCAAATGCCGGTATGTGAAGCCCCGACTGTCCCATAACTGTAAGTAATCCAACAGTTTTCATGAGTACTGTCTTACCGCCTGTGTTGGGACCGGTAATGATAAGGAGCTTATAGCCGCTTCCCAGGCTTATATTGACAGGTACTACCTGCTTAGGATCAAGTAAAGGGTGTCTTGCCTCTTTTAATTCTATAACGGAATCTTCGTTAAATAAGGGCTTGCTCGCCTTCATCTGATTGGCAAGTCTTGCCTTGGCATATATAAAATCAAGCTTTGCCACAAGTTTATTATTAATATCAAGTTCATAGGTATAAGCGGCTGTATTCTTGCTTAGATCAAAAAGGATCTTTTCTATTTCCAAAGCTTCGGCTATCTCTATCTCTTTTATTTCATTGTTCATTCTGACGATGGCTATAGGTTCGATGAATACGGTCGAACCTGTGGAAGACTGGTCGTGTATTATACCCTGAACACGATTTTTATATTCACTTTTTATAGGAAGACAGTAGCTTCCGTTACGCTGTGTAATGATGGCATCCATCATGTATTCTCTATGAGCCTGTAAGATATTGTTAAGTTCGGTATGAAGTCTTGATTCTATATTTTTAAGCTGCCTTCTTAATTTGCTGAGATTGGAAGAAGCCGAATCGGCGACCTGATCTTCAGAAACTATACATCTGTCCAGTTCCTTTTTTAAGTCCTTGACAGGAGAAAGTTCTTCAAAATATTCACTCAAAGAATCACTGTAATTTTCATTGTCGGCTTTTTCTTTATAAGAATAAGCTTTTTCGACTACTTCAAGAAGTATTTTGATTTTGTAAAGTTCATTAAGACTTAAAGAAGAGTCTACGGCAAGGCTTTTTAGAGACTCGCCGATATCGCTTACCGATGGAAAGGTAAGATTACCGAAGAGTCTTAATCTGTTGACTGCCGAAGCGGTCTCTTCCTGGTTTTGCACTATGGTATGAAAATCTATATCGGGTCTGAGTTTGGAACAAAGCCTTACTCCCGGTTCACAACTTGCATAGGCTGTTAATTTTTCTATGATCTTATTAAATTCCAATATTTGTAATACTTTGTTGTTCATAATCAATCCTCTGTATAAATAAAAACACTATATATAGTATCATATAAAAATGGGTTTAGCTATAATGCAAATGTAATCTATATAGAAAATTATGCAGATATTAATTGCGTAACCATTCAATTACAAGTATAATTACTGTTAGTGAGTCTTATCAATAAAGTTATGATATAGGTATGTTTTGGAAACTATTGTAGGAATACTTTAGCGATTGTATAAAAACGGAGAAATCGTCTATGGATAATGATAAGGACAAATTTATCACTGAGAAAATAATAAAAAAAGACAGCGGCAGATACATTAAGATAGTAAAGCTGCTCCTTTCTGCAACCGTGTTCGGTGTAGTGGCTATGGCTACTGCGTTATTTGCGAAGCCGGGGCTTGAAAAATTCATAGTAAAAAGTAGCACACAAAAAGAAACCATAAGTATAGAAAAAGATGTGACAGATGTTCAAAGCAGCAGTGCTACTTTGGAGACAGAAGACACCGAGGCGCTTAAGAATATTGCGGAGTCTATCATAGATGAACATAATTATGATGAAGAAGACGTAAAGTCCATGTATAAGGTCCTGGCTAATCTCACAAACGAGCTGGACAATTGCGTTGCTGCCATACATTCCGTAAAGAACGAAAAAGACTGGTTTGATAACATGATAGAGTCGGGGCATTATTATTCGGGACTTGTAATAGCTAAGACTGATAATGAGGTCTTGATTCTTTGCCCCATACAGGCTATAGATTCGGCAGATATCATAAATGTAAGTTTCAAGAACAATTACAGCAGACAGGCAACTGTCAAGTCGGCGGACGGTCATATAGGCATAGCGATATTGTCCGTAGATACAAGCGATGCCGACAGCGGTATAAAAGAAGGAATAGAAGCCGTAGCTTTGGGAAACTCCTACCTTATATCAAGGGGAGATATAGCCTTGGCTATAGGCAGTCCGACAGGATTTAATTATTCTACCGGTTACGGTTGGATATCCTATATATCGAAGGATGTAAGCATAGTCGATTCAACGGCAATGTTTATGTATACTTCACTTGCTTTGGATAATTCCAAGGGAAGCTTTTTGGTAAATACTTCCGGTGAACTTATAGGTATTGCGACAGCTTCCTATCAATCGGATACGAGTGCAAGCATTGTCATAGGAATTTCTGATCTGAAATCAAGACTTGAATATATGATAAATGCGGTGCAGGCTGCATATATAGGAATAAAGCCTGTAGATATCAATTCCGATGCGAAGGAAAATAAAGTTCCGGAAGGTGTGTATGTAACGGAAGTGGTAGCTGACTCTCCGGCATATATATCGGGTATACAAGTGGGTGATGTGATAAGTGAGATAGACGGTGAGAAGATTTCTTCGACAGCCGCTTATAAAGAAGTATTGGATAAACTTACAGTAGGTAAGGATATAGTTATAAAACTTTATCGTGATAATGGAAAGAATGAATACAGTCAACTGGAGATAAATATGACAGTTGCGGGCAGGTAAATTAAAGGGGATCGTATGCAATATATAGAAAGTTTAAGAGAAGGAAACAGAGTAGTATCTCAGATCTATCTTTGTAAATCAAGGAATATTCAGCTTACAAAGGCAGGTAAGGAGTACGGGAATCTTGTATTTCAGGATAAGACCGGTACCATAGAAGCAAGATCTGGGACCTTACTTCTCCGGGCATAGAGGAATTTGAAACTATGGATTACGTTTGCGTTGAGGCTGATGTAATAAGCTTCAACAACAATCTGCAGCTTAATGTAAAGCGTATAAGGCTTGCCAGAAGCGGAGAATATGAGACCTCGGATTATTTACCCGTATCAAAATACAATATTGATGACATGTATAAAGATCTTGAAAAAGTGATACAAAGTGTTCAGAATATATATCTTAATGCATTGCTCAGAAACATTTTTATAGAAGATAAAGAATTTGCAGCAAAATTCAGGTATTCCTCAGCTGCAAAAAGCGTTCACCACAGTTTTGTCGGAGGACTCTTGGAGCATAGCTTAAGTGTAACAAGACTTTGTATACATTATTGCAGTAAATATAAATTACTTAATTACGATCTGCTGATAACGGCGGCACTTTTGCATGATATAGGAAAGACAGTGGAGCTTTCAGCCTTTCCGGAAAATGATTATACCGATGAAGGACAGCTTTTGGGACATATAATAATAGGGCTTGATATTATCTCAAAGTCTATTGAAAAGATAGATAAATTCCCGACTACTTTAGCCAATGAATTAAAACATTGCATAGTGGCACATCACGGAGAACTCGAATACGGATCTCCGAAAAAACCGGCTCTGATAGAGGCTATGGCACTTAATCTTGCAGATAATACAGATGCCAAACTACAGACATTTACGGAGATACTCGAAGCAAGTTCCAGTGCCGGGAAAGAGTGGCTCGGATACAACAGATTTTTTGAAAGCAATATGAGAAAGACTCAGCTGTAGGTGCTGTGTGAAAGGATTTTTTATGAAAGATAACATCATAGCCGATTCTTATAAAAAAGGCGATATGATAGAGCTTGATATTATAGATATGAGTACTACAGGGGAAGGCATCGGAAAAACCGGTGCCTTTACTTGGTTTGTAAAAGACAGCGTGGTAGGGGACAGAATAAGTGCTTTCGTTATGAAAAGCAAGAAAAACTACGGTTACGCAAGGCTCAATAAGGTATTAAGGGCTTCAAAAGATAGAATAGAGCCTAAATGCAGTGTGGCAAGAGCCTGCGGAGGTTGCAGTCTGCAAACATGTCCTATGAAAGACAGCTTGAGTTAAAAGACAATATGATCATCAATAACCTTATAAGAATAGGCAAGTTTTCAAAAGATTTTTTTGTAAATGATAGTGATGCCTATGACATACCGGGAGTTTGTATACATTACCCTATCATAGGTATGGAAGAGCCGTGGAGATACAGGAATAAGTCCATTTACCCGGTCGCAGTAAAAAAAGACTCTGCGGTATACGGCTTTTATGCCGCAAGGACACACAGTGTTATAGAGCCGGATGATTGCCTTATAGGTATAGAGGAAAATAAGCCTATAATGGAAGCCGTAATGAGATTTATAAAAAAATACGGCATAGCTGTTTATGATGAGTCAGAGCATAGGGGGTTATTAAGAAATGTGCTCATAAGAAAGGGATTTACTACAGGAGAACTTATGGTCTGTGTGGTCATAAACGCTGACAAACTTCCTCATAGTGATAAGCTTGTGGATATATTATTAAAAGCGGATGACATAAAGAGTATATCCTACAATATAAATACAGCAAAAAGTAATGTGATACTCGGTGAAAAGGAAGTAAACATCTACGGTGATAAATATATTTATGATCATATAGGTGATATAAAATTCAGGATCTCAGCCAAGTCATTCTTTCAGGTAAATCCTGTACAGACAAGGAAGCTTTACGATACGGTACTGGAATTCGCAGACTTAAGTAAAGAAGATACGGTATGGGATCTTTACTGCGGCATAGGCAGCATATCTTTGTATATGTCAAAGCAGGCGGGTAAGGTCTACGGTATAGAGATAGTCAAGGCGGCAGTGGAAGATGCACTGGACAATGCCAAGTTGAATAAGATAGAAAATACCAACTTTTTACTTGGGGAGGCAGAGAAAGTACTTCCGGAACTTTATGACAGGGCAAAAGTAAAGGTGACGGATAAAAAAAGTGAAGATTATATAGAGAATGCCCTATCTGTGAAGATCGAAAAAGAGTACAGTATGGGGGGGATAGAAAGTATTCCGGTAAAAGACATATTGGAAGTTGACTGTCTGGTTCTGGATCCTCCGAGAAAAGGCTGCGATAAAGCCTGCCTTGATACGATACTTAAAATAAAACCGGAAAGGATAGTCTATGTAAGTTGCGATAGTGCGACACTGGCTAGGGATCTAGAGTATCTTTGTGAGAAGGAGTATGAGCTTAGGAAGGTCAGAGGTGTGGATATGTTCGGGTGGAGCATGCATGTTGAGACGGTAGCGTTGTTGTCCAAACTTGATTAAGGGAAACATTAGATTAGTAAGTTCTACTTCTGTCTTTGGAGAATAAGATGATTAGTTATTGGATTGATTTAAATAAGTCCATTGTTAAAAAATGGGAAAAAGGGATATTTATGCAAGAAATAAGAATTATCGAAACATTGACAGAGTATCAAACACTGAAAGAACAAGAAAAGTTTAGTTTGTTTTTGTTTGGTTCACAGGCTTGTGCTCCGTGCAAAGCACTTAAAGAGAAAATTATAGTTTGGAGTGGAACACATCCGCAAGTATTCACTGGCTATATATCAATAGATAATAATATCTCAATTGCAGCACAGGAAAACATTCTAGGAGCACCAGCAATACTTGTTTTCGTTGAGGGAAAAGAAGCAATACGAAAAAGTGGATATTTCAGCCTTGAAGAAGTGTTTACTGCATTGGATAGATATATGTCATACAGTGAATAAAGTAAGCCAAACTTATTTTGTTATCAAAGAAATTATCAGAATTAAAGGATAAAGTTAATAAAGGATAAGCCGTCCATTGTGACGGTTCCGAGCATGAACTATATTGCGGTTCGCGGATATGGTGATCCAAATGAGGAGGATGGAGAGTACAAGCAGTCTATCGGCCTGCTTTACGGTATTGCCTTCACAATCAAAATGAGTAAAAAAGGAGATCATCAGATTGACGTATATTTTGATTTTGTTGTTCCTCCGCTGGAATGATTCTGGTGGCAGGACGGTGTCGCTGGGATCGATTATGCTCATAAGGAAAACTTCAAATGGATATCCGTCATCCATGTGTATTTCACGTGTTTTCACAGGTTAAAAGATATACGACGAGTAGACCAAATACTTTAGCAGGTCTAGAGATTTATGCATTAGCTAGGGATCTGTTTGAGGTAAGAAGTATTGAAGATTCAAAGATATGGGTTAATCGTTTACTGCTTGGATTGTAAAGCATAAGCGTTTTTTAAGCGAAGTAACATATGATGAAAATGGCAAATCAAGACCTAAACATGATAGACTGATAAAGGCTGAAAAATCAATTCTAAGACTGCTTAATGATAATACTCTATTCACGTATCTTGATAAAGAATTAAGAGCTGAGTTTAAGATACCATCGACAAACAATCGAATAGAAGGTGGCGTAAATGCTTGTCTTAGGGAGATGCTACATAACCATAGGGGTTTGTCTGTTGAGAGAAGAATTAAAGCGGTCTTTTGGTGGTGCTATATGCACTCACCAAAACCGCTTTTTGCTTCTGAAATATTAAAAACAATGCCTACAAACAAGAGCATAGATAATATTTACAAGAAGTTGACTGCTAAGAAACAACTAGAAAATGCTATCCCTATGTGGGGTGATGCAGTTGTATGGGGTGAGCTTCACCATTCAAGTAACTATCCAGTTTACTGGGATTAGTCACACACACTTTTTGTCCTATAGCCCCCTTTTTCGTATGTGATTTGGGGACTCGGAAGATTCTTCACCCTTTTCTATTCACATTTTAAGTTATGTATAGTATTATACATATGTTGGTGCATATACATATAGATATCTACAAACCAAACAAGTCTTATATGTTGAGGAGTATATATGGAAAGGGAAATTGAAATTTTAAAAGAGAAAATTTTACGCTTGAAAGAGGAGAAGGACGTCTTGATCCTAGCTCATTTTTATGCTAATAGTGAGGTTCAGGACATAGCTGACAAGGTTGGAGATTCCTTCCAGCTAGCTAAGGATGCCCAGAATGCAAAAAATAAGATTATTTGCTTTTGTGGTGTCAATTTTATGGGTGAGAGTGCTAAGCTCTTGAATCCCGATAAAAAAATATTGATTCCAGACATAGAGGCAGGCTGTCCTATGGCAGACATGGTAAACCTAGATGATTTAGACGGTATCAAGGAAAGGTATGATGATGTAGCTATAGTTTCTTACATAAATACAAAAGCGGATGTAAAGTCTAGGAGTGATGTCTGTGTTACTTCTTCAAATGCTATGAAGATAGTATCGGCCCTACCGAACAAGAATATATATTTCTTGCCAGATAAAAATTTGGGATCCTATATAGCAAACCAGATAGAGGACAAAAACTTTATATTCCATGAGGGCTACTGCAAGTACCATAACTTTGTGGAATATGAGGAGGTTGAGGACTTAAAGAATAGATATGGCTACGATGTCCTTGTACATCCAGAATGTACAAGCCGAGTAGTTGAGCTTGGAGACTGCGTAGGATCTACCAAGGCACTCTTAGACTATGTTGGAAGGACTAAGAAGAAGGGATATATTGTCTGTACAGAAGAGGGCATTTTACACCAGATGAATAAGCTATCACCGGATAGTGAATTTATTATACCTTCATCTATGAAGCCTTGTGAGGATATGAAAAAGAATAGCTTGGAAAATCTATACAGGGTATTGGTAGATGAAGGACCAGAAATTATACTTGACGAGTCCATAATGGAGAGGGCCAGCCGACCTCTCAAAAAGATGATGGAGATGAGTTAAATGAGAGATTTATGATATTGTAATAGTTGGTAGTGGTGCGGCAGGTCTTTCTTGTGCCTTAAAATTAGACCCTATTTACCAGGTATGTTTAATATCTAAAAAGAGTATGGATGAGGCTAATTCATACATGGCCCAAGGGGGTATATCGGCTAGGCTAGCACATGAAAATCTAGATGACTATATAGAGGATACCTTAAAGGCAGGCCACTATGAGAATGATGTGGATGTCGTTAGGAATATCTTAGATAAATCCCTGGATGTGGTAGAAGAATTAATAGGTTATGGTGTCAACTTTGACAAGATTGACCAGGATACCTATAGTCTCCACAAGGAAGGTGGACATAGGCTGGCCAGGGTCTACCATGTTGGAGACTTTACTGGCAGGTCTATGTGTGAGGTTATGGCAGAAAGGGTGAAGGTCAGGCATAATATAGATATTTGTGAAAATACGACTTTTTACGACCTGATAATTGAAGATAATAAAGCTGTAGGCATAAGGGTCTTTGTTGGTGGCCAATATAGGAATATATATGCCCGGGCAGTAGTCCTGGCAACAGGTGGCATAGGGGGTATATTTAATTCATCTACCAACTATAAGTCGGTATCTGGTGAGGCCCTGGCTATAGCTATGAAGCATGGGCTAGAGATATTAAATTTGGAATATATCCAGATACATCCAACAGTCCTATATGATGAATCCATGGGTAGACATAGCTTGATAACTGAAGCCTTGAGGGGAGAGGGAGGCATCCTGCTTGGCATTAATGGAGACAGGTTTATCGATGAATTGCTTCCCAGGGATGTAGTCAGCAAGGCCATAAGACAAAAGATGGAGGAGGACCACAGTGACCATGTTTACCTATCTCTTGAGAATATAAGGGATAGGGAAAGGATTGATAAACGGTTTCCGACAGTTTTCCAGACCTGTATGGACAAGGGTATAGATATTAGGAAGGATATGATACCTGTATGCCCGGGCCAGCACTACCATATGGGTGGCATCAAGGCCAAGATAGATGGTAGGACTAGCCTGACAGGCCTATATGCTATAGGTGAGACATCTTGCACAGGTCTACATGGTAGAAATAGGCTGGCATCAAACTCCCTTTTAGAGGCCTGCTTCTGTGGTATGAAGTGTGGTGAAAACCTGAATACTTTATTACCAGACTTTAGGGCCCATATGGAAGAAAATACAGAAACTAGAAAGATAGAGGATATAGTTGATGGCTACCATAAGATTTTGATAGATACAATAAAGGAAAGGAACCATGATTTTTATGAATGCTGGCTTAAAAATTAAGATGCTTGATAAGATTAAAGAGAGCCTTATGGAGGATATCAACTACAAGGATATTAGTGCCGATGCCATAATAGATGAGGATAGGATGGCCAGGGCAGACTTGATAGCCAAGGAAGACGGTATAATTTGTGGACTAGAGGTATTTTACCAGGCCTTTAAAATCTTGGATGAAGGCGTAAAATTTACTTGTTCCTACAAGGATGGAGATAGGGTATGCAAGGGCGATAAGATAGCTATAGTTGAATCTAAGGCCCAGGCCATGCTCTTGGCTGAGAGGACTGGGCTAAACTTCCTTCAGAGGATGAGCGGTATAGCTAGTATGACCAGGTATATGGTGGATGCCCTGGGAGATGAATCCGTTAGTCTGGCTGACACCAGAAAGACTGCCCCAGGACTCAGGGTATTTGACAAGTATTCCGTAGAAGTTGGGGGTGGAAAAAACCACAGGTACAACCTATCTGATATGGTCATGTTAAAAGACAACCACATAGGTGTTGCAGGTGGCATCAGGCAGGCAGTTGAAAAGACAAGAGCCAAGATATCCTTCTCAAAAAAGATAGAATTGGAAGTGGAAAGCTTGGACCAGGTTAGGGAAGCCCTTAATGTAGGTTGTGACATAATAATGTTGGACAACATGTCTATAGACCAGATTAGAGAAGCTGTAGACCTTATAGCTGGCAGGGCCCTTATTGAGGTATCTGGAAATATAAGTCCAGAAAATATAGGTGACTATAGGGGCCTAGGCATAGATATTATATCTTGTGGTGCCTTGACTCATTCGGTAAAGGCCCTGGATATTAGTTTGAAAAATATGGATATAATTTAGTTACAAACTTAGAACTTTTTTTAGCAAATTGGATAAATTGCTATGAGGGGTTCTTTGGTGAAGGACAAGGTATTTTTTTCACATAGATATAAATTCTGCTATGGGCATCAGAAATTGAGCCATTTCCCATCAGGGTTACAACAAAAAGAATGCCGGAAGTAAAGCACCTAGAGGATGTATCAGATATTAAAGGCTATGAAATAGAGCCGGTGGATATTATAACTTTTGGAAGTCCCTGTCGGGATATGTCAATAGCAGGGAAAAGAGCGCGACTTAACAGTTCTCACTCTAATTTATTTTATGAGGCAATAAGAATTATTAAAGAAATGAGGGAGAAGACGAATGGAACAAAACCAAGATACACGCTATGGGAAAATGTCCCAGGGGCATTCTTTTCTTCGCTTATCCACTTATAAAGATTCCTTCTAGTCGGATATCCTAAAATTCTGATAGTTTTCGTTACAGATTCTGTTTGATGATATAGGCGTAATGCTATATCTTTTTGTTCTTTTGAAAACATCAATGACTCCTTTCAGAGCCCTAATAAGTGTCCAAGAAAATGTCCGCCCCCCTGCTCTAGAAATTGTAAATACACCCCATTATCGTAAAAAAGAGATGGACTTCATCCACCTCCCATAAATGCTATATTCAGTTTTTATCTTAGAAACTTTGAATGTAAGCATCTTTTTATTGCTTGCGCGAAGTCCTTAGGATTTTCCCATGCCATCGAGTGCCCGGCATTTGGAACAACTTCAACAATAACATTATGCTCTTTTAATTTATCAAAATCTGCATCAGGTAGTGATTTTTCTCCAAAAATAAAATATTTTGGAAATTCAAATCTATATAGAAGCTCTCTCCATGATACTTTACCACCATTAGCAGCATTAACAGATAATTCAAATGCAGCTTTTGGTAGCCAGTTTCTTAAGGTAGCAGTCCACATTGTATTCCCTGATTTTTTTCATACTCTATAAGTTTCTTTTTCAAATGACTTATCTAAATCCTTATCATTAAAATTCGCAAATTCAAAACTTGCTGATCCAGGAGTGCTTGGGTCTAAATTTGATTCACTTAGTATAAGAGCCTTTACACGACTTTTTAACAAATCAGACAATTCTATCGCTATTGCACCCCCTAAACTGTGACCAAATATAATAACTTTTTCTAGATTAAGATCTTCAATAAACTCTTTTAAATATTTAACATGCGAAGCAACTGTATATTTAAATTTTAGTGGTTTATCGCTATAACCTGCACCCAATAAATCAACTAAAATTATTCTATGATCACGTCCAAGAGTGGACGCTACTTCAACATAATCAAAAGACCCCGCACATCCTAGACCATGTATGAACACAATCGGTATTGAATCTTTGCAAAGATCATTATAGCGAATTTTGTATTCTGTACCTTTAATTTTATATTCCTTCATTTGCACCTCACAATCAATGTTCCTTAAAGTATGCATAATAATATCCATCCAAAGTTGAAGGACAATATAGTTCGGCTTCCTTTTCAAATGACAACTTTCCTTCAACATAAGCAGCACATATAACAGAATAGGCTAAACCAAGATTCTTATCTTTAGGCTTTGACCCCAAAATTTGTTTTGCGTCTTTATCTTCCTTTATAATTCGATTAACATCCACCTCATAAAAAACTAACTCATTATATTTTTCTTTAAGCTTTCCATACTTCCCAACTCCACTATAGAAACTTTTTATATCCTCTTTTATATCATTGCTTAAAAGATTAGTTAGGTTTTTTGTTCTGCCGACCTGGATACAAGTTTTATCACCATTATCTGCTTTTCCCATCAGAAACCATACACATGCAGTGTTTTCATCAACAATGTACTTTTTTCGTTCTTTTCTATATCTTTTGTTCATAGATGAGGTGAAAATACTTTTTTCATCAGGAGCTTTAAGAGATTCTCTGTTGCAATCTAAAAATTCCCATCCATTATTATTCTTTTTAATTGCACATATCCTTAAGTACATTCCATCATTCATTACATCATCATTCATTACATCATCCTTGTTGTTATAAACTGGCTATCATTTTTTAAATAGACTGATTGAAGACAAACATCACCTCTCGAAGATGTTTCCCTCCAATATTATCATCCAAGTAGTTATCTGTTTCTATAAAGCCATTTTTTTCATAGAATTCATTTGCCAAATGGTTATCGTCCAGAACCCAAAGCAAAATTTGGATGTAACCTTGCTTTATTAATTTATTAGTAGCCCAATTTAACAGTTCATAGCCATAACCCTTTCCAATATAGTATGGAAGCAAGTATATTTAGATTATTTCTCCATAAAAGAATATTCTTTAAAACGAGATTTTGAAAAGCTACAAGTCCATATAAATTTATCATTTTCAACACATACAATGGTATTCGACCCCGGTAAATCCAATACCGATACCCATTTCTCACTTTCAATAGAATAAAGATAATCTTTGGGAATTATATCTTTATATGCATATTTCCAGCTTTCTTCATATATTTTGCTGATTTTCATTCTATCATCAGATGCATTTATATATCTAATTTCCAAATTCTGCACCCCTTCATGTATAAATGATATAATATACTATTTTACCATATTTTTGAGTTTTATTTAAGTACCAGTTTTTTCTATATTATATGTCTATCTCCGTGCTACCTTTAAATACTACAGTATAGCTCTCTTTATCCTTTAATAGAATGTAATCTACCAGAACAGACCACAGATCCTCATCGAACTCTGTAAACTTTCCTTTAACACCATCTAGGGTCTATAATGAACCCATAAATTAAGACAAAAAAATTATTGTTTCCAAGTTGGATTTTCCGTATAATTTTATAGCGAAAGGAGTCCAAATATGGCAAGACAACAACACTCCCCGGAGGAAAAATCGAAACTTGTCCTTGAAGCAATTCGAGGCGAGCGTACAATCAATTAGATAGCTGCCGAGAATAATATTCATCCAAACATGCATTGTCTTGACAAATGGGTTCACTTTATATTATATAGGAGATAACTTATGAAAGAAGTAATGACGACTAATATATATGACATATCCGAAACCATTATCATAGTGGGGACTTGTCTTAAATCCGTTCAACCGGATGGATACAAAAAGTTAGAGGAAATTTCTCCCAACATATATAATTTATGTCTTGAAAATACTCATGTGAATATGGCTATAACAAAGATAGGCGTTATGATCAGAACGGGAAAAGTACATAATATTATCTTTGCAACAGTTGATGAATCCCCTCATTGTATACAGATGCATTATATTCAAGATGAGTTAGGAGAAATGATGAACTTAGAAAATATTAATATAAAGAATTATGTGGTCGTAAATGATGAATTAATAGAAGTAAGTCCGGAACTTATTTTGTTATCAAAGAAATTATCGGAATTAAAGAAAAAAAGTTAAGACCCGATGAGTTTTTTTATTAAGATTTGGAGGTTTTATATGTATATATTGGAATTATATCAAAATAATTATTCAAAAGATTTGGTAGCATTTGATTCTTTGGAAGAAGGAAAAGAATTTGTATCTAAAAATACCGGGATATACTATAGAAAAAGAAGATAATTTGGAATATGAATATTTTGATCCTAAAAAAACATACCTGATTATATGGAAATTATCTATAATGAAAATATTGTTCCCTTTATCTAAATTTATGTTTGAATCTGAAGAGCATGTTGAAATTCTTTGGAAAGAAATTTCTAATCTATCAGTCACAAAAAGGTAGAATCATAGCGGGATATTCAAAAAAATAGATGCTTATATAATTGACAACGAAGAAGTTAAATCTTATGTTGAAGAAAGAGAAAACAAATATAATACGATAAAGAACTTCTTGGAAAGTAACGGATATGAAGTAGATAGAAGCTTTTTTGGAAGTGAAGATGGTGAAGCGATAATGTACAGAAAAAAAGAAAGCAATGATTGGCACTTTTTTTGTGCCATTTAGATCCATCAATTTTTAGATATAAAAGATCCAAAAAAAATTTGTCAAAGAAATAATAGAAGATTTATAGTAAAGAAACGATCTAAAAATTCTTTTCGGAAAATAAAAAAAGAGATGTTTATATTATAATTGAATGGTGGTATGATATAAAAACATTAAAAATCCTAAGCTGATTACAAAGAACAATCCATTTACCGGGTTACTATGGATTTGTGATGGTAGGAAAGACTGTAGCATTTATTGTAATTTATAAAAGAGATGATCAAAGCAGTGTAAACAACTTAGAATTTGAAGGAGAGTTATTATGGGATTACCGGTGGGACAAACTTACCGCATAAAAAAAGATGTTTTTTCCCTAAAAAAAGGTGAGATCTGGACTTTGAAGGATCAAGGGTATCAGGCATACTATGGTGAACATAACTTTCGATTTATCAATTCAGATAAAGATATCCGCTTTATGGTTTTACGTGACGCAGCAGATACAGATATGGAAATATATAGGAATTTAGAACTATATTTTGAAGAAATAAAATAGCCTACAAGTAGTTGTAATATATATTTTATCAATTTTCCGTTTGTAGATCCGAATAAAATCGAACATTTTAATATATGGGGCGATAGAAAATAAAATATTTATCGTATTTACTTATGCAAAATTAAATAGTGATGGGTAATAAGGAATACCGATTTGCTTAGCAGCAGTAGACTGTAATATACTAAATATATTTTAGTATTCCGTTGAATTTGAGTCGCTTATAGGATATTATCAAATACATAAGTTTCTATCGGAAAATTTTAATTTAAAGGAGATAGACGTATGTATATAGAAAAATACTGGGGTGATTTTATAGGAGGTAGTGATGACAGTTTAAATCTCGTAGCATTTTTGGAGGATGTGAAAAAAGAGGAGATCACACTTGATGAAATATTTATAAAGATCGGACTTGCAAAGCAGAACGGTAAATTTCGATGCACCAAGGAGCCTTTGGAATTTGCCCATTCTATCGGAGTGGTAATGGATTTTCATTTTGCAATTGATCTGATCACCGATCTTGCCGCTATTTTGCTGGAGTGTAAGGTCAGTGGTAGTGTAGATCTGCACGAACTGTTTGATAGTGAAGACGTTGCGTCTCGAAATATCCGAGTTACTGCTACAAAAGAGGAATATGAGATCATAGAGGAGGCTTTGACGGATTTTACTAAGGATCCTACTGCATATGATTTATATGAAATGATAGGCGATGATATTTTTGATATGGCAGCAGTTGCGGCGGAGTTACTTAAGGAGCTGCGTCAAACCGGAGCACTGTCACCTAAGAGCAGTAGTTAAACCAACTACTATATGCTGTTATTTAAAAAAGTACTAAAGGCAATGTTTGTGAATTTAGCCGGAATAAATAAAGATAATGAAAACTAAGATCTAAAGTAAAGTATATAAAAGCTGACAAAAGAAGTCTGTAAGAAAGAGTGTTTATGATAATAATATTATCTTACAGGCTTTTTTAACGTACAATCAAGTAAACCTCCCTTTTTTATTTATATAGTCATTAAAAGACGGAGTCCGTTTTTTTGGACACATATCGTAGTAAGATAAGTTTATCAAATTAAGCGGTAGCCACAGGGCAGGAAAGGAAGTAATTATGAACAATGAACGGATCGTCAGTTTGGGAATCAATTCAATGATTTATCACAAACCCGGATGCAGATATGTAGAACGTATTAAGTACAAAAATCGAATGTCTCTTACAAAGCATGATGCAAAAATAGAAGGATACCATGTATGCAGATATTGTAACAGTATGAACCATCATTATAGGGTAGAACATAATAAACTGGATTTTTACAGTAGATGTAAAAAGTTGCAGTTCAACTACATAGATGAAATCCTTTATGTGAAGTCTGAAATCGGATGCTGGAAATTGGTATATGTGCGTAGAGAAGAAAAAATAGCTTTATACCATCGAAACACAAGCACCAAACCTTTGGACTTTGAGCATCCTCAGTACGAAGCATATCATCGCCAGGAAGATAAGCCATTTTGTAATTCGATCGAAGGATATCTTTCTTATATTTATGAGCATGACAAATATAAAGCGGCTATTGAAAGAGGAGAAACCGTTACTAAGTTTTCGAGTAAGAAATATGCAAGGTATGAAGCTAAGGCTCAGAGGAAACGACAGAATAAAAGATTGGATCATCTTTTCAGAATGATAGAAAGACAGAGGGCTTGATAAAAGTAATTTTATTATCCTCTCAATTACCTAACTTAAGAAAGATTACGTGTTGTTAGCTACCGTTTAAGCTAACACATCCATATACTAATATTTTCGATCCCTACATGTATCGGTAGACTTTCATTTTCAAAAACAATAGTATCCATAGAATATTCTCCTATTTTTATGCTAAATAATACGATAATTTATGATTATAATATTATATTATACTATCAGAGTTTATAAAATTCAATGTTCTGAAAAATGTTATTTACGGAAGGAGAATTACAATGGAAGAAACAAGAGTAACAATGCCGCTTATCGGAGAAGATGCACCTGCATTTGATGCAGTAACCACTCAGGGAGAGATACATTTTCCGGCAGACTATAAAGGGAAATGGGTAATATTATTTTCACATCCTGCAGATTTCACACCGGTCTGCACAACTGAATTTATGACATTCGGTTCTATGATGGAGGAGTTTAAGGCTATCAATACTGAGCTTATAGGACTTTCTGTTGACTCACTCTATGCACATATTGCCTGGCTTCGTAAAATTCAGGAACTTGAATGGAACGGAAAGAAACATATCAATGTTACCTTCCCTCTTATTGAAGATATCCGTATGGAAGTAGCAAATAAATATGGAATGATCCAGCCGGGAGCTTCTAACACACAGGCTGTCAGAGCGGTATTTATAATCGATCCTAACGCAAAGATCCGTACCATCCTTTATTATCCGCTCTCAACAGGCAGAAATTTTGATGAGATCAAGAGAATCATACTTGCACTTCAAAAGACAGATGCCCAAAACTGTGCAACACCTGCCGATTGGAGACCGGGTGATGATATAATCGTGCCTCCGGCAGGAAGTTGCGTTACGGCTAAGGAAAGAATGGATAATCAAAACGAAGATCAGTATTGTCTTGATTGGTTCCTCTGCTTTAGAAAAGAAAAAAAAATAATTAATTAATATGGTTAAATATTTCTATATGAGACCATAATGCGAACTCAAAAAGTCGTATTTTTTAAGCGTAGCGGTTTTATTGCCGTTGCGCTTTTTTGATATTGTTGCAGCTACAATAAAAGGTAGGTAAGCTAAGTATATATCGGATAAGCAAACATGATGGTAAAGAAACGGATGCCGGTAACAAGATCCTAAACTGATAACCGATACGGAGAATGAAGTGTTGGGAGGATTTTTAGGTAGGATCTAAAGAACACTTATTGAAGCATCTGATATGATTAGAGATCAGAATGATAAAATGACCTAAATGCCAATAAAGCAGATAATTGATTCTGATGATAATACTATGGATTGACTTTAATAAATTTGTCGGTTAGTATGTATTTGTGATTCTTTTGAATATCTCTCTCCGATTGACAATGAGGAAGGGTAAAAGTAAAAAGGAAAATAAGCGAGTGGTTTTTAGTCAACTTATATGAATTACATATAAAAAAACGATTATTTAAAATATAAAGGAGAATAAGTAATGATCTACGATTTTACTATCACAACAGGAACGGGAGAAGAAATAAAACTTTCCGATTATAAGGGAAAAGTTATATTGATAGTTAATACAGCGACCGGCTGCGGCTTTACACCACAGTACGCTCCGATCGAAAAATTATATAAGGACTATCATGATAAGGGGCTTGAGATCCTTGATATCCCATGTAACCAGTTTGGAGGACAGGCACCGGGTACGGATAAAGAGATCCATGAATTCTGCACACTGCATTTCAACACTACATATCCGCAGATGAAGAAGGCTGATGTAAATGGAGCTAATGAACTTCCGCTTTATACCTATCTTAAGTCTGAAAAGGGATTTGAAGGTTTAGATGAGCATGAGTTAAAACCCATACTTGTGGAAATGTTTGACAAGGCGGATCCTGACTGGGCGAAGAAGCCTGATATCAAGTGGAATTTCACTAAGTTTGTTGTTGACCGTGAAGGAAAAGTAGTTGCACGTTTTGAGCCTACCGCAGCTATGGAAAAGGTTGAGGCTTGCATAAAGTCATTGCTCTAATAAAAATCAAGGTAAACACTAAGGATACGATAAATTTATAAATATGTGTAAGTTCTCTTGGTGATACAAACACCTTAGCTTAGAGTTATATTTAACGTTCGGGAAGATATTACAAATATTATTGTTGATTTATTAGTAGAAACATATACCCGATCAACTAAAAATACAAAATATATGATAAAATAAAAGGACGATTCCCGATAGAAATCGTCCTTTTAAAATGTTAATTTATTATTATTAAAAATATTATATACTTATTAAAACAAAAATTTAATATATTAAAGATAATATCAGGGGGATATAATGAGAGGATTTAAGACTACTTCGACCCTTTTTGACGGAAATCTTGCATTATCCATAGCACCTGCACTTACACCTAAAGGAGTGGAAGAAGATCCCTTATTCTTTAACGGGGAAATTATAGATCCGGTGGTTATTTCCGGAGGACTTTTGGTTCTTGCGGATATAGTAAGTACAAGATATTTCAACTACGTGCCGGTAGCACAAAGAGATCCTATCCTTTCAGCACAAGGAGACCGATTAAGAGCGGAATGTTTTTCTGCCTGCAACGGTGTCTATGCCAGGATGGATGTATTTCAAAGTGCTCTGGACGGAGAGATACTTTACGGAACTACCAATGTTGATATAGGAGCCGATCTAAGGAAATCTTTATTTAATGTGAAGCAAGGAGACAGGCTAAAATTCAGAATAGGAGATGAGGGTTGGAAGACTGTACATAGCAGGAAGGCTGATAACAACAATATATTGACGGATGTACGTATACAACGTCCCGTTAAGATGCCGGACAGGTGGATCAGAGCACTTGGCAACTGTGCCATGCTACATCAGAATATGGAATATAAATTTCATGTTGAGGGAATGCAGGCGAAGGCATTTATCGCAATGCTGCCGGCTACTACCGGAAAGGAAAGATCCGGTTGGCTTACTCCTACTAAAGTAGGTGTGATGTTGAAACTCAGAGAAGAAAAAAACAGCGTATATATCAGCGGACTTCACAGACTAAGTGCATTAAGGCGTATAATGAGTCATGTAAATGCTGTTTATTTTTATGCACCCAAAAACAGTGAAGCGGGGCGGATGATGATAGAAGTATGTATGAGGGGAGCAAGTATCACACTAAGTTTGACTGCAAAAAGTTACGAGGGATATTCGGGTGAGGGTGCTTTACTCGACTCACTTTCAGATCTGAAGATATTGGAATATGCAGACAAGATAGATAATATATTAAACTTTGAATCGATACTTGATCTTGATAAAATCTCGGAAAGCACGGGAATAATAAAAAAATGATATCAAAAATGCGATAGAATTGCTGGCAGTATCGGGAAAAACTGGGATTTGATGTTCAAGAAAAAGGCATTTTTTTCCACAGGAACTGCCGGATGATCCGGACAGAGTCTTAAAAAGATAATCCGAGGCTTGTAGGAGCAAAAGAAACTTATGGAAGGTATTTCGCATGTAGAAGACGATATATGGCATGTAAAGTCGCAAGACACTACCTACAGAGTTATTTACCCCAAAGATCTTGGGGCACAGAATGCAAAATGCACCTGTACATGGTATCTGAAACATCAAAACAGCAGAGGTCCGTGTAAACATATCTTGGCAGTAAAATTAAAAAAGGGAGTATAGTATGGCAGGTAAACTTGAAAAAGCGGTTGAGATCTATCGTTCTTTGGGTTATGAGGAAGCGGCTTTTGAAGATATATTAAGTCTTGGTATAGGAAATAAGGAAGAACAAAAAATAGCAAAAGAGGGACTTAGATCCGGTGAATGGTTACAGGTCAAACAATTATCGGAAAACACCTACGGTTTTGTACCTGTGGTAGATGTAGACTTATCCAAGCTTGCGATATTTGCCATACGAGTAGGCGTGGATGCCAAGCGTGCTGCAAATGTTTTAAGGAAGGGAAGTAAAGTCGCTTTAGAGGCTATAGAGGCTCGTGGAGAAACTTATGCTATTGATTTTATTAAAGCAGCCTGCACTTCCAATAGGAGGATATGGGAGCATTCCCTGTCTGTACTTGGAATCTTGGCTGTAAAACTGGTACATCAAATGAATCTTGAAATTCCGGATTCGGTGGAATATATGAAGGACTGGGCAGCTATTGCCTCAACGCTTTTGATATCCAAAAGAAAAGACAGGAATATTGATGAGAACTTTGTAATTAAAAAAGAAGAGATCATAAGGAGATTTCACGAACATATAGAAGGAGGTATTTCTGTAAATGTACCCTGTACAGGTCCGTTTTCTGAAATGATCATTTGGGGGGTACAAAATAATATACTTGCAACAGAAGATGCTATCGAGCAGGTGTTTTACGCACTTAATACGGCACAAAGACCGGGAGATAGGAAAGAACTGGTAAATGTGTTGGAACAGATAGGACTTAGCGATGGTGATATTCGAACACGGGCAGAAACGATCATTCCGCTTTAGGACTCGGAGAGAGCGCTTTGATAGAGAGATTTGCTCCGGTACTCATAGAGAAGTCAGATGAAGAGTTATTATATCAGGTGCTTATTTCCTGTAGTTTTGCAAAGGTCAAAAAAATAAAAAAGATGATCTTAAATGCTGTTTTAAAAAGAGAGAAGCCAAAGTCTGTAAAAGAGTTTGAAGATTGGCTTTTGATCTACATACAAGATGAAGACAAAAGCGTTATAAAACTTGCTCGAAATATAGAGAAGGCATGGGGACTTAGGCTTGAACAAGAGGATATAAAAAAAGAAGTACAAGGACTCTGGAGGGAAACACCAAAAGTTTGGGAGCTTCCAAAGTTTGAATTGGGAGATGTATCTTCGGAAGCATTAACCGATCTGTTGGCAGTGATCTTAGAAAGAAGAGTAATCGTTGAAGATATTGTTTTTGAGAGATTTATTGCTATGGCAAATCATATTGCGTACAAAGATCCGGATGAAGCTAAAATAAGTCTTGCGGGAATTAAGATAAATGATTCAAGCGGTATATGTGCACTGGGAAGATGGGCGAAAAATATTGATAATATTATATGTCCGGACAGTACGAAAAAAGTATATAATGGTGATAGTGAAGTAGTAAAAACCATGTATGGAGGACTTTTATATACAAGGAGTATTGTTTTATTTGCCTCTATCGATAAATTCCCATGTTTGCTGAGCACTCCAAGTTATGAAGATTTAAGTATAAGTTTGTCTGATCTGGTTGATCGCCTCTTGATATATAAAAATAAAGACTTATCTTATGTTTCGGAGCCGGATCTGCAGCTGGCACTTACAAGACTTGATATGGATCAGATCAAAGAAAAAGATGTAAATGAGTATGTTGAAAAGCTGAGCGGTATAAATTTGAAGATATTGCTTCCATTAGGTGAATTTGTGCAAGATGAAGAGGGAAATGATGTTTTAGCAGTTAAGATGATTGCCGACTATTTAAAAGATCCTTATATCGAGCCGGAGTTTAAACCCGCAAAAACTCCATATTGGAGGATAGAACTTGATATGCCAAAAAGCCTTAAATTATTACCAAACAGACTATCATACAGCCATGAATCTATGTTTTCAATATTTCCTACCTGGGGGGATTATTCACTTACTGCCGTACACAGAGACTATGAAGTCTACCACGGGCAGGGACTGGTTTTAAGGCAGGTCGCAAGAAGGAGAAAACCTATCACAAAAGGTGCGCTGATGAATTGGATCGCCGTGGGAAGTAACCTGAGTGATGAGAATGCGGAAGATGTCATAAAAGCAACACATGAAGCATGGGAGAGAGGACTTTTACTTCCCGGTATGGCAGATATTTCATTTTTGGATTGGAGAGGCGGAGTACCTTCAAACCTGGCTAGTATGGCTCTTTCTATGGAGGACATGGCAAAAGACGGTATGCTTAGTATTGTCTGGAAAGCTGCATGTGATACGGTGGAAGTATCATTAAAGTGCCCAAGGATGTTGGTAGGTACAGCTGAGGTATTAAAATTTATAAAAGATCACCTGGATGAGGTCATCTTGGCAGTGGACAATTCCCTTGCTCCCAAAAGTGCATTGGAGATGAATACGGTCAAGGAATTTGCAGCTAAATCCGGAGCTTCACAGGCTGTAGCTTATGCAAAAGAGATCATCAATAAATTAAAACCTTTTGAGAGTAAGATAATAAAGGAAGAGGACAAAAAAGAAGATACAGCGTATATACAGAATGCTCCCGATGATTTTGATGATGTCTGGTCGGTATTTCCAAAGCCTAAAAAACTAATACTTGATGGTGTTACGATGAATGTAAAAACCGTTGAACTCAGAAAAAATGAAAAATCATTTCAGTTTGATCTGAAGCTTCCGGATGTGACAGATCGTATATACCGAGTAATGTTAGCCGGATGGATCTACGGACTTAGCAATGAAGGACAGGTTTCGGGATTCGAGGCTGACAGTAATGGTGAGATAATAAATGAAGAAGAAAAGGCTGTGTGGCTTCATTATGATGAGGAAAAAGAAAAAGTCGAAGTGAGTAAGTTTAGAAATTGGCGTGCAGAAAAAAACGGTCCTCTTGAAGGAGGAGCAACTCCTTATTCCAAGATATTCCTTACTGTTGCGGTTGCACTGTTAGCACAAGACGGAGAAAGCATTTACGGTGCAAAGAATCTTTTTAAAAAACTGGTAAACTCAGGTGCTCTCTCTGTGGAGACACTGCGAGAGATAACAAGAGAGCTTTTATTACACGATAATATAAGCCCGGCAAAACTTGTACGAATAGTCGAGAATGAAAGAGAACTTTTAAGCATATGCTATGTTATGCTCATTGAGTGTATAAAATATGCAGGGTTACAGGTTACAAAAAATAATAAGCCACCGGTATGGATAAACAGAATTTTAGATATTTGTATTTACTACGCAGATTATTTAAGAGAAGCATCAGATAGAGGGGCGATTTTTGCTGAAGATGCAAAATGGCAGGGGCTTTTGGAAATCGCCCAAAGCAGTGCCAAGTCTGCTGCTATAAATAAGGCAAAAAGCTTTGCAAAATTACTTGGGATAAAAAATTAAGAATAGATAACATGAGAGGTAGAAAAAAAGAGAACAATAAAAGTAGTGGGAATAGGTCATCTTGAAATTAAACAGAATATTTATTTTTTTAAGATGGGTGAATGACCTATGAAAAAACTTGGCAAATAATCATATAGGAGGAATAAGTTATGAGCAATAAACCGGATTACAAAAATTGGGTGCCTGAGAGCATGATAGCGGAACCTTCCGCCGCAGCTCTTTGCGCAATAGGATCTTACATATCAGGAAAGAAATAATATCAGATCTTAATAATAATACTGAGATTATCATACAACTTAATGTCGGCTTATTTAATATTGTTTTCAGTAAGGCTTTAAAAGCATTTATTACATTGTTTATAGTTTGCTTGACAGTATAAGAATAAAAATATATATTAATTAGACTTAGAAAAAGGAGTTTAATAAATGTCAAATTACAATATTAATACCATCTGTGTACAAGGTGGTTATGATCCTAAGAACGGAGAAGCAAGAGTAGTTCCTATAGTACAATCGACAACTTTTAAATACGAATCATCACAGCAAATGGGTGATCTGTTTGACTTAAAAGAAGCGGGGTATTTCTATACAAGACTTGCCAATCCTACCAATGACGCCGTAGCCAATAAAATATGTCAGCTTGAAGGCGGTGTGGCGGCTATATTGACATCATCAGGACAGGCAGCAAACTTTTATGCGATCTTAAATATAGCCAATGCGGGAGATCACGTTATAGCCTCTAGCGCTATCTACGGAGGCACCTATAACCTGATAGCCAAAACTATGAAGACTATGGGCATAGAAGCTACTTTTGTCGATCCTGATATTTCAGCCGGGGAACTGGAAACAAAGTTTAAGCCTAATACAAAGCTTGTGTTCGGTGAGACCTTATCCAATCCTTCACTTAAAATATTTGATATAGAAAAGTTTGCAAATGCAGCACATAAGCACGGTGTGCCTTTGATAGTAGACAATACCTTCCCTACACCTATCTTTTGCAGACCTTTTGAATGGGGAGCGGATATTGTTACTCATTCAACTACAAAATACATGAACGGTTCAGCGAATTCTGTAGGCGGTGCAGTTGTAGACTCAGGAAACTTTGACTGGGAAAAATACAGTGATAAATTCCCGGGGCTTACAACTCCGGATGAAACCTATCATGGAACAGTATATACAAAAAGCTTCGGTAAGGCTGCGTATATTACAAGGATGACAACTAATTTAATGCGTGATCTGGGCTCCATACCTTCACCGCAGAATTCTTTCTACCTTGGGTTTGGGCTCGAAACACTGCATTTAAGAATGGAAAGACATTATGAAAATGCCTTGGCTCTTGCCAAGTATTTACAAAAGCATCCTAAGGTATCATGGGTTTCTTTTTCGGGACTTGAAAATGACAGTCAGCATGAAATGGCAAAAAAATACCTACCGAAGGGCTCTTGCGGAGTTATATCATTCGGAATCGTAGGAGGCAGGGAAGCAGCTGTTAAGTTCATGGATTCTTTAAGACTGGCTGCAATAGTTACTCATGTGGCTGATGCAAGGACCTGTGTACTTCATCCGGCATCCACTACTCACAGACAGATGAATGATGAGGAGCTTTTGGCAGCAGGAGTATCTGCGGATCTTATCAGAATGTCTGTAGGTATAGAAGATATTCGTGACCTTATAGCTGATGTTGAGCAGGCGTTAGAAAAATAAATAAGTTCATTAATGGGGCTGTTGCAAAATAGAGATCAAGCACAAGATGTAGTGGCATTTTGGTATAATGCAATCATACAACTTGTGCAAAAATCTTAAAATACTGCAGCCTCATTATTTTATTAAAAGCAAGATTGCTTTGTATATTGATGACTATAACTTGCAGTAGAAAATTTTTCATCCAATGGATTGTATTTTCGTCCAAAACATAGTAAAGTTGGATAAAAATACAGATTGTTGGATGAAAGGAGTTTATATGAGAACATTTGATTACAGTGTACTCCTTGATAAAGTATGGGATAATGAGATATTAAACCTTGTTGCAAGGATACATGAATGTAAGGGAAGGCAGGAATTATTTATAAGACAAAAGCCGGTAGAGTTGGATAGACTTACTGAGATTGCCAAAATACAGAGTACAGAAAGTTCAAATAAGATTGAAGGTATAGTAACAACAAGTACCAGAATGAAGCAATTATTTGAAGAAAAAACAACACCTCATAATCGTAATGAAAATGAAATTATGGGATATAGAGATGTTTTAAATACAATACATGAAAGTAACGAGTATATACCTATCAAACCATCCTATATTCTACAACTTCATAGAGATCTTTTAAAACGAGCAGGATTGTCTTATGGAGGATATTTTAAAAGCGTTCAAAATTATATTAATGAAACAAGAGCGGATGGAACTGTAGTAACAAGGTTTACTCCTATTGCACCATATGATACACCTGAAGCAGTAGAGAGACTGTGTAATGCCTATGAACAGGCTATTGCAAATGAAAAAATAGATTCGCTTATACTGATTCCCATATTTATATGTGATTTTTTATGTATACACCCATTTAATGATGGAAACGGCAGGATGAGCAGATTGCTCACACTTCTTCTTTTGTATAAGAGCGGATATAATGTAGGAAAATATATCAGTGTAGAAAAACAAATAGAGAAAACAAAGGACATATATTATGATACACTGGAAAAAGCTGATATGGGATGGCATGAAGAAAAAAACGATGCTACTCCTTTTATAAAGTATATGTTGCAGGTGATTTTGTCTTGTTACACTGAGTTTGAAGAAAGAGTCGGACTCATAAAAGAAAGTAGTAGTGCTTATGATATTGTGAAAAATTATGTAGAGAAAAAAGTAGGGAAGTTTACAGGAGCGGATGTTGTGCAAAACTGTCCAAGTATAGGAAGATCTTCAACCTTGGCAGCATTAAAAAAGCTTACAGAAGAAGGGATTATTATTCGAAAGGGTTCGGGTAGAGGAACATTTTATATTAGAACAGACAGCATGAGCGATTTGTAAAAAAGTTGCAATTCAGGTAGTTGAGATATCCACATCAATATGCCTATATAGATCAATGTAGAGTTTTTGGGATGGTTTTAATTATAAAACCATCCCAAAATTTCTCACCCCTTCTTCACCTGCCTGTTATCTATCCTATAAATAGAAAGCAAATTAAAAAGAAGCGCACTGTCTTTTGGGTAGGAAAGGTATCTTGCTTCCCAGATCGGTGCGAACTTTTCCTTATATTTTCTAAGTCCTCCGAATGAATAAAATCTATTGGTAAAGCTATAGACTAAGAATGCAAGTTTCTCTTGAAAGAAACTGTGCTCATACTGTCCGACATTGGAAAGAGGAGCCATACCCAGATCAAAGTAATTAACATTCTTATCCTTAAGGTAAAGGAAAATCTGAACAAAAAGATAGTCCATAATACCGCCTTTTTCATTTTTGGGGTCATAACGCATTAAGTCAATGCTTGATTCCTCTTCAGTATTGCATGCAAGAAAATTAGCAAATGCCAGAATATTTCCTTCTTCATCAAGTACACAGGCAATAGGTGCAAGCGAAAGATAATCCCTGTCAAAAAAACCCAAAGAAAAGCCCTTTTCCTGTCTTTTGTCAAGCCAGTCATCGGAAATATGCTCCAGTTTATCCAAAAAATCATCAGAAAAAGGAGGCAACTCCATATTAAAGTGATATCCGCTGTTTTCCCCTCGATTTATAATGGCACGAAACTTTTTTCCGTTTTTTCCGATTAGACCGAATTCACTAAGATCAACTCTGGCAGTCTCTCCGAACTTCATAAATTCATATCCATAGTTGTGTAGTATTAAAGTCATCTCCTGACCGACCTCATAAAAAAGCGGAGTGAGATTTTTTTCTTCCGCATCTTTAATAAATGCGGAAACTGCTTTATCAAAATATTTTCTTTCTCCTATAGGGTCTCCCATAACCACAGCTTTGCCGTCTTCCAAAGCAAACTGGAAAGCTGTCAGATCCTTATCATCTTCTCTGTAGTAGTAGAGAAGTTTATCGCCCAAAAATGCAAGGGAAGCATCCAAGTTAGTATTATTAAAGCTTTGTAAAAAAGTTTGAAAACGGGATTTTTCAAACTTTTCTCCAAACGAAAAGTGTCTATCCTTTGCCATAGACTCCACTGTAATATAAAAAAATACGATGATTAAAAAGTATGCAAAAAGATGTAAAAAGTGACTCAAAAAAATCCTGAAAAGAAGAAAGTTCTTAATGAGCCTTTTAATAAAATTCTATTATGATGAAATAAAAGAAAACCCAAACTGTTACTTCCGCCACTTCCTCTTGATATATACAAAAGAAAAACAGTAATCAGCAAACTTGCAACTATATATCCGATGTCTTTTGCTCTGTCTTCAAGCGGATAAAAAAATGATTTTCTGTTTAAGTCTTTTCTTTGTGCATAAACTAAAGTCATAAAGATCACTATATAAAGAGAACTAAAGATAGAATAGTCTCCAAGATTAATATAAATCAGGCTGCTCAGACATAAAACGATGCAAAAAGGCTTTGCAAAGACAGAGCGCCTTTTTAACAGTCTTCCAAGTAGGAAGAAAAGGCTGCCAAGCAGGAAACTTGGAAACTGAAAAAGAAGCTGCCCCCTGATCGGATCCATTTTTCCGATAATGGGTATGCTATGAATTTCATCGGGAAGTATGGCGGTTGCCATCAGAAAAAAGCCGAAAAAATCTGCCATAAAGTGGATTAAACCTTGTCCTATCAGGTTAGCAAGCTTTTTCGGTATGCCTAAAAATTTGTTATCTATTTGACTTCCCATACTCTTTATGAAAAGAAACAGTCCGATGAAAAAAGGAATGATATAATAAAAAATACGGAAAAGTAAAAGCCAGGTTGCCGCCTCATTATTGTTTATTGAAAGGTGCAAAAGTCCGCCTATCATTATCAGATCAAAGCTTCCGAGACTTCCGGGTATCATGGATACGATACCTATGCAAATAGAAATACAAAATAACGGAAGTATATTTGCAAGGGAAACATTATACCCCAGCACTCTTCCCACATAAAAGAAAAAGCCCGATACAAAACTCCAATCTAAAACTGAAGTACCTATTAAAGCTATGATTTTCTTATAGCTTAAGTTTCCAAAATAGTTTAAACTTTTTCTGGTAGAAAGAAATAATAAAACAGGAAGTATGAATGTAGCAATTACAAGTACAAAGCTATACGTTTTTAATGAATCATTTTTAGGATAAAAAAACAAAAGAAAAAGTGAAATAAAGGATAAAACGGACATACCGGACATAAAGTAAGGCATTACCTTTGATATACCCTGCATGGTCTTGCCTTCATTTTCCTCTTCTGAAAAATAGCTGTAGCGAAGTCCTACATCAACAATTCCGGCAAATCCTATAAGATTATTTAAGCTGTTGATAGTCCAACTGTTCTCTATCAGTTTAGCTATAGAAATCTTTTTACCCAGTTCATTACTAAGTATATAGTCATACAGTATCATCGGAGACACCGCAAGCATACCGAAGAAAAGAAGACTAAAAATCTTAAGTACGGACAAAGTGCT
Source organism: uncultured Johnsonella sp. (assembly GCA_916438835.1). Classification (GTDB taxonomy): domain Bacteria; phylum Bacillota; class Clostridia; order Lachnospirales; family Lachnospiraceae; genus Johnsonella. Next base: position 1,052,000 of record CAKAFT010000001.1, read on the forward strand.
TAGTATACTTTTAATGGCAGCAAAAGAAATGGTCTTCTCCATGCGAGAAAGCTCTACAATTACCAGTATAAGTATACTCATGAATAAAATTCCTTTTAGAAGATTTTTCCATCTTCTAAAAAATGAGATGATGTTTTGCATTTCTTACCTCCTTATATTTTCGGGAATGTATTGTTTGAAATTTTGTATATATTTTACCAATCCTGAAATGATCTTGTTAAAGCAGATACTGTCTTTTTGGGGAATGTCGTGACCTTGATTTTTTATTTCTATGAATTTTCCTTTTGGAAAAAGCTTTGCAATCTCAATGCTGTGCCTTCGTTTGATCATATCATGTTCACCTGCCAAAACCACGACCGGATAGTCCGACTTGGCAAATGCTTCCTTTGGAATATCAAGATCCTCATATAAAAGTGCAGAGACCTTTGCTCTTCTTTTAAAAAAAGGAGAAAATATACCCAAAACCCTATAAAGGCTCTCTTCGAGATAAGTTGAATATCTTGGGAGAAACTTAACACCGTCAAATGACATATTACCGCTATTTGCCAAGATACCGGCAACTCTGCTTTGATGAAGTGCGGCATATTCTATGGCAAGGTTAGCTCCATCACTATGTCCTACCAAGAGACATTCCTTTACAGTAAGGTATGAGAGTAGTTCTTCCAGACTGTCCGCCAGATAGGAAAAACTTATGTTTCCTAATATATTTCCCGACTGTCCCTGTCCTAAGCTGTCCACAAAAATAAGTTTGAAGTACTTGCTAAGTACCCTTTGCTTTTTAAAATAACCGCTCTCTAAATTATTGCCATGGAGAAATACGACAGGAAAGCCTGTCCCGATAATCTCATAATGTATCCTTTCTCCGTTTGTACGATAAAATTCCATATCTTAATACACTTTCTTGGCTGTATTTTTGTAACATGTTTTATCACGACGATACTGAATTGTCAAATGGTATTGCGTAAGATATTGATAATTGCTATATGGTAAATGATAGTACGAATGTGTGGAGATATTGTGTAGGATCATTTATAAAATCAGATTCAAATATATGCTTAAAAATGTTATTATTGTGTATATTGTGATATATTGTAATAAGAGATGAAATCGGCTGTTGTAGGATGTTTTATGATATCCACGGATCAAGTCCGGATAATTGTATAGGATAGGTATTAAAACAAAAGAGAGTGAGAAATCCTTACTTTTTGACCTGTTTCAAGTGTTTATATACATCTATGGGCTAAATAAAGCAGTCAGTAATGGCGCTGTGGTACATGATGTTACTGACAGTTATAAGTCATTATTGGATATGGTTACAAAGTAATAAGTTTATATTAGGCATGTTTTTTAGGTAATGAATATTTTAGGATAAAGGAAAGAATAAACAATGAGTGAATACAAACCGCCGTTTCATATGACGGATAGGATTATAAATCTTGTGGCTGCAATTTGTGAGCAAGTAGGACGGATAGCAGTTCTTTCTCATGGGAAAATAAATCCACATTTGAGAAAAGAAAATAGAATCAGAACAATACATTCTTCACTTGCTATAGAACAGAATTCGCTTTCTTTAGAACAAGTGACTGCCATTTTGGATGGAAAGAGGGTTCTTGGAAATCCTAATGAAATACGAGAGGTTAAGAATGCTTATGATACATATGAACTGCTGCTTTCACTTGATCCCAATTCTGTAAAAGACTTACTGAAAGCACACCGGGTTATGATGGAAGGGTTGATTTTGGAGAATGGAATATTTAGAAGTAGAGGAGTAGGAATATTTGATGGAGATGTTGTTGTGCACATGGCTTCACCTGCCGAATTTGTACCTATGCAGATTCGGGAATTATTTGAATGGTATAAAGGATCTCAAATGCATCCATTGATCAAGAGCGCAATTTCATTATGAGTTTGAATTTATTCATCCTTTTGCAGATGGAAACGGTCGTATCGGAAGAATGTGGCACAGTTTATTGCTTGGAAAATGGAACGAATTGTTTTTTTGGCTTCCGATTGAGGAATTGATAAGAAGTAGGCAACAGGACTATTATGATGCACTCGGAAAGTCTGACAAAGAGGCTGACAGTTATATCTTTGTAGAACTGATGCTTGAAATTATACTTACAACTCTTGAAGAGACGGTTGTAGTTGGTGATTCAAAAGAAATGTGAAATACCGTTTTTTAACAAAGAGTACACAGCTGTAAAGTAAAAATGGCACTTAAACAGGACTTTTTGCAGTATATGCCATGTATAAAAGCGATGTATTTGATAAAGTGACAAGTATGTCAGGTTCGCTTTTGTTTCCGAATTTTAAGGAATATTGCCTCTCGAATAGAATGAATAAACTTCCGAATAAAATATATCTCTCACTTCGAGATAAAGAGGCTAAGACAAGAAATCCTATATTAAAAAACGTAGAAGATAATACGAGAGAGCTTCAAAGTATTTTAAAAGTCAGGGAAGTGAAGTAGTATTTGAAATAAATCAGGGTAATCATTTTAATGATGTTACGCTTCGCTGTGCAAATGTAATAAAGGCTATTTTGGATTAAAGCCGGATATAAGGAGACTAACTATTAAAAGTCAAGCCTTAAATGATATTTTTTGAATAAAGTACAGAAATGTATTTTAGATATATTGGAAACTTAGTTAGAGTTCCTTGAACCTTGAAAACTGCATGACAAAAAGAGCATCGTGATAGGTGCTCAAAAAGGAGTATTGAATTAGAAAGGTTTAAGCTGCTTTTATGTATTGCTGCTTTGTTTTTTCAAGATGATAAATCACTCGAACCAACTTTTTTACAGCGTGTGATATGGCAACATTGTAATGCTTACCTTCCGCTCGTTTTTTAGCAAGATAGGCTGCAAATGTTGGGTCCCAGTGGCAGACATACTTGGTGGCATTATACAGAGCGTATCGCAGGTATCTGGAGCCACGTTTTTCCATATGTGCGTAAGCACCATCCAGTTGTCCGGATTGATATGTTGATGGCGAAAAGCCGGCATAAGCTAAGATTTTATCGGGAGAATCAAATCGACTGAAATCACCAATCTCGGCAATGATCATGGCTCCCATGCGATAACTGATTCCAGGAATATTGAGAATCGGAGAGTTGATTTCATCCATGATGATTTTGATTTCATTTTCGATTTCGTCAATCTCGGAATCAAGTTCCTGAATCAACTTAATGGTGTGTTTCAGTTCAAGTGATTTCGCTGGCATATTTGAACTGATAGAAGCTCTTGCAGCATCTCTAAATGTGATTGCTGTTTCCTTGTCGTAGCGACCTTTTGAGGATTCAGAAAGTAGATTGGTAAGTCTGGTAAGGTGAGCATTGGCTACTTGTTTTGCACCGGGAAATTCAGAGAGCATTGCATAAATAGATGCCATATGAAGTTGAGGAACCAGCTTTTCCAATTCAGGAAAAAGAATACAGACAAGTCTTGAAACGGAGGTTTTCAGCTTGGCACGTTCTTTCACTTTGTCAAAACGATAACGTGTTAATGACTTTAGCTCCTCGTTGTGGTAAAATATGTCTGAGTAGGACTTCAAGTTCACATCAGAAATAAGCATGGAAGCAATCGTGCGGGCATCTACTTTATCCGTTTTCGTCTGTCTAAGGCTTAGACTTTTTCTGTACAGATTTGTATGTAACGGATTGATAACATAGGTGGGCAAACCTTTATCAATGAGATATCCGAGGAGATTGTAACTGTAGTGTCCGGTGGCTTCCAGTCCTACTTTTACTTTTGTCACATCATTCATAACGGAAGCAATCTTTTGATGAAGTTCATTAAAACCATCTAAGTTGTTGGTGATGGTAAATGCTTTAAATAACACTTCTCCATCAGAGTTGGTGATAAAGCAATCATGCTTGTCCTTAGCAACATCAATTCCTACGTAAATCATAAAAAAACTCCTTTGAAATGTATTTGATACTGTTTTATAACCACAGATGCTCTTTGCGATTGTAACCTCGTTCTAAATAAACCGTCATGCGGTATCTAACTGATTAACAAATGAACAAAGAGACTGTGGTTGGAGCCTCCATTAAACCATCGAGTGGTAGGTGATTGAAACCAATCCACAGCATCTTATATATCATAGTCAAACCTGCAGAAGAGGTAAAGAAAAGGACTATGACTTAATAGTTAAAAGACCTTGGAGAGGGTCTCTAAAAACTACTACTATATAATACGAGGTGTTTTATACAATGCTTACATCAAAAGTTGATGAAAAGAAATTAAAATTGTGGAAAGAATTATATAAAAAGTATTTTGATTCTCTTAAACCCAATAGAATAAGCGGTAGAGATTTAAATATATACTTTCAAAAAAATTATTCCGCAGAAAAATTATGATAATGTAGTGTTCAAGAAAGTTGTACATTTAAATTCAAAGGAATATTTTTCATGAAAAATGCAGGTGATGTAAATGATATTGTAGCCTATATACTTAATGGTGATATTTTTGTCGGTATTGATTTAAAGACAGGATTTTTTCATATTGAAAGCGATGATGTAAACAAGTCTATTCCGATTTTCGACGATTTGTTTATTACAAGAGGGTTAAGTAAAGAGGAGCTTCAAAATTTTGTGATTGTAGGTCAATATTTAGAATTAAAAAGTCTATAACTACCGGTTTATTTAATTGGGTAGAATAATTCCGAAAACAGTAAATCACAAAGGTTTGCTGTTTTTTTAGTAACTCAAACTTCCCACACCAATAAGGTGTGTTGAACCTTGAAAATTCAATATTTCAGCCAATAAAAAAGGCATAAATGCGTTCCAAATGGTATAATAGAGTTGACTAAAACAAAAAAACCCAAGGAGATTTATGCCATGTCTATTTTACCACAGAATCATTCAGAAAAGGAAGTATTACTTGACTAAAACTTCCCATACCTCAAATTGAATCAGTACATTGAAACTTCGACATTTCGGTTAATAAAATAATGATTTTGTTATTTAAAGTATTGATTTTTAATATACTGACTCAATGTTGAGTGTGGGAAGTTTGAGTTACAAGTATTAGAAAATCTTAAAATACTAATACAGAGATTATATATTACATATAAAAAAGACATTTTATTTATGTGGCTATAAAGTTTTAGGAATAAATTGAGGAACGGATACAATAAAATATTTCATAAAAAAGCCCTATAAAAGCATTGAGCATTAGGGAGATAAATGTTACAATCTTAATGAAATAAACTCCCCAAGGAGGTACTATGGCTTCAAAATATAATGAAATACAAGAATTGCTTAGAAAACGTGCAGATCTTTATGCCAGACTAAATTTAATGCCATATGATGGGACACCCGAAATTAAAGAACGGGGTGATGGAAAATATTTATATATTAGAAAACGAATTGCAAGTAAACAAACATCAACTTATGTAGGAGTATATACCGAGGAACTCTACAACTTGCTTCTTCGCAACGCCAGAGAAGCACGAGAAATAAGAAGGGAACTCAGGCATATAGAAAAGCAACTAAATATTGCAGGATACTCAGAAGGAGAATTGCCGGCGTATGTTATGAATAATGTTGATTTTGCAAGAATAAACATGAAGATGAATATTTATGACCAAGCGGTACTGGAGGGGGTGGCTACATCTTTTCCACAGACAGAAGAAATCATAGATAATGGAAAAGTTTACGGTATGACAGCAACTGATGTACAGAAGATTTTAAATCTAAAACATGCATGGGAGTTTATCTTAGATAAAGATGTAATAGCAAGTAGAACAGACTATTATATGCTGAGTCATATAGCAAGGCTTGTTAATGAGGGTTTTTTTACAGAAGGTGGTCGTATTCGTGGTGTTCCTGTAACAATTGGAGGTTCATCTTATGTACCCCCGTTGCCAAATGAGTTGGATGTTAAAGATAGAATCCAAGAGATTACTGAGGAGAAAGGTGATGCAATTGATAAAGCTGTTAAACTATGTCTTTATTGTATGAAGACACAAATTTTTCTTGATGGTAATAAGAGAGCATCTGTGATTTTTGCCAATCACTATTTAATATCTCATGGAGGAGGATTTTTGGTAATTCCTGAAAAAGAAGTACCGGAGTTTAAGAAATTACTTGTAAGTTATTATGAAGGGGAAAATATCTCTATTATTTCTAATTTTATTAAAAAGAAGTGTTGGAAAAAAATGAAGTAATTACCTGGTGTAATGTATTATTGACATTTAATTAATATCTGCAATACTCTATTCCCTTTATTATGTGTTTGTTGCAATACATTAACAAAGCGATAATAAGGCTAAATATCAATGATACTATACACTAGTATCAACACTTGAGTAAATACCACATTTATTATAATACTATGACTGAATAGATATTGTTTAAGTACATAACAGCGGAAAGGAGTAAATCCGTTCTTCTACAAGAGAGTACGAACGGATCATACATGGATATGAAAATAATAGAAAATAAAAGAATATTTGCATTTGACGCTAAAAATGAATGTGTAGCGGAAGTTGAGGACGGTGAAACTCTGATTTTTCGTACACATGATTGTTTTGACGACCAGCTTAGCGAAGAAGGCTCGACTATAGGAAGTTTGAACTGGGATTGTATCAATCCGGCTACCGGTCCGGTGTATGTTAAAAATGCACTTCCCGGGGATGTACTTAAAGTTGAAATACTTGAAATCACACTTGGAAAACAGGGAGTAATGTGTGCTCTGCCGGATAATGGTGTGCTTGGTTCATTGGTTAAAGAGGAATCAGTTAAAAGATTAAAAGTTGAAAACGGAAAGGTTCATTTCAATGAAAAAATAGTATTTGATATAAATCCTATGATAGGTGTAATCGGTGTGGCTCCTAAAAAGGGTTCTATAAACTGTGGAACTCCCGGTAATCATGGCGGAAATATGGACAATAAACGAATTAGTGAAGGAGCAACACTATATTTTCCGGTATTTCATAAGGGAGCGATTTTTTCATTAGGTGATGTTCATGCCGCCATGGGAGACGGCGAAGTTATGGTAAGCGGTGTGGAAATCGCTGCCGATGTGAAAGTTAGGCTGTCTGTGATAAAAGGCTTAAGCATTGAAACTCCTATGCTGGAAAATGATGATAGCTGCGGTGTGATTTATTCCCATGAAGAAATTGAAAAAGCGGTATTTCATGCGGTAAGGATAATGAACGAAATCGTGCAAAAAAAGCTGGAACTGTCACTTAATGAGGCAGGTATGTTGCTTAGTGCGGTGGGTGATTTGAAATTCTGTCAAGTCGTTGATCCTGAGCGTACGGTTATGATGTGCGTACCTAAATCAATTCTTGCTCAGTTGTTTTAGCTCATTTATTTATTAAAGATAGACTGAAAAACAGTATTTGTATGATTAAATTTTTAATGTTAGACAGACTGAAAATAGTGTTTGTATAATTAAATTTTCAATGTTATCGACAATAAAATTATTCGGTTCAAGGTACTGATAAAAGGTTCATTGCATAAGGGAGGAGAAAATGTTAGGTGCGATCATCGGCGATATCGTGGGCTCACGTTTTGAGTGGAATAATCACAGAAATAAAGAATTTAAGTTATTTACAAACAGCTGTTTTCCTACCGATGACAGCATTATGACCCTTGCCATAGGACAGGCAATTATTATAAGTAAGCCCGATTACAGTGATCTGTCTGAGAATGCTGTAAAATGTATGCAAAGCATAGGAAGAAACTATCCTGATTGCGGATATGGCGGTAGATTTTTTGCTTGGATGTTCTCAGATGATCCAAGACCATATAACAGTTATGGCAATGGTTCCGCAATGAGGGTCAGTGCAGCAGGATTTGCCGCAACAAGCCTTGAAGAGGCGAAACTGTTATCAAGGCTTGTAACTGAAGTGACCCATAACCATCCCGAAGGGATAAAGGGAGCTGAGGCAACAGCGGTGGCTATATATATGGCTAAAACAGGCAGTGATATTTCAAAGATAAAAGATCACATTAACAAGAATTACTATCCCATGAATTTCACTATAGATGAAATCAGGGATACATATATGTTCAATGAGACTTGTCCGGATACGGTACCTCAGGCTTTAGAGGCATTCTTTGAATCCACGGGCTTTGAAGATGCCATAAGGAATGCTATATCTGTCGGAGGAGACAGCGATACTTTAGCAGCGATATGCGGTAGCATTGCCCAAGCTTACTATGGGATACCGGATGATATCAGAAAGCAGGCATTAACCTTCTTGGATAAGGACTTGCTTAAGCTTTTGACTCTTCTTGAGAGCAAATATCCGCCCAAAATTGAAAATAAATTTTAACGAAGTGAAAAAGAATTTCCGCCGAGAATAAGTGTTAAATAAATCCCGGGATATGGAGTTTGGCTTAGATATTAGTTTAGTATTTACGGAGGTCGATAGGTTGAGATATATACTTTTGTTACGTGGTATAAATGTGGGGGGTAAGAATAAAGTCTCTATGGCAGATCTTAAGGAAATGTTTTTAGATGTCGGATTCGAAGATGTTGCTTCTTATATCAATAGTGGAAATATATTCTTCGGCAGTGATGAAAGTATTGAAACTTGCATCATGGTGATAAGAAACGTATTGGAAAGCAACTATGACTTTTCTGTTCCCTTTGCTTTATTCACAAAAGAAGAGTATTTGGAAGAAAGAAAAAGATTGCCTGAATGGTGGAATAAAGATCAGGCAAAAAGCGATGTTTTGTTTTTTTCATACAGCTTGAATAAAAATGATATTATTGATTTTATAGATAGATCCACATTTTACAATGAAATAGTTTATGTTGGAAAACTGGCTGTATTTTGGGGAAAACAAGATGAGTCCGAGTATTTAAAAACCACTTATCATAAAAAACTGATGAAACAAGACTTTTATAAGCATATTACTATCAGAAACAAAAACACATTTGAAAAGATAGCGGAAATTTTTTTGAAAATGAGAAATACTGAGAATTTACAGAGGTCAAATATATGGAAACACTAAGTGCAATTATTCAAAAAATGGAATACAGTATTGATGATGATTTCGAAAAAGTTATGATGGAATGTATGGAAGATATAAAAGAGAATTATGATCGATCGGATTCGGTAAAGCCTCTGCTTTTACTGATGGAAAGACACCCTCTGTCAGACTTCGGAAGTCCGGGACCGATAGTGCATTTTATGGAGAGGTTTTACAAAAAAGGATATGAAGAAGAGCTTGTTGCTTCATTAAAAAGAATGCCTACGCTGCATACTGTTTGGATGTTGCAACGTATCATAAATGCAACGGATGATCGGGAGATTTATTTAGATCTCTTAAAACAAATTTCTGATAATGAATCATACGATAATGAAATCAGAGATGAGGCATCACATTTCTTGGATTTGAGCTTGAGGTAAATGTATGTTATAATCCTACTGCAACAGTAGGATATTTTTATATTAAAAAAATTAAAAATAATTGCAATAAAATTATACTCTCTTGCATTAATATAGTGAAAGGATGAAAAAAGATGCTTAATTTGCTTGCTGTCTTGGAAGAGAGTTCAAATTATTCACCTACAGTGGATGATAAACTTATAAAAGAGATCGCAAAGGGCAATATGGAGGCATTACATACTTTATACGAAAAAACTAATAAAAGTATTTATGCCTATGCCCTTTCGATAACTAAAGACCCTCATGATGCAGAGGATATTTTACAGGAGACTTTTTTGAAAATATATCAAAAAGCACCGGATTATACCTCGTATGACAAACCCATGGCTTGGATATTTACGATTGCAAAAAATTTCGCACTGATGAAATTCCGTCAAAGAAAAAAGGAAGACAGTATGGAAGTGGTGGAAGATATGCCGGAACCTCATTTTTCTTTTGTCGAGGATGTCAGTGAACGTATAGTTCTCGAAACTGCCGTAAAAAAATTGGATGATAATGAAAGAACTATACTTTTGCTTCATGCCGTGGCAGGACTTAAGAACAAAGAAATAGCAGATCTTCTTGATATGCCGATCAATACAGTACTTTCAAAGTACAACAGAACTATTAAGAAGATGCAAAAATATTTGGAAGAGGAGGGCTTTTAATGAAAAGGGAAGATATTGAAAAGAAGCTCGACACTGCCGTATCCGGAATGATTCCCGAGGATATGTTTGAAAGGATCTCCAAAGAAATTGCTTCAAAAGATGAAGTGAGAGTGAAAAAAGGAATAAATAAGAAGCTTAATATATTCAGCAGTGGTTTTATAGGAGTGGCAGCGGCGGCTTGCGTATTATTTGCAGTGGGATTTGTGGGAGTGCCGTATTACGGCAACAATTTTATTCCCGACTCACGTGTGGACATTGATGTAAATCCTGGAGTCGAGATTGTGACCAATAAAAAGAATAAGGTCCTGGAAGTGCAATCCACCAATAAAGACGGAGAGATCGTTATTGACGGAATGGACTTAAAGAATACAGAACTTAAAGTTGCGGTAAATGCACTGATCGGTTCAATGGTTCAAAAAGGTTATATCGTGGATAACAGTACCGGAATACTGGTTACTGTAAGGAATGGCGATCCCGATAAAGCTCAGAAGGTAAAAGAAGAGGTACTGGATGACATTAATTTTGCTCTGTACAAGAACGACTTAAAGGCTAATGTTATGAATCAGACCTTGACAGATACTGTGGATGTCTCTAAGTTTGCAAAAGAAAACAACATCTCCATAGGAAAGGCGGTATTTGTACTTAATCTGGCTGCCAAAGACAATAGTCTTGATGCAAAAGAACTGGCTAAGATGAAGATAAGTGAGATAGCTGAACTTGTTGCTAAGAAAGGCATCGACATAAGAGATATAGTTGACTATGATGATGACGACAGTATTTGGGAAAATATTTCAGATGCAATAGAAGATATTGATGAAGATGTAAATGAAAATGCTACTGTCACTAAAGAAAATGAGTCAGTTTACTCAGCAGGTACTAAAAAGCAGATAAGTGTAGATGAGGCAAAACAGATCGCACTGGCACATGCAAATCTTGCACAAAAGGACGTTACTTTTGTCAAGACAAAACTGGATAATGAGGATAACAGAATAGTTTATAAGATAGAATTTGTTATCTCCAATATAGAGTATGATTATGAGATAGATGCAGTCAGCGGAGAGATAATATCGAGTGATTCGGACGTTGAAGATGATAATAAGAAGATACAGACTGAAACGTCACAGCAGCAAAATAGTGCCGATCATTCAAACAAAGATAAAGCAAAAGGAAGTCAGGAGCATTCGACAGCACAGACACAAGCTCCTACAGCGGCTCCTACACAGCCGGAACCTTCTAAAATCTCCGTGGAAAGAGCGAAACAGATAGCCGTTTCTCATGCAGGAGTTTCAGGTGCAAGCTTTACGAAGGTAGAGCTTGACACAGACGACGGTATAGCAGTATATGAAATAGAATTTAAAGTGGGGAATACCGAATATGATTATGAGATCAATGCTGCAAGCGGAGCGATAATTTCAAGTAGTTTAGAAATCGATGATTGATGATCGAGATATAAATAAAGATCAAGTAAAGTTCTCTGATGTTTTAGGGTCATATCCTAAGGCATTAGGGGACTTTTATTTTCTATTAAAACAGCCGGAAAATAAAAAATAAAAAAATTTGAAAAGACTGCAATAAAATGACATGCTCATGCATTAATATAGTGAAAGGACAAAAAGGAAGACTTAAATCAGCAAAGATCCATATAACGTCGACGGTGGATGGCAAACTTATAAATACACTGCAAAGCTGAGCAAAAGTAAAAGTATGAATAAATACCCGCATACTCTTTTGATCTTTCAATAACAAAATATTAATAGTGCGGATAATATTTTGCAGAAGACTTTTTTTGAAAAATTCATCAAAAAACTGATCACAAGAGCAGATGATCAAACATATTATGTAAAAAAATCTCTCAAAATATTTTTTCTGTAGACTCGGAAAGGATGGAAAATAATGAAAAAGTTTAATATATTAAATAAAGGTATTATAGGTGTGACAACAGTGGCTTGCGTATTACTTGCGGCAGGAATCGCTTACGGTAACAATTATGTTTCTAACTCAAATGCAAACAGTGCTAAGCAAGGAGCTGCAAATGCAGTTGCGGGAACAAATACAGCAAAGAAAATAACAGCGGATGAGGCAAAGAATATAGCACTGGCACATGCAAAACTTGCACAAAAGGACGTGACCTTCGTTAAGGCGGAGCTTGAGACCGATAATAACAGATTGATCTACGATGTTGATTTTTACAGCGGAAATATTGAATATGATTATGATATAGATGCAGTGACCGGAGAGATAATATCAAGTGATCTTGATATCGAAAACTATAATATACCTGCACAAACTACAGCAGCCCAGCAGGAGACTGCCGCACCGGCAGCGGACATAGGTGTGGAAAGGGCGAAGGAGATAGCACTTGCTCATGCAGGTCTTTCAAATGATAAAGTATCATTTGTTAAGGCACAACTTGATAACGAAGACGGTGTAAAAGTATATGATGTTGAGTTTTACAGCGGAAACGTCGAATACGATTATGAGATAAGTGTTGCAGACGGAACTATAATATCAGCTGATCAGGATATTGAAAATTACTCAATTCCTGCACCTGCAAGTACAGCAGCACCTGAAGTTACAGCAGCACCTGAGAGTACAGCAGCTCCTACCGTGGCTCAGACTTCTGGGATCTCTGCAGAAAAAGCAAAACAGATAGCTCTTTCACACGCAGGAGTAGGAGCAGCTACATTTACAAAGGTAGAGCTTGATACAGATGACGGCATTAAAGTTTATGAGATAGAGTTTAAGGTTGGAAATGTAGAATATGAATATGATATAAATGCTTCAAACGGTGCGATAATCAAAAGCAGTTCCGAGATAGATGATTAAGAGTAATTTACTGAAAATAAACTTTAGAATATCAGTATTAAAAGTATAATAACTTTTACCTTCAAATTTATAAAATACCCCATATAGATCTGTTTCCTAAAAATGTTAAGTATGTACAGATCAAAAAAGTCCTCTGAGATCTTAGATCAGATATATGGATCCCGGAGGATTTTTTTCTTAAATATCTATAGGAGATACGGGAATATACAGTATTTTTTTACGGATAGTTAAAGGAAAGATTAATTTAGGGCGAACTTGTGATCGAGTCCGTTTTTTTGTACATCAAAAATAATATAATAATGATACAAAAAACAGATGACATATTACGGAGGTAAGCCATGAGCAGTCTTGATATAATAGAAATAGCAAAAGAAACTATGAAGTTGACAAAAGAGTTTATTACGAGAAATAAATATACGGATGATACCGGGCTTGATGCATTCGCTTATGAAAATTCAGAGGATTTTGAAAATAATGAAAATAATGAGGAGAGTATAAGTGACGCTTACTTAGAACCTAATTATGACATGCCGGTCTGCAATCACAAAAAATTCATGTCAGACTCACATCTGGGATTTGCACAAGGGATAAGTTATGATGGTGTTCCTTTTGAAGCGGAACTTACACAGTATGGAAAAACAAGAAATTTATGTGTGATGATGCCCGAGATATTTGCTCAGGATCACTACCAATATCTTATAGAAAAAAACGACGAAGAAGATCGGGATATTATAGAATTAAGTGTAGCACAAGAATATGATGTAAGTATTCTTGATGTAGGTATGGCTGATAAGGGGATAGAGGATGACATCAATGTAATAAACCGATATATTGAATTTCTTACAGAACGTAAGATCATAAGCTTCTTGTCCGATGTCTATAACGGATCTGTTATGTATAGAGTTGATGAATCGGGAAATTCTCTTGTGAAGATACTTGTTACTTTGGAAGAAAATGAGGATATATGGGCATATACAGATCTGAATTTTAAACGAAGAGGAATCACAAGAACAGAAATAAAAGTAGTGATATAGAAGTTGAAACGTATAACAGGGTCGGCTACTAAAGTATGGAAATAATCGTATAGAATCCGGATTAAAATCATTGATATAATCGTAATAAGCCCAAAATAAATCATTGATATAGTCGGATTCAAGCCGAAAGTATTAAAAGCTGATCGTATATGTTCACTTGAAACGTAAATGATCAAGAAAAAAGAAGTTTAGTAAATAAGAGTATGTTAAGAAGATATAAATACGTAGTATAAGAGAATAATACTGTAATTATGAATATTTATATTGCATGGGAAGGAGCAAAAAGTTTATAATTTTTCTTGAAGTCTAAAGTAAATAAGAACTTGTGATTTATATAGTTTTCTATAAAGTCATATGTTTAATAAAAAAATAACAAATAATTCAGGCGGTAAATAGTAATGTTACATTATTTTTTTGTAGGTATGGAGCAGGTGTTCTCATACAATATATTTATAATTTCCACTATTTTAATAGGTTTCATGTTATCTGTCATTATATTTCGAAGATGGACGATCACACATCAAAGTGGGGGAAGTTATTTTTCATCATTTAAGATAACAGATGATTATTTCTATATTCACAGCGGTATGGTTCCCGGAAACAGAAGATTTTCTTTGTCTGATATTAATAGTGTCATTATACACCTGATAAGAGGAAGAGGCGGTAACGGAGATAGATTTCATATAGAACTGGATCTAAAACACAGGAGAAACAAAGCATTTTTTGTAGGAAAATCAAGTAGGACTGTCAAAGAAATCGAAGAAATGAAAACTCTGTTAAAGAAAAACAAAATCAATGTAAATTATTATGATTATACATAAGGATGAATGCCAAGATAAAACATATGATTCATGAAAAAGCATCAGTTACTCTTAAAGATGATATATCATCTCAATATCCTTTTTAAGATGCCCTGCCTATGGTCTATCCGGGTGAGATTGACAATATGCCGGAACACGGGATATTGATAGGAAAATAAGAGGATCGCACTTGCACACGCAAAACCGGCTGAAAAGGATGTAACTTTTGTTAAAGTAGAGCTTGAGTTTGAGGATAATAACAGATATGAGTACGATGTTGATTTTTACAGCGGAAATGTAGAATATGATTATGAGATTGATGCAGTGAGCGGAAAAATATTATCAGTTGATAAGGATATTGAGAACTATGTGATACCTACACAGCCAAGCACACCGGCTGCTAATACTCAAACTTCAGAAATTTCAGTAGAAAAAGCAAAGCAGATAGCACTTTCACACGCAGGAGTTGGATCTGCTAGATTTAAAAAGGCTAAGCTTGATTATAAAAATGGTATTAAAGTTTATGAGATCGAGTTCAAAGTCGGAAACTTGGAATATGAATATGATATCAATGTTTCAAACGGAGCTGTAATATTAAGCAGTGTAGAGGTAGATCATTAATAGAGATATATACTTACAGTCAGTCCGGGGTGAATTCCCCGGGCTGATTTTTTATGCATAACAGTAAGTCGGGCTGAGTTTAAATTACTTCAAAGTAAATTGAAGTTTGTTTGAAGTGATATTGAAGTTGACTTTGAAGTTATAATGAAGTAACATTGAAGTAGTTCAAACAAGGAGTGTAGAATATGTTTTTGGAGGAGATAACAGGTGATATAAAGCCGGAAAGTGATAAGCTTGAGTGTAAAGCAGTTTTAAACAGAGAAGATGTCGTTGGTTGGCTTAAAAGTATTGCCGGATTTGCAAATGCATCAGGTGGAGATTTCTATATCGGAGTTGAGGATAAGACTAATAAACTGATAGGTTTTGACAGGAAAGCAGCTGATAATGAAAGAAATTATTTTAATAATCAGGTAAATGAGCATTTGACACCAAGACCACAAATGAAAATTTCGTTTTTAAGTTATGAGATGCGTGGAAATGAACGATTTATAATAAAGGTGAGTATAGAAGAATCTACTATAAAGCCCGTAATTCTAAAATATAAAAATATTCCGGCTATTTTTATGAGGCGTGACGGATTTACAAATGGAGCAACTTATGAAGAAATCATAGATATGAGTGTAAGAAGTAAAAATACGCAATATGATATCTTAATATCTGACATTAAATATAATCCTGAAAATTTTTCAATGCTTAGAGATTTCTATAAGAAATATAATAATGGTAAGACTTTGAAAGATAAGGCATTACAGTCATTAGGATTTTTTAATGAAGAAGGTTATTTGTCTAACGGTGCAGTTTTATTTCAAGATGATTATAAGGGTAACAAAACCGATGTACAGTGCTCCGTATTTTCCGGATCAAATAAGGGGAGCGACAGAGTCGTTACTATAAATCGATTTAAAGGGAATGTAATAGCGAGTATAAGTTATATTATTGACTTTGTAAATCAAAGAATGAATCATAGTATTATAAAGCTGGATGAAGGTAGAATAGATATTGATTCATATCCGGCAAGGGCCCTATTTGAAGGTGTAATAAATGCAATTGCTCATAGAGATTATTATCTGGACGGAACACAAATTCAAGTCGATATGTTTAAGGACAGATTGGAAATATCATCACCCGGAGGTTTTTACAGAGGTGAGAAACTTGGCAAAACATATGATTTATCTACAATTATTTCAAAGAGAAGAAATGAAATAATATCAGGAGTTTTAGTTTTATGTAATGTAATGGAGGCGGCAGGTACAGGCTTTGATAAGATAGTAGAGGAGTATAAGTCGGCGGATGAAGTACATAAGCCATATATTTATTCAAAGTCCGACCACTTTACATTGGTATTGCCGGATCTGACATATGATAGAGGTATTGAAAATAATGATGTACCGAATATCAGCTTTCAGCCTGTCCCACAAGGGACGGATCTTGATAAAAAGGTACTGTCATTTTGTTATCATAGAGCACATAAGGTCTCTGAGATAGTGGAATACTTGGGAATCAGTGATTCAACATATTTTAGAAAGAAAGTTTTGGCTAATCTCGAAAAAAACGGGTATTTAGAAAAGAGTAAGTTATCAAGAGCGGCGTTTTATAAGACAAATCATAGCATGGTAAGTATTGAATGATGTAGTTTAATATAAGATTATTTATTGAAAGTCAGTCCGGGACAGCTTCGGGCTGATTTTTTTATGCATATAACCACTTGTTAGTAAAACCTAACTATGATATAATAATCATACCGACGATAACGTCGGTAAAAGAGGAGGTACTATATGGCTGCTGCGAAGAGGCTTAGTGAGGCTGAAAGAAAAAAGGAAATTATGGATTCAGCCACGAAAGTAATTGCCGAAAAGGGCTTGGGAAAGACGACTATGGAGGACATCATTGCGGGGACAACTTTATCAAAAGGGGGAGTATATCATTACTATGGGAACGTAATAGAAATATTTAAAGACATTATGATATCGGGGATCGATTATAGAAACAATATCATTAAGGAGCATTTGGTTGAATGTGAAAAGGGTGGTGAGAGTAAGTTTATGGCAAAACAGTTGGTTGATAAAGTCATAGACAACAATCCTTTAACGCCTCTTTATGTTGAGTTTTTGATAGAGAAAAAAAGAAATACGGAACTCAACAATATTATGGAAGAGCTTCAGGAACAGACAAAGGAAAGATTTAAAGCGATATGGAGTGATGACTCAGGATGGTTGTTTGATCCTCAAATTTTTCAGTTTGTTACCGATTTTATGAATGCTCTGATACTGGCTTCGGATGTACTGGATGCAAGAGAAAATTTCAAAAAGAACAGACAGCATTTGGAAGCAATATTTACTTACTTATTTGCACAAGTAAAGGAGAAAACTGATGGGAGTTTATAAAAATTATTCAGATATGTGCCGAATGAAAAGTATATCGGATATATGTCAATTTTATTATCGAGTATTTCGGCATTCCTGGTGGTTTATGGGTATTATTATATATATTTATTTCTAAAAGAAGCGGTAGTAAAGGGAAATTATGAAAATGCAGGATATTATTCTACAAGGATAGTTATATGTTTGACTATAAGTGCAGTAATGTATTTGGTATCCGGCATTGTTTCACATAAGCTGGCATTTAGACTCGAAACAAATTTACGAAAAAGAGGAATTGAAGGGCTTACCGATGCAAGCTTTCGATTTTTTGATTTACATT
This sequence comes from uncultured Johnsonella sp., assembly GCA_916438835.1. Classification (GTDB taxonomy): domain Bacteria; phylum Bacillota; class Clostridia; order Lachnospirales; family Lachnospiraceae; genus Johnsonella. The sequence continues at coordinate 1,070,037 of CAKAFT010000001.1, forward strand.
CCTCAGGATATATAAGAAAAACGATAGATGACAATGCAGCGAAAACTCATATGGCGGTAGCACATATGTTGCCGGATAATTCACAGGCATTTTTGGTACCGATTTTTGCACTTATACTGGCATTTGTCATAAGTCTTAGAGTGGGAATAGTTATTATAGTTTTATCTGTTGTAAGCGGACTTATATTGATGGGAATGATGGGTAATAAAGATTTTATGAAGCTTTATCAGACTTCACTTGATAAACTGAGTTCGGAAACTGTGGAGTATATCAGAGGCATACAGGTAATAAAGATATTCGGTTCAAAACTTAGATCTTTTAAGGCATTACATGATTCTATTATGGAGTATTCAAAATACGCTTATGATTATTCTCTGTCTTGTAAAACACCCTATGTCATATATCAGCTGATATTTTTGGGATTGATTGCCATTATCAGCATTCCGCTCAGCTTCTTTTTGACTGATATAAAAGATCCCAAATTTATGGCTGTAGAGCTTATTATGATCTTTTTCTTAAGCGGTGTAATAATGGTCTCTTTTATGAAAATAATGTGGGCAAGTATGAATATCTATAATGCAAATTTTGCCATTGACAGTTTGGAAGAATTATATGAAAAGATGCAGGAGGACAAACTCACATATGGAAACAGAGATCATTTTGACAATTTCAATATTGAATTTGAAAATGTGAGCTTTTCATATGGGGATAAAAAGGTTCTGGAAAACTTATCATTTTCATTAGAAGAGAAGAAAACTTATGCCTTAGTAGGGCATTCAGGTTCAGGAAAGTCAACCATTGCAAAACTTCTGTCAGGATTTTATAAGGTTGATGGAGGAGCAATAAAAATAGGTGGATATCCTCTTTCGGAATATACAAAGGAGGCAATCATAAGGAATATCTCGTTTGTATTCCAAGACAGCAAACTGTTTAAAAAATCTATATATGATAATGTAGCATTGGCTGATGAAAATGCAGGTAGAGATAAAGTAATGAAGGCTCTCAGTCTTGCAGGTTGTGATGAAATTATTGAAAAGTTTAAAGACAGGGAAAATACAATTATAGGTTCAAAAGGGGTGTATCTTTCAGGAGGTGAAAAGCAAAGAATAGCTATTGCAAGGGCTATTTTGAAAAATTCACCTATTGTTATTATGGATGAAGCGAGTGCGGCAATTGATGCCGATAATGAATACGAATTACAAAAGGCATTTAAAAATTTAATGCAGGATAAGACTGTTATAATGATTGCCCATAGAATGACAAGTATCCGAAATGTAGATGAAATAATAGTTTTGGAAAGGGAAATGTAATAGAGCGAGGAGATAATGATTTATTAGTAAAAACCGGAGGGTTATACAGCAGACTCCTCAGTCTTTACGAAACTGCAAATGATTGGAGGGTGTCAAATGAAAAACTACTATAAGAAAAGATATGCTCTCTCAGAACAGGGTGCAAAAAATCTTACAAAAGCAACGATATATTGTTTTTTGACATATTGTATAAACCTTGGTCCGATGTTTATTTTAATGGGACTTATTAATCAGTTGGTCTTGGGAAATGTATCAAGCACCTTGCAGTATATTGTTATGGCAATACTTACTCTTGTTTTTATGTATATTTTATTATCAGAAGAATATGTAAGTCTTTATAATTCCACCTATAAAGAATCGGCAAATTTGAGAAAAGGAATAGCAGAGAATCTGGCACAGCTTCCGCTGGCTTATTTTTCGAAGCACGATCTCTCCGACCTTTCACAAACGATAATGTCTGATGTGGAAAGGGTAGAGCATTCTATGAGCCATTCTATACCAAAGGTTGTGGCTATGTGGTTATTCTTTCCTCTGATGGGACTTATTATGCTTATTGGAAACTGGAAGCTTGGACTTGCAGCAATTATTCCTACTCTTTTAAGCTTTATGATCAATCCTTTGGCAAAACAAAAGGAAGTTTCAGAGTACAGCAGATACTTTAATGTGCTGAGAGATAATTCAGAGCTTTTTCAAGAAACAATAGAGTTACAACAGGAGATAAGCAGCTTTAATCAAGCCGACAAGGTGAAGGAAAACCTGTATGAAAAGATGGAAGAGAGTGAGAGGATACATCTTAATGTAGAGATAGTTCCAATGCTGGCGGTAGGTATATCTTCATCTCTCTCATATATAAGCCTTGCGGTAGTATTGGCTGTCGGAATACAGTTACTTATTCATAATGAGATCAGCCTCTTATATCTGATAGGATACCTGATAGGAGCAATAAAGGTTAAAGAACTTTTTGATGTTTCAAGGGAAGGAATGACCGAAATGTCCTATATTGAACCTGCAATTGTAAGAATAAAGGAGATAAAAAATGCAGCACTTCAAGAGGGTGAAGATACAGACCTTTCAAGCTACGATATAGAATTTAAAAACGTTTCATTTGCTTATAATGAAGATGCAAAGGTATTAAAAGATGTGAGTTTTACGGCAAAGCAGGGTGAGGTTACAGCTTTGGTAGGTATATCGGGTTCCGGTAAAACTTCCGTACTAAGACTTATATCAAGGCTGTATGACTATGATACCGGAAGTATCTTAATAGATGGAAAGGATATCAAAAATATATCTACAGAATCATTGTTTAAGAATGTCTCAATAGTATTTCAGGATGTGACCTTGTTTAATACAAGTATTATGGAAAATATTCGTCTGGGCAGGGAGAGTGCAACCGATGAGGAAGTAAAGGAAGCGGCTAAGCTTGCAAACTGTATGGATTTTATTGAAAAATTGCCGGATGGATTTAATACTCTGATTGGAGAAAAACGGTGCTGAATTATCAGGTGGAGAAAGACAGAGAATTTCTATAGCAAGAGCATTTCTAAAGGATGCACCTGTTTTGATATTGGATGAGATATCGGCAAGCCTTGATGTGGACAATGAAAAGAAGATACAGGACAGTTTAAATAAGCTTATCAAGGACAAAACGGTTATTATTATCTCTCACAGATTAAAATCAATAGAAAATGTGAATAAGATCGTGGTAATAGATGATGGAGTTGTTGAGACATCAGGAAATCATGATGAGCTTATAAAAGATTCAAAGGTATATAAAAACTTGATCGAAAAGACAAAATTAGCCGAAGCATTTAATTATTAAGGGGAAGATATGAAAGAGAAAAAGCTGAAAATAAAGGATCTGGTTACTATAGGTGTGTTTGCTGTTATATATTTTGTAGTTACTTTTGCCATTGGAATGATTGGAGTTATTCCGATTTTATTCCTGGTATATCCTACGATACTGGGTATTGTTAGCGGAACTGTTCATCTTTGGTTATGCAGGATGTAAATCATCAGCTTTTCACAGATTCTGTAGAGGAGGAAATAAAACTTGGGGTTAAGGATTTGTCACAGGATAGATTAGATAAGGTCCTATATGGTCTTGAACTTACAGAATTAAAGGACAGACATCCTATGAGCCTTTCAGGTGGACAAAAACAAAGAGTGGCTATTGCTTCTGTTCTGTGCAAAAATTCAAGATTCATATTTTTTGATGAACCTACAAGCGGTATGGATCATAAAAATATGATGAAAATATCAAAGCTGATAAAGGAGATGAAAGCAGATAATAATATTATATTTATAGTTTCTCATGATATCGAATTTTTGAATAAAACCACAGACAGCATACTTTGTTTGGAAAATTATAGGCTGTGATAATTTGTTTTTAATACCCTAACTTAATAAAGGCTTGAGGTGGTATCGTTATTACTTGTATTATGCAGCTATAAGAATAAAAAAAGTTATTAAAGTAAAGGATATTACTAAAATGTCGGACGAGATAAAAAGCGTATTGGTATAAATTAAAAAAATTGATTATGAAAAAAAGATATAAGCAACAGATTTTTATCGGATTTTGAAAAAAATCAAAAGAATATCTTGAAGAAATGGAAAGCTATCTTTTGAAAATGCAGCAAGAATATCCGGAAGATGTGGATGTGATGTGTACACTTGCATCTGTAAAGTTAGAACTGAGGAGTGAAGAAGAAGAATATATAAAAATATCAGAGAGATTTTTGGAAAGATATCAAGATATTTTAGACGATAGACAAAAGGCAAGGATCTATACAAATATAGCTTTTTGTGACGATTATTCCAAGAAATCATTGGAATATTTGATAAAAGCCGAGCAATTAAAATCACCGTTTCCGGAAACATACACTGCCCTGGGTCTTTATTATTTTTCCGAATACGAGTTCTCTCAAGATGAGAAATATATATCGATAAGCTCGGCTTATTTTAAGACAGCAAGAGATCCGGATAAAAGTTATAAAAGTTATATGAACTATGCGGTATCTTTATATGAGCTTAAGGAATATGAAAAAGCAAAAGAAATGTTTACAGACTTGCTTAAAAATTATCCGAATAGAATGTGGCTTAGGCTTTGTATCGCATATTGTGAAGTCAACCTTGGGAATAAAAGTACGGCAATGTTATATTTAGCACAGTTAAAGACGGGACAAGATGATAATTATGATCTGGACACTGATTATATCTCAGATTATCAGATCTTTGATGCCTATTATATACTTGAGGAATACGATAAATATTTATTTTATTGCAGTGAAGAGGTGGATAACGATTATTATACGGCGAACTGGGACTCTCTTTTTTATGTTTTGTGGCTGAAAAACAAAAAAGAAAGATTTGCAAGACTTGAAGAAAAGAACAGGACATATTTTGAAGAGGCTGTAAAAGAGGCTATAGAGGATGATGACTATGAGAGTGAAGATGAAAAGCTTGCAACTGTCGCAGATTGGCAAGAGAGCAAAAGAGAATTCGAATCAATGATATCCTCTATAAAGGCAGGTGTTCAAAGACCTGAGGTCAGACTTAAGTTATATCCGGAGTACGGATGCTTTATGGTGGACTGCGTCAGGCATAAACTTGGGTGGATATAAAAATATTTTAATTCGAATATTTTTATCTTGAGGTTTATTTGAAGTTATATTGAATAATTCAAAATATGAATTTCAAAAACTATTCGAAGGAGATAAGTAATATTGATATTCTAAAGAAGATCGCAAAGCCTTCTCTTTCGATAAATTATGATTAAAATATATTAAGTAGTGGGGGATATTTATGAATCGTTTCGTGAAAATGTATCGACAAGGAGTTATTGATAAAGGTGAATTGGATGTGGTTGAAATATGGGTAGATACAAAAACAGGGGTAAATTATATGTTCACGACAAAGGGTAATGCCGGAGGTTTGACACCTTTATTGGATAAGGACGGTAAGCCTGTAGTAACACTTGATCAGTATAATAGTAAGTAATGCATAGGGGAGCGTAAATTATTTTATCAAAATCTCATAGACCAATGCAAAAGTATTGATTAAGTATGTCATAGAGATTTTTGAAAATTTTGTGTAAACATTAAAAGCCAAGCATGTTTTTAAAAATCAAATATGGACAGAGCATATCGGCTGTGTCCATATTTGAGTAATATATAAGTTTAGATATATAAAAAACCGTTTAAAAAATGTCATAGGTCTTTTGGCTGTGTGAATCAAAGTCTGTAAATTCCTATTTTCGGACTTCTATGATAAGTATTATTTTAAGGCGAATGCCATCATTTGGCATTCGTCCTTATTAATATAATAATCAAAAAATCAGACCCATGTCAAGGGCGTCGGTCGAAGACCGACGTTTATTTTATCCTTGACTTGTGGTCGATTTTTTGTTACTCGGGAAGACGCCCCGCATACATGATGCTCAATTCTCCATATATCTGTCCCCAGTTTCGTATGGTAGTTGTCCACTTCTTAGTAGCTTCAAATGTCGCCAGATACAAGGCTTTCAGCAGGGCTGTATCGCTTGGAAATACGCTTCTTTGGCGATTTAACTTTCTGTATGTGGAATTTAGGCTTTCAATGGCGTTGGTAGTATAAATAACCTTTCTTACATCCACAGAAAACTTGAAAATAGGGGTGATAGCGTCCCAGTTATCGTACCAGCGTTTCATAGAATTTGGATATTTTGATGTCCATTTCTCTGTAACACGATCCAAAGACTGACGTGCTTTCTCTTCATCCGAAGCCTGATAAATAGTTTTTCAGGTCTGTTGCAAAAGCTTTTCTATCCTTGTCAGGTACGTATTTGAGTGTGTTTCTTACCTGATGTACTATACACCTTTGATATTCTGTTTTCGGAAAAGCCGCAGAGATCGCTTCTTTTATGCCTGTCAGTCCATCTGCACACAAAATGAGGATATCCTTTACACCTCGGTTCTTCAGTTCATTTAATACTGAAAGCCAGTATTTAGAGCTTTCAGTATCGCCTACTTGAATCGTAAGGACCTCTTTCTTTCCTTCTGTATTGATACCAAGAATGACATAAGCAGCTAGCTTTCGTATGATACCGTTGTCACGAACTGAGTAGTGGATCGCATCTATATAGAGGATCGGATAGATCTCATCCAAAGGTCGATTCTGCCAGTCTTCGATCTGTGGTAAAAGCTTATCTGTAACATCAGATATAAAACCTTCTGATGTTTCAAAACCGTAAATATCTTCGATAGTTTCTGAGATCTGACGAGTTGTCATACCCTTTGCATACATGGAGATGATCTTTTGATCAATGTCGGAAATATCTTTTTGACGTTTCTTTACTACTTGAGGTTCAAAGGTTGATTTTCTGTCTTGAGGAACCTCTATCTCCATAGAACCATAACGACTGTTTACTCTTTTTCGTTTATAACCATTGCGATAATCATCGCTATTATAACGCTCTGATTTTTCGTATCCAAGATGTTCATCCATCTCTGCTTCCATCATCTCTTTGATCGTTCCACCGAGAAGATCTTTTAGAGCGTCTTGAATGTCTTCTGCTGATTGAATATCGTATTCTTCCAAAAGTTGGTGAATGATGTTACGCTTTCCTTCTGTCATTTGTACTCTGTGCACCGGTTTCTTTTCTCTTGCCATAATAAAAGGCCTCCTTATGATAAAATATTTTATCATAGAAGACCTTTTTTAACATTATTTACAGAGAGATTTTCACAAGCTCGGTCTTTTAAGATCATTCCCATATAGAATGCTGTGCTCTGACACCGTAATAATCTATTGAACCGTCTGCGTGGAAATTTGCAAGAATACTGTAACTTGTCCAGAGTTCATATCCGGCGTTTTGCATTCTTATAGTATAGAAGGTATCTTGTCTTGTCTCTTTATAATCAAAAGGATCAAGTGAAAAAATATTCGTCAAATGTTTGTTTCTGAAATCTTCAATACTGAGTTTTGACAGATCGGTATCATTGAATTTGATACTTGAGAGAACTTCGCTATCTTCCGGTGTCTCATAGTATGTAATAACACAATTTTCAAGTTTATCCGAGTCCTTCCATGTAGGCGTAACACTTACAAAACCGTAGGATCTTCCGCCATAAAATATTTCTGTGAATTCACCGTAATAAAAGTGATCGTCACGTTTATTTAATATCTCACTATCCGCATTTTTATCTGCGAAAGTAAATCCATCAGCAAGAAGAGCAGATGCCTTTGTTTTACCTATTGTCAAAGTACTTTTGTCCAGTTGTACGCTGACAGGCTTGGCGGGAAAGCCGACCATAGAGATAAATAAAGTCAGTATAAAACAGCTGAAGAATATTAAAGCTATGACCGCATTTTCAGCTGAATAAAGCCTCTTAGGTTTATCGGAACGCATCAAAGTCACAAAAACAAATTGTAACCCCCTGTGAATTAAAAGAGTTACTAAAACAATAAAAAATTGTGCTTTGAGACAGGTATAAAGTCCGGTATTAAAATTATATATTTTATCGGACTCTATATTAATATAAATATAATTATCCGCTATCCAGATCAATATAAAAATAATTACATGCCATAGTGCGGCAGGTTCTGTAACATCGTCAAATTCTATATGTACTCTACCTTGAAAACCCTGTCCGATCTTGTATATTCATATAGGTACTTGCTTTCCAAAAGCTACGCAGATCACGAGTCTTAAAAAAATGTAGATGGTTAATAAAACACTGAGCAATAGAATAAATCCGAAAGCTGATGCAAATATAAAAAAGCCCATAGCGGACCCCCTCTTTATTATAAAAATTATACTGTTATATTATAACATTATTTTTGTTATATTGAACAATAAATTTCCAACATAAAATATAAAAATTATGGTCTTAAATATGTGTGATAAAGTAATGTGTGAAAGCAACTTTTATTAAAGTAGTGCAAATGTAATTGAAACAAGCTGTTTCTAAGGCATGGATGAATTATAAATAAGGAACTTGAAGCCACTATAGAAAACAGTTTAAAACATGGTATAATACATCTGATGTAACAATTATTTACAGATATCTTGACCCTGTAAACGTAGCTGTGTAATAAAGAGTAGATGTAGAATCAATTAATATCGCAGTATATGTTGACTTACGTTTTTTACAGGTGTATATATAATGACTTTGCGCAATATAATAAATTTTGAATAAGAAGGAGCAACTTATGGATCATTTGATCGATTATTTAAAAGAGAGAATTACGGATAATATGCAGCTTGAAGATATCGTCAAGGTTTTCGAGCAGATGTGCGACATACCCCTCGAAGATGATATGATTTTATTTGAAACGGGAACATTTACCTCTCATTCAAAAGAGCCGTTGTTCCAAATATCATTAGTCAGGCAATGCTCCAATGAGGATGAGGAATTTTATCAGATTCATGTAGATATTTTATATGAGCCTGATAACGAGAATAAGTTGTTTAGTGAATCTACATGGGACGAGGATATAAGTGAAAGCATATTCGATTATATAAAAGAGTCAAGGTCATTTGCTTATGCAAAAAATAAAGACTACATAAAAATCGAGATATATTTGGATGAAACTTAAAAAAATATTGTGGCGTAAATATTTATAAACATAGGAAGATAAAATGAAGATTTATATATTATATAAAAAAAGTCAGATGGTTTTCAAATTATATAAATGAAAAAAAGTATCTGAATATTTTGATCTTTTATACATAATGTTGATTTTTTTGAAAAAAATATAAGAACTGAATTTGATATATAGTAAAACAGGAGAATAATATGGTCGGAGAATATAAGGTGATAACCTTGTGCGGCAGTACACGTTTTAAAAAAGAGTTTATTGGAGTACAGAAAAAACTGACACTTAAAGGTCATATAGTGATCAGTGTAGGACTTTTCGGACATTCCGGAGACGATGAAGTATGGGACGGTATGGACGAAGGCACTCTTACAAAAACAAAGGAAATGCTTGATGATATGCATAAACGAAAGATAGATATGGCTGATGAAATCTATGTGATCAATAAAGGAGGTTATATAGGAGAGAGTACAAGATCTGAAATCGAGTATGCAAAAGTGCACGGCAAGGCAATTAATTATTACGAAGAAAAAACCGGCGAATAAAAAGCTGAGCATATCATAAGTAATTAAAAATTGAAATGGGGGATCAAAATAATGGCTTATACACAGGATGATTTTCAAGAATGGATATTTTTTATCGGTTTTAAAATGGATTACTTTACGGGAGAATTTGCACAAAAGGAAAACCTGAATTTGGACTACAGTATAGAATCCTTAGACGCTTTGGAGGGATGGATCTTAAATAATTACGATGAAATACAAAAATTAATTGATGATAAGCAAATGCTTGACTATCTGACGGTATATATAGGTGAAACATTCAGAAAACACATAGGGGGCAAATGGTTTATCGATCTGAAAAATAAGAAGAATGTATATTATTCCATGCCTGTTTTGACAGATCCTTCATTCAGAGGTGAGGTCTATAAAGCCCCGATGACATACGCAACCGCCTGTATCGACAGACAAAAGGGCAATTATATAAGCACTATACTAAAAAATAATAATTAAAGTGTGGGAAAATATGAAGGTATTTGAAAATTTCGATTGGAATGGTTTTTGGGAAGAAAGTGATTATGCATTGAAAGAATATGTAGGAAAAGTTCCGACAGATAAAGAGATAGAAGATATTGAACAGGAGCTTGGATATAAGCTGCCTGCCTCATATATAGAATTGATAAAGCATCACAATGGAGGTATTCCGGTTGCAACACTCTTTTGTAATGGAGAATATGCGGTTTATATTACCGGCATCTATGGTATTGATAAAACCAAGCCATACTCTTTGTGTGGCGAGATGGGAAGTAAGTTTTGGCTAAATGAATGGGGCTATCCGGATATCGGTGTAACAGTGGCTGATACTATTTCGGGTGGGCATCATATTATATTCCTTGATTATAGAGAGTGTGGAAAAATAGGTGAACCCAAGCTTTCACTTGTAGATCAGGAGGACGATTATAGTATACATATTATTTGTGACAGCTTTGAAGAATTTATAAAAGGTCTTACCGAAGCTTAGAATAATAAAAAGTTATTTAAAAGGAGACTATGATATGTGGGCAACAAACAGTGTTTTTTATCAAATATATCCTCTTGGATTTTGCGGTGCACCGAAAGAAAATGATGGGCAACTTGTTCCGAGGATAAGAAAAGTAGTTGAAATTATACCTCATATTAAAAAATTAAATATAGATGCGATCTATTTTTCGCCGGTATTTGAATCCGACCGCCACGGTTATGATACAAGAGATTACACAAAAATAGACGTTAGACTTGGAAGTAATGAAGATTTTGCTTTTGTATGTAAAACACTTAAAGAAAATGGAATAAGAGTAGTCTTAGACGGAGTATTCAATCATGTCGGCAGAGGTTTTTTTGCATTTCAAGATGTATTGCAAAACAGAGAAAATTCAATTTATAAGGACTGGTTTCATATAAGTTTTGAAGGTGATTCATGTTTTAATGACGGACTGTGGTATGAGGGCTGGGAAGGGCATTTTGAACTGGTAAAGCTCAATCTTGAAACCCTAATGTAATCGAATATCTTTTTTCTTGCATAAAAATGTGGATAGAAGAGTTTAATATAGACGGATTAAGACTTGATGTGGCATATTGTTTGAAAGAATCTTTTATGCGTAAGCTAAGAGAGTTTTCGAATTCTGTCGGGGAGGATTTTTTCCTGCTCGGAGAAGTCTTATTCGGAGATTATAATAGGATAGTAAATGATGAAATGCTTCACAGTTGCACTAATTACGAATGTTACAAGGGGCTTTATTCAAGTTTTAACGATATGAATCTTTTTGAGATAGCCCATTCACTTAATCGCCAGTTCGGAAAGGAAGGCAGTGCTATCTATAAAGGAAAGCATCTTTTATCATTTGCGGATAATCATGATGTTATCAGAGTGGCAAGTATATTAAAAGAGCAAAAACATTTACCTCTTGTTTATGCTCTGCTTTTCGGTATGCCGGGTATTCCCTGCATTTACTATGGAAGTGAGTGGGGTATCACGGGAGTTAAGGATAAAAACAGCGATGATGACCTGCGTCCCGAAATTAAAGCTCCGGAATGGAATGATCTTACTACACTGATATCTTCACTTGCACTTATCCGCAAAGAGCATAAGTCTTTGATTTTTGGAGAGTACAAAAGTGTTGTGCTTACAAACAGACAACTTATTTTAGAGAGAGAATTTGAGGGGGAGCGTATATGGGTTGGGGTAAATGCCGACAGTTCGGAGTATTATGCAAGATTTAATTCCTCCGCTGCGGGAGTAGCTACAGATCTTTTAAGCGATGAAAAAGTTTACTTGCAGGACGGATATATGCTGCCGCCATACAGTCTTTTTTATTGGAAGCATGAATGATAGGTCTTAAAGTATATCTGACAAAGTAAAAATGAAAAGTAAGCTAATAATAATCGCCTTGATTTGAAAATTAATATATCTGTAAATGGTAGGATTAGATTTATATTATGAAAAAGAAATATTGAACCAATAATTAAAAAAATATTTTAATATTAGTTTTTTTCATACAAATAACACAATTTCATTATATTATATAGTAAGCAATTTAATTGAGCAAAGCCCAAAGTCTTAATAATAAACTTAAGAGATATATACATAAGTTTCACAGGCGTTTGCCTGAGTAATTGAAAGGAGAGAGTATGAAGAAAAAATATGATTTAATAGTTATAGGATTTGGAAAAGCCGGAAAGACACTTGCAGCAAAGCTTTCAAAAGCCGGAAAAAGTGTGGCACTTATTGAAAAAGATGCCAATATGTACGGGGGCACCTGTATCAATGTGGGATGTATACCTTCAAAACGACTTATAACCGATGCACATAATTCACCTAAAGCAGATTTCAATGCAAGTTCGGAATATTATAAGAATACGATAGAAGATAAAAGGAAACTTACATCAGCTCTTAGAAAAGCCAATTATGATAAGCTTGTTCAAGCCGGTGTTGATGTTATTGACGGTACCGCAACATTTACGGATGAGCACCATGTAAGTGTTGCCACGAAAGATGGGGGCATCATTATTGAAACTGACAGTTTTGTTATTAACACCGGCTCAACACCTGTTATTCCTGAAATTCCGGGTGCGGATAAAAGTGAAAAGGTTTATTTTTCAGAAACTATCATGGATCTTGAGAAGTTACCCGAATCACTTACAATAGTCGGAGGGGGATATATAGGTCTGGAATTTGCTTTTATGTACGCTGATTTTGGAAGTAAAGTAAGCATTATCCAGGACACTGAAGTATTCTTACCGAGAGAAGATGAAGATATTGTTTCAGCTATACGCTCAAGTCTGGATACAAAAGGTGTAAATGTTATTACAGGAGCTAAGATAACAAAGATAGATGACGGTACTCTTTATTATGAAAGTAATAAAGAAAGTAAAAAGATAGAGTCAGAGGCTATTCTTCTTGCTACGGGTCGCAGACCCAATACGGACGGACTGGGGTGTGATAATGCCGGAATAAAACTTAGCGAAAGAGGGGCAGTCGAGACGGATGAACATCTTAGAACAAGTGTTAAAAATATATGGGCTGCTGGAGATGTATGCGGAAAGTTACAATTTACCTATATTTCACTTGATGACAGCAGAATAATACTTGATGACATGTCGGGAGAAGGTAAACGATCTATCAATAACAGAGGAGCTTTTTCTTATTCGGTATTTATCGATCCTCCTTTTTCCCGTGTCGGCATGAGTGAAAAAGAGGCTAGGGCGGCAGGTATTGAATATAAAGTAAATTCTTTAGCGGTAAATGCTATTCCGAAGGCAAAAGTTCTTCGTAAAACGGACGGTTTACTTAAGGCGATAACCTCGCCGGACGGAACGATACTGGGGGCAGCTTGTTTTTGTGAAGAATCTCATGAGATGATCAATTTTATTAAACTGGCGATCGATCATGGGATAAAGGCTGAGGATATAAGGAATTTCATATTTACACATCCAACAATGTCTGAAAGTTTAAACGATCTGTTTTAATACCATATAAGATATACATGCCAAACTTAAAGAGTTGACCTGACAATTATTTTGAATAATCGGATTTTTAAACACCTCTGAGGTGTGTCTCAGAGGTGTTTTTATTTGTAAGGGCTAAGCCCTTTCTCGTAAGAGAACAAATTCAAAAACAGCTGTTTTTGAATTATAAGTTTATTTTTAATGAATGTATGCAACGAGATCTTCGAATATTTATTTTGAATCTTAAAATATTTTGTCGTTTTATTCATCAAATATATCAAATCACATTAGAAAAAAATCAACGAACAGGTCGTATTTACTTTACTTGATGATCCCTGTAGCATATTCATAATCTTGCATGAATTGATAGATACCGTCCATAGCAAGCTCTCTTGGGTCAAGCTTTATAATACCGTCTCTTACTCTAAGGTAGGAGAAAGGCATATATTGATGCAGCATATTCATAGGGATGGGGTATTCTCTTAAGTTATTAAAAAGCTTATTCATTGCATAAACGACTTCAGGTTGCCCTATGTAGTATCTTGTCCTGTCGGAAAAACTGTACTTTCTGGCAAGTTTGAGTTCATTATCATTGCCGTGATAATGATTCTGCCAGTTTTTCGGATTCTCAAGCATTACCTTATCTAAAGTTTCTATGAAGTTAGCCTGTTGACTCTGAGGTACCAATTCTTTTTCTATCATGCTGAGTGCAAAAAGCGCTTCTCTGAGACCGTATGTAAGAGCGGGACCGACTTTTAAGATACCGATTCCGTCATATACCATCTCCTTAAGGCATTTTGCACTTTGATAATCGGTTGAATGTCCCTCAAAACAAAGATCCGGGAATTCTTTCAATGAATTGCTCAAAGCCTCGGCAGCCTTGGGATCATAGAAGAATACCTGATTATCTCCGAATTCAACACCCGGTTGCACTACCACAGCGATCACATCGTCCATGCCGTAGCCCACGCCTTCTTCATCAAAAACTCTGCTGTATGTTGTTACAGTGTCTTTAAAGTCTTCAACTCTTGTAACCTGTAAGCCATCTTCAACTTCTCTCGCACCACCCGGAATCGGAACTTCACTTCCTATTATGAATACGGGTCTAACCGCATCTGATTTAGTCGCTTTAAGCTCTTCATATCCTTTTATGGCTGCTTTGTAGAGCTGAGCACCTCTTCTTGCAATTACCTGGGTGCTTAAAAGTCCTTCTTTATCATCAGCTACCTTCATGCTTGTATCCAGGTGTATCTTAGTAAAACCGGCTTTTGCATACTGGTATACAAGTTCTGTAGCATTCTCCATTGCTTCTTTTTCGTTAAGGTGCTGCCAGGTAAGCGGTCCCAGGTGGTCTCCGGCAAGTATTACATGCTCCTCTTTAAGACCGATCTTTTTTGCCATACTTATAACCAGGTCATAGAAATCTTTGGAAGCATACCCGTATAACCGCCGAATTGATTTACCTGGTTGGCAGTGGCTTCTATAAGTACCGGGGTATCTGTTTCCTTGGCTCTTCTTAGAGACATTTCAAGCACAAGTTCGTTGGCACTGCAATAAGAAGCTATACCGCAGTTTTTATCCTGAAGTCTTTTTTTGATCATTTCTTTTAATGGATGCATAAAATCCTCCTGAAAATATATTGATTGAATATTTATTAAGTATGATTATTACATATAATAACTTCTTTATCAATTAAAGATTGATTTTTCCTCTGGTGTAAGTTTGTATCACGGAATAATCATCGTCAAGTACAACAAGATCGGCATCAAGCCCCCTTCTTATACTTCCCTTTCTGTTGTCCACTCGAAGGCATCTTGCGGGATTTATGGTACAAGAGTTGATAGCATAGTTGAAAGGAACCATGGCTTCTTCCACCAGAAGTCTAAGTCCTTCGTTAAGTTTAGAGTGGAACCGGCAAGACTCTTACTTTCTGTAAGATGGGCACTTCCGTCATCATATATAACTATTTCATGTCCTCCGAAGATGAATTTACTTCCGGGAGCGGAACCCTTTGCCATAAGTGCATCACTTATCATGATAGAATAATCGGGTCCCTTAGACATAAAGAATGTATTGAGTGCGGCAAGTGTGGAATGATTGCCGTCGCAAATTATCTCTCCGTACATTGTACGGATACGAAAAGCCGCACCTACAAGGTTGTTGGATCTATGTGTAAAGGCTGACATACCGTTGTATACATGAGTCATTGAATTGGCACCGTGAGCATAAGCCATAACAGCCTGTTCGTAGGTGGCAGCGGAATGCCCTATACTTACAACCACACCGTTATCGGTAAGGTACTTGGTGAGTGCGAAATCATCATCCTGCTCTGTAGCCATAGTGATATAGATAATATGACCCCTTGCGGCTTCCTGAAATCTCGTGAATTGCTCAATACTCGGTTTTACTATATGTTCAGGGGGCTGTGCTCCCTTGTATACCATATCGAGGTAAGGACCTTCGAAGTGTATACCGAGTATCTCGGCACCTTCATACTCGCTTTCTATAACAGCGGCGGCATTGGCGACAGCCTTGGTCAGCACAGCCTCACTCTGGGTTATGGTAGTGGCAAGAAAACTTGTAGTACCCTCGGACGGTATATTTTTAGCCCAGTTTCTCATTCCTTCCTCATGCGCATCATTGGTATCAAAACCGTAGGCTCCGTGACAGTGTATATCTATAAATCCGGGAACTATCCTTTTATCTTTGTAATCAAAGGCTTCTTGATGTTCTCCGTATGGATATATTCCGAATATTTTAGAGTCCCTTATATCAATACAGGCAGGAACGAACTGGTCGGCTATCCATACTTTTTTACTTTGTATCAGCATAAAACCTCCTTAAAATTGATTCAAGGTTAATTATATATGTGCAGCAAAAAAAATAATTTGCATTTTTTAACCTAAAGATTATTACTTTTAATAATAATATTGTCTTAGCAAAGCTGCAAGCACTTAATAAAGAAAAAGGATATGAAATAAAACTTAGGTCATAATGGTGTATTATGAAAGATAATGATAAAGGTCGTTTTGTACTGTAGAATATAATGGATAGAAACAAAGAATAGAATTATAATAAATTCTATATTTATGAAGTTAAAACTAAAAAGTTCAGATAGAAAATTAATAATCATTGATAAAAAAAAGTGGCTTTAGGTTCTATGATTCGTTACCTAGAGTTCATGATATAGAAGTAATTATTATCTTAAACAGCATATATTGAATTGTATAGGCATGATATTACGATTGCAGGTAGACTTATTTGGGAATATGCTATAATACTATATTAACTATAGTATTAAATATAAAAATAGAATATAATAAAATGATCTGGAATAATCGGGAGATAATATGATAGCTTTAATTGTAACGGGTCATGGTGATTTTGCAAAAGGTCTTTGTTCCGCACTTGAGTTAATAGCAGGAAAGAATAAGTATATATTGGCTATAGATTTTGAACCTCAACATAATATTCATGAATTTCAGAATAACCTAAAAGCGGCACTCGATATTTTAAAAGATTTGAGTTCAATAGTTGTATTTTCAGATATAGCCGGAGGTTCACCGTTTAAGACAGTAGCGGAGCTTAAGTACAAGTATCCGGATAAGGATATAGAGATAGTTGCAGGTACTAACTTGCCTATGTTGGTAGAAGCTTTTATGCTTATGAATATATATGATGATGCTAGGGATATGGCAAATGCATTGGTAGATGTCGGAAAAAGTCAGGTTAAAATACTTGAATTCAAAGTACATGAAGACGATTTGGCAGAGGATGGTATATAATGTAAGGTGTATTTCATATTGACAGTATGGATATATATCACAGCGTCTGTGCTTACGGGTGTTAATGCTATAATACTTTGTCGCATCTAGGTTAAGAATATGAAAAAGAAGAGAAGTAATTTTGAAAAAAGTAAAAGCATACTTTATAAAAAGATATAAATCAAAATATTTAATAAGACAAAAATAAATTAGTTAATAATTAAAAATAGCAAATACAAAATAATTAAGATAATATATAATATTATAATTAAGTGGTTAATGATTTATGAGGAGGTTAAGGTATGCCAAATATACTTTTAACGAGAATTGACAACAGACTTGTACATGGTCAGGTAGCAGCACAATGGTGTGGAAGCATAGGAGCTAATATTATTTAGTTGCTAATGATGAGGTGGAAAAGGATACTCTTCGCCAAGGACTTATGGATATGGCTGCTCCGTGTTATGCATCTATGAGATACTGGTCATTGGAAAAAACCATTAATAATATTCATCAGGCAGCGGACAGACAACTTATATTTATAGTTTGTGAGACACCGGAGGATGTACTTAAACTTGTCGAAGGCGGTGTTCCTATCAAGAAAGTAAATATAGGAAATATGCATATGTCGGAAGGTAAAAGACAGGTTGCGGTATCGGTTGCAGTCGATGATAAAGATGTGGAAGCTTTTAAGAAATTAAGAGAACTTGGAGTTGAGCTTGAGATAAAAAGAGTTCCTTCCGAGCCGAGTGATAATATTGAAAAACTTTTCAAATAAATAAACTAATTGGATGTGAATAAATATGGGATTTTCAGCACTTCAAGTTACATTGGTTTTTGTTGTAACATTTATAGTTGCTATTGATCAATTAAACTTATTGGAATCTCTGTACCAGCCGATAGTTACGGGAGCGGTCATAGGTGCTATCTTGGGCGATCTTAGGACCGGACTTGTGGTAGGCGGGACTTATCAGCTTATGACTATAGGCAACATGCCTGTAGGTGGAGCACAGCCGCCAAATGCGGTTATAGGCGGTATTATGGCAACAGTATTTGCCATATCGGCAAAGGTTGATGTTGAGACTGCGGTAGGTCTTGCTGTACCTTTTGCGCTTATCGGTCAATATATGATCACATTGCTCTTTACGGCAATGTCTGCAATGATGTCAGTTGCAGATAAGATGGCAGAAAATGCTGATATCTTTGGTATAACCTGTATTAATTATATAGCTATGTGTATACACGGTGTATTATTCGGTATAGTCTGTGTTGCGGGTCTTTACGGAGGTAAGGCTCTCGGTCTAAGACTAGTTGAGTTGTCGGAACAATATGTGTGGCTTATGAACGGACTTAAAGCAGCCGGAGGTATGATGAGATTTGTAGGATTTGCTATACTTCTTAGGATCATGCTTTCAAATGAATTTTGGGGAATTTACTTTGCGGGATTTGCGATTGCTACAATTATAGGCTACATACCTGAACTTAGCGGTTCAGCGCTTATACTTATAGCATTCCTCGGTGTAGCTGTAGCACTCGGAGATTTCCAGACACGTGTAGCTATAAAGGCAGCAGCAGGAAATACCTCATCCAATACACAAGGAGGTGAAGAAGATGGCATCTAATGCAACACAATATAATAATCTTACTCCTGCTAAACCTCTTGATCAAAAAACACTTAACAAGATGGTATGGCGTTCTATGAACCTACAGGCATCTTTTAACTATGAAAGAATGCAGGCAGCCGGTTGGTTATATTCAATACTTCCGGGACTTGAAAAGATACATGAAGATAAGGAAGACCTAAAGATATCTATGGGTCACAACCTTGAATTCTTCAATACTCACCCTTTCCTTGTAACTTTTGTTATGGGTATAATATTATCACTTGAGCAACAAAAAGCCGATATCAATACGATACGTGCGGTGCGTGTTGCGGCAATGGGACCTCTGGGAGGAATCGGTGATGCCATATTCTGGTTCACTCTTGTGCCTATTACAGCAGGTATAACGGCTAACATGGCAATAAACGGATCTATATTGGGACCGATACTGTTCCTTTTGATATTCAACGTGGTACAATTCGGTATAAGATTTTTCCTTATGAGCTGGTCTTACAGTTTGGGAACCAAGGCAATAGAACTTTTAACGGCAAATGCAAAGGAATTCACACGTGCGGCTTCAATGCTCGGAGTTTTTATAGTAGGTGCTCTTACATCTAACTACGGAGGAACTACTATAGCACTTGAAATAGCAAACGGTGAGAAGCCGATAGTTATTCAGGATATCCTTGACGGTGTGCTTCCAAAGCTTATACCTCTTACGATCACCTTACTTCTTTTTTATTTGTTAAAGAAAAAAGGCTGGACACCTGTGGCTTGTATCTGCTTACTTTTGGCTATAGGTCTGGTAGGAGCATTCTTAGGAATATTCTAAATCAAATAATAATATTTCAGTTAATAAGATTCTTATATCGTATCTGATATAAGAGTCTTATTTTTATTTTGTATTTAGGAACTAATATAAAAGTAATTTATAAAAGTATGAATAAGTGTAAGAATATTTTTCAGCAAATCCTTAAGTCATATAAAATAGTCAAAAATACAAATCCTATAGTATATTAATTTCAAAAAGAAGGAATATTTAAAATATTATCATAAAAAAATTGAGAAAATTATGCAAAAAAATAAACGAAAATATGATCGATATCAATGAAAAATAATTTAGTCATTGATTTTTTTGTTTTTATGGTTATATTCCTATTTTTTTGTTGAAATAAGGAGTTTTTTTATTTTTTTATACAAAATGCATATAATTTAGTGATATATAATATTATTTTAATGCATAAAGGATGTTCTCGTTTGTTCTTGACAATAGAAAATCCTGTATCTATTATGAACTTAACTTTTTAAGGGAGTATTTGCTGTGAGATATTATCAATAGTATAAAAGGGTGAGTATGAAGGGGTATGACCTCAAGTAAGGACTGATCTTTTAAAGTATTGTAACAAAAGTTATATTTCAATGAAAGGTAGCGTGTAAAATGAAAAAAAGATTGTTAGCATTGGGAATGGCGGCAGTGATGGCTTTATCATTAACTGCTTGCGGAGGAGGAAACCAATCAGGTAAGAAAGTGCAACTTAAGATGAGTATCACTATCTCAGACACTTCAACTTGGGGTCAGGCGGCTAAGAAGTTCGCTGATGAAGTTAAAGAAAAGAGTGAGGGAAGAATTGAGATTCAGGTAGTTGCCAATGAGCAACTTTCCGGAGGAAATCAGGCTAAGGGTGTTGAGCAGCTTAGTACAGGAGCTACAGACATAAGCATTCACTCAAACATTATATATTCAGTGCTTGATCCACGTTTCAGCGTACCGAGTCTTCCTTTCCTTATCACATCCGAGGCACAGGCTGATGAGAAGCTTGACGGTGAGGCGGGAGAAGCAATCAACGAAATATTGCTTGAGAAGAATATAATAGGTTTAGGATTCGGAGAAAGCGGATTCAGAGAGATCACAAATAACAAGCAACCTATCACCAAAGTTGATGATCTTAAGGGTATGAAGATAAGAGTACCGGGAATGAAGATGTACGTGGATCTCTTTAAATCATTAGGTGCAGACCCTATCTCCATGAACTTTGCGGAAGTATTTACTTCATTACAGCAAGGTGCCATAGACGGACAGGAAAACCCTCTTGATGTTATAGACAGCAATCAGATAAATACAGTTCAAAAGTATATGAGTATGTGGGATTATAGTTATGATATGCTTATACTCGGATTTAACAAGACAAAGTTTGAGAGTCTTTCACCTGAAGACCAGGAAATAATCCGTTCAGCAGCAAAAGATGCTATGGCATATCAAAGACAGTTAGTTCGTGAGTTGGCAAAAGAGCAACTGGAGAAGTTTGAACAAGGTGGTATGCAGATAACCGAACTTAAAGACATAGATATAGAATCCTTCAAGACGGCTGTAGAACCATTGTATCAAGGATACGAGCAAGAGTATGGAGCAGACCTGATTAATAAATTTAGATAATAAATAATATAATAAAGGCTCTTCATTACACTAAAATGAAGAGCCTTTATATTTAGAGTCATATGAGTAAGGAAAGGGGATTTAATGAAAAGGAAATACACACCGGAAGAAATAATTATTGCGATATGTATGGGAAT
Organism: uncultured Johnsonella sp.; assembly: GCA_916438835.1. Classification (GTDB taxonomy): domain Bacteria; phylum Bacillota; class Clostridia; order Lachnospirales; family Lachnospiraceae; genus Johnsonella. The sequence goes on from CAKAFT010000001.1 coordinate 1,091,342, forward strand.
CATGACATTACTTACTGCAGGTAATGTTATAGCAAGAAAATTATTTCATTCTTCATTCTCATTTGTAGAAGAAATCACTATCATACTGTTCATAGTTGCAACTTTGGTAGGAACGGCTATGGCGGCAAAGAGAAACCAACATATGGGATTTTCGGGATTGACAGAAAAACTATCACCTAAGTCAGCAAAAATAGTGGAGTTGATAGGTGAGGTGATATGTCTTATATTCTTTGCATTGGTATTATACAACGGAGTCGGTATGGTAACTCAGGAGTTTAGGTCCGGCATGACTACACCGGCACTGGGTCTTCCCGAGTGGATATACGGATTATCTATTCCTGTAGGAGCTTTGTTCATTTCTTTTAGATATATCGGCAGAATGATAGAAGCATTGAAGAAGAAAGAAGAAAAGAAAGAAGAGAAGGGAGAATAAGATGAGTCCGGCTGCGATACTGTTTTTATTTTTTGTTATTTTACTTGTAATAAATGTTCCTATAGCTATATGTTTGGGATTTGCCTCAGTTATTACCATGTTTTATTCGGGCGTACAGATGTCTTTGCTTCCGAATCAGATGTATGCCAATATAGGTAAGTTTACACTTCTTGCAATTCCTTTTTCATACTTGCGGGAAATATTATGGAAAAGGCACAGATCTCAGATAAACTGATCAAATTCGCCAACAAGATGGTAGGACATCAAAAAGGCGGTCTTGCAATAGTTTGTATAATCACTTCATGTTTCTTTGCGGCTATTTCAGGTTCAGGTCCCGCAACAGTTGCGGCACTCGGTGTGGTTCTTATACCTGCTATGGTCAATGCAGGATACGGCAAGGGATTTTCAAGCGGTCTTATGGCAACCTCGGGTTCGATAGGAGTTATTATCCCTCCAAGTATCTGTTATGTAGTTTACGGTGCGATATCCGGAGTATCTATAGGTAAGATGTTTATCGCCGGAATAGTTCCGGGAATACTTATGGGTCTTGCTTTGGTAGTTGCGAGTCTTATCATGCTTAAAAATAAAGAGCTTGTAAAGATGGAAAAGGCAAGCGGTAAAGAAAAGTGGGATGCATTTAAAGATGCTTTCTGGGGACTTATGATGCCTATTATAATACTCGGAGGGATTTATTCAGGGGTATTTACACCTACCGAGTCGGCTGCTGTAGCTGCTGTATACGGTCTGCTTGTAGGATTATTTATATACAGGACCATTAAGATCAGACAGCTTTTTGAAATCCTGGTAGATTCAGGAGTTCAATCAGCTGTAATTATGATCATAGTAGCCTGTGCGAGCCTTTTCTCATGGCTTTGTGCAACGGAAGGAATTGCAAATCAGACATCTTCATTACTTATGGCAATTTCAAGTAATAAGTTCGTATTCTTATTAATAGTCAATATTATATTGCTTATAGCAGGATGCTTTATTGATGCAAACTCAGCTATGTACATATTTGTACCTATTATATTGCCGGTAGCACAGGCTTTGGGTTATGACCTTGTCGCACTGGGAGTGTTTATGACCATGAACCTTGCGATAGGAATGGTAACTCCTCCGATGGGAGTCAACTTATATGTAGGTGCGGGAATAGCCGGAATAGACTTAAAGACTATATCAAAGGCGGTCATGCCGTTTATCGTGGCATCTTTAGTGATACTGTTTTTGATTACTTACGTGCCTCAAGTAACTTTATTGTTACCGAATATTATGCAAGTTAAGTAATAATTTTATTTATATAAAAAATATAAGGAGGTGGTAATAGTGATGGATTTTAGCAATAAAAATGTTATTGTGACCGGCGGTGCAAGCGGTATCGGCAAGGCTGTTGTTCAAGGCATAGTTGCGGGAGGCGGTCATGCGGTCATCTTCGATATAAACGAAGAGAGCGAAAAGAAGGTTCAGGAAGAGCTTGGTAAAGATAAGGTTTCCGTATACAAGGTGAATCTGATGGATACCGAAGAGATATCAAGTACCGTAGAAAAGGTATATGAAGATCTTGGAAATGTTGACGTTATAATCAATAATGCGGGGATCGTAAGTACAAGCCTTTTGAAGAAATCGACCAAAAAGAGTGGGATAAGGTAATAGCAATCAACCTGACCTCAGTCTACGCAATGACACATGCGGTTTTTGCAAAGATGAAGGCAGCCGGCAAGGGAAGAATAGTCAATATTGCTTCTGTTGCGGCTAAAAGAGGCGGAGGACTACTCGGAACGAGTGCCTATGCCGCTTCAAAGGCGGGAGTGATAGGGCTTACCAAAGCCGTTGCAAGAGAGGGTGCGGCATACGGGGTTGCCTGCAATGCGGTATGTCCGAGCTATACATTAACACCTATGACTGCACTTATGGATGATGCCAAGAAAGAAAAAATACTGTCAACTATTCCGCTAAAAAGAGGGGCTGATCCTAAGGAGATTGCTAATGTCATTCTCTTTTATGCATCAGATCTTGCAAGTTTTGTAACAGGTGAGATCAGTGATGTGGACGGCGGAGTAACTATGGACGGCTAAGGAGGAAAAGATAATGATTGAGATGGCAAGTGGAAAAATAATAAGAACAGTTGCCTTTCGTATGCAACCGGGAGAGGATCTGCTTCTCGGTATACAAAAAGTATGCGAAGAGAAGAACATTAAAAACGGTTGTATTCTTACAGGTATAGGGAGTCTTAACGGAGCAAGATTTTTTGATCCGGTGGAACTTCCTCATAAAAAGGCAGGCTATGGCTACAGCGATCCTATAATACTTGAAGGTCCTATAGAGCTTGTCAGTGCTTCAGGACTTATATGCCATAATAAAGATGATATATTATTGCATGTACACTGTGCATTCAGTGATAAGAACGGTACAGCTTACGGCGGACATTTGATAGAGGGCAATAAGGTATTATTAACGGTAGATATGGTCATAGCCGAATTTGAAGGTATTCATATGGGCAGAGAAATGGATCCCGATCTTGAAGTTCCTATTTTCCACCCTACACAACTATAGAATCAATAAAAAGGAGTGTGATTAAATTGGCAGAAAAAGAACAATACTCAAAAGAGTTCTTACTGAAGCTTTATGAAGACATGTATAGGATTCGACAATTCGAATTAAGAGCAAAAGAATGCTTCACAAAGGGTATGCTTGCGGGAAATATACATCTTAGTATAGGACAGGAGGGTTCTATGGTAGGTTGTGCACAGGCTCTTGAAGATAGGGACTTTATCACAACTACACATAGAGGACACGGACACAGTATAGCTAAGGGCGGTAAGACCGATATAATGATGGCGGAACTTTTCGGTAAGGAGACGGGATATTGTAAAGGTAAGGGAGGTTCAATGCACATAGTTGACACAAGCCTAGGTATCCTCGGAGCTAACGGAATAGTCGGTGCGGGTATTCCTATAGCTACAGGTTCCGCACTTGCATCTTACATAAAGGGTAAGGATGAAGTGACCATGTGTTTCTTCGGAGATGCGGCATCAAACCAGGGTACTTTCCATGAAGCTATCAATATGGCGGCGGCATGGCATTTACCTATAGTATATATATGTGAAAACAACCAATACGGAGTTTCAACAGATATTCATCGTGTTATAAATACGGATACCATTTCAGTCAGAGCCAAGGCATATGATATCCCGGGCATCACTATTGACGGAAGAAATGTTTTAGAAGTATATGAGGCTGCCAAGACGGCTGTAGAACATGCAAGAAGCGGTAAAGGACCTTATCTTATAGAGGTTTTGGTATATCGTTGGGAGGGACATTATTGCGGAGACCCTGCAAACTATCGTCCGAAGGAGTACCTGGTAGAGGCACAGGAAAAAGATCCTATACTATACATTAGAAATTACATGTTAAATGAGGGTATTGCGACTGAAGAAGAGGTTGATAAGGTAAAATCAATGATAGATAAAGAAATCGAGGACGCAGTAGAATTTGCGGATAAGTCTTCTTATCCGGATCCTAAGGAAGCATTGACAGATGTATATTCAATGGATAATGAAAGGAGTGTTCTTCGATGAGTAAAATCAGTTTAAGTTCAGCAATCAGAGAAGGTTTACATGAAGAGATGCTGAAGGATGAAAATGTTATATGTATAGGTGAAGATATAGGTGTAATGAACGGAACCTTCGCTGTAACAAAAGGATTTCTTGATGAATTTGGTCCTAAAAGAGTTTGGGACACACCGATATCCGAATCCGGATTTACAGGACTTGCGGTTGGTGCTGCCATGAGAGGCTTAAGACCAGTGGTAGAGCTTATGTACAATGACTTTATAAGCGTGTGTCTGGATCCGGTTATGAATCAGGCGGCTAAGATCAGATATATGACAGGCGGACAGGTAAATGTGCCTATGGTGATCAGAGCACCTTTTGGAGCGGGCAGAAGAAATGCCGGTCAGCACTCACAATGTCTAGAAGCTTTATTTGCACATATTCCGGGACTTAAGGTAGTGTGTCCGTGTACACCAAAGGATGCAAAGGGACTTATAAAGGCTGCGGTTCGTGATAACGATCCTGTTATCTTTTTGGAGCATAAGCTTTTATATGCAAAGAAAGATGAAGTGCCCGATGAAGAATATATCATACCTCTCGGAAAAGGAGAGATCAAAAAAGAGGGTAAAGATGTAACTGTCATCACATGGAGCAGACAGGTCAATTTCTCTTTGGAGGCTGCGGATAAACTTAAGGAAGAGGGAATAGATGTAGAGGTACTTGACCTTAGAACGTTGGTTCCGCTTGATTTTGATCTGATCAAGGAGTCTGTTAGCAAGACTCATAACGTAGTTATAGTAGAAGAAGATGTTAAACGTCTTGGTTTCGGTGCTGAAATAAGTGCGCAAATAATGGAAGAGCTCTTTGACGAACTTGACTCACCGGTACTTAGAGTAGCCGGAGCCAATGTTGTATCTCCGTTCAGTCCGAGTCTTGAGGATGCTGTATTCCCTCAAGTAGATGACATCGTAGCAGGCGTGAAAAAGCATTAAATAAATAAGGAGGCGATCGTTTTGGCACAGGAAGTAAAAATGCCTCAATTAGGCTTGACTATGGAAGAAGGCACTATTGAAACATGGCATAAAAAAGAGGGTGATAAGGTTGCCAAGGGAGAGATCCTTTTGGAGATAGCAACCGATAAGATCACTTCAGAAATAGAAAGTGAGTTTGACGGAGTAGTATTAAAACTTATTGCGGCTGAGGGTGAAGACGTTCCGGTACAAGGAGTAATAGCTATAATTGGTGAAGAGGGTGAGCAGGTGGATACGGGATCAAAACCGGCAGACCCCATTGAAGAGAGCAAAGTGCAAGAAAGCAGCAGGGAAGTTGCCGTAAAATCCGAAACGCTTGCTTCGGTAACAAGTGCGGGAGGAAGAGTAAAGATATCACCTTTGGCTAAAAAAACCGCTGAAAAGATGGGGATTGACTATACATCACTTGCGGGAAGCGGTCCCGGAGGACGTATAATACAGCAAGATGTGTTGGATGCCAAAGATAAAGTGGTAGTAAAGGAAGAAAAAGCACCTGTTCAGATAGTGCAGGAAGTTAAAAAAGAGGGTGGAACAGTGCTTAAGGGTATGAGAAAGGTAGTAGCCGAGAGGATGCTTCAGTCTCACCTTGAGATACCGCCTGTTACTCAGAATATGAAGATAGATGTGACTAAGCTTATTGAGTTCAGAAAGTCTATCAATGAGACAAGAGAAGAAAAGAAATTTTCTATCAATGATTTTGTCCTTAAAGCGGTCGCTAAGGCATTAGCTAAGAATCCTCATATAATGGTAAGCCTGATCGACGGACAAATATTCCAAAACAGCAATGTAAATATAGGTATGGCAGTATCTACCGACACAGGACTTATAGTGCCTGTTATAAATGATGCAGACAAATTAAGTCTTGAAGCTCTTTCCTCAAAGGCTAAGGATCTGGCATTAAGAGCGAGAGAGAACAAGCTTGATATGGATGAGTATAAGGGATCGACATTTACCGTATCAAACCTTGGGATGTTTGGCGTTGAGTCATTTACACCTATTATAAATCAACCTGATGCGGCAATTCTGGGAGTATGTTCTGTAGAAGATGAACTTGCACTTGAAGATGGAGTCGTAGTACAAAAGAAGAAAATGAAAATCTCTCTGACTTATGACCACAGGCTACTTGATGGAGCTGTAGCTGCAAAGTTCCAGCAGGAGATCAAGAAGCTGCTTGAAAATCCGATGGAGATACTTTTATAAAGTAGGAGGAAGAATAATGGCACAAAAAGTGGTTGTAATAGGAGCCGGTCCGGGAGGATATGTAGCAGCTATAAGGCTTGCACAGCTGGGAGCAGATGTTACTCTTATAGAAAAGGATAAACTCGGAGGTACCTGTCTTAATGTCGGTTGTATACCTACAAAAGTTTTGCTCCATTGTGCGGAAGTTATCACTAATCTGGGTGAAGCACAGGAGCTCGGTGTTAAGACAGACAGTTCAAGTATCAATTGGGACAAGGTTCAGGAAAAACGTAAAAATATATCCTCACAGCTCGTAAAAGGTGTAGGCGGTCTGGTTAAAGCTAATAAGATAAAGCTTATAGAGGGTAGTGCAAGCTTTTTAGATAAGCATAGCTTAAAAATAGTTAAAAAAGACAATAGTGAAGAAAAATTAACATTTGATAAGCTTATAATAGCCAGCGGTTCAGTGCCTGCTATTCCACCTATACCGGGCGTTAAAGAATGTCCCGCATGCATAGACTCTACGGCAGCTTTGGAACTTGATAAAGTACCTAAAAGTATGCTTGTAATAGGCGGCGGAGTTATCGGTATAGAGATGGCAACAGCCTATAGTGCATTCGGAACAAAGGTGACCATAGTAGAGGCACTGCCCAAGATACTTCCTCTAATGGACGGTGAACTTAGCAAAATGTTGGAAAAGTCCATGCAGGAAAAAAATATAGAAATACTTACGGGGACAAAAGTTTTATCAGTGGAAAATACTTCCTCAGGAGCTAAAGTCAATGTGGAAACCGCTCAAGGCAATAAAAGCTTCGAAGCTGAAAAAGTACTGGTTGCGGTAGGCAGAAGAACCTTTACAGAGTCACTTGACCTTGCAGCGGCAGGTATAGACAACGACAGAGGAAGAATTTCGGTAAATGACAAGATGGAAACCAATGTTGAGGGTATATATGCCATAGGAGACTGCCTTGGAAAGGTCATGCTTGCTCATGTTGCCTCAGCACAGGGAGAAGTTGCGGCGGAAAATATCATGGGTGCAAGTAAGAAGTTCAACGGCGTTACAAGTCCGTCTTGCGTATACACCGATCCTGAATTTGCCGGAGTAGGACTCACCGAAGAGCAGGCTAAAGAGCAAAATAAAGACTATGAAGTTGGGAGGTTCCCGCTTGTAGCCAACGCTAAGGCTTTGATCGCCAACGGTGGTCAAGGTGTGGTCAAGGTCATTAAAGGCAAAGAATACAACGAGATACTCGGAGTACATATTTTCGGACCAAGGGCTACGGATCTGATAGGAGAAGCCGCTCTTATGATAGGAATGGAAGCGACAGCGGAAGATGTAATTGAGACAATACATGCACATCCTACTCTTACAGAGGCTGTAAGAGAGGCAGTACTTTCATCAGAGGGTATAGCTATACACATACCTAATAAGAAAAGATAAGGTTTTAAATTAAGGGGGGTGCCAAGAGATCATTGAATAATATCAAGTGGCATCTCCCTATTTTATATTAAAAAAGGGTTTACTATATATTAATAAAAGTATTGATAAACTTAAGGTAAGATTAAAAAAAGTAATAAATACAAGGAGAAAAAAGTGAAAATTACACTTTTGGCAAATGCGGGATTATATATAGAGATAGATGATGAACGTTTCTTAATTGATGCCTTACATTATAATAACTATCATGAGTTTAGCAAACTGCCTAAAAATATATGCTGGGATATGCTTCACGGAGTAGGAAAATACTCAAATGTACATAATATACTTATATCACACTTTCATACGGATCATTTCACATTGAAAGAAGTTATGTCTTATAAAAAAAACAATGACGTAAGAGAAATCTTCTCATCTGATAAAAATAAATAAAAAGAAAAGATCTGATAAATTGTATTAAAGACAGCGATATAAAATGCAACATCATTGAGAAAGATCAAAAAAAAAATCTTAAAGTAGGGAAGATAGAAATCAGTGCTTTTTACACACCGCACCTTGGAGAAATTTATAAAGATATAACTAATATTTGCTATATACTGAAAGGAGAGAATAAATCAGTACTTTTTATAGCTGACGGTGACTATCGGGAGGAATTTTTTATTAAAAACCTTGAGAATGAAAATATAGATGCGGTATTCGTGACACCTATTTTTTTAATAATAAGAACGGAAGAGCAATATTGGAAAATGTTATAAAAAGCAAATAAAGTTATAATATATCACATACCTTTTTGAGGAAGATGATAAAAGACATTACTATGAAATATCGCTAAGAGACAGCAAAAGATTTAAAGATCAAATTAAAAATACAATAATTTTACATACTAAAGAGCAAGTCGTTAACATATAATAAAGACTATATGTAGTGTAGAGTGTAGCAGAAAAAAATCACATATATAGTTATATGTATTAAGAAACTTATTCAATTCAAAAAAATAAAAAAATAAAAAAAATAAATAAAAAAATTGAAAAAAATCTGTTGACAAAGAATAATACCCGTGATAATATATCTGAGCTGTCGCAAGACAGAGAAAAACAAAAAAAACAAGAACCTTGAAAATTAAAGATTAAACAGTACACACAACCCTGAAAATTCTAAAGAGAGAATTATCATGATGATGATTCAAAAGAGAATTTCAAGGAATGAAAACCTTTAAAAACAGAAAAAATTTCGGAAACAAAATTGCTGGTGTAATTTTGGTCAAGGAAAAACTTTTAACATGAGAGTTTGATCCTGGCTCAGGATGAACGCTGGCGGCGTGCTTAACACATGCAAGTCGAACGGAGTTTATGTAGAAGGAGTCTTCGGACAACGGAAGTATAAACTTAGTGGCGGACGGGTGAGTAACGCGTGGGTAACCTGCCTTATACAAGGGGATAACAGAGGGAAACTTCTGCTAATACCGTATAAAAATATTTCACGCATGTGAGATATTTGAAAGATTTATCAGTATAAGATGGACCCGCGTCTGATTAGGTAGTTGGTGAGGTAGAGGCTCACCAAGCCGACGATCGGTAGCCGATCTGAGAGGATGACCGGCCACATTGGGACTGAGACACGGCCCAAACTCCTACGGGAGGCAGCAGTGGGGAATATTGGACAATGGGGGCAACCCTGATCCAGCGACGCCGCGTGAGTGAAGAAGTATTTCGGTATGTAAAGCTCTATCGATAACGGGAGAAAATGACAAGCCGTTAAGGAAGAAGCCCCGGCTAACTACGTGCCAGCAGCCGCGGTAATACGTAGGGGGCAAGCGTTATCCGGATTTACTGGGTGTAAAGGGAGCGTAGACGGCATATAAAGTCTGAAGTGAAATCCCGCAGCTCAACTGCGGAGTTGCTTTGGAAACTTATAAGCTGGAGTGTCGGAGGGGTAAGCGGAATTCCCAGTGTAGCGGTGAAATGCGTAGATATTGGGAGGAACACCGGAGGCGAAGGCGGCTTACTGGAAGATAACTGACGTTGAGGCTCGAAGGCGTGGGTAGCAAACAGGATTAGATACCCTGGTAGTCCACGCAGTAAACGATGAATACTAGGTGTCGGGAGGGATGACCCTTTCGGTGCCGTCGCAAACGCAATAAGTATTCCACCTGGGAGTACGTTCGCAAGAATGAAACTCAAAGGAATTGACGGGGACCCGCACAAGCGGTGGAGCATGTGGTTTAATTCGAAGCAACGCGAAGAACCTTACCAAGTCTTGACATGCCGTTGACGTACCCGTAACGGGGTATTTCCCTCGGGACAACGGACACAGGTGGTGCATGGTTGTCGTCAGCTCGTGTCGTGAGATGTTGGGTTAAGTCCCGCAACGAGCGCAACCCTTGTCCTTAGTAGCCAGCAGTAAGATGGGGACTCTAAGGAGACAGACGGAGATAATCCGGAGGAAGATGGGGATGACGTCAAATCATCATGCCCCTTATGATTTGGGCTACACACGTGCTACAATGGCGCAAACAAAGAGAAGCAAGAGTGCGAGCTTAAGCAAATCTCAAAAATAACGTCTCAGTTCGGATTGCAGGCTGCAACTCGCCTGCATGAAGCCGGAATCGCTAGTAATCGCAGATCAGCATGCTGCGGTGAATACGTTCCCGGGTCTTGTACACACCGCCCGTCACACCATGGGAGTCAGCAATGCCCGAAGTCAGTGACCTAACCGCAAGGGAGGAGCTGCCGAAGGCAGGGCGGATGACTGGGGTGAAGTCGTAACAAGGTAGCCGTATCGGAAGGTGCGGCTGGATCACCTCCTTTCTAAGGAAGAAAGTAGGGGTTGTGAGTACTGTTTAGTCTTTAATTAAGAGGAAGAAAAAAATATATTTTTGGTGTCGATGCGTCTTAGGGAAACACCCGTACACATCCCGAACACGACGGTTAAGCCTTTGACGGCCGATGGTACTATATTGGAGACGATATGGGAGAGTAGGTGGATGCCAAATTTTATAAGAGATGACTTTTATAGTCATCAAAGGATTTGATCGAAGGATCGAGTATTTTGATGACTATAGAATACATAGTCAAGATCGTACCTTGAAAATTGCATATCAATCAATAAGAAGTTTGTCTTAACGAAAGTTAAGCAAATATCTTAGACATCCGAGGTGATGAATTACGAAAGTAGTTCATCCGAATAAAAACAACAAACCGAAGACCAACAGATACACGCTAGTATCGAGAACTTTACTCACCGCAGAGTAAAGGAGTTGGTTAAACATAAAGAGCGTAGGGTGGATGCCTAGGCACTAAGAGCCGATGAAAGACGTGATAAGCTGCGAAAAGCTGCGGTCAGGAGCAAATATCCAGTGACCCGCAGATGTCTGAATGGGGAAACCCACTTAAGTAGACCTTAAGTATCCATGGGTGAATAAAATAGTCCATGGAAGGGAACCCGGTGAACTGAAACATCTAAGTAGCCGGAGGAAGAGAAAGAAAAATCGATTTTGGGAGTAGTGGCGAGCGAAACCGAAAGAGCCTAAACCATTGTGCGAGCACGATGGGGTTATGGACTGCAACAAAGTCAAAAACTTGTTACCGGAAGGGATATGGAAAGACCTGCCAAAGAACGTGAGAGCCGTGTATGGGAAAACAAGTCGAGACAAGCAGTATCCAAAGTACCATAAGACACGAGAAACCTTGTGGGAAGTCGGGGGGACCACCCCCCAAGGCTAAATACTACTTAGTGACCGATAGTGCATAGTACTGTGAAGGAAAGGTGAAAAGGACCCCGGGAGGGGAGTGAAAGAGAACCTGAAACCCTATGTTTACAAGCTGTGGAACACCGCAAGGTGAACCGCGTACTTTTTGTAGAACGGTCCGGCGAGTTGCATGTACTGGCAAGGTTAAGCACTACAGGTGCGAAGCCGAAGAGAGATCAAGTCTTAATAGGGCGAAGAAGTCAGTGAATGCAGACCCGAAACCGGGTGATCTATCCATGTCCAGGTTGAAGTCAACGTAAAAGTTTATGGAGGACCGAACCCACATCCGTTGAAAAGGGTGGGGATGAGGTGTGGATAGGGGAGAAATTCCAATCGAACCCGGAGATAGCTGGTTCTCCTCGAAATAGTTTTAGGACTAGCCTTAATTTAGTCTGATGGAGGTAGAGCACTGAATTTTTGCGGGGGCGTCAAAGCTTACCAATGAATATCAAACTGCGAATGCCATACAGATGATGATTAGGAGTCAGACTACACGAGATAAGTTGGGTAGTCAAAAGGGAAAGAGCCCAGATCTACGGCTAAGGTCCCAAAGTGAGTGTTAAGTGGAAAAGGATGTAGGATTTCATAGACAACTAGGATGTTGGCTTAGAAGCAGCCATACATTAAAAGAGTGCGTAATAGCTCACTAGTCGAGAGGTTCTGCGCCGAAAATGTCCGGGGCTAAAACACTACACCGAAGCCAAGGGATGACGAAAGTCATCGGTAGAGGAGCAATCTTACCAACGTAGAAGCCATACCGAAAGGAGTGGTGGAGAAGTAAGAAGAGAGAATGCCGGAATGAGTAGCGAGAGTGAGGTGAGAATCCTCACGGCCAAATACCCAAGGATTCCAGAGTAAAGCTCGATCTGCTCTGGGTAAGTCGGGACCCTAAGGCGAGGGAGAGATCCGTAGTCGATGGACATCAGGTATATATTCCTGAACTGCATATAATCAGAAATGTGGGGACACAGAAACTTAAGTCGAACCCGGGAGAGCAAAGACCGGGATAAGCGAGGTAGCAGGTGGTAGGGAAAAAAACCGCCACGAAATGCGAATACGTGATATGTAGCGAAGAAAAAGTAGCGAAGTCGAATAGGGAGCTGTCAAGAAAAGCCGCTATAGTGTTATATGTACCCGTACCGTAAACCGACACAGGTGGGTGAGGAGAGGATCCTAAGGCCGGCGGGAGAAGCATTGTTAAGGAACTCGGCAAAATGACCCCGTAACTTCGGGAGAAGGGGGTACCGAAAGGTCACAGAAAAAAAAGGCTCAAGCAACTGTTTAGCAAAAAAACACAGGTCTATGCGAAACCGAAAGGTGAAGTATATGGGCTGACGCCTGCCCGGTGCCGGAAGGTTAAGAGGAGAGGTTAGGCAACGAAGCTTTGAATCTAAGCCCCGGTAAACGGCGGCCGTAACTATAACGGTCCTAAGGTAGCGAAATTCCTTGTCGGGTAAGTTCCGACCCGCACGAAAGGCGTAATGATTTGAGCACTGTCTCAACAATGCACCCGGTGAAATTGAAGTACCAGTGAAGATGCTGGTTACCTGCGCCAGGACGGAAAGACCCCATGGAGCTTTACTCTAGTTTGATACTGGGGTTTGATGATGCATGTACAGGATAGGTGGGAGACTGCGAGGCGAGGACGCCAGTTTTCGCGGAGTCAATGTTGGGATACCACCCTTGTATCATTGAATTTCTAACCCATGGCCGTGAACCGGTCAGGGGACAATGTCAGATGGGAGTTTGACTGAGGGCGGTCGCCTCCGAAAGAGTATCGGAGGCGCTCAAAGGTTCCCTCAGAATGGACGGAAACCATTCAAAGAGTGCAAAGGCAAAAGGGAGCTTGACTGCGACACTGACGGGTGGAGCAGGTACGAAAAGTAGGACTTAGTGATCCGGTGGTTTTTAGGTGGGAAAGCCATCGCTCAACGGATAAAAGCTACCCTGGGGATAACAGGCTTATCACTCCCAAGAGTTCACATCGACGGAGTGGTTTGGCACCTCGATGTCGGCTCATCGCATCCTGGGGCTGAAGTCGGTCCCAAGGGTTGGGCTGTTCGCCCATTAAAGCGGTACGCGAGCTGGGTTCAGAACGTCGTGAGACAGTTCGGTCCCTATCCGGCGTGGGCGTAAGATATTTGAGAGGAGCTGTCCTTAGTACGAGAGGACCGGGATGGACTGACCACTGGTGTACCTGTTGGGTAGCAGACCCATGGCAGGTAGCCAAGTCGGGATCGGATAAACGCTGAAGGCATCTAAGCGTGAAGCCGACCTCAAGATGAGATATCTCATGCGAAAGCAGTAAGACCCCTTAAAGACAATGAGGTAGATAGGGCTAAGGTGTAAGTGCAGAAATGCATTAAGCTGATAGTTACTAATCGGTCGAGGGTTTAACCAAGGTTGGAAGGTTTATGATTTAGGAAGAATTGATATGCAATTTTCAAGGTATGATAAAATTGTAAAGTATAAAAAAATGCTTTACAGGAAAGAAGATATATGCTATAATATCTCTCACTGGTGAAAATATAATATATGCGCGAGTGGCTCAGTTGGTGGAGCACGACCTTGCCAAGGTCGGGGTCGCGGGTTCGAGTCCCGTCTCGCGCTCTCAAAAAGTCTTGATTTTCAAGGCTTTTTTGTTTTTTGTGTCATATTTCGTGTCATACAGTCTATATGTTCGAAAGCTTTCTTATCAAATTTTTCAAGGCTTTTTTGTTTTATATAAAATAACACCGAGCCATTGGTCTATGATACTAGACAGAAGATACCCGGTGTTATTTGATTTATAAATTGTTATACTGAAAACTTATATATAGTTTGAAATATAAACAAATATAATTTATCACTATATTAATATAAAATTACTTAAAAAGTAAATTCTGTGCTGATAAAAAAACAATCAGAGTATTTGATTTATGAAGTAGACAGAAGTTTATATAAGTCTTTATTTATTGACAATGCCGTTGTTATAATGTTAAACTCCCAATATGGTATTTTTCTTAAAAAGATATAGCTGAGTTGATAAATCAAAAAAATCATAGATATAGAAAAATAATCAAAAAATACATTTAGAATCGAATAGTAATGAAAGTTAAAAGGAGGTCATTATGAAAGTCGTATTGATTAACGGAAGCAGAAAAGAATTCGGTTGTACATATACTAATCTTACAAGAATATCTGAAATACTCAGATCAGAGGGGATAGATACTGAACTTTTTTTCGTCGGAGTAAAGGTAATTGACGGTCAGATGAGTGAATTACTTAATAAGGTAGAAGAAGCTATGAACGGTGCTGACGGTATAATAATAGGCTCACCTGTTTATTTTGCTTCTCCTACGGGAGAACTTATAAGTTTTCTTGACAGATTATTTATGAAGTGTAGTGCATGTCTTAAGTTCAAACCGGCTGCGGCTATAGTTTCAGCAAGAAGAGCGGGGACTACAGCTACACTTGATGTTATACATAAGTACTTTTTATATAATCAAATGCCTATCGTTTCTTCGAGATATTGGAGTATGGCTTTTGGAAATACTCCGGAAGAGATGGTGCAGGATGAAGAGGGTACTCAGATAATGGAGACGCTTGGAAGAAATATGGCGTGGATAGTAAAAAGTATTGCGGCAGGAAAAAAAGCAGGTGTAAAACAGCCTGTTTCAGAACCGAGGATACCTACTAATTTTATCAGGTAAAAAGAAGAATAAAATTCAGATTTGTCTATCACATAAACCGTTACAAACATATCTTGCCTTGGACACGCTCTCGCTAACTAAAGTCTCGCAGCGGTACTAAGCTTTCCCTTCGCCTTGCGGCTCGGTAAAGCAAGTACCGGCGGTCTCAGATTGTCCTTGGCAAGATAGTTTAACGGTTTATGTGCCTAAGGTACCGGAGGAGGGGAAGAGGTGTAGGCACACTTTTGTCTAATGCCACATCCCCCATGGAAACGACTGTTTTTAAGATTTGAATAAAAGTCTCTGCAACACCTCACCTCTGCCTCCCCTTAGCAACATAAACAATAGACATGTATCTACTCTAACCTCTTATACAGCTACCCCTTACGGGGTGGAATTACAGAAACACTCCCTATTTCAATCTTTGTAGCGTTTAGTACTGTTAATAAAGTGAGTTACAAATTGTACAGACGAGGACTGTTTGAGTGCAGCTCGCCGCCTCCGGCGAGCGAGCAAGCGAGTTCCGCAGTCTGTACTAAATTTGTCGAAACTTTATTAACAGTACTGCGGGTATGATTGAAATAGGGAGTGTTTCCGTTTAAATCCTGACTTACCATTGTTTACGTTGCTAACTCACCGATAAATCGGAATTTACCTACACAAAACTTATCGGAGCACTTTTCTTAGGTCTTAAAGACAGTGCGGCACCTATGGCTCCCGCATATCGTCCCAATGAGTGAGTGAATATATTTTTACCTAATTTCTCAGATAGCAATTGTATAAAATAAGGCGTATAGCTTAAGCCTCCGGTAAGCATGATCTCGCCCTGCAGTCCATGTCTTTTTGCCAGATTAATAACCTTATTTGCTACGGAGTCGATAACTCCGGCTGCGATATTTTCTCTTTTTTCACCGGATCCTATATAGCTTATAACTTCCGACTCGGCAAATACCGTGCACATAGAACTGATAGATAAAGCCTCACCGTTTGCAGCCATAGAGTATAACTCATCAAAGTCGCATCCAAGCCTATTTGCCATGACTTCTATGAATTTACCCGTGCCGGCAGCACATTTATCATTCATCAAAAAATCTTTTACCATGCCAAGTTCAAGGCTTATGATTTTAGTATCCTGACCTCCTATATCGATCACGGTTCCGTCCTTACCGAATAAAGCAAATGCACCCTTGGCATGGCAGCTTATTTCGGTGATGACCTTATCCGCATAGTCAACACATATTCTTCCGTAGCCGGTGGCGGCAAATAACATATCTTCTAAAAAACCCTCTTCTTTGAGTTTATTCATAATAGTATTCGCAGTTTCCTTGCTGTTCCAGCCGGTAGGAATACAAAAAGAGTCAATCAGCTTTTCGTCATCAATAACCACTACTTTTGAAGCGGTTGAGCCTATATCTATACCTACATAATATTGTTTATCCATGTGATCAAATAAATCCTCTCATTATACGGCTATGGTTTCCAGGAAGGCTTCAAGTCTGGTATTGATCTGACCTACATCCGCCTTGGAATAATCGGTTTCTATCTTAATATAAGGTATGCCCTTTGCAAGTACGGTCTTCTTAACATTGTAAGATTCAATTGAGAAGGTATGGCAGGCTTGAAGTATGATCTCAAGCACTCCGTCGATTTCATACTCATCTATCATATCGTTAATAAATCCCAGTCTGTTGTCGTTAGGACTCATTACGGAGCAGTTGATATTAAGGTATTTTTTTGCAAGTGCCCTTGCTACAGGAAGACTTATATCCACCTTTTCGATCTTTTCACGATTACTGTTACAGGTATCAAATGCAACTACATCGGCACCGAGTTCTTCAAGAACTTTAATTGTCTTATCCCTTGCACCTCCGTTAGGGCATCCGGTCACTAGAATTCTTGGTTTTCTTGAAACCTTGCCCTTGTAGTTTTGCTCCCAGTCAGCCTTAACTTCATCTATTCTTTGTCTGATCTGCTTGCAACGTTCATCCATATCCGGTATAAAGCTTAGAGCATCAAGTTTTGTACCGAGTTCATAACCCGAGATGGGAGAAGGGTTTAACTTACTTAGTTCGAGATATTCGAGTATCAGATCTCTTTCGGCATTCTTTTGCATAATTGCTTTTTTCACATCTTCTTCGCTGATGCTGATACCGTAGAAGTCTTCAAGCTTTTTCCAGAACTTATATATTTCCTGTTCCCACATATTGAGAGCTATTTCATCTCTGGCAGAAGGAAGCTGCATGACATAAGTTTCTTTAAGATCGTTTAATAGCTCGAACATCTTCTTTTTGCCGTCACAGGTAGTCTCACCAACTATAAAGTCTGAAAAATAGAAGTAAGGACAGGTATCTGTAAGAGCAAAACCGTAACTGGCCTTGATCAAGGGACAAAGATTGGCAGGCAGATGAGCTTCCGCCGCACTTATAGGTTCTTCGCTGGTAGCACATAAAGATACCGGAACTGCACCGGCTGCTATAATAAGCTCTGTAGGAACAAATGAGCAGTAAATTCCCACAACTTTACCTCCACGGTCTTTGTGTTCCTTCATCTTCATGAAACCTGATTTTCTTGCCTCAGAAAAGGTCTCAAAATTTTTTGGAAGTCGCAACATAATGAAATCCTCCTTATGAATGTTAAATATATTGATATAAGTATAATACAGGTACGCAAAAGAGTGGTTTCCTACCTAAAATATCGTAATATATCAATAAATATTATACTTAATTAGATTATATATAAATTACGATAAATTTTCAACAATTATAAAAAAACGATGTATAATATCTTAACTTTATGATCTGAACGAGTTACGGCTATGTATCTTTATTGAATATTGGAAATTGTAATAGCATACATGAAATATCTGAACTGTGATAAGATAGTGAAGATGATGTTTTTATCAGTGTATATATGGTAGTGATGGTTATTATAATATTATTAAAAAAATGAGAATTTTTGAGAAAAAAATAATTTTTGAAAATAAAAAAAGACTGTTGCAGGATATTTATCTTTCTATAGATATATCGACTTGTGGGTAAAGTGACGTAATATATCCTGTCTAAAGATAAGTGCAACAGTCTTTAATAAAATATTAATCAGTACCTAACTTTTTTCCGTTGTATTCTTCTATCTGAGTTATAAGTTTCTGGTAGTCTGTATTCTGAGATTCAATATTGGCGACTATCTGTCTTAAAAGTTCAACTTTAGACTCTAAACGCTGAGTATATGCGAGAAGATGAGCATGAAATATCTTATAATTATTGGGAATATCATTAGGTAAATTATTGACATCCGCTCTAAGTTTTTCTACCGCACTTATATGAGTCTTTAACATTTCAAGATCCGCATTATCACCTATCTCAATAGAATCTACCAGATCGGAGTTATCTATAACCAACTTCTTAACTGCAAGCGGGTATTGAGATATTGCTTGACCGTCGGGATTAAGGCACTCACCGTCTTCGTCAAAATAATATGTCTTACCGTCCTCGTTAAGAGGTTCGTATCTCATTTTACCGTCTTCATTAAAATAATACCAATAATATAAAGCGGAATTCTGATGGTAATCATAATAATACACATCATCATGCCACCAACCGGTAACCATGTAACCGTCTTTATCGAAGCCGTATTTTGCATCATCTATAGTAAATGTCTCATTACTGGGATAATAAAGTTCGGGACTGTCGCTGCAGCTACACCCATATTTCCAACCCCTGGAATCCTTTTCCCACCCTGCAGCCAGAGCGGTAAAGCTTAAGGAAGATATAAAAACTACCGATAATAAAGCCTTTATAACAAATCTAAAACCTCGATCATTAAATAAATTGATATTCCTCATACAGCCTCCTTGTTAAATTAATATAATAGATAATGTATCTATAGCCGTATTATATACTATATTGTAAGAAAAATCACTATTGATTTATTGAAAAATTTAAAATCATATATAATATTTAATAAAAAAATACAGTATAAATCCTTGAAATTTATATACTCAATACAAGGGGTCTTATATAAAAAAATACTGTAAACCAAATGATCTTAAGACAGATAAGAAACCTTATTTGTGATTATTTTTGAAGCTATAAGGTATTTGCTAAAAAGATTTGACCGTTTATTGAATAAATGTTATACTTATTAAAAATTTCATAACAGCTTAATGGAATCTTTATTTAATTATGCAAATCTGTATAATCTTCTATAGACTTTTTAAAAGCACCTATGCACATTATTGCTTTGTCATACGGAATATGTCGACTGAATGTTCTAAGTGCTTTACTGAGACTTTGGCTGTATAGATGAAAAAATGATGGAGCAAGAATTGAATAATATTCATTAAGATTAAGTGAAGATGGAGGGAAATATATATGAAAAAGGGTTATTTATTGGCATTGTCAGCATTGTTGAGTTTAGGAATTTTAAGCGGATGTTCTTCTTCGGGTCAAAAGCAGCGAAGTGGCTTCAAGTGAGGAGACAACTGTTGCGGCTTCACAAGATAGCTTCCAAAGAAGATGAGAGTGCTACAGAGGCGGCTAAGGATGAAGCTTTCCAATCAGATATTCTGTTTTGCGGTTCTACTTCACTGTATCCTATAATATCTTCTTTGGCTTCTTCATTTACGGAAGAGTACGTTACATGGAACAAGGTTGATCCCAAACTTCCCGAGAAGAATATATCAATATATGTGGCACCGGGAGGTTCGGGTGTAGGTGCAAGTGCGGCTATAGATAAGACAGCTGACTTCGGTATGCTCGCAAGAAGTGTTAAGGATGAAGAGAAAGAGGCACTCGGTGCGGATTATAAAGATTTTACGGTTGCGAAGGATGCTTTGACCGTATCTGTAAATGCTGAGAATCCTATTGCGGAAATTATCGATGATATGAGCAGCGAAACCATACAAAAGATATTCTCGGGTGAACTTAGCAAATGGAATGAAGTAGATTCAACACTTCCGGAGGAGAATATAAATGTATATATCCGTGACCTTTCGGGAGGTGCATATGAAGTATTCCAAAAATCAATTATGAAGGAGACCAAGGTGACCGATACAGCTACACAGTCAGCTTCCATGACAGAGCTTGCCAACAATGTGGCTAATGATAAATGGGGTATCGGCTATGTTGGTTACGGTGCTTTCAATAAGGCAAACAAAGAGAAAACCGTACTTATAGCTATGAAGGTAGACGGGGTTGAGGCTAATGAGGATGATATCAAGAACGGTTCATATATCATACAAAGACCGGTTCTTTTCCTTACAGGTGATAAGATATCCGAAAGCGAACAATTATTCATAGATTATATCTTCTCACAAAAGGGATATGATGTGGTGGTTGAAAACGGTTATATACCTGCATTTGAAGTAAAATAGATAAATTGTATGTCAGAAAAATTATTTAAAGGATTTTTATTTGTACTTAGCCTAATGAGTGTATTCTTGTTAGGCTTTGTAATTTTATACATAGTAAAAGAAGCTCTTCCTTTGTTTAAGGAAATAAGTCTGAAAGAATTTTTATTGTCTTCTAAGTGGATGCCTACAGGAATAACGGGGGATAAAAGCTTCGGGATATTTAATTTTATCGTGGCAAGTGTAACGGTTTCGGTACTTGCAATGCTTATAGCGGTAGGATTTTCTTTGGGTTGTGCTATATATTTGGCATTTATAGCAAAGGAAAGATCAAGAAGTATACTGTATGCATGCATAGATCTACTTGCCGGAATACCATCGGTCATATATGGATTTATTGGAATGAGTGTAATAGTAAGGTTTTTTGCAAAGCTTAGGATAGGTACAGGACACTGTGTTTTGGCAGCCTCGATATTATTAAGTATAATGCTTTTACCCTACATGATATCGTCATTTACCGAGACTTTGATCAAGGCTAAGAATAAATATCTGATATCTGCCGAAACCTTAGCGCTTTCCAAATGGTATACTATAGTCAGTTTGATAATTCCGATATCTTTTAAATACCTGCTAAGTTCTATGCTTTTGGCGATTGGAAGGGCGATGGGAGAGACCATGGCAGTCATGATGCTTATGGGTAATGCCAACCTGTTTCCCAAACTTTTGGGTAAAGCTGAGAGCATTGCTTCCTTGATTGCTTTGGAAATGGGTGCTGCTGTAGGAAAAAGTCTGCATTACCATGCACTGTATGCGGCAGCATTGGTACTTATGTTGAGTTTGATATTAATAAATATGTCTATATATTTTATAAAAAATAATCTTATTAAGAGTGAGATCTTATGATGGCTAAGAGGGATAGAATATGAGAATATTGGAAAGGTTAGTTAAAGTCTGGGCGTATTTGTCGATGTTTTTATGTATGTCGGTAATAATATTCTTATTTGTCTTTGTATTCAGAAAAGGCATGTCAAAGCTCAGTTTTGAATTTATACTAAGCTCTCCTAAGGGTATGGTACTGGGAACCGAGGGCGGAATATTTCCGGCTATTGCCGGAAGTTTTTGTTTCGGTCTGCTCGCACTTTGTTTATCTATAGTACCTGCATTGGCATTGGCGCTGTATACAACATTTTTTTGTAATTCCCCAAAATTAATTGCGTTAATAAGATCTGTATTGTATTCAATATCGGGCATACCTTCAATAGTTCTTGGACTTTTTGTATACAGCTGGCTTATTAAAGGACTTAGATTTGAAAGGTCGGTTTTTTGCGGTGCGGTCAGCCTTGCCATAATGATACTGCCGTTTATGGAAAGCAGAATAGAAAAATCATTCATGGAAGTGCCTGATAAACTTATAATGGCTTCAAAAGCTCTGGGATGCTCCGGTGTATACATGGTATTTAAGATGGTTTTCCCCATGTGCACGGGTGAGATCATATCGGCTATGATACTGGGAACTTGTTTTGCGATGGGCGCCACGGCTCCTGTGATGTTTACCGGAGCGGTTGCCTATGCATCGATTCCGAACAATATATTTAAGCCTGCCATGTCACTGCCTCTTCACCTGTATCTTTTGGTATCACAAGGAGAGACTTCCATGAGTACAGCCTATGCTACAGCCTGCGTGATGATGTTTATTCTATTGATAAGCAATATTGCGGTGAATTTATATAGGTTAAAAAAAGATAGAGTATAGAATATAGGTATTTGAAAGGTATTTGTTAAGATCGGATATTAAAAGTATAGGGCATTTTTGTTTGGATCGGGAAAGCTTAACTATACCGGTATATTAGGGATAAGTGGATATGTAAAATATTAAATTAGTTAACAAAACTAAATTTAAACTAAGAGTTTTATGAATTATAAGAGGTATAGATAAATGCAGAATATAATAGAAACGGATGCGCTTTGTGTATCTTACGGAAACCGGAAAGTTTTGGATAATATAAGCTACGGTTTTAAGAAAAATAAAATAACGGCTATTCTGGGAAGTTCAGGCTGCGGAAAGACCACTCTTTTACATGCTCTTAACGATATCATATCGGAAGAGGAGAAAGTGAAATTAAGCGGTGATATAAGACTTGAGGGCAGGTCGGTATACAGTATGCAAAAAGAGTCTCTTAGAAAAGAGGTTGGGCTTGTTTTCCAGACTCCGGTGGTTTTTCCGATGTCGATATACAAAAATATGTCTTATGCACTTAATTATCACTCTACACATTCAAAAAAAGAGATTGAGGATATAATAAAAGAGAAACTGGAATTTGCCGGTCTTTACGATGAGGTCAAGGATAAGCTCAAAAAAAGTGCCTTGAAACTTTCGGGAGGACAAAAGCAAAGGCTTTGTATTGCCAGGGCACTTACGATAGAGCCTAAAGTGCTCTTGCTTGATGAACCCTGTTCGGCTCTTGATATTGAGAATACCCTTCTCATAGAAAAACTCTTGAGTAGCTTAAGCGAAAATATAAGTATAATAATAGTTACTCATAATATTGAGCAGGCTAAAAGGATAGGTGATGAGATACTTACCATGAAGTCGGGACAATTGTTTGAGGGTATATTGCTGTAGGATGATCGGAAAACTTTTTATACCTATACCGATGCCCTCAGCCGGGTATCGGTATAGGGTATATGTAGGAAAAGAAGCTATAATAAGAATAACTTAGTCGGTAAATTATTTTTGAATATGATCTGTGCTTATGTATATGTTTTTAATAAAAACAATGCACTGTTTTGCATTTAGTTTTGTATCGAGATCTTGCAAAGCAGTGCATATTTAATTTATTTATCAAATAAAGGTTTTAAATATCCGTAACCTTCTTCATCCATTTTTTCATAAGGAATGAATCTTAGAGAAGCGGAATTGATACAATATCTGAGTCCGCCGCTTTCTGAAGGTCCGTCATTAAATACGTGTCCCAAATGTATATCGGCATTGCGGCTTCTTACTTCCGTTCTATGCATATTGAAACTGTTGTCATCCTGATAATTGATCAGATCCTCTGAGATAGGCTTTGAAAAACTCGGCCAACCGCAACCGGAGGAGAACTTATCTGTTGAAGAAAAAAGCGGTTCTCCGGATGTTATATCCACATAAATGCCTTTTTCAAAATTATTCCAATATTCGTTGGAAAAAGCACGTTCTGTCCCGTTCTTAAGAGCCACATCATATTGTATATCGGTCAATTTATTTTTAAGTTCTTCATCTGAGGGCTTTTTATATTTATCTTCGTCTATGATAGGCTCATTTGCCTTGTTAAGATCAATATGGCAATAACCCGTAGGGTTTTTCTTAAGGTAGTCTTGATGATATTCTTCAGCTTTAAAAAATTGTTCCAAAGGAAGTACTTCCACAACTATTTGTGAAGTGTATTTGCTTTGTTCATCGTTAAGTACTTCTTCAATGATCTCTTTGTCAGCCTCATCCGTATAATATATACCGCTTCTGTACTGGGTTCCTCTATCATTTCCCTGTTTATTAATACTGGTGGGATCGACTACCCTAAGGTAGTATTTAAGTAAAGTTTTAAGACTGAGTGTATCGGGGTCGTAAGTGACTTTGACAGTTTCGGCATGTCCGCTGTTACGGTATACAAGATCCTCGTAAGAGGGGTTCTCGGTGTTGCCGTTGGCATAGCCGCTTTCGGCATCCAAAACTCCGGGGATCTTTTCCATATAGGCTTCTATACCCCAAAAACACCCCCCGGCAAGATAGATTACTTTTTTATTTGCCTTATCTATATCAACAACTTGTGTATTTGAATCCATATTTTCCTCCTTGTTTGATTCGTTTTGAACAGTCGCTAAACTATCGCTTCCGGTTGTTGTATTTCCTTGACTTGAACTTCTCATTATATGTGATAAGCCCCAAAATAAGGACAGTATGACCAAGACCGAAAGGGATATCTTAGCGAACTTTCCTGATGATACAATATATTTTTTTATTGTTTCAAATATATTCATAAGAAACTCCTTTCATAATGTATATATAAGTATTCTACTCCTATTTATAACCATTACAAGAGTGCTTAAGTAGAATGTTATAATTAATCATCATATCTTAATAAGGCTAAATAATAAAAATAATAATAGTTATTATTATATCAATAATATCTTTAATAAAGGACACAAGATATTCATATTCACAGGCTACATAACAGTCTTTATCCTTAAATGAAGATTTTTATATACATGAGGTATTGTTTCGTGCACAGGTATTTTAAGGTGTTTTTGGACAAAGTTTATATTAATTACCTTAAATCCGGCGGTTATATGGCGGTGAGTGAAGTGGTAGCAGGTATATATCCGGTTGATGCAAACGGTGTATGTCTTGAAAAGTAAATTTTTTAAGACCGCATCTGTGATCAGATAAAGCAATATCACTATCGCTGATAAATATTGACATACAAAACTCTCGTTAAGGGAGTTGAAAAGTGGCGAAGACCTTATACAGAAGGTTTTTCGTCACTTTTTTATGTTAATAATTTTAATAAAACTTGTATTTTAATATCCCATATCCATAAAAAAATATTACAGAAACTTATAATATAAAAGATAGCTTAATCTTTGTATCAATGGTATACTGGACACAAATAATATTCATTTAGACTTGCTTAACGGACAATAACGTAAAAATCATTGCCGGGAGGTTTCTATGGAAAAGTTTACATTTAATTATGTACCTAAAAATGTTGAAGAGTTAAAAGCTCTGCCCTAGTCTGTCTTGGACTCTCCGCATAAGAGTGCGGCGCTTGCTATGCTTTTACTTTGTAACTATAATAATAATGTGGAAAGTACACACAGTATGCTTGATTTTTTAAGAGGTCCGGATCCGCTTAGCAACTTTGCAAACCCTCTACCGGTCAGTGTTTTGTCAACGAAATTCAGTGTTCGGCTGATATAAGGACTCCGAGATCTACCGATCCGTGGGCTTAGAAAGGTATATGCGAGCTTTACTATAGCAAACAGATATAGTATACTGGTATAGCTTTTATTTAATAAGCAAATTAGTTCTGCGATTTGATTTTTACGGGTATTTGCCCTGTGAATCGGCGTAGTTTACTACGCCTTCTTTCGCTGTCTGTATCATTGAAAAAGAAGTACATGATCACAGTAGGTAGCGTACCGCTATAAAAGTCTTAAAATGATCTTAATTTTAAGCTGATAAGAGGTTTTTATGCTTAGTAACAGAGATATATTAAAAAAAATACTTAGAAGAATAAGAGAGGCTTCCTATGTGGAGCCTGAAGATATACCTAATATCGATCTGTACATGGATCAAGTCACTACATTTATGGATGAACACCTTACGAATAATAAGAGGCATCCGGGTGACAAGGCTTTGACTAAGACGATGATCAATAATTATACCAAAAACCGTCTTTTGCCTCCGCCTGTAAAAAAGAAGTATAGCAAAGAACATATGTTACTGCTTCTGTTCATATATTATTTCAAGAATTTGCTTTCATTTTCTGATATTGAAAATATTTTTAAGCCTATTACCGATTTGCATTTTTCCAACAAAGATAAATCGGGAATAGATCTTGAAGACATATACAAAGAAGTTTTAAGGCTTAATAAGCCGGATGTATATGAGTTGCAAAAAGATATCATAAGAAAGTTTAAAAAGGCGAATAAAAGCTTGAGGATGCGGACAGTAAACAAAGGGAGAAGCTTATACTTTTTGCTTTTATATGCGATCTTGCTTTTGATGTCTATATGAAAAAACAAATTATCGAGCAAATTTCGGATTTTTTGGCGGAAAGCGATTAATACGGTTTGTGTTATGGGAGGTTTAAAAAAATGTTTTCTTTAAATAAAAAAATCAAGAAATATGTCTATGCATTGGTTTTGCTCATGCTGACGGCATTTTCATTTACATCTAAGGCTGATGAAGGACTTAAGGTTTCATACAGTATGTATTTTACTGATGCGGGTTGGTCTGAATGGGCACAGGATAACAGTTATCTTTTAAAATACGGTTTTTATCCGAATGCATTTAAGGCAAGTGTTCAAAACCAGCCTCAGAGCATGTCGGGTACAGTACAGTATCAGGTTAATCTAAGCGGTACGGGCTGGATGGACTGGGCGGAAAACGGTGCCGAGACCGGCAATGCTTCTTCAAATATGCCCTTAGAGGCTGTAAGGGTAAAACTTAACGGTGATCTGGAAAACAATTATGATATATATACCAAAGTCCTCATGGAAGGTAAGTGGACAGATTGGGTAAAGAACGGTGAAGCTGCCGGTATAAGCGGTGAAGGAAAGCATATCGACGGTGTTAGAATTGCGGTAACCGCTAAGGATGCCGGTCTGCCTGTTGATGTACAGGAGCCCGTCCCGGTTTCCGTAAGAAATATAGATCCTTCAAAACCTATGATAGCACTTACATTTGATGACGGTCCGAGTCACGGACTTACGGATAGGGTCATAGCGGCATTGGATAAAGTCGGGGGTAAGGGGACTTTCTTCATGGTGGGTTCAAGGATCTCGGGTGCTAATGAACAGACTGTAAAAACTATGTATGCCAACGGTCATGAGCTTGGCAATCATACTTTTGCACATGTGGCGATAACAAAGCAATCGGAGGCACAAAGAGCTGATGCGATGGCAGCTACCAACAACAGGATAAGGGCACTGACAGGAGTTTCTCCAAAAGTTTTCAGACCTCCGTACGGTGCCGTAAATCAGGCTGCAAAAGCAACCATAGGAGCACAGGGGATGTCAAGCGTTCTTTGGTCGGTTGATACACTGGATTGGAAATACAAAGATACCAATCGAGTGGTCAATTATATACTAAGTAATGTAAAGGACGGAGATATAGTTCTTATGCATGATATACATCCGACTACCGTTGCGGCAGCGGAGATAGTTATACCGGAACTGGTAAAAAGAGGATATCAGCTTGTGACCGTATCGGAACTTGCAAGTTTTAGAGGCGGTATGGTTCCGGGAGTAAGCTACGGAAGTTTTAGAAGGTAATTAAAAAGTGATCATATAAGGGCTGTAGCAAGGTGTGTTTTATGTAAATAAAACTTGCATGAAATCTACTTTGCAGCAGCTTTACTATTGCAAAAAGAAAGGATTGGATTAAATTTATGATAAGTGCAAACGGCATAACCCTAAGGTTGGGCAAAAAAGCTTTGTTTGAAGATGTTAATATAAAATTCGTAGAGGGTAACTGCTACGGACTTATAGGTGCCAACGGTGCCGGAAAGTCAACTTTTCTTAAGATACTTTCAGGGCAACTTGACTCGACTGGCGGAGAGGTGGTCATGACTCCGGGTCAAAGACTTTCATTCCTTGAACAAGATCATTTCAAGTATGATGAATATACGGTCTTGGATACCGTGATCATGGGCAATAAACGTCTTTATGAGATAATGAAAGAAAAAGATGCCATATATGCCAAGGAAGACTTTTCGGATGAGGACGGTATAAAGGCGGCGGAGCTTGAGGGAGAGTTTGCGACAATGAACGGCTGGGAAGCCGAGTCGGACGCAGCCAACCTGCTTAACGGTTTAGGAGTGGAGACCGACAATCATTACAGTCTTATGAAAGACTTGACAGGTGCACTCAAGGTAAAGGTGCTTCTTGCCAAGGCACTTTTCGGTAATCCTGATGTCCTTTTGCTTGACGAGCCTACCAACCACCTGGATCTTGATGCGATAGCCTGGCTTGAAGAGTTTTTGATCAACTTTGAAAATACCGTAATAGTGGTATCACACGATAGATATTTCCTTAACAAAGTCTGTACTATGATAGCCGATATAGACTACGGTAAGATACAGCTTTATGCCGGGAACTATGATTTCTGGTATGAGTCCAGTCAGCTTATGATCAAGCAAATGAAAGAGGCTAACAGAAAGAAAGAAGAGAAGATAAAGGAACTTCAGGAATTTATACAGCGTTTCTCTGCAAATGCTTCAAAATCAAGCAGGCTACCTCAAGAAAGAGAGCTTTGGAGAAGATAGAGCTTGATGATATCAGACCTTCATCAAGAAAGTATCCTTACATAGATTTCAGACCTAACAGAGAGATAGGTAATGAAGTACTTACCGTTGAAGGTATTTCAAAGACCATAGACGGTGTGAAGGTACTTGATAATATAAGTTTCGTGCTTAACAGAGACGACAAGGTGGCATTGGTAGGACCGAATGAAAGAGCTAAAACAGTTCTTTTCAAGATTCTTGCAGGTGAGATGGAGCCGGATGAAGGTAATTACAAGTGGGGAATAACCACTACACAGAGCTATTTTCCGAAAGATAACAGCAAGATATTTGCCGGAGAAGAGACCATAGTGGAGTGGCTTACACAGTATTCGGAGAATAAAGACAGTACTTATGTCAGAGGCTTTCTCGGACGTATGCTTTTTGCCGGAGATGACGGAGTTAAGAAGATAAAGGTTCTTTCGGGAGGTGAGAAGGTAAGATGTATGTTGTCAAAGCTTATGATAAGCGGAGCCAATGTACTCTTGCTTGACGAGCCTACGGACCACCTTGATATGGAAAGTATTACCGCACTTAATAACGGGCTTATAAAGTTTCCCGGAGTGCTTATCTTTTCATCAAGAGACCATCAGGTAGTACAGACGACTGCAAACAGAATCATGGAGATAATCAACGGTAAGCTTGTAGATAAACTTACTACATACGATGAATACCTTGATTCGGATGAGATGGCAAGAAAGAGATTCACCTTTACTGTTTCTGAAGATGAAGAGATCGATGATTAGTAAAGAGGAGAGTTAAAAGTTATGAAGAAGATGATTTCGTGGAATGTCAATGGACTCAGAGCCTGCGTAACCAAGGGTTTTCTTGATCATTTCAAGGAACTTGACGCAGATATATTCTGCCTACAGGAAACTAAGCTTAGCGAGGGTCAGATAGAGCTCGATCTTCCGGGTTACTACGACTATTGGAATTATGCAGATAAAAAGGGTTATTCCGGAGTGGCGATATTTACCAAAGAAAAGCCGTTAAGTGTAAGTTACGGGCTCGGCATAGATGAACATGATCATGAAGGAAGAGTTATCACTTTGGAATTTGATGAATATTATGTACTTACCTGCTATACTCCAAACTCTAAAAGTGAACTTGCAAGGCTTGACTACCGTATGGTCTGGGAAGACGATTTTTTGAAATATGTTAAAAAGCTGGATGAGAAAAAGCCTGTGATATATTGCGGGGATCTGAATGTTGCTCATAAAGAGATAGATCTTAAAAACCCGGGAAGCAACAGGAAAAATGCGGGATTTACCGATGAAGAAAGAGAAAAGATGAGCATAGCCTTAAGTTCGGGATTCGTTGATACATTCAGAAAGTTATATCCCGATGCAAAGGATATGTATTCCTGGTGGTCCTACAGAGCATCAGCCAGAGCCAAGAATGTAGGTTGGCGTATAGATTATTTCATAGTTTCACAAAGGCTTGAAGACAAAATAAAAGAAGCAAAGATTCATATGGATATAACCGGATCGGATCATTGTCCGGTCGAACTTGAAATAGATGTCTAAATATGCAAAAGGAAGAAATCATTGCTTATATAGAAAAAAAGTATAAGACCAAGGCACAGCTTCCATGGCAGCCCAAAGCAAAACATATGGTTTTCAGGCATAGTGAAAATAAAAAGTGGTTTGCCTTGATCATGGGAGTTGATGCAGGCAAACTTGGGATAGACTCCGGAGGTATTCTTGATGTGATCAATTTAAAATGCGATACGGATCTGTCATCAAATATAAAAATGAGCAAAGGCATACTACCGGCTTATCACATGAATAAAAAGCATTGGATATCAGTTGTTTTAGATGGGGCAATAGCAGATGATACCGTAAAGTCACTTATAGATGTGAGTTTTGAGCTTACGGCATCAAAAAAACGATCCTAGAGTTACGATTCGGGTGTGCGGTTAAAAACAAAGGCAAATATGGATTTTATTGACTTTGTGTTTTGTAAAAAATAAAACAGAGGTAGATCCATGAAAATAAAAATATATAAAGAAAATGCTTATATTTATCCCTTAGGGACAGTTATACATAAAGACGGATTTCATATAAGTGCGGTATCTTCTTCGGAGTCACTTTTTTTGCTTTTGTATCACAGAAATGAAGAAGAGTTTTGCGAAAAGATAGAATTTCCGAAAGAGTTCAAAACAGGTAATGTATGGTCCATGAGTATAAGTTGTGATGATACAAACGAACTTTTTGCCATGGAATATAATTTAAGTGACGGAAGTAAACTTTTCTCAGATCCCTACGGTAAAACCTTCAGCGGTAGGGACAGCTACGGAAAGGTCGAACAGCTTTACAATATAAAGAAGTCCGATCAGATCAAGTGATTTTGATTGGGGGAATGATAAGCCTATAGGACGGGAATTCAACGAAACAGTAATATATAAAATGAGTGTAAGAGGTTTTACCAAGTCTTCGAGTTCAAAATCCGTGCATAAAGGAACATTTACCGCAATAGTAGATAAAGAAAAAATAGAATATCTTAAAAAACTCGGGATCAATGCTATAGAGCTTTTGCCCTGTCAGGAATTTGAAGAACTCATGTTTGAAAAAAGTTACAAGGCACAGGAGGGGATAGAGGCTACAGGTAAGATCAATTATTGGGGATATACAAAGGCGTATCATTTTGCGCCCAAAGCAAGTTTTTGCACCCGAAAAAACAGAAATCCGAGCGTTGAATTTAAAAACATGGTAAAGACCTTACATGAGCATGATATAGAAGTAATACCCGAATTCTATTTTACTGAAGAAATGACAGAAGAATATATACTGTCTGTATTAAGGTATTGGCATATTGAGTATCATATAGACGGGGCTCATATTGTGGGTAGAAACCTGTCAAAAAATATTGCAAATGATCCTTATCTGAGTAATATGAAGTTGATCGCTCAGTATTGGGACGGTGATATATCAAGTAAGCGAAGATTCGTAGCTTCAAGTAACGATAACTTTCAAAATGAGATGAGAAAAGTATTAAAGGGCGATGAGTCAATGCTTGAAATTCTTATAAAAAAACATTACATATCAGGATAAAAAAATCTTGTAAATGTTAATTATATGGCTGATATAAGAGGATTTAGCCTTTGGGATCTTGTCAGTTACGATATTAAACATAATGAACAAAACGGTGAAGATAACAAAGACGGCACGGATGCCAACTTCTCATGGAACTGCGGTACCGAGGGTCCTACAAGAAAAAAACAGATACTCAGTCTAAGAAACAGGCAGTTTAGGAATGCATCCGTCTTACTGTTTTTTTAAGTAAGGGGGTCCCTATGCTTAATTCTTCGGATGAAGTGGGACAAAAGCAAACTGGGCAACAATAACACCTATTGTCAGGATAACGAACTTTCATGGTTCAATTGGAAGCTTCTAAAAAAGAATGAACAGATATATAAATGGTTTTGTTTTTTAATAAATTTCAGAAAAACACATCCGGTATTTTGTCGTAAAGAAGCAATAAGAAATATGGATCATCTGGCATGCGGTATGCCGGACGTGTCATACCACGGCACCAAAATATGGAAACTTGAGCTGGATCCTTATAAAAGGCAGCTTGCAATACTTTATTGCGGAAAATACGCCAAAAAAGAAGATGAAAGCTTCGATAACGACTTTTATGTTATGTATAATATGCATTGGGAAGATCATGAATTCGATCTTCCGAGATTAAAAAAAGATCTGAAATGGCATGTATGTATAGATACTGCTTTGGAAGAAAACTACGGATTTTATGAAAGCGGACTTGAACCGTCTTTGGGAAATGATTTAAGTTATAAATTAAAAGCAAGAAGCATAGCAGTGCTTATAAGCAAGGAGAAATAAGGTCAGATGAATGTATTTGATATTATAGGTCCCGTAATGATAGGACCGTCGAGCAGTCATACCGCCGGAGCGGCAAGACTCGGAAAAGTTGCCAAGATAATGTTCGGCAAGGAAATAAAAAAGGCTCACATATATATGCATGGAAGTTTTGCAAAAACCGGTAAGGGACACGGAACGGATAAGGCACTGATAGCCGGGCTTTTAGGCATGGAACCGGATAATGAGGATCTCAGATACAGTTTTGATATTGCAAAAGAACAGGGAATGGAATTTGAATTCAGTGCTATAGAACTTGAGAATGTACATCCGAATACCGTAAGAATAATACTTAACGGTGAGAATGATGAAAAACTTACTATGGAAGGCTCATCGATAGGTGGAGGATGTATACTGGTATACAAACTCAATAATTATGAAGTTAATCTGAATTTTGAAAATCCGAGCATAGTAGTCGTACATACGGATCATCCGGGTGTGATAGCCAAGGTCACGGATGAGCTTTATAAATACGGTGTCAATATCTGCGACTTCCATCTGTCAAGAAGAGTAAGGGCGGGGAAGCTCTTATGACCATAGGCATGGATTCAATGCCGGACAGTAAGATAGCTGAGGATATATCTGCGATCGACTTCGTAAGTGCGGTCAATTTATTAGACAGGTTGTAGTTAAGTTTGTTTCAAATAAAGTATAGGAATGTGGTTTTAATATGCAAATAAAATATAATTCTTTGTCGGCGGTAGCCGACCTGGCTATAGAAAACAATATGAGTATAGCCGAGCTTGTTATTAAGGAACAGGCGGAAAGCATGGGACTTAGCGAAACCGAGATCAAGGCTAAGATGCTTGAAAGATATAATATTATGAAGAAGGCTAAGGAAGAAGGCTTAAAAGAAGGATTGGTATCCGTAAGCGGTCTTACCGGCGGTGATGCCTTCAAGCTTTATAAATACAGAGAAAACGGTATAAATATTTGCGGTAATATATTCACCAAAGGGCTTTCATACGCTTTGGCAGTCAATGAATACAATGCCGCAATGGGTAAAATAGTGGCAACTCCGACTGCCGGAAGCTGCGGTATACTGCCTGCAGCTATGATAACCATGCAGGAAGAACACGGATTTTGTGATGAGGAAATAGTTGAGGCTATGTTTACAGCCTCGGCTGTAGGTATGGTAGTGGCAACGATAGCCAACGTCTCCGGAGCGGAGGGAGGTTGCCAGGCGGAGTGCGGTTCGGCTGCAGCCATGTCGGCAGCGGCTATATGTGAGCTTTTCAAGGCAGGACCTAAGGCATGTATTAATGCGGTAGCTATAACATTTAAGAATGTACTCGGACTTGTGTGCGATCCGGTAGCAGGTCTGGTGGAAGTACCCTGCGTAAAAAGAAATGCCTCAGGTGTTGCGACAGCGTTCATGGCTGCACAGCTGGCTATCAGCGGTATAGAGAGTAAGATCCCCGTTGATGAGACTATACTTACCATGAAGAGTGTAGGGGATAAGATGTGCTCCAGCCTAAAAGAAACGGCGGAGGGCGGACTTGCAGTGACTCCTTGCGGCTGTGCTTTGAGTAAAAAGCTTATGGTTTAATATTCGCTCTCTTAGGTCGGTATAAATCCTACTATAAAAAGTCACGATATTGATAATTATATGACTATAGCCTGCAAAGCCCATTGATACAGACTTTCCTCTGTAAAGTTATATCGGGCATATTATCCATAGCATAATGTTATATCTGAAAAAGTCCCGAAAACTAAGCACTAACACAATATATAGTATATTACTTCTTGACCAAGCACAATATAAGGTATATACTTAGCTTTGTAATTAAATACACTCAACTTAGGAAGGGATTTTGGCGCTTTGAAATATAGATCGTCAAAATCCTATTCTAGCCTAAAAGTGTATTTTACGAAAAATAAAATAATTATTATAAAGGGATTTTTTTAGGAGTCACTATGAGGATCATTAAAAGAAGCGGTGTAGAACTTGATTTTGATATAAGCAAGATAATCTGTGCGGTCGAAAAAGCCAATGCGGTCGTTAAAGAAAGTGAAAGACTGAGCAAAGAGCAGATAGAAGATGTAGCAAGCAAGGTTGAAACTGCTTGTCGTAACATGAACAGATCTGTGGGTGTTGAAGAGATACAGGATATGGTCGAGAATGAGATCATGGCTCACAGAGCATTTGAGGTTGCCAGAAAATACATAACTTACAGATATGTACAAAGTCTAAAAAGAAAATCCAATACGACAGATGAGAAGATATTGTCATTGATAGAGTGTGACAATGAAGAAGTAAAACAGGAAAATTCGAATAAAAACCCCACCGTAAGCTCGGTTCAAAGAGATTATATGGCAGGTGAGGTGTCTAAAGATCTTACGGAAAGGATACTTCTTCCGCATGATATAGTAGAGGCACATAAAGAGGGAATACTGCATTTCCATGATTCGGATTATTTGCTCAACACATGCATAACTGCGATCTGGTTAATCTTGAGGACATGTTGCAAAACGGTACGGTCATTTCGGGTACCTGCATAGAAAAGCCGCACAGTTTCTCGACAGCCTGCAATATAGCCACACAGATAATCGCACAGGTGGCATCAAGTCAGTACGGAGGTCAGAGCATATCTTTAGCCCATCTTGCTCCCTTTGTCGATATAAGCAGACAGAAGATAAGAGCAGAGCTTGAAGCCGAGCTTTACGGTGTACCTTTAAGTGATGAGAAAAAAGAATTGATAGTCGATAAGAGACTTAGAAGTGAGGTCAATAAGGGCGTACAGACCATACAGTACCAGGTGGTAACTCTGATGACTACCAACGGACAGGCACCGTTTATAACAGTTTTTATGTATTTGAACGAAGCTAAGTCGAAGCAGGAAAAAGAAGATCTTGCTATGATAATAGAGGAGATGATAGTTCAAAGACACAGAGGTGTTAAGAATGAGAGCGGAGTATGGATCACGCCGGCATTTCCAAAATTGATATATGTTTTGGAAGAAGACAATATACATCCGGATTCAAGGTACTATTATCTTACAAAGCTTGCCGCAAAGTGTACTGCAAAAAGACTGGTTCCGGATTATATATCCGAGAAGAAAATGCTTGAGCTAAAAGTAGATAAACTGGGTAGGGGCAATTGCTATACCTGTATGGGTTGCAGAAGTTTCCTTACACCTTATGTGGATGAAAACGGTGACCCTAAGTATTACGGAAGATTTAATCAGGGTGTTGTAACACTTAATCTTGTTGACGTGGCTTTGAGCAGCGGTAGTGATACCGAAAAGTTCTGGGATATATTTGAGAAAAGGTTGGAGCTTTGCCATAAGGCACTTAGGGCAAGACACGAGAGACTGCTCGGAACCCTATCCGATGTTGCACCTATATTGTGGCAGTACGGAGCATTGTCAAGACTTGAGAAGGGAGAGCCGATAGATAAACTTCTGTACGGAGGTTATTCGACTCTTAGCTTAGGTTATGCGGGGCTTTATGAGTGCGTAAAATATATGACGGGAAAGAGTCATACCGATGAAGAAGCAAAACCTTTTGCGATCAGGGTCATGCAATATATGAATGACAAGTGTACGGAGTGGAAGATAAAGGAGAATATAGACTATTCATTATACGGAACGCCTCTTGAATCAACTACCTATAAATTTGCCAAGTGCTTGCAAAAAAGATTCGGTATCATAGAGGGGATCACCGATAAGAGCTATATTACCAACAGTTACCATGTGCATGTTTCGGAAAAAATAGATGCATTTACCAAGCTCAAATTCGAGAGTGAATTCCAAAAGCTTTCACCTGGCGGGGCTATAAGTTATGTTGAAGTCCCGAATCTACAAAATAATATGGATGCGGTAATGAGTTTGCTTAAATTCATATATGATAATATCATGTATGCCGAGCTCAATACCAAGTCGGATTATTGCCAGGTATGCGGATATGACGGAGAGATACTTATAAAAGAAGATGATACGAAACTTTTATGGGTATGCCCTCATTGCGGCAATCAAGATCAAAACAAGCTTAATGTTGCCAGACGTACCTGCGGATATATAGGAACTCAGTTCTGGAATCAGGGAAGAACGCAGGAGATCAAGGACAGAGTATTGCATCTATAGAATAAATTTTGAATTTATAAATAATTTTTACGGTTCTGCTCTTTAGTCATGGAATATCCGGAATTCGATCCGGATGACCGAAAGGATCTCGATCTATGAAATATGCAAATATAAAATATTATGATGTGGCAAACGGTCCCGGTGTAAGAACAAGCCTTTTTGTATCGGGTTGTACCCATAGGTGCGAGGGTTGTTTTAATGAGATAGCCTGGGACTTTAATTACGGAGATGAGTTTAATGCTTCGATCATAGATGTGATACTTGATTCTGTCAAAGAAGATCATATAGCGGGGATCACCTTACTCGGCGGAGAACCTATGGAAAAGGAGAACCAGGCAGAGCTTATAAAACTGTTAAGGCAGTTCAAAAAGTTATACCCCGAAAAAACAGTATGGTGCTATACCGGTTATACTTATGAAGAAGATTTTATACAGGGTGCAAGAGCATATACGGAAGTGACAAAAGAGTTTTTGAATTTGACAGATGTACTTGTGGACGGGAAATTTATAATATCTTTAATGGATATAAGGCTTAGGTTCAGAGGCAGTTCCAATCAAAGAATTATAGATATGAACGAAACAAGAAAAATGATAGAATAATATTGTGGGATGGTTAGATCTTTCGGTCTGTCCTGACCGGATGGAATAACAAAGACAGATCTTTTCGGATAGCGATGCGGATCGATAATATTATATTCTCATCACAATAATCTATGTAATATAATAACAAAGTGGAGTCTTGTCAAAAAATTGGTAAAGACTCCATTTGGTGTATCAGAGGGGGATTTTTTATGAGTTTGACGGAATTTATCAATACACCTATGGGAGCGATGACCGGCTTTATCATAGGAGGATTTATAGCATTTGTATTTGTTATGATCAGACTTACAAAAGTGAAAGGCAAAGAAAAAAGTCAGGTCATAAGATGGTTCAATGCAACTCATGCCATACTTACCTGTATAAATGATAAGAATGTATATTTATACGGAGGCGTGGTACCGGGCAGATCTTGGAAGAAGCTTGAAAGAGAAGGATTAAGAGCTTACTGGGATATAACGGATGTGAATTATTTGAATAAGACAATAAGATATCTGATGCATAACGATTCGGAATATAATAATTCCGGAGAGATAAGCGAAACGGAAGGATGGGACTACAGCAGGGCAATGTCACTGCTTTCTTCAGGATATATATGTGCTTATCTGACGAAGGAGGAAGCACTTGATAGATCTCTTGAAGTTGCGAAGGTAATACAAAAAAAGGTTCAATTCATGGGATGAATTTATTGATTCATACTTGAAAGGATATGAGAAATGGTCAAAGCATACTGCAATGGGCAGGTGGCAGATCTATGAGAATTTGAGAAAGGAAAAGGACAGCATATTCAGTGTTCCATGGGATCTTGAACTGAAAAGAGAGTGGTAGAGACTTAAAGCAGCTTCTCATATTTGATATGCGGTATGATGCTTAATGTGCTATAATAATGTATCAGAATTATATTAAGTCAGAAAGGTTTTAAGTATGGATAAGATTATATTAACGGGAGACAGACCTACAGGAAAGTTACATCTCGGGCATTATGTAGGTTCACTGAAAAGAAGAGTAGTGCTTCAAAATTCGGGAGAATATAAGAAAACATTGATAATGGTGGCGGATGCACAGGCACTTACCGACAACTTTGAAAATCCTGAAAAAATCAGGCAAAACATAATAGAGGTTGCCCTTGATTATCTGAGCGTAGGTATAGATCCGGCAAAGGCTACAATATTTATACAGTCAATGATACCCGAGCTAACAGAGCTTAGTTTTTATTATATGAATCTGGTAACGGTATCAAGACTGCAAAGAAATCCTACCGTAAAGACTGAGATACAGATGAGGAATTTTGAGTCGAGCATACCTGTGGGATTCTTTACCTATCCTATAAGTCAGGCGGCGGATATTACTGCATTTAAGGCTACAACGGTACCTGTTGGAGAAGATCAGCTTCCTATGATAGAGCAGACAAGAGAGATAGTCAGAAGATTCAATCAGGTATATGATGAGGTTTTGGTGGAGCCCGACGCTTTGATACCTGATAATAAGGCGTGTCTTAGACTGCCGGGAACCGACGGTAAGGCTAAGATGAGCAAGTCTCTTGGCAACTGTATATATTTATCCGACAGTGCGGATGAAGTAAGTGCAAGGGTCAAGACGATGTATACCGATCCTTTACATATACAGGTCTCAGATCCGGGACATATAGAGGGCAATACGGTATTTACATATTTGGATGCTTTCTGCCTTGACAGACATTTCGAAGAATATTTGCCGGAATATAAGAATCTTGACGAGCTTAAAGAGCATTATCAAAGGGGGGGACTCGGAGATGTCAAGATCAAGAAGTTCCTTACCAAGGTGTTACAGGAAGAACTGGAGCCTATAAGAAACAGAAGAAAAGAATACGAAAAAGATATTGCAGCAGTATACGAGATCTTGAGAAAGGGCTGTGATGATGCCAGAGAGATAGCTGCGAAGACCTTAGACGAAGTAAAACATGCTATGAAAATAGATTATTTTACCGATACCGAGCTTATAAATTCACATATAGAAAAGTATAAGGGAGTATAATTATGGAAAAGATAGCAAGTTTTACAGTGGATCACTTAAATCTCCTTCCCGGTATATACGTATCAAGAAAGGATGTATTAACAGATGATGTGATCACAACTTTCGATCTGAGAATGACAAGGCCTAATTTTGAGCCGGTTATGAATACCGCTGAAATGCATGCTATAGAGCATTTGGCTGCCACATATCTCAGAAATCATAAAGAATACGGGCAAAAGACCATATATTTCGGACCTATGGGTTGTCGTACAGGATTTTATCTTTTATTAAGGGGAGATTATGAGTCCAAAGATATAGTGGGACTTATAGTGGAGCTTTTTGAATTTATAAGAGATCACGAGGGTGAGATACCGGGTCAAAGTCCGAGAGATTGCGGTAATTATCAGGATATGAATTTAGCTATGGCTAAGTATCTTGCCGATAAATATTTAAGAGAGGTATTACTTAATATAAGCGAAAAGAATTTGATATATCCCGAATAATCTGAAAGGAGGGATCTTGATGGGAAGTAAAGAAAATCCTTTAGGCTATGCCCCAATATCGGGGCTTATCCTAAAGTTTGCATTGCCCTCTATTCTAAGTCTTTTGGTAACTTCGGCATATAATATTACAGATCAAATATTTATAGGAAATGTAGTAGGAGTACTGGGAAATGCGGCTACCAATGTTGCATTTCCCATAGTTACTTTAACCGGAGCTTTGGCACAACTTGCCGGGATAGGTACGGCAGCCAATTTCAACCTTGGACTGGGGGCTAAAAAAGAAGAAGAGGCTAAAGCTTATGTGGGAACAGGATTGCTTTTGTCTGTAATACTCGGAGTTATAATAGTTGCACTTACATTGATATTCAGTGAAAAAATACTTATTGTTTGCGGTGCAACACAAAATGTTATGCCTTTGGCATCAAGTTATCTTAAAATTACTGCCTGGGGCTTGTTCTTCCTGCTTTTTACTACCGCAGCGAGCAATATTATAAGATCTGATGGAAGCCCTACCTACTCTATGCTGTGCAATATAGTCGGAGCTGTGCTGAATATATTTCTGGATTATTTATTAATGTTTGTTTTTAACATGGGTATAGAAGGAGCGGCAATAGCGACAGTTATAGGTCAGTTTGTGTCATTTGTTTTAAGTTTTATGTATTTTTTCAGGTTCAAAACATTTAAGATCACAGCTTCAATGCTTGATCTTAAATTAAAGTATGTTTTGGGAATATTGAGTCTTGGCATAGCTAACTTTATTAATCTCGCTATGATCATGGTGCTTAATATAGTACTTAACAATGTACTTAATTTCTACGGCAAGGGAAGTATCTACGGTGCGGATATACCGCTTGCGGTATCCGGAGTGGTATCAAAGATCACGAGCATACTTATTGCTATATCCGTAGGTCTTGCTCAAGGCTGTCAGCCCATACTCGGTTTTAATATGGGAGCCGGTAATTACAAAAGGGTGAAAGAAACCTTCATTAAGGCTGTTTTAGTATCACTCAGTATAAGTATTTTCTTTTTCATAGCCTTTCAATTCTATCCGGATAATATAATCCTTATGTTCGGTTCGGGAGATGAACTGTATATAGAATTTGCAAGAAAATATCTCAGGATATTTTTGTTTTTTATATTCGGTTTTGCGATCCAGCCGCTTGCGGTCAATTATTTTACAGCAACAGGAAGTGTTCTTTCCGGCATAATTCTATCCACAGCAAGACAGGGACTTGTTCTTATACCGTTCCTTTTAATTTTTCCGATGTTTTGGGGACTTGACGGTATACTGTATGCAGGGCCGTCATCAGATGTGATAACCACTACATTGGCAGTAAGTATGGTACTAATAAATTTTGCAAAACTAAAAAAGAAAACGGAATAATACATTTATATTTCTGTAAAAATCATGGGTAAATTAAATTATCAGGTTTTGTAAAGAATTGTTAAGGAGGGATGATGGCGGTTTTTGGTGATTTTGAAAAGTTAGACATAAGAGTTGGAAGGATCATATCTGCCCGAATATTTGAAAAGGCAAGAAAGCGGCTTATATACTTGAACTTGATCTTGGTGAAGAAATAGGTATAAAAAAGCCCTCTGCACAAATTACCGAACATTATAAGCCCGATGATCTGATCAATAAGCAGGCTCTTGCTGTAGTTAATTTTCCTCCGAGACAGATCGCTGACTTTTATTCGGAAGTTTTGGTCTTGGGAACTAACAGAGAGAGGAGTTGTGCTTATAAGACCGGATAAGGAAGTTAAGAACAAAGATAAATCAGGATAAGGAGAGAATTTATGAAAAAAGCAGCTGTAATATTGGTAAACGGTTTTGAAGAAATAGAAGCTTTGACGGTTGTGGATGTACTAAGACGTGCACAGATCCCCTGTACCGTATTGGGATTTGATAAGCAGGTGGTTGGTTCACACGGTATTAGCGTGATAGCGGATGAAGTCCTTGATGCGAATGTATTCGATCATGATATGATAATACTTCCGGGAGGTATGCCCGGTTCGACCAATCTAAAAAGTAGTGAAACAGTAATAAGTATACTTAGAAAGATGCAGTCGGAGGATAAGTATATAGCCGCTATCTGTGCTGCACCTATCGTACTTGAGCATGCAGGTGTGCTCAAGGGTAAGAATTATACCTGTTATGACGGATTTGAAAAAGAGATCAAAGACGGAAATTATATAAAAAAAGCAGTGGTAACAGACGGAAAATTAACCACTGCCTGCGGTCCTGCTTTGGCACTTGATTTTGCCTTTGAACTTGTAAGACAGCTCGGTAAAGATCCCGAACAGATCGAAAAGGGAATGCTTTACAAAAGATAAAGAATAAAAAACTTCTCACAGACTTAAGCTTTACACTTTGCAAAACACTGAGCTGAGTTCAGTATAACATAGATATAAATAAAAAATAATTGCTTAGATTATTAACATAACCTTAAGGACATGACCGGAGTAACTCATAAACTACATATA
Source organism: uncultured Johnsonella sp. (assembly GCA_916438835.1). Taxonomy (GTDB): domain Bacteria; phylum Bacillota; class Clostridia; order Lachnospirales; family Lachnospiraceae; genus Johnsonella. The sequence goes on from CAKAFT010000001.1 coordinate 1,133,319, forward strand.
TTATTATAAATATTATAAGCTAAGGAATAAAAAGTAATAAAAAAATTAAAATGATAAGTATAGGTTTAGAGAATAGATGAAAGAAAATGTTATCATGTTCAGTCAATAAAATAATACAAAAAGACTTCGCACCAATCGGCAGATGCGGATAAAACCGCCCCCCCCTTACACGTCCTAAACTCTAAAGGATAAGAAGTCTTTAAATATTATAATGGTACTATATCGTCGAAAAAACAATAATAAAGCACGGGAAAAAATTAAAAAAAAGTATAAAAAAAATAATACTTATGACTGCCTGTAGCATGGAAACTGTTACAAAAAATCAAAGTAATTGGTTAAAGAATAACAACAAATACTTTACGTTTTTTATAAAAACATGTTATAATAGGAGCAGTTTAGTGATTAGGTATGTGTGTATCAAATATTTAGGAGATAAACAAGGCTACCTGTATTTGAAAATAAAGCAGAGTATGGGTACATCTTGGGTGGACAGTATTATGGATCAATATATAATAAAAGGCGGCATGTCGCTTGCCGGAGAGGTTACCATAAGTGGTGCCAAGAATGCCGCACTTGGTATTTTAGCGGCGGCTATCATGACAGACGAAGAGGTAATAATAGATAACCTCCCTGATGTAAGAGACATTAATGTCATGTTGGAAGCCATAGCTCAAACAGGTGTGTACGTTGACAGAATAAACAGAAATAAAGTAAAGATCAATGCGTGTAATTTAAATTCTTATGTAGTAGATGACGAGTATATAAGAAAAATAAGAGCATCTTATTATCTTATAGGAGCTTTGCTCGGAAAGTATCACAGAGCGGAAGTGGCACTTCCCGGAGGTTGCGAGATAGGTGCAAGACCTATAGACCAACACTTAAAGGGATTCAGGGCTTTAGGTGCAAATATCGATATAAGTTCCGGAAGGGTCATTGCGACTTCCGTCGAACTTAAGGGAGCACATATATTCCTTGATATAGTGTCGGTTGGAGCAACTATCAACATAATGCTTGCTGCAAGTTTGATCCCGGGAAAGACGGTGATAGAAAACGTTGCAAAAGAACCTCATATAGTTGATGTGGCAAACTTCCTCAACAGTATGGGAGCCGATATCAAGGGTGCCGGAACCGATGTTATAAGAATAAACGGTGTAAGTAAGCTTCACGGAACCGAATATTCAATAATCCCCGACCAGATAGAGGCAGGAACCTTTATGTGTGCGGCGGCGATAACAAGGGGTGATGTTATGGTTAAAAATCTCATCCCCAAGCATATGGAAGCTATAAGTGCCAAACTTATAGAGATAGGCTGTGAAATCATCGAGTTCGATGATGCTATAAGAGTCAGAGGTGCGGTAAGACAAAGAGCGGCTAATGTTAAGACTCTTCCGTATCCGGGCTTTCCGACAGATATGCAACCGCAGATAACAGCGGTACTTGCCAGAGCACATGGTACGAGTACGGTGCTTGAGAGTATATTTGAAAATCGTTTCAAGTATGTATCAGAGCTTGCCCGTATGGGAGCGGAGATAGAAGTAAAAGGTAACCTTGCCGTTGTTTCGGGAGTGGACAAATTCCTCGGAGCCAATGTTAATGCGCCGGATCTCAGAGCGGGAGCGGCACTGGTGATAGCTGCACTCGCAGCAGACGGAATATCGACAGTAAGTGACATTAAGTATATACAAAGAGGTTATGAGCATTTTGAAGAAAAGCTTGAAGCCCTGGGTGCAAAAGATAGCTCTTGTTGATACGGAAAGAGCAGCACAAAAATTTATACTTAAAGTAAGCTAGATAAGCGAATTATTGATAAATTATTTTAATAATGATATTATAAAAGGGACTGTTGTGTAGGGTGTATGAGTATAGTATATACTTGTATACATTATAGGCAACAGCCCCTTTGTAGTTTGAAGGAATCATAATAACACAAAAAATTGCATTTGCCAAAGATGTATCCACTCATATGGTGTTCATGGCTAATGGAGTAATAGAAGAAGAGGGAAGTTCAAAAGATATATTTAACGATCCGCAAAAAGCTTTAACCAAAGAATTTTTAAGTCGTTTCAGAAATAATTGATATATAAAATCATAACAGATCGTATTGTTATTATCTATTTACCGTATCGGTATCGCAAGAATGACAATAAAGATCGAATATATAATTATTATCGCTAAAAATATTTGAATAAAGCAGGCTCAAATATTGCGGGTCAACAGTTCAAAAGGAGGATATTGACATCATGTCGGAAAAAAGGTTATTTACTTCTGAATCAGTAACAGAGGGACATCCGGATAAAATGTGCGATCAGATATCTGACGCTATATTAGATGCTATCATAGAGCAGGATCCTATGAGCAGGGTAGCCTGCGAGACCTGTGCTACTACAGGTGTTGTCATGGTCATGGGAGAGATAACTACCTCTGCCTATGTTGACATACAAAAGATAGTCAGAGATACTGTAAGAGAGATAGGATATGACAGGGCAAAATACGGTTTTGATGCCGATACTTGCGGAGTTTTGGTGGCTTTGGACGAACAGTCTACAGATATAGCCATGGGTGTGGATAAGGCACTTGAAGCCAAGGAAGGACTTGAGGATGATGATCTTGACACCGGTGCCGGAGATCAGGGTATGATGTTCGGATATGCCACTACCGAGACCGAAGAATATATGCCTTACCCTATATATCTTGCACATAAACTTTCAAGAAGATTAAGCTATGTCAGAAAGAACGGTATCATACCGTATCTTAGACCGGACGGAAAGACACAGGTCACAGTAGAATACGATGAGGATCATAAGCCTGTAAGAATAGATGCGGTAGTGCTTTCCACACAGCACGACGAAGAAGTGGAACAGAGCAAGATACATAAAGATATCAAGGAATATGTATTCAACGAAGTGTTGCCGGCTCATTTGATAGACGAGCATACGAAGATATTTATCAACCCTACCGGAAGATTCGTGATCGGTGGACCTCACGGTGACTCTGGACTTACCGGAAGAAATCATCGTGGATACTTACGGTGGTTATGCAAGACACGGCGGCGGAGCATTTTCAGGTAAGGATTGTACCAAGGTCGACAGATCCGCAGCTTATGCAGCCAGATATGTGGCAAAGCATATCGTGGCGGCAGGTCTGGCGCAAAGGTGTGAAGTTCAGCTTTCTTATGCTATAGGGGTGGCTAACCCGACCTCTATATCAGTAGACAGCTTCGGAACGGGCAAACTAAGCGATGAAAAACTATGTGCCATAGTCAGAGAGAATTTCGATCTCAGACCTGCGGGAATCATAAAGATGCTGGATCTTAGAAGACCTATCTATAAGCAGGTGGCAAGTTACGGACATTTTGGAAGAGACGATCTTGACCTTCCATGGGAAAGACTTGATAAACTTGATAAGATAAAGTCTTATCTTGCTTAATATAAAAAAGCTATTTTTGTTTTATTAATTTGAATAAAAATAAATATTCGATCTGTCAGTATTTAAAAACCGATAATGATATTTAAAAACAGATATATTAATATAATAAATTGATTTATCGGTTTTTATGTGGCAGGATCTGAGAATTAAAAGCGGCAAAAGAATCAAAAGAAGTTTTAGCGGGATAAAATGTTGAAAACTAAGAGGTTTTTATGAGATTAAAACTTGGTTTATTCGTTATTTTTGCAACCATACTTATGGTCGCTATACTTATGATAGTGGCTATACTTACAAGCATAACCGGGCTTAAGGAAATAGATATACTGACCAGCGCTATAAGTATACTTATGGCTATTTCTTTTCTTAATATCTTATGGGTATACAGATCCATATTAAGACCGCTGTCAAACTTCAGGAGGCTACAAGACATATAAAAGAAGGCAATCTTGACTTCACACTTGATATAGATTCCGATGATGAGATAGGGCAGCTGTGTATGGATTTTGAAGAAATGCGTATAAGACTCAAAGAAAATGAATCGGAGAAGATCCAGTATGACAGAGACAATAAGGAGCTTATAAGTAATATATCTCACGATTTGAAAACACCTATAACCGCTATCAAAGGTTATGTGGAGGGGATAATGGACGGAGTGGCTTCTTCTCCCGAAAAACTTGATAAGTATATAAGAACTATATATAATAAGGCAAATGACATGGACAGGCTTATTGACGAACTGACATTCTATGCCAAGATAGATACCAATAAGGTTCCTTATAATTACAATAAGATATATATTGTGAATTTTTTTAAGGACTGCTCGGAAGAAGTGAGTCTCGATATGGAATCCAGAAATATAAATTTCAGTTTTGAGAGCGATCTGTCACCGGACGTGGTAGTTATTGCGGATGTTGAGCAATTAAAAAGAGTAGTCAATAATATTATCGGCAACAGTGTAAAGCACTTGGACAAGCCGGATTCGAATATAAGCATCAGACTTTATGATGACAAAGATTTTATAAAGATAGATATAGCGGATAACGGCTCAGGTATATCATCGGCGGATCTGCCTTATATATTTGACAGATTTTACAGGGGAGACAGTTCCAGGAATCTGGCAAAAGGAGGCAGCGGAATAGGTCTTTCAATAGTTAAAAAAATAATTGAAGATCATAACGGTCATATATGGGCAAGCAGTAAAGAAGGTGAAGGAACACATATAACGATGCTCCTTAGAAAATGCCAAGAGGTAAAAAGCTATGAAGAAAATATTGATAGTAGAAGATGAAGTCAGCATTGCGGAGTTGGAAAGAGATTATTTGGAAATATCAGGTTATGAGGTTGAGCTTATTCACAACGGTGAAGAAGGTAAAAAAGCCGCTTTGGAGAAAAATTATGATCTTATAATCCTTGATATCATGCTTCCGAAAGTAGACGGTTTTGAAATATGCAAGGCTGTAAGGGAAGTAAAAGATACCCCGGTTATTATGGTAAGTGCCAAAAAGGATGATATTGACAAGATAAGAGGTCTGGGACTCGGAGCGGATGATTATATCACAAAACCGTTTTCTCCGAGTGAACTGGTGGCAAGAGTCAAGGCACATATGTCAAGATACGAAAGGCTTTTGGGAAGTGCAAACCAGGACAATGAGTTCATAGAAATAAGGGGTCTTAAAATCGATAAGACCTCAAGAAAAGTATGGGTCAACGGTGAAGAGAAGTCCCTGACTGCAAGAGAATTCGATCTGCTGACTTTCCTGGCTTCCAACCCCAACCATGTTTTCTCAAAAGAAGATCTGTTCAGAGAAATATGGGACATGGAATCGGTAGGAGATATAGCTACCGTGACCGTGCATATTAAAAAAATAAGAGAAAAAATCGAATATAACTCAGCCAAGCCTCAATATATAGAAACAATATGGGGGGTGGGTTACAGGTTTAGAGTTTAGGATCAACGAAGTATCATATTTTTAATGCTTTCTATGATACTGAACATCTGGTATTGCAGTAAAAAGATCTGAGATTCGCTCAGCATATGCCCTGAATATATATGCTCAAGAAGCGGAAATACGTACATTTGAGTATCATTTATATAATTGATAAGTCTTGTATCATGGAAACTGGCAGCCATATTGGAAATATTATTGCATCTGTCGAGTATTTTAACTATGGTTGCGATGGGATTTTTTGATATTTCGGTATAATATATCTCCTTGAGAGTTTCCTTATCAAGTTTGGAATCTTTATTATAACTCAGTAATTTAACAACTTCTTTAACGATGTCATTGCAGGGAAGATCGCTACAGTGTACATCACAATCCTCGCAGACATCGTGAAGAAGTATACTTGCAAGTATATTATCATCATAAATACCGAGGGCTATCGAATGTTTTGCCATAGATAGAGGGTGGTTGATATATTCAACATTATTCTCCCTGGCAAACCATGTTTTATTTCTGTACTGACCTTGATGTTTTTCTTTCATAAAGGGAAGTGCAACTATACTTTCTTTGAAATTGTTATTTATTGCAAAGTTTTCTACATACTTATAGAGTGATTCGGTGTTAAATATTTCTTCCCTGAGATGCCAATGCAATCTTTTAAATGTCTCTTTCACAGTTGCTCCTTTCTGTAATCCCTATAAAAACTATATGATATTATTATAATACATATAAAAAAATAGACAATAAAAATCCGGCAAGAAAATAGATAATATTTTTTTAATTTAAAAAGCATAAACGATCCTAAAAACAGTCGTTTTTAAATAATTACATAAAGGACAATGAAAGTAGTAGCTTTTTTGTAAGAATTAATGACTTGTACTAGTGTTCTATATCGTATAAAATATAATTAAATAATGAGAGGTACGTGAATTATGGCTGATATTAGAGATACTCAGTTTTTTGATACAGTGCAGGAAAAGAAAATAGATGTAAGTGAGGTACTCGCTCTTGTGTATGAAGCGTTAACAAAGAAGGGGTATAATCCTGTAAATCAGATAGTAGGTTATGTTATGTCCGGAGATCCAACTTATATAACCAGCTATAACAGTGCAAGAAGCTTGATCATGAAGGTCGAAAGAGACGAGATAATAGAAGAATTGCTTAACGTATATATAAATACTAAGTTTCAAACTAGTGTTTGTTAAGTTGCGTAAATGTCGTGGAAATTTTGGTCAATTATATAAATCGTGAGTTTAAGTGGATGTGTTGACCTTAGAAAGGTCAACTTATTTGCGTGGATTGATTAATAATTAATATTGGAAGAAAATGAGAATAATTGCTTTGGACTATGGTTCTAAAACGGTAGGTGTGGCAGTAAGTGATGAACTTGGACTTACTGCTCTTCCTTTAGAGACCATAAAACGTGATAAAGAGAATAAACTAAGAAAAACATTGGCTAGGATAGAAGAAATCATCAAAGAAAGATCGATTTCTCTCATAGTGCTCGGAAAACCTCTCAATATGGATGACAGTGAGGGAGAAAGAGTCAAAAAAACTTTGGAGTTCGGTGCGGCCTTGGAAAAAAGGACCGGACTTAAGGTCGTGTTGCAAGATGAGAGATTAAGCAGTATAGAAGCTAAGGAAATACTTGCGGACAGCGGAATAAAAAAAGAAGATATGAAGCTCTACATAGACAGTGTGGCAGCTTCCGTTATATTAAGAGAATTTATGAATACTGATAAAGAGAGGTAATATGGATAACAAGATAAATATCATTGATGAAGAAGGAAACGAAATAGAACTTATAATTATTGAAACCGCAAAGTTTGAGGGACGTGATTATATACTGGCAAGTGAAAGTGACAACGCTTATATATTAAAAGATGTATCGGAAGATAAAGATTCGGATTCAATATATGAGTTCGTAGATGATGAGAAAGAACTTGATATGCTTGCGGATGTGTTTTCAGAACTTATAAGTGATATGGATATTGACTTGGAAAAATAGGAGGTTGCTAATTGAGCATAGGAAAAGAAATGAATCCGCTTAAGGCTATAAAGAAGATAACAGAACTTAACGACAGCCTTAGTGCTAAGGATGGAAACATTAAAGAAAAATACAAAAAGTTAAAGTTGAAAGAAAAAAAGAAGTTGCAAAAAGTAAAAAGAGGTCGCCAAAGTAAAAAAAGCATCAAAGGTAAAAAGAAGTATCCCTACATACTGACAAAAAGGCTGATAACAGTTCGGAAAAAAAGAGAGAAAAATACAGGTCAGGTCAACAAGATAAAAAAAGAAAAAAAGAGAAAAATACGGAACAAAACACAGAGGAAATTAAAGATAGGGATAACTCATCAAAGAATTCAAAAAAAGCCAGAGAAGAGGCTATTTTTAAAATCTGTTGAAGAACAACTTGCAAAGATTGCCTTGGATAAAGACAAAAAAAGCCTAAAAAAACAGAACGGTGGTTTCCGTAAAAAAACAGGTGATGTCAGGTAAAAAAATAAGAAAAAAACAATAAAAAGATCAAGATCATACCTCTGGGAGGACTTGAACAAATAGGTATGAATATTACCGCCTTCGAGTATGAGAACAGTATATTTATAATAGACTGCGGTCTTGCATTCCCAAGCGATGATATGCTCGGAATAGACCTTGTCATTCGGATGTGAGTTATTTGAAAAAAATAATTTTTTTCAAAGCTTAAGGGATTTTTGTATAACACACGGACATGAGGACCATATAGGAGCATTACCGTACATATTAAAACAACTTAATATACCGGTCTATGGTACAAAGCTCACTATGGCATTGATCGAAAGAAAATTAAAAGAGCATAATATAGACAAGACGGCAAAATTAAATGTGGTCAAGTACGGTGATACAGTAGAACTCGGAGACTTCAAGGTCGAATTCGTAAAAACAAACCACTCGATAGCGGATGCCGCAGCACTTGCGATATTCTCGCCTGCCGGAATAGTATTCCATACCGGAGACTTCAAGGTGGACTATACGCCGGTATTCGGAGATGCGGTAGACCTTCAACGTATGGCAGATATAGGAAGAGAAGGCTGTCTTGCACTTATGTGTGACTCTACCAATGCTACCAAACCCGGATTTACCATGTCTGAAAAGACTGTAGGAAAAACTTTCGATGCGATATTTGCGGAAAATCAAAAAAATCGTATATTGGTAGCTACATTTGCATCTAATGTAGACAGAGTTCAGCAAATAATAAATACCGCCTACAAATACGGAAGAAAGGTGGTGGTAGAGGGCAGAAGCATGGTCAACGTCATCTCGGTCGCAGGAGAACTTGGGTATATCAATATACCGAAAGGAACACTGATAGATGTTGACAGTATTAAAAATTATCCGCCCGAGTCCACGGTTATTATTACGACCGGAAGCCAGGGAGAGAGCATGGCGGCACTTTCACGTATGGCTTCATCCATACATAAAAAGGTGACCATAATGCCGGGAGATGTTGTGATCATGAGTTCGACACCTATTCCGGGCAATGAAAAGGCTGTAAGTAAAGTTATCAATGAACTTTCGATCAAGGGAGCCAATGTTATCTTCCAGGATACTCATGTGTCCGGACATGCCTGCCAGGAAGAGATAAAGCTCATGTATGCACTGCTCAAGCCTAAGTTCTCCCTGCCGGTACACGGTGAGTACAGGCATCTTATGGCGCAAAAAGAACTTGCGGTAGCTATGGGTATGGAGAAGGATAACGTACTGCTTGTTTCATCGGGAGATGTGGTGGAACTTGGTGCCGACAGCATAAAAGTTATCGACAGAGTTGAAGCCGGAGGTGTCTTTGTTGACGGACTCGGAGTGGGCGATGTAGGTAATATAGTGCTAAGAGATAGACAAAACCTGGCACAAAATGGTATTATCATAGTTGCGCTCAGCTTGGAAAAAGGCTCCAATCAATTACTTTCCGGTCCTGATATAGTATCAAGAGGATTTGTATATGTCAGAGAGTCCGGTGATCTGATGGAAGAGGCAACGGAGGTCGTAAGGATAGCTGTAGATGACTGCCTTGCTGCCGGAGTATCCGACTGGTCCAAGATAAAGAATATTATAAGAGATACCTTAAGTGATTTTCTATGGAAGAGGATCAAGAGAAATCCTGTCATATTACCTATAATCATGGAAGTGTAAAGGGTTTTTATATAATTAAGAATAAGGGGTCGTATGAGTAAGGTTAGTAAGTTAAGCAAGGCTGCATTGAAAGTATCTGTAAGATTGGTCATATATACGATTTTATTCGTAGGTGTATGGTTTGGAGTTAAAGAAGCATATAGATTCGGTCACGATATATTCTACGATCAGGCGGTAGATAATGAACCCGGTAAAGATGTACAGGTGACTGTCACCGAGGGAATGGAAGCAGGAGATGTTGCGGGAGTTTTATATGATAAGGGACTTATAAAAACAAACTGGCATACAGATTACAGGCAAAGTTTTTTAATTATTCGGTAAAAGCCGGTACTTATACACTGAATACATCTCAAACAATAAGACAACTTTTGCAGGCTATTAATTCGGGTGAAGATAACGAAAGCGAGAGCAAAGAACGAAATACAGGTAACAGCGGAGAAAAAAGCAATTGATAGTTGATGAAAGAGTAAGTAGCTATATCGAGTCCCTCATAGCTTATAACTCGGATTTTTTGGAGGAACTGAGAGAAAAAGCCCTGGCTGACAATGTTCCTATCATAAAAAGAGATACGGAAAGTTTTTTAAAAACCTTATTGCTTTTAAAAAAACCGAAAAGAATATTGGAAGTGGGTACTGCCGTGGCTTATTCGAGTTTGGTTATGGCAGAGACCCTAAAAGGAAATACGGATATAAGCACTATAGAAAACTATGAAAAAAGAGTTTTACAAGCAAGATGTAATATTGCCGATTCTCCTTACGGGGATATAATACATCTGATAGAGGGAGATGCTTCTGTGATTCTTGAAGAATTGGTTCAAAAAGAAGAAAAATACGACTTTATTTTTATGGATGCGGCAAAAGGACAATACATTAATTGGCTTGATCTTGTATTGAAACTTCTTAACAAAGAAGGAGTGTTGTGTTCGGATAATGTCTTACAGGGAGGAGATATAGTACAGTCCAGATATCTTATAGAAAGAAGAGACAGGTCTATACACTCAAGAATAAGAGAATACTTATACGAACTTACGCACAGGGAGGGATCGAGTACAACAATATTATCACTGGGAGATGGAGTGGCACTGACTGTGCTTGAAGTAATATAATGAGAAGAAATATAGAATTATTGGTGCCGGCAGGTAGTTTGGAGCTTTTAAAAACAGCCATAGATTACGGTGCTGACGCAGTTTATATAGGCGGAGAGGCGTTCGGTCTCAGAGCCAAGGCAAAGAATTTTACCATAGAGGATATGGCTGAGGGCATAAAATATGCACATGAGAGAAATAAAAAAGTATTCGTTACAGCTAATGTTTTAGCACATAATAATCAATTGGAAGGTGCTAAAGAATACTTCGAACAACTTAAAGCAATATCTCCGGATGCGCTTATCATATCAGATCCGGGCATATTTACCATAGCAAAACAGGTACTTGAAGGAAGTGATATTGAACTGCATATAAGTACGCAGGCTAACAACACCAACTACGGTACATATAATTTCTGGCACAGCCTCGGAGCAAGCAGGGTAGTAACTGCAAGAGAACTTTCACTTGAAGAGATAAAGTGCATAAGAGAGCAAATACCGCAAGATATGGAGATAGAGACATTCATACACGGAGCCATGTGTATGGCTTATTCCGGTCGTTGTCTTTTGAGTAATTATTTTACCGGAAGAGATGCCAATCAGGGGGCATGTACACATCCGTGCAGATGGAAATATTCCGTGGTCGAGGAAAAAAGACCGGGTGAATATATGCCGGTGTATGAAGATGAAAACGGAACTTATATCTTCAATTCAAAAGACCTGTGTATGATAGAATACATACCGGAACTTATAGAAGCCGGTATAGACAGTTTTAAGATAGAAGGCAGAATGAAGACAGCACTTTATGTTGCCACAGTTGCAAGAACTTACAGAAAGGCTATAGATGACTATCTCAAAGACGAGAAGATCTACAGAGCCAACATGGAGTGGTATAAGTCTGAGATAGGAAAATGCACATACAGAGAATTCACTACCGGATTCTTCTTCGGAAAAGCCGATGAAACAACACAGATCTATGATAACAACACCTACGTACAAAATTATATTTATTTGGGGACAGTACTTGAGAAAAATGCCGGTTTGGCTAAGATAGAGCAAAAAAATAAATTTTTGGTAGGCGATAAAGTAGAACTTATGAAGAAAAACGGAGAGAATATCCCGGTGGAAGTCAAGTCTATCAAGGATGAAGAAGGCAACTTACAAGATAGTGCGCCGCATCCGAGGCAGTTGCTTTTCATAGAATTCGATACCGACAGTGCGGATATGGGAGATGTAATAAGGATCAAAAAGCATGAGCCCGTGGACATGCTCAAAGAAGATATGTCGGACGGTTGCGCATGTATAAATAACTAAGGAGGGGGCAAGTATGAAACAGTATATAAGATCATTGCAATATTCAGTTTTATATACTTTATTATACTTGCCCTGTATTTAAATTTTAATATAAGTATATATTCATACGTATGGCTTCTTATTGCGATCATAAGTTTAGCCTATATGTATCTGGTAAAGATACATAAAAAAGATAAAAAGAGGATTCCGCTCAACCTTTATGTAGGCTTAAATGTATTGCCTATTTGTGGAATTCTCATTTTTATTATAATGCAAATGCTGCTCTTTAGTACCGCAGATACAAAAGAGGTCGAGGGTCTGGACTATATCATAGTCTTGGGGGCAAGAGTAAGAGCCAATTTAGAACCTTCTTCCGCACTCAGAAAAAGACTTGATATGGCTTATGAATATTCACTTAACAATCCCGATACGGTTTTTGTACTTTCAGGTACCAAGAGTAAGACTGAGCCCGTGACAGAAGCGGAAGCAATGGCAAAATACCTTATAGATAGGGGTGTTGATCCCGAAAGACTCTATATAGAAATACAATCAAGAAGTACCAAGGAGAATATCATTTATTCCAAAGCATTGATCGAACATAAAGTAGGGGGTAAGACCAGAGTATCGGAATGTATTATGGAAGACGGATTCGGTAAAGTTCTTCTGGCGGAAGACAAGCCCAAGAAGATAGGTATAATAACCAGTGACTTCCATTGCTTCAGAGCCAAGACATTGGCATATAAGTGCGGACTGGAATCAGTATATACCATGGGGGCGGCTACCGATCCTATTCTTTATCTGAATTTCAGTTTAAGAGAGAGCATTGCTATATTATTAGAAAAATTTATGGGGAACATATAATGATCAAAGATGAAAATAAGAATAAACAGCTTGAAAAGCTGGGAAAATTAGACATATACAAAATAGAGAGCATTACAGAGATAGAAGAGATAGATTCTGTAGCAGTAACGATGTTGCACAAAAAGACTAAGGCAAAGATCTTGTTAATGCTTAACGATGATGACAACAAGGTATTTACCGTAGGTTTCAGAACTCCTTCGATCAATTCCACCGGTGTGGCACATATACTTGAACACTCGGTATTGTGCGGATCGAGAAAATTCCCGAGTAAGGATCCTTTTGTAGAACTGGTAAAGGGTTCGCTCAATACCTTCCTTAATGCTATGACTTATCCGGATAAAACGGTATATCCGGTAGCAAGTGTTAATGATAAGGATTTTCATAATCTTTGTGACGTATATCTGGATTCCGTTTTTTATCCGAATGTATACAAAGAAGATAAGATATTCAAGCAAGAAGGATGGCATTACGAGCTTGATAAAAAAGATGGAGAGCTTAAGATCAACGGTATAGTATACAATGAGATGAAGGGAGTATTCTCTTCGGTCGACGGCATGCTTGACCGTCTTATAAGTAAGAGCTTATTCGAGGGTCACTCTTATGGCGAAGAGTCCGGAGGAGATCCCGACTTTATACCTGAGTTAAGTTATGAGGAATTCATAAATTATCATGCAAGTTATTATCACCCTTCCAATTCATATATATATTTCTACGGAAATATGGATATGGCAAAGAAGCTTGAATGGTTGGATAGGGAATATTTATCCGACTTCGAATATAGGGAAGTTGATTCTGCAATCAAAGACGTGATACCTTGGAAAGAAAGCAAAGAACTGAAGTTCGAATATCCTATATCGGATGAAGAAAGCGAAGAAGATGCAAGCTATATATCTCTCAATACCTTAGTGGGAGGAGAATTCGATCCGGTAGTATATACGGCATTTGAAATACTTGACTATGCACTTTTACAGGTACCGGGTGCGGTGCTTAAAGAGGCGCTTATAGATGCGGGAATAGGAAAGGAGATACTCGGCGGATATTCACCGGGTATCAAAGAACCGTATTTTTCGGTGATAGCAAAGCAGACGAGTAATGAAAAACTGGCTGAATTCAAGATGGTGGTAAAGGGTACATTAAGGAAATTATTAAGTACCGGTCTTGATAAGGAAGTCCTTAAGGCTGCTATCAATGTATATGAATTCAAAGCCAGAGAGGCGGACTTCGGTTCATATCCCAAGGGACTGGTATACGGACTTCAGGCTTTTGATTCTTGGATTTATGACGCCGACCCTACCTCACATCTAAGATTTAAGCATATATTCGACACTTTGAAATTAAAGCTCGAGGATGGTTTCTTTGAAGATCTTATAAGAGAATATCTGCTTGGTAACCCGCATGAGGTCTATGTAACTTTAGTACCCAAAAAGGGATTGGCGGCTGAGAAAGAAGCGAAACTTAAAAGTAAGCTTGAAGCTTACAAAAAGTCTTTGAGCGAAGAGCAGATAGAGACAATTATAAAAGAGACCGATGAACTGAAAGCATATCAGGAGGAGCCTTCAAGACCGGAAGATATACTTAAGATACCTTTGCTTAACCGCAGTGATATCAAAAAAGAAGCTGCCGGATTCAAATACGAAGTAAAGCAAACAGACGGTGTAAAAGTAATACACAGCAATATTTCAACATCGGATATTGCTTATGTAAAATCGCTCTTTGATATAAGCGACCTGTCAAAAGAAGAATTACAATACGCACAGCTTTTAAGCGACATACTTGGCATGGTGGATACGAAAGACTATACATATTCAAAGCTTTCTACTCTCATAAACTTAAATACGGGAGGAGTATCGCTCAGTCTTTCCAACGTGACCGATATAAAGACAGAGGAAGATAAGTTTTATTTCGGATTAAATTCCAAAGTATTATACGATAAGCTTGATAGTCTGGCGGATATTTGGACACAGCTGATCATATTTTCAAATCTTGACAATAAGAAGAGGATAAAGGAAGTCTTACTGGAGCTTAAAGCGGGATTAAAGACGAGTATTTTATCAAGCGGACATGTCACAAGCCTTAACAGAGCTTTTTCGCATGTATTCAAGTCCTCTTTATTTACCGAACTTATTAAGGGAATAGAGTATTACAGATTCCTTGAGCGTTTGGATGCGGGGAACGACTATGATACAGTAGTTCATAAACTTGAAAGTGTAAGAGATAAGATATTCAATAAAAACAAACTGATATTGCATATTACAGGTGATGATAAGGTATATTCTTACTTTAGTAAATTTACCGAAGGGTTTTTACCGAACTTAGGCGATAAGTTTTTTGAGAAGAATACATTTGAATATACACCGCAGCCTGTAAGGGAGGCATTCTCCTGTGCTTCAAGTGTAAATTACGTATCAAGAGTCGGAGATTTTAAAAAGCACGGTTTCGAATATACGGGTGTATTAAAAATATTCAAGGTACTGCTCAGTTACGAATATCTCTGGAATCTGATAAGAGTTCAGGGAGGAGCCTACGGTGCAATGGCTGTCTTCACAAGATACGGTGCGGGATTTACCTCTTTCAGGGATCCCAATATATCGGCTACAGATAAAGTATATCAGGGCATAGCGGACTATGCGGTGTCTTATGAAGCGGATGAGAGAGAGATGACTAAGTCTGTTATCGGTGCGATAAGTACGCTGGATACACCTCTAAGTCCGAGTCAGGAAGGCAGCAGAGCTTTACTTGCCTATCTTACCGGTTATACATTCGAGGATGTTCAAAGAGAAAGAGATCAGATACTTGAGGCTGATGCAAAGGATATAAGAGCACTTGCGCCAATGTTAAAAGCAGTGCTTTCAGAGGATGCGGTATGTGCCATAGTAAATGAATCACAGCTTAAAACTGAAGACATAAGCTTTGATAAGGTTGAGCTGCTTTACAGCACGGGAGAAGTATAATGGGAAAAAAATCAGGTTTTGTAGCATTGATCGGAAGACCGAATGTGGGAAAGTCAACCCTAATGAATACACTTATAGGGCAAAAGATAGCCATCACTTCGGACAAACCGCAAACTACCAGAAATAAAATACAGACAGTATATACGGATGACAGAGGTCAGATAGTATTTGAAGATACTCCGGGTATACATAAGGCAAGAACAAAGCTGGGAGAGTACATGACAGGTGTCGTAAAACATACTCTTAAGGACGTTGATCTGATACTTTGGATAGTGGAAGCTTCCACCTATATAGGTCAGTCCGATATGCAGATCGCCGAGAACCTTAAAGGATCGGATAAGCCGGTGATACTTGCCATCAATAAAACCGATAAGCTCAAGTCCAAAGAAGCCGTGTTGGAGATAATAGACAAGTACAGTAAGTTACTGGAATTTACAGAAATAGTACCGCTCTCAGCTTTGAAGGCAAATAATACGGACAGATTGCTTGAGATACTTTATAATTACCTTCCCGAAGGACCTTACTATTATGATGAAGATACTCTTACCGATCAACCGTTAAGACAGCTTGCTGCAGAGCTTATAAGAGAAAAGGCACTTAGATATTTATCGGATGAGATCCCTCACGGAATAGCCGTGGAGATCGTCAAAATGAAGAACAGATCCAAGACTTTGGTTGACATAGAGGCAGATATAATATGCGAAAGAGAAAGCCATAAAGCCATAATAATAGGAAAGTCCGGAAGTATGTTGAAAAAAATAGCCACCACGGCAAGAAAAGATATTGAAAATCTAATGGATATTAGTGTAAACTTAAAGGTATGGGTCAAGGTTAGAAAAGATTGGAGAGATTCTGATATACAAATGAAGAATTTCGGTTATAATATTAAAGACCTGTAAAGGTAATAATATGTCAAAATCAGCTAATAATACCGTAGAACTTACAGGCATGGTGATCAATGTTATGCCTGTAGGTGAATATGATAAAAGGCTTACCGTGTTCACTAAGGAAAGGGGTAAGATATCCGCATTTGCAAGAGGTGCCAAAAGACAGGGCAGTAATCTGATGGCATGCAGCAGGATATTTGCTTTCGGTAAATTTGTCTTCTATGAGTCGAGGGATTACTACAGTTTACAAAGTGCGCAGATAAGTAATTATTTTGCCGATATAACGCAGGATATAGAAAAAACCTGCTACGGAACGTACTTTCTCGAACTACTCAATTATTACGGCAGGGACGCAGTAAGGGATGTAGACAGTTTGAAACTTTTATATGTATCCTTACTTGCACTTGCAAAACCGGCTATACCCCATAGGCTTACAAGAAGGATCTTCGAGCTTAGACTAATGGTAATAAACGGAGAGTATGACATACTTCCCGATACCTTGAAAACCGACACGGGAAGATATACCTGGGACTATATTATAAGAAGTCCCATAGAAAAGTTATACACTTTTCAAGTAAAAGAAGAGGTGCTTTCGGATATCGAAAGCAGTGTGGATATAATGATGAAGAAATATATAGACAGGGAAATGAATTCGCTGGATATATTAAATGTTATATCCAAACAAAATTATTAAATCAATCGATGTTAAACAATAACCTAAGAGGTGTTTATGAAAATTATAAAATATGCTTTATGTTTCGCAGCTGTAACTATGCTTACAGCCTGTGGCAGTGTAAAAACAGTGGGTTTTGAACCTACCGTAAGTTCGATATTTTTAGAAAGAGATCTGGGAACAAAGTCAGCTATAATAGAAGATGCGGGAGCCGCTTATTATAAAGAAGAAGAACTCAAAGGCTTTGTACAAGGTGAAGTTGACGAATTCAATTCAACACAATCAAGTCCTACAGTGAAGATAGAAAGTGCAACTATAGCGGACAACAAGATCAAGATCGTTTTTGATTATGAAGACCTTCAGAGCTTACTTAGCTTTGCGGTATCAAGCGGAGACGAGAATATGGGTCTTACATCATTAAGACTCCTTAAATACAAAGACAGAGATTCAAGTATCGAGATCACGGATACTTCGGGAATAAAAAAGAATTCCACTGTTGCCGTGTTGGAGGGAAAGATACATGCCTATACCGAAAGTAAGATACTGTATACGGGCGGAGAGGGCATAAGTAAGCTTAGCGATTATGAATTTGAAACCACAACAGGTAAAAATATCGTGGTATTTGAATAGAGATAGCTTACATACTCGATCTTCAGCTTATAAAAGCCCGAGTATATAATAGGCATCAATATTTCACGTACATCTTATTATCTTTAAGATATCAGGAAGTAACATAAATAAATGGAGGATGTTGTTATGGAATACACTATGGAAAAAATCATAGCCTTAGCCAAGTCAAGAGGCTTTGTATATCCGGGATCCGAGATATACGGAGGACTTGCGAATACCTGGGACTATGGAAATCTTGGAGTAGAATTAAAAAACAATGTAAAGAAAGCTTGGTGGCTTAAGTTTGTGCAGGAATCCCCCTATAATGTAGGTGTTGACTGTGCAATACTTATGAACCCGCAGACCTGGGTCGCATCGGGACATTTGAGCAGCTTTTCGGATCCTCTTATGGATTGCAGATCCTGTCGTGAAAGATTTCGTGCCGATAAGCTCATAGAACAGTATATAGAAGAACACGGCGAAGAGATACATGGAAGTGTGGATGCATGGTCTCATGATAAGATGAAGGCTTATGTAGACGAGAAGAACATCACCTGTCCAACCTGCGGTAAGCATGATTGGACCGATATCAGACAGTTCAACCTCATGTTCAAGACCTTTCAGGGCGTAACTGAAGATGCAAAGAATACGGTATACTTAAGACCGGAGACCGCACAGGGAATCTTCGTAAACTTTAAAAACGTACAAAGAACATCAAGAAAAAAACTTCCCTTTGGAATCGCACAGATAGGAAAATCATTCAGAAATGAGATAACACCGGGTAACTTTACTTTCAGAACAAGAGAGTTTGAGCAAATGGAACTTGAGTTCTTCTGTAAACCGGACAGCGACCTTGAATGGTTCGATTATTGGAAGAATTATTGTATAGACTGGTTGAAGAAACTTAAAATAAAAGAAGAATATTTAAGATATAGAGATCATGAGAAAGAAGAACTCAGTCACTACAGCAAGGCTACGACCGATATAGAATTCCTGTTCCCGTTCGGATGGGGAGAGCTTTGGGGTGTTGCCGATAGAACAAACTACGACTTAAGACAGCATCAGGAAGTATCGGGTCAGGATATGACATACTTTGATGATGAGACATCGGAAAGATATCTGCCTTATGTTATAGAGCCTTCACTGGGAGCGGACAGAGTAACTTTGGCTTTCCTTTGCTCGGCTTATGATGAGGAAGAGCTTGAAGGAGGAGATTCAAGAACAGTACTTAGATTCCACCCGGCTATAGCACCTATCAAGATAGGTATTATGCCGCTTTCCAAAAAGCTTAATGAGGGTGCGGAAGAAGTGTACAGACTTTTGAGCAAATATTATAATTGCGAGTTTGATGATAGAGGTAATATAGGAAAGAGATATAGAAGACAGGATGAGATAGGAACTCCTTATTGTGTGACTTATGACTTTGATTCCGAAGAAGATAAGTCTGTTACGGTAAGAGAGAGAGATAGCATGAAACAGGTAAGAATGCCAATCAGTGAACTTAAAGCATATTTTGAGGATAAGTTCGAGTTTTAGCTGTTAAAAATCACTTAGGTATGTTATAATTTTAAAAAATTTATGGAGGTTAATATCAATGTCTAAGAAGTGGGTATATCTATTTCAAGAAGGCGATGCGAGCATGAGAAATACTCTTGGCGGTAAGGGTGCAAACCTTGCGGAAATGACCAAACTCGGTTTGCCTGTACCACAAGGTTTTACTGTAACTACAGAGGCTTGTAATCAATATTACGAGGACTCTAAAGTCATAAATAAAGAAGTTCTTGATCAAATTATGGAGAACATAGTTAAGCTTGAAGAAATAGCGGGTCAGAAGTTCGGTGACAAGGAAAATCCTTTGTTGGTATCAGTACGTTCAGGTGCCAGAGCATCTATGCCGGGTATGATGGATACCATACTAACCTTGGCTTAAACGAAGAGGTCGTTGAAGCATTAGCTAAAAAATCAGGTAATCCTCGTTGGGCATGGGACTGCTACAGAAGATTTATACAAATGTATTCTGATGTAGTTATGGAAGTCGGTAAAAAGTACTTTGAGGAACTTATCGACAAGATGAAGGAAGAAAAGGGTGTTACTCAGGACGTGGATCTTACTGCTGACGATCTTAAAAAACTTGCCGATCAGTTCAAGGCTGAGTACAAAAACAAGATCGGAGAAGATTTCCCTACAGATCCTAAGGTACAACTTTTAGGTGCGGTAGAGGCAGTATTCCGTTCATGGGATAACCCACGTGCTAACGTATACCGTCGTGATAATGATATTCCATATTCATGGGGTACAGCAGTTAACGTACAGATGATGGCATTCGGAAATATGGGTGAAACATCAGGTACAGGTGTTGCATTTACAAGAGATCCTGCTACAGGTGAGAAGAAACTCATGGGTGAGTTCCTTATGAATGCACAAGGTGAAGACGTTGTTGCAGGTGTACGTACACCTGAGCATATAGATCACCTTAAGCAAGTCATGCCGGAAGTATACGATCAGTTCGTAGAAATATGCGGAATACTTGAAAACCATTACAAAGATATGCAGGATATGGAGTTTACCATCCAGGATAAGAAACTCTATATGTTACAGACAAGAAACGGTAAGAGAACAGCTTTCGCCGCTCTTAAGATCGCTTGCGACCTCGTAGACGAGGGAATGATCTCAGAAGAGAAGGCAGTAAGCATGATAGATCCGAGAAACCTTGATACACTTCTTCACCTACATTCGATGCCTCAGTTGTTAAGACTACCGAGCCTATAGGTAAGGGACTTGCAGCTTCACCGGGAGCGGCAAGCGGACAGGTAGTATTCACTGCTGAAGATGCTAAGAACTGGGCAAATGCAGGAAAGAAGGTAGTACTCGTAAGACTTGAGACTTCTCCGGAAGATATAGAGGGTATGAAGGCTGCCAAGGGTATACTTACAGTACGTGGAGGTATGACATCACATGCTGCGGTAGTTGCTCGTGGTATGGGTACCTGCTGTGTATCAGGTTGTTCAGAGATCATAATGGACGAGGCTAACAAGGTATTTAAGCTTGGCGGCAAGGAGATACATGAGGGAGATGTTATATCTTTCGACGGTTCTACAGGTAAGATCTACTATGGTGCTATACCTACAGTAGAGGCTCAAATAGGCGGTGAGTTCGGAAGAATCATGGCTTGGGCTGACAAGTACAGAAGACTCAGTGTTCGTACCAACGCCGATACTCCGGATGATGCAAGAAAGGCAAGAGAGCTCGGAGCAGAAGGTATAGGACTTTGCCGTACAGAGCATATGTTCTTCGAGGCTGACAGAATAGAAGCTTTCAGAGAGATGATCTGTTCAGATACATTGAAAGAAAGAGAAGTTGCACTTGCTAAGATCCTTCCGGTACAGCAAAAAGACTTTGAAGAGTTATATGAGGCACTTGAAGGAAATCCTGTTACCATCAGATTCCTCGATCCGCCACTTCATGAGTTCGTTCCTACAGATGAAGCCGATATAGAGAAGCTTGCTAAGGCTAAGGGCAAGACCGTAGCCGATATCAAGGCTATAATAACTTCATTACATGAGTTCAACCCTATGATGGGACACAGAGGTTGCCGTCTTACAGTAACCTATCCTGAGATAGCCAAGATGCAGACCTCAGCTGTTATCCGTGCAGCTATAACAGTAAAGAAGGCACATCCTGACTGGAACTTAAAGCCTGAGATAATGATACCGCTCGTAGGAGATATTAAGGAGCTTAAGTATGTTAAGAAGACTGTAGTTGAGACAGCTGAGGCTGAGATCAAGGCTGCCGGTATTGAATTAGAGTACGAAGTAGGTACTATGATAGAGATCCCGAGAGCTTGTCTTACAGCTGATGAGATAGCTAAAGAGGCTGAATTCTTCTGCTTCGGTACTAACGATCTTACACAGCTTACATTCGGTTTCTCAAGAGACGATGCAGGTAAGTTCCTTGATGCATATTATGACACCAAGATCTTCGAGAACGATCCGTTCGTTAAGATAGATCAAGACGGTGTAGGAAAACTTATGGAAATGGCTTACACACTCGGTAAGAAGGCAAGACCTGAACTTCATGTAGGTATCTGCGGTGAGCACGGCGGAGATCCTTCATCAGTAGCATTCTGCCATAAGATCGGACTTGATTATGTATCATGTTCACCGTTCAGAGTGCCGATAGCTAGACTTGCGGCAGCACAGGCAGCAATTGCGGATGGAGGAAAATAGAAGAGCGTAAATATTTACTTCACAACGCTGATTATTACAAGGGATGATGTGAATGAGTATATGAAATATCATTCCGAATATACGAAAGCGAACCGATTTAAAGATATTATTTGTAAAATCTATATATAACTCGAAAGGGAAGCATAATGCTTCCCTTTCTTATCTCTCGATTAGGACTAAATCCTTGAAGCTACGGCTAAAAAGGGCTTAGTCCTTTTTTATATGCAAAATTAAATATTTTTAAAAGGAGGTTCAATATGAAGAACACAGCGTTAAGTGCAGAAAATAATAGTAAACGGTCTATTATATTTAATAGCGAGGCACATGAAAAATTCTACTATGAAAAACTAAAAGAAGTAAAGGAACAAGATGTCTATCATAAGGCACTTTGTTATTGTCTAGGCATCAGCCCTGATACGAGAAGAAATATTAACAGTATTTATGATTTTAAGACCGGTGATATAAAGACCGAGTGTTTGTGTGAGGGTGGCAAACAGGTAGCAGTATGAAGGTGGTGAGACTGGCATTTAACCTTTATTGTAACACTACACCGAGTGTAGATGATTATAAAGAACCGGAAGAACAGATATATGAGTGTATGAAGTATACAGTAGAAGACTTGTTTTGCTGTACTTATGCACCATTCTTTTGGCAAGCGATACAGATTCGCTATCCTGACTACGCTAATTATAATTGTGAGATATAAGCTTTATTGGAGGTGCAAACTAATGCTGAAAATCAGATTGATGGGAACAAAGAGTGATATTGCATGGTTTCAAAAAATATTAAGCAGTAATAATAAAATAGAAGTTCTGGAGATATCAGAGCTTTATAGCAATAAGGGAACAAGAAAATATTACAGGGCTTATGCACAAGTGCAGAAAGTAAATTTGAAAAAAGACAACTAAAACAGTAGAACAATAGGAGAATTATATCATGTGTAGAGTTATAGCTATTGCAAATCAAAAAAAGGTGGGGTTGGAAAAACCACAACAACAAGTAACTTGGGAATTG
Source organism: uncultured Johnsonella sp. (assembly GCA_916438835.1). Lineage (GTDB taxonomy): Bacteria > Bacillota > Clostridia > Lachnospirales > Lachnospiraceae > Johnsonella. The sequence goes on from CAKAFT010000001.1 coordinate 1,156,452, forward strand.
GACTGGCAAGGCAAGGAAAGAAGGTTCTGTTGATGAGATGCAGATGTACAAGGAAGCCTTACGGCAAGTCTTGGGATTAGGGAGCCGGATAGATTGGAAATTACACTTGCAACAATAATGGGAAACATTATTAATGATGAGGAAATAAGATCAGATTATGGAATTTTAAGCCATGATGAAGGAGTTGATTTTATACCCGGAAATATAGAACTTTCAGGTTTGGAAACTTCACTTATTAATGTGATGAGTAGAGAAACAGTACTGAGAACCTATATAGAGTTGCAGAGAGACAATTATGATTATATTTTGATTGACTGTATGCCATCCCTTGGAATGATTACAATAAATGTTTTTTTACTTGTGCAGATAGTATTTTTAATTCCTGTACAGGCGGCATATTTACCGATAAAAAGGCTTGGAACAACTTATTAAAACCATAGGGAAAGTAAAGCGTCAGATTAATCAGAAACTTGAGATTGAGGGGATTTTGCTAACAATGGTTGACAACCGTACCAATTATGCAAAAGATATCAGTAATCTGCTTATTGAAAATTATGGGGGCAAAGTTCATATATTTGAAAACAGTATACCAATGTCAGTAAGGGCAGCGGAAATTTCTGCGGAAGGTGTGAGCATCTACAAGCACGATCCGAATGGGAAAGTGGCAAGTGCATATAAGTCATTGACAAAGGAGGTGCTTTGCAATGAATAAGACAGGAAGTGCTATGAAGGTAAAGCTTAACAGCTTTGATGATTTATTCGGGATTGAGCAGCCACAGTCAGGAATAGAACAAGTACAGGAAATTGAATTAACAGAACTTCATGGGTTCAAAGAACATCCGTTTAAAGTATTGGATGATGAAAAGATGCAAGAAATGATTGAAAGTATTAGAGAGTATGGAATATTGATGCCGGGTATTGCAAGACCGATGAAAGGCGGCGGTTACGAAATTATCGCCGGACATCGTAGAAAATATGCATGTGAAATGGTTGGACTCTCTACAATGCCGATGTTTATCCGTGATTATACAGATGATGAAGCTACAATTATCATGGTAGATTCTAATATTCAAAGAGAAGATATTCTGCCAAGCGAGAAATCAAAAGCGTACAGAATGAAATACGATGCAATGAAACATCAGGGAAGTAAAGCAGGGGGACTTACACTTGGAGAACTTGGAGAAGCGGCAGGAGAGAGTGCAAAGACTGTTCAGAGATACATATGGATTTCACGCTTGTTAGAAGAGTTGCTTGATATGGTGGATACAAAGAAAATAGGTATAATGCAGGCAGTTGATTTATCATTTTTATCAGAGGATGCACAGCAATGGGTTTTGGCTGTAATACAGGAGACAAATATTATTATTACAACTTTGCAGAGTGCCATGCTTAAGGAAAGCGATAAAAAGGGGGAGCTTACACTTCCGATGGTTCGTATGCTACTTGAAAAAGAGAAAACTGTGGAACGAAAGGTTGTTATAAAAGCAGAGCGTATCAACAGTTATTTCCCTGTAACATATAGCAGGAAAGAAATAGAGAACATTATTTATCAGTTATTGGATAACTGGAAGAACAATCAGTAGAAAGGAGGAGCCGAGAATGAGTGAAATATTACAACTGGGGTATTATTATGGGATTGAAGCGGAGCAGTTCTCATTCTATAGAGTTCCTCGCTTGCTTATCAAGGATGAACGATTTAAGAAATTATCAAGTGATGCAAAACTTTTATATGGTCTGATGCTTGATCGTATGTCCTTATCTATAAAAAATAAATGGTTTGATGATAATAACAGAGCATATATTATATATACTATAAATAGTATTATGGAAGATTTGGGATGTGGAAAGGAAAAGGCGGTTAAAGTTCTTGCAGAGCTGGACAATACTAAGGGAATTGGTTTGGTGGAAAAAAAGTTCGTAGAGGATTGGGCAAACCGGATATTATATATGTCAAGAATTTTTGCTTCGCCGGAAGGAAATGTAGATAAAAAAAGAGGCAGTAAATACTGATAAAATCACTGAAGTCGGAAAATCGGACTTTAGGAAGTCGGAAAAATCAAACTTCTAGAAGTCAGAAAACAGGACTTCAAGAAGTCGGAAAAACAGACATCAAGAAGTCAGAAAATCAAACCTTTGGAAGTTCGGAAATCGAAACTCAAGAAGTTGGAGAATCGAACCCTAATTATACTAAATATAATAAAACTGATTTAAAACTATATTGAGGAGAGTTATATCAATCCTATCATTCAATCCGGGTCAGAGAAGAATGATGTGATAGATGATGTACAGAAATGCATAGAACTGATCAAAGAAAATATCAGTTATAATCATCACATGCAATATGGTAGTTATGGAGAAAAAGAACTCTATGATGAACTGTTTCAAGTAATTTGTGAGGTAGTCTGTGTGAAACGTCCAACAATCAGGGTAGCCGGAGAAGAATATCCATATGAGATTGTGAAATCAAGATTTTTGAAACTGGAAAGCAGTCATTTGGAATATGTGATTGACTGTATGAAGAATACAACCACTAAAATCACAAATATCAAGGCATATATTATTACAGCACTTTATAATGCAACTACTACAATAAATCATTTTTATCAGCAGGAAGTAAATCACGATATGTATGGAGGAGGCTGGTGTAAAAAGGATATTATTTAAGGTAATGCTGTTATTGCTTTTGATTGTAGTGTAGAATAAAATACAAGGTATATAAAGAAACTGTGTATCTGCTTTTTTATAACTTCTGGTCATAATGTCCAGAAGTGGGAAGGAAGAAAAAATGATGCAGGTAAGTGAAGATTATAAGGTATGACGACATAATGGTTGCAGTGGGAAAAAGGTATAATAGTTATAATTTATTTAAGAATTGAGAGGTGATTTTGTGTCTAAAATTAATGTTGAAGGATCTGAAATCAGCATTATAGCCATAGATGATAAAGATTATATTTCTTTAACTGATATGGTAAGAAATATTGAAAACGGTTTAGCTTTAATCGAGAAGTGGCTAAGAAATAAAAATACAATAGAGTTTTTAGGTATTTGGGAGGAAATGTATAATCCTGATTTTAATTCCCTCGAATTCGAGGGAATTAAAAATGAAGCCGGACTGAATCGCTTTGTTTTATCGGTAAAACAGTGGGTAGAAAAAACCAATTCTATAGGTATTGTTGCAAAAGCAGGAAGATACGGAGGAACTTACGCACATAAAGATATTGCTTTTGAGTTTGCTTCTTGGGTATCCCCATACTTTAAGCTGTATTTAATAAAAGAATTTGAACGCTTAAAAGAAGAAGAACAAAAGAAGCTCGGTTGGGATATAAAAAGAAATTTGGCAAAAATCAATTATAGGATTCATACTGATGCTATAAAGAATAATCTTATACCTGAAAAACTGCCAAAGGAAAAAATCAACTTTATTTATGCAAATGAGGCTGATATTTTTGAATATGGCTTTGTTTGGAATGACTGCAAAGGAATGGAGAGATGAAAATCAAATTTAAAGGGAAATATCAGAGATTATGCGGATATATCTCAACTTGTTTGCCTTTCTAATCTCGAAAACCTAAATGCAGTATTTATAAATGAAGGGATGAAACAGTCGGACAGATTGGAAAAATTGAATTCTATTGCAATTGAGCAGATGAAAATATTATCTGAAGCTGAAAGTGTAAAAAAAAGCTGAAGTAAAATGAATCTTAAAAAGAATCCTGTAAAGAGGTAATTAGAGTAAAATCTAACTACCTTTTTTTCTTGTAATAGATGAAGGGAGGTAAACTATCGATCAATGAAGAAGTAAACAGACAAGTTATTGCTATAGTAAAAAAAGTGGAAATATAAAATCTGCCAAAATTATAATAGACCTTATGAAAAAAATGTTAAATATGGCAGCCAAAAAAGGGAAAAGTTTAAAGGAGTTTATAGAAGAAAAGAAACCTACAACCGTAAAAGAGTTGGTGAAGAAAGGGAAGGTTGAAACCTTAGAACTAAATGACCTTGATTTTGAGAGCTTAAAAAGAGAGCTAAATAAAAACGGAGTAAAATTCAGTATAAAAAAAGATCTTTACTACGGGAAATAATATCATCTTCTTTCAGGCAAAGGATGAAAAAGGTTATGGAGCAGGCGTTTAAGGAAGCAGTAGAAAAATTTGCCGGAAAGAATAAGAAAAGAGAATCGGTAATGGTCAAACTAAATCAATTCAAAGAAAAGGTAAAAAACGCACCTAAGAAAGATAAAATCAAAGAAAAGCTTAAAGAACAGAGTTTGTAGAAGGAGGGGTAAATACGAAGATATTAGAAGCAATACTGAAAGATATAAAAAATATATTTCATATAAGAGATAAGAAAAAGTTTGTAATTCAAAACTTACCTTATCTCTTTTTATTTTATCCGGGAAACATCCTATCAGCTCATGTTAGAAGTTATATAGGTGGAGATATTTTGGATAAGATTTTTAAGGCGATTTTAGAAATTGGCAAAATAAGTTTTATTCCAAGTATTCATTTAATAGATATAATGGTGGGAATAATAGTAGCAGCCCTAATCAAAGTAATTGTCTATACCAAAGGAAAAAATGCCAAGAAGTTTAGGCAAGGTAAAGAGTATGGATCAGCAAGATGGGGGAACTCAAAAGATATAGAGCCGTATGTAGATGAGAAGTTTGAAAACAACATACTTTTAACTGATACGGAAAGACTTACCATGAATGGTAGACCTAAAAATCCTAAATATGCAAGGAATAAAAATATACTTGTGGTGGGAGGCTCAGGAAGCGGAAAGACCAGATTTTTTTTAAAGCCCAATCTTATGCAAATGCACTCATCCTATGTTGTAACAGATCCTAAGGGTACTGTTCTTGTAGAGTGTGGAAAGATGCTTGAGAAACGGATATGATATTAAAGTGCTAAATACTATAAATTTCAAAAAATCCATGCACTACAATCCATTTGCATATCTAAGAAGTGAGAAAGATATTCTAAAGCTTGTACAAACCATTATAGCTAATACGAAAGGCGAAGGAGAAAAATCCAGTGAGGATTTTTGGGTGAAAGCAGAACGCCTTTATTACACCGCACTAATTGGATATCTTTACTATGAAGCACCGGAGGAAGAGCAAAACTTTGAAACACTTCTTGCTTTTATTGATGCCAGTGAGGTAAGAGAAGAAGATGAAAACTTTAAAAATGCAGTTGACTATATCTTTGATGCACTGGAAAAAGAAAAACCGAATCACTTTGCGGTAAAGCAATACCGTAAATACAAGCTTGCTGCAGGAAAAACTGCAAAGAGCATATTGATTTCTTGCGGTGCAAGACTTGCTCCCTTTGATATTGAGGAGCTTAAAAACCTTATGGAGTATGATGAGATGGGCTTAGATACTATAGGAGATAAGAAAACAGCCCTATTTATTATTATTTCAGACACAGATGATACATTTAACTTTGTAGTGGCAATGATGTATACTCAGCTATTTAATTTACTTTGTGATAAGGCGGATGATGTCTATGGCGGCAGACTTCCCGTTCATGTAAGGTGTTTATTGGATGAGTTCAGTAACATCGGTCAGATTCCAAAGTTTGAAAAGTTAATTGCAACCATTCGTTCAAGAGAAATATCTGCAAGCATAATCCTTCAGGCAAAATCACAACTTAAAGCTATATATAAAGATAATGCCGATACGATTACAGGCAATTGTGATAGTGAATTATTTTTGGGTGGAAAGGAAGGAACAACCATAAAGGAGTTGTCAGAGAACTTAGGAAAAGAAACCATAGACCTGTATAACACATCGGAAACAAGGTCAAATCAAAAATCTTTCGGACTGAACTATCAAAAACTTGGAAAAGAACTTATGAGCAGGGATGAACTTAAAGTGATGGATGGTGGGAAGTGCATACTGGAGATAAGAGGAGCAAGACCTTTTTATTCAGATAAGTTCGATATTACAAAGCATAAAAATTATAAGCTGCTTTCAGACTACAACAAGAAAAATGCCTTTGATATAGAAAAATATTTAAAAAGAAGAGATAAGGTCAATTTAAAAGAAGAAATGAGGGTAAAGGTGGTGGAGGTTGATAGGTAAACTCGGGATAACTTTAGTTCAAAATGAGCAGAAGCTAATATCAAACCGAATTTTTGAAAGAATTAGTAAATGGATGAATGAGAAAAGATAGAAATGAGAATTAAAAAAGCAGGGAAGAGGTTGGGCAAAGTAAAGAATTAAGATAAATCAAATCTTAGTTTTTTTTTGTTGAAGAAAAGGAGAAATAGTTAAGTGAAAGCAAGGGTAAGAGCCCTCCGACTTCAGTTCAAAATGAGCAGAAGTCGGAATGAAAGCGATAAAATTAAATATAAAAAAAATATAGACAAGACTATGACAAATTTAAAAGAAGTTGTGGTCTTTTTTTGATTAAATCAAATAGAAAATGGAGAAATTATATGCAAAAAAAGAAATGCTTAACATCAACGGAAATCTGATTAATGAAGTAGAGATAAAAAGTTATTAAGGGTAAGGACGGCGAAGTTAAAGCTGCTAATTTTACCCTCTTTAGAAAGATGGGAAATGTAGGAGAAAAAAAGAAGGAATACATAAATTGTAATGTTTACGGTGAAAAAGCCGAGCTTACGAAGGACTTTGAAAAAGGGGATTTTATTCATGTTTTCGGCTATTTTAAAGAGGTTAAAAAGGAAGATAAAAGTTATAGAAACTTTATTGTAAAACATCTTAACAAGGCAGATAAGACAGTAAATGAGGAGGAAGAATAATGGCATTTTTTACACAGGCGGTAGATGTATTAAAGATTTTGGTAACAGCAATAGGGGCAGGACTTGGAGCATGGGGAGTCATAAACCTGCTTGAAGGTTATGGAAATGACAACCCCGGAGCGAAATCACAGGGAATAAAGCAGCTTATGGCAGGGGGAGGAATAGTTTTAATAGGGCTAAAACTAATTCCGCTACTTGCCACTGTACTTAATTAATATGTTGGATTTATTTGGAAAAATAGATGAGTTTTTCAAGAATATCATGATTGATGTAATTAAGGATAATCTATCGGCAATGCTTTTAGATATTAATGAGAAAGTGGGAACAGTTGCCGGAGAGGTTGGTAAAACTCCGAGTTCATGGAACTCGGAGGTATTTGCCTTCATAAAATCAATCAATGAAAATGTTGTTTTACCCATAGCAGTAATAATCCTTACAGCAATCTGTTGTATTGAATTAATTCAAGTGGTAATGCAAAAAAACTCCATGCATGATACGGATACCTTTGAGTTTTTCAAATACATCATAAAGATGTGGATAGCTGTATGGCTTGTATCCCACGCTTTTGAGTTTTCCATGGCGGTCTTTGATGTTGCACAGGAAATGGTAGGAAAGGCAGCCGGGGTTGTGGGAAGTAGTGCGAATATTGCACCGGGAGATTTTGATGCTATGGTTGATGCCCTAAAAGAGAAAAGTGTTGGAACACTCATCGGAATTTCACTTGAGACAGGACTTGTTAAAATCTCTTTAACAATACTTTCTGTTTTAATTACAGTAATCTTATACGGAAGAATGATTGAAATTTATATTTACTGTTCCGTAGCCGCTATCCCTTTTGCCACAATGGGAAATAAGGAATGGAGCAGTATAGGAACAAATTATATAAAAAGTTTGTTTGCACTTGGACTTCAAGGACTGTTTATTTTAATCTTTTTCGGGATCTATGCGGTACTTGTAAAAACCGTAAACTTTACGGATATTCATGTAAGTATTTTAAAGGTGCTGGCATACGGACTGATACTTGGGGTAATGATGATGAAATCGGGAAGTATCGCAAAGGCTATTCTTAACAGTCATTAGATGACTTTTGTTCAAAATGAGCAAAAGTGAAATGTCAAACAATGAGATCAAAACAGTGGGTTTAAGTAAAAATATAAGTACCGGGAGGTGGCAATGAAAATATTAAATAAAAAAATGAGAATAATATCAGGAGCAGGAGTAATGCTTTTTATAGGGTTGTTGCTTGGAAAGATCGTAAGCAGGAAAAAGCAGGATATATCAGTACCTTTAGATAAAGATTTTGACTTTGTAAAAATAAAAAATGATGAAAATATCCTATGTAAAGCTGATTTTGAACTTGCAGAAGAATTAGATAAGGTAAAAGAGGAAATTATCTCAATTTGGGAACATATAGAAGCACTTTCAAATAGCGAAGAACAGAGGGAGGAAAGAGCATGGCATATGTAAAAAGTACCAAAGGATCTTAGCAAAGTAAAAAAACAAAGGTAGCCCTTAACCTTACTAAAAGACAGTTGATCGGCTTTTAGTATAGCAGGATTATTAGGTTTTCCTGTTTATCTGTTATGTAAAAACTTTTTAAGTACGGATATTTCAATGATACTGATGAGTATAGTTGTATTACCGATTTTGTTTGCAACGCTTTATGAAAAAGATAACCTGCCATTTGAAAAGCATTTGGCATATATAGTAAGGTTTCATAAGGCTGAAAAGATAAGGGTATATAAGATAAAAAGCATTTATAACACTGATAAGAAAGACAAAATAAAAGAGAAAATAACTATAAATAAGTCCGGCTTAAAGAGTAATGGGAGGAGAAGAATTGAATAAGGAGAAGAAGAAAAAACAAGAGCAAAGAGTACAAAGGGATGAAATGGAGCTTAGGAAAAACAGTAAGGAATTATCCGAGTTAAAAAAGTTAAGCAGGAAGAATACAGGCAATAAAAAAGACGGGAAATCATTCATAAAAAAGGGATGGTTTCCATTTCTGATAAAGTCTAAGAAAAAAAGGAAACGGTACAGGATACAATTCCCTATAAAAGAATGTTAAAGGACGGGATATGTCAGGTTGAAAAGGATAAATACAATAAAACTATTCGCTTTTTTGATATTAATTATAGGCTTATGGAAGAAGAGGATCAGGAGGGTATATTTGCCGATTTTTCTTCCTTTCTTAATTTCTTTGATTCAAGTGTGGAAGTGGAGTTTAACTATATTAACAGTATAGGTGAGAATGAAGAAAGAAAAGAGCTTATTAATATCAAAGAAACCAAGGATGATTTTTAATGAAATAAGAAATGAATACAGACAAATGCTCCTAAATCAAAGTAGCAAGGGAAACAACGGACTGTCAAAAAATATGTATTTAACCTTTACCATAGAAGCTGAGGATTTAAAGCAGGCAAAAAGCAGACTGGAGAGAATAGAGTCGGATATATTAAATAACTTTAGGCAGATGGGTGTAAAGGGCTATGTACTTGACGGAGAAGAAAGGTTAAAAGTCATTCACGATATATTAAATACTGAGGAAAGGTTTATTTTTAACTTTGAAGATTTGAAATACAGCGGACTTACAACAAAGGAATATATTGTACCGACTTCCTTTGATTTTTCAAAGCCTACCTATTTTAAGACTGGAGAAGTATTTGCAGAGGTAAACTTTCTACAGATTTTAGCATCGGATATAAAGGATGAAATGCTTTCAGAATTTTTAGAGGTGGAAGAAAATATGATCGTTACCTTTCATATCAAAGCTGTTGACAGAATGGAAGCGATTAAAAATATAAAAAGAAAAATAACCGACCTTGATAAGATGAAACTTGAGGAAAATAAAAAAGCAATCAGAGCAGGATATGATATAGATATCCTGCCAAGTGATCTTGTAACTTATGGTGCGGAGGCAAAGAACTTACTTTCTGAACTTCAAAATCATGATGAAAAGATGTTTTTAGTAACGATCCTTATTATGAGTACAGGTAAAAGTAGGACTAAGCTTGAGAATACCGTATTTACACTAAAATCCATTGCAAACAGGCACAACTGTAACCTTAAAAACTTAAACTATAGGCAGGAACAGGGGCTTGTTGCAAGTCTTCCACTTGGAATAAATGAGGTGGAAATAGAAAGAGGACTTACCACAAGTTCGGTGGCTATATTTATTCCCTTTACAACGGAGGAACTCTTTATTAAGGGTGAAAGTTTGTATTACGGCTTAAATGCTTTAAGTAGAAATATCATTATGGCTGACAGAAAGAAACTTAAAAATCCGAACGGGTTGATACTTGGAACACCGGGTAGCGGAAAATCTTTTGCGGCAAAGAGAGAGATTACCAATGCCTTCTTGATTACGGATGATGATATTATTATTGCAGATCCTGAGGCTGAATATTCTTCGCTTGTTAATGCCTTAAAAGGTCAGGTTATTAAAATATCACCGATTTCAAAAGACTATATAAATCCCCTTGATATCAACACCGACTATGCGGATGAAGATAATCCGTTGTCATTAAAATCTGATTTTTATACTTTCCCTTTTTTTGAACTTGTAGTTGGAGAGAAAAAAACTTAGTGCTGAAGAAATCTCAGTTATTGATAGATAGCTTGCCAATTCTTTATAAAGCCTATTTTTGAAAAACCCTATACCTGAAAAATATGCCAATACTTGAAGATTTATATAATCTTCTTATAAAACAGGAGGAGAAAATAGGAAAGAAACTTGCGGTAGAGATGGAGATCTATGTAAAGGGAAGCCTTAATGTATTTAATCACAGAACGAACGTAGACACAAACAACAGGGTGGTTTGCTATGACATTAAAGAACTTGGAAAAACAACTTAAAAAAATAGGAATGTTAATAATACAAGATCAGGGTTTGGAACAGAGTAACAATAAATAGGGCAAGTAAAAAGTCAACAAGATATTTCGTTGATGAATTTCACCTTCTTTTTAAAAAGAACCGCAAACAGCCAACTATTCTATAGAGATTTGGAAAAAGATTCAGAAAAATGGGGAGGTATGCCGACAGGCTTTAACACAAAAATATCAAAGATCTTCTTGCAAGTCCGGAGATTGAAAAATATCTTTGATAATACCGACTTTATTCTGATGCTTAATCAGGCGGGAACGGATAGAGATACACTGGCTAAGAAGCTTAATATTTCAAAGCACCAGCTTTCCTATGTAACAAACAGTAATGAGGGAGAAGGTTTAATCTTTTATGGAAATACCATTGTCCCCTTTATAGATCAGTTCCCTAAAAATACAAAACTGTATTCATTGATTACTACAAAATTAAGTGAGACAGGAAAAGATAAAAAGTGATGAAGTAATGAGAGAGAGTCAAGGTAAACTAAGAATATTTAGAAGTGGCTAATAAAGATTGAAAGTGAGGTGAAAAAAACTTGATAAAGAAAAAAAGAATATAAGGTATAAAAACAGTAGAGAAAAGCCGTTAAATCAAGAGATACAGCCTTTTCCATCTAAAAATCAAATAGGTTATAAAAAAGAAGATGTTCAAAATCAGAATGTTCTTATTAAAGATAATATGCCGACTGAAGTAAAGACATCTTCATCTAAGAAAACATTTATAAATCATCCGAATAGGGAGAATAAATATAAGGACTTGAATAAAGGTAGTGATTCTTATGAGATACCGGGTAAAGGGAAATATAAGTCAAAATAAATCTTTTCTTGAGCCAAAAAAAGGATAAAAAAAAGGTCAGGCAAAGGCAGATAGGCATATTTCATCAGAAAGAAAAAGAAACCTATGAAGATTTATCAAAAGATATGGATAAAAACATAGCTTCTAATCGGTATGATAGTGGCTTTAGGAATAATAAAGCTTTACAAAAGGCATTAGCCAAGGAGCAAAGGTATAAAGAAAATGCTGCAACCATACCAATTGATAAGTCTAAAAAAATAAGATAAGAGCAAATAGGAAACGATATAAGAAAATCTTAAAAAGAAAACCATGAGAAAGAAGATTTAAGCTAAAAGATCGTCCAAAGAAGTATTTTAAAAAGTAACTTTGAAGATGAAGAATTTATAAGGACTAAGAATAAGAAAAATCCTCTAAACACAAAGGATGGAGTAAAAGAAAAAAACGATAATAAAGGAGAAATACCGGATAGTTCAAAACCTAAGCCTAAAGAATATTCAAAAAAAACTAATAATAAATTTAGAAAACAGGAAAAGAAGATTTTAAAGCTTCAGCATAAAAAAAGCAAAAGCATTGAAAAAGAAACTCAAATATAATAGCAAGGACAGCATATCTTCTAAAAAGTGCAATAGTTGCGGTAGGAGCGGTAAATGGGTATCTTGAAAGTGGACAAGAGGATAATGCCGGTGTCAGTGCTACCCATAAGACAACAGATGGCATAGAAAGCCTTGCAAGAAAAGCCCACAATCATGGAAAAGGTAGGGGATTAAAAAGACAAAAAAGGATAGTAAGGATTGAAAAAGATATTGAAAAAAACAAGAAAAAAAGTTGTTTTTTTAAGAAAAAAATATGGAAGAATTTAAGAAAAAGTAATGAGTATCAAAATACTTCAAGGTTAAGACAGTTTTTTAAAAGGAGGCAGTATAAAAAGCAACTTCAAAAGAAATACAAAGAAAGGATAAAGAATGGGCTTAAAAAATCCTTAGCAAAGGGAAGCAAAAAGTTTGCAGAATTTATAAAAGAAAGAAGTAAAAAGATAATGTTCCTAATACTTTTGGTGGTAGGAACATTTTTTTATGCTCTTTCAGGCAGGAAGCATGGTGATGAATATAGGAACAGGAACAATCAGTGATACCGTTTCTACAACTTATCTTTCCTCAGAAGAGACCTTAAGGAATATCAATCAGGAATTTTCTTCTTTAGAACAGGGACTGCAAGAGGAAATGGAAAGCGTAGAAGAAACCAATCCAGGATATGATGAATATATAATAAACGGAAAAGAAAAAATCGGTCATAATGTCCATGAGTTGCTATCTTATATTACATCTCGATATGGTGTGGTAAAGGAAGTATCTGAAATAGCCGGGGAAATACAACAGTTGTTTAATCAAATGTATACATTGAGCTATGATGAAGAAATTGAAATCAGATATAAAACCGTTACATCAAGCTATACAGATGAAGCGGGGAATGAGCAGACAGAAAGCCATGAAGAAGCTTATGAATATAAAAAACTCATTGTAAACTTAGAAAAAAGAGAAATGGACGATATCATCAGAGAAGTATTTAATTCCTATCCCAACAATTTAGCCCACTATGAAGCACTGCTTTCAAGTAAAGGCAATATGGAGCTTGTTTTTGGAAGTGATAACGGGGATCTATCGGAGATTATAAACAATCCCGACTTTTCAAATCCGGGAATCGCCTTTGATGATGTAACGGTTAAGGCATTGTTTAACGAAGCGGAGAAACATATAGGTAAAAAATATGTATTTGGAGCAAACGGACCGAATAACTTTGATTGTTCGTCCTTTGTATGCTGGAGTTTTACACATTCAGGAGTTAAAAATATGCCAAGAACCACTGCTTGGGGGATTTATAAAACTTATTGTAATCCTATATCTCCAAGTGAAGCAAAGGCGGGAGATATTATCTTCTTTAAAAACACTTATAACAGCAAGAGTCCGATATCCCATGTAGGTATCTATGCAGGAAACGGAATGATGATACATGCAGGCAATCCTATTCGCTTTGTAAGTATCAATACACCTTACTGGATAGAACATTTCTATGGTTTCGGTAGAGTTAAATAGCAGGAGGAAGAAGTTGAATAAAAAGTATCAAAAGAATATCGAAAATCAAAAAGCGATAGAAGAAAAAATAGAAGAACTTAGGCTGAGGCAGGAAATACTTAAAGAAGAGCAGGAGGAAATGGAGCAGGTCGAGGTTCTAAAAGAATATAGGAGCATTGATATTTCACTTGATGAGTTTTTTTAGAAATGATGAGAAATTACAAAAAAAGGAAAGACAAAGTGAAAAGAAAATGAAAGAGGCGGAAAAATTCTAAAGAAGTAGAGGAAAATAGAGAAAAAAACCATGGAGGATAAGAATGAAGGAAATGAAATCTAAAAAAAGAACAGGGTAGAAAGACTGGTAGGAGTTATTTGCCTACTTTTTGATGTTTATTATAGGGAATATTTACCCTACATATGTTTTTTTGCACAGGTTAATGAAAGTGAAATAGAAAGTGAGGAGACTCAGGAAACAGCAAGTAAAGATAATAAAGAAGAAAGAGAAGTACGCTTTCCGAATAAACTGGAGGCAAAAAGAGCCGCCAAGTGATAATCAAGGCAGGGGGCAACCAAAGTGATAGCATAAATAAAGGTATTCCTACATCAGAAGGTAGTGCAAAGGCGGAACTTATAGAAAATGTAAATAATGCCAATCAGGACTATCCTATTCATCATGGAGAAAGTACGGGGGATGAAAGTGGCAAATATTTTGCCGATGCCAGACAGTTCATTACATTTAAAACAAAGTCCGGAAAGACCTTTCATCTAATTATTAATTATGATGAAGAAGGGCAAAATGTCATGCTGCTTACAGAAGTAAGTGAAGATGATTTACTAAATATGGTTGAAGCAAAAGAAAAACCTAAAGATGAAGTAAAAAAGATAGAAGAGGGACCACTACCAACAGAAGCAACAAAAGAAGAACCGGTAAAGGAAGAGCCTAAAAAGAAGGAAGAAAGTAAAGGAGCAGGTCTTTATATATTTTTAGGATTGCTTGTCATGGCAGTTGTCGGAGCAGGATATTATTTTAAGATTTATAAGAAAAAGCAGGAAGAAAGTGAGGATGAGGGAAGACTATAATGAGCTTGAGGATGATTATGAAAGCGAGGATAATGTAGAGGTTCCAGAAGAAGCACCGGAGGAAGAGGAACAGAAGGAAGTGGATGATATGGCAATAGATGCCTATGAGGAGGATGATGATGAGTAAAAAAGGATAAATAATATGGTGTCTTTTTTTATTCATATATAGTATGATGTATATGGATAGAGATATATAAAGTGGGTGGGTTAATATGTGGCTTGTATTTGATACAAGTATTCAACAAATTTGAATTGAATTTAACAAAAAAACGTATATTTATGAGGTAATGTTAAATAAGTAAGTTTATAAGAAATAAATTAGAATTGACCGAACTGAAAGAGAGGGATGCTTCTTGCCAAAAGAACAAGAAACTGAGAACTTAGATATAGTTAAAAAATTGGTAGGTAGGAGGTATTATGCAAAATTCATATCTAAAGGTGTTTGATAGTATATTCTTTGATGTAGAAAAGCATGATGAGGTTAAAAAAATTATTGAACAGGCAAGCTATGTATTGGATTTAGTTATTACTAAATTTGGAGAAGTAGAAAATGAAATGACAATAGGAACGTCAAGAATAGATGATTTTGTTGATACTGTTATTATTTTATTTATAAGAAAAATTATGGAACAACTGGATTCAATCAATGTTTTATATTCTGTAAGTCTATTTGAACCAGCACAGATTATACTACGATCTCTGATTGAGAACATAGTTGGGCTAAAATTTATATTAAAAGAGGATACGAAAAAACGAGCAGCTGCATATTATTTAGAACATCATTACCAAGAATTAGATAAAAGTGAACTCTATTTTTAATGTAGAATCTGAATATGGAAAACTAATTATTGATCAAAAAGGAAAAGAGGAGTTTGATAAGGATTGTAAAAAACTAGAAAAGAAAAGGCAAGCATTAGAACGATTGATAAAAAAAGAAAAAAACGATTTTTTTCAAGAAACAGATACTGCTAGAAAAAAAGAAATTAGAAGCGAAAAAGAAGAAAAAGTAGAAAAAAAAGAAAAAAAGTATATATTCAGTGGTACGAAGTATGCAGCGATATAACAAGTCTCTATGGTTTGATGAAAGAAACGGGTTATGAAAAATATTATGACTCAATTTATGGAGGATTATCATTTGAATCACATGGTTTGAATGTAACAATGGGTATGAATGTAAATGAAGAGGGGTATTCATTGAAATTTATTCGTAACCCTGAAGGTGGATCAACCACGTTTAGTCTTGCATGCAGTTTTTTTCCATTGGTGTGTTGCATAAGATATACCAATATTTGGAAGACGGAAAAAAAGTGAAATAGAAGAGTTTAAAGTCTTTTTTTGAAGAATTCGTAAAGAAACGTGATATAGCAATTTATAATCTTGATATGATACGGAGGGCTTCTGGCAGTGGTTCCTAATAATTGAATTCTTAATAGTGAATAGATTATGCTTATCGGTTATGAACAATAACACAAATTCCAGTTTATGAAGCTTATATGAAATAACCCCAAAAACTCTGCAAGAAAAATCTGAAGATAGAAATTCAATCAAAAGCCGTAAATAGGCAATAATATAAAAATTAAATACCAAAAAAACCAAAAAGGCAATCAGATAACTTCCGGTTGCCTTTTTTTATGCAAAAAAAAAGGAGGAATTATAAATGAATTTAGTGATATGTGAAAAAGCCAAGTGTTGCAATGAGTATCGCCAAGGTAATCGGTGCAACCGGCAGGCAGAACGGATACTATGAAGGAGATGGATATATTGTAAGTTGGTGTGTGGGGCATTTGATACAGATGGCAAGTCCTTCAGCTTATGATGAAAAGTATTCCAAGTGGAAATTGGAGGATCTACCTATTATCCCTAAACAGTATAAGTACGAAGTTGTAAAGGCAACCAGGGGTCAGTTTAATACTCTTAAAAAAAGCTGATGAACTCTAAAAGAGGTTGAAACGGTTATTAATGCATGTGATGCGGGGCGTGAGGGAGAGTTAATTTTTAGGCTTGTGTATGAGCAGGTAAGTTGTAAGAAGAGTATTAAAAGACTTTGGATCTCATCAATGGAAGATGTAGCAATAAAAGAAGGCTTTAATCAGTTAAAAGAGGGAAAAGAGTATGAAGCTCTATATCAATCAGCCCTTGCCAGAAGCAAAGCGGATTGGATTGTAGGTATGAACATGAGCAGGCTGTACTCCCTTATTTATAATCAAAAATTATTCTGTTGGAAGAGTACAGACACCGACACTTTTTTTATGATTGTAGAAAGAGATGATGAAATAACGGCTTTTAAGAAAGAAAAATATTATACAGGCGAGCTTTATTGTACAGGCTTTACTCTTTCAACAGACAGGATCGACAGCCTTGAGATTGTAGAAGATTTAGTAAATGTGGTAGGAAATACAATCACAGTAAGAAATGTGGAGAAAAAGGAAAAGCTTACAAAGACTGACTTGCCGTTTGATTTAACAACACTTCAAAGAGAATGTAACAAGTACTTCGGATACAGTGCAAAACAGACACTTGACTATGCACAAAGCCTTTATGAAAAGAAAATGATTACATATCCGAGGACGGACAGCCGATATCTTTCGGAAGATATGATTATAAATACAGTAAATAACATACTTGGAAAAAATGACTTTGATACAGAAAGAATTAAAGTTATTTTTAACTCAGCTAAGGTAACGGATCACCATGCAATCATACCTACAGTAAGTTCTTTAGAAGAAGATATGTCCACAATTCCTGAAAGCGAAAGAAAAATATATAACCTTATCTTAAATAAACTCCATGCAAGTGTAGGCTATCCCTTAATTGAAAACATAACAAAGATTGTTGCGGTATATGAAAGTCAGGGTGATGTATTTGAATTTAAGGCAAGCGGTAAGGTCATTACAGATGAAGGTTTTACAAAATATCTTAAACAGTACGGTTCAAAGAAAAATGAAGATGTTGTATTACCTGATATAAACGTGGGAGATGTACTGAAAATCAAGGATAAAGAGATAAAAGAAAAATATACGACACCACCAAAGCATTTTACAGAGGATACTTTACTTAAAGCCATGGAAACGGCAGGTAATGATACACTACAAAAGGGGGTTGAGGTTGAGCGAAGGGGACTTGGAACACCGGCAACAAGAGCAGGCATTATAGAAAATCTGATTTCCAAAGATTTTATAAAAAGAGATAAGAAAAATCTTATTGCAACGGAAAAAGGAAAAGCTCTTATAGAAATCGTGGAGGATAACTTTAAGTCGGCTAAAACAACAGCCAAGTGGGAAATTAAACTATCTGACATAGCACTGGGCAAATCGTCAAATGAAGCGTTTTTATCGGGTATTGAAACCGAGATAAAAGAAACTATTGCCAAGTATCAGGGAAGATAATATATGTTTGATACATTGATGAAACTTGATAAGGACAGAGAGGTCTTGGATTTTTATGCCACATATAAAAGAGCAACAAAGGAGCTTTTAATAAGAGAAAATTTCAGAGAAACAATAAAATAGTATAAAAACAATAAAGAACAGAAGTTAAGGAGGACGAAATGAACGATAATAAAAACATTCAAAGACAGGAAGAACAGACAAAAGAAGTTATAAATGAGATCAAAAAAGAATATACAAAAACAGCCGACTTTTTAGAAGATAATACGGATACGCAGCTTAAAATTGCTGGGGAGCTTAAAGAAGAGCTAAAAAATAATGACTTTGACATAAATATTGAAGAGTTAAAGGCTTTAAAAGCTGAAATTACAGGTCTTAAGGCGGAGATCAAAAGGCTTAATGAAATGGATAATATAAGCCTTAGCTCACTTATAGTTAAGGATATTAAGACGGTAGGAAACTCCCTTATTAAGCTTCAGGAAAAGGCGGTAGGAAGTATTAAAAATCTTTATGACAGTATGAAACATCAGCTTACCTATAACCTTACAAAGGCACAGGAAAAGTTTGTTGAGATAAAAATAGGAATTGTAAAGGGACTTGTAAACTCAATGCAAAGTTTTATAAAAGAGCAGCAAAAGAAGCTTAATAGCTGTCTTGAAAAACTTGATACCTTATCTAAAGAGATACAAAAGGATGAGGAAAAATTAAATAAGGGAAATAAGGAAGAGATTAAGCAGACGGATAATGAAAATAAAGACATTAAGTCAAGTGAAAAAACAGCTGTGAGAAATGGAGTTGAAAGGCAAGGTACAAACATTCAAAAAAGCAATGAGAAAAAGCCCAAAAGTATGGAAAGAAAACCTTCAGTATTAAAAACACTTAAAGAAAATCAGCAAAAGATTAGACTTGAAGAAAATGGGAAAGGAGAAAAAATAGTAAAAAAGGATAAGGGAATGGAAATATAATGAAAGAAGCCGACCTTATCAAATATAAAAATATTCCTGATGAATTAAAGCGAGAGAAAAGATGGTGTCTTTATAAAAATCATTGTAAGAGATGGAAAAAACACAAAAATGCCTATTATGCCAAACGGAAAACCTGCCAAGTCAAATGATAGAAAAACTTGGCACAGTTTTGATGATTGCCTGAATGCTTTATGTAAAAATCATAGCTTAGGTTTGGGATTTTTCCTAGGAGACGGGTATATAGGAATTGATATAGATAAGGTAAGTGATGAGATAATGGAATATAGTATGGACTTTAATGCTGCTTCCATGACAGCTAACTTTTTAAGAGGGATTTCCACCTATGCGGAAATCTCTCCGTCAAAAAAAGGACTGCATTTTATAGGAAAGGGTAAAGTACCGGGGGAAAGGAAGCGATATAAAAACCTTGAAATTTATGACAGGGACAGATTTTTTACAATAACCGGGAATATATTAAAGGATAAAGACAGAAGGGAAATAGTAAATATCAATCAGGAATTATTGCCGCTTTATCAAAAATATATGCCGAGGATAGATTTCGGGGAATCCAAAGTCAGTAGGATTAATCTAAGTCCAAGTAGTTTGGCTTATAAAAACAGATTTTCACAAAATGATATTCTAAACATACTTTTTAATAGAGTGTACTTTAACTATAGCGGAGAAGATCTAAGACAAATATATAGCGGGAATTATCAAAACTATTTTAACAGCCAGTCCGAGGCTGATTTTTTTATGCTTGGGAGGCTGCTTTACTACACCGTAGATGTGGAAAAGTCAATCAGCCTTATGGAAAGAAGCGGACTTAAAAGAAACAAGTGGTATAAAAGGCGAGGAAGTAAGGACTATATACACTATATTGCAGACAGGGCAATGAACGGCATAAGCAAGTTTTATGATTGGAATAAAGAAAAGGCTGATATTACAAATAATGTAAAACAAGAAGAGACTGAAAATAAGAAGAAGGAGGGAAAGATGCCAAGATATTCAACTGAAAAAATCAGTGATATTTTATCCCACTCGTTAGAGGAAATCAGAAGGGATGTAGATGCCTACAAAGATTTTTTAAAGACAATGGGAAACAACTATAAATACTCATATATGCACCAGTTAAGTATTTACAGTACCTACAAGAGAGCAACTGCCTGTGCGGAGTATGATTTTTGGAAAAAGCTTGGAAGAAGTGTAAAAAGAGGAGAAAAGGGAATACCGATTCTTGATTTAAGCATGAGACTACCAAAGGTAAAGTATGTATTTGATGTCAGTCAAACAGTCAGTATAGGAAATAAGATCAATGAAGTAAAACTGTGGAAATATGAACCCGAGAAGCATACTTTGGCTATTGATTCGCTTATTGACAACTTTAAAGAAATAAACAGCAGGCTGCTTTTTTCACAGGAAGAAAAGATAAATGCTCTTATAGATTTATATGTTAGGAAAAGGATATATACCATCTTTGATATGCTAACGGATGATACAGTTAAAAGTTATACCAAAGTAGAACTGATACAATTTATCAGAGAATCTATAAAGGTTTCACTGGCACAAAGAATGGATATAGGTATTCCTGTTGATGAGGAAAAACTGAAAACAGTATCGGGTATTAAGAATGGACAGGATATTGATAGCCTTCTTGGAGAAATATCTTTAATTTCTAAAGAAATGCTTATAGCTATCGGAAGAGAAATAGGGAGAATAGGTGATAGAGAAAAACTTAAA
Source organism: uncultured Johnsonella sp. (assembly GCA_916438835.1). Classification (GTDB taxonomy): domain Bacteria; phylum Bacillota; class Clostridia; order Lachnospirales; family Lachnospiraceae; genus Johnsonella. The sequence continues at coordinate 1,177,135 of CAKAFT010000001.1, forward strand.
GAAATAGAGATAAAAGAGCAGACAAAGACCGACAAGGAGCGTTATAATAATACTGTAAACGAAACCGTTAAAAGTACTGATACAATAAATAATGAAGAAAATAAAGGAGGCTTGGCTGATGAGAGAAACAGTAATACTGGCGGACAGGGAATACCTTTTGGAGGAAGAAATCTACATCCCGGTAATCAAGGAGAATATGTTCGAGAAACAGGGGGGAACCTACAGTTTGGAGAAGATGGAAGATGGAGAGGAAGTTTTGATACCGAATATCGAGATGCCAAAGATAGTAGATCAGAGCAGGCTGAACAGATTTGGCAGGGAGAGGCTAAAATTCCTGAAGGAGAACAGGGAGAATCAGTATCAGAGTATGTATTACAGAGGGACATTGATGGAGCATCTTCTAAATATAGAGGAACAGGCACAGGATTTTTTGGAGAAGGAAGAGCCGAAAATGATGGAGGCTTGGGGGCTGACAAACGAACTAAAGTCGGAGGATTTTCTGAAATATACGGGACTGAAGAAAAATCTCGATATGACACTGACAAGGATAGTACTGGAACAGATAGTCTGGGCATAGAAAATGATTCACAATTAAATAATAGAAATATTGAAAGGGAAGTCGATAAGACTTCTTTTTCTTTTGCCCAGAATGAAGGCGGTCAGGTGCGATTTAACTTGCCCTTACAGCAAAAAGAAGTAGATACGGTTTTAATTTATGGAGGAAATGAAGAGAATTTAAGATTAAAGGTTTTAGCTGAGTATTCTAAAGGAAAAAGTATAGAAGAATTAGCAGAATTTTTTAAAGATACTTTTAAAGGCGGAAACGGTTATGAAGTGGACGGAAACAAGGTTTGTGCATGGTATGATAAAGAAGGAATCTACTTATCCAATGATATTTCATCAAAAGAAAATCCGATGCAGATTTTATCATGGTCTGATGCGTCAAAGCGTATAGGAGAACTTATTGAAAGCAGTGAATATGCAACCAATGTAGAGGTGGCGGAAGCCTTTTCCTATGAAAGAAAAGAACTTGCCGAAAAGCTGTGGTACTTAAAAAGAGATTTTCCAGATGATGTAAAAGAAAACTACCTACAGGTTCTTGATCGAACAGAAAAACAAGGATTTCCTGATGAAACCGAAGAACTTACAGAAAAGCTTAGAAGCCCTGAATTTAGGAATAAACTTAGAGAAGAATATAGCATATTTTTACAGGACTATATGGAAAATAAGGGGATATTAAGATTTCATTTTCATAAGCCGGATGAGATTTTACAAAGGTTAAATGATTTGGAGATACCAAGGAAGGAACTTAGTTCCGGTCTTATGGAATTACCGAGAATAAAAGAATTTATCACAGAAGATGAGATAGATGAAAATTTAAGACGGGGAAGCGGTATTTCAGGGGGTGAAAAACGGATTGCCGATTTTTTTAGAGAAAATCATACACTTTCAGAGCAAGTGGAATTTTTAAAAAATGAGTACGGCACAGGTGGAAGAACTCATGCTTTATCAGGAAATATGGGAAGCAGTGAATGGCATGATGCTAAGGGAATTGGGCTTAAAAAGGGAAACTCCCCGGAATTTATGCTTAGCTGGAGTCAAGTGGCAGTAAAGATTAAAGACTTAATAAAGAATGATCGATACGAAAATAAGGATGTTGTGTCCGATGTACAAAAACAGCTAAAACCAAAAGAAGAAAATATAGAGTCAGAGTATTTTAATCAGGAAAAAGAACAGGATATAACGGATAAAGAAAATGCTACCGACATTGATCCGGGTATACAAAGGGAAGAAGAAATACTTTTAATTCAGGATGAAAGAGAAGTATCTTATGAAGAAGCTGAAAAAATCTATGAGTTGCAAATAGAAAGAAAAGAGAGTTTCAGTACAGAAAATATCTTAAATCAAAATACATCATATAAAGAGCAAAATCCAAATGATTACTGGGTGGTGGAATTTCATGAAAAATCAAGTCTAACAGAAAAAGATTATACAGGTATGATTGTTACAAAGGATCTTCTTAATGAAATAAAAGAGTTGGATGAAAAAATAAGTATACATAATGAAACTGTAGGCAAAGATAAGTATGGGCAAATGACAGATGAGTGGTTAGGGTATTCAAAGTTTTATTTTGATCATATCGTAGACGGCGAAGTAAAAGAACATTACAGAGTGGATATAGGGGATGGTAATGAAGCAAATGAAAGAGAGTTTGCCTATCTTTATAGAAACACGGCACCAACTCAGGAGATAATAAATGAAGTATATCAAAATACTGCCCATAGTAACAAAGAAAGTGAAATACAAGTTGATTTAGCTGAAGAAGAAAGTGAAAAGGTATTAGAGCTTAAGGCTAAGAATGATGTTATATCTGCTCTGACTTTTAAAGAAGAAAAAGAAGCCGGAGGGTATCAGTATAACTCTCAAAATGAAGAATTTATTTTGCTTAAAAAGACTGTAGATGAAGGAAACTTAAAAGTACCGGAGCATATAAGAAACAGCATAGACGGGAAAGTCGGGTATGAAGCAGAACTTGTCTTAGATATGAAAAATAGACAGATAAAGCAAAACCTGAGATACAATGGATATATGCTTAATTCTAATCGTGCAATCGAGTATGGAAGTTATCATGAAATGCTTCAAAACCTCTCTTACTTGCTTGATGATAACCATAGAAATGTACTTCTTACAGGTTATATAAATGAGCAGATTAAAAAGGCAAATGAACAAGAAAATGTAAATGAGCCGATTTTTAAAGAAGGTATGCAGGTAAGATATCAAGGAAAGGAATACCTGATTTCAGAAATAAGTGATTATGGAAACTATAAGACAATAAAATTGGATGATAATGAAGGGTATCTTACAGGATTTATTACAGGAAGTGAGATTCTGACATTTAGAAATGAAAATGAACTTGATTTTAAGATACTTTCCACAGAAGAAAAATCACTAAAGGAGAATTTAAGCAAAGAAGATATACATGCCTTAAATAAAGAGGCTTTTAAGTGAAGTACCAAAGCAAGAAGAAACCTATACAAGCGGAGAATATGTAAAAAAATATCTCCCCCGTCAATTATAGGATAACAAGAGAAGATGAAGTCTTACCACCGTCAGAGCGATTAAAAAACAACATTGAAGCAATAAAGGTACTAAAACAGCTTGATAAAGAAAACAGAAATGCAAGTAAAGAAGAGCAGGATATTTTAAGCAAGTATGTAGGTTGGGGAGGACTTTCAGATGTTTTTTTGATGAAGAGCGGGGTGGTCAGTGGCAGGAAGCAAGGATGTTCTTAAAAGAAAACCTATCACTATCAGAGTATGAAGCTGCCAAGGAGAGTACACTTACCGCCTTTTATACACCTAAGGTAGTAATAGATGCTATTTATCATACTTTATCGGATATGGGATTTGAGAGTGGAAATATCTTAGAGCCAAGCACGGGAACGGGAAGATTTATCGGAAATCTGCCCGGATCAATGCAAAACTCAAAGTTTTACGGTATAGAACTTGACAGTATCAGCGGACAGATTGCTAAAAAGCTTTATCCCCATTCAAATATTCAGGTAAAAGGCTTTGAAGAAACTGCTTTTTCAAATAATCTTTTTGACATAGCTATAGGAAATGTACCTTTTGGAGATTATAGGGTATCCGATCGTGAGTATGAAAAAAACAACTTTCTTATTCACGATTATTTTTTTGCCAAAACACTGGATAAGGTGCGTAGCAAAGGAATAATTGCTTTTATAACTTCATCAGGCACAATGGATAAAAGAAATGAGGATATAAGAAGATATATCAGTGAGCGGGCAGAGTTTCTGGGAGCAATAAGACTGCCGAATAATATATTTAAAAGGTGAAGCCGGTACAGAGGTTACAAGTGATATTATTTTTCTTAAAGAAAAGAGACAGGCTATTAAAAAAATAGATGAGGACTGGGTTAAAGCTTGATAAGGACAGGCAGGGACTAAGCTATAATAAATACTTTGTAGATAATCCTGAAATGGTACTTGGTAGTATGCAGGAAGTACCCGGCAGGTTCGGCACCGCTCTTGCTTGCATTGCAGATGAAAGTAAACCGATAAAAGAACAGCTTGAGGATGCAATTAAAAATATCAAAGGCACTTATGAAAAGGCGAAGTCAAATGAGGAACTTGAAACAGAAATACTTCCGGCTGATGACAATGTTAAGAATTATTCCTATGCAGTGATTGAAGATAAGGTGTACTTTAGAGAAAACTCAATTATGCAAAGGGTACTTCTAAATAAAGCTGATGAGTTGAAGATAGGAGCATATCTTGAAATAGAAAAAGCATTAAGAGGAGTAATTACCTATCAAAAGGAAGATTATCCGGAAGGAGAAATAAAAGCCTTACAGGGCAGATTAAATAAGCTTTATGATGATTTTTCTAATAAATATGGACTAATTAATTCAAGGGCAAATAAAAGACTACTCCAGGAGGATGCCAACTACTCTTTAGTGTCCACCTTGGAAAACCTTAATAAAGAAGGTAACTTTATCGGTAAGTCCGATATTTTTACAAAAAGAACCATTAAAAAAGCTATGGTAATTGAACATACGGATAGCTTAACAGAGGCATTAATCCTTTCTATATCTCAAAAGGGAAATGTAAACTTTGAGTATATGGAGGAGCTTACAGGAAATATAAGAAAAGAGCTGATAGAAGGACTAAAAGGAGAGATATTCCTAAATCTTGACAGTTTTGAGCCAAGTGATATTACTCCTTTTTTATCAGCTTTAGATTTAGGAGATTTTTCCAGATCCTATGTCAGTGCAGATGAATACTTATCAGGTAATATCAGAGAGAAAATAAAAGTAGTAGACGCATATATAAAAAATATAGATTATGAAATTAAAAGGAATAAGGAAGAGTTAGATAAGCCTCATGAATTACAATCGGGATTTGAAGCAGGAAGATCCAATCAGGAAGAATTATCATATAAATCGGAAATAACAGAAAAAATTTCAGTATTAAAACAGGAATTATCCGCTCTTAATTATCAGAAAAAAAGACTGGAAGAAGTAATGCCAAAAAATCTTGAAGCAAGTGATATAACTGTCAAGATGGGTTCTACATGGATACCTGAAAAAGACTATAAGAGCTTTATGTTTAATCTGTTAAAGACCTCCGCATCAAACAGATGGAATATAGATATTAAATATACGGATTTTACAGGAGAGTATAGGGTAGAGGGAAAAAGCACAGATAAAAATAACGATCTGGCTAATTTCACTTATGGTACAGGCAGAGTGAGTGCATATAAGCTTATAGAGGATAGTCTAAATCTTAGAGATACAAAAGTATATGACCAAATCATTGATTCGGATGGAAGAAAAACATCAGTTCTAAATCAAAAAGAGACCATGCTTGCAAGAAGTAAACAGGAAATCATTAAAGAGGAATTTAAGAACTGGATCTTTGAGGATGTGGACAGAAGAAACAGACTGTTGAAAAAATATAATGAAAGATTTAATTCCATTCGATTAAGGGAGTATGACGGAAGCTATTTGCCCTTTGACGGGATAAATCCTGAAATTAAGCTTAGACCACATCAAAAGGATGCAATAGCAAGGGGACTTTTTGGAGGGAATACCCTGCTTGCACATGAAGTAGGGGCGGGAAAGACCTTTGAGATGATAGGAATTGCGATGGAGTCTAAAAGGCTTGGGATGAGTTCTAAAGCCATGTTTGTAGTTCCAAATCATATCGTGGAACAGTTCGGGCGTGAATTTAACGAGCTTTATCCGGCAGCCAATATACTTTGTGCTACAGAAAAGGACTTTACACCGGATAAAAGGAAAAGATTTTGCAGTAGGATTGCAACAGGAGACTATGATGCGGTTATTATAGGTCATAGTCAATTTGAGAAAATTCCGATTTCAAAGGAAAGACAGGAGTATGAACTTAAAAGTCAGATCGATGAGATTGTGGAATTTATCGGAGAATATAAAAGAGACAGGGATCAAAGATTTAGTGTAAAGCAGCTTGAAAAGACAAAGAAAAGTCTGGAGGCAACGTTAAAGAAACTTAATGATGATTATAAAAAAGATGATGTGGTAACTTTTGAGGAACTGGGAATTGATAAGCTTTTTGTGGATGAAGCCCATTCATATAAAAAAATCTGTACCTGTTTTCAAAAAAATGAGAAATGTTTCAGGAATCAGTGCAACAGATTCACAAAAGTCGTCCGATATGCTTATGAAATGCAGATATATGGATGAGATAACAGGCGGTAAGGGAGTTGTTTTTGCAACAGGAACTCCAGTTAGCAACAGTATGGCTGAACTTTACACCATGCAAAGGTATCTTCAGTATGACGAACTTAAAAAAATGCACCTTCAGCACTTTGACTCTTGGGCATCAACCTTTGGAGAAACAGTTACGGCAATAGAACTTAATCCCGAAGGAAACGGATATAGAAGTAAGACAAGATTTCAAAGTTTTATAATCTCCCGGAACTGATGAACATGGTTAAGCAGTTTATGGATATAAAAACAGCGGATGTATTAAATCTTCCTGTTCCAAATGCACACTATGAGACTATAAAGACAAAGCCTAGCGAGGAGCAAAAGCAAATACTTGAAACTTTTTCTGAAAGAGCGGATAAGGTTCGAGCAAAACAGGTGGATTCCTCTGTCGATAATATGCTGCTTATTACAAATGACGGAAAGAAGATGGCACTTGATCAGAGGCTTATAAATCCCCTACTTCCTGATGATGAGAACAGTAAGGTGAATACTTGTGTAAAAAATATCTTCAGTATATGGGATAAATATACAGATAAAAAATCGGCACAGCTTGTCTTTTGTGATATGTCCACACCATCAAGCGAGTTTAATATTTATGATGATATTAGGAACAAACTCATTATGATGGGAATTCCAAAAGAAGAAATTGAATTTATCCATAATGCAAATAACAACAGGGAAAAGGATGCTATCTTTGATAAGGTAAGGAAAGGAGAAATTCGTGTGCTTTTAGGCTCTACACAGAAAATGGGAGCAGGAACCAATGCACAAGATAAACTCATTGCCATTCACGATCTTGATATACCATGGAGACCTGCGGATCTCTCTCAAAGAGCCGGAAGGATCGTAAGACAGGGAAATGAAAATAAGGATGTTTATATCTTCAGATATGTAACTGAAAATACCTTTGATGCTTATCTTTTCCAAACACTTGAGAACAAACAAAAGTATATTTCGCAGATAATGACAAGTAAAACACCGGTAAGAGTTGCAGAGGATGTGGATGAGGCTACATTAAATTATGCTGAAATAAAGGCACTTGCGACAGGTAATCCTTTAATTCGTGAGAAAATGGATCTTGATGTGGAGGTATCCAAGCTAAAAATGCTTGAGTCCAACTTTAAATCAAACCTGTATAAACTTGAGGATAAGGTGGTAAAGGTTTACCCTAAAGAAATAGAAAATTTAAAAAATAAAATAGAAAACCTGAAAAAAGATATAAAAAGCAGTAGAGCCATATAGAGAAGAAAATACAGATAGGGAAGTATATATTCAGTCAAATTTGGAGAATGTAGGAGAAAAATTCAATGGAGATAGAGAAAAAGTCGGATAAAGAAACAGTATCAAAAATTCACCTCTCTTGTTCTTGACGGCAAAAAAATATACGGATAAAAAGACAAGCTGGAGAATTTTTTTGATAAGCAAGATAAAAAAAGCATAAGAAAGACGGATGATTTTTAAGTCGGAAGAAGTAAAAATCGGAGAGTACAGAAACTTTGATTTATTTGCATACTATGACAGCTTTTCCAATCAGTATAAATTTAATCTAAAAGGCGAAGAGAATCATTATGGTGAATTTGGAACGGACGGTATAGGAAATATAACGAGAATGGATAATGTCCTTGATAAAATGCCTGAGAGACTGGAGCAAACTTTAGGTAAGCTTAGTGATACCGAAAGTCAACTAGAAACCGCAAAACTTGAAATTCAGAAGAAATTTCCGCAGGATGAGCTTCTAAAAGAAAAGATACTAAGACTTGCAGAGGTAAATAATCTACTTGACATGGGGCAAAAAGAAGCAGTAACAGAGGAAAAGAATCCATTACTTGAAGAAGTAAAAGAAGAATTGATTCATTTCTTAAATAAAGAGTATGAGGAAAATCATAGTATAGAAGATTTTGATACTTTGTTTCCTGATTTAAGCGATATAGGGCTTGCTTATACGACTACGCCGGATGAAGAGCATGAAATACAGACAAGCCTTGATTTAATCAATTATAAAATGAATACCTATGTTGATAATACTTTAGTTAACAGCTTTCAGTACACCTATGATCCTCTTGATGCAAGCGATAGAAGTGAGCTTGTGCAGATAAAGGCAAGTATAGGTTTTTGGGATTTTAATGAGCTTATCTATGTGGATGAAGAAAAGTTAAAAGAGGTACTGGGGCTTAAAATTGATGATGATGGAAATTTTTATGATCCGTTAGAAAAAGATACGGACTTGGACGGTGTAGCGGACAGGTATGATGCCGACTTTAGAGACAGTAAGGTGCAAAGTATCGGAGATCTTAATAAAAGAGAAAGAAACTCTGTAGTAGATAAATTAACCGGGTATAAGGAACAAATCAGTCAAACAGGTGCAAGGGAAAATCAATTAGAATACTTTGAGGAGACAAGGTAGGATCCGGATAAAAGATATCATATATAAATATGGGAAGAGAGTATCTTTTATGGGTACTCTTTTCTCAAATTTAATAGAAAAATAAAGTGTAAAGACAGAATGGAGGAATTTATGAGCTTAAAAAAAGGGGATATTATTAAAACGGCACTGGGAGAACATACAACGGTGCTTGATGTAAAGAAAAATCAGGTGGTATTATTTACAGGTGAACAATTTGTTATAGCATCAGGAATTAAAGAGAATAAAGAAACCGGTAAATTTGAGTGGGTAAACGGAAGATATGCAAATGATTTAAGAAGCATTTCAAATATGCAAAATAATAGTTTTGAAAGTATGAAAGAAACTTTATCATTCTTGGCGGAATACAATCATAGTGATTTTATTAAGGGAATAATATCACTGGAAACAGATATAAATAATGAAGACATACTGGATAATGCCTATGACAACTATATGAATGACTCTTATATGGGGTTGATTGATGAAAGGTTTATGGACTTTATTGATGAAGACCTAAAAACAGCTAAAGATATAAAGCAGGAAGAGATAGAAAAAGATGCAGGCATTCAGAAAAAAAGCAAAGAAGAAATAAGTGAAAACGAGCAATACCAAACACAGGAAAATACAGTAAAAGAAAATACAAGTCTGAAAGATAATAATGATCAAGAAAAGCAGTATGTCAAAGGTAATCTTACCGCCGATGTTGAAATAAAGGATCTAAGGTCAAATGAGGGACAGGATTTCAGAGTGGCAAGTTTTTCTATTGCTCAAAATGACGGAATGGGGAATGTAAAGTTTATGAATTGTTTTGCCTATAATGAGCAGGTTCAAGCAGTAAAGGACTTTAGAAAAGGAGATTTTGTTTCGCTTTCAGGAAAAGAAAAGCTTAGTATCGGAAAAAATGGAAAGCAATATACAAACTTTAAGGTATATTCCGCCAAGTTGTTAAAAGCCAGAGGACAATCTCAAGATACAAAAGAGAAGCCTTCAACACTTAAAAAACTAAATGATTATAAGGAAAAAACGGATGGCAGATCAAAAGAACAAGGGAATATGAAAAGTGAAAAAGGGGTAGAAAGATAAAATTGGGGGGATTAGTAGCCTGATAAGCTGCTTTCCCCTGTCTTTTTTGATTCTCTTTTAAACTTAAAATAAGTATTTGCTAAAAAAGGAGAGGGGCGTTATAGTATAAGAAATAGGATTATTTAGTAGAGAGGATGAAATGATATGATTGTTATTTTTATAGCCTTAATTATACTATATTTGGGAGTTATCCTGTTTGTAGGAACAACATTTGTAAAAATAAGCTTATTTGTAATGGATAAGCTTGCGGTGTTTATAGCAAGTTGGTACTATACTCACCATTATTTTTCCATCAAGTTTTCATCCGGATATGCCGTATATTTTTGGGATATATTAGCGGCAATAGTGGCTGTAGTGCTATATTCTGTCTTATTTAAGCTCATTCATGATAAATTTGGATTGATTGGAAAGATTCTTAATTTAGCCATTTCATTCTTCAGCTCTATGACGGTGTATTGTATTTTAGTAAATGGATTTATTACAAATGAAAAATCTTATTTCCTACCTCTTTTAAACAATGATTTAGCCAATCAGGTGGTAAACTATATCATAATAGGTATAATCTCTTTAGTTGTATGGAAAAGAAGAGAAGATCATCTTATAGAAATGGACAAGATATAAGAAAACAGTATTATTAAAAAGCAGAGCTTGCAGAAAAATTCAACACAAGGAAAAGGAAAACTTCTTCGCCTAAAAGAAATGCTTAGAAGATATTCAATGCACCCTCAAAGTTCTGTTAGGTGGCATCATTTATATATTATAAGTGAGATGTTGCAATATACTTTTCCTTTGTGTAATTGTGTTTTTTTAAGTCTTAATGATATTTTGAGAAAACTTTTGGATACGGGCTTTTGGATATGTTTAACTGAAGCTATCTCATTAATGCTTTTTTTGTGTTATAATATACACGAAATAAATCTTTTTGTTAGAAATATTATTTATAGCAAAGGGTTGTATAATTTGATGATAGGGAGGCTAGTAAATGGATAAAGATACATTTTGTAGAATTATGATTGAAAGTAAGAGTTCATATAAATTTTTAGGTGCACCAGATGGTTTTTGGATAAGTGGTGGTGGCGTAGAGAAAATTTCCCCAATTGATGAAATGTCAGAAAAGCATAAAAAGAATTGTATAGAGTACCTAGAAAAACACAGGGAAGGAATTGGATATGGTACTTTTTTAGAAGGCATTGATGTTAAAAAGCTTAAACTAACAGAATCAGATATTGAAGACTTATATAAATTTGCAATTGAAGCTGTAGATGAAAAGATTAAGCAACTAAAGACTACTTAAAAATATCGTCTTATGTTTAGATAACTTAAATTTCATACACCCTAATGAAAATAGGGAAAATTGTAGATTTGCCTCGTATTATATATACTTTTTCAAAAATACACACCAATGTCTATGTATTTATTATTGATAAGAAGGAGGGATTGCTTTCTACCAAAAATTCAGGTAGGAGCGACCTCCTTCTTTTATTTTTCCAGATGGTTGTTAAGGTATATATCCGTATTTTTCTTTGCTTGTTGAAGATCGTGGAGCATGAAGTTTTGATAGGCATATTCTTTCATAAGGCTAATTTTTTTCTGTTCTAAAACAGCATATTTATTCGACAGTTCCGGAATACTTAATGTATGGTATCCTGATTTTTCAAGTTCTTTTAAGGCGATTTCATAGGCAATAATCTGTGGCTTATATTCTTCATAAAAGGCGATATTTTCTTTATCTTCAATATACATGTCATAGATCAATTGATTTTTAGAAAGTGTGTTTTTATTTTCTATCACAGAATATATGGATTTCATTTCCTGTTCATCTTGTTTTATCTGCTCTAATAATTGTTGTCTGTCTGAAGCTGCCTTCTTTAATTTTGATTCCAGTTCTTCATAGGTGTTTATGCCATATCTTCTCATTTCGTTTAAAGATGAAGCCATTGTTTTCATGTTATGTTTACCTGACCACACTTCATAACCTTTTGAGGATTTTACCTTTTCATTGTTCTTTATATTTACAATAGTACTATGCTTTTTATAAGAGAGTTTGTCATAAAGCTGTTCTTTATTATAAATCTGCTGTTTGGTTGGATCTTCAATTCTTTCTTTAATTCGCTCTTTGGTATAATCTACTCCAAGCACATTTGCCTTTGTCCTTGTAAATCTGCCGCTGTCTTTTTTGTCTTTATGGCGGAATGAAAGGTACTTTCCAATCTTAATTTCATATCCTAAATCTTCCATTGCTTTTAAAAACTCTTCGTAAGTACCGGACTTTAGAATTGCTTTATCAATGGCAAGGTGAAGCCTGTTTTTCCAAGAACCGCCTTTCTTAAATTCCATATATTCAATATAGCTTTTACCGTTTGTGGAATATCTGTTCTTGAATTTTTTATAGTTTTCATCAATGACAGATAAACCGTTTTCTTTACAAATCTCATCACTGACAGTTCTGATTTGATGATAACTTCTTTTGTTACTTTGATACGCCTTACCTGTTACAAAACTTACATTATTAAATAAAATATGATTATGAAGATGCCCCTTATCTATGTGGGTAGTGAGTACATACTCATACTTTCCTTGAAAGACCTTTTCACATAGTTCAAGACCTATTTTGTGTGCCTGCTCAGGAGTGGTTTCTCCGGGAGCGAAAGATTGAATTAAATGCCTTGCCAATATTTTTGCCTTGGAATTACATTCTCTTTTCGTCTGCTCAAACTCAAGATGAGCAAGCTTAGGATTACAGTTAAAAGAGGAAATAAGGAATTTTTCATCGGTCTTATCAGCATTCATGATGTAGTTTAGGGCTAAGTGCAAAGTTTTTTCTATGGGATGAATCTTTGTAACAGCCATCAGATTTCCTCCGTATTTATTGTTTCTAAATTTCCAAGGTCATATAGTCTTTTTCGCATAGAGTAAATATCTTTCCCCTGCTTTTTTAGCAGCTCTTGTATATCAATGATGTCATCTTTATAGATAGCTGCGGTGGAATTTACCCGCTTTGCAATCTGATTGATGCTACCGGTTATCCTGCCGATACTTGCGGAAAGTTCCCTAAAAGCTGTCATATCCAATACAAAAATATCCTTGCCTATGATGCATTTCATAATAAACTGCCGCAAAGTTTTACAACCGGACAGCCTATATTTTTTCTCCAAAACCTTTAGTTCATCATCTGAAAGCATTAAATAAATGCCATGAGTTCTTACCCTGTTTGCCATGTCAAAACCTCCAAATCCTAAAAATAGCAAAAGAAAAAACCTGTAAAATCAAGTGCTAAGCTTGACTTACAGGTTTTGCTTTATAGTATATTTCTAAATCAGAAATCTCCTGTAGAGAGATAAAATAGTTATATAAGTTACAAGAGGATTATAACATTTTTGAAAGTAAGCTTCAATGAAAGAATCGAAAACTATTTCAAAAACTACTTAGGAGATGAAATCAACGAAGTTATTTATGTAGGGGTTTGGGGATATTTCCCAACAAGCAAAAATTGACTGAAAGAGTCCGATGTGAAAGCGAGGATTAAGTCAATTTTTCGTAAGTGCATATGCACTTACTGTGCTTGCTACAATTATCCGGAAAAGTCCACATAATATTTTTGTTTTTTAATCATTCAAATCATGTTGGTTTTAAATTTCAACTATAAAAAAAGTCGGTATAAATTTTTGTTGAAATCATAAAAAAATAAAAAAAGACAATAGAATTTACCATGGAATACCGCTCAAAAATGATATTTTAGTAGAGTTTACAGCTGAGAAATAGGTATAACTAACCTTAACTTTAATACTATTTTTATATATCGTAGTATAGATGTAAATTATATTAAAAAAAGCTTGAAATTATCCTGTACATATAGTACTATCGTAGACAGATAAGGGATATAAAATTTGTAAATAATATAGGTATAATTGTCGTTTTTATTGTTATTAAGAAATTATTTCTTGGTAGAAATAGATACTGTTAGTAGCTGGAATTGGTTCTGATAGAGATAAACAACACAATTTATCTGTTGTTATTTTTCTATTAAGTCTATGTTCTGTACTGCCAACAATGATAGTTATTGGTTTTGTATCTTGTAGGGATTCCTACTGTTTATATTCCTTTTACCCGATATGTAATGAGATCTTAGAGTTTGTATTTTATGTAAGAATAATATAGATTTAAGGAGATGCAGGATGGCAGAGAGTATTATAAGCAAACGAACCGTACTTTGTTGATTGAAGAGATTAATCCTGAAAAACTCAACTTACTTACCTTGGTTGGTGATGTAAGGGGACTGGACAGCCTAAGTGATGACAAGATAAAAGAAATCAATGAAGCACTGCTTGTCAGAAACTTTGAAGAGTTTTTAGAAAAGTTTGACCCTACGGTATATTCTTTTTTTAATGCCGCAACCGGAAAGATTGTGTATTCCAAGGAAAAACCGGCAGGTGTTCCTGAAAACATGCTGAGCATAGTTCATCTTAATGCACATAACGACTTTCTAAAAATGCTTATGACCTTGGTTGAGACCAAAAGAGGTCAGGGAATTATCAATGCGGATTTTAAGTTTGAAAAGCTTACAGAGATGATTTCTCCCTCAAAGGTTATGGATGATATAAAGCAGGTAAGAAAAGAACTTCAGTATACTTATGCGGAGTATGCAAAACTTGAAGATGGAGATCCTCATAAGCTTGATCTTGGTGATAAGCTTAATTCGATGTTTGAAGAAGCCAGTGCCAATTACCAAAATCTTATGGCGATGATTCCTCTTGCTATTTCAGATATAAAAACAAGACTTTTACTTGGAGAATCAAAAGAGTCTGAAAGTAATGATGCTCTAACATTAGGACTTCTTACCATGTCTTCCGAAGGAGAACTTACAGTAATAGAAGCTCCAAAGGTGGAAGAAAGTGCTTTGGTGGTTACGGATGACAATTCAAATGCAGGACTTATTGAAGCTCTTGAAGATGACTATGATGCTCTAAATTCTGAAGGAAACAGCTATGTAAAACAGTTGGTGGTAAGAACTTTTTGTCCTCTTAATTCATCAATGCAAAGTCAGATTGATGTTAAGAAGGAAGTGGATAATTATAACACATATCTTGAGTTTTATAAAAATGCCAAGGATGACTTTATAAAGGTTGTGAAACCTTTGGTTGAAAAGATTTTAGGTGTGTGGGCATTTTTTGAACAGTATCCCAAGCAGATAAAGGGAATGAGACCAAGTCTTCTGATTGCCAATGTAAAGAATGAAACTATGGCAAACAGCCTGAATGTACCAAAGCTTTGTGCTTATTTAAATACTGTAAATGAAAAAGAATGATTATGGCAATACCGTTTGGTATGCAATAGTTGCAGGAGTGTCTTTGGATGAAAAAAATCAAAGATGAATGTTACAAGAGAAAGATTTAAGGGAAATAAAGACAGTGTAAAAAAACTGAAAAATGTCAGTGTGGAGTCTTTGGCAAGAATCGCAGATGCATTAAAAGATTATGGAGTACAATGCTTTTATTCCTATGAAACAGGGGATAAGACAACATTTAACAGTATGGCAATGACTGGAGTGGGATTTTTTGACGATAGATGTGCAAGCCTTAGTGGTAAGCCATATTCAGAGTATTTGATTCCATGTGTACCGAACTTTACAATTATTCCAAAAGATAAATCAGGAGTAAAGCTTGAAAGCAGGATGATTGTAAATGAAAATGAAGCTGCTGAACTGTCAAAAGCCAAGGAAGATATCATGAAGCTTTGGATAGACGGAGTTTATATAGGTGCAGCATATGTAGCAGCAGGATTTGTGGCAAGTTATCAATCTCCTGAGTATCTTAAAGAGTATTTTAAGAAGGATGTGGATACGGATTTACCGGGTGTAAGATTTGATATTGAAGCAAAGAATAATTCTCTTAAGATACATACTACCATGTCAAAGGAGATTACCGGATTTACAAACAGTGTAAAAGATGATATTAACAAAAGAGGATTCGGCTTTGTATTTTCTTCAGAGAATGCGGTATTAGACGGAGAAAATATCAGCCATATAATGGTATATAAAGCAAGAAACTTAAAACTTGCAGGTGGCAGTTATGAGCCTATTTATAAAACGCAGACCGCTAACTATATTGAGAGGATTTTAAGGCATGCCACAGGAGATTTTAAGGCGGAAAATATAGCAAAGTTCTTCTCAAATAATCCGTCCAGTCAAAAAAGTATATGGCTTTCTAAAAAGACAAATATTAACGGTATACTGGGAAGTAATGATGATATTACCTATGAAGCGGATGAAACGGCAGGTGTATGTGCTATAGAGATAAGTTTCGGAAATGCTGTTAAAAGAGTTGAAGTGCCACTAAATCGTGTAGCGGGAGAGTAAGGATACATATTAAGATGTGATATAAAATGAGAACTTCATTTTTGAGTTGATTAAAAAAAAATTAAATATTTGGAGTAGTTTTATAAAAAATATATATTTTCATAGGAGGTAGCACAATGGGAATTAGGTTTAGAGTAACCGGTTCGGAAGTAGCAGACTTTGATGAGAGAAGCATAGTAAACGCAGAGTTTTTGTCTGAGTCTCCAAAGGATTCCAATGCCAAAGCAACAGATTACGGTCTTGGTGTAAAGGTATGGGGAAGAGTTTTATACAATGTCGGAGCGGATGTTGATGATGTATTAAAACTTGCCAAGTGGTCTCAGATTCCTTCCGAGAATGCGGATTGCTACAGAGTAGCGGAAGTAACAGTGGTATCTGCCGGCTCTGTTGTAAGAAAGTATGTAATTCCGAATGCATTCGTGGTGGAGTATTCTGAAAAGGCGGATGATGTAAACGGTACCGGAGAGTTTTATATCCATATCCGTCAAAAGAAGGATAATAATGCAAAGGTGGCGGTAGAAGGCGGATATGCCGGAGAATAAGAAATAGGAGGGATTAGAGCATGGCATACAAAGTAAAAATAGAAGGTAATGAAAGCTTTGAACTTGCAAAGGAATGTGTAAACAGCGTATTTTTATCCACAGACATTCCTATTGATTCAAATGCTCGTACCAATGATGCCGGTGCAACAATGGAGATTACCGGTAAGATTTTAACAGCAGTAGACGGAGATCCTTTTGACTCAACAAGAAATATGGCACTTTGGTCAATGGTTTCGGCACAAAATAAAGACTGCTACAGAAAGGTTACCGTAGAACAGATAGTAGCGGGAATTACCAAAAAGAAAATATGTATTTCCGAATGCTTTTGTAGTGAACTACAAAGAAAGGCATGGGGATGAAGAAGGAGTAGGAAACTTTACTCTTGTAATAAAACAGAAAAAAGATAAGATGGCAGGTCTGATAGTTGAAGGCGGATACGCAGCCGAGTAACAAAAAATCAGTCGTTAAAAGTTTGGGCTGCAAGACATTTATTGTCGTGCAGCCTATTTTTCTATAAATTATCTTAGAAGCCTACATAAAGGAAATTATCGCATTTAGGGAACACCACAATGATGAAGAGTAGGGAGATAAATATTCCCTATACAATTAAAAGTGGTTGGAATAGGAATATATGAATAGAAGATTTGTATTTGATGTTTCAGGAATAATTGCAGCTATCTTGTGTGTCGTAATTGTCGGATTTTTGGGAAGAGGATTAAAGGGCGGATATATATTTTATATGTTTTCTTTTTTAATTTCAGGTTCTTTGATTTACTTTGCAGTAAAGGACTTTTCTTTTAAAAAAGAAAAGATACAAGATACATTTTTTGTCCGAGCTTGTACTTTTAAGTGAAGAAGATACCGTAGTAAAAAAATGGAATATTTTAGGAAAAAACTCATTGGTAATCGGAAAGAAAAACAGTGAAGAGGATATAGATATAGATTTATCTGACACCTATTTTTCGGGGACCGTAAGTGATGTTCATGCAATACTTAACTATGTGGACGGGTCATGGTATATAGAAGATATGCAAAGCAAGAACGGAACACAGATTAAAGGATTTTTAGAAGATAAACTTTATAACATTAAGGACGGGCAAAGTAAGCTGGCAAAAAAAGACTATATTTTTATAGGGCTTAATAAACTACAGATAAGGTAAGGAAGTTATCATGGGAAATTTAATAAGATGCAAAAACGGACACATGTTTTCAAAAAGAAGATACGGAAATATCTGCCCGTATTGCAACATGGATATGACGGAAAGAAAAGAACTTGAAGAATCATTTGATGATAAGGAGCTTGAAGAAAGTTTGGTAAGAATAAAAACCAAACCGGTGTGTGCATGGCTTGTGTGCATTAAGGGACCAAGATACGGAAAAGATTATCGTGTGGTATTTGGGAAAAACTATATCGGAAGAACGGATGCCATGGATATTCAAATCATTGGAGATAATGCCATAAAGCAGGAAAACCATGCTATTTTATCCTTTGATGAAAAAGATCTTGAAGCAACTCTTATCTGTACAGAGGGTGGAGGAATTACCTATCTAAACGGAAAGGCAGTTTACACTCCACAGGCTCTTGAAACTTATGATGTCATTACCATGGGGGAAAGTGAGTTTTTATACATTGCTTTATGTGGAAAGCAGTTTTCATGGTAAATGTTTTTAATAAGCAATTGGAAAAATTCCATAGGAATAGGGAAAATGTAATAGACATTTTCATGGAAAATATAATGGGTATTTCTAAAAAAAATTAAGGGGAAAACAGATATGGGGACTGCTTTTTGGATGGCTTTAATTCTTATTCTAACCGCTTTTTTTATTCTTTCATGGAGAGTGTATACATGGATCAAAGAAGAAAAAATCAGGATATACGATATAGGAGCCTTACTTGATATCGGAAAAAGACAGGTTCAGGCAAATGCATATGGATTCAAAAAGGAAAAAGACAGACTTATGGCAATACTTAGCTCAGGGGAAGGAAAAGAGTATACCAGGGAAGGTTGCAGCACTGACTACAGTAAGAACTTTCACTAAACTTTATAACCTATATGATAACAACCAAAGCAGTCGCTATTTCTTTGACAGAGCCTTTGAGATGGCTAACATGAATGTCTTAAATGCACTTAGAGGAGAAAACGGAAGGGCGTATGCAGCCTGTCTAATGCTTAGAGGAAATCTTTTTAAGCTATGCCATTATGGGGCATATAAATATTTATATTTTTCCGCAGAAAAGAACTTATACTTCTTAGCAAGGGTCAGATAATGGAAGAACTTATAAAAAGAAAAAGGTAAATAAGGGACTTTTTAAGTAAGGAAGCGGCTCGTAGAATTTCTGATACGGATAAGGCATATAACTGTATAGGAAGGGATGACTATATGAAACCGCTTATGCCTAAAGAAGAAATAAGGCTAAAGAAAAAGGATATGGTTGTTATAATGACCGCCGGAGTAGAAAAAAGCATCTCTGTCAGGGAACTTGAAATAATCATTTCAAGGAAACATAGCTGTAATAGAACGGCAAAAGAGATTATTGAAACAATAAAAAAGAAAAATAACGAAGACTTGGACAATCTTGGACTAATAATTATAGGGATTTAGGAGGCTTGAAGAAGATGCGTAAGCAAAACAGTAAATTCAATACAAACTTTATTTCGGAAGAAGGCAGTTCATTAAAAAACAGTGATTTTTTTGCTTATGCTGAACTAGATAACTTTGCCTGCTATGTGCTTGCTGACGGTATTGAAGATGTGGCGGATACCGAATCGGCAAAGGAAGCGGTGGAAAGTATCATAGCAAAGTTTCAGGAAAAGCCTTCCATATCTAAAGGGAAAATACACGGATACTTAAACCATGCCAATGAAGTGCTTTTAAAAGCTGAAAAATACATGAAGCTTAAAGCATCAATTGTAGTTGCCATAACTGATTATGAAAGTGTACGCTTTGCCTATGCAGGAAATGCAAGGGCAAAGCTTTATAGGAATAACAAGTCATTTTATAAGACTACGGATACATCACTAAGCAGTGAAATGGTATCAAAAGAAATGATTAGCGAAGATGCCCTGTCAAGACATGAACAAAGAAGTAATCTATATGCCTTTTTAGGGCAAAAAGGATTTTCACCGGTGATATCGAGAAAGATAAAAACTTGTTGATACTGATATTTTAATTCTTTATACAAAAAGGGGTTTGGGAAAATGTATCGGAAGGAGAGATTGATAACATCTTTGCCGACAGCGGAAAAGAGCCGAAAGATGCCATTGAGAAGATTGAAAAAGTACTTCTTGATAAAGAGTCCGAGTACATTGATAACTATACGATTGCCGGTATTTATATTGATAAGGTATTTGTCGAGTCGGATACCAAAAAGAAAAAAAGAAGGAAGATGATTTTAATAGTATCAATTGTGTTGGTGGTTGTGATACTTGCAGCCGTTATTGCCCTTTACTTTTTATAACCGATACAGAAAAAGAACTTAGGGAAGATATGAATACACACTATGAAAAGATGCTTAAATTTATAGAAATGGAAAACTATACAAAGGCGGATACTGAGTGTGAAGAGTCCATAAAGAAGGCGGAAAGCCTTAGAGATAAGGAAATGAAAGACCTTTTGTACCACTATGAGCAGGTTATAGAAGGAATACTTGAAGCGGATGAAAAGTATGATGCGAAAAAGCTACAAGGAAGCAAAAACCTTTATATGAATTTATACTTAGTGAAATTCCTTATGCAGACAATGCAGGACTTTCCTATGTAAGAAAAAAAGGCTTGATTTTATTGCAGGGGTATGAAAGTGTAAACTTAAGCCTTGATAACGGAGATATCCTTTTTGATTCGGAAATATATGATAAAAGCAAGAGAAAGGTATGTTGATGCGAAAACTGAAGCAAGAGATATAGGATATGAAGAGGGAAAGCTAAAAGCGGAAGCAAAGCTTTTTAGCGGTGAGATCAAGCCATTGAAAAGGAAAATGAAGGGAAACAGGCGGAAGCTGATAAGCAATCTAAAAATCTGCAATCCGCAAACGATATGCTAAGTGCCGGAGATGAGGCACTAAGTAAAGGAGATTTTTTATCAGCAAGAGCTAATTATAATACGGCAAAAGATATTTTGGAAAAATCAGGTGAAAGTGCCGGACTTGAGGAACTTGAAAAAAAGATATCCACTGCGGATGAGAAAATAAGCTTAAGTGAAGAAGAAAAAACCTCTGCCACAAGTTACGCAATAACAGCAGATGAGGCTTTTTTAAAGGGGGATTTTGAAACGGCAAGAGATAATTATGAGTATGCCAGAAGACTTTATGTAAAACTTAATGATGAGATAAATACCATAGAAATGGATAAAAAGCTTAGTGATGTGCAAAAAAGAATTGATGAAAAAGAAAAAGAAGAACTGAAGGCGGCACAAACAGCAGCACAAACAGCAGCACAAACAGCAGCACAAACCACCCGGCAACAGACAAGTGAGGCAGAGACTTCTACAAGCATAAATGCTGAGTAATCAGGTATTTATTTAAAACTTGTGTATCAGTGCAAGTGGCAATTGTTTTTACCTATTAAAGATAAAAGAGGTGTTTTAATATGGACGCAGCGTACTTGGATGAGTTTGACATAAAAAAGTATGTAAAGGACAGGCTTTCAGAGATAAAAGATGAAGATGAGTATGCCTTGGCAAAAAGTGTTCTATATGACGGTCTTTACAGGATGAGTGAGGTTTTTGAAGAAAGATACAGATCTTTATATAAGAAAGTCTATGATGAGCTTGAAAGTAAAGAAGAAAGTTATGAGATTGCAATACTTTTACTTTCAAAAAATGAAAACGTATTTTTAAGGATGTTTTTTCCGATATCGGATTTAGATGTTTTGGAAGATAAAAAAAATGATATTAAAGAAGACCATACCGAAAGTGAAGACCTTATAAAAACTGTTTATCTTAATGCAACCGATACTGTATGTAAGGAATTTTTACAAGAAAAGATAGGAGTAAGTTTTACAAATAACGGAGAAAAACACACACTTTCAGTACAACCTAAAAAAGCCCTTCGCTACAGAAAAAAAGTCGGTAAACTTTATGAAACTTTCTCTTATAACGGACTTAGATGGAATACAGTAAATACCGCCTACCTTGACCGCTTTTTTGATATTGACCTGTCCAAACTTCCTCAAAATGCAAGAGATGTAGAAGTGGACTATGGGAAATATGCCGATATGATAAAAGAAGAACTTTATCCGGTATGGAATGTAGAAAAAACAGTATTTAAGAGCAGCACATTTTTAAGTCCGAGTAAAGACGGATTATACTATGAACGGGAAATGGTTAAGCAAAGGGATAAGGAGATTATCTTAAGACTGGTGCAAAAGACTGAAGGTATGGTAGGAATAAGACAGGAAGAAGAAAAAGATTATAGTAAAGACCTATGAAGAAAGTTATTCAGATTTGGAAGGATATCATATCTTTGATATACGATATACGAAAGAAGAATTACCAACCAGCTTAATAAGTAACAAAAAGAGAAGATGGAATGATTGGACGACTTCTAAATAAAACAGAAGAAAAAAATCCATACCGAGGCGGAAATAGAAAGGATTATTGAAGAACTTGATATTGGAGAGTATGTATCACTTAAATCCTGTGAAAGATTGCCGATATGGAAAGAAGTTTCGGAGGAAAGTAGAATACTTCCTGATATGAATAACTTTTCAAGTAGTGACTTTCCTCTAACAGAAGAAAGCCCCAAACTTGTTTTTAAGGTTTTTTTAAGAAACAGCGACAGCAACCTTTGTGAATCAATGGTAAGATATGCCGTTTCTCAACTACAGATAAGCTTTTGATGAATATATCTGTGTAGGGGTTTTGGAAAACACCTATTATACAAAAGGGATTTTATAGAAAAAATATAGAACAGGAGCAAAGCATGAACTGTGTATGGGAGATTGTACTTAAGGCACAAAAAAGCGGATATAAATTAGAAGAATTTAGATTTATAAACAGTGGGAGTCCAAGCCCTTATACTGAAAGTTCCTTTGATTTTCTAAATTCCGATACCATTGAAGAAAGTGAAATAGAGGTAAATCCACTATATCGTTTTGCAAATGAACTGGGCGAAGTATTCTTACCCGATGTGAAGGGGTATGAGAAGGCAAGAGAAATATTTTTTTAGATGTAATAATGCACTATGTAGCGGTATGGGATCTTAGAAGCGGAGAAGATAAAAAAGAGCTAAGGGCAATGTATATCTTAAAAGAGATAGAAGAGGGAAGGTTTCTAAAAAGTATAAGAAAAACCCTATTTTCCCTTGACTTTGAAAAATCTAAAAGAATTATTTTTTGCCTGCTTGATTTATGCAAGTGCAAAGATTACATCACGATTTTTAGAAAGGCACTGAGAGAACTTTATCCTAAAAGCAAACCTTTACATCTACTCTGAGAATTTAAGGAAACTTACTGTTTTTACGGGGTTGGATGAGACAAAAGAAGATAGGGAAAGAATTGAAATGCTGAAGAAGCTTTTTTTACCGATATCTTATGAAACGGATATTTTTTGGAAATATCACTTCGGTATTATAGGAGTTGATGAAAGTATGAAAATTGGAAAAACGGCGATGTACTAAAATATTTTAAGAGAAAATGCAATATGTGTTTTCCAGGCTAAAATCACAGAATCGTAGGTATTATCGACTTTTCATATGTGTTTTGGCATATACACAAAAAAAGAAGATGGAAGGAAACTAAGATGGGCTATAAGCTTAACAGAAACATAACCAAAGAAGAGCAGGCTGCGGCGTATACAAGAAAAGAGCTTGAGCTGATGAGTGAATATCGACTTAGAGAGGTTTGCCTAAGAGAGCGTATCGTAAGGGGACTTGATAAGGATATGACAAGTAAAGAGCTTATAGAGGCTATACTTTCCTACTGTCAAACCTTTGAAGATGAACTTATCAAAGAAGAAAAGGACGGCGGAAGAGAGAGGATTGAAGAGTGTTTTGATAAACTAAGCGTAAAAGAACCCGAAAAGGATGAACTTAGAATATCCGGCAAAATTAGTATTTATGAAGGAGCGGCACTTAATTTCCTTGATGATTATAAAATAGAATACAAAGAAAAGTTTCTAAATACCAATGCTTTGATTGTAAGCGGAGATAAAAAGGTATGTGCCGTATTAAATGTAGTTGCCATGGGAGATAAAAAAGATTCTTTATACCTTGTAAAAGAGGCAGCCCTTTCAGGTATAGTTACGGATATAAAAGACTATAGTCTATACCTTATGGAAAGAGCTGCATCAAAGTTTATATACCGTATATATATGGGAGAAGAGGAAAAAGACCTTACAAAGTACAGGATATATAAGATTCCTTTAATGGACTTTGAAATTCTTCCCCTGATTGAACTTCACATGCCAATAGCACTTGATCTTGGCTCGACCAATACCACTGTAGCCATATATGCGGACAGCAGTTACTACAGACAGATACATACGGCAAAGCAAAGAGAAATCAAGGAAAACACTATATGTCATACTCTGTTTTTAGAGTCGGTGGGAGGAGAAACCTTTATTGAAAAGATGATACCGACGGTTGTAGCCGTAACAGATGTAAATGAAGACGGTATAGATTATGTTTTTGGAAGAAGAGCCTTATGGTTTGCAAACTTAAGCTATACAGATAAAGGATTTTCCGTATTTTATGATATTAAAAGATGGGCAGGGGATTTTGAAAGAAAAGAAGAACTTACGGATGCCAAGGGAAGATACAGGTATGTACAAAGGATAGAGATTATAGCCGAGTACTTGAGATATGTACTTAACATCACAAGAGATAACTTCAAGTGTCAGATAAAAGAAGTATATATCACAGTACCGGTTAAGCAAAGCATGTGTATGAGCAGATGTTGGGGCTTTTATCGGAAATGCTTTCTATAAGCCTAAAGGTTACCTTAGATGAAAGCACTGCCGTACTTTACAGCTTTATCAGCAAGATGAGAGAGAAAAATCGTCTTAAAGACGGAGAAAGTTATAAGGCACTGATAATGGACTGTGGGGGAGGGACAACGGATCTGAGTGCCTGTAAGTTTAAGGTACATGCAAAGGGTGATATACAGACCTATACTATGGAAAACAGCTATAAAAACGGTAATACGGACTTTGGAGGAAACAATATCACCTACAGAATCATGCAACTTTTAAAGCTTAAACTTATATCCAAGCTGTCAGGCTTAGACAGGGATCTTGGAAACGAAATAATTGATGGGTTGCCTACAGACCCGTATAGGTATATAGATGAAGAAGGTGTTGAAAGTTTCTATAAGGGCTTACAAGAGGCTTATGAACAGGCGGAAGAGATTTTACCTACAGCTTTTAAGCGTTTTGAAACTTATGGAAAAGAAGGGTATTACAGGGTAAGGAATAATTACTTTTTTCTATTTACATTGGCGGATGAGATTAAGCAGGAACTTTTTTCGGGAAATGATATCGTTATAGAAGTGCCTGAAGAAAAAAACGGGAAAATGGGACTTTTAAGACTGGAAGCGGACAGGTATAAGCTTTCAGTCTTTAGAGGAGAAAGGCTTGAGATTTTAGAGGGGGATGCCGAAGCTAAGTTTTAACCGTTATGAGGCGGAAAGGCTGATTGCAGGAGAGATATATGCCGTTATGAAGGTTTTTATGGAAAGACTTTATAAAAACGGAGAACTTTATAACTTTGACATGATAAGACTTACAGGACAGTCCTGTAAGATAGGGTTATTTAGAGATGCTCTAAAAGAATTTGTACCCGGCAACATGATGCAAAGTGGAGGTAGTGTTAAAAAAGAAGAGCTAAAACTTGCCTGTGTGGACGGACTTATGCGCTATCTTTACGATAAAAGAACCGGATATGCGGGATTTGACATAAGAGAAGAAGAAGCTCTAATTCCCTATAAAATAAAAGCACTTTCATACTCAGGCAGACAAGAGATTCTTATAGA
The DNA here is from genome assembly GCA_916438835.1 of uncultured Johnsonella sp. Classification (GTDB taxonomy): domain Bacteria; phylum Bacillota; class Clostridia; order Lachnospirales; family Lachnospiraceae; genus Johnsonella. The sequence goes on from CAKAFT010000001.1 coordinate 1,202,751, forward strand.
CGGATTTGAAAGTAACAAGATGACGGGAAGCCTGCTTAGAAGCCTTGAAGATATCCTGCTTAGAATGTATTTGTATGATGCTTCGGAAAGTGTACGGTTTGAGTACCTGTTTCACTTCAAAAAAGATGAGGCAAGAGAAACTGACAGGATGGAGCTGGCGGGAAGGTACAGCGGCTATATAAAGCAGGAAGATACGGATGACATACAAAACGGGGAACTTAAGATATTTGCTTTTGTAGATTATAAAAAATGGGGATTTCAGATCGTGCCGGTATACAGACTTGAAGACACGCTATACGCAGGAGAAGGACAGGAATATAAGTTTGAAACGGATGAGTGGATTTGTGATTTCTTTGATGGAGAACACTAAAGACATAAAGGAGAAGCTAATGGAAAACAGATACCCTTTGTTTGAAACGGGAAGAATCTTAAAAAAAGAAGCACTTGAGGTAATAAGAGACTATCCGAAAGACCTACTTTCTATACTTTATGATGGATATACAAACGGAGTCATAAGAGGATTAAGATTAAGTTCAGACCATGAAAACAGAACACTTATTATAGGAAGGGGACTTGTAAAACTAAAAGGCGAGGTATACCTGATAAATAAAGAGGTAAAGGTATCCTATACCCATACCGAACAAAGGAAGTATCTTAGGTTAAAGCATAGTGAAATAAGGGATAAAGATTGGAAGGTAAGTGAAATAGAGGCTTTCTTTCTGATGATGAAGAAAGTAAAGACGGAGAAATCCTTCTTTGCGACTTTTTATTAAAATCGGGTTTTGTATTAAGGGATACATATCTTGACTTTGCAGATATGAGATCGGAGTATGATACCATACATTTGATGAATGCCGATTATGCAGGGTATGGAGAAAGCTCCTTTAATATAGAGGTCTTAAAAGTATATGCAAGAGAGTACCTTAATACAAAAAAGTGCGAAGAAACGGACAGAATTTTTTGCTATATGGTATTAAACAGCATGGAAGGAATAGAAAGAAGCATTATAGAAAACTATATAGCAGTTAAAGAAGGAAAGGCAAAAGGAACAAGCTTAAGCAATAAAGAAATTTATACCGGACTTTTAGATATATTAAGCAGTGCAAAAGACCCGGATGGACATAGAAGCCTTGGATTTAGTCCGAGAAAGATTTTGGTAGATTAGTGATAATTAGGAGCAGGTAAGGTTACGAATAGCAAGGAGGGAAGATGTCAAATATTATGCGTTGCCCTTATGGACATGTATTTTCAAGAACAAGGAACGGTACTATATGTCCGACATGCGGCTTTGATCTTGATACCCCTGAAAAGGTATATGTGAACTCACGGAAAGAGTGCGGACTTTCTCTAAAAGAAGAAAGACCGATATGTGCATGGCTTGTATGCATAGAGGGAGCTAGGAAAGGAAAAAGCTATGTCATAAGTTATGGAGAAAACTTTGTTGGAACCGATAGGGATAATGAGATACAGGTTTTAGGGGATGAAAAGATAAAGGAAAAGCATACCCTTATATATTTTGATGAGGAAACAGGTGAAGGGATGCTGTTACCGGCAAGAGCGGACGGCATTGTATATATAGATAATAAAGCTGTGTATGAAAAGCGTATGTTAAAAGATCAAAAAATACTGGAAATCGGAAAATCAAAATTTATTTATGTTGTATTTGAAGGCAAATATGGAAAAATGTGGCAGGAATGCCTAGAAGAAAATAAGTTATATAAAGAAAAGGAAAAAGAAGACAAGGAAATAGCAACACAATTAAAAAAATACAGACTTCTAAAAAGGGAAATAGTTAATGAAGAAGAAAAATTTGCAAAAAGAAGGGAAGAAAAAGATGCGGATTTTACAGAAGAGTATCCTGTGTGCGGTTGGTTGGTGTGCACTAAAGGAGTCAGAATTGGAAAATCATGGGTACTTGTAGAGGGAAAAAACTATGTAGGAAGCAGCGACATAATGATGATACAGATACTTGGAGATGAAGAAATCAGAGGTGAAAAACATATAGTGATAGTATTTGATGTCAGAGAGAAAAGAGCTTTTCTTTTAGGTGAGGAATGTATGGGATTCGTAAGGGTGAATGATAATGCGGAGTATGGAGTAAAAGAACTAAATAATGGTGATAATCTGTCATTCGGTACCGGTGAATATATGTATATAGATTTTGCCGGCAGTATACATAATTGGGAAAGTAATAGTTAATGGTGTAGGGAATGTTTAAAGAACAGAACTGAGTTTATATAAAAATACCCTGTATATAAGGAGGTTGACATGAGAGCTGAATTGTTGTATGTGGAAGGTTTTGATTTTATCAATATAAATGATTATAAATACAATTATTCCAAATCAACATGGAACGGTGTTTATCAAAGGGAATATAAGAAAAGAAAGCAGACAGGATTGCCTTGAAAAAGTGGGAAGACTTGTAAAAGTATTGGCTAAAACGGATGAAAATACGACAAAACTTATGTTTTTTGGAATTATAAAGGGCTGTGATATACAAAGTAACGGAGATGTACATGAATTAAGTTTAGAGATTGTCAGCCAAAGTATAACTATGGAGAAAAAAGAGCATTTTAGAACATTTCAAAAAACAAGTACGTCTTATGATGAGATATTGGAACTGGTTGTTAAAGAATATGATAAAGGCGGCTTTATAAATGCTGCCAAAAAGCAGGGTATGGTAAACGGCTTTTCATGTCAATATAGGGAAAATGACTGGGAATATATAAAAAGACTGGCAGGAAATAATGAAGATGTTATTTACCCCGACTATATGACGGAGGGAGTCAGGTTTTTTATGGGAGTTCCAAACGGAAGGGATGTAGGAGAGATAAAAAGTGAATACTATGAATTCGGTACGGTAGAAAAAGAATATTTGGGGATTCCTTTTGAAGATGTAACTTACAAACTGGTTTTAAGAGATATCTATGATATAGGTGATAATGTCAATTTCAACAGAGAAAAACTTAAGGTTATCAGCAGAAAATCAAGATTTGAACATAATGAGATTATACATGAATATTTGCTTGCAAGGGAAGGAAGTTTAAGAGGTGTTCCTTATGATAATGAAAGATTAAGCGGTGCAGCGGTATTCGGGAAAGTAACAGGAGTGGAAAACGAACTTGTGAGCGTAGCACTTGATGATGATGAAAATGATAACGTCGGACAGAGTTTGTTAAGTTATGCCACAATATATTCAAGCCCTGACGGAGGCGGATGGTACTGTATGCCGGAAATAGGGGACAGGGTTATGGTAAAGTTTCCTGACAGTAAAGATAGTAATGCCTATGTACAGAATGCGGTTCATGTGGGAGCCGGAAACGGAAGGGATAATCCCAAGATAAAGTTTTTCAAGAATAAAGAGGGAAAAGAAATAAGATTAAGTCCTGAAAGTATCATAATTACGAATAATAACGGAACAAGTATAGAGCTTATAGATGATGACGGTGTATATATAAAAAGCAGGGGTGTACTGTCAATTGATGCAAATCTTGAGGTGGATATTGAAAGTAAATCTTCAAGTATAAAAGTGATATCTAAAGACAGCATACAACTAAATCAAAACGGAACCCAGATGGAATTATCGGATAGAGCTACAACGAGAGGTTCAAAAGTGTATTTAACCTAATAGCAAAGAAGTAGGGAGATAAGGAGCATGGATCAGCATAAAAAAAGTAATCAATTTTACATGGGCTTTGACAAAGAACTTAATGAGCTGTCAGTTCAGGGGATTGCAAAACTTGAAAGATACTTAGAAACTCATAAGGAAGAAATAGAAAAAGAATTTACTTTAATCATGAATACATTGATTGGTAAAAAGAAGAATGATTTAAGATATATAGTAATCTCTCCTCTATGTTCCAGTTTTATAACCGGAGAGTATGAATGCTTGATAGCAGCGTATAATGAAAATATTTATCTGGATATGAATGAAGAGTATGAAAGTTTCAAAATTCCGGAACTGGAAAAAGTTGTAAAAGAAGATATAAAAAAATTTGTTAAAGAACTTGAGGAGAAAGAGACTGAAATAGAAGACTATAAAAGTACCTCAACTTGAGTTTGACTATGCTTTTATGTACTTTGATACTTTAAGAAATCTATTTAATGAACTTGTTATAAATTTTAAGCAAAAGCAAGGGCTTGAGGTTAGAAATATTGATATAAGTTTTGGTTGGTATATGGAAAGAACTCAGATACTTGGAGGTGAAAGACCATGATTAGAAAATATTATTTAATTTCACAACAGTCGGGACTTTATCCTCTACCAAGAACGATAGATTGGAATAAAAGCGTGGACAAGACTTTTTTAACAGAAAGACTTAGTTATAAACAACCAATGCTTTCATGTGTTTTAGTTGAAAAGTCTGATATGATTGAAATAATCTATCCGGATATACTGTTTATTGATTATATTCCTGTACTTTCAGAAAAAGCCTTAGAGATATTAAAGATATATGAGCCGGCTATGACAGTCAAACAGGTTAATCTTATAGAAGGAATCGGAGAGGATATAAAGCCATACCATATCCCGATATTGAAAGAAGTGGATTGTCTTTCAGAAAAGACTATATTCAAACGTGGGAGACAGATAGATAAAGGTGTTTTAATAAAGGAGAACATACCGGATTTTTCAATATTTAAGATAGCCGGAGAGATAGATAAGGATAGTGTCATAGTGAGAGCCGACTTTGCAGAAAGCTTTCTTAAAAGAAGGCTTAAGGGAATAACACTTATGAACTTAGAAGTTGTATAGATAAGGAGTAAATATGGCACAGAATGAAAAGATGACACAGGATGCTTGGCTGTTTAAATTAATAAATAAAAACAAGCTGAAAATACAAACAACTTATTTTGAATTTGGGAATATATCAACTTTTGAGCGTGATAAAGCGGAGAATATAAGAGATTTATCTGACAGTGAAAGAGCAAAAGTAATAGAACAGATGAAAAATTATTGGGCTAATCATGAACGCTCAAGTAAAGAGTTCTTGGTTAACGGTGCAGTAGTAAGTTGTAGCCAAGGCACAAAGTTATCGAAGATTAAAGGAAAGGATCATGGTGTATATACAGATAGTATAGGAGGACAGGCATTACTTAATGAAGATGACAGAAATATATATAGTGAACTTTTTGCTTCTATATTCGGTAGTTGCAAGTATGAAACCGGCAAAAATAAAAAATGTAAGGCGGAAATTTTTAGCAAATGGTATGGAACAAACCAGTCAACACAGATAGGAGAGGGAAAGGCTTCACTTACAATGTCATCATATATGAATTGTCCTTTTCATAGTAAAGCACTGATACAACCTGTAACTTCAGGGCAGGAATTTAATTTTTCAGACTCATTATTTAAATACCCTAAGTTTGTAGTGGAAAGTAGAGAAGAGGTCATATATTCTAATGTTGGATATTGGAATAGTTATAATTTTTACAAGAGAAAAATTGATATAACTGTAATCAGAAAACTTGCAATACGAAATATGTCTTTTTTAAATACTACAATAGATCAAACGAATAGCAAGGGATACTATGAAAGAAAGTGGCTGGAGTATCTTGCTAAGTATATGTTACTTTGTAATAGTAAAGAGAAACTTCGAGACATAATCAATAAGTTTTATGATAAGCCAAGTTTTGGAATTGCCAGTGCAGTTGCAAAAAATAATCTATTGGATAATTATAATTTGCTTTTTCAAAGTTCAAGTTCTTGGCTACAAAGTGTTTTGAATAATCAAAGAAATGAGACTTTTTTAAGAGCAGTAGGATTGTGGTTAGAAGAAGAGGATGTTTTTGCAAGAGTTATAGAAAACTATTTTTTATTAGCCATAATGAAAATGTTACCTAATTATAGAGCAAGGAAAGAGGAAGATGCTATAGTATATATAAATGTTGTAGACAGCTTTGATGAAGGTATTAAAAAATACTATGGAAATGGAATAGATATACATTACTATATGATAGATGCTGTTAAGAGTATCAGACCTGCACATACATATATATCAAAAGCAAAAATAAACCTTGATACATCAAACATGGAACGTATTTGGGATTATTTTGCGAAAAACAGGAAAGATTCATTTGTAGAATTATTGGTTATAAATCTTGGTGCAACATACGCTTTATCTCAAGTTGCACCTGAAGTAACAGTAGCAGTATTGGGAACACTTATTTCTTTGCCGGTGGCTCTTGCAGCATCGGTGGCATGGACAGTTGCAAGTAGTTATGGTGCTGCATGGGTTGAGGAAAAAGCTGCAGAGGAATTTGAAAAGAAAAGATATGAGCAGTCTCGAAAAGGTTTAGGGGATTTACTTAGTAAGCTTAAAGTATATACCATATTTGCAAATAATGATGAGAATGCAGACTCTTTTACCTATCAAGTATTTCCAAGTAGTGAAACAGAAGTTTTAATTAATAACTTTATGGATAATATAAGTAGAATCTATATAAAAAAGAATGAGTGGACGAAAGAAGAAAAATGCCTTATTGATATACTGGAGTTAAATAATATATCAGATAAACCTTTGAAACTGAAAATAGATTGCTTAATAGCAGCATTAACTTTGGATACTATGACAAATATGAGGATATTTGGAGTGGAGGATAAAAAAAGAGAAATTGCTACAGGAATGGAACTATTAGAAAATTTATATGAATTAAGATGCGTAGAAAAAAAGAGTATATTACGCAAGTGCAAATAGAGGATAGAAGAATTAATATAATAGATACACCATATTATATAAAAAAATAAAGCTAATAATAGATATGCAGATATCGATAAGCTATTTGCAGAAATTTTTATAAGATAAATAATGCATAAGTGGAGGTCATATTAGAATGAAAAAAATATTATTTACAGTAGTAATTGTAATAATATTGTTAATTGTTTTACTGATTTTTTTATACTTCCTTATTTTGATTTTATGTATGTACCGGCAGGTAAGCATTGGTTAAAAGAAAAGATAGCAGATCAGGACAATAATACAGGTGCTAAAACAATCTTGAAAGTGGAGCAAGGAGAAAACGGAGAGTATTTTGTGTATGAAAATCGCTTGTTATACATAGATAACAAAAGAAGGTAAAAGTAAGTGAGATATGTGAAATACCGGAGCAGATATTGGGGATTTTAATAAAAGGAGATGCTATTTTTTTAAGAGAAGACAATAGTCCATATATTTATAAGACAACACAAGATGGTATAAAAACAAAGATTATTGATAATGATGGAGCAACATATATGGAAGGAAAAAAAACATATATAAATTGATAGACGCAAGATTGGAAAAAAATATGACTTGAACGGAAAGAAGATTTTTTTCAATTGACACAGAGTATAATAATATTTCATGCAATTCCTTATTTGATGAACATATTTTTTTAAAATGCATAACGAAATAGGTCTTAGTGCTCCAAGATACTATTTATTTGATATAAATAAAATTAAATACATAACATATACTCTTGACCTTTCAAGATATTATCAATTTCCTGCTGAATGGGACTCATATAGTGAAGAAAAAAAGTAGTTCCTTTTGATGCATTTGCAGAGAATATAGATAACATAGCTAGAGAAGGAAAGGCATTTACATATATAGGGGAGTAGAGATTTTAATGATTATGAATTAAAAAAAGTATAGAATTATTTTTTTCGCATTTTTTTCTGAAGTTATTAACGGGTATATTTATCTTTTTTGGAACACAAAGAATTGTATACAGAGATAAGGGTTATAAAGAAAAAAATAACAAAAGAATAAAAAAATGGGTTGGTAGATGATGAAGAAATACAAAAAAATAGAATGGGAGATATTAAATTATCCTATATTTCGAATTAGGGTAGAGGATATTAAAAATGCTAAGGAGTATTCTTACATTAATTATGAAATAGTAAATAAATATCCTGATATTGAAGGTATTATAAGAAGATTTGCTATTAAAGATAGTACAATATATTTATTGAATAAAGATCATGCTGTTAATAAAAGTGATTACAGAAATATTTATGTATATGCTATAGATAGCAGTACCGGTTTATCAAAAAAGATTTTTGAAAAAAAGACTCTTTCATCAGAACAATCAGATCCTGAGATTTTTTGTACAGATAATCATATTTTTATATATGAGTATAATAATTATGGAAAGACCCGTATTACAAGAATCAACCGAGATGGCAGCAACCCTGTTTTGGTAATAGATGAGAATGGGGACATAGTGATGAAACCTTTATAAAAAAGATAATTGATAAAAATCAAGTGTACAAGGTAAAGCATAATGATGAAATATTGGAATAGTTTATTGAGGTTGGAAATTAGCCTATGTAAAGGAGGACGCATGGCATACTCACTTGATGATATATTTATAGATAGTATTTTTGAGGCAAAAGATATTTATGATGTGAATTTCAAGGTCAAACCAAATACACATCCAATACTTGCTGTTGAATGTTCAGTTAAGGAAAGCCAAAACATTGAAAGTATCGTGCGAAACCTGCATGATAAGAATTTGACAATATTTATATATATTGGTGAGCAAAAGAAAGACTTATTTACGGGTATTGTTAAGGATTGTAAGTTAGTATGCAACAATAAGATAAATACTCTTAAAATGAAAGTTATGGGATTTAGTGTAATGCTTGATAAAAGAAAAAAACATACAAGGATTTTTTTCAGGACAAAGAACTTACATATAAAGAAGTATTAAATCATACTATGTCGAAAAAAATAGGTAAGGTGATATTCAATAAAGAAGATACTAAGATTGAAAGGCTGCTGTTTCAGTATAATGAAACTGATTGGCAGTTTATGAAAAGAGTATCAGGACTTGGAGAGAGTATACTGATACCATTATTTTTATGAAAACGAAGTAAGATTAAGTTATGGCTTACCAAGATCTGCTAAAAGAAATAGAATTAAAAAGAAGATTTCTATGCATCAGGTAATCATATATATGATAAATCCAAAGACTATGACATAAAGGGGATTTATCATATGTTTTATTCTGATGAGGATTATGAACTTGGAACGGTAGTTAAAAATAAAGGTTTAAGATTTGTGATATGTGAAAAAGAGGCTCAGACAGTTGAAGCGACCCTTAAGTTTCAATATAAAGTTTGCAAAGAGGAAAATATAAGAAGTAAAAGGGTTTATAATGAAAAAATAAGAGGTCTTGTGATATCTGCAGAAGTTGTAGATGTAAAAGCAGAGGATGTGTTTGTAAAGTTTTCTATGGAGAGCGGGGTGGAAAAGAAAAGATATAAACTTGAGTGGTTGCCTGTTACCGGAAATGTTATGTATTGCATGCCGGAAGTCGGAGCAAAGGTAAAAGTATACTTTGGAAACAGTGATGAGGGTAAAAATGTATTTGCCATAGAATGTGAAAATATGTCAGCTTTTTCCAATGAAATAAAGGGTATAGTTACAAAAGACGGTAAAACAATACATATAAAAGATAACGGAGTGGAATTAAAAGCAGATAATAAGGTGAATATATCCGGTAAAAACATGACATTCAGTTCGTCTGATTCATTATTAATATCAGCAAGGAAGAAAGTAAAGATTAAATCCGACATGGTGGAAATAAATGCAGATAAGAATATAAATATTCAAAAAAATTAAAAAAATTTACTAAAAGAGGTAATAGAGCTTATGGAATATTATGATGAGCAGATAGTTAAGGCACTTCACATACAAAGAAGGGATACTTTCGGCAGTATAGATGAGGGTTTATATATAAATAATGAGTTAATTCATTTTAATAAAACCCTGCTTTTTAATGACAGAGTAAGTGTCATGTTACCGGAAAACTTTGTTCCAATGTTACCCGAGATAGCAGAGGTTAAGTATTTCTCAGGAAAAAGACCTGATGAGATTTATACAAGTCTTGATATGTCTGTAAACTTCACTTTTACAGATCTTGGAATTTCGGGAAATGACCAAGATACAAGACTGGCAACCGGACTTATAAAACAGATTATAAAAAATGCCAACCCAAGTTATGAGTTTTTTGAAGAAAATGAAGATGTGGAAAAAGATGTTATCATACATAGATTTGATTTTCAAAGTTATGGAATAGATGATGAGGCTTATAACATAATTTATATTGCTTGTACAGGGAATAATTTAATGCAAGGAACTTTTAATTGTCTTTATAAAGACAGGAAGGAATGGAAAAGGGCGGCACTGGAGGTTATCAAAACAGTCAGTCAATATCAGGGAGACAGATAAATGGGTAAAACATCATTAAGTATAAAAAGAAATATTAATATAAGTAGTGATAAAACAGTGTTTATAGGCAATGAAACCGGAGAGTATGCGAAATCACAAACAAATAAACTTCCAAAAGTAGATATGAGCAGAGCATGGCAGGCGGCACTGGGTTCTATTCCTTCTATAGGTACACCAAAAGGAACGGAATCGGAAGTTATAAAAACATATATAGCACAAGTAGCATTGGGAAGTATACCGGTTGTAGTCGGCAGCAGTGAGGCGTTTAATCCGGCAAATTGGAAAAATGGAAATGTTAATACTCTATTTGCAGATAGCCTATACAGAGGAGCAATCTCAGGAGTACATACGGGAGCTGCTACGACCGAGTTGAAACCAAAAACTATGGTATCAGGAGTATCATTACAAGTAGGCTGGGTGAAAGATGAAAATACAGGTAAGTGGAAGTATCTGAATCAGAATGGAGAAGCAGAAAAAGGATGGAAAAAGGTAGATGGAAAGTGGTACTATTTTGACGGTAGTGGTTATATGTCAACAGGTTGGCGTTCTGTAGATGGAAAAATTTATTATTTCCATAGCAGCGGTAATATGGCAGAATCTGAGTGGATACAGGATAAAACAAGTAAAAAATGGTATTACTTAAGAAGTAGTGGGGAATTGGCTGTATCTCAAATGAGAGTAACAAATGGAAATAGCTATTATCTTGGAAAAGACGGAGCCATGGTTACCAGAGGTGAGATTGAATGGGAAGGAAAATCATACTATGTAAAAAGTGATGGCATCTGTGGAGAAATTAAAAATATAATTAAAAAGAAAAATTTAATAGATATAGGTTGGAGTAAAAATGTGATTACTGATAATATGATTCTTAAATTAAATTCAGCAATGACAGAATATGATATTACCAATATCAATAGTATACGACATTTTTTAGCTCAATGTAGTGTTGAAAGTGGTTGTGGAGAAATTTTAGTCGAAAGGTATGGTAGGGATTATTCATCGCCTGAAGAATATTTTAGCTCAAGAGATTTTAAAGAAGGAAACAATGCTCCAGGAAGTCCTGCTAAGAAAAATGATGGTGCTAAATACAGAGGAGCAGGATATATACAATTAACATGGAAAGAGGACTATTATAAATTTGCAAAATATATAGGTGATGATGATATACTAAATCAAGGTTGTATTTATGTGTCAAACAATTATTCATGGGAATCTGCAGGATGGTATTGGAGTAAACTCAAAAAAATAAATAATAAGATAAATGAAAATCCAGATTTTTTTCTGTTGAAGAAGTAACAAAAAAATTGTAAATGGAGGAGATAATGCCTTAGACGAAAGGAAAAAAAGGCTTATAAAAAAAGTGCTGTGAAAAGATTAAAGAGTAGGTTACTACAGATAACTGTGATATTTTTTTAGTGATAATAGTTAGTACATCTTGTAAGAATGGCAATATAAACAGAGATAAATATATATCAAAAGAAGAACAGGCTATTAATAGTGTTTCCAAATATAGGATAATAAAAGATAAATTTATTTTTAAACACTACTAATATGGAGATGCATATAGAATATCCTAGTATTTCTGATATGTCGGACATTGAAAAGCAGGAGCGGATCGATAAACTGATTTTTTTAACATCAGTGGGACTTTATTATAATACATATGTACATAATAAAGCTTAAAAACAAATAGTAATTATACAATTATTCATAATGATGATAAGTATATCAGTGTTAAGTATGAAGGTTTTACTACAGTAGAGGCGAGAAGACCCTAATTATGATTGCTTTTTGTTTTAAATATAGATTTAATAAAGGGTGAAGTAATAGGATTGGAAGATGTAATAGACATAGAAAAAAATTGAGAGTTAAATTTAAAAAAAGATAATTTTACAGTAGTAAAGGGGCTTGATGAAAATATTCCTTTAGATGAGAGTGGATGGGGAGAATTATTTGATCGTTATTTGGAATATCATGTGATATCTGGTGATGAACTTCATAATTATGATTTTTATTTTACAGATAATAAGATAGGGTTAATTATAAGTGTTCCGATAGATGCAGGAGGGTCATATATTATTCTTGAAAGTAGTGATAATCTGAGTATGGATGATATAAAAAAGTAAAGTTTATTGTGGAGTATGGTACTAGGGTGTGTCTTAAAACTTAAAATTGTACAATACCTTATTTTTTGATAAAATATAAAAAACAAAGTACTGGAGATTACAGCCATGGGACAAAAACGCTATGAAATGTCAGATGAACAATGGGAACAAATTAAGGATTTATTTCCAAAAACCAAAACCGGTCGTCCGCCTAAAGATAAAAGACTGATGTTTAATGCCATCTTATGGCTTGCAAGAAGCGGTTCGGCATGGCGTGATTTACCTGAACGCTTCGGTTCTTGGAAAACAGTATACAGTCGTTTTTGTAAATGGCGTGATGATGACACGTCGTTTAACATATTCCATGCTCTGAATGCTGAGGCTGATTATGAAAATCTCAGTATTGGACTCTACGAGTGTCAAAGCCCATCAGCACAGTGCAGGTGCTAAAAAGGGGCTGTAAATTACAAAGTAAATCAACATATCGGAAGAAGTCGTGGAGGTAATACAACCAAAATTCATGCCATAGTTGACGGTTTGGGTAATCCCATATATTTTGTACTGACTGCCGGAAGCGAACATGATTGTGTTTGTGCTTTGGATTTACTGTCAAAAGTCAACATTGAAGGCAGTAATATCCTTGCTGACAAAGCATATGGAAGTTTAAAAATAAGGGAATATATTACTTTCCAAAAAGCTTCTTATACTATTCCACCAAAATCAAATGCAAAAGAAAAGTGGGAATACGATAAATGGCTTTATATAGAACGCCATTTGATAGAATGTTTCTCAATAAGATAATACATTTCCGTAAGTTGGCAACAAGGTATGATAAATTGGTAATATCTTTTCTTGCCTTTATTTACTGTGCCGCAATATTTATTTTGTGCAAATAGTACAGTCTGTTATAGTTTTAAGACATACCCTAGTATACCCACAATTAAAAATCATCTGTATTATTTGAACTTACAAACTATGAGGATGTGCTGGATGATATTTGCGAAGATGGAAATTGCTATTTGGTAAATTATAATTACTATACTGAACATATAGTTGGAAATTGGTACTATTATGAGATATATTGGTATCATGGTTTGTAAAATAGAATATAAAAAGTTTAGAAAAACACTTGGAAAGTAGAGACACTTTTTGAGTGTTTTTTGTTTCTTAAGATTTTACTACTCTCCAGAATCTCATCTGTCCAAGGTACTAAATGTGAAGCATCTCCACCAAACTGTATAGTACCAAAGACATATGTAAGGTACTTTTCCGGTATCAGGTTATTAAGTATTGCACTTTGAATTATGCTGTATATCTTTGTTGAGGCATTAGCTCCGTTAGGTGTATTCGCAAATAGCCAATTAGACCTATCTATAACAAATAGCTTAACACTTTGCTCAGCAAGGTTATTACTTAATTGTATTCTTGCATCCTTTAAAAAGTTCTTTAAGTACACCTTTTGATTTATGGCATAAGTAATAGCCTTTCCTATTAGACTCTTAAGAAAGATATTTGATTCTATTTGTGAAATCCAACCATAAACGTATCTAATACTTGCTTAGATTTAGTTTGTCGCATCTCTAAGCGTTCTCTCAATGAAAGATCAGCTTCATCAGCTCTAGTGTAGTGTATCATTGATATTTAGCATATCTACTACTTCAGCTAAGAAGTAGTAGATTCAAGTACCGGATACAGTGATATCAATTTTTCTTGTATATTTCCGATTTTGATATTCCATTTTATTTTGGATATATTCCGGTTGCGATATTCTTTCCATGCTGACAGATCACACTTAAGTTTTTCAATGCTTGATATTCTGCGTGAGAGGCATTGGCAGGCCATTACATTAAGCTCAATTTCTGCAATATTAAGCCAACTTCCATATTTGGGAGTATAGTGTATTTCCAGCCATTTTATAATCCTTCGTGCCTCTTGTGGCGTAAATACCTTATAAAGGGAAGCCGGTTTATGTGTGTTAAGATTATCCATTACTAAAATGATTTTCTTTACATTAGGAAATACTACATCAGACAGATATTTGATTTCCATCGCCCAATCAATTGCAGTACGATGCTCACGAACACTTATATAGAGTTTCCCTCAAAGTGGTTCAACAAAAATAAAAATGCTACAAGTTCCATTTCTCTTATACTCAGAACCAACTTTCTGATTATTACCAGGACGTGCAGGCAAAGGCTCCCTTATATTGTCCAAGAGTTGGTATGGTTTCTCATCCATACATACAACAGATAGTGTATAGTGATGCAAGTTTTAGGTGCTTATGACTAAAGTTAAAAATCGATTTAAAATAATGATAGTGAAAAGTAATAGTTTTCTAGAAATAAAAATATCATGTATCAGTATAATAGGCACTTTTTGATAAAAAGCTAAATTATGAGAAGAGGATGAACAAAAAAAGCGTAAGGAGATTTCTATTTCGTACCTAACAAAAAAATCGGATAGTTAAATCTATTGTCGGAAATATTCACATAATTTAATTAAATATTGTATAATTAAATTGTAGGGCTTATATAGATAAATATTGATGGAACTATTTTTGATATTAGGACATTTTAGCACTAAAAGGAAATCAGATATGTCTAATTTAAGGATAGAAGAAGTTTGCTGTTATAAGTTTTATTCCGGTGTTTTAAATTACATATATCTAAATCATATTTTTATATTTCATAGAGGATTTCGCATGCCAAAATGCAGGAGTCCTCCTTTTTTTGTTCAAAAAATCGGATTTGAAATTTTGGATGAAAAGGAGGATTTTACAAATGACAGATGATAGAAAATATATCTATGTAAAAGGTGAAAAGATATATGTATCCGATGAAATATATAAAGCATATAAGGAACAAGTCAATCATGAGGCTTATTTAAATAAATCAGATAAAAAACATAAGGTTTACGGGTATGAGGATTACAAGATTGATTTGAATTCAATTGTAGATGAAGATGTGGATATTGAAAAAATCATTGAAACTAAAATGAGAATCAAGGATCTATATCAGGCACTGCGAAAGCTAAATGATGAAGAGCTAAAGGTGATAGATTCTTTGTATTTCAAAAAAATGACCATTCGTGATTTAGCAAAAGAGCAACAGGTATCTTCTAAGAAGATTTTCAGTTTTAGAAATAAGATTTTAAAAAAGCTAAGAGAGATACTTAAATAGTAACTAATTAAGTAGGGAGCAGACCGGATTTGTAGTTTGTTCCCTACTTTTTTAAAAAAATTTTAAAAAGTGGAAACAAAAGCATTTGAAAGTAAGGTTTATATATAGAGGGAAAAATTTTACCTTTGGAAAATTGAATATATTTTTGAAAATATAAGAATCTTGTACCTTGAAAGCTAAATAGACCAAAACAGGACATTAACCATTTATGGAGCATCTGTCAACAAACGCTAAGACCTTTCTGCTGAGAAGATGATGATTTGAGGGAATAACCACATATCCCCTTGTAATCTCGGTTTAAACATACACTTGCAAATACAAAGGATAAAAGAAAGTGAGCGACAAATTTGTATGACAAAAAATAGGTTTGGCAGTCTATTTGCGATGATGTAAATGGGGATAATGATACTTCTTTAGTGAAAGCCGGCTCATCTTGAAAGAGGCGGAGGTGAAATTCCTATGTTGTGTGCCAAGACACCTGTTAATGTCAGAAAACTTAAATTACGAAAGGAAAATTTATTAGATGGATGAAGAAAAAATAATTACAAAACAAAGGAATGATATGGAACGAATTATTGCATTAGCTCTAGTTAAAAGTTTATATAATCGGGGGAAAATATCTGAGTTTGTCTTCAGAAATATAAGAAGTGATACGGAAAAGAAAGTTTCACTTGAAAATAGAAGCTATATATGATAAAATCAAAAAAGAAACAATGTAGGAAATAAAAAAAGGAGAATGTGATAAAGGAAAGATTGATTGCAATATATGCACGAGTATCTACTGAGCATGAAGCACAGATATCAGCTTTAGAGAATCAAGTGCAGTATTACGATAATTTATTCCAATATCATCCCGAATGGAGATTATACAAGAGATACATCGATGAAGGAATTACAGGAACATCCGTTAATAAAAAGACGGAGCTTTCTTGAAATGATGGAAGATGCTAAGAATGGAGCATTTGATCTCATTGTTACTAGAGAAGTGTCCCGTTTTGCCAGAAATACTGTGGATACACTACAACAAACAAGAACATTGAAAAAAATATGGTGTAGAAGTATATTTTTACAGAAGATAATATTTGGACAATGAATGATGAGGATGGTGAACTTCGTCTAACTATTATGGCAACGCTTGCTCAGAATGAGAGTAAAAAGACATCTACTCGAGTGAAAGCAGGTCAGAAAATTTCTTTTTCAAAATGGTGTTATATATGGAAATGGAAATATTTTTGGGTTATGATAAAGTTGGAAAAAGACTTTTATCATTAATGAGGAACAAGCTAAAAACTGTTCGCATGATTTATGATATGTATTTAGATGGTATGGGAATGCGGAAAAATTCAATTTGCACTTGAAGCATCAGGAAGAAAGACTTCAACAGGACTGACACACTGGTATTCATCATATATAAGTAGAATATTAAACAATCCATTTTTATTGTGGGGTTATACTATATAGGAAAGAATATGTTCCGGACTATCTTGAACAAAAGAAAGTTAGGAATTGGGGAGAAGTGGAGAAAGTTGTAGTAGAAGGTTCGCATGAAACTATTGTTAGTAAAGAAGAATTTGAAAAAGTAAGAAAAATGCTTGAGTCTAAGTCATTTTCTACTAATAATAGAGGGCGTAGGGGATCGCATAAAGCCGATGATGTTTGGTGTAGAAAGTTGAAATGTTACTGTGGAGCATCTATGAATAGGAGGGTTTGGCACAGAGTAAATGGTATTCCACAGTATTGTTATCAATGCTATTCTCAAGTGAAAACTGGAAGTATTGCTACTCGAAAAAAGAAAGGGCTTGATTTAGAGGGTATTTGTGATACACCAATGGTTCCGGGATGGAAATTGGGTGCAATGGCAGATATAATCTTTCAGAAATTTTGGCAAGATAGAAATGGAATTATAGAAATTGCAAATGAAATGCTGGAAGAACACTTTAAAGATGATAGAGATATTGATTTTCAAAGTGAGATAGAAGAAGTTCAACGTAAGATTGCGATTTTAGATAAGAAATTTGATAATCTGGTTGATATGAGAATGGCAGGAGAAATCGACAAAACAAAATTCGAGGATAAGAAAAAGAGTCTGTTTGAGGAAAAAGAAAAGTGGCAGAAAATGCTAAAATCATATCAAATAGATGAAGAAGTTTCGGACGAAGAATATGATCAACGATTACAAGTACTAAAGTATGGTTTGGAACAGAATTTTAATTTTTCAACACATAGCATACCGGAAGAGGTTATAGATGCTTTTGTAAAGGAAATAATTGTATATCCAGACTGTTTTGTATGGAAATTGAATATAGTTGATGATGACTTTAAGTTACAGGTCGATGGTCGAAAAAATAATCTAACAGTTAGCCTAATCGAGAGTCCTACAACTGGCAATGGCAGCACAGGCAGCGATTGCGGAGAAGGCTAAGTAGGAGATATTAGAATATAATCAATATAAGGGAAAGCAGTTATTGCTTTCCCTTTTTTGTAGTGAAGACTATATTAGGGGGAGCAGCATATAGATTTATCAATAAGTCTGAAAGAAATGTTATAGATATAAACAATCTAAGATAAACTAAAAACCTATCGAGCATGGAAAATTATTTAATGTATAAATAAGTATAAGATATAAAACAAACTAAAGAAGAATAACTAAGATAATTTTTTTACTATGAAAATCACAGCAGAAAAAAATTTTTAAAAAGCCAATTATTTATTAAAGAAACATAAGAAAAAAAGTTTTTTTAAATATATTCAAATAAAAAAAGGTTATAATCTTGAAAAAAAGATAGTACTTATTATCAAATCATATATATAAAACAAGATTAAGAAGCTGAGAAATCATAATCTTTATAATACGGTTACAGGAGTATTCAAAATAATTGACACAGACAAAAAGTTATGAGTCGATCCTAAATCTACTGAAACATGATATAATATTATATAAATTTAGAAAGACTAATATTATTTACTTTTAGTAATGGATAATATTTTTTGGAGAAATATATTATGCAAAGAATAAAGAATGATATATTCTACGATTTTATAAGAAAGTATAATTCAGATAGCGATTATCATTTTGTCGGTGAAGTTAATTATTATCTTTTGCATGATGATAAGGCTTATGATGGAATAAGATCTCACAGGGAAGCATTAAACTCTGTTTTTAACGAGATGGTGAAAAAAAGTCCGGTGAACCTAGAAAAAGGTGAGGAAATACGGAACGGACGCGATATAGATACGAACGATCTAAGGACTTATGATGTAAATAAGGCGCATCCAACTGAGGTCACCCCTGAGTTGTTTTTCTACTGTCCGAACATCGTAAGCACCGGTTATCATTGTAATGTCAGTTATGATGCAGAATGGAAGAAGGATGATTATAACTTTGGAACAACTGTCCCTTATTGGTATGCATTGATGGAACCGGTGTACGGCAAAAGGAATAAGCCTGAGGACTTTAAAAAAGTTAATAAGATGCTATTTCCTAACGGCACGAATGAACTTTATATTTATGAATGGACTACAGATTGGTCAGATTATTTTGATGACGGACATGAATGGTATGGTGCATGTTGCTGGAGTATATACGATAAGACAATGAACAGATTTGTGGTGATGCTCGTATCGGCTACAGATTGAAAGATTCTTTATAAGAATTATCAAGTAATAAATCAGGTATATACTGATATTCGATTGAGAAAGAGAACAAAAAATGATAAAATATAAAAACTTATGCAATGATTCATCCTTGTGATGGTGTTAATTGTATATGCATAAAAAAAGTGATATGGCTATATGTCAAAGAGGATTTAAATGGAAAAAAAAATTTGTGAATTATTTGCCGGGGTTGGAGGATTTAGGTTAGGTTTTGAACGCTTAAAATCCGGTTGGGAAACAACATGGTTTTCACAATGGGAACCCGGTAAAAAGAGTCAGTGGGCACATGATTGTTATGTTGCTCATTTTGGAGATTCTGAAGATATTAAAGGGGAGATTCATACCGGTGAAGATATAAGTATTATGAATAAGGAAAATATACCCGACCACAACTTACTTGTCGGTGGATTTCCTTGCCAAGATTACAGTGTTGCACATACCTTAGCATCATCAAAAGGCATAGAAGGTAAGAAAGGTGTACTGTGGTGGCAGATAAGAGATACGTTGATGGCAAAAAAAGCCCCTTTTTGTATTTTTGAAAACGTAGATAGATTGCTTAAGTCACCGGCAAAGCAACGTGGAAGAGATTTTGGTATTATACTTGCTTGCTTGAATGAACTGGGATATTCAGCAGAATGGAGAGTTGTAAATGCAGCAACATATGGTGCTGCACAAAGAAGAAGGAGAATATTTATTTTTGCATATAAGGATACAACAAAGTATGCTGAGTCAGTTAGAAATCTAAGTGCAGAAGATATTATTTTGAATAAAGGATTTATGGCAAAATCTTTTCCTGTTAGTTCAATAGGGAAAATATCAACGGTCGATCTGTCTAATGATCTTGTTGAAGTCTCAGACAGTTTCAGATTTGATTTTAGACCTGCCGGATATATGTATAATGGAGTTATCTCAACAGTTGATATTGTAGAGAAAGACGAAGATCCTGTTTTATTGGGAGAAATATTAGAGCATAACGCACCGGAAGAGTTTTATATTACAGATGAAGCTAGGATGGATAAATGGAAATATCTTAAAGGAGCAAAAAAAATTAATAGAACCTCGTCTAATGGACATCAATATGTTTTCTCAGAGGGTCCGATTGCATTTCCTGATCCTTGGGATCGTCCGGGAAGGACAATGCTAACAAGTGAATCCACATTAAATAGAAGTACTCATGTAGTAATTGATCCCGGAAATGGAAGAATGAGAACATTAACGCCAATAGAAGCTGAGAGGTTACAAGGCTTTGATGATGATTGGACTAATTCAGGAATGCCAATAAGAATGAGGTTTTTTTGCATGGGCAACGCTCTTGTAGTCCAGATGATCACAAGAATGGGAAAGGTGTTAGATGAAATTTTTGATAATGAATAACTAAACATGGAGGTATACTATGACTGAACACATTTATAAGAAAGAGGATCTAATAAAGAGATTTGATGCGATTTTGAATAAAACATTTGAGGAAATAGATAATAAAGGAATATTTGAACATTTCCTAGAAGTAAAATTACAAAAAGGGATTGCAGGGTCTGTTATTGAACAATGTGTTCTTGGGTATGCACCTGATACAAAACAAGAGGCTGATCTTATTGTGATAAGTGGTTGTGAAAAAAATGAAACAGAGCTGAAAACAACAGGAATGCTTATATCTGACAATCACTTTATTGCAAAAGAGCCAATGAGTATAACAGCCGTAGGAGTTCATGATATTTCAGAACAAAAATTTGAAAATTCACATTTTTGGAACAAGATTCAACATATGTTGATAGTTTATTATGAATATTTGAAGAGAAAAGATAGAAAAATAACAGCATATGATTATAAAGACTTTCCAATAAAAGGATATGAATTTCATGAATTTACACAGGAGGAAATAGAAGGTTTAAAGATAGACTGGGAGTATGTACATGATCTTTGTGAGGAAGTTGTCAATAGACATCCTGGACCGAGGAGTAAAGAATGGAAGAACGAAGTAAAAGATGATTATATTGATTCGCATGGTATATTACGACGACTTCTAACCTATATTGATCTAGCCCCAACATATCCACCAAGATTTAGATTTAAACAGCCTTTTGTTTCAGGCATAATTGCAAAGCATTTTGGTCAAGAGTTGGAACAGTTGCCGGGACGTTATATTGTATTAAATGATATTGATAAAAAATGCCATGAACTTACACAAAAGTATAGGCTCATGAGTATTGGTGAGATAGCAGATATATTCTCAATTCCTAGGGTTACAGACAAAGGAAAAGAAAACAAAGCCATAGCAGAACAAGTTATTGTCAAGATGTTTGGAGGTAATGCATCTTCGTTAAACCAGGTATCAATATTTGTTAAATTCGGATTGATAGCAAAGTCTATTTCAGTCACACCATTTGGTGGAAGAACTGAAGATATGAAACTTTTCAAAATTGATTTTGACGAAATTGTAAAAGAAACAATAGAAGAAATTAATGAAGATGGTGATTTGATTACCAGAACTTTGGAATTTGAAGATTCTGATTTGTATTCGTATTTTGCAGATCATGAATTTTTATGTATTCTATTTGAGGAACCTGCAAAGGAATATATGGTTGATGAAAATGGGGAATACAAAAGAGATAACAAAGGTAGAAGGATTGAAATCAATCATCCTTTATGTATGAATAAGTTTTTAGGTTTTGAAAGACTTGTCTTTTCTGATGAATTTATAAATAATAAAGTCAAAAAACTTTGGGAAGATACTCGTGATAAGGTTATGAATAAGAAATTAGTTGATGTGGTTCAGATAAGGAAAAAAATGGTTCATTAATAATTAATGCTGATGGTAATGCCAGTTCTGCACCTAATTTTATGAAGTCGAAGGAAAATGATGTGTTTGTTAGAGGGAGCCGGTAAAGATTCAGCTCTTATAAATAAAACTGAAGTTGTAAATGGAATAAGAATGTTACCACAGTATTATTGGATAAAAAGGTGCATCTGTTATCAATGAATTAGCATTACAGAAAAAAGTATCAAATGAAAATGACTACAAAAATAAAGATATTAGAATGGTTGCAGAAGATATAATTCCTTATGGTACAAAATAATGAAACATCCAAGATCATATGATAGTGATGATGTAACACGTAAAAGAATGAGTCGAGTAAAGCTTAAAGGTGGAAATGCTGAGACTATTGTTGCTAAAGAACTCTGGAAAATTGGTTTTAGATATTGGAAGAATTACAAAAAATTGCCTGGATCACCGGATATAGCAATAAAGAAATATAAAATAGCAATTTTTATAGATGGAGAATTTTGGCATGGAAGAGATTGGGAACAGAAAAAAACTAAGTTAAAACGAAATAGAGAATATTGGATAGAGAAAATCGAAGAGAATATAAATCGTGATAGACGTGTTGATGCTGAAATTAAAGGAAAGGGATGGATTCCAGTACATTTTTGGACTAAGGAAATCGAGAAAGATATTGAAGGTTGTATAAAAACCATAGTAGAATTAGCATTTGATGAAATGATACAACAGAATATAGACTAAAAAGTGATCAACTGTAAAGTAAGGTCACTTTTTTTATATATTACACATAAAGTGGTATATATTAATATAGAAAATAATTATATAGTAATAAAATATATGATTTGTTTTTAGTGAGTAAAAAAATATAATAATAGGAGTAGAATTTTAACTTGAAACAATATTTCATATATATTGTTTTTCAAGTTAATAATATACCTCACAAAAAGAAAAATAAATAAATAATAGAACTAATATTAAAAAAATATCAAGATATATATTGTATATATTGACAATATATGCAATATATTGTAAAATCATTACAAATATTTATTTTTGAAAGAGAGATTCTAAAATGGCAACTATGGAAGAGAAATCAGAAAGATTTAAAAAGGGTAGCTGAGAATAGAACTAATAAAATAATAGATCAAATTCGTCTGTTGGGAAATTGTGCCAATAGATCGAACTATGAATATACAGATGAGGATGTTAGAAAAATATTCTCAGCTATAGAAAATGAATTGAAGAATACAAAAACGAAATATCAGTCTAAGGCTACTAGTGCCAAATTTGAACTTTAGGAGGAAGGCGATGAAGGATTGGAGATTTATCTCAAATCAAAATTCAACTATATCAGGTATTAATGATGCCGGAATTGAAACATTTACAGCTAATATACATAGATCTCTAGTTAGAGAAAGTATTCAAAATTCTTTAGATGCTGCTATTACTGATTTTGGTAAACCGGTAGAAGTTGATTTTTCTCTTATGAATATTCCAAGAGAGAACTTCCCGGGGATAGAAGTATTTCAAGGAGTTATAAATAAATGTTATAAAAGTAATGAAATGGAACCTGATGCCAAGAGATTTTTTAAAAATGCTGATAAAATAATTAAAGGAAGTGATATTTCAATCCTTAGAATTAGCGACCATAATACCATAGGTCTTGAGGGCAGTGATACATGTGCCAAGGGTACTAGTTGGAGTCGTCTTGTAAAAGAGAGCGGATCTTCAAACAAAGGTCAGAGCTCAGGTGGTAGTTTTGGTATAGGAAAGTCTGCGGCTTTCGCTTGCTCAGATCTTAGAACGGTATTTTATTCATCTCTTGATACAAAAGGACTTAGATCAAGTATTGGAGTGGCTAAATTGGTATCTTTTGAAGATAAGAATCTAGGTGGATGGACAACAGGTGTAGGATATTATTCAGAAGATGATAGATTTGTTGCGATTCCGGAATTGTTAAGTTTTGATGATTCGTATAATAGGAAAGATTCTGGAACAGATATCTATATTATTGGAGCACATTTGTCTGATGATAGTAAAGATGTATTTATCAAGTCTATTCTTTTAGATTTTTTAGTTGCGTTAGTTAAAGGACAGTTGATAGTTAGGGTTCAAAATGATATTATCAGTAAGGAAACGCTTGCTAAACACATGAGAGAACTAAATCCTTATGAAAATGAAGAAATCAAGGAGTTACTAGATTACTATCATTTACTGACCTCCAATGATACTAATATTATTAAAAATACCTCTTAATTCAAATATTTATGGTGAAAAATATGGATTCAATGATAATGAATGTACCTTATATATAAAGGAGGCGGAAGGATATAATCGAAAAATATTGATAACTCGAAGGGCAGGAATGAAAATTTTCGAGCAAAATAGAATAAGTGGAAGTATTGAATTTACAGGTGTACTTATTATTGATGGTCCTAATATGAATGAAGCATTCAAGAAGATGGAAGTTCCATCACATGATGCATGGGAGCCTGGGAGATGTCGTGGTGAGGAAAAGAGATATACTGATATTTTAAAAGGACTAAGAAAATATCTAAGAGATATTGTGAAGGAACAGTTTAGTAAAGTGAATACTACATCTATGGATGCTATTGGGGCAAGTGATTTTTTACCTGATAGACCAGAAGGAGAAGGTAAAGATGAACAAAAAAAATACGAATTGAGTACGAGAATCAAAAAATTGTCATCAAAAGAAGTAAAACCTGCAAGAACAAGAGTAAAAGCAGTAGAACTCACAGAAGTAGAGTTAGCTGATACCGGAGAAGAAGGTGGTGGTGAATATGAAGGAAAAGGGAATGGTGGTAAAGGTAAACATAAGGGAAAAGGAATAGGTGATGGCGATAGAGGAGGTACAAATAGAGGAGAAGAAAATGGCTTAAAACAAATATCTGTAAAAAAACGTTTGATGTGTGAAGATGCATCAAATGGAATATATACGTTGAGTATGACAGTTCCATCAACTGCAAGTATTGGAAAAATAAATTTTGAACTCTCAGGAGAACAAAGTGAATATGAACTACCTATTGTAAATGCTAGTATACTTTCTAAAGGTTCATCAACTGTAATAGATAAATTTAAAGGTAATACAGTTTACTTAAAAAACCTAAGAAAAGGTGAATGTTTAAAAATTGAGATTAAAGTAAGCTTTGACAAGTATTGTATGATGGAGGTGGATTACTATGCGAAGAAAAGATAGATTAACACCATATCCCATTTTAGATAATAAAGGGGATGACTATATTGATTCGTCTTTTGATGTTGATTATGATGTGAAAACACAATTTACAGAAGTTAAGGGAAAGTTGAAGTTCAAGCTAAACAATGCTGATATTCAAGATTTAGTTGATAATGGTAGAGCTGAATTTATAGCTCATATAGAATGCCCATCAACATGCTATAGACAAATTGAAGCTACTTTCGGTGATGAAATTGAGTTACGAATTGATGCAAATAAACTTGCAAAAACAATAGAGATAAGAACCTTTGTTGTATTGAAGAAGGATATAAGCTCATTTAAATCCAGTAAGTTTCATCCGGACTACGAAGGACAGAGTTTTAATTTACTGCATAATCAAATCATAGCTATTGGAACATCAATGGATTTTACGATTGATAAAGATGATATTGACTTGGATGAATTACCTTCTGTTATTCAAATAAAAAAGTTATCTGATAAGAATAAGGGATCATTGACAGTGAATACTGATAGTGATGAAAAGATATTAATAGGACTTCATGAAGAAATATATGAATTATATGCTAGATTAGGAAAAACAACTTATAGAGAGTCATCATTTTCATTAGTACTTATGCCAGCTATGATCATTATATTACAACGAATGTGTAATGGAAGGGAAGATGATGACATGATATCTCGTCATTGGTTTAAAGTAATAAATTCGAAGCTAGAGGCTAATGGAATCAGACTGGAGAATATCAGTAGTGATAATGATACATTATTGAAAGTGTGTCAAGATTTTTTTGCAGATCCATTAAATAGGAGTTTTAAAGAACTTGATCAATGCTGTGAAAGGATGTGATAATTTATGAAACTTATGTATTTATCTCAAAATGCAATAGATGATATTAAAATAAATTTTAATAAATACAAATCACATTTTAAAGATAATACAAATGATTGGTTTATGAAGCATTTTAAAGAGAAAGATTGGATTCATGAATCCAAAATAGAATGTAAAGATTTTATCTTAGATCAAAGTGCTAATACAAATATTTCTGATAGAAAGAATGTTGAAATAATATATGATGCTATGATTAATCTGTATCCGGCAAATGCTCTTGAAGAACGCTTATGGGCAGGAATCTTGTTCGGTCAATTATGGGACTTTGTAAAATATAGACGTGCTAAAGAATTAGCTTCTAATGATGAAATGCAGATTCTTACCTCTTTCTTTTTTATGAGAGGAACAAAAAGGTCATGCTTTATTAACTGTTTATCAAGATTATGGTGGACTGGATTTTTGTTATATGATGCTAATAATTCAAATAAGTATGCGGCAGTAGATATTATATGTGAAAATGCATATGCCTCGAATATTCTGCTTTTTTCATCAAATAATTTTTCATCAAATAAAGAATTGGCATTAGGTGTACTAGATTGTCTTGCAAAACTAAAAGAAAATGGTACAGTTATAAAAAGAGAGCATTTTGTTGAGGCTAATAAATATCTTAATTGTTTAGGTGGCGTTGTTCTACTTGATACGATAACAAGAGCTGAAGTAAAACAAATAATAACTGAACACTTGGACAAATTAAAAATATCTTAGAGCTTGGAAAAAATATATCCGGAGAGAATAAAAGCCATATTACCCATTATATAATTCCTATTATTCAAATAATTGACCTTATTACATTACCCTAAGTGAAAACAAATTTAAAAGTTGAATGACGTTTTTTGACAATATGCGAAGACTTCATTGTTATAAAAGTAATGTTATTTATAGCAAAAAAAATTAACAGCCTATATGCCAATGGGCTTCTTACCTGATTTGCCTTTAATGACTATAAGCTTATTAAGTAATTTATAATGGAGTTATTGATGATTCGGTATAAAGAAAATAATATTAGGATTTTAAATCCAATATTGCAATATTTTTATTGACCGGATAAAAAACATAGAAAATACAAATACATCTACCTAACAGACCCGAAAAAAAGGTGGTGAATACAAAATATATGCCATTTCAAATAATAAGAAACGATATTACGAAAATGCATGTTGATGCCATAGTCAATACGGCAAGTCATATGCCCGGATACGGAGCCGGTATAGACAGTGCTGTCTATGCGGCAGCCGGTAAAGAGAAGCTTTTGGCAAAACGTCATGAAATAGGCGTGATAGATCGTGGGACGTCGGTCATTACCGCAGGTTACGATCTGCCTGCAAAATATATTATCCATACGGTTGGTACTGCCTGGCAGAGCGCTGATTCCAATGCGGAAGATATTGTAAGGAAGTGTTATCGCAGTATATTTAAACTTGCTCTGGATAACAATATACAAAGCCTTGCAATACCTCTATTGGCATCGGGCAGTTACGGATGCCCGAAGGGGATAGCACTTAGGATAGCTTTGACAGAGATCGAAGCTTTCATATTTGAAAATGATATGGATGTTTATCTTGTTGTTTTCGATGAAAAGTCTGTTTTGCTTTCATCAGAGCTTTACGGTGATATAGATGAATATATCAATGATAACTATGTTTATGAAAAAGAATATAAAAAGAGTACCGGGATCCTTATCTTATCAGGGGAATACAAGGTGAAGACAGGAGCGCTTATGACTCGAATTTAGGAGCAGGTAAATTCCTCGGATTTTTTTAAGACCGAGCAGTAGATCCGGGGAAAAAAACTTAAAGCCTGAAAGCGATGATAGAACTTATGAGAGCACATTAAGTGAGCGGGAAGAAGAACTTTCCTCGGATATGCATGTGGGAAAGACTTCCGTATCAGCACAAAGAACCCTGGAAGATGTGGTAAAGGATCTTGATAAGACTTTTATGGAGCTCGTTTTTTCTTTCGCTGATGCCAAGGGTCTTACTGATGTTGAGGTTCAAAAAAGAGCAAATATGGACAGAAAAGCATTTTCCAAATTAAAATGCGGAACGACTAAGAATCCCAGTAAATCAACAGCACTGGCTATGGCTATTGCTTTGGAGCTGGATCTTGATGACACAAAAGATCTGCTTTCAAGAGCAGGACTGGCATTATCACCCTGTAGCAAGCAGGATGTCATAGTCCAATACTTTATAGAGCGAAATGTTTATAATATTTATGATATAAATGTGGCTCTTTTTGAACATGGTGAACAGTTGCTGGGAATGAAGACCGCTTAAATGTCGCCTGCCGGATGACCATTAGATATATAAATCATTGTATGATTACCTCAGAAACAAACAAATAAGCTAATCACGGAGGTGATCATTATGAGAGAGAATTTAACAGAGATAGTATTTATTATTGATAGAAGCGGTTCTATGAATGGGCTTGAGTCAGATACTATAGGTGGATTTAATTCCCTGATAACAAAGCAACAGAAAGAAGAAGGAGAGGTAATAATATCAACAGTTATGTTTGATGATGAGACTGATGTGATACATGACAGAGTGCCGATCAGAGATGTAAAAAAACTTACCGAGGAAGATTATCGTGTTCGTGGTTGTACCGCTCTTTTGGATGCCGTAGGAGGAGCTATCGATCATATAGGTAAAATTCATAAGTATGCTCGCAATGAGGATAGACCTGCTAAGACTTTGTTTGTCATAACGACCGATGGTCTGGAAAATGCAAGCAGATATTATTCATTTAAAGACCTTAAGAGGATGATAGAGCGTCAGAAAGAAAAGTACTTCTGGGAGTTTCTCTTCCTGGGAGCCAATATTGATGCGATCAAAGTTGCTACAAATATGGGTATCGGCAAAGACAGGGCGGCTAATTATAACTGTGATGAAACAGGAACCGCACTTAATTATCAGGTTCTTGAAAGGGCAGTTACTTGTGTCAGAAAATGCAGATCTGCGGATATGGCAGAGACTTTTGCAGGTGGAGTGTGGAAAGAGGATATAGATACCGATTACCTAAAGAGAGGTAAAAATATGTTTTGTGCTACTAAGGTTACAAATAATAATATACGATAAATACAGGATAAGTTACTTTGCTACTAAGTATAATATAAATGATCAAATAAAAGCGGGTTCTGTTATAAAACCATATTGAAACTGAAAAGATCAATAAATGTAAATAAGTTGTTACATTTGTTGATTTTTTTATTCTATATTTGTAGGTCTGTTCTTTTATTCGCACATAATTACTTGACATTAGTATATATTTTATGATAGTTATTAACTGTAAGAATTATCGATCATTGTTTTGGGTAGCGTATAGGAGAAGGAATGAAAAGAATATTTATAATTTTTTTAACGGTATTTTTCTCGCTGGGGATGATGTCATGCACTGCAACTAAAGCTGATAAAGAAGAGAGCACGATATCCGAGGAAAAAAAAGAAAAAAAGAAAAGTGTCGAAAGTGAAGATGAATACGAAAGTGAAGATGCTAAGGGAGAAAAAAGAGAAAGTAAAGAAACCGAAAAAGAATCAGATGCAGATGAAACTGCCAAGGTATCCACTGTTGTCTTTGCAACACATATAAGTTCTTGGAACGGTGGTCCGGTAAGAAAAATATTGACCTTTGAATACAGTAATAATAAGGTGTTAAAATTAACAGAGTTTTCCGGTATAAGGTACAGACCCGTAGGACAGGATATAGAGGAAGGTGACAGGGAAAAAGCGAGAGAAGTATTTGGGAAAAATGCCGCTTTGATCAATGAGATAGAAGGTATAGACGTAAGCGTTGATCTAGGTGATGAAGAATATTCACAGGTGGTGACTTACGATTATACTAAGCTTGGATTTGAAGATTATAATAAAGTACGTAAAATACTTGGTTGGAAGAGCGATGAAAATGAAAATGCCTACAATGTAATGAGTAAAGTTGCCGAGAACCTGATATATCAAGGCTATATTCAGGTAAGAAAAGATGAATTTGAGGGTAGCGGAGTCAAAACTTTTGAGATCAAACAGTATGACGGAACTATGTCATATACTTTAGAATATAAAGATGACGCTGTGAATAAATTAAGTATTTATATTAAGGCAAAGTACGAAGTCTTTGGTCTTGAATCGAAAGAGGAGGCAGAAGCAAGGTATTTTCTGAAAGAGAAGGAACAAGTTGAAGGTGCCGCTTATAATTTTTCTTTTGAAGAGGACGGGATAGTAGTTGATGCATCTTTTGACTTGGTAAACGGAAGTTGTGAAGAGTTTAGGAAAAACGATAGTAATTTTATTTTTAAATCTCCTGATGAGTATTATATGAGTCATATAGTACCGCAGCTGATCTCAATGGGATTTAGTGAAACAGAAGCGGAAGGTGGAGATATAGTATAGTTTTGCTAACTTCGGTAGACTGTATAGCTAAGTTTTAAATAATAATATAAAGTGTTGATGTTTGGAAATAATAATACAGAATTCTAAAATCCCGATAATGCTTTTTATACTAAAGTAGGAAAAGCATTATCGGGATCTTTTTATATCATAATATATTCTTTATAAAGTTATTCTTATTTAAATACCGAATATATAAATTCATTGTAATTACATTGTATCCAATATGTAGGATAACAGTTTAAGTTTTACTTATCAAGCTGCGGGATAGGAGTATCATCAACTCCGTCTATGTTATTTGACCATAGATACTTCTTGGTCTCGCTTACGATAACGCCGTTAAGTATGAGCAAACATAAAAGGTTAGGTATTGCCATAAGAGCGTTGAAAGTATCTGCTATATCCCAAACCAACTGATTAGCACTTACACAACCTACGTATATTGCTATTGAATAAATAATTCTGTAAGGGAATAAGAATTTTTTTCCGAGCAGATATTCTACCGCTCTTTCTCCGTAATAAGCCCATCCGAGTATTGTTGAGAAAGCAAATGTAACGAGTCCTACAGCAAGTATATATCTTCCCCATATATGAATTTTTTCAAAAGCCATAGCAGTAAGGTCACCACCTGATAAACTTCCGAGTGCAGGGTATCTTATAATACTGCTTACAAGCACGAGACCGGTCATAGCACAAACTATTATAGTATCCCAGAACACGCCGCTCATAGATACGAGTGCCTGACGAACAGGGTTTGAAGTTGTTGCTGCAGCAGCTGCTATAGGTGCTGAACCCATACCTGCTTCATTAGAGAAAAGTCCTCTTGAAATACCGAATCTCATGGCAGCTATGATAGTTGAACCGGCAAAACCTCCGGCAGCAGCCTGCGGTGTAAATGCACGTGAGAATATGGTAACTACAGTTTCAGGAAGATAAGGAGCATTAACAACTAAAACAACAGCACAACCTATGATATAAAATACAGCCATGAAAGGAACTAATGATCCGCACACTTTTGCTATAGACTTAACACCGCCTAAAAGAACTACTGACGCTGCAACTGTGATAACCGCACCGCTTATATACGGATTAATGTTAAATGAAGTCTTAAGCATTGATGTGATCGAGTTACCCTGTGTCAGGTTTCCGGTACCTATACAGGCGATAGCTGTAAATATTGAGAAGAGTATACCGAGCCATTTCATCTTTGCTCCACGCTCAAGTGCGTACATAGGACCTCCGAGCATGGTTCCGTCAGCGGTTTTAACTCTGTACTTTACAGCCAGGAGTCCTTCTGAATATTTGGTAGCTATACCCAAAGTCCTGTAAGCCAACACCAAAGTACAGCACCGGGTCCGCCGAGAGCAACAGCGGTAGCCACACCTACGATATTACCGGTACCGATGGTAGCGGCAAGTGCGGTAGCCAAGGCGCCGAACTGGCTTATATCACCTTCACTGTGCGAGTCTTTTGTAACAGAAATCTTAATTGCTTTGAAAAGATGTCTTTGAATAAATCTCAGTCTGAAGGTGAAAAAGATATGGGTACCTACTAACAAACAAAGCATAGGTACACCCCAGACCAACTTGTTAACACTGGATACAAAGTTTTGTAACATTTCCATAAATCAACCCTCCGTATAAGTTCCTTTTTTTATATTGTTCATAGTAACATACAATTTAGGACAGTACAAGAGTAATTGTATATAAAATAGATAATTATTTAAATAACAATTTGGTTATATTTCAAACAATCAAAAAACGCCTGTTAAATAATTAATTAACAAAAAATTGTATTGACATATACCTTTTTAAGTACTATTATCAGTTAAAAAGGAGCGTAAACTATGATATTTGATGGACATACAGACATATTAACAGATATTTGTATTAAAAGAAGTCAAGGTAATACAGGAATCTTCAATAAATATCATTTGCCTAGATTTCAGAAAGGTGGTATAAGCGGAGCTGTCTTTGTGATATGGATTGACCCTCCTTATGATACGGAACCTAAGAAAAGAGTATGGCAAATTTTAAAAAGCATGCATGATGAGTTGTCAGAGACAGATACCGAGCTTAAGCTTATAAAGAGTAAGGAAGATTTTCTGAAAGATACTTCTAAAGTAAATATGATACTTGGCATGGAGGGATTGAGCCATGTGGACGAAAGTACCGGACTTGATGTTCTCAATGCCTATTATGAGCTAGGTTTAAGACATGCATCCCTTACATGGAACGAGGCTAATGCTCTGGCTACCGGAGTTACACAAGACCCCGGCAGAGGTCTTACCGAACTGGGAAAAGAGGCGGTCAAAAGGTTAAATGACCTCGGAATACTTGTTGACGTATCGCATCTTAATGAAAAATCGTTCTGGGATCTGGCAGCTACGACCAACAGACCTTTTATGGCAACACATTCCAATGCAGCCGCTGTACATGCTCACAGAAGGAATCTTACCGATGAGCAGATCAAAGAGATCGCAAAAAGCGGTGGATTGATAGGTCTTAATTCGTACTATGAGTTTGTTGGAGATAAGAAAGATCAAACAGTCGATATGTTGGCAAAACATGCAGCACATATAGCCGGCTTGGTAGGAGTTGAGCACTTAGCCTTGGGATTTGATTTTTGTGACTTTTTAGGTCATGAGGCGATGTCCGGATTTTGTGATGAAAGCAGCCCTGATGTGGAGATTTGTACAGCATTAAAGGGACTTAAAGACTGTTCGGAAGTTCCTAATTTACTCGAATCGCTTAGTGATATCGGTTTTTCAAAAGAAGATGTTGAAAAAGTTGCTTATAAGAACTATGTTGATTTTATAAATAAGGTATGGAAGTATTAGGTATATGAAGAACAAAAAGAAGCAAAGGATCTGTAGCTTTATTAAAGAAAACAAAGTATTCATTAGGGATACGATAATTAAAGTGCTGAGTATCATAAATGTATATCTGATAACAAAGTTGATAATACATGCCGTATCATTAATAATACTGACTTCAAAAACTTATAAAAAAATAAAGGTGAAGATCGAAAAATAGTTAAATCTTAGATTTTTGATATAGAAAATAACGATTAATTAAACTTACTTGTGTATTTTTTTAATATTTATAGTATAATAATAGACTGTTGTGGGTTTAAATACTTCACAACGGTCTTTTTATTGCTAAGTCAGAGTGATAAAGAAAACTATATTTTGATTTTTGAGGGGTTTTAATGGAGACCTTACATATTTTTACAAGTAGTAAAGTTATAACACTTGTCGAAAAAAAGCCTGATATTACAGGCGATGAAGTGCCGCAATATCTCAGCATAAAAAATACCGATGAAAAAGTATCTTTTTTTCTTAATTCCGAACAGGGGCTGATGGTTGATGCGGGAAGGAAGATACTTAAGAAAAATAACGTGATAGGGGAATTTATAAAGATCGAAGACAATGATATTGATTCTCTTAAAAATTTTATGGAAAAGTACGGTTATTTTTTTAAGTTAAGTCCAGGCGTAAAGAATAAAAATGTGGAATTAAAGGATGTCTATAGGCTTAAAAATCGTTTTAAGTCGATAATACATCTTTTACATGCTTTGCATAGCGAAGATCTAAGAGATTATAAAGATGTATTACATGCTATATACTATCTTTTGTTTACCTTACAGATCTCTGATGAAAGAAAGCCAAAACAACTTAATATTATCAATCTTTTATTCAACTTCCCCAAGTACGAGGAGTTTACAAGTTCGTATGACAGTGTGATAGTGAAGTCCGATGCTGACGGTTTTGAAAGCTCATTTTATAAAATTGCTGATTTTGCAATGGATGATGAAGTCTTTGAGATCGCTATTCAAGAATACCATAAATTTGTGGCGGACAGTACGAATTACCATAGTCTTTCAAGAAATCTTCTTAAAGCTTTCAAGAACAAGCATCTTATCAAGCAAAAAGAAGACAGGATGATAATAGACTTTTTATTCCATATGTGGGTGGATTTTGAGGTGTTATATGTCAAAGATATGCCTTTGGAAGAGATGCTGAGTACAAAAGTTTATGAGGATTTTAATAATAATGCTTCCAAGAAGATGAAACAGCTTTCTCTTAAAGTGGCGAAGTATTTGATATCGAAAGAGCTTAATAATGCTTTATCGGGACTGATACCAAGTTATGATTTTGAAAGATTAAGACCTTCCTGGAAGATACCGAATCTTTATACCGCACTGTATTTTACCGTATTTAACCTTGATGCTTCGTCATCTATAATAAGAAGATGTGATAATATATATTGCGGAGAATATTTTATCGTCAGTAAGTCCAATAAGAAAAAGAGATTTTGCTGTGAACATTGTGCCAAGGCTGTAAGTCAGAGGAATTACAGTGCAAAAAAGAAAGAACATCAAAACAAATAGCTTTTTAATGTTGTTTTTATTGATATAGTCTATAATTCATTTATTGAAATACTTATAGAGAATATTATGATAAGGAGATGTATTTATGTTATTAAATAAGACAAAAGCTTTAGCGCTTATTTCGGGACTTGCTTTGTCGGGGCTGGTAAGTGCGTGTTCAAACAATCAGGCAGCTCAAAGCAGTGCTGCAGCCGGAGAATCTTCAGCTGTCGAAAGTACAGTACAAACAGTGGCTGAAAGTATGGAATCAACACCGGCTTTACCGGCTGAGGAGAATGATATAGGTGCCGAAAAGGCTCAGGAGATAGCTTTGGAGAAAGCCGGAGTAAAGGCTGAGGATACTATGTTTATCAATGCTCATATCGACAGAGATGACGGAAAAGTAGTGTATGATGTTGAGTTTCAAAGTGCAAGCATTGATTACGAAGTAACTGTTGATGCGGTTACGGGAGAGGTGATAGAGTTCTCAAGTGAGAATATTGATGATTAAATAATACACGGCAGTTGCAAATTATGTGGAAATTCCTCTATATTATTGCGGCAGCTTTTTATGTCATAAAAAAGTCTGTAAAAAATTATTTATTAAAAAAGATGCGGTAAAGATCAAAACCAATTGATCTTATCGCATCTTTTGTTAAATCTCTGTTTTATCAGAGCCGCTTATGTATGTTTTTTAATACTGATCTATATTCTAAGTAAGCTGTTATTTATACTGCTTTATAGAGCACTATGAAGTTATTTCACCCATTTCCGAAGGTCTGTCTTTGTCATATACTTCATTGGCATCGAAGAGATCTTTTAATTTGGCATTGTCAGGTTCTTGTATATCTCTTAACATTCTGTATCCGTCCAGGTTTCTTCTTCCCTGTCTCATATAATCCTTACCTATCTGTACCCAATAAGGTGCGGAAGAATCTACAGTACAAAAATATCTGAATCCTTGATCTTTTAAGTAAACATAACGTGCATTTTCATCTGTATAAGGATGCCAGCTTCCAATATCCGTACCGAAAGGAAAGATAAGTATGTCTGTTTCACCTATCAAGGTTTCAACTTCGTTTTGCCACTTATCACAGTCAGTCTTAAAAGCCTCATCGGACTCCTTGCCCAGATGTCTGTGTCCCCAACTGTGAGAGGCAAGTTCCCAACCGTCTGCCCTTAATGCGTTGGCTATTTCGGTCGCTTTCTTTTTATCCTCTTCGTAGGTAGGGTTTTCAGAGTAAGAAGGGGCGGTCCTATAACCGAATATGCCGTTATATCCTGTCAGTGCTATTATGGCTTTAGCTCCCTTGTATGAAAAATCGGGATGTTCGTCTATAAACTTATTAAGTATAGGTATAAGATCATAATCCCCTACCTGACTAGTTCCGTCATCCATATCCATTTCGGTAGTCACCCTGCCGTCTTCGCCTATGACCAATCTGCTGGCAAATCCGTCCCCGACCATATATTCATAATAACATACATCGTCTTGTGAGAAAACTATAGGAGTTTTTCCGGGTGGAAGCATGATATCCTGCGCTTTCATAACATATTCACCGGTACTTTCGTCCTTGACCATATCTGCAATATCGTGGATCTTTACAAGTACATAGCCTTTTTCATACAAGATATCAAGAATTTTCTCAAATTCTCCAACAGTGGTCATTACCTGATTATAACTCTTTTGTTTACGGTCTCCATCGAATGCTTTTGACTTATCAACTATCAAGCTGTGAAAGAATACATGAGGTACTTTATAGGGATCTTGTTTTACCAAAGTCGATTTGGTCTCGTTATATCTTGCAATAGCTTCCGATACCTTAGGGTCATCTTTGAAAGTCTCGTTAGAAGACAGAAGTTCTATAGCCTTATCATAGTCATATCCGAGAGCCAGCCTGTCCGCTTCATTTATAAGCGCATCCAATTCAGACTCTCTTGCCTGCTCACTTTGTTCTACAGAAGTAGTGCTTTCGGCGTCTGAAGGTGTAGAGGACTTTGAACCCTTTGAGGAAAAGAATTTAAAAGCAAAGATGCTTCCTGCAATTAAAATGCATAATAACAGTGCAATCAACAAGGTTATCATCAATATCCTCATTCTTTTTCGCCTTCGCCTTCTGCGGTGAATGCTGTTTTTGTTTAATCTGCTGTAATCATATTTTGACATACTACCTCCACATAAATTCTGATTTTAACATTTTATCAATTAAAGTATGGGCTTCTTTCAGGTAAATATTACTTTCTTGTGCAATTTTTTCACTGTATTCTTTGGGATTTTGCTTATAGTCCCTGTCGGATCTGTACAGTAAAAAAGGAACCGGATCATCCGTATGAGTTCTGAGGCTTACAGGTGTAGGATGATCTGGCAGTAACAGTAAAACAAAATCTTCTTTTGCATTACTCAGGTTTTCTATAAGAGGTTTAATGATCAAATCATCAATTTTTTCTATTGCCGTGATCTTGCCGTCTATGTCGCCACGATGACCGCATTCATCAGGAGCTTCAAGGTGCAAATACAAAAAATCCTTATTCTTTTTTAATAAGGAATCAAGACCGGCATTTAATTTTGCGGAATAATCGGTGTTAACGGTGGCAGTGGCACCCTTGACATCAGGGACTTCAAGTCCTGCCATGATGCCTATTCCTTTGACCAGATCCACAGCGGAAACTACGGTGCCTTTAAGTTTATATTTTTCATAAAAACTTTTAACGGGCTTAAGTTTCCCTTCCCCCCACAGCCAGATGGAATTAGCCACATTTGATCCTTTCGATCGTCTTGTATTATTGATGGGATGAGTGTTAAGTAACTCATAACTTTTTTTCATAATATCAAGAAAATCTTTATTCTCCGGTAAATGATCGGAAATATTTTTATCGACTATATCATGAGGAGGAGCGGATCTGAGAACCGCTTTAAGATTTCTTACCAACAGACAATGTCTGTAAGATACTCCGGAATAAAAGTGATAAATTTCATTGCCGAGTTTTTCATTTACATATTCTATAAGTTCTTTCGCCTCTTTAGTTTCTATACCTCCTGCGGTAAAATCAAGCATAATTTTATCTTCGTAACGCTCATCATCAGAAAGAGTTACAAGATTACACCTTACGGCAAGGTCGGATTCATGTATATCTATACCCATTCCCACAGCCTCTATAGGAGAACGCCCCGTATAAAACTTTAAGGGATCGTAACCGAGTACGGACAGATTAGCTACATCACTTCCGGGTATCATACCCTTAGGAACTGTTCTTACCGATCCTACGACCGATCTTGGTAAAATTGAATTGATCGCCGGGGTTTTGGCAAATTCCAAAGGAGTCTTATGTCCAAGGCTTTCTATAGGAAGATCTGCCATGCCGTCCGCAAGTACTATAACATATTTCATAGTTGATTATGCTTAAAAGCCCTTTCCTGTTAACCTGAAAAAAGTATATAACAAATTATTTACAATGACAAGGTATAAGGAAACAAGTTGTATAAAAAACGACTATTAAGAAAAAGAATATTGACGTGAAACATAAGAATATGTATATTAAATTTTCAAGAATATATTAATGTTGGGAGCCGTGTATATGAAAGGAAAGATCGGGACTTTGCTGCCTTACGCAGTGATGATATTTGTGTTGTTTTTGCTTATGAAATATTGGGAGGGACTTATGTCCGGTCTTACCGGGCTGGTAAGTGTTTCGTCAAGCCTTGTGACCGGTGCGGTCATGGCTTATATACTTAATATTATAATGTCCTTTTATGAAGAGAAGTTTTTTTATCAAAGTTTTTTTGAAAAAAACAAAAAGATCATAAGAGGTTTATCAATACTGTTAACCATTATCAGTTTTATATTCTTTGTTTTTTTAATATTAATAATAGTAATACCGCAATTGCAGACAGCGATCAATACATTGTCAAGTCAGATACCTGCTCTTTATGATAATATCATAAGTTTCTTGGAATTATTAAAAAATTATCCTTATATATCAGATTACATAGAAGAGATAATACCTACGGAAAATACAATAAACAAAGTTATATCCATAGTCGTGGATTTTTTTACAAATGGCGGTGGTCTGAGTGTTTTAAGTGCTGTAAGATCCGTCATGAATCTTACCATGATAGTATTTATGGGATTTATTTTTGCTATGTATATATTGACGGGAAAAGAAGCTTTGTCTGAGAAGTTCAAACTTATACAGCGTAAGTTCTTAAAAGAAAAAGTCATAGAAAGAATGGATCACATAATATCGGTGATCAACAGCGCCTATACCAATTTTATTATAGGACAGTTTTTGAGGCTATAATACTTGGAGTGCTTTGCAGCATAGGTATGCTGATATTTAGCTTCCCTTATGCGGCTATGGTCGGAGTGGTTGTGGGAGTTACCGCACTTATACCTGTGTTCGGTGCATACGTAGGGGCAGCGGTAGGGTTTTTAATGATATTTATCTCTTCGCCTTTAAAAGCCGTATGGTTCTTGATCTATATCAATGTATTGCAGCATATTGAAAACAACCTTATATATCCGAAGGTAGTGGGAAGTTCCATAGGCCTTCCGGGGATATGGGTATTTGCAACCGTAATAATAGGCGGAGGACTTTTCGGAGTTGCCGGTATGATGTTTTTAATACCGCTTAATGCTGCACTTTATAAATTGTTTAATGAGTACCTGGGTATGCAGTAATATAAAAACAAAAAAGCTACTTAAAAATACTAAAAATTTATAAAGTCCGCAGATCAATAAAATATTATTTAATGGGATTGCGGGCTGTTAAGACTGGCTCAAGTCACAGGTATTAACGGTATTCATGTGCCTGATACCGTATTACAAACTTTTTTCACAGTTATTTAATTGAAAAAATATAGAAATTATGTTATATTATCACTATAACACATATAATTAAGGGGTATATATTATGGATTTGTATATAGACTTTAACAGTGAAGAAGCTCTCTATATACAGTTATGTAATCAAATAATACTGGGTATTGCCACATCCAAACTTAGGGAAGGAGAGTCTTTGCCTTCAGTAAGACAGATGGCGGATAATATAGGTATCAATATGCATACGGTAAACAAAGCCTATGCAATACTGAAAAGAGAGGGTTTTATAAAACTTGACAGGAGAAAAGGAGCTGTAATATCCATAGACATGGATAAGTTAAGAGTGCTTGAGAGTATGAAAAGAGATATCTCCGTGGCTGTAGCCAGAGGGATATGTAACGGAGTAGCCAGGGAAGAAGCTCATTCGATTATAGATGACTTATATGATGACTTGACCGGATATTAGTAATATTACTTACGGTCTATTGAAGGAGATACTAAAATGCTATGTGAAAAATGCAAGATAAGAGAAGCTAATATTCAATATACGGAGATAGTGAACGGAGTACAAAGGGATCATCATTTCTGTACAAAGTGTGCAAGGGATATGGAGAACAATCCTTACGGAACAGAAGGGTTTGAAGGGGAGTTCCCATTTGCCAAGTTTTTATCCAGTTTACTGGGAGAGGTGGAAAAATCGGCAAGAAACAATCAAACTTCCAGTATAGTTTGCCCTAACTGTCAGACTTCTTATGATGAATTTATCAATTCATCAAAGTTCGGATGTAAAGAATGTTATGAAGTATTCGGGATACTTATTTCAGATAATATAAAGCAATTACAGGGCAGTGACATACATAAGGGTAAAAAGCCAAAGTACATGAAGGCTCAGTCAAGAGTCGTGCGCATAGACAGTGTAAGCGAGGTTGATGAGCTCAAACGAAGACTGGGAATAGCACTCGAAGCGGAAGAATACGAATTGGCGGCAGAATACAGAGACAAGATAAAAGAGCTTGAAAAGGAGCAAAATGAGTAAGTGGTTTGAAGATGTAAAATTAAAAACAGACTATAACTATGTAAGCAGCAGGGTAAGGCTGGTAAGGAATCTGGATTCTTTCGTATTCCCCGATAAGTTGAGCCAGGCGGATTCGCAGGTATTGCTTGACGGTATGCTTACACAACTTTCGGATATTAATGAATATTACGAAAAAGAACTTAATGTGGTACATTTGAATACCATGTCAGATATAGAAAAGCAGACTTTAAAAGAAAGAAGAGTTATCAATTCGTCCATAGCTGCCAAGAAGACGGCAACGGGTCTTATATACAGTGATGAAGAGGAACTTAGTCTTGTGCTCAACGGAGAAGATCATATAAGACTTCAGCTTTTATCTGCGGGCATGAATATTGATAAGCTTTGGAATACGGCAGATAGACTGGATGACTATATAAATGAGAAATTCAACTATGCTTTCAGTGAAAAGTTAGGTTATCTGACCTCATATCCTACCAATGTAGGTACGGGGATAAGGGCGAATGTGGTGATGCACCTCCCAATGCTTTCCGTAGGTAAGAATTTTACAACTCTTATCAACGGACTGAGCAGGTTCGGAGTTAGTATAAAGTCCGTATACGGAGATAACGGAGAAAGTTACGGAGCCTTATATGACATATCCAATCCCAAAACTTTGGGGCACAGTGAAAAGGAGATCATAGATCAGGTAAGAAGAGTTGCGGTACAGCTTAACGCACAGGAAGATTATATAAGAAGTATGGCACTTAAAGACCACAACATATCAATAAGTGATGAGGTTTACAAGTCTTACGGAATACTTAAATACGCAAGAAAGCTTACATTAAAGGAAGCTCTTAATTATCTCAGTGCGGTAATGAGAGGTATCGCCGACGGACTTATAAAGCTTGAGAATGACAGGAATGTATATGAACTGATGTTTGGGATACAGACTTCAAATCTTTTACAGGAAGCCAAAAACCTCTTTCCAAAGAAGAGCTGGATATTAAAAGAGCCGATTATGTAAGGGAAAACCTGGGGAATATACTATATTAAATAAATATAGACTTTGGAAGTTTTTTGAATATTATTCTGAAGTCTGTATCAGTTATAAGGAGAAAGAATATGGAAAGATTTACAAGTCAGGCTAAAGAGGCTTTAAGACTTGCAAAGGAAGCAGCTATAGAACTTGAACACGGACATGTGGGTACGGAACATATACTGCTGGGACTTGTAAGAGAAGGCAGAGGAGTGGCTGCCAGAGTTCTTATGGCTAACGGGCTCAGTGAAGATAAGATACTTGAAATAATAGAAAAACTCATGTTCAATGAGTACAACGATATAAAGGAAATGGATATTTTACCGGATTATACTCCGGCTGCAAACAGAGTTTTTGAAGGGGCGTATAACGAGGCGGTCAGGTTCAAGTCTCCTCTTATAGGAACCGAGCATATACTTATAGCCATACTCAAGGAACCGGACAGCATTGCCAACAAACTTTTGAACACTCTTAATATCAATCTGCACAAATTATATACGGAGATACTCGGTGCCGGCAACGAAGATATAAAAAGCACAAGACCGGATCCGGACAATGATTACGAAGGTGCGGAAGAGTCGGATACCGCTACACTGGATAAATATTCCAGAGATCTGACTGAGCTTGCAAGACAGGGTAAGCTCGATCCTGTAATAGGAAGAGAGCAGGAAATAAACAGGGTAATGCAGGTATTAAGCAGAAGAACCAAGAATAACCCCTGTCTTATCGGAGAACCGGGAGTCGGTAAGACCGCAGTGGTAGAAGGACTGGCACAGTCTATCATATCAGGTTCGGTTCCGGAAACTTTGCTTAACAAAAGAGTTGTGACCTTGGATCTTTCGGGAATGATAGCCGGATCGAAATACAGAGGAGAGTTTGAGGAAAGAATAAAAAAAGTAATGTCTGAGATCATGGATTCCGGCAACATACTTTTATTTATAGACGAGATACATACTATAATAGGTGCCGGAGGTGCTGAGGGAGCGATAGATGCCTCCAACATACTTAAACCTTCTTTGGCAAGAGGAGAATTGCAACTGATAGGTGCGACAACACTTGAAGAGTACAGAAAGCACATAGAAAAGGATGCAGCCCTTGAAAGAAGATTTCAGCCTATAAGGGTAGAAGAACCGAGTGAGGAAGATGCATACAAGATACTCCTTGGATTAAGACACAGATATGAGGAACATCACAAAGTAGTGATAACGGATGACGCACTTAAAGAAGCAGTAAGCTTTCAACAAGATATATTTCAGACAGATTCTTGCCGGATAAGGCTATAGATGTGATAGATGAAGCGGCTTCAAAGAGCAGGTTGGCAAGTT
This sequence comes from uncultured Johnsonella sp., assembly GCA_916438835.1. Taxonomy (GTDB): domain Bacteria; phylum Bacillota; class Clostridia; order Lachnospirales; family Lachnospiraceae; genus Johnsonella. Next base: position 1,245,728 of record CAKAFT010000001.1, read on the forward strand.
ATATAGAGCCGGAAGCGATAAAACAACTTATCAAGGATGTCGAAGAGCTTGAAAAGCAAAAAGAAGAAAGTATAAAACAGGAAAACTACGAAGAAGCCGGCAGAATAAGAAATCAGCAAAGTAATATTAAAAAAGAAATAGAAAACTTAAGAGCAAAGTGGCAGGAAGAAAAGAACGAAAAGACCATAGTTATAGACGACTCGGATATAGCGGATGTCGTATCGGTCTGGACTAAGATACCGGTGAAAAAATTAGCTCAGGAGGAGGCGGAAAGACTCAAAAATCTTGAGAATATACTGCATACCAAGGTCATAGGTCAGGATGAAGCTATCGTTGCGGTATCCAAGGCTATAAGAAGAGGTAGGGTAGGACTTAAAGACCCGAAGAGACCTATAGGTTCATTCCTTTTCCTCGGACCGACAGGTGTGGGTAAGACGGAGCTTAGTAAAACTTTGGCTGAGGCAATGTTCGGAACCGAGAATTCACTTATAAGAGTTGATATGAGTGAGTATATGGAGAAACATTCCGTGTCCAAGATGGTAGGTTCTCCTCCGGGATATGTGGGATACGATGAAGGCGGTCAGTTATCAGAAAAAGTGAGAAGAAATCCTTATTCAGTCATATTGTTTGACGAGATCGAAAAGGCACATCCCGATGTGTTCAACATACTTTTGCAGGTGTTGGATGACGGGCATATAACAGATGCTCAGGGAAGGAAGATAGACTTTAAGAATACGATCATCATCATGACAAGTAATGCCGGAGCGCAGCATATAGTGGCTCCGAAACACCTGGGATTCGCTTCTGCACAAGACAGTAAGCAAAGTTATCAAAATATGAAGCAAGGTGTAATGGAAGAGATAAAGCGTATATTTAAGCCGGAATTCTTAAACCGTATAGATGAGACTATAGTGTTCCACCAGCTTGATAAAGAAGATATGAAGAAAATTCTTGAGATCATGCTTAGGTCTATAGAACAAAGGGGAGCTCAGCATCTTAATATCAGATTCAAGATAAATGAAGATGCCAAGGAATACATAGTTGAAAAGGCTTATGATAAGGCATATGGAGCAAGACCTCTTAAGAGGACTTTGCAAAATCTTTTGGAAGATAAGTTGGCAGAGGATATACTGGACGGAAAGATCAAGGAAGATTCAGTGGTTGAGGTGGCTACGGAAGGAAGCGGTGAAGACAGACATATAATTCTTAATGTGGAAAAAGAGCTTAAAGAAGAGCCGGTGGTTTAGAAAAATCCCATAATACTTATAATGTAGCTTAACTTGACTTGGAAAATAACTAAACTTGGATATAAAGTATCTTGTGTCAAAAAAAATTAAAGGTTATAATGGAGTTGTTATTATAATAGACAGATGACAACTCCTTTTTGTTGAAATAAGGATTTGTTATGCTTTAGAAGGAGGATATACTATGTCTGTAGTAGACAGCTTAATAGGCACAGAGTCAAGCGGGAAACTTTGTTTTGGAAACTATGAATTGCCTGAAAAAAAGAAGCTCAGTGATTATGAATTTGAGGGAGACTTGTATAAGGTAAAGACATTCGAACAGATAACCAAGCTTGAAAAAAACGGACTGTTTGTATATGAGTCTGTACCGGGAACTGCAGTACATGATTTTAGTATGAAAGCGGAAGGCGTAAGTTTTACAGTAGAAGGACCTGAAGATGCTCAGATAACTATAGGCCTTGAAGAAGAGACGGAATATGAAGTCTACGTGGATAAAGTATTGCTTAGCAGTATGAAGACGAACTTAAGCGGTAAGTTGGCTATAGGTTTGGAACTTGAGAAGGGTCAAAGTTTGGAAGTTAATATAAAAAAGTAGAAAGATAATATATGGCGAAACTTAAGACAGTGTATTTTTGCAGCGAGTGCGGCTATGGGACTTCAAAGTGGATGGGTCAATGTCCGAGCTGTAAAGAATGGAATACGATGTCCGAGGAGACGGTTGCTAAACCCAAGAGTACCGGGGCTTTAAGTTCCGGTACTCTTGGCGGTAATAAGGAAGCCGTACATATTGATGAAATAGAGCTTTATGAAGAGGACAGATACCATACCGGTTTTGACGAACTCGACAGAGTTTTGGGTAGTGGTATAGTCGCAGGTTCACTGGTGCTGGTGGGAGGCGATCCCGGTATAGGAAAATCGACCATACTTTTACAAGTATGCAGAAATCTTGCAAGATCGGGCAAAAGTGTTCTTTATGTATCGGGAGAAGAAAGTCTAAAACAGATAAAACTCAGAGCCATGAGAATAGGAAGCATTGAGGGAGACCTTAGGTTTCTTTGCGAAACCGATGTTAATGCTATAGTATCGACTATAGATAAATACAAACCTCATGTCGTTATAATTGACTCTATTCAAACAATGTATATTGATGAACTTTCTTCAGCCCAAGGAAGTGTCAGTCAGGTAAGAGAGAGTACCTTAAGGCTTATGCAACTTGCAAAGCAAAGTTCTACGGCAATATTTATAGTGGGACATGTTACGAAAGACGGTCAGGTGGCAGGTCCGAGGACCCTTGAACATATGGTCGATACAGTACTTTATTTCGAGGGTGAAAGAAGTGTTTCATACAGAATAATAAGAGCCGTTAAAAACAGATTCGGCTCAACCAATGAAATAGGTGTTTTTGAAATGCGCAGTGAGGGGCTGGTTGAGGTAAGTAATCCCTCGGAATATATGCTTTCGGGCAGACCTATAACCGCATCCGGTTCGGTTGTCTCCTGTCTTTTGGAGGGTAGCAGACCGCTTTTGGTCGAGGTACAGGCTTTGGTCACGCCCACGAACTTCGGAATGCCCAAAAGAACGGCAGTCGGAACGGATTTTAACAGAGTGAGTCTTTTGATGGCAGTTATAGAAAAACGCTGCCTGATGCAAATGAGTAAATACGATGCCTATATCAATATAGCCGGCGGTATGAGAATGAACGAACCGGCTCTTGATCTGGCGATAGTTTTGGCACTGGTATCAAGCCTTAAAAATAAAGCCATAGATGATAAGACGGTAATATTCGGAGAAGTAGGACTTTCCGGAGAAGTAAGAGCCGTATCGATGTCGGAGCTGAGAATAAGAGAAGCCTATAAATTAGGCTTTGAGACCTGTATACTGCCAAGAGCCGTATGCGATAAATTAAATTACAAAGGAAATATGAAGCTTATAGCCGTGGATAACATAAGAGAGGCTATAGATGCTCTTATATAGATAAGGAGAATAATATGGTTTGGTTTATAGGTGCCGGTTCGGGAGATCCGGAACTGCTTACTATAAAAGCAAAAAGAATTATAGATGAAAGTGATGTCATCATATACGCAGGTTCTTTGGTAAATAAAGAAGTACTAAGTTCTGCCAAAGAAAGTGCGGTAATATATAACAGTGCATCCATGAACCTGGATGAGGTTATAGAAGTTATGAAGGATGCTCATGCAAAGGGGCTTAAGATAGCAAGAGTACATACGGGAGACCCTTCGATATACGGAGCTCACAGAGAACAAATGAGAGAGCTTGATAAACTGGGCATAACATACAAGGTAGTGCCGGGGGTAAGCTCATTCCTTGCAGCTGCCGCAACACTTAATCTTGAATACACCTTGCCCGGAGTATCACAAACCGTAATACTTACACGTATGGAGGGAAGAACTCCTATGCCAAAGGGTGAGAGTATAGAAGAGCTTGCTGTACATCAGGCGAGTATGGTCATATTCTTAAGTATATCCATGATAGAAGATCTGGTTGAAATTATGTACCTCATATCCTAAGGACACTAGGGTAGCGGTCGTATACAAGGCAAGTTGGGAAGATGAAAAAAGTATAGTATCCACACTTGAGCATATAGCCGAGGAAGTGAAGAAGGCGGGTATAGGAAAGACAGCCCTTGTGATCGTAGGTAATGCTTTGGGAGACGAGTTTGAATTATCAAAACTCTACGACAAGCACTTTTCACATGAATTCAGAGAGGCAAAAGTATAAGATGCATGGAGGAGATATATATAATGTTTCTAAAGAGCTGAACAAAGATTATAAAGAAGTGTATGATTTTTCGGCTAATATCAATCCCCTGGGACTTAGCAAGGAAGTAAAAGTAAGCATTATAGAAAATGTGGATAAGCTCATACATTATCCCGACAGATATGCTCACGGGCTTAAAGAACTTATTGCAAAAAAGTATGATATCTCAAAAGACGCTATAGTTGTGGGCAACGGAGCAGAAGAGCTCATGTACAGGCTTATATATACATATAAAAGAAGAATCAGGGCGCTTATCCCCATACCCACTTTCATGGCTTACGAAGAGTCCTTAAGTTTTGACAAAGATAATATTATTGAGAATTATAAAACGGATCTTGATACCGGGATCCGTGAAGATATACTGGGATATATTCATAAAGAACTCGATCTTATGTATCTTTGCCTGCCAAACAATCCCACAGGTGCTCTTACGGATGAGGATATACTGTCGGATATCGTAAAAAAGACCTCTGAATTAAATGTAAGATTGGTATTAGATATAAGCTTTATGGAATTTGTTGAAAAAAGTAAGCAGATCGACGTATACAAATACGCAAAAAGCTTTGATAACATAATTTTGATAAATTCATTTACCAAGATACATGCTATACCGGGTCTAAGGCTTGGTATACTGTATACAGAAGATAAAAAGCTTCTTGAAGAATTATCTGTGGTCGCACCCACATGGGTGGTAAATACCTTGGCTCTTTTTGCCGGAGAGGCAGCTCTCATGCAGGAATACGATTATGAATATCTGACTTCTTATGTATCCGAGGAGAGAAATCATCTCAGTAAGGAACTTAAAGATCTCGGATTTAAGGTGTATGAGTCAACTGCGAATTACTTACTTTTGTATTCTGCCGATATAAAGGATCTATACTCAAAACTCCTTACTAAGAATATAATAATAAGAAAATGTGTAACTATAAAAGGTCTGGGAGAAGATCATTACAGAATTGCTGTAAGGACACATGAAGAAAACGAATATTTTATAAAAATGTTAAAAGAACTCATGAAGGAGATTAAATAGTGGCAAAGGTAATTATGGTTCAGGGGACTATGTCCAATTCGGGAAAAAGTTTTGTAACAGCAGGTCTTTGCAGAATATTTAAGCAGGACGGATATAAAGTTGCTCCTTTCAAGTCCCAAAATATGGCTAATAATTCATACATTACCAAAGACGGTAAGGAGATGGGCAGAGCGCAGGCTATGCAGGCTGAAGCCTGCGATATAGAACCGAGCGTATACATGAATCCCATACTGTTAAAGCCCAACTCCGATATGGGTTCTCAAGTTATTATTCTGGGCAAAGTATATGGCAATATGAAAGCAAGCGAGTATTTTGCGAGAAAAAAAAGTTATGTTGAATCCATAATGCATGCATACGATGAATTATCGAAGGAATATGATATAATAGTTGTTGAAGGTGCCGGATCTCCCGCTGAGATCAACCTTATGGAGGATGATATAGTTAACATGGGGCTTGCAAAGATGCTTGATGCCCCGGTGCTGCTTGTAGGAGATATAGACAGAGGAGGAGTATTTGCCTCATTATTCGGAACTGTAAAGCTTTTAGATCCCGAAGATCAGGCAAGAGTAAAAGGTCTCGTGATCAATAAGTTTCGTGGGGATATAGATATATTAAAGCCGGGCATAGGTATGATAGAAGAAAGACTCGGTATAGATGTACTTGGTACCATTCCCATGAAATATATAGACATAGACGACGAAGACAGTCTTTCTTCAAGACTTGATGATAATAAGAACAAAGCTATCAAGGCTATAGATATAGCTGTAATAAGATTCGATCACATATCCAATTTTACCGATTTTAATGCCTTGTCAAGAATAGACTCTGTTTCACTCAGATATGTTAAAAGAGCGGAGGAGCTTAAAGAGCCGGATATCATCATACTTCCGGGAAGCAAAAGCACCATAAGCGACTTATTTAAGTTAAGAGAATCAGGTCTTGAAAGTCGCATAATGAAATTAGTGGATAAAGGGAGTATGCTGATAGGTATATGCGGCGGTTTCCAAATGCTCGGCAAATATATCGTAGACGAAGAAGGTGTGGAATATAAAGGCAGAGTTGAAGGTATGGGTCTTTGGACGCATATACGAAATTCGGCAATGAAAAAAGCCTGAATAATACAGAATATAGGTTGAACACTGAGCTTGATATGTGTAAAGACTTAAAAGATACGAGTGTCAAAGGTTATGAGATACACATGGGACAGACCTACAGCCTGGGAAATGATGAGCATCTTTTGTCGGACGAGTCAGTAAATGAAGATAGTCAAAGAGTACTGGGTCTTATTAATAAAAAGTGTTTGGGAACATATTTGCACGGTATATTCGATAATGAAGAGTTTACGTTGAGTTTACTTAGTAGCGTAGCAAGAAAAAAGGGAGTTGAACTTAAGGCGGACTTTGTAAGTGCCGATGATTATAAAAAGGCGGAATACGATAAATTAGCCGCTCTGGTAAGAAACTCTCTCGATATGGAAAAAATATATAAAATACTTAATAAAGAAGATCAAAAAGAATAATTTTTTAGAATAGAAAGGTTGTTAGAAATGTTAAAAGATATAATGATAATAGCTCCGGAGAAGATAGAAGCCGAAAGTATGAGGATAATTGAAAGTGAGATGGACCAAAAAGCCCTGGATAGCTTCACTGCTGAAGAACTTAAGGTCGTAAAAAGATGTATACATACTTCTGCCGATTTTGAGTACCAAACAAATCTTATTTTCGGAAATGACGCTATGAACAAAGCATTTGAAGCTTTTAAAAAGGGGGCTGTCATAATCACCGATACAAAGATGGCACTTGCGGGAATCAATAAAACTTCTTTACAGGGCTTAAATAGTGAAGTAAGATGCTTTATATCAGATGAAGATATCATAAAAGAAGCGAAAGAAAGAGGCGTTACAAGGGCTTGTGTAAGCATGGAGAGAGCTTTTGAATTAAGTAAGAATACGGATAAAGCCGTGATACTTGCGGTAGGTAACGCTCCTACGGCACTTATTAGGATCTACGAGCTTATAGAACAGGGCTTTGATCCGGCTCTGATCATAGGAGTGCCTGTAGGTTTTGTAAACGTAGTCGAATCAAAGAATCTGATCCTTGAGACTAAAAAACCTCATATAGTAGCCAAAGGCAGAAAGGGCGGAAGCAATATAGCCGCTGCTATAATCAATGCGATAATGTATCAATTAAAAAGACTTGACTAGGGGAAGAGCATGATAAAGACGGAAATTAATGAAATAAGAAAATTATTTCAAAAAGATGCCTCTGTAATATCAAAATTCAGTACCTGCTATGTTGACCATGAGAAGAATATAAAGCTGATGAATACCGGGTCATACAGTCTTTTACCGGAAGAAGACAGTTTCAAGTATGAAGAGATGTTTAAGAAGACACTGAGCGGAAGTGTAGGTAAGCAACTTCTTAATATAGATATAGACCTTGAAGAGGAATTGAACGGAGAATCACATAAGCTTTTAATGGAGCTTAGAAAAAGTAAACTTGAGAACGAAGAACTTAACCTTAAATTCTTTAAAAAGATAATAGATGATTTTATATATCCGGAGAATTATTATATAGTTTTAGCCAATATAGTCTATGATGTGCCGTACAAGACCAAGGATAAGATAGGGCTGGATGATGCGTCCGAAGAAGTTTACAATGCGATACTGTGCAGTATATGCCCGGTTAGCCTTGATAAAGCCTGTCTAAGCTACCATGCGGAAACAGACAGTATAGAGCATAGAGTAAGAGACTGGATAGTGAGCGATCCTATAAGGGGATTTCTCTTCCCGGCTTTCAACGACAGAAGAACAGATATACATTCAGCCTTATATTTTTCTAAAAAGGCGGATTCCATATCAAAGGAACTTATAGAGGGTATATTCGGAGTTCAAGCGCCCATACCTGCGGGAGAACAAAGAGAAATCATACAGGAAGAGCTTATAAAGGCACTTGATGAAGATTGTGATTATAACACTGTAAGCAGGTTACATGAAAATCTTAATCAAATGATAGAAGAAAATAAAGAAACGGATACTCCGCTTATACTTTCCAAGCAGGATATGATGAAGTTGATGGAACAAAGCGGAGCTAAAACCGAAGCTTTGGAAAGATATGAAACTTCCGAGGATGCGGATATAGCGGTTTTGGCGGACAATATAGTCACAAGCAAAAAAATCGATATTAAATCTGTCGGTATCAATATAAAAGCGGATGCCGATTATTTACCGTATATCTCAACAAAAACAGTGGAAGGAAAAAAGTGTTTGGTCATAGAACTTAATGATACTATAGAACTGAATGGCATAAGCATAAAAAATACTGCTGATTAAGGAGTGGGAATGTGAAAAAGACGGATATCAGAGTTTATATTTATAGCGGAATAACGGCATTAAGCGTAGCAGCCATTGCGATACTGATATATTTTATTTAACAGATTTTATTTTATATCTGCTACGATAAGCAAGATAATAAGAATATTACTGCCGATACTTTACGGGTTTATACTGACTTTCTTATTTGCCCCGGTATATAACATAGTGTATAAATTTATTGGTGATACCTTGGCAAAAGTATCGGATAATAAGAAGTTCAATAACACGGTATCTAAAGTTATTTCTACCTTGTTATGCGTACTTCTTATATTCTCTATCATTACGGCTCTGATATGGATGCTAATACCTCAGCTTTTTAACAGTATACAGGATATGATAAAGGCATTTCCGAAAAATGCTCAGAAGTTTTATATTATGCTTGATAAACTTTTGAAAGATAATTCGGAAATTGCCGATGAGGTACTTAATTATTATAATCAATGGGTGAGTAGTTTAGAGGATTTTATCAAGAAAAATCTGTTACCTAATTTAAGTGATTATATTAAGATGTTTTCTAACGGTATATACAGTGTGATTAGAGAGTTTTTTAATTTTATCGTAGGTGTTATGGTCATGGTATATTTGCTAAATATAAAGACAACCCTGATCGCACAAATAAAAAAAATATTATATGCCTTTTGCCCGGTGGGATTTGTGAATGCATTGATAGAAGAGGCGGTATATGTAAAGACTTCCTTTTCTCAATTCATAGTGGGAAAGATCATAGATTCGATAATCATAGGTATACTTAATTATATTGCGATGCTTATATTATCAATGCCCTATGCATTGGTAATAAGTGTTATAGTTGGTATAACCAACATCATACCGTTCTTCGGTCCCTTCCTCGGGGCGATACCAAGTGCATTTATACTGCTTTTGATCTCACCGGTACAATGCCTTAAATTCATGGTATGGATACTTATATTACAGCAGTTGGACGGCAATTTTATAGGACCGAGAGTTCTCGGACAAACTACCGGACTGCCGAGTTTGGATATTATTCTCCATACTGTTGTTCGGAGGTTTATTCGGAGTGGTGGGTATGGTCATAGCCGTTCCTACCTGGGCGGTGCTTTACAGGTGGGTCTCCAGATATACCAATATATATCTGGAAAAAAAGAAGCTGTCTTTAGATACCGGTGATTATGTTAACTTAAAGCGAATCGATGAGGAAAGCGGCAGTTACGATAAATTATTATAATATGCTGTAAATTTTGGAAATGATATGAAACATATTTTAATGCATCTAGTGATTAAATATATTTTTATCAAAAATGTATAAAAGATTTAGATTAATAATACACTTTATGATATACTGTTTGGTAGCACGTTTAAAATACACTGTGCTTTTGAACAGTATACCGTAGAGTGTATTTTTATTGCGTAATTTTTAAAAGGAGGATGAAAATGAGCAAATGTAGCAATTGTAACAAAGAGATACCTGATGATGCACAGTTTTGTGATAACTGCGGTAACCGTATCACAAAAAGTGAAGATCAAACAGTGAATCATTCTGATATCGAAACTGAAGTAAAGCAAAAAAATGATCAGGCGGGTGCTGAGGAAAATCAAACAGTGAATCTTTCCGATATCAAAACTGAAGTAAAGCCTGAAAACAATCAGGTGGATGATAAGAAAAAAGCTCAGGAAAAAACTCAGAAGAAAAATCCGGCATCCAAAAAGAAGACTTTTCTTTTGCCGGTTTTGATAGGTGCCGGAGCTTTGGTAGCGGTGCTTTTTGCAGTCGGAGCATTCTTTATGCTCAATTCGGGAGGACGAAGCGGTAAAAAGAAAGAAGTTCCGAGGGCTGTGTATATTAAAGACAAGGAATTATATGTATCGGACCTTTCTAAAAAAAGTCCTATAGAGCTTACTTCAGGTCTTGCAAAAGGTGTAGATGATATTGATATAATGGATTATGCGAATTATAATATGGACTTTGCATTACACTTTAGTGAGAATGGGAAGCTGGTGTTTTATCCGGATAAATTCGACGGTGAAAGTTATACATTATACTGTAAAGATATAAGCAAGCCGAAAAAAGAAGCAATAAAGATAGACTCCGATATTTCTATCTCATTTCCTTACTATGTAAGTAAAAATAATAATATTATCACCTATATAAAATCAGGTAATAATGCTATCTATCAATATGATATGAAGAAAAAAGAAAAGAAAAAGATTGATTCCGACATAAGAGATTATTCCAATATGTATGTTGATGATGATGGAAATAAAATAATCTATGTAAAGGATGATGGAGACTTATATCTTAAAATCGGCGGAAAAGATAAAGAGAAGATAGACAGTGATATAACAGAACTGGTGGATTTTGATTATAAGGATGATAAAATAACAGGTGTTATATATACAAAGGACGGAAAGCTTTATAAAAAAGATGAGGGTAAGGAGAAAGAAAAGATAGTATCCGATGTCGATGATGTTATAAGCAGATTCAAGGGAGGATCTTTCTATTTTACCAAAGAAGCTGAGGATAGTGCTTCAGTACTTATGGACTATGTGGACGACGATATGGAAGAGCACGATGCAGCCATACAAGAACCGCAAAATGAACCTCAATATCCTTCTTACTCAAGTTACTCTTCGATAGAGGAATATAACAAAGCTGTTGAGGATTACAATAAGGCAGTTGACGAGTATAACAAAGCCTATGATGAGTATTATGAGAAAAAACAAAGAGATACTTTAAGAGAAGAGCTTAAAGAAGAAGAAGTATCTGAATCTGTTAAAGAATTATATTATTACGACGGTAAAAAAGAGACAAAGATAAGTGATAATTTTATTTCCGTAGACTCAAGATCATATAAGAAACCTGTTATAGTATTTGATGTAGCCGATGAAGAAGAGCCTAAAAAAGTAAAATTATCAGAGATAAAAGCTACCTATGAAGTTTATGATAAATTAGGCTATGATTTTTCCTCATCTTCCGAGAGCTCGGTAATTGCCATTGGTGATAAAGTAAGCGACATAGATGAAGAAGATGTGAAAAATGTCGAAATAACGGCAGAAGGAGACATGATATATTTTATCGCAAATGTGGATGAAGATGATAAAATCGGCGACTTATACGAAATAAATATAAAAGACGGTAAGGCATCTGAAGCAAAATTATATGATGAGGATATATATTCTGAATATTTGAGACTTTACGAGTCCGATAAGGTAATATATTTTAAGGATTATGAGGATAAAGAGGGAACACTGTACATAAATAAAAAAGAAATAGATGACGAGGTATACTCTTATAAACTCACATATAATTTTACATCGGATTCGATATATTATTATAAGGATTATAATGACACAAAAAATAAAGGAAGCCTGACTTTATATAACGGAAAGAAAACAAAAAATATAGCAGATGATGTCTATGATTTCAAATTGCTTTCAGATGGAAGTGTACTGTACTTATATGATTATTCAACTTCTAAAACCAGAGGTGAGTTAAGACATTATAAGAACGGTAAGGATAAGAAGATCGATGATGACGTAATGGCTATCCTCTCTTATATTAATTTTAATTTATTTTAATTAATATAAAACAGAGTTTAAAACGTATCTGAAAATTGATTTTACAATACACCCTATGCATAGCTGAAAATAAGATAATATTTCTGAAAATGAAATATATCATATTGACCGGTAAGCATAGGGTGTATTTTTTTCGAATATGTGTTTTCAATTAGTTCTTAGAAGAAGAGGTACTCGGATGAGGTTCTTTTTGGAGATATACCATATTATAAGAGAAAGAAAAAATTCTGATACAAATAAAAACCGGAGTAAACTATCAATCGTTTACTCCGGTTTTTAGCGTGCGTGAGAAGATTCGAACTCCCGACACCTTGGTCCGTAGCCAAGTGCTCTATCCAGCTGAGCTACACACACATGATAAGCATAATACTAATTTGTTACGCTATGATATGATATACTAAGGTAAGGTTTTTGTCAAGCATAAAGATAAGGTAAATTAGAAAAGGCACTTAACAAAAATCCATCATAAGCGGCTGCGGATATCAAGCTCTTCTTTTAACAGGTCTTCAAGCGTTATATTGTCCACTACGGAATTGACGGCATCTTCTATTTTACGAAATACATTTTGTGTGACGCAAATATTATTTCTAAAGCAGCCGTTGTTCTTACCGTCAAGGCAGGCTGATGGGGCAAGACTGCCTTCCGTAGCTCTTAGTATGTCACCGACAGAATAGTCTTTTGGGTCACGGGTAAGTATATATCCGCCTTGAGAACCTCTGATACTGCGAACATAGTCGGCTTTGTGAAGCTTTGATACTATTTGCTCAAGGTACTTTTCCGATATATTTTGACTTTTTGCCACTTGATTGATCTTGCAGGGAGTATCTGCATTAAGTGCAAATTCTATCATCATTCTGAGAGCATATCTGCCCTTCGTGGAAATCTTCATTATTAGAACTCCTTTTAAAACTTGTTTTAATCGTATACATTAATTCTAGCAAATCACTTTAATAATGTAAATGCAAAAGTAAAGTTAAAACAATCTATTGCCTATACTATAGATTTTGTTGTACACTATAGTCGGTGTAGCCTTTCTTAAAAAATAATTATTATATTATTATAATTATCAAGTTGTAAAAAGAAAAATGTCTAAGATGATAACTTTGTCTGTTTATTTAAGCAAGGACAGCGGAAATCAATTTGTTTACTTTTAAGTACTGCACTGTTTGAAAATTTAATTATTTACCTGATTTTAATTTGAAGGGAGCAATTATGTATACTGATAAGGGATTGTATATAGCCAAGGCTGAGGACAGACAATTATATATACTGCCTAAAATGGCAAACAGACACGGGCTTATAGCGGGAGCTACAGGTACCGGAAAGACGGTAAGTTTAAAGGTTTTGGCGGAGTCTTTTTCGGATATGGGAGTTCCGGTAATAATGGCGGATGTAAAAGGAGATCTGGCAGGCATGGTAAAAGCCGGAGGTGATAATACGACTGTCGGAGAAAAAGTTGCGGAATTCGGACTTTTTGAAAAAGGTTTTACTTATAAGGCGTTTCCTACCTGTTTTTGGGATCTTTTTGCTAAAAAAGGTTTACCGCTAAGAACTACAATAACGGAGTTCGGTCCTTTGTTATTAGCTCAATTACTGGATCTTAATCAGGTTCAAACCGATATATTGAATATAGTGTTTAAGATAGCGGATGATGAGGGACTGCTTTTAATAGATATTAAAGACTTAAAATCAATGCTCAATTATGTCTCTGAGAATGCATCACAATACAAGGCTGAGTACGGCAATATGTCTTCACAAAGCATAGCAGCCATTATGAGGGCAGTTGTGGCGCTCTCGGACAGGGGAGCGGAACTTTTTTTCGGGGAACCTGCACTTAACATAAGAGATTGGATGAGAACCACCTTGGATTCAAGGGCTTATATCAATATAATAGATGCTTCAAGTCTTATACAGGATACTTTGGCTTATTCGACTTTTATGCTCTGGCTGCTTTCGGAACTTTTTGAGACCATGCCTGAGGTGGGAGATCTTGATAAGCCCAAGATGGTATTTTTCTTTGACGAGGCGCATTTACTTTTTAAGAATACTCCAAAGGCAATGATGCAAAAGATCGAGCAGGTCATGAAACTTATAAGATCAAAGGGAATAGGAATTTATTTTATAAGCCAAAGCCCTTCGGATATACCTGCCGAGATACTTGCGCAACTGGGAAATAAGATACAACATGCTTTAAGAGCATATACTCCGGCTGAGCAAAGGCTGTCAAGGCTGCGGCACAGTCTTACAGAGAAAACCCGTCACTGGATACGCAAAAGGCTATTACAGAGCTTGGCATAGGTGAAGCCCTGGTATCATTTATCCAAGAAGACGGTTCTCCCGATATAGTGGAAAGAGCTTATATATTACCTCCTCAGTCTTATATTGGTGCTATAGGAGAAGAGGAAAGAAAGTCCGTTATAGTGGGAAGCGATCTGTATCATAAATACATAGATATGGAAGACAGGGATTCTGCTTATGAATTTCTGCTGCGTGTAAATGAAGCAAAGGAGAATGAAGAAATCTTTTCTAAAGAAAGCAAGGAAAAAGACAAAGAAGCACAAAAAGATAAAATAAGAATGTCAAAAAATATAAAGAGTGTAGGTAATACAGCTGCCGGAACTATAGGCAGGGAAGTGGGCAATGCCCTTGGAAGCTCTGTCGGAGGAAAATTCGGAAAAAAACTCGGAGGTAATGTAGGAGCAAGCCTTGCAAGAGGAATCTTTAAGACTATATTTAAGTTCTAAATTAAAATTATGAAAAAAATTAATTTGTCACAATCACAATTGATTGCTTTGGGTTTTATAACGGTAATACTTATAGGAACCATGTTTTTAATGCTGCCGGTAGCTTCAAGGAGCGGACAGAGTACGGATATTTTAACAGCACTTTTTACAGCGGTAAGTTCCTGCTGTGTTACAGGTCTTGTATTGGTAGACACGGCAACTCATTGGAGTCTGTTCGGTCAATTTGTTATCATTGTTCTTATACAGATAGGAGGACTGGGATTTGTAAGTATAGGAGTATTATTTTCTATTATTTTAAGAAAGAAAGTAAGCCTTAAAGTCAGGGGACTTATAAAAGAGAGTACAAACTCCATGTCCATAGGAGGAGTTGTAAAACTTACCGAAAAATACTTTTTATAACCTTTATATGTGAGGCTGTGGGAGCTGTATTGCTTTCCTTTAGATTCATCCCCGAATTCGGAGTACTTAAGGGAGTATGGTTTTCAATATTTCATTCCATATCCGCCTTCTGTAATGCAGGTTTTGATCTTATGGGAAGAAAGTACGGTGCTTATAATTCGCTTAGCGGCTATTCTTCGGACTTTTTGATCAATACTGTCATAATGTTGCTTATACTCATAGGCGGAATAGGTTTTATAGTGTGGGACGATATTACGAAACATAAGTTAAGATTCGGAAAATATAGGCTGCACAGCAAGATAGTGCTTTTTGCAAGTGTATTGCTTTTTGTTATTCCGAGTATGCTTTTTTTTATCACAGAGCATGATACTGTCTTGAAGGATACAAGCCCGGCTCACTCTTTGCTTATATCGACATTTTCAGATGTGACAGCAAGAACCGCCGGATTTAATACAGTGGATTTTAAGCTTTTTACCGATGCCGGTAAGATGATATTTATCATTATCATGTTTATAGGTGCGGGTTCCGGTTCAACAGCCGGAGGTATAAAGATGACTACTTTTTTTATACTTCTTGCACAGGTAAGAGCCAATGTATTTAATAAAAAGGTAACGGAGGTATTTAACAGAACCATAAGCAATGAAACAGTGGTAAGAGCCGCTACGATAAGCACTATTAATATAAGCTTGATTTTATTATCTTCAATAATAATAAATTATATAGATAAGATCAATATGCTTGATCTGCTTTTTGAAGTAACTTCAGCCGTATCGACGGTAGGAGTAACAACAGGGATAACAAGAAATCTGCATACGATCTCAAAATGCATACTTATAGTACTTATGTATCTTGGCAGAGTGGGAGGCTTAAGCTTTGCATTATCGCTTACAAATAATAAAAATCAGGGTAAATTAAGAAACCCTGTGGAAGATATAAGCATAGGATAGGTTGGAGGTTATATATGAAATCAATGCTCATAATAGGTATGGGAAGGTTCGGGCAGCATCTTTGCAGAAATCTTTCGGAACTCGGTCATCAAATAATGATAATAGATAAAGATGAGGAAAGACTTGAGGAAATGCTGCCTTTTTCCGAAGAAGCCAAAGTAGGAGATTGTACCAATATTGAGGTGTTAAAAAGTTTAGGAGTAGGTAATTACGATGCTGTCTTTGTCTGCATAGGAACGGATTTTCAAAGTTCTCTTGAGACTACATCGCTATTAAAAGAACTGGGTGCAAAATATGTGGTAAGCAAGGCTACGAGAGATATTCAGGCTAAGTTTTTACTTAGAAACGGAGCGGATGAAGTTATATATCCGGATAGAGATATAGCCATGAAGACAGCTATAAGATATAGTTCAAGCCATATATTCGACTTTATAGAATTTACGGATAATTATTCAATATATGAGATATCCGCTCCAAAGTCATGGATCGGGAAAAGTATAAAAGATCTTGATGTCAGAAATAAGCTGGGAATTCATATAATAGGAATAAAAAAAGCCGGTAAGGATCAGATTTTACCGAGGGCTACTGATATTATAGAAAAGGAAGCTCACCTTATGGTTATCGCTGAAGAGGATACCATACAAGAACTTATAGAGGAGATGGAAGATTGATAAAAGCCTGTATTTTTGATTTGGACGGGACATTGCTTTATACCGTACCGGCACTTATGATAAGTATGAATCTGACCTTGAATCAATTGGGGTTTGAGAGTATTGATGAGGAACATGTAAAAGCATTTGTTGGAAACGGTTCCGACAAGTATGTGGAAAGAAGCCTGATATTTTCAGGAGATAAGGAATTAAAATATTATGAAAGGGCATGTAAGCTTTATCAGGATAATTTTAAGTTAAATGCTTTAAGCGGAATAAGACCTTATGAGGGAATAGAGAACCTTATCAATGAATTAAATAAAAGAGATGTCAAAGCCTGTGTATTATCAAACAAACCACAGGCGAGGGTAGAAGATAACATATATGCTTTTTTTGGCAAGACAGATTTTTTTAAACTTTACGGTGAAAGAAAGGGAGTTCCCATAAAGCCGGATCCGACAGCACTTAATATGTTGATGGGTGAGATAGGAGTCGATGCGAACGAAGTCTTATACATAGGGGATAGTGACGTGGATGTATATACAGCAAGAGCGGCGGGAGCAAAAGCTGTTGCGGTAAAGTGGGGATACAGATCTGAGGAAGTGCTTAAAAAGGCGAAGCCGGATCATATAATAGAAAGTCCTGAAGAAATACTTAGAATAGTTGATGAAGAATAATAAAGTTGACTTTCGTAAAATCCGGGTGTGGAAAGACAGGATAATTAAAATGCAGCAGGATATAAAGTCCGGCTGCATTTTAAATAAGTTACTTATTATATCAAGTATAAGTTATGATGATATTTATTGCTTATTTTCCAAAAAAACTTTAAGCATCGGATTGGGATTGGAATTAAGATAGGCGAAACCGACCTGTCTGGTAGGTATAGAGGTTGGAAGAGGAATCTCCACAAGGCTTCCCTCTTCAAGTTCCTTAAGCACGAATTCCTTTATAACACATCCTATTCCTATGCCTATCTTTGAAAATTCTATCAACAGATCAAGGTTTGTAACTTCTATAAGTTGTCTTATCTGTATCCCGTACATATTAAGATAGCTGTCAACATGTATCCTGGTAGCATTGCCACGGTCTAAGAGCATGACATTGCCGGCTGAAAAAAGATCCACATCCTCACCTTCTCGTAATCGAAGATTATTGATATATTCCGGTGTCGCTACGAATATATCGTGCACTTCTTTTATCGGGTGGAAATTAAGACTTTTTTTATAGGCGGGGGATACGACAAGTCCGAGATCCAGCAGGTCTTCTTCTATCATGGAGGTTGTTTTAAGGCTTGACTGTGTCGAAATACTCAACATAACATGAGGATAGTTATTGACAAAGTTTGTAAGGTAGTCGAGCATCACATGTTTACAGACTGTGTTACTGGTACCTATACTGAGCTTTCCCATATTGAAATTCTTTATCCTATCCAGTTGTCTTTCAGCCATATATATGGAATCAAATGCTCTCGAAATATGTTCGTATAAGACCTGACCCTCCATAGTAAGGCTAACACCTCTTGAATTTCTTAAAAATAGCGTTATACCCAGACCGTCTTCAAGCTTTGATATAGCTTTTGATATGGCAGGCTGACTGATATAGAGTATTTTTGCAGCTTTGGATATATTGCCTGCTTTGGCAACCTCAAAGAAATTCTATATTGGGATAAATTCTGTTCCATAGTCTCTCCTTTATTAGCCGCTTGGCTATATATAGTAAAAATAAAAATAAAATAAAAGTTGATCACTAAACTGTGCAAATGAAATAAATATCACTTAAATAAATCAGATAAGTCATCAGGCTCTTAATAAATTATAAAAAGTTAATATGTATTATAGGTCTGACCAAGAATAATTCGGGCAGTCAGAACAGATATATTAATATTACTTTGATTTGATAAGATACATAACCACTATATGAAATATAAGGTATATTATGAATTTACAGCAAGGATCCGGCAAGTTATCCGGTCTTAAACTTATAACCTGAAATCATAATAAATATACATATTATATATGTTGATTATAGCATATTAGGTGATATAATCAATATAATTATTGCATAAAGTGAGGTAAGGAAATATGGGTATGACTATGTCTCAAAAGATTTTGGCAGCTCATGCCGGACTTGATTCGGTAAGAGTAGGACAGCTTATAGAAGCGGATCTTGATCTGGTACTGGGCAATGATATCACTTCTCCGGTAGCTATCAATGAAATGGCTAAGATCAACAATAAAGAAGTGTTTGATAAAGAAAAGATCGCCCTGGTCATGGATCATTTTGTACCTAATAAAGATATAAAATCAGCTCAAAATTGCAAGTCGTGCAGAGAGTTTGCCGCTGCTAAAGGAATAATCAATTATTTCGATGTCGGCAAGATGGGAGTCGAGCATGCACTTTTGCCTGAGCAGGGACTTACTGTTGCGGGAGATCTTATCATAGGTGCAGATTCACATACCTGTACTTACGGAGCTCTGGGAGCTTTTTCTACAGGTGTGGGATCGACAGATATGGCAGCGGGTATGGCTACGGGAAAGGCGTGGTTCAAGGTTCCTGCTGCAATAAAGTTTGTACTTAAGGGAGAATTTAAGCCGTACGTATCCGGTAAGGACCTTATCTTACACATAATAGGTATGATAGGAGTGGACGGGGCTTTATACCGCTCTATGGAGTTTTGCGGTGATGGAGTAAAGTCTCTCAGTATGGATGACAGATTTTGTATTTGCAACATGGCTATAGAGGCAGGTGCCAAGAACGGTATCTTCCCTGTGGACGAACAGACAGTAGAATATATGAAAGAACACTCAAAGCGTGATTTTAAGGTTTTTGAGGCTGATGAAGATGCCGAATATGATGAAGTCTATGAAATAGATCTCAGTGCACTTGAGCCTACGGTAGCATTTCCGCATCTTCCGGAAAACACTAAGGTAGTGGGAACTTTCGAAAAGATAAAGATAGACCAGGCAATGGTGGGTTCATGTACCAACGGACGTTTAAGCGATCTGCGTATTGCCGCAAGTATATTAAAGGGTAATAAGGTAGCTGACGGAGTAAGGTGTATCATAGTACCGGCTACGCAGAAAATATATCTTGATGCATTGAAGGAAGGACTTTTGGAGATATTTATCAATGCCGGAGCTGTTGTATCCACTCCGACCTGCGGTCCTTGTCTTGGAGGGCACATGGGTATACTTGCGGAAAATGAAAGGTGTATATCCACAAGTAACAGAAACTTTGTAGGTCGTATGGGACATGTGACTTCGGAAATATATTTGGCAAGCCCTGCAGTTACCGCTGCTTCCGCAATTGCAGGCTATATCACAAAACCATAAGGGGGGAATTATGAAGGCAAACGGAAGAGTATTCAAATACCAAGATAATGTAGATACGGATGTTATAATACCTGCAAGATACCTTAACAGTACAAGCGGAGAAGAACTTGCGAAACATTGTATGGAAGATATAGACAAAGAATTCGCCGGTAAGGTACAAAAAGGCGATATAATCGTAGCGAGGAAGAATTTCGGTTGCGGATCTTCAAGAGAGCATGCTCCTCTTTCTATAAAATGTTCCGGAATTAGCTGCGTGATAGCGGATACATTTGCAAGGATATTTTACAGAAATGCTATCAATATCGGACTGCCGATCATAGAATGTAAGGAAGCGGCAGAGTCCATAGAGGCGGGAGATGAGATAGAAGTTGATTTCGATACCGGAATAATAGTTAACAAAACCAAGAATCAAAGCTTCCAAGGAGAAGCCTTTCCGGAATTCATGCAAATATAATCAATGCGGGCGGATTGATCGCCTATGTTAACGATAAATTACAAAAGGATAAGCAGATACCCTAAGACCTTGATAAAAGGTATTTGTATCAATAAAAATATGTCATTGCACTATCTCTAAAGATTATGTCTTGTAAATACCGCTGATAGGTTGTAAAATATAGCCTATTAGTCTGTAAGGCATAGAATTTAACTTAAGAGAGGATATAAATGAAGCAAGGGCATATTTTTTTTGATATGGACGGAACTTTGATGGATACGGGTCTTGGTATTACAAAGGCTGTTCAATATTCATTAAAAAGAATGAATATTATAGAAAATGATCTGGATAAACTTAAACCTTTTATAGGACCCCCACTTCATGAGACATATACTAAGCTATACAACTTCAGCACGGAAGAATACTACACTGCGCTTGAAGCATTTCATGAATATTACAGAAAAAAGGGGATTTTTGAAGCGAGCCACTTTCCGCATATGCAGGAAACATTGGCAGCTCTTAAAGAAGCCGGTAAAAAATTATACGTTGCCACCTCAAAGCCGGAACCCGAGGCAAGGATAGTAACGGATAAATTCGGACTCGACAGGTACTTTGAGTATGTCGGAGGTTCAGACGGTGATTATAATACACAAAGAGCGACCAAGGCTGATGTGATAAGGTATGTATGTGAAGAGAATAATTTATCCGATATGGAAGATATAATCATGGTAGGGGATAAGAGTCATGATGTGATCGGAGCCGGTAAAGTTGGTATGAAATCTATAGGTGTGCTGTACGGTTACGGAGACTATGACGAGTTAAGTAAAGCCGGAGCCGATTATATATGTGATACGGTATTGGATCTTAAAAAGCTTTTACTGGAGTAGGGTATATATGATAGAAGAAAAGGATGTACTCAATATATCTTTTTATGAATATAAGGTCGCATTTACCGGAAGTTATAAGGGAATGAGATACAGGATAGCAAGGGATCCTTTTGAGCATGTAAGGTATCTGCCTCCCGAAAAAAAAAGAAGGTGCAAAGCTTAAGCTGAGTGTCTGGAAAGAACCTTACAGTTATGATAATACAGCTGAGGAAGAGATCGAAGACAGTTTTTTTGAATATTCCGGCGAAGGATTAAAAAGAATCGTTGAATACTTGAATACTATTCATAAAGAAAGATTTTCCGGGTAGTTTTAGATAAAGAATACGGTTTCGGATATGAAAGCTATAGTACATAAGATCGATTTTGATAATTAATGAATTTAGTAGTATAATGGTCATTATGAGGATATGATTCGCCGTTAAAGTAACGGTTATTTTATAAGGAAAGTTTTGGAGGATAGCATGGCTAAACAATACAACCATAGTGCGGTAGAAAAAAAATGGAATAAATATTGGAAAGAGCATCCTGTAAACGTTGATGACGGGAAGAAGGAAAAATATTATTGTTTGGATATGTTTCCCTACCCTTCAGGTTCGGGATTGCATGTAGGACATTGGAGGGGTTATGTTATATCTGACGTATGGTCAAGATATAAGATGTTAAAAGGACATTATGTAATACACCCTATGGGTTGGGATGCCTTCGGTCTCCCGGCTGAAAATTATGCAATAAAGATGGGTGTACATCCTGCAAAGTCAACACAAGAGAATGTAAATAATATAAAAAGGCAAATAGATGAGATCGCCGCTATATATGACTGGGATATGGAAGTCAATACCACTGATCCTAACTTCTATAAATGGACTCAGTGGATCTTTGTAAAAATGTTCAAAGAAGGACTTGCTTACGAAAAAGAATTCCCTATAAATTGGTGTCCGTCATGTAAGACCGGTCTTGCTAATGAAGAAGTTGTAGACGGTGCTTGTGAAAGATGTAAAAGCCCTGTTACCAAGAAGAATCTAAGACAGTGGATGCTTAAGATAACAGCTTATGCCGACAGACTGCTTGACGATCTTGATAAACTTGACTGGCCTGCAAAGGTTAAAAAGATGCAAGCCGATTGGATAGGAAGATCTTACGGTGCGGAGGTCGATTTCAAGGTAGACGGTTACGAAGACAGTATAAAGGTATACACCACAAGACCCGATACTTTACACGGTGCTACATTCATGGTACTTTCTCCCGAGCATGATCTGGCTGCAAAACTTGCTACGGCGGACAAAAAAGAAGAAGTGGATAAATATATATTCGAAGCTTCTATGAAGTCCAATGTTAATCGTATGCAGGCAAAGGAAAAAACAGGTGTATTTACAGGTGCATACGCCATTAATCCGCTTAATAATAAAAAGGTCCCTATATGGCTTTCAGACTATGTACTTGCGGATTACGGTACCGGAGCTATCATGTGCGTTCCTGCTCATGATGACAGAGACTTTGAATTTGCTAAAAAATTCGGACTTGAGATAGTTCAGGTCATCTCAAAGGACGGAGAGTCTAAGGGAGAACTTGAAGAAGCTTACACAGAAGCTCAGGGAATAATGATCAATTCGGGTGAGTGGAACGGACTCGAATCATCCGCACTTAAGCAAAAGGCGGCTGAATACGTTGAAGAAAAAGGATTCGGTAAAAAGACCGTTAATTACAAGCTGAGAGACTGGGTATTCTCACGTCAAAGATATTGGGGTGAGCCTATTCCTATAGTGCATTGTCCAAAGTGCGGCAATGTAGCTGTACCTGAAGAGGAGCTTCCTTTGTTGCTTCCTGATGTTGAATCATATCAGCCTACAGGTACGGGAGAGTCTCCGCTTGCTGCAATAGACGAGTGGGTCAATACTACCTGTCCGTGCTGCGGGGAGCCTGCAAAGAGAGAAACCAATACCATGCCTCAATGGGCGGGATCAAGCTGGTACTTCTTAAGATACGTGGATAATCACAACGATAAGGAACTGGTATCTAAGGAAAAAGCCGATAAATACTTACCGGTAGATATGTATATAGGAGGAGTGGAGCATGCCGTTCTCCATCTTTTATATGCGAGATTTTACACCAAGTTTCTTCACGACATAGGCGTTGTAGGATTCGATGAGCCGTTCAAGAAATTATTTAACCAGGGTATGATAACCGGTAAGAACGGTATTAAGATGAGTAAGTCAATGGGTAATGTTGTCTCTCCGGATGATCTGGTAAGAGACTACGGCTGTGATGCACTTCGTATGTATGAGCTTTTTGTAGGACCGCCGGAACTTGATTCAGAATGGGATGACAGAGGTATAGAGGGTGTAAGCAGGTTCTTAAACAGATTCTGGAACATGGTGACAGAAGCTAAGGAATCAAATGTTAAGCCCGATAAGGAAATGCTGAGACTAAGACATAAGCTTGTATCAGATATAGACCACAGACTTAGGGACTTCAGCTTAAATACTGTAGTTGCGGGCTTCATGGAATATAATAATAAATTCATAGAACTTTCAAGGAAGTTTGGCGGTATAGATGTAGAAAGTCTTAAGACCTTCGTGATCTTGCTTGCGCCGTTTGCACCTCATATAAGTGAGGAACTTTGGCAAGAACTCGGCGGAGAAGGTTCTGTATTTGCAAATACATGGCCAAGTTACGATGAGGAAGCTATGAAGGAAGAAGTGATGTCAATACCGGTACAGGTAAACGGCAAGACCAGAGCGGTACTTGAGGTTGATGTTAATATTGATAAGGACGAACTTATCAAAATGGCTAAGGCTGAACTTGAAAGAATAGGAAAGCCTGTCGAGAATATAGTAAAAGAGATCTATGTTCCGGGTAAGATAGTTAATATAGTTGCGAAATAAAACTGAGTATGTAATATATCCACATAAAAACGCCGAGACATAAGGTCAAGGCGTTTTTTTGTTGCAAAAAAATTATAAAAATCCATATTTGATATTTAAAATACTTGTATTAAATCAAATAATAACTTATAATCTTACGGGTATATAGAGAAGAATATTAAAATCGTTATAAAAAAATATAATTAATGTAAATTTATGCAAGTTCCAGTAATATAATCATATGGATATTATAAGATGTTTTTAAAGTTTATGAAGAGGTATAAGTATTTTATGGATTCAAAAACCAGAATGAATAACTTATATATGGGAAAGGCAATCGATAGAATACCGTTTATAGCTTCGGCTACTATGTTTGCCGGGAGGTTGGAAAATCTTACTTCGGAAGATTTTTATTACAATATAGAAAAATCCTACCTTGCTCAAGCGAAAGTTATAAAAGAAATAGGTTGTGACGGAAGTCCTTGTTACGATCTTCCTAATGGGGAGGTGCTTGACCTTGGTGGAAGTCTTACTGTTAGTAAAACGGGTACTGTCAGCCTTCCGAAATCCAACCCTCCCATTAAATGTATAGAAGATGCCGTTAAATACGAATTACCGGATATAAAAAAGGGGATGTTTCTAAAAAAAAGAATAGAATTTGCCAAATTTGCAGCGGACAGAGGTCAAAGATCATTCAGTATAAGTGCAGGTTCTCCTCTTACTATGGTCGGTTCCATGGTTGAAACTTCTCTCCTTATGAAGTGGCTTATAAAAGAAGGAAAATTGGTACATAAATTACTGGACCTTGCTGTAGAATATCTTTTAACTGCGGCAGATGTATTTATAGAAGAATTCGGAAGTAAAAATTGCTCTGCATCCTCCAATTATCCTTTTGAGAATAATGATTTGATATCTCCTAAAACTTTTGAAAAATTTGCATTACCATATATGCTCAAAGTTCATGAGGGGTTAAGAGAAAGAGGGGTAAGAGATTTCAGTATTCATCTTTGCGGAAATCAAAATAAAAATCTGGAATTTTTTAAAGAACTGAAACTCAATAAGGGCAGCTTTATAAGTTCGGATGAAAAAAATCCACTTGAAAAAGTTGCTGAAGTATTGGGTGAAGACAATATTATAGCCGGGAATGTGTCAAGCAACTTACTTATAGGAGACAGTCCGGGTAAGGTATATGAAGCAAGTGTCAATATAATCAAGAAAATGAAATATAATAAAGGAGGCTTTGTTCTTATGCCTTCCTGCGATCTTCCGATAGATACAAAGCTTGATAATCTTAAAATGATGTATAAAGCCTGTCTGGATTATGGAAAGTATCAATAGTTATTTAATATTGTTAAATATAAAAATAAATATTTACAACATGGAGGTTAATATGAAAAAGAAAATAGGTTTAGTTGCAGCGGGATTATTATTATCAATGGCTATCCTTGCAGGATGTGAGGGTAAGACAGCTGCTACACAGGGAAATCAAAGTGACTCTGCCGATTCAAGCAAAGCAACACAAAGCGCTGAGATCAAAAATCCCGATGACCCTATAAAATTAGCTACTATGACTGATGAAGAGGGTAGAATAGTCGGTGCAATGATACAACAGGTACTTGAGTATAACGGATATAAAGTTGACTCTAAAATAGGAACATTTAACAATACTACACTTGTAAGACAGTCGTTACTGCAAAAGCAGGCAGATCTTTCTATAGACTATACAGGAAGAGGAATGATGTTTATCGAAAATGTTGATATTACAAAATACCAGAATTCTTTGGAAGATGCTTTTCAAACAACTAAGGAGGCTGATGAAAAGAACGGTATAATATGGATGTGTTATGCACCGTTCAGTAATACCGACGGTATAGCAGTAAGAAAACAGTGGTCTGATGAAAATAATATAAAGACTTTGGAAGATTTTGCAAAATATGTAAATGAGGGAAAAGATATGAAACTGGCTATAGAGGGTGATAACAGTTATGTGGTTACCGCTCCTACTTGTCTGCCGGGTTGGGAAAAGGCTTACGGATTTCATCTTAATGAAGATCAGATACTTGTAGGACCGAGTGATGTTAAAACAATGCTTGCGGAAGGGACCGATGGAGTGAATGCCTGCCATACATATACAAGTTCAGGGGCTATTGAAGCTCTCGATCTTTATATACTCAAAGACCCCAAGGTGGTTTCTCCGGTTTACAGTCCATCACCTATAGCTACCAAGGAATTACTGGAAAAATATCCGGAAGTTGAAGAGCTGATCAGACCTATATTTGAAAATCTTGATGAAGAAACAGCGGTTCATTTAAACAAAAAGCTTACAATGGACGGAATAAGTGAAACAAAGATCGCTGAAGACTTCTTGAAGGAAAAAGGTTTGATCAAGTAAATGACGGAGGCAATATAAATGTCACAAAAAAGAGATCACGCTTCAATATTTTTGGCATTTGTTTTGCCTGTAATAGTATTTGCAAATAATTTTATGTTTTATTCTGCCTCAAGGATAGGTAAGAAAGTCGGTCTTTCTGCTATAAAGTGCCTTGGGGCAAATTATTATCCTTTTTTGATAATGTCATTATTATTAGCTGTAGTTGTTTTGATAAAGAATAAAAATGAATTGTTTAATTTTATTACAGGTATATATTCAGGACTTTGTTTTGCTTTATGTACATTATTTGCAGGACAAGCGGCAAATGTTGTAAAATTTGAGACTTCAAGTTCCAGACTGTCCATGAGCATAGGATGTTACGCTTATCTTGTGTGTACCTTTCTGATTGGAAGTAAATGTATAGAGTATGTATCGGGGAAGATAAAGAAACTGATCATTTCACTTATCGGTCCATTACTTACTTTTATTTTTATATTAAGAGGTGAACTTGACGGAATATCTATAATGGTTGAATATTTTAACAGAGAGGCTCAATTTAAAACTGAACTTATGAACCATTTAAACATGTCATTTTCAGTTGTAATTACAAGCATTGTTATAGGAGTTCCACTGGGAAGATATGTATTTAAGCATAAAAAAAGCGGTAAATTATTTATGTCATTGCTGGGTACTTTTGAATCAATACCGGCCTTGGCGCTTATAAGCATTATGATGTTTCCACTTGCATTTTTAAGTAATAATATAAGTATACTTAAGAAATGGGGCATTTCCGGTATTGGTGCGGCACCTGTTTTTCTGGCTCTTTTGATATATGCTTTGTTTCAAATAGTGAATACAGTGTACGGAGCTTTAAATATGCTTGATAAGAATTATATAGAAGCGGCCAAAGGTATGGGTATGACAAGCAGACAAATATTTGCAAAAGTTGAATTGCCTTTGATCTTACCTATTATTATATCCGGTATAAGGGTAGCACTTGTATCGACCATATTGGGAGTTATAATAGGAGCTTATGTCGGATTCGGAGGTCTTGGAATGTTTATAGTTCAGGGTACGACAGGTTTTGCTATAGACATAGTCTTGTTAGTTACTATACCCATAATGCTCATGATATTTGCTTTTGATTATACTTTAAGGAGTATAGAGGATTTGATTAAATATTATGAAAAGCATAAGGGGAAGGTAAGGTTTTAAATAGATGATAAATTTAATAAACGTAACAAAGATATGATAATGAAGTTGCTGTTGAAAGTTTAAGCATGCACATCAATAAGGGTGAATTGTGTGTACTTGCCGGTGAATCCGGATGTGGTAAATCCACTACATTACGTATGATAAATCGTCTGATAAAATACGATGAAGGTAAGATAGAGATAGATGGTAAGGATATTACATCTTATAAAGAAGAAGAGCTAAGAAGAGGAATAGGATATGTGATACAAAATGTTGGACTTTTTCCGCATATGAATGTAAGGGATAATATTTCCGTGGTTCCCAGACTGCTAAAACAAGATGAGGGGAAGATACTTAAAAGGGTAAAAGAACTTATTGATATGGTCGGAATGAAGGTCGATGATTACATAAATAAGTTTCCGGATCAACTTTCCGGAGGAGAGGCGCAAAGAATAGGAGTTGCCAGGGCACTTGCGGCAGATCCCGAGATTATTTTGATGGATGAGCCCTTCGGAGCTGTTGATCCCATCAATAGGTTAAATCTTCAAGATCAATTTCTCGCAATTCAAAAAGAGTTAAAGAAAACGGTGGTATTCGTTACACATGACCTTGAAGAAGTGATAAAAATGGGAGATAAGGTAGCTATAATGTCCAAGGGTGTTTTACAATGTTTTGATACGCCCAAGAACATATTAAAAAAAGGAAATGATTTTACGAAGGATTTCATGGGGAGTGAATCATACATAGATCTTTTATCCAAATATCCTATTGCAAAGCATATAAACATAAGCGATAAAACAGAACATAAATTTTCGGTATCAATTGCTCAAAATGCAAAAGAGGTTTTATCAGCCATGATATCTACAGGAGAAAATATATTGTCTGTAAAAGATGAAAAAGGAAACATATACGGCAGTATTGACTTTGATAATATTCTAAAGATATTGAAAGAAGAGGATCTGTAAAAATGAAAGATGAAAATTTGCTTAAGCCGGATCGGGAATGGATAGAGATACTTATATTGATCGGCTTATTGCTTATTATGGTTTTTACTTACTCTTATATAGAACCTTGGGTATATTCGGTATGGCCGGAAGAAATAGGTATGGTTGCAAGTTACAGTTTGCCTAAGCTTACATTTGAATTCTTAAATGTTTGTATTTTATCGGGTTTACTTTCTATAGTACTTGGGCTGTTAAGCGGTTTATTTTGTTTTACGAGTTTTGGAAAAGATTTCAGGATCATTATTGAAAAACTGTCAATGATCATAAGAACCATACCGACTATGGCATTATTGCTTTTTTTTATCACCATAAGCGGAACCGGTATTAAATCAGCAATATCGGTACTTGTAATACAAAGTATACTTCCCATAACTTTTGCAGTGATCTCAGGTCTCGATAATATACCTAAAACTTATATAGAAGCCGGTAAGGGTCTCGGTATGACACATTTACAACTGCTTTATAAGGTCATGCTTCCTATGGCGCTTCCGGTTATTATATCGGGTGTGAGAATTGCTGTCATTATATGTATAGGAGCGGCAACATTGGCTTTTAATACAGGTGCCGGAGGATTGGGACTTCTTATACAGACAGGACTCTCAACTTATAATACGATATTTATAATAGAAGGAACTATACCGATATGTCTTATTGCGATCATAGCTGATAAACTATTATTAAAAATGGAAAAGAGTATAAGTAGGCACCGAAAAATAAATTTATATATCACTCTAAAAAAATCTCGCTATAATTACTAATTATTTAATACCTGTATCGGATAAAGCTATCGTAGTAAATATTAAAAAAATAATGATTATTTACTACGATAGCTTACTTTTCAACTTGCATTATAATAAAAGATAAATTATAATACCATGAGTGAAGTTTTTTGTATTAAATTGTTAAAAAAATATATTATAAACTGTAATATAAAGGAATATATTTAATATAATTAATTTCACAAGATAATATTATTAAATGGATGTAGAAAATCAGGGAGGGAATCGATGAAAAAAAGAGTTTTTTCAGTACTGACATGTGCGGCACTTACATTGCTTGCACTTACAGCTTGCAGCAGTAACAAGGCTGAAACATCAGCACAAGACCAAAGCAGTGATGCTCAGGGAAGCGAAGCAGCTGAAAATGCTTCACAGGAAGAGGAGAATGTTACAAAAGCGGTAGTTGTTGAAGCGGTTGATAAGACAAAAGTATATGTAACTCCTCAATGGGTAGACAGCCTTATCAACGGATTACAGGAAGAGTCTAAGGATTATGTGATACTTGAGTGTTCATGGGGTGAGCAAGCAGATGCGGAAATGTACAAAAAGGGACATTTACCGGGTGCTGTTCACATGAATACAGATTCTGTGGAAGAAGAGGTTGACTGGAATATAAGAAAACCCGATGAAATAGAAAAATTATTAAAAGACTACGGTATAACAAAAGATACTACAGTTTTATGTTACTCCGATACACCTGAGATGTCAGCCGATGACAGAGTTGCTTTCATGCTTCTGTGGGCAGGTGTTGAAAATGTAAAGTGTCTTGACGGAGGTCTTGATGCATGGAAGAAAGCGGGATATGCTCTCGAGACTGATATTAATGAGCCAAAGGCTACAGATAAAGAGTTCGGAGCTACAATACCCGTACATCCCGAATATATAATCAGTATAGATGATGTGAAAAAAGAGCTTGCGGATAACAGCAACTTCAGACTTGTAAGTATCAGAAGTAAGGACGAGTTCTTAGGAAAGACCAGCGGATACAGCTACATAGACAGAGCAGGTGAACCTAAGGGAGCTGTATGGGGTCATGACACCGATGATAAATCTTATAACAATGCCGACGGAACTATCGTAGGACTTGATAAGCTTGAAGAGTACCTTGCAGAGTCAGGAAGTTCTATTGACAACGATATTGCATTTTATTGCGGTACAGGTTGGAGAGCATCCGTACCTTTCCTTATAGCTTATGAGAACGGTCATATTACAAAGCTCTATGACGGCGGTTGGTTCGTATGGCAAAAGGATCCTTCCAATGAAGTACAGGTAGGTGATCCTGCAAGTGATGATGTGGTTTATACAACAGTCGGTGAACTTTCAACTGATAAGGCACCTAAGAAATAATCAGATAAAAATTATGTTTAAGAAGATAATTGCACTGCTGCTGCCGATATTGGAATTTATATTGGTGGCAGCAGCCAATATAATAAATTATTTTACTCATAAAAAAATAGGTATGGCAAGACATATGGTATATATGAATCAAAAGTGGCTTGCCGTGAATAATTTTGAGATCTATAAAATATCCGGTATTGTTTTACTTTTAATAACAGTAACAGTGATTATTTTTATTTTTATAAAGAATATAAAAAGTTATAATACAATAGTAAAAATCAACTTTTCAGTATTGGTTCTGTTTTTGATCTATTATCTGTTTTTCTCTATTACGAATTCGGCAGATGGTTTTAGAGCTTTTTATTTGATGTATTACATTTATACAGCAGCAATTTTCTTTATGATCATAAATGTATTGACAGGTATGTCCGGTAGAAGCAAATAAAG
Source organism: uncultured Johnsonella sp. (assembly GCA_916438835.1). GTDB lineage: Bacteria > Bacillota > Clostridia > Lachnospirales > Lachnospiraceae > Johnsonella. The sequence continues at coordinate 1,277,094 of CAKAFT010000001.1, forward strand.
TGGGAGAGTGTTTTGAAAAAATGGTATAAGATAGGCATCTTTATGATTCTGGTAATTACAATACTGGTACTTAATCATGTATTCGGATGGTCCAAGTACCTGATGGCTCAGGAAAATATTGATATGCTTAAAAACATGGTAAAAGAGAATTTTTTGTTAGCTTCCCTTATTTACATAGGATCGACTGTGATCGCAAGTGTGCTGCTGGCAGTACCGGGAGTTACGTTTGCTATAATTGCGGGACTTTTATTCGGACCCTGGATAGGAACCTTGCTGTGTTCAATAGCAGCCACCCTGGGTGCTGTATTTTCTTTTATCGTAGGCAGGTTTTTCTTAAAAGACAGTATAAAACCGATGGCGGTCAAAAATAAATATCTTAAGAAATGGCTTTTTTCCGAGAACGGATATGATGACATGTTCGTACTCATGATAACAAGGCTGATACCTGTATTTCCGTATAATTTACAGAATTTTGCCTACGGAACAACAGATATGAAACTTTCCAAATATACGATAGGAACATTTATTTTCATAGTTCCCGGGACTGCCATGTATACGGTAGGAGCTGCCGGCTTTGCAGACGAAAAAAACAGAATCATCTATATAGCCGCTGCAATACTTATAGCCGTTGTTGTAAGTATAATAGGCTATCTTTTAAAGAAAAGGTATATAAAGACAGGAGAGAATATTGAGCAACGATCAGAAGCATAAAGTAAAAAGACATTGCGATCCGAGTGTTTGTATCCATTGTAATAAATGCAAAAAAAGTTGTATATTTTTAGACAAATATAATATAGACATAAGTAATACGGATAGATTAAAAGAACTTGCATATCATTGTTTTCTGTGCGGAAGATGCACGGAAGTCTGTCCTAAGGGCATAGACGGAAGAGAGATAATTCTCAGAATGAGACAGGAAGAAGTGGCAGCCAATAATGATAAACTGAGTCAAAAAGGCTACGGATTCCTTCTTTTTGAAAAAAGAGATTATATCTATAAGAATTATAAAAAAGGCAAGAAGAAAACTGTTCTTTTCCCCGGATGTAACTATCCGTCTTTTTATCCTAATACCACAAAGGATATATCAAAGATGCTTAAAGAAGTGGCGGATATAGGTACAGTATATGATTGTTGCGGAAAGCCTATATCGGAACTGGGGCTTAAAAAAGAAGAAGAGAGAATAATAAAGGGTATACATAAAAGAATGAAAGAGCAGGGCGTTGAGGAGATAGTTACCATGTGCCCTAATTGTTTTCATTATCTAAAACCTAAATTCAGAGAATATAACTTTGATCTGGAAGTGAAGAGTATATATGAGAAATTTACGGAACTTGGGATAGGGCAGAAGATAAAAGGGGATTTTTCAGTTTTCCTGCCATGTCCGGACAGAGAACCGAGGGTAATGTACTCACATATAGAAAACTTCATAGATGGAGATATGTTTCCTATCAATGAAGTTCAGTGCTGCGGCTTGGGAGGCTGTGCCATAGTGAAAGAACCTGAGCTTGCTCAGGATATGTGTAATACTATGAAGTTAAGAACAGAACAGGTCTATACCTATTGTGCCACGTGTGCGGGCAACATGGAAAGAAGAGGTACGAAACCTGTTAAACATATATTAAATGAGATCGTTGGAAGTGATGAAAGGGCAGCAATAAAGGGTTCAATGCTCAATAGAGCAAAGACGAAATTTATATAAAGCTTAGGGGAAAAGTAATGGAAAAGGAAAAGAAAATAAATATAAGCAGCAAGTAATATTGCTCATAGCCGTGATCTGCTGCGTTTTGGCATATTTTTTTATACCGTCTGTCAATAGGATCTTGAACAAGATATTTGTGATGTTTGCAAGCGGTGACTTTACTGAGGTAAAACAGTTTATATCATCATACGGAGTATATGCGGCAGCTATTTCATTTGCGCTTATGGTTCTTCAATCAGTAATGGCACCGCTTCCGGCATTCGTTCTTACATTTGCCAATGCCAATCTTTTCGGTTGGTGGCAGGGAGCCATACTTTCATGGAGTAGTGCCATGGCAGGTGCGGCACTTTGTTTTTATATTGCAAGGATATTGGGAAGAGATGTGGCGGAAAAGCTTACAAGTAAGGCGGGATTAAAGCAGGTAGACGAATTCTTTGAAAAATACGGTAACAATACCATACTTATATGCAGACTTTTGCCCTTCGTATCCTTTGACATAGTAAGTTATGCCGCAGGTCTTACATCAATGTCTTTTTGGGACTTTTTTATAGCTACAGGTATAGGTCAGCTTCCGGCGACCATAGTATACTCTTATGTAGGAGGATTCCTTACGGGCGGAGCAAAGCTTTTCATGCTCGGCTTGCTGATCACATTCTCTTTGGTAAGTTTGATTGTTATGTTCAAAGCTATTTATACTAATAAGCATAAGAAAAAAGACTAACTTTAAAAATAAATTAAATTGTTAGGATAAAATTATGAAGGCTATTATTTTTTTTTACAAGATCACCGATACCCGGAAAGACCAAGACAAGGATGCAACCATATCTAAGTCCCAATGAATGTGCAAATTTACATAAGGCTTTGATACGGGATATATACAGGCAGTGCAGTAAAGCAAAGGCGGATATATTTGTATATTACACGCCCCAAGAGGGGCTTTGCAGATTGCAAAACATTATAGGAAATAAAAATAAATATGAAGTACAATCGGGCAAAGATCTTGGTGAAAAGATGTATAATGCCATAGCGAAAGTACTTGATTCAGGCTATGAATCATGCCTTCTTATGGGTAGTGATATTGCGGAGTTCAGAGCAAAATATCTTGATATAGCCTTTGACAAGCTTGAAAATGCTGACATAGTATTCGGTAAGACCGTTGATGGCGGTTATTATCTTGTGGGTATGAAAAAGGCTGTAAAAGAAGTATTTGAGGTGAAAAAGTACGGTACCGGTGATGTGTTTTCCAATACATTAAAAAGGCTTTCGGGACTCGGACTTAAGATAGCTTATACCAAGACCTTATATGATATAGATACCAAAGAAGATATTGCATTTCACAGGCAAAGGATCAGAAAGTATGTAAAGAACAACAGCAGGCATTATAAAGAATTTCAAAAAAGAGATCTTGGAAGATTTGCGATCAATCATCTCAAGATTTCGGTAATAATTCCCACATATAATGAAGAAAAGACGATACTTAAGTTACAAGATCAGCTTGAGCCTTTATATGACAAATGTGAGATAATATTTGTGGACGGAGGCAGCAGTGATGCCACTTTAGAGCTTATAGATAAAAAATATAAGCTTATAAAGAGCAAAAAAGGAAGAGCCGATCAAATGAATAAAGGAGCTAAAGAAAGCAGTGGTGATGTACTTTTCTTTTTGCATTGCGACAGTACCCTACCTAAAGATACTCTTTCACAGATCAAAAGCGTAATGAAAGATTATGATGCGGGCTGTTTCGGGATAAAGTTTAATACCAAAAGCATACTTATGAAAATATGTGAATGGATATCTAATTACAGAGCCGGAGTAAAAAAGATAATGTTCGGCGACCAGGGAATATTTATAGACAGGGAGCTTTTTTTTGATATAGGTATGTTTCCCGTAATTCCTATTATGGAAGATTATCAATTATCCCTTACTCTTAAAAGCAAAAAAATAAAAACCGCTATGACCAAAAGCCGTATCGTTACATCGGACAGAAGGTATACAGGAAGCGGTTTTGATAAGCTTGAGCTTATGATGGATATGAATATATTCAGACGTATGTACAGAAACGGTGTTCCGGCAAAAAAAATAGCTACTTTGTACAGGGATAAAAGATAGGAGAATATCGCATGGAAGAGGTAAAAGGTCTAAAAGATTATATAAAGACAAAAAAATACAGACAGGCTTTGGATCTTCCGGATGAGGTAGAGGAAATCTACGAATCCTTAGCTCAGGGCGAATATAATAAAAACTATGTATTTAATCATCCTAAGCTTAATAAAAAGCTGGTTCTAAGAATTAATTTCGGAAGCCAAATGCATCTTGAAAGACAGATAGAATATGAGTTCAATGCACTTAAACTGCTTGAAGATTCGAAAAGAACGCCTAAACCTATATATGTAGACGGATCGTTGGAGGAGTTGGACCATGGGCTCATGGTAATGGAGTTTTTGGAAGGGGATCATCTTGATTACAAGAAAGACTTAAAAAAAGCTTCATCCTGTCTTGCAGATATACACAGTATAGTTTTGCCCAAAGAAAATACTCTTCTGACACCAAAAAACCCGGTGGATGCGGTTCTTTATGAATGTGAGGAGATGTTCTCGGTGTATGAAAACAACGAATCGGCAGATAAGTCAAAGAAAGATAAAATAAGAAAGATGCTTAAAAGAGTAAAAGAATCAAGTAAGTCTGAAAGCACACTAAGTTGTCACAGTTGTTGTATCAATACCGAGCTTAATTCGAGTAATTTTTTGGTCAATAAAGAAAAAGCCTTTCTTGTTGATTGGGAAAAGCCTATAATAGGTGAGGCGGCTCAGGATCTTGCACATTTTCTGGCACCGACTACAAGTTTTTGGAAGACTGATATAATATTAAGCAGGAAAGAGCAGGATGACTTTATATCCGATTATATACAGTTTGTAGGAGACAGGTTTGATACTTCACATATAAGAGAAAGAACCGGATATTATATTCCGCTTAATTGTATGCGAGGAATAACCTGGTGTGCCATGGCTTGGATCCAATATAAGAATGCCTATAAGGGTCTTAGAAACGAATTTACGGCAAAAAAACTCGAAGCATATCTTAGTGATGAATTTTTGGAATTGGTAGAAAAGAGGATCTGATAATGAGTGAAGAAGAGATAAAGGAGCTTTTCCTAAAAGGATTGGACTGCTCACAGGTGGTAAGTGAAAATTTTTCGAATGAACTCGGATACGATAAAGAATTCATGAGAAAAATGTCTGCCTGCTTCGGCGGTGGCATGATGCGTGGTGAGACCTGCGGATCGGTGATAGCAGCACTTATGGTAATAGGATTAAAGTACGGTCATTTTAAGGAAGATGATGTCGAACAAAAGCAGATCATGAGAGAAAAGTCGGAAGAGTTTAAGAAGAAGTTTTTGGAAATGCATGAAAGCACTATGTGCAAAGAGCTTTTGGGATATGATCTTTCAAAACCGGAAGAACTTGGTCTTGCCTTGGAAAGCGGAAGACTCTTTGATTTTTGTCCCAAGCTTACTAAAGAAACTATAGATATACTTAAAGAAATATTATAAAACTAAAATAAAGGCTTTTGTCTGTATGTGAAATATAAAGTGTTATAACAGTGATCTATGAGACCGGACCACAGTGCCGACAGTAATAAATCAAGACAAGTATGACAGTAGTTATGAACATTATAGATATTTGCTTTTAAATATATTTTTATTTTTCAGGAGGAAGAAAGAAATGAGAAAATTAGGTTTACAGGTATTGTTGGTAGCAGGATTATCCGCACTTTGGATAAGCGGATGTTCAGGTAATGCATCAAGCAGCACAACCGCAGCGGCAGAAGAGACAACAGCTGCAGCAGGTGAGACAACTGCGGCTGCGGGTGAGACAAGTGCCGAGGCGGCTGAGACAACTGCTGCGGCTGTTGCGGAAGGTACTTTCCAATATGTATCACCTGACGATGCTATTAAGGCTGCAGCAGGAAGTGATGTTCATGTACTTGATGTACGTGAGTGGTCAGAGTATTCTAAGGGAAGAATTGCAAATTCATACTGGAGTCCTATATTCCCGCTTGAGGATGCAAGCCTTGAAGAGAGCTTAAAGGAATTTGCTCTTGCTAAGTTAAATGACGGAAAGAACATATACATAGTATGTAACAGCGGAAAAAGAGGTGCTGAAAAAGCAACTGATGTACTTACAAAAGCAGGATTCGACCCTGCAAGCTCTTTACTGTTGAGGGTGGAGCTAAGGCTTTAAGCGGTAAAGAAGGATTCAACACAAGCAGAATAGATGAAGCTATCGATTGGAAGTACATTGACGGTAAAGAATTCCTTGCTTTAAGCGGAGTACAGGTATTGGACGTAAGAGATGCGGATACATTTAAGCAAGGTCACCTTGCAGGTTCTGTAAACTTACCTTTAAAGGAGTTTGAGGATACAGCGGCACAAACTGCAGTTTATGATTATGCTAAGGCAAACCTCGATCCTACAAAGCCTGTATATTTATTATGCTTTAGCGGTAATAAGTGTGCAAAGACAGGAATCTCTGTACTTAGAGATGCGGGATTTGATACAGACAACTTATTCATAATAAAGGACGGAGCAAAGAATCCTGATGTATCAGCTGCATTTGTTACTGAATAATATATCGTAAAAAATTAATATAACCTAGCTATATTAGCACTCATTTTTAATGAGTGCTAATATTTTGCTTGACAGAGCCGGATTTTAAGTTTAGTATATTCTTATTAATTATGTTATACACAGGAAAGGATATATATAATGGAGCAAAAAAAGGGAAGTTTATCAATAAACAGTGAAAATATATTTCCAATAATTAAAAAATGGTTATATTCAGACCACGATATCTTTATAAGAGAATTGGTATCAAATGCTTGTGATGCGATAACCAAATTAAAGAAACTCTCTCTTATAGGTGAATATGAAGAAGGAAAGAGTGAAGACTATAAAATATACGTTGAGATAAGCCCTAAGGATAAGACCATAAGTTTTACCGACAACGGTATAGGTATGGACTATAAAGAGGTAGATGAATATATTAACCGAATAGCTTTTTCGGGAGCAAGGGACTTTCTTGATAAGTACAAAGATAAGACCAATGAAGAGCAGATAATAGGTCACTTTGGTCTTGGATTTTATTCTGCATTCATGGTTGCCGATAAGGTTGAAATAGATACACTTTCATATAAGAGCGGTTCTGAAGCCGTGCATTGGGAAAGTCAAAGCGGTACAGAGTATGAGATGTCGGAGGGAAGTGCAAAAAATCACGGAACCAAGATAACACTGCATCTTAACGACAACAGTTATGAGTTCTCCAATGAATACAGAGTAAGAGAAGTTTTGAACAAGTACTGTGCATTTATGCCGGTTGAGATCTATCTTAAAGACAAGGATGCGGGAGAACTTACCGAAACGATAGATGTGGCTGACTTAAAAGAAAGCGATGTGGTTCTTGAGAACATTACAGAGCCTGCCAAGACCGAAGAAAAGACTCTTGAAGACGGAAGCAAAGAAGTGGTGGAAGTTGCTCCGGCAAGAGAAAAAGCCAAGATAAGAAAAAGAGAAGTTGCCGTAAATGATACAACCCCTCTTTGGACAAAGCATCCTAATGAATGCAGCGACGAGGAATACAAGGAATTTTACAGAAAAGTCTTTATGGATTATAAAGAGCCTCTGTTTTGGATACATCTTAACATGGATTATCCGTTTAACTTAAAGGGAATACTTTATTTTCCCAAGATCAATACAGAGTATGACAGCATAGAAGGAACTATCAAACTCTATAATAATCAGGTCTTTATAGCCGATAATATAAAAGAAGTCATACCCGAGTTTTTAATGCTTCTTAAGGGAGTTATAGACTGTCCGGATCTTCCTCTTAATGTATCAAGAAGTGCTTTACAAAATGACGGTTTTGTTAAGAAGATATCCGATTATATATCCAAGAAGGTTGCGGATAAATTAAGCGGCATGTGCAGGACGGACAGAGAAAATTACGAGAAGTACTGGGACGACATAGCACCGTTTATCAAATTCGGTTGCCTAAAGGATGAGAAATTTGCGGATAAAGTTAAAGACGGAATCCTGTTCAAAGACATTTACGATAAATACAAAACATTTAAGGATCTTGAGCTGGAAGAGGCTAAGGAAGAAGAGAATAAAGAAGAGTCTTCGCAAGAACCAAATGATAAAAAAGAAAATAAGATATACTATGTTAATGATGTAAATGCTCAAAGTCAGTACATCAATATGTTCAAAGAGGCAAAAAAAGAAGCAGTAGTACTCCCTCATAATATAGATATGCCTTTTATTCAAAGCCTGGAAGCCAAGATGAAGGATGTGAGATTTATAAGGATAGACGGTGAACTTAGCGAAGAACTTGCCGGAGAAGAAGTTAATGAAACTGAAAAGGAAAACTTTGATAAACTGGTGCAAAGAGCAAAGGACTACCTTAGTCAGGATAAGATCGATATAGAAGTAAAAAATCTTAAAAATGATTCACTAGCTTCACTCTTGATTATTTCTGAAGAGTCAAGACGTATGGAAGATATGATGAAACAATATGCGATGATGGGATTAGACCCTTCAATGTTCGGTGGTAATACAGATAAGACCCTTGTACTCAACTCTTCACACAGTCTGGTAAAGAAGCTTCTAAGTGCTGAAAACAAGGACAATGAAAAACTGATCATAGAACATCTTTATGATCTGGCTCAACTTAGCAATGCAAGTCTTTCACCTGAAAGAATGAGTGCATTTATTCAAAGAGCCAACAGCATTTTGTCCATGATAGGATAAGACTTTTCTACATAGTTGACATAGACATGACTTTCTTCTATAATTCATATAGTTATCAATACTACATTACAAGTAGTATTATACAAGATGTGTTAAGGAGAAGATGATGAACTATAAGCTTATTGGAGACAGTTGTTCAGACCTAGATGAAAGACAGCTTGGATCAAAGAATTATATGACGGTACCGCTCGTACTGCAGATAGGTCCTTATCATATAGCGGATGATAAAAATTTTGATAGAAAAGACTTCATCGGACGAATGAAAGACAGCAAAATAGGAGCAAAAACGGCATGCCCGTCTCCTGAAGCTTTCAGAAAAGCCTACGAAGATGCTGATGCGGATTTTATTTTTGTAGTTACTATATCCGAGTATTTAAGCGGAACTTATCAAAGTGCAGTACTTGCTAAGAATTTGTTTGAGGAAGAGGACAAAAGTAATAAGAAGGTATTTGTATTAAGTTCACACTCGGCTTCAGCAGGGCAATACAGAATACTTTTGGAACTCGAAAGATTATGTGAACTTGATATCGCTTATGAAGAGATATGTGAAAGAATAATGAGGTTCAGAGATGATATGAAGACATATTTTGTTCTCGAATCTCTTGAAACTTTAAGGAAGAACGGAAGATTGAGCGGACTTTCTGCTTTCTTTGCAACTACACTTAATATAAAGCCTATAATGGGTGCCGTAGAGGGTAAGATAGTAAAGCTCGATCAGGCAAGAGGTATTAATAAAGCACTTTCCCGTATGGTGGATATAGCCGTCAAAGAGTCGGGAGATAACAGTAAAGACAAGATAGTATCCATAGCGGAGTGTAATAATCCGCAGCGTGGAGAATTTGTAGCCAAGATGTTCAGAGAAAGCAATAAGTTCAAAGATGTACTTGTTACTCAAACAGCGGGTGTTGCTACTGTGTATGCCGAAGACGGAGGTATAGTGGTAGCTATAGGTTAAAAGTTGGCGCTACCATCTGTTGTAAAATTTATTTAATAAAAAAATATTAAAAATATTGAACTTTAAATCAAATAATAGTATACTAACCATAACGCTGGAGTGTACGACAACCTTACCAATTTTGAACCTACATTTTGACATAAGGGATTCTAATTATTTCTTAAAGGATGTCATGCCTTATATATTTTGGTAGACAGATCTTAAGGTGAAGAAACCCACCTAGCATTGCTAGGCGTCACTAAGTAAGAACGGCACTTTGGTCACAAATAAAAAAGCAGCATCAGCTGCTTTTTTATAATTTTCCTTGAAAAACAGGAGTTTATATGTTAGTATAAGTAAGTTAATTCACCTTGGCGCAGTTTTAGGATACTCCAACCAAAACTTCGTTAAAGGTTAGATCAAGAAATGAAAAGGAGAAAAGTAATGATTTCAAAAGAAAAAAAGGCGGCAGTTATAGCAGAATATGCAAGAAAAGAAGGTGATACAGGATCTCCGGAAGTTCAGATAGCTATACTTACAGCCAGGATCATCGAACTTACAGAGCATCTTAAGGTTAATAAGAAGGACCATCACTCAAGAAGAGGATTACTTAAGATGGTTGGTAAGAGAAGAGGTTTATTAACATACTTAAAGGATACAAACCTTGATAGCTACCGTAGCCTGATTGAAAAATTGGAAATCAGAAAGTAGATCAACTTTTATGAAGCTGTTGAAAAAGCCGATATTTATACAAAATATGCCTGTTGGATATGCTTGATAAGCATTGCTGTATAATGTTGTGTTACTTATCAACAGCTTCATTTTTAGAATAAAGCTGAATTTATAAAAGATCGAGGATAGGAAGAAGATATAACTGTAAAAGTATATTTTTTTACTTACACGATTTTAATGATAAATAATAATGATTCCTTATATTGAGGATATAAAGATATATGGGTCGATCTACAAAAATCTATTGAAAATAAAAGGCTATGGATTTCGAGACCACAGATAAGAAACTGTTTTAGTATATTTATAAAATATTAAGAACGGAGTTTTATCTGTAGTTTCGGACATAGTCTTAAAAATTAAGGAGAATATATGAGCAGATCATACAAGACTTATACGATGGAACTTGCAGGCAGAGAACTTAGAGTAGACATAGGCAGAGTGGCTGCACAAGCTAACGGAGCGGCTTTTATGCACTACGGGGATACTACGGTATTGTCTACTATCACAGCTTCTCAAAGCCCGAGAGACGGAATAGATTTCTTCCCTCTTTCGGTTGAATATGAAGAGAAGATGTATGCGGCGGGAAAGATGCCGGGAGGATTTAATAAAAGAGAAGGAAAGGCAAGCGAGAATGCCGTACTTACTTCAAGAGTAATAGACCGTCCCATGCGTCCGCTTTTCCCGGGAGACTACAGAAATGATGTAACGATAAGTAATCTTGTCATGTCGGTAGATCCCAATTGTTCACCGGAGCTTACGGCTATGCTCGGATCGGCTATAGCGGCAGCGATATCCGATATACCTTTTGACGGTCCTTGTGCAAGCACACAGATGGGACTTATAGACGGAGAACTTATAGTCAATCCCAATGATGCTCAGATGAGCGTATCGGATCTTAAGCTTACGGTTGCTTCCACAAAAGAAAAGGTGGTTATGATAGAAGCCGGAGCTAACGAGTTCCTGATGAGATCATGATAGATGCCATATATCAGGCAGATGCTATCAATAAGAAAATAATAGCTTTTATTGAAGAAATGGTGGCAGACATAGGTAAGCCGAAACATTCGTATGATTCTTGTGCCATAGCACCTGAGCTTGTGGCTGCAATGAAAGAAACGGTTACTCCGGAAGAAATGGAAGCTGCCGTATTTACGGATGAAAAACAAATAAGAGAAGAGAACTTAAGACAGCTTAAGTCAAGACTTGAAGAAGCATTTGCGGATAATGAAGAATACCTTGCATCTCTTTCAGAAGCTTTTTATCAATATCAGAAAAAAACAGTAAGAAAAATGATATTGAAGGATAAGAAAAGACCTGACGGAAGAGCTCTCGATCAGATAAGACAACTTTCAGCGGAAATAGATATAATACCGAGAGTACACGGTTCGGCAATGTTTACCAGAGGTCAGACACAGATATGTAATGTTGCGACTCTTGCGCCTTTGGCAGAGGCACAAAGACTTGACGGTCTTAATGCCGAGGAGACAGCTAAAAGATATATGCACCATTATAATTTCCCGTCTTATTCGGTAGGTGAGACCAAGGTCTCAAGAGGACCGGGAAGAAGAGAGATAGGTCACGGAGCTTTGGCAGAAAGAGCTTTGATACCGGTACTTCCAAGTGAAGAGGAATTCCCTTATGCTATAAGAACGGTATCGGAGACATTCGAATCCAACGGTTCGACATCTATGGCATCTACCTGTGCTTCATGTATGTCTCTTATGGCGGCGGGTGTACCTATAAAGAGTATGGTTGCCGGTATATCATGCGGTCTTGTGACCGGAGAAGATGACGGAGACTATGTGCTTCTTACAGATATACAGGGTCTTGAAGACTTCTTCGGAGATATGGACTTTAAGGTGACCGGTACTAAGAACGGAATTACTGCGATACAGATGGATATAAAGATCAAAGGACTTACAAGAGAGATAGTTGAGGGAGCCATAAAGACCTGTCATGAGGCAAGAAACTTCATTATGGATACCTGTATGATACCTTGTATAGCAGAGCCGAGAAAAGAAGTTTTAGAGTACGCACCTAAGATAGAGCTTCTTACGATAGATCCGAGCAAGATAGGTGATGTGGTAGGTAAGCAGGGTAAGGTCATCAACAAGATCATTGAAGAGACCGGTGTTAAGATAGACATAGACGATGACGGTAAGGTAAGCGTATGCGGTACCGATAAGGAGAAGATAAGAAGAGCGGTTGAGATCATAAGAAATATTGCGACCGATATAGAGCCGGGTATGGTATTCGAGGGTAAGGTAGTAAGAATACTTGAATTCGGTGCTTTCGTTGAGATAACACCTAACAAAGACGGTATGATACATATCTCAAAACTTTCGGAGAAGAGAGTTGCCAAGGTTGAGGATGTTGTAAATATAGGTGATATAGTAAAGGTCAAGGTAATAAAGGTAGATCCTGTCAGAGGCAAGATAGATCTGAGTATGAAACCTTCAGACCTTGAACAGTAACAGATAATAATTAAAGCATATATGGCTGTGATGTCATATATGCTTTTTTTAATACAAATTCATTTATGTATAAAAACAGGCTTATTATTATAAATAGGTAAAAAATATAGGTTTAAGATAATATAGAATTACACGTCTGACTAAGACCTATATAAAAATCCGTATAATATCTTTAATCAGACCCTAACAACCCTTTAGTATTGATTCGTTAAAAAAAGCTTGACATTTACTTTAAAATGAATTATGATAAACCCATCAAACAGATATGAATATATGTTTATAATAATTGGAGGGTTATTTATGGCTAATATATATAAAGGCAGTACAGGTTTAGTGGGAAATACTCCATTAGTGGAACTTGTTAATATAGAAAAAGATAAAGATTTGTATGCGAGAGTACTGGTAAAACTGGAATACTTTAATCCGGCGGGAAGTGTAAAAGATCGTATAGCTAAGGCTATGATAGAGGCGGCTGAAAAAGAGGGTAAATTAAAGGAAGGATCTGTGATAATAGAGCCGACTTCAGGTAATACAGGTATAGGTCTTGCATCAATAGCAGCTTCAAAAGGATATAAAGTAATACTTACCATGCCGGAGACTATGAGTGTTGAAAGAAGAAATATGCTTAAGATATACGGTGCCGAGGTAGTACTTACAGAAGGAAGTAAGGGCATGAAAGGTTCTATAGCGAAGGCTCAGGAGCTTGCGGAAAGTATTGAGAACAGCTTTATTCCGAGCCAATTTGAAAATCCTGTTAATCCTAAGGTACACGAGGAGACCACCGGACCGGAAATATGGAAAGACAGTGATGGAGAAGTAGATATATTTATTTCGGGTATCGGTACGGGAGGAACTATTAGCGGAGTAGGACATTATCTGAAGTCTAAGAATCCCAATGTTAAGATAGTAGCTGTAGAGCCGCAGGATTCGGCTGTTCTATCGGGTGCCAAGCCGGGTCCGCATAAGATACAGGGAATCGGTGCCGGATTTATACCGGATACATTGGATGAGAAGATATATGATGAGATCGCAAAAGTAAGTAATGATGCAGCTTTTGAATATGCTAAGTATATAGCAAAAAGAGAAGGACTTTTAGTCGGTATATCTTCAGGTGCGGCTTTAAGTGTAGCCGTAGAACTTGCTTCAAAAGAAGAAAACAAGGGAAAAACTATAGTTGCACTGCTACCTGACAGTGGAGACAGATATTTTTCAACAGCACTTTTTTCAGAATAAAAAAGATTATGATAATTTTATATAAGGGGCTGTCTGAGGGTATAATCTCAATACAAAAATGACTTGATAAACGGACATTTTAGTTTTGTATAGAGTTTATATCTTCTGACAGCCCCTTATATTTTTATTATTATATAAAGAAATTCCTTATCAAGCTTGCAACTGAACTTAAGCTATAGTATCATAAACGAGTGCAATAAATTGATTTTAAAATAATCAAATTTAACCTGTTTATTTTAAAGCACTTGATGAAAGGATGTATAGTATAATGTATGATAAGTATATAAGTCCGTTATCGGAAAGATATGCAGGAACTAAGATGCAGTATATTTTTTCTCCCGAGAAAAAATTCAAGACATGGAGAAGACTTTGGATAGCTCTCGCAAAGTCAGAAAAAAAGTTAGGGCTTGATATAAGTGATGAGCAGATTGCGGAACTTGAGGCTTTCAAAGATGATATTAATTATGAAGAAGCCAAAGAAAGAGAAAAGATAGTAAGACATGATGTGATGAGTCATGTCTATGCTTACGGTCTGCAATGTCCAAAGGCGAAAAAAATCATACATCTGGGAGCTACAAGCTGCTATGTGGGAGATAACACCGACCTGATACTTATGAGGGAAGCACTTGAGCTTGTAAGAATAAAACTTGTAAATGTTATGGAAAAGCTAAGTAAATTCGCTATGGAATACAAGGATCTTCCTACATTGGCATTTACACATTTTCAGCCGGCTCAGCCTACAACTGTCGGAAAAAGAGCAGTGCTTTGGTTAAATGAATTGTTGCTTGATTATGAAGATTTAAATTATGTGATAGAGAATATAAAACTTCTCGGTTGCAAGGGAACTACCGGAACTCAAGCTTCATTCGTAGAGCTTTTTTCCGGTGATGAGGAAAAGATAAAGTCTCTTGATAAGCTGATAGCAGCCGAGATGGGATTTGACGAAGTATATCCGGTATCCGGTCAGACTTATTCAAGAAAGATAGACAGTAAGGTCCTGGGAGTACTTGCCGGTATAGCACAGTCCGCACATAAATTTTCAAATGATATCAGACTTTTACAACACCTAAAGGAAATAGAAGAGCCATTTGAAAAAAATCAGATCGGGTCTTCCGCTATGGCATACAAGAGAAATCCTATGAGAAGTGAGAGAATCGCATCTTTGGCGAATTATGTAATGAGCGATCTCATGAATCCTATGCTTGTAGCTTCCACACAGTGGTTTGAAAGAACCCTTGATGACTCTGCAAACAAAAGATTATCCGTTCCGGAAGGCTTCTTAAGTATAGACGGTATATTGGATCTGTACCTTAATGTTGTTGACGGATTGGTGGTATATCCTAAGGTTATAGAAAAAGATTGATGTCGGAACTTCCTTTTATGGCTACTGAAAATATACTTATGGAGGCTGTAAAGCACGGAGGTGACAGGCAGGAGCTTCATGAAAGAATAAGAGAGTTGTCTATGGAAGCCGGAAAAAGAGTTAAGGTAGAAGGTAAGGATAATAACTTACTTGAACTGATTGCTGCAGATAAGACTTTCAATCTCAGTGAGGATAAGTTAAAAGAAGCCATGAATCCGAAACTCTATATAGGAAGAAGCAGTGAGCAGGTAGTTGAATTTGTGAATGAATATATAGCACCTATACTTGAAAAATTCAGTACGTATCTCGGAGAAAAGCCGGATATCAAGGTATAATATGTAAATAAAATATCGAATCGAAAAAGCAGGTCGTTTACGCTTAAGGCAGATATCGTTTTTCAATAATAAAAGGCGAAAAGTATATTTATAAATCATACTGAGGAAAAACAAGGAAAATCAAAGATACAAGACTTAACGTCAGTATTGATTTTTGAAATTATAAAAAGTGAGTTTACACGGTTGTAAACATTAGGAGGTTTTATGGTAACAGCTATAGTCGGAGCCAATTGGGGTGATGAGGGAAAGGGAAAAATCACCGATATGTTGGCTGAAAAAGCGGATATAATAGTAAGGTTTCAGGGAGGAAGTAACGCAGGTCATACCATAATCAATAATTACGGAAAGTTTGCACTTCATTTGCTTCCTTCGGGAGTATTTTATGAGCATACTACAAGTATCATAGGAAACGGAGTAGCACTTAACATACCTTATCTTATTAATGAGATACAGTCCCTGGTTGACGCTAATGTGCCGAAACCCAAGATATTGGTATCGGACAGAGCACAGCTTCTAATGCCTTATCATATACTTCAGGACAGCTATGAGGAGGAAAGACTTGCGGGTAAGGCTTTCGGCTCCACAAAATCCGGCATAGCGCCTTTTTATTCCGATAAATACGCCAAAATCGGAATACAGGTAAGTGAACTTTTTGATGATGAGATACTTGAAGAAAAGGTTGAGAAGATCTGTCTTTTGAAAAATGTATTATTTAAGCACTTGTATAATAAAGAAGAGCTTAAGAAAGAGGAATTACTGGAGACCTTATACAGTTACAGAGATATGATAGAACCTTATGTCTGTGATGTGAGTAAGTTTCTTTATGAAGCCTTAAAAGAGGACAAGAAAATACTTCTGGAAGGGCAACTCGGATCTCTTAAAGACCCCGATCACGGAATATATCCTATGGTCACATCTTCATCCACACTTGCAGGTTTCGGCAGTATAGGTGCGGGAATAGCACCTCATGAGATCAAGGAAGTCATCACGGTTGTGAAAGCATACTCAAGTGCGGTAGGCGGCGGAGAGTTTGTAAGTGAGATCCTTGATGAAAAAGAGGCTGAGGAATTAAGAATAAGAGGCGGAGATAAGGGTGAATACGGAGCGACGACCGGAAGACCCAGAAGAATGGGATGGTTTGATGCGGTAGCTTCAAGATACGGATGCAGGATACAGGGAACTACCAAGGTTGCACTTACGGTGTTGGATGTACTCGGATACCTTGATGAGCTTCCTATATGCGTGGGCTATGAGATAGATGGAAAGGTATATAAAGATTTCCCTACGACCAACATGCTTAAAAAGCAAAGCCTGTGTATACCTACCTTCCGGGCTGGAAGTGCGATATCAGGGGAATAAAAGATTATGATAAGTTACCCGAGAATTGCAAAAAGTATATAGAATTTATCGAAAAAGAATTGGAAGTTCCGATAACCATGGTAAGTAACGGTCCGGGACGTGATGAGATAATATACAGATAGAGACGAATAAACTTTGAATGGGGGTGTAGACTTGGTTTTAAGTACCGCAAATATAAGTAAATCTTTTGCGGGAGAGACGCTTATAGAAGATGCTGATATACTTATAAATGAGGGAGAGAAGGCGGCTCTGGTAGGTATAAACGGATCCGGAAAGACTACTTTCCTTAAGATCGTTGCCGGAGAGATGAGCCCTGATTCGGGGATCGTTACATTTGCTAAAAACACAAGTTTTGCCTACCTAAAACAGATCAATAACATAGATACTGATCTGACTATAGAAGAGGAACTTACTACTGTGATCAAGCCTATACTTGACATGGAAGAAAGATTCCTAAAACTGCAGGAAGAGATAAGTAAGGCGAACGAAAAAGAGCTTGATGCTTTGTATGCCGAGTATGACAGGCTGCAACATGCACTTGAGCTTAATGATGCTTATATGGCTAAGAGCAAGCTTACAGGTATATTAAAGGGACTCGGATTTATTGAAGAAGAATTTTCAAGGAAGGTTTCGACACTCTCCGGAGGGCAAAAGACCAGAGTTTATTTGGCGAAGATCCTTCTTACCGAGCCTGATATTATACTTTTGGATGAGCCGACCAACCACCTTGATCTGTCCAGTATAGAATGGCTTGAATCCTATCTTAATAACTATAAAAAGGCAGTACTTATAGTATCTCATGACAGATATTTTTTAGATAAGATAGTTACTAAGGTCATAGATATAGATAATAAAAAAGTTGAAACATATAACGGCAACTATACCGAGTTTATAAAAAAGAAAAAAGAGCTCAAAGAAAGTGCTATGAGAGCATATCTTAACCGTGAAGCACAGATAAAGAGGCAGGAAGAGGTTATAGAGAAGCTTAAAAGTTTTAACAGGGAAAAGTCTGTAAAAAGAGCTGAGAGCAGGCAAAAAGCCTTGGATAGAATTGAAAGAATCGATAAGCCGACAGAAGAAAGATCTGATATGGATCTTTTCTTTTCTCAAAGTATAGAAAGCGGTAAGGATGTCTTACATATTGAAGGATTATCTAAGTCTTTCGACCACAGAAAACTCTTTGAAAATGTAAATATTGATGTAAAAAGGGGAGAGCATATAGCCATATTGGGTGATAACGGTACCGGTAAGACCACCTTGCTTAAGATACTCAATAATCTTACAGAGCCGGACAGCGGATATATACGTTTCGGTACCAATGTCAGTATCGCATATTACGACCAGGAGCATCAAGTTCTTGATCGGAATAAGACTATATTTGATGAAATACATGATGAGCATCCCCGATATGAATAATACCGAAGTGAGGAATGTCCTTGCAAGCTTTTTATTTACCGGAGATGAAGTATTTAAGCCTATTTCAAGTTTAAGCGGTGGAGAAAGAGGAAGGGTATCCCTTGCCAAAATAATGCTCAGTACCGCCAACCTTATAATACTTGACGAGCCGACAAACCATCTGGATATCACAAGTAAGGAAATACTTGAGAATGCCATCAGAGAGTTTAAAGGTACGGTGATCTATGTCTCACACGACAGGTATTTTATCAATCAGACGGCTACCAGGATCTTATATCTAAAGGATAATAAATTCTATAACTATATAGGTGATTATGATTATTATCTTGAGAAAAAGTCGGACGTGGAATCGAGTTTTATATATGCTACAGAGGAAGATGACACAGTAAAGTCAGATGATAATTCCGAGTCCGATACCAAGCTTAATTGGAAGAGCGCAAAAGAAGACAGGGCAAAACTTAAAAAGCGACAAAATGCCATAAAACGATGTGAGGATAAAATAAGTATTCTGGAAAAAGACTTATCAGATATAGAAGAGGAATTTCTTAAAGAAGAAAATCAATCCGATGCTGTAAAATTACATGCTTTGCAGCTGAAAAAAGAAGAGATAGAGCCTGAACTTGAGGAACTTTACAGCCTGTGGGAAGAACTCTCAAGTGAGTCTTAGATTAAGGGAAGATTATGAAAAGAATAAAGCGAGTATTGGCAATTGCGGTTATAATACTGTTGGTTGTATGTTATGTAATGACAGCTGTATTGGCATTCACGGGAGCAAAAAAAAATGTTTTGATGCTTATGTTTTATATTGATATAGCTTTGCCTACTTTTATATATGTTTTCATGTTGGTTGCAAAAATCCTTAGAAACAGAAAGAAACAACAGAAGTGATAAACTCAGTTTTTCTTAAAGTAGATGATGATATATTTTTTTAGAAAGATAGATGCATATGTCTTAATAAATCATAGAAACAGGATAGTATTTGGTATATCTATGCATATATGACTTATCCGAACGCTATATCACAAAAAATAAAGCTTGTTGTAATAAATAAAAAGTGGAAAGAACACCGGACTTTGATTTATTACAACAAGCTTTTTGATTTGAAATTTTATAAAATTTCCACCATTTCATCTTGCTTTCTGTAGCTTTCATGCAAGTGACTTGGCTTAGAAGTTTCTGAAGGATAGCCTATCGGAAGCAGTGCTACGGGTTTGATATTCTCGGGAAGTGAGAAAACTTCGCTTATTTTACTGTGTTCAAAATATCCTACCCAGCAGGAACCGAGTCCGAGATTATGAGCTTCAAGCATCATATGTGTACATACTATACTTACATCGGTCTCTCCGCTGTTATATCCTTCGGTCAAAGGATTTTTCCAAGCAAGGTTCTCATCATAGCAAAGTAAAAATATTGTTTTTGCCTTAAAGGTGTATTTGCATATTGAAGCTAATTTATTAAGAGCCTCTTCACTCTGCAATATATAGATCTTTTGGGGTTGATTATTACAAGCTGTAGGTGAAACATTTGCGGCGAAAAGTATTTTAGCTATCTTTTCAGCTTCAACCGCTTTATCTGAAAAACTTCGTACTGAATATCTGCCTTTAGCAAGTTCTAAAAAGTCCATAAAACCCTCCTAATGTAATAATTTATTAAAATCCGAATAAAAGTTCGGATATGATATATCTACACAATTTGAATCCGTTATTTTAAGCTCTTCCTCAAGTAAGGTATTGAGAATATAAAAACTCATGGCAATTCTGTGGTCTTTATATGAGTTTATAGTTGCGGCTCTGAGACTGTTCCCGCCCTCGATTATAAGACCGTCATCCGTAGCTTTTATCTTGGCTCCGAGTTTTGTAAGCTCCTCGCTCATGACCTTTAACCTATCAGACTCTTTGACCTTAAGTTCAGCGGCATCTTTGATCACAGTAGTACCCTCCGCCACACTTGCTGCGATGGCAATCACCGGTATCTCATCGATCAGTCTGGGGATCATACTTCCTCCTATGGTCGTAGCGTGTAACTTGGAATATCTTACAAGAAGATCCGCACAAGGTTCTGATCCTGCGGTATATGTATCAACTGTTTCTATATCAGCCCCCATGTCTTGAAGGACTTCGAGTATACCGCTTCTTGTAGGATTGATTCCAACATTCCTTATAAGAAGCTCGGAACCGGGGCATATAAGTGCAGCAACCAAAGAATGCGGCAGAAGATATATCACCGGGAATTGTTATATCGGTTGCAAAAAGTTCATCCGTTCTTGAAACCGAAGCACGTAGATCATCGGATGTGATACCGGCACCGAAACTCTCAAGCATAAGTTCAGTGTGGTCACGGGATTTGTATATTTCTTCTACAGTTGTTTCACCTTCGGCATAAAGTCCGGCAAGTAATATTGCGGATTTCACCTGCGCACTTGCCACAGGAGATTTGTAATAAATGCCGTGCATAAAGCAAGGTTCTATAAAAAGAGGAGTTTTACAAGAATCATTAAGTGAACCTATATTCGCCCCCATACTTTTTAAGGGATCGATCACTCTTGCCATAGGTCTTTTTTGAATAGATTCATCACCGTTTAAGGATGAAGAAAATTTTTGTCCGCAAAGAATACCGGAAAGTAATCTTACGGTTGTTCCGCTGTTTCCGCAATATAGTTCTTTAGCAGGTCGACTGAGACCGTACATACCTTTTCCCTTTACAACTACCTTATCGTTTAACTGATTTATTTCTATGCCCATTTGTCTAAAACAATTAATAGTAGAGATACAGTCGGCTCCGTTAAGAAAACCGCTTATATGGCTTACACCTTTTGCCAAAGAAGCAAACATTACAGCTCTGTGAGAGATCGACTTATCTCCGGGTACAGTTATACTGCCTTTAAGTTTTTTATTATACATTTTAATTATCCTTTGATCTTAAATTATTGCTTTTCAAATAAAGTGACATTGACAGAATAAGAACTTTCGCATAACAATACATCTTTTATTTACAGTATTTTATATTATCACAAAGATCTGTCAAGTTAAAGTAAGAAGTTGATATTGAAATATTTATCAAAAATCTTATTAAGCTTTGATCATGAAAGTCACACATAGAGAATCGGATATATCAGTAGGTAAAAAGGATATAAATTAATAAAAAAAGTAATTCGATTTCTTTAATAATTATGAAAAGTACAATAAAACTTAGTAAATAATAACGAAAACAAAGGAAAAGATAAAAAAAATATTGCTAAAAAAATTAATATTTATTATATAACATAGCTATAGGTCTGAATAAACTACAACGACAAAGACCGTTTTTGCTTTCATATAAGGGAAAAATTAAAACTATCTTAATTGGAGGGGGATATGTTTTGCAGAAACTGTGGAAATAAAATTGATGATAAGAAAGACGCAGTAAGGTTTTGTCCTCGCTGTGGCATAAAAAAATATTATCACTTGATAATGATACGGATAATACTGAAAAAAAGTACTAAATGATAATAACAAAGCAAATGATGATGAAATATATGAAGACAAAGATGCGACGGTAGCGTTGGGTCATAATGTAAAAAAAGCTTCAGCCGAGACTGTAAAACATGTACAAGATGTATCGTCTCCGAATAAGCTAACATATTTTTCTCAAGAAAACTATAGCTCAGAGCCAAAGCCGACACCTGATACAGCAAAAAAAAATAATACTCCTTTGATACTGATGTGTGCCGGTCTACTACTAATGTCTGTTATTTTCGGGGTAAGCGCATTCTTTTTATATAATAAAAATCTTCCTGAAAACAGATACGAAAAAAGCTGTGAGCGTTCTCAAGAGTTTTTGGAAAACGGTGATTATGAAGAGGCGATAGAAGAGGCAAGAAAAGCAATTGAAATATATCCTGAAAAGTCACAAGGCTATCTGTTGCTTGCTAAAGCTTATTATCATAAAGGAGATCATGAAGAAGCTGTAGATATTTTAAGCAATGTTCCCGAAAGATTAAAAGACAACAAAAAGATCACGGAACTGCTTACCAAGATTCAAGAAGATTCTTTGGAAGAAGAAACCGTATCGGCAGATAAAAAATCAGATAAAAAAGACAAATCAAAATCAGAAGCCGGACAAGAACAAAAAATTAAAACAGGTTCTTATGAAGACTTGGAAAATAAATCAAAAAACAAAAGTGCGGCTACTATGAAATATATATCCTCAGATGTTTCGGAGTATCCGCTGGTAAAGGTATATTATCAGGTCTTGGATTCCGGTAATACTTCACTTACCTTAACTTCTCCCACAGCTGCAATTAAAGAATCCGTAGCAGGTGGTGCATATATAGAGCGTGAAGTAAAAAAAATAGAAAAACTTGAGGGGAATCAGGGCTTAAGTATTGATATCGTGGCGGATAAGTCAGGCTCTATGGATCAGGATATGCCTAAGATTCAAAGCGTTTTAAGTCAGTTTGTCAACAGTCTTGATTATAATAACGGTGATCAGGCGGAGTTTCTTGCTTTTGAAGACAGTGTAATGTATATGTGTTCTTATACAAGAGATCTTACTCTGTTGAATAACGGTGTGGCAAGTCTTTCAGCCAACGGAAGAACAGCTTTATACGATGCATGTATTGAGGGAGTTCGCAATGCGTCCGCTCAACCCGGTGCAAAATGTGTAATCGTATTTACCGACGGACAGGATAACGAAAGTTATTACAGTAATCAGGATGTTATTAATCTGGCTGTTGCCACTTCTGTGCCAATATATATAATAGGTGCCGGTGATGTAGACAGTTACGGACTTACCTATATTGCGGAGCAGACCAAGGGACGTTATTGGAATATAAACGATCTTTATGATATGTCCGGTATTTTACAAAGTATATATACAGAGCAAAAAGACCTGTACTGTGTTGAATACGTTACAGATCAGAGTATAGATGCCTACGCTCAGAGGACAACACAGTGTCTGGTGGCTGATACTACTTATACCTGTCAAAATGAAAGCAGCTTCGTTCCCAGCAAGGTCATAGAACGTACGAAACATGACAGCAGATATGAGATCGTAAAAGCGGATGTATCATGGACTCAGGCAAATGCACAGGCTATACAAAATGGCGGACATCTGGTGACCATAACATCCGAACAGGAAATGCAATTTGTAAGTCAAATGGCAGCAAATGCGGGACTTACCTATGTTTGGATGGGCGGATATACAATGATAAATAACGGATATTGTTACGGACATTGGATCACAGGAGAGAATTTCGAGCAATATCAGCACTGGTATCCGGGTGAACCTTCAAGAAATGACAGAGACGGTACTGCAGAAAAGTATCTGATACTTTGGAATGTTTCGGGTGAGTGGTCGTGGAATGACGAGAGAGACGATCCGGCACACGATCCGGCACTGTCGTATTATTTGGGAAAAGTGGGTTATGTGATAGAGTATGAAGAATAACCTTATTATTAAGATTTGTATTATTATAGCTATTGTATCGGTAGTTGCAGGTAGCACTTTTTTACTAACGGGATATGTATATAATTCGATAATAAATGAAGAAAAGCATGAAGTTACAGATGAACATATCAAAAATGAAACCGAACAATACAGCGATGAAGCTATTAAAAACAGCATATCAAATAAAGCTATACAAGAAAGCGGTCAAGAGAAGCAAGATAAGGATATCGCTTATGAAGAAGTGTTGACTCAAAAAGTTGATGATATGATTTCAAAAATGACTTTGGAAGAAAAAGTTGCCCAATTATTTTTTGTTACTCCCGAAGCACTTACAGGCATGTCGCAGGTGACAAGAGCGGGAGAGCAAAGTAAAAACTCATTTGAAAGATATCCGGTCGGAGGGATATTGTATTTTTCGCAGAATTTTGAAAGTCCGGAGCAGACAAAACAAATGCTTAAAAATATGCAGGAGATTGCGATCGAAAAGAGTAAATTCAAAGTGTTTTTAGCAATTGATGAAGAAGGCGGATCTGTTTCAAGATTACAGAAAAAAGACAACTTTAATATTCCGAAAACACCTACTATGAAAGAGATGGGAGAAGATAATGATGCCGATAAGGCAAGGCGTGTGGGACTGGAGATAGGAACTTATCTGAGTGAATACGGATTTAATCTGAATTTTGCACCGGATGCTGATGTGTTGACAGAGCCACAAAATACGGTGATAGGTGACAGGTCATTCGGAAAAGACCCGTATATGGTATCAAATATGGCAAGGGAGTATATTAAAGGCTTGGAACAGGCGGGTGTTTTTGGCTGTTATAAGCATTTCCCCGGGCATGGGGGTACTTTGGAAGACAGTCATAATGACTTTGCCTATTCATATAAAACTCTTGAGGAGCTAAAAAAAGAAGAGCTTGTACCGTTTTTGGATGCTGTTGATGAAGATGTACCTTTTATTATGGTATCCCATATTTCTCTTCCAAATGTTACGGGAGATAATACTCCTGCATCTCTTTCAAAAAAAATAATGAATGATTTTTTAAGAGAGGAGCTAAAATACAAAGGAATAATTATTACAGATGCTTTGGATATGGGAGCGATCAATAATCACTACAGTATCAAGGAAGCTGTTAAGATGTCTTTCAATGCAGGTGCGGATATGCTTTTGATAACGACCGATTTTAAAGGAGCCTATGCATCATTAGTTGAAGCTGTTAAAAGCGGAGAGATTTCGCAAGAGCGGCTGGATGAATCGTTAAAAAGAATTTTAGTGCTTAAATTAAACAATCAAATCAATAAAAAAAGTCAATAAAATCAATAAAAAGACCTCGTATTATTACAGAATCTATAATACGGGGATCTTTTATTTTAAAAAAATCTAAAGTAGATAATATCTTATCGTAAATGTTATACTATTACGAGATCAATATAAGGAGATAAGTATTGAAGAAACATACAATAATCTTATTTTTAATAATGTTATTTGTTTTGATTATATCTGCATGCAGTGCGATAACAAAACCTTATGCTGTTGTTATAGGCATGGCAAAAGAAGATGTTCTTAAACTTAAAAATTATGAACTTCTGGTCATAGACGCAGAGTATTTTAGCAAAGCGGATATAGAAGAATTAAAATCAAACGGTAACAAGCGGATCTCAACTTATCTTAATATAGGTTCAATAGAAAAATTCAGAGATAATTATGAAGTATTCAAACATTTGACACTCTCAAAATATGAAAACTGGGATGAAGAAGAGTGGGTAGATGTTAGGGATGAGTCATGGCAGGAATACATCTATGAAAAAGGTAAGGAACTTTGCGATAAGGGAGTGGATGCTTTTTTTATAGATAATGCGGATGTATATTATCAATATCCCGAAGAAGAAATATACAGATCTATAATTGATATGCTTAATAAACTTTATGGTTTGGGAAAAGATATTTATATAAACGGTGCAGATGTATTTGTGAAAAAAATGATAGAAGAAGACCGATCTAAAGATCTGATAAGAGGAGTTAATCAAGAGAGCGTATACACGACTATTGATTTTAGGCATGATAAGTTTGAAGTAAACAGTGAAGAAAACAGAAAATATCTGGAAGAATATATAATAAAAGTAAAAAAATACGGCTTGGATGTATACTTACTTGAGTATACAACAGATGAAAAAGTAAAAAAAGAAATTATCAAATATTGCGACAAAAAAAGGATTTAAATATTATATATCAAAAAGTATTGAACTAAATATAGAATAAAAATATTTTTTAATATAGGGGAATAGGTGAGGATATGAGAGCGGAACAAAAAGGAGTGATCAAAAACAGTATTAGCAGGATTATATTCGTAGGTCTGGCAGTATTGGCTCAGGCGGCATGGATCATAACAATCAGTCATATATTGGTTGAATATTATGCGATCGCAGCTGTTATAGTAAGAATACTCGCAATTATACTTGCGATGGGAATATATGATAACAGTAAGAATGCGATGTTTAAGCTTTCATGGATCATAGTCATACTTTCTGCGCCGATTTTCGGGATCTGTATATACCTGCTTTTCGGTCATAAAGACTCAATAAGATTTATCATTAAAAATTCGATAACCTGTCTCATCATTTTCTGCCATATAAAGAGCAGGATGAGATGATAATGTCCAAACTTTTTGATGAGGATATATTTTTATTTAATCAATCAAAATATTTAAAAAAATATTCCGGATATCCGTTATATCAAAATACCGATGTCGAATTTTTCCCCGAAACGAATCTTGCTCTTAATGCCATGTTAAAAGAGTTGAAAGAAGCAAAAGAATATATATTTATGGAATACTATGCCATAGAAGAAGCGAAGATATTCGATAGAATAATACCTATACTTAAGAAAAAAGCCAAGAAAGGTGTTGAAATAAGGATAATATATGATGATGTTGGAAGTATAGGTTTTATAGACCCGGGCTTTATAAAACGAATGGAAGCCATAGGAGTCAAATGCAGAGTATTTAATCCGGTTCATCCGCTTTTTAATATTTTCATGAACAACAGGGATCACAGAAAGATCTGTGTAATAGACGGGATAGTAGGTTTTACCGGAGGGTATAATATAGCCGACAGATATTTTATCGACAGTAAAAGATACGGCCACTGGAAGGATAGCGGAGTAAAACTTACCGGAGATGCCGTACTAAGTCTTACAGTAATGTTTCTTGAAATGTGGTCATCGGTTAAGGATGATGAAGATTATGGGAAATTTCTTAAAAAGATCCCTTATAAGTCAAAAGAAGAGGGATTCGTTCAAGTATATGCGGACAGTCCGCTTGATGAAGAAAGTTTAAGTGAGAATGCTTACCTGAATCTGATAAAGAGTGCCAAAAGTTCGGTGTATATAACCACACCATACCTTATCATAAGCGATGAAATGATCAGAGAACTCAATATGGCGGCTCAAAGAGGTTTGGATGTAAGGATAGTAACACCCGGAGTGCCGGATAAGAGATTTATATACGGTGTAACGAAGTCTTATTATTCATCCTTGGTAAAGTCGGGTGTAAGAATATACCAATACAGTCCGGGATTTTTACATCAAAAAAGCCTTATAGTAGATGCAAGATCAGCTATAGTGGGCACTATCAATTTTGATTACAGGAGCTTATATCATAATTTCGAAGATGGGGTCTTGTTATATAAATACAAGGCTATAGATTTTATGTGTGAAGATTTTCTTAAACTTTTAGATGTGTCTGAGGAGGTAAGTGAAAAATATAAATATGTAAAAAAGACACTTAATATAATTCATATCATCTGCAGGTTATTAGCTCCTTTGTTATAATAAGAACTTGACAAAATAAAGTGAAAAAGCTTATAATTAACTTTCCACACAGCCGGGGAGATAGCGGTGCCCTGTATCTGCAATCCGCTTTAGCAGAGGTGATATCTTGCCTAGGGTCTTTGTTTGTAGAGCTGCCCATAGTAAGTGGTGTTGACATGAGGGTCCTTACGCAATGGAAACTTGCGAACCTTGTCAGGACAGGAATGTAGCAGCAATAAACGAGATCTTTCATGTGCCGTAAGACAGCCGTCATAGAGCTAACTGCCATGGTTACGTTTATGAACAGAATTCGAAGCAAGATGTGTGGTTAAAATAAGGCACAGCAATGAGTGTCTTTTTTTTGTGTTATAAAGAATGCAGCATGATAAAAGGTCGACAAAATCAGATATTTGCATTATAATTTTTTATGATACGGTAAAAGTTATAACACTATAAGGGAGAGAATATGCTCAGAGTAGGTATGCTGACAAGTGGCGGAGATTGCCAATCATTAAATGCTACTATGCGTGGAGTGGCAAAATCTCTATATAAATTGTATAGGACAGATGTTGAGATCATAGGTTTTATTGACGGGTATAAGGGGCTTATACATGAAAAGTATAAGATCATGCAGGAAAGTGATTTTTCAGGTATCCTTACCCAAGGCGGAACCATAATCGGAACCAGCAGAGAAGCTTTTAAACGGATCAGAGAAATAGAAGAAGACGGAATAGATAAAGTGGAAGCTATGAAAAATACTTACAGCAAACTGGGTCTTGATTGTCTTGTAGTGCTCGGCGGAAACGGAAGTCAAAAAACAGCTAATCTTTTATCTCAAGAAGGTCTTAATATCATAGGACTGCCAAAGACCATAGATAACGACCTGTTCGGCACCGATATGACTTTCGGTTTTCACAGTGCACTTGAGGTGGCTACGAAGGTGATAGATAATATACATACTACGGCAGCTTCACACGGAAGAGTATTTATAGTTGAGATCATGGGTAATAAAGTAGGCTGGCTTACGCTGTATGCGGGTCTTGCCGGAGGTGCCGATATAATACTTATGCCTGAGATACCTTATGATATAAATCTTGTAGCGAATGCGATCAAAAAAAGAGAAGAGAATAATAAAAAGTTTCAATACTTGCGGTTGCGGAAGGTGCCATGTCGATAGAAGATGTAAGGCTTACCAAAAAAGAGCTGAAAATAAAAAGAAAACTTAGTAATTACCCCTCTGTAGCCTATGAGGTCGGAGATAAAATATTCGGTCTTACGGGACATGAGATAAGAGTGACAGTGCCCGGACATATGCAAAGAGGAGGAGAGCCGAGTGCATATGACAGAGTATTGTCAACAAGGCTCGGTGCCAAGGCTGCCGTAATGATACACAACAAAGATTTCGCAAAGATGGTGGCAATTCAAGGTGAAAAGATAGTAGCTGTGGAACTTTCGGATATCGCAGCTAAAATAAAGCAGGTAGACCCAAAATCCGAGATAATAAAAGAAGCCAGACTTGTGGGTATAAGTTTTGGAGATTCTTAAAAAATCTTTAGGAGTTAGATATGTCATATACAGCACTTTACAGAAAGTGGCGTCCTAAGGATTTTGACGAAGTCGTTGGTCAGGACGCAATAGCCAAAACGCTTAAAAATCAGATCGTATCCGGTAGAGTGGCTCATGCGTATTTGTTTTGCGGTACAAGAGGTACGGGTAAAACAAGTATGGCAAAAATCATGGCGAGAGCGGTAAATTGTCAAGATCCGAAGAACGGTAATCCTTGCAATAAATGCGAGAACTGCCTTGAAATATTAAAAGATGCATCTATAAATGTGGTGGAAATGGATGCCGCTTCATATAACGGAGTGGACAATGTAAGAGAAATAAAAGAAAGACTTAATTATCCTCCTACATCCGGTAAATACAAGGTTTTTATAATAGACGAGGTACATATGCTGTCTACCGGAGCATTTAACGCACTTCTTAAGACCTTGGAGGAACCTCCGGACTATGCTATATTTATATTGGCTACTACGGAAGTACACAAAATACCTATAACTATACTTTCAAGATGCCAAAGATTCGATCTCAAAAGAATAGGATCAAACACAATAGCCGCACAGCTGGATAAGGTGTGTAAAGAAGAAAATATAAATATTGATGAGAAATCAAAGGATTATATAGCCAGATGTTCGGACGGTGCTCTTAGAGATGCCTTAAGCCTGTTGGAAGAGTGCAGGGCTTACTACCCGGATGAACCTATAGTTTATGATAACATACTCGATATACTGGGAACAGTGGATATGACGGTCTTCGATAATATTTGCAGAAAGATAATAGAGAATAATACCGTTGATCTTTTGCTGATGCTTGACGATATATGTATGCAGGGAAGGGATCTGTCTCAATTTGTAACGGATATGCTTTGGTATTTCAGAAACCTTTTGCTCCTTAAGGTAAGCAAAGATGTGGACGGTATCATAGATGTGTCCGCAGATAATATTGAGATCATGAGATATACATCGGGGCTTTTGAATAAAGAGAGTCTAAACCGCTATATCAGGATATTTTCTCAGTTGCTTAACGATCTGAAAAATAATCTTTCAAAAAGAGTTCTTACGGAACTTGCATTTATTAAGATATGTACCCCGGTCATGGATTCGAATACGGACAGTTTATACGAAAGGATATCGAAGCTGGAAGACAGATTGGCTAATTTCTCAAGTGTGGATTTTTCAGCTTCTACGATTAAAATCACACAGCCGACAGATGAAAGCGAGGAGACCGTAAAAAAAACCGAAAGAATAGAACTTTCAAAGTCAAGCTATGAAGATTATCAACTTGTAAAAAAAGACTGGTTTAAGATCCTTGATGATATAAGTACAGTAAATGCGGTAAAATTAAAAAATACCTATATAGAAGCGAAAGAAGATGTTATAAATATAGTATTTAATGAAAAAACACTGTATAATCTTTGTGATAAAGAAAAGCTTATTAATGAACTTAAAACATATACACTTAAGATTTACGAAAAAGAATTGAATTTTGATATAATATGTGTAGAATCTAAGGACAGAGTTGAAAAAGAATATGTTACAAAAGATGAACTGTCCGAAGTTATAAAATATGATATAGATATTGAAGAATAAAGGAGTATACTATGGCAAGACACGGTGGTTTTCAAGGCGGCATGATGCCCGGAAATATGAATAATCTTATGAAGCAGGCACAAAAGCTTCAAAGACAGATGGAGGAACAGGCTAAGGAGTTCGAATCCATGGAGTTTGAAGCAAGTGCGGGTGGAGGTGCCGTAAGCGTAGTTGTTTCCGGAAAGAAAGAGATCACAAAAGTAAGCCTTGATAAGGATGTGGTAGATCCGGATGATGTTGAGATGCTTGAAGATCTTATTATGGCTGCATGCAATGAAGCACTTCGTAAGATGGAAGAATATAATAAAAATAACATGAACAAGCTTACAGGAGGCTTAGGAGGCTTACCGTTCTAATCTATGGAATACTACAGTAATCATATAACTAAGCTTATTGAAGAACTTGCCAAGTTGCCGGGGGTCGGTGCCAAATCGGCTCAACGTATGGCGTTTCATATGATAAATATGCCGAATGAACAGGTGGAAAATTTGATCTGCGCTATATCACTTGCCAAGTCAAACATAAAATATTGTTCTGAATGCTATACGCTTACAGATGAAGAAATCTGCCCTATATGCAAAAGTAAGTCCAGAGACCATGAAGTGATAATGGTCGTAGAGAACAGCAGAGATCTGGCTGCATACGAGAAAACCGGGAGATATGACGGTGTATATCATGTTCTTCACGGAGCCATATCTCCTATGCTTGGAATAGGACCGGCAGATATAAAACTTAAAGAATTAATTAAAAGACTTGAAAAAGAAGTAAAGGAAGTTATAATAGCTACAAATTCTACTTTAGAGGGAGAAACTACCGCAATGTATATAGCAAAACTTATTAAACCTACCGGGATCAAAGTAAGTCGTATTGCAAGCGGAGTTCCTGTAGGAGGGGATTTGGAGTATATAGACGAGGTCACTTTACTTAGGGCATTGGAAGGAAGAACCATACTGTAATATAGTATGATGTATAGAAAGGATAGCTACCGCTATGGATAAACATGAATTTGACGAGAGAGTGGATCAGCTGAAGGAGTTGGCTAAAACTAATAATTATGACCAAGCTGTAGATATAGCCAATAGTATAGACTGGAGAAGAGTGGGCAGTGCGAGTTTATTGTCTACAGTATCCGGTGTATATGAGAAGATAGGAGATTATTCTGAAGCTAAGAACATACTTCTTTTAGCTTATGAAAGACTTATTTCAGGAAAGTATCTGTTATACAGACTTACCTGTCTGGCATTAAAAGAGGGAAAGATTGAAGAAGCGGAGGAATATTATAAAGAGTTTTACACTATAGCCGCTGATGACAGCAGGGTTTATTTGCTGAGGTATATGATACTAAAGGCAAAGGATGCTCCTATAGAGCAAATGCTGCTTGCACTTGAAAATTATAACAGTAAAGAGCTTAATGAAGAGTGGTTATATGAACTTGCGGAATGCTATTACAGAGCGGGTCGTATCGATGATTGTATAAATGCCTGTGATAAACTTATATTGATGTTCGGTGTAGGTGATTATGTTGACAGGGCTGTGGAATTAAAAGCAAGCAGTGATAACAGTCTCTATCCTTCATCACAGGGAAGTTTTTCAAAACCCGGAAAGCAGGCAAACAGTCAAGAGGTTCACAAAAATGTAAATCAGTATACAAGTTTATATCCTAAGAATACGGATACTTATGTCGAGGATCAGAATATTGAAAGTAACAGTACCGATAATAGCCAAAGCTATGACAACTATGCTCAAAGTGATGATAATAACAGCAACGTAAGTATAGAAGAAAAAGAGCTGGTTAAAACTCCGAGTATACATACCGATGAATTATTGGTAAAGCAAGTTCCTATAGATAAACTTGTGGATGTTTCAGAGGAGAAAGAAAAAGTTCAAAGTATAAACGCATCAAGTTACGGCGATACAGGTATGTATGATGTAGGTGCCAAGGAGCTTAACAGTGAACCGACAGATATAAGTATTGAAGAAGTAGACATAGTGGATACCAAAAAATATGCCTATATAATCGAATCAAGAAATGTTGAAGACGGTCTTGATAGAGCAAAGGAAATACTTAAATCCATCTATTCAAAGGAAGGCGTTAAAAAGAGAGCCTCCAAAGTTGAAGCTATGAAGCTCAATGAAAGAGGAGTGGAAGCAGTATACAAGCAGATCAACGGTAATAATCTGGTAGTTACGGAGCTTGGAGATTTGAATCCTGATATGCTTGGTGAGCTTAATAAGACAATAAAGAACCATGCCGGTGATTCAATATTTATATTTATAGATAATTCTCTTCAAATCGGTAAATTAAGAAGTGCAGATCCCGAATTATTTACCCTTTGTTCATACATAAGCGTAGACGGTAATGATACCGAGGTGGAATTTGAGGAAGAAAAACCGGTAACGATCCCAACGATCATGCCGACTGTGGAATATGCCGATAATTATAATACCGGGAATCAGGAAATCAAAGATCATGAAACAGCTGCGTATGATAAAAAGGAGCCTTCATTTGATTATAATATAAGTTATAATGAGCAAGATAGCTTCGGCAACGATAAAAACATAGATTATACGATCTCAAGAGATGCAGATGAAGCCAACAGTTTTAATATCAACAATACTAATTATGACAAGACTGTGAATCTGGATATAGCAATGCCGCAAGGAGATGATGAAGATAGAAGAAGCGATAGAAGACGTATAAAAGCATTGGGCGGTGAAGGAGAGGTTTCGAATAAGCCTGCGGACTATGAAGATGAAATGGATATAGACAGTTTCGCCGAGTATGCCAGTGATTATGCACAGTCTATAGATTGTGCGATCATGGGTGAAGGTATGCATGCCCTTTATGAAAGAGCTGAGATCATGGAATCTGAAGGTATAAAGCTTACGAAGTCTGAAGCTGAGAATATGATAGAGGAAGTTGCCGATTATGCGGAGAAACCTCCTATGTTAAAGAAAATATTTAAGTTTTCACCAAGATACAATAAAGACGGACAGCTTATACTTAAGGGTGAGCATTTCTTACCATGATAGAGTTTTTACTGAAACATGCCATAGAACTTACGGTCTTCCTTTTTGTGATAGGCAATACCTTATATTGGCATAAAAAAGGTTTTTTAAGACTTGCGGTTTCGGTATCTTTTTGGGTACTGACTATAACCATAGTTAATTTATTGCTTCCGTGGACAAGTGCTTTCATATCAAAACATACCAATGTAGAGAAGAGTATCAAACGAGAAATACTCAACGGTATAACTACGGAGTATGATGAAGATATGGAACATGACCCTCTTAAGCAGGAAGAATATATAGAAAAGCTTAAACTTCCAAAGCAAATAAAAAACGTGTTAAATGCCAACAACCAAAAACAGACCTGGCAGCAGCTTGGAGCTGATTATTTTGCGGACTATATAGGAAAATCTTTAAGTAAGATCATAACCACAATATTGAGTTTTATACTTGTATTTGTATTTGTATGGATAATACTTAAGATAGCAGTCAATTTGTCCGATATAGTATCCAAAGTACCTATCATATACGGGCTGAACCAAATAGCCGGAGCGGTAGGAGGCTTCATATATGCAATATTTATAGTATGGATGGTCTTTTTGTTTCTGGGAGTGAGCTTAAGTACCTCATGGGGTAGAGATATATTGGCTGCTATAGAATCCAGTTTCTTTTTGAATTTCCTGTATAATATGAATATACTATCATGGATACTCAGAGGAATTTTATTTGCAATATGATTTGCTTATTTAAAAGTTGATAAATCCCTAATAAATATGCTGTAAAATTTTATTTTATACTGTATATTTATGGAAAATATGCTATAATAAATATATCCTAATCGAAAGGAGATTATATTATGCGTTATAACATTACAGGTAGACATGTTGAGGTAACAGATGGAATCAAAACTGCAATAGAGAGCAAGTTTGGTAAATTGTCAAAGTATTTTACAGAGGATACCGAAGTCAGAGTAAGACTCGGAGTCCAAAAAGAGATGCAGACAATAGAGGTGACCATACCTACCAAGGTAGGACTTATCAGAGCTGAGAAGTCAAGTCCGGATATGTATATGAGCATAGACTTAGTTCAAGATATTATTGAAAAACAGATCAAAAAATATAAGAGCAAGCTCATAGATAAAAAGCATAGCGTACAGTCATTTACAGAATATTTCTTAAATGACGATTCAGAGGATAAGAGCTTAGATATCAGAATAGTTAAAACCAAGAAGTTTAATGTTAGGCCTATGGATCCTGTAGAAGCATGTTTACAAATGGAACTTCTTAACCACAATTTCTATGTATTTTTAAATGCAGAGACTAATGCGGTCAATGTAGTTTATAAGAGACATGATGATACTTACGGAATGATAGAGCCGGAGATTTAGATATAAATAATATCAGCTGATATATAAAAAGCTGTCGCAGCAAGTATTCCTTGATGCGACAGCTTTTTTAGACAGATATACTAAATTTTCAAACAATAAATTTAATTAGCGGCAATTATAGCCTCGGCTAATTTTTCTATTTCAGGCATTTGTTCTGCTTTAAGAGATGATTTAATACTTACTGTCTCTTCAAGTATAGTCATATTTTTCATGCTTGAAATAAGTTCTTTCATCTTCTTGTTGGCAGTTACAGCCCATGAACCGTTTTCCATAAGAGCAACCACACGATTTTGAAGGCTGTGTGCTATCAGATCGTCTATCAATATCTCCATTTTAGGGAATATATCCAAGTTATAGGTAGAAGCTGCAAATACCAATTTCTTAGCACGGAAAGCCTCTGCAACCATGTAAGAAGGATCGATAGTGGAAACATCATACATTTTAATATTCCTTGCTCCTCTTTTGGCAAGTTCCGCAGCCAGATGATTGGAAGCATCTTCGGTACCTCCGTATATAGAGCCGTAGAAGATGACAACATCATCACTTTCGGGAACATATCCCGCCCAATGTGAATATTTGTCCATGATCCACGCAATACCTTCTTTTTCTCTCCATATAGGACCGTGTAAAGGGCAGATATAATTTATATCAAGATTAGCGGCTTTTTTAAGCAATGCTAAAGTTTGAGGACCGTATTTACCTACTATATTTGAATAATATCTTCTTGCTTCGCCAGGCCATTCGCTCTTATAGTCATATTCATCGGCAAAAATATTTCCGCTTAAAGCACCGAATGTACCGAAAGCATCAGCTGAGAAAAGCATTTTATGTTCATGCTCATATGTGACCATGACTTCAGGCCAGTGAACCATAGGTGCCATATAGAAAGAAAATGTATGCTGTCCGGAAGAAAGAGTTGCTCCTTCTTTTACCTCTAAGGTCTTATTACTTATATCAAATGTGAAAAATTGCTTTATAAAGGTAAATGTCTTGGCGTTGCCGACTATAGTCACTTCAGGATATCTGTATACAAGTTCCTCCAAAGTTGCTGTGTGATCGGGCTCCATATGGTTGATCACCACATAGTCAAGCTTCTTTTCTCCAAGTGCGTGTTCAAGATTTTCAAAAAAAGCTTTACTTACGGACTTATCTACCATATCAAGTAAAACCGTTTTCTCATCTACGACAAGAAAAGAGTTATAGGATATGCCGTTCGGAACGGGAAAAGCATTTTCAAAAAGATTAAGTCTTCTGTCGCTTGATCCTAAATAAAATACATTATCTAAAACGTTGCGTTGCTGATACATACTTAGCTCCTCCAAAAAAGATTTAATATATTTTTTAATTATAACCTATTTCAAGGATAAGTGGAAGAAATATTGCATTTTTATATAAAAATAATTATAATTACTCTCATATATTCTGAAAAGGGCAGACAGTTAGGAGAGGAAATATGGCAACAGGTGATAGTGTTATATCTATGAGGAATTTTGATGATATAGTTATAGATAAGCCGGATGATTTCGTATCTAAGGAGTATCTGTATGACGAATTAATAAAAGCTATAAGAAGATATCATCCTTCCGATGATATCAGCATGATCGAAAAAGCCTATGAATTAGCTGATAAAGCACATAAAGATCAAAAGAGAAAGTCAGGTGAACCATATATAATTCACCCTCTTTGTGTTGCGAAAATATTGGCGGATCTGGAACTTGACAAAGAGAGTATCATAGCGGGAATATTACATGATGTTGTTGAGGATACCGTTTACTTATGACGAGCTTAAGGATATGTTCGGAGTTGAAGTGGCTAACCTTGTAGACGGAGTTACAAAACTTACACAACTTTCATGGGATAAGGACAAATTAGAATTACAAGCGGAAAACTTAAGAAAAATGTTTCTTGCCATGGCTAAGGATATAAGAGTCATATTGATAAAATTGGCGGACAGACTTCACAATATGAGAACTTTACAATATATGAAGCCCGAAAAGCAAAAGGAGAAAGCAAGGGAGACTTTGGACATATATTCACCCATAGCTCAAAGACTCGGTATCTCAAAAATCAAGGTCGAACTCGATGATCTTGCACTTAAATATCTTAAGCCTGATATATATGAGGATCTGGTTGAGAAAATAACTCTTAAGAAAGAACAAAGAGAGGACTTTGTGCACGATATCGTCTTACATGTACAAAGTAATCTTAAAGAAGCCGGGATCGAAGCACAGATCAACGGAAGAGTTAAACATTTCTTTTCAATATACAAAAAAATGGTTAGCCAGAACAAAGACCTCGAGCAGATATACGATCTTTTTGCCGTAAGGATCATAGTGGATACCCTTATAGACTGTTATGCCGCATTGGGTGTGATCCACGAGCTTTATAAGCCTATACCGGGAAGGTTTAAGGATTATATAGCAATGCCCAAACCGAATATGTACCAATCTTTGCATACAACATTGATAGCCGATAACGGTCAACCGTTCGAGATACAGATAAGAACGAAGGAAATGCATAAAACTGCCGAATTCGGTATTGCTGCACACTGGAAATATAAAGAGAGCGGAAGCGGTAAAGTGGCTGCGGGAGCTGAAGATGCCAAAATGAATTGGCTCAGACAGATCCTTGAGTGGCAAAAGGATACCGCAGACAATAAAGAGTTCCTCAACTTTATAAAAAGCGATCTGGATCTGTTTACAGACAATGTATATTGTTTTACCCCTCAGGGAGATGTTAAAAACCTTCCGAAGGGCTCTGTAACTATAGATTTTGCCTATGCGATACACTCAGCTGTAGGTAATAAAATGATAGGTGCCAGAGTAAACGGAAAATTGGTCAATAAAGACTATATACTCCATAACGGAGACAGAGTGGAAATAATTACTTCTCAAAACTCAAAAGGACCGAGCAGAGACTGGCTTAATATCGTAAAAAGCACTCAGGCGAAAAATAAGATCAATCAGTGGTTTAAAACGGAGCTGAAAGAAGATAATATAATAAAGGGTAAAGAACTTTTAGAGAAATATTGTAAGGCAAAGGGGATCAATTTACCCGATATCAATAAACCCGAATATCAGGAAAAGGTAATGAAAAGATACGCCTTCAGAGATTGGAATGCCGTACTTGCAAGTGTTGGTCACGGTGGCATAAAAGAAGGTCAGATCATCAACAAGATGGTTGAAGAAAAGAACAAACAGGCTAAAAAGAACATTACCGATACTGAAATAATAGAAGGAATATCGTCTGAAAGCTATAAGGCAGTTGAGCAGGATACCAAGAACAAGTCAAAGAGCGGGATCGTTGTCAGAGGAATGCACGATCTTGCAGTAAGGTTCTCAAGGTGCTGTTCTCCGGTCCCGGGAGATGAGATAGTAGGTTTTGTTACAAGAGGTCGTGGAGTTTCAATTCACAGAACGGATTGTATCAATATAATATCTCTTCCGGAAGAAGAAAGGGTAAGGCTTATACCTGCCGAATGGCAAAATACCGAAGAAGATGCATCGGTAGGAAAGTATCAGGTAGAGATCAAAATATATGCGAATAATCGTATAGGTATGTTTGTTGATATATCCAAGGTATTTACCGAAAAAGGTATAGATATAAAATCTGTCAATATCAGGACCAATAAACAGGGGCTTGCAACTATAGCCATGCAATTTGAAACCAAGGGAACCAGAGAGCTGCATACCTTATCCGAAAAAATAAGGCAAATATCCGGTGTTATCGATATAGAAAGAACATCAAGTTAGTTTACTTAATCAAAGCAAAAGGAGGTACTGTATGAAAAATTTGGAATATATAGATCTGGTGCTCGGACCTGTAAGTACAAATACTTACATATTATATAATAAAAATACAAAAGATTGTCTTATCATAGACCCTGCCGATGATGCTGCAAAGATCACAGAGACCGTAGACTCTAATGGTTTAAGACCTGTGGCTGTTTTGCTGACACATGGGCATTTCGATCATATAATGGCAGTCGATGATGTAAGAAGGCATTATAATATAAAGGTATACGGTTATGAAAAAGAAAGGGAACTTTTCTCGGATCCTTCTAAAAATACTTCGGATAGATTTTTAAGAAAAGAAGTAAAAATAGATATAGATGA
This sequence comes from uncultured Johnsonella sp., assembly GCA_916438835.1. Lineage (GTDB taxonomy): Bacteria > Bacillota > Clostridia > Lachnospirales > Lachnospiraceae > Johnsonella. The sequence goes on from CAKAFT010000001.1 coordinate 1,316,336, forward strand.
ATACTTTAATGACTACAGCGATCTGGAGTTCCTCGGTGAGAAAATCGAAGTTATTCATACTCCGGGTCATACCGAGGGTTCGGTGTGCTTTTATATAAAAGATGAAGAACTTCTTATATCGGGTGATACATTGTTTTATCATACTTACGGCAGATGTGATCTGTATAGCGGCAATCACGATGAAATGATAGCTTCACTTTCAAAACTTTTCTTGTTGGATGAGAATGTTTTGGTGCTGCCGGGACATGAAAGAAAAACAACTATAGGTGATGAGAAGAAATATAATGAGATACGCAGGTATCTGTAAGGCAAAGACAAATGATAGCTATATTGTTGGATGATTTTCCATATGAACAAGATATAAGAGAGCTATGTATGGCTTTCTATCCGAGTGTATCATACATATATACCGCCGGAGAGAAAGTCATATTTTCATGTAATATAAAAAAAGAAAGAGCTGTATGTGGGAAAAGTAGTATATCCCGATAAAGAACATAAGTTCACAATAGATGCTTTACTTAGCAGATATGAAGTAAAAAATATACTTAAAAGAAATCTTTACGATATATTTTTTGAACATACCGGCACACAACTTCCCTGGGGTACATTAACGGGTATAAGACCTACAAAGATAGTACTTAATATGCTTGACAGGGGAGCCGATAAAGAAGAAATACACACGAACTTAAAGAGTACCTATCTTATGTCCGATGAAAAGATAGAACTAAGTTATAAGGTAGCATCAAAAGAAAAAAAAATACTGGATAATATATATTACAAAGATAATTACAGTCTGTATATAGGTATACCGTATTGTCCCAGTATATGTTACTACTGTTCATTTTCAGCCTATCCTATAAAGGCATGGCAGCATAGTAAAAAAGACTATGTTAAAGCTCTGTGTAAGGAGCTTAAGGCGGTTGCAAAAGCCAATGCTTACAGAAAGCTTCAAACAGTATATATGGGAGGAGGGACCCCAACCTCACTTGATGCGGATGAACTTAAAGAAATACTTTCCTGTGTAAGAGAGGAATTTGATACCGAAAGCCTGTTGGAACTATCGGTCGAAGCCGGAAGACCGGACAGTATAAGTGAAGATAAATTAAAGGTATTAAAGTCAATGGGTGTAACGAGGATATCGATAAATCCCCAGTCTATGAACCAAAGTACTCTGGATAAAATAGGAAGATATCACAGCGTAGATATGATAATCGAAAGCTTCGTTATGGCAAGAGATCTGGGATTTGATAATATCAATACCGATATAATATTGGGACTTCCCGGTGAGGGGGTAAAAGAAGTTGAGCATACCCTTGAAGAAATAAAAAAACTGGATCCCGAGTCACTGACCATACATTCTCTGGCTGTAAAAAGAGCGGCAAGGCTCAACGACCGGGATGAAAAATACATGCATATTGCGAATAAGATAATGAGTGACAGTTTTAAGTTGAGTCATGAATTTTGCAGCAGTCTGGGGCTTGAACCGTATTATTTGTACAGGCAAAAAAACATGGCGGGGAATTATGAGAATATAGGGTTCAGTAAACCCGGCATAGAATGTATATATAATATTCTGATAATGGAAGAAAAGCAGGATATTATTGCCTGCGGAGCCGGAGCAAGTTCTAAACTGACCGGTATAAAGGACGGTAAGGCTATGAGACTTGAGAATGTAAAAGATCCCAATTTGTATATTGAAAGAATAGAAGACATAATTAAAAATAAAGAAAATATTTAATTTATCAGGTAGCTTCATAAGTAAGAAATAAAAGTACTTTCCGGAATGTGCATAAATCGTTACATATATACAGCATAAAAACTTTATGCTTATATTGACTACCGGGTTTTCGGATCTTATGAAAAGCCGGATATTATTTTTATAGATCACCATGACAGTTCGGATGAATCCGTCAAAGTTACATTATTACAAGCTTTAAAAGGAGAAAAATATGGCATTTGTTAAAAAAAGTATGACAGGCATGAAGGATATTTTACCTAAGGAAATGGAGCTTAGGGAATATCTTTTGGGTATTATACAAAGTTCATATAAGAGTTACGGTTTCAACAGAATAGAGACCCCCGCACTTGAAGATATATCCAATCTTACCGGAGGTCAAGGCGGAGATAATGAAAAGCTCATATTTAAGATATTAAAAAGAGGAGAAAAACTTAACTTAGAGAGTGCAGAAAAAGAAAATGATCTGGTTGATGCGGGACTTAGATACGACCTTACGGTACCTCTATCAAGGTATTATTCCAATAACAGCGACAAGCTCATAAGTCCTTTTAAATCATTGCAAATAGGTTCCGTATGGAGAGCGGAAAGACCTCAAAAAGGAAGATTCAGACAATTTACCCAGTGTGATATAGACATACTTGGAGATGCGACCAATGCCGCTGAAATAGAGCTTATACTTGCGACCACCGGAGTGCTTTCAAAACTTTGCCCTAAAAATAAATTCACTCTCAGGATAAATGACAGAAATATATTAAGCGCATTGGTAAAGGCAAGCGGTATAGAAGATAGGGATATGACCTCAGTATTTATCATTCTTGATAAGATAGATAAGATAGGTATAGAGGGAGTAAAAAAAGAACTTACAGAACTTGGTATTGATAATGACAAGGTTGACAATTATATTAATATAATAAATAAACTGGAAATAGTTCGGATAATAATTTTAAGCTTGAATTTATACGAGATAATACTAAGGATTTCTTACCTGAAGATTGTATAGACGGTCTCTTAACTATAATAAAAGTAGTTGAAAATTGTAAGACTGCGGATTTTGATATAATCTTTGATGCAAGCCTTGTAAGAGGAATGGGTTACTATACCGGAACTATATTTGAAGTCAGCATGAAAGGTTTTTCGGGATCGGTTGCCGGAGGCGGAAGATATGATAAGGTCATAGGGAAGTTCTGTTCCAGGGAAGTACCTGCTTGCGGATTCTCCATAGGCTTTGAGCGTATCGTTACTATTCTTGCCGAGATGGATTTCGAGCCGGAAAAAGAAGCTGTTAAGAAGGTGTATCTTTATGAAAAGGGGATCGATAATGAAAGATTTATCGGGATACTTAAAAAAGCCGATGATAACAGAAAAGAAGGTCAGACTGTACTGGTAACCGTGATGAATAAGAATAAGAAATTCCAAAAAGAACAATTAAGCTTACAAGGATATACACAGTTTGTGGAATTCTATAAAGAAGAACTTAAAAACTAATCATTTTTTATATAAAGGAAATAATTATGGCAAAATGTTATGGAATAGGAGTAGGACCCGGAGATCCGGATCTGCTTACTCTTAAGGCACTTAAACTTTTAAGATCCTGTCCGGTAGTTGCTGCTCCGGACAATGCGACAGCATTTGATATAGCTAAGGCAGCCTATGAGGATATTGATAAAAAAGAATACCTTCCGCTTAAACTCATTATGACAAAGGATGAGGAGAAAAGGGAAAAGGCGTATAGGCAGGCAGTAAAAGAGATAGAAGAAAAGTTGGATGAAGGCAAGGATGTAGCCTGTCTGACACTCGGAGATGTATCGGTATATTCAACATTTATGTATATGTATAAACTTTTAATAGAAGACGGATATGAAGCTGAAATAGTACCGGGTATAACTTCATTTTGTGCTTCGGCAGCCAGAATGGGTATAAGTCTTGGGGAAAGAGAAGAAAGTATCCACATAATTGCCTCTTCGTACGATTTGGAAAAAGATCTCGGTCACAAAGGGACCAGGATCTACATGAAGGCAGGCAAGCAGGTATCCAAGCTCAGAGAACTTTTGAAAGAAAGAGGTAAAAAAGCTTATGCTATTTCAAAGTGCGGTATGCCGGATGAAAAGATATATGAGAGTTTGGATGAAATTGGAGATGATGCAAGTTATTATAGTTTGATAATCGTTAAAGATTAAAAAGATTTTAAAAAAGTAAATAATTAAAAGGAGGCGACAAAATCAAGATGTCGAATAAGATATATGTGGTAGGTTTCGGACCCGGAGCCTATGAACAAATGACTATAGAGGCTGTAAATGTACTTAAAGCAGTTGATGTAATAACAGGTTATACAGTTTATACGGATATAATAAAAGAGTATTTTCCGGATAAGGAATATATAAATACTCCTATGAGACAGGAGGTGGACAGATGTAAACTTACACTCGATATTGCAAAAGGCGGTAAAAGTGTTGCATTGGTATGCTCGGGTGATGCCGGAGTATACGGACTTGCGGGACTTATGTATGAGATAGCAGGCGATGAGGATGTTGAAATAGAGATAGTTGCAGGGGTATCTGCCGTACTTTCGGGTGCAAGTATTCTTGGAGCACCTTTAATACATGATTTTACTGTTATAAGCCTGAGCGATCTTCTAACTCCGTGGGAGAAGATAGAAACAAGACTTGAGTTTGCGGCTAAGGGGGATTTTGTAATTTGTTTATATAACCCTTCAAGTAAGAAAAGATCCGATTATTTAAGCAAAGCCTGCAATATCCTTATGAAATATAAGGATAAGAATACAGTATGCGGATTGGTCGAAAATATAGGAAGAGATGGGCAAAGACAGGAAGTACTAAGCCTTGAAGAGCTTGAAAAAACAGGTGTAAATATGTTTACAACCGTATTTATAGGTAATTCTCAGACAATGGAAATACGTAAGAAGATGGTTACACCAAGAGGTTACAGATATGAGTAATGTATTTATATTCGGAGGTACCACAGAGGGAAGAAAGCTTGCAATAGCTTGCGAGCTTCTTGGAATACCGGCATACGTTTCGGTTGCGAGCGAATACGGAAGTGATGTACTCGGAGAACTTAAAGTTGTAAAAGTTCTTGAAGGAAGAATGAATATTGATGAGATGAGTGCCGGGTTTAAAGCACTTGATATTTCAGTGGTGTATGATGCGACCCACCCCTTTGCTACTGTGGTAAAAGAAAATATAAAGTCCGCTTGTGAGCAAAACGAAATAGAATATATAAGGGTACTTAGAAATATTACTGATATTGATAGTGAAGACTATAAATTGGTCAAAAGCGTTGATGAGGCTGTAGATTACCTTACTACATGCGAGGGCAATGTCTTCGTGGCTACCGGAAGTAAAGAGATAGCAAAATATAAAAAGCTGGATCTTAGCAGAGTGTATGCTAGAGTACTGTCTGCGGTCGAGTCAATAAATGCCTGCAAAGATATAGGTCTTGAGGGGTCGCACATTATAGCGATGCAGGGACCTTTCAGCGAAAGACTTAATATCGCACTTATGGAAGAATATAATTGTAAATATATGGTAAGCAAGCAGACCGGTAACAACGGTGGTTTTGACGAAAAGATAGAAGCTTGTAAACAGGCGGGTGTATATCCGATAATAGTTGCACTTCCTCAAAATGACAAAGGTATAAGTGAAGAGGAAGCGATAGAGCATATCGCAAAAAGACATAATATTGAAAATTACAAGGATATATTGACAATGTGTTCCGATAATAATCAGGATAAAGGCAGAGATGACAAAGCAGGCAGACCTTATAAACTAAGCATTGTAGGTATAGGTCCCGGAAGTATGGAATATGTCAATGCAAAAGCAAGAAAACTGATATCTGATGCAGATATTATAGTTGCCGGCTCCGACAGGATGCTGGAACTTAGCGATGAGATCAGAAAAGAAGAAAAAAACTGCAAGGAATATACATCATTTAAGTCATATAAGACTATTGATATTATTAACTTTATAAAAGAGAAATTTGAAAACTCACAAGACTCAAGTGCTGTAGTTTTAATGAGCGGAGATACCGGTTTTTACAGCGGGACACAAAGCCTTTATAAACATATAGAAGCTATGGCTAAGAACAGTGAGAATATATTACATAAAGTTGATATGCAGATAGTTCCAAGCATATCTTCAATATCATATTTGGCTTCAAGATACAATATTTCATGGCATGATATGAAGATAGTAAGCTTACACGGAAGAACGGGACATCTTGCTCATGAGCTTAAAACAAATAAAAAAGTATTCGTTATCAGTTCGGGAGGTATGGAAACTTCGGATATTATAAGCGAGCTTATTGATAAGGGCTTTGAGGATTGTGATATATACATAGGTGAGAATATGTCTTATCCTGAAGAAGTGTTATGTTACGGAAAAGTAGCGGACTTTAAAGAACATAAATTTCTTGAACTATGCAGTATGATCATTATAAATCAAAATGCAAGTCCGATGCATATGACACTTGGTATAGAAGATGACGAATTCATAAGAGATAAAGTCCCGATGACCAAATCCGAAATAAGAGCTTTATCGGTGGCAAAACTCGGACTTTCAAGTGAAGATATCTGCTACGACGTAGGTGCAGGGACAGGGTCGGTAAGTATTGAGATGGCAATGAATGTTCCCAAGGGCAAGGTATATGCCATAGAAAAGAAGACCATAGCGGCAGATCTTATTTACAAGAATATAGAAATTCGGACTTGATAATGTCGAAGTGATCAAGGGTGAAGCAAGTGTATCAATGGAAGAAATTGAAGCACCGGATGCCGTATTTATAGGTGGAACCACAGGAAAACTGAGAGACATCTTGAAGATAGTTTTTGAAAAAAATCCTAAAGTAAGGGTAGTGGTCACCGCCGTTTCTTTGGAAAGTGTAGCGGAGATAAATGAGGCTTGTAAGTATTACGAGACTCTCGGTTGCAAGACAGATATAGTAGTAGTTTCGGTATCAAATACAAAAAGAGTTATGAATTATACAATGTTCGATGCTAAAAATCCGGTATTGATCGCAAGTATAAAAGGTTAAGGAAATGTACAATAATATAATGATAAGCGCTATGGATTCGCATAGCGGAAAGACTGCAATTTGCAGCAGTCTTATAGCAGCATTAAAAAAAAGAGGCATAAATGTCGCTGCTTTTAAGACAGGACCGGACTATATCGATCCTATGTATCACACTATTGCGGCAGAAAGAGTTTGCATAAATCTGGAACCGTATTTTTTAGAACCCGATCTAAAAAAGGATGAACTGAAAAAGCAATTTGCACATTACTCAAAAGGAGCGGATATAGCTGTTACGGAGGCTGCCATGGGGTATTTTTCCGGAATATATAAAGAAGAACCCAGAGCAAGTGCATATTCTGTTGCAAAAGAACTTGATTCTTATGTTATTATGGTGGTATCTAAAGATAATTATATGAAATTATCCGAATATCTTGCAGAGTATAATGATGAGTTTGTAAAAGCAGTCATAGTAAATAAAGTAAATAAAGAAGAATATACCGATATAAAAAAATATTTGGAAAAACATACCGGTTTTACAATTCTTGGTTACTTAGATGAAAATGAAGCTTTTATGGTCGAGAGCAGGCATTTGGGGCTTTATACACCGGATGACGTTACCGAAACCGTGAAAATACTTGAAAAAAGATCCAAGATACTTGAAACTACCGTGGATATAGATCTTTTGCTCTCAGAAATAGGTAAATCCGGGAGGGATAAGTTTGAAAATCTTTCCTATAATGAGGCGGAATACGAAAACAGTTTTAGATTGGCAGTTGCTAAAGATGAGGCCTTTTTATTTATATATGAAGACAATTTGGAATTATTGAAAAGCTTGGGAGCAAAGATAGTTTTTTTCAGTCCCTTACATGACGAAAAGCTTCCGGAAAATATATCCGGATTATGGATCCCGGGAGGCTATCCTGAAAGATACGGTAAAGAGCTATCAGAGAACTCTTCAATGTGTGAGTCGATAAAAAATGCTATAGACAAAGGAGTTCCGACTATAGCAGAATGTGGAGGTTATATGTACCTGCACGAGGAAATGAAGGACAAAGAAGAAAATATTTACAAGCTTGTAGGAGTGATAAAAGGACTTACCTTTCCTACAGGAAAGCTTCAAAGATTCGGATATATAGAGGTAAGTGCCTGTGAAGACAATATGCTGCTTAAGGTTAAAGAAAGCTTCAGAGCCCATGAGTTTCATTATTGGGACAGTGAGAATAACGGTAGGTCCTGTCATGCGGTAAAAGCAAATAAATCAAAAGAATGGGATTGTATACATGCTAAAGATAATCTTTTTGCAGGTTATCCTCATATATATCTGAGGACTAATGTAAATATGGCAAAAAGATTTGTCGATAAGTGTGTAATGTATAAGGAATCTCAGATCTGAAAGTTTTAGGAGAGAAATGATTAAAATAAGTTCAGAATATCTGGATATGAGAAAGATCGCGGATAGCGGTCAGGTCTTCAGGTTTAATAAAACAGATGATGGAAGTTATGATCTTATTGCGAATAACAAACATTTGCGGATCCAAAAGCTTATAGACAATAAAGATATAAATACTTATGAGCTTGATTGCAGTGAAGAAGATTATAACAAAATATGGAAAGATTATTTTGATATAGATACCGATTACAGCATCTATATCGATGATCTTGATGAAAATGATGTATATTTGCAAAAAGCCTGTGAATATTCCAAAGGTATAAGGATATTAAGACAGGATAAGTGGGAAATGTTGGTATCATTTATAATCTCGCAAAGAAAAAGTATTCCGGCTATAAAATCATCAATAGAAAAAATGGCTGTGAATTTGGGTGAAGAGATAGATGATAGGATATATGCCTTTCCGAAACCGCAAGAGATTCTGAGCGCCGACGATACGGTACTTGAGACCTGCGGACTCGGTTACAGACTTCCGTATATTCGTGCAGCGGCAAGGGATGTGATTGAAAACGGTGTAGATCTCTATGATTCGGATAATTTATCGGATGAGGAATTGCTGGAAAAATTAAAAGAATTTAAAGGTGTGGGAGTTAAGGTGGCAAATTGTGTATTATTATTCGGCTACCATAGGATAGGAGCGTTTCCTATAGATGTATGGGTGGAAAAAATATTGAATAATCATTATGACGGAACATTTCCCATGGAAAGATATAAAGGATATGCGGGTGTTTTACAGCAGTATATGTTCTTTTACGAAAGAGAAAAATCCAATGTCAAATTAAAATAAGCAAAGCCTTATTAATACCTTATTTTCCGTATCAAAAAACTTAGTGATAACAAATCGTATCAATCATTTAATAAAAAAATTGATGTAATATTTACTATATAAAGTTGCTCATATATAATTTTTTTAAAGATTAAACATAAAAAAATACTTGACATGATCAAAAAGTGCCGATGGCTGTATGATAGCTGTCGGCACTTTTTAATATTTATTAGATAAAACTCGATCCCGATCTCACGATCGGAAATTATTAAAGTAAAAAAATATAAAAAGTAAGAATAGTTATGTGGTCGTAAAGAATCTAAAAAAATCTTCGTAAAAAAATCATCTGAGGAAGAAATCTTTATTTTTTTATTATCAGAATTAAAGAAAGTAAATCCCTGACCTATTACCTGATAAGTATCAATTATCGATATAAAGGCATTAGAATCTATCTGCAATATCTGTCTTTGTGCGGTCATTATTTGATAGCTGTTAACAACTATATAAAGTACTTCCTTCTCAAGTTTTGAATAGTAACCGTAGCCTTTAAGTACAGTTACACCACGATTGATGCCGGCAAGTATAACATCCGAAACCTCCTTGGGTTTGTCCGTAATAATTATCATTGATTTTTTTCTGTTAAGTCCTTCGGTTAAAAATGCGATAACTTGGGTTGAAATAAAGAGCAAAATAGTAGTCACTATCATTTTTTCAACTCCTATAACAAAACTGGAAAAAATCATTACAAGAGCATCACAGATCATTACACCTGCAGCAAAGCCGATTCCGAGATATTTTTTCATGATCATAGCTATTATATCAGAACCTGCGGTAGTACCGTTACCGATAATTATAATACCCATTCCGGTACCTGTAAGGATACCTCCGGCTGCAGCCGCTATAAGAATATTATCCGAAATAAAAGGAGCAGGATGAATGGTATTTAAAAAAATACTTATGACAACAAGAGTATATCCGGTAAAAATAAGAGTACGCTTTTCCAAAAAATGCCAGCCGATCACCAAAAGTATTGCATTAAGAACAAAATTGGAATTACCGGTGGGTATCCCGGTAAGATAATTGATGATTATAGATACACCCGCTATACCTCCGGTGGCAAATTTATTGGGTATTATAAATGCATTAATACCGCAAGAATAGATAACACAACCTATAGTGATCAAAAGAATAGAGTAAATGATCTCACGTGTACTCATATTTAAAATTTGTTTTATATTAAATTTAGTTTTCATTAATTGACCTTTCTTTATTTAACGTTTGGTTTATTATATCATTTGCATAAAAAAAGCCTATATAATATCCGAAATATTAGAATAAAAAAATAATAAGAAAGGTATCGAAAAAAACATCTGTTGGCATAATTCAATAATAAAAAAATAAAAATTTAATAATCTTAATATTAACAAATTAAGTTAAACACAGTATAATCAGATAAAAGATGTCTATTTAAGATCAATATAATAGAACTTGATCATTAAACTGATTTTAAGGTTGTTTACAACTTTTTTATTCTGATCGGAATGCGTAAAATCATTCTAATGCACCGGTCCGATAGTTTTACAAAAACATAATTATTAAAGATAAAGGAGGAAGTATATGTATAATATTCCGAAAAAAATCAAATTGGCAGATCTGCCGACCAAGATCGAGTTTCTTGAAAAAAGTTCAAAACTTTTAGGGAAAAATATTTACATAAAAAGAGACGATAAGACAGGTATTGAGTTATCGGGAAACAAGGTGAGAAAATTGGAATATGCAATTGCCGAAGCTATAAACAGCGGAGCGGATACTCTGATAAGTTGCGGAGCATTGCAATCAAATCATTGCAGGGCGGTAGCGGCAGTCGGAGCGAAACTCGGAATGAAAGTAATTCTGGTATTGGTAGACGGTGAAAAAAATCCTCCTAACGGAAATTATCTTTTGGATCTTTTGCTGGGAGCTGAGATAAGGTTTATTGAGTCTTCAGAATATAAGAATGTTATATCGATCATGGAGGGAATAAAGCTGGAATGTGAAGAAAAAAATCATAAAGCTTATATTATGCCTACCGGTGCTTCCAATGCAATAGGTATGTTTGGATATATAGAGGCAGTTCAGGAAATAATGAAGCAGGAAAAGGATATGGGAGTTAAATTCGACATGGTCGTTGATACTGTGGGTTCTACGGGTACATATGCAGGATTGGCACTCGGAAAGGTCATATACAAGGCGGATTTTGATGTGCTCGGATTCAGTATCAATGAAAGCAGTGAGAATTTTAAAAAAGTCAGCTTTGACAATATAAAAGATTGTTGTAAATATTTATCGGGAGGTAAATACAATCACACCCCCGAAAGCATAGGAATAAGTATGGAAGATCTTAATATTATCGACTCTTATGTAGGAGGAGGATATGCTATAAATTCAAAAGAAGACTATGAATTTATAAAAAAATTCGCAAGGCTGGAAGGAATATTCGTAGATCCCGTCTATACCGGAAAAGCATTAAGAGGGCTGTTTGAAGAACTAAAAAAACCGGAACTTGACAAATATAAGAATATTCTTTTTATTCATACGGGAGGATTGTACGGATTATTCCCTAAGGGTAAAGAGTTCGTTCCTTTTTTGAATCAGTAAGAGGATAAGTTATTATGAACTGAATGAAAGGGTTTTCGATACCTTGATATGATTATATATCTATAGTTTTTATTTTAATTATCAGGATTATCAGGAGACGAAAACCCTTGTATTTACAGGCTTTTTTTTACAGATCGAAAATAATCAAAAAAAAATAAATTTTTTGTTGACAAACTATTTGACTCGTGATAATATATCTGAGCTGTCGCAAGATAGTAAAAAAACAAGAACCTTGAAAATTAAAGATTAAACAGTACACACAACCCTGAAAATTCTAAAGAGAGAATTATCATGATGATGATTCAAAAGAGAATTTCAAGGAATGAAAACCTTTAAAAACAGAAAAAATTTCGGAAACAAAATTGCTAGTGTAATTTTGGTCAAGGAAAAACTTTTAACATGAGAGTTTGATCCTGGCTCAGGATGAACGCTGGCGGCGTGCTTAACACATGCAAGTCGAACGGAGTTTGTGCGGAAGGAGTCTTCGGACAACGGAAGTATAAACTTAGTGGCGGACGGGTGAGTAACGCGTGGGTAACCTGCCTTATACAAGGGGATAACAGAGGGAAACTTCTGCTAATACCGTATAAATATTTCACGCATGTGAGATATTTGAAAGATTTATCAGTATAAGATGGACCCGCGTCTGATTAGGTAGTTGGTGAGGTAGAGGCTCACCAAGCCGACGATCGGTAGCCGATCTGAGAGGATGACCGGCCACATTGGGACTGAGACACGGCCCAAACTCCTACGGGAGGCAGCAGTGGGGAATATTGGACAATGGGGGCAACCCTGATCCAGCGACGCCGCGTGAGTGAAGAAGTATTTCGGTATGTAAAGCTCTATCGATAACGGAAGAAAATGACAAGCCGTTAAGGAAGAAGCCCCGGCTAACTACGTGCCAGCAGCCGCGGTAATACGTAGGGGGCAAGCGTTATCCGGATTTACTGGGTGTAAAGGGAGCGTAGACGGCATATAAAGTCTGAAGTGAAATCCCGCAGCTCAACTGCGGAGTTGCTTTGGAAACTTATAAGCTGGAGTGTCGGAGGGGTAAGCGGAATTCCCAGTGTAGCGGTGAAATGCGTAGATATTGGGAGGAACACCGGAGGCGAAGGCGGCTTACTGGAAGATAACTGACGTTGAGGCTCGAAGGCGTGGGTAGCAAACAGGATTAGATACCCTGGTAGTCCACGCAGTAAACGATGAATACTAGGTGTCGGGAGGGATGACCCTTTCGGTGCCGTCGCAAACGCAGTAAGTATTCCACCTGGGGAGTACGTTCGCAAGAATGAAACTCAAAGGAATTGACGGGGACCCGCACAAGCGGTGGAGCATGTGGTTTAATTCGAAGCAACGCGAAGAACCTTACCAAGTCTTGACATGCCGTTGACGTACCCGTAACGGGGTATTTCCCTCGGGACAACGGACACAGGTGGTGCATGGTTGTCGTCAGCTCGTGTCGTGAGATGTTGGGTTAAGTCCCGCAACGAGCGCAACCCTTGTCCTTAGTAGCCAGCAGTAAGATGGGGACTCTAAGGAGACAGACGGAGATAATCCGGAGGAAGATGGGGATGACGTCAAATCATCATGCCCCTTATGATTTGGGCTACACACGTGCTACAATGGCGTAAACAAAGAGAAGCAAGAGTGCGAGCTTAAGCAAATCTCAAATAACGTCTCAGTTCGGATTGCAGGCTGCAACTCGCCTGCATGAAGCCGGAATCGCTAGTAATCGCAGATCAGCATGCTGCGGTGAATACGTTCCCGGGTCTTGTACACACCGCCCGTCACACCATGGGAGTCAGCAATGCCCGAAGTCAGTGACCTAACCGCAAGGAAGGAGCTGCCGAAGGCAGGGCGGATGACTGGGGTGAAGTCGTAACAAGGTAGCCGTATCGGAAGGTGCGGCTGGATCACCTCCTTTCTAAGGAAGAAAGTAGGGGTTGTGAGTACTGTTTAGTCTTTGATTAAGAGGAAGAGAAAAATATTTTTGGTGTCGATGCGTCTTAGGGAAACACCCGTACACATCCCGAACACGACGGTTAAGCCTTTGACGGCCGATGGTACTATATTGGAGACGATATGGGAGAGTAGGTGGATGCCAAATTTTATAAAATTTAATATAGATTATTTCTATATGGGGGTGTAGCTCAGTTGGGAGAGCACCTGCCTTGCAAGCAGGGGGTCAAGAGTTCGAATCTCTCCATCTCCATCGCCAGAGAACTTGACGAACACGAGCGTAAGCGAAGTGTGAGTCTAGTCGTAGGCATGTCGATGCAGTTAGCGAAAACGAGCATAAGCGAAGTTTGAACTTACAAATCGACCAGACAGAGAACTTGGTGAATACGAGCGAAGCGAAGTATGAGTCCAGTCGTAGCCGTGTCAACATCATTAACAAATACAAGCATAAGCCGGTATTAAATTTAGTGGTTGGCTTGGCAGAAGACAAATTATTCTCTGCGATCGTACCTTGAAAATTGCATATCAATCAATAAGAAGTTTGTCTTAACGAAAGTTAAGCAAATATCTTAGACATCCGAGGTGATGAATTACGAAAGTAGTTCATCCGAATAAACAACAAACCGAAGACCAACAGATACACGCTAGTATCGAGAACTTTACTCACCGCAGAGTAAAGGAGTTGGTTAAACATAAAGAGCGTAGGGTGGATGCCTAGGCACTAAGAGCCGATGAAAGACGTGATAAGCTGCGAAAAGCTGCGGTCAGGAGCAAATATCCGGTGACCCGCAGATGTCTGAATGGGGAAACCCACTTAAGTAGACCTTAAGTATCCATGGGTGAATAAAATAGTCCATGGAAGGGAACCCGGTGAACTGAAACATCTAAGTAGCCGGAGGAAGAGAAAGAAAAATCGATTTTGGGAGTAGTGGCGAGCGAAACCGAAAGAGCCTAAACCATTGTGCGAGCACGATGGGGTTATGGACTGCAACAAAGTCAAAAACTTGTTACCGGAAGGGATATGGAAAGACCTGCCAGAGAACGTGAGAGCCGTGTATGGGAAAGCAAGTTTAGATGAGCAGAATCCAAAGTACCATAAGACACGAGAAACCTTGTGGGAAGTCGGGGGGACCACCCCCCAAGGCTAAATACTACTTAGTGACCGATAGCGCATAGTACTGTGAAGGAAAGGTGAAAAGGACCCCGGGAGGGGAGTGAAAGAGAACCTGAAACCCTATGTTTACAAGCTGTGGAACACCGCAAGGTGAACCGCGTACTTTTTGTAGAACGGTCCGGCGAGTTGCATGTACTGGCAAGGTTAAGCACTACAGGTGCGAAGCCGAAGAGAGATCAAGTCTTAATAGGGCGAAGAAGTCAGTGAATGCAGACCCGAAACCGGGTGATCTATCCATGTCCAGGTTGAAGTCAACGTAAAAGTTTATGGAGGACCGAACCCACATCCGTTGAAAAGGGTGGGGATGAGGTGTGGATAGGGGAGAAATTCCAATCGAACCCGGAGATAGCTGGTTCTCCTCGAAATAGTTTTAGGACTAGCCTTAATTTAGTCTGATGGAGGTAGAGCACTGAATTTTTGCGGGGGCGTCAAAGCTTACCAATGAATATCAAACTGCGAATGCCATACAGATGATGATTAGGAGTCAGACTACACGAGATAAGTTGGGTAGTCAAAAGGGAAAGAGCCCAGATCTACGGCTAAGGTCCCAAAGTGAGTGTTAAGTGGAAAAGGATGTAGGATTTCATAGACAACTAGGATGTTGGCTTAGAAGCAGCCATACATTAAAAGAGTGCGTAATAGCTCACTAGTCGAGAGGTTCTGCGCCGAAAATATCCGGGGCTAAAACACTACACCGAAGCCAAGGGATGACGAAAGTCATCGGTAGAGGAGCAATCTTACCGACGTAGAAGCCATACCGAAAGGAGTGGTGGAGAAGTAAGAAGAGAGAATGCCGGAATGAGTAGCGAGAGTGAGGTGAGAATCCTCACGGCCAAATACCCAAGGATTCCAGAGTAAAGCTGATCTGCTCTGGGTAAGTCGGGACCTAAGGCGAGGGAGAGATCCGTAGTCGATGGACATCAGGTATATATTCCTGAACTGCATATAATCAGAAATGTGGGGACACAGAAACTTAAGTCGAACCCGGGAGAGCAAAGACCGGGATAAGCGAGGTAGCAGGTGGTAGGAAAAACCGCCACGAAATGCGAATACGTGATATGTAGCGAAGAAAAGTAGCGAAGTCGAATAGGGAGCTGTCAAGAAAAGCCGCTATAGTGTTATATGTACCCGTACCGTAAACCGACACAGGTGGGTGAGGAGAGTATCCTAAGGCCGGCGGGAGAAGCATTGTTAAGGAACTCGGCAAAATGACCCCGTAACTTCGGGAGAAGGGGTACCGAAAGGTCACAGAAAAAAGGCTCAAGCAACTGTTTAGCAAAAACACAGGTCTATGCGAAACCGAAAGGTGAAGTATATGGGCTGACGCCTGCCCGGTGCCGGAAGGTTAAGAGGAGAGGTTAGGCAACGAAGCTTTGAATCTAAGCCCCGGTAAACGGCGGCCGTAACTATAACGGTCCTAAGGTAGCGAAATTCCTTGTCGGGTAAGTTCCGACCCGCACGAAAGGCGTAATGATTTGAGCACTGTCTCAACAATGCACCCGGTGAAATTGAAGTACCAGTGAAGATGCTGGTTACCTGCGCCAGGACGGAAAGACCCCATGGAGCTTTACTCTAGTTTGATACTGGGGTTTGATGATGCATGTACAGGATAGGTGGGAGACTGCGAGGCGAGGACGCCAGTTTTCGCGGAGTCAATGTTGGGATACCACCCTTGTATCATTGAATTTCTAACCCATGGCCGTGAACCGGTCAGGGGACAATGTCAGATGGGGAGTTTGACTGAGGGCGGTCGCCTCCGAAAGAGTATCGGAGGCGCTCAAAGGTTCCCTCAGAATGGACGGAAACCATTCAAAGAGTGCAAAGGCAAAAGGGAGCTTGACTGCGACACTGACGGGTGGAGCAGGTACGAAAAGTAGGGACTTAGTGATCCGGTGGTTTTTAAGTGGGAAAGCCATCGCTCAACGGATAAAAGCTACCCTGGGGATAACAGGCTTATCACTCCCAAGAGTTCACATCGACGGAGTGGTTTGGCACCTCGATGTCGGCTCATCGCATCCTGGGGCTGAAGTCGGTCCCAAGGGTTGGGCTGTTCGCCCATTAAAGCGGTACGCGAGCTGGGTTCAGAACGTCGTGAGACAGTTCGGTCCCTATCCGGCGTGGGCGTAAGATATTTGAGAGGAGCTGTCCTTAGTACGAGAGGACCGGGATGGACTGACCACTGGTGTACCTGTTGGGTAGCAGACCCATGGCAGGGTAGCCAAGTCGGGATCGGATAAACGCTGAAGGCATCTAAGCGTGAAGCCGACCTCAAGATGAGATATCTCATGTGAAAGCAGTAAGACCCCTTAAAGACAATGAGGTAGATAGGGCTAAGGTGTAAGTGCAGAAATGCATTAAGCTGATAGTTACTAATCGGTCGAGGGTTTAACCAAGGTTGGAAGGTTTATGATTTAGGAAGAATTGATATGCAATTTTCAAGGTATGATGGAATATTCCTTGATAGCTCAGTCGGTAGAGCATGCGGCTGTTAACCGCAGTGTCGTAGGTTCGAGTCCTACTCAGGGAGTTTTGTAGTTGATATTTTATTGATTTTATTATATAATATATATGAAATGGCGACATAGCCAAGCGGTAAGGCATGGGTCTGCAACACCCTGATCACCAGTTCAAATCTGGTTGTCGCCTCTTAAAAACCCTTGATTTTTCAAGGGTTTTTATTTTTGTGTTGCATTTCGAGTTATATTTTTTTAATTATATTGCTGTCTTATTCTTATAATGTGATAAAAAAATACAGTTATGATAAGTTATAATAGCTTTTTTTAATATATTGCTATTGAAAAGAAATAGGTTTACAGCTCGATCAGGTAGTTTATATTATAATTAATAATTAAAAAAATACATTAATCCAAAAAGCATTCAAATTAGTATTATGTTGATCTTATAATTATTATATTATTTTTTTAAAAAAACAATATTTAATATTTTTTTAAAAAAACATGATATAATCCATATTTATTAATAAAAAAACGAAAAAAATAAAATTCTCTCCACGCGGTAAATGCTTTAGCCTTTTCCTGAAACGTCCAAGACGCACATGGATATGAATTCTATTTTTTTCTATTTTAACTTTAACATATTATATATAGGTTGCCACTATTTACGGAGGTATATATTTGAATAAAGCTTGTAAAGTATTAGCCAATAAGCTCGGAATGAAAAATACGAGAACAACTGCACTGAAATCATCGGAGGATTTTGTTTTAATTACGGAGGATGGAACAAAATTTTACGGAGGTGACCAAAATTGGTATTATTGGGAAGAAGATAAAAATAAAAGTGCTGTAGCAGTTTACAGCGGCTGTGCAAGTGTAGCGGTAGCCAATGTATTTTCTTACATGTCTGAAAATAATGATAAATATAAATTTGCCGCTAATAAGGAAAAAAGGACAAAAACAGTTTATTTAAAGTTTATGAAATTGATATATGACTTTATTAAACCGCTTCAAATATTCGGTATAAGTCTGGGAGTGGGCAGCATATTTTTAATGAAAAGAAGATTAAAAAAATATGCAAATGAATATAATATAAAATTCGATATGATAAATGCAAAGAAGTTTAGCAAATTTAATTATTTAATAGACTTTATAACAACTGCACTTGAGAAAGATGTTCCGATAATGATGCTTATAGGATTTAACGGTAAAAATATGGAAGTATATTATGATAACGGGAATGTCACTAAGGGTGAGTTTATGTACCATTGGGTAACTGTAACGGAACTCATAGTAGATAAGGACATAGAAGAAGCAGTGCTAAGATGCTCTACCTGGGGAAGAAGTGCATACATAAGTCTCAGGGACTTTATGAAATTCGAACCGGTATGCAGAGGCTTATTGTATATTATATGATATTAAAAACAATAAGGATATGATGAAAGATACTTTTACCCGCCAATACTTAAGTGGTATATATACTTTTTATAATTTTTAAGATAATTCTGTTGTCAGTAATTTTTTTAATAATATAAATTCTTTTTGGTAACACATTGTACACAAACCTATGGTAGGATTTTTAGTAAATCTATAAATGCGTTTTGTGTAATGTATTAATGATCATGTATACTTGATTATAATTTTTTACCGTCTGATAAGGAGATATATATGTTTATAAATAATAAAAGTAAATTAAAAAAAATAAGTATACTGGGACTTATGGGACTTATGACATCTGCACAGATATTAGCAGTTCCTTACTTTTATATAGATTCCTATGCAAATATGAAGTCTAACTATGATTTGAGAAAAAAAGTCATCAGTGTTACAGGTATCATGAGCCTGAATCAGGATATGAATAAGAATATCAGCAGAGGCGAGTTTGCGCTCATGGCTGTAAAAGCATCTTCATATAAAAATATGCTTACAAATAACAGTAATGTAGCCGTATATGCGGATGTGGATAAGAACAGTGAGTATGCTTGCGCCATAAAGGTTGCATCTGAGCAAGGATGGATGAATGGTTATCTGGGCGGTAAATTTATGCCGGATAAAGATATAAGTCTTCAGGAAGCTGTCAAAGCTTTACTTTATATGCTTGGCTATAAAGCTGAAAATTTTTCGGGAGATCAGCTTAATAAACGTATGGCACTTTATAATAAATTAGGTTTGGGAGAATTTGTATTAAAAGGAGCTAATGACAGTATAACCAGAGCGGATGCAATAAATTTATTCTATAATCTCTTAAAGACAAAGATGCCTGAAAGCTCAAATGCATATATAACGGTCCTTGGAGGCAGCCTTGCTTCAGACGGTGAGGTCAATGCATTGTCGCTTGCTGATAATTCCTTAAAAGGACCTTATGTAGTAAACAATTTACAGAAGCTTAACTCTATAACGTCATTTCCATTAAAAGAAGCGAGTCTTTATCTTAACGGAAGTGCTGTAAGCTATGAGACCTTAAGTTCACAAATGCAATCATCCGAGTTTGGCCTGGTTATATATTATTCAAGCGTCGGAAAGGCTGTATGGGCATACGACGGTAATTCCGAAAATTCTAAGCAGGTGGTTCACGGCGAGATAGGCAATATATATTATGAGTCTAACTCTACATTAACACCATCAGCTGTTACTATTAAAGGTTCGGATATACAATACAAACTTAGTTCATCCGATATGCAATTTGCTTTCTCTATATACGGAAGTTTAAAAGTAGGTGAGGATGTTATCTTAATAGTTGAAAAGACTACTTCTGCCAACGAAGAAGAAACATATACGGTAGTAGATTATATCTTTGATTAATACTTTCAGGTATTTCTTGAAAAATTTTTTTCAATGAATATTGAATGACAGTTTATTTAATAAGAACGATGTTATTTCGATCTATCCGTATACTTATAATATCTTAAAGAGAATATTTATAAAAAAACGCTACGATACAGTAGCGTTTTTTTATAAATAAAAAGTTCCGTATATACCTGGAGATATGAAAGATCTTAAAGATCTATATTGATCTCATTTTGGTTTCTTATTAATAAGCGGATGTCGTATAGTATAATAATTTCGATTTTAATATTACCCGAATATATTCGAAAAAAAGGTATTTGAGGGTAGTATGAGCACTAATCATAATTCTTATAAAGGATTTATTATAATGGTATGAAAAAGAAAAACAGTAATATATTAAAGAAAATAAAAATAAAATATATAGTTATAGCGGTAATCGTAATTGCATTGGCATATATATTATGGTCATGTTTTAATAGCGGAAATCAGCAGGCTGCGGTAGGAATGACTCAGGGAATGGACAATGTAGTGGATGTTGTAAGAAGAGATATTAATTCTGAGGTCTCATCCACAGGTGTTATAGAGGCGAAGGATACCTACAATATAACCGCCCTTGTCAGCGGAGAGGTCATTGAGGCTAATTTCGAAGTTGGTGATAAAGTAGAAAAAGATCAGATTCTATATAAATAGATGTGTCTTCAGCAAAATCCGAACTCGATAATGCAAATAATTCATTAAACAGAGCCAATAAGTCTTTGGAAGATGTTAACAAAGACTACGGTAGTATATCGAATAAATATAGCGGCAGGACTTATAAGTCTAACAGAAGCGGTTATATAAAAGAAGTAAGTATATTAGCGGGAGATAAAGTAAGTACGGGAACTAAGCTTGCCAATGTGTATAATGATACTACCATGAAGCTAAATATTCCTTTTCTTAATACGCAAGCCGCTCAAATACAAGTCGGTAGTCCGGCTACGATCATACTATCCGATACTAATGAGGAACTGAGTGCAAGTGTAGCAAGTGTAAGCAGCAGGGATGAGGTATTGGATGGAGGAAGACTTGTAAGATATGTAAGTTTACAGGCAGAAAATCCGGGAGGTTTAACTACGGATACAAGTGCCTTCGTTAAAGTAGGAGATTTTACATCGGCAGCGGAAGCAAAATTCGCTCCCCTTACTGACACCGAGATCACTGCAGACTTACCTTCTACTGTAGATGTGGAAAAGGTTTTGGTAAATCCGGGAGATTATGTCAAAGAGGGAACACCTATATTTACCATTACATCCGAATCATATGAGAAGATGCTCAGAAGTTTTGAGGATAATGTAGATAATGCCAAAGAAAGAGTTGAGAATGCTCAATTAAAACTTGAATCGGCTAATGAAAGTATAGATAAATACACTATAAGTTCACCAATAGAAGGTCAGGTTATAACAAAAAATTATAAAGTCGGTGACAAGATCGGCTCAAACTCAGGAAAAGATAATGCAAGTACTACATTGGCAAGTATATATGATATGAATGAATATACTTTCAAAATGTCCGTTGATGAAGTTGATATTTCAAAAATAAAAGTAGGTCAGGAAGTAAGAGTCGAGTCGGAAGCTTTTAAAGATAAAACCTATACCGGAACTGTAAGTAATATAAGCCTGGAAAGTACCAACAATAACGGAGTATCGACTTATCCGGTAACAGTTAAGCTTAATGAAAAGGGCGAACTGCTTCCGGGTATGAACGTACAAGCTTATATTTTACTGGGAACTTCAAAGAATGCATTGTGCATACCTTCGGCTGCACTTATGAGGGGCAATCAGGTATATATTCAGGATGAAAGCGTAACAACTACGGACGGTATAGTTCCGATAGGTTTTAGAGCGGTAGATGTTAAAACAGGACTTGCCAATGCCAATTATGTGGAGATATTAAGCGGTTTATCGGAGGGTGATAAAGTATACGTGGAAAATACATCAAGCGATACTGACCAATATGAGGAAGGTGAGTACTACGAAGAGGGAGGACAGTACTAGTGTATGGAACTTATTAAAATGAGACATATAGTAAAGTCTTACCATTTGGGCGGTGAAGAGATAAAAGCCAACGATGATATAAATCTTGATATCGACAGAGGTGAGTTCGTATCTATCGTAGGCAAATCCGGAAGCGGTAAGTCCACACTTATGAATATTATAGGAGCCTTGGATGTTGCAACTTCCGGAGACTATTTTTGTCGGGCGAAGACGTATCTCATATGAGTGACGATCAATTGGCGGATATAAGAAACCGAATGATAGGTTTTGTTTTTCAACAATACAATCTGCTTCCGAAACTTAAGGTGATTGAAAATGTCGAACTTCCGTTGTTGTATGCTAATGTAGGAGTTAAAGAAAGAAAGGAGAGGGCATTTACTGCACTTGAAAAAGTCGGCTTAAAAGATAAAGCCTATAATATGCCTAATCAACTTTCGGGCGGACAACAGCAAAGAGTTTCGATAGCCAGAGCATTAGCCGCAAATCCGTCTTTGATACTGGCGGACGAACCTACAGGAGCTCTTGATTCAAAGACCAGCACTCAGGTTTTGGGTTTTTTTAAAAAATTGCACGAAGAGGGTAATACCATAATTATGATCACCCATGATAATTCCATAGCTATGGAAGCGAAAAGAGTCGTCAGGATACATGACGGAAAGATAAATTTTGACGGAGACAGTGAAGAATATGCTGGAATCATTTAAGTTGGCATTTCAAAGTATGATAGGTAATAAAATGCGAACCTTCCTTACAATGCTGGGTATTGTGATAGGTGTAGCTTCCGTTATTACCCTACTGAGTATAGTAAACGGCTCTACTAAGCAGCTCATGGGTCAGTTTTCCGATATAGGAGCCAATCAAATAACAGTAAGCCTTGTACAAATGGATACCAGAAGAGTTACCGAAGATGATATGTATGATTTTTATAATAAAAACAGAACTTTATTTTCTCAGGTAACTCCCAATATTATGATAGACGGTGGATTGAAATACGGAAAAGATAAGCTTAAATCAACCAATGTAAGCGGTATAAGCGAACAATATGCTGCAATAAAGTCTTATAAAATGGCATACGGAAGGTTTATCTCTTATGCGGATATAGCATACAGACAAAAAGTTGCTGTAGTAGGATTCTATGTGGCAAGTAAATTATTTAAAGATCCCAAAGAGGCAGTTGGTGAAAAGATCAATTTAAAAGGTGAGATGTATGAAATCGTGGGGGTTGTAGCAAAAAGAGATGAAAATGCCATGACAAAGGGAGGCAGCGATGATTTCGCATGTGTACCTTACAGTACGGCAATAAAAGCTATGAAGACAGGGCTTCCCACTGTATACACTTTAACAACTACAGATACTAAAAATACGCAACAGGCACTAAGCGCTTTACAGGATATGCTCATGGAAGTATACCAAAACAAGGATTTTTTTACGGTAAATGCGATGGCTGAACTCCTTAAACAATTAAACTCAATGGTTGCTACTATGAGCGTGATGCTTGGAGGCATAGCGGGCATATCACTACTGGTAGCCGGTGTCGGAGTTATGAATATTATGCTTGTTTCGGTCACGGAAAGAACTAAAGAAATAGGTATAAGAAAGGCTCTTGGTGCGAGAAAGAGCGTTATTATGCAACAATTCGTGATCGAAGCATTGCTTACCACTACTATAGGAGGAATCATAGGTATCATACTCGGAAGCGGAGTAAGTATACTTATAGGACCGATGATGAATATAGATGCAACACCTGCTTTGTCTTCAATAATTATATCATTTAGCGTATCTGTAAGTATAGGACTTATATTCGGATATATGCCTGCTTCGAGAGCAGCGAGTCTGAATCCTATAGATGCACTCAGAAATGAATAAAAATATAATATTGAACCGGACAGTTTGCAACGGGAGTATATTTATGGTATACTTCCGGTAATAATATGTCCGGTTTTGGGCATTTTGAGAGGAGAGATATGTTAAACAATGATAAAATAAAATTGATGACGGAAATATCTCTATATGAAAAGCAAATGGGTAAGCAAAGCTTTAATATAAAGGATTATTTTAAGGAAGATTACATATCGAAAGCTATGATAAAGTCCTTTTTCAATTTCAGTTTTTGTTTTTTGTTGATACTTATTATAGAATTGTTATATAGCATTCAGATCATGCTTAATATAGTTAATATTATGGATGTTATGAATATATTTATAGGATTTATTTTTACAATATATTATCGGACTTTTTATTTATGAAGCAATTACGTTGTATATAAGTATGAAAAAGATATGACAAGGCGGTAAAAAGCCTATGCCGTATATATAGCTAAAATTAAAATATTGTATAAAAAAATATGATAGTGATGTTAAGCAAGGAGGAAACAAGTAATGCTTACACTTCTTGAGATGAAAGAAAGTCTGAGAAAATTCTATAGTAAGTATTCAACAGCTTTGAATATCTTTATTAAATTTGTATTGACACTTATATGTTTGTTGCTGGTTAACAATAATATGGCTTATCTGGATGCGGCAAAAAATATATATTTGATAATTATAATATCACTTTTTTGCTCGGTACTGCCTTACGGAGCTATAGCAATGATATTGTCGGTATATATACTTGCCAATATTTATAAAGTATCTTTGGAAATGACTATAATCGTTGCTGTATTTTTGCTTATTACAGCAATACTTTATTACAGTTTCAGTCCTAAAGATGCATATATCTTGATCGTTACTCCCGTTTTATTTGCTCTTAAGATCCCCTACGTATTGCCTTTTGTACTCGGGCTCGGAGGAAGTATCACATCAATAATACCTGTAAGTTGCGGTATATTTATGTATTATTTATTTGTATATATAAAGCAGAATCTAAGTACTCTGGTGAATACTACGGCAGTAGAGTTGACTCAAAAATACACTCAAATACTTAATGCTATCATCGGTAATAAACTTATGATATTAATGGTGATTGCTTTTGCTGTTACATTAGTAAGTATATACCTGCTCAAGAAGCTCTCATTTGATTATGTAAGGACCATATCTTTGGTTGTAGGGCTTGTGCTTTTGCTCATTGTAATATTTGTGGGCAATATTTTATTTGCTGTGTCCGTACCTATTTTGGAACTTATAGCGGGAATAATAATTTCTATAGTTATAGCATATATCTATGACTTTTTTATATTTGCAGTTGATTATACAAGGACTGAATATACCCAGTTTGAAGATGATGATTATTACTACTATGTAAAGGCTGTACCGAAATTGTCTTTAAAAGCTTCCGATAAGAAAGTACAAAACTTTACCAACAACACACAAGAAAGAAAAGTACGAAAAAGAACATATTAATGTATAAATACAGAAAGGTAAAAAAATGCTTAATATTGCAGATACCATAAAGTCCTGGTTTGTTTATATGCCAAGGATAACTGTGTCAAATTTTATAGAAATTGCTTTAATTGCATATATAGTATATGGTGTGCTGCTTTGGATACAAAATACTAAGGCATGGGTCCTTCTTAAAGGTATAGGAATTATTTTGGCTTTTACGCTGATTGCCGTGGCTTTCAGATTCGATGCCATACTTTGGCTCTTAAGTAAAGTTGCTACTATTGCTGTTACAGCTATGGTCATTATTTTCCAACCCGAGATAAGGAATGCATTGGAACAACTCGGAAGAAGAGATATATTTAAATATTTCTTGTTGCAAAGCAGATCGAAGTTTGAATTTACAGGAGATATTATATCCGAATTGGTTGAGGCAAGTGAAGAATTATCTAAGAATAAGACCGGTGCTTTAATGGTAATAGAAGGAACACAGTCATTAAAGAATATTGAAGATACCGGAATAATGATAGACGGAAAACTCAGCAAAGAATTACTTATTAACATATTTGAGCATAATACTCCGTTGCATGACGGAGCTATCGTGATAGAGGCGGATACAATAAAAGCAGCGACCTGTTATCTACCCTTAAGTTCAAATATGAGTATAAGTAAAGCACTCGGAACAAGACACAGGGCGGCACTTGGTATAAGTGAGGTGACCGATGCGCTTACAATAGTGGTTTCCGAAGAGACCGGAGGTATATCCATAGCAAAATCAGGAGAACTCAAGAGGATAAAAGACGGAAAAGAACTCAGAGCAATACTCGCCGAATTGAATACTACAACTGTAAGTAAGCAAAGATTCGGTTTTTTGAGAGGAAGTAGATCGAATGAAAGAAATGATAACTAGAAATTTAGGTTTAAAAATATTTTCAATAGTTATAGCTGCTATCGTATGGTTAGCGGTAATAAGCATTTCTAACCCTGAAGTAACAAGAAGCAAGACTGTAAGTTTAGAGGTGATCAACGGAGATGTTATTGAAGCGGCAGGTAAGACATATGATCTGGGTGGTATAGAAACAATCAGTGTATCCTATAAGATCAGAAGCAGAGATGAATATATTATCAAAGCTTCAGATATTAAAGCTTACGTGGATCTTTCTAAGATCTATGATATTACGAATTCTGTACCTGTTACAATAGAAGTAGTTAATAACAAGGATCTGTTTATAGAAGCACCTGTTGCAAGACCGTCGGCGGTGACCGTAAATATAGAAGATATGCAAAGAAAGAGTTTTGATCTTACTTCAAGGATAGTCGGAGAGCCTCAGGACGGTTATGCAGTCGGAGAGATAAGCTTAGATCCATCTACGATATATCTGACAGGACCGCAGAATATTATAGGTGGTATAAGCTCTGTAGGAGTTGAGATAGGCGTAGAAGGAGCAAGTGACAAATTGACGGGTACGGCAAGCCCTGTTTTATTTGATGCCAACGGAAATAAATTGGTCATAGATGATACCAGACTTGATATAGAAACCAAGGAAATCAATTATAAAGTCAGCGTACTTAAAGGTAAAAGTCTTGAACTGAAGTTTAATGTAGGGGGAAATGTTGCGGAAGGCTATAGATTTGCCGGTGTACAAAGCAGTGCAAATACTGTACTGGTTGCAGGTGATCCTGCTGTATTGGACGGACTTAAGACGATTGAGATACCTTCAAGTGTTCTTGATATAAGTGCAGCCACAACCGATAAAAGCATAGTGATCGATGTTGCCGATTTTTTACCTGAGAATGTTCATGCCGACGGCAATACACAGGTCAGTGTAACTCTTAAAGTTGAAGCGATAGGAAAGAAAAATATAAGTATTACTCTTTCCGATATTAATTTAACCGGAACGAACAGCTTATATAGTTATGCATTGCTTCCGTCTACGATTACTGTCGGAGTAAGCGGTTTGGAGAGAGGTCTTGCAAAATTAGGAAAGTCGGATCTTAATGCAAGCATAGATCTGAGTAATTTTACCTTAGGTGAGCATAATGTAGATATTAAATTTACCTTGCCAAGCGGATATAGTGTCGACTCACATACACCGTGCAAGATAGTTGTTTCCAAAGCTTCTGAAGAAAGCTCATCTTCTTCGGCAAGTGTAAGCTCGGAAGAAAGTTCTTCAGCAGAGGCTACGATACCTTCAAGTACTCAGGAAAAGGAAAGCTCAAAGGAAAATACAAAAAACTCAACAAAAGAGAATATGAGGGAAAGTACTAAAAGTACGATAAAAGAAAGCAATAAAAGCAGTACCGAAGAGGGAGGTACTGAGTAATATTTTACTTGATCATATAAAAGGGGTAGATTCAAAGAAAGGAAAAAAATGTTAAAAAAAAGCATAACAGTGACAAATGCCAGCGGCTTGCATTTGAGACCGGCGGGTAACTTATGTAAAGAAGCACTAAAGTATGAATCGAAAATAAATATTATATTCGGAAATACGGTGGCTAATGCAAAGAGCGTACTGAGTGTTCTCGGAGCCTGTATAAAAAAGGGTGATGAGATAGAAGTTGAGTGCAAGGGGAAGGATGAAGAAGAAGCACTTAATGCCATAATTAATTTAGCTGAAAATGGTTTTGGTGAGATAGAATAATAAAAATCATATAAGGATCACGGTTATTTATATAATTCAAGGAGGTAGCTTATGTTAAAAGGGATAGGGGCTTCTGTAGGTATAGGCATTGGTAATGCTGTAGTAATAAAAGATGTTGAGCTTGATATCAAAAAAAGAGTTATAGATAACTTTGAAATTGAGCTGGAACATTTTAATAAAGCTTTGGAATGTACCAAAGAAAAAAGTAAAAATATGGCTGATGCTTTGAGAAAAAGAGTAGGTAATAAAGAAGCCGAAATACTTTACGGACATGTACTTCTTATGTCAGATCCCATGCTCATTGCAGAGATCGAGACAGGAATAAGAAATCAAATGCTTAATTCGGAATATGTACTTGAAGAGGTATGTGAACGTTTTGCGGGTATTTTTGAGTCAATGGACGATGAGCTTATGCAACAAAGAGCTACCGATATGAGAGATATAAAAACAAGACTGCAAAAAGCCGTACTGGGACTTGAGGATGTCGATCTTTCGGAACTTGAAGATAACAGCATATTAATAGCAAAGGATCTTACTCCTTCAATGACAGCCGGACTGGATCCTGATAAGGTATCGGGTATCATAACACAATTCGGTGGTGTCACTTCACACAGTGCTATCCTTGCAAGGGCTTTGGAGATACCGGCTATACTTTCGGTGCCGGATATTTTAGATAAGGTATCCAACAACGAGCTTATATGTATGGACGGAGAAGAGGGCGTATTACATGTCGATCCCTCACCTGAAATAATTTATGAATTTAAGAAAAAGCAAATAGAACAGGAAGAATTTAAAAAGATACTTGAAACATATAAGGGTAAAGAGTCTGTGTCAAAAGACGGCAAAAAAGTTGAGATAGCAGCCAATATAGGAAAGCCTGAGGATGTAAAAAAAGTGCTTGAATACGATGCGGACGGTATAGGGCTGTTCAGAACCGAATTCCTTTTTATGGACAGAGACAGTATACCGAATGAAGAAGAGCAATTTGAGGCTTATCAAAAAGTTGCGATCGCTATGAAGGGAAAGCCTGTAATAATAAGAACATTGGACATAGGCGGAGATAAAGAGATCCCTTATATGAATATATCTAAGGATGAGAATCCTTTCCTTGGATACAGGGCTATAAGACTCTGTCTTGACAGAAAAGATGATATATACAGACCTCAGCTTAGAGCACTACTTCGTGCAAGTGCTTTTGGTAACATTAAGATCATGATCCCTCTGATCACAAGTATAGAAGAGGTATATGAGGCTAAGAATCTTATAGAGGAAGAAAAGAGCAGATTGGATGAGAAAGGAATTGCTTATAATAAAAATATTGAGGTAGGTGTAATGATAGAGACTGCGGCAGCTACCTTGATATCGGATATATTGGCAAAAGAAGTCGACTTTTTCAGTATAGGTACCAACGATCTTATACAGTATACAATGTCTGTAGACAGAGGAAACGATAAGGTATCTTATCTGTATTCAGTATTTAACCCTGCGGTATTAAGAGCTATCAAACATATAATAAGTGAAGCCAATAAGGCAGGAATACAGGTAGGTATGTGCGGTGAGGCGGCAGCGGATCCCAAACTCATACCTTTATTGCTGTACTGGGGACTGGATGAATTTTCAATGAGTGCTTCCTATGTGCTAAAGAGCAGAAAACTTGTAATTGATACCGATATTAGAGCTCTGAAAGAGATGGAAGAAAAGGTGATGGCATTGGAAAGTGAAAGTAAAGTAAGAGCGTTTTTGGAGGAAAGATGCTAGTATATACAATAGCATATATAGTAAGTTATATACTTTCCCGGATATCTTTTAATAAGGTATCCGGGATTGTCTTAATATTCGCTGCTATATATATTTACAGAAAAAGATACAAGGAAAGTTCCAACCTGCTGGATCTTCCGGGAATATACGGACTGGGTTTTGTAGCAGCCCAGGGGATAGCTTGTTTTAAGCTGTCATATCTGCAAAATAAATGGTCACCGCTTACATGGCTCTGCCTTTATCTCGCATATATTTGTCCCTATATAACCTATTGTATTTTAAACAGAAGATTCAAGTATGAAAAAAATAAAAAGAGTGTAGCCGAGATTAAAGCAGGTATAAGTAAAAGACAATTAAAAATAATATTCGTATCCGTGATTGTACTTACCGTAGTATCCTTAGGTGCTTTTATAACAGAAGTTGAGGTACTTTCGTATATCCCTTTTTTTGTAAGGGGAGTACCTCATGCATACTCATACTTTCATATAAGAGGAGTGCATTATTTTACCGTCTCTTGTGTACTGATACCCTCTGTTTCGGTAATTTATACATTATATTCCGAAAAATTAAGTAAAATAAAAATCACAGTAATATCAACATGTATATTGATATCGGTGCTTATACCTATACTCTGTGTATCGAGATTTCAGCTTATTTTTGCACTTATATGTGCTGTTTTGACGATAATTGCAATAAAAAAAGACATACCTTTAAAGTTGATAATATATACATTTTTACTGTTGTCGGTAATGTATGTGATCTTGACCGTTGCGAGAAGTCATGATGTGGAATATCTTAATTCTATTTTTGAAATGAGATATGATCTGCCTATTTTTATAAGTCAGCCCTATATCTATATAAGTAACAATTATGATAACTTTAACTATCTGGTCAACAATCTGAGCAGTTTCAGTTTTGGATTAAAATCACTGTATCCTATTATAGCACTTACGGGACTAAAGTTTTACATTCCGTCACTTGCTGATTTTCAAATATATGTGGTGAAAGAAGAACTCAGTACACTTACACTGATCTACGATGCTTATTATGATCTGGGTATAGTAGGGATCATACTCTTCGGTATATTATTGGGAACTGTCATATATGTACTTGAAAGATTGTTGTATACAAAAAACAATCCAATAATATATTTGATATATGCTCAAATAACTCTGTATTTAATGCTGGCTTTTTTTACGACCTGGTTTTCCAATCCTACGACCTGGTTTTATCTTGGAATATCGATATTCATATACATATCGGTATTTTTAAAAAGTTTAGGAGATAAGAATGATAATTTCAAACAAAATAAATAAAATGCTCTCAGGGAATTCTCAAATCAGAAAGATGTTTGAAGAAGGAAATAAATTAAAGAAACAATTCGGAGAAGATAAGGTTTATGATTTCAGTTTGGGTAATCCGAATGCAAAGATACCGGATGAACTTAAGCAGACTATGATTGAGATAATAAGTAAAGATACACCCGATACCCACAGATATATGAGTAATGCGGGTTTTGAAAGTACAAGAGAAAGTATAGCAGATCTATAAATAAGCGATTTAACACATCATACACTTATAATGATCTTATTATGACGGTAGGTGCGGCATCGGCGCTTAATATAATATTAAAATCCATTCTTGATGAAGGCGACGAGGTGATTTGTTTTGCACCTTATTTTTTGGAATACAAAACTTATGTGGAGAATTATAACGGAAAACTTATAAGTATAGATACCTCAAGTAACGGATTCTTGCCGGATAAAGAAAGTCTGGAAGCTGCTGTAAGTAAAAAAACCAAGGCGGTAATAATAAATTCACCGAATAATCCCACAGGTATGATATATTCGGAAAATGTACTGAAAGAAATCAACAGCTGTATAAGGAAGTGTTGTAAAAAATACGAAATAGATATAATTACAATATCGGATGAGCCTTACAGAGAGCTTGTATATGTTGAAAAAAAAAGTTCCCTGGATACCGGATATTATTGAAGATTCCGTTGTGGCATACTCATATTCTAAGTCCTTATCATTAGCGGGAGAAAGAATAGGTTGGTTGCTGATACCAAAAGAATGTATATCTTATAAAGAACTTATAGGAGCCTGTACCATATCAAACAGAGCTATAGGATGTGTAAATGCCCCTTCGCTTATGCAAAAAGTTATAGAAGCCTGTCCGGATGCAAGAGTAGACGTGAATTTTTACGCCAATAACAGGACAGTATTATACAATGAACTTAAAAAACTCGGATTTGAAATGATTTTTCCGGAAGGAGGATTTTATATATTTTTAAAGTCACCTATAGAAGAGGACGCTTTTATAGAAAAATGTAAAGAACACAGAATATTGTTGGTAAGCGGCTCGGCTTTCGAATGTAGCGGTTACGTCAGGATCGCATATTGTGTAAGTGAAGCAACGATATTAAATTCGCTTGAAAGTTTTAAACTTGTTGCAAAAGAATGTGGTATTTTATAGGTGAACAGAGACTTTAAGATATGCAGTATGTATTTATTGCTGTTAATTTTTTTCTGTTAAAATTATAGTATATACATTATTGGCAAAAAAAATGGGTTTTTTATATATAAAAATAATTAAAATGTAAAAAAAAGACTCGTATTTAAATGGAATTTTGTATATAATGATAGATATAGTAAGCTTAATAAAAAACATGGAGGGAATATGACAGAGCAGAAAACTTTTATAGTAGGCCATAGAAATCCTGATACGGATTCTATATGTTCTGCGATAGCCTACGCATATCTTAAACAAAAAACAGAAGGTAAGAACTTTGAACCCAGAAGAGCGGGAGAGATCAATGAGGAGACAAGGTTTGTACTCGAGTATTTTGATGAAAAAGAACCAAGGCTTATAACAACCGTAAAGACTCAGATAAAGGACGTTGAATACAGGCGTACTCCTCCTGTCAATAAGGAGTTTTCGTTAAAAAAAGCATGGAACATAATGCGTGACATAGGTGTAGCCGGTATAACTCTGCCTTCTATTTCTGAAGAAGGTGTACTTGAGGGAGTAATAACCGGTAACGATATAGCCAGCTCATATATGAATATATATGACAGCAATATCTTGGCAAAAGCTAAGACACAATATTCCAATATCAAAGAAACTATAGATGGTAAGCTTATAGTAGGTAATGAAAAAAATTGCTTTGATAAGGGTAAGGTACTTATAGCCGCTGCCAATCCCGACGTAATGGAGAACTATATAGAAAACGGAGACCTGGTGATACTGGGAAACAGATACGAATCACAGCTATGTGCTATAGAGATGGGAGCAAGTTGCCTTATAGTTTGTGACGGTGCGACCGTATCGAATACTATCAAAAAAATTGCCAAAGAAAGAGATATTACTATCATAGCAACACCTTTTGATACATTTACCGCTGCAAGGCTTATAAACCAGTCCATGCCTATAAAGCACTTTATGGCCACTAAGGACCTTCTTACATTTACGGAAGATGATTATCTTGATGAAGTTACAGAGGTCATGGCAAGTGTCAGACACAGATATTTCCCTATCGTTGACAAGACCGGGAAGTATTTGGGATGATCTCAAGAAGAAACTTGCTCGGTGCAAAGGGTAAGAGGATAATACTTGTAGACCATAATGAAATGAGTCAAGCGGTAGAAGGTATGAGTACCGCAAATGTTGTCGAGATCATAGACCACCACAGAATCGGAGGCATCAATACCATAGGACCGGTTTATTTTAGAAACCAGCCTGTGGGATGTACGGCAACTATTATATATCAGATGTTCCAGGAAAAGAAGGTCAAGGTTACGAAGAGCATAGCCGGTCTTTTATGTTCCGCTATTATTTCGGATACCTTATTGTTCAGATCTCCGACTTGTACGCAATTAGATAAGGATACGGCTGAGGCTCTTGCCAAGATCGCTCAAATCGAGCTTGAACCTTATGCTAATAAGATGTTTGCTTCTGCAAGTAATCTTAAAAATAAAACGGATGAACAGATATTTTCACAAGATTACAAAAAATTCAATATGGGTAAGTTTGTTGTGGGAATAGGTCAGATAAGCTCACTTAATGAGGATGAGCTTACGGAATTAAGTTCAAAACTTTTACCGTACATTAAAAATATATACGATGAGAGAGAGGAAGACATGATGTATTTCATGCTTACCAATATACTGGAACAAAGTACCAGACTCTTATGTATAGGAAATAAAGCGGCTACAATGGCGGCAGGTGCATTTACTGCGGATGTTGTAAGCGAAACAAGTGAGGACATAGTAAGACTCACGGGTGTTGTTTCAAGAAAAAAACAATTGGTACCTGCGCTCTCAGTGGCAGCTCAGTCTATGAGGGGGTAAAATGAAGAGCAATATAACGCTTATAGGAATGCCGGCAGCCGGAAAAAGCTCAATAGGTGTCGTTCTTGCCAAAAGACTCAATATGAGCTTTGTGGATGTCGATCTGGTGATACAGCAAAAATACAATAAATTACTGAAGGAAATAATTAACGAACATGGTGTAGAGGGATTCAGAAAAATAGAGAATGATGTCAATGCCGGGCTTGACCTGGAAGATCATGTGATCGCTCCGGGCGGAAGTGTTATATACGGAGAGGAAGCGATGGAGCATTTGAAAAGTATAAGCACGGTAATATATCTGGAACTTTCATACTATGCCTTGAGAAGCAGACTGGGAAATCTGGAAGAAAGAGGTGTGAGCCTACAGGAAGGACAGACCTTAAGGGATCTGTATTACGAAAGAACGCCGCTTTATAAAAAATATGCCGACATTACGATCAATGAAATGAATAAAAATATGAGCAGGATAATTGATGAAATTATAAAAAAAGTAAGATAATAATTGATATAATGCCCGTGCTGTGCTATACTCTGCAAGTCAATTGTGTGTTCGAGACCATCCACACATTAAAAAAAACTAAGGAGAAAAGATATGACAAATTTTAAAAATAAGGATGCACTTTATATTGCCTATGCAGCAGTGATCGCAGCTATATACGTGGTACTTACATTGATATTTGCACCGATCAGTTACGGTCCCGTACAAGTGAGGGTTAGTGAAGCCTTGTGTGTTTTACCTATATTTACACCTGCAGCGGTACCCGGGATATTTATAGGTTGTTTACTTGCCAATGCTTTTGGAGGCGCAATGATATGGGATGTGGTCTTCGGTAGTCTGGCAAGTCTTTTGGCAGCGTATATAAGCTATTTTTTCAGGGATAAAAAAGTACTTGCATATTTAAGCCCCATAGTTATCAATGCATTGGTTGTTCCCTTTGTATTAAAATATGCTTACGGTGCTGAAGATATGATATGGTATATGATGATCACCGTAGGTATTGGAGAAGTTATATCTGTAGGTATTCTCGGAAGTTTACTTTCGATAGTACTTGAAAAGTACAGAAATGTTATATTCAAATAAATAAAAGAGTATTTTTGAAATATTCAAAAAATCAACAGTTTAGCAATGCGGATCCTGTTATAATAAAGCATGTATGGAATTTGCATAATTAGTGCCGTTTTACATAACAAAAACGGTATAAATTATATTTACATACTATGATACGATCTCGTATTGCCAAACTGTTATAAAATTTTTAAAAGCTATACATTACTTTGGAGGAAATATGGATCTTGCACATGTTGATTTCAGCAAAGCGAAACATATATATTTTATAGGAATAGGCGGTATAAGTATGAGTGCTTTGGCAAGAATACTTGTACAAAAAGGAATAGATGTAAACGGTTCGGATATTAAAGAATCGGAACTTACAAAAAAAATGGAAAAAGACGGTATAAAGATAAATTATACACAAGTAGAAGAAAATATAACTCCAAGTATAGATTATGTAGTATATACGGCAGCTATATCAAAAGATAATCCCGAGTATAAGAAGGCACTTGAGCTTAATATACCTTTGGTGAATCGTGCGAGTCTTTTATCAGATATCATGAAGGATTATAAATACTCTATAGGAGTAAGCGGAACTCATGGAAAGACAAGTACGACTTCCATGCTCAGCCAAATTCTTATAGATGCAAAAAGAGAGCCTACCATAAGCGTGGGAGGTATACTTCCTTTAATAGGAGGAAATCTTAAGTTAGGCAAAGAAGATATATTTTTGACAGAAGCTTGTGAATATACCAACAGCTTTCTTGAACTTGATCCTAATGTTGAGATAGTACTTAATATAGAGGCGGATCATCTTGACTTTTTTAAAGATCTTGAGGATATAAGATATTCATTTAAAAGATTTATCGATAAGCTCAATCATAATGGTATATTGATCATTAATGAAAATATATCCGATAAAGAAGAGTTATTAAAAGATTTTTCCGGAAAGGTATACAGTTTCGGTCTTGATAAAGGTCATGTCCATGCGAAAAATATAAATTACGATTCAGACGGAAAAGCTGAGTTTGAACTGTATATAGAAGACAGATATGTAGAAAAAATAAAATTATCCGTATATGGAGAACATAATGTATCAAATGCTTTGGCGGCTATAGCAACAGCTTATGCACTTAACGTAAGTATAGAAGATATTAAAAAAGGTCTTGAAGCCTATAAAGGTGTTAATCGAAGATTCGAAATAAAGGGTGTTGTAAAGGGGCTGACTATAATTGATGATTATGCACATCATCCGGGAGAAATAGAGGCAACTATAGATGCAGCAAAAAAAATAAAGCACGAAAAGCTGTGTGTTGTGTTCCAACCTCATACTTACAGTAGAACAAAGGCGCTTTTGGATGATTTTGCAAAGGTTTTATCCAAGGCTGATATAGTAGTTTTGGCAGATATATATGCAGCAAGAGAAAAAGATACTTTAGGTATCAGTTCAAAAGATATTGAAAGTTTGATAAATAAGGAGCATAAAAAAGCATTTTATTTTCCGACTTTTGATGAAATAGAGAGTTTTGTACTTTCCCATCTTAATGAAGGTGATATATGTATCACTATGGGTGCCGGAGACATATATAAGTTAGGTGAAGATATACTGGGAATTTAATAAAAAGCATTTTATAAATACACACAAATTTATCCACATTCTTGAAAAAAGTTGTGGATTTATTTTTTCTCACACTATGGTATCCTATATAGTAAGAAAAGAAACGAATTTGGTTTCGGTATATTTATAATATCGGTCTATAAAAGAAATATATAGGGGTTATGTATGAAAATTGATTTAAAAAATATAGATCCAAAAGATATAGCGGTCGTATCCGGTGAATTCATAAGAGATTATATGCCGAGGGCTAACGGAGATTATATTAAAGTATATTTATATCTTTTATATAACGCAAGAAAAGAACTCAGGCTGGCAGATATAGCCTGTGATGTTGAGCTTACAGAAAATGATGTAAGGCATGCGTTGAATTATTGGACGAGACATGATCTGATCATTATCGACAGTACTGATGAAGCTCAAGCTGTGAAGGAAGATAGTATTGTAAATGAAGAAAAAAGTCCTGTTTTTTTAGATCACTCCGAAGATATAGAAGATGTAACAGAAGAAAAGGATATTTATGATACTGAAGAGTCTTTGGAAAGTGATGATGAATTCGAAGAATATTTAGAGGATATGTCTAAAGCAGAGAATCATGAAGATTCGGAGTATGAAGATGAATATGAATCGGAATACGAAGATGAGTATGACACGCAGTCGGGATCGAATCATGATTATGAAGAAGATCTTACAGAGGAATATATAGCAGAAGAAGAGCCTATAGAGGTCACGGAAGAAATAGATGTCATACCGCAAAAAAAAGCAATAGACAGTATAAAATTAGGTCAAGATGAGGAGTTCGGTACACTTCTTTATTTTATACAAATGTATATAAAGAAGAATTTAAGCCAACATGACGTGGAAAGAGTAGCATATATGTATGAAAGTCTCGAAATGTCAGCCGATCTTATAGAATATATGGTTGAAAGTTGTGTTGAAAAAGGAAAGACTTCGCTCAGGTACATGGAAAAGATCGCGATAGATTGGTATGAGAAGGGAATAGATACTATAGAAAAAGCAAAAAAATCCGCAAATATATATCCGAAAGAAGTTTGGGAGATCATGAAGGCGTTCGGAATAAATTCCAGACTTCCCGGAAGCGGAGAGGTCTCTTATATGAACAAGTGGCTTCAGGAGTATGCTTTCTCTGTAGATATTATAAAAGAGGCATGTGACAGGACCTTGTTAAATGCACAAAAACCCAGCTTCCATTACGCAGACTCCATACTAAGCAGGTGGTATAAACTGGGAATTAAAAGTATAGATGATATACATCTTAAGGATATTAAAAAAGACAGGATAAAGACTGTTGGAACACAAAAAACAAGACAAAGTGTAAAAAGCAACAATAAATTTATTAATTTTGAACAAAGAGATGATAATGAGGATGATCTCAATAACCTGATCAATGAAAGACTTAGGCAAAGACTTAATCAAAGTAAGATAAGAGGGAGTTTAGATGGGGTTAAGTAATTCACAATATCAAGCCATACTCAGAGAATATGACAGGATACAAGCTGAAGAAAGAGCAAAAAGAGAAGAAAGGATAGAGGAAGTCTATCAAAAGATACCGGAACTTAAAACACTTAATTTGGAATCGGGCAAACTGGCTTTAGAAAGCTATTTAAGCATCAGAGAAAAAAAGGATAATACAATTTTTGATAAGTTGTCTAAAGATATAGAAGATATTAAAGCAAAAAAAATATTGCTTTTAAGAAAGCACGGATTTTCAGATGACTATACGGAACTTGGATACAAATGCGATCTTTGCAAGGATACGGGCTTTGTTGACGGTAAAAAATGCAGATGCTTTAATGATAAAGTCAGGAAACTTTTGTATGAGAAGTCTAATATACAAAAGATACTTGAGCGTGAGAACTTCCAAACATTTTCATATGAATATTTTGATGATAAGCATATAGAAAAAGAACTTGGAACCACTGTAAGAAAATACATGGAAGAAATAGTAGTGTTTTGTAAGAATTTTGTTGAAAATTTTCCGGAAAAACATGAAAATATAATTTTTATAGGTAATACAGGGGTTGGAAAGACATTTTTGTCGAATTGTATAACAAAAGAGCTTATAGACAAGTATTATTCGGCAATTTATTTAAGTGCGGCAGAACTTTTTGAGTATGTTGCCCGTGCAAAGATGGAAGATGATATGTTTGCCAAGGAAATTAATGAACATATAATGGAAGATGATGTACTTATTATAGATGATTTGGGAACAGAATTAGTTAATACCTTTACAAGTACGCAGTTATTTTATATAATAAACCATAGGATAAATGCTGAGAAGTCTACTATCATATCGACTAATTTATCCCTTAAGTTACTTAGGGATAATTATTCGGATAGGATAGTATCAAGATTCTTAAGCAGTTATGATATTATAAAATTATACGGAGAAGATATAAGAAAGCAAAAGTTGTAGATTGTTTGCTTTCTTATGTCATGTCGAAAATAATCTACATTACTTGGAGGACACATGGGCAATAAAGATAAAAAAATAGAAACTATACCGGTAGGTCCGTTAGGTCTGGTACCACTAGAAAGTTGCGAAGACCTGGCTAAGAGGGTCGATGAATATTTGGTTGCTTGGAGAAATGATAGAGAGCAAAGTTTAAAATCCGATATAGTTTTTAACGGCTATCAAAGGGACTCATATATTATTCCAAGTACTATCAACAGGTTCGGATCCGGTGAGGCAAAAGGAACGATCGATATATCGGTAAGAGGTGACGATCTTTATCTGATGGTTGATGTATGTAATTACAGCATGACCTACTCTTTATTCGGAAAGACGAACCATATGTCTCCGGACGATCATTTTCAGGATCTGAAACGTATTATAGCGGCGATAGCAGGCAAGGCAAGAAGAATAACAGTTATTATGCCTTTCCTTTATGAAGGAAGACAGCATAAAAGATCCGGAAGAGAGTCACTTGATTGTGCGGTTGCCCTTCAGGAACTTATATCCATGGGTGTGGATAACATTATAACATTTGATGCACATGACCCGAGAGTTCAAAATGCGATTCCTCTTAAGGGATTTGAGACGGTACAGCCTATATATCAGTTTATAAAGGCTTTGGTCAAATCTCAAAAAGATATTACTATAGATTCGGACCACATGATGATAATAAGCCCGGATGAGGGCGGTATGAACAGGGCGATATATTTTGCCAATATGTTGGGACTTGATGTGGGTATGTTTTACAAAAGAAGGGATTACACCAAGGTAGTGGATGGTAGAAACCCTATTATAGCACATGAATTTTTAGGCGGAAGTGTTGAAGGTAAAGACCTTATAGTTGTTGATGATATGATATCATCGGGTGAGAGCGTTTTAGATGTTGCAAAGGAACTTAAGACAAGAAAGGCAAGAAGAGTATTTGTTTGCGCAACATTCGGATTATTTACAGGTGGGCTTGCGAAGTTTGATAAATATTATGAACAGGGATTGATAGATGCTATTTTTACAACGAATCTGGTTTATCAATCACCTCAGCTTTTAAGCAAACCTTATTATGTAAATGTTGATATAAGTAAGTATATAGCTCTTATAATAGATAATTTAAATCACGATTCATCCATAAGTGAGCTTATGCTTCCTGCCGGAAGAATCAATGCCTTACTTAAAAAGCATAAGGAAGAGACGGAATAATATTAAGGAGTTTTTATGAGGGTTATAATATGTGATGATAATCCTGTTGACATAAAGAAATACTCTGAAATAATAAATGATGTTATAGTTGATGCACATGAAGAAGATACCGAACTTATCTCATATGATAGTGTTTCACGATTGCTTTTTGATATGGAAGATAAGCTTAATCTTATAGACATAATGATATTGGATATAAATATGCCGGGGATAAACGGCATGGATTTTGCCAAAAATATAAGGGAGAATTCATATAAGGGAGAGATAATATTTCTTACCTGTTCCAAAGATCATATGCCGGGTGCCTTTGACGTAAGGGCTTTTAATTATATAGTTAAGGGTGAAACTGATATAAAAAGAGTTGAAAAAATAATTTTGGATTCTATTGCTGTAGCAAAAGAAAAGACTAAGGAGTATATGTTATTTACCGGAATAGGTGAGTATAGAAATATACCGGTATTGTCGATAAAATATTTTGAGGTCAACGGTAAGATAATCACGGTGCATTACAGTAATAGGAGTTTTGAGTTTGTGTCAACTATAGGTAAGTTAGAGAATTTATTATTTAGCAAGGGTTTTATAAGGGTACACAGATCCTTTATGGTAGCAATATCTGCAATAAAAAACTTTACATATACTGAATTGACCTTAGTTGATGGAGTTGTTATTCCGGTAGGAAGGACGTATTATAATAAGTTAAAGGAAGCTATTACAAAGATTGTTGTATAGTTATGTGATTAGGGAGTAGTGTTGATGCATAAGAAATTAATTAAAATGAGCATGATATTTGCTCTGTGTATTTGTGTATTTAACGTAAAGAACGTTTATGCACAGGATGTTAAAGTCGGTACACATTTGGAACATGAGTATGAAATAAGTGTGGTTCGTAGAGCGGGAGAGCATACGGACGGAGAAAGACTTTATAAGTGTAAGATATGCGGAGAAAGCCATGTAGAGACGATAGAAGCTACAGGGCATGTTTGGGGTGCATGGATAGTGGATGTTAATCCTACTAAAACAAAGAGGGACATAGATACAGAGTGTGTACAAAATATCCCGATCATCCGCATTACCAGGAAGAGGTGATACCTCCTCTTTCAGAGAACTCTAAATCTTCGAATCCTTCGCAGAAAGCTAACGGAGCAATAAAAAAAGATAATAAGGCTTATAATACGGATAAAAAAGATCTTCAAAAAGATACTGTATCTCAAGAAAATGTAAATAAAAGTGTAGATATATCCGAAACAAGTTCTAAACAGGTGCTCGAGGAAGAAAATTCTGCAAGTGACGATCGTGTCGTAGATCAAGCAGGTATAAAAGCTGCCAATATAGGTGCAGATACCGCTGTGGCTTTTTATGCGGGAGTAAATATTCTGGATGTATTTGCGGGACTTGGAGCCATAGCTTTGTCATGGTGGTATGCTATCGTACTTAAGCCGATGGTAGCCGCACTAATGTGGATCAAAAGAAAGCGAAATGAAATAGAGAAAAAGTTATATTCAAAAAAATAATATTTTTACTTATATTAGGAGTTAGGGATGCATATTAGGAATATTATAGAATTTTCGATCATAGCTTTCTTCTTTATAGCGGGCATCATAGTGTATATGTATATTGGGAAAAAACTAAATGATGTTGAAAGTGATCTGACTATAAGACATAAGCAGGATTTCAATGAACAAATAGAAGATGTACCCGGTATAGATGAAGAGTATAAAGGTTTTAACAAATAAAATACAATCAGTTGAGATTGATAGAGGACGATATGAGATATATAAAGGGAGTGTACCAAAATAAAAATAAGTTTAGTTTATTCGGTATTTCCATGTTCCTATGCTTGATAATAGGATCGGTTTTAGCACTTGTTGCTACAGTGCAGGCAGTTGTGGATGC
Source organism: uncultured Johnsonella sp. (assembly GCA_916438835.1). Taxonomy (GTDB): domain Bacteria; phylum Bacillota; class Clostridia; order Lachnospirales; family Lachnospiraceae; genus Johnsonella. Next base: position 1,358,659 of record CAKAFT010000001.1, read on the forward strand.
CCCTGTGGCAACTGTAAGCAGAACATCTGATAAAGAATCGGATGCAAGACAGGGAGATACGATAAGATATACGGTCAGGATCAAAGATTGGATACCGTGGGGACTCAAACTATAAAAATAGTTGAAAGTCTTCCGCAAGAGCTCGTGTATTTGGGAAATGAAAGAATAAATTACGGTGATATTGTTGATTTTAGAAGAGTTCAGGTTAACGAGGGCAATTATAATTTGGAATTTAAGATCGATCTTACAGATTATACAGGTAATATGAATACTGATCTTGTTTTAAGTTATGATGTACAGGTTGGAGAAAAACCGGAGGCTTCTTCAACGATCAATACAATATCCCATTTGTATTGTTATGATATGCCTTCGGAGGGGATACAGCCTACGGTAGGAGTAGGTACTTATGTGCCTGAAGAGGGTAATATAATATACAGTAAGACAGCCACTCTTAATATGATCAGGTATGCGGATGAAACTATTTACACCAATATAGGAACAAAAATCATATGGGAAGGTGTCGGTAATATACCTGAATATGTTGACGTAAGACTTTATAAGAATAATGAACCCTATTCTTCTTTAGTCAGGTTAAGTGCGGCTGATAACTGGGAGTATAGCTGGAGTATAAGTGAGTATGATATATTGCCGGCTACCCCATCTGTTGCAAGTCCCTCAAGTGCCGAAAATTATTCGTCTGTACAATGGTATGTAAAACAAGAGACTCCCGTGAACGGATATAGTACTTCATTGGGAGTAGTACAAAATAATATGTTTGTATTCGTCAACAGGTACGGTTCCGGGACTTTTGTACCGGATCACGGAGGTACAAGTCCGGGAAGTACAAGTTCGGGAAGCGAAAGTTCGGGAAGCTCAAGCTCAGGCAGCACAAGTTCGGGCAGTAGAGAATCGGGAAGCTCAAGCTCAGGTATTGGAAACAATAATCTTAGAAATATAAGTCCTGCTTCTTCGGAAAATACAGCTTCAGTTAACAAATCGGAAAAAGACAGACTTGATCATTCTGATAAACTCGGTGATTTTGTCAGGTTCGTTATTTCAGAAGATGTGGATGGGGCTGATATTTCAGCTAATAATGCAAAAGACGGAGCTATAATCACCTATCATATAAAGTTGGAAAAATATATATAACAAAGATTTGCTAGGTCTTAGAGTAAGAGAGTATATGCCTGCATATACACATTATTATTCTCATAATGACTCAAGAGGTGAATACGGTTATGTAAATGGGGATGAGCATATAACGTGGTTCATACCGGTGCTTAAGGCAGGAGAAAAAATTGAACTTGAGTTTAAGGTCAGCAAGGACTACTGTGTGCAGGGAAGTATTGCGACAAGGCTATATTATGAAGTTACCGGATCTGAGATCAAACCGTATTCAAATATAACTGAAGACCCGGTTAATATTGTTGAGCTTGATTAATTTAAGAACTTTTATATTTGTGTATTGGAGAGGAGCTGCTGCAAAAAGTATAATGGCTTATTGCAGCAGCTTTGTTGTTTGGTAGGAAGTATTTACAGGTTTTGGAGGTATAAGTATGTATATAGATATACCAAAGGATGTAGAACAAATAATTGAAGAATTGGAAAAAGCAGGTTATGAAGCCTATATAGTTGGAGGTTGCGTAAGGGACAGCATACTTGGGATCAAGCCGAAAGACTGGGATATAACCACCTCGGCATTGCCACAGGATATAAAAAGAGTTTTTAAAAAAACTATAGATACAGGTATAAAGCACGGGACAGTTTCCGTATTGATAGATAAAAATACTTATGAGATAACTACTTACAGAGTTGACGGGGAATATGAAGACGGCAGACATCCGAATACGGTTGAATTCAGTAAAAGCCTTGAAGAAGATCTCAAAAGAAGAGATTTTACTATCAATGCCATGGCATATTCATATAAAGACGGCTTGATCGATCTGTTCGCAGGTGTTGAGGATATAAAGGCAAAGAGAGTAAACTGTGTAGGTAATGCGGTTGAAAGATTTAATGAAGATGCTTTAAGAATGTTAAGAGCCGTAAGATTTGCGGCTGTACTTGGATTTGATATAGAAGATAATACGAAATACGCTATTTGCGAACTTGCGGAAAAACTTAAGCTTGTAAGCAAGGAGAGAGTATTTATAGAATTGGACAAGATCATTTGTTCGAAAAATGCTTACTATATAAAAGAAGTATACAATACCGGTCTGTATAAATATATTTCACCAAGTTTTGATTCTATAAAAAAAAGTTCTTATATTGACATGATAATTATAAAAGGAAAAGAAACAAAAAGACATATTGCCTGGACTTTATTTATGAAGGACCTGACAGCTGATCTTGCAAAACATACATTAAAAGAATTAAAAGTTGACAGAGATACATTTACTAAGGTATTTACATTAGTTGACTCAATACATATAATACTTTCAGATAAAGATAGCTATATAAGAAAACTATTATCCAAGATAGGATTTGACAGATTCAGGGATCTTATATATATAAAAAGACTGCTTTCGAATAAATTTAACGAGTCTGAGGAGTTGCTTAGTTTAATAGATAAAAAAATAAATGAAATAGAATTAAGACAGGATGCGATCTCCATAGCAATGCTTGATATAAAGGGCGATGATCTGATGCAACTTGGTATAGAAAAAGGTCCTGTTATAGGGGAGGTACTGGGTAGCTTGCTTGAGGCTGTCCTTGAAGATCCAAAACTTAATTCTAATGAAACTTTATTGAATATGGCAAAAGAGCTTAAAGATAAGTATTAAAGCATATGAGAGTTAGGTAAGGCTTATACAATTAATAATATTTACAATTCACTTATTAACAGGCTTTTTATAAGTGTAAAATAAAGTCGACAATAGTATCATATATTGTACTTGTGATATGACTTTTTTAGTGTTAATATGTGCAGGATGGAAATTACATTCTATATAATTAAAGGGTAAGTTTCCGGTAAGCAAAGATATCTTTGGGTATATATAGAAAGTCATAACTTAAAGATAAGATATTTAAGGAGTATGGATGGGAATTATTAAGTTTGTTAAACTAATATACGATTATGTGAAAAGAGATGAGCATAATGAGATCATAGAAACAAACAGAGCTATAAATGAACTTGATCTGGATATAAAGGCAGGTGATTTTGTTGCCGTACTTGGACATAACGGTTCGGGAAAGTCTACACTTGCAAAACACATGAATGCAATACTTTTACCTACCGAAGGTACAGTGTGGGTCGACAATATAGTAACTACGGATGAAGGAAAACTTCTGGAAATAAGAAAGACTGTTGGAATGGTTTTTCAAAATCCGGATAATCAGATCATTGCAAATGTTGTGGAAGAAGATGTTGCTTTCGGACCTGAAAATTTAGGAGTGGAAAGTGCAAAGATAGAGGATAGAGTAACAAAAAGTCTTGAAGCGGTAAATATGCTTGAGTACAGAAATAATTCTCCCAACAGACTTTCCGGAGGTCAAAAACAACGTGTTGCCATTGCCGGAATAATGGCTATGAAACCAAGATGTATAGTACTTGATGAGCCCACAGCCATGCTTGACCCTAAGGCAAGAAAGGAAGTTATTGATACCATAATAAGGCTCAACAAAGATGAAAATATCAGTATCGTGCTTATAACTCACTATATGGAAGAGGTCATAGAAGCCGACAGGGTCATAGTAATGGTTGAGGGAAATATAGTTATGGACGGAACTCCTAAAGAGGTATTTAAAAGAGTGGATGAGTTGAAATCCTACAGACTTGACGTACCTCAGGTTACGGAGCTTGCCCATGAATTAAAAGAATACGGACTTGATATAGATGATACAATACTCAGTATAGATGATTTTGTGGAAAAGGTGGTTCCTAAATTACAAAACAGAACTGATAATTTAGAGGTTAAACTATAACATTAATTACATTATTTATAAAACAAACAATAAGTTTGTTGAATTATCGAGAGGATTAAAGATGTCTATCGAATTGAAAAATATCGCTTTCACTTATGGACAGGGAACTGCTTTTGAGCATTGTGCGATCAAGAATATCGATCTTAAAATAGAAAAAAATGAATTTATCGGTATAATAGGGCAAACGGGATCTGGTAAATCTACTCTGGTTCAACTTCTGAACGGTCTGCTTAAGGCTACTGCGGGAGATATTTTGTATGACGGTAAAAGTATATATGAGAAAAATTACGACATGAAAACTTTAAGACAAAAAGTCGGTTTGGTATTCCAGTATCCGGAGCATCAGCTTTTTGAAGTGGATGTGCTCTCTGATGTGTGTTTTGGACCTAGGAACCTTGGCCTTAGCAGCGAGGAGGCTAAGGAGAGGGCAAAAGAAGCCTTGGCTATGGTCGGAATGAAAGAATCTCATTATACAAAGTCTCCTTTTGAGCTTTCCGGAGGACAAAAAAGAAGGGTGGCGATAGCAGGTGTTTTGGCTATGAAACCGGAATACCTGATATTAGATGAACCCAGTGCCGGACTGGACCCGAAAGCCAGGGATGAAATACTTGGAACTATTGCCGGATTAAAAGAAAAAACCGGAATTTCCATAATATTGGTATCACACAGTATGGAAGATGTTGCAAGTATGTTGACAGATTGATAGTGATGAATAAGTCGGAGATAATCTATGATGATACGCCCAAATCTGTGTTCAAAAATTATAAAGAACTTGAAAAGATAGGTCTTAGAGCACCGCAGATCACATATTTGGTTCATAGACTGAAAAAAGAGGGAATAGATATAGATACGGATATTACCAGGCTCAGTGAAGCCAGGGAAGCACTTATACGATTAATAGATAAAGAAAGAGAAATTAATAAATGATTAGAGATATAACTATAGGTCAATACTATCCGATAGATTCAAAGATCCACAGACTGGATCCGAGAACCAAGCTTTTTTTTACTATGATCTTTATCATAGCACTTTTTATAGCTGATGATGTATATTCCTATCTTCTTTCAACTATGGTATTGTGCATTGTTCTGTTATCTTCAAGAGTGCCTCTAAAGTTTATGTTCAGGGGTCTTAAATCGGTTATTATGCTGCTTCTTATGAGTGTAGGCTTTAATATGTTCCTGACACCGGGTGAAGTGATATGGAAATTCTATATATTTACTGTAACAAAAGAAGGCTTAAAAATGGGAATATTTATGGGACTTAGACTTATATATCTGGTGCTCGGTTCATCCGTACTGACACTTACGACCACGCCTAACGCACTGACAGACGGTATGGAAAAAGGATTGGGTTTTCTTAAAAGATTTTCCGTGCCGGTACATGAGATAGCTATGATGATGTCGATAGCCTTAAGATTTATCCCCATACTTTTAGAAGAAACGGATAAAATAATGAAAGCACAGATGGCAAGAGGAGCTGATTTTACAAGCGGAGGTGTTATTGCAAGAGCTAAGGCTATGATACCCTTGCTGGTGCCGCTTTTTATCTCTGCTATAAGGAGAGCAACCGACCTTGCCATGGCTATGGAAGCAAGATGCTACCATGGGGGAGACGGAAGGACCAAGATGAAACCGTTAAAATACAAGTCAGCCGATCATATAGTATATGTATTTTGTATACTGTATTTACTGCTTACTATAGCTATAAGAGTTTTTAGGGGAAGATATGCGTAGGATAAGATTGATAGTTTCATACGACGGAACCAATTACTGCGGTTGGCAAAAACAACCGAACGGAATCACCGTAGAGGAAGTACTGAATAAAAAGATAAGTGAATTGTGCGGTGAAGAGATAGAGGTAATAGGAGCAAGCAGGACTGATTCCGGAGTGCATGCTTACGGTAATGTAGCGGTATTTGATACTAATATGAGAATGAGGGCGGATAAGTTCGCATTTGCAATTAATCAAAGACTGCCGGATGATATAAGGATACAAGAGTCGGACGAGGTGGAAGCGGACTGGCATCCGAGAAAAAGGGATTGTATAAAAACATATACATATAGGATACTTAACAGAAAGATAGATATACCTACGGAGCGTTTGTATGCTTATTTTTGTTATTTTAGGCTTGATGTTGATAAAATGAGAGAGGCTACATCATATTTTATAGGAACACATGATTTTGTAAGTTTCTGTTCACAAAAAACACAGGCAACTTCTACTGTAAGAACCATATATTCTTTGGAAATATTAGAAGATGATGAAATGATCACCATTGTAATAAGGGGGGACGGATTCTTGTACAATATGATAAGAATAATTGCCGGAACTCTGATAAAGGTTGGCATCGGTGTATATCCTCCGGAGCATGTTAATAATATTTTCACATCAAAGAACAGAATTTCGGCAGGTCAGACTATGCCGGCAAGAGGTCTTACCTTGGTGGAAATAGAATATTTGGAGTAATTAAAAGTAATTAAAATATAGTGAAGAAAATATTTGACAAATCTTTGCTATACAGGTATAATTTGTAGAGTTATGACATAAAGGTAAGGAGGTGTTATCTATGTCTATTTGTCCAAAGAACAAATCTTCAAGTGCTAGAAGAGATAAAAGAAGAGCTAGTTGGAAGATGGCAGCTGTTAGTCTTGCAAAGTGCAGCAAATGTGGTGCCTTAATGATGCCTCATAGAGTATGCAAGTCATGTGGTTCTTACAACAAGCGTGAGATAGTATCAGTTGACTAGTCAAATAAAGTAGAGTTTGCGCTTGCAAGCTCTTTTTTATTTAAGCGGGAATAATAATTATAGGAGATTTATATGTTAACGGTTGCTCTTGATGTTATGGGCGGAGACTATTCGGGTGAAGAGATAGTAAGGGTGCAAAACTTGCGCTTGAGAATAGTCAAAACCTCTTTATAAAATTAGTGGGAAAAAAAGATTTAATAGATAGTCTGATAGAAAAACTGTCCTTACCGAAAGATAGTGTATCTGTAGTTGAGGCAAATGAAATTATAACCAATGAAGAAGCTCCGGTCATGGCTGTGCGTACCAAAAAAGATTCTTCAATAGTTGTGGGTATGAATCTTGTAAAAGAAGGAAAAGCAGGGGCTTTTGTATCCGCAGGAAGTACCGGTGCGGTACTGGTGGGAGGACAGCTTATAGTAGGTAGGATCAAGGGAGTATTAAGAGCTGCTCTGGCACCTGTACTTCCTACAAAAAAAGGTGTATCACTGCTTATTGACTGCGGGGCCAACGTTGATGCAAGAGCGGAACACCTTGTACAATTTGCCAAGATGGGTTCTATCTATATGGAAAAGGTATTCGGTATAGACAAGCCTAAGGTAGGTATAGTAAATATAGGAGCCGAAGAGGAAAAGGGTAATGCTTTGGTAAAAGAGACATTTCCTTTGTTAAAGAAAAGTAGAGATATCAATTTTACCGGCAGTATAGAAGCCAGAGAGATACCCTCAGGTGATTGTGATGTAATTGTATGTGAGGCATTCACCGGAAATGTTATACTTAAATTATACGAAGGAGTAGGAAAGACCCTGCTTTCTGAAATAAAAAATGCATTGACAGAAAACTTTTTAACAAAAATAGGTGCATTACTTATAAAATCAGCTTTAAAAAGAAAACTTAAGAAATTCGATTCAAGCGAACAGGGGCAAGGTGGTGCTCCTATGCTCGGACTTAAAGGACTTGTAATAAAGGCTCACGGTAATTCCAAGGCAAACGAGATAAGCAAGGCTATACTTCAGTGTATAAGCTTTGATGAACAAAATATTACTTCTCTTATAGAAGCAAGTATGACTAAGACAGAGTAAATATCAAAAGTAAAGTCGCATTAAATATTGTGTGTTTTTAATGCGACTTTTGCTAAAAAGAGGGATCTAAATTGAGTATAAAATTAAAAGAATTTCAAGAGATCATAGGCTATAAATTCAATAATATAGCATTGTTAAAGCAGGCGCTTATACACAGTTCCTATGCCAATGAAAAGGGCATGGGAAAAAAGGGATCCAACGAAAGGCTTGAATTCCTGGGTGATGCGGTTCTTGAGCTTGTAAGCAGTGAATTTATATGAAAAATATAAGGATAAAACAGAAGGAGAATTAAGTAAGCTTCGTGCAAGTTTTGTATGTGAAGCGGCTCTTAATTTTTGTTCAAAACAGATAAGGCTTGGAGAATTCGTTTTGCTCGGTAAGGGTGAAGAGACAACGGGAGGAAGAGAAAGACCCAGCATAATATCAGACTGTTTTGAGGCACTCATAGGGGCAGTATATTTGGATGGTGGTTTTGCTAATGCAAAAGAATTGATCTTAAAATATATATTAAATGATGTGGATAATAAGGTGTTCTTTTATGATAGCAAGACGATCTTACAAGAAATAGTTCAAAAAGACGGTGCAAACACACTGGAGTATAAATTACTTGAAGAAGCCGGTCCGGACCATGAAAAGCTTTTCTCCAGTGCGGTATATATAGATGGTAAAATGATGGGTAAGGCGAGCGGACACAGTAAAAAAGAAGCTGAGCAGATGGCAGCTTTTAAAGCACTTGAAAAGCTTGGTGCAATAAAGAAGGATTTTAAGTAGGAGCCCGGTATGTACTTAAAAAGAATAGAGATACACGGTTTTAAATCATTTGCGAATAAAATAGTACTGGACTTTCACGAGGGTATCACAGGCATAGTCGGTCCTAACGGTTCAGGTAAAAGTAATGTTGCCGATGCGGTAAGATGGGTACTCGGCGAACAAAGTGCCAAGCAGCTTCGAGGCGGGAATATGCAGGATGTAATATTTGCAGGTACTCAGATTCGAAAGCCGCAGGGCTTTGCTTATGTTGCAATAACTTTGGATAATTCCGATCACTCTCTTGATATAAGTTATGAAGAGATCACGGTATCAAGACGTATATATCGTTCCGGAGAGAGTGAATATATGATCAACGGTTCCGCATGTAGACTTAAGGATATAAGCGAACTTTTTTTTGATACGGGTATAGGAAAAGACGGATATTCTATAATAGGTCAGGGTCAGGTAGAAAAAATATTAAGCGGAAAGGCCGAAGACAGAAGAGAGCTTTTTGATGAAGCTGCCGGTATCACAAAATATAAAAGAAGAAAACTTTTGGCTGAGAAAAAACTTGAAAATGAAAGAGAAAATCTTATAAGAGTAAAAGATATACTATCGGAGCTTTCAAGACAGGTGGGACCGTTGGAAGAACAGTCAAAGACGGCAAGAAAGTATCTTGATCTTAGAGAAGAACTAAAATATCACGATATCAATATATTCGTCAATGAGACCGATAAGTTAAGGCAAGAGTCCGTAAAAACAAGCGAGCAGGAAGTTATAGCCCTTGAAGACCTTGAAAGACTTAATAAAGATCTTGAAGCCTTAAATAAAAGATATGAAGAGCTTGACGGTGCTGTACAAAAGCTGGATGAGGATATAGACAGTGTAAAAAGCCATATAAATGATACCAACCTTGAAATAAGTGACTATGAGGGTAAAGTGGCTTTATATACGGAGCAGATCAATTATAATCAGCAAAATGAAAGAAATATTGAGTTAAGACTGCATGATATGTCTTTGGATATTGAGAAAAAGAATAATGAGATAATTAAATACCGTGATGATATTGAAAGTCTTAATAAGAAACTGGAACAGCAAAATGCACTGATAGAAAAATTCGAAGATGAAATAATATCAAAAAATACATTTATTTCGGATATTGAAAAAGACATATCCAATAATAAAAGTGAGATATTAAAAAGTCTAAATGAAAAGTCATCTCTGCTTACCAGAAATCAAAAGTACGAGACTTTGATAGAGCAGATACGCATAAGAAAAAGTGAAGCCGCTCAAAAGATCATAGATATTAAACCAGTGAAAGTAAGATAAGATCCGAGTTTGACAGTGAAAGACAAAAACTCTCCAAGTTGAGGGAGGAAGAGAAGCGAAACAAGGAAAAACTTGATGAGATATTAAAACAGATAAGGGAAAAATCTTTAGAAATAAATGAGAAGAATAATAACTTATCAAGACTGCAAAAGGAAAATCAACATTACAGCGCTAAGCTTGAGAGTCTTAAAAATATCGCTGAAAAATACGAAGGTTACGGAACTTCTGTAAAAAGAATAATGGAAAACAATTCTTTTTCACAAAAAGGAGTACACGGAGTCGTAGCGGAAATAATTAAGACAGAAAAAAAGTATGAGATAGCTATAGAAACGGCACTGGGAGGAAGAATACAAAATATTGTTACCGATACAGAAGAGACTGCAAAGGATCTGATAGAATATTTGAAAAAAAACAAGTTCGGAAGAGCAACATTTGTACCTTTAAGTGCTGTAAGGGAAAGTAAGGACTTAAAAGATATACCTATATTAAAAGAAGATGGAGTATTGGGAACCGCTTCAAAATTGGTATCGGCAGATGCGATGTACTCTTCATTGGTATCGAATTTGCTAGGTCGTATAATAGTAGTTTCGGATATAGACAAAGCTGTAATAATAGCTAAGAAGTACAGATATGAGTATAGACTTGTAACCCTTGAGGGAGATCTTTTTAATACCGGAGGTTCCATAAGCGGAGGTGCTTATAAGAATGCAAGTAATCTTTTGGGTAGAAAAAGAGAGCTTGAGGAACTTGAATCAAGTATAGAAAAGATACATAGAGAAGAGGAAATCTTAAGTCTTGAGCTTGAAAGTCAAAATAATATCTATGAAAAACTTAAAAAAAGCAGAAATGAATTGAATAATATCCTGCATGAAATGCAAGTAGAGGTATCTGCGCTCAGTGTAAGCGTAGATGCTTATGAGAAGAAATTAAAGGATAATAATGCCTCGGGACTTGAATTTATTGAGGAGAGGGCAAAACTCGAAGAGGAAGAAAAGATTCTGTCAAATGAAAAGCTTGGACTTATAAAAGAACTTGAGAATATACAAAATATTCACAAAAAAATAGAAATTGATGTAAGCGAAGCGGAATCGGGTATTCAAGGGTACAGGCATGAGAGAGATGATATATTGCGAAAGCTTTCCGATACAAGACTTAGTATATCCGGTATTTCTCACAGTATAAGTTTTAATAATGAAAATATAGATAGATTAAAGCTTGAGATCCAAAAACTTGAAGAAGATAAGGTAGTACTTTTTAAAGAAAAAGAAGAAAATAAGGACTTATTGCTTCAAAGAAAGGATGATATAAGTTCAAGTAAGATCAAGATAGATGAATTAAGAGTACAGGTGGCTGCATTAAAAGAAGACGAGCTTAAATACTCGGATCTTAAGTCGGAACAACTGAAAAAGCAAAAAGAGGCTTTTTCCCAAAAGGATGAACTAAGCAGGTCTATTTCAGGGCTTGAAAAGGAAACCTACAGACTTTCCACACAAAAAGAAAAAATAGAAGAAAGACTTGCTCAGCTTTCAAACTATATGTGGCAGGAATATGAATTAACCCTAAGTACGGCTAAGGAGCTTTTTGAAAAGGTTGACTCTTCGGGATTACCTTTATCGGATGTTCAAAAGATTATTATTGATATTAAAAAGCAGATAAAAGAACTGGGAGATATCAATGTTCATTCTATTGAGGAATACAGAGAAGTATCGGATAGGTATGAACTTATGAAGACTCAATATGAGGATATAATAAGCGCAGAAGCTTCTCTTGTAGAAATCATAGAAAATCTTGATGAACTTATGAGAAAACAATTTGCTGAAAAATTTGTTGAGATCAATGAACAGTTCAATAAAGTTTTTGTCGAGCTTTTCGGTGGTGGAGCCGGAATATTGAAACTTGAAGAAGATGTGGATCTGCTGGAAGCGGGAATCAGCATCATATCTCAACCGCCGGGTAAAAAGCTTCAAAATATGATGCAACTTTCAGGCGGTGAGAAGGCGCTTACAGCTATATCGCTTCTTTTTGCAATACAAAACTTAAAACCTTCTCCGTTTGCTTTGTTGGATGAGATAGAAGCGGCATTGGATGATTCCAATGTAGATAGATTTGCGAATTACTTGCATAAGCTCAGTAACAGAACTCAGTTTATAGTAATCACACATAGAAGAGGTACTATGGTAAGTGCCGATAGACTTTATGGTATAACTATGCAGGAAAAGGGAATATCTACGTTAGTATCCGTAAACCTGGTAGAAGAAGAGTTATCTGATAAATAAGGAGAAATATTTATGGAAGAGAAGAAAAAAGGTTTTTTTGGTAAATTGGTAGCAGGCTTGAGTAAGACGAGAAATGCTATCGTAAGCGGTATAGAGAGTGTATTCTTGGGGTATGATTCCATAGATGATGATTTCTATGATGAACTTGAAGAGATACTTATCATGGGAGATATAGGAATAAAGACTTCCAGTAATATAATAGAGGAAATAAAGCGTAAGGTAAAAGATCTGCATATCAAGGATCCGGCTGAATGTAAGGAGATACTTATAAGCAGTATAATGGAGCGAATGGAGCTTTGTGCCAATGCCTACGAATTTGAAAACAGGAAATCGGTTCTGTTAATAATAGGTGTAAACGGTGTTGGAAAAACAACATCGGTCGGCAAGCTCGCAGGACAGTTCAAAGAATCCGGAAGAAGAGTGCTTGTCGCTGCGGCTGATACTTTCAGAGCCGGTGCCATAGACCAGTTAAGGGAGTGGACATACAGAGCCGGAGTGGATATAATTGCACAACAAGAGGGTTCAGATCCTGCTGCGGTCGTATTTGATGCCTGCTCAGCCGCCAAGGCAAGAGATGTGGACCTGCTTATTTGCGACACCGCAGGAAGACTTCATAATAAGAAAAATCTCATGGAAGAGCTTAAAAAGATCAACAGGATCATTGATAAGGAGTATCCCGATGCATATAGGGAGACCTTGCTTGTATTGGACGGTACCACAGGTCAAAATGCTATAGAGCAGGCAAAGCAATTCAGTGAAGTGGCGGATATCACCGGTATAATACTTACGAAACTTGACGGAACAGCAAAAGGCGGTATAGCGGTTGCCATACAGGCGGAGCTTGGTATACCTGTCAAATATATAGGTGTCGGAGAAAAAATAGACGATCTGAATAAATTCAACCCGAAAGAATTTGTCGATGCACTGTTTAATATAGAAAAAAACACTACTGCGGATGATAAATAACATAATATAAATACTGAATCGTTTTATTATACAGTAATAAAATAAAAGACAGTATTTTTACAAAAAAATATGATTTTTTTCAGGTATTATTATAAAGTCAAGTTATAGTTTTTTTAAGGTATAAAAATGTAACAAAAAGAAATTAAATAAGTAATAAATATAAGAAAGGCAGCGGATGGAAAAAAATTAACATTAGAAAAAAATTTAAGAATGCTACACAAACCGTTAAGGAAGTAACTATAGAAACAAAACTTATATATAGTGAGTTTTTTTCAAAGCAATCCGGAAACACGATTTATTTTAAACCGGAAAATATGCAATATACCGGTGCTTATAAGTTAAGAGGAGCATATTATAAGATATCAACGCTAAGTGATGCGGAAAAAAGTAACGGTCTTATAACGGCAAGTGCGGGAAATCATGCTCAAGGTCTGGCTTATGCGGCAAAACTGGCTAATGTAAAAGCTACTGTCTGTATGCCCACGGTAACTCCTCTTATTAAGATCAACAGAACCAAAGCCTACGGTGCACAAGTCGTTTTGGAGGGTGATGTATTCGACGATGCCTGCGCTGCCGCATACAGGATAGCTGATGAAACAGGAGCATGTTTTGTACATCCTTTCAACGATCTTGACGTTGCAACCGGTCAGGGAAGCGTGGCTATGGAGATCATAGATGAACTTCCCGATGTTGATATAATACTGGTACCAATAGGCGGCGGCGGACTTATTACAGGCGTTGCGACTTTGGCAAAATTAATAAATCCGAATATCAAGGTGATTGGAGTGGAGCCTGCAAATGCCGATTGTATAAAGTCCTCATTAAAGGCAGGAAAGATAGTTACGCTTGATAAGGCTGATACCATAGCTGACGGTACTGCCGTTAAAAGAGGCGGAGATCTCTTATTCCCCTATATAAAAGAAAATGTAGATGATATAATAACCATAGAAGATGAAGAACTTATAGTAAGCTTTTTGGATATAGTGGAAAATCATAAAATGATAGCTGAGAATTCCGGACTGCTCACGGTAGCGGCACTTAAACATCTTGATGTTAAAAATAAAAAAATAGTCTGTATATTAAGCGGAGGGAACATGGACGTAATTACCATGTCTTCCCTTATACAGCACGGACTTATACAAAGAGACAGAATATTTACGGTATCTGTCCTTCTTCCGGATAAGCCGGGTGAGCTTGCTAAAGTATCCGCTATACTTGCGAGTGAAAGGGCAATGTTGTTAAACTTGAACATAACCAGTTTGTAAGTATAAACAGAAATGCGGCAGTTGAGCTTAGACTTACTATAGAAGCATATGGTACAGAACATAAGAATGCCATAGTAGGAATATTAAAACAAGAAGGATACAGACCTAAGCTGGTTAATGCAAAGGGTGCATACATGTAGTTTTTAAACAGTCATAAGTGATCTGATATATCGTATAAAAGTGTATTTGTAATTATGCTCTCAGTAAAAACACTTATGATAAAAAAGTATAATTAAAAAATCATAATACTGATATGCTGTATTTGATATTATCTATAACAGTCGGAGGATCGTAATATGAGTAAGGCAAATATGAAATTGATCATAACTTTTGACACTACCATGGATTCGATAGCATTTGAAAAAGCATGTAAACCTTATGATTTGGGAAGGCTCATACCCACACCGCAGATCATTTCGGCAGGTTGCGGTTTCTCGTGGTGCATGGATGAAGAAGATAAAGAAAAAATACTTGATATAATTGAAAAAGAAAAATTGGAATATGCAAGTATGAAGGTGATAGAATTATAATGATCATGCAAAATAAATAATATATAGATGTAAGAATATTTCTCTACTTCAAAGTCATGATCGTTTTGGTATGTAATATAAATAAAATATATGACAAAATCTGCACTATATAATATATTTATATTAAAAAAATATAAAGACTGACTTTTTAGATAAATAGTGCGAGAAAATTATGCAACGGTATTTTGTACATAATCATAAGGAGATATGTTATGCAGGATAAAGAAATGCTTAAAGAAGAGATGAGTGAAAAGGAAGTTGTTTCAAAAAACTTTATCGAGATGGAGATAGATAAAGATCTTGAGACCGGAAGATATAAGACGGTAAAGACCAGATTTCCACCGGAGCCGAACGGATATTTGCATATAGGTCATGCAAAGTCCATAATACTTAATTACGGCTTGGCTAAAAAATACGGCGGAAGTTTTAATTTAAGATTTGATGATACCAATCCTACAAAGGAAAAGATAGAATTTGTCGATTCCATAAAGGAAGATGTTGACTGGCTTGGTGCCGTATATGATGACAGATTGTTTTATGCATCTGATTACTTTGAAGAAATGTATGAAAAGGCTGTACTTTTAATAAAAAAAGGTAAGGCTTATGTGTGCGATCTAACGGCTCAGGAGATAAAAGAATATAGGGGAGACTATAATACACCGGGAAAAGAGAGTCCTTACAGAAACAGAAGTATAGAAGAGAATCTGAAACTTTTTGAAGAAATGAAAGAGGGCAAATACTCTGACGGAGAGAAAGTTTTAAGAGCAAAAATAGATATGTCGGCAGGCAATATCAATATGAGAGATCCTGTAATTTACAGGGTCGCTCATATTCCGCACCATAATACAAAGGATAAGTATTGTATCTATCCTATGTATGACTTTGCACATCCTCTTGAAGATGCGATAGAGGGTATAAGTCACAGTCTTTGTACATTGGAATTTGAGGATCACAGACCTTTATATGAGTGGTTCGTTAATGAGTGTGAGTATGAAAATCCACCCAGACAGATAGAATTTGCAAAACTCTACCTTACCAATGTCATAACCGGAAAAAGATATATCAAAAAGCTTGTGGAAGATAAGATCGTAGATGGATGGGACGATCCAAGACTTGTGTCCATAGCGGCTCTAAGAAGAAGAGGATATACCAAAGAGGCTATATGGAAGTTTGTTGAATTATGCGGTATATCAAAGGCTAATTCTTCGGTAGATTCCGCTATGCTTGAGTATTGTATAAGAGAGGATCTTAAGTTAAAGAAATCTCGTATCATGGCGGTACTCGATCCTATAAAACTTGTCATAGACAACTATCCCGAAGGAGAAGTTGAAGAACTTGAAATACCGAATAATATGGAAAATCCGGAGCTTGGTTCAAGGACCATGAAATTTGGAAAGGAACTCTATATTGAACGAGATGATTTATGATAGATCCTCCTAAAAAATATTTCAGACTCTATCCCGGTAATGAAGTAAGGCTTATGGGAGCTTATTTTGTAAAATGTACATCTTATGAGCTTGATGAGACAGGTAAGGTAAGTGTCGTTCATGTAGAGTATGATAAGGAAACAAAGAGCGGTTCAGGGTTTGAAGGAAGAAAAGTAAAGGGAACCATACATTGGGTGCATGCAGATACGGCTATCAAGGCGGAATGCAGGCTGTATGAAAATATAGTTGACGAAGAAAAAGGAAAACTGGATGATGAAGGTAACTTAAACCTCAACCCTAATTCTTTGACGGTGCTAAAAGATTGCTATATAGAAAGCGGAATATACGGTTGCAAGAAATATGACAGCTTCCAATTCTTAAGAAATGGATATTTTTGTGTGGATTGCAAGGACAGTACGGATGAAAAAACTGTATTTAATCGTATAGTTGGGCTTAAGAGCTCATTCAAATTAAATCAGTAATATTATCATTACAAAATAACATTTACCTAAAAAGGAGGAAGTTATGTTCAGTTTTAATCACTTTAACTTTAATGTACTTGATCTTGAAAAAAGCCTCAAATTCTATGATGAAGCACTGGGACTTAAGCCGGTAAGAACAAAAGATGCAAAGGACGGTTCGTTTAAGCTTATATACCTCGGAGATGGAAAAACCGGATTTACTTTAGAACTTACCTGGTTAAGAGACAGAAAAGAAGCTTATGATCTCGGAGATCTTGAGTATCATTTGGCAATGGAGACCGAGGATATGGATGCTGCTCATAAAAAACATGAAGAACTGGGCGTGATCTGTTATGAAAATCCTGATATGGGTATATACTTTATTTCCGATCCTGACGGATATTGGATAGAGATAATTCCGAAAAAAGACAGATAAAACAAAAGATGCCGTGATTATCCTGATAATGATAACACGGCATCTTTTATAAATTAAATTAATGAAAATCCTCGAAGATCTGATCGTCATTATGTTGGTGTTGGACATCTTCCTTGACATCTTCGGCGGTTTCTTTGATATTCTCACTTATTTCCTGAGCGCTTTCTCTTGCTTCTTCTTTTATCTCATTGAAATTCTCCGCTACATTATCCTTAACATCTTCAGCGGCAGTTTTGATATCGGATGCAAGATCCTCGCTAAAGTCCGAAACATCATCCTTTGAAAAATTATTTTTCTGTGTGAATTTTTTAGTCATATCTCCGGCTGCTCTGGCTGCGGCACTTGTGTTGTCCGCTATAATACTGCCTACATCCTTGAGTATATCCTTGGCAGCACCTGCCATTCCCTTACTTGCTTCGAAAGTATCTTTCGCTGCCATAACAAAGTTATCCTTGTCTGAGCTTAGAGCTATGTAATTTCTGTCTTTTCCTAAATTGCCTGCATTATCGGTATCATCATCTTCAAATTCGAAGAAATCATCTTCTAAGTCCTTATGAAAAGATTTATATTTTTAAAATGTAAGATATAGCAGTGGTGGCAACAATTCCAAGAGCGGTTAAGGTTATTATCTTCCCCAGTAGTTTCTTTGCCATAAAAATCCTCCTTGTTAATTAAAATGTTCTTAAGGTAAATTTGTATATTTTTTACAAGCAAACCTTGAATGATCTTTATATAGACTATAATATAAAAATGCTCAAAAAAATAAAGACATAAATAGAATAAAAAAAGCCTATATATTTTTAAAATATATTTTAACGGATTTAGATTAATTTAATATTAGACTGTTTAGAAATGCAAATAAGTGCTATAATTAAAAAAACAATGTTTAAACTTATATATATTGATGAATACTTGTTTACTTTACAGCTTTTATAAAAGTGTATGAAATTAGACTTTGACAGAGAAAAATAAAACTTAACAGAATCTACACATTTAAGTTCTTGACAAAAATAGCAGGAAAGATGTAAAATTGCAAAGGATTTGCGATTTAACATTAGAGAGGAGATTAAATTGCAAAAAGAGTATAATACAAAATTCAAAGAAGAGATGATGCTATATTTGAAAAAAAATAAAGACAGAAGAGTTTCCGCATATCAAATATATGAAAATATGCAGGAAAATAATATTAAGATCAATCTCACGACTATTTACAGAAATCTTGACAGACTGACTAATGCAGGCAAACTTCTAAAAGTCAAACATGTGGATGACGGATGCAGTTTATATCAATATCTCGACGGGGATAAAGAGTGTGAAGGACACTTGCATATCCAGTGTAAGGATTGCGGTGGAATAGTCCATATGGATCATGACGGTATGGATATGATCAATAAATATGTATACGATGAATGCGGATATACTCTGGATTGCAAAGATTCCGTGATAATGGGTAAATGCGATAAGTGCCGAGAAAAAAATTAAAAGGCTTATATAAAAGCCTGGTTAATCGTGGAGGATTTATGAGTAAGTTCAGTTTAGCTAAATGTGCATCTATTATGTGTGCATCATTATTATTTTTAACAGGATGTGCTACATCCAATTCTGCAAACAGTTCAACATCTGCGGCTTCAGAAGCTGCAAGTGAGAGCATGGATCAAAGTTCGTCGGTTACTGAGGACGCTAAAGACACCGGTAAAAAAATAAGCATTGTGACTACTATATTCCCTGAATATGACTGGGTAAGAGAAATAGTAGGAGATCATGCCGATAAATTCGAAATAACTTACCTTATGAATAAGGGAGTCGACTTGCACAGCTATCAGGCAAGTGCGGAAGATATAGCAAAGATATCATCAGCGGATCTTTTTATCTATGTTGGCGGAGAATCCGACACATGGGCTGAAGATGCTATAGAAGAGGCAAAAAATAAAGATATCAAAGTTATCAATCTGCTTAATTCTTTGGGATCCGATGTTAAGGAAGAAGAAGTAGTTGAAGGTATGGAAGCGGAAGAAGAACATGATCACGATCATAGTGAAGAGGCTAAAGAGCATGATCATTCCGATGAAGAAAAAGATCATGACCACGATCACGATCATGATTCGGAAGAAGCCGAGTATGACGAGCATGTATGGCTTTCACTTAAGAATGCTCAAAGCTGGTAATGGATATAGAGGCTGATATAGAAAGTCTTGATCCTGATAATGCTTCCGATTACGCTGCTAATGCTGAAGCTTACGTGAAGAAAATTGCTGAACTTGACAGTGAATATCAAAAGGTAGTGGATGAATCAAACACTAAGTATATATTGGTCGGAGACAGATTCCCATTCAGATATTTGGTGGATGATTATAATATTAAGTACAGTGCTGCTTTTGTCGGATGCAGTGCAGAGACAGAGGCAAGTTTTGATACCGTAACTTTCCTTGCCGGAAAACTCGATGAATTGGGTCTTAAGAATGTAATTACCATAGAAAATTCAGATCAAAAAATAGCTAAGACAGTAATAGAAAATACAAAGAATAAGGATCAAGGACTTGTAGTGCTTAATTCATTACAATCAGTAAGTCAAAAAGATATAGATTCAGGGCTTACTTACCTGTCCGTTATGAAAGATAATTTGGAAGTACTTAAGAAGGCACTTGCAAACTAATATAGATTAAGAGGTTTATATGTCATACATTAAATGCAAAGACTTATCGGTAGGCTATGACGCTAATATAGTCAGCCGTGAGATAAATTTTAATTTGGATGCCGGCAATTATTTATGTATAGTCGGTGAAAACGGCGCCGGTAAGTCTACTTTAATGAAGACTATGCTCGGTTTGATACCTAAGTTATCGGGAGAACTTGAGTATGGGGAGAATTTAAGTAAGAAGGATATAGGTTATTTACCCCAGCAGACACTTTTACAAAAAGATTTTCCGGCTTCGGTTTGGGAGATAGTTTTATCGGGACATATAGGTAAGGGTAACTTATTTTATAACAAAAAACAAAAGCAGACAGCAAAAGATAATATGGAATATATGTCCATATCGAACCTGGCAAATAAGTGTTACAGAGATCTCTCGGGAGGACAAAAGCAAAGAGTACTTCTGGCAAGAGCACTTTGTGCAACATCCAAGGTAATATTGCTTGATGAACCGGTAACCGGATTAGATCCCAAGGTAACTACCGATTTTTATAATCTTGTAAAAAAACTTAATGATGACGGTATATCTATAATAATGGTCTCTCATGATATAGACAGCAGTACAAAATACGCCAGCCATATACTTCATATAGCCGAAAAACAATTGTTTTTCGGTGAAACGAAAGACTATATGGACAGTCAGGCATATAAGATATTCGGAATAATAGAAAACAGCAGGTAAATTATGGGTATATTGAATATAATAGAAAAATTAAGATTTTACATGAACTATCCGTTTGTTGTATATGCTTTGGTCGTGGGAGTACTGATAGCACTTTGCTCTTCGCTTTTTGGAGTAAGTTTGGTATTAAAAAGATTTTCATTTATAGGAGACGGATTGTCTCATGTAGCATTCGGTGCGATGTCGGTTTCGGCAGTACTCAATCTTGCCAACGATACTCTACTTACAATGCCTATAACAATTATAGTAGCTATCATATTGCTTAAGCTCGGAGAAAATACCAAGATCAAAGGAGATGCACTTATTGCAATTCTATCGGTAGGTTCACTTGCGATAGGATACATGCTGGTTAATATGTTTTCATCATCTGCAAATGTATCGGGAGATGTGTGTACGAGTTTGTTCGGATCAACATCCATACTTACACTTACAAAAGTTGAAGTAATTATTTGCATTACTATGTCATTAGTGGTAATATCTTTGTATATAATATTTTACAACAAGATATTCGCAATTACTTTTGATGAAACATTTTCAAAGGCAACAGGAGTCAATACTGAAAGATATAATCTTTTTATAGCGATAATCATAGCTATAATTATAGTACTGGGAATGAATCTTGTAGGTTCATTACTTATATCAGCCTTAATAGTATTTCCGGCACTTTCCGCTATGAGACTGATGAAAAACTTTAGGTCAGTAGTCATATGTTCGGCAATTATGTCGATAATATGTGCTTTACTCGGTATACTGTCTTCTATACTTTTATCGACTCCCGTAGGATCTACAATAGTACTTGCAAATATTATATTGTTTATATTATCAAGTATTATAGGGAAGGTAATTAATTAATGTTTTTAAAAAAATTTTATGCTTATTGCATACTTACATCTATAACTGCAGCAACTTTATCGGCATGTGGAGGACCCAGGAAGGGTATATTGCCAAGCAACAATGTATCGGCAATCGTGGAATCACAAATAGCCTCAGAAAGTGAAAGCTCTTCAAGCGATACTAAGTCTAATGGAAGCGGCGAAGTTTCTGAAACAGGTTCTGCTGCTGAAACTACAGTCAATCCGTTACTGCCGGAATTAAAACCTACCAATAAAGACGGTATAGACTATGATCTTACAGCTATGGACGGTGACCTGATATATGCAAGTGTATATCAAATGATGGTTGAACCCGAACTTTTTGAAGGTAAGGTCATAAAGATAACAGGAAGGTATTATGCAAGCTTTTATGATCCGAACAACAGATATTACCATTATGTTATCATAGAAGATGCTATGGCTTGTTGTGCACAGGGTATGGAATTTGTCTGGGATGACGGCAATCACGTATATCCGGATGAATATCCTGAGGATAATACTTATGTAGAGGTAGTCGGTACTTTTGAAACATATGAAGAAAGTGACGGACAGATTTATTGCAGATTAAAAGATGCAAGCTTTAAGGTTTTGGATAATAATCAAAATTAGAGACCCGGAAAGGTTATATAATAAAAACTGCTTCATTTAAGATTTATTCTTAAATGAAGCAGTTTTTATTATGTGTCAAGTATTTATTTCGTATAAAAAACGTATTAGTCTAAAAAAAGGCAGCGTAACGCAATACAAATTTGCATTACCGAAAGATTAGGAAAGAGCTTATATATCACGAACCGGTGGCAGTTGTTATCATGATAGATATTATAATATGTTAAATATTATTTCAAATGATAGGGGTAAAACGGTAAATTACGAATAATGCCGTAAACTATCAGCATTATAATGATTATTATAAAGATGATATTTTCCGTTTTACTTAGCTTGCTGTTACCTGTTTTTATATACCTTATAATAAAAAAAAGTATGTATAGGGCGAAAAAAGGTGTAAGTACGAACAAGAGTTGATTATATCTGAAAGCCACCGGAAGATCGCCGTGCATCATAGCAATACCCATCCTTGTTACACCGCAGCTTGGACAGTTAAGTCCGGTAAAAAGCTTAAAGACACAGGGTATGGGGATATGAAAACTTATAGATAAAAAGCAGGTCAAGGCAAAAAGAAATGCCTGACCTGCTTTTTTTAAAACTTTTTTAATACGTATTTCCATTATATTTTGCATCTACAAGATTATTAACTTCTGACTGAATAAGTGCCAAAGTTACTATACTAAGTCCGAATAAAGACAATACGCAATAAATAGTACCTGAATTTGAAGGAGGTAAACCTACCGCACTCTTTGCACGATCAAGTCTTCCACCTGCATTATAGAACCAGATAATCAAATAAATACCGCAAGTTACAAGTGAAAGCAAGTATACAACACCACCTGACATTGCCTCAGGTTCATCACATATGTAATTAACCTCGTTTACAAGACTTATGATCCAGTAAATACCGTATAGACCGCAAGTTACAATAGATAAAATAATTGGCAGGACAATATCTCTTTTTTTAACAACGCCCATAAAAAAATTCCTTTCTGTAAATAATAATCTGTGTAATTATATAATATTTATATTAATAACACAATACATATAAAGAAAAATGAAAGAAAATAGAAATTAATAATATAAATACAATAAAATCATCTGAATCAATAAAATTAAAAATGAAATTAGTTTAATAAAGTATTACTATTAATTAAGAAAAAAAATACTGCATTATAACACTGTTATTTTCGTTATATAAATGATAAAATCGACACAATGTATTAAAAAAAGAGAACCGACAGAGATTTATCGAGTAGCCGAAAAGGCAGGTCTGTTCTTTACACTGATTATTAAAAAAAGTAGGGAGAAAATTATGGTTAAAATAATTGGGCGAAGATTTTATGCCGCAATGTTATCTACATTACTGCTTGTTTCAAGCATTACAGGTTGTACACAGCAAGGAGCCGGCAAAACAGCTGAAAGCAATGCGGATATTATTGCGAGTGATAATGAACTTAAAAAAGAAAATTCAAAAGCATTAAGTAAGGTTGAACATAGCAATAACGAAAGTGAAATTGCCAATGTAGAATCGCTTTATGACTATGCAAAAGAAATACAATTCTGGACACCGGATCAAAAGCTGGAAATAACATCAAAGTCTCAGCTTGATCAAGTAAAGCTTGGTGACAAAGTACCGGCAGTTCAGTTTTTTCTGGATGAAAACTTTAGTATAGAGATAGAAACAAAATATGATAATGAAACACTTGACGACAGCAGTTATAAATATACTGTTTATCCGAATAGCGAAGGTGTGTATTCCGTAGGTACTTTGTTTTATTATGAGCAGGATCAAAGCGGTGAGGTAAAACAAAGTGTAAAGAGTCGATACGTATGCGTGGAGGTAGTGTGGGTTGGAGTTCGGGAGATATAATATATATGGTTCAGAATGTTGATTTTGAAACCGGTGAAAAACTCTCAAAACCCTTAGTAACAACTATCGTGATGGACAGAGAAGAAAGACAGGCTCTGACCCCTGAATATTATGTCAATGAAAATGGTGAGTTTTATGCTCAATGGGATCCGGTCGAGGGTGCTGATGCCTACGCAATTATTTCTTATTACAGGATGCCGGATAAGGATATATTGAATGAGATCATTGCTGAAAATAACGAAAATGCAAAAAAACATGAAAAAGAAGCTTCTGCAGACGATCCTCTTGTCATCAATGAACTTAAAATTGGTGAAGAAGGTGAAGGTGACAGCGTAGATAATATTCTTTATGTAGATCATTCCATAACAAGTGTTGTTGATGTAATCACCGATACAAAATATTCTATGAGTGATGCAAACTTCAGAGATGAACGTATACAAAAGGCAGCCGAAGCCGGATATGTAACATTTACTCCAAATGACATCAGTACAGCACTTATACCTGGTTCAAACAGATATCTTTCCGTAATAGCACTTAAACAAGGAAGTGGTGTTGATGAATCCGAGTCAGCACATAATAATGAGGTTCAAGATGAGGCTATTTCAAAATCAATCAAAGAATTGGATAATTTAGCCGAATACAAAGAGCCGGGCTATTATGCAATTGAAGAAAGTCCTTTATATGACTTTAATGCTTTGGCACAAAATATACCGTCATATATAAAGAAGTATGAGAGTAATTATCCTTCAACTACTTCATTTATAGTGGATAAAGCTGAGGATATAACTAATTTCATATATGTCAGAATGACTGACGGAAGTATAAGAAAACATAATCTGGAATATATGAACGAATATATATTGGATGAGATGGATGTAGATACAGATGAGAATAAAGAGGATATACAGCAAGTCCTTTCAGTTAATGTAAGAGTTAATAATTCGCCGTTTTATTTTAAATACAGTATCACAGAGTTTGATAAGAACGATCCCGAAAAGAGTATAGAAGTAATCAAACGTACTTTTGACAAATCAATAAAATTCAAGGCGGACATGGAAGATTATCCTTCCAAAGCAGCTGTTGTGATAATTGATAAGGAAAAGAAGACAGTAAGTTTTAAGTCCGA
The DNA here is from genome assembly GCA_916438835.1 of uncultured Johnsonella sp. Classification (GTDB taxonomy): domain Bacteria; phylum Bacillota; class Clostridia; order Lachnospirales; family Lachnospiraceae; genus Johnsonella. Next base: position 1,383,699 of record CAKAFT010000001.1, read on the forward strand.
CTCGGAAAAGAAGTTTTACGATAATTCGTATACAAACGGAAGTTCGAGTTCAAAGAAAAAAGGCAAATCAAAAATAAGTCTGGCTATCAGTCCATCTGAAATAGATGGTGGTATAAGTGCATACAATGATTTTGAAAGAATTGATTGTTTACCCGAAAAAGTAATTGCAAGTACCACAATGTCACAAGAGATAGCATGGGCTATGATTACAGGAAAAAAAGAATTTGTACTTAACTATAATACCAATCGCAGTGCTATAGAAGATGCCATACAGGAGGTATGTTGGCAAAACCAATATATATTGGAACTTGATTACCCTGAAAAAACAATAACAATGCAAAGTGACGGAAGTTATCTTGTAGAAGTGGATTATTTTGTTTCCGATATCAATCAAAGAAAAGAAATGCAAAAGGCAATAAAGTCCAAAGCAAAATCAATTCTAAAGGGTCTGGAAGGAAAATATTCAAGTTCGTTGGAGCTTCTTTATCAGATCAATAATTATTTATGTGATACTGTAGAGTATGATTATAGCGTAATAGAGAATCGAATATCAAAAACTACATCAAGGACAGCATACGGACCGTTACTTGAAGGAAAGGGTGTATGTAGCGCTTATTCAAGAGCATTTCAGCTTTTAATGACTATGTCGGATATGACATGTTTTGTAGACGGAGGAGCCGTTCCGGAAGGTAAACATGCCTGGAATATAGTAAAAACACAAGACGGTTATTATATGGTAGACAGTACATGGAATGACGGAGGAGAGAATATATATTTGATGGTTCCGGAGGATATATATTCCGCAGACCACAGATCGGAAGGAATCTGTATTAAAGAGCCGGAAACACTCAAAAATATAACATACGCAAAAACAGGAGGAAGTTATGATTATCTTGCATATATCGGTAAAGCCGTAACACTTGCGGATCTTGATGACGCACTGTTTGCCTACGGTTCTTACGGGTATTGTCCGAACTGGCTGAGAGTCTATGATTTTAACGATGACATCAATCAGTATCTGACAAGTGCAGGTCAATCACTGGCTAAAAAATACGGAGGTTCATATTATTACAAAGCAGAATGGTTTGCCAAGGACCCGGGAATAGTATATTTTACAAGTCAGAATCTGACTATGACCAAAGAAAGTTACGGGCAACAGATAAAATCAAATTAAAAACAACACTTTCGTGTGGGGTTTTATATGAAAAAATAATTATAATGATAATATATCCGGATAATAGAATATAAACAATAATATCAATAGAAATACAAATCTTTTTTTATCATACGAAAATATTATCTTAATATTCTTATGATAAACAGATAACAGTAATTTAGAACAAGATATTGGTTGGAAATTACGACATTAATATTACGGAGGATCATTATATGAAACTTTCTCATGCTTTTACACTTGGACTAGCTATGTCTTTAACTATGAGTATACAAATATTTGCGGCACCTACAACTACTCAACCAACAAGAGAACAGGCGGTGGATTGGGCAAGAACAAGGTAGGTACAGCAATTGACTATGACGGTGCTTACGGTTCTCAATGTGTAGATCTTATAAAAGGTTATAGTAATGAACTTTGGAACTATTATGAATTACGTGGTGATGCGGGAGCGTATGTATCGAACCCGTTACCGGATGATTGGAGAAGATATCGGGCAGGAGAGGCTATACCGGAACCCGGTGATATAGTGGTGTTCGGAGCATATCAATTCGGTACCGGTCGTTACGGACATATAGGAATAGTATATTGGGTAGATTCTTCAAGATATTATTATGTTGACTACAGCGGTAAATACACCGGTGAACCGGGAGCAGAAAGAAGTGCGGCACTTAATAATTATACAGCCATTATTAAACCGAGTTTTTCAAATTCTACATCCTCCTCATCTATGAAAAGTGCTGCGGAGATATCAAACGGAGAATACTATTTTGAAAATTATAACGGTGGTGTACTTACTATAGATGATTACGTACCCAATGGAGCAAATATCAATATTACCGACAAATCCGGACTTTACAGACAGATGTGGAGAATAGAAAAACTCTACGATGATTCTTTCAAACTAACTTCCATGCATACCGGAAAGGGAGTAAATGTAGAAGGAGACGGATCCGTAGTTTATGAGAACAACAGAAATATCTGGGCATGGGATTATGTTAATGACGGTACTGCCAACTGGTATATAGTAAGTGACGGTGACGGATGGTACAGAATTATCTGTAAAAAATCCGGTAAGGCACTGTCTGTAACATCAGGCAGAAATGTAGTCCAAAGAGATTCTGATTCAGGTACCGACCAAAAATGGAGATTGATACAAAAGGATGTATCGGATAATACACAGAAACAGTCCGATTTATCCGATAATAATAGTTCAAGTAATAACAGCTCAAGCAGTTCAAGCAACGACAGCTCAGGAGGCAGCAGCTCAAGTAACAACAGCTCAAGTAACAGCAGCTCAGGAGGCAGCAGCTCAAGTAATAATTACGGTAGCAAAAGTAATAAAAGAAATACCGCCTCATGGAGATATGACGGATACGGATGGTGGCTTGAATATGCTGACGGTTCATATCCATGGTCAACCTGGGCAAGGGTAGACGGAACATGGTACTATTTCAACTATTACGGTTATGCGACAACAGGTTGGGAGAAAATAGGCGGATATTGGTATTATTTTAATTCCGACTGCAGTATGATGACAGGTTGGATGCAATCGGGAGGAAACTGGTATTATCTTGACTATAACGGTTATATGTTGTTTAATACAATTACACCGGATGGTTATTTCGTCGATGCATACGGAATATGCAGATAGGAGAGAGTATGTTAAGCAATAAAATTAAAAGCGGATTTTTCAAAAAGATGATGAGTCTTGCATTATGCCTTATAATGACATTTTTATTAGCGTTTAGTGCCATGGCGGGAAATGCAACTTGGAGAAGGGACTATCGTGGATGGTGGCTTCAATATGCCTCAGGCGGATACCCATATAATGCCTGGGTACAGGTAGATGGGGCATGGTATTGTTTTGACGGTAACGGATATGTGATTCAGAATAATTGGGTGAAGTCGGGCGGAAGTTGGTATTACCTTGGTGCAAGTGGAGCTATGTTATCATCAACTTGGGTAAAGTCAGGAGGAAGCTGGTACTATCTTGGAGGAAGCGGAGCCATGTACACCTCTACTTGGGTGCAATCCGGAGGAAAATATTATTATATGGGATCGGATGGAGCTATGTATGTTAACAGACAGACACCTGACGGATATTATGTAGGTTCGGACGGAGCATGGACAAGCGGAGGATCAAGCAGTTCGGTAAAAAGTGTAAGTACATCGAATATCCACATAATAAGAGCTGTAGAGCTTGCTAAAGATATGGAAGTTGAATCATATAAAACTCCTGTTTATATTTTGGGTTCCGTTATGGGTGGTGCATCCAGAATTAATGAAATGTTATGGGTAGCTAATTCAAATAAAGATTCGAGACTCAGTGAATCGGGTGAATATTTTGTTATGAATGTAGATAATGCTAAGGAGATGGTAAGACAGATATTCGGATCCGTGACTTCACAAGATGTGTCAGCTATGGATATTTACGGAAGTAATATGTATTATAATAGTGTAGCTTTTAGAGGTGATGCCGGTCCGCACCGTTTTTCAAATCCGAGTTCGGCAACCATAGAGGGCAGTGAGGTGAAAATAGTCGGTAATGTTACAGATTACCAATATAATAGGATAGGAACATATACTGTTACATTAAGCAAAACTGACGGAGGTTATTTCGGAGGCTATAGTTTCTACAGTTTGTCTACAAGCTATAATTAAAATAAAAAAATATTTTAATCAACAAGTTGTCAGATATATCGGTAATAGAATTTTACCGATTATCATATAAATACAGTCTGATAAAGATATAGACATAATATGATAAGTGAAATAAATGTTTCAATGATCATATTATGTCTATATCTATTTATTAAAGAAACATCTCTATATAGTGAAATTAAAATTAATTAGCACTCAACACTTGACAGTGCTAACAAAATTTAGTATAATCTTTACTAGTTAAAAACTAAATGAATTTATTAACAGGAGGTTTATATGAAGTTAGTACCTTTATTTGATAAGGTTGTACTTAAGCAACTTGAGGCTGAAGAGACCACAAAATCCGGAATAGTGCTTACGGGTCAACCTAAAGAAAAACCGTCACAGGCAGAGGTCATAGCAGTAGGACCGGGCGGTGTGGTAGACGGCAAAGACATCACTATGCAGGTAAAAGCAGGTGATAAGGTTATTTATTCAAAATATGCAGGCACAGAAGTAGAGCTTGATAACGAAACATTTATAGTAGTAAAGCAAAACGATATATTGGCAGTAATAGAGTAAGAGACTAACGGAGGCGAATTAAAATGGCTAAGGAAATTAAATACGGCGTAGAAGCTAGGAAGGCTCTTGAGACCGGAGTTAACAAGCTTGCAGATACTGTAAGAGTAACACTCGGACCTAAGGGGAGAAATGTAGTTCTTGACAAATCATACGGTGCACCTTTAATAACCAATGACGGTGTTACAATAGCTAAGGAAATAGAGCTTGAAGATGCATTTGAGAACATGGGAGCGCAGCTCGTTAAGGAAGTAGCTACCAAGACCAATGATGTAGCCGGAGACGGAACAACTACAGCAACAGTACTTGCACAGGCTATGATCAATGAAGGAATGAAGAACATAGCAGCAGGAGCCAATTCCATAGTTATCAGAAAGGGAATGAAGAAGGCTTGTGAAGTAGCAGTTGAGTCTATTGCAAAGATGAGTGAGCCTATAAACGGTAAGGAGCATATTGCAAGAGTTGCTGCTATATCAGCAGGAGATGATGAAGTAGGTAAGCTCGTTGCAGATGCTATGGAAAAAGTTACCAATGACGGTGTTATAACAATAGAAGAATCAAAGACCATGCTTACAGAGCTTGACCTCGTAGAGGGTATGCAATTTGACAGAGGATATGTATCTGCTTATATGTGTACAGATATGGAGAAGATGGAGGCAAATCTCGATAATCCGTATATACTCATCACAGATAAGAAGATAGCTAATATCCAGGATATACTTCCTATACTTGAGGAAATAGTAAAGACCGGTTCAAAGCTTTTAATAATTGCAGAAGATGTAGAAGGAGAAGCACTTACTACACTTATAGTTAATAAGCTCAGAGGTACATTTAACGTAGTAGCTGTTAAGGCACCGGGATACGGTGACAGAAGAAAGGAAATGCTTAAGGATATAGCAATACTTACAGGAGCTACCGTTATAAGCGAAGAAGTAGGATTAGAACTCAAGGAGACAACACTCGATTCTTTAGGACGTGCAAAGTCAGTTAAGGTCTCTAAAGAGAATACTATAATAGTAGACGGTCTCGGAGAGAAGCAGGATATAGATAACAGAGTTGCTCAGATCAAGGCTCAGCTTGCAGAGAGTACTTCAGACTTTGATAAGGAGAAGTTCCAGGAAAGACTTGCTAAGCTTTCAGGCGGAGTTGCTGTAATAAGAGTGGGAGCTGCTACCGAGACAGAGATGAAGGAAGCAAAGCTTCGTATGGAAGATGCTCTTAATGCTACAAGAGCGGCTGTAGAAGAAGGTATTATCTCAGGAGGAGGTTCAGCTTACATACATGCAAGCAAGGATGTAGAAAGCTTATCGAGACTCTTGAAGGTGATGAGAAGACAGGTGCCAAGATTTTACTTAAGGCACTTGAGGCTCCGCTTTTTTGTATAGCTGAGAATGCGGGACTTGAAGGAAGTGTAATAGTAAGCAAGGTTAAGGAAGCCAAGGAAGGCGTGGGATTTGATGCATTCAAGGAAGAGTATGTAGATATGATCAAGTCAGGTATACTGGATCCTGCCAAGGTTACACGTTCAGCACTTCAAAATGCAACTTCTGTAGCAAGTACATTACTTACAACAGAGTCTGTAGTGGCTAATATTAAGGAAGAAACTCCTGCTATGCCTGCAGGTGCCGGAATGGGCGGAATGATGTAATACATTAATATATTTAAATAATATATATAAATAAGGATACCCGAAAAAGCAGTATTGATCGGGTGTCCTTATTTTATTTGATAGGAAATTTCTCCGAGATTATCTATCAAATAAAAATCTCTTAGAGGGATCGCATTACTGTGTATATGTAGATCTCACTTACACGACCCGTTGCAGGCGGTGAATCCTGCAAAGCAGGATCCTTAGTTATAAAGATATATAATGTATTTAGTTGAATAATAAGCATATTTCGATCTTTATGAATCTAGGTCTTGGAATCATCCAATGGGGAGGTTTAACAACATATATACCTAATGCTTATATTGAAATAAGATCATCTGAGCTTTACCATATTTCTCGCTCTTTTTCTTCTGTCATCTTCTATAGCTGCATAGTGTTTTTTGGTAGTATTGACATCACTGTGACCAAGAACATCGGCTACAAGATAGATGTCACCGGTTTCCCTGTAAAGGTTGGTTCCGTAGGTACTGCGTAGCTTATGAGGGGTGATCTTTTTAAGAGGACTGACCAGAGTGGCATATTTTTTAACAAGATTCTCAACACTTTTTACACTGATCCTTCTCATTTGCATTGATAGAAAGAGAGCATCTTCATGACCTTCTATAGGTATCTGTGTTCTTCTTTCCTCCATATATATATTGAGAGTATCACAAACCTCATCGCTGAAATATACGGTAACCTCATTACCGCCTTTTCTATGAATACGTATGCCGTTATTTTTGAAATCAACATCATTGATGTTAAGTCCCACACACTCAGAAACACGTATTCCGGTACCCAGCATAAGGCTAAGAAGTGCCAGATCTCTGTTTTTGGTCTTTTCATGATAGGATTTTTGCTTATCGGTGAGCATATCTCCGTTTTCGGCCTCATCCAAGAGAAGAGCCACCTCGTCTATATCAAGTCTTACTATTTCTTTTTGATGAAGTTTCGGAAGTCCTACTTTTGATATATAATTGTTCTCAAGTCTTTCCAGTTTGTAAAAATATTTAAAAAAGCTTTTAAGGCAGGAGATCTTACGCTTAATACTTAAGTCTTTATTGAGTAATTCCCTGTCATCATCTTCTCTGTATTTTAAGTATTCCATAAATTCTTCAAAGTCGGGAACTCTTAGTTTGTCAAGATCCGCAAGACTTATTTCACTTATATCATTGTATTTTTTATTTAAATAATGATTATTGCTCAGTATGTATTTAAAAAAAACTTTCAGATCGTAAGCATAGGCTATTCGTGTACGAGAACCGGTACGTGGTTCTATACCCCTAAAAAACTCCTTACAATATGACGGGAGCTCGCTGCTAAGTTCCCTCAGTTTATTGATATTTTTTTTATCTACATTTTCATGATAAGAAAGATTAGCCATAATTACCTCTTATACTGCTTTATTGTAAAAATATGAGTTGATTATAATATATATTGGATGTATGCACAATAAATAAAAAGGAGCCAATGCTTATTTAGGTCATACTCGCAGTACTACAGGTAAAGTATCAACAATTCATTACAGAATGTCAAACTCTATTGTATACTGAAATAAAAAAGAATGCGTGTAAAAGTCTTGATCCGTTAAATTTGCAGCTTACTTTAGATTAAAGTGCAAGTTTATTCGTCCTATCTATCGGATTTTTCAAACTCAAATCGAACAAACACTTGCCTTTTTGCAAAACATTAATATATAATGTGTTTCATTGCGTGTTAAAAGGGGTAAGGTATCTTGAGCAAAGAACAGATAATAATAAATATAAGAAAAACCTTACTTTATCAGGAGGATAAAAATGTCACAGTATAATGCGGACAGTATTAGCGTACTTGAGGGTCTGGAAGCTGTAAGAAAAAGACCCGGTATGTATATAGGAAGTGTCGGGCAAAAAGGGCTTAATCATTTAATATATGAAATACTCGATAATTCGGTGGACGAATATCTGGCAGGTCATTGCAAGAATATATATATAACTTTGGAAAAGGACGGTTCATGTACTGTCGAAGATGACGGTAGAGGTATACCTACGGAACTTCATAAAAAAGGGGTAGCAGCTGCAAGAGTGGTACTTTCCACATTACATGCCGGAGGTAAATTCGATAATGAGGCATACAAAACCAGCGGTGGCTTGCACGGTGTCGGCTCTTCGGTCGTTAATGCTTTATCAAAAAAAATGGATGTGTATATTTCAAGAAACGGCAATATCTACCATGATTCATACGAAAAAGGTGTAGCTAAAACAGAACTGGTCAACGGACTGCTGCCGGTCATATCAAAGACAAGAAAAACAGGTACAAAGATAAATTTCTTACCGGACGATACTATATTTGAGAAGACTGCATTTAGAACGGATTGGTTAAAATCAAGACTGCACGAGACAGCCTATCTTAATCCAAACCTTTTTATTCATTATAAAAATTTAAGAGATGAAGTAAAAGAAGAGATAATATATCATGAAGAAGACGGGATCAGTGCCTATGTAAAGGAACTTAACAAGGGAAAGGATACCTTACACGATCCAATATATATAAAAGGTATGTCGGATAAAATAGAAGTAGAGGTCGCTATACAATTTGTAGATGCATTTGAGGAAACATACTGGGATTTTGTAACAATATCTTTACACAGGAGGGCGGAACTCATATAGTCGGTTTTAAGACGAGATTTACGCAGATGATCAATACCTATGCAAGGGAGCTTGGTATATTAAAAGATAAGGATGCCAACTTTACCGGATCCGATACAAGAAACGGTATGACAGCTATTGTGGTGACAAAGCACCCCGATCCGATATTCGAAGGGCAGACCAAGACAAAGCTTGCAAGTGCGGATGCCACCAAGGCTGTAAGTACGGTTGTACAGGAGGAACTGGGAAGGTTTCTTGACAGAAATATTGATACACTTAAAGCTATAATATCCTGTGCCGAAAAATCGGCAAAGATAAGAAAGGCAGAAGAAAAAGCAAAGATCAATATGCTTTCAAAGTCAAAGTTTTCATTTGACTCCAACGGAAAACTTGCTAATTGTGAATCCAAGGATGCAAGCAAATGTGAGATATTTATAGTAGAGGGAGACTCAGCCGGAGGATCTGCAAAGACCGCAAGAGACAGAAAGTATCAGGCTATACTTCCTATACGAGGTAAGATACTTAATGTAGAAAAAGCCTCTATTGATAAGGTACTTGCCAATGCCGAGATCAAAACCATGATCAATGCTTTCGGATGCGGCTTTTCCGAAGGTTACGGTAACGATTTTGACATAAGTAAATTAAAGTATCATAAGATAATACTGATGACGGATGCAGATGTTGACGGCAGCCATATAGATACTCTGCTTTTAACATTTATATATAGATTTATGCCTGAGCTTATCAACAACGGGCATGTATATATTGCTATGCCTCCGCTGTATAAGGCTATCCCCAAAAAGGGAGAAGAAGTATATCTTTATGATGAGAAGGCTTTGGAAGAGTATAAAAGAAAGAGTAAAAGCACATTTACACTGCAAAGATATAAAGGACTTGGAGAGATGGATGCACAGCAGCTGTGGGAGACGACCCTAGATCCTAAAAAAAGGGTGCTTAAAAGGGTGGAAATAGAAGATGCCAGATTGGCTAATGAGATCACCCAGCTTCTAATGGGTTCAGAGGTTATGCCCAGAAGGAACTTTATATATGAACACGCTGCACAGGCTGTAATAGATGCATAGGAGGGCAAATAATTGGAAAATATTATTATAACGGAATACTCTGAAGAAATGCAGCAGTCCTATATGGACTATTCAATGAGTGTTATAACGGCAAGAGCTATTCCCGATATAAGAGACGGATTGAAACCTGTACAAAGAAGAGTATTGTATGATATGTCCGAGCTTAGACTGCTTTCAGATAAACCGCACAGGAAATCTGCAAGAATAGTCGGAGATACCATGGGTAAATACCACCCGCATGGTGACTCATCTATCTACGATACCTTGGTAGTCTTAACACAGGCTTGGAAAAAGTCCATGCCCTTGATAGACGGACACGGTAACTTCGGTTCTATCGAAGGGGACGGTGCTGCTGCTATGAGATATACGGAAGCTAAACTTATGAAGTTTACGGAAGAAGTGTATCTTAAGGATCTGGATAAGACTGTAAATTTCATATCGAATTATGACGAGACTGAAAAAGAGCCGGAAGTATTGCCGGTAAGGATACCTAATTTACTTATAAACGGAGCTGAGGGTATTGCGGTAGGTATGTCAACTTCCATAGCACCGCATAACCTTGCAGAGGTATGTGACGCTTGTATAGCCTATGTAAAGAATACGGATATAAGTCTTAAAAAGTTAATGGATCTTATGCCGGGACCGGACTTTCCTACAGGCGGTATAATTGCAAATAAAAAAGATCTTTACGATATATACGAAAGCGGCAGCGGAAAGCTTAAGATCCGTGGCAAGATAGAAATGGAGCTGGGAAGGAAAAAGTCTGATAAGGATAAACTTATTATAACCGAGATACCATATACAATGGTTGGTTCGGGAATAAATAAATTCCTGCAGGATATAGCTAACCTGGTTGAGACAAGAAAACTGCCGGAAGTAGTCGATATAAGTAATCAATCCGATAAACGGTACAAGAATAGTTCTAGAGCTTAAAAAAGATGCGGATATAGACAGAATAAAAAATGTACTTTACAAAAAGACGAAGTTTGAGGACAGCTTAGGTATCAATATGCTTGCAATAGTAAATTCAAGACCTGAGACACTCGGACTTAAAGATATACTCTCACATTTTCTTAACTTTCAATATACCAACAATACGAATAAGTACAATATCCTTCTGGAAAAAGAGCTTGAAAAAAAAGAGGTACAGGAGGGGCTTATCAAGGCGACCGACTGTATTGACCTTATAATTGCAATATTAAGAGGAGCCAAGACCTTAAATCAGGCAAAGCTTTGTCTAACCAAGGGAGAGACCAAGGATATAAAATTCAAAACAAAGTCTTTGGAAAATGATGCAAAGAAGCTTGCATTTACTCCGAATCAAGCACAGGCAATACTGGATATGAGACTTTACAAACTTATAGGTTTGGAGCTTGAGGCATTGTTAAAAGATCATAATAATACTTTGGCTAATATAGAAGAGTATCAAAACATACTTAAATCAAAGGAAAAAATGGATGCATTGATCATAAATGACCTTAAAAAGATAAAAAAAGACTATGCCACCAAAAGACTTACCGACATAGAAGATGCGAAAGAGGCGGTATATGAGGAGATAGAGCAAAAGGCTGAAGAAGTGGTACTTCTTATAGATAAGTTCGGTTATGCAAAGCTTATAGACAGATCTTACATATCAAAGAAATGCTGAAAGCATAGAGACGGAATTCAAATACAAACTGGAAGCCTTAAATAACGACAAGGTAGTCTTATTTACCGATATAGGCTATATGCATCAGATAAAATTAAAAGACCTGCCTGTACTTAAGCTCAGGGATAAGGGCATACCGCTTGATAATATCTGTAAATTCGATACAAGTAAGGAAGAGGAAGTATTTATTGAGGTAAGCTCTAAGCTCGAAAACAAAAAATTGGTATTTGCAACCGGGCAGGGACTTATAAAGAAGACCTCATACGAAGAATTTATAACAAATGTAAGGCAGACACAGGCAATAAAGTTAAATGATGAAGACAAGGTAGCATCGATAAAGGTGATGGATGAGAACACCTCTGCAATAATAGCCGTATCAGATGCGAATTATGTACTAAAGTTCCCTGTGGATGAAGTTGCTCTTATGAAAAAGACCGCCAAAGGCGAAAAATTAATGAAACTAGGTAAGGGAGAATCAATATATACCATATATAAAAATAATGAGGAAGATATAAAAGACTGTAAGGGTAATATTATAGACAGGGCTAAACTTAAAGACTCTCATAGAGGAGACAGAGGAAAGATATATAATAAATAATTGTAAAAATCAAATATTTAATAATATATATACAGTAAGTGGGTACTGTTATGGAAAAAAACTAAGGATTCAAGATGTTGATAAAAACTCTAAGCCTAAGTTATATAAAACATGCTGAATCATTATAATAGCAGTTATTAAAAACTACTTGCCATTTAAGAAGATTTATATTATTATCTCCTACATGTAATACTTTACTTTGCGGTTTAGGTAAGTTATCGGTATTCACAGTAAAAGTATACAGGATACACAACTGTAAAGAATACGAAAAAGTATTAAGTAGGGTAGGTATATATTAAAATTACTTGTTATTTATATTAAAAGATATTTTCCTTGCTTAAATTGTGACTTATAAATACTTTATTACAAGATATACTATATCTTATAATTCGGATAGGAGAAATTATGGACAAGAAATTAAAAGTCGGAATACTGGGAGCTACCGGTATGGTAGGTCAAAGATTTATATCATTACTTGAGAATCACCCGTGGTACGAGGTCTGTGCGGTTGCGGCAAGCCCAAGCAGTGCAGGTAAAACTTATAAAGAAGCTGTAGAAAAAAGATGGAAGATGACTACCTCGATACCTGCAGAAGTTGCAGACCTTACAGTAATGGATGTAAACAATGTTGAAGAAGTAGCGTCAAAGGTGGATTTCGTATTCTCAGCAGTGGATATGAGTAAGGATGAGATCAAGAAAATAGAAGAAGAGTATGCAAAGACAGAGACTCCTGTAGTATCCAATAACTCAGCACATCGTTGGACCAAGGACGTTCCTATGGTTATACCTGAGATCAATCCGGAGCATTTTGAGATTATTGAAGCTCAGAAGAAAAGACTGGGAACCAAGAGAGGATTCGTAGCGGTCAAGCCTAATTGCTCTATACAAAGCTATGCCCCTGTGCTTAATGCATGGAAGGAGTTTGAGCCTTATGAAGTAATAGCTACTACATATCAGGCTATTTCGGGTGCCGGTAAGACATTTGCCGAGTGGCCCGAAATGGTTGAGAATGTTATACCTTATATAGGCGGAGAAGAAGAAAAAAGTGAGAAGGAACCGCTTAGAATATTCGGTCATATAGAGGGGGATGAGATAGTGCCGGCTACAAGCCCCAAGATAAGCTGTCAATGCCTTAGAGTGCCGGTGTTAAACGGACATACGGCAGCAGTATTTGTAAAGCTTAAAAAGGCTGCAACTAAAGAAGAGCTTATACAAAAGTTAAGAGAGTACAGAGGACTTCCTCAAGAACTTGATCTGCCTAATGCTCCTAAGCAATTTATCACTTACTTTGAAGAGGATGACAGACCTCAGGTTAAGCTTGATGTTGATCATGAAAAAGGTATGGGAGTATCTATAGGCAGACTGCGTGAAGACAGCATTTATGATTGGAAGTTTGTAGGACTTTCTCATAATACTTTAAGAGGTGCTGCCGGCGGAGCTTTGCTTTGTGCGGAACTTCTCACCGCTCAGGGATATATAGCAGCAAAGTAAATAAATTTATAACTTAAATTACCTACACTATAATGATTTGTCCATCACATAAACCGTTACAAACATATATAATTTTTATTAATGAGGTGCAAAAATGTTGCTTATATTAATTTTTTTGGTTTGGGAACTTTAATAGCAACTGTATTAAATATTAATCAAAAAATAAAAAACAGGGAAACTAAATTTTTAAGATTTATAAGTTTAGTACTTACGGCATTAACTGTTTGTGCCTTTTACAGTGACAGCTCTTTGATGGCTGTAAAAGGAAATATAACAGGATTAATGGATGTCATGCCTACAGTAAGCAAAGCTTTATGGATATTTGTCATTGTTTCAGTGATACTTAATGCTTTTTCTTTAAAATAAAACTGCATACAATCTCTGTATAAAAAATTGTATTCTACAATGAAGTAAAATATAATCCCTCATAGTGCTTGTAATAAAAGTGCTATAGGGGATTTTTTTTGAAATATGTTGCTTAAAAATCTGTCATTTTGAGGTTTATCAAAGTTTTATTTAATTACAAGTGTTACAGATTCGCATTTTTACAGCTTCCATGCCCAGCTGTTTCGTCCTTTTTTCTTACAGTTTCTTATCATTGTCTATAATTACTTTTTAAAATGATTTTTTCATTTGAAGAAGCTTGACAAAAGACCAAATTCCATGACTGTTTTGGTTGCACTCAAGGAACCGGAAAAGATAGAAATGGTAAGGCTGACAGTCTGTTTAATTGTTGCAGTACAATCATTTATGACTTTGCCTGAATATTAATAAAATAAGAGTCGATTATCATAGTATGGTATACGACTCTTATTTTATGCTATAATTAATATGCAGCATACCGAATTAATGATATTTAAAATAATTGCTTTGTAGATATTGTAAAATGGTAAAAATATTCGCTGCATCGTTCATAAAATAAGTATAGCAAAAAAATGAATATTTTTATTACCCTGTATATCAAAACAGGCAGTTTAATTGCTGTGCTTATTTAAGAAACAATGTCCCTTAGTATTAGTGTAATATCAACAGTCCGGTACAGCAGAAGCTATTTTTAAAACAGGAGCAAATTATGGATTATAATTTAGACATGTCAAAGCTTAAGGGTATAGGTGCCAAGACCAAGGCACTGCTTGCAAAACTTAATATATACACTGTGGCTGATATGCTAAGCCATTATCCTATAAGATATGAAAAATTTGAAGAACCGGGCAACATAAAAGAGTATACCGGAGAAGAAAAGGTTACTCTATCGGCACACCTTTTTGCTCCTATAGAGCAAAAAAAAGTAAAAAGACTGACCTTAAGCATAGCTACACTTACTGACGGAGAAAGATTTATAAAAGCCGTGTGGTATAATCAAACCTATATAGATAAGGTTTTAAGAAGGGGTGCGGACTATGTATTTGTAGGAAAAGTATCAAAAAAATCGGGAAGATACAGCTTGGAGCAGCCGGCAATATATACAAAAGAAGAGTATAAAAGCTTAAGCGGCAAATTAGTGCCTATATACCCCTTGACCAAGGGAATCAGCAATAATTTCTTTAACAAACACATTTCCCAGATACTTTCGGAAATAGAGCCTAAAAAAGATTATCTGCCGAAGGTATTTATAGAAAAGCTTGAGCTTATTTCTTATGAAGAAAGTTTAAGTCTGATACATAGACCAAACTCATACGTGGATATAGACAGAGCAAGAAAGAGGCTGGTATTTGATGACTTTTTTACATTTGCCTTAGCCCTTAGAAGGCTAAAAGAAGAAGATACAAAAGAAAAAACCAAGTATCTTTTGGAAAGTAATGCTTGTATGGAGGAATTTACCAAAGCCTTACCCTATGAACTTACAGCTACTCAGCTAAAAAGCATGGAGGAGATAGAAAAAGACTGTATGTCGGGTTATGCAATGAACAGGCTTATACAAGGTGACGTAGGATCGGGTAAAACTGTAGTTTCTATATATGCAATGTATTTGGCATATAAAAATTCATATCAATCAGCTATAATGGTTCCTACCGAAGTACTTGCAAAGCAACATTTTAAAAATATAACATCGATATTTGAAAAGTTTGACGATCCGCCTAAAGTTGGTATACTTACCGGGAGCATGACTAAAAAAGAACATTTGGAGATATATAAGCAGGTAAAAGATAAAACAATAGATATAATAGTCGGTACGCATGCTCTTATACAAGATGCTTTGGAATTTGATGACATAGCCCTGGTCATTACGGATGAACAGCACAGATTCGGTGTAAGACAAAGACAAAAGCTTTTGGAAAAGTCCAAGATGCTTCATTCTATGATCATGAGTGCGACACCTATACCGAGGACACTGGCACTTATTTTATATGGGGATCTGGATATTTCCTATATAAAAGAAAAGCCAAAAGGTAGACTGGATATAAAGAATTGTGTTATATTTGATAAGGACAGAGAAAAGGCATATAAGCATATTCAAAAGGAACTGGAAAAAGGACATCAGGCATACGTGATTTGTCCTTTGGTAGAAGAAAGTGAAAATATCGAGGCGGAAAATGTATTTGATTACAGGGAAAAACTTGCAAAATGTCTGCCTAAAAATTATAATATAAAGGTTATGCACGGTAAATTACCGGAATCCGAAAAAGCCGCAATTATGTCTGAGTTTGTATCGGGAGATATAGATATACTGGTATCAACTACGGTCATAGAAGTAGGTGTGGATGTTGCCAATGCTACTGTAATAATGATAGAAGATGCACAAAGATTCGGACTTGCCTCACTTCACCAGCTAAGGGGAAGGGTGGGAAGAAATATGTATCAGTCATATTGCATTTTCGTATGTACTTCAGACTCCAAGGCGGCAAAGGAAAGACTTGATATAATAGGTAATTCCAATGACGGGTTCTTTATATCGGAGTCCGATTTAAAGCTAAGAGGTCCCGGAGATCTTTTCGGACTGTTGCAAAGCGGAGAACTTTCATTTGAGCTTGCAGATATGCATAATGACGGTGAGATATTCAAACTGGCTATATATGCACTTAAGCTGTTTGATGATCCAAAAGAAATAAGTGATGAAGAAAAAGCTTGTGTTTATGAGCATATCAGTCAAAAACAAAATAAAAATATGGGTAGATTAACATTATAGGTGAGATTATGGAAGAAAAAAAATCAAGCAAACGTTCAAGAAAAAAAACAGGTGTTAATAGGTTCGTCGTAATGTCTTTTATAGCGGTTTTCGGTCTGTGTTTTGTACTTATATATCTTATGTTTGCACAGATATTCTATGCCCGTTTTCTCCCTAATACATATATATCCGGTATAAATGTATCTTTTAAGACAGTAAAAGATGTAGAAAAACTCATAGATGAAAAAGTGGCAAATTATAAGCTGGTAATAAAATCAAAAGACTCGGAAGATACGATCTACGGAAAAAACATAGGTCTTACAAGGGTTTACGGAACTACCGTTGAGGAATTTTTATCAAGTCAAAGACCTATAGCCTGGATCAAGAATCTATTCAGTGCTTCCGTACTTGAAAGTCCCTTGCCACTTACAATAAGTGAATATGATTTCAATAAGCAGCTTGAAGATAAAGCATTTATAAAAAAAAGTGTCCAGACCGCTTCTCAAAAAACCATAATATCCGAATATGAGCCTAACAAAGGTTATAAGATCATAGATTCAAAAGAGGGTGAGTTTGTAGATAAAGAGCTTGCCGTATCATATATAAGATCTGCTATCTTAAAATTATCGGATGTGGTGGATATAAGCAAGGATCCTGAAAATGCCTATGTAAGTGTAGGTTCGGAAAATGACTATGATAAGATAAAAGCCTGTGTAGACCTACTGAACAAGTATACAGGTACCTACATAGAATATAAGGATAATTTTATAATAGACGGTAATCATATAAGCAAGTGGATAATAATAGATGAATCTTATAATATTTCCTTTGATGATGTTAAAATAGGAGAATTTGTTGACAGTCTGGCACGATCTTACCTGACAGATGAAAGTATCAATTTTAAGACCTCTTACGGAAGCTATGTAAATATAAACGGAAGCGATTACAGTAAAATAGTAGATAAAGAAGCGGAAGTTTCAAAAATAAAAGAATTGGTGGAAGCCGGATACAGCGGTAAAAGAGAGCCTGAATTCAACAGAGAGTTAACAGAAAGTAACAGTAATAAATACGGAGATACATATGTTGAGGTCAACTTAAGTTCACAGCACCTTTTTTATTATAAAAAAGGTGAGCTTGTGCTTGAAAGCGATATAATCTCCGGTGATGAATCCAAGGGAACCCCTACTCCTGCAGGTATATACAGAGTTGTGGAAAAGCTTGGAGGAACCGAATACATAGGAGATGTGGTTAAGTTTTCAGATAATTTAAGTTTTTATTCCAGGGCAGATATGGATCGTTTCGGTGGAAGTATATATAAAACAAACGGTTCGGAAGGCGGTATAATAGTTCCGAAAGAAAAGATAAAGAGTCTCTATGATAATATTGACAACAACACTATGGTGCTGTGTTATCATTTGGACGGTAAGAACCAAACAGTTGTGGAAAGCAGTGCCGCAAGTGAAGAAATCGCACAAAGCGAAGCCCAGACCACGGCAGCGGATACTGCTGAGCCCAAGCCTAAAAAGAATCAAAAAACCAGGACAAAGTCAAACCCCAAACCCGCACAGCCTTCACAAGCACCTGCTCCAACCACAGCAGCTCCTGTAGAAAGCAGCACAGCTGCGGTCATTAATATACCGGAGACTACAAAAGCCGCTCCTAAGCGTAATGAACCTATAAGGGCATTTCGTACGGGACCGGGAGTTGAAACGACAGCCGATCCCAATGAAGTGGGTCCGGGAGTGCCGAAGATAAGACCTGAATCTGAATAAAGGATAAGAGTATGAGAGTTATAGCGGGAAGTGCAAGAAGTATTATATTAAAGACAAGGAAAGGTTCGGATACCAGACCGACGACGGATAAAATAAAAGAAACTCTTTTTAACATGATATCTTTTGATATAGGGGATGCCTTTGTTCTCGATCTTTTTGCCGGAAGCGGGGCACTCGGAATAGAGGCGTTAAGCAGAGGAGCCTGTAAAGTTGTATTTATAGAAAAAGACCGGGAAGCCATTTCTTGTATCAAAGAAAATTTAAAAAAGACAAGGCTTGATGACAAAGCCGTGGTGGTAACCGCAGACGTACTTAGAGCCTTAGAGAATTTAAGCGTTGAAAAGGCATTTGACATTGTATTTATGGATCCGCCTTATAATAAAAATCTTGAAGAAAAGGTTCTTAAAATACTTGAAAAAACAAGTTACATAGATGATAATACAATGATAATAATTGAGCTTAGTAAAGAGACCGAATTGAATCTTGATGAGAATATATGGTCCTGTATTAAAACTAAGTTATATAAAAGTAATAAACATATTTTTATAAAGAGGGGTATATAGATGAATGTAGGCATATATCCGGGAAGTTTCGATCCTATAACCAACGGGCATTTGGATATTATCAGAAGAGCACATAGGATATTTGATAAGCTTATAGTGGGTGTTTTGATCAACAGCTCCAAGATCCCGTTGTTTAGTGCCAAAGAACGTGTTAAAATGATACAGCATATTTGTGAAGATCTGGAAAAGGTAGAAGTTATATCTTTTGACGGATTATTGATCGATGTTGCTTCACAGGTGGGGGCTACTGTAATAGTAAGGGGGCTGAGAGCGATCACGGACTTTGATTATGAACTTCAACTATCTCAGACCAATAAGGTAATAGCACCCGATATAGAGACTATATTCCTTAACACAAATCTTAAATATTCATATTTAAGTTCCAGTATAGTTAAAGAAATAGCCTCATACAACGGCGATATAAGTGAGTTTGTAGATGAACATGTAGCAAAGGAAATAAAAAAGAAAATAGCAGCAAAAAGGAGCTGAAAATGAGCAGGATAGAACAAATTATAGATGAGATGGAGGATTATGTAGAATCTTGTAAGTATCAGACTTTCTCCACAAGTAACATAGTTATCAACAAAGAAGAGATACTGGAACTTTTATCTGAATTAAGAGACAGCGTTCCGGAAGAAATAGAAAGATTTCAAAAGATAATAAGTAATCAGGAAGATATATTAAAAGCTGCGGAAAATAAGGCAAACAGCATTGTAAAAGAAGCTAATATGATGACGGAGCAATTGGTGGATGAGCATGAGATAATGCAAAAAGCTTACGCTACCGCCAACAAATTGGTGGATGATGCCAATACTCAAGCAAATTCAATAATTGAGCAGGCGCATAATGAAGCCGATCATATAAGAAGTTCTGCCATCCAATATACGGACGATATGCTTAAAAGTATACAGACTATAATGTCTCATTCCATGGACGGAGCCAAATCAAGATTCGATCAATTTATGAATTCAATGCAGTCGAATTTTGATACTATTACCCAAAACAGAAACGAGCTTTCAGGTGAAGTGGCAAGAGACTATGATGATACAAAATTATAAAGTTTCAAAGACATTTTCAAAGATCAATGCACGCAGTCGACTTACGAAGGTGTGCATTATTTTTTGAAAAGATATCATAGCTTGAGGAGTAAATAATGCTGGAATTAAAAGATCTGCCGGTTAAGTACATAGATGATATGAAAGAACTTCTTGGGGAAGAATTTGATGAATACGTAGAAAGTCTCGGTAAAAGACATGTATCAGGACTCAGGGTTAACAATCTGAAAATAAGCAATGAGGAACTGTTAAAACTTTTGGGCAAAGATATGAAAAAAGTCCCCTGGATAGAAAACGGTTATTATACAAATGAAGATGACAGATTGTCAAAAAGCCCGCTCTATCACGCAGGGCTTTACTATCTTCAGGAACCTTCAGCCATGACTACCGCAGCTCTTAGCGGTGTAAGACCGGGGGATAAAGTACTCGATCTTTGTGCCGCTCCGGGTGGTAAAAGTACCGAAATTGCGGCACTGCTTAAGGGAGAGGGTATACTTTACAGTAATGATGTAAGCAGTTCGAGAGCTAAGGCTCTTCTTAAAAATATTGAACTTTTCGGAGCCGGCAATGTGGTTATAAGCAGTGAAGAGGCTTTAAACTTGAGAGTGTGTATTCCGAATATTTTGATAAGATCATTATAGATGCGCCTTGTTCAGGTGAGGGGATGTTCAGGAAGGACAAGGCTGTACTTAGTGCCTATGAAAAAAGAGGATCCGAATACTTCGCTCCAATACAAAAGACTATTCTGTCAAAAGCAGCAGACATGCTTACAGAAGGCGGTGAAATAATATATTCTACCTGTACCTTTTCAAGAGTTGAAGACGAAGATATCATAATGGATTTTCTTGATTCGAATAAAGATTTTGAGCTGATCAAGATAGAGTTAAAAGAAGGTTTTACAAGTTCTCATATACTTGAGGGGACAGTAAGGCTTTTCCCTCATAAACTTGAGGGAGAAGGACATTTTATTGCAAAACTGAAAAAAAGCGAAATCAGACAAGTACAAGAAGTAAAATGTAAAAATAGAGCTTCATCAAAACAAAAGAACAAATTACCTAAAGAAGCGCAGGAGTTTTTGAAACATATAAACCGAGAGTTCGAGCCTGATAGGATAATGCTTAATAAGGAATACATATATTATCTGCCTGAAGATGTAAAGCTATATGATAAGATACACTACCTGAGGACAGGACTTTTACTGGGAAGGATCAATCATTCAAGATTCGAGCCTTCACAGGCCCTTGCCATGAACCTTAAGATGCAAGAGTGGAATGATCCTCTTGACCTGAAACTTTCCGATGATAGGGTATTAAGATACCTGAAAGGAGAGAGTCTGGAAGATACAACAAGCTATAAAGGTTATAGGCTGGTATGTCTGGAAGGATATCCTCTGGGATTTATAAAACAGGATAATTTCAAGTGTAAGAATAAGTATTATCCGGGTTGGAGGATAAGTTAGATGTCCCTGATAAGAGTCGATAAATTACTTGCCAACCTAAACTACGGAAGCAGAAAAGAGATAAAAAAACTTGTATCTCAAAAAAGAATAAAGATAGATGATAAAATTGTTTTAAAACCCGAAGAAAAATACGATACGGAAAAAAATAAGCTCTATCTTGATAATAATTATATAAGGTATGAAGAATATGAATACTATATGCTGAATAAACCTAAGGGTTATATATCGGCAACAGAAGATAATATTCATAAAACGGTTATGGAACTTATACCGAGTAAACTGAAAGGTCTTGCACCTGTCGGAAGACTTGATATAGATACGGAGGGTTTTTTACTGGTCAGCAATGACGGTAAACTGGCTCACAAACTTATATCTCCTTCCAATAATGTGCCCAAAGAATATTATGCAGATATTGAAGGGACACTTCCGGATGATGTAGTAAATATTTTTGAAAAAGGCATGCCTTTAGACGAAGATTTCACCACAAAACCTGCCAAGCTTAAAATTATAAGTAAGGATCGACACTTTGCAAATAAGTCTTATCATATATGAGGGGAAGTTCCATCAGGTAAAACGTATGTTTGAACATGTAAATTGTAAGGTGCTTTACTTAAAAAGGACTTCATTTGCGAGTATTGCACTTGATGATAAGCTGGAAATAGGAAGTGTGAGGAAACTTACACAAGAAGAACTGGATATACTTAGGGCTTATTGATTATAGAAAGTAGCGGTGATCATCAGTAATGAAAGAAATATTAGTAAGCAAATCGGATGCCGGAACCAGACTTGATAGGTTTATATTAAAACAGCTTGACAGATCGAGTCAGGGTTTTATCTACAAAATGCTCAGGAAGAAAAACATAGTTCTGAATGATAAGAAAGCATCGGGAAATGAAAGACTTGAAGAAAACGACAGGGTAAAGTTTTGGTTATCTGACGATACCTTTGAAACATTAAGTACGGATAAGTCCGAGAAAATAAAAGCCATACAAGAGACGGGCAGATCAAAACAAAACTTTGATTTTAAGGCAAACATCATATATGAGGATGAAGAACTTATACTTGTGAATAAGCCTGAGAATGTACTTGTTCAAAAATCAGATAGAAAAGATATCTCATTAAATGACATGCTTCTAAGTTATCTGGCGGAAGAAAAAAAGATAGATAAAGAAAGCTTAAAAAGCTATACGCCATCTATTTGTAACCGCCTTGACAGAAATACTACAGGTATTGTGATAGCGGCTAAAACACTTGCAGCTGCCAGAATACTTAATATGATAATAAATGACAGAAGTATAAAAAAAGAATATCTTTGTATAGTAAGCGGTAAAGCCAAGGAAGAAGCTATTATCAGTGCGTGGTTAAGAAAAGATGAGAAAAGTAATACAGTTGTAGTTGATAAAGATGAATTTAAAGCGGCAAAACCTATAAAGACAGCGTATAAAAGACTTTATACCGACGGTACTTACAGTCTTTTATCAGTTGAACTTATCACCGGAAGAACTCATCAGATCAGAGCACACCTTGCAAGTGTGGGACTTCCTATAATCGGCGATGTTAAATACGGTGATAAAGATGCCAATGCCTCTGTGAAGAAAAAGTACGGAATTAAAAACCAGCTTTTACAGGCATACAGGATTACTTTTCCTAAGCTTGAAGGGGACTTTTCATATCTTAGCGGTAAGATTTTTGAAAGCAGTATCGATAAAAAATTCATGGAAATATTAAAGGAGTATACATGGCAACATGGAAGTCCAGAGGACTAAGAGGACAGGGGCTTGAAGAGATGTTAAATTTTGTAAATGATATTTATTTGCAAAGAGGTCTGGCATTGATACAAAAGATACCCACACCTATAACTCCTATAGAAATAGATAAGAAAAACAGACATATTACACTGGCTTATTTTGATAAAAAAAGTACAGTTGATTATATAGGAGCGGTACAGGGCATACCGGTATGTTTTGATGCCAAGGAATGTGCCTATGACAGATTTTCATTGGCAAATATTCACGAACATCAAATAGAATTCATGAAGAGTTTTGAAGAACAAAAAGGTATATCTTTTCTTATAATATATTTTACAAAACGTGATGAAATATATTATATAAGTTACTCTCAGCTAAGAAAGTATTGGGACAGGATGCTTCTTGGCGGAAGGAAAAGTTTCACTTATGAAGAAGTGGATAAAGATTTTAGAATATTAAGAAATAAAGAGGTATATATACACTACCTTGAACAATTGCAAAAAGACTTAAGCAACAGAGAGTAGTGTGATAATTGAAATTATGAGAAAACTTGCATTAAGTGATGAAGATTTATTAAGTATAGATAAGCCGGCAAGATACATAGGCGGCGAGGTCAACTCAAGATACAAAGAATTATCCGAAACTGATATAAGATTCGTTATGTGCTTTCCTGATGTATATGAGATAGGTATGAGCCACATAGGCATGCAAATACTGTACGATATGTTAAATAAAGGGAAGATACATTTTGTGAAAGACTTTTTTCTCCCTGGGTTGATATGGATAAACTGCTCAGAGAAAAGGATATAGCACTTTTTTCTCTTGAAAGTCAGGAGGAGGTAAGAAAAGCCGACTTTTTGGGAATAACCCTGCAATATGAAATGTGCTATACCAATATCTTACAAATACTGGAGCTTTCCAAAATAGCCTTTCATGCCGTAGACAGAGGGGAAGATGAGCCTATAGTTATAGGCGGAGGTCCCTGTACCTATAATCCCGAACCGCTGGCTGACTTTTTCGACCTGTTTTATATAGGAGAAGGAGAAGTTGTGTATGACAGTCTGCTTGATCTGTATAAGGAATACAAGGCTAAGGGCAAGAGCAGAAAAGAGTTTTTAAGAGCGGCGGCAAAACTTGAGGGAATATATGTGCCATCATTTTACGATGTGACATACGATGAAGATGGATTTATAAAAGAGTTTACACCGAAATATTCAGATGTGCCTATGACTGTACAAAGACAGGTAGTTAGCGAACTTGACGAAAAAACTTTTATGGATGCTCCTGTAGTGCCTTTTATCAAGGTCACACAAGACAGAGTGGTGCTTGAGATCATGAGGGGATGCATAAGAGGTTGCAGATTTTGCCAGGCAGGTTATGTATACAGACCTCAGAGAGAACATTCTGTGGAATATCTTAAAAAATACGCACTTGCCATGCTTGAGATCACGGGAGCCGAGGAAATATCTCTAAGCTCTTTAAGTTCAAGTGACTACAGCAGTCTTTTTGAACTCTTGGAATTTCTTATAGACTATACAAAAGTACAGGGGATAAATATTTCCCTACCCTCACTTAGAATAGATGCTTTTTCCTTGGACATAATGAAAAGAGTTCAGGATGTAAAGAAAAGTTCGCTTACCTTTGCACCGGAAGCCGGTACACAAAGATTAAGAGATGTTATCAATAAGGGACTTAGTGAAGAAGATATACTGGGTGGAGCCATGCAGGCATTCCTTGGAGGCTGGAATAAGGTAAAACTTTACTTTATGCTCGGATTACCTACAGAAACACAGGAAGATATAGAGGGAATCGCACTTCTTTGTGAAAGAATAGCAGAAGAATACTATACGATACCGAAGTCCGAAAGACAGGGAAAAGTAGCTATATCCGCAAGTTCATCTTTTTTTGTACCAAAACCTTTTACACCTTTTCAATGGTCTCCTATGTTAAAAAGCAAAGAATACCTGGAAAGAGCATATAAGGTAAAAGATACTATCAAAAAACAACTTAACCAAAAAAGTATTAAGTACCAGTATCATGATGCCGATGTAACCATACTTGAGGGAGTACTTGCAAGGGGTGACAGAAAAATATCGAGGGTCATAGAAGCCGCTTACAAAAAAGGTGCCTTATATGATGCATGGACTGAATTTTTCAAATTAAGTACATGGGAAGAAGCCTTTAATGAATGCGGTATAGATATAGAGTTTTATACATTAAGAGAAAGAAGTACTGATGAGATACTGCCTTGGGACTTTATAGATATAGGAGTGGATAAAAGCTTTTTAATAAGAGAATATAATAGGGCTTTAGGCTCTAAGATCTCTCCTAATTGCAGACAGGCTTGTATGAATTGCGGAGCTAATAAGTTTAACGGAGGGGTTTGTTATGAAGCTTAGAGTAAAGTTCTCTAAGACCGGACATATGAAATTTATAGGGCATTTGGATCTGATGAGATTTTTCCAAAAAGCCGTAAGAAGAAGTAAGATAGATATAAAGTACAGCGAAGGATTCTCCCCCCATCAGATAATGAGCTTTGCCGCTCCTTTGGGACTGGGTATAGAAAGTTTCGGAGAATATATGGATATAGAACTTGTCAGTGATGAGATAAGCGACTCTGAACTTAAAAACATAGAAAATTCTCTTAATCTATGTATGTGTGAGGGGCTTCGGATACTTAAGGTTATAGCTCTAAGCAGCAACAGTAAAAGTAATAATGCTATGTCATTGGTAGGACAGGCGGATTATTATTTGCTTAGCGATATAGAGCTTAGTAAGTTAAAAGAAGCCATAGAAAGCTTTAATAACTTGGAAAGTATTACTGTAGAAAAAAAGTCTAAAGACACGGTAAAAGAAGTGGATATAAAACCGATGATAGTGTCTGTAGCAGCTGTAGAGTTTAAAGAAAACAGTGCGGTATATATGAGGGTGCTGCAAGGCAGTGAAAACAACTTAAAACCGGAACTTGTGGCAGATGCAATTAAAAAATATGTACTTGACGATCTGTCTGTAAAAAGGATCATTCGTATGGAAATTTATGATAAAGAAGGTGTAAGCCTTGGAGACTATGGAAGGTAGTAAACTTTTAATTAGCAGCTATAAAGATAAGTATCTTGCGGTATATTTTAAGGATAATAAGCCTTATGATATAGAAGTCATAGATAAAGGTATAAGAATGCTTGACAGCATACATATAGCCAAAGTGGGAAATATAGTAGACAATATATCTGCGGCTTTCCTTGATATAGTAAGTCCTGATAATAAAGACGAAAAGATTAAGGCATATTACAGCTTAAATGATAATAAAAGGCACGTATATACAGATTGTTTTGAACACGCTGTATTAAAACAAAACGATGAGATCCTTGTAAGTATCACAAAAGAGGCAGCCAAGGGAAAGGCTTGCATAGCATCGTCTAACTTAAGTTTGAGCGGAGTTTATATAGTTCTTAGTTTAGGTAGAGGGAAGATAACATTTTCCTCAAAAATAGATGATAAAGTCTGGAAAGAAGAAATAAAGTCTGAACTGGAAGACTATCTTGACAAGGACTTTAATATTGTACTCAGGACAAACTCTTATAGAGTGGATAAGGAGCTTATATTAAAGAACTTGATCTGCTTTCTGAAGAAATGAGGGGACTTTTAGAAAAAGCAAGGCATACAAAAGCTCCGGCGCTTATAAAGGTGTCTGATAAGGAATATGTGGGATTATTAAAACAATACCTCAGTTATGAATTAAAGGAAATAATAACCGATATCGATGAGGTATATGCAGATATTGACTCATATTTGAAAAAAAATAATAAGACAGGATCCGTAAGTTTAAGATTATACAAGGATGAACTGCTTTCTTTGAATAAATTATATGCCTTAGACAGCCTTATAGAGGGGGTAAAGCAAAGAAAGGTATGGCTTAAAAACGGTGCATACATAGTTATAGACTATACCGAAGCAATGACGGTAATAGATGTCAATACAGGAAAGACCGATATCAATAAATCTGCACAAGAAACCGTATACTACACAAACCTTGAGGCGGCTAAGGAGATAGCAAGACAGTTAAGACTAAGAAATATTTCCGGTATAATAATCATAGACTTTATAGATATGAAGTCAAAGGAATTACGAGATAAACTTTTTAATAAACTTAATAAAGAGCTTAAAGAAGATAAGGTAAGGGCAAGGGCTATTGACTATACGGCACTTAACCTTGTTGAGCTTACTAGACAGAAGATAAAAAAGCCACTGTATGAGGTTTTGTAAAGTAATAATAAAATTCTTAAAGGTTGGAATTTATGATTGAACTTCCGGGTATAAATAAAGTATCTTTATGCGGTACGTAAGTGTTGTTCATATTCGTATAATGTGCTGATCAATAATGTACTGTTGCATTTTAAGATTTTTGCAAAAGATATATGGAGACATTGAAATGAAATGTTAGCCGTTCTTATGTATGATCTCTATTTTGCAGCAGTATTTTTATTTAGTATATGAACTGAACAATAAAGCAACTTGCCGCACTTATAAATATGTAGTATACTTTTTTTAATAAAAAATGCTTTTATGGAGGTTATTATGATAGATATACGATTATTTAGAGAAAATCCCGATCTGGTAAGGGAGAATATCAAAAAGAAATTTCAAGATCATAAGCTTGTACTTGTAGATGAGATAATAGATCTTGATGTAAAGTCAAGACAGGCACAGGTAAGGGCTGATGAATTAAGAGCGGAGAAGAACAAAATATCCAAGTCCATAGGAGCATTTATGGCACAAAAGGATGTAGCGGCAGCAGATAAGGCAAAACTTGAAGTTGCCGATATCAATAAGCAACTCGAAGAGCTTGAACCTTTAGAGGTACAGTTAAGCAAGGAGCTTACCGAAAAACTTATGCTTATTCCTAATATTATTGATAAAGATGTGCCTATAGGAAAAGATGACAGTGAAAATGTTGAAATAGAAAAATACGGAGAACCTGTAGTACCCGACTTTGAAGTACCGTACCATACAGAGATAATGGAAAAACTTTCGGGAATAGATATGGAAAGTGCCGGAAAGGTAGCCGGTAACGGTTTTTATTATCTTATGGGAGATATAGCAAGACTTCACAGTGCCGTACTTTCATATGCAAGAGATTTTATGATAGACAGAGGCTTTACTTATTGTATACCTCCTTATATGATACGTTCAGAAGTGGTGACCGGAGTTATGAGCTTTGCGGAAATGGATGCCATGATGTATAAGATAGAAGGAGAAGACTTATATCTTATAGGTACCAGTGAACATTCCATGATAGGAAAGTTTATAGACACTATCAATGACGAAGCAAAACTTCCTTACACATTAACGTCTTACTCACCTTGCTTTAGAAAAGAAAAAGGTGCACACGGTATAGAAGAAAGAGGTGTATACCGTATACATCAGTTTGAAAAGCAGGAGATGATAGTGGTATGTAAGCCGGAAGAGTCAGCTATGTGGTATGATAAATTATGGCAAAATACAGTAGATTTTTCAGAAGTCTTGATATACCTGTTCGTACACTTGCTTGTTGTTCCGGAGACCTGGCAGATCTTAAGGTAAAGTCTTGTGACGTAGAAGCCTGGTCACCGAGACAAAAGAAGTACTTTGAGGTGGGAAGCTGCTCAAATCTTGGAGAAGCTCAGGCAAGAAGACTTAAGATAAGAGTAAAATCAGCAGATGGGGAAAGGTATTTTGCTCACACACTTAATAATACGGTAGTGGCACCTCCTCGTATGCTTATCGCCTTCCTTGAAAATAACCTTAATGCAGACGGCTCTGTTAATATACCTGAAGTTTTAAGACCTTATATGGGTGGGAAATCTGTTATTAAGTAGGAGAAACGATGTTAAATAAAATCCAAATGTATACTCCGCTTGTCGAGATGGACGGAGATGAGATGACAAGAGTGCTGTGGCAGCTTATCAAAGAGGAGCTCATACTGCCCTTTGTTGACCTTAAGTTCGAGTATTACGACCTGGGGCTTAAGAATAGAGATAAAACTGATGATAAGGTGACTTTGGAAGCAGCGCAAGCCAATAAAGAGCTTAAAGTAGCTGTAAAATGTGCGACTATTACACCAAATAACGAAAGGCTTAAAGAGTACGAGCTAAAAAGGCTGTATTCAAGCCCGAATGCTACTATAAGAGCTATTTTGGACGGAACGGTATTTCGTGCACCTATCATAGTTGACTGTATCAAACCTTATATAAGAACTTGGAAAAAACCGATAACTGTGGCAAGGCATGCCTACGGAGATGTATACAAGGCGGCAGAGCTTGAAGTAAAAGAAAACGCAAAGGCTTATATACTTATTAAAAATGCTGACGGCAGCAGTGAAGAAAAACTTATACATGAGTTTAACTCAAAAGGTATAGTTCAGGCTATGCACAATTTGGATTCTTCCATATATTCCTATGCTGAAAGTTGTTTTAAGTATGCCTGTGATACAAGGCAGGATCTTTGGTTTTCTACAAAGGATACCATATCAAAGGTATATGACGGCAGATTTAAGGAAATATTTAATGAGATATATGAGACAGAGTATAAGAAAAAATTTGCCTCACTTGGAATAGAGTATTTTTATACTTTAATAGATGATGCCGTAGCAAGGGTGGTAAAGTCCGAAGGTGGCTTTATTTGGGCTTGTAAAAACTATGACGGAGATGTCATGAGCGATATGGTATCTTCAGCATTCGGATCACTTGCAATGATGACTTCCGTACTGGTATCTCCAAGCGGAGCCTATGAATACGAGGCGGCACACGGAACTATACAAAGACATTATTATAAATACTTAAAGGGTGAGAAGACTTCAAGTAATTCTGTGGCAACTATATTTGCCTGGACCGGAGCATTAAGAAAAAGAGGCGAACTTGACAGTCTGCCTGAACTTGTAGACTTTGCCGCAAGGCTTGAAAAGGCGGTAAAGTTTACCATAGAAAGCGGAAAGATGACCGGTGATCTGGCAGGTATATGCACACTTGATAAGGTCGAGGTCCTTGACAGCAAGGAGTTTATAGAGGCTGTAAGGGATAGACTTAATCAATAATTTTATTAATAGTATTTAATACTGTAAAAACTTATCACATCTTTCGATCTGAAAATGTGATAAGTTTTTTTATTTTAAGGATATTTTAGCAATAAATGATTTATGTAGTCTATAATTTTTTTAATTTAAAACTGATTACAGAATTTTTAACATACCTGGGCTAAGGAATAATTGAAAAAAATTTGGTATTTACGCTGTTAAAAGCAAAAATATTAAATTTGCCATTTATTAATCTCAGAGTTTAGTGCAATTCTTGTATAAAGAAGATACTTAATTTAAAAACTGAAAATTCTATAGTATGTACTTTAGAGAATAGTAAACACAGATCATCAGTGATATAATAGAATTAACGCTATGATGTAATTTGATTTGTTTTTATCAGGAGGTTAAAATGCTAAAGTATAAACCCATATATTGGTTCATGATGACTCCTTCTATAAAAAGAGCCTTAAAAACAAAATACAGTAAGAAGGATGTAAAAACTATCGTTGGAAATGCCAAGACCGAATACAGAAAGTTATTGAATAAAGCTGATGATATAGGCAGTAAAAATCCTATGGCTTCCAATTTATATATGTGTCTGTTGTTTTTTTCATTTATGCAGGGAAGTAATGGTAAAATAAGTACCGAAGATCTTAAAGATATAATGAGAATTACCTTATCGGACCCAATTTTGTTAAAATTAATGGGCAATAAAGATTTTAATGATCCGAAAGAGTTAAATAAATTTAAAGAACATATACATAAGAATTCCGATTGGGCTGAGTTACATCGAAAGGAGTATCCGGAAACATGGAAATTTAATTTTGATGATAGTCATCAAGATGGTTTTTATTATTATTTTACCAAATGTCCGATTGCCAAATTCTTTAAAGATAATAATTTGGAAGAAATAACCCCTATATTTTGTGAGTTGGATCATCTGACGATAAAAACAAGAAAAGCAAAATTACTTAGAGATAAAACTTTAGCCAATGGTGATGATATGTGTGATTTTTGGATAGTCGGAGATAAGGTTAAAGATCCCAAATAATTATTGCTTATTTAATATTTTTGATATTGCTATAAAATATCACAATTAATTTCCAAAATAAAGTAATTATATTAAATCCGATAAGACCGGATCTGAAGTGATGCGATTTTAGTAAGTATCGAAGCTTATGTAGGTAGCAACAAAAAAAGCCCATAACTTTTGATTTAGGGGCTGTCGCACTAAGTGATTAGTGTGCAGCCTCTTTTTGATTGGTATTATAAAAAGCACAGTCTTTAATCCGGCAAATTCAGATTCACAGACTGAGATTTGTACAGCTATAATTTGGCTTTTCACCTATAGATAAGAGATATGCAAAAACTCCCTACTCCACCAACTTAAACCCATTATCCGGCTTGACACTCATAGACCAGTTGGAATGATATATAACAAAGCCGGGTATGGAAGAGGGAACTTTTTTTTAGCTGTTTCCTTTGTATATAGTCCACTTCGACCTTATCTGAGCTGCCTGCCTTTGAATAATATGCCGCCAGTGCAGCCGCTTCCTCATAAGCCCTGTCTGTAGGCTCTTTATTATCGGTTTTAAGTATCACATGAGAGCCGGGTATGCCCTTTGCATGGAACCACCAGTCATTATTATTGGCAAATGAAAAGCTCAGTTCTTCATTTTGATAGTTATTCTTTCCGACATAGATATGAAAGCCGTCGGAGGAAATATAATGAAGCGGTTTTGAAACTAATTTTTTGCCTGACTTACCTTTATTGGTAGTCGTCTTTTTAATAAAACCGTACTCTATAAGCTCATTTTTTATCTGTGTCAGATCATTATCCTCTAAAGCATAATCAAGTGAATTAAGTATAGAAGACAGATGCTCTATGGTCATTTCGGTATTCTTGATCTCTTCGCTAACAGCATCAAAAGTCCTTTTAAGCTTGGCGTATTTTTCGTAATATTTAGTTGCATTATCCTTAGCAGAAAGTGTAGGATCAAGCCTTATCTTTATCTCCTTATTATCGTCATAATAATTAGTACACACTAAGATTTCTTCACCACCTGTAAGTTCATAACCATAGGTATTGATCAAATCACCGTAGACCTTGAACTTATCCTTTTTCTCGGTGTCTTTAAGCTGCTGTGCCTGCAAGGCATACTTTTTTTCATTCCTGTCAAGAAGGTTGGAAACAAGCTTTCTAAGCTCCGCCGTTCTTTGTTTTATCCTGATATGCCTGTCTCTGCTTGAATAATACTCATATATCAATTCGCTTACGGAGTCAAATTGTTGAATTCTGTAAGTATCATTTATACATTTCAAGTTCTAACGATGCGAATTCAACTGCAACAGCGTCTTTATATATTATATTCGGGTGAAAAATATTACTTTTTATATCGCAAATAATATTTTTTACAGTATGCTGCAAATGTGTAAGTTCCACAGCACTTAGACTCTTACAGTCACTTTCCGTACTAAGTGAAGCTCTAAAGCAGATTTCCTCCGAAACAAGAGGACTTATACCGGTAAAATACATATAAAGTGCCTTATGTAACGGATAAGCGGAATTTTTTAGAACCTCATTAAACTCCTCATCATCAATATCAAGCAGTTCCTTTTTCTTAAGCTCCTCAGGTAAAAAATAAGTCCTTCCGGGAAGTATTTCTCTGATAGAGCTGGTATTCGATCCTATTTTTTTAATGCTATCAATAATTACATCATTTTCATCTGTAAATATAATATTTGAGTGTTTTCCCATAATTTCCACATACAGCTTTTTGGAAGCAGGATCTCCCAGCTCATCCAAATGCTCCAAATGTATGCAGATAATACGTTCAAGACCTAAGCCGGATATTTTACTTATCCTTGCATTTCCTATATACTTTCTAAGCAGCATACAAAAGTTAGGTGCAGTCATGGGATTGGTCTTGCTTTCCTCAGTAAGATACATAAGCGGAAGAGAAGCATTTGCCGATATAAGGAGTTTGTAAATATATCTGTTATTTTTGATATTTATCACAAGTTCATCTTTATCGGGCATGCTGATTTTTTGTATTCTGCCCTCGCTAAGTTTACTGTCAAGCTCATGTCTTAATTTAGCTATAACTATGCCGTCTAATGCCATAATAACCTCTTTTATCTAAGTCTGTAAGGTCATGTACTCATTACAAAATATATACATTGCCGGTAAGCACCGTTCATTAAAGTTAATGTAGATAATTCATCTTGATAAAACAGCTATATTTTAAAGCGCTGCTATCTTTATCCTATCTTACTGCTATTTCTTAGAGAAAGGGCAGTACAATTAAATATCAACAGGTCAATACATTAGGGTGCATTATCATTTGTAAGAGTATATAAGACCTTGCAAGTTTTATAATTTTATGTTATTTTAACACATTAAATTGCAACTTTCATCAGGAAATTAATTGTGCTACATCCTTTACACAGTGTCTTTTGTAGAATTATAATTATATAAAAATAAAGAAGAGGGCTGAGATGAACGAATATTTGAAAGAATTTATTAGTTTAAAAGAAAATTATAAAGTTCAAGACGGTAGCAAATTAAGTGTATTGGCATTATACGAATTTGCAGACAGACTTTCTGTAATCAATGAAAATGAAGCAAAACAGGTATTGGTAGATGTTTACTGCTTACTTGGAATGATGGAGAGTGCATATGATCTGTTTTCAAGCATTAGTGATAAAGGGGATAGGAAACAAATAAAAAAATCAGCTTCCTTGAAGGAGTTAAGTAAAAGTCATGGCGATAAATTTGCCCTGCCACGTCCTCTTAGCGAGAAGGAAGAAGCGGCAATGAGGGAGAGACTGAAAGATTTGCCGAAGTTTCGTTATTATCCGGATCCTTTAGGCACCGGTGCTTTTAAAGAGGGTGAGGCAAAGACCTGCCCTTGCTGCGGTAAGGAAAGCAGAGTTTATTATTCTACCATGCCTTATTGTGTTGAAGATGTCTCATATCTTTGCCCTATATGTATTTCAAGCGGTGAAGCCGCAAAAAAATATGCTGCCACTTTTATTCAGGATGCCGAGTGGAAAGGTGATCCTGATAAAGAAAAGGATGAAGAGCTTTTTTGCCGAACTCCCGGGTATATAAGCTGGCAGGGAGAATACTGGCTATCTTGCTGCGATGACTACTGTGCATATTTGGGAACGGTCGGTACCAAAGAGCTAAAGGCTATGGATATTGCAGATCAGGTATTTAAGGAGTATGCTACGAGAAATGAATTTGAAGATATAGAGGAATATCTTGTAAAGACGGTTCGATTTGCGGTTATTTGTTCAGTTGTTTGCACTGTGGAAAATATCATCTTTGGGTAGATGCGGATTAAGGTGAAGGGACAATATGAAGTTTATGAGAACTACTGTTTTGGTTAGCGAAATTACCGGAGATGAAGATCAAAGTGAAGGGACAGTATGAAAGCTTATTATGTATGGATAGGAATATTTGAAGAGAGCGAGTTTGAACAATATTGGGATAATGAGCCTTACGAAAATGCGATGAAACTTTGGAAGAAAGGACAGGGTGCTAAACCAAGTGAGAACTTAAAATGTGGATTTTGCAGGGAAATGGGATTGGAAGAGTTGGATGAAAAAGATTTTTGGTTTTCTGTCAGAGCTTCTTTATGTAAAGTACGAGATTTGGCAAAAGACTATATTGAATGTGTAGATGAGTTTGAGAGAAAGTGTAAGGAGAGGGGGATTGTAGAGGGAAATGTGATCTGGGCTGTTTCAGTGAAAGATTTCCTCGGCTTAAAACCGTCGGATTGCAGGAGTATGTGTTATATTGGCAGGATAGAGGTGTAAATAGGTAAGTGTAAGATAGGATAAAGTAGTGAAATTTACTGGAATAAAATTTGATTTTATGAAGTAAAAAAATGCATACATGCATATAAGTTAAGCAGACTTGAAGGGCGTGATACATCTCTTTTTTAGGGGATTTATACTGTTAATAACTAAAATATTTTCTTTGCTCAAAAAATCAGCGGTAACTCTTTAGGTAAATCAAATTTTTTTATAGAACGCCAAATCTATTTAAACTAACCGGATAGCAGGTGGTTTATTTGTTCTCTTACGATAACAGGACTCTGCACGGTAATAATAATTGACCGAGCTTTTAGCTTGGTCAATTATTATTTCGGCAAGGGTATATGAATCCATAAAATACTATTTTTTAAGATTGGTATTGATGTCTATATACCTACTGGCGGTTCGATACATTGATATTAATTTTAATTTCGACTATGCTCTTAACCTCTTTTATTATAATAGAGATATATCATATATGTTGAGTATTAATGTGTCAGTGCGCTACCGCTGATAATGATAAAATATGAAACATTATTTTTTAAGTCCGGCATTGATTTCTCTTACATGTTTCAAATTTATAAGCATAAATATGCTCCAGATAATAAAATAAATGATAATATATATTACTGTAAATATTGTAAGTCCGCTTATATCAAAAGTATACCAACCGGCAAGTATTGACAGCGGTACAAAAACCACATAATTCAGAACACAATGTAAGAGCGTCATTTTAGTAATACTCATATCGGTATGAGTGAAAATAAGGCTTGTAGTTGAAAACAAGGCTCCTATTGCAGCCCATATAATAATAGCTGCTATCATTGAACTGAGTTCATCGGGAAAACTGTTTATGAATCGGCTAGGAGCCGGATGATAAATGCCTTCTCCAACCATGTAGGAAAAATATATAGACATAAACAAACCGATGTCAATTCCTATAAAAATTCCGAATATAAAACGACTAATGATATTATTTTTCATGATATAAAATCTCCTTTACTCTTTTTTTAAATATCTTCTTGAAGAACTTGTTATTACACCGTTTTTAAATTGAATATTAATAATGCCTCCCATACTTAAAGAAAAATGCGATACATGATCGAGATTTATGATCTCAGAATTGGAAACTCTTACAAACTGTAAAGGTAAACTTACTTCAAGCTCGTAGAGCCTTTTTGAAATCTGAAACTCATCTTTTGAAGTTTGTGCATATACCGACTTAAATGAAGAATAGAATCTTATAAACTCTGATATGTCGATCAAGTAAGTATTATCATTCTTTTTGACGGTTAATTTATTATTGTATGACTTTGCATGATCTAAAAATGCTCTCAGATCCTTAAAATTGCTATTTGTCTTAATTAAAGCAGTCTCAAGATCGATGCTGTCATCAGTTTCATAAATAATATTCATTTAAACCTCCTTCCTATAAATAATTACTGTAAATGTGTTGTTTCTTGCTTGTGATATAAGCATAAAGAAGTTAAAAGAATTTGTCTATAGAATACGGATAGTTGGTAGGATATGGAGTGTAAACGGCAGGAAGTAAATATAAATTGGTCTATCACATAAACCCTTACAAAATATCTTGCCTTGGACACGCTCTCTAACTAAAGTCTCGCAGCGGTACTAAGCTTTCCCTTCGACTTGCGGCTCGGTAAAGAAAGTACCGGCGGTCTCACATTGTCCTTGGCAAGATAGTTTAACGGTTTATGTGCCTAAGGTACCGGAGGAGGGGAAGAAATGTAGGCACACTTTTGTCTAATGCCACATCCTCTATGCGAACAATTGTTTTTAAGATTTTATTAAAAGTCGCTACCACAGCTCCCCCTCCTACTTCTTAGCAACGTAAACAATAGCTGTTTAATTGTTTCTGTTTAATTGTTACCGTACAATAATTTCCGGCTGTTGTTTCTGTTTCTGATCAATTGTTACGTTGCCAACTACCCGATAAATCAGCATAGTAAGGGAAGTTTGAAATAGTAATAAAAACTATAGAATAAGTCCGGAGGAAAAACCTCGTCTTTCTCATATCTAATCTCGTCAGCCTTCTCGTCATACTCCTCAGACCACGGGTATTCTTCTTTTAACATATCACAAAATTGAGCAAGAGGATCCGGATGTTGACATTGCTCGATATCATGAACAGCAACGGCAATATTAAAAAAAAACACAGTTAAATTTTAAACAATATAAGCCGCAACTTTATTTATTTGCTAAAACAAAAGCTTTTGCTTTATAATGATGATTATGGATAAAAAATATTTAAAAGTAAGAGACATCAATGTGTTGATCGAAAGAAGAAAAGGTATGAAGAATATGTACCTTCGTGTGTCATCCTCTGATGTAAGCGTAAGACTGAGAGCTTCAAAAACCGTTTCTGTAAAGGTGATAGAAGAGTTTATATTAAAAGAATACGACAAAATAATCGCTGCTGTCGAAAAGTATAAAAATAATCTAAAATACTTAAATTACGAATATATAACAGGAGAAGCACATCATCTTTTATGGGGAAGAGAGTATGAACTGAAGGTCACGACCGGCAAAAGAAGAACTGTTACCATCGATAATGCCACACTGAACCTTTGCACCAAAAAAGAGGATGGCAGAGAAAAAAGAAAATATATACTTGATAAATTTTATAAAGAAGAACTGATTGCCGGATCAAAACCTATATTTGAAAAATATTTAAAAAAAATGAATTTGGAAATATCGGAGTTTAGGATCAAGAATATGAAAACAAGGTGGGGAACTTGTAATATTAGAGATAAGCGTATATGGCTTAGTTTGTCACTTGCCAAAAAGCCTCCGATATGTCTTGAGTATGTTATAGTACATGAACTTAGCCACCTTTATGAAAAGGGTCATAATAAAAGATTTTATACGATACTCGACAGTTACTTTCAGGGTAGAAAAAGAGGCGGAGAGTTTATTGAAAATAAAATGATAATATATGAGAAATATCTTGAATTTATTATTACAGGTCTTAATAAGATATTTTGCTGATATTTATATATATAATAATTAAAAACGATGGTTGAACATATTTATTTATAAAAAAAGGAGTTAAAAATGGATAAGGAAAATAAAGTGGTACTGATAAAGGAGAGTGCTTTTATCACAGACGATCATGTCTATAATCTGCTTAAGTTCAACAAGAATTATCTACCGGAATCAAGAAAAGAAGAATTACTTGCTGAGTATAGACTTGGGAAGAAATTAGATGATATGGGTCTGACTATAGAAGAATTTGATACATTTGAGAAATATTTAAATATATTATATGAAATCTATATGGATGAAAAAGGAGCATATACCTGGAAAAGTGATGAAAACTGGTGCGTGGTCGATATAGACAGACAAGACTCTCTTTTATCTCTGGCTACACTCTATAATGAGATCTACATCGACGGAAGGAAGCTTGATAAGGTGGAAGATGATATACTTGTAAAAATCTTTGGTGATGGAGATTTCAGGTATGCGGTCGTATATATGGAGAAAGATTGATAGAAAAAAATTTAGTACATTTTATGAAAAAAAGTTTATCATTAGAAAAAAGTTTAATATATCAACTGATATCATCATAGCAATATATGAACTTTTATTTTTTGGCAAAATAATGCTTAATACAGTAGATGATAGAAAAAATTATTAAAAATACCATATGTATTCAATATTATTAATATTATAAATAGAGATAACATTTCTTTACAGCAGATATGCGGCATTGTAAAATGATCTCCTAAGTAATGTTAGTAAACAGGAGGTTTGTAAATGGAAATTACTAAGGAATGGCTTGAACAGTATGAGAAGGTAAAAGATATTTTGGTCTCACCGGTAGACTTTGGAGAATTATTTGATAAAAAAGAGATAGACGGAAAAGAACTCTATCTGCTTAATATGGTAGATGTGAACTTCCCAACAGGCAGTATACTGGTAAGAGATCCTTTAGTTTACCTTCAAAGAAGAGAGCTACCGTACATGCAAAAAGTTCCTGTCGGAGTATTTCCGATAGATACTTTGGTTGCAAAAATAAAAGAAGATAATTATAGATATGTTGCAACAAGAGTAAGATTTTCTGATAAGAAAGACTTGATATATAAAAATGCGTTAAAGGGAAATGAGGATATCTCAGATGTTAATGAAAATTCATTTTTCGGTTTCTATGTTGATGCAGGTCTGGCAACTATAGTGGATGTTGAAACAAGGGACAGATACTGTGATTTTGAAGAAGAGTGGTATAAATCAAATCCCGGCGGCAATATCTATGATGATTTCTTCGCCGGTGAATTTAAGAAAAGTTACGAAACAAACCCCAAGTTTCAAAGAGAAGGTGGGGACTGGATCAACTTTTTAATACCTAATACGAAATTAAGCATACCTATGATACAAAGCGGATTCGGTGACGGAGAATATCCGGTCTACTTTGGATATGATAAAGATGGGAAATTATGCGAGGTAGTGATTGAGTATATATATGTAGGTAAGTAAGGTGCGTTAATATAAAAACTACTGCTTGAATTAAAAAACTCGAAGTATCTTAGCCTTGACAGCTGCTTTTCTAAATGTTATACTTACGCAGTATGCCGCTCAATTAGGTTTTAAGCATTTATGCACCAAAATTGGCGAGTAATGATAAGAAGGAGGACCCAAGATGTACGCAATTATTGCAAGTGGCGGTAAGCAATATAAGGTAGAAGAGGGCGATATCATTAGAGTAGAGAAATTAGGACTTGAGGCAGGTACAAGCTATAAGTTTGAATCTGTGCTTGCACTTAATAATGATAGTCTTGTAATAGGAACACCTACAGTTGCCGGAGCCAGTGTAGAAGCTGAAGTTATCAGAGAAGCTAAGGCTAAGAAGGTAGTAGTGTATAAGTACAAGAGAAAATCAGGCTACCACAAGAAAAACGGACACAGACAGCAATTCACAGAGTTAAAGATTACAAAGATCAATGCTTAATTCATGATCAAAGTAAGTTTGACAACAAAAGAAGATGCCGTTTTTTACAAGCTGAGAGCAACGGGTCATGCCGGTTTTGCAAAAGCAGGATCTGATATAGTATGTGCCGCATTTTCAGTGCTTACGATCAATTTTATTAATTCAGTTGAAACACTCACTGATGATAAGATCAAGTACGATTCAAATGAAGGATTTTTAGAATTTGAATTTGCGGAAGGGATAAGTCCCGAATCGGATCTACTCAGCAGATCGTATTTGCTCGGTATTAGAGAGCTTGAAAAAGAGTACGGTAGTCGTTACATTAAAATACAATCGAAGGAGGTAAAATGATATGTTAAAGATGAACCTTCAATTATTTGCTCATAAAAAGGGAGTTGGATCTACTAAGAACGGTCGTGATTCAGAGTCTAAGAGATTAGGTGCCAAGAGAGCAGATGGACAGTTTGTTTTAGCCGGTAATATTCTTTACAGACAGCGTGGTACTAAGATACATCCTGGACACAATGTAGGTCGTGGCGGTGATGATACATTATTTGCTACGGTAGACGGAGTAGTACGTTTTGAGAGAAAAGGCAGAGACAAGAAGCAGGTTTCTGTATACCCAAGGGTTGCTAATCAATAATATCGTTTAAAAGAGGGCTGTTGCATGCAGAGCTGATAGACAGGATGACCTGTCTAAAGGTTTATTGTGCGACAGCCCTTATTTCTTAATATATAATTAGATATAGGGGTTAATCGTTGTAAAAACAGTTATTAAACTCATGATATATTAGTATAGGTATATAAGCCGTAGTAATATGCTAAATACCGGTTATAATAAAAGTAAGCGGTGTAAGGCTAAGATAAGCTGATATAGATCTATAGTTTATTAAACATTGAATTGATCGGTATTTTAGAAGAAGTGG
Organism: uncultured Johnsonella sp.; assembly: GCA_916438835.1. Classification (GTDB taxonomy): domain Bacteria; phylum Bacillota; class Clostridia; order Lachnospirales; family Lachnospiraceae; genus Johnsonella. The sequence goes on from CAKAFT010000001.1 coordinate 1,424,638, forward strand.
TCTAAAATCAATCGGGAAAGATAGGTATATATGTTTGCGGATAGTGCAAAAATTTTTATAAAGTCAGGTAAAGGCGGAGATGGCCATGTAAGTTTCAGAAGAGAACTTTACGTTCCGGCAGGCGGTCCTGACGGCGGAGACGGCGGTAAAGGCGGAGATATAATATTTGAAGTGGATAAGGGGCTTAATACTCTGTCAGACTTTAGGCATATAAGAAAATATATTGCTAAAGACGGAGAGAGAGGCGGTAAAAGAAAATGCAAAGGAAAAGATGCCGAGAACTTGATTATAAAAGTACCGGAAGGTACTATTATAAGAGATTTTGAAACCGATAAAGTAATAGCCGACATGTCCGGAGATAATCAAAGAGAGACAATACTCAGAGGCGGAAGAGGCGGTCTTGGCAATATGAACTTTGCCACAGCCACCATGCAGGTACCCAAGTATGCAAAGCCGGGTCAAGACGGTAAAGAGATGTATGTAAGACTTGAGCTGAAAGTAATAGCTGACGTCGGTCTCGTAGGGTTTCCAAATGTAGGTAAATCAACCCTAATATCAAGAGTGAGTAATGCAAGACCAAAGATAGCCAATTATCATTTTACCACACTTAATCCTCATCTTGGGGTAGTCGATCTCCCGAATGGAAACGGTTTCGTCATGGCGGATATCCCCGGACTTATTGAAGGTGCTGCTCAAGGGATAGGTCTGGGTCATGCCTTTCTTAGGCATATAGAAAGAACGAAGGTCTTACTCAATGTAGTAGATGTGGCTTCAATAGAGGGAAGGGATCCTGTAGATGATATAAATGTTATACAGCAGGAGTTAAAGTCTTATAATCCCGAATTGGTTCAAAGAAAGCAGCTTATAGCGGCAAATAAGATAGACAGCTTAACTGATGAAACTGCAATAGAGAGATTAAAAGAAGCTTTTGAGCCGGAGATGAAAGTATATCCTATATCATCGGTCACCGGTGAAGGTATAAATGAGCTTATATATGCTATAAGCGATATACTTAAAACTATAGACAGAAGTGTCAAAATATATGAGAAGGAATTTGAAATCGACTACAGCGATACCAAGGATCTTCCGTATACTATAGAGATAGTAGACGGTGTATATGTTGTGGAAGGACCTCGTATAGAAAAAATGTTCGGATATACCAATCTTGAGTCTGAAAAAGGTTTTGACTTCTTTCAAAAGTTTTTAAAAACATCCGGTATATTGGATGAGCTTGAGAAGATGGGTATTCAGGATAAAGATACCGTAAAAATGTATGGATATGAATTTGACTATTACAAATAAAACAGAAGGCAGGTATTAGTTTATGACCAGCAAACAAAGAAGCTATCTGAAAAGTCTTGCCATGAATTTAGAACCTATATTTCATATAGGGAAGGCATCATTAACAGATGAGATAGTAGACGCACTTAAAGAGGCACTTGAGGCAAGAGAACTTATAAAAATCGGTGTATTAAAGAATTGTACCGATGATATAAAGGAAATAGCAAATGCCATAGCAACTCATACAGACTCGGAACTTGTGCAGATAATAGGCAAGAAGATAGTTATATACAAGGAAGCTTATGAGCCGGAAAAAAGAAAGATAAAACTACCCAAGGTCAAGGCTAAAGTATAAGTATGGAAGAAATAGGTATATTCGGGGGTACCTTTAATCCCGTACATAAGGCACATATTAATCTGGCTATCCGGGCAAAGGAAGATTTTGAACTTGATGAAGTATGGTTCATGCCGACACTTGTATCACCTCATAAAAAAATAACAAGTACATTACCGATATAAATACAAGGATGGATATGATAAAATTGGCTATTGAAGATCATAAGTATCTTAAATGTTCCGATTTTTGAATTACGCATATCACGTGAGATAGATAAAAAAATTACACATACTACACTTTACAAAAGGCTTAAGCAGTTTTACAGAGATATTAATTTGTATTTTTATTATAGGAGCAGACTCCTTATATGAGATAGAAAGCTGGAAAAAAATCCGCATATTATAATGAATTTCTCAACCCTTTTTGGTGGCAGGTAGAGAATACGAAAATAAAAAGTGTAAATATGGAAAAATATGGCAAGAAAAACTGAAAGATAAATATTCTGCCGATATCAGATTCATAGATTTTTAAGGAAATGGATATATCTTCACACACTATCAGAGAGCTTGTGGCAGATGGGAAAGATGTTAGTGAATTCCTGCCGTATAAAGTGTATAATTATATAAAGGAACATAATTTATATAAAGATTAAGATTTACAAAAACTATCTCGGTAATCGTCAAAGTTTTTGAAAGGATAGAAGTATGGATAGAGAATATATAGCTGCTATTAAAGATAAATTATCAGGTCAATTACCTAAGAAAAGGTATGAGCACAGTGTCGGAGTATCATATATATCATCCGCTTTGGCTATGAGGTACGGGGCGGATATATATAAGGCAGAACTTGCCGGGATCTTACATGATTGTGCAAAGGGTTATAATAATAAAGAGCTTATGATATTGTGCAAAGATGCGGGGATAGAGCTTTCCGATGAAGAAATAAAGTCGCCCGCTATATTGCATGCGATATATGGAAAATATCTTGCAAAAAAATCATATCTTATGGAAGATGAAGAGGTCCTTGAAGCGATCAGGTGGCATACTACCGGTAAATCGGATATGAGTCTTTTGGAAAAAATAGTCTATATAGCCGACTATATAGAGCCTAACAGAAAGAAACTTCAAAAGCTTGATAATATTAGGAAACTGGCATTTGAGGATATAGATATAGCTTTATATGAGATAGTAAAGTCCACTATAGAGTATCTGTATACAAGCAAGATGCATATAAATAATATGACTTTGGATTGTTATAATTGGATCAAAGAGAAAGGGGCACAGAATTAGTATGAAAGAAATATTAAAAAGAATCGTTAACATAATAGAAGATAAAAAGGGTGAGCAGACCGTGGTCCTTGATATAAGTGAAATATCAAGTCTTGCTGATTATTTTGTAATAAGCAGTGCCAATAATATTAATCATTTACAGGCAATATCGGACGACTTACAAGAATTACTTGAAAAAGAAGGTTTGAAGATAAATAAAGTTGAAGGAGCGAAGAATTCAAGTTGGGTCCTTCTTGACTTCACAGATATCGTTATACATCTGTTTACGAAAGAAGATAGAATATTCTACAATCTGGAAAGAATATGGGCAGACGCAAAACAGGTTGAACTATAACATACATAAAATAATCTAGCGGCGTAATATGTAAAGTCTATTGTTAAAATTACATATCTTATATGTTATAAAATCAGTAATTTGTTGTTGTCATTTATACATTTATAGTAACAATAGCCGTAAGACTCGGCTTTATTGTACTGTTACAAATAAATATAAATGCAATCGTACCGCAAACATTATTAATTATGTTTGAATAAATCATGTATTCAGGGTAATTAAAGATTAAATAATTTGTTTTGAAAAGTCATAAAAATTATATTTATATTTATAGTTGTTTTTTTATAATACTTCATAAAGAAAGGAGAGTTTATTATGAAGTATATAGTGAAAGTTGCAGCTATGAGTTTAGCGATTTTATTTGCTTTACCTTTTACATCTTTTGCAGGTGCATGGAGATACAGCAATGTAGGTAATGCTTGGTGGTATGCTTATGATAACGGAACTTGGGCAACATCCAAATGGCAACAGATAGACGGTAAGTGGTATTATTTCGGTGATGACGGATATATGGTCACAGACGAGTGGGTCGGTGAATATTATGTAGGAAAAGATGGTGCAATGCTTGAGAACGGATATACTCCGGGCGGAATAAGAGTAGGTGCAAACGGTAAGAAAGTTACCGCAAGATAGAGATTTTTTTGACTCATTGAAAAATTGATATAATATCTAAAAGTTATAAATGGGTAGGATAGAATTGAGTATCCACCCATTTTTTTAACTCAAAATCTTTTTAATTTTATTTAAAAAACTATTGACAGTTTTAGAACTTTTATGTATACTATCAAAGTGCTTAAAACACAGAGGCCAATTGGTCAAGCGGCTAAGACGGCGCCCTCTCACGGCGCAAACCCGGGTTCGATTCCCGGATTGGTCATTAAAGCTTTGGGTTATTTTACTCAAAGCTTTTTTAATACAATATAATAAAAAACTGTCATAAAAAAATTTATGACAGCCATTAAAACATTTGCTTGTATGGCGCAGTAGGTAGCGCAACTCATTCGTAATGAGTAGGTCATCGGTTCGAATCCGATTACAAGCTTTTTTTATTCTCCTTGATACATGAATTTGATTATTCTTTCTATATCTTCTTTTTCATGAGCTACTAAGTCGAGTTTCTCTATGTATCCGTTAGAAAACAAAGTTGCCATTGAAAGATATTGAGAAAGCTTGCTCTTTAAGTTGATTCTATCTCCCTCATCGGATACAAGTTCCACCGTACCCTTGCACTCATCTATCATCTTAAAAAAAGCATTAACATCAGATATATTTTGTACTTTCAAAGTTCCACCTCCTATTAATAAATTAAATTTATATTACTGTAAATCGTGGCATAAGTCAAATACCAATTAAATTAATGCATTAAATTTCTATAAATTCATCCCATTCAATTTTGTTATCATCCAATAGTTTTTGCATAGTTGCTCTGTTTGAAGTATCTGTCTCAAATGCTATGCCGCAGCTTGCTGATATCCTTCTGGGAAGAGGAACAAGTTTGCCGGTTATATTATTAAGCATGGCTACCTTTTCGGTAGCCATGGCTTCTGCTGAAGTATGAAAACTTATATATAAATTCATGTTTACTCCACTGTAAGTTCGTATTCATCACCAACTTCTTTAACGGATACTTTTTTTCCTACAGATTCTGCATATAATTTAATGTTTTTTACGGTATGGGCTTCATTTGCAAGTACTTTATAGGACTTATCCGTAGACTTTTCCACTTCACTTTTTAATATAAGTACAGGCTCAGGACAGGAAAGTCCTCTCACATCTATTTCTTTCATGATCAAATCTCCTTATTGTTCTTTTTTCTTAATACCTATAAAAGCAATGATTAAAAGTATAATTATAGAAGCTATTACAAATATTTGTCCGTTTATTCCCGGACCTCCTGCAGAAGCTGCCTTTTCCGCTGTAGCAGCACTTGCCGGAGCACCTGCAAGGCTGAAATTGTGTGCCAAAGCCGCACCTACAAACATACCTACAACAGTAACTATGGCATCGGAAGAGCCGCTGCCTGCAAGTATAAGCTGTCTTAAAGGACAACCTCCCAAAAGTACTGCACAAAGACCTACAGCATACATAGAAAGAATGTTCCATAAGGTTTGAGCGTGTGCTATAGGACCATAGGCTGCAATTTGGAAATTACCGGAAGCTATGTTATATACAAGCATTACAACAAAAACACCCCCGATTACAGAGATTAATTTAAAATCCTTAAGAAGGATTATATCTCTGATAGATCCTGCAAAGCACATTCTGCTTTTTTGTGCTATGATTCCGAATATTATACCTGCTCCTAAGGAAAGTCCTATGGCTGCATGCACACTTCCGGGTCCTTTTTCACTAAAAGCAAAAAGTGAAGGTGCAAAAAGACTTACTAAAAATGCAATGGTGATAAGTAATGGAAGTACATATCCGCTTTCTTTTTTGATAGTATAGGATCTTCCGAGGCTGAATCCTTTTTTTAAGAAGAAGGCACCTGTTCCAACACCGAGGGCGAAACCTACCAAACCTACATAACCGCTTATATCACCGGCGGACATTCTTAAAACCATACGCAGTGGACAGCCGAGGAAAACCAAGGCACATATTACCATGATCGCACCGAGTAAAAATCTTATGGCAGGTGCAGAACCTCCGGTAGATCTGTATTCCTTGCTAAATAGTGATACTAGGAAAGCACCGAGTATAATTCCTACTATCTCAGGTCTGAAGTACTGTACTACCTCTGCCTGATGTAACTTAAAGGCACCCGAGGTGTCTCTTATAAAGCAGGCTATACACATAGCCATGTTTTTGGGATTTCCCCCTATTGCCAGCACCATTGCGGAAAGTCCTGCTATGATACCCAGCAAAAATAATCCCTTTTTGAATCTAAACTCATACTACAAATCCTCCTTTGTATTTATAATATTTTTTAATGCTTCAACAGCAATATCAACTTCCTCAAAGGTATTGTTATGAGAAAAACTGAACCTTACCATTCCTTGTTTATCCGTACCGAAAGCAATGTGCAGTAACGGAGCGCAATGTGTACCGACTCTGGTGGATATATTGTGATCGCTTATTAAGCTTTTGCCGATCAGAGCTGAATCCATATTACCTATATTGAAACTGACTATCGCAGCTCTGTTCTTGGCGGAATAATCTCCGTAGAATTTTATTCCTTCAAACTCACTGAGTTTAGAATAAAAATATTGAGATACCTCAAGTGCTTTTTTATGTAAAGTAATGATATTTTTCTCTTTAAGATATTTTACAGCTGCAAAAAGCCCGGCGATACCGATAGAATTGATAGTACCGGATTCAAGTCTTGTAGGCATTTTATCCGGCTGGAATTTATCGTAACTGTGTATTCCCGTACCTCCTACGATAAAAGGTCTTATATAAGTGGATTCATTTACACAAAGTCCTCCTATTCCCTGAGGGCCCATAAGAGACTTATGTCCGGTAAAACAAAGTATATCTATACCCATAGACTGCATATCTATTTCTATCGATCCGGCAGTTTGAGAACCGTCAACTATCAACATCAGATCATATTTTTTACAAAACTCCGATACGGCATATAAATCGGTAATATTACCGCTTACATTAGAAGCATGTGTTATTACTATTGCTTTGGTGTTTTTTTGTATAAGAGAAGGTATCTTATCTATCTGTATCCTACCCTTATCATCTATAGGAAGAAAGCTCAGCTGCATACCTCTATCTTCCAGATAATTTAGTGGTCTGAGAACGGAGTTATGCTCGCTTACGCTTGTAATGACATGATCCTCAGGTGATAAAGTACCGAATATAGCTATATTAAGACTTTCGGTAGAATTCTTGCTGAATGCCACCTGTCTCGGATTACCTGCATTAAATAATTCGGCTATTTCACTTCTTGCATCGTATATAAGTCTGTCTGCCTGCAAACTTTCATCATACACACCTCTTGATGCATTGCCGAAGTGATTAAGTGCAAATACAACAGCATCGGTTACTTCTTGAGGTTTATGCATGGAAGTGGCAGCATTATCAAAGTAAATCAAAACTATACCTCCTACTTTTTACAATTTCTATATTAAATACATATATTTCATTGAAATATTACAAATTATATAATATATCCTACAATATAGATAAAAAAAAATCAAGACACCTAAGTCCGATTCTTATAAAAAAATAGTATATATAATCGGTTATTTAGCTGCTTGATTTTTATTAATAATAAATAATAAATATGATATAGTAAACTTAAAAAGCATTGAAATCGATCTATAACAGTATATTGAAGTTAAATAATAACGATTTCTCTACTGTAAGGGTTCTTAAGTTCGATTTTATATTTGTCGTAATAGATAGAATTGTATATATATGCGGCATATACTTCACTAATAAAAAGTGAATAAGCTCCATTTTCATTAATAAGTATATTTTTGGCATCGGCAGGTTTAGTTATATTAAGTAATTCGGAGCGATTCTTTATAGTTTTAAGCAAGTCCGAAGAAGACTTTCTAAATCCCAGCAATTTAGAATATTTGATATTATTTTTGTAAATATCCATATCCGATTTTTTTATGTTGAGCAATATATGACACAATGCCCTTGAAATGCGTGTAAAGGTATAGTCTCTGCTTTTGATCACGCTTATCATAGTTTCATGGTCAGGATAGTTGTTATTAAGTTTATATATCCTGTCCGAAAGATTAGAAGAGATATCGCTGTATTCTGAAAGATCCTCTTGATTATATTGCAGATCGTAGATCTTCCTGGTTATACTTCCTCTGAGATCGTCGGGAAATAAGGGCTTGCTTTTTTTTATCACTTCTACAGAAGAGTTTATAAGAGTACTGTCAATGCAGTTAAGTTCCGGATCCGAACATATATATTTTCTTAGAGCTGTAGCGGAAGAAAAATTGTTATTATTGTCCTTATCTTCGTCGTGATAAGCGGATCCCTTCCTTTTTATTATTACAGGTTTTAAATGGGAAGATATTTTTTTGATCGCATATATATATTCAAGTCCGAGTATATTATTGGGGGTAGATAAAAGTTTTTTTATCCTTTCCGCACTAAAATGTTTATTTTTTTCAAGTTCACTTATCAGTGCTTCTATTCTTGAGACCGGATAACTGTAACCTTTAGCCAGCTTATGTTTGATCAAATTTTTATAATCGTCACTTTCATTTAATAAAACATCCGAAACGTATTGTAGTTCAGTTAAAGTAGCATCTTCAACACCGAAAGATATATAGTCGACATTTAATAAGGTCAAAAAATTAATAGCATAAAATGCAAAGTCCGCAGCCGACGCCGTGGAAAAAGCCGCCGGCATTTCGTATACGGCATCCACACCTGCTTTTAGAGCCATTTGTGATCTTACATAAGGATCGTAAATTGCAGGGTCTCCACGCTGAGTAAAATGACCGCTCATAATAACAACTACATAATCGGCACCGCATAAACTCTTTGCTGTATTTATTTGATAAAGATGACCCGAGTGAAAGGGGTTATACTCGGCTATAATTCCCAGTATTTTTGGAACATAATTATGTTTCATAGAATCTCCTGAAAAAAGTATTAAATATTAACAATACTTTTATTAATTTAGAAAATAATTTAGTACAAAAAAATATAAATAACACTGATTCTAATAGCAAAATCATCATCAATATTATATAATATAATTAAAAATAAATAAAGTAAGGTGAAACGGTATGAAAAAAACAGTCGGTTTACTTTTAGGTGTGTTATTCAGCATATTTTTATCAATGACAGCATTTGCCGGTCAATGGATCGATTAGTCGGGAAACCGGTTTTACATGAGAGATGATAATACCTGTAGGTCTAAATTAAAATCATGCAAGTGCAATCCTTCAGAAAACCTTACAAAACATAATAAAGTAACATATAAGATAATAAAGTCGATTGTAGAAGATATTAAACCGGTTTAAGGCATTAAATATATTCTGTAAACAGTCGACTTTATATATTTACAAAGATATATAATAAAAATATACAAAGAACTATTTTAAATACTTGTAATTATACGTTAAAATATACTATAATTAAGTAGTTCATAAAGATATGACTTATTATAAGCTGAAAGGGGAATTTATTAACATGAGCATTATGGAACAGATCAGGGAGAGAGCAAAGTGGTTAAATAAAACTATAGTTCTCCCGGAGTCTATGGACAGAAGAACATTTCAGGCAGCTGAAACTATACTTAAGGAGGGGATAGCTAAGCTTATAATTATAGGTACACCTGAAGAAGTTGCGGAAAATTCAAAGGGACTTGATATAAGTAAGGCGACTATAATTAATCCGCATACATATGAGAAAACTCAGGAATATGAAGATTTATTCGTTGAACTCAGAAAGTCAAAGGGACTTACACATGAGGAAGCCAGAAGAATAATGCTTTCAGACTATGCTTACTACGCTTGTCTTATGATAAAGAACGGAGATGCTGACGGTATGGTATCAGGTGCCTGCCATTCCACAGCAGATACTTTAAGACCAAGCCTTCAGATCATCAAGACCAAGCCGAATACTAAATTGGTTTCAGCATTCTTCTTAATGATAGTGCCTGATTGTGAGTACGGAGATCACGGTGCATTTATTTTTGCCGATAGCGGACTTGAACAAAATCCGGATCCTGAAAAATTAGCTCAAATAGCCATATCATCTGCAGAAAGCTTTAAGCTTTTAGTAGGTTCAGAGCCTAAGGTGGCTATGCTCAGCCACTCAACCAAGGGAAGTGCTAAGCATGCTGATGTGGATAAGGTAGTGGAAGCTACAAGAATTGCTAAGGAGATGGCACCTGAGCTTAGTTTAGACGGAGAATTACAGCTTGATGCGGCTATAGATCCGGGTGTTGGAAGTTCAAAGGCACCGGGTTCAAAGGTTGCAGGTCAGGCAAATGTCCTTGTATTCCCTGATCTTGATGCGGGTAATATCGGATATAAATTAGTTCAAAGATTGGCTAAGGCTGAAGCTTACGGACCTATTTGCCAGGGTATAGCAAGACCTGTAAATGATCTTTCAAGAGGTTGTACCTGGGAAGATATCGTAGGAGTTGTAGCTATAACCGCAGTACAGTGTGAGGCTTAATTAAGTTCTTTATACTGTTTGAGTTCTTTTATAAGAGAGTAAGCAGCCGATCCATAGCCGGCTGAGATATAGGTTTTTAAGGTGTATATAAGCCTTAGACAGTAAGCGATCTGCAAAAAATCAGCAAATTAACATTAAACAATTGAGGAGTAAGTAAATGAATATTTTAGTAATCAACTGTGGTAGTTCTTCCCTTAAGTATCAGCTTATAAATATGGATACCGAAGAAGTTATAGCTAAGGGTCTGTGTGAGAGAATCGGAATAGAAGGTTCAAACTTACACATCAGGCACCCGGTAAAGATAAGCATATAATTGAAAACCCTATGCCAAGCCATAATGAAGCTATAAAGATGGTGCTTGATGCTTTGATCGATAGCGAGCATGGTGTTATCAAGAGTCTTGACGAGATTCATGCCGTAGGACATAGAGTAGTGCACGGCGGAATGAAATACAGTGAGTCTGTACTTGTAGATGCTGATGTAAAACAAGGTATACGTGATTGCTTTGACCTCGGACCTTTACATAATCCTGCTAACCTCATGGGTATCGAAGCGGTTGAAAAAGTTATGCCGGGCGTTAAGAATGTAGCGGTATTCGATACCGCATTCGGAGCTTCAGTACCTGATAAAGCATCAAGATATGCAATACCGCATGAATATTATGAGAAATATTCTATAAAAAGATACGGTTTCCACGGAACAAGCCATAAGTTCGTATCCGGAGAGGCTATAAAGTTTGCCGGTCTTGACCCTCAGACAGCTAAAGTTATAGTATGTCATCTCGGAAACGGTGCTTCCGTATCGGCATCAATAGGCGGAAAGTGTGTAGATACTTCTATGGGATTCACACCGCTTGAAGGACTTATAATGGGAACAAGATCGGGAGATGTAGATCCGGGAGTTATGCAGTTTATTGCCAATAAAGAAGGTAAGGATATCAATGAAATACTTGATATACTTAATAAGAAGTCAGGTGTGTACGGTATGTCCAACGGACTTTCTTCAGACTTCAGAGATATAGAAAATGCAATAGAAGAAGGTAATGAGCTTGCTCGTATAGCACTTGATGCTTTCCACTACAGAGTGGCTAAGTATATCGGAGCTTATACTGCTGCAATGAACGGAGTTGATGCTATCTGCTTTACCGCAGGTATAGGTGAGAATGATATACCGGGAAGAAAGGTAATGTGTTCTTATCTCGGATACCTCGGAATAACTATAGATGATGAGCTAACAATGTAAGGGGTAAACTTACAATGATATCTACACCGGATTCAAAAGTAAAAGTAATGCTTATCCCTACAAACGAAGAGCTTGCAATAGCAAGAGAGACAAAGGCATTAACAGAAAAATAACTTGTTTTAATATGTAAATTATGTTATACTGGTCAAGTTGTAAAAGGCGATGTTCCTCTTTTCTAATTATTAGATTATGAATGTCAAGTTAACAGGAGGATAGAATGAACGACATAATAAGAAGTATTGAAGCAACACAGCTTAAGGCTGAAGTTCCTGAGTTCAACGTTGGTGATACAGTAAAGGTACACAACAAGATTAAGGAAGGTAACAGAGAGAGAGTACAGATTTTCGAAGGTACAGTACTTAAGAGACAAAACGGTGGTGCAAGAGAGACATTTACCGTAAGAAAGATATCTAACGGTATCGGCGTTGAGAAGACATGGCCGCTACACTCACCTTTTATAGGCAACATAGAGGTTGTTAGAAGAGGTAAGGTAAGAAGAGCTAAGCTTAATTACTTACGTGAAAGAGTAGGTAAGGCTGCTAAGGTTAAAGAAGCTGTAAAGTAAATACGAAATAAAAATAAGGACAGTGCTTTGGCATTGTCCTTTTGTATAAGGAGAATTTATGAAGATCCAGTGGTATCCGGGGCATATGACCAAAGCCAAAAGGGCTATGTCCGAGGATATAAAAATAATAGATATAGTAATAGAAATGCTTGATGCAAGAGCTCCAAAGGCTACCTCAAACCCCGATATAGAAAAACTAGCTTCAGGTAAATCAAGAATTATTATATTAAATAAAGCCGATATGGCAGATGAAAAGATCAATAAGGAATGGCTTGCTTTTTTTGAGTCTAAGGGTTGCTTATGTATGACACTTGACTCAAGAAAGAATCAATTCACAAAAAAACTTATGCCTCTGATAGAAATAGCGGCAAAAGAAAAAAGAGAAAGAGACTTAAAAAGAGGTATAAAGAATCGTCCGGTAAGGGCCATGATCACAGGAATACCTAATGTAGGTAAGTCAACTCTTATTAATTCTATAGTTGGTAAGTCCATGGCAAAAACAGGTAATAAACCGGGAGTAACTAAGGGAAATCAATGGATAAGGATAAATAAATCCGTTGAGCTTTTGGATACTCCGGGTATACTTTGGCCTAAGTTTGAAGATGAGCATACAGGGGAAATGATAGCTTTCATAGGTTCTATCAATGATATGATAGTAGATACTACAGAGCTTGCGAGTACATTTATAGAATGGTGTTTTAAAAATGACGGAAGTATTTTGAAAGAAAGATATGAAATAACAGGGAATACAGTTGAAGAAGTATTAAAAGAAATAGCTATCAAAAGGTCGTGCCTGAAAAAAGGTAATGAATATGATTATGAAAAAGCTTCTTCAATACTTATACAGGATTTCAGAGAAGGAAAACTCGGTAGAATAAGTCTGGAAAAACCGAAGGAAGCAGAATAATGAAGGAAGACAAGGAAAAAAAACAAAAAGAAAAACTGGAAGCGGAAATTGCAAGACTTAAAATTATGCAAGAGTTCGAAGAAAAATATAAAGCATTTACTTATATTGCAGGAGTTGATGAGGTTGGAAGAGGTCCACTTGCCGGACCTGTCGTGGCTTCCTGCGTCATACTTGACAGGAATATACAAATTTTATATATAAATGATTCCAAAAAACTTTCGGAAAAGAAAAGAGAAAGTCTGTATGATGAGATCTGTGAAAAGTCTGTTGCCTACGGTATTGGTATTGTAAGTCCTGGAAGAATAGACGAGATCAATATACTTAATGCAACTTACGAAGCAATGAAAGCTGCCATATCAAGTTTGGATATAAAACCCGATATTTTATTAAATGATGCTGTGCATATACCGGATCTTGATATAAAGCAGGTCTCTATTATAAAAGGTGATGCCAAGTCGATAAGTATAGCGGCAGCAAGTATAGTTGCAAAAGTGAGCAGGGATAGGCTTATGGTAGAGTATGATACTATATATCCGGAATATAAGTTTGCAAAAAATAAAGGTTACGGAACCAAGGAACATATTTCCGCTATCAAAGAGCACGGTCTATGTCCCATTCACAGGAGAAGTTTTGTAGGAAATATAATCGGAGCTGATGGAGAATAAGAGAAAAAAAGGTTTTGAATACGAGCAAAAAGCTTGCGACTTTTTAGTAGAACATAATTTGAATATAATACATAGAAATTTCTACAGTAAAGTAGGAGAAGTTGATATCATCGCTAAGGATAAAGAAACTTTGGTATTTGTTGAAGTCAAATACAGAAAAAACAATGATTTCGGAAGCCCTGAAGAAGCGATCAATAAAAAGAAAATAAAAAAAATCAAAGATACGGCTTTAATTTATTTACAGATCAATAATTTACATAAAACTGATGTTCGCTTTGATGTTGTTAGTATATTGGGCGAGAAAATAACATGGATAAGAGCGGCTTTTTAGTTAGGAGTATATATGTCGGAATGGATCAGGAAAAATAATAATGAACAATTAAAAGAAGAAGTATACGGTAATACGGTAAGCTTACTTAAGTTTCCGGCTTTGGAAGAAACAGGTCTTGTAAAACATGCATTTTCCACGAGAATGGGAGGTGTAAGCAAGGGATACTTAAGCAGTATGAATCTTAGTTTTACAAAAGAGAGTTCATACGAAAATGTGGTGGAAAATTATAAAAGGATCTCGAATGTTTTGGGTATTGATATAGAAGATATGGTCTTATCTTATCAGACACATACCACCAATATACTTAAAGTAGAAAAAAAGCACAGAGGCAGTGGGATATTAAAAGAAAGGGAGTATGGGGATGTAGATGCTCTGATAACCGATGAAAAGGGCATCTGTCTCGTAACTTTTTTTGCGGATTGTGTTCCGATATATCTTTTGGATACCAAGAATAAGGCTATAGGTCTTGTTCATTCAGGTTGGAGAGGTACAGTGGAAAGAATAGCGGATATAACATTTCGTGCCATGCAATTCAATTACGGAAGCAGAGCGAAAAATATGATCGCCTGTATAGGACCGAGTATATGTGCCGATCACTACGAAGTCGGGATCGAAGTTGCGGACAGTTTCCGAAGATCTTTTAGTGATCATAGTATTGAGGGTATACTTAAATATAAGGACGAAACTCATTATATGCTTGACCTGTGGGAGGCTAACAGGATAATTCTTGAAGATATAGGTATAAGTCCGTCAAATATCCATATAACGGATATTTGTACTTTTTGTAATAATGATAAGTTGTTTTCACACAGGTTTGCCGGTGATCAAAGAGGTAATATGGCTGCTTTCCTGGCTTTGAGGTAGGGGACTAAAATTAAAAATACTTCTTTCGGAAATCCCGTTAAGTAAGTTATTATGTGTTTATAAATAGTTTTTAAAAAAAGGACTGCTGCATTGCAGAGTTTCAACATGATGTGGTTTATTCAGTAATTTTTTTAATTATACATCCTGTTAAATTCTTTAATGCAACAGTCCCATTTTATTAACGAGATCTATTTATTATGATATAGTATCAAAGTATTCATACCCGTCTTTTTTTGCATTAAGACTTTTTACTATGTTTTGAATCTTGTAAGTAGGTGAAAGTACATTTCCTATAGGCACGTCATGGTTGAATGAATTTATTATAGCAGCTAAATATTTGCTCATGTCAGCTTCTATATACCATTCTTTTGAAAAAATTTCAGGCTCTCTGTAGTTTAAGTTTGTTGTACATACATGATCGATGTATCCGGCTCTGTGGAATTCGTCAAATTTTGAAAATCCGTTTGTGAAGAGTCCGAAAGTGGCACAAACTATTACTTTCTTTGCCTTTCTTTCTTTAAGTTCTTTGGCGGTATCAAGCATGGATTCACCGGATGCTATCATATCATCCATTATTATCACTACTTTATCTTCAACACTGCTTCCCAAAAATTCATGAGCAACTATAGGGTTTCTTCCGTCAACGACTTTTGAATAATCTCTTCTTTTATAGAACATACCCATATCAACACCGAGATTATTTGCCAGGTATACAGCTCTGTTCATAGCACCCTCATCAGGGCTTATTACCATAAGATGTTCTTTATCTATTATAAGATCGTCTATATTATTAAATAAAGCTTTTACAAAGTGATAAGTAGGCATAAAGTTATCAAAACCGTGTAGAGGAATTGAGTTTTGAACCCTTGGATCATGTGCATCAAAGGTTATTATATTACTTACGCCCATATTCACGAGTTCTTCCAACGCACAGGCACAGTCTAATGATTCCCTCTTTGTCCTTTGTGCTGTCTGCTTTCATAAAGAAAAGGCATTATAACATTAACTCTGTGTGCTGTAGAAACAGTAGCGGAAATGATTCGTTTAAGGTCTTGAAAATGATCATCCGGAGACATGTGATTATGAAATCCGTTGACCGTATAGCTTAAAGAATGGTTCATGACATCTACCATAACAAATATGTCACTTCCACGTGCCGATTCATTGATAACTCCCTTTGCTTCTCCCGTACCGAATCTCGGACACTCTATGTCCATAAGATATGAGGCTGCATCATATCCTCTGTAATGTAGATTTTCCTGTCTCGTCTCCAACTCTTTTATGTCATTTTGTCTGAATGAAACTATATATTCATCGACTTTTTTTGCAAGGTCCTTGCAACTTTCTAGAGCTGCAATTTTTAAAGGGGCTACAGGTAATTGTTTGCTGAAAGCAAAATTGTTCGGCATAAAATCCTCCTTAAAGTTGTGTCAATTAAGAAATTTTTCCGGGATATATATCGGTAAGTGCTTCATATGTTAAGATAAAACCCTTGATAACAGTTAATTTATATAAATTATCTAAAGAATTTATAGATAACCTTAAGCATAACAGTAACAGCCGTATAATTTACAAAAAAGTGTGATCAAACAATTGTTTTTTTATGATACACTTGTTATTACCGGTAAGAACACATATCCCAATTAAAATTATACTTGCTAATATTATTAAGTCAAGTAAAAGGAGTAACTTATAATATAATAAGGGGCTTTATTTCTTTACAAACATTAACTAAATTGATATCATATAAAATATGTTAGAAAAAGAATATATTGAAGTCGGAGAAAATACCTCCAAACATATTATTAATAAAGTTTACAAAGGTTCTATTGCCGAAGAACTCGGAATAGAGGTAGGAGATATACTTCTTGCTATTGATGAAAAAGAGATAGAAGATGTATTTGACTACAGATATTATATAAATTCGGAATCAATGCTTATGCTTATCCAAAAGAAAGACGGAGAAGTATGGGAACTTGATATAGAGCATAATTATGAAGACATAGGTATAGAATTCGGTTCGGGTCTTATGTGTGATTACAGAACCTGTACCAATAACTGTGTTTTTTGCTTTATAGATCAAATGCCCAAGGGAATGAGAGATACGCTCTATTTTAAGGATGATGATTCAAGACTTTCATTTTTACAAGGCAATTACATCACTCTTACCAATATGAAAGAAAAGGATATAGACAGAATCATAAAATTTCATTTGGCACCTATTAACATATCAATACATACAACAAATCCGCAGCTAAGAGTAAGAATGTTACATAACAGATTCGCAGGTACTTCATTAAAGTACATAGATAAACTCTATGAACATGAAATACCGATGAACGGACAGATAGTAATGTGTAAGGGTTACAATGACGGTGCCGAGCTTGAACGAAGCATAAAGGATCTTTTAAGATATGCTCCGGTAATGGAAAGTGTATCGGTAGTTCCTGTAGGTATAACAAAGTATAGAACGGGACTTGCCAAATTACAGTTGATAGATAAAAAAACCGCTGAGGAAACGATCGATCTGATAGAGAAGTATCAAAAAAAGGCAAAGGAATTATTCGATATACATTTTATACATGCAAGTGATGAGTTGTATCTGCTTGCTCAAAGAGAACTTCCGGAAGAAGAAAGATATGACGGATACTTGCAACTTGGCAACGGAGTAGGTATGTTAAGGCTGTTAAGATGTGAAGTCAAAGAACGGCTGGATAGTATTAAGAATAATGATATGCCATCCGAAAAAGAGACCATAAGTATAGCTACAGGTAAGTTGGCTGCACCTACTTTGACCGATCTGGTCAAAGATATAGAAAGATATTTTCCCGAGAAAAAGATCAATGTATATACGATAGAAAATGATTTCTTTGGTGAACATATTACTGTTGCGGGACTTATTACCGGCAAGGATCTTATAAAACAACTTACCGATAAAGATCTCGGCTCCAGGTTGCTTCTTAGCATAAATATGTTCAAGAGTTCGGAAGATATATTTTTGGATAATTTTACAAAAGATGATATTGAAAACAGATTAAATATCCCTATAACCAAAGTCGGTACTTCGGGAGATGATTTGATCAAAGCCATACTAAATAAAGATTATGTAGGCGGTGACAGTTTCTCAGCCTACGAACCCAAAGAGGAGGTCATATAAAATGAGGAAACCTGTGGTGGCTATAATAGGCAGACCTAATGTAGGTAAATCGACATTATTCAATGCTATAGCCGGTGATAATATAGCCATAGTAAAGGATACTCCCGGAGTTACGAGAGACAGAATTTACGCTGATTGTAATTGGCTTAACAAGGATTTTACACTTATAGATACCGGTGGTATAGAACCGGACAGTTCGGATATAATACTGTCTCAAATGAGGGAACAGGCACAAATAGCTATAGATACGGCAGATGTTATAATATTTGTTACAGATGTACATCAGGGACTTGTGGACTCGGATCTTAAGGTCGCAGATATGCTCAGAAAGTCAAAAAAGCCGGTAGTATTAACTGTTAATAAGGTCGACAGTATTAAAAAGTACGGTAATGACGTATATGAATTTTATAATATGGGTATAGGTGATCCGGTTCCCGTATCAGCCGGACAAAGAACCGGTATCGGAGATCTGCTGGAGATAGTTTCCGAACATTTTCCGGATTATGAAGGTGATGATGAAGAGGATGACAGGCCAAGAATAGCTATAGTAGGAAAGCCCAATGTAGGTAAATCATCAATAATCAATAAACTTGCCGGTAATAAAAGGCTTATTGTATCGGATATAGCGGGAACTACAAGAGATGCAATAGACACTACAGTAGTTTATAATCAAAAGGAATATGTATTTATAGATACAGCGGGTCTTAGACGTAAGTCCAAGATAAAAGAAGAGCTTGAAAGGTACAGTATAATAAGAACCGTTACAGCTGTAGAAAGAGCCGATATAGTGGTTTTGGTCATTGATGCGGTAGAGGGAGTAACGGAGCAGGATGCTAAGATAGCCGGTATAGCACATGATAGAGGAAAGGGTATCATAGTTGCGGTCAATAAGTGGGATGCCATAGAAAAGAATGATAAGACCATATATGAATTTACCAATAATATAAAGAAAACTCTCTCATTCATGCTTTATGCAGAATATTTATTTATTTCGGCACAGACAGGTCAAAGACTGACAAAGCTTTACGATCTTATAGATCTTGTAATGGACAGTCAAACATTAAGAATACAAACCGGAGTTCTTAATGAGATCATAACCGAAGCGACAGTTATGCAGCAACCACCGTCAGATAAGGGTAAGAGGCTGAAAATATTCTATGCTACCCAAGTGTCTGTAAAACCACCTACTTTTGTTATATTTGTAAATGACAAAGAACTTATGCATTTTTCTTATCAAAGATATATAGAGAATAAGCTTAGAGAAGCATTCGGTTTCGTAGGAACATCTTTAAGATTTATTATAAGGGAAAGGGTTGAAGACAAATAATATGGAAAGGCTGATTTTTCTTTTAATAGGCTATATATTGGGTTTGATTCAAAGCGGTTATATATTCGGTAAAACCCAAAATATAGATATAAGAGATTACGGAAGCGGTAATGCAGGTGCGACCAATACCTTAAGAGTACTCGGTAAAAAAGCCGGATTTATAGTTTTTTTGGGAGATTTTCTAAAAGCACTTATTCCTTGTTTACTGGTAAGATATATTTTCAGGTCAGAAGCCAATACAGGAGATATCTTTATGCTTTACATAGGTTTCGGTGTGGTACTGGGACATTCCTATCCGTTTTATCTTAAGTTTAAGGGCGGTAAGGGAGTAGCTTCTATTGCGGGTATTCTAACGGCAGTCGATATAAGGATAACTTTGGTATGTCTTGCGGTTTGTGCTTATCGTTGCACTTACTCGTTATGTATCATTGGCATCAATAGTTGTTATGTTTTGTTTTGCATTAATGTCTGCACTTTTTGTTTTTTTGAATTATTATAATCTGACAGGAAGCGGACGTATTGAATTTATAATACTTGTGAGCATAATATCAGTATTTTCGATTTACAGACATAAATCAAATATAAAAAGATTACTTTCGGGTACTGAGAATAAAATCACTTTCAAAAAATAATTTATTAGGGAGTCTTATATGAGTAAGATAGCGGTTATCGGAGCGGGGACTTGGGGTACGGCTTTAGCTGTTCTTCTGAGTGATAATAAACATGATGTAACTTTATGTACAGTATTTACAGAGGAAGCTGAGGCTCTTAATGCCACACGAAGGCATAAGAATCTTCCGGGACTTACGATCAATGAAGATATCAAGATCACTTCAGGTCTTAATGAGTCAACTAATGCTGAGATCCTGGTTCTGGCAGTACCGTCGGTTTATACAAGAGGAACTGCAAAAAAGCTCAAAGAGTTTTACAAAGAGGGACAAATAATAGTTAACGTTTCAAAGGGTATAGAGGAGTCGAGCTTAAAGACACTTGATGTACAGATAAAGGAAGAAATTCCGGGATCTATAGTTGCTGTTTTATCAGGTCCGAGTCATGCTGAGGAAGTAGCAAATAAACTTCCGACGACCTGCGTAGTGGGAGCTGATAATATTGAAGTTGCAAGTTATATACAAAATGTTTTCATGAGTCCGGTATTCAGAGTATATACCTCACCGGATATAATAGGTATTGAAATAGGTGCCGCTCTTAAAAATGTAATTGCATTATCGGCAGGTATAGCGGATGGACTAGGTTACGGAGATAACACTAAGGCTGCTCTCATAACAAGAGGTATTAAAGAAATATCGGAACTCGGTGAAAAAATGGGCGGTTGTAAGCAAACTTTTTACGGTCTTTCCGGAATAGGAGATCTGATAGTTACCTGCGCAAGCATGCACAGCAGAAACAGAAGAGCAGGTATACTGATAGGTAAAGGATACAGTCTTGAAGAGGCATGTAATGAAGTTAATATGGTAGTGGAAGGTGTGTACTCCGCCAAAGCGGCTAAAAGTCTTGCTGAGAAATACGGTGTGGAAATGCCCATAGTCAGTGAGGTGAATGCGGTACTTTTTGATAACAAGTCAGCCAAAGAGGCAGTTGATAATTTGATGCTCAGACAAAGAATATCGGAAGATAAGGCACTTTGTTGGGACAGTATTGAGTAACATAAACTGTATAAATACTATCCATAAATAATATATATACATATATTGTGTTGACATAAAAGAATACAGATTATATAATTTACGCAGTTTTACAGCGGTTTTGAATGCAAAACAATGAAGTAAAAGCCTGTATATATTGTCAATCAACCGGATGGAGTTATATTTTTTAATATAAAAAATGTAGAGATGGCTATTATGAGAAAATTTGAAATGAGTTCAAAGATATGCACAGGTAGTGATGCACTTGACGTTTTACTTGAATTACCTTTTAAAAAGGCGATGTTGATAACCGATCCTTATATGGTAAGCTCCGGTATTGTATCTACCGTAACTTCCAGACTTGAGAAATAATGTCGAATTTTGTGTTTTTTCATAAATAGAACCGGATCCGTCTATAGAAACAGTGGCAAAAGGAATTGCTAATAGCAGGTAATGATAAAAGGCTTTGTGTTATTCTAATAGCGACCGCCGAACTTTTGAGAAAACAGTTTGACATACCGAAATCGTTAAAAGAATGCGGTATAGATAAAGACAGTTTTTATGACGAGATCGACAGCAATGCCGATAAGATCCTGGAAGATGTTTGTACAAAGGCAAATCCTATAAAGGTCTCTCATGAAGATGTAGTATACCTTCTTAAGTGTATTTACAACGGAGATCTTGAAAGTTTGATGAATCAATAGGTTTTGATTTAACATTATAGATTTTTCTATGATTTTAAATATTAAATTTTTGTTATAAAAAGGAGGAATATTATGAGAAAGATATATGGTTTGGCGCTTTTTGCGGCTGCTGCTTTGTCGCTTGCGGCTTGTTCAAATAAAGCAGATACCGCAAGCAGTGCAGATACTGCGGCTGCTCAAGAAGGAGCTGATGAAGGTGCAAATCCTGATTTGGAGACTATAACTATAGGTACTACAGGACCTTTAACAGGCGGTGCTGCTTCTTACGGAATCTCAGTTAAGCAGGGTGCTGAAATCGCTATTGAAGAGATCAACAAAGCCGGCGGAGTTAAATTAGGTGATAAGAGCTATAATTTCGCTCTTCAATTTGAAGATGATGAGGCAAGTGAAGAAAAGGCTGTAACAGCATATAACACATTGCTTGATAAGAAGGTAGATGTGATTATGGGAGCTGTAACCAGCGGTTCATCTTTGGCTATAGCCGATCTTACAAAGAAAGATAATTTACTTCAGCTTACTCCATCAGGTTCAGCTGCCGGAATCACAGCTAATGATAATGTTTTTCGTCTTTGCTTTACAGATCCTTTACAGGGTAAGATGATAGCAGATTATGTAGTAAACCAGGGATATGAGAGTGTTGCGGTCCTTTACAACAATGCAGACGAGTACTCAACAGGAGTTTATGAAGCTTTCAAAGATGAGCTTACAGAGTCAGGAAACGCAGATCTTTTAGTAGCTGAAGAGTCTTTCGTAACAGGAGATGTTGAATTCTCATCACAGCTTACAAAGATCAAGGCTACAGATGCAAAACTTATATTTGTTCCTGCATATTATGAGGCTGCAGCTTATATTGCAAAGCAGGTTAAGGATCTTGGAGTTGAAGCTGATATAGTAGGTTCAGACGGTTGGGACGGAGTTTTAGGACAGGTTACCGATACAAGTGTATTGGACGGAATAGTATTCCTTACACCTTTCTATCCTTCAGACCCTAACCAGAATGTACAGAGCTTTGTAAAGGCATATAAGGAAAAGTATAATAATGCCGTGCCGGATCAGTTTGCTGCTGACAGCTATGATTCAGTATATGTATTAAAGGCGGCTTTTGAAAAGGCGCAAAGCAAGGATACAGAAGCTTTAATAAAGGCTATGACGGAAATAAACGTTGACGGACTTACAGGAAACATAAGTTTCGATGTGAGCGGTGATCCTATTAAACAACCTAAGTTCGTTACAATAATGAACGGAGTTTACGAAAGTAAAGAATTAGACTAATTTTTGAATTATATTATTCGGTTATGTGCATAAGGGACTGTGGCATAAGGTAAAACTTTATTAATTAGGGCTGCAGCCCCTTAATGCATTTATTTTTTGGAATATTAAAGAGGAGTACAACTATGTTTATAAACCTGATAGAGCAATTAATAAATGGACTAAGAACAGGAAGTATATATGCTCTTATTGCACTTGGATATACTATGGTATATGGTATAGCAAAGATGATAAACTTTGCACACGGAGATATCATTATGGTCGGTGCATATACCTTATATGTTGCTGTAAGCCTGTTTAATCTTCCAATATGGGCGGCTATAATAATTACTTTAACTGTGTGTGCCTTTCTTGGTATCATAGTAGAGAAAGTGGCATATAAACCGCTCAGAAAGCACCTGCACTTGCAGTACTTATCACAGCTATAGGTGTCAGCTATTTGTTACAAAGCTTATCTTTGATCATATTCAATGCAACACCCATACCTTTTAAGTCTGTAATACCTAATCCAAATATAAAGTTAGGAGCCGTTACTATATCCGGTATCAGTCTTATAACCTTGTCGGTAACATGTGTATCAATGGTCATACTGACCTATTTTATAAATAAAACTAAATTGGGAAGCGCCATGAGAGCGGTATCGGAGGATAAGGACGCAGCCGGTCTTATGGGGATTGATGTTAATAAAACAATATCACTTACCTTTGCTATAGGTAGTGCACTTGCGGCTATTGCAGGTATTCTTTATATGGCACAGTACGAAACTCTAAAACCTACTATGGGCGCACTTCCGGGAATCAAAGCATTCGTTGCGGCAGTACTCGGAGGTATAGGAAGTGTTCCCGGAGCTATGCTTGGCGGAATACTTCTGGGAATTATAGAGAGTTTATCAAAGGCATATATATCGACAGAGCTGGCGGATGCTATAGTATTCGGAGTGTTGGTAATAGTGCTTTTGGTAAAACCGTCAGGACTGTTGGGAAGACAAAAACAGGTAAAGGTGTAGGATAAAATGAAAAAAATAGTTAATTTAAAAAATATAATAAAAATAGTTGCTATAATAGCAATATATATACTTATTTTAACTTTGCTTAACGGAAATATATTATCAAGGCAATATAAATCCATAGTTATTCCGATAATAGTGAATATTATATTGGCAGTATCACTTAACCTGGTAACAGGATTTCTTGGGGAGCTTTCGCTGGGTCATGCGGGATTTATGTCAATAGGAGCTTATACCGGCGCACTTATAAGTGTTTACTCAAAGTTTCCTCCTCTTCCCACAATAATCATAGCAATGCTTGCGGGAAGTACGATAGCCGCTGTATTCGGATTTATTATCGGTGTACCGGTACTGAGGCTTCGTGGCGATTATCTTGCTATAGTAACATTGGCTTTCGGTGAAATTATTAAGTCTATAATAAATTCGATTAAATTTATGGGTGGAGCTAAGGGTCTTACCAAGATCCCCTTATATACAGACTATCAGAATTTCTGGATCGCTTATATTTGCATGATAATAACAATAATTTTCTTGTTAAACCTCGTAAAATCAAGAACAGGAAGAGCTATAACAGCGATCAGGGATAACGATATTGCTGCGGAATCCGTAGGTATCAATATAAGTAAATACAAGGTTACCGCATTTGTCATAGGAGCTTTTTTTGCAGGTTTGGCAGGTGTTATATACGCACATAACGTAGGACTGATCAAACCTACTACATTTGATTATAATAAATCTATAGAGATACTGGTAATAGTCGTTCTGGGTGGTATGGGCAGCATAAGCGGATCTATAATAGCCGCAATAATACTTACTTTATTACCGGAATTTTTAAGAGGAGCAGATAATCTTCGTATGCTGATGTACGCTATAGTTTTGATAATCATGATGATAGTAAACAACAGTAAGATAAAGCAGGGTATTATGACTAATAAGACCTTATCCAAACTTTTTAAAGGATTTAAGGAGGTTTAAGATATGGCATTATTGGAATGTAAAAGTTTAGGTATACAATTCGGTGGTCTAAAAGCGGTGGATAATTTCAATATCAGTGTTGAAGAAGGATCCTTATACGGTCTTATCGGTCCTAACGGAGCAGGAAAGACTACAGTTTTCAATTTGCTTACAGGTGTCTATAAACCTACTGTAGGAAGTATAAAATTAAACAACAGTACGATCTCGGGACTTAAGCCCGTTCAAATATGTAAACTCGGTGTGGCGAGAACATTTCAAAATATAAGATTATTTTCAAATATGACCGTACTTGATAATGTTAAAGTGGCTTTACATAATGAAATAAAATATTCGCTGGTATCGGATTTTTTACATGATTTTAATTACAGTAAAAAAGAAGCTTTAATGGATGAAAAAGCTGAGGGTTTACTTGAAGTATTTGAGCTGGATAAGGTCAAAGATCTAAAAGCAGGAAATTTACCTTACGGTCAGCAAAGAAAGCTTGAGATAGCCAGAGCACTTGCAACAAAGCCGAAGCTTTTATTACTGGATGAACCCGCGGCAGGTATGAATCCGCAAGAGACTGCGGAGCTTATGGATACTATAAGCTTATCAGAGAAAGATATAAGATCACCATACTTTTAATAGAGCATGATATGAAATTGGTTTCCGGTATCTGTGAATATCTGACAGTATTGAATTTTGGAACAGAGCTTGTAAGCGGTACTCCGAGTGAGGTACTTAATGATCATAGAGTAATTACAGCTTACTTAGGCGAGTAGGAGATTGATTATATGTTAAATGTACAGGATTTATATGTAAATTACGGTATGATACAGGCTGTTCAAGGTGTATCTTTTGAAGTAAATAAGGGTGAGATAGTAGCGCTTATCGGTGCTAACGGTGCAGGAAAAACATCCATACTGCAAACCGTAACAGGTATTATACAGGCAAAGTCGGGGAGTGTTAGTTTTGAGAATAACGATATAACCAGGAAACCGGCACATAAGATAGTGGCAATGGGTATGGCTCATGTGCCTGAGGGAAGAAGAGTTTTTTCTCAACTTACGGTTCTTGAAAACCTTAAGCTCGGTGCTTATACCAGAAAAGATTCAAAAGAGATAGAGAAAAATATAAAAAATATTTATGAAAGATTCCCAAGGCTGGAGGAAAGAAAGTCTCAGCTTGCCGGAACATTATCAGGAGGAGAGCAGCAAATGCTTGCTATGGGTAGAGCTTTGATGAGTAAACCCAGTCTGATAGTTATGGATGAACCTTCTATGGGACTTTCACCTTTGTATGTTAATGAAATCTTTAAGCTTATTGAAGATATACATAACTCGGGTACGACAGTTCTTTTAATAGAACAAAATGCAAAGAAAGCACTTTCGATCGCCGATAGAGCTTATGTTCTGGAAACCGGTAATATAACACTAAGCGGTAAAGCAAGCGATCTGATGGATAACGATCTGGTCAAAAAGGCTTACTTGAGTGAATAAGACTTTTATTATAATA
The DNA here is from genome assembly GCA_916438835.1 of uncultured Johnsonella sp. Taxonomy (GTDB): domain Bacteria; phylum Bacillota; class Clostridia; order Lachnospirales; family Lachnospiraceae; genus Johnsonella. Next base: position 1,451,135 of record CAKAFT010000001.1, read on the forward strand.
ATGAGGTTTTATAAATATGCATGAGGTCAATATGTATACCGATGGTGCCGCAAGAGGTAATCCCGACGGACCGGGAGGATACGGAACCGTAATTAAGTTTAGGGACTCAAAGGGAATTGTACATGAAAGGAAGTTTTCAGCGGGATATATAAAAACCACCAATAATCGAATGGAACTCATGGCGTGTATAATAGGCTTTGAAGCATTGACAAGGCCTTGTAAGGTAAAAGTTTATTCCGATTCAAAATACTTGACCGATGCCTTTAATAAGTCGTGGGTGACTTCATGGATCAAAAATAATTGGGTAAGACCTAAAGTTGGTCCGGTGAAAAATACGGATCTTTGGAAAAGACTTGTAAAAGCCATGGAAAAACATCAAGCAGAATTTATTTGGGTAAAAGGTCATGCGGGACACCCGGAAAATGAGCTTTGTGATAAACTTGCAACAAGTGCCGCTCTTTCGGGAAATTTACAAAAAGATGAAGGATTGGAGTTGTAATTTTTCAGTGCGGATATTATAATGTGATGTATGAAGTTTGAATTTATTTTCATATATAATTATGATCCGTTGTTTCCAACTTTGTTATAATACAAGGTCAGATCATATAAGTATACAACGAGGAGGTTCGGTATATGCTTGATATTTTAGCTGCTTTTTTTCAATCATCTTTGATGGCTGTATTTTATCTGATAATAATTATTTTGGGTATTTTTTTGCCGGAAAAAAATCAGAAATTATAAGGATACCAAGAAAAAAAATAAGACTTTACTGATTCAGCAGAAACTTGATTATTTTAGGTTTCTGCTGTTATTTATTTAAAATAAATTCAAAAAAATAGTGATTTAAAATGAATTTATATGTTATTATATAAGACATTGATATATGATTAAAGGAGACAGCTCTTGATATTGGATCAATATTAATAAATACGATTCTCTAAGTAAATTAATTGATATGAATTGAAAGGAATTTACAATATGTCACATGAAAAATACGGTGTAAATGAAATAAGAAAAAAATTCTTGGACTTTTTTGAGAGCAAGGACCATCTTATTCTAAAAAGTTTCTCATTAGTTCCTCATAATGATAACAGCTTACTTCTTATAAACTCAGGCATGGCCCCTATGAAGCCATATTTTACCGGACAGGAGATACCTCCGAGGAAAAGGGTTGCAACCTGCCAAAAGTGTATTAGAACAGGAGATATTGAGAACGTTGGAAAAACTGCAAGACACGGTACTTTTTTTGAAATGCTCGGAAACTTCTCTTTTGGAGATTATTTAAGAGGGAGGCTATTCATTGGACTTGGGAATTTTTGACCGAAGTTATTAAATTATCTCCGGACAGACTTTATCCGTCCGTATATGTAGATGATGACGAGGCTCTCAGAATCTGGAGAGATGAAATAGGGATAGATGAAAAAAGAATATATAAGTTCGGTAAAGCCGATAATTTCTGGGAGCACGGTGCAGGTCCTTGCGGTCCTTGTTCGGAAGTTTATTATGACAGAGGTGAAAAATACGGCTGCCAAGAAGAAAGTTGTGAAGTAGGTTGCGACTGTGACAGATATATGGAAGTATGGAACAACGTATTTACTCAGTTTAATAATGACGGTAAGGGCAATTACAGCGAACTTGAACAAAAAAATATAGATACCGGAATGGGACTGGAAAGATTGGCTGTAGTAGTACAGGATGTATCATCCATATTTGAAATAGATACGATTAAATCTTTACTTGATAAAGTTGCTGAAACCGCAGGTACAAAATATACAGAAGATACTCAAAAAGATATTTCATTAAGACTTATTACAGATCATATTCGTTCCTGTACTTTTATGATATCTGACGGAATAATGCCAAGTAATGAAGGTAGAGGATATGTACTAAGAAAACTTTTAAGAAGAGCGGCAAGACACGGAAGACTGCTCGGCATAGAGAATAAATTCCTTGCAGATCTATCTGACTTTGTAATAGCTTCAATGAAGGAAGGTTATCCGGAACTTGAAGAAAAGAAAGCCATGATCTTAAAAGTGCTTACAGAAGAAGAAGATAAATTCTATAAGACTATAAATCAAGGTCTGCAAATACTTTCCGATATAGAAAGCGAGATGAGCAAAGCCGGTGAAAAGCTTATGTCCGGTGAGGATGCTTTCAAGTTATATGATACATACGGATTCCCGCTTGATCTTACAAGGGAGATACTGGAAGAAAAGGGATTAAATGTAGATGAAGAAGGTTTTGCAAAGGCTATGGCTGAGCAAAAAAGGAAGGCTAAAGAAGCCAGGAAAACTACCAACTACATGGGAGCGGATGTAACTGTATATCAATCCGTACCTACAGATATAGTTACCAAATTTTTAGGTTACAGTGAGCTTAGATCGAAAGCAAAAGCACTTGTACTTACCACTCAAAGCAATATCGTGGAAAGTTTGAGCGAAGATATGAACGGAAGCATTATAACCGACCAAAGTCCTTTCTATGCCGCTATGGGCGGTCAATGCGGAGACATAGGTCAAATAAGCTCTTCTACGGGTACTTTTATAGTAGAAGATACTATAAAATTGCAAGGTGATAAGCAGGCTCATGTGGGTTATATAGAGTCGGGATATATTAATGTTGATGACGAACTTGATATGCAGGTAGATGAAACATACAGAAAAGATACCTGTAAAAATCACTCCGCTACTCATTTACTTCACGCAGCACTAAGATCTGTACTCGGAAAGCATGTTGAGCAGTCAGGAAGCCTTGTAAGCAATAACAGATTAAGATTCGACTTTACACACTTTGCAGCACTTACCAAAGATGAAATCAAAAAAATCGAAGAAGCGGTAAATGAAAACATAAGAAAGTCGCTGGAAGTTAATACAGACCTTATGGATCTTGATTCTGCGAGAAAAAGCGGGGCTATGGCACTTTTCGGAGAAAAATACAAGGATGATGTAAGGGTCGTAAGCATGGGAGAAGAGTCAAAGGAACTTTGCGGAGGTACCCATGTAAAGAATACGTCCGATATTAAAACTTTTAAGATAATATCTGAGACAGGTATAGCTGCGGGAGTTAGAAGAATAGAAGCTCTGACAGGTGAGAATGTACTTCATTATTATGAAAAAATCGAAGATGAGATGCATAGAGTTTCTTCAGAACTTAAGACCACTCCCGACAAGTTGCATGAAAAAATCAAGCATTTACTTGATGAAATAAAAGAACTGAAGTCCGAACAGGAAAAATTAAAAGCTAAGTTGGCTAAGGATTCCATCAGCGATATAGACTCTCAGATATATGAAGTAGGCGGTATTAAAGCTATAGTTCTTAAGGTAAATGATATAGAAATGAATGAGCTTAGAAATCTCGGAGATAATTTAAAGAAAAAAGTAGATAACGGAGCGGTTGTTTTAGCTTCTGTTTCAGGATCTAATGTAAGTCTTTTGGCCATGGCAGGTGATGACGCTGTAGCTAAGGGTATACATGCGGGAAATATCATTAAATCCATAGCCGGTATAGTAGGCGGAGGCGGCGGAGGTCGTCCTAATATGGCACAGGCAGGAGGCAAAAAGTCCGAAGAGACTGATAAGGCTCTTGAAGAAGCTAAAAATGTAATTGCGGCACAACTTAATAAATAAAATCTAAGATTATAACTTGTAAGTACAAAACTCAATTATCGTATTATATGGTATGATGATTGAGTTTTGATTTTAAATCAAAGAAGGAGTTCAGTATACTGTATACATTTTTTTATAAAAAAATAAAACAGAATTTTTTTTTGATAAGGTAAGTTAGAAAAAATTATAAAAGGAGATCTTAAAATGAAATATGAGTTATTGGGATATAAGAAATGTTCAACTTGTAAAGGCGTGGAAAAAATACTTAAAGACAAAGGATATGAATACAGCTTTAGGGATATTACAGAGAATAAATTAAGTATAAACGAACTGAAACAAATGCACAAATTATCAGGACTTGCATTAAAAAAGTTTTTTAACACGAGCGGTTTGCTTTACAGAGAAATGGAGCTTTCAAAAAAACTTGCAGCTATGGAGGAAGATAAACAATTTGAACTACTGGCAAGTGATGGCAAACTCGTCAAAAGACCTATACTGTTGACTGATGAAAAAATATATGTAGGTGCGGATGTGAAAAAATATCTTGAGGAATAATAAGTACAGGTCAGTTATCAATCACGATTTTTAAACATAAATCTGTACAAAATGCATAATTTAAGAACAGATTTTTGTGAAAAATATCCTTATCAATTGAATACCATTGGGCTTTTACCAAAAATATTATTCATTGAATAATATACATTCTATGGGAAATATGCTAAATCATACTTATAAAATTAAAAGCTTTTAAGTTTTATCGGTATTATCATTCCAAAAGTTTGATTTATAAGGAGGTGTTCATGGAAAAGTTTGAAAAAACCGTTATTTATGTGATCATGGTTATAATGCTTACAATGTCCTTTACAGCTTGTGGAAATAATATAGATAATTCAACCACAACAGTCGAATCGGCAAATGATAATGCTCAAGATATGTAAAATTACGATGAGCATGTCCAGGAAGATCTATATCCTGGATCTCTTTTGCTTAGACCGGTGCAGATAAATACTATATTGTTATATTCACATCTTAATTACAAATTTATTAACCTAATGTGTAAGCTAATGTGCTGATCAAAAATTATTTAAGCGTTATAAGAACTATCTTCAAGTACAGGAATTTAATATTGTATTTTAAGGCTACGATTTACATATTAATAAAATATCCGCAGTTCAATATAGCTTATATATGATCAAAACCACTTAGATCCGCTACACTGTATTTTATAAAGTAATTAAGATGGTTTTAACCAAGAAGCTTAAAAAGGTATGTTGCTAAGCAGTCTTGTGAATAAATAGGTTTAATTATAAGATCTTAGCCAAACGATCCGTAATTTCTAAATATTAAAAAATATACTATCAGCATATAGTCAAATTATGGGTCGTTGGCATTAGACCTAATACGAATGTTAAATATATTTGCATAAATATACCATTTAAATATTATAATAGATTTTGCGGGTCAATAGCTTTATCTAATGTACAATACCGCAATAATTTAATTTCAAACTAAATTATTTTAGTATAGCGGTTGACGAATCCTGTATTTATGTTATAATTAACAGGGTTTTAATTTCACAACCGGAGGGAGGTTAGCTTTTTAGATGTCAAACGTGATTGTGAAAGAAAACGAGAGTCTCGATAGTGCATTAAGAAGATTTAAGAGAAATTGTGCTAAGGCTGGAATACAGCAAGAGATCCGTAAGAGAGAGCATTACGAGAAGCCAAGCGTAAGGCGCAAGAAGAAGTCAGAAGCTGCTAGAAAACGTAAATTCAACTAATGCATATTTATTCCCGACCTGTATAAGGTTGGGAATTTTTCGTGTATAAAAAATATTTAAAATATTACATATAGATAACTTTATATAGGTGGAGGTAGTATTGAGTATTATAGAAAATATTATAGATGTACCTTTAGAAGATGAAAGAAATATTTCCGGTGAGTTGGACTCATTTCTGAAAAAAATTGAAAGGACACTGCATGTAAGCATTATTACCAGGGATGGAAGTATAAAGATCATCGGTCCCGAAACACAGGTCATAAGAGCAAAGTCTATATTTTCAACCTTACTTGAACTTTCAAAAAGAGGAAATGTAATTACAGAGCAAAATGTTGATTACGCAATTGCTTTATCTTATTCGGAAGCACAAGATAAGATGTTGGAAATCGATAAAGATATAATAGCAAGGACTGTTAACGGTAAGAATGTAAAACCTAAGACCCTCGGTCAAAAAGAATATGTCGACTCTATAAGAAATAAAATGATAACTTTCGGGGTTGGTCCTGCAGGTACAGGTAAGACTTATCTTGCTATGGCTATGGCGATTCAGGCATTTAAAGACGGAGAAGTGGGAAGGATCATTCTTACAAGACCGGCTATTGAGGCGGGAGAGAGACTGGGATTTCTTCCCGGGGATCTTCAAAGTAAGATAGATCCGTACCTAAGACCCTTATATGATGCCTTATATCAGATAATGGGAGCCGAAACTTATATAAGCAACCATGAAAGGGACTTATTGAAGTTGCTCCTCTTGCTTATATGAGAGGAAGGACCTTGGATAATGCGTTTATAATACTTGATGAGGCACAAAACACTACACCTGCTCAGATGAAAATGTTTCTTACTCGTATAGGTTTCGGCTCTAAGGCTGTAATTACCGGTGACAGAACACAAAAAGATCTTCCTCAGGATTTTGTGTCCGGTCTTGATGTCGCTCTCAAGGTTCTTTCAAAAATCAACGATATAGCGATCTGTAATCTTACAAGTCAAGACGTGGTAAGGCATCCTTTAGTTCAAAAAATAGTTGAAGCTTATGATTTGTATGAGAAAAAAAATAAGAACACAGATAACAACAATACTAAGACCGGATTGAGAAAACAGAGGTGGTAACATGACTATCGACATAAGTTATGAGACTGATATAAAGCTTGATCTTCCCTTTGAGAATATTATAAATGAAATGGTAATTGCCGCATTAGATTATGAAAAATGTCCGTTTGAGGCTGAAGTTTCAGTAAGTATAGTTGATGATGAAGAAATTAAAGAAATAAATAAAACGTACAGAAATATTGATAAATCAACAGATGTACTGTCTTTTCCGCTTTATGAGTACGAAAAGGCGGCAGACTTTGAAAGTCTTGAAGACTTTGCTTTTAATCCGGAGAGCGGAGAGCTATTACTCGGAGATATAGTCATATCGGCAGAACATGTAATATCACAGGCAAAAGAATATGGACACAGTGAGAAAAGAGAGCTTGCATTCCTGGTCGTTCACAGTATGCTGCATCTTATGGGATATGACCATATGGAGGAAGAAGAGAGACTTAAAATGGAGTCCAAACAAGAAGAAATACTGGAGATCAATGACTATAAAAGATAGATTGGACTTTATCTAAGGAGACGTATGAAGAATAGTAAGAAAAATAATTTTATTATACAGGGAAGTTTACTTGCTGTTGCAGGTATATTGGTAAGGATCATAGGTCTTGCCTACCGTGTTCCTCTTCTCAATATCATAGGAGAAGTCGGACAAGGATACTATGCTGCGGCTTTTAATATGTATCAAATTATACTTTTAGTATCCTCATACAGCCTTCCTTTGGCTGTAAGTAAAATGATGTCCTATAAGATAAGTATGGGTGAGTACAGAAACGCACACAGGATTTTCAATTTGGCTTTATTATATGCAACTGTAGTCGGTTTCGTGGGTTGTGCAGCCGCTTTCTTCGGAGCAGACTATTTTGCTGCGGTCATACTTAAATTACCGTACAGTAATCTTGCAATCAAGGTCTTGGCACCGACTATATGGATAATGGCATACCTTGGAGTTTACAGGGGTTATTATCAGGCTTACGGCAATATGGTTCCAACGGCGATATCGCAGATTATTGAACAGATAACCAACGCCGTTACAAGTGTGGGCTCAGCTTATTACTTATGCGAGCTTGCAGTAAAACAAGGTAAAGAATATGCCGTACCTTCATACGGAGCAGCCGGAGGAACATTAGGTACCGGAGTAGGAGCAGCAAGTGCTCTGTTTCTTTTATTGATACTGTATATTCTTCACGGCAACAGAAGAGACAGTGAACTTAGAATTGAAAAAAGCAGAGGAGTTGACAGTTATTCTAAGATCACCAAAAATTTATTTATGACCGTTATACCTGTTATTATGGCTACTGCCGTATATAATATTAACAGTCTTATAGATGTCGGTGTTTTTACAAGAGCAATGGAGCATTTCGGAAAGGTGGCTCAAAAAACGGCTGAAGAGATAGAAAAGGATTCGGCAGGACTGTACGGATTATATTCAGGAACGTATATTTTACTTACTAATCTGCCTATAGCTATATCGAACGCACTTTCATCCTCACTTATACCTAACATATCAAGACATATGGCAGCAAGAGATATGAAAAATCTACACAGAAAAATAAGGACTGCGCTTAAATTCTCAATGATTATTGCAGTACCTTCCAGTATAGGACTTTCAATACTTGCTGCCCCTATCATCCAACTTTTGTTTAGAATGGATGATGCTTCCATGCCCCCTATAGCTATCGGACTTATTAAATACGGGTCTTTCTCTGTAATATTTTTCTCACTTTCAACAGTGACCAACGGTATATTACAAGGAAGCGGCAATATGTCAAAACCGTTAAAAAATGCAATAATATCGCTTTGTATACACTTGATAGCATTATTTGCTTTTCTTTATGTATTTAAGCTCGGTGTATTCTCACTTATATATTCGCATATAGTATTCGGTGCTTCAATGTGTATATGTAATTCCGTTTCTATAAGAAAGCATTGAGATATAGGGAAGATATAATACGTTCTTATGTTTTAACATTTATTCCCGGTATGTTGATGGGTATTATTACTTTTTTAAGTTATAAAGGATTGCAATTTGTTTTCGGATCCGATATTAATACAATAAGTAAAAAAGTTAATCTTATATACATTATTGTTCCTTTTACAATTGCGATAATCACTTATCCTCTTTTTCTTGTGAAATTTAAAGTGCTTAGAAAAAAAGAGATTTTAGCAATGCCGGGAGGCAATAAGATCTACAGATTGTTCAGAAAGCTACATCTGATGTAAGGGGTAATATTTATTATATGAAAGTAGGTATCATAGGCGGCGGAGCCGCAGGGATCATGGCGGCGGTCAATATAAAAAAATATAATAAAGATATAGAAGTTGTGATACATGAGAAGAATCAAAAATTAGGAAAGAAGCTATTAGCTACAGGAAACGGAAAATGTAATTATACCAATGCCGATATTGATGTGAAATATTATCACAGCAATGATGAAAACTTAAAGAATATACTTAAGGAATTTGGATTCGAAAAATGTATACTGTTTTTCAAAAGTCTGGGTATAGAACCTGTCAATAAAAATTCATATATCTACCCTATGTCCGAGCAGGCATTTTCGATATTGAATGCATTTGAACTTAAAATCAGAGAACTTGGAGTAAAAGTTATTTCTGATTGTGATATTGATGAGATAGAATACGGTAAGAAAATCAAATTAAAAAGTAAAAATAATACCTACAGCTACGATTCGGTCCTCATAAGTTGCGGAGGGTTAGCAAGCTCGGAACTCAACTATAATGATACTTTGTATCCTGTACTGAAAAGAAAAGGATACAGTATAGTAAAACCTCTTGCGGCACTTTGTCCGGTCGTTCCTATCGATCTTAAAAGACTAAAGAAAACAGAGGGTGTAAGAGTAAAATCAGCCGTTTCTTTATATATTAACGATAAGTTTTATTCCAAGGAAAAAGGCGAACTACAGTTTACAAAGAATTATCTTTCGGGAATCGTTATATTTCAACTAAGCAGATATATTTCCAGAGCATTGGAAAACAAACAAAAAGTTGAACTTGGAATAGATTTTTTACCTTCTGTAGACGATAAATTTGAGTTTTTCAACGATAGATATAGAATATTAAAAAATTACAAATTAAAAGATTTCGCAAACGGAGTTATCAATAACAAACTTTGGGAAGAAATAGTTACGGAACTTGGGTTTAATATAAATGATACCGTAAAAACAAACTTTATAAAGAAGATATCAGATAAAGTATCCGATTGCAGATATGAGATCAAGGAAAGTGCAGGTCTATTAAGGGCACAGGTAAGTACAGGCGGAGTTCCTTTAAGCGATATCAATATGAATACTATGGAATCAAAATTGCATAAAAACATATATTTTGCAGGTGAAGTTCTTGATATTGACGGTATTTGCGGTGGCTATAACTTGCACTGGGCATGGGCAAGCGGATATCTGGCAGCTAAAAATATAGCTAGTAGGGATATTGATGATACTTCGAAACATTAGTTACCGTAAGAATATTCATAAGAATTAAGATGATATTTTAATATTGCGTTGCGGTATTAATTTGCAGGTTTTAAAATAAATAACGGTAATTTTTATCCGATTTAAAATTTAAAGAGATGTTGAAAAGTGAGAATTAAAAAATGATGTAAGGGGATAAACAAATATATCTTATCCTAAGATCAAAAACAACATCTCTTATTCAATATGAGGAATATTATGATTCAGATCAATAATCTTAGTGTGTCTGTATATAAATCAGAAGAAGATCTTGAAAAAAAGATAGCTAAGGAACTTAAAGTAAATAAAGAAGAAATTATAAACTTTAATATATTAAAAAAATCGATAGATGCAAGAAAAAAAGATGATGTAAGGTATGTTTACTCATTGGCGGTAAATGTCAAAGATGAAAAAAAGCTGCTTAAAAAATTTGCTTCAGATATAAATATATCAAAATACGAAGAAAGTACTTATGTATTACCAAAGCAAGGTGTTATAAGCTTAAAAGAAAGACCTGTTATTGCAGGTTTCGGACCCGCAGGAATATTTGCCGCATACGCACTTGCCAGGAGCGGTTTTCGTCCTATAGTTATAGAACGAGGCGAAGATGTGGACAAAAGGACCGTAAGTGTCGATAAGTTTTGGGAATACAATGAACTTAATACCGAGTCAAATGTCTCTTTCGGTGAGGGAGGAGCCGGTACTTTCAGTGACGGCAAGCTCAATACTATGGTAAAAGACAGATCCGGAAGAAACAATGAAGTGTTAAGGACATTAGTGCATTTCGGTGCACCGAGATGTATACTGACAGATCCCAAACCTCATATAGGTACAGATCTGCTGAAAGGTATCATAAAGAATATAAGAGAAGAGATAATAAGACTTGGGGGAGATGTAAGATTTTCCACGAAACTTGAAGATATCAACTTTCAGGATAATCATCTCAAAAGTATAAAACTCTCTGACCTAGATACGATAAATTGTGAGGTATTGGCACTTGCGGTAGGGCACAGCGCAAGAGATACTTTCAAACTTTTATATGATAGGAATATAAAAATAGAACCTAAATCTTTTGCCATAGGTCTAAGAGTACAACATCCTCAAAATATGATCAATGTATCACAATACGGAAAGGAGGCTGCGGATATTCTTCCTACAGCTTCTTATAAATTAACAGCCAAATCAAGCTCTGCCAGAGGTGTATATTCTTTTTGTATGTGTCCGGGAGGATATGTGGTCAATGCTTCTACCGAAAAAGAAAAACTTGCAATCAACGGAATGAGTTATCACGACAGAGAAAGCGATAGCGCCAATTCCGCAATCATAGTTACTGTCGATCCTGGGGATTTTAATGATAATACTCCGCTTTCGGGTATGTATTTTCAGCAGGAGTTGGAAAGTATTTGCTATAAGGCAGGAGATTCTTTAATTCCGGTTCAACTTTTGGGAGACTTTATAAAAGGCAAAGAAAGTAGTGGATTTGGAGAGACTGTGCCTTGTTTTAAGGGAAGATATAGATTCTGTCGTTTGGATAAGATATTACCTGAATTTATAGTAACGGCTTTAAAAGAAGCATTTATCTCATTTGATAAAAAGATAAAGGGATTTGCAAGAGAGGATGCGATTCTTGCAGCTATAGAAAGCAGGACCTCTTCACCCATACGTATAGTAAGGGATGAGAATTTGGAGTCTTCGATAAAGGGTATATATCCTTGCGGTGAAGGAGCGGGCTATGCCGGAGGTATAAGTTCTGCTGCTATGGATGGACTGAAGGTTGCGGAATCGATAATATCGAAGTACAATAATGATTTGATAAGGAGGTAGTTATGGACCCGAAATTAATAGATAGAATCAATTTATTAGCTAAAAAGTCCAAGGAAGAAGGACTTAGCGAAGAAGAAAAGTCAGAACAGCAAAAGCTTCGCAGGGAATATATCAATATTATAAAAAGGAATTTAAGAGCTGAACTGAATAATGTATCAATAGTCGAAAAAGACGGAAGTATTACAGATCTTGGTAAGAAGTTTGGCGGTGTAAAAGATGAATAAGCAAGAGCTCAGAAATAAATACATCTTATTAAGAAATGGTTTGGATAAAAAATACGTTGAAGAGGCAAGCGAAAATATAAGCGATTCCGTTATTCAATATATAAATGATTATATTAAAAAATACGCTCTGAAAGAACTGTATATATACGGATATATGCCTCTGGGCAACGAAGTATCTTTGCTTAAAGTATTTGAAAATATATGGAAAGATAATTTGGGATCAAATGATCTTAAAATATATACCGCTTTTCCGAAGATAGAGTCAAAGAATATGAGATTTTATTTGGCTGACTCACATGATGACTTTGAGCCGGGACATTTCGGGGTTACAGAACCAAAAGCTAAGTGCAAACTTTGTGATGCTAAAGATCCGATAGTTCTTGTACCCGGTGTTGCATTCTCAAGATCCGATTATAGAATGGGCTACGGTAAGGGCTATTACGACAGATATTTTGAAAAAAGAAGATTTAACAGTATACTTTTAGGCATAGCTTTTAAAGAACAGGTGACTGATGAGCTTTTGACCGATATTTATGACGTGCCTATGAATAAAATAATAACTAATCAGAACAGAAAGTAATTATAACATGGAAGAAACAATAATACCGATAGAAGAACCTAAAGACAGGGGTATTTTATATCCTGCTTAAATGACATAATACAACTTAAAGCTATTGAAAAAGGCAGACAGCCAAGTTACAAGGTAGTTACTTTCGGTTGTCAGATGAATGCCAGAGACTCCGAGAAACTTGCGGGTATATTGACAGATATAGGTTATGTGGAAACTGATATCGAGGAAAATGCAGATCTTGTACTTTTCAATACCTGTACAGTAAGAGAAAATGCTAATGAAAGACTTTACGGCAGGTTGGGTCAGCTAAAAAGATCTAAGAAAAACAATAAAGATATGCTTATAGGACTCTGCGGATGTATGATGCAGGAAGCCGAAGAAGTTGAGAAGATAAGAAAAAGCTACGGATATGTGGATATAGTGTTCGGAACACACAATATATATAAGTTGGCAGAAATCCTTTACAACAGATTGGAAAATAAAAAACAGGTAGTGGATGTTATCGATTCAACAAAAATGATAGTTGAAAATCTTCCGAGTAAAAGAGTTTATCCTTTTAAGTCAGGTGTGAACATAACCTTCGGATGCAATAACTTCTGTACTTTTTGCATCGTTCCTTATGTAAGGGGTAGAGAAAGGTCAAGACTCCCCGAGGATATAGTCTCAGAGATAAAAAGTCTGGTCGCCGACGGAGTAGTGGAAGTCATGTTGCTCGGACAAAATGTTAATTCATACGGAAGAGGGCTTGAGAAGAAAACCACATTTACCGATCTTCTGGCAGAGATAGTAAAGATCGAAGGTCTTAAAAGGGTAAGGTTTATGACACCTCATCCAAAAGATTTTTCAGACGATCTGATAGAACTTATTAAAAATAATCCAAAAATCTGCAGACATATACATTTGCCGCTTCAATCGGGTAATACAGGAATCCTTAAAAAGATGAACAGAGTTTATACAAAAGAACAATATCTTGATCTTGCTTATAAGATCAAGAAAGAAATACCAGATGTCAGTCTGACGACCGATATCATAGTCGGGTTTCCCGGAGAAACACAGGAAGACTTTTTAGATACTCTGGATGTAGTTGAAAAGGTACAGTATGATGCTGCATTTACTTTTATATATTCCAAGCGTACCGGAACACCTGCCGCAAAAATGGAATTAAATATTGATGAAAATGAACTTAAACAAAGATTTGATACCTTACTTAAAAGAGTGCAGCATATTGCTGCCGCCAATACGTCAAAACATGTAGGTAAGGTATATGAAGCATTAATAGAATCAAAGGATGAACAACTTGAGGGATATGTAACGGGAAGATTGAGTAATAATATGATAGTTCATCTAAAAGGAGAGGAGAGCATGATAGGCAGTATAATCAAAGTCTCTTTAGATGAGTCAAAGGGATTTTATTATATGGGACATGCAATATAGAAGATGGCTGCATTATCTCCAATGATGTCACAGTATATGGCAACGAAAAAGAATATTCCGACTGTCTTTTGTTTTTTAGATTGGGTGATTTTTATGAAATGTTCTTTGATGATGCCATATTGGTGTCAAAAGAGCTTGAAATAACATTAACGGGTAAGGAATGCGGTTTGGAAGAAAGAGCCCCCATGTGCGGAGTTCCTTATCATTCCGTTGATACCTATCTTCAAAGATTGGTTGAAAAGGGATACAAAGTTGCTATAGCCGAGCAGATGGAAGATCCTAAACTTACCAAGGGATTGGTAAAAAGAGAAGTAGTGAAAATAGTTACACCCGGAACGCTTACAAGCGATGCTAATTTAATAGAGGATAAAAATCATTTCCTCTTATCCTTGGTATATAATTCCGGAAGATTCGGTATATGTGCTGCTGATATAAGCACAGGTGACTTTTATGTGACCGAGGCTGACAGTTTACGTATTCTATATGATGAGCTCAGTAAATATTACCCGTCCGAAATAATATCAAACCAAACTATTGATATAAGCGGAATGGATTTTGAGCAGATAAAATATAATTTCGGTATTGATATTTCCAGAGTGGACGACAATTACTTTTCTCCGACAGATTGTAAAGAGATCATAGAAAAACACTTCAAAGTCGCCGGTCTTCAAAGCCTTGGGCTTGAGAACTTCTCTGACGGAACTTTAGCTGCCGGTGCCATACTTAAGTATCTTTATGATACGCAAAAATCAAGCTGTACACAGATCAATACCGTTAAGGTGTACAGACCGGGGGAATATATGCTTATAGATACCAATTCAAAGAGAAATCTTGAATTGGTTGAAACCATGCGTGAAAAAAGAAAACAAGGAAGTCTTTTATGGCTTTTGGATACTACAAAAACAGCCATGGGAGCAAGACTGCTAAGAACTTATATTGAACAACCTTTGCTTAATATCGACTCTATCATTTCAAGACAGGAAGCGGTGGAGGAGTTGCTTGTAAGTTATGTTGACAGAGAAGAATTAAGAGAATATCTGGATGCTATATATGATCTGGAAAGACTTATGACTAAGGTGGGTAGCGGCAGTGCCAATACAAAAGACCTTATCGCATTAGCGGGTTCTGTCAATATGATACCTCCCATAAAGACTGTTCTTAATTCTTTGAACACTGATTTATTAAAAAAACTGAACATTAATTTAGATTCATTAACCGATATATATGATATAATAAAAGCTTCAATTAACGAGGATGCTCCGCTTTCGTTAAAAGAAGGTAACATAATAAAGACGGGATACAATGAGGAGATAGATAAGCTTAGACTTGCGAGTACAGAAGGTAAAAAGTGGCTTTTGGAACTTGAAGAAAGTGAGAAGGCAAGCACAGGGATCAAATCATTAAAAATAAAATATAATAAGGTGTTCGGATATTATATAGAGGTGACCAATTCATATAAGAATATGGTTCCGGAACATTATATAAGAAAACAAACATTGAGCAATGCCGAAAGGTATACTACCGAAAAGCTTAAAGAACTTGAGGAACTCATACTCGGAGCACAGGACAAACTTTATTCACTGGAATATGATATATTTGTAAGTATCAGAGAAAAGATAGCGGGTGAGATACAAAGAATACAAAAAACAGCCAAGGCGGTTGCGGCATTAGACTGTTTACAATCATTGGCAAATGTAGCTTATAAATATAATTTCATAAAACCCTTGATAAATGATAAGGGAGTTATAGATATAAAAAACGGAAGACATCCCGTGATAGAAAAGATAGTGGGAGAAGGAAGTTTTATCGCCAATGATACTTATCTTGATAATCAAAAGCACAGGATGAGCATCATAACCGGACCGAATATGGCAGGTAAATCAACCTATATGAGACAGACTGCTCTTATAGTTCTTTTGGCGCAGATAGGTTCTTTCGTACCTGCCGATAGTGCGGATATTGCTATCTGTGACAGGATCTTTACCAGAGTAGGAGCTTCAGATGACCTGTCAAGCGGTCAGTCGACCTTTATGGTTGAGATGACCGAGGTGTCAAATATATTAAGAAATGCGACCAAACAAAGTCTTATTATTTTGGATGAAATAGGAAGAGGAACCTCAACATTTGACGGACTTTCTATAGCCTGGGCTGTGGTAGAGCATATAAGCAATAATAAGATACTTGGTGCTAAAACATTATTTGCCACACACTATCATGAACTTACGGAGCTTGAAGGAGTGCTTCCGGGTGTAAATAATTATTGTGTGTCTGTTAAGGAAAATGGAGATGATATAATATTTTTAAGAAAGATAGTAAAGGGCGGCGCCGATAAAAGTTACGGTATTCAAGTGGCAAAGCTTGCCGGAGTTCCGGAACCTGTCATAGATAGGGCGAAGGAACTGGTTGAAGAATTATCAAACCTTGACCTGGCAAAGCATACCAAGAATATATTATCAAGTGACAAAAAGCATAAGCCAATACCAAGGCAAAATGATGTGGAAGCCACACAACTTTCTTTTTTTGCTACTACCAAAGATGATGATATAATTACGGAGATAAAGGAGATAGACCTTGGTTTGCTTACTCCTATAGATGCTTTGAATGTACTTTATAAGTTGCAAAATAAGATAAAAAACAGAATATAAGGACAATATTATGATATCTGTATTGGATAAAAATACCATAGATAAAATCGCAGCCGGTGAAGTGGTTGAGAGACCTTCTTCAATAGTTAAAGAACTTGTTGAAAATGCAATAGATTCCGGAGCTTCAGCTATAAGTGTTGAGATAAAAGACGGAGGGATAAGTCTTGTCAGAGTCACGGACAATGGAGGCGGTATCAATAAAGACGAGATCAAAACAGCATTCCTAAGGCATGCCACAAGCAAAATAACAAAGGCTAAGGATCTTTTTAACATACATACCCTGGGGTTTAGAGGGGAAGCTCTTTCCAGTATTTCAGGTATTTCAAAGTGTGAAGTAATATCTAAACCGTCGGCTCAACTTACGGGAGTAAGATATGTGATAGAGGGCGGTTATGAGGTCAGTTTTGAGGATGTCGGAGCACCTGTCGGAACTACTATGATTGTAAGAGATGTGTTTTTTAATACTCCAGCAAGAAGGAAATTCCTAAAAAGTGTTACAACGGAGACCGCTTATATTACAGATCTTATGGAAAAATTCATGCTTTGTAACCTGGATGTATCTATAAGATATATAGTAAATAATCAGACCAGGTTACAATCTTCCGGAAACGGTGATCTTAAAGAAGTAATATATCAAATATACGGAAGAGAAGTACATAAAGCCTTGGTTGAGGTCGATCACAAAGCCGATGATATAAGTATCAAAGGATTTATAGCAAAACCTGAGATCTCAAGGTCCAACAGAAATCAACTTATATATTTTGTTAACGGTAGATATGTTAAGGATAAGCACATCATAAAAGCTATAGAAGACGGATATGCCGACAGAATGATGCAGCATAAATATCCTTTTGCGGTACTTATGATCGAAATCAATACAGAGATAGTCGATGTAAATGTCCATCCATCAAAAATGGAGATAAGGTTTTCTGAGGAGTCTTATATATACGAAAAAGTTAAAGAAGCTATCGAGAGCAGTCTTAAGAAGGCATATATGATAAGAGAGGCTAAGATAGATGAGGAGAAAAAGTCTTCACTTAAAAGAAGCTTTGAAAGACTTCCCGAACCTTTTGAAAAGAACAAATTGTCACTTCTTAACAAAGATGAAAACAGGTCGCAGATCACAGCCAAGGAGACTGAGACAAAAGAAGAATTCTTAAAAGATCTTCCGCAGATCGATTTGAGCGAGAAGACAAATTATCCTCCGGATAAGATACAAATAGATCCGGAAATTTTTAGATATAATGTGAATCACTTATTGGAAAGAACATTACTTAGTGATTCCGGTAAAAACAGTGAGTTCATAGAAAAATATGAAGATAAAAAAGAGCCTTCCTTTGAGCAGCTTGATTTCATGGATAAAAAGGCAAGCAAAAAAAGAAATATTATAGGTCAGATCTTTGATACTTACTGGATTGTTGAGTTTGATAAAAGCATGTATATAATAGATCAACATGCTGCTCATGAAAAAGTATTATATGAAAGATTTTTAAAACAATTGGATAATGAGGAGATCGCTTCTCAGATCATATCACCCGCAGGTGTGATAAGTTTAAGTTCCATAGAAGCGGATGCGGTAGAAAAACATTTGGCAAGTCTTAGGAAACTCGGATTTGAGATAGAACACTTCGGAGGAAGGGAATATAGTATAAGTGCTATTCCCACAATACTGCCTTCGATCGATAAGGAAGTATGGTTAAAGGAACTGATAACGGAACTTTTAGAAGTTGATTCGGCAAAAAATACAGAAAGTATTTTGGAGAAGATCGCTTCTATGTCATGCAAGGCTGCTATAAAGGGAAATCAACGAATTTCTTATGAGGAAGCCAAGATACTTATAGATGAGCTTCTTGAATTGGATAATCCTTATAACTGTCCTCACGGCAGACCTACTGTAATACAAATGACTAAAACGGAAATAGAAAAAAAGTTTAAAAGGATAATATGATAAAAGAACAAAAACCGAAGTTGTATATCATAGCCGGACCTACAGCTGTAGGAAAAACAAAGGCGTCTTTACTTTTTGCAAAGAAAATTAACGCCGAAATAATCAGTGCTGACTCAATGCAAGTATATAAGGGAATGGATATAGGTACCGCAAAGCTTAAAGAAAATGAAACAGAAGGTATAAGACATCACCTGATCGATATATTTAGTCCATTTGATGAATTTAATATTGCAATATTTAAAGACCTGGCAAAAAAAGCAATAGAAGATATTCACAGCAGAGGTATGGAAGCCGTACTTGTGGGAGGTACAGGATTTTATATACAATCCGTGCTTTATGATACGGATTTCAATACCGGAGAAAGCGATAAAAATCTCAGAGAAAGTTTAAGTTCGGAATATGATGAAAAAGGTGCCGATTACATGTATAATAAACTGAAAGCTTTAGATGAAAAATCTGCCGAAAGTATACATCCGAACAACAAAAAAAGAATAGTCAGAGCTATTGAATTCGTATTAAGTACCGACAAAAAAATATCCGAACATAATATAAATGAAAAGTCTAAAAAATCTCCGTATAATTATAAGTATTTTGTACTGAATTCAGAAAGAAAAAAGTTATATAATAGAATAGAGCAAAGAGTGGACATGATGATCGATCAAGGACTTGTGGATGAAGTAAGAAAATTGCATGAAATCGGATGCAATAAGGACATGGTGTCTATGAAAGGTATAGGTTATAAAGAAATACTTAAATATATCGATGGCGAAATCGGGCTTGAAGAGGCGATAGATCTTATAAAAAAAGAAACAAGGCATTTTGCCAAAAGGCAGATCACATGGTTTAGGAGAGAAAAAGAAGCTATATGGCTTGATATTGATGATTTTGCAAATGAAGAAGAATTAGTAGAATATATGATAAAAGGTGAGGAATAATGCAGAACAAATTACAAAAACTATATGAAAGTCTCGGTTTATCAAAAGATGTTTTTGAGCTTGGAGAAAAAACTGAAAAAACTTTGGAAGAAAGATTCAAAAAACTTGATCAGGTTGCGGAATATAATCAGTTAAAGGCACTTAATGCTTTCAGATCTCACAGAGTGAGTGAAGCACATTTTGTACCCACTACCGGTTACGGAAGTGATGACCTCGGAAGAGATACCCTTGAAGAAGTATATGCCGAGATATTCGGAGCCGAGTCCGCACTTGTAAGAGCACAACTGGTAAGCGGAACTCACGCTTTAAGTACAGCACTTTCAGGTAACCTAAGACCGGGAGATGAGCTTTTATACATATCAGGAGGTCCATACGACACCTTGGAAGGAGTTATCGGAATAAGAAAGGAAAGAGGGTGCCTTTTTGAGTATGGTGTAAGCTATAATCAAGTTGAACTCCTTGATGGAGGAGAATTCGATTTTGACAAGATAAAGGCTGCTATAAACGATAAGACAAAGATAGTGGCAATACAAAGATCGAGAGGTTACAGTACAAGACCTACCTTATCTGTAGAAAAAATAGGAAAAAGCCATAGAATTTGTCAAGTCAATAAATCCAAAAACTTATTTGTATGGTTGATAATTGTTACGGTGAGTTCGTTGAAGAAATAGAGCCTACTCAAGTAGGAGCGGACATGATAGTAGGTTCACTTATTAAAAACCCGGGCGGAGGACTTGCTCCTATCGGAGGTTATATAGCAGGTACTTATGAGTGTGTGGAAAATGCCGCTTGCAGACTTACAGCCCCCGGACTGGGGAAAGAACTCGGAGCTAATCTCGGAGTAAACAGGAGCTTTTATCAAGGTTTATTCCTGGCTCCCACCGTTGTGGCATCTTCCCTTAAGTCAGCTATCTTTGCAAGCTGTATATATGAAAATCTCGGCTATGAGACATTCCCGGGATCAAGCGAAGAAAGATATGATATAATACAATCTATTAATCTTCTTGAACCTAAGGCACTTTGTGCATTTTGTGAGGGTATTCAAAAAGCCGCTCCTATAGATTCATTTGTCACACCGGTTCCTTCAGACATGCCCGGCTATGAATCTAAAGTTATTATGGCTGCCGGTGCATTTATATCCGGAGCTTCAATAGAATTAAGTGCCGATGCTCCTATGAGAGAACCTTATACAGTATTCTTTCAGGGCGGTCTGACTTTCCAACACGGAAAAATAGGGGTACTTTATTCTTTACAAAAGCTGATCGATGCAGGAATTATTAATTTATAAATTTTAGCCCTTTTCTAAACTTGGAGAGTTGCGGAAAGGAAATGATGAAAACTATAAAAGATATACCTTTAGATGAGAGACCTTATGAAAGATGCTTAAAACTTGGAGTTAAGTCATTAACGGATGCGGAACTTTTGGCTGTTATCTTAAGAAGCGGAACCAGGGATATCAGTTCGATAGAGCTTGCTGCCATGATAATAAACAACCATTCTGCAAAAGGTCTCAAATCGATCATGCACAGTACCTACGACGAATACAGAAAGATCAAAGGTATAGGTAAAGTTAAGGCAATACAGCTTCTGTGCATAGGAGAACTTTCTCATAGGATTTGGAAACAAGATGCATTAGATAAGCTTGAAATATTCAATTCTCCGAAAGTATGTGCCGGATACTATATGCAGGAAATGCGACATTTGAAGCAGGAGGAATTAAGACTTGCCTTCCTGGATACAAGGCAAAGACTTATATCGGATTCAGTAATTACCGTAGGTACTGTAAATTCGGCACTTATATCTGTCAGAGAAATCCTTATAGCTGCACTTAAAAGTAATGCTGTAAATATTATTATGTTACACAATCATCCGAGCGGAAATCCCGCCCCCAGTGAGGATGATATAAAAGTTACCGAACTGGTTGATAAAGGTTGCAGATATGTAGGTATAAACCTGAATGACCATATAATCATAGGAGATAATAAATACTACAGTTTTAAAGAACAGGGAGTTTTATAGATGAATTTCAAAAACGATCGACTAATACTTGTAGTGCTCAGTATCATTTGCGTAATAATGATAATAAGTACAAGTATAAAAGACAGTTTGCTTTTGCCTTTGCGTATGAGTGTAGGCTATGTGCTTATGCCTATACAAACAGGTGTTAATGTGGCAGGAAAGGCACTTTATAATTATGTGGAAAATACAAGGAAACTAAACAACGCCTTAGAGGAAAATAAACAACTTAACGAGCGTATTGCCGAACTTACCGAAGAAAATGCAAGACTTACCGAAGAGACATTTGAACTTGAAAGACTGAGAAAACTTTATAAATTAGATACGGAATATGCTAATTATAAGAAGATAGTCGCAAGAGTGGTCGCAAAGGATTCTGTAGGTTGGTTTAAGGTATTCAGAATTGACAAAGGAAGTGAAGACGGTATTGCTATAGATATGAATGTAATGGCTAACGGCGGGCTGGTAGGAATAGTAACTGATGTAGGTACCAATTATGCAACTGTAAGAGCCATAATAGATGATGTCAGCAGAGTCAGTGCCATGGCGATGCAATCTAATGCCAATTGTATAGTTGCGGGAGATCTGCAGGTCAATGCTGATAATAAACTTCGAATAACCGATATAGATATTAATGCAAATGTAAGAGACGGGGATAAGATAGTAACTTCCAATATTAGTACAAAGTATTTGCCCGGTATACTTATAGGTTATGCAAGTGATATAACGGAAGACAGCAGCCGCCTTACAAAAAGCGGATACTTGATTCCGGTAGCCCGTTTTGATAATTTACAAGAAGTTCTGGTAATAACAGATCTTAAAGAAATCCAGAATGAGGAAAGTCAGTAAATGAGAAGATTTATAATAAACATAGTACTTATAATTATGGCATTTGCTATACAAAATTGTATATTTCCGTTTATTCCTTTTTTAAATGTGGCTCCGAATCTGGTACTTATCATACTTTTTAGTATAGGTTTTATATATGGAAAAAAAGAAGGTATGCTCTACGGTATAATTATAGGTCTTTTGATGGATCTTTTTATACCGGGGTATTCGAGTTTTTACACTCATATATATATGGCTGGGTTACATAGACGGTATTTTTATCAAAATATTTCTATGAAGACTATATAGTACTTCCGCTATTTATGTGTGCATTTAATGAGATCTTATATAATCTTGCGATATATTTTTTTAGATTTATGCTCAGAGGTAAATTTAATTTACTTTTTCTACGTTAACTCAATAATTATCCCTGAAATAATTATGAGTCTTTTTGTTTACTTTACTTTTTGTATAGACCCTTATTCAAATATAATAAGGCTTTGGAAAGAATGGATAATACTAAGAGGTAAAAAAATTGCTTAATGATTTAATGTTTATTTTAAAAGAGGTTAGAGATAAACTATTGTCTTCACGTTTATTCGTAGTTGCTTTACTTTATTCGGCACTTATTTTTATTTTATTTTGTAAGCTCTTTAATTTACAGATCGTAAACGGAGAAACATACCAGAAAAATTATGTCGAAAAAACCGAAAAAACAGTAGCTCTGCCGGCTACCAGAGGAAATATATATGATGTAAACGGTAATCTGTTGGCTTATAATAAGCTTGCCTATGCTGTGACTATACAGGATAACGGTTACTTTGAGAAAGATAATGAACTTAACCTGATGATATATAATCTGGTAAAGCTTCTTCATGATAATCACGAGCAGGTTATAGGATCTTTGGAAATAAACCTTGATGATAACGGTAATTTTTATTATACAGGTAATAATGAGAATGCAAAAAAGAGATTTCTTAAAGATCTTTATCAATTAAAAAGCGTTGATGAGCTCGATAATCCTAACGGAAAATACAAGTCAGATATAACTGCGGCTGAAGTTATAGAAAATCGTATTAAAGCATATAAACTTGATAATCTTGTTGATGAAAAAAATAATACAATAAGTCTGACAGACAAGGAAAAGCTGGATATAATAAATATACGCTACACCATGATCTTAACAGGTTATAAAAAATATGAAGCTACTAAGGTGGCGTCAGCCGTAAGCGAAGCAACAAAGATAATGATCCTTGAAAATATGTCTAACCTGAAGGGTGTTAATATAGAAGAGGAGAATATAAGAATTTATAATGACAGTATATATTTTTCTTCTGTTATAGGATATATAGGAAAGGTAAACGAAGAAAAATTAAAGGAATTGCAGGAAATAAATCCCGATTATACTATCAATGACAGTGTCGGACGAAGCGGCATAGAAGAGCACATGGAATCAACCCTTAAAGGAACCAAGGGAAGTCGAACAATGTTCGTAGACAATGTAGGTCACATAATGGAAATAAGTAAGGAAAGTGCTTCCGTTGCCGGTAATGATGTATACCTGACAATTGACAGAGAATTGCAGATCGGTATATATCACATTATCGAACAACAGCTTGCGGGTATATTGGTTTCCAAGATAGTTAATGAAGATGAGCCCAATAACGAAAATACAAACTCTACCAACAGACTTATACCTGTTAAAGATGCATATTTCCAATTGATCAATAACAATATTCTTAACATTGACAGGTTCAGCCGGGATGATGCCAGTGATATCGAAAAAATATCTATTCAAAATTTTTGGATTATAAAGATAATACTATAAAAAATGTATATGCCGAACTTAGCGGTGACGGCAGTATGAAAATGTCTGAACTGAGCAAAGAACTCAATGCTTTTATGTATTATATATATACAAAACTTTCATCTGATGATGTAGGAATAATAGTGAAAGAAAATATTGATGAAAATGCTGACTATTTCTTAAAATGGAAGGCGGATGACATCAGTATGAGAGACTTTATATATACCGGCATATCCGGTAACTGGATAGATGTTACTAAACTGAATGCAAACAGTAAATATTCCGATGCAAGTTCTGTTTATAATTCGCTGGTCAACTATACAATTGATTTCTTAAAAGAGGACAGAGAATTCTATAAGCTTATGTACAAATATATGATAAAGCAAAATGTACTTAGCGGAAATGAACTTTGTCTGGCACTTTTCGATCAGGGTGTTCTGGCTCAAGATGACCTTCAAAAGCAGGGACTAAGCAGTGGGGATCCCAATTATGCATATCAGTTTATTATAGAAAAGATAAGGAATATTGAGTTAACACCGGCACAACTTGCCCTTGATCCGTGTACTGCAGGCGTTGTTATAACAGACTCTAATACAGGCGAGGTAAAAGCTTTGGTATCTTACCCGGGTTATGATAATAACCGACTGGCAAATGTTATGGATGTAGATTATTATAACTCACTTGATAAGGATCAATCATTCCCAATGTATAACAATGCCACACAGGCGCAAAAAGCTCCGGGATCTACATTTAAGCCTATTACTGCCGTAGCCGGACTTGAAGAAAAAGTGGTTGCACCTACAGAAATCATAAAGTGTACAGGTAAGTATGATGTTACAAGCCCACCTATAAAGTGTTGGATATTCCCCGGATACCATGGTGATCTGGATATGATAGGAGCTATTCAAAATTCTTGTAACTATTATTTTACCGAAGTGGGTCATAGATTGTGTACGACTGAAAATAATGAATACAGTACAAGTCTGGGTCTTGAGAGAATTGCAAAGTACGCAACTTTATTCGGACTTAATCATAAATCCGGAGTTGAACTTATTGAGTCGGAGCCTGTTATATCGAACGAGCTTCCCGAGCAGTCCGCCATAGGACAGGGTACTCACCTTTTTACTAATGTTCAGCTCTCAAGATATATCAGTGCTGTAGCTAACAGAGGTAATGTTTTTGAGCTTAGCTTACTGGATAATGTAAAAGATAGGGACGGCAATGTTATTACCGAGTTTACTCCGCAGATAAGTTCACATATAGATATCGAAAGCAGTACCTGGGATTACGTGCAGCTTGGTATGAGGCAGGTCATTCAAGACGGTTCTGCTAAGAAAATGTTTAAGGATCTGGATGTGGAAATCGCAGGTAAAACCGGTACCGCTCAGGAGACAAAAAGCAGAGCTAACCACGCCTTTTTCGTTTCTTTCGCACCTTATTCCAATCCTGAGATATCTATCACGGTTAATATTCCATTCGGTTATTCTTCTTCCAATGCTGCATTGGTTGCTAAGAATGCTTATAAATTATATTTTGGTTACACGGATATAAACAGTATTATTAACAGTAAAGCTACACCTGTAGTTGATGTAAATGTAGGAGACTAAACCGCTCATAAATGCAATAGCCGGATGAAAGTAATGCTTTCATCCGGGTTATATACAGCATATTACTATCATCGAAATCAGGCTGTTCGAGACAATATATAAATACAATAATCTTCCCTAAAGCAAGCTTTTGTTCGGATTATTGTATTTATATATTGTCCTTGAAAACAAGTTTTCAAGGACAATATATGCCGGATACTGAGAGGATTTCAATTATGTCTATTTTTAAAAATTACAAATTAAAGAATTATAATTATCGTATTATTATATATGCTTTGGTTCTAAATATTCTTGGTGTTTTGCTTATTTCAAGTGCCACTAAAGGTAATCCTGCTTATGTTAATAAGCAGATCATGGGTATTATTATAAGTTTCGTTATTTTGATCGTGCTTTCTTTTATTCCTTATCAGAGGATCACGAAATTGGCTATTCCTATTTATATAGGTTCTATATTATCTTTACTTGCGGTTTGGAGGCTTGGTGTTGCCAAATTTGGTGCAAAACGTTGGATAGTCTTGCCTGTTATCGGTAGGATACAACCTTCTGAATTTGTTAAAATAGCATTGGTAATTTGTATGGCATGGATACTTGCTAAGAATATACATCTTGTTAACAAATTATCTTTTTTATTGGTATTTGCTGCCTTTGTAGGTGTTCCGTATCTTCTTATTCTGTCACAACCGGATCTTTCCACAACATTAGTTTCGGTCGTTTCGGCACTGGTGATGATCTTGTTGCCGGTCTTAATTATAAATGGATATGCGGAGCTATTGCTGCGATAACGCCGTTTGCCATTTTCTTTATAGAACTTTTAAAACGGGATCTTATACCTATAATAAGAGATTATCAAAGAAACAGAATTCTTGCCTGGGTAGATAGAGAAAATTATGTTGATGCCAATTTTCAGCAAAACGGATCGATAATGGCTATAGCTTCAGGTCAGCTATTCGGAAAAGGACTTAATAATAACAGTATCGCTTCCGTTAAAACCGGTAACTATCTGGTCGAAGAACAGACTGACTTTATATTTGCCGTAATAGGTGAGGAGCTTGGGTTCGCAGGTTGTATGTTTCTCGTTTTTATGATATCTCTGATAGTTTATGAACTTATTAATATTGCTTCTAAATCAAAAGATCTGGAAGGCAAACTTATATGTGTAGGTATGGCGGCTATTATAGGTTTTCAGACATTTACAAATATAGCGGTAGCAACCGGACTTTTTCCCAATACCGGAATTCCGCTCCCGTTTATAAGCTACGGTGTAAGTTCATTGATGAGTTTATATGTGTGCCTGGGAATAGTTCTTAATGTAGGCTTACAAAGAGATAATAAGGTCGACAGAATAAAAATCTATAATATATAGTGTTCAATATTGCTTATACTACTTTACAAAGCTTAAGTTTAGTTATACAATATTTATATAAGTTAATGGATTTGACTAATTACATTATAGGAAATATACAAATCATATTATTGAAGGAGGAAGGGTATGAATATAGGATTAATTGCTCATGATGCTAAGAAAAAACTCATGCAGAATTTTTGTATTGCATACAGGGGTATATTATCAAAGCATAAACTATATGCTACCGGCACGACCGGAAGATTAGTAGAGGAAGTTACCAATCTTACCATACACAGATATTTGGCAGGGCACCTTGGAGGAACTCAACAATTGGGGGCTCAGGTAGAGAATAATGATATGGATCTGGTGATTTTTCTAAGGGACCCCCTGAATCCGAAATCCCATGAGCCGGATGTTAATAATATAGTTAAGCTTTGCGATACTCATAATATACCGCTTGCTACCAACTTGGCTACTGCGGAGCTACTTATTAAAGCTATGGAAAACGGAGATTTTGAATTTAGAGATGTATACAAGAAGTAATATTTCCAGAAGAAAAAAAAGTAATATATGGTTGGTACTGTTATTGTTGCTTGTGCTAATTTCAATAGCCTGTACAGCTGTCTATTTTGTTTTTTTTTACTTACAAGGATACTTATAATTTCAATTCAAGATTCAACAATATATATATCGATAACAGTAATATATACAAACACAGAAGTTTTGCCTACAATTTAGCGGTACAAAGTGTTGACAAGCCGGAAGATAGTGCTTATACTTATCAAGCTGAAGCCGGAATTCTTTGTGATGTAAGTAACCCGGAGGTGCTTTTTTCAAGAAATTGTTTTAATAAGATGCAACCTGCAAGTACAACAAAGATCATGACCGCATATTTGGCTTTGAAATACTCAAAACTTACAGATGAAGTTACCGTAGGGGAAGAGGTTTTAGGTCTTGACAAAGCATCAAGCATGGCGGGTCTTAAAGTGGGAAATAAGCTTAGTATGGAGCAGCTCTTATACGGACTTATGCTTGCCTCGGGGAATGATGCGGCTAATGTCATAGCAAAACATGTATCGGGAGACATTGATAAATTTGTTGAATTGATGAATACTGAAGCAGCCGATCTGGCTGCTGTTGATACACATTTTGTAAACCCTCACGGTTTACCGGATGAAGATCACTATACTTCGGCATATGATTTGTACTTAATAATTAATGCGGCACTGAAATTTGATGAATTCGGAAAGATAGCTTCTTCCTCTACATATCAAGCAAATTTCTCGGATGAAAACGGTAATATAGTTACCAAGAATTGGACTAATTCAAATAAATTTGAATACTAAAGAGCCTTTTAATCTGCCTGACGGTTATAAGACCGTAGCAGGAAAGACAGGTACTACATTGGCAGCCGGTAATTGCCTGGTTTTGGCAAGCAGAAAGGATAGCTCGCATACTTATGTGTCGGTGGTTTTAAAAGCTCCGGACAAACCGGTCCTTTACGATACCACAGTCAAATTACTTGTAGACTTTACACAATAATATCTATGATTCTATTGATTTTTATAGTAATATGTACTATCATTATATAAATTACACAGCAAGGAGGATTAATACTATGGTTCAGATAATTGCAGGAAATAAGGGAAAGGGTAAAACAAAATATCTTTTGGATAAGGCTAATCAATCTATTAAAGATGCCAGAGGTTCAGTAGTTTATTTGGATAAGAGCTCAAAGCATATGTATGAGCTCAGTAACAAGATCAGATTGGTGAACGTGAGTGAATATCCGCTATATACCGCAGATGCATTTATTGGATTCATGCTTGGTATGATATCTCAAAACAGAGACTTGGAGTTTGTTTTCTTAGATAGCTTTTTAAAATTGGCTAATCTTGAAGGACATGATATTACCTCTACCATAGACTTGCTTGAGAAGATCAGTGATGAATATAAGATCACATTTATATTAAGTGTATCTATGGATGTTTCCGAACTTCCTGAAAATGCGAAGAAAGATGTAGTTGTTTCATTATAATTATAATTTGTTGAGAGTAAAATTTATAGCTGTTATGATTAGTTGAGTTATACTCTTCACTATGCTATTCATAACAGCTTTTTATTAGGAGCTAACAGTTTGACCATGGGATAATATTATTGAAAGTTATTTTAAAATACTCATATTTTGAGTTTTTTGACACTTTCTGATAAAGTGATTTATACCAAATGATAAATCAATCTGTCATATATGTGTAAACTGTTATTATAGGAGTTATATTGTCAAAAAAAAATGGTATAAGATTTAATATAGTTATAGTTCTGTTATTTGCTTTAATAGCTTATGTTGCTTTTATTATTGTTGCTTACTTTATTCGTACTCGAAGGGGTTTTTACGAAGTTACCGAAGGCTCTATGGTGTCTGATAAGGAGTATACCGGATTGATTTTCAGAGAAGAAGAAGTAGCTAATACAGAAGTTACGGGCTATGTTAATTTTTATATGCGAGAAGGCAAAAGATGTGCGGTTGGAGATAATGTTTTTTTAATTGATGAAACAGGTAATTTAAATTCCATGCTTGCAAGCCAAGGTGCAAATCTTGATAAGTTGGATGATGCCAATTCTCAGAAATTAAAGAAGAAACTTTCAGATTTTTCTATATCATACGACAGGCAAAGTTTTTATAATGTATATGATGTCAAGAATGATATAAATGCCGACCTGCTTGAATTTTCAAATTTAATGACTTTAGAAAACATTGATAATATCACGAGAGAAAAAAATATTAACTTAAATATATCCACTGCGGCTTATTCAGGAATAATATCTTATAATATAGATATATTTGAGGGAAAAGATATTAATACACTCTCAGAAGATGACTTTGACAGATCCAAATACAGTTTCTCCAGATTGAAATCAGGTGATCTGGTAGATAAGAACACACCTATTTATAAAATAGTAAGTTCCGATAATTGGACTATTGTTTTTCCTTTAAGTGAGGAAGATAAAGAGGCATATAAGGATAGGACCTCTCTAAAGGTTAATTTCAAAACCAAGGGATTGACCGATGTGGCTGCTTTCTCAACATTTACAGGAGCTGATTCACTTACTTACGGGCGATTGGATTTCGATAAATATATGATACATTTTTTAGAGGACAGATTTATAAATTTTGAGATAGAATTAAGTTCCGCTACCGGACTTAAGATACCTCATAATTCTGTCGTTGATGTGTCATTTTTCACCGTTCCGGGTGAGTATCTTGCAAGTAACAGTGATGATGTCAATGTAGGCTTTTACAGAGAAGTCATTAAAAATAATAAGACAAGTATAGAATATCTTCCTACAGATATATATGATTCTGTGGACGGTATGTTATATATATCCGATTCACCTATGTCCAAGATACATGAAAATGATTACTTGGTACAACCTGATGTGGGTAGTAAATATAAAGTCGGTGCAAAAGAAAAATTAAAAGGAGTTTTTAATATTAATAAGGGTTATGCCATATTTAAAAAAAGTAGATATATTATCTTCAAATGAAGAATATTATATAGTAAAAATACAAAATACGGTTTATCTGTTTATGATCATATATTACTTGACACAGACGGCATAAATGAAGGAGATTTCATTTATAGATAGGAACGATATGATAAAAGAAAATATTAAAAAAATAAGAGATGACATATCTGCAGCTTGTAAAAAATATTCAAGAGATGAATCAGAAGTGAAATTGATTGCTGTTAGTAAAACTATGCCGGTAGATATTTTGCAGGAAGCTTATGATTGCGGCATTAGGGATTTCGGCGAAAATAAAGTTCAAGAACTTGTATCCAAATCAGATCTGCTTCCTGATGATATAAGATGGCATATGATCGGACATCTTCAGACCAATAAGGTAAAGGCTGTAATCAAAAAGGCAGCACTTATACATTCTGTAGACAGTCTGAAACTGGCTGAGGTAATAGAATATGAAGCATCAAAGCTCGATATTTCAGTTGAGGGACTTCTCGAAGTAAATGTTGCAAATGAAGAGAGTAAGTTTGGATTTGGTGTTTTAGAATTGTTGGACCAAATTGAAGCTTTTGAAATTTAAACACTTGAAGATCAGAGGATTGATGACTGTTGCTCCATATGTTGAGGATCCTAAATGTAACGAAAGTGTGTTTAAAAAATTAAAGAATTTGTCAGTTGACATAAATGAAAGAAAGTTTCATAATATAAAGGTGAATTTATTATCTATGGGTATGTCTAACGATTATGAGATAGCTATATCACAAGGAGCAACATTTATAAGGGTTGGTACTGCTATATTCGGCGCAAGAGGAAGGAAATAGTTAAATGGGGATTATTAATCGTATAGTGGAGGCTTTTCGTAGTGGTGATTATGATGAGTATGAGGAAGACTTCGACGAAGAGTATGATTATGATGACGAAGAGTATGATGATGAAGAAGATTATGACGATTATGAGGAAGAAACACAGCCGGTAAAGTCTGCATCTAAAAGGAAAAATAATGATTATTATAAAGATGAGGCAGATCATAAGACAGCCAGAACATCATCCAGAAGTTCATATACCTCATCTAAAAAATCTAATATTACACCGCTTAGACGCAATATGGAACTTACATTGGTAAGTCCTACCGAGATGTCTGACGCCCAAAAAATAAGCAATCACTTGTTAGATGGTAAAGCTGTAGTATTAAATATGGAAGGTATAATGCAAACTGATTTGGCTCAAAGGATTCTTGATTTTACTTCCGGTTCAACATATACCTTGAACGGCAAGCTACAAAAGGTATCAAATGCCATATTTGTGGTGACACCTTCATCAGTTGATCTGTCGGGTGATTTTCAGGGCTTGATCAATCCTGAATTACACAACGAATCTACTAATTTAAATGTGAGAATGTCATAATTTTATGAATCTAAAAGAGAGACAATTTTTAATTAATAGAATCAGCGATCTGGCTGACAGGGCCTATTTTAAAAATATTATAACTCATACTGTGTTTTTGAATCTATATGAGCAAACTATCTTTCAATCTATTAGCGCTTCACTCCAAGTTTCGCATAAAATGCTTGGAGGGTATGACTATGCGGAAAGGAAGATCGTTTGCTTTTTTTCGTGTGATTTTGAAGAAATAGAAGATAGTGAATTTGTTGACTTATTGCATATAAGCAATAAAAACACCAAATTTGCCGATAAATTAAGCCATAGAGATTATTTGGGTGCGATTATGAATATAGGGATAGAAAGACACATGGTTGGAGATATTTGTATATTTGATGATCAAGCATATGTATATGTGTTGAAAGCCGTAAGCAATATTATTACAGATAGTTTAACTGATGTAAAACATAATAAAGTCACTGTGACAAAAACAGATTTTAAATCGATCGATTTTAATAATAATATTAAAGAAAAAAATATTAATATTGCTTCGAACAGGGTGGATTCAATTGTATCTTCGGTATATAATATTTCAAGGACTAAAGCCAATATTTTGATCGATTCGGACAAAGTATTTATAAATTCAAAGCTTATAAATACACACAGTAAGTCGCTGAATACAGATGACATAGTTTCCGTGAGAGGTCTTGGAAGATTTATATATTCAGATATTGAAAAAGACTAGTAAAAAAAGGCAGACTAATAGTAAAAAAATAAAGCAATATGAATAGTGATTTTAATTCTATATATCACTTGATTTTTTTAAGCACAAATATTAAATATGGAATTGAGGAACCTATAGGATGATCTTACCTGTTAATTATGATGAGAAATTTGCATATAACATTTATATAGAAGAGGATTTTTTTCAAAACTTTCAGAAGCGATTCAAATGCTTGAATTAAATAAAGTCAAATATTGCATAGTTAGTGATACTAACGTATCTTCTATATATAAAAAAGAATTAGAATCAATTTTATCCGAGTTTTCCGATAATGTAGTAAATATTAATTTTACTGCGGGTGAAGCATCTAAAAATTTAGACACGGTAAATCTTATATATAAATTTCTTATTGATAACAAATTTGACAGGAACGATATTCTTGTGGCACTAGGTGGTGGGGTTGTCGGTGACCTGTGCGGATATGTAGCGGCATGCTATATGAGGGGAGTAAGATTTATACAAATACCATCAAGTTTGCTTGCTCAGGCCGATTCAAGTATAGGCGGTAAGACCGGTGTTGATTTATGTCTTATAAGAATATTATAGGTGCTTTTCACATGCCGTCTTTAGTTTATACCAATATCAGCACTCTTAAAACACTTGGTAATAATGAGTTTTCTTCGGGTATGTCAGAAATAATAAAGGCTGCGATAATCAAAGATGATTCATTTTTTGACGTATTGGAAAAGAAAGCAGATAAAATAAAATCTAAAGACAGTGCTGCCTGCATGGATATGCTTTTTAAAGCCGATGCTATAAAAAAGGCTGTTGTAGAAGAGGATCCAAGAGAAAAAGGTGCGAGAGCCTTGCTTAATTTCGGACACACACTTGGTCATGCGATAGAAAAAGAACTTAACTTTAAGCTAAGCCACGGGCAATGTGTCGCTTTAGGTTCATGTATTGCAGCTTATATAAGTATGAAGAGGAAATTGATCAGCTTAGATGAGAAAAAAAGAATAGAGAATTTATTTAATACTTTTGATTTAGATATCAAATTAAGGTACAATATAGATGTTGAATCGGTTTTAAAGGCAACTCTTAGCGATAAAAAGATGAGTTCGGGGAAAATAAAATTTATCCTTATAAAATCTATAGGAGAGGCTTTTATTGATGACAGCGTAAGTATGGAAGAGATGAGAGAAGGGCTAAAGAGTATAATTTATGAATAATAACGGCAAAAATATGAGGACTAAATTTATATTGTTTTTTGTTATATCGCTTATAGCGGTGTTTGTTGACAGATACACCAAAATACTTGCAGTCACAAACTTAAAAGGACGCCCTCCTCATATACTGATAAAAGGTGTTTTGGAATTTTATTATTCAGAGAACACCGGTGCAGCTTTTAGTATTTTACAGGGTAAACAATGGTTCTTTTATATAATAACGGTATTGGTATTATTTGTAATATGCTATATCGTATTCAAATTACCTTTTGAAAAAAAATATATGCCCTTATTTTATATATTATGTTTCATATTTTCGGGTGCGGTAGGTAACTTTATAGACAGAGTTATGTACGCATATGTAGTTGATTTTATATATATACGCCTCATAGATTTCCCGATTTTTAATGTTGCAGACATGTATATAAGTATTGCTACGGCTGTTTTGATAATATGTTTATTATTATTATATAAAGAAGAGGATTTTAGTTTTATAAGAAATAAAGAATAATGATGCAAGAAATAAAATTAGAAGTAACAAATAATGAAGAACTGAGGATAGATAATTATATAAATCTTGCAGGTATAGGTCTAAATAGGTCTTATATACAAAAACTAATAAAGGACGGCGTTATACTTGTTAACGGAAAAGAAGTTAAAAGCAGTTATAAAGTAAGTCTCGGTGATATAATATCTGTACAAATACCGGATCCCGGTAAGCTTGATATAGAAGCTGAGAATATACCTTTGGATATACATTATGAAGATGATGATATAATAATAGTTAATAAACCCAAGGGAATGGTAGTACATCCCGCTAACGGTCATACCGCAGGAACATTAGTCAACGCTTTAATGTATCATTGCAAAGATGATTTATCATCTATCAACGGGGTTTTAAGACCCGGAATCGTTCATAGGATAGATAAGGATACCACAGGACTTTTGATAGTGTGTAAAAATGATAATTCTCATAATTTTATTGCAGATCAACTTAGAGAACATAGCATAAGTCGTAAATATCATGCAATTGTTAATGGAGTTATAAAAGAAGAAAACGGAGTAGTAGAGAATTATATAGGCAGACATCATTTCGATAGAAAAAAATTTTCAGTTGTAGACGAAAACGGAAAATACGCTTATACTAAGTATAAAGTTTTGGAAAGATACAAAAATCATACATATATTGAATGTGAATTGAAAACCGGAAGAACACATCAAATAAGAGTACATATGTCTTATATATTGCATCCTCTTTTGGGAGACGGTATATACGGGAGTTCAAAGTCACCTTTTAATTTACAGGGGCAATGCCTACATGCCAAGACGCTGGGTTTTATACATCCGGGGACACATGAATACGTTGAATTTGATTCTGAACTGCCGGATTATTTTAAAGAGCTGTTAACTAAATTATAATACAGATGATTAGAGAGGAGCACGGATATGAAAGGTAACTTGGTTATTACTATAGGACGACAGGCGGGAAGTGGCGGAAAAAAGATAGGTGAACTTTTAGCAAAAGAACTCGGTATTAAATTTTATGATAAAGAGCTTTTAGCAGCTGCGGCAAAAAACAGCGGAATATGCCAGGAGCTTTTTGAGTCTCATGATGAAAGACCTACTAACAGTTTTCTGTATTCATTGGTAATGGATACTTATTCACTCGGTTATACTACTTCTTCATATCTCGATATGCCTATCAACCACAAGATCTTTCTTGCTCAATTTGATGCTATAAAACAAATAGCAGAAAATGAATCTTGTGTAATTATAGGAAGATGTGCGGATTATGCTTTAGCGGAACACGATAATTTAGTTACAGTATTCGTGAATGCCGATGAAGAAGACAGAATCAAGCGTATTGCGGAAGTACAGAATATAACAGAAGATAAGGCAAAGGATCTGATGATCAAAATCGATAAAAAACGTTCAAGTTATTACAATTATTATTCCAATAAACATTGGAGTGATTCAAAAAGCTACGATCTATGTATCAACAGCAGTAGATTGGGATTTGAAGGTTGTGTTAACTTACTAAGATCATATATAAATATCAAAAAAGAATCAGGCAAATAAATTGTTTGTATTAAAGAAAGTTTTATTTTATGAGAGATGAAGATATACACTCAGATGATAAAGAAGAGAAGAGAAGATATAGGTTCTATCTGGCGAGACTAAAAAAGAAACGCAGATCTCCCGGTGAACAAGGACTGGAAAAATATACTATTAATATTCAATATCCCGAGCAAGCAAGGGGAGGGGTTTCTGAGGATTCATCAGGTTCTGAAAATGATACTTTAGATAAAAATACAGTTGAAAAAGAAGAGAGTATTAAGGGAGAGAAGAAAACTTTACCCCAAAAAGAACTTGATATTGCAATAGCAAGAAAAGATTATAAAGAATATATCAAGAAAAATGTTGTTTCCAATAATTCAAATAATTTGGAGCTTTTCCCCATAACAAGAGAAGAGGGTAGGAAGATACCCGAAAGACCTGTAAAAAGAAAGAAAATACAAGTTATTAAGAAAAAAAAGCCTAAGGAAGTCAAACAAAGTATACAGCATATAAAAAAAGTACCCAGACAAAAACCTGTCTCTCAACAAAAATCTACATCTGTAAAAAGGAAGAAACAACCTATACCTATAGTAAGACATGAAAAAAAACATAGTGAAACTGTGCAAAAATCAAAACCAGTAAAAAGATCCGGTAAGTTCAAAAAGATATTCGGGACAGTTTTCCTTTTAGCACTTCTTTTAGGTTTTTCATACTTTGCTTACGGTTTTTTATATAAGCAAAGCGGCTATTATACAATAGCTATATTCGGTGTCGACTCAAGAGAAGGAAATACTGAGGCAGGCGCTTTAGCGGATGTTGATATTATCTGCAATATAAACAGAGAGACAAAAGAGATACAACTTATATCAATATACAGAGATACCTACAGTATGATCGATGCAAGCGGAAAGTATCATAAACTGAATGAAGCATATTTTTAGGTGGTCATAAACAAGCTGTAGAAACATTAGAGCGTATGTTAGATATGAAAATTGATGATTATATCACGTTTAACTGGAAATCAGTTGTTGATGCTATTAATATACTGGGTGGAGTCGATGTAGAGATCACGGAATCGGAGTTTGAATATATCAATTCATTTATAACTGAGACTGTAGAATCTACCGGTATTGGATCCTATCAACTGGCATATCCGGGTGAACATCATTTGGACGGCGTACAAGCTGTTGCTTATGCGAGACTCAGGCTGATGGATACTGATTTTAACAGAACTGAAAGACAGAGAAAAATTGCAGACTTAGCCCTTGATAAAGCAAAACGATCTGACTTCAATACACTGAAAAATCTTGTGTTGAGTGTATATCCTGAAATATCAAGCAGTATTTCGGTAGATGACCTCCTGCCTTTTATCAAAGATGCTGAGGACTATAGATTGATCGAAAGTCTTGGTTTTCCTTTTGACAAAGATACTAAAGATATAGGTAAACTTAATTATGTAATACCTGTAACATTAGAAAGTAACGTTAGAAAATTACATGAGATCTTATATAAAGATAAAGTATATGAACCGAGCAGAGAATTAATAGATATAAGTAACACGATTAAAGAAAAAAGCGGACTTGCAACTAAAGAAGTTCCGGAAAAGGAAAAGACTACGGATTCAAATGCGAATTAAAGGAAATCAAACAAAATCACACCTAACTATTCGTTAAACATGAGTTTAGCGAATAGTTAAAAAGAGAGGGGTAATAATTTTTACTCCTCTCTTTTTATATCAGTTAAAAGCAGACAGTAATCAAATATATCCACTTGATCTTATCATCTTTGACTACTCTTCGATCTTTATTTGACAACTTGCCATAGTTTGAAGTGCAGCTTTATGAGCAGCCGGAGTTACTCCGGCACAACAGTCCGAATAAACTTTCAGTAAGACCTCAGGTAAAGCAGCTTTAATCAAAAGTGCATTACAAGCCACACAAATATCAGTACAAAGTCCCAGGAAAGCAATTTCTTTAATAGGATCTTTTATATCCTCATTTTTCAACCAATTCGCAAGTTCCATACTTCCAAATCCGGGTTTCTCAACCACTTTCAAGTTATGCTTACTTTGTATATCCTTAAGTTCTTCAACAAGTTCCCAACCGTGTTCAGGCTTGATACAATGCTTAACAGGCAGATTGATTCCTTCTTGAGTTGATAAATATCCTTCATAATGAGTATCTTTTGTAAAAATAACTTCATAACCCTCAGACATAAGTTGCTCAACTTTTTTTACTACTAAGGGAACTATCGAAACTGCCTCTTTAGTACCAAGTACACCGTCGACAAAATCATTTTGCATATCAATTACTAAAAGTATTTTTCTTTCCATTTTCTCACCATATAAGTAAAATACTCCATGACAAATTCAACAGGTCTTGAAGTATTTTATTTACTATCATTAATTATCTCTTTACGTTAAATGCTGCTATTCCCGGATATACAGCCGCTTCACCCAGTTCTTCTTCTATTCTGAGAAGCTGATTGTATTTAGCAACACGCTCAGATCTGCTTGGAGCACCTGTTTTCGATCGGCAAGTGTTAAGTGCAACCGCAAGATCTGCTATAGTGGTATCTTCTGTTTCACCTGAACGGTGTGAAGATATTGAGGTATATCCTGCCTTGTGAGCCATCTTAATAGCCTCAAGTGTCTCTGAAACCGAACCTATCTGGTTAAGTTTGATAAGTATTGAGTTACCTGCACCGATTTCGATGCCTTTTTGAAAGTCTCTCGGTATTGGTAACGAATAAGTCGTCTCCTACAAGCTGTACCTTACCACCAAGCTCCTTGGTAAGCTCCTTCCAGCCTTCCCAGTCTTCTTCATCAAGACCGTCTTCGATAGAAATGATAGGATACTTTTCAACCAAGTCATTCCAATAAGCTATAAGCTCTGTAGCCGTAAACTCGGTACCTGCCTTAGGAAGCTTATACTTTCCGATAGTACCGGTCTTCCACTCGCTTGAAGCGGCATCGATAGCTATCATGAAGTCTGTACCTGCCTTATAGCCGGCTGCTTCAACTGCTTTAAGTATGTATTTAATAGCATCCTCATCACTCTTAAGATTAGGAGCAAATCCACCTTCATCTCCTACTGATGTAGCAAGACCTTCAGATTTAAGGATCTTAGCAAGTGAATGGAACACTTCGGCACACCATCTCAAAGCTTCTTTGAAACTTTTTGCACCTACAGGCATGATCATAAATTCCTGTATATCTACAGTGTTACTTGCATGAGCACCACCGTTTAATATATTCATCATCGGAACAGGAAGTCTGTTTCCTGAAACTCCTCCTAAAAATCTATATAAAGGTAAGCACATAGACTCAGCCGCAGCCCTTGAGGCAGCTATGGATACTGCAAGTATGGCATTGGCACCGAGCTTTGACTTGTCCTTGGTACCGTCGGCAGCTATCATAGCCTTATCTATAGCATAGATATCTGCAGCATTCATTCCTTCTAATGTGTCGTTTATTATAGTGTTGATATTCTCAACAGCTTTTGAAACACCTTTTCCGAGGTAACGAGACTTATCACCGTCTCTTAACTCCAAAGCTTCGAATTCT
This sequence comes from uncultured Johnsonella sp., assembly GCA_916438835.1. Classification (GTDB taxonomy): domain Bacteria; phylum Bacillota; class Clostridia; order Lachnospirales; family Lachnospiraceae; genus Johnsonella. The sequence goes on from CAKAFT010000001.1 coordinate 1,490,744, forward strand.
CCTGTAGAAGCACCGCTTGGTGCAGTACCTCTTCCTATAGTACCGTCATAAAGCCAAACTTCAGCTTCTACAGTAGGATTTCCTCTGGAATCAAGAATTTCTCTGCCTATAACCTTCTCAATTTCTAAATAGTTCATTTCCCGAACCTCCTTTATAATAAATATCTTACTCTATACCTAATCTCTTGAAAACTTCCTTATATGCATCTTCAACATGACCGAGATCTCTTCTGAATCTGTCTTTATCAAGTTTTTCGTGAGTATCTTTATCCCATAATCTGCAAGTATCCGGTGAGATCTCATCGGCAAGTATTATATCACCGTGATATCTTCCGAACTCGATCTTAAAATCTATAAGATCTATACCGAGTTTTGCAAAATATTCAATAAGAACTTCATTTACCTTAAATGCATAGCTTGCAATCTTATCTATTTCTTCCTGGCTCGCAAGATCCAGTGCCAGTGCATAATATCCGTTGATGAAAGGATCACCTAAAGCATCATCCTTATATGAAAATTCAAGGGTAGGTACTTTTAATTTGATTCCTTCTTCCATACCGAGTTTTTTAGCAAAACTTCCTGCTGAATAATTTCTTACGATAACTTCCAAAGGAACTATACTAACTGCTTTAACTTCAGTATCGGTATCATTGATCTCATTAATATAATGAGTAGGCACACCTTTTGCTTCCAAAAGTTTGAAAATATGGTTAGTCATACGGTTATTAATAGCACCTTTTCCGACTATAGTACCTTTTTTTTCACCGTTAAATGCTGTTGCATCATCTTTATATGATACAATGAGAACATCCGGATCATTTGTTTTAAATACTTTCTTAGCTTTGCCTTCATATAATTGTTCAAGCTTTTCCATAATGTATTCCTTTCACATTAAAGTATTGAAGTTTACTTTACCAATATACGATTATATAAAAGATATATAATTTAGGCAATGTTATTTATGCAAATAAATACAAATATCTTTTTATCATAAATTAGTAAATATTTTATGTATATCTGACGGTTTAGAGCACATCAAACATACTGTACATACCTGCCGGTTTATCATATAAAAACCTTGCAGCTTCAACAGCGCCTTTTGCAAAAATACCTCTTGAGTAAGCATTATGAGACAAGGTTATGACCTCATCCTCTCCCGCAAATATCACATCATGCTCTCCGACTATACTACCGCCTCTTACGGCAGAAATACCTATCTCATTTACTGGTCTTTTCGCTCTTCTGTCAGCCCTTGAAAAATTGTATTCAAAAGCAATATCGGAAGCATCATTTGCGGCATCGGCTAAAGCAAGTGCTGTACCGCTGGGGGCATCAAGTTTTCTGTTATGATGCTTTTCTACTATCTCTATGTCAAAATTTTTATTCTCTAATGCTTTCGTTGCCTGTGCTACCAGTTTAAGCAGTAGATTGACTCCTATTGACATATTAGCGGAACGCAAAATCGCAACAGAAGCTGAAATTTCCTTGACGTGCAATAACTGATCTTCACTTAAACCAGTAGTACAAAGGACTAAAGGTAATTTCTTATCAGAGCAATATTTCAATATACCCTCAACTGCGGATGCAGAAGAAAAATCTATACAGACATCCGCTTCTTCTTCTACATCAAAAGGACTTTCGTATACCTTGTATTCATATCTGGGTTTAAAATCTGCTTCTTTACATCTTCTGTCTATTCCGGCAACTATTTGCATATCAGTTACGTTTTGAATAAGATCGGATATCACCAGTCCCATAGCACCCAGACATCCGTTTAATAAGACTTTTATCATAATATACCATACTCTCTCATACTTTTTTCAAGTGCCTTTTGATGTTCTTCTTCCATGTATGTAAGCGGAAGTCTGAGACCTCCTACATCCTTACCCTGCATATTGAGAGCGGCTTTTACAGGTATAGGGTTGACTTCCGTAAAGAGGTTGTTGATAACATCTAAAGCCTCAAGCTGCATTCTTGCAGCCGTTTTACATCTCCGTCAAGCATAGCTCTACACATTTCATGAGTTTGTCTTGGAGCCACATGACTTAATACCGATATAACTCCCACACCACCAAGTGACATAATAGGTATTATCTGATCGTCATTACCCGAATAAACAGCAATATCTATATCGTGACATAGGTGGAATGTTTTGGCAATGGCAGACATATCCCCGGAAGCTTCTTTTACACCAACGATATTCTCTACATTTCTTACCAGATAACTAATAGTCTCCGGCTTGATAGTAACACCGGTCCTACCCGGTATATTGTATAATATTATCGGTATTTTAACTGAGGCTGCAATCGTAGAAAAATGATTTATAAGTCCTTTTTGAGTCGCCTTATTATAATAAGGTGAAACTACCAAAAGACCGTCAACGCCTCTTTTTTCAGCTTCTGTGGAAAGATATACAGCAGTTTGAGTGCAATTGGAACCTGAACCTGCTATGACCGGAATTCTCTTATTAACAAACTTTACAGCAGCTTCTATTACATCCAAATGCTCTTCTATGGTTAGTGTAGAGGGTTCTCCGGTAGTACCGCATATGATTATAGCATCAGTTTTATTAGCTATTTGATCCTCTATGAGTTCTTTTAATTTTTCATAATTAACACTCCCATCCTCATTGAATGGAGTAATAAGTGCGATACCTGCACCTTCAAAAACTCTTGACATATTATTATAAACCTCCGATATTAACTTCTAGCTTTCTTTACAGCCTCGACAAATTCTTTTGCCTTAGCTTCTACGGCATCAAAATCACCGGTCTTTGCACCCTTGGTAAGGCTTGAACCTGTACCTACCGCATACGCACCGGCTTTAAGCCATTTATCTACATTATCTACATCAACTCCTCCGCTAGGCATAAACTCACCCTGGGGAAGTGGTCCTTTATATGTGCTTATGGCTGCAGGACCCAATATATTACCAGGGAAGAGCTTGATCACATCACATCCGGCTTCTAAAGCCATTACCGCTTCTGTCGGAGACATAACTCCCGGCAGTACCGGAACTCTGTATCTGTTACATAACTTGATAGTTTCAGGATTGAAAGCAGGACTTACTACGTAGTTTGCACCTGCAAGGATCACAAGTCTTGCTGTTTCAGGATCAAGTACCGTACCTGCACCTATAACTATCTTAGGATTATCCTTATACTTTTGAGCAAGGAAAGCAATAAATTCAACAGGATTGCCCTCGTCCATGGTCATGGTTATTTCAATAAAGTTAATTCCTCCTTTATTATGGAGTCTACCAATTTTTCGCCCTGCTCTTTATTTTTCGCACGAATAACAGCTATTAAACAATCTTCCTTCATTCTTTGTAAAACAACTTCTTTTTTCATAATTTGAGTCCTTTCTGTAAATTGATTTATTTTCTTTTGATTAATGCCTCTTTACAATATCATCTTTAGACTTGTATATACTATCAGCCGGAACAGTTCCTCTTACGCTTGATAAAGGATAGATTATACTGTTTTTCCCTACTACTGTACCCGGATTTAATACAGATCCGCATCCTACTTCCACATAGTCCCCAAGTATTGCACCGACTTTTTTTCTGCCGGTCTCCAGGTCTTCATTTCCAAGATGTATCTTAACCAAGGATTTATCAGACTTTACATTACTTGTAAGTGAGGAGGCTCCCATGTGAGATCTATGTCCCAAAACAGAATCTCCGACATAGTTATAATGCGGAGTCTGTACATCATCAAATAAAACAGAATTTTTAAACTCACAGGAATTACCGGCTATACTTCTTCTTCCAATTATTACAGAACCTCTTATAAAGGCGGATTGTCTAAGCTCCGCACCTTCGCATATTATTGCAGGACCTTTTAATGACACTGTAGGTGCTATCTTTGCTGTCTTATGTATCCAAATATCATCACCTTTTTTATCATATTCATTAGGATCGAGCTTTTTACCAAGCTCCAATATAAAGCTTTCCAGTTCAGCCAAAACCTCCCATGGATAACTGTGTTTTTCAAAAAGCTCCCTAGCTATGGTTTTAGATAAATCAAATAACTCCAAAGACCTTACTTCTTGTTTTGTCATACTTTTCTCCTTAGGTCTAATTATAATGTTTATATATATCCTGATATGCCTTATTAAGGCTATATTGATTGTTTAAGTTTGCTACTGCCAGCACCTTACTTTTTACAAAATGTTCAAGCTTATCCATATATTCTTTTGAGTTAATGCTGCCTTCCGTAATCATGGAAAGCCCTTTCTCCCAGCTTGCCGTAAGGGCGGGGTTTAGCAGTTGCCTGATAGAATTATAGACCGCTTCGTAGACCATCTCCCCGTAAAGACTTGGCGTAATTACCTGAGTCTTAGGATTTAGAGAAAGGTACTTTATAGTAATCAGTTTTTTTAGTATCTCGGCTCTTGTTGCCGATGTACCTATACCGCTTGATTTTATTTGACTCCTAAGTTCCTCGTCTTCTATAAGCTGTCCGGCATTCTCCATTGCAAGTATCATAGAACCGGAAGTATATCTTTTCGGTGCGGAAGTTTCTCCGGTTTTTGTATACATGTCTTCAACATTCAGTATACTACCTTTTTTGATAGAGTTTAGCAAGTTTATAAAATAAGGATCAAAATTTTTTGTATCCTCAGTATCACCGCTATTACCTACTTTTTCCGGCTCCGCTTCCAAAATCTTAAGGTAACCTGTTTTCGTAAGTAACTTAAAAGCGGTAAAGAAATGTTCTTTCTCTATCAGACTCTCTATATTGTACTTAATATATTCCGCCGGAGGATAAAATATACTTACAAATCTTCGGCAAATAAGTTCAAAAACCTTAAGTTCCAAAGGTGTAAGTCCTGACAGACCAACCTGTCCTGTAGGTATTATAGCATAGTGGTCGGTAATTTTCTTATCATCAACATATCTTGTCTTCTCAAGGTTCTTATAAAGCCCGTTATCTAGAACTTCTTCGATTTCCTTATTCAAAGTCTCATACTTTTTAAGTCCGGCAAGATTTTTATATATTTCCTTTGCAACAGCCTTGGACAATACTCTTGCATCGGTTCTGGGATAAGTAAGTAACTTTCTTTCATATAACTTTTGAGCAATTTTAAGAGTTTCATCAGGGCTTATCTTGAATTTTTTTGAGCAATCATTTTGAAGCTCCGCAAGATTATACAATAAAGGAGGATTTTTTATCTCTTTCTTTTTCTTGTTCTCAAGTACCTTAGCTTTATTGTAGGGTTTTAATTCGGATATAAATCTATCAGCATCTTCCTTTTTCAGGAAGCCGTTATCTTTATAAAGCTTAGGCGAATTTAGATATTTGCTACCCTCTGTCGCTTTAAATTCCCCCTCTATAAAATTGGCATTATTCTCAAATGATAATTTGGCAACGATCTTATAAAATACAGTTTTTTGAAAGTTTCTTATCTCCCTTTCTCTTCTTACTACCATACCGACTACACAGGTCATTACCCGACCTACACTTAAGACTACTCTATCCTTTTTTAATAGATTAGCCAATGTATTTGAATATTTTAATGTAAGCAGCCTGGAAAAGTTAATACCCATAAGATAATCTTCTTTAGCTCTCAAATATGCTGACGTTGCAAGATTATCATAATAAGACCAATCTTTTGCTTCTTTTATACCCCTTAATATCTCTTCTTCGGTTTGAGAGTCTATCCAGACTCTTTTTCTCTGCTTATTTACCTTAGCCATATTATCAACAAGTCTATATATATATTCTCCCTCTCTTCCGGAGTCGGTACATATATAGATACAGTTGACATCATCTCTGTTGAGTAAGGCACTTACTGTTTTGTATTGTGCCTTTACGGTATCAATAACTTCATATTTGAAGACTTCGGGCAAAAAAGGCAGGGTATCCAGAGACCATCTTTTATATTGTTCCCCGTAACTTTCCGGATAACTCATCGTTATAAGATGACCTACGCACCATGTGATGATAGCGTTATCCGCCTCTAAAAAACCCTGCTTCTTTTTAGTATTAAGTTTTAGTGCTTTGGCAAATTCATTGGCAACAGAGGGTTTTTCAGCTATGTATAAATTTTTCATTCATTTCTCCACACAAATACTAACCTATACTATAGCACAAATTTAATTATAGCGATATATATTTTTTTGTTTATTACGCTAAGTATCTACTTGATTATTAAATATCCCGTATAAGGCATAATAAAGTTAAAAGCTTTTACAAAATAAAATACCTTATCTTGTAAAAGCTCTATGATCTATTCGACTGATGCTATATAATAATATACCGCTTGACTTCCTTTGTTAAGTTCAATATCTATATTATTGTATATATCACTCAATCTTCCTTTAAGTTTTTCAGCCTCTTCTTCTTTGATATCGGCACCATAATACAGGCTTACAAGTTCAGTGTCATCATCTATAAGTTTTGCAAGACCATCAAGTAAGGTTTCATCTATGGATTTACCTACACTTACAATACCGCTATCTCCTATTGCCATTATATCCCCTTCTTCTATTTCAAAATCATCAATAGAAGTTGTTCTCACGGCATAAGTTACTTGAAGGCTCTTTACGTTATTGATTTCTTCCTTCATATTTTCAAGGTTTTCTTCACTATTGATATTAGGCATAAAAGCTATTACCGCACTAAGTCCTTGCGGTATCGTTTTGGTAGGAACTACCATTATGTTCTTATCCTGTATAAGTTCAGAAGCCTGGTTTGCAGCTAAAATAATATTTTTATTGTTGGGCAGTACATAGATATTCTTTGCATTAACTTTATCTATTGCTAAAAGTATATCTTCTGTACTTGGGTTCATTGTTTGACCACCTTCTATGATCTCATCTACTCCAAGACCTTTAAAAATATCACTTAAACCTTCACCCGATGAAACACTTATAAATCCGTATTCTTTTAATTCAACATTCTTTTTAGGCTCTTCTTGAGCATCGTTGACTTCAACTTCTCCGCTCTCTATCATTTCTTTCAAGAGCTGTTCTTCATGCTGTTCCCTCATATTATCGATTTTAATACGAGTCAGAGATCCGTAACCCAAAGCTCTTTGTAATGCAAGTCCCGGATCATTGGTATGAACATGTATCTTAACAACTTCATCATCCGATACACATACCAATGAATCACCTATAGTTTCAAGGAATGCCTTAAAGCTGTGCTCATCTTCTTCTTTAAATTCTTTATCGAGATTAATTATAAATTCAGTACAATATCCGAACTTGATATTAGCGGTATCTACATCTCCCTTAGATATATGCATTCCCATTTTTACAGGAGTTTTAGCCTTAGAAACTTCAATACTGCTGTAGTCAAGTTCCTTACCCATAACGGAATCATATACTCCACGTATTATTTCCATAAGACCTTGACCGCCCGAATCTACAACTCCCGCCTGTTTTAATACGGGAAGAAGTTCCGGAGTTTTTGCCAAAGCTTCATCACCGGCATCAAGAACCGCTTTTATAAATTCACGAACATCGTCAAAATCTTCATAGATCTCCAGTGCTTTAGTGCTCATAGCCTTGGCTACGGTAAGTATAGTACCTTCCTTAGGACGCATAACAGCCTTATAAGCGGTCTCCGTAGCCTTTTCCAATGCTATGCTCAAAATCATGGTATCTAAGCTTTCATAGTCTGCGGCTACCTTTGTAAAGCCTCTTAAAAGCTGTGAAAGTATAACACCGGAATTACCTCTGGCTCCCTTTAATGAACCTGAAGATATCGCTTTGCATACACTTTTCATGTCATCTGATGACGCACTTACTTCTTTTACTGCTGACATTATGGTCATAGTCATATTGGTTCCGGTATCCCCGTCAGGAACCGGGAAAACATTTAACTCATTAATCCAGTCTTTTTTTGCCTCTAAATTCTTAGCACCTAAAATAAAGGCTTTTTTTAATTCTATTGAATTAAGCTGTGTTAAGCTCACCTATTTTACCTCCTTAGTCTATGACTCTAACGCCCTCGACGTATATATTGATCTTATCCACCGACATACCGGTGAATTTTTCCAACTTATATTTTACATTTTCTCTTAAATTTTCCGATACAGCCATTATGCTGACTCCATATGCAACTATTACATGGTAGTCAATACTAAGTCTATTGTCTTTAACGTTAACCCATACTCCCTTAGAAACATTGTCACCTTTAAGAAGCTTCACAAGTCCGTCGCCGACATTGACAGCCGCCATACCGACTATACCGAAACATTCCAAGGCTTGAAGTCCTGCATAAAATGCTATAACATCATTAGATATGCTTATCTCACCCATATTAGTAGTTAATACTCCTTTGCCCATGCAATTAACCTCCGTTTAATCAAAGTGATGTAATGCAATTTTATAACACTTCGTCTAGTATACTCTATTTTAATATAAAATGGAAGTTTTATTTAATTAATACTTGCAAATAGTATATATTTTTGATATCATATATCCGTTATGGGTTTTAAATCCTAATCCTAATTAAGGGGGTGTTAAGCATGGCAAAATGTGCAGTATGCGAAAAAGCAGTTCACTTTGGTAACAGTGTGAGCCATTCACATAGAAGATCCAACAAAATATGGAAAGCAAATATCAAGTCAGTAAGAGTAAAAACTGCAGGTGGTTCAAAGAAGATGTGTGTTTGTACTTCATGTCTTCGTTCAGGCAAGGTTGAGCGTGCTTAATTCTGTATTATGAACATGCATAAAAGATAAGCTTCGGTATATCCCGGAGCTTTTTTGCTGTTTAATAATATTTTATTCTAAAAAATCGTAAATTAACTTGTATTACTAAGAAATCTGTATATGTCTAAAAGTAAAAAAGCTTTTATAGCTTTTAAGACTTTTCGATAAAAACAGATTTTTTTGTTTTAATGATAATGAAAAATATTTTTCAATATAAAGACAGGCTATAAAATAGATTTTTCTATCTTGTAGCCTGTCTTTATATATAGTTAATTTCTGTCTGAATGTCTGTCTTTTAAGAAATCGGGAACATTAAGAGTAGTTTCCCTGGTCGTACGAGGTCTACTGTATGTAGGCTCTGTTCTTGTTGTATTATTTAGATTAATGTTAACACTCTCATCCTCTCTTGACGGAGGCAAGGTATCAAAATTGATAGTTTCCAAAGGAGCATTTGTTCTGCTCTGATTATTTACATTAGATATATTTCCGAGATTTCTGCTCGGTTGTGGTGTTGTCTGAGCTCTTGAAGCCCCCATAGTGCTTATGTTACTTGTAGGAGGTGTAAGGTTTCTTCTTTGAGCGAAGCCCTTCATAATGCTGGATACCTGATCGGTCTCCACATGCTCCTCAAGACCTGTTGCTATAACGGTTATGGTAACTTGATCTTGAACACCCTGATCATCAGTAACACCGAATATTATATTGGCATCCTCTCCTACCATATCCTTAACATACTCAGCCGCTTCATCAGCCTCTATAAGACTTATATCACCCGAAAGGTTGATAATAACATCGCTTGCACCCTCTATGGTTGTTTCAAGGAGCGGAGACTGAACTGCCTGTCTTACGGCATCAACAGCCTTATCATCTCCGGTACCGAAACCTATACCTATATGAGCGATACCTTTGTCCTTCATCACTGTTTGAACATCGGCAAAGTCCAGATTTATAAGCGATTGAACATTTATAAGGTCTGTGATACCCTGTACTGCCTGTTGCAGAACCTCATCAGCCTTTTTAAGAGCTTCCTCCAAACGGATCCTTCTGTCAACCAGACCGAGAAGCTTATCGTTAGGAATAACTATAAGTGTATCAACATTGGATTTAAGTCTTTCAATACCGGAAAGAGCCTTACTCATTCTTTGCTTACCTTCAAAACCGAAAGGTTTGGTCACTACACCTACAGTAAGTATACCCATCTCCTTTGCAATTCTTGCAATTACAGGTGCCGCACCGGTTCCGGTTCCGCCACCCATACCGCAGGTTACAAAGACCATGTCCACTCCCTTTAAGTGAGCGGCGATATCCTCAGCACTTTCCTCGGCAGACTTTTCACCCACCTCGGGTTTAGCTCCTGCACCAAGCCCCTTTGTTACCTTTTCACCGATTTGTAGCAAGGTAGGAGCCTTACAAGACTCAAGTGCCTGTTTATCGGTATTAACGCCTATAAATTCCACTCCGACTATACTCTCGTCTATCATACGGTTTACTGCATTGTTACCTGCACCGCCAACACCAATTACAATTATTTTTGCTGCATTTTCTGTTGAATCAATATGTATCTCAAACAAGTTCTATTCCTCCCGACTACAATTTTTCGGATTTGCCCAATTTAATGCTGTTTAATAATTTACATGATAATATGTTTAGAAGAAAATATCAACTGTAATTATTTTTTTGATTTTTTTATTTTTTTGATTAATACAATGTAAACAGTTTATAAAAAAGCCGTTATATAAAAAAACAAAAAAAATCACTTACCTATCTTTTTCTGCTCAAAAGTATAAGATTCGTTATTATTGTATTTGTTCATATATAATATCCCTTTCTGACCCGAGATCTCAGGAAATATATTATTAAGAACCGCTATCTTTTCTTCAATATTATTCAAAATACCTAAGTGCACCTCTATATCTCCTATGTATAGGATCACTTGATTTTGAGAATATATCAATATACGTTCCGCAAATATATTATAATTTGATAGGGATTGTACAAGACTTACAAGTCTGCTGAACATATACTCATCTTCTACAGGAAGTTTATTATATAGCACTATGCTGCTAAGTTCAAGCCCTTCTATGACAGGAATTTTATCAATTTTTTCCGACGAACTTTCCAGTACTACACCATCTTTATCAAAATACATGTAAAGATTCATATATCTTACTGCAGCCAATATGCTTTTTTCATACACTACTATCTCAACTGTTGAGGGTGATCTCCAAACCGACTTATACTCCTGTATAAACGGAATGTTCCTTTTCTTGCTTAACTTATCCTTAATAAATGAATATAGAAAATACCTGTCTAATGGTTTAGTAAAAACAAGAGCTTCAATTTCCTCATTATTATACCATGAATTACCGCTCACAACTACCTTATCTATTTTAATTAATGATAAAGGCAGAATGAACAACACTATTATAGCACCTATTATATACCTTTTTTTAAATCTTTTCATCTTTTTATTTTATACTTGAATAAATTTATTTACGGGAAAACGCTTTACCGGACTTATTTTTATTATCTACGGTTATGCTTTTTGCAACCGAAAAAACCAACCCCATTTCTATCATAAGAAATAAAAGTGAAGTACCTCCGTAACTTATAAACGGAAGCCCTATTCCCGTATTGGGTATAAGTCCCGTAACTACCGATATGTTAAGCAGAAGCTGTATGGCTATGTGTCCCATTACTCCTATAACTATCATGCTACCCTTGAGATCTTTTGCCAAAGAAGCTATGACCATACAACGATAGAGTAAAAAAATAAAGATCAACATTATCGTAACGGCTCCGAACAGTCCCAGCTCTTCACAAATTATTGAAAATATCATATCATTTTGAGATTCCGGTAAAAGGAACTTCTGCATACCTGCACCCATACCTCTTCCGAAAAAACCTCCGGAACCTATAGCATAAAGTCCTTGTAAAACCTGAAATCCGTGTGCTGTAGGATCTGCTTCGGGATTTTTCCAGACTATTATACGCTGCAATTGATAGTTTTGTACCAAATGTATTTTATTTAAGAATGTTGCAATAGGCAGTGCTTGCCACACAACCAAACCTACAAAGATAACAAAAAGTACATAATGGAATATATTCTTTGAAACACTAAAATGCATAAACAAAGGTATAAGTGCGACTATTATAGCCGAACTCATGTTGTTGGGAATTATTAATAAAACCAACGGTACTACAAAGTATGATAATTTGAACAATGCTTTGTTAGTATCTATTTGTTTATATAATTCATAGATAAGCACACTCATACATAAGATCAAAGCAAGTTTTGCGATCTCTGCAGGTTGTATCGTTACAGGTCCGAACTTAAGCCAGCGTTTTTTTCCGTTACGCTCCACACCCACCACAAATACGGCAATAAGCAAAATAACCGATAACGCATATATAGCCTTGTCAAATTTAAGTATTCTGTGATAATCGATCCTTGAAACCACAAACATTGCTATAAAACCAAGTATTGTAAAAAAACCTTGTCGTTTTATATAATATGCCGAATCTTTAAATTCAAGTTGAGCTGAAAAGGAACTCGCCGAATATATCATAATAAGTCCGAACGTTACCAGAATTATTATAGAAAGTAATAAACTGTAGTCATAATATTTTTTTCTAACCTTCTTTTCTTGCATTTTAAACTCCACTTAATTATAAGGCTTTTACGCAAGACTTAAATATATCTCCTCTTTGCTCATAATTATCGAACATCCCCCAACTTGCACATGCAGGTGAAAGTAAAACATAATCCCCTTTGTCCGCATAAGAGTCACAAACCCTAACAGCCTCCTGTAAAGTCTCCGCATACATGATATTATTAAAACCGTGCTTCTTTGCGCACTCTGCTATCTTATCTCTTGTACTTCCTATAAGTACCAAATATTTTAATTTATCTTTAAATAGTTTTGCCCATTCATCATATACGGACTGCTTATCATATCCCCCGGCAATAAGTATAGTTGGTCCGGGCATAGCATTAAGTCCTTGGATCGCAGCATCCGGATTGGTGGCTTTGGAATCGTTATAATACTTTACACCGTACTTTTCTCTTACAAATTCAACCCTGTGTTCCACTGCCTTAAATTCATAACAGGCTTGTCTTATATCATCAATATCCACACCCTCAACAACAGCCATAGCAACAGCGGCACAAATATTTTCATGATTATGTCTTCCGAGAAGCTGCACCTCGTCTAATGATAAAACGGCAACCTTCTTTGCGGGGCTTGAGTAATACACAGTATTATTATCTACATAGACTCCTTCTTTAAGTGTATTCTTTACCGAAAAGAATACAACTTTTGCCTTACATTCTCCACTGTCTCCGAATTCTCTAAGCTGCTCGTCATCATAATTCAGTATACAATGATCCTGAGCGGTCTGATTCATGCATATTTCCTTTTTGATCGCGGAATAATTTTCAAAAGTATGGTGTCTGTTTAAGTGATCAGGCGTAATGTTAAGTATAGCCGATACATTAGGCTTAAAATCTATTATAGTCTCCAATTGGAAACTTGATACTTCAAGAACAGTAACAGAATTTTCATCAGTATCCAAAGCGATTTGTGTATACGGTATACCGATATTGCCCACAACAAAACATTTTTCATATTTACGCTTCATTATCTCACCCAATAAAGCGGTCGTAGTTGTTTTACCGTTAGTACCCGTAATTGCCATAATCTTTCCTTTAGCCACAAAATAAGCAAGTTGTATTTCAGACCATAACTGTATTCTGTGTGTTAAAAGCAACTTTACAAAGTCGGTTTCCAAGCTTATTCCGGGACTCATTACACATACACGAATATCTTTTATATCTTCTTCATTAAGTTTTCCAAGTTTCACATTTATATTTTTAACATTGTCTTCATCAAACTTGGAAAGAACGGTCTCACGATCCAATGTCTCATTGCTGTCATAAAGCAATACTCTTCCGCCTATGTTAAGTATAAGCTCTGCCGCAGATATTCCACTTTTTCCCATACCTGCAACCATAACTATATCTTTCATAAAAACCTCTTTCCATTTAATTTATCTGTTAAATCCGAGATATAACAAAAGAGACAGTATAGCGGTAACTATACTGAATATTGTTACAACTTTAGTTTCCGACCATCCGGAAAGTTCAAAATGGTGATGTATAGGTGCCATCTTGAAAAATCTCTTACCTTTAGTAGCTTTAAAATATCCTACCTGTATTATTACCGAAACGACTTCTATAAGATATATGAAGCCTACGATCGCAATAAATAACGGCAGTTGCATAACCAGTGCGGTCGAAGCAACAAAGCCTCCAAGTGCCAAAGATCCGGTATCACCCATGAATACCTTTGCCGGATTGGTATTATAAATAAGAAAGCCCGTAAGACTTCCTATAACAGCTCCTATAACAGGGCTTATCATTATATTCTCCCTGATAGCTATAACTCCGAAAAATATTGAAACGATTATTGTAACACAGGTACAAAGTCCATCTACTCCGTCGGTAAAATTAACGCCGTTGTCTGTACCCAAAACTATAAAAAATACCAAAGGAATAAAAAATATTCCGGTATGCAACATATATCCCGTACTAAGTGATCCGGTAAACGGTATAAGCATAGTATCCGCTGTTTTTTGCACATGAAGATAGTAAACGAATAGCGCTGTAAGTATTATTTGCAAGATAAATTTATGTAAGCTTTAAGTCCTTCCGATTTTCTCTTTTTTATCTTTAGAAAATCATCTAAAAAACCTATTACTCCGTAAGCTACTGTAAATAACAGTACAGGCAGTACCAATGTGTATTTATTAATATAAAATAAACTTCCTGCGATTATGCCGAGTAATATCATAATACCACCCATCGTAGGTGTACCGCTTTTTTTAAGATGTGCCTGCGGACCGTCATCTCTTACTTGTTGACCGAACTTGAATTTATATAAAACAGGTATCAGTAGGGGACAACAAACAGCGGTGCAGGTAAAACTTATAAGAAGTGCCACTATACTATCATTTATCATAAAGCAATATTCCTTTCGCTTTGCTAAAAAGCTTATAATAAAATATAGTATAACTTATTATAAGTCGATTTTCAAATGGTTTATAGCTTCGAAGATCGTATATCAGTTTTCGGTATTTGTACTCACAGAACTTGATTCCTTCGGTACCTTTGAGCTTTCTTTAGTACTTTCTTTCGTGCTTTCACTTACCTGCTCCCTGGTTGATTTTTCTATGATTTCTTCATTTTCAGGAGCGCTTATCTCCTCTTCAAATGTTGTTATGTCGGGCTCCACATACTCATCAGTCTCATATACTTTAGAACTGTTTTCATTGTTTTGTATAGACTCTTCTATCTTCTTTTGTTCTTTTTCAACCTTTATTTCTTCGCTTGTATACACATTCATATATGGCAATACCTCCGCCATAATTCTTTGAAAAAGTCTGCTGGCAAAGTAAGAATGTGCCTGATCATCACTATTGGGTTCATCAACTACAACGTAACAAAGCACCTCCGGATTTTCCGTAGGAGCAAAACCTATAAAAGAGAGAATGTAATTACCCGAACCTCGAGGATATTTTTCAGAGGTTCCGGTTTTTCCGCCTACATCATAACCGGGAACTTTAGCCGGAAAACCGGTACCTTCTTCAACAGTTCTATACATAGCTTTATTAAGAAATTCTGCTGTTGAAGGCGAAATTGTTTCTCTTATCAAAAGAGGCTCAACTGTGTCAATAATCTCTCCCTCCAGCGTTCTTACTTCTTTAACCACATGCGGTTTATAATACATACCTCCGTTAATTACAGAGGCAAATCCGGCAACCATCTCTATCATAGTACTGTTGTAGTTTTGTCCGAAGGAATTTGTAGCCAAGTCGTCGGCTCGCATAGTCTCTGATGTATGTATAAGCTTTGATGTATCCGCTTCTCCGGGAAGATCTATATCCGTTTTTTTACCGAAACCGAACAGTTGTTGGAATTTACTGAATTTATCTTTACCGATAGCAAAAACCATTGCATCATAGCATCATTACAACTTTGAATTATAGCTTCTTCGACAGTAATAGTACCATGCCCGTTTTTATTGGCACAATGTATCTTTCTTTGCCCTACGACCTGATAACCGTCGCAATAATAAGTTTCATTGCCGTTTATAACTCCCTCTTCCATCGCCGTTGCAACGGTAAATATTTTTGAAGGAGAACCGGGTTCATAAGTGGAACTTATGGCAAAATTAAGCCAAATATTATTAAGAGCTTCTGTTTTTTGCTCTTCACTCATATTCTCGATTTCGGAATCGGTGTAATATTTTGTAAGATCTCTGGGATTATTAAGATCGAAAGTCCTGCTGCTTGCCATAGCAAGTATCTCTCCGTTATTTGGATCCATAATAATGCAGGCTGTTATCTTGCTCCCCATCTCTTCTTCCCATTGCTGTATATGTTTTTCTACTATTTGTTGTATATTGATATCTATAGTAGATACCAGACTGAGTCCGTTTTTGGGAGCTTTTATAACTCTTTCAAGGTTTGAGTCATCATTAAGATAACCGTATTCTCTTCCGTTGTTACCTGTTAGTTTATCGTTATAGTATTGTTCTATACCTCCAATTCCGACATTGTCCTCTGATGAAGAAAAACCTATAACATTACATGCCAATGAATTATTCGGATAAACTCTGCTGTAGGCTTCCTCAAACCATACTCCCGCAACTTTTTGTTTTGATTTATTTGCTTTATTGGATTGATTTATCTGTTGTTTTTTCTCTTCGAAAGCAGTCTTTTGCTCGTAGGTAAGATCTTTGGCAAAACGTACATATTTGTTGTCACCTTTTTCTGTAATAGTTGTCCTTAGTTCATCCTTGTCAATGCCAAGCACTTCATTTAATGCCTCAATTGTCGGATCCATATAGTTATCAACATCTGAATTGATCTTGCTGGCATCTATGATAAGATTATATACTTTATTACTTGTTGCCAATAAATTACCGTTTCTGTCAAAAATCTCACCTCTTCGAAACGGAATATCTCTGGAATCGTATTTTTGCTGTGAAAGTATTTTTTGGCTGTAATTTACTTTATTGTTGATCTGTATAAAATAAATTTTAAATGCCAACAAAAATAAAGCTGATACTATCGCAAAAAAGATAAATACCAGCTTATTGTTTACATGTCTTGAAATTTTTCTTATTTTTTCAATCTCTATACTCTTTTTTTTAACTCTTTTGCTTTTACGGTATATCTTCATATTGTCTTACATACTCTTTCTCAGAATTTGTATATGTTTTTATTTGGCTTCTGTCTGCCTTTACCATACCGAGTTCTTCTGTGGCGACTTTGTATACATAGTCAAGATCCGGTCTGAAAGATTTAATACTGCTTTCAAGTCCGTCATTCTCATTTAAGTACATCAAGATCTTTTTCAAGCTTCTCGATCTGCTTAAGGTCGCTGATTACTTTAGAATTAATTGACAGATAATTGTATCCAAGGCAAAGAATAACAAATAATGCTACTACTAAAAGAGTCAAGTAAACAGGGTGCATCTGTAAAGAAAGCTCTTTTTGTCTTTTCTTATCGATTTCTTCCATATATTTTTCTTTGACAGCTTTTACTTTCTTTGATCTGTAAGTATATTCTCTATTATCCTCATAAGCAGGAGAATATTTACGTACAGCCGTGCCGGATATATATGATGCTGATAAGTTATTCTTATGCGTCCTTCTTACTTTTTTTTCCATTTATTGTCCCTCATTAAGCTATGTTTTTACGAAAATCCTAAGTTTTGCACTTTTAGCCCTGGGATTGACTTCCAACTCTTCATTGCTCGGAAGAATCGGTTTTCTGGTAAGCACTTTCCCTTTACTTTTATTCCCGCATACACATACCGGAAAATTTTTAGGGCAAGTACATGGATTTTCACATCTTTTAAAAATATTTTTAACTATTCTATCTTCAAGAGAGTGAAAGCTTATTACTAAAAGTCTTCCTTCGGGCTTTAGTAAATCTATCATCGTCTCAAGAGTATTTTCCAAAACTTCAAGTTCTTTATTAAGTTCTATCCTTATTGCCTGAAAAGTTCTTTTTGCAGGATGCCCTGAAGTGATTTGAAACTTTTTGGGTATAGCCCTTTTTATTATTTCAACCAACTCAAATCCCGTTTTTATTCTTTTTTCTTTTCGTGCCATAACGATATGTTTCGCAATGTTTTTTGCAAATATATCTTCTCCGTAACTTTTTATGATCCTGTAAAGATCATGCTCGGAATAATCATTTACTATATCTTGTGCTGTCATCTCAAGAGATTTGTCCATGCGCATATCCAAGGCACTGTCGAACCTGTAGCTGAACCCTCTGTCGGCATTGTCAAGTTGATATGACGATACGCCAAGATCTATATATATACCGTCTACCTTCTCTATGTTAAGTGACTCAAGTATACTTTTTATATTTTCATAATTACTCTTTACTATATCTACTCTATCTATGTAATCTTGTAATCTGATCTCAGAACTTTTTATAGCATCTTCATCCTGATCTATACCTATAAAATGTCCCTTAGAGGATAATCTCTTACATACCTCGATAGCATGCCCGGCTCCGCCAAGAGTGCCGTCTACATATACTCCGTCTTCTTTTATTGACAGATTTTCAATTATTTCATCCAATAAAACTGATTTATGTTCAAATATCATATGCTTATACCCGAATTATATAATTCATTGGCCGCTTCATCCGGATCTATATCGGAGGCGCATAACCATGCCTCTTTTGACCAAAGTTCTATATGGTCTATGTTACCGATGAACACTGCTTCCTTTTCAATACTTGCAAACTCTCTAAGAGGCGCCGGAACAAGTATTCTACCCTGCTTATCCGGTGTAAGAGTCGCAGCACTTCCAACTATCATACGTCTTATATTCCTTGCAGCAATATTGATCATGGGCATAGCCGCAAGTTTTTCCTGAAGTACACTCCAATTACTTTCATCATATATTGAAAGGCATTTATCAAAGCTTTTGGTAATAACAAAATTTGCTCCAAGTTGCTCACGAAAAGTAGCGGGAAGTATTATCCTTCCCTTTATGTCTAAGCTATGATTAAACTCACCCATAAACATATTCTTCACCCACTTTTCACCACTTTCACCCACTTTTGCGTATATAATATAACAAATAGACAAAAAATACAAGTTTTATGTCAAGTGTCAAAGATTTACAAGTGCCTGTTTATGGACTTTTTTTAAATATGATTAATTACATAAAACTTACAAATAAAATAAAAAAAATCATCACAAAACAAATTTTCGATATTTATATAGTGGCAAATATTTATTGCACCACTATATATAGTGTATCGATATTGTTTTATGATGATTCTTAATAACGTAATTCTTAATATTGATTAAATTGTTCTTTACAGCCTGCTTTACAAGATAAAAGTCTAAAAATTCCTCTGCCTTACTATCTCATAAGCCAATACTCCGGCTGCAACAGATACGTTGAGCGAGTCTATATTTCCATACATGGGTATACTTGCAGTAAAGTCACATTTTTTTCTAACAAGATCACTGACCCCATGCGCTTCATTTCCCATGACCAAACCTATCGCACCTTTTAAATCCAGTTTGTACATGGGTTCACCTTCGGAGTCGGCGCAAACAAACCACAACCCTTCATTTTTAAGATCGTCTATAGTTCTGGCAATATTGGTCACCTTTGCTACCGGAGTAAAATTAACCGCTCCGGCAGAAGCCTTAACTGCTGCAGCTGTAAGCCCTACCGCTCTGTTCTTGGGTATGATCACACCGTGAGCACCGCAAAGATCAGCGGTTCTTATGATAGCACCAAGATTATAAGGATCCTCTATGCCGTCAAGAATAAATATAAAAGGACTCTCATTTTTTTCCCTTGCTTTTTCTAATATATATTCCACTTCCACATAAGAATATTCGGCAGTTTTTGCTATCAATCCTTGGTGTTTTTTTGTAGAACTCATAAGGTCGAGTTTCTCTTTAGTTACAAAGTTTATAATACTGCCCTGCTTTTTTGCTTCTTTAATTGCTTTTAGGATGGGAGCATCATTTAATCCCTCCTGTACATACAACTTATCTATTGTTTTATCAGAGCGAAAAGCTTCTATTATGGCATTTCGACCTTCTATATAATTTTCTTTCATCTTCTCTCCCTCAGTGTGGACTTATAAAAGTGCTAAAATCAATTCCGTTATATTATTAAAATATATCAATTGATCCGAATATTTTTAAAAAAACTCACATTCCTCTTTTATAAGCTATGTTAAGATTCCCCTTTTTCTTTTAAACATATATATATGAGTTCTTTGATCCTATCGTGTCTTTCCTGAAGATACAGATATCCCAGCAAGGCTTCAAAACCGGTAGCCTGTCGATAATCACCTATACTTGCATTCTTTGCAACACTGTGTGAATGAGTATTTCGTCCTCTTTTGTAGATTCTTAATTCTTCTTCGCTTAAATGTTCGCACAAAATTTGTGCAAACTTTGCCTGCGTCTTAGCATTTGCGAAAGAAGAACTTTCTTTATGTAACTTATTAACAGGCTTATTAGCTTTATTAACAAGCATACTGCGTACTATAAGTTCATAAACCGCATCTCCTAAGAATGCAAGTACCAAGGGAGAGAACAATTTAGGATCTGTGAAAGATTTTTCAAAAAGTTCTAAACTCTCTTCCACTTAACGCCCTCTCTTGTATCTTCGAGTACGATACCCAACTCTAAAAGTTCATTTCTTATCTCGTCCGCACGTTTGAAGTCTTTATTTTTTCTTGCTTCTGTTCTGCTTTCTATAAGTTTTTCTATATCCTCATCAAGTATTACTTCTTTTCTTTCTGTTTTTATACCCAGAACATCGCAAAGCTTTGATAGTACAGAAAGTGTATGCTTGATATAAGACAAGGTGCTGGTTTCATTTACAGTTGAATTGGATATCCTTACTATCTCAAAAACTGCGGCTATGGCATCAGCAGTATTAAAATCGTCATCCATAGAAGCCTCAAACTTTTGCTTACTTAATATGACTTCATGAAAATCCGCTCTTTCAGCTTCCGTCATTGTATCTCCCGAAACCTTCTCCTCAAAACTTCTTAATTTTTCAAACGCATTCAGTATTCTGTCAAGGGAGTTTTTAGCACTATCCATAAGCTCTGCGGAGAAATTTAGAGGACTTCTGTAATGAGCATTCAGCATGAAAAATCTCAAAACCTGCAGATCATACATCTTTGATATATCTCTGACTGTAAAGAAATTCCCTTCAGACTTACTCATTTTTTTATTATCAATATTAAGGAATGCATTATGCATCCAATATTTTGCAAAGTGCTTACCACTGCATGCTTCCGATTGAGCTATCTCATTCTCATGATGAGGGAATACAAGATCTTCACCGCCTCCATGTATATCGATCTGCTCACCAAGATACCTCTTACTCATGACAGAACACTCGATATGCCATCCCGGTCTTCCGTCACTCCAAGGTGACTCCCAATAAGGTTCTCCTTCTTTTTTAGGCTTCCAGAGTACAAAATCATAGGAAGCTTCCTTGTCATTTTCACCGCTTACTTTTAATTCTCTAAGTCCGGATTGTAATTCATCAATATTCTTATGTGAAAGCTTACCGTATTCAGGGAAACTCTTGACTCTAAAATAAACTGTACCGTCATTTGAGACATAGGCATGACCTTTATCTATAAGATCCTTTATCATATCTATCATGCCTTCTATCTCTTTTGTAGCCTGTGGATGTGTATCCGCCGGAAGTATATTCATACCCTCCATATCTTTTTTACATTCGGCTATATATTTTTCGGAAATTTCGGTGGCACTTACTTTTTCTTCTATAGCTCTGTTGATTATCTTATCATCAACATCTGTAAAATTGGATACAAAATTTACCTGATAACCCTTATATATAAAATATCTTCTTACAGTATCAAAAAATATCATAGGTCTTGCATTACCTATATGTATAAGATTGTATACGGTAGGACCGCATACATATATTTTGACCTCACCTTCTTTCAAAGGTATAAATTCTTCTTCTCTTTTTCTGAGTGTATTATAAATCTTCACTTTAATATCCCCCTTGTATTCTTATATCTTTGAACAGCAACCTCCGCAGTTTCCGGGTGTTACATCCACATAACTTGCATCCCTTACAGATGTAAGTAAACATACCGCATAAGATTTTATGCCTTCTACCCTACCGGTAAAGCCGAGCCATTCTTCGGTAGTTGCCTTAATATTGATCTGATTTTTAGCGATACTTAGCGCCTTAGCTATATTTTCTTTCATCGCTTCCATATACGGAAGGAGTTTCGGTTCCTGTGCTACAATAGTTGCATCAATATTCTCAACGATATAAGTATGCTCATACAAAAGTTTTGCCACTTCCTCCAAAAGGACCATGCTTGAAATATCTTTATATTTATTATCTGTATCCGGAAAATGTTTACCTATATCACCAAGTCCCGCCGCACCTAAAAGTGCATCCATAACAGCATGAAGTAACACATCCGCATCGGAATGTCCCTTAAGTCCCCACTTATGAGGTATCTCAACACCTCCAAGAATCAGTTTTCTGTCCTCTTGTACGGCATGAACATCATAACCTTGACCTATTCTCATAAATCTCACCTCAATATTATATTAAAAACTTTAATTTTTGTTTTACACAATGCAGATGTATATCAGTACATTTGCCGCACTGCCTTCCGTCAGTGTGAACGGACATAGGCGATTCAAGATGAATTTTAAGTTCATTACAATCATAATTTCTTACTCCGGCATACTTTAGATGATTGCCGAATACAGCGCTTAACATGATACGAAGCAACCTTAACTTACTCCTCTGGTGTACTATACATATTGTAAGTTCACCATCTAAATTATCCGCCTTGGGTGCAAGTCTGAGACCTCCAAGAGAATACGGATGTATATGGGAAGAAATAAAAAGTATATGATTAAATTCTATCTTTTTAAATCCGTCTATAAGTACGTAACCCTTGCTGCTTCCGGAAGAAAAAAGAATGGAAAGCTTTGAATACCATTTTTTAAGCATTCTAAGAGTAAGAAGTTTTGACACTTCTTTTTTTTCATCGGCATTTAAATAAAGTTCGGCATCAAGTCCTATACCTGCCGACATGATAAAACGCCGATGTTGCGTTCCGTTTGCAAAACTAAGAATACCATAGTCGATATTTCTTGTGCTTTTAGGATTTAAGATCCTCTTCAAACACTTTAACGGACTCATTGGCAGCTTAAGACCTTTTGCCAGGTCTTTTGAATGACCTGTAGGTATATAAGCCACACTTATTCTTTCATTTATATTAAGTCCGTCAAGTACCTCGTTAAAAGTACCTTCTCCGCCTACGATAACTATACTTACATTATCTTTAGTATCTGATATACTGTAAGATATTTTCTTAGCATCCCCCTCAATTTCTGTAAGAAAACATCTGTAATCCACTCTTTTTTTTCGTAGATAAACCTCAAGCCTTTTCCATATGGCATAACTCTTCATATTCCCTGCATTAGGGTTTACAATGAAATTAATCATATTTAACTGTATCCTTACTTTATATAATCAGTACTAAAAATATAAATTTTGGCAAAGAAAAACAAATAACTTCTCTGTCATACCTTGTCAAAATCATAGTGAGTACTATTATATCAAGACATATACCTTTATGTATAGCTATATTTTTTATTGAATGATTTTTCGGGAATATACATTTAAGAAATTATTAAAAAACTATATACTGTTTTTTATAATTTATCAAAAAACCGCAGTCCTATTGTACCGACCTCCGATCGTTAGAATTTCAGGTCTGACTTTTAGGGGTCGGTACATTATTATAAGCTGCGGTTTTTATACGGAAAATAAGAATAATTTTATTTCCCGATCATATTAATTGGATAAACTCATTACCATTTTTATATTTTGATTAGGAAAACACTTATAAAGTATCGCTGAAAAGAGCAGCTCAATACTTTATTTAAGTTCACCTTTCTTTTTCTTTTCATAATATTCATCATGAAGTTTTTTAACTACAACACTAAGTGCAAAAAGTGAAATAATATTAGGTACTACCATAAGTGAATTAAACATATCAGCCATATTCCATACAAGATCGACTTCCGCAAGAGAACCTAGAAAAACACACAAACCTACAAGTATAGTGTACACCGGAATCGCCTTAGGACCGAAAAGATAATTAATATTAGCCTTACCGAAGAAATACCATCCAACAATAGTGGAAAAAGCGAAGAAGAACATACATATCGCTATAAATATCTGTCCCATATTACCATATACGGATGTATAGGCATGCTGACTCAGTGCAGCTGCGGTAAGCCCCTGACTTACTATCTCTTCTCTGGTAGTTGTAGTAAGGATAACAAATGCTGTCAAATTAAGAACAACAAAAGTATCGATCAAAACACCTGCCATAGCTACAAAGCCCTGTTGTGCCGGATGATCCACCTTAGCACAGGCATGAGCATGAGGTGTTGATCCCATACCGGCCTCATTAGAGAAAAGTCCTCTTGCAACACCCTTAGTTACGGCAAGTTTTATGCTGGCACCCAAAGCTCCGCCAACCATAGCATTAGGATTAAATGCACCTACAAAAATACTTGATAACATTGCAGGTACATTCTGAAACTTAATCAAAACAATAATTAATGAACCGAGAATATATAAAGCTGCCATAAAAGGAACTATTGTTTCGGTAACTTGAACTATTCTCTTGGTACCGCCCATAAATATAAATAATGCAAGCACTGCCACCAATAAACCTATAACATAACTTGGGATTCCGAATGCGGTATTAAATGCAGCCGCAATAGAGTTGGACTGAACGGCATTTCCCATAAATCCCAGAGCCAATATAATAAACACTGCAAATAAAAGTGCCAAAAACTTTCCGAACCCGCCTTTAAAAGCTTTTAAAATATAGTATACAGGACCTCCGGTAACTTCTCCGTCTTTACCTACCACCTTATATTTTTGAGCCAATGTTGCTTCGGCAAATATAGTTGCCATGCCGAGACAGGCAGAGACCCACATCCAGAATATTGCCCCAGGACCTCCTACAGCTATGGCTGTAGCCGCACCTGCAATATTACCTGTACCGACTTGAGCTGCTACTGCAGTAGCCAAAGCCTGAAATGACGACATTCCACCCTTACCGGCTTCGGACTTTTTGGAAAACAGACCGCCGAATGTCATCTTAAGACCGGTACCTATACCCCTAAACTGTATACCTCTTAACAATAAGGTAAACCAAACTCCACCGCCAACCAATAATATAACCAATATATAATCAGATAAATAACTATTGATCAGCTTGACATATTCATTAGCTACTGTCACAACAAATACCTCCTTGATTATTTTTTTAATTTTATTTATCTTTATCGTTTTTATTTAAACACATTGTTTCATGTAAAATAAATATTATTTTTTTGCTAAATTATGAGATATTTATATATATATTGAATATTTATTTTTGTTCATTTTTTTAAAAATTTACTGTCACATATAGATATATCATCCTTGGCTATATTTGTCAATATACGCCCATATTATATATATGAGTTAATATTGACACCTGACTTTTATAGTTAATAAATTAAAAATTTAATTTATTAAAAAAATACTATGTCAAGCATAAATGATTATGTCTCGAAATAATTAATTTATAAGCCCCAAAACAAGGGGCTTTTTTTATGCACTTTCTAAATCTTCTTCAATTCTGTGTGGCTGTGAGTGTGCAAATTTATTGAATGCACTTCTCCTCCAAGGGTGATTCATAGCTGGAATGTAAGTCTTTTTGGGTTTTGGTGGTTTATAATCAGCATCCAAGTCCTTAGATTTATGCTCATGAGTCGGTATCTCCTCCAGTGCATAAATATCTTTGTCATTAACACACGCAAACATAGACCTATCTAATGCCTTGATAAGCATAACTTTGGTACCCTTTCGATAATGGATCTGCACTCCTTTATAATCTATCATCTTATAAAAACTTTTTTTCTCGAATTGAATTGCATGTCCGCAGTCAACAGTTCTCTCAGTCAAAACTGCCAGAGTAAGGTTTATTTTTTCTTTAGACGGTTGCATTTCAAAGACAGATTTGATACCATAAAGTGGAAGTGCGAACTTCTCATTGAATTCTTTTATGTAGGAGTGAAGGAATTCATTGGCTTTATTGATATCGGTTACGCCTGCGAGCCTCAGCTCAATAGGCAGGCGTGACTGTAAAGTCTGATTTAATCGTTCTATGCGTCCTTTGGCTTGCGGTATACTGCTTGATTCAAGCTCTATTCCAAGCTGTTTGCAGGCATAAGCGAACTGTGTATAGGTGTCTTTGTCATCAGACAAGACATCTTTTTTCTTGTAAGTAAATACAGATCGTTTATCAGTAAGAAACTTATAAGGTATACCATAATCAGTAAGGATCTGCTCAAGTACATGGTAGTAACCGTTGAGCGTCTCTTGAGTATCGAACCAAGCACCTGTGACAATACCGGAGGCATCATCAATAGCCAAATGCAGATGCCATACCTGCCCATGTACCCACTCATAAGGTGTCGCATCCATTTGCTGTAATTCGCCAAAATA
Organism: uncultured Johnsonella sp.; assembly: GCA_916438835.1. Taxonomy (GTDB): domain Bacteria; phylum Bacillota; class Clostridia; order Lachnospirales; family Lachnospiraceae; genus Johnsonella. The sequence continues at coordinate 1,517,067 of CAKAFT010000001.1, forward strand.
AGCACACCTGGGACGACGGCTGTGAGCATTATCAACTGACACCAGGTTGACCTGTATAGATGATAGTTCTTTTTTTGTCTTTGCCGCTTTCTTTTGTTCTTTGAGCTTTTGCTTAATTCGTCTACGCTTTGCTTTGGTAGCTTTGGGAGAGAGGATGTATTCAGACTCCAAAATACTCATGACAGAAGAAGCAGAAATGCTTATATCTTCATTCTTTTTGAGAAGCTCTGTATAGTGTTCAAAGTTTGCCTCAAAGTATTTATTTCTGTATAGGTCTATGACTTTTTGGCGAATCTCTATAGAGATTGTGGTAGCCGGTTTTTTGCCTCTATTGCCATGAATAAAAAAATCCTTGCCACTTCTGCTATATCCCTGTAGCATACGATTTATATGTCTCTTGGTACAACCCAGAATAAGAGCTGCTCTGTCCTTGTTAGCAGTTTCCGGGTGGTCTGCTAGGCTTTTGATGACCTCATACTTCTTTTGTTCATTCATTGATAAAACTACCTTTCTGATAAGTCAACTCCTCCTGTCTGATAGAATCTGTAAAACATTATTCTACCATAAACAGGACATTTTTATTTGGGGTATAATAGGACTTTATCATATATGGCTTATAAAAATTTAATTTATTAAAAAAATACTATTGACTTTTTATCTTTTTTTTATTATACTACACGAGCGTTAGAAATTCTTGGGATCTTAGCTCAGCTGGGAGAGCATCTGCCTTACAAGCAGAGGGTCACAGGTTCGAGCCCTGTAGGTCCCATTTTTTCTATAAAGTACATGGCGGAATAGCTCAGTTGGCTAGAGCACACGGTTCATACCCGTGGTGTCGAGAGTTCAAATCTCCCTTCCGCTACTTTAAGACTCTGAGATTCAGGGTCTTTTTGTGTTTTTATAATTTTTATGAATAATGCCGCAAGATAATCTTTGAGTATAGCTTATATATCCTGCATACTGCATTGCTGTTTAAAAAAATAGCAGCCACACACTAAAGTGCATTACTGCTATATAAGAAACGCTATTTAGCTTGCTTTGTGCTGTTGATATCCAATCAACTATATCAACAATTTCAATTCCTTCATAACTGTATTTCGGATGTCCGGTTTTGGTAATAATCATTTTAGGATAAGCATCACGAATCTTTAGCAATGGAGATACCTCTCGTTCAAAAAAATCTCCTGACCGAAGATGTTATCACTTACTTGAATATAAATTTTCTCACTGCCCCTTTGTGCCACAAAATCAATTTCCTTTTTGATACAGTTTTTCCGACATAGACCTCGTATCCACGTCGAAGAAGTTCAATACAGACAATATTCTCGTAAACTCTGCCGTAGTCCAAATTTCTGCTTCCAAGGATTGCATATCGGATACCACTGTCGCATAGATAGAATTTTTCAGAAGTCTCCAGATATTTCTTTCCCCGAATATCGTAACGCTTAATGTCATAGAATACGAATGCATTGAACAAATATTTAATATACCTGCCGATAGTAACATGATTGGTCGGTGTTTCATTTGCTGTCAACAAGCGGCTGACCTTATTCGGAGAAGTCAGATTACTGACATTATCCATAAGAAACTCGCTTAATCTTTGCAAAACTAAGGTGTCCGGCAGAGCATACTTTTGCACCAAATCTCTTGTAACAATGGTTTCATAGACTTCTTTGATATAGTTTGTTCTGTCTTTTTCCGTTCTGTAAGCATAAGACCCCGCTAAACCTCCCTTGATGGAATAATCCTCAAAGAGCTTGTCTTTATCATGAACATCATCATAGTACTGACAGTACTCCTGAAAACTGAACGGGAACACATGGATCTCGATATATCGTCCCGTAAACAATGTTGCCAGATCCGCACTCAGCAAAAAAGCATTTGAGCCGGTTACATAGATGTCGTATTTACCCTTGGAGTAAAGACTGTTGATTGCCAACTCAAACTTGGGACACATCTGAACCTCATCTACGAAAAGATAATTTGTTTTTCCTTCCTGATAATGATCTTCCACATAAGTATGTAACTTATGGTATTCCTTGAGTTCTTCATATACCAAGTCCATGAAATCAATAAAAATGATACTGATATTTTCAAAATTGCTTTTCAGGTACTTGATATATGCCTGCATTAATTTTGATTTACCGCTGCGGCGAATACCTGTAATGATTTTTATATCAGGAGTACCATTTAATTCAATAATCCTATTAAGATACTGTGTTCTCGTAATTGTTTTCATATAGCCACTCTCTTTCAAAAGTCAAAATTTTTTCATTTTTCGAAACCGCTTTGCTGCACTTATTATACTGCCTATAAATAGTATATGCAAGAAGTCGATTTCAAAATCTTAATTTTTTTCGTTTTTTGAAACCGATTGCTGCGACTGTGTAAAACAAACTGAGGCAGTTGTATATAGAGGTCAAATCTTACTTACGATACTAAAGACTCAGAAGTTTAGGAGCTTTTTCTATATTAAATTTCTCTTCTTGTTTATTTTTATATTTTTTAGAAAATATTAAAGTGTTTTGCGCCACAACCTTGATATGAATCTAGGTAACCTAGGACTTCTTGTCCAAAACTAAAAATAGCAGACACACACCAAAGCACATGACTGCTATGTAATGAGCAATATTTAATTTCAATGATTTTTCACATATTCTCTATATTCGTCACGAACAATAGAATATGATATCAAATTCTCTATAATCTCAATTACATCCGGATTATCCAGCTGCCAGAGTCGATCATTCACAAGACTTCCAAGAAAAAAGTGATTTCCGCTGATAATTTTAGGGTACCGTTCTTCAACAAACATCCTTAATTCATCAACTTTTCTACTTCCTTTTCTTCCGACAGTAATTCTACCATGATGATAAAAATTCACTTTATTACCTACAACTGTCACATTATCTTCCACAGTCAACTGAAGTGCATGGTGAGCTTTTTTTTTTTCATCATCATGTGCAACCACAATGCAAGTCTTCACCTTATCCGAGCTTGCACTTGTACAATATGTTGTAACTCCAATAGAAAAGAACTCTGTATTCTCATTAACCTTTACAAGAAAAGAACGATATGGTCCAAAGAACCTTCCTCCCGAAGCGTTTCCGTATGATAGCATCCTTATACCATAATCTTCAATCAATTCAAACAGTTTATATTTTCCTGTTGGTATCTTTACTCGTATATCAAGCAAACATTCCCAAAGATTAAATATAGGAACTGCCTGACTTATGGGTGTTAATTTACTAACACCACTACCATAATCATCTTCTTCTCTTTGTGAAAAATCTTCTTTCAAATATGATTCCAACTGATTGAATGGAATTCTTGGTGGAAATTCTCCAATATCCCATTTTTCATATTTATCTGACAACATATCCTTATAATCCGGCAACTCTGTTAGTCTCACATAACCATTCTTTGTGGAATCATATCTAAAACAGTACTGTTCATCTCCATTAGTGAGCATGGCATAATCGGCTCCCGTTAGATCACAATATTCAAACATCTGCTCTTGAGCATTCATATCCAAATACATATTGGGAGCTTTACATTCAATTACTGCTATTGGTACAGACATTCCTTCTGCATCCCTAGCATGAATAATAATATCTGCTCTTTTTTTTTACTCTTAATGCCATAATGTGATAAATGCTGTTCCAAAATAATTTCCTGAATTGGGACATGCAGAGTGTCAGTCAAATAAGAAAGCACTCTTTGTCGTATGGTTTCTTCAGGTGTAATATAAATCAATTTTTTCCTGATAGGATCTAAATAGCAGTCTTTTTCATTACGCTTATATACCGGGGGCAATTTTCTTGGAAACATTTCTTCCATAACATTTCTCCATTTATATTCTTTGTTCGATTTTTAACAGTCCTCTCACTGCATCTTTTCAAGGTACAAATCCCATTTTGAATATGAAAAATATTAACATATTATAATTTTCATCACATATTATTGGGTGCTTATTTTATAAAAAGCTTATTTATATTACTCAGATTGCCTTTTTTAAAATCTTCACTTTCAGCGATCGTATTTATTTTATTCATTATTTGTGATGATAATTTGGACTCAATAATTTTATTGATCCAATCTATATCATCCATAGTTTTCTTTCCTAAGTAAATTTGTTCAAATGTGTATACACATACTTCGCCGATTGCCATAACTATACTTCCTGCAATGATAGCATTTAGTACGGAGGCTGCTATATTAACTCCCGGCATTGCTTTTAAGCTGCTGATAGCTGCCTTCGCTGCGACTCCTATAGTTCCCGCTTCGACAATTGAATTCAAAAACCTCTTGGAGTTTTTATTATTTTCTATTCCGTATATTTTAGCTATAGCATTTATCTCCCCTACTTCTAAAGGTGATAATAATACCGCATCGGAAAATGGAATCGGTATTGCTCCTATTCCTATAGCGCTCACTGTAAATGCCGTAATAGCAGTATGTGCAAATGATCTTTTGCGATTTAATTTAAATAATTCGACATCATTTTTTGCCGCCTGCATTCCTTCAGGTATTAAGTTATAGGTCATATCAATTAGTTCTGTAATACCTTCCTGTGCTACATATTGCTCTTCGTCTATTTCAAATATAGATGCTACTACCGGAATAATACCTTTTAAATTCTTGGAGCTTTTTTGTTTTGCAAATGCATTATTTATCATCTGTATATTTTTCTCTCGTTCAGGCTTTGAATAAGATTTGGTAATTACAACTATAATAGGAACAGATGGATATATAGCTGTTGCTTTTGAAAGGCTTTTTATTGTCTCAGGAAATAATTTGCTTGAAGTTCCTTCAACACAAAACCATATAACATTTATATTGGAATTTTCTTTTCCTTCTTTAATAGCCTTTTTTGACCATTTTTTGACCGAATTAATAGCTTCCAATCTTTTAAAAAACCCGGGTTCAAATCCTACGGTATCAATGACACGAAACTCCAGTATATCATTCTCATATACTTTTAATTCCTTTGTAGTGCCTGCATTACCAAAGCTTGTTTCTGCCTTTTCTTCACCTAGAACAGCATTGATCAAGGTGGATTTGCCAACACCGGAATCACCTATAACTAAGATATTTCCCTTATCCATACTTATATACTCCTATGATTGCTTTTAATTTAATTTTTCTATTATATTTTTTTATTATAACCCTAAAATTTTTTTCTTAATTATATATCAAATTTTTTTCTTACAATCAATATATAATTTTTACAAAAAAATATTTTTTTACTTTTTATAGTTCATAAAACTTATTATTTTATCATCCTCTCTTCCATCATTATTACTTCTTTTTTTACTATTTACATACTTATTATATATATCTACAAGGACATATTATGTCACTCTATTGTTTGAAAATAATTTTTTATAAAAAATAAATACTTTGTATTTATACTTTCCACTGTAGGATTACAATACATATGTTACAGCACAACTAAATAAAGAAAGCGGAAGAGCCATCCTTGTGTTAAAGTTAGTTTACCACAAACAACACCCAACTCAAGGAGGTCTTCCGCTATGGCTACTATAACACAAGATTTACTCTTCAGGCTATCTCTTATTCGCTACGCTAAAAAGTATGGCGTAACTAAGTCTGCCGTTAAGTATCATGTCAATCGACAGTATATCTATCGATGGAAAAAACGTTTTGATGGCTCACCGGATTCTTTGCGCTATCTCTCTAGAAGACCACACAGCCATCCTAATCAGCATAACTCTGATGAGCTTAAACTTATCTCTGATATGAGACGCAGAAACCCTCACGCAGGTCTTGTTATTTTCTGGGTAAAACTTATGCAAAGGGGTTACAAGCTTTCTATTTCAGGGCTCTACCGTGTTCTTAAAAAACAGGGCATTATGGCTGTAAAACCTCCCAATCCCAAGTATATCCCAAAACCCTATGAACAAATGGATTACCCGGGTCAGCGAGTTCAGATTGATATAAAATATGTCCCTTCTGCCTGCTTAAAAAACAGCAAGGTCATTGGCAAACAATTTTTCCAGTATACCGCTATTGATGAATATTCTCGCTGGCGCTATGTAGAAGCCTTTGAAGAACATAACACCTATTCCTCTGCTGTATTTCTAGATCATCTTTTAAATGTATTTCCAATGACCATTGAATGTGTACAAACAGATAATGGGACAGAGTTTACCAATCGCTTCACTTCTCACAGAAATAAACCTCCTTTGTTTGAAGCACGGCTAATGCAGTATGGCATTCACCACAAGCTGATTCGACCGTTTACCCCTTGACATAATGGTAAAGTCGAGCGTAGTCATCGAAAAGACAACGAAAGATTCTATGCCACGCATAGTTTCTATTCCTTTGATGATTTTTAAAAGCAATTACAGGTATACAACAGAAGGGACTATAACCAGTTTCCCATGAGACCTTTAGGATGGAAATCTTCAAGTACCATCCTAAAGGAATTTAGTACATGGCGGAATAGCTCAGTTGGCTAGAGCACACGGTTCATACCCGTGGTGTCGAGAGTTCAAATCTCCCTTCCGCTACTTAAAAGGTTCTTGATAAAAGAATCTTTTTTTTGTTTTAGAATATTCGAATTCAACTTTTTCTCTTCTATCTGTTGACATAATGTTTAGAGCATTTTACAATGATTAAAGTTCATAACTGCCATGGATATGCCTGTTGGCGAATTGGACGCCTATCACGCCCATGATAAAGGATGAACTTTTTTATTGACAAAATCAAATACATACTATAGAATGTGAAAAGTTCGTACTTGTTTAGACTGTGAGCGGATTGGACGCTCGTAGCGCCGGCAGGTCACGGACTTTTTTATTTGAATTCTCTATGTTTTTCTAATAACCCGCATCAAATACTCTGTAAGAGTCTTAAAATGTTTATACGGTTATGGACTTTTCTCTCTATCTACATTTAGAATATTTTATTACCTCGCAATATCGTTATTTTTTAATAAAATCTTATAATATGTCTTAAAACTTAAATTTGCACTATATTGTATTTTTTTGTTAAAATTAAATATACATATTCAAATATTGCAGATATCAGAAACAACTTTTTTTGAGATGTCAGATAAGAAATTCGTCAAATAAAAAAATTATATTTTTTTCTATATAGAGAATGTCTGCTTTTAAATTAATTATTTTACTGAAAAAAATCAGTAAACAGTATAATATTTACGGAGTGAAAAAATGAAAAAATTATCTTTCAAGAAAATGACGGATACTGTTATAAGTAAAAGAACACTATTAAAAATCTCACAAGAACAACTTGCCAATAAGTGCGGAATGGATCAAAATACCATAATCCAATTGGAGAATTACAATTATGTACCCTCTATTGATGAACTTCAAAATATTGCCGAGATCTTGGACTTTGAAATTGTTGATTTATTTGAAGATAAAAGTTCTTCAATACATAATGTTCATTTAGATAGACAATACAATATTGCGGTTGCCGGTACAGGTTATGTTGGGCTGTCCATTGCAACCCTTCTTGCACAGCACAATAAGGTAACAGCTATAGATATCATTGATGAAAAAGTAGAACTGATCAATAACAGGAAATCTCCTATTCAAGATGATTATATAGAAATGTATCTTGCCGAAAAAGAACTTGACTTAAAAGCTACGGTAGATGCTGAAACTGCATACAAAGCTGCTGATTTCGTTGTAATAGCAACTCCAACTAACTATGATAACGAAAAGAATTTCTTTGACTGCTCTTCTGTCGAAGAAGTTATTGAGCTTGTATTAAAAGTAAATCCCTATGCGACTATGATCATCAAATCCACTATACCGGTAGGATACACAGCATCGGTAAGAAAAAAATACAATACAAAAAACATTATTTTCAGTCCGGAATTCCTTCGTGAATCAAAGGCACTTTATGATAATCTGTATCCGTCAAGGATCATAGTATCCTGTGATGATGAATCAAGAGAAAAAGCCGAGATCTTTGCCAAGCTTTTGAAGCAAGGGGCTATAAAAGAAGATATTGAAACTTTGTTCATGGGATTTACCGAAGCCGAGGCTGTGAAGCTCTTTGCCAATACATACCTAGCTCTTCGTGTTTCCTATTTTAACGAGCTTGATACATATGCAGAAAAAAAGGGACTTAATACTCAGGAGATAATCACCGGTGTATGCTTAGATCCTCGTATAGGTTCACACTATAATAATCCGAGTTTCGGGTACGGAGGATATTGCCTGCCAAAGGATACCAAACAACTTCTTGCTAATTTTAATGATGTTCCGCAAAATATGATCACTGCGATCGTAGAAAGCAACAGAACAAGGAAGGATTATATAGCCGATAAGGTACTGGAAATAGCCGATAATACTAAATCCTTTTGTTCTGAATATAATGGCGAAGATGACGAAAAAGTCATAGGTATATATCGTCTTACAATGAAGAGTAACTCGGATAATTTTCGTCAGTCTTCTATCCAGGGTGTTATGAAGAGAATAAAAGAAAAAGGTGCTAAGCTTATAATATTTGAACCTACATTAAAAGACAAAGATACCTTTTACGGTTCGGAAATAGTGAATGATCTAAAAGAATTTAAGGATAGAAGTCAGGCAATTATAGTAAACAGATACGATTCAAACCTTGACGATGTAAAAGATAAAGTTTATACGAGAGATATATTTAAAAGGGATTAAGCTCAATATTTATAATATGATAGTCACAGAACCGGAATGTTGATTTTTGATTCTGTGACTTTTTAATTATTTGTACTTTTTTGACTTTTACTTAATGCTTATATGATCTCACTTATTTCGCCTGCAAAGGCTAAGACATATTTTATATCCCTCGCTGTTCTTTCTATTCTCCATGAACTAAGATCCGATTTGTCTTTTGGTGGTGAAAAAAGACGCTTATTGTTATAATCAGCAATATAAATGTGAGAATCTTTGCTATATAAGGAAAGCCTGTGGTCCGTAATATTGTTATTAAACCATTTGATAACATTTGGGGTCAAGAACATTCTTGCTGATTGTTCATCCGTACAATATATATTATAGTGTTCGTTATGCTGTATATCTTCTACATTGATTTTCCTGCCTCCTGACATTGTATCAAGATAGTCTCCTTGGGTCTCAATGAGAAGGAAATGTTTAGTCGGAACGATTCGCAAATTGCCTTTAAAGATTTCGTATTTTTTATTGAGTAGACTTGTCCGATAAATTTACTTATCTCGTACTTGTTCTTTATCTTCCTATTTGAAGTGCTTGATCCATCTAACATGGAGTATGCGTATAAATCTACTATTTCCACATTCTTTTCATTATTCAGATTAATTATTCCTGATTGGATATAGTATTTTGCAACAGGGACAACTTCTTCTACATTATTGGGGGAAATATCATTTTCTGTATCGATTTTTGCTGAAGGATAAAGGACTTGCAGTATAGGTTCGAGAATTTCTCTCTCGTAGATCCTACGAAGTTTTCCTCTTTGCTTTGCTTCCCAAGCCGGTCCTATAAAGCTATAGATAAGGACACTTAAGATCTGGAGTACTATCAAAAAGATGATTAGCCTAGCGATGAGCATCATAATCTTACCCCAAAAAATATTATTGGAAAGGATACCCAGTTCTTGCGATAAAAATAAACCGGTACCTGCAATACAGCTTATAACTATCATAAGCATATTTCGAACAAAATAATTCGTGACCCTTTCCCTACAATTGACGATATTTTGTACGGTTCTCCAACTATGCTGAAATCGTGACGTTCTCCATAGATTATTTAGTTTCGTTGTTTCTACAGGGCTTAAATCCATTTCCATCAATATCTCCTTTTTTATTAACTAATTTCAACACTTATACTGATTTTCTTTGGGTTTACTACATTACTGACTTGACAGAAAATTACTTTCTGCTTATCACAAAAGACATTAATTCAGAAAACTAATTTATTTACTCATCTATCCTTTATCTATTAATAAAAAAATAATCTAATGAAAGATCGTTTTTTTATTAATCCTGATGAGATTTTTGAATATAATTTTTTTATTTTTCTTAATCTTGCAACTAACCAACTATAAGCGGTTTTAAATAGCTTCGATCTGAAATAAAATAAAAGAATAATACAGTTCGGTATTACAGTACATATCAAACCTTTTGTGATCAGATCAAAAAGTCCGTTGCCCAATCTGAAACTTACAGTTATAAAATATATAATTACCGAAACAACAGTGGCGGTAGTTAACCATTTCAATTGATCTGCAATGTAGCGGCAAAAGCCTTTTTTAAAGTAATGCTTAAAAATAATACTTGAAGCACCTAAAAAGTTAATAAAAACAATAGTCAGTATAGTTGCAATAACTATTCCGAATACTCCGAAAAAATATCCCAAAACAAGGTTCAGAATAATATTGGCAATTACTTCGCTTACAGAATACCATTTTCTATACCACCATAATCCTGCTGCATCAAAATATTGTGCCTGAATATCACCTATTTTTTGAACAAAAAAATACAACGCAAAGGCCATCATAATACTGTCCGAAAACATTAGCTTCTCTCCTACCCAAAGCCTCATAAACGGTTGAAACAAACCTACCAGACAGGACATGAACCAAGCCGAGATCCACATATACCAAAAATTGATTATCCTCATATCCTGTAGATTCTTCTCAGTTGAATCATAAGCAATACTGTTACCTATTCCGGCGGCTATAGCATTTGTCAAAACAAGCATCATGGCGGAGACCGAATTAATGATATAAAAATAGTTATTATATATACCAACCATGACAAGACCGAGGAAGGCTGAAACTATGATACTGTCAAAAGCATTTCGACTTACGGCAGAGATCTTTGTAATCATTAATCCTGTAAGCCTTGTTCTGATATCTTTCCTAAGATCGGCAGAAATATCACCTTTGCATATATATTGAGGATAATATTTTTTAACGTATATAGCAGGAACTATATTATTTAATACGGTAATACATAGCAGCACCGCTACATAAGCGTAATAACTATGTGTCAAAATAACCACTACAGCCTGACCTATATAAAGCATTGATGATGTAAAGATGCCTATCTTGCTCTTAATATCATTTCTCTGATAGATAGTAAGAATAGATGCCTTATAAGCAAAAAGCCAATAAGAGAGTGATGTATTCAGCAGGTACATAACATATAGAATATAAATATTGATATCTTCCGGAACGGTTCCTTTGATCAGTCTATCCAAAAAAGGAATTATTACCAGACCTGCCGTAAGTATTACTATACCGATCATCCTATATATTTTTCTGTAATAATTAAGTAATGCACATAAAAGATCGGTATCATCCTCGGCAAGGGGCTTATACATCATATATACGATAGCCGTTCCGAATCCCAATTCCGTAATATTAAGTACTGTAAGAATAGAAGTGAAAAGGCTGCTTAGTCCCAAATACTGAGCTCCCAGTTCTTCGATCAGAATAGTTCTTACAAGGAAAGGTAACAGTATGGTGATAAAATTACTTATAAACCCCCAAATACTGTTTCTTTTTGCATTTTTACTTCTTTCCAGTCGCATCTTTTATCCTCAATTTCATATAAATTTTAGCAAATACTGTTCCGGTGATCAAAGACTTTATATAGGAATTTTTATCACTGACACCAAGTTCTTTTAATTTTTTGTAATATTTTTGTACCTCTTTACGATTATTTTTAAAGAAAGCATGGCTTATCTTTTCCTTTATATAATGACATTGAACTTGCTCTATATAAGACTTTTTTTCCAATTCCGGTATATGCATATGGTTTACTGTATCTATTATCAATTCTTCATACAACTCATACTTTCTGATCCTATCATCATAGGTCTCATTACTTATATCAGAAAGACTACCATTTCTCAAAAAGTAATAAAATAACGGTTCATCAATGTATCCGCACTTGAATTCATATAAAAGAGGTAAAAGCATCTGCCAGTTTTGCCCTCTTCTTGTGGGATATATATATCGGTCCGGATTTGCTTTTAAAAAACTTGTCATCCTTACCATAAAACATCCGCCCTGTAACCATGCCTGATTGCTGAGCAGATAATCCTTAAAAAGATCTTCTTTCCATCTGTTGGGATATTTTTGAGCACCACGTTCCACTACAACGTCAGGAGCATCATCGTAAACCTTTGAAAAATCAGTCCTTACCAGACCGTATTCCGGGTGTTGATCAAGAAATTTAACTTTTTTTATAATAGAATCAGCAGATAAAGTATCATCTACATCCGGCCATGTAAGGTAATCTCCAACTACATAGCGCATTCCTTCGGCTATTGTTGCTCCAACACCTGTATTTTCATGGTAATGATATTCAAATATAAATCCCTTTTTCTCAAACGCATCCTTATACTTCATTATCTTTTCTTTGGAATTATCGGTAGAACCGTCATCCATAAAAATCAGTTGGCAGTTTGAATACTCTTGAGCCAGTAAAGACTCAGCATATCTATCGATGTATTTTTCACTGTTGTAACATGGAGTAAGGATGCTGACTAATTTTTTCATTTATATCATACCTCCTATTTGATCATTGTTATCTGACTCCACACTGTTTATTGCATTTGAAAGATATGATATTGAATCATTTCTTAAAAGTTTGATTTTTTCATTTACAGTATCATAATCAACGAACAGATCCGCACTTTGGGGAAGTTGATTTTCGAAGACAAATCTGTTTTGAAGATCTAGCTGTGTCAGAATATTAGTCATTCTTTCCTCATGTTTTGCCCACTCGTTACCCTCTCCTCTATGCAACAGGTAGAAAGGTTTATTCATGATAAGAGAAAATAAAAGTCCGTGAAAAGAATTAGTAAAAACAAGTTCTGCATTTAAGAATTCTTCTACAAACTCTTTAGGACCGTAAGCTGCCGAAAAACCGTGTTTTAAATTATGCATTCTTTCTCTTGGACTCATAGGTATGTACTTGATCTCCATACCTTGATCTTTCGCATATTGTTTAACTTTTCTTTCAAGCGATCTTGTTATTCCTCTGAATAAATAGCATAAAATATACGGCTTTTCTTTTTTTTCAGATAAAGTAAGTTTTTCCTTCCACTGTGACTTGTCAAAGAGTAATGTTGGATCAACTACTTTTTTTGCTTCTCTTCCCGTATTTTGCCTTATATAATCCACTCCATACTGTTCTCTGCATGAAAGATATGAGATCTGATTGATCCAATTCGCATATTTTTCTTTTTCTTCAAGCGTCTCCCCATCTCTTCCCGTCAAACTCGGAGCATAAGAAAGGCGTTTGATTTTTGGTGCAAAAGTTAAAAAATAAACTTCCAGATTTTGACCTATATCAGACCACACCATATCACTTCCTGTAATAAATCCCTTATAAGAGGCTTCATCGGCTTTAAGTTCTTCTATTGAGAGATAATTTTTTTGGCTTTTATTTAGTAATTTTTCCTGAAAGTCTGTAAACATTTCATTTTGTTTACGACCTTCTTTTCGTATTGTCAAATACGTCTTAATGCTATAACCTACATTATGTAAAGCTCTTAAATAGTCTCCCAAGCCTTTTGCGACAGTATCATTTGCGTGACTATCCGTAAATCTTATAAACTCCGATGTTTTTCCGAGTTCTTTTACCTTTTCCTGGAGTGCATAAGCTTGTAAAGCAGCCCCATAATTAATTACATTGTAAAATGTTAGAATACCAAACTCCGACAACTCTCTTATACCTCCCTAACAATACTAAATATTATTATTGATGGAAAAATCTTTTACCTTTCCTCTTACTTTGATCAGATTTTTAAAACATTTTTCAAGTTCTTTTCTTTGAGTTTCATTAACTGTGTTCTTTTCAATAAATGTTATCCAATCCTTATAATTCATGGAGCAATATACTTCAGCGGAATATGAACCTGCAATGCCACCACTCACGTATTCATTATGCATAAATCTTTCAACCGGAAAAAAATCCTGTGTTTTATATACTTGTCTGAATAATGACCATTTTTCTTTCTGTTGTATCTTACTTATTGGACTGAAAGCATTTATCATATTTTCCGGCATTGGTACCGATACTTGATAAGTCAATATTTTAAGATCTGCTGGTACATTATTGTTAAGTAAAGATTTTTTAAGCATTTTTATAACAGCAAGATGCTCTAAATGCCAATCATAACACGACGGAACACAAATATGTTCCGGTTTAGTTTTTTCGATTATCTTCTTTAAATTCTCTACTTTTTGTTCTTCATTTCCGTCTAAGTGCAACAGATGAACATCTTTGATTTTTGCCATCTGAGATAGTTCCATATATCTTTGTGCATGGATTTCTTTACTGTCACCTCCAGGCATATTCATATAGCACAGTGTTATTTTATTGTTATTGTCCTCAAATAAACCGCCGCATCCTACCCATTCATCATCCGCATGCGGTACCAATATTAAGAATGATCCCGATATGATTACATTATCCTCTAAAGGCTTGGTTCTTAACCTTAAATACCTTGAAGCACAAAAACTCATAAAAAAATTCTTGGTCTTATATAATTTGGAATATACTTTTTTTATTAAGTTCATTAAATATCACCACCTAACCGTGCAATAAATTCTGATATATTTTCAAATGTTTATATGCTACACTTTCCCATGAAAACTCTTCTTTCGCTTTCTTGATCAGATCAAGGTCTTTTTCGTCATATATAGCCTTTTTAATTTTTTCTCTTATATCTTTGATATTATCAGGATCAAATGTTATACAGCTCTTAAAAGTCTCAAACTCCAATATCGGCAGTGTATTCGAAAGTACAGGAGTAGCACCTGCCATAAGCCCCTCAAGTATCGATATTCCGAAAGTTTCCTGATAAGAAGAACAAATGATGGCTGAAGCATTTCCCAGAGCGGATCTTAATAATTTATCGCCGGTGCAAAGCCAACCGAGAAAATGAATATTATCACAACCCTCAGCTTCTTTTAAACATCTATCGTAATACCCTTTATTGCTTGAATCCGGACCGCCTATAAATACTATTTCTATATCGGAACCTTTAACGGCTTTAATTACATTCAACTGATTTTTATTTTTATCAAACCTTGATAAGAGTAATGCATAGGGAACATTTTTTCCAATAAGAGAATAAATAAGTTCGTCTTTTGAAGAAACATCATCTATTCCGTTCGGCACCACACTAATTTTTTTATCATTTATATGATAATGCTTTTTCATAAACAAAGCTTCTTTAGAGGTCTCTACGATTATATGGTCTGATTTAGAGCATATAGAAAATGCCTGTTTATAAATAGTAGCTATAGGAATACTCTTTATCATCCAATACATGTCTACCAACCAACCTTTATTAAGTGACATTATTGAAGAAACCACTACCTTTAGTCCTACAGCTTTCGCATGATCCACCAATTGCTTTGAGCCAATATCAAGTTTAAAAATATGAAGAATATCATAATCCTTTATATTAGTCTTATATTTGTCAAAAAAATCAACTTCAAGCCCTGTTTTTCTTAATGCTGAAACTGTTCTTTCTATTCTGTTATGAACTCCCCCCGCCTCATTCTGATAAGCGGTGTCGTATGTATGTATCAATACCTTCATTATTATTACCGATATTTTCCTTCCCGGATATCTTATATATACTGATTATCAAAAATAACCAAAAATAAATTACTTTCCAGTATGTAAAACTGAATATCATGGGTAATATCCATAACAATAAAATAACTAAAGAAAAAATAAACTTTTCCTTATATTTACACCTGAAAGTTTTTATTATAAATGCCGCTATAACTAAAAAAATAACACTGCCGATCAAGATGCCGTGAGTGATCAATATATCTAAAAAGAAATTGTGTGCATAATTGGAATATATTACTTCAAACCCTCCAATGCCCATTCCTATGATAGAATTTTTCTTTAACTCTATACCGACAAAATTCCATATATCATTTCGTATATAGTAGCTGTTTAATCTTGCGTCCTGTGAAATACCATTGCCAAGAGAGTATGAAGCCACTCCCAAATAATCGGATAATTTATACAAATATGTCAATATCGAAGAGTAGAACAGCATGATTATCGTTACAAAGATCAAAACTATCAATATTCTGTTTACAATTTTTTTGCTGTCTTTGGTCATGTATAATACAAAAAATAATACTATACCCAATGCGGAAAATGTAGCTCCCTTATTCGCATATATTATGATTTCCAATAAAAATACAACAAGCAAAGGCAATATAATTTTCAATTTATAATGATCATAAGCGATAACACCTGCCGCAAAAGCAGGTAACATAGCTGTTCCAAAGTCCATATAACTTCCGGAAATAGCATATTTATTAAAAGGATCGGCTAATACCAGACATCCTCCCACAATTGCGATCACAGTCCAATATTTTAACAGTTTCTCATAATCTTTAACATTTATAAAAAAAACAGCCGATAAGAAACCGTATATCAAAAAATAATAATAATAATCCCATGTAAGTCTGTTTCTTCTGAATATAAAATCCATCGCAAACCATAAACTTACAAATAAGGTAAATATAAACATCCTGATAGTATTATTCTTATCTATTCTGAATTTGGAATTAAACAAATAGATCAACATTAATATTCCGACCTCTATAGTCAAGATCAACTTGGATATATAGCTGTATCTTGTCAAAATAGGTCTTAATATAACAAAGGAATTAATATAAAATGCAGCGATCAATTCTATATACGAAATACTTTTTTTATTTTCATCAGATCTCTCCATGTCTATACTTTATAGTCTCTGTTTGCGATCTTATGTGCTCTGTAACTTTTCATAAGCACTTTAATTGTCAAAAAAATATGTTATTCTTCATTGCTATGAATAAGATCCTTAGAGAATTTTTTATATCCTTTTTTTTCATATAGCATTTTTAGTATATCTATACTACTGTAAACCATAACTTTTTTTCTGTATCCCGGCTCTATCTGTTCCAAACCATCCAACTTATACTTAAAATCTTCAAATAATTTTTTCTTCAATTTTTCAAATTTCATACCATTCGGTTTGTTATCTACTTCCGATCTTTCACGCACATATAGTACTTCATCAACCTTCCCCATTGAAAAACGGTCATAGAATCTAAGTAACAGCTCATAATCCTGATGTCTGTAATACGATTCGTCAAATCCGTTTAATTCCTCTATAACTTTTCTTCTAAACATTATCCCACTGGTCTGAGGTGTAGGAAAGCTTAAAAATATATCATACGAAAAATCACTTTTATAAGGCAAAGACAGGGTTTTGCCGTTTTTTATACAGTCACAAAAACAGGCATCCTTAGTGCTATCATTCACTAAATAATCTACCTGTTTCCTTATTTTATCCTGTAAAAAATAATCATCATCGTCCAAAAAGCATACAAATTCACCGTTTGTATGCTTAAATCCGGTATTTCTTGCTGCGGAACCGTTTTTGTTCCTTTCATGGCATATATATTGGACTCTCGGATCTTCAGAATATTTCTCCATAATCTGAGATGTTGTTTTTCTCCATTCAGTATCGGGATCATTATCATCAACGACCGTAACCATTACGTACTTATATGTCTGATCCAGGATCGAACGAATTGCTTTATCAAGCATATCGGACCTTTTATATGTCGGAATTATGACATCTACCTTATAATTCATGCTTTTACCTCTGTAAATTATCATAAATAATTTTATTATTATATATGATATCTTTTTTTATTTTTTACAGATCACCGGTTTTCTTCATTCCTTTATACAGTAAATCGATCGCCTGTAAAAAAAGATACGTTATTTTTATACCTTTTTATATTTTGATATTGCAAAATATATCGAATGAATATACCCAAAGGATCCGAATAATCTTCTAAAAAAATTCTCCCTCTTTTAAGAAAAATAATCTTTATTAAAACCTGTAAACCAGGTTGATTCAGAGGGTAACAGTTTTTCCTATCACTACCGGAACATAATATATTTTTCAGATTATTTTTTTAAACAATCAAACATAAAAATATTTTTCTTCACCGGCTCCGTTAGGGGAACCGGCTCCGAAATTCTCGTCAAATTTAATATTATTGTTTATAATACTTGTTCTTTTTAATTACCATTTGAACACTGGAGATACGTAAAGAATTTAAATAATTTATCCTAAGATTATGTTGGGGATGCTTTTTTTTGTCCCTTGTAACTATAAAACAAATTATATCGGCATCAGTATATTTACGAAATGCCGCTTCTATTTTTTCAACATGATCATCATCCAAAACTTCATCATCATCACATAAAAGACAGTATTCTCCTTTAGCCTCTTGTATGGCTAAATTCCTGCTTTTGCTTAGCCCTCTGTCTGTCGTTTTTATATAATCAACATTATTATCGTTGATTATAATATTTTTCCTGTCGTTACGGTCGCATTGATTGACCACAACAGCAGGTGATTTAATATTTGTTCTTTTTATGATCTCTTCAGCGTTTTGAGACATGATCGACATTAAAACTTCAACTTTACTCATTTTAGATCCTTTTATTTACCTTGTGCTTTCCGCTCTTTCCCATGTGGGTTTTGCTTTACCCGTTATACAATTAAATATTCCGTGCCATTGTGCCAATATAGTAATACAATAATAATATATCATGTGCAATAATTTTGACTTTGATTTTCTGCCCAGAATACCCAATATATAAAATAGAATCTGTGCTCCCAAAATGATCTTCCAAAAAATAAGATCCGAATACACAGCTAAGATAACATTACTTATAAAAGCAAGTAAATGATTGATCCACAATAAATATCTTGATGTTCTGTGCCCAAAATAAAAATATGAAAACCACCCATGTTTAAACACATTAAAAGCTTTCATCCCGTTTTTAATATGCAACAAAATTACACGGTTCATACGAACTTTTCTCTTATATTCGTCTTCCGTATTTTCTCCGGCTTTTTCATAAGCAATCGCATTTTCGTTAAATATGGCTCTTTGACCGTGCATACCGTAATAATAAGGCATACTGCTGTCATGACACTCTATAGGAGGAAAGGTAACATAATCACTGTTTCTGCAGGCATATATTGCTCCGTTTCCCGCAGTTATGGTTTTGATCCTACTCTCGATCGATCTTGATACCAATTCCCTGTCCCAATAACTTGATTCTGAATCAGCTGTCATATTTTCGGTATTCACATATCTTAATGCACCGCATACATATTTGATATCATCATTCGCAAAACTTGATACCAATTCCGATACGGTATCATTCTTAAACATCGCATTTGCATCTGTCATCACCAATATTTCGCTATCTACCGATTTTTGAGCTTCATTTTGAGCATTTGTTTTGCCTCTGTGGTTTTTGGATGTATATAATTTAATATCAAGATCTTCGTGATTTTTTATAAATTTTTCTACTATTGCATTCGTTTGATCTGTACTGTTATCCGAAGCCACCAGATATTTTATTTTATCTTTAGGATAGTTATTGTCTATAACATTTACCAGCTTATCGTATATTACATCCTCTTCATTATGGGCAACTATCATTACAGTTACGGAGTATTTATATTCGGTATGTTCAGTTTTGGCTTTTCCTCTAATCTTATTTATAATTCTAAGTGAAACATCATAGCCAAGCATCGCCCAAAAAATTAAAAAAACACTAAACAAAAAAACGATCATGGAAATAATTTGTATTAATGACATGATTTCTCCAATATATCAATTATTCTATACATAAACGAGAGATACTCATTTTAATTTAAAAAATGAGCAGCGACCATTTATAATTTAACAGCAGGGACACCAATATATGTTCCTTTGATTTCGATATTTTTTACTACCACGGCACCTGCTCCTACCATACACTCATCACATATAGTGAGATTATTACTGACTACAGCACCGGCTCCTATCCAGGTCTTTTTTCCTATTTCAACTGTTCCCGCAATATGTGATCCTACCGAAATATGAGCATAATCTCCCACTTTGCAATCATGATCTACGGTAGCACCGGTATTAATTATTACACCCTTTCCTATGACGGTATCCGAATTTATGATTGCACCTGCCATTACCACGCAACCTGTTGCGATCTCTACTCTTCTACCTATCACAGCGTTAGGATGAATAAGTGTTATAACATTGCACAAATCCTCCTGGATCCTTTGCCTTATGTTAGCATTACCTATAGCAACTATCTTATCTCCCGGGATCCTTTCGGCTTCAGAAACTTTACCGATCACAGGAAAACCTGCACACATTTTTATAGTTTCATCATCATCTAAAAATGCTATATCTTCATAAGCATTTTTTACCGCTATATCAGCTATCACTTTTCCGTGACCGCTTGCCCCGATAATCAATAACTTTCAATGCGGTGCCCTCCATGTTGCTTTAACTCCCGGGGGTGTTCCCTTAAATTCCTCAGTTGTAACACTACCCTCTGAACCGATCCCATCTCTTTTTATAACAGAAAGTATCGTATCCCAAAGTATCCTAAGATCGCAAATAAATGAGATATGTCTTGTATACCACACATCCATAGCGAATTTGTCCTCCCATGACAAGGCATTCCTTCCATGAGCCTGAGCATATCCCGTAAGTCCGGGTCTTACATCATGACGGTGACGTTGCTCTTCGTTATATAACTTTAGATATTTTACAAGTAAGGGTCTCGGACCTATAACTGACATATCACCCCTTATTATATTAAAAACTTCGGGAATTTCATCTAAGCTTGTTTTTCTTAAAAATCTTCCGTATTTATTAAGTCTTAATTCATCCGGAAGAAGCTTTCCTTTCTTGTCTTTTCGATTATCCATTGTACGGAATTTGATAAGTTTAAATACCTTACCATTTTTACCGGGCCTATCTTGTGTAAAGAAAGGATTTCCCCTCATAAAGATTGCTCCCAATACAGTAAGTAACAAATACAGCCACCAAAAAACTATCAGAGCCGAATATCCGCAAAACAGATCTATCAGTCTCTTAAAATATTTTCCATACAGACCTTTACGTCTACGCATCTATATTACCCCTCTTAATATTTCAACGAATCATATTCTATTCAAAACATGACCTGATTACTTCAATAATCGTATCCTGCTCTTTTTTATTCATTTTATTATCACTTGGTAAACATAGGCCTCTTTCAAAAATATCCATACCTATATCAGCGGCTTCACCCGGAATATAGGCATTTGATCCGGCACGACCGTTACCGTTTTTAACAATGAAAGGATTCATTCTGTAAATAGGTTGCATATGCATCGGCTTCCATATCGGTCTGCCTTCGGCATTGATTAATGATAGTGCCTCAAGGATCTCAGAGGGACAGGACTTTCCTTCTTCTTTTATATAACAAACATCCTGTTCACCGTATACTTGCCTGCACATTGCCTCTTTATCAACAGTCATACATGAAAGCCAGTAGTTGGGCTTAGAATTTTTAAGGTCCATAGGATTCATAGATATAGGCAGACCCTTTAAGCCCTCCTTATATCTTTCATAAATTGCCTTTTTATGTGCAATATGCTCATTCAAATACGGGAACTGACCGCATATTACTCCTGCCACCACATTACTCATACGATAGTTAAATCCCGTCTCCTCGTGCTGGTACCACGGAGCATTTTCTCTTGACTGTGTAGACCATTTACGTACTTTGTTCGCCGCAGATTCATCATCTGTTAAAAAGCAGCCTCCTGCGCTTCCTGTTATTATCTTATTTCCGTTAAAAGATATCGTGTTAAAATCTCCGAAGGTACCCGTCTGTACTCCCTTATATGTAGCACCCATTGACTCCGCCGCATCTTCGACTAAAATTGCACCATGCTTTTTTATTATAGCATTCAGCTCATCTACCTTAGCGGGTGTTCCGTACAAATGTGCCGCTACGACCACCTTTGTATCCGGATATATTTCAAATGCTTTTTCCAAAGCTACGGGATCCATGTTCCAAGTATCATACTCGGTATCTATGAATACAGGCTCTCCTCCCTCATATACTACCGGATTTACGCTTGCGGCAAATGTCATATCGGAGCAGAATACTTTCTTGCCCTCCAAAGCCCCATGTCCTACTTTTGGAACTCCGTAAGCCTTTATACCCGCAAGTTTCATTGACAGGTGTAAAGAAGCCGTACCGGCAGACAGGGCAACGGCATACTTACAACCTATATATTCGCAGGTCATTCTCTCCACTTCATTTATATTCTTTCCCACTGTTGACATCCAGTTTGTTTCATAAGCCTCCTTAATATAATCCATTTCAGGACCGTGCATTGTTGGGGTGCTTAGCCAAACCTTTGAATCAAACTTTTTAAACTTATTATTATTCTTAAACATATTTTTCCTTTAACCCATCAGGTATATATATTTGTTTATATATTTTTTTATTATACAAACTGTTTTTATTTTATCGTAAATAAATATCTGTATCGAATACCTACTTTATAAAAACTGCTATAAGATCTCAGCTAAAATTCCTTATTTTTTTCAAAAGATTCTAAGTCTTATCCTATTTTTTTAAGCTTTTTTTGAGTTTAAGCTTTTTATTTTCATACTGTTAAACAATTCATCATTAATATTTTCAACAAGGGGTGAGTGATATGTTGTAACTATTCTTTTTATATATACCCTTATATCCTCATTGTTTTCTTCAACATATGAATAAAGCCATTTTAATTGTTCTATAAAATCATCTTCATCAAAATCAATAGGTTTTCCGATATTGATCAAATTGTTCGGAGTAGTTGCCATGCCTTCCTCCGACATCAGTCTTTCCTCATAAAGTTTCTCACCCGGACGAAGTCCGGTATACTTTATTTTGATATCCACGTCAGGACGATAACCCGAAAACTTGATAAGATCTCTTGCCATTTTATCGATTTTAATAGGTGTTCCCATATCTAAAACGAAGATCTCACCGTTCTTGGCATAATCACTTGCCTGTAAAACCAAAGAGACCGCCTCTGAAATCGTCATAAAATATCTGATTATATTGGGATGTGTAACTGTAATAGGACCTCCGGCTTCTATCTGCTTTTTAAACTTCGGAATGACAGATCCGTTACTTCCCAGAACATTTCCGAACCTTACCGCTGCAAAAACTGTTTTGGGCTCATTAACTATATTGATATTATTTTCTGTTATTGTATTATTATTCAGATGATACATACTACAAAGATCGCTTGATTTACCCGCTCTTATTTTTTTTGCAAATGTCTGTATGATCATCTCACACATTCTTTTACTTGCCCCCATCACATTTGTGGGATTTACCGCCTTATCGGTAGAAATAAGTACAAATTTCTTACAATCATGACGAATAGCCGCCAATGCGGTATTATATGTACCGAATGTATTGTTTTTTATTGCCTCACAGGGGCTGTCCTCCATCAGGGGGACATGCTTATGTGCTGCCGCATGATATACAACATCCGGTTTATAAGTTCCAAAAACCTGTTCAAGTTTTTTCAAGTCCCTTACAGAACCTATTATAGGTATTAGATCAAGCTTCGGATACTCTACTATAAGTTCCTGTTCGATCTCGTAAACATTATTCTCATAAATATCAAATATAATAAGTTGCTTAGGCGAATGTGCAGCAATTTGTCTGCATAACTCACCACCGATAGAACCTCCACCACCGGTCACCATAATTACTTTGTTGTTCAGATAAGCAAATATTTCTTCAAGGTCTACGTTTATAGGCGATCTGCCAAGAAGATCTTCAATGTTTACATCTCTTAAGTCCTGCAACTTTATCTCACCGTTTGCCAATTGATAGATACCCGGGAGATTTTTGATTATACAGTTTCCTTCTTTGCATATATTTAAAATTTCACTGAGTCCTTCTCTGCTTGTACTCGGCATTGCTACATATATTTTATCGATATTATGATCGTCGATTGCTGTCAGGATTTTTTCTCTTCCTCCGACGACCAGTATATCATCTACTCTTCTTCCCCATTTATCTCTGTCATCGTCAATAAAGCAGATCACACTGTCGTTATATTCCGAACTTCTCTTTATATCTCTTAAAAGTAATCTTCCCGCACTGCCGGCACCTATTATCATTACCCGTGATACTTCACTTGATGGTTTAAGATTCTCCCTTCCTGCACGAAGTAAAAGTACAAAGCGATATGAAAAACGGCTTCCTATGATCAATAAAAACTGTATAATAGTTCCTATGATATAGTATGAAATAGGCATTCTTCCGAAAAATGATGTAACCAATACAGCATGTAAGATCCCTGTAATGAATGAGGAATATATAACATGCTTTAATTCCGAATAGCTGGCAAATCGCCATATACTTTTATAAAGTCTGAATACGGAAAATACAAAAAAACATAGCAGTGTATATATAGGTATAAATCTTAACCATATATATATATAATCAGGGGTAATATTTGAAAATTTCAGGTCGAATCGAAGCCATAATCCAAAAATATATGCTAAATTCACGGCAAACATGTCATATATTACCAGCATAATAGCAGGACCGTTCCAATACTTTGGTCCATTTCCTCGTTCTCGCATTTACTCTCCTACTCCTTCTTCATCAAATGATTAATACAACATAACCGCAACAGGTAATCGTAGTTACTTGTTCCGATAAAATAGACAGCAATTAATTACTTAAATTCGATCACGATTCTGTTTGTATTTTTCATCTCGGTTCTATTTAAAACAACACCCAGTATCTTACAATTAACTTTTTCTAATTGTAGTTTTACTCTGTTGACCTCAGTTTTTCCTACTTTACCGCTTCTTATTACAATTACTGCACCGTCAACACATCTTCCGATAATAGCCGCATCCGATATATTGCTTAATGACGGACTGTCTATGATCACGAAATCGTATATCTTCTTCTGTTCGGCAATAAATTTATCTAAAGCATAATCATACAACAGCTCTGAAGGGTTTTTTACCGGAGCACCTGAAAATACCACATCAAGATTTTCAATATTTGTAGTATGTATTATTTCTTGTTCACTTGCCTCACCGCTCAAAAACTGACTTATTCCGTTTACTTTACCTTTTACAGAACATTGAGCGGCAAATTTAGAGTTTCGCATATCCCCATCAATATACAGTACTTTTTTACCTATCTTGGAAAGGCTTACAGAAAGTTGAAAACTGACTTCCGTCTTACCTTCTCCGGGAATTGAACTGGTGAAAAGCAGTACTCTTAAATTTTTATCTAAGAACTGAATATTGGTCCTTAACTTGCTTAAAGACTCTTCATAAAGAAAGCTGTTTTGTATCTCATCCAAATCGATAGAAACAATATTATTTTTCATGCTTATTTCTCACTCTCTTTTCATTATCTCTTTTATTATCAGGAAGACCGGCTAAAACATTTAATCCCAGGTAATGTTCTACATCTTCCTCGTTTCTTATACTGTCATCAAATATATCCATAGCTACCAGTATTGCACACATTATAATAACACCGAACAAAGCTCCCAAAGCAGCATGTTTTTTTATGTTAGGACCTGCTTTTTCTTTCGAAACGACACCGAATTCAATTATTTTAGGCGGTGTCATTTCCATTAATTCTCCTATATATTTTGAAGAAGAATAAGCTATTTGATTTACTATTCCTTGTGCGCTTACAGGATTTTCGTCGGTCACGGTAAGTATCAGGATCCTTGTATTTACAGGATTTTCAATATCTATTTTATTTTTTAATTGATCATGACTAATATCCAAACCGATTTTTTGAATTACATCTTCAAGTACAGGTCTGCTCTTTATAATTACCTTATAGTCATTGGCAAGCTGACTTCCGATCTCAATATCCGATAAAGAATTGATCGCTGTTGCCTTCGGCTGTACGTATATCAGAGCTTTAGACTGATATACGGGAGTTATAAGAAATGTATCAATTATCAGCATTAAAATAAGCCCCAGCAAACCGGATAGAAAAATCATCCACCATTTCTTTTTAAAAACCAGCAGCAACTTTAATAAATCAATTTCAGTCATTCTGTCTTCCATAATAAATCTTATATCTCCATTCTATTTATATTTACTATACTTTCATAAAAATTATTATAAATAATATCTTATATATATATTACTTGAATTTCATATTACACTATAATAATATTTTTAATTATCTTTGATTTTTATATAATTTATATTGTGCATATTTTTTTATAGATAAAAAAATATTTTTACCTATTATTTTTAGTCTTTTACACCAATTTGTATTCTTTTTATATTAACTAATTTTTTTCACAAAAAAACCTCACATAATGTAGTTAACAGAATCCAACTAACATTATACAGTTATTGGCAAATAATTCAACTAAAAAAACATCATACGATTCACGACATATTATTAATAAAAATTCCTATACAAATCTAAATATATTGTTAAGAAAATTAAATATTTTTTTGATTTTTTTCTAATATATAGGAATTTTACTATCTGAGATCATTACTTTTTTTCGCATGCTTAATTTTTAATGTCTACTTTCCAAATATGTTTTAAGTTCAATGGTTTCAGTCTTTTTTTATAAATTGTTTTTTTAATAGAAATGCAATTGCTGTAATTTCAGAAGATTTTTGATATCAGATGCCGGTACTGTTCCGACTTATGAAACCTCCAAAATGCATATATTAAATTTACACATTTCGGAGGTTATTTTTTTGTTTTAGACTTAAGAATGATAATCATCTATATTATATTTTTTAGCAGATCTTATTCAGAAATGTTATAGCAGATTTCCCCGCTTTTTCGATTTTTTCGCTACAGATATTTTCTACTGCTGATGAAGATATCCATTTTTTATCGAATATCGTTTGTGCTGCTTCTATTTTTATCCCTTTCGCATAGATATCTTTTTCCACTGTGATCGCATCAATAAATACATCTTTTGTTTTTTCCTGTAATATTTTTTTCCCGACTCTGTGATATGACATTTGCATAAGACTTGCAGCAGACCATGCACGACAAAGCGGATCTTTATCGTTTAATAGTTGTCTGTTTAAGATCTCAATCTCATTTTCAGACCCCATCCATCCTATAGATATTATAATCTTACGACGAAGAACACTATCTTTTATATCCAATAAAGAATTAAGTAAAGGAAGTATTAAGTTACAATATGGTAAATAAATCTTTATTTTTTGATTTGGATATTATCTTCGATGCCAAATATACTGTGTTGATCTTTAATTTATCATCCTGCTTCTTATCAATCTGCCTAAACAAAAAATCCAATCCCTTTTTTCCATGTTTTTCAAAACTGCTTTCTAAATTCAGTTTCTTATCTTCTTCCCATTCTTTACAAATAAGATGATAGTGATACTCTATTTCTGTACTACCTCCCAGATCTGCTATAAATCTTATTCTTGCATTATCCGGAAAACCTTGTTCCTTCATTTGTTGATACGATTTTTCCAGATCTTCTTTTGTAAGATCAAGTCTGTAAATTCTGAGTTCTTCAATTGTTTTTAACAGCTTATCCTTCGTATCGGTCATTAAAATCAGCTCCTTGGTAATCAATATGCTTTTAGTATAACTCTTATCTTACAGCAGCACCACTTCCGACATCGCATCTCTTTTTGCTACTTCTATCTTAAAATCACTACCCCTATATTCCACATCCGCCTCATCTATTTCCACCTTAACGGTCTCGTATGCCAGTGATGGGTAATTGTTTTCTTTACTCAAATGTCCAAGTAATACGTGCTTTATATTGTCATTTAGTATTCTTGCAAGCAATTTACCGGCGATCTCGTTACATAGATGCCCCTTACTTCCGAGTATCCTTCTTTTTAGATGATAAGGGTATGGTCCCGCTTCAAGCATTCTTATATCATGGTTTGCCTCAAGCAGTATAGCATCAAGATCTTGTAATTTATCAACTATATATTCATCATATACTCCCATATCTGTAGCTACCGCAACAGATTTTCCGGCAGTACTCAATCTAAATCCTACCGGCTCACTCGCATCATGAGATATCTTAAAAACGCTTGCATCTATATCATCTATAGTAATCTTCGTATCGGCGCTTATTACATTACATAAATCTTCATTACCTTCTATTATCTTTTTAGCTTTTATATAGTCCAGAGTTCCTTTAGTTGCATATATAGGAATCTGATACTTTTTTGTCAGTGTCCTAAGCCCTTGTATATGATCACTGTGTTCATGTGTGATAAGCACTCCGGACAAATCACTTACTTTAAGTCCGAGGTTTTTAAGTCCCTCTTCTATTCTTTTATTGCTTATACCGGTATCTATCAATATATGTGTATTATCAGATCCGAAATATATTGAATTTCCGCTGCTACCGCTGGCTATACTTGCAAATCTTGGCAAAATTCTACCTCTTTCTAATGAATATGATCTTGAATATATTATTTATATTCTTAAGTATGCCTTTTAGAAATTTATTTAAATATAAATAATATATTCAGGTATAAAAGTCTAAGGATTCAATTGCTCCTTTTTATATTTTCCGACAATATCTTCAATTGCCAAAGATATTTTATACCGTAAACTTTCAGCTGAGGAATTGTTTTCTATTACTCTGTCACAAAACCTGCAATATTCTTCTTCACTTGACTGTTTGCTCATTATACTGTCTATTTGGTCATCATTATAGAATCTTGACTTTTTAAGTCTTTCTCTTCGAATTTTTTCACCACTGTATATATACCATGTTTCATCGTATATATTATTTGATTTATCGGGTAATATAGCAGCTTCGATCACAACAAGTAAATATTCTTTTTCTTTATCCTTTGCTTCTTTTGCTATCCTCTTCCAAACCTCGGGATGAACTATAGAATTCACCTTATTCAACAGTTCTTTATCATTATAAAGCAACATTCCTAAAACCTGTCTGTTAATGCTCTTATCCGCATTAAGTATATTATCAGAACAAAGCTTTACAAGCTCTTCATAGATGTTCTCACCTACTTCATACAGCTCATGGGCTTTTTTATCCGCTTGTATAACATAGGCTTTATAATAATTTTTTAATATATCAAGAACCATGCTCTTGCCGGAGCCGATTCCGCCAAAGATACCGATGATCATACTACCTCTTATTTGGCACTGAGCCAGGTTTTTCCTATATGTGCTTCAACTTCAAGTTCAACTGCCAGTTTACAGGCATTTTTCATAGTTTTCTCAACTAACGTTCTTACTTCTTCTGCTTTTTCTTCTTTGACCTCTACCAAAAGTTCATCATGTACCTGTAAAACTATATAAGCCTGCTCTCCATACTCTTTTAAAGCCTTGTCCACATCAAGCATGGCCTTTTTCATAATATCTGCCGCAGTTCCCTGTATGGGCGAGTTCATGGCAACTCTGTCTCCAAAGCTCTTTGCATAAAGTTGGAGCTTTTTATCTCCGGAATAGGTCTTATCCTGTTATATAATGTTTTTACATACCCGTGTTCTTTAGCATCTTTTACCTGTCTGTCAAGGAACTCCTTTACCTTAGGATAGCTTTTAAAATAGTTATTTATATATTCTAAAGCTTCTTTTCTTGATATGCTAAGTCCCTCCGACAGTCCGAAGGCAGAGATACCGTATACCACACCGAAGTTTACTGCCTTGGCATTTCTTCTTAATGTAGCATCGACCTTATCGAGCGGTACATGAAAGACCTCCGAAGCTGTGATCGCATGTATGTCTTCACTTTTTTTATAGCTTTCTATCAATTTTTCATCATTTGACATAGAGGCAAGCACTCTTAATTCTATTTGAGAATAATCGGCATCCACAAATACATAGCCCTCTTTAGGAACAAATATATCTCTTATACGGCTGCCCATTTCCGTTCTTATGGGAATATTTTGCAGATTCGGATCTGTAGAGGAAAGTCTTCCGGTAGCCGTTATGGTTTGGTTAAAACTTCCGTGTATTCTGCCGTCTTTATCTATATAAGCGGCAAGCCCTACGGCATAAGTGGAATGTAGCTTGGCAAATTGGCGATATTTTAGTATTTTGCCCACTATACTGTATTCGGGTGCGAGTTTTTCCAGTACATCCGCTGCGGTTGAATAGCCGGTCTTAGTCTTCTTACCGCCTTTTATTCCCATTTTTTCAAAAAGTATTTCTCCAAGTTGTTTAGGAGAATTGATATTGAATTCCTCGCCCGCTTCTTTATGTATCTCTTTTTCTATGTCCTTAATATAAGTTTCAAGTTCATCTGCATAGGCACTTAGTTTTTCTTTATCAATTCCTATACCTCTTTGTTCCATGGCAGCAAGCGAATATACCAAAGGAAGTTCTATATCGTTATATAAGTTTTGCATACCCAGCTCATATGTTTTGGAAAGAAGCGTATCTTTAACATTAAAAATAACACAGGCATAAGAACATATAAGTGAAATTATCTTATCATCATTTTGCTCTATGGCATCTTTAATATCTTTTTTACCAAGCACATCCTTATAAGAGTCGATATTAATTTCAAGGTATTCCCTTGCTATATCAAAAACCTCATAACTTCCCTTAAGAGGATTATTAAGATAAGCTGCTATCGATATATCATAGATATTATCGGAAGAATGTAGATCAAGGTATTTGACCGCTGATTTTAGATCTCTCAGATATAATTTACTGTTACTTTGAAGATTTTTAAGAAAGTATTTTACATTATCTTCCGTGTCCCGATCCTTTATATCAATATAATATACTTTGTCCTTATAACAACATAAACCAAGCGCCCTAAGCTGTTTGGGATCCTTATTATCATCATATATAAGTTCTGCAGCAATTTCTGAAACTTTGATATCAGAAAGCTTCCCGACATCATCTATATTAATTATACTGAAATCAAAACTTTCTTTTGATGTTGCTCCGGCATCCTCAAATCTTTTTATTAAAGTCTTAAATTCCAATATTTTAATAAATTCAAGGCTTTCCGAATTATATATGGCATCACCCTTCATGTCTTCAAGTGATACCTCAAGGGGCACTTCACAATTAATTGTTACCAGCATCTTCGAAAAATATGCTTCTTCTTTACCTTCAGTAAGAAGCTTTGCAGATCTTGGTTTTAGTTTTTCCAGGTTGGCATACAGGTTATCCAAGCTGTGGTACTCGGATATAAGTGAAGTGGCTGTCTTCTCTCCTATACCTGACACTCCCGGGACATTATCGGAACTGTCTCCCATAAGGGCTTTACGTCTATAAATTCCTCGGGAGTTACGCTGTATTCCTTTTTTACATCTTCAGGATAATAGTCATATATCTGCGTTCTTCCTTTAACGGTTTTCGGTATCCTTATCTTAATACTTTCTGCAGCTAATTGAAGAAGATCCCTGTCACCGGAGATCACACGAACTTCAAGGTCATTTTTATATTTTTTAGCGATAGTTCCTATTATATCGTCAGCCTCAAATCCTTCTTTACTTAGTATCTTGATATTCATACTTTCAAGTACTTCTTTAATAAGAGGTATTTGCACCCTAAGTTCCTCAGGCATGGTTTTTCTGTTAGCCTTGTAGAGTTCATAGGCTTCATGTCTGAAAGTGGGTTTTGATAGATCAAATACCACAGCAAGATAATCGGTATTCTCTTCATCCAATACCTTAAACATAATATTCAAAAAACCGTACACTGCATTGGTATACACTCCCTTGGTGTTGCTTAACAACGGAAGTGCATAAAAAGCCCTGTTTAATATACTCATACCATCAATTAATACAAGTTTTGACATAAATCCCCCCTTAATATATCCATACACGTAATTGCAACAGCACAGTAAATATAGCTGCAAGTATCACCAAAGTATTGACCGCATAATAAATTATCTTAAGTATGGTAGTCAAATACACTCTTTTATATTCATTAATGATATAGTCTTTAAGTGAAGGCATATGAATAGCCTTATCTTCAGTCTGAGACTCTATCAGTTTTGTCTCAATTATATAGTATATTTCAAGCTCTTCTTTACAAGCCTCGCAACTATTTATATGTTCTAAAAACTCTTCCACTTCATCATCTTTTAATTCGGACTTTATAAAGGGGATAACCCTTTTTAAGTTAACTTTACAACTGTCCACAGTATTATTCAGCAAAAAAGCCCACCACCTTTTAATCTAACATTCTGTTTTTGTTATAAACTCTTCATATTTTCTTGCAATATACATAGGTTTATCAAATTTGAAATCCTCAATTGCCTTATCCAGCAGGGCATTAACATGATTTTTAATCATGTTATAGCCTGCCATATTTGAAAATTCAACTCCTCCGGAAAATCTCGGGTTGCACTCAAGAAAATAAAATTCATTATTCTCGGTCTGTATAAATTCCATATTTACGCAGCCGAGCACATCAAGTTTATCAGCTATGTGTTTTACGACTTCCTCAAGTTTCTCATCTTCATATACATATACAGAAAGCCCGGCTCCGTTCTTGGTCCTTACAAGTTCTTTTCTAAGAACTGCCACACTGTTTTTATATTTATCCCTTACTACATCTGCTGTAATGACATTTCCTTTAATAAAATCCTGTATCAGATATCTGTCCGTATCTTCAGAGTTGATAAAGGCATACCAATCATACTTATTATTTATTCTTCTCAATCCCTCACTGCTTCTTCCATCAAGTGGTTTTACCAAAAGACTATAGTGAAAGTTACTGTCTTCTATCTGCTTATCTATATAATCTTTTGTATAACCTCTTATAAGATTAACGGACTCGTCTCCTAATAAGTATTCATAGGTCTTTAATTTATCCCGGCATGTGTCTATACAAAATTTATCTGCAATAAGTAACTTTATTCCAAGCTTATCAAAAATATAACGGTGAGCATTAAATACATCCACTTCTATATCGATTATCGGAAGAATATAATCTATATTTTCATTCTTACATATATCAAGTATATCTTCCAAATATTTCTTTTCATCGGCTGCAAGGGAAATAGTATAAAATTCATCTACATTGTAAGCATCTACTATTAATTCTTTTTTTGTATATATCGCATCCTACTACTCTATACGATAGATTCTTTAATTCTTTAATAATTATATCAGCCGCAAATGAGCCTATGGCGGTTACAAGTACACTTTTCATGATCAAACTTCTTTCTAGGTCTATTTTTATTACAATAAAGAATTCTGCTTCGCAGGATTCAACGCCTGCAGCGGGTCGAATTAACGACATCTGCATATTCTCCACAGTACGATCTTTATGAGAGATTTTATTTGAGAAGAAATTTTAGAAAAAAATTCTATCAAATAAAAACAGGCTGTTATACAGTTTTTATAAACAGTATAACAGCCTTTATTATATACTAATTAAGAATTTTATACAATGTCAAGTATCTTATGAATACAATGTAACTAACTTCTCAAGATACTCAAGTCTTGCCTTTGCATTCTCTTCGTTTCTCTTGAAGAGTTCTTCAGCTCTCTCAGGATTCTTAAGTTGTAATGCAGTGTATCTAACTTCTCCTTCGATAAATTCTCTGAACTCTCTCTTAGGTGGCTTAGAATCCAATGTGAACTTCTTCTCTGCATTAGGATTGTATCTGAAGTTATGCCAGTAACCTGACTCAACAGCAATCTTTTCTTCTTCTTGAGAAGCTCCCATTCCCTTCTTGATACCGTGTGCTATACATGGAGCATAACCTATTACAAGTGATGGTCCCGGATATGCCTCTGCCTCAAGTATTGCCTTTAAGGTCTGATTGTAATCAGCTCCCATTGCTACTTGAGCAACGTATACATAACCATAACTCATTGCTATACTTGCAAGGTCTTTTTTCTTAACTTCCTTACCGCTGGCAGCAAATTGTGCTATTGCACCTGTATTTGTAGACTTTGATGACTGACCACCGGTATTAGAATAAACTTCGGTATCAAATACAAATACATTAACATCCTGTCCGCTCGCAAGTACGTGATCAAGACCTCCAAAGCCTATATCATAAGCCCAACCGTCACCACCGAAGATCCACTGGCTCTTCTTTGAAAGCAATTGGCTATCCTTTAGCAATGCCTTTGCATCCTCATTATCTACACCCTTAAGTAATTCAATAAGGTTATCACTTGCCTTTGTATTAGTTGAACTTTGAGCGAATGTATCAAGGTATTCCTGACATGCAGCATTAATCTCAGGACTTACTGAAGCCTCAAGAAGTCTTTCAACTTTAAGTTTTAATCCGTCTCTTATAGCTCTGTTTGCAAGGAACATACCGTATCCGAACTCAGCATTATCTTCAAATAGTGAGTTAGACCATGCCGGACCTCTTCCTTGTGCATTAGTTGTATAAGGAGTTGAAGGTGATGAGTTACCCCAAATTGAAGAACATCCTGTAGCGTTAGCTATAAACATTCTATCACCGAAAGCTGTGTTATAAGTCTTGCATAAGGTGTTTCTCCACATCCTGCACAAGCTCCTGAGAACTCAAGTAAAGGTTTCTTGAATTGTGATCCCTTAACTGTGCTCTCTTTAAATTTAGCAATAACTTCTGTCTTTTCAGGTAATTTAACCGCATAGTTGTAGTATTTCTGCTTTTCAACCTGCTCATCATAACTCTTCATAACAAGTGCCTTCTCACCCTTCTTGCCCGGACATACGTTAGCACATGAAGAACATCCTGTACAGTCCATTTGTGATACTACAACTGAGAATTTGTAATCAGGCATTCCGTTAAGACCTACATTTTGCATCCCTTCCGGAGCCTTACTAACTTCATCATCTGTCATAGCAAATAATCTGATAGCTGCGTGCGGACATACATATGAACAGAATCCGCACTGTATGCAATTATCGCTATTCCACTCAGGTACTGATACTGCTATACCTCTCTTCTCATATGCAGAGGTTCCGCTTGGTGTTGTACCGTCTACATAATCAAGGAAAGCTGATACAGGAAGATTGTTACCCTCTTGAGCATTAACAGCTGTTTGGATATCATTAACGAATCTTGTAACCTCGTTTCTTCCTTCGATAACAACTTCATGACTGAGACCTTCATCTTCACAATTTATCCATTCCTTAGGAACATCGATTTTAACTATCTCCTGCGCACCTGCATCGATAGCAGCCCAGTTCTTACGAACG
The DNA here is from genome assembly GCA_916438835.1 of uncultured Johnsonella sp. Taxonomy (GTDB): domain Bacteria; phylum Bacillota; class Clostridia; order Lachnospirales; family Lachnospiraceae; genus Johnsonella. Next base: position 1,552,119 of record CAKAFT010000001.1, read on the forward strand.
ATCTCTTCACCCTTCTTACCGTATGTCTTTTCAGCAGCCTTCTTCATAAGCTCTATAGCTTCTGCCTCAGGTATGATATTAGCAAGCTTAAAGAATGCAGACTGTAAGATTGTGTTGATACGTGTTGCACCCATTCCTGTAGCAAGACCTATTTTAACACCGTCTATGATATAGAACTTTATATCATGCTCTGCCATATATTTCTTAACCTGTCCCGGAAGGTGATCGGCTATATCATCCTTAGACCAAGCACAGTTAAGAAGGAATGTTCCGCCGTCAACAAGCTCCTGAACCATATTGTATTTGTGCATATATGACGGATTGTGACATGCTACGAAGTCTGCCTTACGGATCAGATAAGTTGACTTAATAGGCTTATGTCCGAATCTTAAGTGAGACATAGTGATACCGCCTGACTTCTTTGAGTCATAATCAAAGTAAGCTTGAGCGTACATGTCTGTGTTGTCACCTATGATCTTTATGGAGTTCTTGTTAGCTCCTACAGTACCGTCCGCTCCAAGTCCCCAGAACTTACAGTTTACTGTTCCCTAGGAGTAGTGATTATAGGCTTTCCAACCTCTAATGAAAGATTTGTAACATCATCCTTGATACCAACTGTAAATCTTTGCTTTTCGGTATTTTCATATACTGCTACTATTTGCGCAGGAGTGGTATCCTTAGAGCTTAAACCGTATCTACCGCTCATTACATTAATGTTTTGGAATTTTGTTCCTCTTAATGCAGCGATCACATCAAGGTAAAGAGGCTCACCTATAGCTCCGGGCTCCTTAGTTCTGTCAAGTACTGAAATTTGTTTAACAGTATCAGGTATAGCTGCTAAGAAAGCATCCTTTGCAAACGGTCTGTAAAGTCTAACCTTTATAAGTCCGACTTTAACTCCCTTAGCTGCAAGGTAATCTATGGTCTCTTCTATAGTATCGTTAACTGAACCCATAGAAATTATGATATGCTCAGCATCAGGAGCACCGTAGTAGTTGAATAATTTATAATCTGTTCCTATTTTTTCATTGATTCTGTCCATATAGCCTTGTACTATTTCAGGAAGTGCATCATAGTACTTGTTGCAAGCTTCTCTTGCCTGGAAGAAAATATCAGGGTTTTGAGCTGATCCCTTAGCCACAGGGTTATTAGGATTTAAAGCTCTTTTTCTGAATGCATCAATAGCATCTAAATCAACAAGGTCTCTTAAGTCTTCATAATCCCACATTTCAATCTTTTGAATCTCATGTGAAGTTCTGAATCCGTCAAAAAAGTTGATAAACGGAACTCTACCACTTATTGCTGACAAATGTGCTATCGGTGTTAAGTCCATAACTTCCTGTACTGAAGATGCACAAAGCATAGCACATCCTGTTTGTCTACAAGCATAAACGTCTGAATGATCTCCGAATATACTAAGTGCATGTGTAGCTACAGTTCTTGCTGACACATTGAAAACACCAGGGAGTAATTCACCCGCTATCTTATAAAGGTTTGGAATCATAAGTAACAAACCTTGTGATGCTGTGTATGTAGTTGTAAGTGCACCTGCAGTTAATGAACCGTGAACCGCACCTGCTGCACCTGCCTCTGACTGCATCTCTGTAACTTGAACAGGTTGACCGAACAAATTATTACGACCCTCAGCAGACCATGAATCGGTATGCTCCGCCATATTTGATGAAGGCGTAATCGGATAGATCGCAGCAACATCTGTAAAAGCATAAGATGCGTGAGCAGCTGCCTGATTACCATCCATGGTCTTCATACTTCTTTTTACCATAAGTAATATCCTCCTACTTTATTTATGTTTAAAATCAAAACAAAAAAGCTTCTTATTAATTATAGCAATTTATCTAGTAATTGCCAATAATAAAAAAAAGCTTTTTTTGTGTATTATTATTGAAACATTTTTTTCTTTATTAATCGAGTAAAAATGAACTTTATTCAATAAAATCTATTTTTGTTAAATTTTTGTAAATAAAAAAATTATATTTCTACATACAAATAGTAATAAAAACTGCTTTTTCGCTCAACCGTCAGAGTATATCTTATATACTTCATTGCATTGAATCTCAGGACAAATAATATTATCAGAAAAATCATTTGTTTATTTGATAATATATTCATGAAGAGATACTATGAAGTAGGTTTTGCTTCTATTATCTCTTGTTCCTGTGTCGTAGGAGGCTGAGTGGCAGCTGTTGTCTCGGCTGCGGTAGTTGTTTCTTTAGCTTTTGTACTTTCTTTTGCCTTTGTACTTTCCTTAGCCTTTGAAGTACTCTGTTCACTGCTTTTAGTACTTTCACCGGTTTTTGAGGCAGCGGCTGATGTAGGCGAACCTTCCGCACTTTCCGTGCTTATCGGTACAGAAGACTCTTCGGATGAAGCAGCTGAACTTGTTTCACCAAGTTTAACCGAGCTTCCTGAAGAATTCCTCTTTATTATAGTTGGCTTACCCTTATAGGTACTGTTGTGTAAAAATACATCAGATATAACTTTATCTCCATCTTTTTTTACAATATTGGTTATCCAACGACTTCCCTTTGTACCCTTTTGAATAGTCTGTTCAACCCCTGTTGCCATATTTGCATCTTCCTCATAAACTGTTTGAGGACTTTCGTATTCAGACATCTTCTTTGATGTCATACTGATCTTTTCACCCTCTTTAAGTATAGGTATTCCTACTATCGAAACCGTAAGTTTTTGATCTACTAATTTCGCTCTTATAGCTATAGCGGTATCAGAACTGTTGACAAATTTCATATCGGGACCTGCATATCCGTCATAACTTACCATGGCATCTTCTCCCGGAGTTACATAAGACGGTTCAAATGAGTGTGCATGTCTTTCAGTGGTTTCCAATCCCGAAAAAACAACCGCATTATACAAAGTTGATGACACCTGACATACTCCTCCACCCGGTTCTTCCACCAGGACTCCGTTAAGATAAGCACCTGCAGGTTTATAACCTCTTTCTAAAGTCCTGTTGCCTGTTGTATTATTGAAAGAGAATTCAACTCCGGGTTGTATTATAAGTCCGTCCAAAGCTTTACAGCAAGCCCTATATTGGTATTTCTGTCCACATTACTTGTAGTTGTGGTAGTAAATGTACCGATAACCTTATACATTTCCTTTGCCTTGGCTTCTGTTATCTCAGCTTCGACTTTTTGAGATTTTACACTGATATTAATCTTGAAATTCTTTTGTTCTATAGCTGTCTTTATATCATTAAATAAGGCGTCTTCGTCTATTTTTGTTCCGGAGGCTTCTCCGTCATATATAAACGAACCCGACTCTTTGTCAAAACCGGATATGGATCCGTTTTTAGGAGCCACATTCCACTTTTTTGCCATAACTGCAATTTCAGACTTGATCGCCTCATCCATATTGCTCAGATCAATAGTGTAAGTTTCCTTTGGTGTACCTGCGTAAACTTCATTAAGTATATCATCTATTCGTGATTCTATAAGATTTTTAACTTCATAGGTGTTATCTTCAGTCTTTCCTTCAAAAGTAGCCTTCATATCCCAGGCATAATTTTTCATAATAGTCTCTTTCGCCTGCACTTTTGAAAGCCCGGTTATAACTATATTATCTATCATAACAGCCTTACTCAGTTCTGAGACCGATACACTTGCTGTGGTTGACTCCGTTATTTTTTTTGGTTTTACAGCAGCCATGACCGCACTTATTATCCATATTATTATTATAAGAATAAATATTACCGATGCAACTGCGGCTGCTATCATAGGGTAATTAAATGTATTTTTATATTTTCTTCTCGGGTGATATTTGACCCTATTTGAAGAATTCTTCGAAGAATTGATCGAGGAATTCTTCGATTTATAATTAGATTTTCTTGTACTCCTATTAGAACGCTCTCTATCCATAACCTACCTGTCCATGCATTATTAATGTATTAAGTATAGCATATAAATCCAAGTAAAAAAATAGCATAAAAAAATTTGTTTTTTTGTGTTTTTGATTTAAAGAAAAAAATACAAGTTTTTCTGACAATAAAACTATATATTTAATACAAAAAAATAAGGACTGTTTATTAATTAAAATATACAAGATAATCTTTTTTTATTTAATAAAAATAAAAGTATCTTGATAATTTTATTAATATAACAGTCCTTTTTCTTATAATTTTATAATTTTATTACTTTGTTAATTCCTTAAAGTACTCAAATGCTTCTTTGTCTGTAAACTTTTCATGAACTATCTTATTAATTGCCATACTCATCGCTTCAGGGTTATTGGACTGGAAGATATTTCTTCCCATATCTAGTCCGTTAGCACCGTCTCTTATGGATTGATATGCAAGTGTAAGAGCTTCGTTCTCAGCAAGCTTCTTACCTCCTGCAACCACTATAGGTACAGGACAAGCCGCAACTATTTCTTCAAAATCTTCACAATAATATGTCTTTATGATATTTGCACCGAGTTCCGCAAGTATTCTTGTAGCAAGTTTAAAGAACTTAGGTGTTCTCTCCATTTCTTTACCTACCGCAACTACACCCATAACAGGAATAGAATATCTTATACCGAAATTGACTGCCTTAGATAGATTTTCAAGGCTTGACAACTGACCGTCACCACCTATAAATGTCTGTATCGCAAGACAATCAGCATTCATTCTGCAAGCCTCTTCAGCATCTATTGCAAGTATCTCATGACTTAAGTCATCCTGTACCATGGAAGATCCGGAGGTCGCTCTTAAAGCAATTCCCTTACCGGAAGCTAAAGCCGGATCTACACAGCTTCTTATAGCTCCTCTCGTACCCATAAGTACATCAATATTAGGAAGTACTCTCGGAATTATCAGATCAAGTCTTTCAAGACCTGCAGTCGACCCCATAAAATAACCGTGATCAAAAGCAAACATCACAGTATTCTTACTTTTAGGATCGAATATATTGGAAAGATGTTTTTTCATGCCCCAATCAAGTGAATTGGCACCTTTAACATAAAATCCTTTATCATTTGAAAAAGGTACATCTACATAATAATTTTTTGCCACCTTTAAGTTATCTAAATCCGCCATAATTTTAACCAAACCTTTCTTTTAAGTTACAATGATGCCCAGTCATTATAAATTACTCATAATGCTATATATAGCCAATTATTACTTTAATTTTCACAGAGCAGCTATATATACATAATATAACGAGTTGTTTATGTATATCACATAATATATTTAATAGCGTTTATCAAAACTTTTTATTTCTTTATTTTAACAGACCTACTCATTAAATCATTATATTATGTATATTTAACTACGGCTTTAGCCGTCATTTATCTTGGTTAAATATATTATATCTATATATAAACCGGGATAAATGATCGACTTTGCCGTATCTTACCTTATATATTATCATTAAAAATCAAACGTAATACAGGGAAATTTTTTATTAAATTTTAGTAATCGTATTCGTTTACATTCTCTTTTGTGAATATAAGTCTTTCAGGAAGGAGTACAACACCGTTATTGGTAGCGGCAGTCTTAGCACCCGGAACGAGTACATCGTTTGCCATTACTTCTACTTCACCGATAGAAGGAACTTTGATCTTATCTCCAACCTTAACAGTATTACCTGCAGCTATATAAGCTGTCATATAGCATCCGAGTGCTCCCTGGATACCGCAATCCCAAAGTCCCCACTCTTCGATAACATCTGCTTCTGCATAGTCCTTTATTGACATAGGAGAAGCAAATCCTGTTATAGTTACATCTTTCTTTGAAAGACCTGCATTTTGAGCAGCCTTACACTGTCCCGGAAGTGCTGTAGAGTCATTACAGATTATAAGGTCTATATCTGAATGTGCTTCAAGTATAGATGCACCGATAGAAACAGCCTTTTCAGCATCCTGCTCTGAATAGTAGTTACTTGGAGCAACGTTTACCCAGTTAGGATATTTATCCTTGATGTAAGCCTCACCAGCTACCTGCCATGAGTTTTGATCCGCAACTGTAGCCTGTGAATAATGCCAGCAATACTTGATAGCATCCTTCTCAGGATCCTTGCCTCTCTTCTTAAGAGCATCAACACCCATGTCTATAAGCATCTGACCGAGTATTTCAGGTGTACCCTGAGATACCATTATAGTTCTTACTGAATCTGATACGTCTGAATCCCATGTACCTACAGTTACGCCCATAGCCGCAGCATCTGAAAGTGCTGAGTCAAGACCTGTTGCATCTACTGAAGATACGCAGATACCGTCTACTCCTGAAGCTGCTGCATTGTTGATAACCTGAACTTCGTCGGCAACGGACGCATTAGGAGAACCTTGATAATCTACAGTAAAGCCCCACTCTTTTGCATATTTTTGAGCACCCTTGTTAGCTGACTCAAAGAATGCATTACCGGTAAGCTTAGGAACGAAAGCTATTGTAAGACCTTCCACAGACTTAACATCTGAGCTTGCGTCATCCGCCATTGCACCTTCACTGCTCTCACCTGACTGTGCACTTGAGTCATTGGCAGCTGTTGTAGTCTCGTCTGCACTCTTTGCACTACATGCACCTAAAGTAAGAAGTGCAAGACCTAATGCGGTTAATGTTAATAAGTTCCTTTTCATTAAAATACCTCCCCTTTTCGACAGTTTTACTGTCTGTATTTTTAAAGTGATTACTCACCTTTTTTTAATTTATTAATGTATTTCTTAAAACCGGGGCTTGACATGATAGCTCTGACTATGACAACTATCAAAAGCAAAGCACCTACGGGTATATCAAGATATTGCTGCGGAACTTTAAAACTCAGCGGCAGACCGAACTTAAGTACACCTATGATTATCGCTGCCAATGCCGTTCCTATTACAGAACCTTTACCTCCTGTCGACAACGTACCTCCAAGCACTACAGCCGTAATTATAGGAAGCGTCAATGTTGCTCCTATATCCGACTTTGCTGTACCCAGATAAGAAGTAAGTATTATTCCCGCTATAGAAGCACTTATAGCAGAAAGTACATAAGTGCTCAACGTTATTAATCTGGTATTTATACCTGAATATTGTGCCGCATTTTTATTAACACCTATAAGAAATATCTTTCTTCCGTATATAGTCTTATTTAATAACAAAAAAGCAATAATTGCAAGTACCAGAAATATAAGGACCTGCAAAGGTAATACTCCGCCGAGTCTGTACTTTGAAAGCTGTGTAAAACTTTCGGGAAATCCGCTTATTCCCTTATAACTTTCAGTTGCGGACACATTAGAAACAAGCAAAGCAAATCCCGAATAAAGGAAACTTCCTCCCAGTGTGACCACCATAGGCTGAACATTACAATAAGCTACAAAAAATCCGGATAAAGCTCCGCAAAGAGCTGAAACGACAATACCCAAAAAGGCTGCCAGCCAAATATTGATACCATAGTCCTGCCATGATACCCCGAGCACTATAGATGTTAAACCTACCAGTGAACCTGCCTGTATATCTATGCCACCCGTGATCATGACAAAGGTAACAAAGTGATATAATACATATTGAGATTATATCATTAAGACTTCCGAACAAAACTCTCGGCATAAGAAACTTCGGGTTTTTGGTTGCAAATATCACAACTTCCAGTATTAAAAGCAGTACAAGTATATATTCCCAAGAGGAGGCTTTTTTTAATAAGCTTGTTTTTTCTTTATTCATATTATTTTCCCCCTATCTTAGATACTTTATCACTGCCCGATGTCCTTGCAAGGAGTACCTCACGCTTGTTTTTGATAAGTTCTCTGTTTTGACTTACCGTAGTTACGACAACTATTACTATGAGTATAATTCCGGTTATCGTATTATCGTAGTCTGACGAAAAGCCTAAGAATACTAAGCTTCTGCTGATTGAAGACATTATCGTAGCTCCTATAGTAGCTCCCAGTACACTTCCCTGACCTCCGGTAAGCGCTATACCACCGATAACACAAGCTGCTATTGCCTTCATCTCATAACCGTTACCTGCTATGGGAGTAATAAATCCTACTCTGGATGAATAAAGCATACCCGCAACCGATGCACAAATCCCACATAATATATATGAAAGTACCTTAACTTCTTTGGTCGGTATTCCTACTAAGCAGCACCCTGTATATTATCACCGATAGCCTTGAAATATCTTCCGGCTCTGATGTTATTGGTCAAGTAAAAAATCACTAAAACGGCTATTATAGTAAACAAATAAAAATAAGTTAAACCATCTTTAAAAAACAATCTTTGAGTTGAAGCATTAGTAAAGTAGGCGGGAAGATTCTCGACCCACTCTCCCTTTGTATATACATATACAAAGCCTCTTATAAGACCGTTGGTACCCAATGTAAATATCAAAGACGGTATTCCAAGGTAAGTAACTCCGATACCGTTAAATGCACCTATAACAGCGCCTACCAAAATCGCAGCAAATACAGCAGAGAATAAACTTCCTCCATCTCTTAATATAGTACTTCCGACAGCTGCACTGAGTCCAAGTACCGCACCTATCGAAACATCTATCTCACCGGTAAGGATTACAAAGGCTATTCCTACCGAAAGTAGTACAAATACTACCGAATCATTTAATATATTAAGCAAAGAAGCAGGTTGAAGAAAAGACGGGTTCTTGACTCCGACTCCAAGTATCAATGCTATAAGGAATAATAAACTCCCTGTTTCCCTTACTCTGAATATTTTCTTAAGCATACTAAACTCCTTTGCTTTCTGAATTTACCACATTAAAGGAAGCATTCATCAAAGACACCTGTGATATCTCTTCTTTTGCAAGTTCTCCCTTGATATGACCTTGAAACATTACAACAGCTCTGTCCGAAAGCTCCACTATCTCTTCCATATCGGAAGAAATAAGAAGTACCGCCGCTCCACCGGCTTTAGTTCTTTTATGATCGCATACACATCCGAACGTGCGGCAGCATCTATACCTCTTGTAGGTTCATCTAAAATAATAAGCTTTGGAGCAGTGGCAAGTATTCTGCCTATAATTACTTTTTGTTGATTTCCTCCCGATAAACTTCCGGCTTCCTGATCTTGTCCGGTTATCTTGGTCTTGAAATCATTTACATACTTACCCGTGATTTCTTTTTCTTTTTTTGTGTTAAGCCAAAATGAGCCCAAAAGATTATTTGATAAAAGTGACGATGTGGTATTGGCAGCTACCGAACTTATTCCGAAAAGACCATTTAATCTTCTGTCTTCCGGAACATAATTGATTCCGACCGCTATCGCTTCCTTTGTTGATATACCTGTAATATCCTTACCTTCAAGGTATGCCTTACCTCCAAGCACCTCTTCCATTCCGAATATTGTAGTCGCAAGCTCTGTTCTTCCGGCACCTACAAGTCCGGCAATTCCGAGTATTTCTCCCGGATATACATCAAAACTTACATCCTTAAATCCGTATCCGCTGTATTTTTCCAAACTGAAGACCGGCTTTAATTTATCATATTCCAGCTTGGCTTCACTCTCACTCTTTTCTTCGAACTCTTCTATATTCGGGGGCAACAGTCCTTTTATAAGCATATCCTTTGTAAATTCTGATATCTTTCCCTGTACGGTTATGACCCCGTCTCTCATTATCGCCACGTGAGTACTAATTGTAAAGACTTCCGTAAGTCTGTGTGTTATATATATAATACCTATCCCTTTTTTCTTTAGGTCCTCTACTACTTTAAATAAGGATTCAACTTCTTCAAAGGTCAATGATGATGTAGGTTCATCAAGTATGAGTATCTTACTTTCACGCATAAGTCCTCTTAAAAGTTCCACCAGCTGTTGTTCGGCTATAGAGAGGCTCAACGCTTTTCTTTCAAGATCGAATTTCCATCCAATTTCATTAATTATATTATTAAGTCTTTTATTAAGCTCAGATTGATTTTCTTTAAATCCTATGAGTATATTCTCTCTAACACTCATATTGGGAAAAAGCATAGGTTCTTGAGGAACCATGTATATACCTTTTGCAAGTGCGGTAGAAGGCTTAAATGTATGTATCTTCTCTCCTTTTACACTTATAGATCCGGTATCGGGAGGATATATACCCATGATAATTTTCATTAAAGTTGATTTTCCGGCACCATTACCTCCTATCAAAGACAATACTTCACCTTCATTAACTTCCAAGTCTATACCTTTCAGCACTTTATTCAAACCGAATTGTTTGGTAATAGCACTTACACAAAGGAGATTATTCATAAACACATCCTCCCGCATTGATTATTTTAACAAAAAAATCACCTAATTTTTATTAACTGTATATATATCATTTGTTTATCTTGAAACTTTTGTTAAGCATTATATATTATATATCAAAAAAATATTCAAGTGGCATTTTGACCATATATTAACAATAAATTTTATGCATAATTAGGTTTGACATTTTTACTATAAATGTGATATTTTGTTCTAAAATAAATCTTATGTTTAAATCATTGGTTTTTATTAATTAAGGAGGGAATATGACTGATTACAAAGATGAAATAATCACCAAAGTCGCTTGGCATTATTATATTGAGAACCTTACTCAACAGGCAATTGCTGAAAAACTCGGAATTTCACGTATGAGGGTAGTAAAGCTTTTGGACTTTGCCAAACAAAACGGAATCATTCAATTTAGAATAGCTCAAAATAAGGAGGAAAAAAGACTTCTGGAAAAACTCATTTTTGATAAGTATAAACTTGAAGATGTTTTTGTGATTCCTTCACCCAAGGAACCTTCAAGAATGAATGATGTTCTTGCCCAGTCGGCTGCCACATATATTTCCGATAAAATGATAGATATGCCGGAGCCTATATATGTAAATATGGGTTACGGTGATACTCCCTCCAGAGTGCTTAACCACCTAGCAAGGACCACTGAGGTTCCTATATCTGTCGTTTCACTCACAGGAGGTGTAAGCTATTATCTTCCCAATACTCAGTCTAATATATTCAATGCTAAGCTTTATTTATATCCAAGCCCGCTAATGCTCTCAGACAAGTACGTATGTCGTGCTTTATTAAATGAACCCAGTGTTATAGAAATAAGTCGTATGACGGAACTTGCATCTTTTTCTATAATAGGACTCGGATCTATGGACAGTTCAGCTACTATATTGAGGAACAACATACTTTCAGCCAATGATTTGCCTATCTTTCAATGCAGGGTGCCGTAGGTGACATCCTTACTCATTTTGTTGATCGAAACGGAACTCCGATACAAAGTATGATAGAAGAAAGGCTTATAAGCACTTCTTTATTCCAATTAAAAGCTCTTAATAATGTTATTGGAATTGCCGGCGGAATGCATAAGCTTGATATTATAAAGGCAGCCTTGGTCGGAGGTTATCTTGATGTACTTATAACCGATGAAGAAACCGCAGCAAAATTGGTAGACTTGGAGGATTACGAATCATGAAAACTTTAATGGCTATAGATGCAGGAACGGGAAGTGTAAGAGCCGTTCTTTTTGACCTTGAAGGTCATCAGCTCGGATGCGTTTCAAGGGAATGGTATCACAAGTCGGATGAATATCCGGGAAGTATGAATTTTGACTGGAATACAGATTGGGAACTTACCAAAGAATGTATCAGGAATGTCATATCCGAATCTGGAGCCGATCCCGCCAAGATAGCCGCCATATCAACTACCTGTATGCGTGAAGGCATAGTTCTTTACGATGATAAGGGTAAAGAGATATGGGCATGTGCCAATGTTGACTCACGTGCAAAGGATGAAGCTGAAGAAATTATAACAAAGAATCCGGAACTTGAACTTGAAATTTATAAAAAAACAGGACAGACAAGTGCACTTGATGCGATCCCTCGTTTACTTTGGATAAAGAATAAGAAACCGGAAATATATAAAAAAATTAAAAAAATTACTATGTTCAACGATTGGCTGATATATAAACTAAGCGGTGAGTTTTGTTGCGAGCCTTCCAACGCTTCAACTACCGGTTTAGTTAATCTTAAGTTAAGAGATTGGGATAAGGAAATAATCAATAAATTCGGGTTTGATCCGGATATATTCCCTACTATAGTAGAATCGGGAACAGAGTTTTCAAAAGTCATTGAAAGTGCCGCACTTGAAACCGGACTGAAAGAAGGCACTCCCATAGTCGTAGGCGGAGGTGATGCGCAACTTGGTTGTATAGGTGTCGGAGTTGTTGATGATCTTGAGGCAGCAGTATTTGGCGGAAGTTTTTGGCAGTATGAATTCAATACCTCTTCTCCTTTGATAGATGAGAAGTCAAAAGTCAGGGTTAATTGCCATGCTGTAAAAAATATTTGTCAATATGAGGCTATTGCCTTTAATCCCGGACTTATAATGCGTTGGTTCAGGGATGCCTTTGCCAATTTGAAAAAGAAGAAGCAAAAAGATCCGGTAAGGATGTTTATGACCTTATGAACGAAGAAGCAAAGAAAATTCCTATAGGATGCTACGGAATGAAGTGTGCGTTTTCCGATATCATGGATTACCCAAGCTGGAGACATGCCTCTCCCACATTTTCAAACTTTAGTCTGGATCCCGACAAATTCAATAAATATACCTTCTACAGAGCAATACTTGAGAATGCGGCTTTGGTTACCCGTGGTCATATAGAACTTGTATACGAACAAACAGGAAATAAACCTGAATTCATTACATTCGCTTCGGGTGCCTCCAAAAGTCCTCTATGGTGTCAAATACTCTCAGACACCACAGGCCTTGAAGTAAGAGTTCCAAAAGTCAAAGAGGCTACGGCACTTGGTGCCGCAATATTAGCAGGTGTAGGTGTAGGTATCTACAAAAATATTTCCGAGACGGCAAAAAAATTAGTTAATATAAGTGCAGTTTATAAACCGGATATGAAAAATCATGCAGTTTACAGTGAAATATTTGATTCCTGGAAAAAATGGTACGCTAAGGAATTGGAAATAGCCGATGCCGGATTGACAGATCACATGTGGGCTGCACCGGGTAGTAATAGGAGGTAATATGTTTTTATTAAATGAGAATGAAAGAGAATACAGATTCAAAGACAGCGGTCCCAAATATCTGATGAAGGGCCCAAGAAGTAACTTTGCGGTAGTACAATTTATGCCCGGTCAAGACTTTGAAGCCCATTATCATAACATTATGGAGGAGAATTTCTATATTCTTGAAGGCGAGATAGATATAGTGGTCGATGATGTGGTCAATAATCTGAAAGCAGGAGACTTTATCCACATTGAGCCGGGCGAGGTGCATTATTGTGTTAATAACTATGACGTACCTATAAAAATGGTATCTACTCTTGCCCCTTATCAGGAAGTTGATAAGGTCGTCGTTGAGGGTTATGATACTTCTAAATACAAAAAATAATATAGATCCATATTTTAACTTATATCGAACAAAAGTTTAAAATTTTCTTCTGACTATTGACCTTTAACACTTTTGTAATTATAATGTAACAAAGTAATTTTTACTTTTATATATTACTTTGGAGGTGACAACAATGGTTAGACAAGTTTTATCATATATTGTTATGCTATCTTTTGTGTTTGCACTTTTCGTATCATCACCTACACAGGCAGCGGTAGCTGTAGATAGCAGAAAGCAAAGCGAGATCAATGCCAAATCCGGCCCCGGGTATGCACTTGAGTTAAAGGAAAAAGAAGTGGCAAGGCTTGCTGAAGAAGCAAAGCTTGCTGAAGAAGCAAAATTAAAAGCCAAAGGAACATTTATAGGTAGATTTAAAACTACAGGTTATAACGACAGTACAGAGCTTAAACCTCAAAAAACCGCAAGCGGAGTTCTTCCTAAAGCTGAACATACAGTTGCAGCCGATTGGAGCGTACTTCCTCCGGGAACTAAGATAAGAATAGGTGAAAGCCCTATAGTTTATACTGTTGAAGATAAAGGAAGTGCGGTTAAGGGTAATACGGTTGATATATTTATGCAAATTATTCACAGGCATTAGCTCACGGAGTGCAATACTTTGATGTATATTTGATCGAACAGTAATATTAAAAGGTGTTGTAAAAGCATTGATACGCTTTTACAACACCTTTTTTATAATATTTTAATCTACAAAACATCACTTAATACTTCAATTACCTCTACTGGTATACTTGACCGACTGTAAGCAAATTTTAGTTTTTTTCAGCCGTTTCAACTTCATCCTTTACCTTATGCAATTTGATAATTATCTTAAAGAGGTCTCCGTCTATTTGTATATCGAATACAGCTTTTTGAAGATCAGCCAGGGATTTCGCAATTGAAAGTCCAAGTCCGCTTCCCTCCGTACTTCTGCTTATATCTCCTCGAACAAATCTTTCTGTGAGTTCATCCGAATTTATATTGAGCGGATATTCTGAGATATTCTTCATGATAAATACCGCCATATCTTCCTCAGATTTTATACTTACATATACTCTTGTATCCCTTTTTGCATATTTGCAGGCATTGGTATATATATTATCCAGTATTCTCCAAAGATGCCTTACATCGGCATTGACCATTACGGCTTCCTTAGGAAGGTCGGGTACTAAAGTCAGATTATTTTGAGCATATTTTTCCTCAAACTCACCGTTCATTTGCATTATCATTTCTACAATATCTATATTATTCATTTCTACGGATACATTTCCGCTTGAAAGTTTACTTGCTTCAAGAAGGTCCTCTGTAAGATTCTTAAGATGCCTTGACTTTCTTTCAAGTACATCAACATATTCGGCAACTTTTTTATTCTGTATCTCTTCTCTTTTGATAAGATCCACATAATTTATGATCGAGGTAAGAGGTGTCTTAAGGTCATGTGATACATTTGTTATAAGATCTGCCTTAAGTCTTTCACTTTTTACTTGATTGCTTATTGCTTTTTCCAATCCCTGCCCAATGCTGTTCAAGCTTTTTGCGGTAATAATTTCCTTACCGGAAAAATCAGTTTCTTCCAGTTTATAATTAATATCACCGATTGCCATAGACTTTACAGCATATTCCAACCTGTCAAACTCCATTGACTTTTTGTATATAAAATGATAGACAACAAAGTTGAATATTATCAGGAATAAGAACAATAATATCATGATAAATCTATCAGTTAAAGTTTTTTCAGCGAAGTATATCGTCAATAAAGCCACATAAATACATATGTTGACCAGTGTATAAAGTATAAAGTACAGAGAGATCTTTTTGGTATTGTCACTTTTAAGCCTATATATCCTTAACTGTTTTCTGATATAGTTCAATAATCTCTCGTTATATAAAGTTCCTACCTTTATACCTTTAATTATAGCCATCAATGTACTTAAGACCGAAATATATATTAAGATATATCTTACAAGCATTTGAGCGAAATGCCATGCTTCCATCGGAAGAAAAATATGCACCAGCTTATCTACGATAGTGGAACAGAAAAATAATATCAATACCAACTCAATTATAAATACAAAAATATTGACTTCTATACCCCACTTTTCTTTCCTGTATAATATGCCTTTATTCGTATCTTCATCTTTATTTTTATATAGAATAAGAGTAAATATTATGCTCAATAACATGATAGGAATACTGCATACAATATTTACACAACCGTAAAAATACCAATTTCTTTGCTCTACATATCTGTCTTTTCCGATCGAATATTCATCTTTTACAGGATAAGAAGTATCAACAGCTATCATTATATCATAATCATCAATTTCAACATCACTTCCGTACGATGTTGCAAGGTATGATAAATTAGAAGGAGGTAATGAAAGATTATGATCTATAAGCATACTGTGAGAACTGCTGATAACGTATTTTCCGTATGACTTTACATTGGAAACATTGAGTCCTTTATCATTGGTATACTTATTGGTATCATAAACCACCCTGTATTTATATTACCCGGAACAAGTATTAGCCTGTTATATGCGGCATAATACTTGCTGAGGACATTAAGACTTTCTTCTATAAGCACCGGCAATGTCATATATGCATCTCCGGGTTCATCTATCTGAACATTTTGCATATACGATCTTGAGTTTACAAGTAATGAGTTCTCACTGAACAATGCTTTATCGGCACCCTCGTAAATGCTGAAATTATAATTATCGTCTACATAATAACCCAATTCCTTTGCATTCTTTATAACATCCTCAACCGTATAAGATATATCTTCACCCGGAGCCATATTGATGTTGAACATTTCTTTTTTCAGATCAAATACTCCGTCTGTTTCAAAAACATCCTTATATCGAATATAGTCAAATATTTTCTGTATATCTCCTTCTAACTGCTTTACAAAAGCGGGAGAATCTTCATAACTTTCATTATTGACCCAGGTGATCCCCTTTTTAAGGTTATCATTGGTATATAACATTACCACACCTATGATAAGGGCAATCAAGGCAATAAAATGAATCATCATTAAAGCATTGCCGAATGCTATCTTTAATTTTTTCCGCTTATTCATTTTATCTACCGCTATCTTTTTTCGATCTTATATCCGACACCCCATACTACCTTCAAATACATAGGCTCTCTCGGATTGACCTCTATCTTTTCTCTTATATGTCTTATATGGACCGCAACGGTATTATCAGCTCCTATTGCATCTTCGTTCCAGATCTTTTCATATATTTCATCTATAGAGAAAACTTTTCCCGCATTTTTGGTTAAAAGAAGTAATATATTATATTCTATAGGTGTAAGCTTTATAACTTCTCCAAGTATACTTACTTCTTTAGTCTCATCATTTATTTCAAGATCTCCGCTCCTGTATATCATAGCTTCGGATTGAATAGAAAGATTACCGAGCTTTGTATATCTTCTTATATGACTCTTAACTCTTGCCACCAATTCCAGCGGATTGAACGGTTTTGTAAGATAATCATCCGCACCTATATTAAGTCCGAGTATCTTATCCGCATCCTCCGACTTTGCTGAAAGTATAATGATAGGTACTGAGCTTTTTTCTCTTACCATCAAAGTTGTTCTGATACCGTCAAGTCCCGGCATCATAACATCCAAAATAAGAAGGTCTATATCTCCGGCTTCCAGTTTCTTAAGTGCTTCGTTACCGTCATGTACTCCTATAACTTCAAAACCTTCTCCTGTTAAATATATACTGATAGCTTCTACTATCTCCTTATCATCATCACATACGAGAATCTTTTGCATAAAATCCTTTCCGGTTTAAATACCATTTGTTTTATCTTTATTGCCTAATAAGCTTATTATAAGCTATAATCATCTAGTATAACATTTTATTTGCTATAACATATAACAAATATTATAAGAAAGAGAGAATAATAATTGAACACTTTACATTTTATGAATATGGCTATCGATCAAGCGAAAAAAGCATATAATATAAATGAGGTACCTATAGGTTGTGTTATAGTGCATGAAGATAAGGTAATAGCCAAAGCTTACAACAGACGTAATAAGGACAAATCAACTCTATCCCATGCCGAAATACTTGCTATCAAGAAAGCCTGTAAAAAACTCGGTGACTGGCGACTTGAAAACTGCACCATGTACATAACTTTAGAACCCTGTCCCATGTGTGCCGGTGCCATAGTCCAATCCAGAATAGAAAAAGTAGTTATAGGCTGTCTAAACCTGAAAGCCGGTTGTGCCGGTTCAATAATCAACCTTTTTGATATTGATAAATTTAATCATCAAGTAGAGCTTGAGATTTGCAAAGGAAGTATTCACGAAGAGTGTTCAATGCTTTTAAAAAGCTTCTTCAAAAAATTGCGGAGTTCCAAGGCTCCTATGTAAGAGCATCCAGTGCAAGTTTTGCAGCCCCGTATATCCCCGCATCATTGCCAAGCATAGCCAATACTATTTCGGCTCTTTCATCCGATAAAGTCGTATATTTTAAATATTCCTTGTTGATAAGATCTACCAGGAAACTTCCTGCTTTTGACACTCCGCCTCCTATTACTATAACATCCGGATCTACGATCAATGCCACTTTTGATATGGCAACACCTAAATACGCACTGACTTTTTGCACCACTTCCATAGCAACTTCATCTCCTGACTTCGCACTGTCGAGTACATCTTTTGCGGTTATTTTTTCTATATTTCGCAGTAAAGAAGATCTTTTATCGTTTTTCAGTGCGTTTTCGGCAAGTCTGACTATACCTGTTGCACTGGCAACCTGTTCAAGACAACCGTAAGCACCGCAATTACATTGTTTTGTTTCGCTGTCTTCAACATGTATATGTCCTAATTCACCTGCCAGACCGTGTCTTCCCACTACTATTTTACCGTCTATTATTATACCGCTTCCCACACCTGTACCTATAGTTACAAGTACCGCATCCTGAGCATCCTTAGCAGCCCCCTGCCATGCTTCGCCAAGAGCGGCTACATTGGCATCATTTCCCAAATAAACCGCTATACCTCCAAGTATATCCGAAAGCTCTCTTCCGGGATAGGAATCTTTCCATCCCAGGTTTACACAGACTTTCACATATCCCGACTTTAATACCGGTCCCGGTACTCCCATTCCTATTCCTATGCAATCCATTAAAGAAAGGTCTGAGGCTTTTAATTCTTTTTTTATTGACTTTGCAATATCCTTTATGATATTCTCACCGTTACTTTCGGTATCTGTCGGTATCTCCCATTTTTTTAATAATTTTGCATCTGTATTGAAAATACCCATTTTTATGGAAGTCCCGCCTAAATCTATACCTATACAAAGTTGTTCCATTTTACTCTCCTTATTATTTTAATTCGATATAATTCATCTTGGAATCACCGAGTAATATAAGCCCGTCTCCCATTCCCGCTTTTAAGAATTTTAGTACCGGAAATTCCAGATCACTTTCAAACTTAACAAAACCCTTAGTATTATAAACAACACATGAATTACTGTCGGATAAGAATATATAATCTTTATCCAGATCCAGTCTTTCATATTCATAATTTATTCCTTTTTCCAGAATCAAGCTTCCCGATGTCTTATATATTTTTAGCGTATACTTATATTGATCTGTAATATTGTCCACTATCATGATCACATAATCTTTATTATATGCCACACTTTTTATCTCGGACGTCTCGGGAAAAGAACTTTTAAGCTTGGGACTTACAATATTTTGTGAACTGAAAAAATAAATACCGTTACTTGCAAGCACGTACGAATCTAATTTTTGAACGAAACTAACTTTACTTATAAGACTGTCTTCAAATGGTTCGTTATACCCTCCCATAATTCTGTTTGGAATATTTTTACCTATACCTGAAAAATTGTAAAATACTACATTTCCCTTCAACATAGCATCTTTTATATATTGGTAAGACACCAGCAGGTTGTTACCGTCGGGAGATAAACTTATATCAGTGGGATATCCGTCTCCGTTGAGTGAATTTTTAACGGTTATATCTATAGTATTACCTTCTTTACTGAAGAAGTTGATAGATGTTGAATTATTATCCTCCACTATAACTGCCAATACACCTACATCCGAAAGGCTTATCCTTGTTATAGGCAGACCTGTTGATGCACTGCCTATCCTTCCCTCTTTTCCGAATATGTATATATTGGTCCCCTGTCTGTCCGCTATTGCAGCATAGGATGAACTTACCGATATGATAGGATCCTTCATTTCATAGCTGTCTATCCATACTTCATTGCCGGATCTGTCTATACATATTGCACCGTCTTTTGAATACTTGATTATATAATCTCCAAAAGTTTCATAACCCACTATACTACCTTGCTTAAGCTCCTTTGTCCACTTAAGCGAATAACTTTTGTATTTATAAAAATTACTTTTAATAATGTAAAAAGCACCGAAAGATATCAGAATAAAGAGTATGACAGCGACCCATATTCCCGTTCGAGATCTTTTCTTTGGCAATGTATTTGGCTTTTTGGGATTCTCCGACTTTTCCGTATATTTTTGTTTATTAGCCTTATCTATCTGTATAACTTCTCGTCGCTGCTTATTGCCGAAAGCTTCTTTTTTTATATTTTTTCTTTGAACTTCCTTTTTTCTTGGCTCCTCAATAACATTTTCTTTTTCTCGACTGTTTTCGTGATAAGCATCGCCTTCGTCTTTGACATATTTTTTTACAGGTACTTTTCTTGTATCATTTCTTCTTTGATAATCTTTCGGTATCTTTCGAATATTATTTTTACCTGTTTTATTATCCTTGGGTGGTAATTTTCGTCTATCATCCATATTATACTTCCATACTGTTTTTATACTCTTCTATGGCTTCTCTCAGATTGGTCACGATTGCCTTATCCATTATATCGGCAAGAGCATCTATCTTTTCCTCATCCAAAAATTCTCTTCCGAGATATACCTCATAATTTTCCGATATATAAATATTCTTATCTTTCAATTCTTTTGACACTTTATTGATCGCAGAACTTATAATTGATCGCCTTGAATCAAGCTCGTCGATCTTAGGTTTTGCAGCTGTAAGTATTTCATCGGCAATAATATGTCTTGTAGAACTGTCAAAATTTTTGATAGCTTCTTTTCTTTTAGTATTAATATCATTAAGATCCTTTTCAGCCTCTGAAATATTAAAATCATATTCTGCCAGGTTGTAGTCCGAATCATCCTTATCTTTACTTATGACTTTTTTTATTTTTTTAATTCTTTTTTTTGTATCCGAGATCTCATCATACAAAGCCCTGATTTCTCTTAAGATCTTGAATTTCTTTGCTTTTGTTATATTACCTATGCAAATATACACCGATGCAACTACAAATATTAATATCATATAAATTATTATAAGATAATACGGGCTTTTAGTAGGCAGGAAATAATAAATAACCGCAGGCAAAGCGGCAAATATCAATATAAAATAAATCAGTAACAGCAAAAACTCATATATTTTTCTGGGAAAATATAAAGAATAATAAAACCTTGAATTACAGATAATCGGAAGTTTTGCCATCTTTCTCATGTCTTTGATCTGCTTTTTTGAGTTTTTGATATCCTGATACAGATGTGCAGTTTCAAATTCCTGTTTTTCTTTAACAGCTTTATCTCTTGCTTCCTGTCTTTTGCTTTTAACTTCCTTTAATCTGTTTTCTATTTTTTTTATTTCCGTATCATAGGTATCTATAAGTTCTTTCCTACGTTGTTTAACGGTTTCGTCTATTTTTATCATTTAATATTTTATTCTCGTTTTTTATAGCTTCTTCCAATTCAAGTTCTTCATCTTTTAATCTATCCTCTTCTAAAACGAGGGCATCCGCTTCACGCAATGAAAGTTTGGCATTTTCAAAAAAACTTTTATAATCGGTTATAGGCTGTGCCATATTAAACTCCTTGAAATTTTTAATATCCTATATTCATAATATAATCTCTCAACCATACTGATACCGAATACATTTACTGTACAAAAAGAAACTATCCGGTAAAATAAAAATATCGGAAAACAGATCTATATTCGAATCAGATGTTTAAGCTTATAAATTCCACTGTTGAACATGATTTTACTTAGAAAACGATCCATGTACCGCTTGACATATATGCTATACTTAAACACAAAAAGGAGAATATCTGTATGCTTCGTCTCTGGGTCAAAATGTTTCAAAACAATAAAATAGTTAAGGACTGTGTTACTCAAAGCAGTAATTATAAGCTTTCCCGCACTAAGATGATTCTTTCATGTTTGGAGGAAGCCTGTCATGAACTTGACCTTGCTTCCCCCATATGGTTGGAAATAAATATTAAAGATTTTCAGTTGCACTCAAAAACAAGATTCTATGAAGATAACTTTATAGAAACAACTGATTTTGATTATCTTGAAGTACAAATTCTTGACGAATAGTAACTAATTTAATCTTTAAGTAACTCTTCTCTTTCTTTTTCAAAACCGGGTTTTCCTAGTAAAGCAAACATATTCTTTTTATAACTTTCAACTCCAGGTTGATTAAACGGATTGACTGCAAGTATATATCCGCTTACCCCGCAGGCAAATTCGAAGAAGTAGAATAGTTCTCCTATATATTCCTCACTAAGCTCAGGTAAAATTATCGAAAGATTAGGTACTCCTCCGTCCGTATGTGCCAACATAGTACCGTTCATTGCCGATTTATTGACAAAATCAATACTTTTTCCGGTCAGATAGTTCATACCGTCAGTATCTTTTTCTTCTTTTTCAAGCAACATATTTACTAGGGGCTTTTCTATTGATATTACAGTTTCATAAAGTATTCTGCTTCCTTCCTGTATAAACTGCCCCATTGAGTGAAGATCTGTGGTCAAGTCAACAGAAGCGGGGAATATTCCTTTATTATCCTTGCCTTCGCTTTCTCCGTAAAGTTGCTTCCACCATTCGGAAACATAATGAAGACTCGGTTCATAATTTGCAAGTATCTCTACAGACTTTCCTTTTCTGTGTATAATATTTCTCAAAGCCGCATATAACAAAGCCGCATTTTCCTTGTACGGATCTTCCAAAGCCGACTTTCTCGCTCTTTGCGCTCCTGACATGAGTTTAGCTATATCTATACCGCTTACCGCTATAGGAAGCAATCCTACCGCCGTAAGAACCGAAAATCTTCCGCCTATGTCGTCGGGAACAACAAAACTTTCATATCCTTCCTCATCTGTCAGTTTCTTTAATGCTCCCTTAGACTTGTCAGTAGTAGCATATATTCTTCTCTTAGCCTCTTCTTCTCCGTATTTTTTAATCAAGGCTTTTTTCAACACTCTGAATGCTATAGCAGGTTCTGTGGTAGTACCTGACTTTGATATGACATTAATTGAATAATCTTTATCTTCAAGTGCTTGTGCCAGATCATTAAGATATTTTTCTGATATTGAGTTACCGCAGAATACTATATGAGGAAACTTTCTTTTTGATTTATCAAGAAGAGTATAAAAACTGTGGCTAAGTGCCTCAATACAAGCTTTTGCTCCGAGGTATGAACCTCCTATTCCGATAACTACAAGCACTTCTGAATCGCCTTGTATTTTTTTAGCGGCTTTTTTAATTCTATCGAACTCTTCTTTATCATAGTTTACCGGCAGATCGATCCATCCTAAAAAAAGTCTGATCCGGCTCCTTTTTTATTAATTAATGTTTCTTTTGCTAAATTTACGGTATTTTCAAAGTTATCTATTTCTTCCTGTGATACAAATTCAAGTGCCTTTGAATAATCAAATGAAAGTTTTGACATTGTTCGCTCCTTTAAATATTTGTTTAGATTAATTAGTATAGCATATTTCCTTATTTAATACTATTGTTGCAGTTGATGCACTTATATATTATTTTAAGCTGTCCACCAGTGCCAGACTTATCTTAGACATATTTTCTATAGCCTTTGCTTCAAAAGTTCTGTAGTCTACATTGGCACTGTTGTCGGCTTTGTCCGATATAGCTCTGATAACAACGCATTTGATATTGTTAAGCATTGCTGCCTGAGCTATGGCAGCACCTTCCATTTCAACGCAATATGCATGAAAATTATTTACGATCTCAGCTTTCAGGCTGTCTTCCGATACAAATTTATCTCCTGTAGCTATCATGCCCTTATAAAGCTCCACGCCAAGATCAAGAGCTGCGAATACACTTTCAGTCTTATCAGTCAGCTCTTTATCGGCAGGGAATTCTATAATATTCATCCTGGGTATTTCTCCGAGTTTGTAACCGAAATTCCTTGCGTCCACATCGTATTGTACAAGGCTTGTTGATACCACTATGTCTCCTATATCTATAGCGGCATTAAGAGAACCTGCTATTCCTGTGTTGATCACTGTATCAACATTGAATACACTTGCAAGTATCTGTGTACATATACCGGCATTGACCTTTCCTATACCGGAACGCACCAATACAAGCTCCGTACCTTTTACAGCACCTTTAAAAAAAGACATACCTGCGATAGTTTGAACATCAAAAACCTCCATGTGCGATTTTAAATTCGTTATCTCCTCTTCCATTGCCCCTATTATACCTATCATATATCTTCTCCTTTTGCTCAAATTGTGTTATATTAAAAACCGGATCGATCGATTATTAAAATACCGATCAGACCTCAACATTATTATTTTAATACTAAATTCTTATTTTGGCACTACAATCATTATAAATTATTAAAATAATCACATTTTCAGGAAGGTATATTAATGAAAAAAATAGTACTTACCGGCGGTGGAAGTGCCGGACACGTAACTCCCAATATAGCTCTTGTACCGAAACTTCGTGAACTCGGATTTGATATCCTGTATATAGGCTCACAAAAAGGTATTGAAAAAGATATTATTCAAAAAGAAAATATTACCTTTAAGTCTATATCATCCGGTAAACTTCGTCGATATTTTGATATAAAGAATTTTACAGATCCTTTTCGTGTTGTCAAAGGTGTATTTGATGCACGTTCAATACTAAAAAAATACAGACCGGATATTGTTTTTTCAAAAGGCGGCTTTGTAACTGTTCCTGTTGTTTTAGCAGCTCATATGCTAAAAATACCCGTAGTGATACATGAGTCAGATATAAGTCCCGGGCTTGCCAATAAGATCTCTTCAAAGTATGCCGACAAAATATGTTGTAATTTTCCCGAAACTCTTGCTCATATTCCCAAGGATAAAGCTGTACTTACCGGTTGTCCCATAAGATCGGAACTTTTGTCCGGTGACCCGGATAAGGCACGTGAATTTACAGGGCTTAACTGTGATAAACCTGTCATTCTCGTTATCGGAGGAAGTCTAGGTGCTGTAAGTATCAATACGGCTGTTCGAGACAGTTTAAATGAGCTTCTTTCAAAATTTAATATAATACATATTTGCGGTAAAGGTAATGTGGATAATAATATTGATCTTTAGGCTATGTTCAATATGAATATGTGTCCTCTCAGCTTAAGGATATATTTGCTTTAGCCGATATAGTAATAAGCAGAGCCGGTGCGAATGCTATATGTGAACTTCTTGCCTTACAGAAGCTTAATATTCTTGTTCCGCTATCTGCAAAAGCAAGCAGAGGAGATCAGATATTAAATGCCGCTTCGTTTAAGAAGCAGGGTTTTTCATATGTTCTTGATGATGAAGAATTAAATAAAGACTCTCTTTTGGCAGCACTTGATGATGTTTTTTCAAATAAAGACAAATATATCAACAGTATGCAAAACGCTTCGGAATCCGACGGTGTCAGCTCCTGTATCAATGTGATAACAAAAGTTGCTAAAGCCTAGTACTGCACGCTTTTATCATGAATTACATATGTACTTTTATCAAATAAAAAATCCTTGTAGTTTAGTTCTACTTATTTTAAGCTATTTAGAAAGCCTGCTTTGAAACAGATCAAAACTTTGACCTACTCTCATCCCCTTTCTGTAGTCAAATACAGACCGGATAGACAGAATCTGTTATCTTTTTAATAAGCTTAAGTAAAACTGAATTACAAGGATTTTTTGTCTAAGCAAGATCCCTTCTTATCGGCCTGTAAATTGCCATTGACAGTACAAAACCGATCAGACCTCCTGCTATATGAGCTATGTTATCTACATTAGAAGATGTGAAACCGTAATAAAGCATAAGTACCGTCATCAATATCATACTTCTCAGTTCCAAGCCCTCAACCATTCTCTTGCTTACTGCAAGTATGTATATCAGTGCACCTATGATACCGAATACCGCACCGCTGGCTCCCGCACTTACGACCATATCATTAACATATATGTCATATATACAACTGAAAACAGATGAAAATATGCCGCTCAATAGGTAAATTAATATAAAATTAACTTTACCTATAACATGTTCCAATCTTTCTCCAAGCAAAAAGAGTATAATCATATTGCCCGCTATATGCATAATATCAAAATGCATAAACATCGAGCTTACAAGACGAAAATATTCATAATTGAAAAACACCAAGTCCGCTCTGGAAGCCCCGAATCTTACCATTTCTTCTATATTAGAGGTTGCACCGCTTAATTCAAGTATTAAAAAATAGACAATATTGATCAATACAAATAAAGCACTTATGCTGTACAACCTCTGTTTTATATCATTATCCATATTATAATTTCAACTCATTTTTTATGTTTTTTAGTATTTCTTCCTGTTCGCCATCTTTATAGGAAAGGTTGTCCCATACAAGAATGGTTTTCTCGTTGCTAAATCTTGGTATTATATGTATATGACAGTGAAATACAGTCTGCCCGGCACTTTCTTTGGTATTGATAAGCACATTAAATCCATCTGCCTTAAGTGCTTTCATACATGCATCTCCAACTTTTTTGGCAAGTGGAAGTATCTTAGCCGAGATCTCATCCGGTACTTCCAAAAGATCCGCATAATGTCCTTTTAAAAGTATCAAGGCATGTCCCTTACTGGCAGGACTGATATCCAGTATAACTCTGAAATCTTTATCTTCATAAAGAGTTGATGATTTTATCTCACCGTTTGCAATATTACAAAATATACAACTGTTTTCTGACATAGTTACCTCCTTATAATTAAGCTTACCTTACTCTTATGTATTTTATTATATCATTAAGGCTTTCGGATACCAAGTTAAAATCTTTTTCTCTTATATAACCCGTAAGGATAGCAAATTCATCCAAACCTTCAAGTCTTATTACTTCAGAGTCTGCAAATGCTCTTCTGCATCTGTCAACATGCTTATCATCAACATCTTTTAATCTTACAAAGTATCTGTGAGATGTTTTTTCCATAGGAAGTACCTTGGCTCTTTCCTCTGTCCATCCGATAGAAAGTCTGTTGCTACCAAGTTTTACAATTGAAAGTATGTCAGACACTACCGCACTTGCAGTTGGCAGTTTTCCGGCTCCGCTTCCGTACAGCATAGTTCTTCCGATCATATTGCCCTCAAGTAATATAGCATTAAAAACTCCTTTTACCATGTATAAAGGATTGTCTCTGTCAAGCATCATTGGGCATACATAGGCTGCTATGTCACCGTTATCATCTACTGTGGCACTTCCGCAAAGTTTTATTGCCATCTTCATTTTCTTGGCATATTCCAGATCCGCCTTCTCTATTTTGCTTATACCTTCCAAATATATATCGCTGAACTTGACTTCCTTACCGCAAGCAAGTGAACTCAATATAGCTATTTTTCTTCCGGTATCATGTCCTTCTATATCTGCCTCCGGGTCTCTTTCCGCATAACCGAGTTCTTGAGCCTTAAGCAATGCTTCTTCGAAACTTTGTCCGTCCTCTGTCATACAGGTTAGGATATAATTGGTGGTACCGTTTAATATTCCGTCGATCTCTTTTATAACTTCTCCCGCAAAGGCATCTCCTATAGTTCTTAAAACCGGAATTCCGCCACCTACACTTGCTTCGAAAAGGAATGATACATCTTTTTCCTTAGCGATCCTAAGAAGTTCACTTCCATGCATTTCTACCAAAGCTTTGTTGGATGTAACTACATTCTTACCTTTTAATAACGATCTTTTAACAAAATCATAAGCAGCTCCGGTTCCTCCTATGGTCTCAACAACCACGGATACTTCTTCATCATTTTCTATCTCTTCGAAATCTTTTGCAAGTATGTCGGCTATTTCCGGATTAATGGATTTTTTACTGTCCAAAATGCTTTTGACTCTTATTTTCTTTCCTGTAGAAGCTTCCAACTCCTTATTGTTCTCATTTATTATTTGGTATACGCCTGATCCTACCGTTCCAAATCCCAGTATTGATACATTTATCATATTCTTTATTACTCCCTAGCTAAAATTTTGACTTCAATTATTCCTTCACATGATTTTATGTCATCTAATAATTCGGTTATATTTCCAGTTCTCTCCAATACTTCTATAGATAAGGATATATTCGCAATATTATTTACCGGAATGGATTGATGTATTGTTAGAATATTTGCCTGATAGGTGGATACTATCTTTAAAAGATCCGACAATAGTCCCGGTTTATCCAACATTTGCATAGCCAAAGTTATTGTCTTTCCACGGGTATTATCACTGAATGCAGATATATCATCCTTATACTTATAAAATGAACTTCTGCTTATACCTACTTTATCGGTAGCCTGGATAATACTCATATTCCTGTCTTCACTTAATAGTTTTTTTGCTTCAAGAACTTTAATAAGTACCTCAGGAATAGCTCTTTCTTTAACTAAATAATATATATCTTCCTGCATTGTATTTCCTCCACATACAAATGTATGACATTGAGGGATTTTAACATAAAAAAAGTAAAAAAAGCAAGCTTTAATGCTTGCTTTCATTTGTGTATTATTTGTTACCTAAGCTAAGATAGGTAAGATATGCTGTTATAAATTTTTCTATATCTCCGTCCAATACCGCACTGACATTAGAGGTTTCACAGCCTGTTCTATGGTCTTTTACCAGACTGTAGGGTTGCATTATGTAAGATCTTATCTGAGAACCCCATCCTATGTCTTTGACCAGACCTCTGATGTCTGAGATTTTGTCGACATTCTCCTGTTTCTTTATAATATAAAGTTTTGATTTTAGCATCTGCATGGCTTTTTCTTTATTTCTAAGCTGGCTTCTCTCATTCTGACATTGTACCACTATACCGGTAGGTATATGTGTCATTCTGACTGCCGATGAGGTTTTGTTTACATGCTGACCTCCGGCTCCGCTTGCACGGTAAGTGTCGATACGTATATCTTCTTCATTGATATCAAGATCTATATCCTCTTCTATTTCAGGTACGACATCACAGGAAACAAAGGAAGTCTGTCTTTTTGCCGCCGCATTAAAAGGTGAAATACGTACAAGTCTGTGGATGCCGTGCTCACTCTTAAGATATCCGTAGGCATTAAGTCCGCTTATCTGCATAGTGATCGACTTAAGTCCGGCTTCCTCTTCTTCCAAAAAGTCCAGTACTTCTACGCTGTATCCCATATTTTGTGCCCATCTTGAATACATTCTATATAGCATTGAGCACCAATCACAGGCTTCAACACCTCCAACACCGGCATTGAGCTTAAGTATTGCGGGAAATCTGTCATATTCTCCAAAAAGTAAAGTCTTCGTCCTCAGTGCATTTATCTTGGTTTCCAGAGCAAGCAAAGAGTGCTTTATATCCCCCAGAAGAGATGCATCCTCCTCTTCTCCGGCAAGCTCTATGAGAACCTCCGTGTCTTCGTAGAGGTTCTCAAGTTCTTTAAAGCTTTCTATATCACTTTCCAGTGACTTTGCTTCTTTCAATACTTCAGCCGATTTTGAGCTGTCTTCCCAAAAATCCGGAGCTTCCATTGATTTATTCAGTTCTGCAAGTTTTTTTTCTTTTCCCTCAAGGTCAAAGTGAATCCCTCACTTCAGTAAGAGGTTTTTCATAGCCCGACAATAATGATCTGTATTGTTCAAGCTCTAACATTAGCCTCACCGCCTTTACTTTAATCTACCGTGGCACTGCTTATATTTTTTACCGCTTCCGCATGGACACGGATCATTCGGATATATCTTGTCTACATCTCTTTTAACAGGTTCCTTTACCGAACTGTCATCCTTGTTGGTTCCTGTAACTTTGGCTGCCGGTTCTCTCTCAACCTTTTGCTCAACTCTTACATGATAGAGAATTCTTACGGTTTCTTCTGTGATCGCAGCTGTCATTTCACCGAACATATCGTAAGCACTCTTTTTGTATTCTACAAGAGGATCCTTTTGACCGAATGCCTGTAAGCCTATACTTTGTCTGAGCTGTTCCATATCATCTATATGATTCATCCACTTGTTGTCAATGACTCTAAGAAGTATGACACGCTCGAATTCTCTCATTTGTTCTGAATCCGGGAACTCCGCTTCTTTTTCCTCGTATAATTTTATAGCTTGTTCTTTTAAGTTGTGAATAAGCTCATTTTTATTATTAATACCTTCTTTATTGATCTTTAAAAGAGGGATTATAGGAAGAAGCAGCTCATTAAGTTCGGTCATATCCCACTCTTCAGTCTTCGCTTCATCGGATATAGCTATATTTACTGCATTATCTATGATATTATTGATCATCCTAAGTATTGTGTCACGCATGTTGTCGCCTTCCAATACTTTGTTTCTCTCCTCATAGATAACTTCTCTTTGCTCGTTATTCACCTGATCGTACTTTAACAGATTCTCTCTTATACCGTAGTTGTTGCTCTCTATCTTCATCTGAGCTCTTTCTATTGCATTTGAAAGCATTCTGTGCTCTATCTGCTCACCATCCGGTACACCGAGAGATTCAAACATACCTATAAGTCTTTCGGAACCGAAAGTCTCATCAGATCATCTTCAAGAGATATATAGAATCTTGACTCTCCCGGATCTCCCTGACGTCCCGAACGACCTCTAAGCTGGTTATCTATACGCCTTGCTTCATGTCTTTCGGTACCTATGATCTTAAGTCCGCCCTTTTCCTTAGACTCATCATCAAGCTTTATATCAGTACCACGACCTGCCATGTTGGTTGCTATGGTCACGGCTCCATGCACACCTGCGGCTGCAACTATTTCTGCTTCCTTTTCATGGAACTTTGCGTTAAGTACAGTATGAGGTATGCCTTCTTTTTTAAGCATATTTGAAAGCATTTCCGATGTTTCTATCGTGATGGTACCTACAAGTATAGGCTGTCCCGTTTCATGAGTCTTCTTTATATCTTCAACCACAGCCTTGAACTTTTCTCTCTTGCTCTTATAAACCGCATCTTCATGGTCTTTACGAGCTATCGGTCTGTTGGTAGGTATAGCTATGGCATCCATTCCGTAAGTATTTCTAAACTCTTTTTCTTCTGTAAGTGCAGTACCGGTCATACCGGACTTCTTCTTGAATTTATTAAAGAAGTTTTGGAATGTTATTGTCGCCAGAGTTTTTGACTCTCTTCTAACATTTACATGCTCTTTAGCTTCTATTGCCTGATGGAGTCCGTCTGAATATCTTCTTCCGGGCATTATACGTCCGGTAAATTCATCTACTATAAGAACTTCTTCATCCTTTACCACATAATCCTTATCTCTGAACATCAAATTATTTGCACGTAGAGCCAATATGATACAGTGCTGAATTTCAAGATGCTCAGGATCCGCAAGGTTTTCTATCTGGAAGAATTTCTCAACCTTTGCAACACCCTGCTCTGTAAGGTTAACTATCTTATCCTTCTCATTAACGATAAAGTCACCGGTTTCTTCAATAGTCTCACCCATAAGTGCATTCATTTTACTGAATTCCGCACTTGCTTCACCCTTTTCAAGCTGTTTTGCAAGTATATCGCAGACTTCGTAAAGCTTAGTGGATTTTCCGGATTGACCGGATATTATAAGAGGTGTTCTTGCCTCGTCTATAAGTACGGAGTCCACCTCATCGATTATGGCATAGTCCAGCTCACGAAGAACCTTTTGATTCTTATAGATAGCCATATTATCTCTAAGATAGTCAAATCCCAACTCATTGTTGGTTACATAGGTTATATCGCAGCCGTAAGCCGCCTGTCTTTCATCATTACTCATGGAGTTAAGTACAACTCCTACAGTAAGTCCGAGGAACTCATGTATACTTCCCATCCACTCGGCATCACGCTTTGCCAGATAGTCGTTGACCGTAACTATGTGTACACCTCTTCCCGCCAATGCATTAAGGTAAGCGGGACAGGTAGATACAAGCGTCTTACCTTCACCTGTTCTCATCTCTGCAATACGTCCTTGATGAAGTACTATACCACCCATCAACTGCACCGGATAGTGCTCCATATTGACAACTCTTCTTGCCGCTTCTCTTACTGTTGCGAACGCCTCCGGAAGTATTGAGTCCAAACTTTCTCCTCCGGCTATTCTTTCTTTAAATTTTACAGTGTTTTGTTTTAATTCATCATCACTGAGAGATACCATCTCATCACGCAGATCCTCTATCTTTTTAACGATAGGGGTAATCATTTTTATCTCTCTTTCACTATGTGTCCCGAATAACTTCTCAATCAGGTTCATGCATACTCTCCTGTCATTTTCTAATCCATAACCATATAAGTGTATCACTATACTACTATAACTTCAATCTTAATTATAAAGTTTATAAAAAGTTAATTCACTAAAGGTTACGGTATAGGCGAGTTTCTATATTTACTTACCTGAACCGTAACCTACAAAGAGGCTGTTACAACATTTTCACATAAATACATATGTAAATATTGCTGAAACAGCCTTTATTATTTATAGCTCAACTTTATAAGATGGTGAGGAATCTCCGTTTATTACATAATAAGCAGCATTTTCCTCAGGTTTTATATAAACATCAACTTTCTTAATAACAACGCCCTTGTTGGCTTTTTTATAAGCTTTTACAGCCTTAGACACAATATTTTTTATAAGTATGGATCTTCCCTCATACTCTACTATAGCATTCACCTTAGGGTCAGCTTCAATCTTGGCTTTCTTAGTGCTCGGCTTTTTAGCTGCGGTCTTTTTAACTTCACTTTTCGTATCCGTTTTGGCTTCGACAACTTCTGTCACATCTGCTTCACTTGATTTTGCAGCTGTTTTTGTCTTAGTACTTTTCTTGGCTGCAGCACTTTTTTTAGCAGCTTTAATCTCTTTTGTCTCTTCCGTACTTACTGTTTTTTCTTCCTTTTTCATATTCTCACCTCTTTGAATCTGTCTAATAAAAATATGGTTTCTGAATGATTATATATTATTTATGTATATTAAGGCAAGATTTTTATAAAAAAGTATTCGGTCCGGTAAGTTATTTACAAAAGCAGGGGGACCTTATTAAAGTCCGATCGAAGCATTTAAGTATATTTATATTTTAATAACTTATCAATATTAAGTCTAAATCCTATACATAAATATTTGAATAAAAGTTTTTATATAAATAAAATATCTTTAACTTGGGTTTTCTTCGAATATTTGCTTCATGGTATGCCATCCGAGAACAGCACACTTTACTCTTGCGGGCATATGTGAAATATCCTGCAGTAAACTTGCCTCATCAAGTTCTTCCAACTCTTCTTCGCTTATATTGCCCTTTATCATGTTAAAGAATAATTCACCGAGTCTTAATGCTTCTTCTTTAGTTTTACCTATTACAAGATCCAGCATTATATCGGCAGAAGCTTGAGATATCGCACAGCCGCTTCCTTCAAAGGATCCGTCGGTGATAATACCGTTCTCAACCTTCAGGTTAAGTATTATATCATCACCGCAACTTGGATTAACTCCTTCCAAACTGTAACTTGCATCAGGGAGCTTGTGCTTATGCATAGGTCGCATATTATGTTCTGTTAAGACCTCGTTATAATAACTGTTATTCTGCATAACCCATTCTCCTTCTTATAGATTTTACGGAATCAGTGAATCTTTTTACTTCTTCTTCCGTATTATAGAAAGCCAAGCTTGCTCTTGCTGTGCTCATAAAACCTAGGTGTTTAAGTAAAGGTTGGGCACAATGGTGTCCTGCCCTTACGGCAATATCATCGGTACTTAAAATCTGTGCAATATCATGCGGATGAACATCATCTATAGAAAATGCTATGATACCGTGGTGTTCTCTATGATCGGCAGAACCGATAATATGTACCTTATCGTAAGATAAAAGTTCGTCAAATGCAAGTTTTGTAAGAGCATCTTCTCTTTCTTGTATTGCATCAAAACCGATTTCTTTTATATATTTAATAGCTGCCTCGAGTCCTACAGCCCCTCCGGCATTGACCGTACCTGCTTCGAATTTATGAGGAACCTGTGCGTAAACAGCATCATATCTTGTTACAGTTTCTATCATCTCTCCGCCGTATAAAAACGGAGGCATTGCATTAAGCAGATCAAGTTTTGCATATAAAACACCTATCCCCATAGGTGCGAGCATTTTATGACCCGAAAACACTAAAAAGTCAACATCCAAATCTCTTACATCAACAGGCATATGTGCTACACTTTGTGCAGCATCGACTACAACTTTTGCACCTACTTCATGAGCTTTTTTGATCACATAACTTATGGGATTCTCCCTACCCAGAACATTGGACACGTAACCGAGAGCCACCAATTTAGTATTTTCATTGATAGCAGCATCAATAGCTTCTTCACTTATAAAGCCCGTCTGATCGCAGTCCAAAAACTTAAGACTTGCACCTGTATGTCTGCAAACATTTTGCCAAGGAAGTAAATTACTGTGATGCTCTGTAATAGCAACAAGTATCTCATCTTCTTTTTTTATGAAATTCATACCGTAACTGTATGCTATTAAGTTAAGGCTTTCCGTAGCATTTCTTGTAAATACTATCTCTTCATTTTGTGAAGCGTTGATAAACTCTGCCACAGTCTCTCTTGCCGACTCATATGCTGTGGTTGACGCCACACTAAGTTCATAAAGCCCCCTCATAGGATTGGCATTTTTATTTTTGTAATAATCCTCTATAGCCTTAAGCACAACTTCAGGCTTTTGTGAAGTTGCGGCATTATCAAGATAGGCTAAGGAACTTGAACAAAGTAATGGGAAATCTTTTCTGACTCTTCCAATATCAATGCCTGACATCTACTCACCTCCCATAAAATCTTCAACTAACTTTCTTGCTCTCTCATCCTCTATAAAATTACAAACCTCTTCTATTCTTGCCCTTGCCATAAGCTCATATATTGCCTTTTCCGAAAAACCTCTGGCTTTCATATAAAACATAAGTTCTTCATCCAATCTTCCTATTGTTGCCCCATGCGCTCCCTCAACATCTTCTTCGGCACAAAGTATGATAGGAATAGTTTTATTAACAACTCCTTCATCTATCAAAAGTACGGTTTCATTCTCCTGTCCTGAAGCATTAGCAGCTCCGAGCTTTATGTCTATAGTTCCTCTAAATGTCTTTTCTGCCTTATCTCTTAGCACTCCTCTTGTATAAAGCCTGCTGGTTGTAAGCTTGCCTTCATGAACCGCAATATAGTTCATGTCGAGCTTATCGTTATCCCTTACCAGATAAGCCACATTTGCCTGTACAACCGAATCATCCCCGGCTAAAGCACCTTACTGCCTTGATAAGTTGCCTTATCACCTATAATTATCTGTGTAAGTTCAAACTCCGCACCCTTGGCACAATTTGCCGCTATATCATTAAAGAAAGTAAGTTCTTTATCTATAAGTTGTATCTGAATAAGTGTAAGCTTTGCATTGTCCTCAAGATGTACTCTGGTCTGCACCGCCGCTACGCTGTCAAGGTCTTTTACGGCACTGTAGTCCATAATAACTATAGCCTGTGAGTCTTTTGCTATATGAAGCTCTATAATATTACCTACATTGGCAGCCTCATCATAAGCGAACTTAAGTCTTAGCGGTTCTTCTACAACACTTTTCTCAGCCACGAAAAAGCTATGTACCGGCAGTTCCAAAGAAGTAATATAATCGTTAAAAGCAGCTCCCATTCCGTTTTCTAAGGATTTATCGGACACCTCCTCACCTACTTTTAAGCTTATGTCGGAAGGAACTTCGCTTATAAACTTTCCGACTTTTTCAATATTTATATCGACACTTGTTGAATTTACCTTTAACCTGTTCCATGTTATGGAGGGTAATTTATTTATTATCATACTCATCTTCTCCTCCTAACCTATACTTCCTATCATCTCAAGTCTGATAAGATTATTCATCTCTACGGCATATTCCAAAGGAAGTTCCTTGGAGATATTATCGGCAAATCCGCTTACTATCATAGCCTTGGCATCTTCTTCCGAAAAACCTCTTGACATAAGATAAAAAATCGACTCATCACTGATTCTTCCTATACTTGCCTCATGTCCTACATCAGCATCCTTTGTACGAACATCCATAACCGGTATGGTATCAGAGGTGGATATATTATCAAGCATTAAAGACTCGCAGGTTACTGCGGATTTTGAGTTCTTCGCTTTTTCGGATATATATATCGAACTTCTGTAAGTATTCTTTCCGCCTCCCTTTGATATGGAGCGTGAATTAATATATGAAGTAGTGTTAGGAGCGTTATGTACTATCTTAGCTCCTGTATCAAGGTCTTGACCCGCACCGGCAAATGTAACTCCGTTAAACTCCGCCCTTGCACCCTCACCGTTAAGTATGCTCATAGGGTAGAGGTAGGATACTCTCGAACCGAATGAACCCGATACCCACTCTATAGAGCCGCCTTCTTCAACTATGGCTCTTTTGGTATTGAGGTTATACATATTCTTAGACCAGTTTTCTATGGTCGAATATCTTACCTTGGCATTCTTTCTTATAAATATCTCAACGCAACCCGCATGAAGGTTGGCTACACTGTACTTCGGAGCGGAGCACCCCTCTATAAAGTGAAGATAAGCATCTTCTTCCACTATAATAAGTGTATGCTCAAACTGACCGGCTCCCGGAGAATTAAGTCTGAAATATGACTGTAAGGGTATATCAAGCTTTACTCCCTTAGGCACATAGACAAATGAGCCTCCTGACCATACTGCACCGTGCAAAGCCGCAAACTTATGATCCCTCGGAGTAACAAGCTTCATAAAATGCTCTCTTATCATATCACCGTACTCGCCGTGTAAAGCACTTTCCACATCGGAGTATATAACTCCCTGCGCCGCAATCTCCTTACGAATATTGTGATATACAAGCTCGGAGTCAAACTGCGCTCCCACACCTGCAAGCGAAGTTTTCTCAGCCTCAGGTATACCCAGTCTGTCAAATGTATCCTTAATATCTTGAGGCACTTCAGACCAGTCTCCCTTCATACCGGTATTGGCACGAATATATGTAATGATATTGTCTACATTAAGCTCATCTATAGATGGACCCCAATCAGGTATCTGAAGCTCATTATAGGTCTTTAATGCACGCAGACGAAAGTTTAGCATCCATTCAGGATCGTTTTTTTCCTTGGAGATCTGTCTTATCACATCTTCATTAAGTCCGCCCTGTATCTTAAAATAATCCTTAGAGTCGGAATGGATCTCGTACATACTTCTGTCTATGTCTTCAACATATGTTTTTTCTTTCATTATGCCTTGTCCTCCACAGTTTCAGAAGTATAACTTTCAAATCCTTCGTTATTGATCTTCTCTATCATAGAAGCATCACCGCTGTCAACTATTCTGCCGCCAACCATTATATGTACCTTGTCAACTTCAAGAGATTGCAGTATGCGTGTGCTGTGAGTAATAATAAGTAAAGTACCGTTATTCTGATCCTTATAATCTCTTACCGCATCTGAAACTATACGTGAAGCATCCACGTCAAGACCTGAATCAGCCTCATCAAGTATGGCAAGCTCCGGCTTTAACTCCATCAGCTGACAGATCTCGGATTTTTTCTTTTCTCCGCCTGAAAATCCTACATTTAAGTCTCTGTTTGCATAGGATGCATCCATGCTAAGAGCATTCAAGGTCTTATCCATACCTTTTCTGAATGAAAGCAGCTTAAGTCTTTCACCGGTTTTTTGCTCTACGGCAAGTTTTATGAAATTGCTTAAGGATATTCCCGGAACTTCCAAAGGATTTTGGAAAGACAGATAAAGTCCTGATAAAGCCCTCTTATCAACCGACTCCTCTGTGATATCTTCACCCTTAAATACTATTTTTCCGCTTATTATCTCAAACTTGGGATTACCCATTATAGAGTGTCCCAGTGTAGATTTACCGGCACCGTTAGGTCCCATGATTACATGTGTTTCGCCTTTATTTATACTTAAACTTACATTGTGCAGTATTGACTTTTCTTCAATATTCACATTTAAGTCTTCTACCTTTAATATTTCTTCTGACATCGAAATTCCTCCAAATCTATCTCACTTTAATTGTATACACTTGATTATATTATCTATCGGGATTATTTGCAATACATTTCATACTATTTTACTAGGAAATGATGTAGGTCGACCTTACTGCTTTGATTTTATTTCATATCCCAGGCTTTGTAAAAAAATTAGATCCTTGGCACTCAGATACTTTGAATCCAGCAGTTCGGGTCTTCTTTCAAAAGTGCGCCTCAGAGACTCTTTTCTTTTCCACTCTTCTATATTTTTATGATGTCCGCTTAGTAAAACTTCAGGAACTTCCATACCCTCATATACTGCGGGTCTTGTATATTGAGGATATTCCAATAAACTGTCTTCAAAAGACTCGAATTCTGCACTGTCTTCATTGCTGAGCACGCCTTTGATCATTCGGCTTATAGCATCCATCATAACAACGCTCGCAAGCTCTCCGCCGGTAAGTACATAATCTCCTATCGATACACTTTCCGCACCGGTAAGTTCCAACACTCTCTCATCAACACCCTCATAGTGTCCGCATAAAAATATTATCTCTTCTTCTTTTGCGAGTTCCTTAGCCAAGTTCTGATCAAAAAGTCTTCCCTGCGGTGAAGTATATATAAGTCTAGGCTTTTTTTCCGAATTTTGACAAATATCCTTATAAGCCGAATATATGGGATCTGCCTGCATAAGCATGCCCGCACCACCGCCGTAAGGATAATCATCTACCTGTCTGTATCTGTTCTTGGCATAATCTCTTATATTTATGATCTTGAGATTTATAAGTTCATCCGATAATGCTCTTCCTATAATACTCTGAGCCATTATATACTCTATCATTTCAGGAAATAAAGTCATTACATAATAAAGCATAGCTTCCCCCTATATATCAAGTAATCCGTCTAATATATGAACAAGAACTTCTTTTTTCTCAAGATCTACATCTATAATACATTGTTTGATATAAGGGAGCAACAATGTATCCTTTGATTTCACATTGATTTTTATATTCTCATCAAGACCTATTTCCATAACATGATTGGCACCGGTAGGAAATACATCCTTTACATATCCGATAGGTCCGTAAGTATCACTTATCACCTTTAAGTCTATAAGGTCTGATATATAGTTTTCACCCTCTTTAAGTTCTTTAGCATCTTTTCTGTCTATATACAGGTCTCTTTTTACTGTTTTTTCCGCTTCTTCAATACTGTCTATACCCTCAAATTTACATATAAACATATTCTTCATCTCTTTGGCATAGCTTAGCTTTAATTTAGTGAAGATCCCATTGTTATCCAAATAAAATTCTTTTATATATGAAAATTTTTCCGTATCATCAGTAGTAGGATATAACTTTACCTCGCCCTTTAGTCCATGTGTTTTAGTAATAACGCCTACTCTTAATTTATCTGTCATACTAACTTCTTTCTTTATTTTACGATATTAAAGCAAAAAGGCTGCTGCAAAACCCTATAATCTTGCAACAGTCTATCTACTATCTTATTTCTAATATAACCTTCTTATCACTTTTAGACGTGGCAGCCTTTACTATAGAGCGAATAGCTTTAGCTATCTTTCCCGATCTTCCGATAATCTTACCCATATCGGATTCAGCAACACTAAGTTCTATAAGTATCGAATCCTCTCTTATAGTTTCGGTCAAAACCACTTCTTCAGGTTTATCTACCAACGCTTTAGCAATTAACTCTACTATTTCTTTCATTTACTGCCCTCTTCTTATCTTATACCTGCGATCTTCAATAACTTTGCAACTCTGTCTGTAGGTTGTGCACCGTTACTTAACCACTTCTTAGCTGACTCCTCATCAAACTTTATAACACTTGGTTTTTTGGTAGGATCGTAGTAACCAAGCTCTTCTATAAATCTTCCGTCTCTTGGAGCTCTTGCATCTGCAACAACTATTCTATAGAAAGGTGCCTTCTTTTGTCCTAATCTTTTTAATCTCATCTTTACTGCCATAATACAGCCTCCTAAATTTTCTATTTATTATAATCAAGAATTTATTATAATTCTCATGGATTAACAATTATAAATCTAAATATCTCTAAAAAGGAAAACCCTTCTTAGCACCGCCGAACAATCCTCCAAGTCCTCTTGCACCTCTTTGATTCATAGAACCCGATAATTGTTTCATCATCTTCTTCATCTGGTCAAACTGCTTTACTATCCTGTTGACTTCGGATATATCCACACCTGCCCCTTTAGCTATACGATTCTTTCTTGAGGGGTTAAGTATATCGGGATTGCTTCTTTCTTTTAAGGTCATGCTGAGTATTATCGCCTCGACCCTTGCCATCTGACCCTCATCTACGTTGGCAGCCCCCTTCATGGATTGCATACCCGGAAGCATATTCATCAAACTTGCAATGCCTCCCATCTTCTTAAGCTGTTTCATCTGATCAAGGAAATCATTAAAATCAAATTCCGCTTTTTTAAGTTTCTGGGTCATCTCTTTTGCCTTCTCGGCATCTATATCCATTTCAACCTTTTCTATAAGGCTTAGGATATCTCCCATACCGAGGATCCTGCTTGCCATTCTGTCGGGATGGAACACTTCAAGGTCTGAGAGTTTTTCGCCCATACCTGCATACAGTATAGGTTTTTTGGTGACAGCTTTTATAGAAAGTGCCGCACCGCCTCTTGTATCACCGTCAAGCTTGGTAAGGATAACTCCGTCTATATTTAATTGACTGTTAAAGTTCTCGGCAACATTAACAGCATCCTGTCCCGTCATGGCGTCTACTACAAGCAAGCTATAGTCAACTTTAACATTTTCTTTTATAGCTACAAGCTCCTGCATTAAATTTTCATCTATATGCAGTCTTCCGGCAGTATCGATAATAACCACATTATGACGGTTATTTTTCGCAAATTCAATACTCGCCTTTGCTATATCGACCGGAGATATGCTGTCTCCCATGGAAAAACATGCCACTCCCTGTTTCTCGGCATTGATCTTAAGCTGGTCTATAGCTGCGGGTCTGTAAATATCACAGGCTACCAACAGCGGACTCAAACCCTTGGATTTCAACTTTCCGGCAAGTTTTGCAGCGGTGGTCGTCTTACCCGCTCCCTGGAGTCCCATCATCATGATAACATTTACAGAATCACCGGACTTAAGTTCCAGTTCCTTGGTATCCTCACCTATAAGCTTAATCAGTTCTTCATTAACTATCTTTACAACTTGTTGTGCGGGTGTAAGTGAATCTAAAACCTCAGATCCTACAGCTCTTTGCTGTACATCGTTTATAAATTGCTTTACTACTTTGAAATTAACGTCCGCTTCAAGCAATGCAAGTTTTACTTCTTTTAATGCAAGCTTTACATCCGCTTCACTGAGTTTACCCTTGCCTCTCAGATTCTTAAATACATTTTGCAATTTTTCGGTTAAACTTTCAAATGCCATACACTTATCTCCTATAAATCAATAATTAAATCAGCCAAAGTTTCTATTTCCGATACTAAAGAATCATCTTTATTTTTACTGTATTCTTCGGACAAAGTCTTTATCTTACCTACCAGTTCTTTTGTCTTTAGAAACTTTGCAATAAGTTGTAGCTTTTCTTCATAGCCTTCAAGTAAGGCATCGCATCTTCGTATCATATCATGCACACTTTGTCTTGATATTCCTTCATCTTTAGCTATCTCACTATAAGAGTAGTCTTCCAAAACAACCAATTCATAAATGCGTTTTTGATGCTCTGTTAAAAGTTCACCGTAAAAATCATACAAAAGTGCCTGTGTTACAAATTTTTCCATACACACCTCGAATATAATACACTAGCAGCACTGTGCTGTCAAGTGTTTTTACTTGATGTTTTTTAATGACCTGTCTATATCTCTTTGCTGATCTTTTTTTGCTATACTTTCTCTCTTGTCATAGTTCTTCTTACCCCTTGCCAACCCAAGCTCTACTTTAACCAGGCTGTTCTTAAAATATACTCTTAGAGGAACCAAGGTAAGTCCCTTTTCTTTAAGTTTAGAGGCAAGTTTTATTATTTCTGTTTTATGTAACAGCAGTTTCCTTACTCTAAGCGGATCTTTGTTAAATATATTGCCTTTTTCATAAGGACTTATATGCATACCGTATATAAAAACCTCAGACTTATCTATTCTTACAAATGATTCCTTTACCGAACAATGCCCTAACCTTACAGACTTTACTTCCGTACCGAAAAGCTCTATGCCGGCTTCATATTTTTCCAATATAAAATAATCAAAGTATGCTTTTTTATTATTTGCAATAAGTTTTATACCTTCTGACATACTTCCCCTCTTTTTCTCTCTTTACTGATCGAATGTTTTCCTAAATAAATTATTCCTATATACTCTTATCCTGTTTTACAAATTTCATGTAGATCACGAGATAATAGCTTTTCTATCTCTTATCACGTGATCATATATCCGGTATCTGTAAATACCAAACTAACTTAACATTATAAAATCAATTGTTTTTAATAACTTGTCCACTCTTTCCACACAGACCTCAACCCTTTGCCCGAGTTTATAGGTTTTACCGGTTGCCGCCCCTACTACGGCATATTCCTTCTCAATATATTCGTAGTAGTCATCTCTTAGGTCGGATAATCTTACCATGCCCTCTACGGTGTTTTCAAGCTCTACATATATACCGTGTGCATTGACACCGCTTATAACACCTCTGAACTCTTCCCCTAAGAATTTAAGCATATATTCGCATTTTTTATATTTATTACTTTCTCTTTCGATCTCATCCGCTTTCCTTTCCGTAAGTGAAGACTGCTTACAGACCTCTTCCAATATAGCATCATAATGTCCTCGTCTTTTATCGGAAATACCCGAATGAATATTTTCTTTAATTATTCTGTGTATCTGCAGGTCCGGATAACGCCTTATCGGAGAGGTAAAATGCGTATAGTATTTTGCAGCCAGACCGAAGTGCTCACTGCAATCGGGACTGTACTTTGCCTGCTTCATATTTCTTAATGTTATACGACTTATTAAAGCCTCCTCCCCTGTCCCTTTGATCTTATTAAGCAGTTTTTGAAGCTCTTTTGAATGTATCTCATTATTAAGAGCTTTCAGAGAAAATCCGAAGTTATTAATAAATATTGAAAGCTCCTTCATCTTATCAGGGTCGGGTTTATCATGTATTCTGTATACAAAAGGAAGTTCGAGCCAAAAATATTCTTCCGCAACGGTTTCATTGGTTATTAGCATAAATTCTTCTATAATATTGGTAGCGACATTTCTTTGATAAGCTTTTATATCCACTACCTTACCCCTTTTATCCAATGTCATCTTACATTCCGGTATATCGAAGTCTATAGAACCGCGTCCTTCTCTTTTCTTTCTTAAAATACCGGCAAGTTTTTCCATATCTTTAAGCAACCCATAAAACTCCGTATATACAGGATGAGTTTCAACGCTGTTTTTTTCAAGAATTTCAGCCACATCTGAGTAAGCCATCCTCATATTGACATTTATAACACTTTCCACTATCTTATGACTGACTACCTTGCCCTTGTCGTTTATTTCCATAATACATGAGAGAGCAAGTTTGTCTTCACCCGAATTAAGAGAACAGCAACCGTTAGATATAGCCTCGGGAAACATCGGTATCACTCTGTCCACCAGATATACACTCGTTCCTCTTCTTAAGGCTTCTTTATCCAGAATACTTTTTTCTTTAATATAATGAGATACATCCGCTATATGTACACCAAGCACATAGTTGGTACCGTTGAAACTTAA
The DNA here is from genome assembly GCA_916438835.1 of uncultured Johnsonella sp. Lineage (GTDB taxonomy): Bacteria > Bacillota > Clostridia > Lachnospirales > Lachnospiraceae > Johnsonella. The sequence continues at coordinate 1,595,453 of CAKAFT010000001.1, forward strand.
GCTTACAGCATCGTCAAGGTCTTTTGCATCCTCAGAGTCGATAGTTACAGTAATCTCATCCCTAAGATCTGCTCTTTTATCATATTCCGAACCTATATCTTGAATCGAAACTTTTTTCGCTTCATTTAACAGATCTTTTTCAAATTCAGTACTGAGTCCGTAAGACTTGGCTATAGAAAGTATATCAACTCCCGGATCTCCCGACTTACCGAGTATTTCAACTATCTTTGCTTCCGGCTTTTTATTCTTGTGACCGTAATCGTATACTTCTGCAACAACTTTATCTAAATTCTTTGCCGATCTATCTTTTCCCTTTGGTATGAAAATATCCTTAAGTATTTTTTGGTTATCCGGCAATACAAATCCGAATGATTTGTTCTTTTTATATATACCTACTATATATTTGTTGGCATGAACCAATACCTCGCTTACGCTTCCTTCGGTTCTCCTACCGTTTTCCATACCGTAAATCTTAGAGTCCAAATTAACTTCTACACGAACAGTATCACCGCTTAAGGCATTCTTTTCTTCTCCTGCAGGTATGAATATATCATCTTTTAGTCCCTCTACTCTTACAAACCCGAAACCTTTGGCATTTGCCGTATATACTCCAACATAGCTTTCCACATTTATTTTGCTGTACCTTCCGTTCGGAGAAAGTCTTATCTTACCTTCGTATACCAATTCTTCCAGTACCGACTTAAGTTCATGTCTTGCAGTTAAAGGGATATCCAAAAAAACTGCCAGTTCTTTTATTTTCATAGGAGCATATATAGGATCAGACATAAGCTCAATTATTATTTTTTTTCTTCTGTTTAATTCATTTATGTTCATTTATCACCTTTCCTGTATGCACTCTTTTAGCATTGTGATCGATTATTTTAATAATACCTGTTATCATTCCACATCCACATAATATTTTTTATAATTATCGGGATCTACATACACATTTATAATATCACCCTTATGAAGAACATTTTCCACCTGCCTGAATATATCTTCGCTTTTAAATATATGATTTTGTCCCCCCTCTTGGTATATACATGTTATTATCCGGTTTTTTGTTTTCATAAATTTTTTAAATCCAATATCAACTCTATCTACCCTAGCATGTAGTATGACACCGTTTTTCCATCAAATATTCGATTTCTTTTTATTCTTTTTATTATTAATACAGTTTAAAAATAAATCCTGTTATCAGGAATATACTTCCGTTAAACATAGGCATAATCAATGAAATAATATTATAATCTGTGACTTGCCCTCTTATCACCATGAATAACACAAAAAACAATATCATAAAAAGAGTCCCTAGACCTATAAATAACTTATATATAAACTTTAATCTTTTTTTATATTCCATGATACTTACTCCTGATCTTTAATCAAAAATAAGCTGCCGCAGAATAACTACTACGACAGCTTCTAAAATCACCTTGACATTACCTTTGCTATGCAGATATCAGTCTAACATTAATGTGTATCAAATCTAGCTGAAAATACTGAGATTCAATATAAATGCTAATATAATAAATGCTCCTGCAGCAAAAGCTGTTAATTTTTCAAGTGTTCCTTCCATAGAACGACCTTTATTCTTACCCCAGTATGAGTCAGCCATACCGCCTATTGAGCCTAAACCTTGAGATTTACCCTCCTGTAAAAGTACTACAGCAGATAAGAATATACAAATAACAACATAGATGCCTGAAACTATAGTATTAAGCATATTACACTCCTTCAATTTCTTATTTCATAGTTACGGTTAATAATACCACAAATTAAAATTATATACAAGTATTAATTTTTTTAAACCTATACGCCGGATTCTTTCTATATTAAAACTATAAATTTTATATCTAACTTTTATCGTTATCTTAGGTTTTTTATTTATTCTTGATTGTTTAATTCCCGAATTACTTCTCTATTGATCATGTATTAAGACCCGGTATCAAATATTGATAACTTGTAGATCACTTTTTTATTCGGATCATACTATACATTTACATATAGACTTTATTTATTATTTTCAATGTGATAATATGTTTTGCGGAATGCTTATAGGCAAATTTTTAACTCTGGAGACTTTATATGAGAGAAGACATTTATGACGGTATTAAAAAGCACATACAAACAATAAGCGGATTTGATAAAATAAAGATAGTATCCATAGAAGCCGGACATTGTGAACTTGAGGTGGACGTCGAGGAAACTATGATCAATCTATACGGTAGCGTACACGGGGGAGTATTGTATACACTTTGCGATATAGCCTCGGGAATAGCTGCTTACGCATATGAGTGTAGCAATGTAACTCTAAACGGTACTATAAATTACCTAAAACCTGCCGGTTTAGGAAGGCTTAGAGTGGTATGCAATACGATACACAAGGGTAGAACCACTGTTGTTAATGATGTGATTATAAAAGATACCGAGGAAAATTCCATAGCAAGTGCAAGAATGACTATGTATATAACAAAAGAGCTTTAATTTTTTTATCCTATAATTGTAGAGATAAGAACCCCTTGGTATATTTAGTGCCAAAGTCCGGATCTTTGGGGCTTTTAGCCTTGTAGCTATATTCAAGGAAGGACGGTTCTAAAAAAATCCTTCACTTAGAGAGTATATTAAAAACTGTTTTTGAGCGACATCTTCAAACAGTTACAAAAAATAACGACCATACAAAATCAGAGATACTCATGTATGGTCGTTTTATTATTCTCAATTACTGAATTTGTGACAGAAGTAATTTTAGTTAGTTCTCTATATCCGGCTTAATGCTTTTTTTCATCCTCTCTAAATTACTTTCCATATAATCCAAAAAAATCATTTTTTTCAATTCGTAATTTGTTAAAAATACTTCTACCTTCGATAATTCTCCAATCTGAAATTTTTTTAGAAATTTTTATCATAATTATTCCATTCTTTGAAGATAGTATTCCTTTTTCTTTTGTAAAATTCACTTTAATATCCTATTCCAATTATTTTGATTTACAATTTTTCCGATGAGCTTTTAACTTTTTCATCGCCCAATCATAATGGCTTGCAGTGACACTCACAAAATAGGAACCCAGTGTACTACCTCCTGTCCACTTATAGACGCCTTTGGAAAACAATTCTTCACTTGTAAATTTTTCAGCCAATTCTAAAACATCACTATGGGATTTATGAAACATTTTGCTTGCATCTTCAAGAGAAGTATTTTGATGTTTCTTCCAAAATTCTACATTCATATTTCCATAAGTTTTCCAGTTATACGGCTCGGGCAAAAATGGTTTTTCTTCTCCCTTTTGATTAGCATATACCCAATTCAAAATAAGCTGATGCCATTCATAGAGATGGATTAAAATATCTCTTAGATTCTTATCTCTTTTCCAATGAGCTTCTTTTTTCTTCTCATCTTTTGAAAAATCAAACGCTGTATTTAACTCTTCCCCGGTCATCTGTGAAATAAATAAATTTAACTTTTCATAGTTTTCTTTGGCAGCAGTCAATAAATCATTTTTTGTCCTTGGTCTTGTCATAACAAATTCCTCCTATTTCACTGAATAACTTAATATTGTTTTTTGTTTTTCTTCAGATGTCCTATTTTTATTACTTAGGTATATTTCTTTATGGGAATCACCTATTCTTGTAAGATCAAGTTTTCTTGCAAATTCATTCATCTGTTCAAATGACTTTGGCTCATCATCATAACTTCCAATATGTAAAATCCGGATGGCTTTACCCTCTTCTATTTCTCTAAAACTCATCTCATCATACAATGAGTTTGGCTTTTTCTTTTTTATATTCTCAAGTGCCTCTGTAAATATCTCTCGAGTAATAAAATCAGGTTGTTTAATCATCAATGTGTATTCCAGTTTATTTTTATCAAGCACTTCTCCTTTTGCTTTTTTCCAAAAGCCCTCTAATGGATATACGGTAAAATCCGTGATCTCGTTATCAGTTTTATTTTTCATTGCATTTTTAAACAACATTTTAATGGCATAGGCAAGAGCATATAATGCTGATATTCTGTCTGAGAAATCCACTTCATTCGGATTTCCTTTACCCTTTACCAAAATAAATTTTTGCTTTGGCACTTCTACAATGATAGGTATTTGCTTTACACCATAAAATTTTTTTTCTTGTTTTCTCCATTCATATTTCATTATCCAATCCTCCTTTAACATTTGGTTGATTTTATTATACAGGAGGATATCTGACACCTTTTGTCAAGTTATATATTTTTCTGCCATTTTATTTATTATTTCTTTAATCCGTATTCGTATCTCTTTAGGCTCCAATACTTCCGCCCCATCTCCGAAAGAAAAAATATAATTGTATAGGTTATAATCATTTGGTATTTCTATTTCGGAATATAAATTTCCTTCATCATCTTCAGTGATTTCTCCGTTTAATTCATCATATACTCTGAAAGCAACTTTACGGTCAAACTTAACTTTTATATGCACTGTATTCTCGTGTGGCATTTCTTTTTTTAGAATTACATCTTCAAAGCTGTCATTAAACTTTTCAGTATGAATCTCTAAATTCTTTATCCGGGACAATTTAAAATATCTAAAATCATTTCTGAGTAAACAGAAAACATATAGATACCAGTCCTGACTCTTGAAAAGTAATCTCACAGGTTTAACACTTCTGCTTGTTTCTTTTTCATTGCTGCTAAAATATGTGAATGAAATAATGTTTTTACTCAAAATTGCGGATTTGATACCGTCAAAAGTTTTTTCATACAGCTTATTGTTTTGCCAATTATTAAAATCAACTTCTATCCAGTTGGTACTTTTCATCTTAAAGAGTGCGGAAAGTTTTGTTAGAAGTTCATTTTCATGCTGTATTGCGGTATTATCCAATCCCTTAAGAGCTGACATAATTTGCTGTTTTTCATTTTCAGAAAGTAGTGATTTACTAAGAACAAAATCTTCAGCAATTTCTATTCCGCCACCCTTTCCTTGCAACGCATATATGGGAATACCCGCACTGCTGATAGAGTCAATATCCCTATAAATTGTTCTGATTGATACCTCAAATTTATCTGCAAGTTCGCTTGCTGTAACTTTTCCTTTTTCTAAAATATAATACAGTATCCTAAATAGCCTATTATCTTTCATCGTCTTAAAATCTCCTACAGTTATTATATCACAATAACCTGACATTTGTTGTCATATTATGAAATATTTTTTAATCATGATAGTAGCACTTATCTCTCTTATTCACTGTTATAAAAGTAATCAAATTCCAATTCTCACACCACCTCTTTTTTTAATTTTTTGCACAAGAAAAGCGACTAAGATTTCTATTTCTTAATCGCCTCGTATATTCAATATTTAGTTTTATTCAGCTCGACAAACCGGGAACTATTGATTTTCAATCATCAATTCTTTACATTTCCATTCTTCTCCCAAAACATAATATATTTCTGTCTTATCAGGAATTACATCATCAAAGCCTACTGATTTGTAACATAAATATGCAGGTTCATTATTTTCAAAAACACTTAAAGAAACCTTTTTTGCACCATAAATTTCAAATGCAAACTTTAACCCTAACTGAAGCATCCTCTTACCGTATCCTTTTCTACGCTTTGAAGGGTCAACAATTATAAAGCCAAACCTTAACTCTTCAAAGCTTTCTGAAGGTCTTCTCATTGTAAAAAACCCTACCGGCTCATCATCTTCAATAGCTGTAAAAGCCATTAGATTATTAACAAAATCAAATTTCTCTTTTCTTATCGGATATTCACCCAAAACACCTGCTGACCATTTATAAAAATCTGTTTCATCTTTACTCCATGAAAGAATTATATCTGCTTCGCTTATATTATAAGGTTTTATTCTCAACATTATTATTTATCTCCACATCTTTAAAATTAATTTATAATGCTCTTTGCAAATATACCATATCCACTAATTGTACTCCATTTTCATATATTGGGTTAGCATAATTGTCAGTAAAAAAATTAATTTCAAGTACACCATCTCCCTCATTAGTTACGACACACTCAAATTTGATACCTTTATCATCAAGCAGATACATTTTACCTTTATCAAGATAACGATCTATCATATCTTCCTGTTCATCTGCCAATAACAGTAACTCAATATAAGCTTTTTTATTTTAAATTAACCTCGATTACTTCCATCAATCACACCACCAACTTCAAATTTTATTATTTCTTTTTCTTTGGTTTGGGTACTGGTAATTCATCATACATTGAATTGAATAAACCGGTTAAAAAATCTTTATTGTCAACATCATCTACCAACAGCATTTCCTTTGCTCCATCATAGGGTAACTCATACTTTGCATTTGGCATATATGCTATTGCAGATTTAACAGGCTTAACTAAATCTATCATCATAAATTCCACCAACAATTTTCCCACGATAATAAATTATATATTCACCCATCATTGACCTATATGATATTTCTTCCAAATCAGATAGTTGTTCTAAAATAAAATCTAAATATTCTTTACTTGAAGCCATACTCTTCTCCTATTTATCCTCAAAATTTCAGCAATCCATTTTCATCAAATTGAAAATTTGGTCCCCATGAAACTTCCCAGTAGTATCCATCTAAATCCGAAAAATACGCATGATATCCACCCCAGAAAACTTCCTGTGGCTCTTTTACAATTTTTCCACCTGCTTTTCTTACTAACTCAATTACAGTATCTACATCTTCTTTATGCTCAACATTGTAAGCTAATGTAATTCCCGAAAATCCATTTCCTTTTGGCGGATTATTTTCATCAATATCTTTTGCTAATTGTTCCAAAGGAAATAGTTCGAACTTTGTTCCCGGAGTATCAAAAAAGCATACCGGCGGATTATTTTCTCTGCAATCAGTCTTATATCTTAAGCCATCTCTATAAAACTTGATTGACCTTTCCATATCTTTAACACCTAAACAAATACAAGTAATCTTGTTCATTGTTACCTCCTATGAATTCTAATTGTCATACAATCAATTTACTTGCCAACTTGTAAACTTGTTTTATCTCTTTACTTTCTAATTTCCGGCTATCAAGCTCAATTTTAATCAGCTCCGGAAATTTCTTACTAATATCCCTTAAAGCATTTCCAACCGATTTTCTCACATATTCGCTTGCATCTTCTTTTAAAATTCCTTTTCTAAACTCGCAATATATTCTTTCAAGCAGCCTCGCCTCCTCACAAAATATCTATTTGTTTACACCGCTTTAATCTTACCATTTATCAATTCAATAAACGCTATCACTGTTGCTCCTATCATCAAAAGCCCATAAGGACTAAATAGGAAACCGATAAACAAGCCCGATATACCTATTACGAATTCTCTTTGAATAAAAGAAGCTTATCAAAAAAAGAACCCGAATTACGTACAGCACATAAATGATCTCTACTGGAAAATAAGATACTATCTATATTATTTCATCTCCTTGTGTATCCATCTCAGTTTTATAGCATAATTATAGCATAATTATAGCATAATTTCGATAAAAATTCTCTCCCTCCGGTCCATCTATAACTTTTGCAGATGAATATTATTTTATTTTTTAAAAATGTCCTTTTGATACCCTTTTAAGGCTAACAGATAAAGAAAAACAATTTTTCAAATGTATCCGTTTTCTTTATCACTTTCTTTCCAAAAGAATTGGAACTTTACCGGTGCAGTTAATATCCCGTCAGAGCATGAAAAAAGGCATAACCTACATTGTAGTATGTTATGCCTTTTTTCATAGACTAAAAATCCCTAATTGAAGACCGCTAACGGTTTTTATATGATAAATTTTTACATTACCTCATAACCTGCTGCTATAATCGCCTCATGTATCTTCTCTACACTCAAATCATCTTCATGTGTAACCACAACTTCTCTCTCACCTACATTAGCCTCAACCTTGCTAACTTTATCCAATGCTTTTACTGCCATTTCAACACTTGCTTTGCAATGTGAACACATCATCCCGTTTACCTTTATAGTTGTAACCATACCGTCTCCTTGTAGTATTATTTGTGTTGCATAATTCCTAAAATATTGTAAATTATAACCTCCGACTTGATTACCATATTTACCAATATATTTCATGAATAAACTCAGATTAAAATGATAATCATTATTATATTAAAAAAATATACTATATTAATAAAAAAACAAGCAAGTTATTTGCATCAAATATCTTTAACTTTCATATCTTCCTGAACTCTTAGCGCAATCTTAATCAATTTCTGACTTAATCATAAAACTTTAGCTTCAAGTACTAAATATGTTAACTTTTACCGGTGTATCGTTCATAAAATAAGTTTATCAAAAACGATGAATATTTTTCCAAGCGTACATCAAAAAAACGTAGGCGTAGTGAGCTAAACTATTCTTTTTGATATATTCAATCCGAAAAAAAGCCGGTTATTTGGTATACTTATTTAAGAAACGATTCTCTGGTTCCTGCTTTTATGCTCTTGGCATACGAACCTTCCTTGCTCCCTGCCTTGATACTATAAATCCCATATCTATACTTGGCTTATAATTTCTTATATTCGGGATTCTAATCATATTTTGATCTTCCGGAGAACCGAGTATTATCAGGTTGTTAGCCGCTCTGAATATTTTGGTAAGTTCATCAAAGCCCTTTAATTTATTCGGCATACTGCTTACTATTATGCTTAAACCGTACTCCAAAGCCTTGACAAATGCTCTTTCCGCCTCCGCCTTTCTCGGCTTTACAAGCTCTATAAAATTATCGGCATCATCTATAATTATAGCGGCACTTTCCTGCTCCTTTACAAAGTCCTTTAATCTTTTTACAGAGGCTTCTTCGATATAACTGTTTTCTCTTTCGTCAACATAAGCTATAAGAGCATCTATAAAACTATCCACACCTGCCGCACTGTCAACGCAGGTATCATTCGGACCGGTTTCCATATCAAGGAAATCACCGCCTCTGATATCTGCAAGGAAGAGCTTACATCCCCTTAGCTGAGAGTATATAATTTTTAATACATTGGTTTTTCCGGTCTGTGATAATCCGAGTATTAAATTAACTGTACCTGTAAGCTCTATCGCCTGTATACCTACATTTTCAGTATCCAATCCTATACCTACCTTTCGCTCAGATAAGATGTCTTTGTTAAATACATCACTAAGCATTACCATATCCGGCATAACCTTGATCTTATCGGGCTTTTTAGCAGTATTGATACTATCTATAGTTTCCACAAGGCTAAGCACATTCTTGGAATAACCCACACCTTCACCGCCTACCGCTTTGTAAACCTGCATAAGATTGGTATCCTCAAGCTTTACCAAGGCTCTGCCCTTAACTTCAGGTATTTTGTACTTTGATCTTCCCATAAGAGAATTAACATCACTTGCCTCAACTAAGAACAAAGCGATCTTGGTCTTAAAATTATTCAGTGTGGCATACCTTAGCACTCCGTATCTTGCGGCACTTATAACAAGGTAGATGCCAAGACCGGCTCCGTCTCTTGCCACCTTATTGATCCAATCTTCCATATCAAATTCTATCTCTTTGATAATATCAATATTGTCTATAAAGATGATTTTAGCCGGCAGCCTTTCTTTGCTGATTTCGTTATACATGGTAAAATTCATTGCAAGTGCCTTGGATAAAAGCTTTTTCCTTAATTTAATTTCATTTTCTATACTTACAATAAGCTTTCCGAGCCTTTCCATATCATCAAATACTATATAATCGGCTACATGAGGCATACTTTTAAGCTGTATAAGTCCCGAGTTACCAAAGTCCAACACATACATATGCAAATTAGTCGGAGAGTTATTGATAGCCAGATCCAGAATAATATTCATAATACAGATAGACTTACCGAAGCCTTGAGATGAAAAAATCGCAAGATGCCCCTCTTTAAGAAAATCAAACTCATATTCAAGCTGCTGTTGCTTATCCGGTATATCTACAAGCCCTATATGAGCCTTAATACTTAGATTAGGCTTAAGTGCAACATCAAAAGGAGCTTCCAAGTACTTTGTTACATAGGGATTTAATATATTATCCTTCAAAGGTTCAAGCCAAGGTCTTTCAATGTCTTCAATATTTAATTCATCATAAACCTTCCTTATATAGTCTACGCTTACATCAAGTTCAGTACTCGGCTTAGTTTCTTTTTTATACTCTTCTTCCAAATCACTTAGCAAAACCTTTTGACCTATTTTATTGATTCTATATATGCTGCTGTCAAAACTTAATTCTTTCCTCTCAAAGTAGGGTGCACCGCTCCAAGCCGACTGAAAAAGCTCATAGATCTCATTGTTACCTACTTGCAGATACGCCCTTCCCGCCTGAGTTATATGGGCGGCATCTTCAGTTTTAATAACCTCCTTACTGTCTGCACTGTTTTGCACCTTTAATGCAAGCTTGAACTTGGAGTTTGACCAGATCTGGTCATTGACCACGCCTGAGGGTTTTTGTGTAGCAAGTATCAAATGCACACCCAAGCTTCTTCCGATTCTTGCAGTAGACACAAGCTCCGTCATAAAATCCGGTTGTTCCTGCTTAAGCTGTGCAAACTCATCCGAGATTATAAGCAAATGAGGCAGGGGCTTCTTTAGTTTACCTGCCTTATATAGCTTTGTATAATCATTGATATTATTGACCTCGGCTTCATTAAACAAGGTCTGCCTTCTTGCAAGTTCACTTCGTATAGAAGCAAGTGCCCTTAAACTCTCGCTTCCGTCCAGGTTTGTTATAGTTCCCAGCAAATGAGGCAGCTTTGCAAATAAATTCGCCATGCCTCCGCCCTTATAGTCTATAAGCAAAAATCCTATATCGTAGGGATGAAAATTTACTGCAAGTGAGAGGATAAAGCTTTGTATTATCTCCGACTTACCGGATCCTGTAGTTCCGGCTACCAGTCCATGAGGACCATGGGCTTTTTCATGCAAATTAAGATATACTATATCCTTCTCGGCTCTTAAACCGAGCGGCACAGCCATAGACTTATATATCAGGCTTTTGTTCCATCTATCAAGTATCTTTAACTCTTTAGGACTACCTACCTCATACATATCAAAAAAGCTTAGGCTCTCAGGTATACGACTGCTGCTACCCTTTATATGCTCAAGTGCATTAAGCCTTCTTGCCATAAACTCCGTATCAACTTTCGAAGAGTCCTCAAGCAAAAGCTCCTTGGATATTAAGCTTCCCTCATTAAGTAACAATGTCGCAAATTCTTTTCCTTCTATTATAAGAACCGTTTTTATATTCTCGGCAAGTTTACTTTTATCATCACTTGAAAAGATTATAGAAACACCCATTCTTTTATCAAACTCCTGTATATACTCCATAACCGAATTATCCATAATGAATTTGGGCTCATCTACGATAAATACATAGTGTGGTAAGAACTTTATATCCTTTTTTTCTTCATTTAACTTATTTTTTCTGCCCTTTAATATACCGCTCATACTTGAAAGCACCTGCTCACTGTGATTATCGGCATATACCAAGGTTCTTACATTTACATCTTTTAATTTAAAATGAGGATAATAAGAAAAGGCTTCAAATTCCTTCTCAAACTCTTCATCTACAAACATGATTATTTCAAGGTCATGGTAACTGTGGAAAAACAAAGCTGAGTTATAATGCTTTTGATAAGTTTATGCACATAGGGCTTTTCACCGACCAAACCGAGATTGGCATTTTTAAGATCCACCACCATAGGTAGCTCTTCTATATAAGAATACTTTTCATATAGACTTTTTGCTTCATCTTTAAGCCTTTCTTCTTCCAAGGACTCTATATCTTCACTGTAGCTTATATTGTAGCTTGACTTCATTCCGGACTTTCCTAAGGAGATATGTAAAAAATCACTGTCATCAAAACCTCTTTCATATATCCTGTCAGAATACCCGGCTATCATTTTCTCTATACTCTGTATACTTGGATAAGTAAACTCAAGTGCTTCCTTTTGCTTTAAGTATAGCTTATGCAAAGTCTTTCTTTTTTCAAGCAAATATTTTTCATAGTTTCTTACTCTTTTACTCTCCCTTTGCTTAAACTCCTTGTTTTCTTGTATGGAAGTATATATAGAAAATATAATACTTAGGATAAAGGTACTTACACTCATAAGTATATACATACCTCTTTTTAAGACTATACTGACACCCACTGTCATAAGCATGGTAAGAAGAGGCATAGCTATACGCTTTGCCATATCAAACTTAGGCTTTTCTTCCTTGGTTTTAGGATTTTTAATATCCTCACTGTCAGTTGGTAAGGATTTTCTTATTCTGGGGGCTTTTTTATATACGGGAAAACCGTCAAATACAGAATACTCCTCGAGTACAGCCTGCAAGGAAGTTTTGTAACTTTTAGAAGAAATCTCTATAAAAGAATCATATAGATTTATCTTGACCTCAGGGAAAAAAATCATTGTACCCTTGTCAAGCTCATAAATCCCCCTTTCTTTAATAACAGCATTAACATATACATTTCCTGATAAAATATTTAACTTAAGTCCTTCAAGAATCAGGTCTATACTCTTATCTTTTATTACTATATCGGCATCTTCATCAGCCGATATTCTTATGATATTTTTTAGATAATATCTTTGATACGGCACATTCTCAAAAAGAAGAGGCATTATTTTATCAGGATTTGACTTTGAAAAATCTTCCAAACTTAGAGAATTGATACTTATATCTTCTACCTTTCGAGTATTACCGGACTTTATATTTTCTTCATCCTTTGTATAGCTGTCTTTTTCTAAAACAGGACTTATGCACAAATCTTCCTTTGAAGCAAATACGGCTTTGTCAACCGTTATCTTACTCTTAATTGATAATTCTATATACTTTTTATCATTATATAATATAAGGCTTGTCATCTAAAAAACTTCCCTTTGCTATTGATTTACATTTTCTGTAGTCTTTTTCATTTCCTCTATAAGCTTTTCAAGTTCAGATATGCGAGCCGCCTTCTCCTCACCGCTTTTACTAAGATCCGCTTTTAAATAGTTAAACTCTTTAATATAGGCAAAAAGCAGCATCTCCTTATCTCCAAGCCTCTTTGCCATGTCTATGGCATCCGCAAACTTAAGTCTGCCTATTAAAATCCAAAAATCATATACATGGCTGTCAATATTAAGGCTCATAGCCGACAGGACATTCTCCCTTTGCTTTGGAGTAAGTCCCTCCGTAGATACATAGGCTCTTGCAAGTATGTACTTAGATTCTGTTGGAAGTCTGTCAAGTTTTATATTCTGTAGGCTTTCTTCAAGCTTTACATAATCCATAGACAGATAAAGCTGATGTGCCTTGATAATTCTGTCCTTAAATACAAAATCATGTTTATATAAATATAATGAGTAGGCAAGGCTTAATACGGCAATCCCCAGCATAACAGGCATGAAAACTTTTATAAGTTTATAATTTCTTATAGAAATACTCCTGGTTTTAGTATTTATATACTCTTCCAAAGACTTATACATTGACAAAAGCCATGCTCTTAAATCTTTGGTACTTTCTATAGCTGCAAGCTGTTTAAGCTCCTTGTGCTTTATATAAAACTCGTCTCCGCCTACATAATAATCCTCAAATCCTAAATTCGGTTTTAATACATAGGCTACCAGTGCTTTATAACGGGGTAAAAAGCTATCCTCCTCATCTGCCCTTGCCTTATCCCTAAAAAGTAATGAGGGAATCAAGTTTACATCATAGACTAAATTATCCGGTCTTATATCTACAATATATTTATCACTTATGGTATTAAGCTCTCCAACATTGTAAAGCAACCTGTACTTATCCTTTAACTTTAAGTCTAAAGCTTCACTTAGCTTACTTAGTTCACTTATATCAAATATAAAAATACTCTCATCTTCAGTCTCTTCTATGCTACAGTCTAAAAGATGCTTGTGTGGAAAGCTAAGTAAGAACCTTTTATCCTTTTTTATATTTATCTGCGAGTTTTTTATCGTAAGTTTATATGTGCTTTCCATTTAGTACCTTTCCGTTACATACCGCTATTAACTTATCTCCCGAGACTATACCTGCCTCTTCCAAAGTAAAATATGCACTTACAAGTCTCTTTTGCATATATGAATAATAAAAATCTATACTCATCATTTTCAGTATTTCCTGCTGTTTTACAATTTCTCTAAATGCACGATCTATTATATTATTACTTTCCATACATAATTCAACATTTATAGAAGCTATTTGTAAATTAAATGTTATCTGCATCACTTTTTTTACTCCTCGACCTTAGATATACTGCAAAAAGAATAAGAAACACAAACCACAGCGAAAAAATAAACACATAAAAGTAGCTATTTTCATCCGTATTGGAATTAAGTACATTTATCCTGTAGTACTTGGGACTTGTGGCAAATATATTGCTTTCTGCCACTTCTTTTTGAAGGTTCAAGCTTACATTGATTTTGGTATCTAAAGTACCGCTCCAAAGCCCCTGTCTTAATAAATCCAAACTTTCAAGCTCTTTGGCCTCTGCACTCTTAAATAACCTTCCTGCATCCTCTGTCAGTATATCCACATCAAAGCTGTCGGTAAAAGCCTGATTATTATTATAATTTTTCTGATTTAAAACATCCGTATCAAGATTTAGTTTTGAGTTTGTACCAGTATAGGACATATTTGTATGTAGCTATTTAATAGCCGGACCTTTCTTTATTATGTATTCTACAAAAGTCAACTTATAAGTATAATACTTATGCTGTTGCTGTTCCTTGAAGATTTTTTATAAATCTGTCTTCAGTTTCTTGGCAACAGGCTTTATATTGGTTTAATAAGTCTTTGTAAGTTTCAAGTCCTGTTTTTATGTCTTTATAGTTTTTTATAGCTATCTCCAGCCTCCTACTGCCAGCACCTATTTCTTTTACACCAGAAAGCCAACTTTTTATATCTTCAACTGCTTGTATATACTTACTGTCCAAGTCTAGAATATAATTATCAAGCTTTGTAATAAGCCCCTCTACTTTACTATAGCTGATTGCTACTTTTTCGGTTTTATAATTATAGTCTACCGGTAAATGCTGCAATGCATCTAAAAATATCTATTTTTATTATAATCAAGTGCAATTTTTTTGCACCCTTAATGAAGACTATGAGTGGCAGTAAATCTATTATTGGATTTTTCTTTGTTAATTCTTTTTTTATAATCATTTAAAGTGGATAAAAAAATATGTCAGTTACATCTAGTATTATTATGTTCAATTTTTTTGATAAGATACCTATAAAAAAAGTATATCTTTTTCCTACAGGAAGTTCTTTATTAATGAAAAATTGTAATATTGACATAATTCCATAACATGGTGCTTCTCTCTCACGGGGGGCTAACTTTTCCACCTTTAAATAAAGGTCTCTTACAAATACTCCCATAACTCCCTGATTTTTAACAAAATTTGCAAGTTCTCCTGTTTCTATATTATAAATCGGACTGACATAGTGAGCTTTATCTATAGCCCATAAAGGATAAAAACCTCTATACCACCTTATGTTTTCAGAATTATAAAGTGGTACACCAAAGGGATTTACATAGTCATTAGCCTCATTTAATTTATACATTTTTTTCTGATATTCATAAAACTTTTCTTCGCCTATGTTTCTTAATATATCCTCAAGTGTTTCAGGTGACACCCCCGGACCATTTATTCCGAAACACAGATCAAATTTATCACCATGTACCATCATTGCCAAAGCTGCCAATGAATCTCCCTTAGAATGTCCACCTACTGTAAGGATTTTATCTTCCCATTCATCTCCATTTTTTTCAAGTACTGTATCCATATATTTAAGAGCCTCTACTTGCATAGGAGATAAATGTTTATACACTTTTCCGTTTTTATCTACATAGTTTAAGCCATAAAACATTCCACCTATAACTATCTCCGCATTATCTATCCATGAACCGTCAGGTGTGCCTCTGTATACAACATTTACTTCATCCCCTTTTGTAAATACTGCCGCCTGCATACCCTGTGGAGGGTGATCTTCCTTTCCATCATTATCATTATCCTTCCAGCTCATATTGCTTATAGTAACATCTTTGAGGTCTTCATGATGCTCTATCATGCCTTCTAAATATTCAACTTGTTCTTTTAGAGCTTTTTGCTCCTTATTGTCTAATGTAGACATATATTCTTTAGTTCTTTCTAATACTTTTTCCATATTGGCATTATCACTGACATCTATCTTATCTAATGGCAAATATAAAACTTCATTATAAAAAACTTCATTTATTATCGTTTCTTCACTAACATAATTTCCATCACCCGGTACTACTGCATTTTCTCCCATTATTTTACTCCTTTAAATTATCTTTCTTTCCACTTGATATCATATTTATAAACTTCCATTATTATGTAGATAAAAAGCTAAAGTATATAATAACTTATTCTGATTCGTTTTTTTACTACTAAAACTTCTTTATCCACCTACTTAATCTTACCCTTATATATCCCTAATTTTTAGCTCTACTCTAAATCTTTATTAAAATCTCCATACCTCCATTTTTATCTCTTGTTCTCTATTTCTCATATATAAATTAGTCTCAGCATTATATGCACCCTTCATTGAAACTTCATCTATTTTGTCTTCAGACATTTTTTTCAAAAATCTTCTTTTCCTTAAATAATAAATATCAACTATTCCATACATTTGCTTATCATACATTCCCTGTTTTTATTTTTTTATAGCATCTTCTTCTTTATGTTCTATATCCTTGTCTGTATATATGTATGTAGTAAATGTACCTCGTTTATACAATTCCAATATATTTACATCCACAGGAAAATTATTGGTTATTTTATTTATCTTAATGTATACCTTATTGTTTTCATATACCGAACCTGCCACCTCTTTTGCATCAGAGTATATCTCATCCATATGAAGATAGTATAGGTAGTTATCACCCCATTCTTTTTTACCATTAAAATCTCTATATTCAGCAATTACTCGGATTCTTCGATTTTTCCTTAAGGACATAGCTACTGAATCCTTGTTAAACATATTAGCATCAACAAAGGTTTCACCATACTTTTTTTCCATATATCTAACAGCAGAATATACATATCCTTCCTTAGTCCACATACAGGCTGTGCTTATAAAACTTAATAATAAAATCATCATTAATAGCTGTGAAATTTTTGTCTTTTTCATAAGTGCCTTTCTTAATTAAAATAATCTATTCAAAACAAATCAAGTGTTCTATAAAGCTTTATTATATAAATCCTTTGCTACTAAATTATTATTTTTTTCCACATGATATCATAATCATAAACTTTTATAATTATGTAAATAAAAAAAACTCAAGTATATAATATCCTATTCTTATCTATTTTTTTACTACTAAAAAAACTTCTTTATCTAGTATTTATTTTTCACTCCTGTATCTCTCTACTTTTTTTAGCACTACTCTAAATCTTCATTAAAATCTCCATACCTCCATTTTTATCTCTTGTTCCCTATTCCTCATATATAAATTAGTCTCAGCATTATATGCACCCTTCATTGAAACTTCATCTATTTTGTCTTCAGACATTTTTTTCAAAATCTTCTTTCCTTAAATAATAAATATCAACTATTCCATACATTTGCTTATCATACATTCCCTGTTTTTATTTTTTTATAGCATCTTCTTCTTTATGTTCTGTATCCTTGTCTGTATATATGTATGTAGTAAATGTACCTCGTTTATATAATTCTAATATATCTGTATCCAATTTAAAGTTATTAGTAATACCGTTTATATGGATATATATCTTATTATTTTCATATACTGAATCTGCCACCTCTTTTGCATCAGCATATATCTCATCCATATGAAGATAGTATAGGTAGTTGTCACCCCATTCTTTTTTACCATTACCATTAAAATCTCTATACTCAGCGAAAACTTGCATTCTTGTATTTTTTTTCGGAGACATAATTACTGAATTTTCAGTCCACATATATGCATCAACAAAGGTTTCACCATACTTTTTTTCCATATATCTAACAGCAGAATATACATATCCTTCCTTAGTCCACATACAGGCTGTGCTTATAAAACTCAATAATAAAATCATCATTAATAGTTGAGAAATTTTTAGTTTTTTTCATAATCGCCTTTCTTAATTAAAATAAACTATTCAAAACAAATCAATTGTTCTATAAAGCTTTCTTATAGAACAACTCTTTTGTGTTTAATCTTTCACCAGCATAATGCCATCCACATCAAAACTGTCGATAAAAGCCTGATTATTATTATAATTTTTCTGATTTAAAACATCCGTATCAAGATTTAGTTTTGAGTTTGTACCAGTATAGGACATATTTGTATGTAGCTATTTAATAGCCGGACCTTTCTTTATTATGTATTCTACAAAAGTCAACTTATAAGTATAATACTTATGCTGTTGCTGTTCCTTGAAGATTTTTTATAAATCTGTCTTCAGTTTCTTGGCAACAGGCTTTATATTGGTTTAATAAGTCTTTGTAAGTTTCAAGTCCTGTTTTTATGTCTTTATAGTTTTTTATAGCTATCTCCAGCCTCCTACTGCCAGCACCTATTTCTTTTACACCAGAAAGCCAACTTTTTATATCTTCAACTGCTTGTATATACTTACTGTCCAAGTCTAGAATATAATTATCAAGCTTTGTAATAAGCCCCTCTACTTTACTATAGCTGATTGCTACTTTTTCGGTTTTATAATTATAGTCTACCGGTAAATGCTGCAATGCATCTAAAATATCTATTTTATTATGATCAAGTGCAATTTTTGCACCCTTAATGAAGACTATGAGTGGCAGTAAATCTATTATTGGATTTTCTTTGTTAATTCTTTTTATATAATCATTTAAAGTGGATAAAAAAATATGTCAGTTACATCTAGTATTATTATGTTCAATTTTTTTGATAAGATACCTATAAAAAAGTATATCTTTTCCTACAGGAAGTTCTTTATTAATGAAAAATTGTAATATTGACATAATTCCATAACATGGTGCTTCTCTCTCACGGGGGGCTAACTTTTCCACCTTTAAATAAAGGTCTCTTACAAATACTCCCATAACTCCCTGATTTTTTTAACAAAATTTGCAAGTTCTCCTGTTTCTATATTATAAATCGGACTGACATAGTGAGCTTTTATCTATAGCCCATAAAGGATAAAAAAACCTCTATACCACCTTATGTTTTCAGAATTATAAAGTGGTACACCAAAGGGATTTACATAGTCATTAGCCTCATTTAATTTATACATTTTTTTCTGATATTCATAAAACTTTTCTTCGCCTATGTTTCTTAATATATCCTCAAGTGTTTCAGGTGACACCCCCGGACCATTTATTCCGAAACACAGATCAAATTTATCACCATGTACCATCATTGCCAAAGCTGCCAATGAATCTCCCTTAGAATGTCCACCTACTGTAAGGATTTTATCTTCCCATTCATCTCCATTTTTTTCAAGTACTGTATCCATATATTTAAGAGCCTCTACTTGCATAGGAGATAAATGTTTATACACTTTTCCGTTTTTATCTACATAGTTTAAGCCATAAAACATTCCACCTATAACTATCTCCGCATTATCTATCCATGAACCGTCAGGTGTGCCTCTGTATACAACATTTACTTCATCCCCTTTTGTAAATACTGCCGCCTGCATACCCTGTGGAGGGTGATCTCTCTTTCCATCATTATCATTATCCTTCCAGCTCATATTGCTTATGGTAACATCTTTGAGCTCTTCATTATGCTCTATCATGCCTTCTAAATATTCAACTTGTTCTTTTAGAGCTTTTTTATCCTTATCACTTTTTAAGGTAGACATATATTCTTTAGTACTTTCCAATACTTCTTTCATATTAGCATTATCTCTTAATTTAATATCATCTAATGGCAAATATAAAACTTCATTATAAAAAACCTCATTTATTATCGTTTCTTCACTAACATAATTTCCATCACCCGGTACTACTGCATTTTCTCCCATTATTTTTACTCCTTTAAATTATTGTTCTTTCCACATGATATCATAATCATAAACTTTTATAATTATGTAAATAAAAAAACTTAAGTATATAATATCCTATTCTTATCTATTTTTTTACTACTAAAAACTTCTTTACCTAGTATTTATTTTCACCTCTGTATATATCTATTTTTTTAGCACTACTCTAAATCTTCATTAAAAATCTCCATATCTCCATTCTATCTCTTGTTCCCTATTTCTCATATACAAAATAGTCTCAGCATTATATGCACCCTTCATTTCAACTTCATCTATTTTTATCTTCAGACATTTTTATCAAATTCTTTTTTTCCTTAAATAATTAATACCAACTTTTCCATACATCTGTTTATCATACATTCCCTGTTTTTATTTTTTTATAGTATCTTCTTCTTTGTTCGCTACATCCTTATCTGTGTATATATATGTAGCAAATGCACCTAGTTTATATAATTCTAATATATCTGTATTCAATTTAAAGTTATTTGTAGAACCGTTTATATGGATATATATCTTATTATTTTCATATACTGAATCTGCCACCTCTTTTGCATCAGCATATATCTCATCCATATGAAGATAGTATAGGTAGTTGTCACCCCATTCTTTTTTCCCATTACCATTAAAATCTCTATACTCAGCGAAAACTTGCATTCTTGTATTTTTTTTCGGAGACATAATTACTGAATTTTCAGTCCACATATATGCATCAACAAAAGTTTCACCATACTTTTTTTCCATATATCTAACAGCAGAATATACATATCCTTCCTTAGTCCACATACAAGCTGTACTTACCATACTTACCAATAAAATCATTATTAGAATTAGATACATTTTTGTCTTTTTCATAAGTGCCTTTCTTGCTTCCAAATAACTGTTGTTAAAACTTATATATATTTAATCAAACTTCCTACACCCCAAATGGGGGTTCGTACATTGAAATTTCAATACTTCAGCTAACAAAAGTCAGTACCACCAGCTCTGCTGGTGGTTTGTGATAGCTCTTCCAGAGATCGTTGTGTTTCCGCCTAAAGGCGGTCTAACAAACCAGTCTATTTGTTACTGGTAGTCGCATAAATGCGGCTTAATTACTTATTTATTGGGCTCTCCTTCTAGTCGTTCCCTTTCATACCATTCTGCTATATGCTTTACTATTGTCTCTTCATTGACATTACCGACTGTTTCACAATAATATCCTCTTGCCCAAAAATTTCGATTATATTTCTCTCTTTATTCTGGATGTCTGTCAAAAAGCATTAGTGCACTCTTACCTTTTATTATACATACCATTTTCGCAACACTTGCTTTTGGTGGAATTGATACATACATATGCACATAATCCGGAAGTGTAGCCGCTTTAATTATTGTTACTCCTTCCATCTTACATACTTTACTGATTGCTTCTTCTACTTCCCTTCTCAGATTACCAAACATTATTTTGTGACGATACTTTTGAATAAAAACTATATGATATGTGCAATTATATCTAATATGTGATAAACTTAAGTTGTCCATGAACACTTACGTTGTTTTTAATGTGGTTTGCTAGACTTACGTTTATTATATAACAAAGTTTTTTTATGTTACTCCGTGAATCGCCCCTAGCGTCCTCTGGTCTCCCCAGCTCTGCTGAGTGATTGAGAAGGTTTCATTCACCTGAGAACAATCGAAAATGGTGTACTGATTTTACTTATTTATTTCTGACTGATGGCAGTAAGCGTTATAATTGCACAATTATAGATCTTTATGATTGAAGTGTTGTTGCCAGCATAAGTGATAGAAATATTAGAAATGTAACCTCTGATTCGGCAAAAAGAACCCTGCAAAAAGCTATTGATTCACAGCCGGGAATTAACCTGCACAAACTAATGTTACAATCTGACCAAGGAAATCAGTATACATCCAAAGAGTTTACTGAATACTGCAAAGGTCTTGGCATAACTCAAAGTATGAGTAAAGTTGGATATCCATATGATAATACGCCTATGAAAAGATACTTCAATACGCTGAAAAACAACCTTATTTATCAGCATTATTACCATTCAGAGAAAGAACTCTATACAGCAATCAAAGAATTTGCGTATGTTCAATATAACCATGTTCATCCGCATTTTTATAATAATTACAAAACGCCATATAAGACACGCTATGGGTGTGTATAAACTCCATAGTAAAAATTAGGTTGTAATGTTACAAAAACACTTGACCACAACAGTTTTCCACAATATTCATACTTTATGCGTGAACTTTTTTTAACTATTCACTTGATTTAAAAACCACCGATTTCTCGGTGGTATTAAATAAAGCTATTTATTAATTTTTATATAGACTATCTTTTTCTACATTATTATTATTTGTCAGGAAGTACCTATATTACATAAAAAAATAAATAATTGATTTTTTTCAAGAAAAATATTATTCCTTTATATCTCAGCTTAAAAAAATTATTTATTATACTATAAATATTTTATTCAGGTATTTATTATATATCTAAAATGTAATTAGTAATATTTTATCTTTATATGTAATTTTAATTGAGTCAACTAGTTTTATTAAAGCATCAACATCTTTATCAAGTACGGAAACTGCATTCTTAGTGGTTTTTATCATAGTTTTAGCACCTTCAAAACTATCAACAAATTCATTTATCTTAGCTGTAAATGCATCTCTACCTTCACCTGACCAATGCATTTTCAGTATTCCATCATCCAACTGTTTGATTTTTGAAATACAACTTACCAATTCATCAAATTGCTTACCATAAACATTAACAAACTCTTCGATAATAGACTGCACCAAACAAAAATCCATATCCTCAACTTCCATACATCCTCCTAACTAACCCTTAACTCCCATTTGATCAGCAATATCCATATCAACTCCTAAACTAGTTTGATTGGTAATATTTACATTATCTATAATACCAGTTAAGGCTTCTATTTTTTTATTAAGTTCATCTTCTATTTCCTTAGTTTTTTCTTCAAGTGCAGTCTTAGTTTTACCTACAAGACTTGTGCAAAGTTTATCATTAATCGTCTTTATACTATTTATTACAGTTTGTAAATTATTCCTTTGCTCATTTAATCCGTCTTTTAGATTATTTAATTTATAGTAGCTATAATTGATTTTATATTCGCTATAATTGATTTTGGAATTTCTAGAAGCATTCATAAAACACTAATCCTCCCTATGATATCTATCATCTATTTCCTCAAGTCTGAACACCCTTTGTTCCTTATTTTGCAAGCTTGAATTAAAATAGTTGATGCAGTCTTTTAAATTGGATATATGATTATCTTCTGTCTCCATTACTTCGTTTTTTATTGAAACAATTTGCTCGTCTTTTATATAAAGTGCTGCTTCAGTTTCATTAATTATATCTGAATACATATCATGTATATCATTGTACCCTGTTTTTAAATCATTTACATCATCTATGGCAACATCAATTTTACTTATTTCTTTGTATAAAGATGTAATTTTATTACATTTGCACCCACTTGAATCATAATAACGAAAGCTTGGATCAAATAATTGTTCAGGCATTTTTCCCCTTTCTAAACCTTATAAACCCCATTCCTATTCCCATACCTAAAGTCATAACTGCTGATACTATCATCACATATATATTGACCTTCTCATAAGGGGATTCGGTTTTTATAAAGTTTTTAAAGTTATATTGTCTAA
The DNA here is from genome assembly GCA_916438835.1 of uncultured Johnsonella sp. GTDB lineage: Bacteria > Bacillota > Clostridia > Lachnospirales > Lachnospiraceae > Johnsonella. The sequence goes on from CAKAFT010000001.1 coordinate 1,619,116, forward strand.
CATTTTTTATTTCACTGCTTTGTACCGGAGCAGATATAAATTCAAATACCTCTTTATTCGCTATGCTTCCGACTTTTGTATAGGATAGTTTGTTATTAAAGTCTTCCAGCAAGGTTTTGTTGGTATCTGTATTTGACTGTCTGGCATCTTTTAGTCCATCTAAGGTCTTACCCACCAGATCTTCAGTACTTTTATTGGCAGTGTCCATGTTCTCCCTTAAAGCCTTCGTACGCTCGCTTTCCTTCTCCCTTACCTTGGCAACTTCTTCACTTTGTTCACTTGCATACTCCGCACTCTTACCTGCAATATCCCGTACATTGGAATTGATAGATTTTGCCGACTGTTCCAATATCCTTACATCTATACGAGCAAAGGGATCGAATTGATACAGACTGTTTTGATAGTCATCAAAGCTTTTATTAAGTTTGCTTATAACATCTTTAAGATCCGCATACTTGGCACTTGTTTTTGACTTTATCGCTCCGACCACATCATCTTTTACAGTCTTTTCTATATCTACAGTAGAGATAGTATACATTCTTTCAAGTCCTTCTATAAATCCGGCATACCAAGAGCCTTGATTTTCAGGAAGCACTATATTCGCCTCTCCAAGCAAATAACTTATATCAGGTATATCAAATAAACTGTCCCTTCTTTCAAGGTCTGTATCCTGAAAGTCGGCACTTGCACTTAGCATAGGTGAGTTAAAATTGTTTCTGTCTATAAAATCCACCTGAGCATTTCTAAGGCTGAAACTTTCCGCATTGGAATATGTGGCAATCCTTATATCGGCATTGGAACTACTTGCTATAATGGCATATATAGGGTCGGTTTCATCATCATCTATATAACCTTCCTCTATAAGTTCGTTTATCAGATTTTCCTTATAGATTTCTACTTCTCTTTTTGCCTCTTGTTTATAATACTCATGTGCAGCTTGAAACTCATCCCTTACATAAAGATCAAGTTCATCATAGATCCTTTCCTGTATAGCCAGCAGATTTTCCAAAGCCTGCGTTACAAGCCTTTCTATATTTTGATTAGCCTCTCTCAGTGCCGTATCTATATTGTTTTGCCACGAGTTTTTTATATTACTCAGACTGTTGTCTACATATTCTTGGCTTGAGCTTCTTGTAGCATTGGAGTTACTTGCCAGTTCCGATACAATCCATGCTCTGTTATCAATGAGCTGTGCATTGTAATTATTGACCTGTGTTGCCAGCTTATCTATACCTGATTGATATACCGGTTCACCGTTATCATCCGACTCTATATCAAGCCCTCCAAGTATATTAAGAAAGTCTTTGCTGCCCTCATCAAGCAAGCCCTTGTCTTTGCTTACGCTCTCATAATCATCTTTTCCCAGTTGTATCTTTTCCAGCAAACTATTCTTCATGGCATCGATCAACTCAAGATTGGATGAGACTATAGGCTCTATTTCAAGTCTGTTTCTTACAAATTCGACAAACTCTATTTCAGGAAAGTCTATAGGGCTTATTACATCTCTTACCTTGATCAATGACATGCTCTCAAGTTCTTTTTTATCATTATCAAGTACAAGTTTGGAATTATCCTGTGCATTATGAAACTCATCCATAACTGCACTTACATACATATAGCTTATATCATTGCTAAGCTTTAACTTAAAGTCCTCTATGTCTTTTACTATACCTGCTTTTGATTCAAGAGCAAGCTTATCGCTAAGCTCATACTCCAACTCAACTTTTACAGGCTTTTCATTAATACTTTCTATGGAAGCGGAAAATGTACTTGGAATCAGTATATATGCGGCATAAGTACCGTTCTCAAGACCTATTTTGGCATCATTAAGACTTGTAAACTTAAGATTCTCACCCTGAGTACTTAGCAGGTTTTGTGCATAATACAACTTCTTACCTTCAATTTCCACACCCTCGTCCAAATTTATCAAAGCTATATCTGAGCTTTTATTTATCTCTTCAATTACTCGTTCTTGATTATCCTTATTTAGTTTTGTACCACAAAACACTCCTATGGAAAATACGCTGATTGAAAGTACAAATAAAAACGCAACTCTTATCAACTTATTCATATCAATATTCTATTATGTTGGATGATATAAAACTATTGCAAGCAGAGTGCAGTATCTTTTAGGTAAACAAGCTGATTATACTGTATTTACAAGATATCGTTATTATCAGTTTACAGTTCTGATTTTTCACCTTGTATTTATAAAATCAACTATAAATTGCTTCTGTTTTCAGAATACTGCACCGAAATCAGTCTTAGCCTCTCTTAGCTTGCAATAGCCTTAATCAAACACCCTATGCAAATTTACTTGCTATATCATCATCCAAAGTCTGCATAGCGTCTGCTACATCATGACACTGCTGAGCTATAGTGGCTATAAGATCATTCATGTTATTGAATGCAGGGGATAAGGATTCATACTGCTCGGCAAATTTTCTGCTGGCATTTCCTTCCCACTCTTCCTGCAAGGTAGCTATAAGCTTGGTCATAGTATCTCTGACCGCATTAAATTCTTCTCTTGCAGTGGTAAATTCATTACCTCTTGAATGCATGGTTTCCGGTGTAATACGAATTTGATTGTCCATAGATATGTCCTCCTAAATAGATAAATAGAATAATACAGAAAATAGTATATTTTATAGAAAAATATATACTATCCTTTAGTGACACCCTCATTTTAGCATATCACAACTACTTGTCAAGCAGAAAATAATTCATTATGATATATGCACTTCTTTTAATTGTATTTAAGTGTTATTTTTTTATTTTAAAATGTCCTATATTACTTTTAAATTATGAATTTTTTTATAAAAATTAAATTTATTTACAAGCTTTATTACCTTAAGTTCCTTTTTTTACTCATATACTAAGCCCCTCTACGCATATTTTTATACATGTTTTATAGACAATAAAAAAAATAAATATCTAAAAAAACTATTATAAGTACGGTGCTTCTATAAAAAAATATTATTGAAAAATATAAGTTTATTCATATAGAATAATAAAAAAATATTAAGTGAGGATATAATGAAAAAAAGAGCAATTATAGGTATTTCTTCAAGTTTGATTATAGACCATGACGGTTTATTTCCCGGATATGAAAGGGCTTATGTTAACAAAGATTATATAGATGCAATTATAGCTTGCGATGCAACTCCTTTGGTTATTCCTTTGACTTTGGATAAGGAAGCTATAAAACACCAGGTTTCTCTTCTGGACGGTCTTATCTTAAGCGGAGGTCAGGATGTTGACCCGCACAGATACGGACAGGAACCTCTTCCAAAACTTGGCATAATATCAGATAAACGTGATGAGTACGAATTTCTTTTACTTGAAGAAGCAAAGGCAAAAAATATAGCCATTATGGGTATATGCAGAGGCTTACAGCTTATAAATGTATTCGAGGGCGGTACTTTATACCAAGACCTTGATTACATGGAAAATCCAAGGCTGTTAAAACATTCTCAAGGTCATGATCCTTCCATGCTTACCCATTATGTGGAAATAAGAAAAAATACCATACTTAGAAATGTATTCAAACAGCCTAAGATTATGGTAAATACCTTCCACCATCAAGCTATAGATAAATTAGCTGATGGCTTTGTCGTAAGTGCCGCTTCTTCTGACGGGCTTATAGAAGCTATCGAGTCAACCAAGATGGACTGCTACTTCGGAGTACAGTGGCATCCCGAAATGATTTTCAAATCCTATGAGAATACAAGACAACTTTTTGAATACTTTGTAAATAAGGCTTTGAAAGAGCTTGTGAAAATCTCTCTGTAAATAATGTTAAAAAAGGTCTTCTATGATAAAATATTTTATCATAAGGAGGCCTTTTATTATGGCAAGAGAAAAGAAACCGGTGCACAGAGTACAAATGACAGAAGGAAAGCGTAACATCATTCACCAACTTTTGGAAGAATACGATATTCAATCAGCAGAAGACATTCAAGACGCTCTAAAAGATCTTCTCGGTGGAACGATCAAAGAGATGATGGAAGCAGAGATGGATGAACATCTTGGATACGAAAAATCAGAGCGTTATAATAGCGATGATTATCGCAATGGTTATAAACGAAAAAGAGTAAACAGTCGTTATGGTTCTATGGAGATAGAGGTTCCTCAAGACAGAAAATCAACCTTTGAACCTCAAGTAGTAAAGAAACGTCAAAAAGATATTTCCGACATTGATCAAAAGATCATCTCCATGTATGCAAAGGGTATGACAACTCGTCAGATCTCAGAAACTATCGAAGATATTTACGGTTTTGAAACATCAGAAGGTTTTATATCTGATGTTACAGATAAGCTTTTACCACGATCGAAGACTGGCAGAATCGACCTTTGGATGAGATCTATCCGATCCTCTATATAGATGCGATCCACTACTCAGTTCGTGACAACGGTATCATACGAAAGCTAGCTGCTTATGTCATTCTTGGTATCAATACAGAAGGAAAGAAAGAGGTCCTTACGATTCAAGTAGGCGATACTGAAAGCTCTAAATACTGGCTTTCAGTATTAAATGAACTGAAGAACCGAGGTGTAAAGGATATCCTCATTTTTGTGTGCAGATGGACTGACAGGCATAAAAGAAGCGATCTCTGCGGCTTTTTCCGAAAACAGAATATCAAAGGTGTATAGTACATCAGGTAAGAAACACACTCAAATACGTACCTGACAAGGATAGAAAAGCTTTTGCAACAGACCTGAAAACTATTTATCAGGCTTCGGATGAAGAGAAAGCACGTCAGTCTTTGGATCGTGTTACAGAGAAATGGACATCAAAATATCCAAATTCTATGAAACGCTGGTACGATAACTGGGACGCTATCACCCCTATTTTCAAGTTTTCTGTGGATGTAAGAAAGGTTATTTATACTACCAACGCCATTGAAAGCCTAAATTCCACATACAGAAAGTTAAATCGCCAAAGAAGCGTATTTCCAAGCGATACAGCCCTGCTGAAAGCCTTGTATCTGGCGACATTTGAAGCTACTAAGAAGTGGACAACTACCATACGAAACTGGGGACAGATATATGGAGAATTGAGCATCATGTATGCGGGGCGTCTTCCCGAGTAACAAAAAATCGACCACAAGTCAAGGATAAAATAAACGTCGGTCTTCGACCGACGCCCTTGACATGGGTCTGATTTTTTGATTATTATATTAATAAGGACGAATGCCAAATGATGGCATTCGCCTTAAAATAATACTTATCATAGAAGTCCGAAAATAGGAATTTACAGACTTTGATTCACACAGCCAAAAGACCTTTGAAATAATTTATTTTTTAAAATTCAAGAGGCTTTCGCATTAAAGGAAATAACTTATATAGCATTTTTTTACTTTATTTACCACTTTATTTGTTTTTTTACTCTTAGTGCAACAGCCTCTTTTTTTATATTATTTTTAACATTACTTTCTTTTTGAATTGTTATTTGACGAATTTGAATCGTTTGTCTGAATCCTTTCTCTGGTTACCGTCTTATCTATATAGGTATCTTTTTTATTAAGCAACTCAAAATCCTTGGGATCGATATAATTGGCTGCACTTGCCGCCCTATGTACGCTTTTCATACTTGAGCGAAGCATCATACATATAACTAGAGCTCCTATAGCGGCACCTGCCAGTCCTAATAAATATGAAGACATAAATCCACCTTTCTTTTTGTCCTTAGACTTAATATCAAATATAGGCTAACTTTTTACTTAATTATCACAATTTGCTTATATGATGTTACAGTTCAAGTAGGTTAAATATAAGATTTATAATATACATATAAAAACTTGCTTTAGCTGTGTATTATAAATCTATAATATACTAAATAAAAGCTTGCTTTTATGTATGCATTATAAATTTATAATATACAAAATAAAAGAAAGATATACCTGAATCGTAACTATATGATATCATTTAACACAGTATCAGAGTAATACTCTGATACTATGTCATTATCATATCCGATATCTGCCCTCTCAGAAGCATTTGCAGAGCCGGAAAAAGTAATTATCAGCATGATTATAATACTGAGTCCTACAAATGTAGCAGCAAATGTCATCCAGAACTTAGCCTTATCTACCGGAAGATCACCTACAAACTTACCTGTTTGACCGTTCATCATAAAAGTATAGTTCTTATCATTCCACTTCGTGTTAAGTATCCAAACCGGCAGAAAGGCATAGTTTACCGTATCTTTTCTAATATTAATGGCATCACTGTCTATGCGTACATTTCATATCCGTGCACAGTCTTTCTAAGGTTCTCTTTCATACTGTTGATCAGTCTCTCTGCAATTCTGCCTGCTGTATCTTCAACACTTACATCATATATATCAGCCATAAACCCCGGTAGGAAGGAACTGCTGAAAGGTACCATATCGGCATAATTAAAAGGTTCTACGGATTCCATATAGGTATCGTCAAGTTTACTTGAGGCATCCATAGGAAGCTTATTAAACTTGAACTTACCTTCTCTATGTATCTTATAGTGTTCAACAGTTTTGACTTTATAATCTCCCTCTTCCTTAGTGTAGGTTTTATCAGCTTTATAAGTTATACTTCCCTCAACTTCTCCACTAAAAAGCCAATACGGCACATACATACCTTTTATTTCATTAACATGGTTTTCCGAACTGAACGCCTTAGGCAAAAAAAACTTGCCCTTATAATGTTTTTTAAGTCTTGCAACTGCCTGTGCTTTGTCAAGCTTAAAACCTATAATATAATCCGGTTTCATAGTACCTTGGAACTTTCCTAAAAGCACTGTAGGATTATTGCAATAAGGGCAATTTATAGAGAGTTCATTGGTCTCCGAAATCACCTGTGCACCACAAGATCTGCAATTATAGGAATTAACATTATCACCTTCCCAACCACCGCTTAGACCACTTTGATCCCAACCGCCGGAACCGGTCGCAGCAGTCTGTGCATGTTGAATATCATTTTGAAACATAGCCTCAACTTCAGCAACGTCAAACGTACTTTGGCAATATTCGCATTGCATTTTTTGTTCTGTGGCTGAATAATGCAAAGGTCCGGTACACTTGGGACATTTATACTCTACTCCGTTATTTGCCATAATGTTACCTCCATTACAAGGATTGTTTTTTTAGTTGTTTTTGATATAAGTATATAATATTCGAATACCTTATGCAATTAAAATTACTGTTTTTATGTATAACAAGGTGATTTGCCGCTTATTATTCACTAAATTATACAAATCAGAGATCAAAAATCGATTATTATTATCCATATCAGTATTTTTTTGATTTCTAAAAAATTAACCTGTTTACTTAACACTATATCAATACTGATATTAATTGATTTTTCAGATACATATATTTTTATCGACCACTCTATAGTTATCTATATTATATATATTAAAAAAATTATAAAAATAAAAAAAGACTCATATGTATCCTCACATATAAGTCATTATGTATAATAAAATACCCCTAAATCACTCTTTAGTTTTATTGTTATTCTAAAATTCGCCGCCTATATCACTCGTAACAAAAATTATCACTCTAAACAGTTACTCTTTATCATTCTCTAACTTTTATATCACTCTTTTAACTCTTACACTCTAACCTTTTATCACCCTTTTAACTCTTACACTCTAACCTTTTATCACTCTTTTAACTCTTACACTCTAACTTTTTATCACTCTTTTAACTCTTACACTCTAACTTTTTATCACTCTTTTAATTTTTACACTCTAACTTTTGATCTTTACCACTCTAACTTCCTATATCACTCTTTTGATCCTTGCACTCTAACCTCTAACTTTTTATCACTCTTTTTAATTCCAACACTCTAACTTTCTAACTCACTTTTTCCTTTATCACTTTCTCCTCACTCTAACTCTTTATTTGTATCACTCACCTTATGTACTGTATTATATTTCAAAATATTATTTATTGTTATAAAAAGCATGAACTACAGTTTTTTCGGTATGAACTACTACATAACTTTTCTGATCCATCCCTCAGGAGCTTCTATATCCCCTATTTGTATGCCTGTAAGGGTATCGTAAAGCTGCTTTGTTATCTTGCCCATACCTGTCATACCGCTCGGTAACAGTATCTCTTTTCCATCTTCCGTCTCTATTCTTCCCACAGGAGATATGACCGCAGCAGTACCGCAAAGTCCCGCTTCCGCAAAGTCTTCCAGTTCATTTACATTAATAGCTCTTTCAGATACTTTAAGTCCGAGGTAATGCTCCGCAACATAAAGTAATGAACGTCTGGTCACGGACGGAAGTATAGTATCGGATTTAGGAGTTACTATTTCATTATCCTTGGTAACAAATATAAAATTAGCTCCTCCTGTCTCTTCCACATAAGTTCTTGTAGCACTGTCCAAGTACATATTCTCATCAAAACCTCTGGACTTTTGCATCCATATAGGCGTGTAAGCTCATAGCATAGTTAAGACCTGCCTTGATATGTCCGGTTCCGTGCTTAGCTGCTCTGTCGAATTTACTTATACATATATTAAGCGGCTTGATACCACCTTTAAAATAAGGTCCTACCGGCATACCGAATATCCTAAATTGATATTCATCAGAGGGTTTTACTCCGATCACCGGACCTGAAGCAAACTCATATGGTCTTAGGTAAAATGTAGCTCCGCTTCCATAAGGTGGAATCCATGCGTAGTTAGCCTTAAGTACAGCTTCAACAGCCTCAATAAATTTTTTCTCATCAAAAGCCGGCATTTCAAGATATTTTGCTGAGTCATGTATTCTTTTAGCATTAAGATCCGCTCTGAAGACCACCACTTCACCTTTTTTAGTCGAATAAGCTTTAAGGCCTTCAAAACATTCCTGACAGTATTGTAGTATACCCGCACACTCATTTATTACAACGGTATCGTCTTCAACCAAGGCACCTTCATCCCAGGCACCGTCTTTATAGTGGGATACATATCTTTTATCTGTACTCATATATGAAAATCCAAGGTTTTTCCAGTCAATATCCTTTTTTTCTTTATACATATGATCTACCCCTCATTTAATTTACTTAATTTAGCACTTTGGTCTGCGGCTATACAAGCATCTATTATCTCTTGTATGTCACCGTTCATTATTTTATCAAGCTTATATAAAGTTAAATTAATCCTATGGTCTGTTACCCTTCCTTGCGGGAAGTTATAGGTCCTTATTTTTTCTGATCTGTCTCCGGTACCTATCTGGCTTTTTCTTGCTGCAGACTCGGCTGATTGTTGCTTTTCAAGCTCTATCTCGTAAAGCTTTGTTCTAAGCAAAGTCATTGCCTTTTCTTTATTTTGCAACTGTGATTTTTCAGTCTGAGCATATATAACTATACCTGTAGGATAGTGTGTAAGTCTTACTGCCGAGTCGGTAGTATTTACACTCTGTCCTCCGTTTCCGGAAGCCCTCATAACATCTACTCTTATATCGCTCATATTTATCTGCACATCCACTTCTTCAGCCTCAGGCATAACGGCTACAGATGCGGTTGAGGTATGTATACGCCCTCCGGATTCGGTCTCGGGTACTCTTTGAACTCTATGAACCCCGGACTCATATTTCATCTTTGAATATGCTCCCCTACCGCTTATCATAGCTACAACTTCCTTAAATCCGCCTATTCCGTTCTCATTTAAGCTAAGCATTTCTATCTTCCAACCTAAACTTTCGGCATAGTGAATATACATTCTATATAACTCTGCTGCAAAAAGTGCCGCCTCATCACCACCTGCACCGGCTCTGATCTCAAGCATTATATTCTTATCATCATTAGGATCTTTAGGTAATAGTAAAAGCTTTAGACTCTGTTCAAGTTCTTCTTCTTTTTTCTTGGCATCGGCAAGCTCTTCTTTTGCCATCTCTCTTAGATCGTTATCACTTTCCGTATCAAGTATTTCAAGTGCATCTGACTGAGCTGTCTTTGCATTTTTGTAAGCAGTATAGGTTTCTACCAAAGGAAGCAGATCAGCCTGCTCTTTCATTAACTTTCTAAATCTGTCTTGATTATTAGCCACCTCCGGACTGCCGAGTTCTGCCATGACCTCTTCATAGTGTATGACTATATCATCTAAATTTTCAAACATAAAGTTTATCCTTTCTAAATTAAATAGTGTGAATATCCAAAGAACTTGGCAAGATCTTAATCTACCCTCATAGATATACCTCTGTCCTTTCCGGACAAATCTTTTATTATTTTAATATTATAATATCCCTCTTTTTTCGCTATATCAACAACATCTTTTGCCTGATCGTAACCTATCTCAAAATACAGACTCCCATTCTTATTAATAAAGTCTTTTGATAGATTTAAGATCTTTTTATAGAAATCCAAACCGTCTTTTCCTCCGTCCAAAGCAAGTTTAGGCTCAAAATCCTTTACTTCATCGTCAAGCTTTTCTATTTCTCCGGTTCTGATATAAGGAGGATTACTTACTATAAGATCGAATCTTATGTCATTCGGAAGTTCCTTATACAGATCGCTTTTAATAAAAGTAATATCCGCATTATGTATATAGGCATTGTGTTTTGCAACCTCCAAAGCTTTATCGGATATATCTAATGCAAATACCTTTTCAAACCCGTTCTTTTTAAGGCTTATTGCTATACAACCCGATCCGGTACAAAGATCGAGCACTGAAATATCCTTACTTCCCTCAAAATCTTTAACTATACAGTCTACTATATTTTCAGTATCGTATCTTGGTATTAAGACCGACTCATTCACATAAAGATCCAAACCGTAAAAATTTTGTTTGTTTATTATATATTGCAAGGGAATATGCTTTTTTCTTTTTTCTATCCTTGATATGAATTCATACTCTAATGATTTATCAGTCTCGAATTCATTATCCATATCCATAACAAATTTATTATAGTCTATATCAAATGTATCTCTTAGTATAGTTTTAATATCATATTCGATATTTTCAATATTTGCATCTTTAAGTATATTAGCGGCTTTTGTTAAAAGTTTCCTATAGGAAGTCTTTTCCATTACAGATCGCTCCTTGAAAAATTCTCTCTTAAATACTTTTTCCAGTCAAATACTTCTTCAACTGCCACTATAGCCACTTCCACCATATCTTCGGTCGGTTCTTTGGTTGTAAGTCCCTGCATCATAAGTCCCGGTTTACTTAAGATATTTACCAGAAAGTTATCGTACTTTCCCGCTAAACTTAAAAACTCGTAACTTACTCCGGCTATCACCGGAACAAGTACTATTCTTGATACGGCTCGTAACCATATACTGTCAACTCTTATAACCATGAAGCATAATATACTTATTATCATAACTATAAAAATAAAACTCGTACCGCATCTTTTATGCTCTCTTGAACTTTTAAGAACATTATCTACATTTAGTTCCAGACCGTTTTCAAGACAGTTGATACACTTATGCTCAGCACCGTGGTACATAAAAGTTCTTTTTATATCCGGAACCATTGATATGATCAATATATATATAATAAATATAGCTACTCTTATAAAACCTTCAACTACCGCAATTACATAGTAATTGGATATAAATAACTTTAATATATTACTCAGAGCCATAGGCAGCAGCATAAAAATACCTATAGCCAAAACAAAAGAAAAGATCATAGATAAAGTCATAATGATATTATCTATCTTATCTCCAAAAGTTTTTTTCAAAAAGGCTTCAAATTTACTTTCTTTACTGTCCTCATCATCTTCAAAAAAACTTGCCGAGAACCTTAGACATTTGCTTCCCACAACCATAGAATCTATAAATACAAATATACCTCTTACAAACGGTATTTTCAGCAAATTAAATTTCTTAGCCAATCCTTCGTATGTATCCTTTTCAACGGCTATCGTACCGTCAGGCTTTCTTACCGCCGTTGCGTAGGTATCGGCATTTTTCATCATAATGCCTTCTATGACCGCCTGTCCTCCTATACCGGAATATTTCAATATGCTTACCTCACTTATTCTAATATTGATCTGTTTATACTGATACCAGCAACTTATATACTGATAGCGATTTTTTAAGACATATAAAAAAGGTTGAGCATTGCTCAACCCTTATACATCTTATTCTGCTTTCACTGCGTATTTACGATTGAACTTATCGATACGTCCACGAGCCATAGCTGTCTTTTGCTGTCCTGTATAGAATGAATGACACTTAGAACATATTTCTACGTGTATATCTTCTTTTGTAGATCCTGTTACAAATGTATTCCCACAGTTGCAAGTAACTGTAGCCTGGTGGTAGTTTGGATGTATACCTGCTTTCATTATCTCACCTCTTTATAAATATATTAGTTTAATAAATCTCAAGGCACAGTCTTAAAAAAGTTATGTTTTCACTTGATATTTAAACTGTCTCTCTATCAACTAAGAAATTATAACACACATCTTGTCCATATGCAAGTGCCTATTTTTAAGACCGCAGCCATATGGTCCTAAAACGATATGACTGCGGTCAATGATCTTAAATATTCAGTTTAATCAAAAACCGGTTCTGTAGGATTGGTAAATGTATTTCTTACCCCATCCGTACTTCCGTTAACATGTGTCAGAACACCTGAAGCATCTGTCTTATACTCTACTTTATCGGCATTCTTTACCGTAAGTGATCTTACTATTTTTCCGGATGTATTAACAACATAGTTGGTATATGCTCCCGAAGCTTCGTCTCTTAGGCTTATAACCACATATCTTGTATCATTATCGGCTCTTTGGATCCTTCCCTTATAATAAAGTGATGAATCTCTTACTCCGGTAAAGCCCTTACCGCTTCCTTCCTGGAAGTAATAAGTCTCCGTTGTACCGTCTGATTGTTTAACATTGACCTTTCCTGTATGTGCAAAGGACTCATCGGATCCGCCGAAATAGTATGCACTGTAATTTCCGGAATTATCCGTATATACCTTTCTAAGTCCTGTTGTAGGATTGCCGTTCTTTGCGAAAAGATAATACTTGTTGGATATTTTGATCATATCGTTTGCCTTAAGCTCGTTACTTCCTGAGGCCTGAGGTACGCCCTGGTTATTAAAATAAAACCACTCCACTTCATCATCATATTGAGAGGACAAAGCATCAGGCGGCTGTATCGCATACCAACCTTTTCTTATAGTTCCGTCGCTGTTGTAATATCTGTAGTCAGTTATGGTATCATTGGTGGTGTCTACCACATTGACCCATCCGACGACCATGGCACCGCTTGAATCAAATGCGTATTTGTTCTCGCCTATCTTTTTTTCACCGAATGATGAACTTGGAACATACTTTTTACCGTTGCTTCCAAAATAGTACCACTTTTTGTCATTATCCAGACCTTGATCGCCCGGTGAAGCAGGTCTGTTCGAATCTGAGTTTTGATCCGGCGGCATAAGCTTATGCCATCCTGTATACATTGCTCCGTTCTCTCCCAGATAGTAGTTATTGTTATCTACCCAACCTGTTGCCATGTGCCCTTCATCATCAAAGTAATACCATATATCCGAGATCTTCTTCCAACTGTTTCTTACTACTTTACCCTTATTGTCAAAATATGCCCAAAACTTCCTTCCTTCGGCTTCTATTTGCTTCCAGCTGTTTACAATAGCGGCTCCGTCGCTTCCGACATAATAGTTGCCGTCATCTACAAATGAATTCTTAAGCATAACACCTTCTGAATTAAGCCAATAATATTTCGAGTCCGCACCTTGTTTCCATTCATTTCTTACTCTACTGTTGTTATTATCTATGTAGATCCAATCAGATCCGGATTGTTCCCAACCCTTAGCATACGAATTAAATGAAATCGCCGTTACAAAACAAGATGCTAAAGCAAGTCCGGTTATTAAATTCTTTCTCATAGGCATCTCCTTTATTATATATTTTACAAATAATATCACCATCTGCTTATTCAGTAAAATCAACTAATATAAAATAAACACTATATATGATATTTACAACTAATATTGTACCATATACTGTATATATAGCAATTGAGTCTTCATGTCGATTTACTTACACTTTCCTAAAACTCACATCTTGCAGCAGCACCGCAAGGAAGGAATATAGTTGATTTTTTAACAGGTATACCCAGTTCATCGGCACTTGACTTAGCCTGCGGAAATCTTTCTTTTAATGCCAATTTTATCATAGTATTTAATACCCCTGCCTGTAATCCGGTAGTATATGAGTTAATAAGTAAGAATAACGGCTTATCACTAAGTAGCTTTGTGCATTTTTCAATAAAAGGATATATACTCTCTTCTATCTTCCAGATCTCTCCTTTTGTTCCTCTTCCGTATGAAGGAGGGTCCATTATTATGGCATCATAGGTATTGCCTCTTCTTATTTCTCTTTCAACGAATTTCACACAGTCGTCTACGAGCCATCTCACCGGAGCATCTTTAAGTCCGGACGATACGGCATTTCCTTCGCCCAGGCAACTATACCCTTACTTGCATCCACATGGGTCACATTAGCCCCTGCTGCCAAAGCCGCCAATGTTGCAGCTCCCGTATAAGCAAAAAGATTTAGAACATTTACCTTTGAAGAAGTCTTTAACCTTTTGTCTATCAGCTCTGCCGACCAATCCCAGTTCGCAGCCTGCTCCGGAAAAAGCCCTGTATGTTTGAAATTAAAAGGTTTTAAATTAAATGTCAGAGTTTTTTGAACTGCACAGAGTTCATAATTTATCTGCCACTGTGTAGGAAGATCGAAGAATTCCCATTCACCACCGCCTTTTGAACTTCTGTGATAATGAGCATTTGCCTTGCCCCACAAGGCTTTATTTAAATATTTATCCCATATAACCTGCGGGTCCGGTCTTATCAGAATATAATCTCCCCACTTTTCAAGTTTTTCTCCATTGGCACAATCCAGCACCTCATAATCCGACCAGTTGAAAGATGTATACATCTGTTCTCTCCTTTTAGTTTGTTCTTGTAAAAATAGAATTTATTCCTTGCTTATTTTATAAGTAAATACATCTAAATGCAATACAACAGTCAATATTTTATTATATCAAAATAGGCTATAATCAGAGTAAACGAAATATAATATTCAAATGTTTTATAAATCTGTTATAACAACGATAGAATATAAATGTAAGAAACGTTAATAAATTATATTCTCGCAACCCCCGACTTCACTGCTGCTTTCGCCACTGCCTCAGCTACAGACTCGGCTACCCTTTTGTCGAATGCATCAGGTATGATATATTCCGCACTCAGATCTTTTTCATCTACCAATTCCGCTATTGCATAGGCTGCTGCAAGCTTCATCTCATCATTGATATCGGAGGCTCTTACATCCAAAGCTCCTCTGAATATTCCGGGAAATGCCAAAACATTGTTGATCTGGTTGGGAAAATCACTTCTTCCCGTTCCTATGACAGCCGCACCGGCTGCCTTAGCCTCATCCGGCATAATTTCCGGAGTAGGATTAGCCATGGTAAAGTATCGGATCCTTTGCCATGCTCCTTATCATATCCTGTGTAAGCATATTGGGTGCAGATACTCCTATAAATACATCCGCTCCCTTAAGTACATCGGAAAAGCTTCCTGTTTTATTCTCTTTATTTGAGATCTCGGCTATTTTTTTCTTTTCATCATTTAAGCCTTCTCTACCCTTATATATTGCACCTTTTCTGTCGCACATGACAACATCTTTAAGTCCCATACTTATAAGAAGCTTTACGATAGCTATACCTGCCGCACCCGCTCCCAGAGTGACTACCTTAATATCTTCAAGTTTTCTTTTAGTTACTTTAAGCGCATTAAGCATAGCCGCAGCCGTAACTATAGCAGTACCGTGCTGGTCATCATGAAATACCGGTATATCGCATCTTTCTTTAAGCTTTGCTTCTATTTCAAAACATCTCGGAGCGGAAATATCTTCAAGATTTACTCCTCCGAAACTTCCCGCAAGCAATGTCACGGTATTTACTATATCATCAACATCATTACTTCTTATACATAATGGAAATGCATCCACATCCGCAAATACCTTAAATAAAGCACACTTTCCTTCCATAACAGGCATACCCGCTTCCGGGCCTATGTCTCCAAGCCCAAGTACGGCAGAACCGTCTGTAACTACAGCCACAAGGTTAGCTCTTCTTGTATATTTATATGACAGACCCGTATCCTTTGAGATCTCAAGACAGGGTGCCGCAACTCCCGGAGTATAGCAGACTGCGAGATCTTCTTTGTTGTTAACAACGGCTCTGCTTATTACCTCTATCTTACCCTTCCACTTTTCATGCTCTGACAAGGCCTTTTCTCTTATATCCATTTGATCCATCCTTCTTTCTTTTATATTTAAAAATTATTTATACTCTGAATACACAACTATTACAGTTTATCATCAATAACCTTATTAATCATATATCATTAATTACCAAAATCATATGAACTTGAAAAAGAATTTTTTAACCCTTGACTTTTATCAGGTAAAAAAGTAACCGCTTTGATAATATCTGTTTTTATAGACTACTTAAACAATGTGAAAAAAAATAGGTTTTTAATTTAATTTGCCAAAGATAAATACAGCCGGATCCGCTGTAAGAAAAAAAATATTTACATAACATTTACATCGATTAAGGCTTATATTTTAATTAAAGATCAAGATAATTAAAAATATTATCATAATTGCTTTTACGATATGAATCATATTGAATAATATGAAAACATCGACTACTTTTTTAGCGTAGATATAAAAATCCCGACTAATAATTTATTAGCGGGATTTTTATGTACTTGATCGGAAATATTTATTAAAAATTTTTAGGATCTAATATTTAAGACTTGAATAAAAAACCGAGTCTTTTATAAAGTAATATAGTTACAGCAGAAACTATGATTCCCTTCAATAAATTAAACGGAACGACAGAGAACAGTACAAATGTCTCTACAGAGTTTATCGCAGGGTTTATTGCATGTCCCATATTTATAAACTCCTGTATAGGTAGACCGAACATTTGAGCATACTTCGGCAATAAATATATGGCATTAAATGCTGATCCGAATGCGGTCATACATAAAGTTCCTATAACACAAGATATTAAAACATTATTTTTTCTTTTATTAAACAAGTGATAAAAGCTTGCCGGCAGTATAAGGCTGCAACCTACGGTGAAATTCGCAAGTTCACCTACAAAAGCGGTGCTTGAAGAACGAAATACAAGCTTTAAAAGTATTTTGCAAAATTCGGTCAACACTCCTGCTGTAGGTCCCAAAACAAAGGTTATAATAAGTACGGGTATCTCAGACAGATCTATTTTATAAAATGACGGCGCAAAGAATAAAGGTATCTCAAAAAGCATAAGCACGGTACTTAATGCAGAAAAAAGCCCTATGTATACAATGGACTTTGTATTTAAGATTCTCTCTTTAACTCCCGAAGAAAACTTGGCTTTTTTTTCTACTATATAGGCAAGTAGAAAAATAAGAAAAACGATGAATAAAAACTGAACTACAAATAATACATTTTCCATAATCAGATTTACAAAATTTGACATATTATGGCTCCTTAGATTTTTATTCAGCCTACGGAAAAGATAAACAGATTGTAGAATATTTTTATTTGCAACATTTATAAAATAAAAAAATAATCCTCCTCCCATCCGGACTATACCGTCGGTTTTGGAATCTCACCAAATCAGTTGCTGAAAGCAACTCGCAGACTTTAACTGCCGGTGGGGACTTGCACCCCGCCCCGAAGAACTGTTCTTTAATTATAATACTTTTTGTATTCAATATACAAGTTTTTTTATTTATTATAAGTTATATATTTTTATAATACGGATATTTTTTTAATTTCATGAACTTAAAGGATTTTTTTATTCTTATGTCACTTTGTCATTCGCCAATCTTTTTATAATAACCACATGATAAAGCTGTACGGAATATCTTTTCAAATATCCCATACAGCTTTTATCATCATCATTTAACCGATTATTTTATTGCCTGTTATAAGTGAATACAGACCGCCAACGAAAATAATGAACCAGACAATAAGCCAAATAGGCTTTATGTACATCGTCCAGCCGAATTTACGTCCAAGAAACAGCAGCAGTGCTTGTACAAACAATATAATTCCTGAAATGATGGTGATGAGTAGTGTAGAATCCATAAATATATCCCCCTTTAAATATTTACATTCTTAATTTTATATTAATGCTATCTAAAGCTTTAATAATATCATCCATTATAGCAACAACTTCCTTGTCTTCCAAGGTTTTTGACTTATCTCTGAATACTATGTTATAAGCTACGGATTTATAACCCGCCTCTATCTGTTCTCCCTCATAGATATCGAAAAGCTCATAGGACTCAAGTATTTTACCTGAATTTTTCTCTATTATCTTCTCTATTTCGGCTACAGGTATATCCTTAGGTACTACCATACTTATATCTCTGCTTATAGCAGGATACTTGGCTATACCTTCATACTTTACATCAAATGAGGTAAACGGATCTATACTCGGCATATCCAAAACCGCCACATAAGCTCTTGACTTAATATTATAATTATCCAAAACTTCCGGATGTACCTCACCGATATATCCCAAACTTACGTCATTGTATATGATCTCAGCCCTTCTTCCGGGATGAAGATAAGGTCTGTCACAACTCGGATCGTAGTTGATTATGTCGAATAAACCTGCTTTAGTAAGCATCTCCTCTACCACAGACTTCATTGAAAAGAAATCACCCTCTCCATAAAAACCTAAGCAAAACTGCATTCTCTCATCAGGCAACTCTTTTAACGGAAGTTCCTTAGGTAGGTAAATATTGGCAAGTTCATATAATTTTACATTCTTGTTTCTTCTGTTTATATTTGTAGATAAAGAAGTAAGTAATCCGTTAAGAGGACTTGTTCTCATTATAGAATAGTCTTCTCCCAAAGGATTGCTTATTTCTATGGCAAGTCTTTCTTTGCTGTCCTTAGGTATACATAGTTTGTCATAAACTTTAGGACTTTCAAAAGAATAACTCATAGCCTCCGAATATCCCAAAAATCTTGCAATAACTCTTAAAGACTCTTCTACTTTAAGTTTATATGAGATACCACCGACTGTAGACTCTCCTACCGGTAAAGTTGTCGGTATCTTATCATATCCGTAAAATCTTGCAACTTCTTCCGCTATATCCGCCATATAATGAAGATCCGTTCTGAAATCCGGAATAATAAGCTTATTGCTGCTCTCATCATATCCGATCTCTATCCTGTTTAAATATTCAAGCATATCATCTTTGGATATATCAGTTCCAAGCAAATTATTGATCCTGTCCGGTTCAAAATCCAATCTGACTTCTTCTTGTTTACGGGATATACATCTATGATCCCGTCCACTATATCTCCGGCATCAAGCTCCTGTACTAAATTACAAGCTCTTTCTATAGCCAGTATAGCAGTCTGAGGGCTTAGATCTTTTTCAAATTTTGCGGAAGAGTCGGTTCTTAGCCCGAGTTTTTTTGATGAAAGTCTTATATTTGTCCCGTCAAAACAAGCCGCCTCAAATACCATTGTTGATATGTCATCTGATACCTTGGAATTTTCTCCGCCCATGATACCCGCTATCGCAACGGACTTTTCACCGTCGTTGATCATCAGTATGCTGTCATCAAGTTTTCTTACCTGAGAGTCCAGTGTTGTAAATTCCTCTGAATCCCTTGCGGTATCAACCACTATCTTAGCCTTAGCTATCTTTTCATAATCAAAAGCATGCATAGGTTGACCGTACTCAAGCATAACATAGTTGGTTATATCCACTATATTATTGATAGGTCTTACACCGCTTGATATCAGTCTTTGCTTTAACCATTCAGGTGAAGGCTTTAACCTTATATTCTTTATCATCTTCGCAATATATCTTTTACAAAGAGGACTCTTTATCTCAACCTGAAGATATTGGTTTATATCACCCTCCCCCCTTAACTTCTTTAAGTACCGTAGGATAAAATTTCTTGGCAAATGTAGCCGCAGCCTCTCTGGCTATACCCAGTACACTGTAGCAATCAACTCTGTTGGAGGTTATCTCGTATTCAAATACCGTATCATTGAGACCTAAAAGATCTGTAACGGATTCTCCCGGCTTTGCATCAGCCGGCAATATGTATATTCCATGTTCCGGAGCATCCGGATAGAAATTCCTATCAAGCCCCAGTTCATCTATGGAACACATCATTCCGAAAGACTCTACTCCTCTTAGTTTACCGCTTTTTATCGCAACTCCGCCTTCGGGTCTGCTCAGGTCGTGTGCTACAGCCACCTTACCTCCGTCCAGTACTAAAGGTACTTTGTCACCCACGTTAACATTGCTTGCTCCGGTAACTATTTGGAGAACTTCCGAACCCGTATCGCATTTGCATACTATCAATTTATCCGCATTGGGGTGTTTATCGATTGATAATATTTGTGCAACAACTATTTCTCTAAATTCTTGTCCAATCTATTGTAAAATTCCACCTTTGTACCCGATAATGTCATCGCATCACAAAACTCCTGATCGCTGACATTTAAATCAGGCACATATTCTTTTATCCAAGAAAGTGTTGTATTCATAATCAAAATCCCTTTCAGTTTCTATACATTGATCTCTAAAACTGTTTTAAGAAACGTATATCATTTTCGTATAATAATCTCATATCGTCTATCTCATACTTAAGAAGTGCAATTCTTTCAAGTCCCACTCCGAAAGCAAATCCCTGATATACCGACTTATCCACGCCACACATATCAAAAACGTGAGGATGCACCATACCGCAGCCGAGTATCTCTATCCAGCCGCTTCCCTTACACATCCTGCAACCTTTTCCTTTACACTTAAAACAGCTTACATCCATCTCCGCACTCGGTTCTGTAAACGGGAAATGATGAGGTCGGAATTTCACCTTGGTATCTTCTCCGAAAAGTCTTTTCGCAAATTCGGCAAGAGTTCCTTTCAGATCCGAAAATGTAATATTCTTATCTATGACAAGACCTTCAACCTGATGGAAGCTGGGTGAATGTGTTGCATCCACCTCATCCGAACGGAATACTCTTCCGGGTGATATCATTCTTATAGGCACCTTACCTGTTTCCATAACCCTTGCCTGTACCGGAGAGGTCTGAGTCCTGAGCACGATGTCTTTATTTATATAAAAAGTATCCTGCTCATCCTTTGCCGGGTGGTTTTCCGGAATGTTTAGCTTGGTAAAGTTGTATTCGTCATACTCTATCTCAGGACCTTCCACCACTTCATAACCCATTGCTATAAATATCTTCTCAATTTCTTCCAGAGCTACGGTGTTGGGATGTAAGTGACCTAAAGTTACCGTCTTTGAAGGTAATGTTACGTCTATAGTCTCTGCGGCTATTTTTTCATCCCTTATCTTCTTATTCAGTTTGTCTTTTATCTCATTAAGACTATTTTCTATGATTTCCCTGGTTTGATTGACCATCTGACCTATCTTAGGTCTTTCCTCATCGGATACGTCCTTCATCGCCTTTAACATCTGTGTAAGCTCACCCTTTTTTCCCAGATAAGCCACCCTAAGTTCATTTAATGCATCAAGTTCTTCTACCGACTTGATCTTTTCTAAGGCTACTTGTTTTAACTCTTCCAGTTTTTCCTTCATTAAAACCTCTCCTAACTTCTTTATATAACTAATCTCTAATTATACAACTTTATTTAAATTATATAAAGATACTTATTCTTGATTTTTACTTTTTATTTTATTTTTTATGTTTTTCGGCAACCGACAACACCGGCTTGCCTTAAAATCTCGACAAGCCGGTGTGCTTATTATAAATGCTTATATTTATTTTTTTAACCTTTAATAATTTTTGAAAGTAATTTTTTTATTATTTAACCTGACTTCTTATCTCTTCAAACATTTTTATCACATCCATTTCTTCTATGGGCCCCGTTTCGTCAATTATCGTACGGATCCATACAGCTGAAAAATCAGGTGCCTCCTTGTCTTCTCCGGTTTCTTCCTTCACAAATACATTCTTATCCTGAAAGCCGAATTCGTATCTTTTACTTCCTGTTACCATTTTATAGGACTTTAATTTTATCTCACTATCATTCAAATAAATATTGAATTCATTAAACCTGTCCTTATTTTCAATCGTTGATTTGATCGCATACAGATCCAATGCCATCATATCATCGGAATCAAGTTCTATGTGGTATACATTTTTTTCAATGTCATATGTACACTCTTTACCTGCATCCAAAGCAGCATACATAAGACATATATAAGTCACATAGCCGCTCATGGATCCGGGACCTTCTCTAACTACCGTATCCATATCCAACACTTTACCCCATGAACTTCCGCCATCCATACTTACATATGCTTCTTTACTGTTCTCAAATGTAAGTCTTATATCACCTTCGCTTCTTGTATCTATAAGGTATAAATATTCTCCTTGATACATAGCTCTGTTAATAGTCATCTGCATATCAGGTAAATATCCTGTGCCTAATCTCGTAGCCACACCGCTTATATCAGATATTAAAAAATCATCCAGGGCAATTGTGAGATCTTCTTTAAGTTGCTTTCTCTTATTTTTATCTATAGGCTTTTCAAAGCCTTTGTCGGCTTTTGATACAGTTTCTGTTTCAGATGTTTCTGTTTCCGATTTTTCTATTTTGCTTACTTTTGAACCTTCTTCCAACTCTGTATTATTATATTTATCGGTACATGCTGTTATGAATATACAAAAAAACATCATATATAAGATC
This sequence comes from uncultured Johnsonella sp., assembly GCA_916438835.1. Classification (GTDB taxonomy): domain Bacteria; phylum Bacillota; class Clostridia; order Lachnospirales; family Lachnospiraceae; genus Johnsonella. Next base: position 1,641,827 of record CAKAFT010000001.1, read on the forward strand.
GGAAATATTATTTTTCTCTCAGTCATATAACTTAACTCTCCTTAATATTAAAATATCAGTATTAAAGCATATCTTTACTGAGATTTTGCCATTTCATGTAATTGATCGAATGCATCGGTAATATTCTTAAATTCTTCTACCGTTCCTTCTTTTGCTTTCATACGGGTAGTAGTAGAATGTTCTATTTCATTTCCCTGTTGATCGCATAATCGCTCGGTTACAGAAAATACATCTCCTTTTATACTGAATTCGTAAGATTTGATTTTTGTTCCAAAAGCATAAGTAATCAAATTCATATAATAATCAGTAATAGATTCATAAAATATTTCCATTGCTTGCGGATCTGCCAATGCTGAATCTATAGCATGAAAATTAATTTCCGAAAAACTCCCCTCCGCCCTTTCAATAATATAGAGGTCATCATCAGGTACGTATTTACAATCCAACCCTTCATTTAACAAACTATATACATAACTTATGTAAATTGGATATATTCCGCTATTTACAATAGGAGATCTTAAAGTAACTTGATCTTCCGCCACTCCCCAGGTCGTACCTCCACCTGTATTGAAATATGACTCTTCTTTGGTTCCTATATTTAAAATTACATTTTTAGTTTTCGGAAACTCAGTTATTACCGAATATATTATATCATCATTGTATTTTATCCTATTGGCGGTAATGATGGAATCTGTCCCGTTACCTGTAGCTACAGAAGCCGAACAAGTCACCTCTGCTGCAAAGAAACTGTCCAATGAGCTTACTAACTGAGCTTTTAATTCCTCTCTTGTTGTCTCGTCGATATTTGTTCCGGAAGAGTTGTCTTTTGGGGAATTATTTGATAGATTCATTTCTTCGGTACTTTCTTCAGTACTTTCTTCATTTACCTTATTCTTATCTTTGTTTTTTTTCTTATTCGATCTTTTTTCACTGCTTTGCTCGGTTTCTTTTGTAACTGAAGCTGTACATGAACATATAAGTGAACAACAGGATAACAAAAATACCGTTAAAATAACTATTCTTTTTCTAAACATTTTGACCTCTCTACTTTTTTTAGTTTTTGTTTAACAAGACTTTATCTAAGAACTTTTGTTAAACCGTCAATAAGTTAAATATATTTACAAACATAAGCTTTTAGTATATAAAGCGGCTTCTTTAAGCCTATGTTCACTTTATAAAATAAACATTTCTCTTTTTAATTACCCGTATCCTGACGTTTAAGATCCTTAAACATTTCAACCATATCACCTTTATTTTCTTCCGAATACGGAGATATTTTTAATTGTAAAGCATTCATCTTCTTTATTTCTTTCCCGTCCTTATCATACAATATTTCGGTAAATTCAAATTTATTGTCTGAAACCGTAAATTTATATTTTTTTAACACTATACCCATCTCTTCCGGGAATGATTTTATTGATAATTCATTTTGAGTGGAATATCTGTTGTTATAAGGAGAAAGTTTATCGGCATTTTTAAGCTTCGGAACTATAGCATTCATATCAAGTCCTGAGATCATATCACGATCGGCTTCAAACATGTATACATTCTCATCCTGCAAGTAGGTATAATCCAGTCCCGCATCCAAAGCCGCATAAACGAATTTCATATCAACTATATAGTTTATACTTACTACCAACTGCTGTGTATATTTTTCTTCTTCATTTTTTTCCCATGGAGTATCTCCGAAATGATTTTTCGTTGAATATTCAACATCTCCGTCAGTAAGCAAGGTCATAACATCTTCCGAACCAAAATTTTGCATGCTTACAAAATAAAGAGTACCCGTATCCATCTCAAATCTGCTCTCGCTTAATACAGCTTTTTTACCGTCACTCTCGATGTTTAAATAAATGATCGGTTCTTTTTCAAGTAAGAATGTATCTAAAGCTTCTACTATTTGTTCTTTCAAAGCTTCTCTTTCCGTATCCTGTTCTGCTTTTTCAGACTCTTTTTCAGTTTCTTCTTCACTTTCCGTACTTTCTTTTTTTTCTTTTTTATCCTTGCTTTTCTTTTTCTTACCGGATTTTTTTTCGCTACTTTGCTCGGTTTCTTCTTTAACTGTAAAACTGCAGGCACTTACAAATACACAGCAAGCTAAAACATACACCAACACTGCTAAAATTTTCTTTCTTACCATGGTTTTCACTTTCCTTTCTATTGCAATACTAAACTTTAGAAACCTACTACATGTTTTAATAATTGAAATTCGGGTGTTATATCCCTGTTTCTATCTCGTTCTCTACCATTACCTTTCAGATCGTAAAATAATTCCAACAGATTGTTTTTAGCATCCATATCTCTTTCTTCTTCCTTTAATCTTACCATGGAAGAACTTTCGATCTCATTAAAATATGTATCATAAAGTATCTCAAAAATAACAAATGCATCATCATTTATATAAAAAACAAATTCTTTTTTAAATACATCATTATTCGGGTAAAAGTTTATTATATCTTCTTTATTTACAAGCATAACAGAGTCATACAGATCAAACTTATCGGTATTTTTGATTTCCGATCTGATCGATTTAAAATCAATATCTGAAACTGTGTATCTGTCTGTTACTATATAATAAGAATCATCCTCGGGATAATATTCATAGTCAAGTCCCTTATCCAAAGCAGCATATATAAAGCTTATATATGCCACATAACATGCACCAACGATAGGCTCGGACGTATAATCAACAGCATAGTTATCAAGTTCCCAATCTGTATCATCTTCATTTGTTTTATATGTAATATTTCCGTCAGTTAAAAAACATTTAGCACAATCATTTTCCGACTCTTTCGTCGCAACAAAATACAGAGTGTTCTCCCCGTCATATAATTTACTTTCTACTATAAAAAATTCTTCATGCATTTTTTCGTTTTTTATTGCTATGTCTGTAAAATCAGAAGCAAAAAAATCATCAAGTGCCGTTACAAGCTCTAACTTTAATCTTTCTCTTGATTTTTCCGAATAGTTTAACTTTCGATCGGTTGTTTTTTTGTTCTCCTCATATTTCTCAGATTCTTTTTTTACATTTTGCTTTTTCTTTTTTGATTTCTTTTTTGATTTCTTTTTATTGTTTGTTTCGCTGTTTTGCTCCGTCTCCTCCCTATTTATAAGACCGCATGAACTGACTACGGTACAGCATGCCAATATATAAATTATTAATGAAAAAAGGTTTTTCCTTATTTTGAACATATGATCACCTGTATTTATAAAACCCTGACTTTAGAAACATTATTAGTTTTATTTCATATCCCCCTTAATTCAAAAACTTAGCTTTATGTATTTTTTTGTCCAAGTAAAATGCATTAATCACAAAAGAAACAATAATTCAATCAATGAAAAATCGGTATTCTGTCTTTTTTTAGCAGATCAGACCTCCTTTCTTGTTATTTTTGTACAGTTTTAACTATATTATTTCTAAATCAACTATATCATACTTTTCAATTTTATCCAACATATTGACTGTTATATAATTCTTTATAAAATCCGTTTTGTTTTAGTAATTCTTCATGATTTCCTCTTTCTATTATATGACCGTCTTTCATGACAAGTATGATATCGGCTTCTTTTATGGTTGAAAGTCTGTGTGCGACTATAAATGAAGTCTTACCTCGCATCATTTTATCCAAGGCTCTTTTTACTTTTAGTTCGGTTCTTGCATCTATTGAAGAAGTTGCTTCATCCAGTATGAGCACAGGAGGATTGTTTAGCATGACTCTTGCTATACAAAGCAATTGTTTTTGTCCTATAGACAGATTCTCGGCTCCCTTGTCAACCTCGCTATCATAAGATTTGGGAAGTCTTTTTATAAAACTGTCAGCCATACATTCTCTGCATATTTCTTCTATTTCTTCTATGGAAGCATCTTTTTTCCCGAATGCTATATTCTCTCTGACAGTTCCCGACTTAAGCCAGGTATCCTGCAATACCATACCGTATGACGATAAAAGGCTGTTTCTTTTTATTGACTTTATTTTGTGATCGTCTACCGATATATCTCCCTCATCTATCTCATAAAATCTCATCAAAAGATTGATAAGAGTTGATTTGCCGCAGCCTGTAGGTCCAACCAATGCCACTTTCATTCCCGAATCAATGGAAATATTCATATCTTTATAAAGTCTTTACTTTTATCATAGGAAAAAGCCACATGCTCAAGCTTTATATCTCCCTTGATATTTTCTACATCCATACTCTCTTCACTGTCTTCTTCAAACTCTTTCTCATCTAAAAATTGATACACTCTCTCGGCACAGACCAAGGCATTTTGAAGTTCGGTAATAACTCCGCTTATTTCATTAAAAGGCTTGCTGTACTGCTGTGCATAAGTTAAAAAACTGGTCAGATTACCTATACTTATACTACCGGATATTACCAGAAAAGCTCCGACTATACTTATCAGAGCGTATATGAATGCATTGATGGCTCTGGTAGATGGATTGGGTACCGAAGAGAAAAATATTGCGTCCAGACTGCTTTTTCTCAGTTCTTCATTGGCACTCGTAAAAAGTTCATACTTGTATTTTTCTTCGTTAAAAAGATAAAGACTTGACATACCGTAAATATTTTCTCTTGTCATGCTAAGTATATTATCTCTTTTATTAGCCTGATGCACAAATGCCGAGAAGCTTTTTTTAGATACAAATCTTGCAACAAGCATTGATAAAGGTGTCAGTACTATAACTATCAATGTTATTATGGGATTTATGTAAAACATAAATGCTATGGTAAGTATTATGGTCATACTGCCGGTAATAAACTGCAAAAACATCATATAAAGACCTTCTGTCAGAATATCAACATCATTTATTATATGTGACAGTATCTTCCCCTTGGGATTAGCGTCTATATAAGTAAAATCCATTCTTTGAAGTTTGTCGAACATCTTAGTTCTTAGTTTCCTTGCAATTTCACAATTAATAAATTGATTCGATCTGTTTAAGGCAAATTGTGATATACCGTATATAAGTATAGCAAGCAATATGTATCTCAGATTCTTGTAAAGAGCCGGAAAATCCACATTTTCCTTTAATTTAATGCAGTCTACAGCCTTTCCTATAAATAAAGGGATAAAAAGATTGCTTAATACAATAAGTGAAGCAGATATGAATATAAATATAATATGCCACTTAAACTCAAGCAGATCTTTTGTAAGTCTTTTCAGAGTCTTTTTCATAGCTATCCCTCCTGTGCAAGCTGCGTTGAACATATCTCTTTGTATAGTTGAGATTTCTCCAAAAGTTCCTTATGACTTCCTATTGCCGCTATATTGCCTTCATCAATAACAATGATCTTATCCAAGTTCATGATACTGCTCACCCTTTGGGATATTATTATAAAATTCATATCTTCTATACTTTCAAGTGATTTTCTCAGATTAAGTTCGGTTATATAATCAAGGGCTGAACTTACATCATCCAGTATCAAAAGCTTTGGCTTGTGATAAAGTGCTCTGGCTATTGAAAGTCTTTGTCTTTGTCCTCCCGAAAGATTCTTGCCTCCTTCTTCAAGCAAGGTATCGTAACCTTGTACTTTTGACTTTATTATATCTTTAGCCTGCGCCGCTTCTACTGACTTTTCAAGAACTTCCTCATCAGCTGCCTTACCCCATGCTATATTATCCTTTATGCTGCCCTTGAACAAATGTATCTGTTGTTCCGCCATACCCACAAAATTAAGTAAAGCTTCTTTACTGTAACTTTTTATATTTTTTGAACATAGTTTTATATTTCCGGAATCTATATCATAGAACCTTACAATAAGTCTTGCCAGTGTACTTTTTCCGGATCCGGTAACTCCTATTATTCCTATATTTTCTCCTTTTTTCATAGAAAAACTTATATTTTCCAATGTTGATTTTTTATCCGGATAGGCAAAGCTAACATTTTCAAATACAAGTAAGTCATCGCCTTTTTTTAACTCGGTATCGAATATTTCATTTCCATACTCTATAGAAGTCTTTGTAGCAAATATCTCATCTATTCTCTTAGCACAGGTACTTGCTTTTGATAATAATATAACCAGTTGTACCAGCTTGATCAGTTCTACCAATATTTGCGACATATAATTTACCAGAGCAACAACATGCCCCGCGCTGAGTCTGCCGGCATATACATCGAAAGCACCCTTATACAGAATAAGTATTATAGCCAGATTAACTATCAGCAAGGTGACGGGATTAAGAATAGCATCAAGTTCTCCTACCTTCATTTGAGAATCAAAAAGTCTGTCGGTAAATACCTTAAATTCTTTTTTTTCTTCATCTGTTCTTAAAAATGCTCTGAGCACCCTTGCACCGCTTAAATTCTCATCCGCTCTTGATAATACAAGATCCAGATTTGTCTTTACTGTGGCATTTCTTTTAAGTATCCCCTTCATTACAAAGTATATGATCAAGGAAAGTATTCCGATAACTCCGACAAATATAAGAGATTGTCTTTTACTTATTGAGAATGCCATGATGAGGGCACCTAACACTATAAAAGGCGATCTTAATACAAGTCTGAAAAAAAGATTTACTCCCGTCTGTACCTGAGTTGTATCACCTATAACTCTGTTTATCAGGGTATCATTCCCTAATAATTGAAGATCTCTGATAGAAAGTTCATTGATATGTTTAAATATGGCATTCCTCAGTTCCGTACCGAAACCTACCGATGCCTTAGCCGCATAATATTGCCCTATAATAGAAAATATCAGTCCGGATATCGACAGTGCACAAAGTATAAGACCTTTGTTTAGTATAAAGATTTTATCCGACCTTGCTATACCTACATCTATAATGCTTGCGACCACCATGGGAACCATTAATTCAAAACTTGCTTCAATAAGTTTGAATAAGGGGGAGAGCCCGGTTTCCAATTTATACTTTTCCAAATATTTGATCAATTTTAACATATTTACCCCTGATTGACTTAAAACTCATTATGTATGTTATTTTAATCTGACTAACTTATCTCTGTAAAGATATACGGTATCGGCTTCCTGTGCAAGTTCCTTTGCTTTTCTTCCGTAGTCATATAGATATGCCCTATCGTCCTTGGACATGGGGACCAGTATCCTCGAGATCTCAACTACAGTCCTTATATCATGATCGTCTGTATCGCAGATTTTTTTTATTTTATTTACTGCGTTTCAAGTTTTTTTTCGTCTTCACCTATGATCAGTATCATAATCCACCTATATTTTATATTCTATGCTCATATCGCAACTTGCAGCAAAAGTTATGCCTCCATAACTTTCTTTTCTTATTATGATATTATTATATACTAAGGATGCGGATCTTTCACATACATTATCGACCCCTACCATGGATCTTACGAAACTTGAACTTGTAAATTCACCTTCAGCTTTTAATAATTCTTCACTTGTAAATGTAGTAAATTCAACACCAAGTTTTGTTGCAAGCTCTATTATAGCCTTTTCTTCTTTTTTAATATCTATACTTACTATCTTTTCAATAGCTTTTTTGTCAATGTTATGCTTTTGCAGGAAAGTCTCCAAAGAATTTATCATATGCTTTGAATCCGTATCCTTTTTACATCCAACACCCAATACTATATTGGAAGGAATCAATCTAAGACAGGGATTGTTCGTAAAATGCTGAGTTGAGCTTGTGGTCACACATACGTTAATATCCTGTTCTTCACTAAGTGTAATGTATTTGGGAAGTTTTTCATCGAATTTGTACTCTGAAAATAATCCTATTTTTTTGTCGTTAAGTACCGCAGCACTTATGTCTTTTGCAAGTTTCCTGTCTGTTATCGTTAGTTTATTATTTACCGCCCATTCATCAACTGCCCATAGCTTTCTTACATCGGTAGCAGTGGTGATCACAGGTGTTGCTCCTAAAAGGCTAGCGATTTTTCTTGAAAGTTCATTGGCTCCCCCTACATGTCCGGACAATATCGGAATGACAAATTCTCCCGCCTCATCCAGGCTTATTATAGCAGGGTCTGTAAACTTATCTTTTAAAAATTTGGATATAAGTCTTACCGTGATACCTATGGCTCCGATAAATATTATAGCTTTTACATTATAAAATCTTTCCGAAAGCCACTCTTCCATACTGCCATCATAACTTTTTAATACATCTTCATCCTCTGATATGAACTTTTTATAAGTATATCCTTCAACTTTTTCACTTTTTATAAGTGAGGATATAAGCTTTTTATTTAACTCGCTTCCACCTCTTGTAAAACTGAATATACATATATCCTGATTTTTATCCATTACTCTCTCCGTTAAAAAAGCCGCTGCATTAACTTATACAAATACAAAAGTACTCATAGGATAATGCATCGGCTTTTAATTATTTACATTCTAATTATTAACTGTATTATTTGGTTCTTGGTCAGCTTCATACTTATCGTTAAGTTCCGCAAAGCTTGATACCAGACCTGCAAGATTTTGAATATTGCTGGGTATGATTATCTTGGTAGCCTTGCCGTCTGCCGCACTTGTAAATGCTTCCATTCCCTTAATAGCCAAAACCGCATTTGAAGGGTTTGCTTCATTCAGAAGTCTAATACTTTCAGCCTTCGCCTTTTGAATGGAGATAATAGCCTGTGCCTCACCTTCCGCTTTTTTTATAGCGGTTTCCTTTGCAGCCTCGGCATTAAGTATTGCAGCCTGCTTATTTCCTTCCGCAACAAGAATGGCACTTTCTTTCTTAGCCTGAGCTTCAAGAATATTCGCTCTTTTTTCTCTCTCCGCCTTCATCTCTTTTTCCATGGCTATTCTTATATCCTGTGGAGGTATGATACTCTTAAGCTCCACACGGTTTACCTTGATACCCCATGGGTCGGTAGCATCGTCAAGTTCTTTTCTCATGGTGGTATTGATAGTATCTCTTGATGTAAGAGTCTGGTCTACAGTCATATCACCTATGATATTTCTGAGTGTTGTAGCCGTAAGATTCTCTATAGCTGAGATAGGTCTTTCAACACCGTAAGTAAAAAGCTTAGGATCCGTAACCTGATAGTAGATGATAGTATCTATCTGCATGGTTGCGTTATCCTTTGTAATGACAGGCTGTGGAGGAAAGTCCACTACCTGCTCCTTAAGTGATATTATCTTGGCTATGCTGTCGAAGAAAGGATTGGTAAAGTTAAGTCCCGAATTCAAACATTGTGAATATTTACCAAGTCTTTCTATCACATATACTTTTGACTCCGGCACTATCCTTATAGACTTAAATGTGATCGCCAAAATTATTACTATTAAAATAAAAGCAAATACCCCTATTCCTATTCCCATTTTAAAAAGACCTCCTTAATCTTTAAGAATTATTTTATTTCCATCAAAGCTTCCTATAGTCAATATATCACCTTTATTGTGATCTTCTTTACCTATAGCCGACCATATTCCGCCTTTGTATTTAACTTCATAAAATTTTCTTCCCTTATCCGTACCGACTGTATTTACTATCTCCACTTCTTCATGTCTTAAGCTGTCTTTCGGTTTCAGATATTTCTTTGCAACTTTTCTGAGCGATAACAGCAAGATAAATGAAATACATGCAAATACAAAGGTTTGAACTTTCATGTCTTCGATAAACGGAGATATGAATACCATTATCAAGGCTGCTATAGAAAACCATACGGACACTAAGCTCGGTATTACTAATTCTATGACCAAAAATACGGCAAAACATATGCTCCATACTACATATTCCATATAATCCTCCTTATATTTATATTAAAAGTTTAATTATCTTTACTTTCTACTACCAGAATAACACCGTTATCAAATTCAATGTTACACTCCTTATCAAGTATCTCATTGCTTATTGTCAGACTTGGATTTTCATATTTATCCAAAACAACATTCTTGAGCGGATATTTTACACCGCTTATCGAAAAGTTATTTACAGCTCCTCCCATAGGGAAGACCGATAAATATTTGCCCCACATATCTTTCTTATATACAGTGCTGCTTTTAGCGACAAGATATAATCTGTTGAATTTATCTACAAGTCTTATATATATATCCTCCTTATGATATTTATAAAGAAGATTGATATTTGCAAGGCTGTGATCCATTCTTCCACCGAAACAACCAAGTATGGTAATATTGTTAAATCCTTTTGATTTACAGATCTCTACCGCAAGTTCGGTATCACTGAAATCTTTTTCGGAATTATATCTTGATATTTCTATGGTCTTTGAATATTTTTCCAATATTTCTTTTTCAAGGCTGTCAAAATCTCCGAGTATCAGATCCGGACTTATGTCAAGTTCGTCCAAAATTCTGAGACCTGCATCTGCAGCAACGATTATATCATTTTTTTGACGTTTCTTCATCTCAGATAACAATAAATTTTCATCAATATCTCCACCTGATATTATGTAAGCTGTGTTAGGCATATTTTATTCTGCTTCTTCCATTATACCTTTAAATAAATTGATATTTTCAACTATATCTCCGTTAAATATAGCTGATCCGGCAACTATATTGTCCGCACCGGCTTCAAGAACTATGGGAAGCGACTCGCTGTTGATGCCTCCGTCAACCTGTATACTGAAATCAAGTTTATTATCTTTCTTAATATGGTAAAGTCTGGCTATTTTTTGAGCCGCATAAGGTATAAATGCCTGACCGGCAAATCCGGGGTTGACACTCATGACCAAAACCATATCTATATAAGGAAGTATCTCATCCAGCATCACTATAGGCGTGGAAGGGTTTAATGCAACTCCGACAGCAACTCCGAAGCTTTATATGATTTACGGTCCTGTCAAGATGCTTGCAGGCTTCAGCATGCACGGTTATTATATCCGCACCCGACTTACACATTTCCTCAACATATCTGTCCGGTTCTTCAACCATCATATGTACATCCAACACAAGATCTGTATGCTTTCTGAGCGACTTTATGTAAGGCATACCAAAGGATATAGAGGGTACAAATGCCCCGTCCATAACATCTACATGTAAGTTCTTTACGGACATTTTCTTTAATAAGTCCAGCTGAGTTTTTATATTGCTAAGATCAGCCGATAGTATAGAAGGTGATAATATCCTCATTTTAATTAATGTCTCCTCTTTTCTTTTAGTTCTTGATATATCTTTGTATAATTATCATATCTTACTTTAGATATTTTACCACAATTTAGTGCATCTTTTATCTTACAATTTGGCTCTGTAATATGTGAACATTTATTAAATTTACAGTTCCCTGATAATTCATATATCTCCGAATAATAATTTTCCAGATCCGATTCATCCATTTCGCTAAGTTCTATTGAGCTGAATCCCGGAGTATCGTATATGTAGGTATCTTTATCTATATTGAATATTTCAGAGTGTCTGGTAGTATGTTTACCTCTTTCTATTTTTTTGCTTAAGGAGCCTACTTCCATACGCTCTTTCTCACACATTTTATTAATAAGGCTTGATTTACCGACACCGGATACACCTGCCAAGGCTGTAGTTTCCCTTAAGGAACTCCATAAGCGTATCATACTCATTAGCAGCCCCCGCTTTATCGGATACAATAAAACTCCTTATTCCGACCTGCTTATAAATATCGATATATTCCACAGCTTCATCATTGATAAGATCTGACTTTGTCCATATCAGGATAAATTCAATATCATACTTTTGCATATTGATAAAATATTTATCCATCAGGTAAGGTCTTGGTTTAGGTGAAGCTACGGATTGCACTATGGCAATAACATCTACATTGCTTACTGCCGGTCTTATAAGCATGTTCTTTCTCGGAAGTATTTCGATTATATGTCCCGCTGCATTCTCTTCATTTATTATATCCATATCTACAAAGTCTCCGACTAAGGGCTTTATATTATTATTCCTAAATAAGCCCTTAGCTTTACATTCGTAGACTCTTTCTTTGCTGTTAACATAATAAAATCCGGCTATTCCTTTTACTATTCTTCCTTTCATCCTATTGAACCTTAAAAAATTCTACCGTATAGGATTTAAGTACGCTGTTGGTATTGGCTTCCACTACTTCCACTTCTCCTTGATCCACACCGTAAGATCCCTCAATGGATTTAAACTTTACAGGTAATATTGTATCACCTGTAAGTTTTCTCGGTTCCATCAAAGTAGTATATACAACTTGACCTGATACCGTCTGCTTAAGTCTGATCATTATTTTTACGCTTGTTGTAGAAGACGCAGGTCCTATCAGATCCGCAATATTATATGTGGTATCTATCGAAGCAATATACCTGTATGCTTGAGTTGTCTGTGCAGCCTGTGTAGTCTCAGGTGCCGGTCCCGAACTTACCGAATATCCGACATTACTTCCCGGTTCCACTTCCGAATCGGCTTTACATCCTGTGATATTATATATCCTTTTTCCACGGAAGAGCTGCTTACGGTCTTTACATCTCCGACATTAAGACCTGCGGCATGTATCAACGCTACCGCACTTTCTTCATCTTTTCCTACGAGACTCGGTACATTGATTTTATTGACCTTTTTACCCTTACTGTTATACAGAGTTACCGTACTTCCCTCTTCGGCTGTCAAAGGACTGAATTTTATAAGCATATTTTCTTCAACGGTTTCGCTGAATTCATCGATCACATTTACCTTAAGACCTTTAGCTTCAAGTATTTTTGTAGCCGCTTCCGTACTTATATCACTTAGATTGAGTTTACTCAGATCTATGGGCTCTTTTCCTAGGCTGACTATTACTTCTACATTATCTCCCTTGCTTAATTTTGCTTTAGGGTAAGGGGTTTGTGATATTATATAATCTTTTTCGAGTTCAGTGTCATATTTTGTTCCGCTGACCACCATCTTAAGTGAAAGGCTTTCTAGTCTGGTCTTAGCAACTTCAAGTGGCAGCTCGGTTATATTCGGGACTTCTATGTCTGCCTTTGCATCGGTTTCACTTTCATCCTTGCTGCTTTCGGTCGATATTATATTATTATCTTTTTCACTCTTAGGAAATAAGGTCCATCCCGAAACTTTTACAACAAAAAATAAGATAACACAAACTATGATGACCGCTATTCCGGCTCCGAGTGCAGTCATTATTGAATCCATTTTTTTATCTTCTTTGTCATCCCCGTCTTTTTTTCCGGGCTTTTTATTCTTATTGTTCCTTGGATCCTCTTCATATTCATTTTCATAATCATCATACTCTTTAGCCTGGGATTTTTTTTCATAAGTATCGCCGGCCTTATCGGTATTGCCCTGTGTATCTCTTCTTATGCTGTTGATAGAAACTATGTCGTTCTTTTCTATCATTCTCGTCTGAGAGTCTACTTGTGCACTTGTATCGTTTCTTTGGATAAGCAGAGCCTGCAGTTGTTTTATAACTTCCTTTAGGTTTTGATATCTTCTTTCGGGGCTTTTTTGCATGCACTTAAGAACTGTTTTTTCAAGCTCCGGATCTATTTTCGAATTGTATATAGAAGGAGGAGTTACTACTTCTTCCACATGTGCCAATGCAACACTTATCGCATTATCCCCGTTGAACGGCACTCGACCCGATATCATTTCATACATGGTCACGCCCAGAGAGTATATATCACTTCTCAGATCTGTATTGATCCCCTTCGCCTGTTCGGGCGATATATAATGAACCGAACCTACTGCGAATGAGTTGATCGTTTCTTCCGTTGTAGCTTTAGCTATTCCGAAATCAGCGACTTTAACGGTTCCGTCTACCGAAATGATGATATTTTGAGGTTTTACATCTCTGTGCACTATATTTCTCTCATGTGCACATTCCAGTCCTTTGGCGACCTGTATAGCTATGTTTACAGCTTCTTTTATATCAAGCATGCCTTTAGATGCTATATAATCCTTAAGTGTAATTCCTTCTATAAGCTCCATAACTATGAAGTGCATATTGTTTTCATTAACTACATCATAGATATTAACTATATTGGGGTGCGTGAGGCCTGCAGCAGCCTGTGCTTCAATATTGAATTTTTTAACAAAGTTGTCATCTTTACCGAACTCTTCTTTCAATACCTTTATTGCGACGTAACGGTTTAATTTATGGCACTTTGCCTTATAAACCTCTGACATACCTCCGCCGCCTATTCGCTTTATTATTTCATATCTGTTTTGTAGAAAGGTTCCTGCTCTAAGTAACATTAAGCCTATACCTCCCTTTCATAATTAATGAGTATGACTGATATGTTGTCAGTTCCGCCTTTTTCATTGGCTGCGGCGATCAAATTATTCACCGTTTTTTCAAGGTCATCACTCTTATTTATTATATCATAAATTTCTTTATCATCTATCATATTACTTAAACCGTCAGAACATAGTAATATTTTATCACCTTCGGTAAGGTCAACTTCAAATATATCTACCTCGACTTCTTTATCTACACCCACTGCTCTTGTAATATAATTTTTGTTTAGTTTATATTCCTTACTGTCTCTTGTAATATGTCCTTTTTCCACCTCATCTTCAACAAATGAATGATCTTTTGTTATCTGTAAAAGTCCGTCCCTTACGAGATAAAGTCTGCTGTCTCCGACATTGAATGCATATAATGTACCGGCATTAATACCTGCTGCAACAACAGTACTTCCCATACCGTGAAATTCTACGTTGTTTAGACAGCTCATAGATCTTCGCATTTGCATCCTCTATTGCTTTCCTTACAAGTCCTATCATATTGTCATCATTATTATCTATGTAGTCTTTTACGTATTGTACCAGTGCCCTGGATGCATAATCTCCGGCTTTTGCTCCACCCATACCGTCAGCTACTATATATAAATTAAAAGGTGCTTTAGTGTACTCATCTAAAGCCATTACCATATCTTGATTTATACTTCTTACTCGCCCTATATCAGTACGTGCCACTGATTTCATAAGTATTTAATACCTCCAACTTTTTATAGATTCAATTATGCCATAAAACTTCTTCTAAGCTGCCCGCAGGCACCGTCTATATCTCTTCCCATTTCCCTTCTTATAGTGACCTGTATACCTGATTTTTCCAGTATTTCTTTGAATGCCAGTACATTTTTATGACTCGGTTCTTTATAGTCTCTTTCTTCTATAGGGTTAATAGGAATCAAATTAATATGAGCATGCATATTTTTAATAAGTTTTGCAAGCTTGAGTGCTTCTTCTTTTGTATCGTTTACTCCGGCTACCAGGCCGTACTCATAGCTTACTCTTCTTTTTGTTGTATCGAAATAATACCTGCATGCATCCAATACTTCTTTTATGCTATACTTATTGGCTATAGGCATAAGACTTTTTCTGGTTTCGTCATCTGCCGCATGAAGCGATAATGCCAGGGTTATTTGCAGTTTCTTATCCGCAAGCTCTTTTATACGAGGTACCAGACCGCAAGTCGATACCGTAATATTTCTTTGGCTTATATTAAGACCTTGGTCACTGTTTATGATCTCTATAAATTTAATAACATTATCAAAGTTATCCATAGGCTCACCGGCACCCATCAATACTATGTTGGATACCCTCTCCCCCTGTAGAAGAGCTTATCTTGTATATCTGATCGAGCATCTCCGATGCACTTAGATTTCTAAGCAATCCGTCGAGTGTTGAAGCACAGAACCTACAGCCCATACGACAACCTACCTGTGAAGAGATACATACGGAATTACCGTGCTTATACCTCATAAAAACACTTTCGATAATATTGCCGTCCGGAAGCTTAAAAAGATATTTTCTTGTTTTATCTATTGCAGATTCCTTATAAAGCAATTCTTCAACATTAACAAGTATGCAGTCTTCCTTAAGCTTAAGTTTAAGCTTTGAAGATATATTACTCATTTCATCAAAGCTTTGTACATGTTTTTTATGTATCCACTCAAAGATCTGTTTCGCTCTGTATTTTGCCTCACCTATACTTAATAAATATTCTTCGAGCATGGCAATGGTATAACTTTTAATATCTATCATTATCTGTCTCTTTCATACACGCTGATAAAAAAACCGTCCGATCCGAACATTGATGGAAGAATCTGTATATACCCCTTATCCTTTGTATCTATATCCATAAAGCTTAATACATTACTGATATCCACCGGCTTAAAATCTTTGTGCTTTTCTAAAAAATAATCTCTGTTTTGTTCATTCTCAATATCCGTTACAGTGCAGGTGCTATAAACAAGTCTTCCTCCTTTTTTCACATATCGTGAAACGTTATCAAGTATTTGTCTTTGGATCTTGCTTAAATCAATTATAGATTTGTAGCTTGTATTGTACTTTATATCGGGTTTTTTACCTATGATTCCAAGACCCGAACAAGGAAGATCCGCAATGACAATATCTGCCGAATCTGCAAGTTCTGTTTTAAATACTGTTGCATCTGCCATACCTATATCTATATTCTCAAAATTACATCTTTTTTTATTTTCTTCTATTAGCTTAAGTTTTGCTTCGCTTATATCAAAGGCAATTACTTTGCCGCTGCCTCTTAATATATCCGCCGCATGAACAGACTTACCGCCCGGAGCGGCACAGACATCTATAACGATGTCATCCTTTTTAATGCCTGCAAGCCTTGCAACCATAGCCGATGAAAAATCCTGTATACAGATCTCGCCTTTTTTTATCTCTTCTACATCATTAACGCATTCAAAGTCGCTTAGGTATATTATATCATTGAAATACGGTGATTTTTCCGCAACTATGCCCTTAAGTTCCAGTGACTTTATAATAATTTCCGGATCTGTTTTTGACAGGTTGATCCTTACACAAAGTTTTTTATCTTCAAGAAAACTTTTAAGTATTTCTTCTGCTTGTGACTTACCGTAGCTCTTGCACAAAATATCAACTATCCATTCGGGCATTGAATATTCTACCGACATATCAGGGTAGCCTATATTTTCTTTGTTTTTTACTATAGTTCTTAACAGTCCGTTGGTATAGGATTTTAATCCAAAGATTCCTCTTTTTTCCACCAGCTT
The DNA here is from genome assembly GCA_916438835.1 of uncultured Johnsonella sp. GTDB lineage: Bacteria > Bacillota > Clostridia > Lachnospirales > Lachnospiraceae > Johnsonella. Next base: position 1,658,719 of record CAKAFT010000001.1, read on the forward strand.
TACTGCTTCATTACATGCTGCACTGTCAGGTATTTTATCCATATACATTATCTGATATACGGATAGTCTGAGTATCTGCAATATTACATTTTTGATCTTGGAAATTTTAACCTTGCTGTATAAGGATATTATATGATCAATAGTTATTTGCCTTTCCAAGGTCCCGTGCACCAGTCTTGATACAAAGGCTCTGTCTTGCTTATTTATATTTTTGTATTTATTAAAAGCTTTATTTATTACATTATGACTGAATTTTTTATTTTCATTAATATCTGTAAGTATATCCAAAACAACAGCCCTTGGATTTACATTATTATCAGACTTAGGCACGTCTTCTTCTTCCTCCGAATAAAATAAACAACCTTACAAGTTGTAAGATACTTGATATTGCAGCTACCAGATAAGTGAGAGCTGCCGCATTAAGAACTTTTTTTGCTCCCGCCTCTTCATCCGGTCTTAGCATCGACCAATCTCTTAACTGAACCAAGGCTCTGTGGGAAGCATTGTATTCTACCGGAAGTGTAACTAACTGGAAAAGTACAGCAAATATAAAAAGAAATATACCTACTTGTATTAATATACCTCCCGTACCTCCGATGATAAGCCCCAACATTATCATAGGCCATGCAAATGTCGAGCCTATGTTAGCCAGCGGAAACAAAGAAGCTCTGAATCTAAGCGGCATATAACCCACGTTATCCTGCACCGCATGACCGCACTCATGAACAGCTACACTTATAGCAGCCAAAGATGTCGAGTTATATATAACATCACTTAAATTTACCGTTTTATTTCTTGAATTATAATTATCGGTAAGCGAACCTGCTATGTGTCTTACTTCCACGTCATATATTCCGTTGTCTGCAAGCATCTTTCTCGCAACATCAGCTCCGGTCATATTCATGCTTGAAGTTATTCTCGAGTATTTTGAAAATGTTGCCTTAAGTCCTGCGGATGCCCAAAATGCAAGACCTATTCCTATAAGTACCAATATATACGTATAATCAAATCCCAATCCGTAAAGCATATTATTATCCTCTCTTAAGCCAGTCTTCTTCAGGTTTGAAACCTCGCAGAAATTCGGATGACTGCATGGCTTTTTTACCTGCAAGCTGTAAATTATGTATTTCGAGTAATCCGCCTTTACATACTACATAAATATTATTTTTGGTGCTGATCAGGCGTCCGTAATCTTCCTTGTTATATTTTATATTCGGTTCATCTGCCTTACTGACTTTTAACAGCTTAATATTCTTCCCCCTTAAACTGCTGTATGCCCCCGGCCATGGACTTAAGCCTCTCACCAGTCTTTCTATTTGATCCCTGTCCTTGGAAAAATCAATATTTCCAATACTCTTTTGCAAGACACTTGCATATTTCGTGTCCGTATCACCCTGTTTTACAGGAACTATGTCTTTTAAGTTTTCTATTGTATCTATGATGGAACTTGCCCCCAGCAATGCAAGTTTTTCAAACAGACTTCCTCCGGTCTCATCTTCATCAATATTTATCTCATACTTTCTGAGAATATCTCCTGTATCAAGTCCTGTGTCCATAAGCATAGTGGTAATGCCTGTTTTTTTACAACCATCTATTATTGCCCACTGTATGGGAGCCGCTCCCCTGTATGAAGGAAGCAAAGAAGCATGTATGTTGATGCAGCCTAGTTTCGGAAGCTTCAGTATCTCCTCAGGTAATATCTTTCCGTATGCTACCACTACAAATAAGTCAGCTTCTACGCTTTTTAATTTCTCATATACTTCATTATTCTTTAATGTTGCGGGCTGAAATATCTCTATTCCCGCAGCAAGAGCTTCTTCTTTCACGGGGGTAAAACTAACTTCATATCCCCTGCCCTTAGGCTTATCCTCTTTGGTAACAACTAAAGCAACATCATATCCTTTTTCTATAAGAGCCTTAAGCGGCTGCACTGCAAAATCGGGAGTTCCCATAAATACTATCTTCATATTCAAGCTCCTATTCTGTACTTAAGGTTTATTATATTTGATTACTCTATATATTCCTCTTCTTCATCCGCTTCCGAATCCATCAATTCACCTTCAACGAGGTCTATATATAGTTTTCCGTCCAAGTGATCGCACTCATGACAAACAGCTCTTGCAAACAGATTCTCAACCTCAAGTTCAAATTCCTTCATATCAAGATCGTATGCCTTAACATGGATCTTTTGAGGTCTTCTGACCATACCTGTCTTTCCGGGTATACTTAAGCAACCCTCCAGCCCGAATTGTTCACCTTCCGCCTTTGTTATCTCGGGATTGATAAATACTACGGGGTTCCCCTCTTCCACCTCTATGACCATCATTCTTTTGAGTATTCCTACCTGAGGTGCCGCAAGTCCAACTCCTCTTGATACCCTCATAGTTTCTATCATATCCGCTGCCAGATCACGAATTCTGTCCGTTACATTCTCTATCCTTTTGCAAGGCTTTAATAAAATATCATCTCCTAAAAATCTAAGGTTTCTTACTGCCATCTTTAATCTCCCTTTGTTATGTGAAATCATATAGGATCGCTATGTCTAAAGAAGTGTTGATCTCATCGGCGATCCCGTCTGTTATAATTTTTATTTCGTTAAGTATATCATATTGATAATGCTTTATATACAGAATTTTTCTGTAATAATCATAAAGCTTATATACACTCGGACTGACCGGTCCAGTGATCAAAGCCTTATATCCCTTTACAGCTTCATGTAACCTTGACATGAACTTTTTCTCAAAATCAAGTAACTTATCTTCCGACAGTGCCGCAAATTGAATTGAGAGTATATGGATAGCAGGCGGATAAAGAAGCATCTTTCTGTAGGATATTTCCGCGTCGTAGAAACTTTCATAGTCCTGAGTAGCCGCTGCTTTTATAGCGTAATGCTCCGGCTTGTAACTTTGGATGACCACGTCCGAATGCATATCCCTTCTACCTGCCCTGCCTGCCGCTTGTGTGAGCAGTGCAAATGTTCTTTCCGAGGCAGTATACGAAGAAGTATATAAGGATATGTCCGCTGCCATAATACCTACTAAAGTCACCTTACTGAAATCATGACCCTTTACTATCATCTGTGTACCTATAAGTATGTCGTATTCTCCGTTTTCAAAACTGCTTAAGATCTTATCGGTATTGTTTTTTTTGTGTGCATTGTCTGTATCAAGTCTTAATATCCTTGCACTCGGGAACATCTTCGCAGTCATGCTCTCAAGTCTTTGAGTGCCTATTCCAAAACCTGCCAGAAACCGAGAGTTACAACTCGGGCAGTTCTTAGGTAGTGCTATGCTGTATCCGCAATAATGACATCTTAATATGTTATCTTTATGTAAAGTCATTGAAACATCGCAATGTACACACTTTATAGCATCTCCGCAGCTTCTGCAAGATACAAAATTTGAATATCCCCTTCTGTTGATAAATAAAATTATCTGCTCTTTTTTCTTCAGTCTGTCCAGTATCAATTGTGTCAGTTTGACACTGAATATGGACTTATTGCCTCTTTTTAATTCCTCTCTCAAGTCTACAATATGTGTATCCGCAATATTCGACCCTTCACCTGCTCTTTTAGTCAGCTTAAAGAGTTTATACTTTCCCTGTAATGCCAAAGTATAACTTTCTATGGATGGTGTGGCACTACCCAGTACCAGACTCGCATTATGTAATGTTGCTATTTCCAAGGCTACTCTTCTGGCATCGTACCTTGGCATATTTTCATTCTTATACGCCCCGTCATGCTCTTCATCAATAATTATCAGTCCTATATTATCAAAGGGTGTAAAAAGAGCTGTCCTCGGTCCTATCATAATATCAGCTTTTTTATCTGTCACCTTTTGAAACTGGTCATGTCTTTCTCCATAAGAAAGACTTGAATTTATGATTGCAAGTCTGTCTCCGAATACCGCTGATAATTGTCTTATGACCTGATATGAAAGTCCTATCTCGGGTACCAAAAAGATCACCTGTCTTCCGATAGACAAAATATATTTTATAAGTTCTATATAAACTACAGTCTTACCGCTTCCTGTAATACCGAATAACAGATAATTTCTTTCATTTTCCTTGATATCTTTTTTAAAATTATCTACTATATAACTTTGCTCTTTGTTCAGTTCTATGTTTTGCTTATCTTTTTTTTGTATAAATTCGGGATTTCTGTATAACCTTGTACTTTCGATCCGTATGTAACCCTCATCCTGCATTTTAGTTATATTTACGGGGCTTATTTTCAGTACCTTTTTTACGTACTCGAAAGATAGGCTTTCATTATCCTTAAGTGCTTCAATAAGCCTTAACCATGAGGTTCTTCTTTTTTTCCTCAGTATGACCGTCAGCTTATCAATATCCGATACTAAAAAATTCCTGTATACGTAACTGTCCAAAACGGCAGCCACTTTCTTTTTTACCGGAAGTACCGTACTTATAGCCCTCGCCATAGTACAACCATAGAACTTGCTAATCCAAAGAGCCAACTTTACGAGTTTTACATCGGCTATTCTTTGGGTTTTGGATATTTCTTTTATATATCTTAACTTACTGTATTCTATATCCGTATCATCGGATATCTCTACAACATAGGCTTTCCTGCTTATTTTGGAATTACCGAAGTCGACCTCTACTACCTGACCAACTTCTATTTCATCCTCAAGTTCTTTAGGAATTATATATGTAAATAATTTATCCACTTTATGATGGGATATATCCAAAATAAGCTTTGCAAACCTCTCTTGCATAATTATTTCCTATCTGTTATATGATCTACACTCTCGAAAAGCTTCATACTGTTTGAACCCTTAAAAAGTACCACATCATTAGGCAAAAGTGTTTCTTTCAAAAAGTCATCAAGCTTAGATCTGTCACTAAAGTGCATTGCCTCACATTTAGCGTAATGCTCTCTCATATATTCATGCATGTTTTTTGCCAGTTCTCCGTAAGTGATCAACAGATCCGCATCTACATTATCTTTTATAAATTCAGCCACCTGTATATGCAAGTTGACCTCATCTTTTCCAAGTTCTTTCATATCTGCAAGTACGGCTATCTTTCTTTTTGCCTTCATATCTTTTAATATAAGAAGTGCAGCCTTCATTGAGTCCGGGCTTGCATTGTAACTGTCATCTATTATCGTTATATCATTATATTTTATAATTTCCTGTCTATGTCTAAATCCCCTAAACTCCGAAAGCTTCTTACTTGCATCCTTAAGATCCACTTTGTAAAGTCCTGCTACAGTAAGTGCTATCACAGCATTGAGCACCTGATGCATACCCTGTATATTAAGCTCTACTCTTACTACTTCTCCTCCTATATGAGCATTGAATTTTGCACATGAGTCTATGAGTTCTATATCAGATGCATAATTATTGCTTATACCGTTATCTGAAGCTCCAAAATAATCGAGATCCATTTTTTTATTAAGTTTGGCATTTACAAGCATATCATCATCAGCATTAAGAAAGAGTTTAGCTCCCTCTTTCATTCCGTCAATAATATGGAGTTTTTCATCCCTTATAGATTCTCTGCTTCCGAAGTTTTGAATATGTGCAACACCTATATTGTTGACTACCGCAACATCAGCCTTTACTATCTCAGAGATATTGTGCATTTCGGAAATTTCACTTATACCCATCTCTATGACTATAATATCTGCCGAAAGATCGCTTTCCAATATGGTTTTTGGAACTCCTACCTGACTGTTTTGATTGGCAGGTGTCTTATATACCTTTTTTTGTGCCGAAAGAGCGTGGCTTATCATTTCCTTGGTAGTTGTCTTTCCGACACTTCCCGTTATTGCAACTATGGGTATATCAATAGTTTCTCTGTATTCTCTTGCTATATCCTGTAAAGCCTTGACACTGTTTTTAACCAGAATGATACTCATATCTTCGGGTACTTTTATATCCTCTCTTTCACTGAGCGATATCCTGACTCCACTTTCATATACCTTTTGAATAAAGTCATGAGCATCAACTTTCACCTACAATGGGTACAAATAATGCCCCTTCTTTTGCCTGTCTGGAATCAAGACAGATACTTTGAACCTCGATATCATTGTTCTTGCCTATTAATTTACCTGCTGTGGCTTTTAATATAAAATCTATATTCACATTCTTCATTAGACAGACCCCACTGCTTCTCTTATCACTTCACTGTCAAGAAAATGATGTCTTACACCTTCAATTTCCTGATAATCCTCATGCCCTTTACCTATTACGGCTATTATATCTCCCTCTTTTGCATTCTTTACAGCATAGAATATAGCTTCTTTCCTATCCGGTATCTCTATAAAATCACTACTTACTTTTTCTATGCTTGATCTGATATCCGCAATAATATCTTCAACTTTTTCAAATCTTGAATTATCGGCTGTTATTATACTGAAATCCGCTTTTCTTCCGGCTATATCTCCCATTGAATATCTTCTGTCTTTGGAACGATTGCCGCCGCATCCGAAAACGACCACAAGTCTTTTAGGTTTATAATCTCTTAAAGTATCAAGCAAACTCTCCATACTGAGTGCGTTATGTGCATAGTCAACTATGACTTTGCAGGTCTTTGAATTATGTACCACTTCCATTCTTCCTGCCACATGAATATCGATGAGAGAATCTTTAAGCACTTCATCACTTACTCCGATAAGATGTGCCACCGCTGCCATACCCAATGCATTGATCGCATTGAATTTTCCGGGAAGTGCAACCTTCATACTAAGATCAAGTTTATTCTTTATTCTCAGTTCAACACCTATAAATCCGGAAGCAAAAAGATAACTTATATCGGAACAACAAAAATCCGCTTCTTTCTTTTCTCCGTAAGTATAAAGCTTTTGAGCTTTTGAATTTTCTATTATTTGATCCGCATGTTTATCATCAATATTAATAAGCGCTGTCTTGGTCTGAGAAAACAGTTTTGATTTATAATACAGATATTCCTCAAAATCCTTATGTTCATCAGGTCCTATATGATCCTTTGATATATTTGTAAATACCGCATAGTCAAATATTATACCGAAGACTCTGTCCATCATTATACCCTGGCTTGATACCTCCATGATAATGTATTTGCAGCCTTCTTCGTACATATCCTTAAAAAATCTGTGTAAGTCAAATGACTCCGGAGTAGTATTCAATGTCTTATAAAGTTTATCACCTATAAGTACTCCGTTGGTTCCAATTACACCTATCTTGTGACCCGCTTTTTCCAATATAGTCTTTAACATATAGGTACTCGTGGTCTTTCCCTTGGTTCCGGTTATTGCAATTGATGTCATCTTCCTTATCGGATATTCGAAAAATGCCGCCGAAAGCAAAGCCAAAGCCTTTCTTGAGCTTTTCACCGAGATTACGGTTACACCCTCGGGCAGCTCTTTTATTTCTTCTTCTATCACTATCGCTTTAGCACCTGATTCCACTACTTTATCAATATCTTTATGGGAGTCGAATTTGGAGCCTTTCATACATACAAATATGGCATTCTTACAATCTTTTCTTGAATCGTATACCAAATTATCAACTTCTACATCCTTACTTCCTTGTAACAGACTATATTCCAAGCCCTCTGCTTCTAATATAAGTTTCATAACTACCTCGCAATACCTAAAGTATTAATATAATTTTCAAATTCTTCCGAACTCATAAGTACCTGTCTCGGTTTAGTTCCCTGTTCTTTCCCTACGATCCCGGCTTCACAAAGCTGATCCATGATCCTTGCCGCTCTGTTAAAACCAATTCTGAATACTCTTTGCAAATTCCAATAGACGCCTTTTGTGACTCAATTACAAACCTTGCGACCTGTACAAATAATTCATCAAGATCATTGGCTGCTCCTGTAGGGCTTTCCGTTGCACTTTCTTCCATATTGCTTATTGCACTTTCATCAAAACCGACATCAAGTCCTTGTTCCACCAAAAAGTCAACAACATTTTGAACGTCATTATCTGATACAAAGGCACCCTGTACCCTGATAGGTTTAGGAAGTGATTGCGGTGAGAATAACATATCACCCTTACCCAATAGTTTTTCGGCACCTACGGTATCCAGTATTGTACGTGAGTCTATTCCCGACGATACCGCAAACGCTATCCTCGAAGGTATGTTCGCCTTTATAAGTCCTGTAATAACATTTACGCTCGGCCTTTGTGTCGCTATGACAAGATGTATACCGCAGGCTCTTGCAAGCTGTGCAAGTCTGCATATAGCATCTTCGACTTCATTTTGAGCTACCATCATAAGATCTGCAAGCTCATCTATGATTATTATTATCTGAGGTAATTTTTCAAATTCGGGATCGAGTGAACTTAACTTGTCATTATATCCCTTGAGATTTCTCACCCCGTGTTCCGCAAACTTTCTATATCTGTCGGTCATTTCCTTAACTGCCCAGTTAAGCGCACCGGCAGCCTTCTTGGGATCGGTCACGACAGGTATCAAAAGATGCGGTATACCGTTGTATACCGAAAGCTCTACGACCTTAGGATCGACCATTATAAGTCTTACTTCTTGAGGAGTATATTTATACAAAATACTCATGATCAATGTATTGATACAGACCGACTTACCGGCACCTGTCGCTCCCGCTATAAGAAGATGAGGCATTGTCGATATATCGCTTACTATCGGTTTGCCGGCTATGTCCTTACCTAAAGCGAAATTCAACTTTGCTTTGGTATTTTTGAATTCATCGGATTCAAAAAGTTCTCTCAGACTTACTATAGTATTTTCTTTATTGGGTACTTCTATCCCGACTGCCGATTTTCCCGGAATAGGTGCTTCTATTCTTATATCACTTGCTGCCAGATTCAGTTTGATATCATCTGTCAGCCCGACGATCTTACTTACTTTAACACCCGGTTCGGGTAATATCTCATATCTTGTAACAGTAGGACCTATACTTATATTACTTACTTGAACTTCTATACCAAAATTATGAAGAGTTTCCTGTAATTTATATGCCGTGGTCCTGAACTCCTCATTCGATTTATTGGAGATTCGAGGAGAAGCAGTTAAAAGATCTGTCGGAGGGTATATATATGGTTTTACCGGTCTTTCGACACTTTGTTTTACCGGAACCGACTTTTTATTCTCCTCTGCATGTATGGTTTTATGTTCATAACTTCTTATTTTGTTTAAATTTACATCGGAATTTTTTTCTATGATCTTCCCGGATGCGGTCGTTATATTTTCCGTGTCGGGATCCGAAGTTTTTTTATCTTCGGTATCATCATTATATTCCTCTACTGCGTCGATATCATCATACTCATCACTTTCTTCATCAAAGACAGCGGTTTTATCAACTGATGTGCTGTTATTCTCAAAGTATCCGTCATTTTTAGCATCATCATATCTTATCGGCTGTATATCGAACCTATCTTCATAAGGGTCTTCACTAACTATCCCCTCATTCATCATCTTCTCAGCCGTGCTTTCAAGCTCTTTTTCAAAATCACTTTCAACAATATTTGAAGTTTCGGAATATAAAATGTCATTTAGCTTGTTCAATATATCTTCATCCATATCTTCCGGCTTTTTTGTTATAATATCCGAAAGGTTTTGTACCTTTGTAATCTCGGGTAGGGATGTTGAAGATCTTGTGTTCTTTCCGGGCTTTTGATACGTTTTGCTATCTTTATTCTTTCTTATTTCATTCTTGGAAAAACCTGAGCTTTTTCCGGGTTTTACAGCTTTTCTTCTCTTTATTACATTATCCTGCAGTACAAAATCATCTTCACCGTCTTGATTTTCACCGGTGGCAGGTGCTTCCTGTGTCATACAGTCTTCTTGTATTGCCAATTCTTCAGCGTCAACAAAGTTATTATCCCTAACATTATCATCAAATTGACTGTATCTGTTATCGGAAATATTAAGAGTTGTTTCATTAAAATCAAATTTATTTCTGACATTATCAACTTCTTTGGATTCCGAGTTATCCACGGGGATAATTTTTTCCTCTTTTTTAGTTTTATTACTTTCTTTTTTATCGGTTTTTTTTGATTTTTCTTTTCTAGCCTTACGCCTTGCCATATCCTCTTTTGTATGAGTGTATACTTTTTTGCCACCGAGTTTTACAAAACTTACAAATGAACGCTCGCTTATGTATACCAATGATATTATTATTATCATGCATAAAACCACAAAAGCACCTATAGAGCTGATTATAGCCTTAAGTGTTCCTCCGAGTAACGCTCCGAATAAACCTCCTCCACTTTGAGCAATATACGCTTCTTTAAGTGCATCCAAAGAAAACTCAGTATCTTCCATAAAAATATATACGATACTGCTTACCGATATCATTACAACTATTATAGAAAATGATTTTAATCCGGATCTTATATTGCCTTTGTTAGATACCAGGATTACTCCAATCAGTAAAACTACTATCGGGAACAGATATCCTATTGTACCAAAACTTCCAAGCTGAACTCCCTTAAGAAAATTACCCATATTTCCGCCAAGTCCGAAATTGCTTAACAATAATAGGATGGAGAATACAAAGAGTGCAATAATAAATATTTCATCTCTGAGTATTTCTCCACCTTTTAATTCTACGGACTTTTTGGCTTTCACAGTTTTAGTTTTACTCTTTTTGGGGCTTTTTTTTGTACTACGATTTGCCACAAATGACCTCCCGACTGCAACAAGCTTTTCTCATACTATTATACTATTATCTTTCCTTTATAGGAAGGTATGTTTTTAACTCTCCCACATATTTTGTAGCAGGTCTTACTATTCTTCCGTCATATAACTTATTTTCCAAATTGTGTGCGACCCATCCTACACATCTTGCACAAACGAACAGAGGGGTGAATAGATCTCTTGGAATACCCATCATATCATAGGCAAATCCGCTATAGAAATCCACGTTATTAGATATTGTTGTACCTTTTCTTTCAAAAACTATGTCCTTGACCAGTTTTTCAAATAATACATAAAAGTCATAATCTCTGGTTCTGCCCTTTTCCTTTGCAACCGCTTCGCAGTACTGTCTTAAAAGTTCCGCTCTTGGGTCAGATATGGTATATACCGCATGTCCGAAACCGTAGATAAGTCCTGTTCTGTCAAAAAATTCCTTGTCGAGGATCTTTTCTATCACTGTTCTTATCTTTTTCTCATCTGTGGTATATCCTATCTCCGCCACTATCTCTTCCATCATCTTACTTACCTGTATATTGGCACCACCGTGCTTAGGTCCTTTAAGTGAACCTATCGCTGCGGCTATGGAAGAATAAATATCCGTTCCGGTCGATGAAACGACTACATTGGCAAAAGTTGAGTTGTTACCTCCGCCGTGGTCCGCCTGTAATATTAATATGGTATCGAGCAGTGAAGCTTCTTTTTCTGAGAACTGTCTGTTTTCTCTTAACATATATAATATATTCTCAGCTATTGAATACTTCTTATCCGGATAGTGTATTACCAGGCTTTCTCTGTTGAAGTAGTGCATCTTTGACTGATATGCATAACACATAATAGAAGGAAGCTTGGCAGTTATGTCAAGTCCCTTTAACAGGGTTGAATAAACTTCCACATTATCCGGATCCTCGTCATAATTATACAATGTTAGTACAGCATGCTGTAATTTATTCATAAGGTTTTGTGCCGGCATGCGCAAAAGGTTCATCTCCAGAAAATCATCCGGAAGCGCATACATATCTCTTAAGACCTCGTTGAAATTATCAAATTCTCTTTTAGAGGGTAAAAATCCGAAAAGTAATAAAAACATGACCTCTTCATAACCGGTTGCCTCTTTTGATCTTGCTGCGGTAATATCGACTATATCATAACCTCGATAATACAGACGACCGGGAATGTTGGTCTTAACACCATCTATATAGTCATAACCCACTACATCCGATACTCTTGTAAGGCCGACTCTGACACCTGTACCGTCTTCGTTTCTGAGACCTTTTTTTACATCATAGTCTTTATATAATTGATTGGGAATATCAGTATAGTTTTGACTTTTTCCAAATGATTGTGCAATAAAATTATCTTTCATATCTTTTCCCCTTTAATTAGTGAAGTATTGTATTAATAGTCCGACATATTCAAGTAATTTTAGTTCACTAACACTAAAAACACTTAAACTTAATCTCCTATAACATTTCTGATAGTTGTAGGATTTCTGTAATTCCAAGCTGATATCTTAATACCGCTCTTTCTGCTTGCCGCATGTATGACCTGACCGTTACCTATGTACATGGAAACGTGGTTTATAACACCGCTTCTGTTAGAGTAGAATATCAGATCACCCGGTTTCATCTGTGATGAATCTATCTTTGTTCCCATTTGTGACTGGGAAACTGAGTAGTGCGGTAGTCCGACTCCATACTTACCAAGTATCTGCATGGTAAATCCTGAGCAATCGCATCCGTTGGTAAGGCTGGTTCCACCCCATACATAAGGATTCCCTAAGAATTGCATAGCATAATTTACTATTTCGTTTCTTCTTGCCATGATAGCATTAGCGGCATCTTCCGCAGGCGTGAACTTGATAGCCTCGTTAAGCGCATACCTTACATCAACAAACTCTGTAGACAGGAACGCATTGTTGTTGTCTTCAAGCTCTATTTCTATCCATCCGTCAGACTGAGAAACTATCTGGTATTTCACTGTTTGAAATAGTGGTAAATATTTTGGAATTGGTATTGGGCTCAGCTCTTGCATAAAGTGCATCGGCTGTAACTACAGCCATAAGTTCGGCTTCTTCCAAAGCGGCATCCTTAGCCGCCTGTCCCGTAAGTATATAATCACTTTTTACATAACCGGTGATAGGGCCGGATCTTATCTTGTACCAACCGTCCAGCGTCTCAATTATATCCCCGGCTGCTCTACTTGTAAGCTTACCGATTATCTTTCCGTCTTCTTTTGGTTCTTCTCTTATATTAAGGTATCCCTCAACATTTGAAATAGCCAGGTTATCATAAAGATTAAGCACCATACTTCTAAGATCGAGTTTTCTTGCCTCATTCAAAGCATACTTGATCTCCAAAAACTCCTTCGATAAGTACCCTCCTTCTATTTTCACCCAATCTCCCGCATCTTCAAGTATCTCATATCTTTCACCCTTGTATGCGGCACCTACTATCTCTGCTTCCGTGGAAGCTTCGCTTCTTATGTTGAGTCTTTCCGTTTGGACTATGGCTCTTTCTTTTACAAGCTCTAAAGCCTGCTGCTTTGCCTCATCCTTTGTTGTAATATGTTGTGCAAAGACATAGCCTTCCAATCCTCCGGATCTGACCTTATACCACTCTTCGTTTGCACTTTCTATAATGTCTACGGCGCTTCCTCCGTAGAGCTTTCCTATGATCTTTCCGTTCTTATCCGGCTCTTCCCTCATGTAAAGATAACCTGTAACATTGGTAAGCCCAAGATCGTTATAGGAATTTATAACATTTTCTATTTCCAGTTGTACCGGATCCACATAAGGTTCGGTACTGCTTTCTGCCACCACCGTTTCACTCTGTTGTTCGGCATTCGACGGCGTAGCTTTTTTCTTAACTCTTGTCATGGCAAGACCCGAACTGATAACAACTATCATAATAACAGCCGCCCCTGCCGCAACAAATACCTTCTTATATGTTTGATTTCTTTTATTTCTGACTTTATTCAATACACTTAAGAAGTCTTTTTCTTTTTTCTTCATCTAATACTCTCCGTATAATTTTCATATACTGTATTTTAAAAACAACAACTAATGAAAACTAATAATACAGTAATGCCTCAGCATTGTCTTATTATTCTATTATTAGTTGATTTTTCCATGTCTAAAATATTACTATTTTATTATTTTTTTTACAGTTGAGGTAAATCGTATTTTCTTAATTTCAAATAATACAGGATCAGGTCGCAAGCCTCTTCAAATTCTATATCACTTGTATTGATGGGAAGGTCGTACCTTAACATATCACGCCAATTCTCACCTGTATAATATTTGTAATATGAAGCTCTTCTTTTATCTATTGTTGATATCTTTTCCAAAGCTTCTTTTGTCTCGAGTCCGTCAAGATCCATGATACGCCTTATCTTGGTTGTAAGATCCGCATATACAAAAATTTTTATATATTCCGGAAAAGCACAGGAATCAAGTACAAAGTCCGCACATCTACCGATGAATATACAGCTTTCTCTATTGGCTATATTTCTTATAACTTCGGATTCAAATCTGAAAAGATTGTCTGGGGAAGTTATATTATCGCTTATAGAAGGTTTGGATAAATTTGTTTTTGAACTGCCCATTACTTTCTGTAAGAAATTATTGCCGGGTTTTTCATCATGCATTCTGAAATACTCTTCGGCTACCGCAGAATACTCGGATGAAAGCTTTATTATGTCATCATCATAATAAGGTATGCCAAGTCTTTGAGATAATATTTTTCCTATACTTCTTCCACCGCTACCATACTCTCTGTTTATTGTTATAACGATCTTTTGCTTTTCCATAAGAAACCTCCTATTTTGTAAGAATCATTCTATCATTTGCAAACTCTTCATTACTTGCTTCTTCAAATTTCTTAAGTAATACTTCTACGGTCAACTTCTTTTTTTCTTCACCTTTTACATCATATATCACTCTGCCCTCATGCATCATAATAAGTCTGTTGCCCAGATGTATAGCATCTTTCATATTATGGGTCACCATTAGAGCTGTAAGTTTTTTCTCTTGTATTATCTCGTTGGTTATATCAAGAACTCTTTTTGCAGTCTTAGGATCGAGAGCCGCCGTATGTTCATCTAAAAGCAGGAGTCTCGGATCTACCAAAGTTGCCATAAGTAAGGTAACCGCCTGTCTTTGTCCTCCGGATAAAAGTCCGACCTTACTTTTGAGTCTGGTCTCCAAGCCCAGTCCGAGTTTTTTTAATTCGGATTTATAGAAATCCCTTTCGCCCGATTTTATCCCCCACGAAAAGCCTCTTTTTTTACCTCTTCTGAATGCAAGCGCAAGATTTTCTTCTATTTGCATACCTGCGGAAGTTCCTTTCATCGGATCTTGAAATACACGTCCTATGTATTTGGCTCTTTTATGCTCCGGAAGCAATGAAACATTGACATTATCTATATTGATAACTCCCGAATCTATTGGATAAACTCCTGCGATCATATTGAGCATAGTTGACTTCCCGCACCGTTTCCGCCTATTACGGTAATAAAATCTCCCTCCTCTATCTTCAAACACAGCTTATCAAGTGCTTTCTTTTCGTTTACTGTTCCTTTATTAAAAGTTTTACTTACATTTATAATTTCCAACATTGAATTTACCTATAAGCCTTCCATATATTTTTAGTTAACTTCTATACGTCCGCACGATAAGATTTTCTGATACGTACTCTTTCAAGTATTACAGGTACCGCCAATGCTATAAATACTATGATTGCAGATACCACTCTCATGTAATTGGCATCAAGTCCCAGTCTTAAGACTACAGCTCTGATCCAAAAATAAACAACTGTACCAAAGACCGCAGCCGTAAGTTTTACCGCAAAGTTGATATATTTACTTAAAAGCACTTCACCTATAACTATTGCTGCAAGACCTATAACTATTGCACCGGTTCCCATATTGATGTCAGCATATTTCTGACTTTGGGCTACAAGACCTCCCGAAAGACCCACAAGACCGTTGCTTATCATAAGTGCGATGAGCTTACCCTTATTAACATTGAATCCCAAAGCCCTGATCATATCTTCATTGTTACCTGTAGCTCTTAATGCGCTACCAAGCTCCGTACCGAAGAACCAATATAAGATCCCGATGATCAAAGCGGCGATCAACAGACCTACCAAAAGATTTGAATTCGCCCCCGATATCTTAAGACTCTTTGAAACCACTGAAAATATATTTGGAGCCTTATTAAGCGGTATATTACTTGCGCCTACCAACATCAGATTAACAGACCAAAGAGAAATCTGTGTCAAGATTCCGGCAAGTATACTCGGTATATCGAATACTGTATGTATAATACCCGTTACAGCGCCTGCCAAAAGCCCCGCAACCCCTGCTATCAACAACGCAAGTACCGGATTCATATTATATTTAACGATCATAAGAGCACATATACAACCGCCGAATGCAAAACTTCCGTCAACAGTCAGATCCGCAATATCAAGAAGTCTGAATGTAATAAATACACCCAGTACCATAATTGCCCATAAGACAGCCTGACCCGTAGCTCCAAGCATAGATGGAAATAAACCCGATAAAAATCTGCGTACATAAAAAGATTGCCTCCTGAATATATATTTGACTATGTCTGTCAGCTTATTACTTCACTTTAATAAATACACGAACAACTGTTAACAGCACTTGCACATATCGTAGTTTATCCTGAAAACTGTCTAAACATTGATAGTATTATACTACAAGTAAACAATAAACTATATGATTATCTCTCATATTAAAACAGGATAGTCAAATATATTGACTATCCTAGAATTATTACATTTTACTACTTATCCGTCTAAACTTCAATAATATTTATTATTTGATAATATACATGCCTGTAGTTTAGCAATATAATTCATAAGATCATAAAAAAATATCATAATTTAAATTATTTTCATGAATTATACATCTGCTCTTTTATCTCTATAAATACTAATAAACAAATACATACAAGCAATTTGATTGATATATAAAAGATTTGTTATTAATTTTTATATAACTTAGCTTCCAATACATATATACGGATCTAATTATATTACTTAGCCGTGAATTTTGATACATCTATTCCGAGTTCCTTAGCCGTATCTTCGTTGACAGAGAACTTGAATTGTGTCTTGTCAAGGTACTCTATAGGCATATCCGCTGGTTTTTTACCTTCTGTAAGTATTGCAATAGCCTGCTTTCCGGTGAGCTTTCCGAGTTCATAGTAATCTATACCGTAGGTAGCTAAAGCACCCTTTTCAACATGTGCGGCTTCCGCACCTATTACAGGGATCTTATTTTCGTTTGTGATCATTGTTACCGTACTCATTCCCGATGCTACAGTGTTGTCCGTAGGGATGTAAAGGGCATCTATACTTCCTATCATAGACTCAACAACTGACTGTATCTCACTAAGGTTTGAAACAGTGTATTCAACAACTTCAAGATCGAGAGCCTTTGCAGCTTCCTTTGCAAGGTCTACCTGTATAACCGAATTCGCCTCGGCAGTACTGTAAAGTATACCTATTTTCTTTGCATCCGGTACAAGTTCCTTTAAGAGATCTATTTGTTCTTTGACAGGAGTAAGGTCAGAAGTTCCGGTCACATTACCACCCGGTGTTTCGTTGCTTTCCACAAGTCCGGATTCTTTGGGATCTGTTACCGCAGTGATAACTATAGGTATATCTTCGGTAACTCCCGAAGCCGCCTGTGCAGCAGGTGTTGCGATAGCAAATATAAGATCTTCTTTATCGTTGGCAAACTTTTCCGCTATAAGCTGAGCAGATGAAAGTTCTCCTCCTGCATTCTGTTGATCTGCTGTATAACCTATACCCGCTTCGTCAAGTGCCGCAATAAATCCTTCATTTGCCTTATCAAGTGCCGGGTGCTGAACTAATTGCAATACACCTATCTTATAATTTTGACCTGTTTTGTCACCGGATACTTCAGATACCTGCTCATTGCTCTGAGCACTCTCATCCGCACTTGTATCAGTTGAGGGATTGTTTGAACAGGCTGCCAACATTACCGCACAAGCAGATATAAACATAAGCTTAAGTAAATTTTTCTTCATAATAGTCCTCCTTTTACTTACATGGCTTTTTTAATAGATACACTTATTTATAGTAGTTTACTATAAACTATTTTTTTTATAACGTCAACACTTTATTACTTTAAAGTAATACCCCTTTAAATTATGCTTTGTTGATGATATAGGTTACTTTTTTATCAAAAATGTTAGATATAAGACTATAAGTACTTAAAATACAGTTTAGGATGTTTTTATTAACCTCAAACCTTAATACCGGCACAGACCAAGATGAAACACATTGTATCACGCTATATGTATCCCGGATAAAAGGGTATCTATTAATAGTATAAAAATAAAAAAGGATCCTTTCTGTTTGCTCAGATAGGATCCCTTTTTTTATTCTTCTAAACTGTGATATACCGCCTGTACATCATCATCTTCTTCCAGTAAGTCCAAAAGTTTATTCATTTTCTTTATATCTTCTTCATCGCTAAGTTTTACTTTATTCTGAGGGATCATAGTAAGCTCAGCACTTGCCATAGGTATATTTTGTTTTTCGAGGTTTTCTCTTACAGCCGAAAAATCATCCGGTGATGTTATTATTTCAAAACTGTCATCTTCCACAGTGAAATCCTCTGCTCCGGCATCAAGTGCGATAAGCATAAATTCATCGCTGTCCATGTCAACTTCTTCTCTGTCTATTATTATAAGTCCTTTATTGTCAAACATATAGGATACACAGCCTTGTGCACCTATGTTACCGCCCCCTTTCGTAAATGCGGATCTTACATTGGCAGCAGTTCTGTTCTTATTGTCAGTTAAAGTTTCCACTATAACTGCCACTCCGCTGGGACCGTAACCCTCATATACATTCTTTTCATAGTTTACGGAATCGATATCACCCGCAGCCTTTTTAATACCTCTTTCAATAGTATCATTAGGCACATTATTTGATTTAGCTTTTGCTATAACATCTCTTAATTTAGAGTTGTTATTAGGGTCGGGACCTCCCTCTTTGACAGCAACAGCTATCTCTCTTCCTATTACGGTAAATATCTTACCCTTTGCAGCATCATTTTTTTCTTTTTTATGTTTAATATTTGCAAACTTTGAATGTCCTGACATCCTAAAATAACCTCCTAATGTAATTATTGCCCTACTATTTTATATATATATATCTTTTTCGTCAAGGTATGAAGCTTTGTTTTGAGACAAAAGTAATGCAATATTGAAGTTTGTATACTTTATATATAACAGATTTATAAGAACAAAGGTTTGCTTTTAAATTATTTTTATGATACTATATACAAATACAATGTTACTGCAAATGCGGACAATCTATGCAA
This sequence comes from uncultured Johnsonella sp., assembly GCA_916438835.1. Classification (GTDB taxonomy): domain Bacteria; phylum Bacillota; class Clostridia; order Lachnospirales; family Lachnospiraceae; genus Johnsonella. The sequence continues at coordinate 1,677,738 of CAKAFT010000001.1, forward strand.
AGGAGTTGATGCTATGGCTAATGCTAAATTAACTGAAAAACAACAGGCTATATTGCAATATATAAAAGAAAGTATTTTAAAAAGGGGCTATCCTCCGGCAGTTAGAGAAATCTGTCAAGCAGTAGGTCTTCGTTCCACTTCTTCAGTACACGCTCATCTTGAAAGTCTGGAAAAGAAAGGTTACATACGAAAAGATCCTAGTAAACCCAGGACCATTGAAGTAGTTGACGAAAACTTCAATCTTACAAGAAGAGAGATGGTGAATGTCCCGCTGCTCGGTGAGGTTGCGGCAGGTTTGCCTATGTTTGCCGAAGAAAATATAAGTGATTATTTTCCTTTTCCCGCAGATATGCTACCTAACAGTGATATATTCATGCTAAAGGTGAAAGGCGATTCAATGATCAATGCCGGTATTTTTGATAGCGATAAAATACTTGTGGCTAAGCAAAACCATGCAAATAACGGCGATATAGTTGTTGCTTTGATGGACGATACCGCAACCGTAAAGACCTACTATAAAGAAAAAAATCAAATAAGATTACAACCGGAAAATGATGATATGAAACCTATACTTGTCAAGGACGTAAGTATACTCGGAAAAGTTATAGGGCTGTTCCGTATGATGTAATGATTTTATTAAAAAGGACTTGGAATTACTTTATAAGTTTGTACTTATCGGGTAATTCCATGTCCTTTTTAGTTTTATTATTTGACCTTAATATAGCTCTGTGCCGTTGATAAAAAATGTTAATTATAGCTATTTGTAGGTTACAACTTTGGTATTTTAATAAATTTGTCAAATTTTATCGAAAGCACTTAGAATACGAGATAAACAGTCAGCATTTCCCGATATTTACAACACATCAAAAATAGACATCTGATTGCTTTGCGGAAGCTTTTTCAAAAGTCCCAGCCTATCTAAAAGCTCACAGGTACTTTTACCTATCTTGGCTCTTTCCATCAGATCATCTTTTGAGATAAACTCTCCGGCTTTTCTTGCATTGACAAGCTGGTTGGCAGCCACTTCCCCGAAACCGTCTATACTTGAAAGCGGCGGCATTATTTTTTTATTCTCGGTTATAAAACACCTTGTAGCCTCTGCCTTATATATATCTATCTCTTCAAACTCGAAGCCTCTGGCATACATTTCCTGCACTATTCTCATGTCCCTAAATGTATCATCATCCTTAGCCGTAGTAGAGGAAGTTTCCTGCTTCTTTTGATACTGTGCTATATATTCCTGAAGCCTTGCTTTACCGAAGCACATGATCTCGTATGAAAAAGATGATGCCCTTATGGTAAAGAAAGCACAATAATAAGCAAGCGGATAAAAGATCTTACAATACGCTATACGCCATGCCATCATTACATAAGCGGCAGCATGGGCTTTAGGGAACATGTATTTTATTTTTTTACAGGAATCGATATACCATTCCGGTACATCTGCTGCCCGCATTATCTCTTCTTCTTCCGGTTTTAGTCCCTTTCCCTTTCTGACAGCTTCCATTATCTTAAAAGACACACCTTCTTCAATACCTTTTTCTATCAAATATATCATGATATCATCTCTTGTACATATGGCTGTCCTTATAGTGGCAGTACCATCTTTTATCAGGGTTTGTGCATTGCCCAGCCATACATCGGTACCGTGGGCAAGTCCTGCTATACGCACAAGGTCCGACAGTCCCTCGGGCTTTGCCTCAATAAGCATCTGCATAGCAAAGTCCGTACCGAACTCAGGTACACCCAAGGCTCCCAATTTACATCCCATTATGTCTTCAGGGCTTATTCCGAGTGCGGAAGTATCCTTGAAAAGACTCATGGTTTCTTTGGAATCGAGCGGTATATCCTTTACCGGATCTATACCTGTAATATCCTGTAACATCCTGATCATAGTAGGATCCTGATGCCCCAGTATATCAAGTTTCAAAAGATTGTGATCTATCGCATGATAATCAAAATGTGTCGTCACCGTTTTGGAATTGACATCATTAGCCGGTCTTTGCACAGGGGTGAAACTGTATATCTCCTCCCCGTGCGGTAAAACTATGATTCCTCCCGGATGCTGTCCCGTAGTTCGCCTTATACCTACACAGCCGTTACTTAGACGGGCGATCTCGCACTTTCTTTTTATTTCACCGTGCTCTTCGTAGTAATTTTTCACATAGCCGTATGCTGTCTTAAATTGCAGGGTACTTACCGTTCCGGCTCTGAATGTATGTCCTTTGCCGAAAAGCACTTCAGTATAATCATGAGCATTGGACTGATATTCTCCGGAGAAGTTAAGGTCTATATCCGGCTCCTTATCTCCCTTAAATCCCAGGAAGGTCTCAAAAGGTATATCAAAACCGTCCTTTTTGAGTTTACTGCCACAGACCGGACAGGTCTTATCCGGCATATCGCACCCTGCCATACCGACATATTGTTTTACTTCGTCACTGTCAAAATCAACGTATTTACAAGTGCAATAATAATGCGGCGGCAAAGGGTTGACCTCAGTGATACCGGAAGTATATGCCGCAAATGAAGACCCTACCGAACCTCTCGAGCCTACCAGATATCCGTCCGAGTTGCTTTTTTCCACCAGTTTTTTAGCTATGATATACATGACCGCAAAACCGTTCTTGATTATAGAATTAAGCTCTCTTTCAAGTCTGTCTTCCACCAGTTTTGGCAAAGGATCTCCGTATTGCTCATAAGCCTTTTCGTAACAGGCTTCCCTTAACATTTCATCGGAGTTTTCTATTACGGGAGCACATTTGTCGGGTCTTACCGGTATTATGTTCTCTATCATATCCGCAATTTTATTACTGTTTGTAACCACTACCTCGTATGACTTATTTTGACCAAGAAAGTCAAAATCTTTTAACATTTCATTGGTGGTCTTAAGATATAGAGGAGGCTGCTTATCGGCACTGTCAAATCCTTTACCGTACATTAGTATACGTCTGTAGACCTCGTCCCGTGGATTTAAAAAGTGTACATCTCCCGTAGCAACGACCGGTTTTTCATACAGATCTCCAAGTCTGCATATTTCACGGTTGATATCCTTTATATCTTCTTCGCTGTTTACGCTATATCTGTCACTTTCTACCATATGCAGATTGTTTTTACTGTCCTGTATCTCAAGGAAGTCGTAAAAGTCTGCTATCTTCCCAAGTTTTTCCTCGCTTTCATTTCTAAGCAAAGCCTGAAATAATTCTCCGTTCGAACAGGCGGAGCCCAGCAAAAGCCCCTCTCTGTATTTGATCAGTAATGATTTGGGTATTCGGGGTATCTTATTGTAATATTCCGTATGGGAAAGTGATACCAACCTGTACAGATTTATCCGTCCAATATCATTCTTGGCAAGTATAGTCACGTGATTTTCATGAAGCTTCTTTATAACATTGGTACTTAACTTGTTCAAGCCCTCAAGTTCTTTTAATTTATCTGTATTGTATCTTTCTTTTAAAAGATCTATGAACTTGATCCAAATATAAGCGGTTGCTTCGGCATCATCAACTGCCCTGTGATGATTTTCAAGGCTTATTCCCAGATTCTTCGCTACGGTATCGAGCTTAAATCTTGATAAGTTCGGTAATAAAAGTCTGGCAAATTCTACAGTATCTATAACGCAGTTATCTATTGTTTTAGATATCAATTTAAACTTTTCCCTCATAAAACCTACATCAAATGAAGCATTATGAGCTACCAGTACACAGTCCTTTATAAAATCGTAAAATTCAGGCAGTACCTGTTCTATTTCCGGTGCATTTATCACCATGGAATCATTTATTTAGTAAGTTCCTCTATCTTAAGAGGTATAGGAATCTTAGGGTTTATAAGTGTTGAAAACCTGTCCGTTATCTTGCCCCGTGATATCTTTACCGCACCTATTTCTATGATCTTATCATTTTTTGATGAAAATCCCGTTGTCTCTATATCAAACACGACATAATCATCATCTAAACCATGTTCGCCGGGATTTAACACCAATGATTTGACATCATCGACCACATAGGCTTCCATTCCGTATATTATCTTAAAAGGAGTTTTAAGTTTTTCCGCCACATGGTAGGCTTCCGTAAAGTTTTGTACGTTTCCGTGATCTGTTATAGCTATAGCCGTCATTCCAAGTCTTTGAGCTTCTTTGATAATATCTTCCGCAGAAGACACTCCGTCAAAGTCGCTCATCTTAGTATGGCAGTGAAGCTCAACCCTTTTTATTGCTTCGTTATCCTCACGTTCGCAGAAATTGCTCATCTCAAACTTTTTAATGCCTCTTATAAAAGTTAGTGTAAGCTCCGAATCAAATCTGTCTATACCGGTCTGACCGCACACTTTTAAGGAATTCCCCTTGTACAATATTCCTTCGACGCTGTCTTTTTGCTCATCCTTTATAAATAGTTTCATAACTATAGAATCGGTATTGTCGCTTAGTGTACATACATATATAGTTGACAGGTTTTTTTCTATACGTATAGTGTCAAGCTCTATTATAGTACCTGCTATGACAACCTCACCCATCTCACCTTGTATTTCTCTTATAGGTATTATGTTGTCTGTAAAATCCTTACCGTATAATACATCGGGATTGCTTGATTTTTTATATTTTCTTTCACCGTATTTTGAAGCCGGTCTTAGCTTTTCGTTTTCTTTGACTGTGGTTTTCTTAGATGTATCCCGATCTTCTTTCGCAAGTGATCCGCTTTTATTTTCTTCCTGTTCTTTTTTTATCTCCTCGGTTACACTTAAGTAACTGTCTTCATATTCTGTTTTATCCGAATCGGATACTTTGGAATATTCAAGATAATTTATTTTAATGTAGACTCCAAGTCCGCATCTTTCGATAAAAATCTTCTCCATGATATCTGTAAAATCTTTCATTACTTCAACATAGAGACTGTTCTTTTCTATACTTAACTCCAGTGTGTTTTTTTCTTTTATCTCAACTTTTGCGGTAGTAAGAATATTATAATAAATGATCTTGCTCTTCCTCAATTCCAAAAGTATGCTGTCTATGTAACTTGAATACAGGTTTTCCAGGTTATACTGCTTTGAAAGATTGAATTTTTCTATTATTTTAATGCGTATTTTTTTATAAGGAAAAAGCCTATCTTTGATAAGCTTTTCAATATCATAGATACGCTTTTTTTCTATCAGCCTTTCTGACTTTATATATACTCTGAGCTCGCTCATATCAGGCTTTGCGGAAATCTTGCCAACGCTGATAAATTGCCACAGATCTAAGAAAGCTTCTTCATTTTTAAGTGTCGGAAAAGTTTCTGTAAAACTTTTCATTTATCTAACCCTTATCCTTTTTTGATAATTCATCCAGTTCTTCTTTTAATACTTTAAGAAGTTCGTCTTCTTTGACTCTTTTTACTACTTTACCTTTTTTTATAAGCATACCCTCACCTTTACCTCCGGCTATGCCTATATCAGCCTCTTAGCCTCTCCGGGACCGTTTACTATACAGCCCATTACAGCTACCTTTATATCAAGACTGTAATCTTCCACAAGCTCTTCGACCTTATTTGCCAGACCTATAAGATCTATATCGGTCCTTCCGCAGGTGGGGCATGATACCACCTCGATACCGTCTTTTCTAAGCCCCAGACTCTTAAGAAGTATCTTCGCACAGGTTATCTCTTCTACCGGATCTCCGGTAAGCGATACTCTTATGGTGTCTCCTATTCCCTGATAAAGTATGATACCCAGACCAACCGACGATTTTATAGTGCCTCTTTTCACGGTACCGGACTCCGTGATCCCGACATGCAAAGGATAATCTGTCTTTTTAGCGATAAGTTCATGTGCCTTAACACACATCATCACATCGGATGATTTGATACTTATAACAAGGTTATCATATCCAAGGTCTTCTATTATCCTTACCTTATCAAGTGCAGACTCTACTATACCTTCTGCGGTGACACCGGAATATTTTTTTAATATTTCTTTTTCCAAAGAGCCTGAGTTCACTCCCACTCTTATGGGTATGTTCCTTGATCTTGCCGCTTCTATAACCGCCTTTATCCTATCAATATTACCTATATTACCGGGATTGATCCTTATTTTATCGACCCCACGTTCTATAGACTCAATAGCGAGTTTATAATCAAAATGTATATCTGCGACCAGTGGTATATGTATATACCTTTTGATTTCTTCCAAAGCCTTGGCAGCCGACATATCGGGCACAGCGACTCTTATTATATCGCAACCCGCTTTTTCCAAAGCCAGTATCTGTGCTATGGTTGCCTCGGTGTCATCTGTCTTGGTATTGCACATTGATTGTATAAGTACCGGAGCACCTCCACCTATAACTCTGTCTCCTATATGAATTTGTCTTGTCTTATAGGACATAACTTCCTCCAAATCTATCCAAAAATCAAATTAACTATATCATTATATAATATGAAAACCATAAATATCATAAGAAGCACGAAACCTCCGAAATGTATATAGGCTTCTATAGTCCTGTTGAGCGGTTTTCTGAGTATTGCCTCTACCAAAAGAAACAGTATCCTTCCTCCGTCAAGAGCCGGAATAGGCAAAAGATTCATGATTCCCAGAGTGGAACTTAAAAGCATGGTCATATTGGCAATAGTAAGAATCACCGAAATAAATCCGTAATTCATTGATTCATCGACACTACTACCGACCGTAGCCACTATCCCCACCGGACCGCTGATCTGTTTGGTACTTGCCTTTCCTCTTATTAATTGCATAAGACCGCTAAGTGTACTGTCAATATTATATTTTATTTCATAAATAGAATAAGTTATAACACTTAAGGGATCTCTTATTTTTTCACGATCTGCCGAAACTATACCTATCATGTATCTTGCATTTTCTTCATCGTATTTTGGTGTGATACTGAACTCCTTTATCTCTTTTGTTCCGTTTACATCTCTTTCCACTTTAAGATCTATGGTTTTTTCGGGATTCATATAAAGATAAAGCATAAGTTCTCTATATAAATGTATATCTTTTTTATCTATGGACTTTATTACATCACCGGACATAACACCCGCATTATATGCCGGATATCCTTCTTTAACTTCCGAAATTACTGGTTTGTCCACACCGGCAACAGACACTATAAAAAGTGCCAATACAAATGAAAGTATAAAGTTGAATAAGGGTCCCGCAAATATTACCGCCAGTCTGTACCATACAGGTCTTGAATTGAAGGTTCCCTCTTTTATTTCCGTCTCTTCACCCGAGTCTTCACCCGCCATTCTGCATGAACCGCCTATTGGAAAAAGTTTTATTGAATAATCTGTCTTTTTACCGTGATAGGTATATATACTCGGACCCATTCCTATGGAAAATTCCAAAACATCTATTTTTGACCATCTTGCAACAATAAAATGACCGAACTCATGTATCAATACGATCACTCCAAATATTAAAATAGCAATTATTATGCTCATATATTAATCTCTCCTAAAATCCGCCTTGATCTGTTCTTCTATCTCAAGTATCTCGGCTACTGAAGGTCGTGATATGATATTATGCTTATCCATAGCTGATTTTATAAGTCTTGTTATTTCTTTATAAGCGATCTTTTTTTCCAAAAACAATGCAACCGCATATTCATTCGCTATATTATAGACCGCCGGCATACTTCCACCTGCTTTAGCAGCCTCATAAGCATATTTCAAACCTTCAAATACTTCTATATCAACCTCTTCAAACTCTATTTTTCGAAGTTTTTTAAAATCAAGTCTCTCACCCTCAATATATTTTCTTTCCGGATAGTATAAGGCATATTGTATGGGTAATTTCATATCCGGAACGCCCATTTGAGCGATCACAGCACCGTCTTCGAATTCAACCATGGAATGTATTATCGAAGTCGGTTGTACAAGTACCTCTATCTTTGATACATCAACATTAAAAAGATGCTTAGCCTCTATTACTTCCAAACCCTTATTGACCATTGTGGAAGAGTCTATCGTGATTTTTTTGCCCATACTCCAATTGGGGTGTTTTAATGCCTGTTCCAATGTGACATTTTCCAGTTCTTTGCTCGTGTATCCTCTAAAAGGCCCTCCCGAAGCAGTAAGCAGTATTTTATTCACAGGATTGTATCGGTCCAAACATTGAAATATCGCCGAATGTTCGGAATCTACCGGAAAAAGATTCACCCCGTGATCTTTTACCAGTTGCATAATTATATGCCCTGCACATACTATGGTTTCCTTATTGGCAAGAGCAATATCTTTACCCGACTTTATTGCCGCTATCGTAGGCTCTATACCTATCATTCCGACTACGGCACTTAACACGATATCCGCATCGTCATAAGAAGCAGCTGCTATAAGCCCTTCTTTTCCAAAGCCTATATCTAAACTTTCATCATTTAGTTCTTTTTTTAATTCCAAACATAACTTCTCATCGGATACAGACACATATTTGGGAGCGAACTCTTTTATCTGTTCCTTTAACAAGCCTATATTGCTGCCTGCCGCAAGCGCAACGACTTCAATATCTTTATTATATCTGATAATATCAAGACACTGTGTTCCTATGGAACCCGTAGAACCGAGCAAACTTATCTTTTTCATTATTTACTCCTTATATTCTCGAAAGAAACATTATTACAAAAAACACTACCGGAGCGGTAAGAAGTATGCTGTCAACTCTATCAAGTATACCGCCATGCCCGGGTATCAGATTACCGTAATCTTTGATCTGCTGATTTCTTTTGATACCGGAAGCCGCAAAATCACCTATTTGAGAAAGTACGGAAGCAAGTGTACAGGCAACGGTGCATATTGTTTCTATATACCTTATAGGTTCGACATACATCTTAAACACATACCCGAATATATATCCCATTATAGCAGCACCCAGTATACCCCCCAGACAACCTTCAACAGACTTTTTGGGACTTAGCTTAGGAGCTATCTTGTGCTTTCCTATAAGCATACCCACGGCGTATGCACACACGTCACTTCCCCAACTTGATATAAATACCAGCCATATAAGATAATCTCCATGTCTCAATGCCCTTATTTTATAAAGAAAAGAAAACATTATCGGTATGTATATCAAGGTAAATAATACCTTTATAACATCATTTATATGGTATTTGGGAAATGTAAATACATATATGCTTAAAATTGTCAAAAGGGTGACCGTTATAAAAAAATCCCTATGTATTCATCCACATGAAAAAAAGCACCAAAAAAATAGAAAAATTATCGACAGTACATAACTTACATAAGTTATTTTTGCTCTCATTGATACCAAAAGCTTTGTAGAGCTCATACATTGCTATGCCTGAGATCACAATACTTGCAAACCATAAGGGTACGGTTCCGAATACAATTATTCCTATGGCTATAAGCAGTACTGTTATACCGCTTATAAGTCTTGTAATAAACATTATCTTCCTCCGAATCTTCTTTCCCTTTTATTATATGCCAATATAGCCTTCAAAAGCTCCTTTTTATTAAAATCCGGCCACAACACATCAGTGATATAGATCTCCGAATATGCTATCTGCCACAATAAAAAGTTGGATATTCTCAGCTCACCGCTGGTCCTTATCAAAAGATCGGGATCGGGAATCTCCGCCGTATCAAGGAAAGATGCCATTGTACACTCTTCTATCTCCGAAACATCAAGATCGTTATGCTTATATGTGGCTACTATCTTTCTCACCGCTCTTACGATCTCGTCTCTTCCACCGTAATTTACAGCAAAGATGAACGTCATACCTGAATTGTTCTTGGTACTTTCAACAAGCCTATCTATACCTTCGATTATGTCTTTATCAAATCTTGATTTATCCCCTATCATTTTAACTTTTACATTATTATCGTTAGCAACTTTGATTAGTTTGACCATATAGAATCTGAAAAGCTTCATTAAGGCTGATACTTCCTGCTCACTTCTTTTCCAATTCTCGGTAGAAAAGCCGTATACGGTCAAGTAATCAAGCCCTATCCTCGCAGCATCCTCAACTATTTGCTCGAGAGTCTCACATCCGGCTTTATGTCCCATAGCTCTGGGCAGCTTTCTCTTAGCCGCCCAGCGACCGTTACCGTCAAGTATTATTGCCACATGACTCGGAACCGCTATACCTTCCGGATCAATATTATTGCCAACAAATTCTTTGATTTCTTTTACATATACTTCATCTAAGATCTTCAACATAATCTCCTCCCATGTTTTCACATGTATAGATAATAAAAGTATAAAGGGTATTCCAAAAGTACAGGAAACTAGGCACTGTAACTTGTATACAAGTTCTGTGCTTAATATCTTTACATACTCTCAAAACACCCTTACACGCAGAAGTTATATCATATAACTTCTTACATTAAACTTTCATAATTTCCTTTGTCTTGGAATCAACCAAGCCGTCTATTTTTCTATAGACTTATCTGTAGCTTTTTGAACTTTATCGTCAAACTTTTTCATTTCATCTTCACTGATCTCACCCGCTTTTTCAGCTTTCTTGATCAGTTCTATAGCATCTCTTCTGATATTCCTTACCGCAACTTTAGCAGCCTCACCCTTTTTCTTTATATCCTTTGCAAGTTCATGTCTTCTTTCCTCTGTAAGCTCCGGGAATACAAGTCTTATGACGCTTCCGTCATTGGTAGGATGTATACCAAGGTCTGATATATTGATGGCTTTTTCTATTTCTTTAAGCAAAGCCTTTTCCCATGGTTGTATAACTATCATTCTTGCTTCGGGTACTGAGATATTACCAAGCTGTTGCAAAGGTGTCGGGGTTCCGTAATAATCCACTTTGATTTTATCTAAGACATGTGGATTGGCTCTTCCCGCCCTGATCGTAGAAAATTCTTCCTGTAGAACATCTATAGATTTACCCATTTTTTCTTCATGTAACTTTATCTTGTCCTGCATATGATCCTCTCTTTTACACACTTACTACGGTACCGTTGATATTACCCTTAAGTGCATTCGCTATAGAATTTTTTTCATTCAAATCAAATATTGCCAAGCCGATCTTGTTTTCCATACACATTACCGAAGCAGTCAGATCAACAACTGCAAGTCTTTTTTCTATGACCTCGGATATATGTATGTTATCATACCTTTTGGCATCCTTATTAAGCTTAGGATCCGAGTCATATACCCCGTCTATAGACTTTGCAAGCAATATGATATCAGCCTCAAGCTCAATAGCCTTAAGTACTATTCCGGTATCTGTTGAAAAATACGGATGACCCGTTCCCGCTCCGAAGAATACTATCTTGCCTTCGGAAAATGCTTTGTTTGCCCTGTCTTTGGAAAACTGCTCCGTCATGGTTCCGCAGATAAACGGTGTAAATATTTCCGTATCCAGACCCTCACTTCTGAAAACTTCAGATACATAAATACAATTCATTATCGTTGCAAGCATACCTATCTGGTCGGCTTTTGTTCTGTCAATTCTTTCGGATGTTCTTCCACGCCAGTAGTTGCCGCCGCCTATGACTATACCTATATCTACGTTCTCACCCTTTGCTTCTTTTATCTGTAAAGCAATTTCTCTTATCTTAGCTTCGTCATAACCTCTTGAGCCTTCAAGTGATAATGCTTCTCCACTAAGTTTTAACATAACTCTTTTCACTGATTTACCCCTTTGCTCATAAACTCAACTAAGGAAGATGTAGCCATCCTTAAAATAATTTTAAGTCGATTTATTATATCATATATATATATGTTTGAAAAGACGCTATAAAAAGTATAGTACTTAGAATTGTACAATAAAATTTCATCTACCCTGTCCAGGCTTTATCAGAGTCAGATGCCGTATATCACTGAATACATCTGATTATAAGTCACTTAAAAAGCGATGGCTTTACTTTTTATGAATCAAATTTCCAAACTAATCTACTACACTCATACCTGTATAAAGCTTATAATACCTTCCCTTTTGAGCAAGCAGCTCTTCATGACTTCCTCTTTCTATTATCTCACCATGCTCTAAAACCATGATACAGTCCGCATTTCTGATAGTTGAAAGCCTGTGTGCGATAACAAATGTCGTCCTTCCCGACATAAGAGCATCCATACCTCTTTGTACCAGCTTTTCGGTGTGTGTGTCTATAGATGAAGTAGCCTCATCAAGTATCAGTACCGGAGGGTCTGCCACCGCAGCTCTCGCTATTGCCAAAAGCTGTCTTTGACCTTGAGAAAGTGAACCGCCATCCGCATTTATTACAGTATCATAAGAATTCGGAAGCCTTTCTATAAAACCATGTGCATTCGCAAGTCTTGCAGCTCCTATACATTCCTCATCACTTGCCGAGGGGCTTCCGTATCTTATATTTTCCATGACCGTACCGGTAAACAGATGTGTATCCTGGAGTACTATACCCAGGCTCTTTCTAAGATCTGATTTTTTGATATCTCGGATCTTTATCCCATCATATATGATATTGCCCTTGTCTATATCATAAAATCTGTTCAACAAGTTGGTAATAGTGGTTTTGCCCGCACCTGTAGAACCTACAAAGGCAATTTTTTGAGCAGGTTTTGCGTAAAGGTTTATATCGTGAAGTATGGTATGACCTTCCACATAAGAAAAGTCCACATCTTCGAATTTTATATCTCCCTTAACCTCAACATACTCTTTGTCACCCTTTTTCCATGCCCACATACCCGATCTGTCGTCGGTTTCTTCCAAAGCACCGTCTTTATGTACTACATTTACCAGACTTATATCTCCGCCGGCATCCTCAGGCTGTGCATATAAGAGGTTTCCAAGTCTTGATACGCCTGCCGAAGCCATTATAATGGCATTGACCTGTTGACCCACCTGAGAAAGAGGCTGGGTAAAGCTTTGTACCAAGGCAAGAAAGGTTACTATCTCCCCGACAGTGATCTTCATATAGCCCTTAACAGAAGCTACTGAGGCTGCTATGGCAATTATTACATAAGAAAACTTGCCCAATTGATTTATAATCGGCATAAGTATATTCGCATAAGAATTTGCCTTACTTGCACTTTGTCTAAGCTTTTCATTAATATCAAGGAAGTCCTTTTCTACCGCATCTTCATGGCAAAAGACCTTTATTACCTTTTGTCCGCTCATCATCTCTTCTATATAAGCATTGATCTCACCTATCTGAGCTTGCTGTCGCACAAAGTGCTTCATTGATATGGAAGCCGACTTATTGCTTATAAACATAATTATAAGTATCATTCCAAGACTTAGGAAGGTAAGCGGCACATTAAGTATAAGCATGGTTATAAACACACTTATAAGACTTATTATAGAGCTTAATATATTAGGCAGGGACACTCCTATAAACTGCCTTAATGTATCCACATCATTGGTATATATTGACATAGTATCACCGTAAGGGTGTGTATCAAAGTATGATACGGAAAGCCTTTGCATATGGGAAAAAAGTTCTTCTCTTATGCCCCTCATAGTTCCCTGACCAATTTTTACCATGGTAGTACTTTGCACATAAGAAGCTATTACTCCTACGGCACATACAAAGCTCAGTCTTACTATAGCCTTATCAAGATTTGAAAAGTCCTTTTGACCGCTTTGCAGAAGCGGTGTAATGTAATCATCTATAAGAGCTTTAAAAAATGTTGTTCCGATCAGGGTGGTAACAGCTACAATTACAATACATACAAGCACTGCAAATATTTGTATAGGATATCCTTTTTTTATCCTTTGAATTACCCAAAATAAATTCAGTTTCTTTTCATCCTTTGACTTTGATAAATTATTCATTTCTTACCTCCGCATTATCAAAATCCGCTGAACTTTCAAGCTGTATATTAACTATATCGGCATATATATCATTGTTTTTGATAAGATTATCATGTGTATCAAAGGCATCTACACGTCCGTCTTTTAATACTATTATCCTATCAGCGTCTTTTACGGAAGATATTCTTTGTGCTATTATTATCTTGGTACAGGTTTTAAGATTATTTTTAAATCCCTGCCTTATCTTTTCATCGGTTACGGTGTCTACGGCACTTGTAGAGTCGTCAAGTATAAGTATCTTAGGGGATTTGAGTAAGGCTCTGGCTATACAAAGCCTCTGTCTTTGACCTCCGGAAAGGTTTGAACCTCCTTGCTCTATCCAGGTTTCGTAGCCATTCTCAAAGCCGTTTATAAACTCATCCGCACAGGCTATCTTACATACTTCAATACACTCTTCAAGGCTTGCATCCTCTTTGCCCCATCTTAGTTATCAAGTATGGTACCCGAGAAGAGAACATTTTTTTGAAGTACTACACTGACTTTATTTCTGAGTTCTTCAATATCATAGTCTCTTACATCTATTCCGCCTACTTTGATATCTCCCTCAGTCACATCATACAGCCTGCTTATCAGAGATATAAGGGTACTTTTTGCACTTCCCGTACCTCCTATGATACCTATGGTCTCACCCGATCTTATATGCAGATCTATATCTTCAAGCACAGGCTTTCCTTTGCCCTTAGCATAAGAAAAATACACATGTTCAAAGTCGATATTACCGTCTTTAACTTCTTTTATCGCATCTTCTTTGCTTACGATATCCGGACTCTCTTCTATGATCTCGGCTATACGTCTGGCACTTGCTTCTGACATGGCTACCATGACAGAGATAAAAGAAAGGAATAAAAGACTGGTAAGCATGGTCATTATATAGGTAAATAATGAAGTAAGCTCTCCGGTACTTAGCTCATTATTAACTATAAGTCTTGCGCCGAAGTACGAAAGGGCTATTATAGCCGCAAATATACACAGATACATTGCAGGGTTGATTTTTGCCACATAATTTTCAGCCTTTACCGCAAGATCATATATAACACCTATAGACTTCTCAAACTTTGAAATCTCCTTATCTTCCTGCACAAAGGACTTTACCACTCTTATCCCTCTTATATTCTCCTGTATATTGGAGTTAAGTGCATCATACTTTCTGAATACCTCTCCAAAGGCTTTTCCCGCCTTTTTTATGACCAGCCCCAGTACGATACTAAGGGCTATTAAAGATACTACAAATATAACAGAAAGCTTGGGACTTATAATGATAGCCATAATCATTGAAAAAAACATAAGAGCCGGTGCCCTCATCATCATTCTTATAACCATCTGATAAGAATTTTGTATGTTTGAAACATCTGTAGTAAGTCTTGTAATAAGACCGGAACTTGAATACCTGTCTATGTTTGAAAAAGAAAATTTCTGTATGTTGATAAACATAGCAGCTCTCAGGTTGGCAGCAAATCCGGCTGATGCCCTTGCACCGAAGATCCCCGACATTATTCCGGATACAAGTCCCAAAAGAGCAAGTCCCACCAAGACCATCCCATATTGAATTACTTTAGATATATCGGATCTTTGTATACCTAAGTCAATTATCTTTATCATCGTATAGGGGATCATAGTCTCAAACAATACTTCCAGCAAGGTAAAAATCGTACATATCACTGAATCCGACTTGTATTTACCAAGTTGTTTTAATAATGTTTTAAGCATCCTATAACCTCTTTATATCTGAATCAACCTTATGTACTATACCTTCCCATGAGTGTTCTTTGATCATATTCATGATCTCTTCGGACACGGTCTCTTTTCTCTTGATACTTTCTATTTGTGAGGATATCTCTTTTACCAGATCCTCTATAAATTGCGGCTTATCTTCTTCAACAGCCTTATCCACATCGTAAAGTCCTGGAAGTTTCACGTATTTGATAAGACCGGAATTATTTATCGTATCACCTAACAGATATATAAGACCCTCTATGGGCGTTGTAACTACTCTCATTCCGCAGGCAAGGGCTTCTATATTGACAAGACCCAGCCCCTCATAATATGAAGGAAGGACAAATATATCCATACTTCTCATAAGGTCTGCCAATTTGTTTTGCGGCATTGTAGAATGTATGTGCATATTCGTTGCGTTTTTACTTAGTTTTGTAAGTTCCTCCATTTGCTCTTCATTACAATTTCCGACTATATTAAATTCCAGGTTTTTATACTTTTCATTAAGTTTCGGAAACGTCTGTACCAATTCGAAAATACCCTTGGAAGAAGAGATTTTTCCTACATATAGCAGTCTTATAATATCATCTTCTTTTTTGGTATCATTTTGATAGAAAATATCCTGCCTGAAACCTCCGCCGTATACTTTGAGTTTATCTTTATCTATTCCTATTTTATTTACGATGCTGTCCGCATCATTTAATGATACACAAATACATTCATCAACCTCTTTTATATGAGGCATGTATTTTTCCAAGATCCACGGATTTTTCATAAGCTGTCTTACATCCGTGCTGTGTGATAATGTTATGACCTTTTTATCTGAAAACACTTCACAAACTAAAGAGCTTAGAATAAATACATGATGAGCTATAATAACATCCGGATCGAAGTCTTGTTTTATATGCAATAATTTTTCTCTGAAATTATTTATCCATAGCTCATAATCCTTCTCACTCATCTCGGAATATACCGTAGAATCATAAGGCATTTCATCACTCATTCCCGCTATCGGAAAGGGTAATTCTTCGGATTTGAACTCAAGTTCGTATTTTTTTATGTTTTCTGCCATACCGGAACTGAATTCATCCTGTACCGCATATAAAGCTGCATTTTCATGTCCTAATTTATTAAGACCGTCTATCAATACCGAAAAATAAATACCGCTGCCGGTCATAGCCGGCAGCTGTGCAAGGGTATGCAGTATCTTCATGAACCAATCTCCTTATTAGAATGTATAATCAGCACAAACACGATTCTCTACATAAGGTTTGATATAGGTTTCCGCAACATGTACATGCTTAGGATTCTTGGCATAACTTTGCAGATCTTCCATAGATTCAAATTCACTTACCAAGATCACATCATGTGTACTTGTTTCTTCCAAATCTGTATAGAACGCCAGTGACTTGATCTCTTTTATTTCTCCGTTAAGTGCTTCGAGATTCTCTTTCATTGCCTTCTTTATCATAGGATCGTTTTGTCCTTCTTTCATCTTCCACATTACTACATGCTTAACCATAAAATCCTCCTTTGTTATAAAAAATCATAGTTTAAAGGCTGTCGCAACATTAGTGCGACAGCCTCTTTATTACATACCCATTTGTTTTGCAACTTCAGCAGCGAAGTCTTCACTCTTCTTCTCAAGCCCTTCACCCGTTTCAAAACGAATAAATCTCTTTATCTTTATCTTAGCTTCATTTGCCTTAGCAACTTCCTGAACGTATTGAGCTACGCTTTGTTTTCCGTCCTCAGCCTTTACATAAGTCTGATCGAGTAAGCATATCTCCTTAAGCTCTTTCTTGATACGTCCGTTTACCATACCTTCAATAACATTGTCGGGCTTGCTTGCTTCCTTAGGATCGTTATGGATCTGCGCAAGAAGTATCTCCTTCTCCTTTGCTATATAATCGGCATCTACTTCATCGGAAGATGTATATAAAGGTCTGAGAGCCGCTACCTGCATAGCGATATTCTTACCCATCTCAACTATAGCATCTGACTTCTTGTCGGTCTCAACATCTATAAGAACACCGATCTTACCGCCTGCATGTATATAAGATACTACAAGTCCGTTCTCCTCGTTGATCTTCTCGAAACGACGTATATTCATGTTCTCACCTATTATAGATATCATGCTTGAAAGCTTCTCTTTTACTGTAAGGCTTTCATCAAGTAACCACTTTTCATCTAAATGCTTCCATATCAGCCGCCTTAGACTCAAGTGCCTGCTTTGCAACTTCAGCAACATAAGACTTAAATGTCTCATTCTTTGCTACGAAGTCAGTCTCTGCGTTAACTTCAACTATAACCGCATCATGTCCGCACTCACATACGAGTGTCTCTACGATACCTTCAGCTGCTATACGTCCTGCCTTCTTAACCGCTCCTGCCAAGCCCTTTTCTCTTAAGAACTCGATTGCCTTATCTATATCGCCCGCAGTCTCTTGAAGTGCCTTCTTACAATCCATCATACCTGCACCGGTGATCTCTCTAAGCTCTTTAACCAGTGCCGCTGTAACCTCTGCCATTGACCTACCTCCAAATATTTATTTTATATATTGATCTTCTGATTATTCTTCTGTCTGCTCTGCTGCTTCAAGCTCTGCATCTGCTGCCTGTGACTCAAGCTCTTCTGTGCTTGCTGCACCCTGATTAGCCTCTATAACCGCATCTGCCATGCTTGCAACTATAAGTCTTACTGCTCTTATAGCATCATCATTTCCGGGGATTATGTAATCAAGTTCTTCAGGATCTGAGTTTGTATCAGCTATACCTATAAGCTTATACCAAGTGTATGAGCTTCCTGTACACAGATTTTCTCCTTCTTAGGATCTACTACGAATATAGCATCAGGTAATTTCTTCATATCCTTGATACCGCCTAAGTTCTTCTCAAGCTTCTCCCACTCTTTCTTAAGTTGGATAACTTCTTTCTTCGGAAGTACGTCAAATGTTCCGTCCTGGCTCATCTCTTCGATCTTTTGTAATCTCTTTATACGAAGCTGAATAGTCTTGAAGTTTGTAAGCATACCTCCAAGCCATCTCTCGTTAACATAGTACATACCGCAACGCTGTGCTTCTTCCTTGATTGCATCCTGTGCCTGCTTCTTGGTACCTACGAAAAGTATAGTTCCTCCCTCGGCAACTACATCAGCTATAGCCTTGTATGCTGTATCTACCATACCAACACTCTTTTGTAAGTCTATGATATGGATACCGTTTCTTTCGGTATAAATGTACGGAGCCATCTTAGGGTTCCATCTTCTTGTCTGATGTCCGAAGTGAACACCTGCTTCCAACAATTGCTTCATTGATATAACGCTCATATCTTTTCTCCTTTTGGTTATACTTCCGTCTATCTTATATATGGGAGTACTCCTTGAGCACCTCTCCCATAAGGGATAAACGTGTTTTTTTAACTGAAATATTATACTATGAAAAAGTATATATTTCAATAGTTTTAACTAAACAATCTTTTTAATAAGAATCTTAATTTATAACCATAAGTGTATCCGGCAATAAAGACAAATTAGCTATCTGATTATTAGGACAGACCAACACTTTAAGATTCTCCCTATCGACAAGGGGTGAGATATCCTGTACATAATTATCCGTTATGTCCAGATAGCTTAAGTTCGGCATGTATTGTACAAAACTAACATCCGGAATACTTTGACTTCTGACAGTAAGTCTTTCCAAGGCACCGAATTTATCGAATATATAATTCATATCTCCTAACTTGGCTTCTTTTCTTTCTTCACCGCTGTTATCATACAAGTAATCTATATTATAAATATTGAGTTCTTTTAAATGTGTGTTTTCATTGATATTTTCCGGAATTATATAGACCGGCTCATCGGTATCTATATCCAGATTTTCAATAGTAGACATATTAAATAAAGGACTTACATCGATGTCTGTACCCATCCCCAATCTTACCGATTTTAAATTCGACAGATTTTCCAATCCGCTAAAATCATCAATTGTTCCGTCTCCGTGAAAGTCTATCTTGGTTAAACCGGTCATTTTTGAGATACTGTCCATATGTATATGGTGAGTCAACCCGACATCCAGGCTGAGTTCTTCTACTTGTGTGTTATTTTCAAAAAATTTCAACATACTGTCCTTAATACCTATCTTTCTTAAATTGATAAGCGAAGAAAAATCGGTAAGTGCATCATCATTTGACATATAAAAGTCCAATATAAGCTCATTGAGTTCAGAAAGTGTAAGCAGGCTTGAATAGTCACTCAGTTTATCGTTATCTTTAAGTACCAAAGATCTGATAGGCTTTGCATTAAGTGCCTCTAAGCTGTTGATATCTGAACCCTCGACATACAAATAAGTAAGACCGGGCATGTTTTTCACAAAATCAATGCTCTTAAGTCCTTGAGCACCACCCAGTGCCAGGCTTTCAAGTTGCGGCATACCGAATAATACCGAATAGTCGGTAAATTTATCATCTCCCCTTAGCTCAAGATACTTTAAATTTGTAAGACTTGCAAGATAAGCATTATCCCTCGTCATATATGTGGCAAAACTTTCTAATTTATCTAACTTTGCAAGCTTTCTAAACTCTCTATCATCAAATTCATCATCTACATAATATAAAATCAGCTTTTCCAAATTACTGAACTTATCGGTAAAGGCACCTATATCATCACCCTCATATATTCTTATCCCGAGCTCTTTTATATTCTTAGTATCCGCAAATAAATTCTCCAGAACCTCCATACCGATAAAATCATTTGAATAAAAACTTTCAAGTTCGGTAAGGTTCGTTAGATAAGCGTCGGTCTCATTGTAATAATAAAAATCCATGTTGATAGAATATATATTTCTGATATCAATACTTTTGATCTTTGTAAAGCATTGAAGATCCCTAAAATCAACTGTATTTTCTTGTAAAGTGTCATGATACAGAGTGACCTCTGACGCCGTTTCGTCATAAAGTTCATAATTAATAATACTTTTTTCATCGTCACTTTCGAATTTAATTGATTTGAAATTCTCATAATCTTCTGTTCCGATATCCTCTATACGCTTTTGTAATACCAATTCCAAAAACTTTATCATAGGTTCGGATGCCACTTCGGTCCTCGGAGCTGATATTTCTTCTCCAACTTGTGAGGTATTCCTTGTTCCGATAGTCGTGATATACATCTGTACCACAATGAACATGAAAATACAGGCTGCACCTATAAGTACCGGTACCTTGTAAATATTATTAATGTTTCTTTCCGTCTCTTGCTTTGATCTCATATTGTAATTATTAATGGTCGTATTAATAATTACCTTTTCATCCTTTCTTTCAGCATAAATGCCCGTACCGCAATATGGGCAACGGGCAAGTCCCTCTTTTGTTACATCAATATCCGCTTACAACTCGGACACTTTATTTTAATAACTTCCATTTTTAATGAACTCCAAAATTATTTAATTTCTCCGTTTATTTCGATATCGGTTAAAAATTTATGCTGACTAAGGTCCGGTATCAGAGCACCTTGAGCGGTAGTAAGCTTAAGTTTTTTCAGTGAAGGCAAGTAGGTCAAAAAAGTATAGTCTAACAGCTCTTCATTATTTTCCAAAACAAGCTCGGTGATGGATAAATTATTGGAAAGTATTGAAAGATCGTCTATCTTACTACCTTCTATATACAGGTATTGCAACTTGACAGTATCTGATAAAAAATCGGCATCTTCAAGTTCCTTGGCATTTTTTATAGTTAATTTTTCCAAACCCGGCATATAATAAAGTGCAGAATAATCACTAATATTTGAAGCATCAGGTATGGTCAGGATTTTAAGATTGACCATTGTTATTAAGTTATTTATATTCGACTCGCCTTCTGCCACTTCATATTCGCTTGTATGTGTATCTGTATCTTCACCTTCAATGACGCTTTCAATTAAGTCATCCTCATAAAGCACTTTTTTTGAATTCAAAGATATCATTGTTATTACAAATATAGTAATTATACCTACAAACACAGCTATTACTATATTTGGGGTAAAGCTCTTATTCTCATCACTTTTGGAACCGTGATTTTTAGTATTATCATAACCGTTGTAATTATTGATAACAGTATTGTGTACAGCCGGTGCTTTCTCCGATTCGGCATAAAGCGGTTGTCCGCAATATTTACAATTAAGTGCTCCCTCTTCATGCACCTCTACATTTGCCCCGCAATTGGGACATCTCATAGCGGTTATTTTCAAAAATATGACCTCCGAATATCAATGTATTGCTTATTTGCGTAATTTCTTTTGATTATTTCTTTTACTTATTTCTTTTGATTATTTCTTTTCTTCATATTTTTTTTGATCAATTCGAGTTCTTCATATACATAATCATTGAGGATTTTTATGTAAGTTCCTCTCATTCCGGATGAACGGCTCTCTATTACCCCCGCACTTTCAAACTTACGAAGAGCATTAACGATCACTGAACGAGTTATACCTACCTTATCAGCTATCTTGCTTGCTACAAGCACTCCTTCTCCGTCCTCCAACTCATCAAACACATAAGATATTGCTGTGAGTTCGGAAAAACTCAGTGTTGATATAGCGGACTTTACCACATGTCTGCTTCTTGCATCTTCTTCAAGTTCTTCATTGGTAGATCTGGTAAGCTCCAAGCCCACAACGGTTGCACCGTATTCACTGAGTACTATCTCGTCAAGACCGTAGTTTTTATCGGTCCTGTATATGAATAAGCTTCCGAGTCTCGTTCCCGCTATCTCTACAGGACAGACTATCGCCTTAAATCTTTCAACCTTATCGGAACTGAAGCCTAATATTTCAAGATTCAAATTCTCTTTTGTCGACAATATCGAAAGTATTCTCTCATTAAGCAGTTTATCTATGAAATCTCCTACTTCAACATCTATAAGTTCACCGATATTTTCTATTTTACTGTCTATATGTTGACCTAATATTTTTCCACGTTTACTTGTTATAACAATATTTGAATCAAGTATCTCGGATAAAGTATCACACACATCATTAAATAATAATTTTTTAGAGCTGCTACTGTGTAAAAGCCTGTTTATTTTTCTGGTTTTATCTAACAATTCTACGCCCATGTCAATTCCCCTCCATCATTGCCATTGTATAAACCGTTTAAGATATTTAATTGGTTAGTAGTTACTATGCTAAGATACCACAATCATACGATATAGACAAGCTTTTTATTGTTGAAACTATCAATTGTATTATTTATTTATAAGCAATTATTCTAAAGTAGAAATGTTATAGGCAATTTTAGTAAAGTTGTTTGAACTTTTCGAACTTATATTGCTTTTACATCCGGATCCGGAAATATTTATCGTATTATAAGTTGTTGTAGAATTCAACTTTATGTGTTTTTAAAATTTTTATATATTCCTTCAACTATTTATATGTTTTTAGATACTCTGTATATAAACTTTATTTTTATATATTTATATGATATCTCTTACTTGTATACAAAACTTTATTTATGAATGCAATACTCTTTATATATATGATACGTAACTCCTCCGCCGGTATGGGCACCGACTACAAATGTGATACTCCTTATATATGCGATACTCTTTATATATATGCATTTGCAGTTATAGGCAGTTTACTAAACACTCGCACATCTAAATTTTATAGACCTTGCAACTTGTTCAACACATATTAATATACAATACAATAAGTACTTATACTTTGATTTAGAATCAAATGCCGTAGAATAGTAGAATATATTACTTTAGTGTAATGTATCGTTGCTATATAAACTTTATTGTATCTACTCTTATACTAAGCGCTACATCTGTTTTCCATCTTGAACAGGTGGAATTCTAAAAATAGTATCACCTATCTTTATTCTTGCGTAAAGAATTCCGTCTTTATAATAATATCCTGAAAACGAAGGATATTCTCTCAAAGCCCTTATTACTTCATCTGGCAGATATTTAAAATCATAATCCCTTAATGCACCTGCACCAATTAATCTTTCTGTTCTATACGTGTTGATTTCATTTTCATATTTTTTGCAAAATTTTTCCTGTTCAACTTCATAAAGTACCGTATCACCCTCATCTATTTCATAATATCTGTCATATCCGGCAACCCATGCAACATGAACACACAGCAGATATTTCTTTATATCGGTACAATACCCTATTTTAAAAAATTGATTAGTATTTATTATTTTATTTTCTAAAGATATTTTTTCTATATACATGCTCATAGCTGTCCCGTCTTTACCGATTCCGGTTTATCTCTTATTTTTAATATACTTCGCATCGTTAATTCTTTTCCGGCATCTTTCAGAATCACAAACGAGTCTTTAACAACCCATTTTATATACCTAATCTCTCCAACCACTTCTTTATATCCTCTATTGATACATTCGGAGAAAGCAGCATTTGCTCCTCATAATTTTCATCAACTAACACCACTTCTTTTTCTTTTGGAAAATACATCCTTATCCATAAAATAAAAAATGCATAATCCCAAAACCTATCATTTGAATTAAAATACTCGATGGCAAATGTGCAGCGCTTTCTATCCATTCTTAACTCAAACTGATATCGCTGCGAATATATTTCCCAGCAAATATCATATAAACATGACAGGCTATTCCTATGCTCTATAGCGATTCCCGGATACTTTTCCTCAATATCCCTATTAAATTTTTTTAAATCAAAATCACTATTATCCGCTTCTTTTAAATGAATGAAACTTGTTACAGACATTACCAACTCCAATAATCATAAACTTATATACAATAGTTTCAATTTCTATACACTTGCCTGACACAACGGTTATAATTATAAAAAACTATATTTACTTCAATCTTTGTAGCGCTTAGGACTTTTTTACAAATAGAATATAAGACTCTTTACTCTCTCCCTTGTATCCCTCGCACTGAGTACCCCAGCTATAGGTATAAAAAAAACATCTTGCATTTCAATATTTGTAACATTTACTACTTCTATACAAGAAATTAACACTCTCTCCACCATACTCCCGCACAGCATACCCCCGCTGTAGGTATAAAAAAACCATCTTGTATTTCAATCTTTGTAGCGCTTAGGACTTTTTTCAAAGCGAGTAATAAATTGCACGGACGAGGACTGTTTGAACGCAGTCTGCCGTATTTTGGCAGACAAGTGAGTTCCGCAGTCTGTGTCAATTTATCGAAGCTTTGAGAAAAGTCCTGCGAGTAAGATTGAATACAAGATGGTTTTATACTACTTCTCTATATACATTGAATACAAGATGGTTTTATACTACTTCTCTACTTCTCTACTTCTCCACATCCTCCACATGTCTGCAATTCTCAGCCGCACAGATTACCTTATTCCCTTTAATAACGGTATATGATCCGCATTTTGAACATTTTTTATCCGTCGGTTTTTGCCATGACATAAATTCGCAGTCCGGATTTTTCTCACAAGCGTAATATATCCTACCCTTCTTTGTCTTTTTAAGCAGTATCTCAGATCCGCATACAGGGCAGGCAACTCCTATCTTCTCGAGATAAGGTTTTGTATTTCTGCACTCAGGAAATCCCGGGCAGGCAAGGAATTTACCGTGAGGTCCGTACTTTACAAGCATATTTTTACCGCAGTTTTCACATATAACATCACTGACTTCATCGGCTATTTTTACATTTTCAAGCTCTTTTTCAGCCTTAAGTACCGCAGTATTAAGATCAGGATAGAAATTCTCTATTATTATCTTCCAGTCCAGTTTTCCATCGCCTACATTGTCCAAAAGACTTTCAAGGTTTGCTGTAAATTCCTTATTTACTATACTGGGGAAATGCTCAACCATGATCTTATCTACGATTTGACCAAGCTCTGTGATATATAGAGTCTTTTTCTCTTTTTCCACATATCTTCTTGCTATTATTGTACTGATGGTAGGTGAATAAGTAGAAGGTCTTCCTATTCCCTGTTCTTCAAGTGCCTTAACAAGTGCGGCTTCCGTGAAATGTGGCGGTGCCTGAGTAAAGTGTTGTTTTTTATCTATAGACTTTAGCTCAAGTATATCCTTTTCTTTCAGTGCTTCCAGATTCTTGTCAGCAGGAGCATCATCCTCACCGTCATTATATACACTTAAGAATCCGTCAAATACAAGATTCGATCCCGCGAGTCCGAAGGCATAATTTCCCGCCTTTATTTTTACCGAAAGTGTACTGTATACAGCGTCACTCATACGACTGGCACAGAATCTTTTCCAGATCAATTGATATAATCTGAACAGATCTCTGCTTATCAGATCCTTGATCAAAACCGGTGTCAAACTTATATCTACCGGTCTGATAGCCTCATGTGCATCCTGTATCTTGGTACCCGAACTTGATTTTGTTTTCGCCTCGGATACATATTTTTCAGAATAATTACCTTTTATGAATTCTCTAGCCGCCTTATCGGCTTCATCTGATATCCTCGTCGAATCGGTTCTTAAGTAGGTTATGAGCGCCATAGTACCTTTGGATTTAATATCTATACCTTCATACAATTGCTGAGCAAGTTTCATAGTTTTTTGTGTTGAAAAATTCAGTACCTTACTTGCCTCTTGTTGTAAAGTTGATGTGGTAAACGGTAAAGGTGCTTTTCTTGTTCTTTTTGATTTTGTTACCTGTACCACCTCAAAGTCAGCTTTACTTAACTCTTTTTCGATTTTTTCAGCTTCAGCCTCATTTGATACGGTGATTTTTTCAACATTGTCTTTATTGTATTTTCCCTGCAATTTGGCAAGATATTTATTTTTTGAGTTTTTCAATGTCAGATCGGCATCCAAACTCCAGTATTCACTAGGTATAAAGGCATCTATAGCCGCATCTCTTTCAGCTATCATATGTAGGGCTACCGATTGTACCCTTCCTGCTGACAGACCTCTTTTTATCTTTGACCAAAGAAGCGGACTTATTCTGTATCCCACAACTCTGTCAAGTACTCTTCTTGCCTGCTGTGCATCCACCAGGTTCATATCAAGCTTTCTGGGATTTTTTATCGCTTCTTTAATGGCAGGTTTTGTAATTTCATTAAAACTTATCCTATATACCTTTTTATCCGTATCTTCAAGCTTTAGGGCCTTTGTCAAATGCCAACTTATAGCCTCACCCTCACGGTCAGGGTCAGTTGCCAGATAGATTTTATCAGACTTTTTTACCTGTTTTCTTAGTTTTGAAAGCAGATCACCCTTGCCTCTTATAGTAATGTACTTAGGCTCGTAATCATTTTCCACATCTACACCCATGGTACTTTTGGGCAGATCTCTTACATGTCCGTTGGATGCCATGACTTCATATGATGAACCCAGATATTTTTTAATAGTTTTAACCTTTGCGGGCGACTCGACTATTACGAGATTATTCGACATATTACTCCCCTTTTACTACTTCATTGTATTTTTTTATATAATGATTAGCAAAGAGCTGAGATATATACCCCTTTAATTCAAGATCCAATAATACGGACATACAGTCCCCGGCTTTCATACCTGTCTTTGCTAAAATCTCTTCAAAACTTATCGCTTGTAAATCGAGGACACTATACACTTTTTTTTCTTTATTTGCAAGCTTATTAATATCTTTTTTTATTAAAGACAGTTTTTTATCGTAAATAAGACCTAAACTTTCTATTATATTGTCTGCTGAGAGAAGTATGCTTGCTCCGCCTTCTATGAGCTTATTACATCCTTTGCTCAAAGGGTCCGAGAGCCTTCCCGGAAGGGCAAAAACTTCTTTTCCCTGATCGAGAGCATGCCCTACCGTTATAAATGTTCCGGATCGTTCTTTTGCCTCCATTACCATTACCAGGTCCGAAAGCCCCGAAATGATTCTGTTCCTCATACCGAAGTTGAATTTAAGACAAGCAGCTGAGGGTGGAAATTCACTTATTATCCCAAAACCCATATTTAATATATTTGTGTATATATTTATATTTTGTTTTGGATAACATATATCCACGCCTCCGGCAAGCACAGCATAGGTAGGCTTGCCCTCATTAAGAGCCGCAATATGTGCTCTTGTATCTATGCCGGTAGCCATGCCGCTTATTATATCTATATCCATTTTGGCAAGTTCGGAAGCTATATGTTTTGTCATACTTTCTCCGTAATTTGAACATGCCCTGCTGCCTACTATGGCTACAGCGGGTTTACCGACATCCGGAAGTCTTCCTTTTACATAAAGATAAAAAGGAGCTTGCGGTATGGTTTTTAATTTATCAGGAAATTCTTCATCCTCTATACAGATAAAGTTGATCATTTTATCTTGAAGGGATAAGTAACTTTCGTAAATTTGATCGTAATTTTTTTTACAATATATGATGTCTGCAGCCTTTGAATCTTCTATACCGGAATTATTTATTATTTCACCTTTTTCCATATACAATATCTTTGATAAGGGCTTTATATTTTCATATAATTTTCCAAGAGTTACAACACCTATGCTTTCTATTCTTGACAAAAAATGAAGCATAACTTTATTACTGTATTTAATATTATCCATGATTTATTTCCAATACCTTTCTTCCAAGACTCTATAAGCGATAGCTTCACATAAATGTTCTCTTCCTATGTCTTTTCTACCCTCGAAATCCGCTATAGTCCTTGCGACTTTTAATATTTTATGCAATGCTCTTAGGCTCATACCTTTCCTTTCATAGATGTCTTTTAAGAATTCTTCATCTTTATTAGTAAGTGCACAGAACATATCTATATGTTGTTTATTCATTTGCGCATTAAAATAAATTCCATATTTGGAAAGTCTTTCAAGTTGGATATGCCTTACTTCTTCTACTTTTTTTCTTATGTCTTTACCGGTTTTATTTTTAGAACTTTGTTTGATCTCCTCATAGGATATAAGATTTGTTTCTACGAATATATCGATTCTGTCAAGCAGTGGTTTGCTGATCTTTGAAAGATAGTTTTTTACCATACGCTCATCGCAACCGCACCTGCTTCTGTCGGGGTAAAAACCGCATTTGCATGGGTTGGTAGCTGCACAAAGAAGGAATGACGCAGGAAATGTATACGATGCCTGTACTCTTGATATTGATACCACACCTTCTTCCAAAGGCTGTCGTAATACTTCCAGGGCATCTTTTTTAAATTCGGCAAGTTCATCCAGGAATAAGACTCCACCGCTGGCAAGGGATATTTCACCCGGTTTTGGGTGTTTACCGCCTCCCACGAGTGCCTGCGGAGAAATAGTGTGATGCGGATGCCTGTAGGGTCTTGCCCTTACCAACGCCTCCTCTGCGGGAAGTTGTCCGCATATACTGTGAAGTTTTGATATTTCCACTCTTTCACTCATGCTCATTCCGGGCATTATACTCGGTATCCTTGCCGCAAGCATACTTTTTCCCGTGCCGGCAGGACCTATGTAAAGTATGTTATGTCTTCCGGAAACAGCGATGATAGTTGCTCTTTTGGATAATTCCTGACCGTTGATATCTGAAAAGTCAAGTTTCTCATCATGATCATCTAACTCATTATATTCATACTTTACAGCTTCTTTCCCTCTCAGATCATTCATGATAATTTTAACTGTTTCTTTAAGTGATCTTACTCCGTAACAGTCTATACCTTCTACAACTCCGGCTTCTTTGGCATTATCTTCGGGCAGGAATACATGCCTTATCCCGGCTTCTTTGGCAGCCATTACAAGTGCCAAAACCCCTCTTACAGGCAAAAGATCGCCTCCGAGAGAAAGTTCTCCGATAAAAGCCGAATTATTTAATAATTTATTTTTTATAAGTCCGTAAGCCTCAAGTAAAGCTATTGCTATGGGAAGATCGTAGGCACAGCCCTCTTTTCTTATATCGGCAGGTGAAAGATTGATCACCGTCTTCCTTGGCATAAGTTCAAAACCCGAATTTTTAATTGCGGTTTTTATTCTGTCATGAGACTCCTTGACCGCACTGTTGACATAGCCTATTAATGTAGCCTGAGGAAGTCCCGCTCCCACATCAACCTCACAGGAAACCATAAAACCTTCTATCCCCTTAAGACCTATTCCGTAAATTTTACTTAACATAACCCTCCTTTTTATTAGATATGATTTTAAAAATGATTTTTCAATATAGTAAAGACAGCAGATGGCGGTGAAATGTATTATTGATATTCCGCTTTTTTACTACTTTGTTAATAGATTGCAACAGAAAAAAATAATTAAGAATTTTTAAGAGTTACTATACTATTGCATCTGTTAATTAAATGCAATAATACAATAGTTCATTGTTTCTTAAATAAATATTCTCCTGCATAAGAACTATGATTTAAAAAAACAGATTTTTCTTTTTTTGTAAAATTATTATTTAAAAATCGGTTTACATAAGACAGGCAGCAAATATAATACCGCCTTAAGATTTTTAAGATATAAGGAAACATCGGTTTAGCCGATATTTCCTTATAATACAATATATAATTTAATACTTATCAATAATAATATCAACTATAAATTTTTAGACCTATTAGAATTATATGATCTGACTGAACTTTAAGCAGCTTTGCCTGTTACTGCTCATAACCTCCGGGGTTCTTACTCTGCCAATTGAAGCTGTCCTTACACATTGACTCTATATCTTCCAGTGCCACCCAACCAAGCTCTTCCTTAGCCTTTTTGGTATCTGCATATACCACCGGAACGTCTCCCGTTCTTCTTGGCTTGTATTCATACTTTATAGTTAGATCATTAGCCTTTTCAAAGGCGGTGATCACTTCTTTTACTGAATAGCCTATACCTGTTCCCAGGTTATATATTCTCACCTCGGGTTCTTTGTTAAAGAGCTGTTCAAGTGCTTTCACATGTCCCTTTGCAAGATCAACTACATGTATATAATCCCTTATACAGGTTCCGTCAGGTGTATCATAATCATTGCCGAATACTCCCAGACAGTCGAGCTTACCGACAGCCACCCGGGTTATGTAAGGAAGAAGATTATTCGGTATACCTTTGGGATCTTCTCCTATAAGCCCCGACTTATGTGCTCCTATAGGATTAAAATATCTGAGCAGTGTGATCGAAAAATCTTTATCGGCTACATTGATATCCGTAAATATCTGTTCAAGCATAGCCTTGGTCCTTCCGTACGGATTGGTTATCTCTCCCATAGGGCTATCTTCACTTATAGGAACACTGCTTGGATTGCCGTATACTGTTGCACTTGAGGAAAATACAAGTTTCTTACAATTGTGCTCCTTCATTATTTCACAAAGAATAAGTCCCGAATTTATATTGTTATAATAATATTCAAGCGGTTTTTGAACCGATTCTCCCACTGCCTTAAGTCCTGCGAAATGTATGGCAGCTTCTATATTCTCATCTTCAAAAACTTTCGACAGCCCGGCTTTATCTATACAATCAAGCTCATAGAATTTGACCTTTTTTCCTGTGATCTCTTCTATCCTCTGTATGGAGACCTTGGAAGCATTGACCAAATTATCTACTATGACCACCTCATAGCCTTCGTTAAGCAACTCCACACAAGTATGACTGCCGATAAATCCGGCACCTCCGGTTACCAATATTGCCATTTTAATATTCCTTTCTTTAATTAATGGTGAAAGAGTCTTAGACCTGTATGTGCCATAACTATGCCGTATTTGTTGCAGGCTTCGATAACATTGTCATCTCTTACAGAACCGCCCGGTTGTGCGATGTATTTTACTCCGCTTTGGTATGCTCTTTCTATATTGTCACCAAAAGGAAAGAATGCATCGGAACCGAGTGATACATCTGTCAAGCTCTTTAAGAATTCTTTCTTTTTCCTCTTTTGTGAACTCCTCAGGTCTTGTTTTTTTAAGACCCTTTTTCCAGTTATCACTTGATAATAGTTCTTCTACGCTGTTATCTCCTATGTAGATATCTATTGTATTATCTCTGTCCGCCCTGCCTATTCCGTCAACAAAATCAAGAGCAAGTACTTTAGGCGCCTGCCTGAGATACCAGAAATCAGCCTTATTTCCTGCGAGTCTTGTACAATGTATTCTCGACTGCTGCCCTGCTCCTATACCTATAGCCTGTCCGTCTTTTTACATAGCATACCGAGTTTGACTGTGTATACTTTATAGTTATCATAGAAATCAGAAGATCTCTTTTTGCAGCCTCACTCATGGTTTTTATTATCCGTAACTATATGTTCCAGTAATTCCTCGTTGATCTCGATATTATTTCTTCCCTGCTCAAAATTAACTCCGAATACCTGTTTTACCTCAGTGTTTGGAGGGTTATAATCTTTATCTATTTCTATAATATTATATTTGCCCTTCTTTTTTTATCCCTCAGTATCTGTAATGCCTCTTCTTTATATCCCGGTGCTATTATACCGTCGGATACCTCCGGTTTGATAAGCATTGCTGTCTGCACATCACACACATCGGAAAGTGCGATAAAATCACCGAAAGAAGACATCCTGTCTGCCCCTCTTGCTCTTGCATAAGCGCAAGCCAAAGGACTAAGGTCGTCTTCCTCCACAAAATATATTCTTTTTAATGTTTCATCAAGCTCCAAACCTATAGCCGCACCTGCCGGAGATACGTGCTTAAATGAAGCCGCTGCCGGATATCCGGTAGCTTTTTTAAGTTCTTTAACAAGTTGCCACGCATTAAGAGCATCCAATAAATTAATATAACCCGGACTTCCCGAAAGCACCTTTATAGGAAGCTCTTTATCTTCATCCATATATATACAAGCAGGCTTTTGATTGGGGTTACAACCGTATTTGAGTTCCAACTTTTTCATACTCACTCCTTTAAGCATTCTTATTAATGATCCTGGTTTCATATTCTCCCGAATCCAGGTCGATATATCTTACAAATAAAGATACTTTATTATCTGCATCAAGGCTATTCCAAAGTTTCTTTGTAAACTCTTCAATATTATCTTCCAGACTCACACGTACCGGAACGCTTTTAAAGCTTTCAAGTACCTGAGAGCTTTCCTCATACGTATGTATAAAATGTCCCTCACCGCAAAGGGGTTCATCATAATTAAATATAAACCTTTGACATGAGTCGGGATCGGACTCGTTACTTTTTAGTATGGAAAGTGCGTAAGTCATATCTTTATCATTAAATTCCACTATACCCGATATCCTAGGGGTAAAGTTCGGTGCATCCGGCTCAAAACGTCTTTTTTTAAGACATTTTTCAAAACTAAGTCCTCCTTTTAACCCCTCATATATGGTATCGGTTTGGTCTCCATTGCTAACGATCAGTTTGTTATCTAAAAGTTTTACCGGAGAGTATATTATAAGCGAAGGATCCGTAAGCTTAGACTCGTCAAAAGCCTCTGTCTTTATACCCTCACCCTCTTCTTTGAATATTCTGTTTCTTGAATTCACACTTCTTCCCATAATAAAATAAGCAACTACTGCTTTTTTTCCCGTATTGCTCTTACCGATCACTATACCTCTTCCGGGATATTTCTTTGATCTAAGCAACTCATATAAAGATAACTTCGACATTATCCTTCCCCCTGTTTATTGAATTTATTCGTTTCTAAGTGCCGCAAGCGGACTCAAACTCATCGCTCTTTTAGCCGGAAGCGCACCGGCAAGCATGCCGACCATAACTGCAAATACTATAGCTACAGCAGCAAGCCAAAGCGGTATTCTTGCAGATCCCCCGACATGGAGAAGAAGATCTCCGCAACACCGAGTTTATTGATTATAAATGCAACTATGTAACTGAGTATAACTCCGGCTACCCCTCCGAACAGTCCTATAAAGCCGGACTCTATAAGAAACATGTCTCTGATTTTATTCATATCACATCCCAGAACTTTCATGATCCCTATTTCTTTAGTTCTTTCATATATAGACATCATCATGGTATTGGCTATTCCTATAGCAGCTACGAATAGAGATACCGCACCTATACCTCCCAAAGTGGCCTGCATCGTTTTGGTTTGATTTTGAGATTGCTCAAGCCACTCCATCTCAGCATTCGCCTCGAAACCCATTTCTTTAATAAGTTTTTGGACCTTAATAACATTGTCTATACTGTCAACATTTACCACGGCTTTGTTATATATTATATAACTGTAAGGCTTACCGTTTTTATATACCGGCTGCCCGGGTATTGGTTTTTTACCATAGATCCTTCTTAAAGTACTTATCAGTACATCTACATTGGCATATACTCCACTGCTGTAGGTGGTATTGCTCTGATAATCTCCTATATTCTCTCCTTCCCCTTCTTCCACCCCCGAAATATGTGCAATATATTTCTTGACCGGTGTTTCGGTAGTACTATCCGAAGATGATTGATCAGAGTTCGATGAGTCATTGCCGGTTGATGTCGTTTGTTCGGGACTCGGATATACCATGAAAAAAGTCCCCTTCTTATAATCTATATTCGCAAGATCTTTTATATCGTATGTGTAAGCAAATGCTTTCTTTGTTTTAACATTATAAAACCTTTCCGTCAATGCTTTACCAGCAACTAATTTAAGTTCCTTATCTTTCGAGCTCGGTTTTGTTCCAAATGCCAGCTTCATATTATCCAGGTATTCTTCACTTACACCGCTGATAGTTATGCTTGCTTCATAAACTCCCTGTTTTAAAGTCACTCCGTCAATATCCAGTATAGGCGATACTGATTCGACATGTTCCAAGGATTTTAATTGTTTAATAGTTTCGTCTTTTATAAATACATCCTTTGCCTGTGAAGCCCCTTCCATTCCGTATAAACTCATGGGGTAGACTTCTATGGCTTTTAATGATACGGATTTATCTATGCTTTCAAATGTAAGCTCATTAAGACCTATTCCCAGTGATACCATCGTGACCACAGAAGTCGTACCTATAAGAACTCCAAGTATGGTGAGCACAGTTCTCATCTTTCTTCTTGAAAGATTACCCAGACTCATTAAAAGTAAATCAATAAATTTCATCTATATTTCATCCCCTGAATTCTTAGACTTGATCTTTTTGAATATTACATATCCTGCTGTTGAACCGATGATTATTACAACTATGACCCATAACAACGGATTTGTATACCATGGTTTTTTTACCGGTTCTTCCATATCTGACATATTATCATCGGGTATATCTTCCGTAGCTTCTTCGATAGTTAAGTCCATATCCTTTTCCAAGGTAGATACCTTACCCTCTTCATCCTCGTATGAAATCGTTATTTTTATTTTTTCATCTTCAGTACTCATACCGGTTACCGATACCATCATATCAGCCACTTTCGATTCTCCCGCCTTAATATTTCCAAGGTACATATCCACCGGCTTTATATAAGAAGATTCCAGTTTTACCATAGTATTGTAAAGCGTTACCTTACCTGTGTTATTGACTGAAAAGTTTACACTTGTATCCGAACCCACACTTACCGTATCAGGCAAAGCGGTTATCGTTCCTATTCCAACCCTTGCTATTTGCGAAATAGGAATATTGATAACTACACTTTCTTCGGCATTCTTAAAATCCGGTGAGTCGTACTTTTCTTTTATGGTAAGTGCATAAGCTTTCGGATCCAATCCTGCTTTTTGACTTAAATCTCAGTCTGATCTCCGTAGTTTTACCTGCTCCGAGAGAATTGACCACTATGGAGTTGGCTCCCGATACCGTCGATAATACCGGGCTTTCCGATACTTTCTCCGATTCAAATGAAAAAAAGTATATTACTTGCTGTTATACTGTCCGAAGCGTTCTTCATAACCGCAATAAGCTCAAATTCTTCACCGGCTATGATCTGTTCGGGCTCCGTTCTGAAACTGTCTACTATAATACGTGACCTTGATCTGTCATTGGCATTAAAGTCTCCTTTGGCAGTATTTTCACTTTCTTTTTCTTCTTTATTTTTTACATGCACATAAAATTCATCTTCCACGGATTGTATGTCACCGTCAACCGACTCTCTGTAACTGATTTTAAGTTTTATGGGGTAAAAACCTGTATATGCATCCTTTCTTATAGAGAAACTGTAATCAAGCGAAACACTCTCTCCGTTAGTTACTTTATCGAAACTTCTGTCATAGCTTGCATCATTGATATCGAATGGAAATACTTTGCTGTCTTTATCAAGTACCATTTCTGCTCTGACATCGTAGGCGGTTACCTTACCGCTGTTTTTAAGCGGAATACTGAAATTCATAACATTGGGATACTCACCGTAAGGTGTAGCCTGACCGTCTCCTACCGAAAATCTTACCGACTTTACACTCTCCGGTGTCTCCGATTCGTTGGTGGTTGACTTACTTATCCAAATATTTACATATTCTTGAGGGCCTTGAGTTCCTCCCTCTTTAGCATCGGATGCATATACCATTATACCGTAGTACCCGTCCGGCACATCTCTTCTTACTCTTGCACTTAAAGTTACGGATTTTGATTTGCCTTTTGCGATCTTTCCTATGTATTTTCTTTCAGTTGTTTCCGATGTCACTTCAAGAGGAAATGCGTTCGCTTCGGGATTTTCCCTATCTGAACTTGCATTGATCTGATCGTCATAGGCTATACCTATCCATGCCTTTTCGTAATCCTTATCGGCGGTAAAGGTAAAGGTGATATTCATCATTTTACCTGTTTTTCCCGTCGGTATCTTACTTTGTGTAAAGTAACTGTTAGCTTCTATATTAACTATCTCAGCCCTTGAAGATATGTTGAACATACTTGCAAAGATGAGCATATAAGTGCAAAAAATATATATTTTTCTTTTTAATCTTTCCATATCGATCTCCTAAAATAATTTTAATTAGCTATCTTTCCGTCTACTATCCTTATTTTTCTATCGGCAAATTCCGCTATTCCCACATCATGGGTGACCATTATGAGAGTCTGTTCATCTTCTCTTACAATACTTCTCATAAGCTCCAAAACTTCTCCGCTTGTCTTTGTATCAAGGTTTCCTGTCGGTTCATCCGCAAATATTATCTTCGGTTGCATAGCAAGCGCCCTTGCTATTCCGACTCTTTGCTGTTGACCTCCACTCATTTGGGAACCTTTATGATACATATATTTTTCCAGACCTACAAGTTTGAGGTACTTTTTAGCCAGTTCCTTTCTTTTTTTACTGTCTACTCCTCTGAACATAAGTGGCATAGCTACATTATCCACAGCATCCATAGTCTGAAGTAAATTATAAGACTGGAATATAAAGCCTACATTAAGTCTTCTGAACTTAACCAGCTGATTTTCCGATAATTTTTCCAGATGTGTACCGGCTATTATGACCTCTCCCTTGCTTGGTTTTTCAAGTCCTGCCAACATATTGAGAAGAGTTGATTTTCCCGAACCCGAAGGTCCTACTATAGCACAAAACTCACCTTTTTTAATATTAAAGTCCACTCCGTCAAGTGCATGAACATATTCCTGACCGGTCTTGTAATATTTATATAAATTTTTTTGACTTCAATTATATTTTTCTCTTTTTATTTTTCTATTTTTATTTTTCTTTTTACCATATATTTATAATTAACAGTTTTTTTCTTAAACGAAAAAAATCTCTTTACTGTATTTTTAATTATCATTCACTGTATATGCCGACGTATCATACCGTATCTGTTTTTAATCTTGTATTTGTGGGTTTAATAAGATCCGGATCAACTTGTTCTTACGATATTAAAACGACTGCTTATAAAGGTATTTCTCAATATCCTACAGGGTATGATTATAGCATAACTGCTAATTAAGTACATATTTTTTTGATTGCAATATGATTAAAAAAATTTCCTCATTACATCTTTAACAATAATTTATCCGTAAAAACCATAACAAATCTTTTTCAGAAAACAAAGAGAAGTTTTAGATATAAAAAAACATTTCTTATGTTTATTCTTTAACATATTTATTTTTAAACATTTAAATATTTTTTTAATACTCTTCAATAGCTTTGACCGTTTCATGATTTCTGCTGCATTTTAATTTAATTTTTGGGTTTTTCGGTCAATTTGTTCAGAGATCTTACGGCTTAATTACAGTACATACGAAATGTAGCAGATATTTCGGATTTTAATATTTTATGTCGTTCTTGATAAAGTATATACACAGCGTATTTCATACATATATCTATATCTTACATATAATATTACTATTGCCATGTGTTTAAGATATGGTTATAATTATGTGCAAAAATAAGGAGCCTCTAATATGAAACATCTTTTAAATCCTCTCGACCTTTCTGTGGACGAAATATATGAACTTATTTATCTGGCACAGGAAATTATAAAAGACCCAAAGAAGTATTCCAAAGTATGTGAAGGTAAGAAACTTGCTACTTTGTTCTATGAGCCCAGTACCAGGACCAGACTTTCTTTCGAAGCTGCCATGCTTAATCTCGGAGGAAGTGTACTCGGATTCCACTCAGCCGACTCTTCATCCGCAACCAAAGGAGAAAGTGTTGCAGATACTATACGTGTAGTATCCGGCTATGCCGATATAGCTGCAATGAGACATCCTAAGGAGGGTGCTCCCAGAGTGGCATCTATGTATTCTAAGATACTGTGATCAATGCAGGTGACGGCGGTCATCAACATCCTACACAGACACTTACCGATCTGCTTACCATACATTCCCTAAAACACAGACTTTCTAATATTACTATAGGCATGTGCGGCGATCTCAAATTCGGTAGGACCGTACACTCTCTTATATCCGCACTTGTAAGATATACAGGGATCAAATTCATACTAATATCACCCGATGAACTGAAAATACCCGATTATATACGACAGGATGTCATACTTAAGAATAATGTCGAATTTGTCGAAACTTCCAGTCTTGAAAAAAGCATACCCGAACTTGATATACTCTATATGACCAGAGTACAGAGGGAAAGATTCTTTAACGAGGAAGATTATATCAGGCTTAAGGATTCATACATTTTAGATAAATATAAGATGCAAAGTGCCAAAGATGATATGTATATACTTCACCCATTGCCACGTGTCAATGAGATAAGCCCCGAACTTGACAATGATAAGAGAGCTCAATATTTTGAACAAGCACAATACGGAGTATATATACGTATGGCTTTAATTATGACTTTATTGGAGGTTGGTGTATGTTAAATATAAGCGGACTTAACAAAGGAATAGTACTCGATCACATAAAAGCGGGAAAAAGCCTTGATATTTATTACAAACTGGGACTCGATAAGATCAACTGCCCCATAGCCATAATAAAAAATGCAAAAAGCAATAAAATGGGAAGTAAAGATATAATCAAAATAGAAGGTGACGTATTAAGTCTCATAAATCTTGAGGTACTCGGATATATAGACTGTAATATCACTATCAATATCATTGAGAATAATACCATAATCGAAAAGAAGACCTTGACCCTACCCGATACACTGCACAACATAATAAAATGTAAAAATCCGAGGTGCATAAGCAGCTGTGAAACTCATATAGAACAAATATTCTATCTGTCCGATAAGAAAAAGGAAAGTTACAGGTGTTTTTATTGCGATGAGGACTACTCATTGTATTAATAGTTTATCGAATTTATACCGTACGGCTCTTTGACCATGTGTTTTAGAGCCGTTTTTTTCTTTTCATACTAAAAAAACACCTTGAGGTCTTATCATCACGCTTAACATTGTTTTCAGTACTCGGAATAAATATATACAAATACTGTTTTAAGCCTATCCGCATTATCTTTAGAAGCTTAAATTTTACAGTCTGTAAATATTTACCGAAGCTTTTAACAAAGTTCTGCCCGTATGAAAGATATCAAGGTGTTTTCATGTCTACACGCTATCTTTTGACTTTATCTGACTTCTCTTTCTCATTGTAGAATCAAGTATCTTCTTTCTTATACGTAAATTCTCAGGAGTTATCTCCAAAAGCTCATCTTTATCTATAAATTCCAGAGCCTGCTCAAGACTCATGACCTTAGGTGTAACAAGCTTAAGGGCGTCGTCCGAACCCGATGCTCTGGTATTGGTCAATTTCTTGCTCTTGCAAACATTGATCTCAACATCTTCCGCCTTTGCATTCTGCCCAATTACCATTCCTGCATACACTTTTTCACCCGGACCTATGAAAAGAGTACCTCTTTCCTGAGCATTGAAAAGTCCGTAAGTGATAGACTCTCCGCTTTCAAATGCGATCAATGAACCGGTCTTCCTATAATACATATCTCCCTTATAAGGAGCATATCCGTCAAACTCTGTATTAATAATACCGTTTCCTTTGGTATCTGTTAAAAACTCTCCTCTATATCCTATAAGTCCTCTTGAAGGTATGGAAAACTCAAGTCTTGTATATGAGCCCTGTATCTGACTCATACCTTGAAGTTCTCCCTTTCTTGAGCTTAATTTTTGTATTACACTTCCCGAAAATTCTTCGGGTACATCCACATATACAAGCTCCATAGGCTCGAGTTTTTGATTTCTTTCATTGGTTTTAAATATAACTTCCGCCTTACTTACCGCAAACTCAAAACCTTCTCTTCTCATATTCTCTATAAGTACTGAAAGATGTAACTCTCCTCTTCCCGAAACCTTAAAGCAATCGGCAGATTCGGTCTCTTCAACTCTTAAGCTTACATCCGTGTTAAGCTCTTTAAAAAGTCTTTCCCTTATATGTCTTGAGGTCACGTATTTGCCTTCCTGACCTGCAAGCGGTGAATCATTAACAATGAAATTCATAGATATCGTAGGTTCTGATATCTTTTGGAAAGGTATAGGGGTCGGATTTTCCAAAGATGCCAAAGTATCTCCTATATGTATATCGGTTATACCGGATATCGCAACTATAGAACCTATCTCGGCACTTTGTACCTCCTGTCTTTCCAGACCGTCATACTCGTACAAACGTCCTACTCTGACTTTTCTAAGCTTATCCGGATCATGATGATTGACCAATATAAGATCTTGATTGACCTGTATCCTTCCGTTGTCAACCTTACCCACACCTATTCTTCCGACATATTCATTATAGTCAATCGTACTTATAAGAACCTGTGTACCGGCTTCGGGGTCACCCGTAGGTGCCGGTATATGCTCTATTATCGTTTCAAAAAGGTCTGACATATCCGATGCTTCTTTATCTGGATCTTTCGTTGCCCAACCTGCTCTTGCACTTGCATATATAAAAGGACAGTCAAGCTGTCTGTCATTGGCATCAAGTTCTATAAGAAGTTCCAGGACCTCATCCACAACTTCAGCCGCTCTTGCCTCTTCTCTGTCACACTTATTTATCAGACAAACTACATCGAGATCAAGATCCAATGCTTTTCTGAGCACGAATTTGTTTGAGGCATGGCACCTTCATAGGCATCAACTACCAATATAACACCGTTTACCATTTTCAGAACTCTTTCAACTTCCCCTCCGAAATCTGCATGTCCCGGTGTGTCTATAATATTGATCTTAATATCTTTATAGTTA
The DNA here is from genome assembly GCA_916438835.1 of uncultured Johnsonella sp. Taxonomy (GTDB): domain Bacteria; phylum Bacillota; class Clostridia; order Lachnospirales; family Lachnospiraceae; genus Johnsonella. The sequence goes on from CAKAFT010000001.1 coordinate 1,718,543, forward strand.
ACTGCGGTATTTTTGGAAAGAATGGTAATACCTCTTTCCCTCTCAAGATCATTGGAATCCATAACTCTTTCCACAACTTCCTGATTATCTCTGAATACACCGCTTTGTCTTAGTAATTGATCTACCAAAGTAGTCTTACCGTGATCTACGTGCGCTATAATAGCTACATTTCTTATGTTATCTCTGCTTTCCAACATACACTTCTCTTTCTGTTATGACTATTCATAAAATCCACGGGCTCTAATATAACACTATCAATAAGCATTATCAAGTAAAAGTTACACAAGTCAATATAAGTCAGACTATTATGTGACTCTTTTGAATACCGGAATGAAATCAACTTCAAATAAATATCTATCGATCTATTATTTAATCATAGCACTTGTTGAGCTTATATGAAGTGTTATAAATATACTTAATATACTTGACTGAATATTATTTAATTCACAACGATTATTTTATCTTTACTTTTTACGAATTCAATTTCTTCTTTTTTATACGGTACTATACTGCCTGCACTCTCTGCAGCAAGCCTTTTTAAGAAACTTTCTTCCATATCTTTTTTAACTATTATTTTCATATCTACTTCTTCGGTATACAGTACATCCTCTATAAAAATACCGAGGCTTTCTTCCATTCTTTTAAAATTCCCGTACATATCATAACTTGCCTTTATACAGAATCTGAAAGCTTCTTCTTTTTTTACTATTTCCGCTGATTCAAGTCCCTTTATCACAGCTGACTGATAAGCTCTTACCAGACCTCCTGTTCCGAGTAGAGTCCCTCCGAAATATCTTGTAACAACGGCACATACATTTATCAGATTCTTTGAAAGAAGAACATCGAGCATTGGTCTTCCGGCAGTCTTTGAGGGTTCGCCGTCATCTGAGCATCTTTGTATACTCCCCTTATCTCCCACTATATAAGCGTAACAATGATGCCTTGCATCCCAAAACTTCTTTCTGACTCCTTCTATGTATTTAAGCGCCTCTTCTTCATCTTTAACGGGTATTATATCAGCGATAAATCTTGATTTTTTCTCTGTTATTTCTCCGTGAGCTTCCTCCATGCAAAGGCAGTACACATCTTTTTCCATAAATACCTATCCTTTTTTTTTAATTATACGATAAATTAGAATTTATCAAATATAGTATAATTTTACAAGCTTGATCCGGACAAAAAATGCCTTATAACGCTTTCGATATACACAACCGTACTTTTCACAGATCTCGTAATGCTTATTTTTAAATATACAGAGCAATCTGTTTAATTTATAATTTATTATAATACTATTTTTTTAATAGTTATTTTTTTATTTTAGATAGATTATAAATTATTCGCATAAACTGTTATTACGGTTTTTTTCTATAAATTTAGTAAATAGTGGAACTTTTATTTATACTTTGATATACTTATATAATTATATAACTTTGACCGGTTTTTTTGCGTCAGGTTATATGATAATTAACGGCAATGCCGGTTTAAATGTATTAGGAGATGATAATATATGAATTATAGTAAACGTCATAACACACGTGAGATAAATAATTCCACATCTAAGAATAAAAAATATATCAATAAATTCATAGTAACCTTTTTCAAGACATTGTTCGTGTCATTTTTGGTACTGTGTATTCTAAGTATCAGCCTGGCATTCGGTGTCATAAAAGGCATCATAGACAATACCCCGAAGATAAACATTGAAAGTATAGCCCCTTTGGGATTTGCTACCACGGTATATGACTCCAAAGGTAATGTCACGGATACTTTGGTAATGGCAGGTGCCAACCGTGAAGAAGCAAATTATGAGGAGATCCCTAAGGATCTTATCAATGCTTTCGTTGCAATAGAGGACGAAAGATTCTGGCAACATAAAGGAATAGATACAAAATCTATCATGCGTGCAGTTTACGGTGTATTAAAGCACAGTAACCTCGGAGGCGGGTCTACTATTACTCAGCAGCTTATTAAGAATAACGTATTTAACGGCGGACGTGAATCAAGCTTCGGATCAAAACTCGAAAGAAAATTACAAGAGCAGTACCTTGCACTTGAGCTTGAAAAGACCATGGATAAGAAGCAGATAATCACAAATTATCTTAATACCATAAACCTGGGTAATAACACACTCGGGGTCAAAGTTGCTTCAAGAAGGTATTTCGGAAAAGAAGTGTCGGATCTTACTTTATCGGAAGCTACCGTACTTGCCGGGATCACACAAAACCCAAGCAAGTATAATCCTATAAGCGGTAGAGATAAGAATGAAGAGAAAAGAAAAGTAATTCTGAGTTATATGCTTACACAGGGGTATATTGATAAAAAACAAATGGATGAGGCATTAGCCGATAATGTATATGACCGTATTCAAAATGTTAACGCAATGACTAAGGAAACTCCGGTCAATATCTACAGTTATTTTACCGACGAGTTGACCGAGCAGGTCATGAGTACACTTATGAATAAACTCGGATATTCCGAAACTCAAAGCTACAATCTACTTTACGGAGGAGGACTTTCGATATATACGACTCTCGATCCGGATCTTCAACAGATAGTGGAAGAAGAGGTAAATAATCCCGAAAACTATGATGTTACAAAATATTCTGCTGAATACAGACTTTCCGTAGAACACGCCGGAACGGGACTTAAGCATTATTCCGAAAAGGATCTGATGCAGTATCATAAAACAGTATTGCAGGATGATTTTGACGGATTGTATAAGTCTGAAGAAGCTGCAAGGGCAGATGTTGAAAAATATAAGGAATATCTGGTAAAAGAAGGCGATAAAATAATAGCGGAAAACTTCTCACCTATACTTCAGCCACAAGCATCCTTCGTGTTAATGGATCAAAAGACCGGAGAGATAAAGGCTTTAATAGGAGGAAGAGGACAAAAGAATGCTTCTCTTACGCTTAACAGAGCAAGCAATACCTTAAGGCAACCCGGTTCGACTTTCAAAGTTATTTCAGCCTTTGCCCCCGCAATTGATGCAAAGGGAGCTACACTTGCAACGACATATTATGATGAAGAATACACCGTAGGTAAGAAAACTATTTCAAACTGGTACTCTTCCAGAGGATACCTCGGTTATTCCAATATACGTGAGGGTATAATATACTCCATGAATATAGTGGCGGCACGTTGTTTAATGGAGACGGTCACACCTCGTCTCGGTGTTGAGTATTGTAAGAATTTCGGTATCACAACTCTTACCGATAATGATTATTCTGCTTCAGTGGCACTCGGAGGTCTTCATAACGGTGTTACCAACCTCGAACTTACGGCAGCATACGCAACCATAGCTAACGGCGGAACCTATACCGAACCTATATTCTTTACAAAAATAATAGACCATAACGGTAAGGTACTTATAGATAATACTCCTACTACAAGGAGAGTAATAAAAGAATCCACAGCATTCTTGTTAACGGATGCCATGAGGGAATCTATGATAAGTAACAGGAAGTTTGCAAGGTCCAGTGTAAGTGTTAATTCAACAAGTACCAAGGCTCACCTTGATAATATGAGTTGTGCCGGAAAATCAGGTACTACCTCAAGAAGTAATGATATTTGGTTTGTAGGCTATACACCCTATTACACTGCCGGAATATGGTCGGGATTTGATGAGAATCAAAAACTCAGTGAGGAAGACAGCGGTACTTCGTATCATAAGATCATTTGGAAAAAGATCATGACTAAGGTACATGATTCTCAAAAGCTTAAAAATGTCGAATTTACGAAGCCCTCCGATATAGAAACTGCGGTAATATGCAGAAAATCAGGTAAACTTCCCATATCAGGTGTATGTTCTTCCGATCCGAGAGGCAATGCCACCTACACCGAATATTTTGCCAAAGGTACTGTTCCGACCGAAAAGTGCGATGTTCACAGCAGCATTAGAGTGTGTTCCGAATCGGGTCAAAAACCAACTCAATTTTGCCCAAGTACAAGAAGCAAAACTATTATGAAGCTTCCGGACAGCAACAGTACTACAGATGATTCTTATTTCTCTTATCCGAGAAAGTGTAGTATTCATACCGGTGCTCCGGCTCCGGCTCCTTCCGAATCGGATGCTTCGGATATCTACTCGCCACCAAGCTCCGGTACCAATACCCCGGGCGGCTATGGTCCCGGTTATGTGAACTGATATCCATAATACAGTTATTAAAACATAATGATAAAATAAAACTCCTTGTAATTAAAATCGGTATTTATTGAATAAAACCGAATATTTGATTACAAGGAGTTTTTATATGTATATGAATTATTAAGTTACTAGTATCCTCTCTCTGTCTTAGCCTGCTTAGCCTCATTACTGTCCGGATAATTAATTATAATATCTCCGAATATAGTATTGGCATTTTGCGAGTCACCGCTAAGTTTATATGCCATACCCTTTTTATACAAAGCAGGTACGAAAGAAGGTGAGATAAGAAGACTCTTATCATAATAAATTATAGCATTTGCATAGTCTCCGGCATTAAAGAACTGGTTACCTTTGTCCAGCAAAAGTTTAGGACCGTCCTGTGTTATCTTTGCACTTAACTCATTATATATCGAAGTAGGTGAAACTCTGCTTCCGTCATCTATATCCAGAAGCTTATCCGTATCAAGCCCCGCAAAAAGAAATGCCGCCTGTGTAAAATCATTCTTTCTGTATGCGTCAAGTATTCCTATCAATAGTTGATATTGGGTTATCTGGTAAGTACTTGACTCATCGGAAGTATTCGCATTTTCCGTAAGACGATCTATCTCCGCCTGAAGCACATCCTTTGACTCTGTAAGCTCATCTATTTTTGCATTGGATGCACTTAACTGATTACTTATCTTCATAATCTCAAAGTTATGCTCCATGTTCATTCTGTTTTTGACAGTAGGCATATATAAGAATATAATGCTGGCAGCTCCAATAAGAAGACCTATCAGTATGTTTACCGCAGTATGCCAGCCGAACCCTTCGGAATATCCCTTGGGTATTATAACGTCATCTTCAAGAAGTTTGGACATTCGCTTACTTTCAAATTGCCTGTTCCTTCCCGCTTCAGATCTGCCGCCCTCTCTTAGTTTCGAAGCATACGACAATGCTATTGGATTGCTCTTATCTACATTAAGCACAGCTTTTATACACTTGCCGGCTTTTTTATAATCTTCATTCTCCATAGCAAGTAGTGCTAAAAGTAATTGAGCGTTAATGTATTTGGGATTGATATCGGTAATTCTGTTAAGCATCAGAATAGAAAGATCCTTACTGTCCGCAAAGGCATTGGACAGGGCAACATTGTATTTGCCTATGTTTTGCTCATGTCTTTCCAACTCACCTTTGCTGTCTCTTAATATCCTGATGTATTTTATTGCAATATTGTTCTCACTGCTTATATTACTGCTTACCACCCATTCGACCAGGGCTTCGGCTACTTCACCTATCTCATAATACAGAAGCCCCAAAAGATTTCTCGCAGGAATATTTGTTTGTTAAATTGCAAAGAGTATTTTATATACGTGATAGCCATCGATAAATTTCTGCTCTTGGCATGACTTAGCGCAAGATTATAATAGCTATTTGAAATATATATACAACGTTGCTTTACACTCATTAAGAACGCCCCTCTGATTCAAGCTGTATGATCCTTGTTATAATATCCGACATATCATGCATATCCGTCCTCACTATTTCTTCTTCGACCCTTGATATGTCAAGGCTCGGTTTAAAACGAGCCAATTCTTCATCAAAATTAATCATATAGAAACCTCCTGTTAGCGTTTCTCCAAAGTGATAAGTTGCTCTCTCAGCTGTTCGAGCATCTTTGTATACTTATCGAGTTTTTCCTTCTCTTCCTCTATCTTACTTGCCGGAGCCTTGGATATAAATTTATCGTTTCCGAGCATATTATTTACTCTGTCAAGTTCCGCAAGTAACTTCACTTCTTCTTTCTTAAGTCTTTCTTTTTCTTTTTCGACATCTACGAGATCCTCAAAAGGGATATATATATCGGCTCCGGCTATGACCGCAGAAACTGCATCATCCGGAATATTGGTTTTCTCGGATCCTATGCAAAGTTCATTAGCCCCCGCAAGAGTCATGAACATCACTTTTGATTCTTCAAATACATTTCGTACCGCCTCATCTTTACTGATGATATGTATGCTCAGCTTTTTGCTCGGAACTACATTCATAGATGTTCGTATGTTTCTTATTGCCCTTACAGCCGCCTTGATACTTTCTACTTTATCCTCATCCGATCTCATATCCAAACTCTCATCATATTCGGGCCATTTGGATATCATTATACTTTCTTCATCACTTAAATTTAAGAATATCTCCTCTGTGATAAAAGGCATAAACGGATGTAAAAGTTTAAGCATATCTTTAAGTACTTTTTTCAATACCCAAAGTGCGGTCTCTCTGCTCTCATCAGCCTCGTTCCAAAGTCTTGGCTTTAGCATTTCTATATACCAATCGCAAAACTCTTCCCATAAAAAATCATAGATCTTTGAAAGTGCTATTCCCAGTTCGTATTTATCCAGATTCTCTGTAACTTCTTTTACAATTGAATTACTCTTTGAAAGTATCCACTTATCTTCTATCTTCAGTTTGCTCTTATCAAGTACCGGCTCCTTGTCATCCTTAACATTCATCATTATAAATCTTGATGCATTCCAGATCTTATTCGCAAAGTTTCTGCTTGCCTCTACTCTTTCAAAATAAAATCTCATGTCATTTCCCGGAGCATTACCTGTCATTAAAGTCATTCTGAGTGCATCCGCACCGTACTTGTCTATAACTTCAAGAGGGTCTATACCGTTTCCCAGGGACTTACTCATCTTTCTTCCCTGTGAATCTCTAACAAGTCCGTGAATAAGAACTGTATTAAAAGGCTCTTTCCGGTCTGTTCCAGAGCCGAGAATACCATTCTTACTACCCAGAAGAATATGATATCATAACCTGTAACAAGCACATCCGTAGGATAAAAATAAGAAAGTTCATCCGTATTTTGCGGCCATCCCAGAGTTGAGAAAGGCCATAAGGCAGATGAAAACCATGTGTCAAGGGTATCTTCATCCTGTATAAATTCTCTTTCTTTACCGCAGGCAGAACAGTATGAAGGCTTATCCTTATTTACCTCCATGTGCTTACATTCACTGCAATAATAAGCCGGGATCCTGTGTCCCCACCAAAGCTGTCTTGATATACACCAGTCTCTTATATTCTCAAGCCAGTGCAAATATATCTTGGAAAAGCTCTCCGGAACGAATTTGAGATTTCCGCTTTTTACAGATTCTATGGCAGGTTTTGCCATTTCTTCCATTTTTACAAACCATTGAGGCTTTATCATAGGTTCAACTATAGTCTTACATCTGTCATGAGTACCCACACTGTGCTTGTGTGCAACAGTTTTTACCAAAAGGCCTTGATTCTTCAGGTCTTCCACGACGGACTTCCTTGCTTCGTATCTGTCCATGTTATGGTATTTTGAGTTCAGCAGATTTATTTTACCGTCATCGAACATTATATTGATCTCTTCAAGATCGTGTCTTTTTCCGACTTCAAAGTCATTGGGATCATGAGCCGGAGTTATTTTCACACAACCTGTACCGAATTCCTTATCAACATAACTGTCGGCAACCACCGGAATAAGTCTTCCCACAAGCGGAAGTACTAAATTCTTGCCTATCAAATGCTTATATCTTTCATCATCGGGATGAACAGCTACCGCCGTATCACCAAGCATAGTCTCGGGTCTTGTTGTGGCTATCTCTATAAATTTACCCTCTTCACCGTCTACAGGATAATTAATATGCCAAAAATAAGAATCCATCTCCACATGCTCGACCTCCGCATCGGATATGGTGGTTTGACAGACCGGACACCAATTTATGATCCTTGAACCCTTGTATATATATCCCTTTTCATAAAGCTTTATAAATACATCTTCAACCGCTTTCGAACATCCGTCATCCATGGTGAATCTTTCTCTTTCCCAATCAGCCGATGAACCGAGCTTTTGCAATTGATTTATGATCTTGGATCCGTACTCTTCTTTCCACTCCCAGGCTTTTTCAAGAAATTTTTCTCTTCCCAGACTTTCCTTACTCAAACCTTCAGCCTTTAATTTATCTATTATCTTTACCTCTGTAGCTATAGCCGCATGATCGGTTCCGGGCTGCCACAAAGCCTCAAATCCCTGCATTCTTTTATATCTTATAAGAATATCCTGCATGGTATTGTCGAGGGCATGTCCCATGTGTAACTGCCCCGTAATATTAGGCGGAGGCATAATAATGGTAAAAGGCTTTTTATCCTTATTGACCTCTGCGTGAAAATATTTCTTTTCAAGCCAATTTCTATATATCTTCGCTTCTATTTTAGAAGGATCGTAGTTTTTTTCCAACTCTTTCATAAATCCTGTCCTTTTCTTTTTTTATTATACCCTGATTTGCTATTATTTATAAAACAAGCAAATTATTTATATCATATTTCTATAATCTACCTTGAATTTAGAAATTTCTTCTATAAGAAGTTTTCTGAGTTTTATAGGGTCTTTTTTGAAAATATTGTCAATTTCCTCTTTATTTATAGCCTGCTTTACCTTAGTAACGGTTTGATTGAATTCTTCATCCCAATATTGCATAATATCGGCTCCCAGACTCTCACTGTACTTAGCCTTATCTCTTCTCTCCTGTCAAGGTAGGATAAAAGATACAATCTTTTAAGTATATGCTTATCTCCGAGTATATTGTACGCCTGTACATAATACTCATAAGCCTTATCAAACATAAAAAGATTCGCAAATGCACTTGCCACATTATGATATGTCTTGGCTAAAAGTTTATCTCTCGGATTTTTTTCCACAGACATCTTTATGACCGCCTTATAATATCTTATAGCCTTTCCGTATCTTCTGAGTCTGAACATATAATCGGCTTTTTCCTTCAAATAATCGGCTTTTTTTAATTTCCTGAAATTATTAAGCTCAGATCTATATCTGCTTATCTCGGAATTTTTATATATTTCCGTAAATTCAAGTATATATATAAGCATACTGTCTTCGGCATGTCTTTCCTGCTTCATCTTATCTAGTTGTGCCCCCAGGATACTCATGTTCAGATCTGTCTTTATAAACTCTATAAGACCGGGAGATAAAAAATTATCGATAACCAGTAAAGGATGCTCATATATAATATAGCAAAGCTCCTCTATACTGTAGATATTAACGGATAATTCCTCTATAAAATAAGGCTTCTTAGCTTCATTTTTGCTACATAGTATCAATCCCATAAGTCAACCTCTTGTACCATCCCCGCCTCACTTTTTTTATACAGATCTCCAAAACCCGCATCTTCCAAACTGAGCACCATTGTACCGGCATTCTTAAACTCGGTCTTTATATCAAGTCTCATAGCCTTTTGCGGCCTTGCCGGCATAAAATTCAGCGGTATTTTTATGCTTCGTCTTTTCTTATATATGTCAATAGGCTCCAGATGCAATTCTATATCCGGTACGGAATCCGCTATGATCCTAAAAGATGCCTTCGCTTCGTTCCACGCTTCACCGGCTTTTGCAAGCATCAGAGGTACTTCCTTATCTTTTCTTTGTATATTTATACTGATATCCGTATCAAGTCTTCCGTCACATATACAAGTAAAATTAAATATAGGTTTATCACTTATCAGATCAACAGCTCTTACACAGGCACCTCTTGCAAAAAGATCCATATCTACGAATACTCTTCTTCTGCTGCAGATTATCTTTTTAAAATTAACTGCCCAATCAAGGTTTTCGAAACCTTTTTCTGTCAGCATTATCGTAGAGAATACTTTCTTTTTAAGTATTCTGTCCGCACAGGCTGTAAGTATCTTATCGCCCATTTTTGCACCGGCTGAATTATTTAAGAGATCCAAATTAAATCCCTCGTCCATATCCTTACTTTCTGCATAAACTATAAATCTTTTTGAAGTCTTGCTTACCTTAAGTTCATAATATGTGAGCTTTGCATCCGTCAGACTGAACAGCCCCACCTGATTGTTCCATATTTCTTTACCCTGACTCATAACATAGTATATAAAACTCTCACACCTGCTTATGACCTTTATATTTTGCTTTAAATATCCAAGGTCTACCAGACATGAAGTGATCCTCTCAACTATATCTATATCGATCTTTGGTATAGATACTACTATCTTATCAGGATAACCGACTTTTAACTTTTCTAAACTGATATCAATGATCAACCTTAAAAAGTATTTGAGGATCTCCGCACCTTGGTATTTCACTCCGTTTAATGTGGCAGTACCTCCTCTTATAGTAAGATTTAATAATTTATCGACTATAACACCTCTACCGCTTAAAGCCATAGCATAAGCTTCTTCTCCGACATACCATCCGTCTGCGTCTTTCTCCTTACATATAGCGGTCGGAAAGCGAAATGCCTTATCATCGGCATATGATACTATCGATGTGCTATAATCACATATATCAATTCCAAACATGTGCTGTCATTATAGTAGCCTCGTTTCTTACATCATCAAATTAAAAGTTTCTCTGGCAATTTCATCATCGATCAAATACTTCACAAGTCTGTCTTTGATCAGGTTCTCATCATATATATCAACTTCATCATCATTTAACAATATATCTATCTCGTTTATTCTGTCAAATCTGCTGAAACTAAGAGCCTCTATAGCCTCTTCATGCACTATAGACGCACTCTGTGTCAGTTTTTCCTGTTCTTCGATCTCTTCATATATCATGTACTCCCATCTGTCTCCGCTAAAGAGCAGCCTTTCCTTGATATATATATTCATATAATGATAATCAAACCTCTCTTCGGTGAAACTTGCATCATAAGGATATACCCTGCTCTTTAGTCTGGGACTCTTTTCCAAAGAACTTTTGTATACGAGAAATTCTTTATCCACTATATCCTGCGGCAGACTGACATACTTTGTAAGTTTCTTAAAATAAGGGAATACTATAGGATAAGCCATAAGGTTATCTATAATATCACTCACTACTTTTTGCTGTTTTTCATCCAATACCGCAAGTTCAGAATAATATTTTGTAATTGCCAGCTGGTATATCATAGGTATGCTTGTGTAATCATCCATACTTAGAATGGATTGCTCAAGCCTTTCAAATACATGTGCGGATATTTTTTCGTCATGGATAAAATATCCCACACATTTGACCGCAAAATATGCCTTAACTATAGTTACATTGGTCTTCTTTCTGCTTACATACCAGGCGAACACCTGATCTATATTGGTAAGGTTGCCTGTAAAGAGCATGTAAATAAGCACCCTCTCTTCCAGATCGTAGGTGTCAACATTATCGATAATGGCTCTTTCAAGCAGATCGTACATATCTTTGATATAGTGGTTAAAATTCCTGCACAGATACTCTATGATATTAATATCATAATTTCCCTGTTTAAATACCTTAAAAGCAAGATATTTTACCACATTGGGATCAAACTTTGTCCTATCGACTATTAATTTATTGCAAAGTCTGCGTGCACTTTCGGGACTTATTACTTCCAATCCCAGTACCTGCAGCATTTGATAACTTTCATTGATATATCCCAAATTAATAAGCGTATCACATATTTTACCTCTGTCGGTCACGGAAATATGAGTATCCGTACCGGCTCTTAGGAGGAAGTCATGGTTGTTGCTGACATTCCATATATCAGGTCCCGAAGGAGTCTTGCTGTCTTCTCTTAAGTAATCGATAAGCTTTGATAAAACATTTGCCTTATATATATCCGAAAGGCTGTTATCGACCGCCGCTCTTTGTATAAGTGTTACATCCTCAGCAGCAATATGTCCCGATGCAAGAATAGAACTCAGTTTTGCAAGTTTATAGACTACATGTTCGGGATATATTTGATAGCAACGATTAAGTACCTCATCTTTATTTTTTATTAAAATGGTCTTATCGGTCTCGACATAATACCTTACTCCGTTATCATCCTGTAAAAATACTATCGCCTCTTTGGAATATATAGGAACAAAGTATAGGTCGCTGTCGTATTTATATACATTCTCAGACTTAAGCTCGGGATATACAACAACTATCTTTCGACATCGTCCCTCTCAAGCTTAAGCATCTGTGCCGTTACAATATCCGGCAGTACTCTTGCCAGTCTGCTGTCTACCATATCCGCATTAATAAATTCATTATAAATACTTATAAGCGGCTTACTAATAGCACGGGCATTGATCTGTTCCAACATGAATTGATATATAAGCGGTCTGTATTCCTCGTATATCTTTGAGCTTTTATCGGCATACAAAACAACATTTTCATATAATAAGGCTCTGTAATCCGGTGTTAGGGCATTATCACCCAAAAAGTAATTTAAAATATTTTCTTTAAAAAGACCTGCCTTTTCTTTTTTAAGGGTATAGATGTACTGCTCGTATATACCGAAAAGTTCCAGATCATCATCGATCGCCTTCTCAAAATATTCGTTGACATAAGGTTCTCTTACGTCTCCTCTGATGATTACAGAGCATAATGCTTCAAGATATGCAGCCTCTTTGAATTTATCATAGATCTTCTTAAATAATATATATGTAAGTCCCGAGTATTTTCTTATACTCTTCGCCCTTTGAACTATCTCGTCTATAAGTTCCTTACTTAATAAACCTCTGTCAATCCCGAAATTAAATACCTGTAATTCCAGATTGGTAAGGTCATGAAGAAAATCGAGATTCTGTGAAATAAATTTTATATATGCAAGATATAGGAAGGGACTTCTGCTTCCAGCATAAAATGCCTCATTAATAAGTTCAAATACCAGAGAGGGCTTATATTTGCATCTTCTGTCAAACTTTATCAAAAGAGGCATAAGTTGATACTCCCCTTCACTGATAAGTCTTCTCAAAATTTTTCCAAAATCATGACTTATAACGTCATCATCTTCAATAAGCGCAATAATATATTCAAATAATACATAGTCAAGGGCTTCCTCGTCCTTTAATGCCACTACACTGTCATGAAAGGCATCCAGTATTTCTTCCGCCTCTTTATATCTTTTTAAAAGACAAAGAGCCTCCGCTTTAAGGAAACTGTATTTTTTTACCTCTATGCCTTTTGATATCAGTTCATCAAGTTCCAACATCATAAGCTCCGGAATAATATCTTCCGGCTCATACTCGTATTGTATACGCAAATTAAAGTATGAACTAATGTTCTTTTTATAAGAGTTGTCTATCTCTTCTTTTTTTACCTGATTGGAAACAAGCTCTACTTCTATCTTGTATTCACTTACCGCATTCGAGAAGGTTATTACAGCCTTATTGTGTCTTGAAGGCGGCAGATCATCCGAAATATCAAAATTAAAATAACAGGTATCTTTAGTAAAATCATCATTGCTCAAACTTTTTTTACTCAGATAAATAAAGTCCGATTCACAACTTACGTCAAATTTGCAATATCCCCAGCTTTGCCTTCTTATGGGGATAGTAAATGTTTTATCGGTACCGTTATCGGCAAATACATATTTTTCCTTTGAAAAGTTGAGTCTTATCCTTTCTTTTATTCCACAAGCGCATAAAAATTCTTCCAAAGCCGATGCATCTTTTGTTTTCAGTGCATTATATATGGCACCCGCCCTTGTATCCTTCATAAATTCAGCTAAGGTGAAATCTTTGTACGAAAATAAACGAAGTGCCGTATCAAAGTCGATCTTCGCTATTTTTACAAATGAATCTATGCTGTCAAGATTTTTAAGCAACTTTTCAGTCTGTGTCATTCCCAATCTGAATACATATGGAACGGTTATCTCTCCTGCATTAGTAACCAGATATATATTACCCTCAATGTCTTCTTTGTTCAGAAAGCAAGTATCATCCGCTTTAATATGAATTTTTGTTCTTAATCCGCCAAATTGAGGCTCCAATACTTTAACTCTTAAGTCATCCGTATAAGCCAGTCCTTTAAAGTATCTGTGATTCATGGACTGTATCTCAAGTTCAAGCTTATTTTCCTTACCGTATATAAGCGCTACATCTATATATTCAGGCTTTACTCTAAGCTTAGCAACTTCAGTTTCTACAGTACCGTTTGCCAGTTGATTTATTTTCTCTATCATAATATCCATTCACCTACTGCATAATGTAAAGGACATTTTACCATAAAAAAACTTGAATTAAAAGAATATTGTGATATATTAATAGGCAGCTTTATTTTATAATACAGGTAATAAAAAAATAACCTACTATATTTCAGGAGAATATTATGGATCTAAACTCTTCAACTTTATATAAGTTAATGGTGCTTTATATGCTCAAGCAAGTTAATTTCCCGCTTACTCAAACTCAACTTGCGGGATTTTTTCTAAGTTATGAGTATACCAATTTTTTTGAGGTTCAAAAGGTACTTTCGGAACTTCAGGAAGCTAAACTTATAAATATCGATACAAAATTACATAACTCTTCAAGACATACTCTGACCAAAGACGGATCGGAAACTTTGGAACTTTTCCGCAGGGATATACCCGAAGCCGTTATATCGGATCTTGATAAATATCTGAACGAAAATAAATTCAAAATGCGTGATGAAGTAAGCAGCATAGCCGATTACTATCATGACAGTGACACAAAGGAATATGTTGTCACTTTAAGATTCTCCGAAGCCAAATATGACCTTATAGCCATAGATATATCCGTACCGGATGAGACTGTTGCGGAAAATATGTGTGCCAACTGGCACAGTAAGAGCCAGGACATATATCAATACATTTTCAAAAAACTTATGAATTAGGTAATTATATGACAAATGATAATATAAAGGTAAGTATCTGCTGTATTACTTACAACCATGAAAAATATATAGAACAGGCATTGAAATCATTCCTTGAACAAAAGGTTGATTTCAAATATGAAATACTTATACATGATGACTGTTCAAGCGACAAAACAGCCGATATTATAAGAAGGTATGAGAGACTTTATCCGGATATTATAAAACCGATATATCAAAGTGTTAATCAGTATTCTATTGGTATAACAAATGTTACTCAAAGATATAATTTCCCTCGTGCAAGGGGCAAATATATTGCGATCTGTGAGGGTGACGACTATTGGACCGATAATAAAAAATTGCAAAAGCAGGTCGATATACTGGATTCCGACCCCAATATAAGTCTTTGTTTTCATGCGGCAAAAGCTTTGGCTATGGACAGTTCCTACCCTGAAACCAATATAAGACCATACAGAAATGACAGGTTTTTATCCGCTGCTGAGGTCATTGATAAAACATCGGCTTACCCAACCGCTTCTTTAATGTTTCCGTCCAAACATATAAAAGAGCTTCCTGATTTTTTTGCTACGGCTCCGGTCATGGACATACCTTTGCAAATTATTTTGGCTTCTAAGGGACTCAGTTTCTATATAGACAGTTATATGTCTGTTTACAGGGTCGGTGTTTCCGGTTCCTGGACCAAGGATCTGCAAAAGGGTGACTTTCTAAAAAAACAGCATAAATATTTTAAGGAGATAAAGGCAACTTATGAAGCATTTGATTCATATACCGACTATGCATATTCTCCTTTTGTTAAGAATTCCATAAATAGGATATATTTTCTTATACTGGTAAATACTAAGAACTATAAGAAGGTATTATCAAAAAAATATAAACATTTTTTTGCGGAACTTAGCCCAAGAACACGTTTTTATATTAAGTTTGAGTTTTATTTTCCTCTTATTTACAAATTGATAAGAAATTTAGCATTAAGTTTTAAGTCTTAGTTCTTGCTATTTTTTTATTTTTATGTTATTATTTATCGGTGCTTAGCCGGTGTGGTGGAATGGCAGACACGACAGACTCAAAATCTGTTATTCGCAAGGATGTGCGAGTTCGAGTCTCGCCACCGGCATAAAAAAGCTGCTGCAAGTAATTTCTTGCAGCAGCTTTTTTATTTTTCTATTTTGTTCCGAATATCCTGTCTCCGGCATCTCCGAGTCCCGGACATATATAAGCATCTTCATTAAGTTCCCTATCCAAATGTCCTACATATATCTGTATATCAGGATGCTCTTTTTGAAGTTTTTCAAGTCCTTCCGGTGCGGCTATTATACACATGAATTTTATACTCACACCTCCGTGTGCCTTTATCTGAGAAATAGCATCCGCAGCCGAACCTCCGGTTGCAAGCATAGGATCCGTTACCACTATGGTCCTTTCTTCTATAGGATCCGGAAGTTTACAATAATATTCATGAGGTTGATGTGTAACTTCATCCCTGTAAAGACCTATATGTCCCACCTTTGCAGTCGGAACCAAAGCAAGGATACCGTCTACCATTCCCAGACCTGCACGAAGTATGGGTACTATGGCGAGTTTTCTGCCCGATATGCTCGGCGACATACATTCTTCTATAGGCGTACTTACACTTATATCCTCAGTCGGAAGATCGCTTAACGCCTCATATCCCATAAGCATAGCTATCTCTCCTACTAAAGAACGAAATTCGTTGGTTCCGGTTGATTTATCCCTTAGTCTGGTTATCTTGTGTTGAACCAGTGGATGATTGTTTATAAATACATTATTATTCATAAAATACAGGCTTTTAAAAGCCAACCTCCTTTATTTATTTTTGTACACACTTGATCTTGTAAATAATTACGCTCATTCATAGTATAACATTTTTTTCTGTTTTCTATTTATCATCTACATCCGGCAGTATCATATTCATTATAACACCTATCACCACAGCTATAAAGAGTCCGGAGATATTAAGTGTAATTTCTCCGATATGAACATTAATACCGCCAAGCTGTGAAAAACCGAGTCCGAATACCAGTATAAGACCTACTATCGTAAGATTTCTTGAGTGGGTGAAGTCAAGATTGGATTCTGCAAGCGAACGTACTCCTACAGCGGCTATCATACCGAAAAGCATCACCTCTACTCCTCCTTTTACAGGTCCCGGTATGGTTTGAAGTACCGCACCGATCTTACCCAAAAGCCCGAGTAATATAGCAAATACCGCTGTCATCCTGAGTATTGCGGGGTTATAGTTTTTGGTAGTTGCCAAAACCCCGGTATTCTCCGAATATGTTGTATTGGCAGGACCTCCGATAAGACCCGCCAAGGCTGTAGCCAGACCGTCTCCGATAAGCGTTCTGTGAAGTCCGGGATCTTTTATAAAGTCTTTACCGCACACAGTGCTGCTTGTTGTTATGTCTCCTATATGCTCCATAAATGTTACCAGAGCTATCGGAGCGATAGAAAGTATAGCTCCCATATTAAACTTAGGTAAGGACATAAACGGCACACCGTTGGAATCGGTCGAAATAAAAGGTATGTTGATCCATGAAGCATTGATTATAGCCGAATAATCCATCTTGTAATACCCGAGCAATGAAAGTATAACACATAATATATAACCTGATAATATACCGATCAATATAGGAACCAATTTAAAAAATCCGTGTGAAAATATTGAGCATAAGATAACTACAAATAATGTAAAGAGGGCAATTGAAAAATTCAGAAGTATTTCCGAATTGATACCGTCCGCCAAACTAAGTCCGTTCATAGAGTCGGTTATGGCAACGGAAGCCAGATTGATACCTATAACTATAATAACGGGTCCCGTCACCACCGCAGGAAATATTCTTCTGAGCCTTTCGCACCGATCAGATATGCTATCAGTGAAAAAAGCAGATATATTATTCCTGCAACAAATATACCTCCCTGTGCCATAGGTATATTTTCCAAAATAACCTCCCCTTCGGGTCTTATGATAGCACTTAAAGCAGCAAGAAATGCGAATGATGAACCTAAGAACACCGGTACCATACCCTTAGTGCAAAGATGGAATATTAACGTACCTACACCTGCGCAGAACAATGCAAGTGAAGGGTTCAACCCTGTGATCAAGGGTACGAGTACCGTAGCACCGAACATTGCAAAAAGGTGCTGTACACTGAGTAAATAATCCTTAGCACTAAATTTATTGTGTTTGTCCATAACTTATCCCCCTGTTTTTTATTATTTCTGATAAACCTTAAAAATTCTAGCAGATAATGAATATATTTTCAATGTAAATATTACTTATATAATTCGTTATAAATTAGTAATAATTCTTAGTTTATTTAAGCTTTATTCTCTTCTATTTATTTAACTTTTATGTTACAATGAATAAGTCAATTCAAATCATTTTAGGAGGAAATTAATTATGTATTTATCAAATAAGGTAAGAGGCGGCTTATTTATTGTAGCTTCAAGCTTATCTCTTATCTTTTCATTTGCAACTTATGCAAGTTCTGTTGATCCTAATGCGGCAGCTGAAGGTCAGGCAGCCGAAACAGCTTCTGCAGAAACTTCAACAAATCAAGCTGCAACTGATGTAAGGTCAAGTTTAGCAATAACAGATTATACCCAACCTGAAAACTTGAATTTGGACGAGGTCGTAAATGCTGCTAATCTTAATTCTTTGGGAGATAATCTTACAGCGCCGGATACTATTACCGGAGCACCTATTATGTTTAAGTACGGAATGTGGAATGTAGATAATTCCGAGATATCAGGTGCACCGAGTAATGCTCAGGCTTTTGCATATTCTCCTTCAGGATTCCCGAGATTACAGATACACCATTCAGGTATAGGAAGATATTACGCACGTGCATTTAACATGAATTCAGGCTGGTCTCCATGGATAAACTCCGGAGAGGCGACACCTAACGGTGATCAAAACAATAAAGTTCAGGCTGTTCAAATACGTGCAAAGGGTTATGGCGGAGTGCTTAACGATATCTATTACAAAGCTGTACTTAGTAACGGTGCCGTGACCGGTTGGGGTAAAAACGGTCAAACAGTCGGAACTATCGGCACAGATGCCTATATAGTAGCACTTAAGGTAGTTATGTGGGATAAGACAAGGGAATTTCCGGAAAGTACAAACGGACTTTTGCTTGCTCCGTTCTATGAGGGAGTTTACAGAGATGCTTCAGGTGCTCTCCAATTCTCAAAATCCGATGACGCTGCTTATACAGGTTGGGGATTTGAGAACAATACTCCTTACTACTTCAAGGACGGAGTTGTTCAAACCGGCTGGCAATACATAGACGGTTACAAGTATTATTTTGCTGAGGACGGACAACTTGTTACAGATCTTGAACCTATTATGGGACTTACCAATGATTATGTAATAAAGTACAACAAGGCTACAGCTACAATGTATATCATGGCAAGAGACGGTGCTAACGGATATATCATACCTTTTAAGACATTTATGTCTACAGATGGTCCCGATACTCCTTTAGGTTCCTACAAGATATATGCTAAGTACGCTTGGAAGTTTATGCATGACGATATTTATTGTCAATATTTATCAAGATTCTTTAACGGATTTATCATCCATTCATTGATCTATTATGATAAACCAAGCTCTTATGCACTTGATGCCAATACATACAATTATATGGATATAGCTGAGTCAGGCGGATGCTTAAGACTTAGAGCCGGTGATGCTGCATGGGTATATCATAATTGTAAAATGGGAACTCCTGTTATGACCTACTCTAACTTACATGAAAAAGGTCCTGTAGAGAAACCTGCTATAGATACACCTATCCCTACAAGTCAAAAATTCGACCCTACAGATCCTGTAGTCCAAAATCAGTAAGTTACGAGTCAATAAAGCTTTATTATAAGCTGATAATTATACAACAGGCGAAACATTGTAAGAGTATAAAATTACAACAATTAAACTTGTACTTACAAAAAAGAGGCTTTTTTCAAAGCCTCTTTTTATTATCCGTAAATTAAATCGCATTATTAATTATTTCATACACTTCATCTCTTCCTTGCCCTGTTTCCGATGAGAAAGCCACTACCATATCTTCTTCGGATACTTTGAGAGATTTTTCTATCATTTTAATGTTTTTACTTAAAACACTTCTTTTTAATTTATCTGCCTTTGTAAGTATTACCAGTACCTTATATCCATGATATTTTATCCAGTCATACATAAGTCTGTCATTCTCTGTAGGTTCATGCCTTATATCTACCAAAAGACAAATAAGTTTTAATGAAGGAGATGTAGTAAGATATTTTTCTATCATCTTACCCCATTTTTGCCTTAACTCCTGCGATACCTTTGCATATCCGTAACCCGGCAGATCCACAAAATATATCTCATCATTTATTTTATAATAATTTATAGTCTGTGTTTTACCCGGTGCTTGAGAAGTTCTTGCCAAAGACTTTCTTTGCATAAGTGTATTGATCAAGCTTGATTTACCTACATTGGACTTTCCTAAAAAAGCAATTTCCGGCAGATCATTTTTAGGTAATACACTTGTAATACCGCATACTATTTCCAAAACTGCCTGTTTTATATGCATAACCCCTCCCGATCCTTCTAAACAAATGCTTTTTTAAGCACTTCTTTTAACTCTTTAACATAGACTATTTCCAAACCTTCGGTGATCTCCTTTGAAAGCTCTTCTATATCTATCTTATTCTTAAAAGGTACTATAACAGTCTTGATATCTGCCATCTTTGCTGCAAGTATCTTTTCCTTAAGTCCTCCTATGGGAAGTACTCTTCCTCTTAGGCTAAGCTCTCCCGTCATGGCAACATCAGCTCTGATCTTTTTTTGTATCACGGCTGAAAGCATAGCTGTAGCCATAGTTATACCCGCACTCGGACCGTCCTTGGGCACGGCACCCTCAGGTATATGCAAATGTATATCATGCTTATCGTAAAAATCATCCGCAACTTTATAATCTTTTGATATCGACCTTACCGAGCTTAATGCTATACGAGCGGATTCTTTCATAACATCACCCATTTGCCCTGTGAGGAGTAAGCCGCCCTTACCCGGCATGATGCTACTTCTATTTGCAAGGTATCTCCGCCGACAGCCGTCCATGCAAGCCCTCTTACTATACCTATCTCATCGGTTTCGTTGGCAGACTCATAATTATATCTTGGTTTACCGAGATAGCTTGAAAGTTTCTTGGCATTGATACTTATGCTCTTTTTATTTTCCTCAAGTATCTTCCTTGCACACTTTCTGTATACTTCTCCAATTCTCCTTTCAAGTGTTCTGACTCCGGCTTCTCTTGTATAGTGGTGTATTATTTTCTTAAGAGTTTCTTCATCCATCTTGATCTTGTACTTATCAAGACCGTTGGCTTTCAGTTGCTTTTTGAGCAAATAATCCTGTGCTATATGAAGCTTTTCATTCTCTGTATATGAATTGATCTCTATAAGCTCCATACGGTCAAGCAAGGGTCTTGGTATAGTAGCCACGTTGTTGGCTGTAGCAATAAAAAGCACCTTTGATAAGTCTACCGGAACTTCTACATAATGATCTCTGAACTTATAATTTTGTTCGGAATCAAGCACCTCTAAAAGTGCCGAAGATGTATCACCCCTATGGTCGCTCGATACCTTGTCTATCTCATCCAAAAGCATAAGAGGATTGGATACCTTCGCCTGTCTCAAGCCTTCTACGAACCTGCCCGGCATAGCTCCTATGTAAGTTTTTCTGTGCCCTCTGATTTCAGCCTCATCTCTTACTCCTCCAAGACTTATCCTGACGTATTCTTTACCCATGGCTCTCGCAACGCTTTTTGCTATGGATGTCTTACCGGTTCCCGGAGGCCCGACAAGACAAAGGATGGTTCCGCTGCTTTTAGGATTTAATATTCGAACAGAAAGATATTCTAAAACTCTTGATTTTACCTTTTCCAGTCCGTAATGATCTTCATCCAGTATTTTTGCGGCATAAATAATATCTTTACTATCTTCGGTGTATTTTCCGAATGGTATGTCAAATACCACATCAAGATAATTTCTTATTACATTGGCTTCCTGTGAACCTGACGGCATATTTTGAAATCTGCTTATCTCTTTTAAAAGCTTTTCTTTTGATCTTTTATCGATATTAAGTTCAGATAATTTTTTCTCGTAATCTTCTACTTCTTTATCAACATCCTCATTAAGCTCTTGCTTAATAAGTTTCATTTGCTCTCTTAATATATATTCTTTTTGATTTTGATCTATATTTTCTCTAAGCTGTTTTTGAAATTCAAATTTTATTTTATTAACCTGGTTATCTTTAAAAAGCTGTTTTACTATAAGCTCATATCTTTCATCTATAGTATCGGCATCCAATATTGATTGTTTTATTTTATGATCCCACGGAAGCTCGGCCGCTACTTTAGTACATAATTCATATATGCTCTCGGTATCTATGATCTCCTGTATATTCTCTGATGAGAATTTAGGATTGTACAAGCCGTATTCCGAAAGCTGTTCCTTGACTATACTTACCATTGCCGACTCAGTTGCCGGATCCGCATAAACTTTCTTGGTATGTATATCATAGGTCTCATCCTGAGCTACATAGGCATTTAAGTACGCCCCGCCAGCTTCAAGTCTTAGAAGGTTGCACTTAGACAGACCTTCCACCATAACTCTTATATTTCCCTGCTGTAATCTGACAAGCTGCTTTATAGCAACATAACATCCGTTTCATAAAGATCTTCTTTTTGCGGAACTTGAACTTCAGCTCGTATTTGTGTAAACAGACATACTCTTTCATCCAAAGTCATAGCTTTTTCTATAGCTGCTATAGACTTTTCCCTGCTTACATCGAAAAACTGTACGCTTCCCGGTAATACGGTCATATTTCTTAGAGGTACAGTTATAACTCTAAGCATATTCTTGTAATTATCTCTCATATTATTTCTAATCTCCTATAGATAAACCAATGGAGCTGCCGCATAACGGAATTCAAACATGTATCATACATATTAAATCCATAGTTTGCAGCAGCCCCAATCTTATGCTATCTCAGGTTTTCCCATCGTTTTTCTGTGTTTTTTCTTAACAGCCTTATCCCTGTATACAAGTTCGGGTTTTTGACCGTTTATCGTATCTTTATTGACGATGCATATACCCACACCCGGATCGGAAGGAATCTCATACATCATATCCATCATAGATTTTTCAATAATAGATCTTAAACCTCTTGCACCTATTTTTCTGGCAAGTGCAAGCTTAGCTATCTCCTGTATCGCATCCTCGGTAAATTCGAGTTTTACATCATCCATTTCAAACAGTTTAGCATATTGCTTGGTCAAAGCATTTTTCGGTTCGGTAAGTACCCTTATCAGACTTTCTTCATCAAGCATCTCTAAAGATACAGTAATAGGTACTCTTCCTATAAACTCAGGTATAAGTCCGTATTTTATCAGGTCTTGAGGTAGGGTCTTTTTAAATAACTCATCTATACTGTGAGAATTTTTTGCTGCTACCTCAGAGTTAAAGCCTATACTTCCTGCACCGAGTCTTTTTTCTATTATATTCTCAAGTCCGTCAAAAGCTCCTCCACAGATAAATAAGATATTGGAAGTATCTATCTGTATAAGCTCCTGATGCGGATGCTTCCTTCCACCTTGCGGAGGTACATTTGCTACACTGCCCTCCAGGATCTTAAGCAGTGCCTGCTGTACACCCTCACCAGAAACATCTCTTGTAATAGAAACATTTCTGACTTTTTAGTGATCTTATCTATCTCATCTATATATATAATACCGTATTCTGCCCTTCTGACATCATCTCCGGCAGCCTGTATGAGTTTCAGCAATATATTCTCTACATCTTCACCTACATATCCGGCTTCGGTCAAAGTAGTGGCATCCGCTATTGCGAAAGGAACATTAAGTATCTTCGCCAGTGTCTGTGCAAGATAAGTCTTACCCGAACCGGTAGGACCGAGCAAAAGTATATTGCTTTTTTGTATCTCCACGTCCGATGACTTGCTGTGAGTTATTCTCTTATAGTGATTATACACCGCTACAGACAATACTCTTTTGGCATCATCCTGACCTATCACATATTCATCCAAAAACTTTTTGATCTCTTTGGGTTTTAAAAGGTTTATGCCTTCAAGTTCGTATTCTTCCTCTTGGGCAAATTCATCATCTAAGATCTCTGCACAAAGCATAATACACTCATTGCATATGTACACTCCGGGAGGACCTGATAATAATCTCCTTACTTGTTCATTAGACTTTCGGCAAAATGAACAACAAGGTTTTGTATCGGAATTATTAGCCATATCTTCTCCTAATGATGTTCTATAACATTATCAATGATACCGTACTCCAAAGCCTCTTTTGCAGACATGTAGAAGTCTCTTTCAGTATCTCTTTCAATAACTTCCAGCGACTTTCCGGTATTGGCTGCCAACATCTCATTAAGCTTCTTCTTACTCTTTAATATCTGCTCGGCAGCTATCTGTATCTCTGTAGCCTGTCCTCTAGCCCCGCCCGAAGGCTGATGTATCATGATCTCAGAATTGGGAAGTGCATATCTTTTACCTTTTTACCCCCGGCTAAAAGGAATGCTCCCATACTTGCAGCCATTCCCAGACAGATCGTTGAAACATCACACTTGATATATTGCATGGTATCATATATAGCCATGCCGGCAACCACACTTCCTCCCGGGCTGTTTATATATAAATGTATGTCCTTGTTAGCATCTTCGGACTCCAAAAACAATAATTGTGCAACGACCAGATTGGCACTTATATCCGTAACCTCTTCCCCTAAAAAAATTATCCTGTCTTTTAACAGTCTTGAATATATGTCAAATGCTCTTTCACCCCTACTTGTTGACTCTATGACTGTAGGTACCAAACTCATATATTAACCTCCGTTATACCAGCTTTGCCTCCGCTACAAGCATATCTATAGCTTCCTGAACAGCTATATCGTTCTTTAATATATCGCTGTCGGAATTTGCAAAGTGTTCTCTTATTTTTTCTACTTCCATATCGTATTGTGATGCCATCTTGGCAAATTCTTCTTCCATTCTCGCTTCATCAACTTCTATCTTCTCAGCCTTAACTATATCCTCAAGTACAAGTCTGGTCTTTATATTATTGATAGCCTGCTCTCTCATTTGATCTCTGAGCTTCTCAACAGTCATACCTGTAAATTGCATGTATTGATCTAATGAGATTCCCTGGCTTTGCATACGAGATGCATAATCTTGAAGCATCTTGTCGATCTGCAACTCTATCATAGGATCCGGAATATCCATAGTTGCATTCTCAACTACCTTTTGAACTACAGCATGCTCGTTCTCATTGGCAGCCTTCTTTTGTTTTTTAACACTGAGGCTTTCCTTGATACTTTCTTTGTAAGCATCCAAAGTATCAAACTCGCTTATCTCACTTGCAAATTCATCGTTCAATTCAGGAAGTTCTTTTCTCTTGATCTCCTTGATCTTTACCTTAAATACAGCAGGCTTGCCGGCAAGTTCCTTAGCGTGATAATTCTCAGGGAAAGTCACGTTAACGTCAAACTCTTCACCGAGTTTATGTCCTATGATCTGATCCTCGAATCCGGCGATAAAATTCTTAGAACCGATAGTTAAAGGATAGTCCTCAGCCTTTCCTCCGTCAAAGTGTACGCCGTCTACACTTCCGTCAAAGTCAATAAGAAGTTGATCCTTATCCTCGACAGCTCTGTCATCTACAGATATGAGTCTTGCATTCTTTTCCTGTTGTGCTGAAAGTTCCTGTGCTATATCTTCTTCTGTTACGGTAGCATCTGCCTTTGTAACTTCCACACCCTTGTATTCACCTAAAGTAACTTCAGGACGTACCGCAACCTTGGCAACATATACAAAATCCTTATCCTTGCCTACTTCTTTGATATCTATCTCGGGTCTTGACACTATCTCAAGTTCAGACTCCTTAACTGCAGTAGGGTAACTTTGATCTATAGCGATATCTACCGCATCTTCCAACAATGCACCTAAACCGTAATACTTTTCTACCATTGCCTGAGTAGCCTTACCCTTACGAAAGCCCGGTATATTGAATCTTGACTTATTCTTATTAAAAGATTTTGTAATAGCCTTATTAAAATCTTCAGCACTAACTGTTATGGTCAAGTTTGCCATATTCTTTTCTAATTTCTCCACCTGTAAACTCATAGAATTCTCCTTAATAATCTATTCTGTACTTTTATTCAGTACATTTGAACCGCTCATTACTTCGCAGTAATAAACTTCCTGCTTCCAAAACCGGTTTTCTACCGTCTCCACAGGCGTTGATAAGGACAGTTAATGTCCCGACTTTTCTACTTTTAATTTATTATTAGAAATATAAAAGTTGAAAAAGCCTTATTTCAAACTCATATTATATCATATATACAAATCCTATTCAATGCTTTTACATATACAGTTTTCAGCTTTTTGGCAATTGTTCTGTATCTGTAAAAATCCCCTATCTGTTCGAACTCCTGTTTTATACGAATTTATCATATCAGTCATCAATAAAGGTCACGAGAGCATCATATACATGTATAAAACAATGAGTAAAAGCATTCTTTTGATAAAAATGTAATACTCAATTTATACTTAGAGTTGTGCTGTCACGGCTTTTAATACTTGCAAGCATTTTATAATTATTATAAAATAATCTCAGATATACGAGAAACTCTCTAATAAGCTAACATAAGAAAGGGTAACAGTATGGGTATAAACTATATAGATGAACTTCCGGGACCTGATGAGATAAAAAACGAATTCCCTTTAAGTTCCGATTATGTACATAAAAAAACAATTTTTGACAAAGAGATAGCTGATGTTTTGCAGGGCAAAAGCAATAAATTCTTAGTCATCATCGGACCTTGTTCGGCAGATAACGAAGACTCGGTCTGTGATTATGCGGCAAGACTTGCATCTATTCAGGAAAAAGTCAAAGATAAATTGCTCTTGATCCCCAGGGTCTATACAAATAAACCCAGAACCACCGGAGACGGTTATAAGGGAATGTTACACCAGCCGGATCCCGAAAAAAAACCTAACCTTCATGAAGGCATAGTAGCAATAAGACGTATGCACCTGAAGGTGATTGAAGAAAGCGAACTTTTTACTGCCGATGAAATGCTTTATCCGGAAAATCTATCTTACCTTGATGATCTTATGTCATATATATCAGTAGGTGCAAGGTCTGTGGAAAACCAGCAACATCGTCTTGCCGCAAGCGGTTGTGATGTCCCTGTAGGTATGAAGAATCCTACCGGAGGTGATCTTTCTGTCATGCTTAATGCTATTTATGCGGCACAACAGTCACATGACTTTATATTCAGAGGTCACAGTGCACAAAGCACCGGTAATCCGCTAAGTCATGCTATCTTAAGAGGTGCGGTCGATAAGAATGCCCTTAATATACCGAACTATCATTATGAGGATCTTGAACACCTCTACAGTCTTTATATGGAAAGAGACTTGAAGAACCCTGCACTTATAGTAGATGCGAACCATGCCAATTCCAATAAAAAATACATGGAACAGATCCGTATTGTAAAAGAAGTGTTACATTCAAGAAGATATTCCAAAGACATTGAAAATCTTGTAAAGGGTGTTATGATAGAAAGCTATATCGAAGCCGGAAATCAAAAAATCGGCGAACATATTTACGGCAAATCCATCACAGACCCCTGCCTTGACTGGAACAACAGTGAAAAACTTCTTCTGGAAATGGCGGAAATTTTATAATAAACAATTCAAAAATCAATTCGGTATATCGGTTCGGAGTAGATTCCGAACCGATATTTTTAACACTTTTTAATC
This sequence comes from uncultured Johnsonella sp., assembly GCA_916438835.1. Taxonomy (GTDB): domain Bacteria; phylum Bacillota; class Clostridia; order Lachnospirales; family Lachnospiraceae; genus Johnsonella. The sequence continues at coordinate 1,746,165 of CAKAFT010000001.1, forward strand.
TGTTTCGATCCGTCATCCGATCTACATATCGTCTTCATTGGAATTATTTATTGCCATATTGCTTTCTATGACTTTTCGGATCTTTAACATTCGGTTATCCGTATCAGCTATGATATCCGCACATTCCTTTAGGTCTTTGCTTACAATATCCGCACCCGGAAATTCTTTTTTATATTTTATTTGATGATCGAGACTTGCCCAAAAGTCCATAGCAATAGTTCTTATCTGAACTTCGACTTTCATAGGCTGCTTCCTGTCCGAAAAGAATACCGGTACTTCTATGATCATATGGTAGGAGCGATAACCGTTTTCTTTCGGATTTTTTATATAGTCTTTTATTGATATGATCTTTATATCATCCTGTTTTGCTATCATATCCGAAACTTCATATATGTCATCCAAAAAAGAGCAGATTACTCTTACACCTGCCACATCATCAAGATTGCTTATCATTGACTCAAGTGTTATGGGCTGTCCTCTTTTACTAAGCTTTCGACTATACTCATTGGTTTCTTCACCCTGGACTTTATCATTTCTATGGGATTTCTCTTATTTCTTACCGAAAGCTCATCGTTTAATACCTCGAACTTAGTCTTGACCTCTCTTATAGCACAGGTGTACATCATCATTACTTCCTGAAATTGCTTTGCAAAAGCAAGCATACCTTTAGGCACTTGCACTATTTCCGGTACTTGTACTATGGAACGATCAACTTCATCATTACTTCTCATCTGCATATGCGTATTCCTCTATATATAAATTTGAGTGTTTATAACCCATTATTTTAAATACTAAAATCTTTTTTGACACATTCGAATGTAATTGCAGGCAAGAATATTTCATCAAGTCCAAAACTACAACATTTTCTCTATTTCATCTAAAGCATCTTTTAAGTAAGGCAATTGCAGATCTTCCACATTACCTGCATCCACAGCCTTGGCTATTGACGGATCCATAGGCAGTTTTGCAAGAACTTTAAGACCGTGTTCTTTAGCAATATCATCGATATGACTTTCTCCGTATATATAATGTTTCTTTTCACAATTATCGCATACAAAATAACTCATATTCTCAACAAGACCTATTATCGGAACATCCATCTTAACAGCCATATTTACAGCCTTGCTCACTATCATTGATACCAGTTCCTGAGGACTTGAAACTATTATTATCCCGTCTATAGGAAGTGACTGAAACACTGTAAGCGGCACATCACCGGTACCCGGAGGCATATCCACAAACATAAAGTCAATATCTTCCCAATATGTTTCCGACCAGAATTGCTTAATACTTTGTGAGATTATAGGACCTTTCCAAAGTACCGGATCCGTCTCGTTTTTTAAAAGTAAATTAATACTCATTACACTTATACCGCTCCTTGTCTTTGCCGGAAGCATCAGTTTATCATCATTTGAAAAAACCTGATTCTTAAGTCCGAAAGACTTCGGAATAGACGGTCCCGTCATATCCGCATCAAGTATTGCCGTATTGTGTTTTCTTGCACTTAAGCCTGAAGCAAGCAAACTTGTCATAAGGGATTTACCTACACCGCCCTTACCGCTGACTACAGCTATCAGTTTTTTTACGCTGCTTTTAGGACTTAATTTTTCTTTCAAGAATAAGCTTTGCAAGCTTTTTTGAGGAATCTTGGAAGAAGGATTTTCATTATTAACTTCACTCATGTATTTGACCTTTCATATTTTACTTTGTATTATATTTATTAATTTTCAGATTTGAAATACTGCATGTATAATCATTGATCCAATCTTTTACGCTACTCAAAACAAACTCTGTCTATCCTTATATTAGCGTATACTTATGTAAGCGTAAAACTCTGATCCTTATCAAATATAACACATACATATCTTCTAATCAAGATATTACAAGGCTAAACAATTACCAAAACAGGCTGCAGCTTTTATTATGCAAAATATTCACATAATATGCTTTTGCCGCAGCCTTTATATATAATCTGTATACTACCTGAAGAAACCTTTTTTCTTGGTAGTTTGAGTACTTTGTTCACTGTCCGGATTCATAGTACGGTCATAGGCTTCCAGAGCCTGTTTTTGCTCCTTGGTCATACTTGTAGGTACGGATACCACCAAAGTAACATAGTGATCTCCTCTTGTATTCTTATTTCTTATATAAGGAACTCCTTTTCCCTTGAGCCTTATCTTGGTATCGGTCTGTGTTCCCGCCTTTACCTCATACTCTACTTCTCCGTCTACAGTCCTTATTCTTATAACACCTCCGAGTGCAGCCTTTGCAAAAGCTTATAGGTACTGTTGTAAATATATTCTCATCCTGTCTTTTTGAATATAGGATGTGCACTGACCAAAAGCTTCCACAAGTAAGTCACCTCTCGGACCGCCGTTTACTCCCGGCTCTCCCTGTCCTTCCATCCTTATGGACATGCCGTTATCAATGCCTGCCGGCACTTTTAACCTGTAAAGTCTTCTTCTTGCTTATATATCCGTTTCCATGACAGTCCGGACATTTTTTTCCTTGGTTATCTTTCCGCTTCCTCCACAATCCGGACAGGTCTGGACATTCTGCATAGTTCCGAAGAAACTTTGCTGTGTAAACATTACCTTACCCTTACCGCCACACTTTGTACATGTCTCCGGACTGGTTCCGGGCTTGGCACCGGATCCGTTACATTTACCGCAAGCTTCCTTAAAATTGATACTTATCTCTTTCTCGGCTCCGAATACAGCCTCTTCAAAAGTCAGTCTTACCGAGGTCTTTACATTGGCTCCCTTCATGGGACCGTTACTTGTTCTTCTTCTGTAAGACGAACCTCCACCAAAAATATCTCCGAAAATGTCACCGAAAATATCTGAAGCATCAAAATCAAAGCCGCCAAAACCGCCAAAACCGCCGGCATCTGCACCGCCACCCATACCGTCGAAGGCAGCATGACCGAATTGGTCATACTGCTTTCTCTTTTCAGGATCTATAAGTACTGAATAAGCCTCACTGGCTTCCTTGAATTTCTTCTCGGCTTCAGCATTATCAGGGTTAGCGTCGGGGTGATATTTTTTGGCAAGTACTCTGTAAGCCTTCTTTATCGCTGCATCGTCAGCATTTTTGTCTATACCGAGCACCTCATAATAATCTCTTTTTGTTTCTGCCATATTTTTCCCCTAGCTTAATATTATACCTCTTTGAATTCAGCATCCACTACATCATCATTGCCGTCAGAACCGTTTCCTTGTACACCTTCATCCTGCCCAGGTTCACCGCCTGCTGCCTGTGCCTGCTCATATACCTTTGAGAATAACTTTTGAGCTGTATCCATAAGCTTTTCTTTAGCCTTCTTTATTTCTTCAACCTGCTCATCCGTGATAGTCTCTACAGGAGCCTTTTCTACTAACTCCTTGAGTGCTGTAAGATCTGCTTCTATAGTCTGCTTATCTGCCGGATCTATCTTATCACCTACTTCTTCAAGTGACTTCTCGGTCTGGAATACTATTGAGTCTGCTTCATTTCTTGTATCCACAGCTTCCTTACGTTTCTTATCCTGTGCCTCGAATTCAGCAGCTTCTTTTACAGCCTTTTCAATATCGCTGTCTGACATATTTGAACCGGCAGTAATTGTAATATGTTGAGACTTACCTGTTCCAAGGTCCTTAGCAGATACGTTAACTATTCCGTTGGCATCTATATCAAATGTAACTTCTATCTGCGGAACACCTCTTTTTGCCGGAAGTATACCGTCAAGCTGGAATCTTCCCAAAGTCTTATTATCCTTTGCGAACTGTCTCTCACCCTGAACCACATGTATGTCAACAGCAGGCTGGTTATCAGCAGCTGTAGAGAATACCTGGCTCTTCTTGGTCGGTATAGTAGTATTTCTTTCAATAAGCTTTGTTGCAACACCGCCCATTGTTTCAATAGAAAGTGAAAGCGGAGTTACATCAAGTAAGAGTATGTCTCCCGCACCTGCATCACCTGCAAGCTTACCACCCTGTATACAAGCTCCTATAGCTACACACTCATCAGGGTTTAAGGTCTTGCTCGGCTCATGCTGTGTAAGTTGCTTTACCTTTTCCTGTGCATTGATCATACGAGTTGAACCGCCTACCAAAAGTACCTTACCGAGATCTGAAGCAGTTATACCCGCATCATTTAATGCATTTTTTACCGGATTAACAGTTCTTTCGATCAAGCTTGAAGTAAGTTCATCAAACTTAGCCCTTGTAAGTGTTACATCAAGGTGCTTGGGTCCGTCCTGTGTCGCAGTGATGAAAGGTAAGTTTATATTGGTTGTAGTAGCTGTTGAAAGCTCCTTCTTAGCCTTCTCAGCCGCTTCCTTAAGTCTTTGCATAGCCATCTTATCGTTTGATAAGTTAACACCCTCTGCATTATTAAACTCTTTTACAAGCCAGTCTGTAATGCTGTTGTCAAAATCATCACCACCAAGATGTGTATCACCGTTGGTTGCAAGTACTTCTATAACTCCGTCTCCGATATCTATTATAGATACATCAAATGTACCGCCACCAAGGTCGTATACCATGATCTTTTGCTCTTTTTCGTTATCAAGTCCGTAAGCAAGAGCTGCTGCTGTCGGCTCGTTTATAATTCTCTTTACATCAAGTCCCGCAATCTTACCTGCATCCTTTGTTGCCTGACGCTGAGCATCATTAAAATATGCCGGAACTGTGATAACCGCCTCTGAAACCTTTTCTCCCAGATAGCTTTCCGCATCCGCCTTAAGCTTTTGCAGTATCATTGCTGAAATCTCCTGTGGTGTATACGCCTTATCATCTATGGTTACCTTATAGTCGGTACCCATATGACGCTTTATAGAAGATATTGTTCTGTCTGAGTTGGTTACCGCCTGTCTTTTTGCAGGCTCACCTACCAGTCTTTCTCCTGTCTTTGTAAATGCAACTATACTTGGTGTGGTTCTTGATCCTTCTGAGTTCGGTATAACTACCGGCTTACCACCCTCCATTACTGCTACGCAACTGTTTGTTGTTCCTAAATCTATTCCTATTATTTACCCATAAATTAAATCCTCCTGTTAGTTGGCAACTTTGACCATACTGTGTCTTATTACCGTATCTTTGTATTTATAACCTTTTTGGAATTCTTCTATAATAATGTTATTGCCGTAGGCTTCATCTTCTACATGCATTACCGCATTGTGTAAGTTCAGATCGAATTCCTTATCAAGACAGTCTATAGCTGTCACACCTACATCGGATAAAACCTTAAGCATTTGCTTATATATCATCTCCATACCTTCATAAAAAGCCTTGGCTTCTTTATCTTCAGGTACGGTTTTTAAACCTCTTTCAAAATTATCTATAGTTGGAAGTATAGCCTCTATAATATGCCTTGCTCCCATATCAAACATTGCAGACTTTTCTTTTTCGGTTCTTTTCCTGAAATTGTCAAATTCAGCTATCTGTCTTTTAAGTCTGTCTTCCAAATCGGCTATCTTTGCATCTTTACTGTCTTTGGAAGCATCATCTGCAGCATTTGCTTCTTCCTCGGCACTCAAAACCTCCTCCAAAACTTTCTTTATATCCTCCAGATCCTGTTCTTCTTCTTTAACTTCTTCTAAAGTTTCTTCTTCGATCTTATCTTTTATCTCATCATCTTCTAAATTCTTATTATCTACCACATCTACACTCCTTTCTTAAGTTTTATCCTGCTTAAATTGCTCATCCAACTTAAGCATTAGAGTTCGTATGGTTTTTAAAACTTTCTCGTAGTCCATACGCTTAGGTCCTACGATACCTATAGTTCCTCTAAGACCCTCGCCCAGCTCATAATTTGCAGTAACTACCGAGCAGTCTTTCATAGTTTGTATAGGAAGTTCCTCCCCTATGTGTACCTGTATACCGTCACTATCGGATTCAAGATCCTTTACTTCATCAAATATCTCTTTAAGCTTGGCTTTTTCTTCAAAAGTATCTATAAGCCGCTTGGCTTTATCGCTTTGAGAAAGCTCGGGATATTTGAAAATATTTGTTGTACCGCTTGTGTAGATATTTAATTCTTCATCACTGCTGAAACTGTTAGATATCTCCTGCAATATTTTATCGACCACATCTCTCAGTTCCAGGGCATCTTTTTGCAATTTTGTAATTATGTTTATATTCATATCAGCAACACTCAAACCGTTAAGGCTGGTGTTAAGAAGTAAGTTAAGATTAAATATCTCTTTATCACTTAAGTTCTTATCTATATCTATTATCTTATTGTTGATAATATTGCCCTCGAGTACTATTACCAGTAATAATTTATATTCGTCTATCTTAGACAGCTGTATGAACTTTAATATGCCCGTTTGATAACTCGGAGCACTTATCAGCGCCGCATAATTGGTATTGGTTGCTATGACCTTTGCCATCTGCTTAAGGACAAGTTCAAGCCGGTCGACTTTTTGAAGCATCAGATCCTTAAACTCGTCAAGCTCCAGTTGCTTTTCATTCAGTATATTATCTACATAAAATCTATAGCCTCTGTCGGAAGGTATACGTCCGGCAGACGTATGCGGTTGGACTATGTATCCCATATCTTCTAAGTCGCTCATCTCATTTCTGATAGTTGCCGAACTTATTTTCAGATCCGGTAACTTAGATATGGTTCTGGAACCTACCGGCTCTCCGGTCTCCATATAATTTTGGATGATAGCTTTCAGTATAATTACTTTCCTATCATCTAATTCCAACTTCTTCACCTGCCTTTCCTTTTTATTTGTTAGCACTCATCTTGTTTGAGTGCTAACTCATGTGTATATAATATTACATTAAACTGAATTTGTCAATCAATTTTTTTGTTTTTTTGAAACTTATATAAGCATTTCTTTTGATATTTTTGCCGGAAAATATATATCCTTTTTTTAATCTGATAAATAACTAATAAATATAAATAAGGCTGCTGCAAAAAAGATTTCGTAAACCTTATAATACATTCATACAGAATGTTATAATATATTTGTTTACAAAATCTTAAAATGCAACAGCCTATTAAACAGAATACCGTCAAATGATTTTTATATTATTATAATAAGCATATATAACCTTACTTCAATGCTCACGGACTGTTGCCAAGTTTTCTACAAATGCGCAAATTTAAGGGCATGTTAAATGCCATAGATTTTATAAACCTTAAACAATAATTTATAATAAATAACCGATAACATAAATCTTTCACCTTAAACCATAACCTATACGAGTCTTTTAAAACGGTTTTGGTGCGCTTTGTAAGGAAAGAAGCCTAAATATCCACCTCAAATTCAAATGTTTGATTATACTTATCAAGTGCTATCTGCAGCTTCATGATCTCCTGTGATATTTTTTCAAAATCCTTTTTAACAAGATCCAAATCAAAATTAATATATCTGTATTCGGGAACACTTGTTGTACGTGGTATGTAAGAACGATTCTCCTGTCTATGTTTTGCCTGCATCTTCCTCATAAAATCAAGAGTGTCCTTTCTTCTGTTAAGCTGAGCCATTCTTACAAGTATAACATCAGCACTTAGGATCTCTCCTTCTATATCTATCTTACTGTTCACATTAGATAGATTTATGGCATGTTTGATTTTTTGTATCTTGTTATCAATGCTTGAGATTTCTTTACTTACAGCTACATAGTCATATTCAGGAATTATAGCTTCCTCTCCCAATCCCGCTACATAGGTGCAGGATTCGGATTCTTGATTTGTATAAAAACTCTTATCATCTTCCAACTGTCTTAAAGCTTATTGGCATAAGCCGAAGTCATTTTCATCATCTTTAACCTCATTTCCTATGAAGCCTTAAAATTATATATAGGCTTTATTACTTCAATTATATCTACCGACTCTCCTATGACGTCAATTATGTCATTTATTGATTTATATGCCATAGGTGCTTCATCTATAGTACCCTCATTCACGGAACTTGTGAAAATCCCCTTCATACTGTCTTTATATTCATCCATATCAAGGCTTTCTTTAGCCTTTGTTCTCGACATGAGCCTTCCCGCACCGTGAGGAGCGGAATAGTTCCAATCCGGATTTCCTTTACCCAGTGCCAGTATACTTCCGTCACGCATATTTATGGGAATAAGTACCTTCTCGCCCTTATGAGCGGCTATGGATCCTTTTCTTAAGATCATTTCATCTGTATCTATGTAGTTATGGGTAGTATGGAAGACTTCCAAAGCTTTAATATTAGCTTTGTCCAAAATAATTTCAGCCATCTTTTCCCTGTTCTTTCTTGCAAAATCCTGACAGATCTTAATATCGTGAAGATAATCTTCAAGATATTTTCCGCTCAAGTAACACAGATCTTCAGGCATGGAAGGATGCTTATTCTCCTTTTCCCATTTTAATTTTTTCAGTGCTTCCTGTATCTCGCTTCTTCTTCCCGCCTCTTTATAGCTTCTGATAATTTCATCTCTTGCCTCAAGATAATAACCTATGCCTTTATCAAGGTCTACAGCCAGTTTTTGATATATTTCAGCCACCTGTTTTCCAAGACTTCTGCTTCCTGAATGTATTACCAGATATTTTGTTTTATCCTCAGACTCATCTATCTCTATAAAATGATTGCCTCCACCTAATGTTCCTATAGATCTTTCTATTCTTTTTGTATCCTTAAGCTGCCTGTAGCAGATAAGCTTAGTCAGATCGAATCTTTCTTGTCTTCCTTCCCAAACGCCCGTACCCGAAGGAATACTGTATACTATGTCATCAAACCTTTCAAGATCTATATCGACCTTACCCATATTAACCGTATACATTCCGCAGCCTATGTCAACTCCCACTACATTGGGAACAACTCTGTCTTTAACGGTCATGGTGGTACCTATGGTACAACCCTTTCCAACATGCACATCCGGCATGATACGGATCTGTGAACCCTCACTCATCGGATAATCACACATCCTTTTGATCTGTTCGATCGCATCTTCCTCCACAACATTTACATAGCATAAAGCAGTTGAAACTTTTCCCTTTATCTCGATAGTTTTCATGTTTCCTCCTTTCTGTTTGTAGGGCTATTCTACATCCACAACACAAAAAGTTCACGGAAAAAAAGTTTCGAACTACCACTCAAATATTTCGATCTGCCTTTTTAAGCGTTTACTTATCTCTTTTTTTATTTTTATAGGTGAGATAACATTGATATACGATCCGAAACTCATAAGCTGTATCAACATATCGGTCTCCTCGTACTTATCATATTCAAGTACCACCCTGTAAGTATTATCTCCGATCTTCTCAACTTCTTTTTTATAATGAGAAAACTTCATCATCGCTCTCTCAAGTGTCTTCCTCTCGTTTATTATGTCAAATACAACTGTTTTCAACGATAATTCCAAGCCTTTTACCTTATCCGAAAAACTTTCATTGCTAAGACCGCAGTTTACTATTCTTGCAATATTGACGGTATATAAGGTCCCGTTAGCCTTGCAAATCAGTCTGAACTTATCTTCTTTATCCGAATATTCTATTTTTATAGGTGTATATAATCCTTTTTTTACCTGACCTTTACCGCTGATAAAACTTATTCGAAGTTTCTTTTTTTCTTTCAATGCTCTTAAAACGGTTTTGAAATTGGCTATGTATTCCTCTGAAGCATAATCATCTCCGTCCGTGTATCTGTCAAAAAAGACAGTATCCTCTTTGGAAAATAAAATCTCTTCATCGCTTATCTTTTCTTTAATTTCTTTTTCAGAGTTAAAAAGTACTGCCCTTGGATCTCTTAACACGGTTTTTATCCAGGCTCTTTCGATCCAGGTAAGACAAAGAGAAGGATCGTTTTTAATAGGTGTTTTTAATTCGCCTGTAATGACCTGCCATTCTTCTTTTTCTATAGAGGGGACTATACTTAAGGAGCTTTCTTCAAATGCAACTTCATTTATTATTTTATATATAAGTTCTTTGTTAAGTTCATTTTTGGCTGCATATTTGAGCATTTCCTTTACTGCTTTATAATAAGCACTGTAGACCTCATTAAAAATCATTTTCTTCTCCGTACATTTTGAACATCTTTACCATGTCGATCTTTATTTGATCACTTACTGTTTTGTTACTGCACTCAAGCCTTTTTATTCTGCCGAAAAAAGTTCTTATCCAAGGAACGGCTTCATAACTGTCATACACATCGGCAACAAATCTGTAGGTTTCTTCATCTATCTTTAGGATATTGCCACAGCGCTTCTCTCTTTCAAGTCTTTTTACTATGTAGTCCTCTCCTTTACCTACATATATATCCATTTCAAAGTGTTCAAGCTCTCCGCCGTTATAACTTACTCCCCATATATGTTTTGATATACCGTCAAACCTTTCTTTTACGACGGAAAAATCATTTGCCTTTTGTCCTAAGCTTACACTTTTTATGTAATCTGTTCTTATCGCATAAAATTTACTGTCTTCGGTACATTTACACATAAGATAATTCCTTCCGCCTTGGGTACTTACATATAATTTTATTGGAATGTATTCTTTTACCTTTCCATGTCTGAAGTCATGTATATTTACCTTCTTTTTATTTTTTATAGCTGTTAGTATAGTAAAAATCACTTCGGTATCATAAGCATTCATTATATAGTGATTCTTAAAACTTAAATATCTGTCTGAATTTTCAAATTTATCTTCTATATAACTTCCTATTACTCCCAGGATATTTTCTTCGGTAAAAAATCTTATTACGTCTTTATATTTCTCGGGATTTATATCATCCTCTACCAGACTGTATTCAACCTTTTTTGATATTTTTTCAGATCTTAACAAACCCATAGATTCGTATTCCTTGAGTTTTTTTCTTAGAGTTGATTCATCAAAAATCATCGGCTCTCTAAAATACGACAAATATTCCGAGTCTATTATGTAAAGCATATCGGTAAGTGTGTAACTTTCCCCGCTTTTTAAGATGTCCATAACTATAAAATATAAGCTTATATCCTTAGCCGTAAAAGACTTCACCTTGAATGCCTTATACAAAGGATTTCGATCCGCAGTTCTGCCATCAAGTGATATAAAAACTTTCTTTCTGGCTTGTGTTTGTTTAAAAGAAAGAAGATCGCCCAAACAGTTTTGTATTCTTCGCCTTTCGTTATCATAGCTTCTCAGACTTTTTTTCGTATAATCTTCCCTTGTCTTAAAACCGTATACAAAAAAATCCCTCATATACGATCTTATATTGTCAAAATTTTTAATCAGTTCTTTATAAGGCATCCCTATTCTCCGGCGGTAAAACTATTCCTATATCTACATTTATAAGCTTTCCTATATTCTTAGCAGCATTTTCACTTACAAGTCCGTTTTTCAGATATCCTATTGAGATCGTAAGGTCCGATACGATACAAATATCGGCTTCACCGCTGTCACCGTTCATCCCGCTGTTTATATCAACACTGACCTTATATGCTTTTGAGGAATTTATATTCTCCATAATCACCCTTATACTGTCCTTTACTTCACCCCTGAATCCGGTGCCGTATATGCAATCTACTATACAGTCGAATTTCGTATACTCGCTGTTATCTGTTATAAACTCATATTCTACAGATTTTTGCGTACATTTATCAAAATAATATCTTCCGTCTTCGGAAAATTTATCTTCTGTAAGAAATAGTTTACAGCTTATATTATGTTCTTTTAAAAGACCTGCCAGCACATAACCGTCACCGGCGTTATTGCCGCTTCCGCATATTATTGCGACACTTTTTACATATTCCGGTAAATTATCGAATACGGCTTTTCCCGCCCTGTACATAAGTTCCTTGCTGCAAACATGGTTTTCTATGGTATACCTGTCAGCCCCTCTCATTTCTTTAACAGACAATACTTTTTCCTGCATTTTTACACCCCCTTCAGGCAATACGGATAGTTTATCTCAAATATATATAAACCAATCTCCATTTATATGATCTTACACCAATCGGTCCGCAGGTTCAAAACATACATAAGCTTGACCGGATATCTGTAATACTGTTATGCTTATATAATTTTTTCATCAGATAAGCCAGCCTCTTACATATTTGTTGCCCTATCAAAACGCTTACTTATCTTTTTTCCGAGCAGGACAAGCTTTTCAAGTATTTCATTTTTGCAAATAAACATTACATAACTGTCGCTGTCTATATCCATTGCTCCCACGCAAAATCCCTGCTCCTTCCACTTTTGATCAAGTATCTCGCACCATAAAATTATATCTTCATTTTTATCAAACCATTCTTCTTCTATTTTTAAATGTTTCTTATCCGCCATGTCCTTCATTTGCAGAATAAACTCTTCCGGGCACTCATTCCAATCAAGTTCTATGATATCACCGCTTTCAATAAGTTCATCGACTATGCCTATCCATGCCAAGACATCAAGGTCCTCGCTTCCCTCAAATCCACGCTCATCATATCTTTCAAAATTCATATCAAAATAAGCTTTGGGTGATTCAAAGCACAAAGCCAAATCTGAAAGAACTGCCTTATCTAAGGTAAGTAGCTTTGCGATTTCTGTATACACATCTTTATCTATTGTACTATTCATATCTAAACTTATGATCCTATTATCTTTTATAAAAACAGATCATTCTCCTTTCTTAAACTCCGGTATAAATTAAGCTAAGCAACAATATATTGCACTCTTACTTGTTCGTATGTAAGAGCAAAAAATATTACTCTTCTTTGCAGATCTTAATATTCTTTTTTAGCAAGTCTTTTAATTCATAAAAAATATAATCGCCTTTTAAGGGTTTCATTATAATAACCTTTCTTTTTTCTAAGGCTTGTAACTACTGCGTTTAGTGACTTTAATTTATTTTATTAATATCCGTTGATTATATCATATTACATATAGTAAATGTAGTACTGTTAAATTATGATTTAGCGGGGAGTTAGTAACATAAACAATGGTCAGAAACACAAACATTATTCAGAAATGGTTGCACGGCAACAATTAAACAGAAACACTCCCTATTTCAATCATACCCGCAGTACTGTTAATAAAGTTTCGACAAACTTAGTACAGACTGCGGAACTCGTGTGCTCGCCTACTCCGTGGCGAGCTGCACTCGAACAGTCCTCGTCTGTAAAGTTTGTAACTCACTTTATTAACAGTACTAACCGCTAAAGATTGAAATAGGGAGTGTTTCTGTAATCACCAGCCCGCAAGAAATAGCGGAATAATGGGTTTAGAGTAGACAAATAGCTATTGTTTATGTTGCTAAGTGGGAGGCGGAGGGGGAGATGTGGCAGCGACTTTTATTCAAATCTAAAAACATTTATTCACATGGGGGTGTGGCGTCAGATAAAAGTGTACCTACACATTTACCTTAACCGGTACCTTAGGCAATATAAATCATTAATTTACCCGAAATTTTTATAAGTTCGGAATAAAAGTCGCTTTTACACCTCCCCCCCACATTCCCCTTTGGCAACATAAACAATTATAAATATATCTACACAGCACTAATCTTTTGTAACAGTAGTGTGGCGGGAGAGAAAAAACTCCTTATAATTCAATCTTTTTAGCGGTTAACCCTTTTGATAAAGCAAGATACAAATTCCACAGACGAGGACTGTTTGAGCGTCAGTCTGCCGGTTTTTGGCAGACAAGCGAGTTCCGCAGTCTGTGTGAATTTGTCAAAGCTTTGAAAAAGGGTTGCGGGTATGATTGAATTATACGGAGTTTTTTATAAGCGTTTTCTATAAACCATTATCATTGTTTATGTTACTAACTCCCCTACAAATCATTATATACTTGATCTTGAAGGCTATAGTATGTTATATCAAGGTTTTGACCTTGCCATTTTTTTGTGCTAGAATTTAGAATTGTAAAAGAATAATAGTTAGATCAATTCGTGAAAGGAAATTTTATAAATAAAAAATGCAAAAATTTAATAAGATTTTAGCTCCTGCTTTTTTAGGACTTGGTATGTCTTTAATCTTTTCTGTAAGTTCATTGGCAAATATTGAAGGATGGAAGGTAGAAAACGGTACCTGGAAATATTACAAGGACTATAAGGCACTTAAATTCTGGCAAAAGCTCGGTAATAACCACTACTTTTTTAATGATGACGGAAGCCTGAAAACCGGATGGCTTAAAGATATCGATAATAATTGGTACTTTTTAGATCGCAACGAAGGTTTTCGACAAGGTACACTTTTAACCGGCTGGCAATGGATAGACGGATATTGTTACTATTTTGAACCCACAGACCCGGCTACTTTGGGAAGAATGTACGCTGACAGAACAGTTGATGGCTACAGAATTAATTCTATGGGCAGATGGGTCGATAACAATGCTAAAGAACAATTTGACGCTACAAAGGGATTTATGGGTAGTGATCAAGGCTTAAGCTCAGGTAAAGGCTTGATTAAAAAAGGCTCGGGCGGTATAAAACGATCCGGAGGCGGCGGTAACGGTTCCGGTAACGGTAGAGGCGGATCAGGTGGTAGAGTAAGCTCTTATGACGGTAACAACGACTTTGCTAATAGTAGTAAAACAAACTCTGATTTAGGCTCTTTGGGAGGTACTTCCGATTCAAGGAACAGCAGCGACACAAGCACTACAGTTGGCGATTCGAATGTTAACGGCATCGGATCCGTTAATAGTACTGTCAATTCAAACAATGCTGACAATAATGTAGGCTATGGTAACATCGATACCGGTTTAAACAGCAACACCGAATCCGGTTTGGATTCCAATTCTTCAAGCCCGTCTTCAGGTACTGTTACTAATACAAATACCGACCAAAATGTTCACAACCATGACAGCTCAGCCAATGACAGTACCGCAGCAACCTCTTCTAATGCAGCTTCAATTCCTGTGGTTCCAGAGAATAAGCAAATTCCCGATACTACAGAGAACAATACTAAACAGGAAAATGATTCGGGTGAGCAGAAAGAAAATAAAGCATACGCAGTTAAAGATTCACTGACTACTGCCATGAATAATAATGTAGTACAGTATACAGATGAGAACGGCAAAATAAAAACAATTATCTGGGCTAAGGGTATTAAAGCTCCTAAGATGGGAGAAGGCGGTGATTTTAGAAAAGAAGTAACTCATGCCGGTTCTGATATATATATCGATCATAAAGCTCCCTTTATTTTGGGAAATTCATGGTATGACAGCAATAAGTCAATAGCGGGCGGCAATACAGATATCGATAAAAACCTCTGCTTCGGAGCTGCCTCAGCTAATATGCTACACTGGTGGCTTGAGCAAAACAGCTCATATATAGACAGCTATATAGCTAAAGAGGGAGATATAACTCGCTCCCAAAGAAGCCTTTCAGGGCTCAGAAACTCTTTCAACAACCAGCAGGACAGCGGTATATTTGAGCTTTTCAAAATTTTATTCGGTTATAATGATAAGGGCTTTTATTCGGATCTGCTTATGGACTTATTTATTAACGGCTACACTCCAAAGGCAACCGGCGGAACTAATTTTGAAGATGTAGATATGACACCTGATAACCGTGGCGGCTTTTTCTATAATGCTTTTAAGGAAGTCAAGCTGACCGAGCGTACCTATGGCGGAAACTATGAGGACTTAAGTGAAAAACTTAAAGAGATATTGGGAAATGAAGGTATCATAGGTATATCTTACAAGACTTTTGGAAACAGCTCTCATATAGTGACCTTATGGGGAGCGGAATATGATCTTAACGGCAAACTTACAGCAGTCTATGTAAGTGATTCGGATGATCAGAATGAAGAGGCGGATGAAAGTGATCTTGGCATGAAACGCTTAGAGGTAAGAAATGTTGGAGGTATTGCCAAACTTTCAACCAATCAAAGCAATAAAGCATCCGGCTCTGCGATAGGATACTTACATGTCCTCTACCTTGGAAGCGAGCAGTGGCAAAGTTATCTTGATCGATAAAATACTTAAATAGCTTGTTTTTTATCTTACAGTTTTACAGTTTAATGTATATCCATCATACAGTGCAGTTATTTTTTTCTAAGTTATAAATACAACTTGAATTTTATTTTTTGATGAATATGAATTACTTACGAAACTATAACTTTTGTATAGCTAAAATTATCTCCCGATAAAAAAGAGCCTAAAGATCATAAATATCAAGCGAAGATAATATATATGATCGAAAAGCTCTTTTTTGTTTTATAAAAAATGAGCTGTCAGTGCATAGATGTACTTTATTACATCTACGCACTGACAACCCTTATTGTTAAATTTACAGAACCCGTATGAGAACTATTTTTAGGACCTGCCGGATCGCCGATCCTAAAAATCGTCCGCATACCCCGGTCAATTTATAATTAAATTTATATATCTATTTGAAATACTTCATATTCTTTATCGAATACATAACCTAATTTTTGAGCAAGTTCCACCGAATGGAAGTTAGCAGCATCCCAGTTCGGATAGATATTCTTATCCATGCAGTCGAGAATAAATTTCGCTGCACAGGCTATAGCAAGCCCCTTCCTTCTGTAATCTTTTCTGGTTGCAACAGTCACTTCCATCATACCCTCGGAAACTCCGTAAGCGGAACATCCGCTTACAAGCTGTCTGTTATGGTAGATAACATATCCCATACCGTACTCCAAAAATTTGGACTCACTCTCAAAATTAGAAACAAAATCACTGCTCCATTCCTCAGCTAATGAGACCTTATACGCATATTTATCTATATGCTTTATCTTCATATCCTTATCGAGGCTGTCTACATAAGATTGCAGAACCTTTCTGTCAAAGTGCTGCTCATCTTTTTTCAGTGCATATCTGCTTACTACTCTATAATTACAATCAAGATTTTCTTTAAGCCATAATTCCCATGTCTCATTTTGAGGAGTTATATATGATCTGTTACATTCATTTATAATTAAAGCCCTAAGCTGCAAAAGTCTGTCACCGCCGTTAGGTACCAGCCCCAAGGGATACACATAATTTCCCAACTTAACGATACAAAAGCCTGGATTTTCGAGCTGATCCACCCACACTCTTCCCATGCATCCTTCCATGGCGGATCTTACCAATACCTCCGTGCTGGCTTTACATAGCGGAATCACTATGTCCCTCTTACTATAACCCAACTCAATCATAATTATCCTCCATAAAGATCACTAATAGTAATATAAGACTCTTATTTCATATATTTTGAATTATACCAAGTCGCCGCATCAGCGATAATATAAAATCTTGTATTTTTATCGGTAGATCTTATAAGTTCTACCATATATTCTTCCGGTATACGTATACATCCGGCTGAACCTGCGGTAGTGTTAAGTTTTGTACCTGAACTGTTACCGTTTGTACAATGTATGAAGATCGCAGAACCTTTATAAGGAACCGCATCGCTGTTGTAATCAAGTGCTATACCGTAGTTATAAAACGGAGCTTCTGCTATCATATTCTCTGCGGATTTCCAGTCTTTTTGCACATCCTTTGTATTCACAAGTTTATTGTAATATTTACTTTCGGAATCATCTACCCAAAAATCCCCTTTTACTATCTTGTGATATTCTATCTTGCTTCCCGGATCATCCTTGATACCGAAATTCATGGTTGCTTTGAAATCCGGCAGGGGTCTTCTTATCCCCTTCTTTTTTATCATCTGTTACTCCGTTGGCACCGCATATACCGTTTACACTCCAGTTCTTATGCCATGAACCGTCTTTATTCTTTGTATAATCATTAAGTGTGATCTTGGACTTATCAGACTTATGAGCTGCAATCACTATAATATGGTCTACACTTTCGTCCTCAGCCTCCGTACTCTTTACCACCTTGGCAGACTTTTGTGTTGCGTATACCAAAGTCCCGAAAGCAGTTGTAAAGCTTAGGCTAAGACACAGTAAACCTGTTATAAATTTCAGTTTTTTCATAAAAATACTCCTTTCGATAAGTCCCAAGTTCAGTATCGTTTATAAAGCCTTAAGTGATCGTCAAACCCTGCTTTAGTATATTTTCGACCTTATAGCAAAACCGTTAAAGATCACCCGCTTATTTGAATTTATAAACGATACACAAGATCAAATCACCACTTGGAACGATTATTTAACTATTGTATTAAATGCTTCCTGTATTCTTGCATTATCACCTGCGCCCGGAAGTATTCCCACAAGCACTCCGTCAGAGCCTATATACGCCGCAGTCGGGAATGCTCTTACACCGTAAGCTTCCATGACCTCACCGCTGTCATCGAAGTATACCGGTATATTGTAACCTTGCTGAGTAAACCATTCTTTGAACTTTTCCTTGCTTTGTTCATTATAGTGTCCAGGGCTTACTACTGTAATTATATCAAATCCTTCATGATTAGCAACCAATTCTTCAAATTCCGGCATGGTACTTGTACAAACACCACACCAGGATGCCCAAAACTTCACATATACTTTCTTGCCTTTTTGGTCACTCAACTTATATTCGTTGCCGTCCCAATCAGTCAGTACCATCTCCGGTGCAAGTTCTCCGTCATTTAATACAGCAGAGTCCGCTCCTTCTTTTTTTGAATCCTCGCTTGTAGCCTCAGTGCCGCTTTGTGATGAATTGGAAGAACCGTTTGAAGCTGCCCCTCCGGAACAAGCTGTAAGCAATGCTACAGACATTCCGAGTATAAGTGTTTTATATATTTTATTAAACATATCTTTCTCCTTTTCTTACAAAAAATATTATTTATTTTAATACCTGCCAAAATAACCTGACTGATATATCGATTGAAATTTCAAAACGGATATTTATCAGATCTAAAATACGATAGAATATCTATGAAAATCAGTGGGGAATATTTTACTACCACATCATTCATTTATATTTAATTCTTACTCAATATCACAAGACCTATCGATCAAACCGCTATACTATCTGAACAAGCCCTGAAGAAAAGCCGTGATAGAATTTATCTGATTAAGCATCATAAGAATACCCATAAATACTATTAAAGCACCGCCTATTCTTTTTATTAAAATAAGATGTTTCTTCACATAATCCATTTGCTTTTCTAAAAGTCCGACTGTAAATACTTTGATAAGTACTATTACCAAAAAAGGTACCATAAGACCCAATGTATACAAAAGCATCATATAAGCACCGTAAAGTGCAGTACCTCCGGTCGCCGATATCGCCAGTATCGATGCAAGTATAGGACCTATACACGGAGTCCAACCTATACTGAAAGAAACTCCCATAAGAAAGCATCCCAGTGCCTTTGTCTTGGTACTTTGGAACTTAAGTCCCGGCATATTGTCAAGTGCTTTAATATGTATAATATCCATCTGATGTATACCGAGGATGATCAGCACCAGACCCGCTATCACAAAAACCCATTTGTTAAGTAAGAATCTGCCTAAAAATCCGGCTCCGAAACCGAGCACTACAAAACTTACACCAAGTCCCAGTACAAAAAGCTATCGTTTTTCAATATTGCACCGGTCGCTATATATATATTCCCTATCTTAAACTTCTTGTATTCTTCATCTTCATCGCTTAGTATACCTATGTATACTGGCAATATCGGAAAAGTACAAGGAGAAAAGAAAGAAAGTATACCTGCCAAAAATACAGAACTTGCTAAAACCTGTTCTCCCAACATAATATTTCCACCTTTTCTTGTTACTTTTTAAGACATAATAAAATGCCTGCGGCAATATTTAATTTTACATTTAATATTGGATCTTCGTCAGAAAAAACCTTTGACAAAAATCTATATTAACACATTAAATATGCCACAAGCATGATATTACCCTACCCTATAGAGTTTGTAAATATAAAAAGTATGAAAAAACTATGAATTTAGTAATTATTATTATTTTTATATTATTCCCTTTATTTTTGCAACATCTATAAGCGATAACTTCTCACTTCTGTTCTTAAGTGATTCCGCCAATACTCTTGCGGTATCAAGTGAAGTTAATACACTTACTCCCGTCTCTATCGCATTTCTTCTTATTATGAATCCGTCTCTGCTTCTTTCAACACCTTGAGGCGGAGTATCTATTACAAGGTCTATCTCATGTTCCAGGATAAGGTCTAAAAGATTAGGACTTTCCTGCTCGATCTTATTGATCTGCAACGCCTTGATACCTGCCTCCTGTAAAGATCTTGCCGTACCCCTTGTCGAGAATATTGTATAGCCGAGTTCCTCAAAACTTTTAGCTATTTCTATGACCTCTTCTTTGTCCTCATCTTTAACGGTTATTACCATTCTCTTGTACTTCGGAAGCTTAACTCCCGCTCCTTCGAATGCCTTATAAAGTGCTTCGTTAAAGCTCTTTGATATACCCAGACACTCTCCCGTAGACTTCATCTCCGGACCCAGCATTATATCTGCTCCTCTTATCTTCTCGAATGAGAATACCGGCATCTTAATTGCTATATAATCAGCTTCTTTTTGTAAGCCCGGTGTAAGTCCCATATCCTTTAACTTCTTACCGCATATCACCTTTGTCGCAAGTTCTACTATAGGAATTCCTGTCACCTTGCTTATATAAGGCACTGTTCTTGATGAACGTGGATTAACCTCTATAACATATACTTCTCTTTCGCTTACTATAAATTGAATATTGATCATACCTATAACATGAAGTGCTGAAGCAAGTTTTTCGGTATAGTCCACTATTTTTTCTTTGATCTCTTCATCAATGCTCATGGCTGGATATACGCTTATTGAGTCACCGGAATGTACGCCGGCTCTTTCAATATGCTCCATGATTCCCGGAATAAGTATGTCCTCTCCGTCACATACCGCATCGACTTCAAGCTCTTTACCCACTACATATTTATCAATAAGTATAGGGCTTTCCTGAGTATGCTTATTGATCACAGCCATGAATTCATCAATATCTTTGTCGGATATCGCTATCTGCATACCCTGACCTCCGAGTACATATGAAGGTCTTACAAGTACCGGATAACCTAGCTTTGCTGCCGTCTCCTTAGCCTCTTTAGCAGTATATACCGTACTTCCCTGAGGTCTTGGTATCCTGCAATCTTCAAGTATGGCATCAAACCTTTTCCTATCCTCTGCCGCATCCACGTCATTGGCAGAAGTTCCGAGTATATTTACACCCATTTTTATCAATGCCTTGGTAAGCTTGATAGCTGTCTGACCTCCGAATTGAACCACTGCCGCATAAGGTTTTTCAAGATCCACTATTGACTCCACATCTTCATCCGTTAATGGCTCAAAATAAAGTCTGTCCGCTATATCAAAGTCCGTACTTACGGTCTCAGGATTATTATTAACGATTATGGTCTCGAATCCTTCTTTCTTCAATGCCCATGTACAATGTACGCTGCAAAAGTCGAATTCTATACCCTGACCTATACGAATGGGACCTGAACCCAGTACCAGTATCTTCTTCTTGTCACTTGCTGTTTCAACTTCATTGTATCCGTCAAAACATGAATAATAGTATGCTGTCTGTGCCGAGAACTCAGCCGCACAGGTATCTACCATCTTATATGCCGCTCTTATTCCCCACTCATGTCTTAACTTTTTGATCTCATCTTTGTTTTTTGCTGTAAGACTTGCTATAAAATCATCCGGGAACTCCATTCTCTTGGCTTCTCTTAAGAGTTCTTCGTTTAATTTTTCTTCTTTTAGTCTTGCCTCTAATTTTACTATATTATCTATCTTACTGATAAACCATATATCTATTTTTGTTATATCGAACAGGAGTTCGTAGCTCATTCCTCTTCTCAACGCCTCAGCTATGCCCCATATACGTCTGTCATTTACCTTATATAATTCCTTTATAAGTTCTTCATCATCAAGCTTTGCATGATCTTCACTTGCAAGTGAATTTACATGTTGCTCAAGTGAACGTATAGCCTTCATAAGAGCACCCTCAAAATTGGTACAGATACTCATTACCTCTCCTGTAGCCTTCATCTGAGTTCCGAGTACTCTTTTTGCCGATATGAATTTATCAAAAGGAAGTCTGGGGAGTTTTACTACACAATAATCAAGCATAGGCTCAAAAGCGGAGTAAGTCTTACCGGTAACCGAATTTTTTATCTCATCCAGTGTATAACCTAAGGCTATCTTTGCCGCCACCTTTGCTATAGGGTATCCTGTCGCCTTGCTGGCAAGTGCTGAGGAACGGCTCACCCTCGGATTAACTTCTATAACACAGTATTCAAAACTGTCCGGATTAAGTGCATATTGAACATTACATCCTCCTGTTATCTCAAGTTCCGAGATAATATTAAGTGCCGAACTTCTGAGCATCTGATATTCTTTATCTGACAAGGTCTGGCTCGGAGCAACTACTATAGAGTCACCGGTATGTACTCCTACAGGATCGAGATTTTCCATATTACATACGGTTATAACATTTCCCACAGAGTCTCTCATGACCTCATACTCTATCTCTTTCCAGCCTGAGATACATCTTTCCACAAGGACCTGACCCACTCTTGAGAGTCTGAGCCCGTTTTGAAGTGTCTCTATAAGTTCTTCTTCGTTATTTACTATTCCTCCTCCGGAACCGCCTAAAGTATAAGCCGGTCTTAAAACCAACGGATATCCTATCTTTTTGGCATACTCTATACCGCTGTCCACATCTTCCACTACTTTTGATGCGGCTATAGGCTCACCTATTTTTTCCATGGTCTCTTTGAATGTTTCCCTGTCTTCAGCTTTCTTTATAGTAAGTTCTGTAGTTCCTATTAATTTAACACCCTGCTCTTGCAAAAATTTACTTTCCGCAAGTTCCATCGCCAGATTAAGTCCTGCCTGACCTCCGAGTGTAGGCAGTATTGAATCGGGCTTTTCTTCTATGATAAGTGCCTTAAGGACTTCTACGGTAAGAGGCTCTATGTATACCTTATCAGCTATATCTTTATCGGTCATTATAGTTGCCGGATTGGAGTTAAGAAGTATTACCTCAACTCCTTCTTCCTTTAATGAACGACAAGCTTGAGTTCCCGCATAATCAAATTCCGCTGCCTGACCTATGACGATAGGTCCTGAACCTATGACCAGTACTTTATTTATATCCGTTCTGCGTGGCATATTATAAATTCTCCTCCATCATCTTTATAAACTTATCAAACAAATATTCGCTATCTTTCGGTCCCGGAGCTGCTTCCGGGTGATATTGTACAGTAAATATTTCTTGTTAAGATATTTCAGTCCTTCATTTGTTGAGTCGTTGACATTGACAAAGGCTTCGATAGCCTTACTTTTATCTACTGTTTCCACATCCACCGCATATCCGTGGTTTTGCGAACTTATGTATGTCCTTCCGGTCTCCAGATCTTTTACCGGATGATTACCTCCTCTGTGACCGTATTTTAATTTATAGGTATCCGCTCCGTTAGCCAGTGCCATAAGTTGATGTCCCAGGCATATAGCAAATATCGGAATATCGCAATTATACAGATTTTTGATCTCTTCTATTACTTCAACATTCTCTTTAGGATCTCCGGGGCCGTTACTTAGCATAATTCCGTCCGGCTTATCCGCTATGATATCGGCTGCCTTTGTATTATAAGGATATACAGTTACTTCGCAACCTCTTTTAACTAAGTTAGCTGCAATATTTTTCTTGGAGCCGAAGTCTAAAAGAGCTACTTTTTTGTATGTCTTTTCAGGTCTTAGAATGTATTTTTTATCACAGCTTACCTTGGCTACCACTCCGCTTACTTTATATTCTTTGATCTTTTCAAGAAGTATTTTGATTTCTTCCTCACTGTACTCCTTTGTTGTAAGAAGTCCGTTCATCGTTCCTTTTTCTCTTAGCCTTTTTGTCAGATCTCTTGTGTCAATTCCGCAGATTCCCGGTATATCGTGCTTTAATAAAAAGTCCTCTATACCGAATCTTGCTCTGAAATTACTGTAGTGTTTGGACAATTCTCTGACTATAAATGCACAAACCCAAGGTCTATCAGACTCCATATCCTCTTCACACACACCGTAATTACCTATTAGGGGATATGTCATAACCACCGCCTGTCCTGCATACGAAGGATCTGTAAGCACTTCAAGATAGCCGCTCATTGAAGTATTGAATACTATCTCACTTATTACCTCCTTATGAGAACCTATTTTCTTTCCCTGATATACAGTACCGTCTTCCAATATAAGATATGCTTTCATAAATCCAATACCCTTTCTTCATGATCAATTTAATGTTATTTTCTTACATAAAAGAGGCTGCTACAAGATATATTTTATAAAGATCATAATTCTTCTTTAAATAAAAATATATTTCGCAACAGCCTCTTTTTGAAAAAAGAAAATATAAACCCTACTGCTTGTAAGATTGAAATTTGAATTATTAAACTTGTGTACTTATTAAGCATCAAATTATTCTTATTTACCAAACATCTTTTATACGGGTAAAGCATATAAAGTCTATTCCTCTCCGGCTATATCTATCTCACCGGTAAAAACTTCCACTGCCTCTCCGGTCATAAATATGCTGTCTGATATTCTATCATAAGCTATCTTAAGTTGTCCACCTCTTAAATAAACATTTATGGTATCTTTACACAAATCACTTAAAATACAAGCATAAGCACTTGCGCTTGCACCGGTACCGCAGGCTAAAGTCTCACCGCTTCCTCGCTCCCATACTCTCATATGTATGTTCTCACTATCTTCAACATAAATAAATTCCGAATTCACCTTATCGGGAGCAAATCTTTCGTGATTCTCATAAAAAGGACCTATCTTTTCAAGATCCAGGGACTCAAGTTCTTCCAAACTATTAACAAAATATACCGCATGAGGATTCCCCATATCCACGCCTATAAATTCTTTTTGAACACCGTTTATAATTACAGCCTCAGGCAATTTTGAATATAACCTGGGGCTTCCCATATCTACGGTGATTTGTTTTGCCTTATTATTCTCGGCTTTTAAGCTTATTCTTTTTATACCGGCAAGTGTTTCCAGCTCAAATTCTTCTTTCTTTACATAAGCCCTGTCATAGGCAAACTTGGCTACGCACCTTGAGCCGTTTCCGCACATCTTTCCTCTGCTTCCGTCAGCATTATACATATCCATTCTTACATCGGCTATGTCGGAAGGACATACCAGTATAAGACCGTCCGCACCTATACCGAAATGTCTGTCACTTACGATCTTTGCTACTTTTTCTGGATCGTTCACCTTATATTTAAAGCAGTCAACATATACATAATCGTTTCCCGCTCCTTGCATTTTTACAAATTTCATCAAAACTCCTCATTATAACATATCATATATATTGGTAGGCACCATTGCTTTTATATAGATTCCTTCTTCTCTGTAATCTTCAAGATCAAGTTCTCCGTACTTCCTGATAAGTGCTAATTTTGCACTATCTTTGTATGGTATCAATTTTTCTATATAGATCCTGCTGTCCCTTAAAATCTTATCTATAAGCTGCATGAATTTATCCGTACCCTCACCGGTTTTTGCGGATATCTTCAGGCTGTGTTCAGCATGGAAATCTCTCGGAAGTATAGTATCTTCGGGCATAATATCTATCTTGTTGTAAAGACTAACTATTTCTTTATCTTCTATGCCCAGTTCTCTTAGAGTATTGTATACGATAAGCATCTGAGTATCAGCCTCCGGATTGCTTGCGTCTATCATATGTACTATCAGGTCGGCATATTTCGCCTCTTCCAGAGTTGATTTGAAAGCTTCTATCAGGTGATGGGGAAGTTTTCTTATAAAACTACCGTATCAGTGAGCAGCACCTCGTTGCCCGATGGAAGTTTAAGCTTCCTTGTAGTAGGATCGAGTGTGGCAAAAAGTTTATCTTCAGCCAAAACATCCGCTCCTGTGAGTTTATTAAGAAAAGTGGACTTTCCTGCATTGGTATAGCCTACTATGGCTATTACAAAGTTATCCTTCCTTGACTTTCTTCTTATATCTCTTTGTTTTTGAACTTCCCTCAGTTCTTCTTTTAGAACGGATATTCTATTATGTATAAGTCTTCTGTCAAGCTCTATCTTCTTCTCTCCCGGTCCTCTTGTACCTATACCTCCTCCGAGTCTGGAAAGTGAGGATCTCAGTCCCACAAGTCTTACTGCAGCATATTTTAGCTGAGCAAGTTCAACCTGTATCTTGCCCTCTCCCGTATTTGCCCTTTTTGCAAATATATCCAGTATAAGCATGGTCCTGTCGACTATCTTGGTCTCAAGTACCTTCTCAAGGTTTCTAAGCTGTGCGGGACTTAATTCATCATCGCAGATCACGCCGTCAGCCTCAGTATATAAGAGCATCTCTTTTAATTCTTCGAGTTTACCCTTTCCAAGGTAGGTCACCGCATGTATCCTTTCCCTGTTTTGTATAAGTCTTCCTACAGATTCGGCACCGGCAGTATGTACGAGCTCTTCCAGTTCATCCAATGAATTCCCGCATTCTTTCTCATTTGAGATAGATACAGCTACCAGTATAAACTTTTCTTTTTTTTCCTCTGTGCTTATAAGTTCCTGCATCCGCTTCTCCTTATCTGATCCTACTCTTTAGAAATTCTATTTCATGCTCAATGTTATCATCGCTGCCGTAAGCATCCTTGTACATGTTGAATATCTCCAAAGCCTTGCTGTAATCGTGCATAAACTCATAAAGACAGGCTTTATTATAAATAATATTCTTTTTTATATTATTATAATACTCGACCGGTTCACTAAGTCCGTCCACATAGGCAATGCCCTTATCGTAGTAATACAAAGCCTTGTCATATTCCTTATAATGAAAATAAATATTGGCAATATTATTATATACACCGGCATCGGACTTGCTATCGTCATTCATATTGACCTGATAGTAAGAAAGTACCTCTTCCATACCTTCATTTTGTTCCATCATAAGAGTTATAAATTCGTACTTGGCATCTTCAAAAGCCGGCTCATTGCTTGAAGTATTCTTTATTTTATCATACAGCACTCTTGCCTTATCTATATCCTTACTCCCTCTTACTATAGAAATGATACGCATATAATTATACCACATAGTCTCACTGTCTATATCAGACAGCAAGGCATAGCTTGCCTCCGCCTTTTCATATTCACCGGTCAGGAACTGTAGTTCGGCTCTGTATTTTAAAAGATCCAGCTTGGATCTGTCTATCTTGCCTGAATTTCTTAATCTTATCGCCTCTTCTATCTTAGCGGATGCTTCTTCATATTTTTTCTCATCTATTAAAACTATCGCTTCTTTTTTTAATGCTTCTTCCTTACTTCTTTTGGTTGAGCAGGCACTTAAAATCAGAACGGATATTATAAGTATCAAAAAAAGAAGATTTTTTGATTTTTTATTGAACATCATACTCTACCTGTACTTCCGAAACCGCCTCTGTTACTGTTATCCAGAAATTCGACTTCTTCAAAATCAAAGCTTTCTTGATGTTTCATTATTCTGAATTGACAGATCCTTTCATTGATCTTTATCTCGGTGTCTCTAAGTGCATACGCAGGGAAAAACCACTGATCCTCATCCCCGCAGTATGTCTCGTCAATAACTCCCATTGAATTCGTTTGTATAATTCCGAAATTTTTAAAAGTGGAACTTCTCGGAAGAACATGAGCCTCATAGCCTTTCGGAAGCTGCATACCTATCCCAAGCGGTATAAGTGCAAACTCCCCTGCCTTTAGCTCTATATCTTTAGCAGCTCTTAGATCTATCCAATCACTTTTATTTTCTATATATCTTAGTTTTTCTATGTCTTTGGAAAAATACTTTATTTTTATCTGCATCTTATCTCCATAAATTTATCTGTTATTTGGTGATCTCTTTTAAAAATACGGAAGGCTTTATTCTTTTATGAAAACCCATACGGCAATAACATATATTCAGTATATCCTTTGCCCTTGTCATGGCTACATAAAACATACGCCTCTCTTCTTCTACTTCTTCCTTGGTTTTTGCTTTCTTGTACGGACAGTAGCCTTCATTGGCATCTATTATATATACGACTTTGTACTCCAAACCTTTGGAAGAATGGAAGGTCATAAGCCTTACTCCGTTAAGTTCCTTATCACCGTCCTTTTTAGACTCATTGATTTTTTTAATAAGCTCTTTTCTGTATTCCTGCATGTGAGCTGTCCACTTTTCAAAAGTGTCATATTCGTAGGCACTTTCTTCAAGTTCTCCCAGTATGTCAAAAAGCTCCTGTTCGTCTATACCCCTTTCCCCGGCAGTCTCTTTCAGAAAATCATCATAGCCGACGATTTTTCTTATATACTTTACTGCTCTTGACATGGTAAGATCTTTTATTCTTTTAAGATCCCCCGCCATATTCCTTACCTTATCTATCATATAAGGCTTATCCTCGTAATAATCGTAAAGGTCGGAAAATATATTGACCGAATTTCTTATCGCTTCTCTTTTAATAAACCTATTCGGACGGTTGATGATTCTGAGCATATCTTCTTTATTTCCCTCTGAAAGAGCGAGTCTTATATATGATCTGATATCTTTTGATATCCAATGTTCAAATATATCCGGTATACTGTCCTTCATGATAAACGGTATATTATTATCCATCAAGATCTTGGTAAGAAGTCTTGCCTGTAGGTTGGTCCTGTAAAGGATGGCTATATCATTATATTCATAAGCTGCAACTGTATAGTTTCTTATATCCTTCACAAGTGTATCGATCTGGGCAAGGGGATTGTAAAATTCCGTCATTGAAACAGGTCTTTTTAAGCCTCTGTATGCGGTTATTTTCTTGGGAAATCTTTCTTTATTATGGGCTATAAGCTTAGAAGCTGCATCCACTATCTCTTTGCTTGAACGGTAATTTATATCAAGAAGTATTTTGGTAAGTTTAGGAAAATCTTTGTGAAAATTAAGCATTATCTCGGGCTTGGCACCCCTAAACCCGTATATTGACTGATCGTCATCCCCTACTATGGTGATATTGCTTTCAGGACCGAGCATGAGTTTAACTATTTCATACTGCATACGATTGATATCCTGAAACTCATCTATCAATATATAAGCATATCTTTTTTGACAGGCTATTCTTATATCTTCTCTTTTACTTAAAAGCTCAAATGTAAGACCCAGCATATCTTCAAAATCTATCTTTTTAAGACTTGACTTTATTGTTTCATAACCCTTAAAAATAGCTCTGAAGATTTCTTGTGAACAGGAGTTTGAGTAATAATATTCTATATTTATACTTTCCTGTTTTACAAAAGCTATTTCTGCAAGTATGGACGAGGACAGATTATTGATATCTTCCGTACCCATTTTACTTTTTACGATCAGTTCCTTTACTATTTTGTATCTTTCTTCGTCACTTATGACTTGATCGCCTCTGTAACCGTATGCAAGTTTAAGTAAATTGAAAAATACGGAATGAAAGGTACCCCAGGTAACTCTTTTGGCAGGTTCCGTATACGAACTTAATTTGGTAAACCTCTCCTTCATCTCCATAGCGGCAGCTCTGGAAAATGTAAGCACAAGTATATTGGATGGATCTATATCAAGAGCTTCTATCATGTATTTTACCTTATGAGTTATAACAAAGGTCTTACCGGAACCCGGACCGGCTATGAGCATAAGAGGACCGCCCCTATGCTCTATAGCCGCCTTTTGATTAGGACTGTAGTTTATCAATTCCTTCCCTTATCCTTTTCAGACTTTCTTCTTTGCCAAGTACTTCCATTATTTCTGTAGCTCCGGCAGGAGTATTGAGCTTTCCTGAGAGAGCTATTCTTATAGGCCACATAACATAACCTGTCTTTTTCTCTTCTTTTTGAACGTATGAAGATATGAGGCTGTATAAAGCATCATTGCTGTAATCTTCCTGCTTTTCCAAAAGTTCTGATATATCTTTAAGTACCTGAAGAGATGTCTCGGTATCAGTCTTCATTTTTTTATTTACATACAGATCGTTATCATAATCCGCCATAGCTTCGAAAAAGTCTATATGTGAAGCTATATCCGGAAATACTTCTATTCTTGTCTTTACCATAGAAGCTATTCTCTTCTTATCAAGCGGTTTTGATATTACAGCATCTATATAGGGCTTTGCCAGCTCATAGAACTTTTCATCATCCATAGCCTTGAAATATTCGGAATTCATCCACTTTAATTTGACCATATCGAAAACAGCCGGAGACTTGCTTATATTCTTGTAATTAAATACCTTAACAAGATCTTCCAATGAAAATATCTCTCTGTCATCCTCCGGTGACCATCCGAGCAGTGCCACGAAGTTAAGTATAGACTCCGGTATGAAGCCGAGGTCTAAAAGATCCTCAAAAGAAGCATGTCCACATCTTTTTGAAAGCTTCTTATGTTCTTCGTTTGTGATAGTCGGACAGTGTACATATACCGGTACTTCCCATCCGAAAGCCTCATAAAGTCTGTTGTATTTGGGGGCGGAAGAAAGATATTCGTTACCTCTTACAACATGGGTTATCTCCATCATGTGATCGTCCACAACATTTGCAAAGTTGTATGTAGGATAACCGTCGGACTTTATAAGTACCATGTCATCAAGTTGGCTGTTATCAACGGAGATCTCACCGTAGATATCGTCAATAAAAGTAGTCTTTCCTTCACTCGGATTGTTTGTCTGATAACAAAAGGAATACCTTTGGCAAGGTTTTCCTCTACTTCTTCTTTACTTAAACCAAGACAATGTTTGTCGTAGGTCATTATTTCCTCACCTGCCACGGTTTTCTTTAAGCTGTTAAGTCTGTCCTGATCGCAAAAGCAATAATATGCCTCACCCTTGTCGATCAGTTTCTTGGCATATTCCATATATATGCCCTGCTTATGTCTTTCACTTTGAACATACGGTCCGTATCCTCCGTCCTTATCGGGACCTTCATCAGGTATAAGGTTTGCATATTTTAAGGTGTTTTCGATAATTTCAAGTGCACCTTCGACAAATCTTTCCCGGTCTGTATCCTCTATACGAAGCAAAAAGTCTCCGCCTTCGTGCTTTGCTATAAGATAGGCATAAAGTGCCGTTCTCAGATTACCCACGTGCATTCTTCCTGTAGGGCTGGGTGCATATCTTGTTCTTATTTTCTTCATACTTCTCTCCCCCTTAACTATATTTCTTACCGTATTTATTATAAACCTCAGCTTTATCTTTTTCTATTTGAATCTTCAGATCTTCCATAGATGCAAACTTTTTTTGATCTCTTATAAATTCCATAAAACTGATTGTTATTTCCTGTCCGTAGATATCATCGTCAAAATCATATATATAACTTTCTATTCTTGCCTTATGGTTTTCCCTATCGTTCTTTACTGTGGGATTCGTTCCCACATTACTGAGTCCCAGATAAGTCTTACCTGTTTTTTCTATTTTGATTTCGGTAGCATATACACCGAACTTGGGTAAGGTCTTTTCATCCACGGCGAAAATATTGGCGGTAGGGATCTTGAGCACCTCTCCCGCTATATTGTTGCCCTTTATAACCTTGCCTGAGATATTATAATCATAGCCCAGGAGTTCATTTGCCATTCTGACATCTCCTTTAACTATAAGTTGCTTTATAAGAGTGGAACTTATTTCTCTGTTGAACATATCCACTTCCTTTTTTATAGGATATACTTCATAATTATATACCTTGGAGAGCTTTTTTAAGAGACTTAGATCTCCGGACTTTTTATATCCGAAAGCACAATCCTCTCCCACAACTATTGCTTTCATCTTCATCTTCTCTATAAGTATATCTTTTATAAAGTCGGTAGCTCTAAGCATTGAGAATTCTTTATCAAACGGATATTCCACCAGATAATCTATACCCATTTTTTCAAAATAAGTTCTCTTTTCCAGGTTTGTACTGATCTGAGTATATTGTAAGGTGTTGGTTTTAAGTATATTGATCGGTGCAGTATCAAAGGTAAATATTGCAATTTTTAAGTTTTTTGTTTTTGCAACTTCTCGCATTTTTCTGAAAAGTTTTTTATGTCCTTTATGTTCGCCGTCAAATTTACCTATACTGAGCACGGTTGTTTCCGGTATATTAAATTCTTTCCTGTCAATAAAATGCATAGTCAAAACCCCTTTATTTATCCTTTGTATAGAACATTTTAAGCGGTTTATATAACTTTTGTTCAGCTATATATTCATAAATACCTATAAAAAGTCCCATACTGTATAAACGTACCGTTTTACGATCTACATCTTCCTCACTATCTTGCTTTATAAAATCTTTATCTATTTTATTGCCGTTTACAGCATATCTGTGATACTCATCCAATACTTCGACTTTTTTCATAAATGAGAAATAATCTTCCGTCTTTATAATATGCTTGTATAATTCCTCTTTACTTGAATTTTCGACTTCTTTAAGGCTTATACATTGTGAAAGTTCAAATATATCGTGCCTGGTTCTTATCAAAGACTTCATACAAGCAAAAGTTCCCAACTTTTTGCCTATATCATGACATAAAGTCCTGATATAGGTTCCTTTAGAGCAGACTACTCTCATATCTACTTCAGTCAATGATATTTTTTCGATCTCTATTTCAATGATCTCAACTTCTCTTTTTTTTCTCTCGACCTCTATACCCGCTCTTGCAAGGTCAACAAGTTTTTTACCGTTTACCTTAAGTGCCGAGTACATCGGAGGCTCTTGCATATATTTACCCTTGAACGAATATACGGCTTCCTTAAGCCTATCTTCACTTATATCGGTCGGACCCGTACTTATAACTTTTCCGCTTATATCCTGAGTATCCGTCTCTATACCTAAAAGCATGGTCGCCCGGTATTCTTTTATACCGGTACTTAGCATGTCCGATACCTTTGTTGCAGACCCGAGGCATACCGGCAAAACTCCTGTGGCATCAGGGTCTAAAGTACCCGTATGTCCTATTTTTTTTTGCTTTAATATACCTCTTAACTTAGCGACCACGTCATGAGAAGTATAGGATCTTTCTTTATATATAGGCAATATACCGTCTATCATCTTTTCTCCAAATTACTAATAATATGTTTTACTTTATGAATAGATCCTATTCTTTAAGTAACGCTTTTTCCACATGCAGTGAAATATTGTTGATTATATCATGAACCGTACCGTCCATAGTACAGCCGGCAGCTCTTACATGTCCTCCGCCACCGAAGAGTGAGGCTATCTTACTCACATCCACCTTGTTTTTTGAACGTAAACTAACCTTGTATCTTTGTGTATCTATCTCATATAAGAATATAGCCACCTCAACACCTTTTGTCTGTCTGAGTTGGTCTATGATACCGTCAAGATCTTTTTTATCCACACCGTAGAAATTCATGGTCTTTCTGTTTACATACGAAAAAATACATCTTTTATCAAGTATCAATATACTTTCTAAAAGAGTCCTTCCGGATATCTGGTTTTGAAGATAAGTTTTTTCGTAAAAACTTTGATCTATAATCCCTACATAGTCTATTCCTTTTTCCATTAATTCCGCACCTATCCTCATGGTTTTGGGAGATGTGCATGAATATCTGAATACAGCGGTATCATGAACTATGCCGGTGTAGAGGCACTCCGCTACGACCTTGTCTATCTTTTCTTTATCCAAAAGACCGTATATAACCTCCGCAGTCGAACTTGCCTGAGCTTCAAGACAGGTTTCATCGGTAAATTTAGTATTGGTCACATGATGATCTATATTTATGGATTCCTTACTTCTTTTCAATAATTCTTTCGCAAAACCGAGCCTTTCCATATCTGCCGAATCCACACAGATGAGCAGATCGAACTCTGCATCTTCTTCCACACTGTGTTTTATATTTTCACTGTTTTTTAAAAACAAAAACTTATCGTTGAATTCTTCCAAATACGCACTTATCTTTATTTTCGGATATACTGTACTTATATAATTATAAAGACTCAGCAAAGAACCTATACAGTCTCCGTCCGGACTTACATGACCTGTCAGTGCCACTTTTTCAGCCGATAATAATTTTTCTTCTAATATGTTCAATCCTATACCTCTTAATAATATTGATTTTTCTTAAAGTAGCGATCAAGAAAGCTGACGTTACTCTTTATCATCGTCACTCTCTTTTGTATGCTGTTTTGTTTCCTTACTTATCACCTCATCTATAAGTTTATCCATCTTCATTCCGTATTCCAATGAGTTATCTATAACAAACTTAAGTTCGGGCGTATTTCTTAAATTAAGTCTGTGAGCAAGTTCGTATCTTATAAAGCCTCCGGCTTTTCTTAATCCTTCCAGTGTCTTGACTGACTCTTCCTCACTTCCGAGTACACTTATATAGACCGTACAATACTTAAGATCAGTAGTTACATTAACATCTGTAACACTTGTCATCATACTTACTCTGGGATCTTTTAATTCGGTTCTAATGATCTGAGATACCTCACGCATAACTTCCGAATTGATCCTGGTGTTTTTTATACTGTTTTTTCTCATAAATCTCCTAAACTTATATCAGTTTGGCAATCACAAAAAAACTAATTTCTTAATAATTTTAACAGGTACGGACTGTCTGTGCAACTTATTGCGAACAGACTGCCCTTTAACCTGTAAATCAATAAAATCAGTTTCTTGATCTGTCAAAGTCAAACTACCCTCTGGACACCTCTACCATATCGTAGGCTTCCACGTAGTCGCCTTCTTTTACGTCATTGAATTTTTCAAATACCAAACCGCACTCGTATCCTGTATTAACTTCTTTTACATCATCCTTAAATCTCTTAAGTGAAGCTAAAGCTCCTTCGTAGATCTGCTCTGAATCTCTTGTTATCCTTATCTTGCAACCTCTTATAAATTTACCGTCTTTTACATAAGATCCGGCTATAGTTCCTACTCCGGAAGCCTTAAATATCTGTCTGACCTCAGCATGACCTATAACTTTTTCTTCGTAAATAGGCTCAAGCATACCTCTCATAGCAGCTTCAACATCTTCTATAGCCTGATAAATTACTTTATAGAGTCTAAGATCTACCTTTTCCTGATCCGCACTTGACTTTGCTGTAGCGTCAGGTCTTACGTTAAATCCTATGATTATCGCATTACTTGCTGCTGCCAAAGCAACGTCCGACTCATTGATAGAACCTACTCCACCGTGTATTACCTTAACTTGAACTTCTTCATTTGAAAGCTTGACAAGTGATTCCTTTACAGCCTCCACAGAACCTTGTACGTCCGCCTTTATGATGACCGGAAGTTCCTTAAGGTTTCCTGCCTTGATCTGTGTGAACAGGTCATCAAGGCTTAACTTAGCCTTAGTCTCTTCTATGAGCTTATTCTTATTCTCGGAGATGAAAGTAGCCGCAAATGCTTTCGCTTCTTTATCATTTTCCGTAGCCACGAAGACTTCTCCGGCATTAGGAACATTGTCAAGACCGAGTATCTCTACCGGTGTAGACGGTGTTGCCTGTTTTACCTTGACACCCTTATCGTTTATCATGGCACGGACCTTACCCGAGCAAGCTCCGGCAGCTATGAAGTCTCCAACGTGTAAAGTACCCTTTTGAACAAGCACTGTAGCTACCGAACCCTTGCCCTTATCAAGCTTAGCCTCTATTACTATACCTCTTGCCTTACGATTAGGATTAGCCTTTAATTCCTTAACTTCAGATGCAAGTATTATCATCTCGAGAAGTTGTTCTATACCTTCTTTACTGTGTGCTGATACAGGACAGAATATAGTTGTTCCGCCCCAATCCTCAGGTATAAGCTCATACTCGGAAAGCTCCTGCTTTACTCTGTCGATATTGGCACTTGGCTTATCTATTTATTGACAGCTACTATTATCTCAACGCCTGCCGCCTTGGCATGGCTTATTGCCTCTACCGTCTGCGGCATGACACCGTCATCTGCAGCAACAACAAGTATTGCTATATCCGTAGACTGTGCACCACGCATTCTCATGGCGGTAAATGCCTCGTGTCCCGGTGTATCAAGGAAGGTAATGGGGTGACCGTTGATCTTTACCATATAAGCTCCTATATGCTGTGTAATACCTCCGGCTTCATGGCTTGTTACGTCACTTTTTCTTATTGCATCCAAAAGTGATGTCTTACCGTGGTCAACGTGTCCCATAACGCAGACTACCGGTGGTCTCGGTAAAAGATCGGCTTCATTCTCCTCATCCTCTTTAAGAAGCTCTTCTATAACGTCTACCTTCTCTTCCATGTTACATATTACATCGTACTCCAAAGCTATCTCTTCAGCCTCTGCAAAGCTTATCTCGGTATTGAGTGTTACTATCTGACCCTTCATAAAAAGCTTTTTAATAATTGCAGATGATTGAAGTTTAAGCTCTGATGCAAGATCCTTTATAGTAAGTACTTCCGGTATGGTGATCTCTTTTATATCCTCGACTACGGTCTCCACCTTAGGCTTTACAGGCATTATAAACGGATGCTTCACTGTCTTGCCCTTTGCAGGTCCGTCCTCCGTACGATGCCTTTTATCGTTTTTCTGATTCTTGAAATTATTCTTATTTACCCTTGTAGTGCTGGTCTTTTTAGCAAGTGAACCGTCCATTGAGGAAACAGAATCTTTTTGAGAACTCTTTTTAAATCCTCCCTGTCTTTGTGAAGCAGGTTTTTCATCCTTATCCTTATCCTTATCAAAGAAATCATTTCTTGGATTTCTGGGCTTGAAATTCTGACCACCCGAGGAATTTTTATCCCTGAAGTTAGGATTAAAAGGTCTGTCCTGGTTCTGTCTTTGCGGCATACCCTGTCTTTGTTGACCTTGTTGCCCTTGAGAGTTTCTGTCTGCATACCTTGGGTTATTGCCCTGCTGACGGTTGCCGAAGTTTCTTTGTCCGTCCGAACCTCTTCTGTCATTATTTCTTTGTCCGTCCGAGCCTCTTCTGTCATTATTTTTATTGTCATGGTTTCTGTAACCCTGACCTCTTTTATTATCTCCATGACCTCTGTCCTGCCCTCTGTTTCTTGAGTCGGATTGAGTCTTTGGATGATTGGCACTTTCTTTTCTTTTTTCCTCTTCTCTTCGTGCCATATCATCATATACATTTCTTACTTTTACTTCTTTTTTCTCTTCATTTTGCATTGTCTGCTTTTGCTTCTCCAAATTATTGTCTATATCTTTAACAGCCTCTTCTGTAGACTTTGTATCTGCTGTAACTTTTGTTTGTACTGCTTCTTTTTTATCTTCCTTATCTTTTGTTTCGATAGTTGTTTTTTCTTCTACAGGTGCTTTTATCTGCACATCTTTTTCTTTTGTTTGTTCACCGGTATTTTGTTTTTTATCATTATTTGAAAGAACGGAAAGTACTCTTGCTCCTGACTGTTTATTTGCGGATTGAGCGGCTTTTTGGGTATGCTGCTGTGCATTTTGAGGTCTGAATACTGCTGTGAATTTCTTCTTATGCGGTTCGCTCTTTGTCTGCGCCTTGCTTTCCTCAGACTTACCTGTATCTGACAGCATTTTTCTTACATTTGCCGCCTGTTCGTCACTGATAGATGAAAGATGACTTTTTACATCCATACCCTTTTCATTCAGTATCGCCAACAGTTCTTTATTCGACTTTCCCAACTCTTTCGAAAGTTCATATAATTTTCAATTAAACTACCTCCGTCCCTGTGTCTAATAATTTTTTGATCGCTTGCGCAAAATTCGCATCACTTATCCCAAGTGAAGCTCTGTATTCTTTTCCGATTGCGTGTCCAAGACTTAGTTTATCCGAGTATATGTATATAGGTATTTTCTTATAAGCACATTTATTTATAAAAAGTTTTTTTGTGTTTTCCGAAGCATCGCTTGCCACTATAACCAATTTGGCTTTATTCTCTTTTATAAGTTTTTCGGTAGAAAACTCTCCGCTTACGACCTTTGACGCTCTCATAGCCAAGCCTATTAAATTTAATATCTTATTCACTTAATTCCTTCATTTCCTCTGCTAATTTCAGATAAGTTTCTTTTTGTACCTTCATTTTGAATGATCTGTCCAGTGCTTTGCTTTTCTCGGCTTTTTGTATGCAATCTATATCATTGCAAATATACGCTCCTCTGCCGGCTGCCCTTCCCGTAGGGTCCAAACTTATCACCGAATCTTTAGACTTAACTATGCGTATCATCTCCTTTTTACTTTTTTGTGTTCCACAAGCTATACATAATCTCAGTGGTTTAGATCTAACTTCCATTTCTAAGCCCTCACTTTTATCTAAATATCGCTTTCTTCCTCTTGTTCTTCGACGACAGACTCTTGAACTTCTTCTTCCTCAGCGGTTGTTTCCGTATCTACTTCGATCTCTTCGAAATCCAAGGTTCCCTCAGGTCTGTAATCTATACCGAGTTCATCGAACAGACCTATCTCTCTTGCCTGTGTCTCACTCTTTATATCTATCTTATATCCGGTGAGTTTTGCCGCAAGTCTTGCATTTTGTCCTTCTTTTCCTATTGCAAGAGATAATTGATAGTCGGGAACTATGACCTGTGCCTCTTTATTCTCCTCATCTGCCACAACACAGATGACCTTTGCCGGACTTAGAGCATTTCAATCAAATATCCCGGATTATCATCCCAATTGATGATATCCACCTTCTCACCTCTTAGCTCCTCAACTACAGAGTTTACTCTTATTCCGTTAAGTCCCACGCAGGCTCCGACAGCATCTACATTCTCATCATTGCTTGTAACTGCCATTTTTGTTCTTGAACCGGCTTCTCTGGCTATTGACTTTATCTCTACTATACCGTCCTTTATTTCCGATACTTCCGATTCAAAAAGCTTTCTTACCAGTTCCTGGTGATTTCTTGATACGGTTATCTTAGGTCCTTTTGGGTTTTCTTTGACTTCAATCACATATACCTTTATCCTGTCTGTAGGCTTAAGTTGCTCAGACTTTACCTGCTCCGCTTCCGGAAGCATTGCATCGCAACGTCCGAGATTTACAGTCATATTTTTCCCTACATATCTTTGAACCACTCCGCTTATTACTTCTTTTTCCTTTGAGTAATAGTCGTTGTATATGGCTTTTCTTTCTTCTTCTCTTATTTTTTGCAATATTACACTCTTGGCTCTTCCGGTAGCTATACGTCCGAATTCCGTTGATTTTATAGGTATCAGAACTTTATCTCCTATATCATATTTTATGTCCATCTTCTTTGCATCTTCAAGACTTATCATTAACGGCTTTTCTTCAGGACTTAATCCGTCCAGACTTTCCACCACCTCTTTTTCCTGGAATACTGAATAATCACAAGTATCGGGATCTATACTCACCTTTACATTATCCGCAACTCCGAAATGATTTTTACACGCAGATATAAGTGAGTTCTCTATGGCCTCAAGCAGAGAACTTTTGCTGATATTTCTCTCCTTTTCCAAGAGTTCCAGTGCTTCCTTTAATTCCTTATTCATTTTTTTATCTTCCTCCTAATAGGTGCCTAGACACCCTCTTATTGATCTTCTATGCTAAGCCTTATAAGGGCTATATCTTTACGTAAAAAGCTTATGTCTTTTGAGTCCTCTTCTATTGTAATATTATCATCATCGAAACTTTTAAGTATTCCCGAAAAATCTTTTCTTTTATCTATTGCTTTATAAAGTTTGATCTCAACCGCTTTTCCCATTTCTCTGACAAAGTCCCTGTCTTTTTTAAGAGTCCTTCCCAGTCCCGGTGAACTTACTTCGAGTATATACGACTCATCTATAAAGTCGGTCTCATCCAGCCAATCACTTAATGCCCTGCTGATATCCACGCAGTCATCTATAGTTATTCCGCCTTCTTTGTCCATATCACAATACACTCTTAAATAATGTTCGGAAGCTTCCTTAACAAACTCCACATCTACTGTTTCAAACATGAGTTTTTTACTTAGTCCTTCCAGAAACTTTTCCGTCTTTGCCACATAGGTATCGCTTTTACTCATCTTTTCCTTCTTTCCTTTGCTTAGCGTCTATAAAATAATATATTTTTTTGATCATGGTGTATATTCCCGATCGATCTTTTTTCCACCGATTATTATCTGTCTGCATACAATGACGACCGTCGGCTTATCTATCACATAAAAAAGTGGACCTAAACGGTCCACCTAAAATCTAAAGTATAATACGCCACCACTATACTAACACACTATCCTAAAATATGCAAGTTGATAAATACTTAAGTTTATACAAATTGCTTTAAGTTACTCAGTATCAGTGTAAGGAATTACTTTTTAAAGTAATTCCTTTGCTTTTGCGCTTTCTTTACAGAAGTATTTTCAATAATACACTTTTAAGCTTCTAAAAATCAAGTTTATAATTGTAGTCCCTTAAAAGTTTAGCCGCAAGTTAACAAATATTTGAATAATACAAATTTATTATACATAAGAGCCTACACTTCCTGTACCTTGCTCCAATCTATCTCATCTAAAGTATGAGGTTTTACTTCATTCTCCGGATAACCTAAAGCCAATATACCAACTATCCTGTCTTTATCGGACAGATCAAGTATCTCACGAACCTTTGTTTCGGACATTACTTCTTCGTTACTGCGCAGTCTGATCTGTACCCAACATGAACCTATATTTTTATCCGCAGCCTCAAGTTGCATAAAACTTAAGGCACTGCTTGAATCCTCTATCCATGTTGCGGTTCTATCTTCGTCAACTACCACAACTATTGCCACGGGAGCATTCTTTAACATTGCGGATCCCGCCTTTTTAACATCGGCAAGCTTCTCCAAAACTTCCTTTTTCTTTATAACATAAAACCTCCACGGTCTTCTGTTCATACTTGTAGGAGCCAAAAGACCTGCGGCGAGTATATCCTTAAGATCCGCTTCATTTATTTCCTTTGACAAATATTGACGTACACTTCTTCTTTTTAATACTAGATCTAACATAAAAATCCTTTCTATTTTAACAACCGTTGGTTGTAAATATTGATTTTATCAAGGATTTCATTTTACTCCCTATAAAGTTTTTAATCAATACTTTAAGTAACTTTAACACTTTTTATTATAAGCATAGATATTCAAAAAATAAAATTTACTCTTATCAGGAACACTAAAACCATATGTATAAGGTACAGACTATGACATAGCCACAGTTATTGCA
Organism: uncultured Johnsonella sp.; assembly: GCA_916438835.1. Classification (GTDB taxonomy): domain Bacteria; phylum Bacillota; class Clostridia; order Lachnospirales; family Lachnospiraceae; genus Johnsonella. The sequence goes on from CAKAFT010000001.1 coordinate 1,787,049, forward strand.
ACAAAATAATATCGGCATGATCCGTATCGTTGCCGGATCATGCCGATATTTTACAAGGATCCGATACTCGGTTACACAGTATAGAAATTTGTATATTTACTCAACTAATTATTTTTTGCTCTGAAAATATACACAGTCTTTTCAGATCTGTTGCCGGCAAGATCCACAGCACTTATTTTTATGCTGTTTTGCCCTTCGTTTAGCGGCACTTCTATCTCGGTAACTACCTGAGTAGTAAAACCGTCCTTACTTACAATATATGAACTTGATGACTTATCATCCGTTTCAATAAGTGAATCACCCTTATAAAGACTTAATTTAAAAGAATTATCTAAAGAACGTATCTTGATATTTACCGTATCCTCGTCAAGTCCTCTCTCATATACCTGATAATCTATCAGAGGATTTATCTTATCATAAAACAACCTTCTTACTATACTTGCATTTTTTTGTTTTTCTGTAGTCGCCTCTACTCTTATGTTTACATTAAAGTCATCGAGATGTAGTTTGCTTTCAAAAAAATACGCCTCGCCTTTATATATGAGCTTTCCGTCTTTTTTGTAATTAATATTGCTTTTTACCAGCTTCTCTTTGTTTATGTATACAGGATCCGAAAGTTCGTTGCCGTCATTATCAACAAGCTTTATCTGTACACTTTCAACACTGTCATCCTCGTCCACATAGCCCACGAAGCCTGATATATTTACTTCTCCCTCAGGCGTATTGTTATTATTTAACACATCAAAAAACTCCGGAGTTTTGATAAATACCGCAGGATAGGACTTCTTATCAGCATCGGATGCCGTAGCTGTACTTTCGGTAATATCGCTGCCTGCCGCTTCTTCAATTATCTCTTCAAGTCCTTGCATAGGTCTTCCCTGTCTGAATACTGTCGTCACATCAAAACTTGTATCCAAAGGATCGATAGTAAACTCATAACAAAGCTTCGCTTCATCGTACCTGAAATTATATTTTTGTGCCAATGTAGAATTTATTTTATCATCAAGTATCAAGTTGTCTTCTGTATTATCGTGTTTTAATATAAGTTTATGCAAATGTGAACTGTCATTAGCAAGCTGTATCCTTACATTTGCCTCTTTCTCTATAAGACTGTAAGTCATATCGTTAAGTTCGGTATCATTTACATAAATACCTGCATTTACATTGCTTATATAATCAAAGAAATTAAGGAAGTTGATCTGATTATAATTCCGTTCTCTTATATTTCCCAAAACTGTTCTGCTCTTGTTATCCATATAGTCTACAGCGTCTATTATCATATCCGATGTATCCGCAAAGTACGGACAATGCACTTCAATATCCGAGTTTCTGTGACCGTTGGTATATACATATACTTCACCTCTTGAAGTCTGGATCATCCGGCACTGCTTCTAAAGGTATATCAAGCTTTCCGTCTTCGACCTTTATAAGTTCCTTTCCGTCTTTTACAGGTTCATCTGCAAATCTTATAACAAAGGATTTTTCCGTATCTTATACTTGTATCCGTTTTGTCAGACTGAGCATACCTTATAGATTGAAGATATATTTTTCGGTACCTATTCCCTTATCATGTACCTTGAATACGATCTCTTTCATATTTGCATCGATATCATTGATTTTTTTACATCAGCGGATGAACTTAAGTCCGGAGCTGCACTGTCCACTCTTATCGGGAATTTGTAGATCTGCTCTTTTGCAGCTGCTACATCCTCTGTATTAAGTTTTGCTTTGATACAATATATGTATTCCGATCCGTCTTCTACGCTTACTCCGTCAAGTTTTCCGTCCCACACTGACTCCGGCATAAACTTAAAACTTTTATTGGTCGAAAGTCGGCTAAGTTTCCTTACCTGTTTAGAAACACCCAGTACCCTTAATGTATTACCTGTATTTGCATCAAGTACGGAATATTCTATTTGCTCCATGTTTCTGAGCGGTGCTATCCTTGCCGCCACATCGGGGTAGTATCTGCTGCCCGGCGAGAAATATATTGCGTCATTGTACATAGGCAGCTTAAGCATCATACTTGTACCAAGCATTGAAGACGGGACACCGGCATTTTTATTTACATAAAACTGAACATTCCTTTTTTCACTTCCCATCTCCGGAAGCTGAAAAGCATCTATTGCTCTTTGTTTGCCCCAATCTCCGTAAAATCCGAGGAATGGTATACTAAGATCCGAGATGCCGTCTTTATCTTTAAGACTTATAAAACCTTCTATGAAATTATCCTCTTCCAAATTAACGGCATCGGAATAATCCATGATAAATTCTATATTTGCGGACGAATGTGCCGCAACACTTACCTCTCTTTTTATACCCGACTCTACGGAATGTAAGATCTCCGACCTTTGCAGCCTGTAGGTACCGTCCGTCGGCTCATACAAAGCAACCGAACTTATGTCATAGCTTTTATCACTGTCTCCAAAATTCTCAAGTGTAAGCCTTACTTCAAAACTTTTCTCTTTGATCTCTTTAAGTTCAAGTTTACCGTCTCCTTTGTTATCATTGGTCCCTTCGGCTCTGACTACAACAGTGGTTTTTAATGCGTTTTCTATATTTAAAACACCGCTTCCTTGCTGTCTTACAAAATACGGTATATCCTCAAATATTCCCTCATCCTTAAGCGGAGTTGCCGTATTCATAAGTAAAAGTTTAATAAATTCGGAACTGTTGTCTGTTTTGATATTCTTTTCTTTTATATATTGCTTTAGGATCGCCGTTGCTCCGCTGACCTGAGGTGCAGCCATGGAAGTACCCGACATATCCTTGTATTTATCATTCTCTACAGTAGAATATATATGTCCTCCCGGAGCTGTGATCTCAGGCTTGATCCTAAGATCCGGAGTCGGACCCCATGATGAAAACTTTGAAACACTTCCGCCCGTTATATTATCCACATCTATCATCTCGGTAAATATCTCGGGTCTTATATCGTTGTTGTAACCGTATTCTTCCATTATCTTATCGTAGGTGCTTCTTTTTATACGAATACAGGTCAGCTTGCCCGCATTATTGGGAACTTCCAGCTCTCCGCCTATTTGCTCAGCCATGCTCTTGTTATTGTAAAAGATTATAGCAGCAGGCTTTAATGCCGCTATCATTTCAAGTTTATCACCAAAACCTGTTGCATTCCCGGCGGTGGGGATTTCAAAAAGTACAAGCTTATCTTCAATATTTTCTTTTCTTATAAGATCTTCTCTTGCATTTTTTATATCAAATATATTGCCGCTTATCACATTTTTGGGATTTTCTCCCTTATGCAGATCCATTTCTTCATTTACATAAAAACCCCAGTCATCTTTCCATCTTATAATATGCATATGCCTTTTGGTGTTTTCCATTGAAGCCACCGCTATGGTACCTTCATTTACTGCCGGGTTTGCTATCAGGGCGGTATCGTAATTTTCTTTTAACGCTTCTACATTATATGTATTTCCCGCTGTAATATTGGCATCGTTACCGGCTGCCACCGAAACGACTATTCCTGCTTTCCTTGCCTTTTCTATGATCTCATTTTCCGGATATGCTCTGTTCTCTGTTGCAAATCCCGCTGCCGATCCGAGGCTTAGATTAATTACATCAGCCTTTAATGTTATAGCGTCATCAAGTGCTTTTAACCATATATCCGTAAATGTAGTCGGGTATTCAAGGTCATCCGAAAAGACCTTAAGTGCAAGTATCTGTGCATTGGGTGCCACACCGAAAGTATTGCTGCTTATATCATTGGCAGCGGCTATTCCGGATACGTGCATACCGTGCATCACCCCGAAACTGTTGAGCAGATTTTTATTAAAATCATAATAATTATAACCGTAGGGAACTTTATTTGAATAATATGATCCTTTAAGTCCCTTCTCGGTTATGAGTTTTTCCATATCTTCCTTGCTATACATAGGGTTTACCGAATCATCTATACGAAGTGCCTTATGTGTATAGTCTATACCGGAATCTATTACGGCGATCACGCTGCCCTCACCCTTATAGCCTAATGTATTCCAGGCATAGCCCGAACCTATATAACTGTTTGAAGACCTGATATAAGGTCTCTCAAACTCCTGTGATACATAGACACTTTTTACTCCCGGCAGTGATTCTATTTTATTTATCTCACTTTCATCCGCATTAATTGCAACGCCGTTGAATATAGTATCGTAATACCTTGCCTCATCTACATCGGCTTCTATATTTTCTTTTTTTATATTTTCTAAAAGTTTATCCTGATCCTCTTTTAATTCCTGCTTTTTCTCATCTATAAATACTTCATCCAATTTATCGAAGTCTACATCTTTATTGATCGCCTCTTCAACAAGAGAATCTTTATCAAGTTCTATGATCAGTCTTAGATCTTTTGACTTGTTATCTTCTTTTTCATTATCAGCCTTGGCTGAATTTAATTTTTCATCCGCCTCTTTTATGTATTCAGGTACTGTACCTTCGATATTTTTTGCCGCATAGCTTGGCTTAGTTGTAAATACTACAGGATATAAAAGAAGTACGGCACAAAACAAGGCAATATTTTTTCTTATTTTATACATGATCCACCTATTCAATAATTATTTTAACTGTAAATTTTACCTTGCCGTAATTTTTACCATTGATCACAAGGTCTTCTAAACTGCTTACAACAAGCAGGTATTCTCCTTTTTGGGCATTCTTTACCTTCTCAAGGTCCATTCCCTCCCACTTTACATTAAGCTTTGTTCCGTTATTCTCTCCGGTAAGTTTTAATCCTATAAGGGCATTCTCTTCAAGGCTTACTCCGGTAGATGCATTATATTTTAATGTTTTATCGGCATATAAATGTTCGTTAAGTATAAGGAGATCTTCTCTTGCATTCTCAAAAAGCTTATCATAGGGATCTTCAACGGGAGTCTCTTCGTTATTATTTTCGTAATTTTTATTTTGATCACCGCTATCAAAGCTTTCCCCGCTTTTCTCATTCGAATTATTACCCGAATTATTCCTATCACCTTCATCGGGTCTTATTTCACTGTTTGAAGATCTACCATCCTCGACAGTTTTATTACCCTCAGCTACTCTTCCACCCTGAGGTGTTGATATGGAGTTGTCCTGTGCCCCTCCTTTTTCAAAAGCTTCTTTATTGCTTTGTGATAAACTTCCCGATGCACCTGATGAGGTATTGCTCCTACCGCTTTTTATTATCCTGGTGACTACCTTCCTTTGAGCGGGCTTATACTCTTGGGGATCCGGCAAAGGCGATACCTTAGAGTCTGCTTCGACATACGTATAAGAGATGTTCTTTCCCCGGTTTTTTGCGAAAAGTACTTTTGAACCCGAAAGTTGTAACTCAAAATTTTGACTCCCCTGTGCTATATATATATTACTTATGTCGGAATTTAGTATCCTCAATCTTCCGTTACTTGCTTTGGGGCTTATAAGTAAGGGATTTTGGGTTTTTATATTCTCTATTACCGCATCATTGGAATTGACGATTATAAAAGCCCTTGATGTATTATTATCTTCCGCTCTGAATTTTTTCGAAGAATTTATTACTACAAGAAAGAGCTCTTTAATTATATTCCTAAGATCGGCTCTGTTTAGTATTTTGTCCGGTTCGAAACTCTTATCTTTCCCTTCGATAATACCTAGGTCTTCAAGTTCTTTTATATATACTTTTGACCAGGGTTTTAATTTTTCATCATCATTAAAAGAAGTTTTTCCCTCAGCCGCATCAATCCCTATATATTTTGCCAGTATATAATACACTTCTTCTTTTTTCAGATTTTCTCCAAGATCTTCGAAAGATACATTGGCATCTATTATATTTCGTTTATTCAGCTCATCCACCGATCTTTTAATATATTCATCATTCGTATTCGCATGATCGGCTATATCGTATATATCCGATCCCAAATTGCCCGAAAGTTTTTCAATTAATATGATCAGGTCCTTTTTACTGATATTTACTTCGTTATCTGTATATGTCTTTTGCTCCGCTTTTACACTAAGAGCAGTTAAAAATATCTGAACACATATAGCTATGCTTAACAACAAAGTAAATTTTATTGCTGTTTTGATCTGCATTTTATTTCTCCTGTTTTTATTTTGTAAGCCGCTTTTATCTTCTTTGCTTGTCCGGACTTTAAGATACGCTGCTTTTAATATTGCTCGGCTGATAATGTACTCTTTTATGTTTGCTTTTTTACTCCGACTAAGGTATCGGAACCTTAAAATTCGAGACTAAAATTAAAATCATTTGCATTTTAGAGATATACTTATCGGCTCATTTATTTCTGTATATACATAACGTAGGAGATTATAGCAGAAAAGATTAAAATTGTAAATGATTTGCATTTTTGCTTTTGCGATACTTTTTAAAAAATAATAAAGGTATTAAATGTGAGTTATTTAGATATCCATAATAAAAAAAGCTGCAACGTGTAAAAACGTGGCAGCTTTACAGATCAGTCTGTTATTCTGTTATCTCTTCTTCGACTTCTTCATTTTTTTCTATAAGTACAGTATCTATCATCCTGTTTTCCACTTTGTCACACTTGAACAAATATCCGTGTGTACTAAGTTCTATCTTCTCACCGTCATTAGGTATTCTGTCAAGTTCGGAAACTATAAAACCGTTGAGTGTTTCAAAATTATCGAGTTCTTCTTCCGTAAATTCTATATTTATAAGTTTTGCAACATCCTCAAGCTCCGCCATTCCCCTGACGGTATAGGTCCCGTCCTTGTTGTCTGTGATAAGTTCTTCATATACATCATACTCATCCAATATGTTGCCCACGATCTCTTCAAGTATATCTTCCATGGTAACAAGACCTGCGGTCTGACCGTACTCATCGACTACTATAGCCATGTGGATCTTATTGGACTGCATATGCTTGAAAAGCTTATCCAAAGACATGGTTTCGGGTATGAAATACGGTTTCCTCAACAGTCTTTTTATATTTCTTATCTTCTTATCAAGAAACATTCCCTTATTTGCCAATATAAGAGCATCCTTTAAGTTAAGTATTCCTATGATGTCATCTATATCCTCTCCATACACCGGATATCTGGAATTACTACCCTCACTTAACATAAAATCAACTACGGTCTTAAGAGTATCATCACCATCTACATACACTATACCTTTTCTGTGCATCATAACATCGGAAGATGTCTTATCATTAAGCTCAAAAATATTGGTGATCATTTTAGCTTTACTTGATTCAAGTATACCTTGCTCATGTCCTTCGTTGACCATACTCATAATATCTTCTTCCGTAACATTTTCAGCACTTGCATCCATGTCTATGGAAAAAAATTTAAGTATGATTTTCGCAATAAGATTTATTATAAAAATAAGAGGCGCTATGCAGATCATAAAAAGACTTACGGTATTCACCAATATGTCCGCATACTTTGCCGGATTCCTCATAGCAAGACGCTTCGGTATTATAATTCCGATACTTACTATTAAGATCAAACAAAGCAGGTAATACAACACACATACCGTTCTTATCAATATGTCCGGTTCAAGCCCGAATGATGATACCGTAAACTTTGTGAATTTCTCAACCACTAAGTAACCCGTTATAAAACCGAGTAAAGTTGCCATTATTTGTATTGCATTAACAAAATTGGTAGGTCTGTTATATATTTTCAATACCTTGGCAGCCTTCTTATCTCCTGCCTCCATGCGACTTTCCGTTTGAGTCGCATTAAGATTTTGTATCGCAGCACCGAAGGCAAAAAACACAAAATCTATTCCTATTAAAACTAAAAATATTACAATATAATACCACGAATGAGCATCGTCCATTTAAATCTCCTTTGATACGGTACACTAAACTAAGAAAGCATATAGTCCTTCATAACTTCGGGTATACATTCTATTATATCCCTTGCCAGGACTCCATGCTCTCCTTTTATTTTTGAAGCCATACTTCCCGATGAACCATGTATTAAACAAGCATACCTTGCCGCTTTTATAATATCAAAATTCAAAGCCGATAATCCTGCGATCACACCGGTAAGTATATCTCCGCTTCCTCCCTTTGCCATAGCCGAGGAGCCGAAATTCGAAAGATACACGCTTTCATCCACACATGCAATAATACTTTCATGTGCCTTCAATATAATATTGGTATGATTTTGGCGACTAAAATCTTTGGCGACCTCCTCCATATGTTCGCTTATGTACTTCGTATCCTTACCTATAAGCCTTGACATCTCAATGATATGAGGGGTCAGGAGCATATTGGGGGCAAGAAAGCTACGCAGATCTTCATTCTTTGCTAAAACATATAAGGCATCCGCATCTATTACCATAGACTTTTTATAGTTTTTAATGACATTTTCCGTAAGCTTAAAGGCATACTCATCTCTTCCAAGTCCCGGTCCTATGACCAAATGATCCGACCAATCCAGTTCTTTATCCAACAAACTCATATCCTGCTCATCTTCAGTATGACATGATATAAGTGCTTCCGGTAACAGGGTCTGAAGTATTTGTCTGTTCTCCTCTACAGTAAATATCTTAACTAATCCTGCGCCTGTTATATATGCGGAATAAGCCGAAAAATAAGCTGCTCCCGCCATTCCCTTCGCACCGGCTATAATGAGTACCTTTTTATATGTAAACTTGTCGGCATTTTTTATTCTTCGAGGTATAAAAGCCTCTTTAGATATCGAATTCATCTTCCTGGGCACTCTTTACCTTATATGAAAGTCTCATAAGAGACTCTGAAAGATGAACATTCTCCACAACTACTCCGCTTGATACCGCAAGATCGGTATGTGCGAAGTTCCATATAGCTTTAACTCCCGCATCCGTAAGCCTTCTTGATATAGCCCTCGCCTCATCTCTTGGCACCGTGAGAGCCGCTATATCTACACTCTCTTCTTTAAGAAAAGACTCAAGTTCCTCCAGATCGTAGATCTTGGCACCCCTTATAGTATTGCCGAAAAGTTCCGGCTTCACATCAAAAAGAGCTGACACTGTAAATCCGCTTTTTTCAAAGTTAGCATAATTTGCTATAGCGTTGCCCAGGTGACCCGCACCTATTATAATAAGCTTATGCGGTCTGTCTATACCCAGGATCTTAGCAATTTCCCCATGCAGGTACATTACATTATATCCGTAACCTTGCTGACCGAAACCTCCGAAATTATTAAGGTCTTGTCTTATTTGAGATGCGGTTACTTTCATTTTAATACTCAGATCACTTGAAGAAATTCGTTCTACCCCGTCTTCCAGCAATTCTCCCAAGTATCTGTAATATCTTGGCAGTCTGGAAATAACTGCTTTGGAAATCCTTTTCTCTTCCATAGTTCTACCTCATCCTTAATAAAGTTATTAATACCAGCAAAATACCTCTCGTATGATTCTAGTATAGTGTTAAGTATTTATCTTGTCAATAAAACTAAGCTAATCGGAGATTTTTTCGATTTTTTCTTCACTTTCCTCAGCCATCTCTTTTGCCAGATTCTCAACCTCATCCGAGATCTTGTCCTTGGCGGCAAATTTATTGATAAGCTCAGGTATCATATCAATGATCTTAGCCAATATATCTTGATTTTTTACATTTACAAGTTTTGTAATTCCGTTTTGTATTATAAGTATGGCAACCGGACTCATTTTGGCACTCATTGCGCCCACTTCCTTATTGCCGTTGGAAAATGCACCCGCACCCATACCGCAACTTACATCTACCAGTGGAATTATTATAGCTCCCCCTGCTTCTATAGGGTCTCCGACAACAGTTTTTGTGCTTATAAAACCATCCATCCCTTTGAATAAAGTTTCAACCGTATTCAATAATTTATTATCTGCCATTTATAACTCCTTTATAAAATTTTATTTCTGTTTTTGTAAAGTTTATATACCGTCTTAAAGTCTTTATCAAACCATAAGCCTGCTGCAATAACCGTTACCGTCATAAGTCTGATCTTACCTTTTGCTCTTATATCTATATCGATTATCTCTTCATCAAATACCGGTATGATCTCTATCTTGTTCTTATACCACCAATAAAAAAGTGCTGCATAAGATGTGACCTGCCCTGTTGTATAAGGATCGTTAAATCCGTAAACGATCTTACCGGATAGTTTCCTTACTTTAAATAATTTTAACAGTTTTATGATCGCTTTCCATATCTTCACAAGTCCTCGTCTTATGCTTTTATTATTGTACAACTTTATAAGTCTATCTTTTTTTACCGATAATTCTTTGATCAGGGCTTTGGTTTTTCTATACTCTTTTTTTATAAAATCGATAAAACTTCGTCTTCTCTTTTTTCTTTTTTTATGAGTGAAAGCCTTTGATCTTTTAATACTTTCGTTTTCACTATCTTCAATATTTTCTTGCACATATTCATCCGGGTCTTCATTATCTTCACCATCTTCATCCGGATCCTTTGTAAAGCTTTTTTCTTCTATACTCTCGCAGCCGACATCATCATCTTCGTCATAGTCATCATAATCGGGTTCTTCATTCGACAGATCTTTTTCATATGGCTCTTCTTTACTTGAATCTTCTTTATTCAGATCTTCTCTATATGAGTCTTCTTCATTCGGATCTTCTTCGTATCGATCCTCATAAGTTTTATTATCTTCAGATCCTAAATATTTTTCATATGACACATAGTCTTCGTCATCGTCCGGATCTTCTTCAGAACTTTCTTCATCGTCTTCTTTATCCGATCCGTGTGACCTACGAGACCAATCTATTCCGAAAATTTTAAGTTTGGTACTTAACTCCTCATCATAGTTCATTTCGAACTTAACTATTTTTAAAAGCCACGATATATTTAAGCTACACCAAAAACTTTCCTTGTATCTTAATTTAACATCATATCTTATAGGTACCAAAAGTACCGTTAGCAGTAAAATAACAGTTAGTGCAAGCAGAAAAAGCAAAGTAAAAGCTATTATCTTCAACAACATTAATAATATACTCAAGGCTTTTCCTCCTACATCGATCTCTTATAAGATCCGTCATCAATAACATCCTTTTTATGTACATACATATCCGTTACAATATCCTTGATAAGTTCTATCGCAGCAGCCTTGGACTCGGCAATGCCCAGCACTTTCGTGTCCGGATCGTATTGACGTATATAGAATATATTGTGTACAATTTCTATTCTACCCTCATCAGTACAAATTATAAGATATATCGATTTCTGCTTATATTTCTTGCTATACATTTCAAGTTTCTGCTATAAGTGAATTTCAGCTTTTTGCTTATATATATTTTTTTATATATGTACATAAGCCTCCTGTAATATCTTTACTGTCATACTTTTGCTACCTTGAAGCAATGATACATTTTTTAACAAGTTTGAGTGCCTCTTCGACAGTCTTTTCCCTTATCTGCTGCCTGTCACCGCTAAAATGATGCTCTTCTACGGTAACTCGTCCTTCCAGGAACACACCTATGAATACCAGACCTACAGGCTTTTCCTCAGTTCCACCGTCAGGTCCCGCAATACCTGTTACGGACACTGCCACATCGGTATCCGCTGCCAGTGCGGTACCGGCTGCCATCTCCTTAGCCGTTTGCTTACTTACAGCACCGTACTTTTTCAAAGTTGATTTACTTACATCTATTCTTTTTCTTTTTGATTTGTTCGTATAGGTGATAAATCCCTCTTTATATACTTCGGATACTCCGGCTACATTGATTATCCTTCCGGCAAGCAATCCACCGGTGCATGATTCGGAGGTCGATATACTGAGGTCATACTTTTCCAAAAGTTTTACTACAGACTTTTCCAAAGTTTCCGCTTCTTTTGCAACCGGAAGATATTCTTTGAATCTTTCCTTAAGGTTTTTGACTATGGGCTTTATAACAGCCTTTGCCTCTTCCTCGGTATCGGCTTTTGCACTCAGGTGGATAACCAATTCTTCAAAAGAGTCCGAGCTACTTATCTTCACCTCTATATTGTCGGATTTCATAACATCGGATATCTTGTCCAATACTTCTTCTTTACCAATACCTGTAAGTCTTATATTTCTGTTTCTTTTGACCGATGGAGTCCCTGTACTCATTTTACATACCTCCCACACTAATTACATTTTTATTTTTTATTATATAATCGAGCAATGAAACTACACTTAATATACACATAAGCCATATACTTATATTCGTGATCACATGTATGGATTCGATCGATAAAAGCATAAGAATTATAGACAGCATTTGAGATACCGTCTTAAGCTTTCCAAGGGGACTTGCCGCTATAATTATATTTTTCTCCGTTGCTATCAACCTTATTCCGCTGATGATAAACTCTCTGGCTATAACTATAGTCACGATCCATGAATCGATATTTCCCAGTTCTGTCAATATTATCAAGGCAGAGGATACAAGGATTTTATCCGCTAAAGGATCCATAAGCTTTCCGAAATCGGTTATCATATTATATTTTCTTGCCACATGACCGTCCAGGGCATCGGTAGCAGCTGCCACTACAAATACGCCAAGAGCTGCATACCTGTATACCGAAGCCTTGTCTTTGCTGAATACAAGAAGTGCAATAAAAACAGGTATCATAAGTATTCTGGACATTGTAAGCTTATTAGCTAAATTCATATTTTTCTCCCCTAAAGCTTATAATATAAAAATAGACTATTGCACTAAATATAAAGGATAGCATTATCACATTTAATTAATACAACAGCCCAATAACCAAAGAAGCACCGAACAAGAAAGATCTTATTCGGTTTTCTCCTCAGGCAATATTTTTATTTTCTCTTTATATAATTCATCTATGGCTATAGATAAATATTTTCTGTTTACCGAAGTATTCTCTTCGTTTTCATTTTCATATGCTATAAGTTGTCTGGCTCTTTTAGCAGTAGCTATAACTATGGAATACCTGCTTTGAACTACAGGCGGTTCTCCCTGCTCAACATCTTTATTTACCGCATTTATCAATTCATTATAAGACGGATGTAACATTTTTCTCTCCTTTTAAGACCTTTTTTTTAGTGAATCCTTTATAAAATCAATTAATTCTTTATTTCTAAAGGTTTTTTTATGCTCACTCTCTATTATGCTGTTAAAATCTTTTGTCACTTCTTCTATACTTTCATTGATAAGTATATAGTCGTATTGATCGATATATTCGGACTCCTTGGCAGCACGTAAGAGCCTGCCCTCTATCTGATCCTCTTTTTCGGTATTTCTCGTTCTCAATCTATCTTCAAGTATCTTTGCGTCCTTTGTGCTTACGAATATCAAAACGGCATCGGGGAACTTTTCTTTTACCTTTACCGCTCCCTGTACCTCGATCTCGAGTATTACATCTATTCCCTTTTGTAACTTTTCCTCGACATAAGCCCTCGGTGTACCATAATAGTTATCTACATATTTTGCATGCTCTATCAGCTCATCATTATCTATCATGGAAATAAAATCCTCGGTACTTACAAAAAAGTATTCCCTTGCATGTACCTCACCATCTCTGGGCTTTCTTGTAGTTGCTGATATTGAAAGTGCATATTTGTCATATTGTTCCAATAATTTATTGATCATAGTTCCTTTACCGGCTCCCGAGAATCCGGAAAGTACTATAAGAAGTCCCTGCTCCATCCGACTCTTCCTTATATCTATTCTATATTTTGTATTTGTTCTCTTATCTTTTCTATACAAGTCTTTAATTCCAAAGCTCTGTTTGATATCTCCATATCATCGGACTTTGACAGTATGGTATTAGCCTCTCTGTTAAGCTCTTGTAAGATAAAATCTATCTTTCTTCCTATATTATCTCCAAGCTCAAGTTCTTTTTCAACGCCTTTTATATGGCTTTTCAATCTTACAAGTTCCTCATCTATACTTATCTTATCCGCATAGATGGCAACTTCGGTGATTATCCTGCTCTCATCGATATCTACACCATCAAGCAGGGAGCTTATTTTATCCTTTAATTTATTATGGTATCTTTCCATAACAAAAGGCACTCTTTCTTCTATCTCAGCTGTGGTTTTAAGCAAGGCTTCAAGCTTATCCGATATATCCTTATGCAAATGAGCACCCTCAAGATCTCTTGCCGCAACAAACTCTTCAAGAGCTTTTACGATAAATTCCCTCATGTGCATCCATATATGTTCGGCGGTCTCTTCAGAGTTTGATACGGTTATGACCTCAGGAAACCTCAGTAAACTGCTCATGTTAAGCTCACCTTTTATTCCGTATTTTTTTTCGATATGCCTGGCATGTGCAATATATTGATCAAGTATATCTTCATTCAATATGAGGTTACTGCATGTATCGGTATATGACTCATATACGATACTAAGGTCTATTTTTCCTCTTTGAACATATTCCTTCACAAGTTTCCTTATATCAGCCTCGAATTTTGAAAATCTTTTAGGCATCTTGACATTAAGATCAAAATATCTATGATTTACAGACCTTATTTCTACAGCAATCTTATAATCACGAGTAAGTTCTTCCGCCTTACCGAATCCTGTCATACTTTTAATCACTGCACCAAACCTCATTTCCGCACATAATATTATAGCTTTGTACCAATATATTATATTACTATCAAAAAGCAAAGTCAAATAAACACTTTAGCTAAGTTGGTTTATACGAAGCGGATAAAAGATCATCTTGAAAACATAAACTCTATTTTGACTTTGATCTGTATATATTTTTCATGATAAATACAACTGCTCCCAAGGTAAAAAAAACGAGAAGTCCTATGACAAGATATTCTATTCTTTGTGTTAAGATCTTACCGAAGTAGGAATATATAAATATAGCGGGTATCTGACCTATTCCCGTCGCCAAAGCAAACTCGCTGTAAGACATAGGAGTAAGCCCTGCCGCATAACTTACATAATCAAAGGAAATCACAGGAAAAAGTCTGCATATCAGAACGGTATTTTTACCGTACTTTTCAAAGAATTTATCAACTTGTAAAAGACTACCCTTGCTTACAAATCTCTGTGCCGCATCCCTTCCGAGTATCCTTGTTATATAAAAGCAGGTGCTCGCTCCCGCAAGTGAACTGACCCATGAAAGCAAGGCTCCCTGCCACCAACCGAAAAGTCCGGCATTGGCAAGCGTGATCACAAAAGCAGGCAGAGGAGCCACTATACACTGCATTATCATTAAAGCAAAAGATACAAGTATGGCGTATGCTCCATAGGATCTTACAAAAATTTTAATATTTTCAAAATCTCCTTTGACAAGCATTGCAAATACCTTATTGACATCAGTACTGACATTCGGAACACAATAATAAATAAATACAAGACTTATAAGCACAAGTGCCAAACAAGTTTGTCGAAATGATCTTTAAGTATTTTATTCATTATATTCCTCCTACCTTGTTTCAACTGCTTTACCTTTTCGACAGATAAGAATAAATAAAGCATAAATTTATAAATACTAGATGTATTTTATATAATTAATGATCCTTAGCATCAGATCTATACGTGTAAACGGTGTTATCAAATAATATCCGTCCACATGATCCGCCATACGCTTTGCTATATCTATCGATATCTCATAAGCCAGATCTTCAGCCTCTTCTTTGTTCTTACCTTCATAAAGCTTTATCATATCTTCGGGTACATTTATACCGTTTACTTCGTTTTGTATAAAAAGTGCATTTTTATCGCTTATTATCGGAAGTATTCCTCCTAAGATCTTTACATCAAGTTTTTCCCTTGCGATCTTCAGATTATGCAGTGCTTCATCTGTAAGTACCGGCTGAGTCAAAAATCCGACTACTCCCGAGGACATCTTGCTCATTGCTCTTTTTAATTCGGAATCAAAGTTCCTCGCATTGACATTAAGTGCACCGTATACCTTTATGGAATTATTAAAGACTTCTTTGTTAAGTGAATCTATGTAGGCTGCAAGTTTCCTTGAATTAAGCTGGTATACCGCTGCGACCTCACTTCTTTCGGCATTGGGTATCGGATCTCCGGTAACGGTAAGGACGTTCGAGATATTCTCGGCACGTATTCCGAGTAAAAGTGACTTAGTTGCATTAATATTTCTGTCTCTGCAAGTCATATGAGGCATAGCATCAATAGAATATTCTCTTTTCAGTTTTGCAGCCAGCATACAACTGTCAAGTCTTGGTCTTGCAATGGGGCAATCAGCTATGGTTATGATATCCGCCCCCGCATCTTTAAGCCTGATGCTCGATCTGATAAAATGATCGGTATTAAAATCCTTAGGAGAGTCAAGTTCCACCGCTATAACTTTCTTTTCGGTATTTATCTTATCCCAAAATACATTTTTAAGCTCTGACAGATCTTTTTTATCGGTGTATTTTATTTTCTTCTTTTCCGGATGACCGATCTGCTCTACAACACTTTTAATTATCTGTATATATTCGGGATCGCTTCCGCAACAAGCACCTACTATCCTTACTCCTATCTCAAGTATTTGCTTCATCTGCTCGGCAAAATATTCTTTGGTTCCGCCGTAATATGTCCTGTTACCTCTTACTACAGGATAGCCGGCATTAGGCATTGCCAAAAGAGGTATATTGTCGATACTTATCTTTTTCAAAAGCTGATACATGTGGCTTGCACTGCATATACAATTCAAACCTGTCGCATCTATAACATCGGAATTGGCAACCTTTTCCAAAAGGCTTTTATATGAATAACCTTCTCTCGTATATCCGTCCGAATGACAGGCATAGCTTACCATTACGAAAGCATCCGTACACTCTTTTTTAATATACCTCGCCACTTCCACCATTGCTATATCTGAACTGTGAGTTTCAAAAAGGAAATTCTTAGCACCCAACTCTAAAAATTCGGATACTATATTAATGTATTCTTCAACCTTCTCATCATGCTCCCCTGCCATGATCGGACCTATATCCGCAAATACAAATGCCTTGTCCTGTGCAGCCTCCAAAGCCAGTTCATAACCGGCTTTTATGAGTGCTTTTTGTCTTTTTCTGTCTCCGCCGAGATTATTGATATCAAGTCCGAAGGTGTTGGTTTTTATCGCCTGTGCTCCGGCGGCTATATATTCTTTGTGTATATCCAGTATAAGTTTCGGATTATCTATATTGGCAGCTTCACAATTGGAACTCATATCATTCATAAGAGCCGCATAATAAGTTCCCATCGCACCGTCAAATATCAATATATTATCCTGTAAATATTCTTTAACTCTCATCCTTATCTCCAAATGCCTTTTTTGCTATATCTACGCTTGCCCTTGCATCCTTGGCATAATAGTCCGCCCCTATCTCATAGGCATAGTCTTCGGTAAGTACAGCTCCTCCTACCCATACCTTGGTATTGGGAGAGGCTTCTTTAACCTTTTCTATAGTCTCTTTCATAGAAGGAAGTGTAGTTGTCATCAGTGCAGAAAGTCCCACAAGATCCACTTCTTCTTCTATGACAGTCTTTACGACCTTTTCTATAGCTACATCTCTTCCTAAGTCTATTATCTTGTATCCGTAATTTTCCAAAATTACTTTAACTATATTTTTACCTATATCATGTATATCGCCCTTTACCGTTGCAAGTGCTATCTTACCTTTGCTCTTGCTTTCTTTTCCCTGCTTGGCTATTCTGAGTTTTACAAGTTCAAATGCCTCACAGGCAGCATTAGCCGAGTTGATCAACTGTGGTAGGAATATCTCCTGTTTTTCATACTTTTCTCCGACTATGTCAAGTGCGGGTATGAGCTTTTGATTTATCAGCTCCACCTCGGACATGGTCTCCAGTAAACTCTCGGCAAGTTCTTTGGTCTCCGCCTTAAGTCCTTTCAGTATAGCACTTTCAATGCTTTCATTATGAGAGGATACCGCTTGGGTTTATTTTCCTGTTCATTATTGGCATTGGCAAATCTTTCTATGTATTTATTACAATTTTCGTCTTCACCTGAAAGCACCCTGAAAGAAACTACAGCATCCATGTGTGAACTTATATTCGGATTTATGATAGGCAGATTAAGTCCCGCATACATTGCCTGTATAAGGAAACTATCAGTAATATTCTTCCTCTCCGGCAATCCGAAAGATATGTTGCTTACTCCAAGTGTAGTATTAAGCCCCATCTTCTTACTTACTATCTCGACCGCTTTCAATGTTTTTACAGCCTGCTCTTGCTGAGCCGATACGGTAAGTGTAAGACAGTCTATAATGATGTCTTCTTTTTTAAGTCCGTATTCCAAAGCTTTTTTAAGTATATATTCTGCATGCTCGACCCTTTTTTCAACAGTATCCGGTATTCCGTCTTCGTTTAATGCCAAAGCTATGACCGCCGCACCGTACTTCTTAGCTATCGGAAGTATCTTATCGAGCTTTTCATCATCCGCATTAACGGAGTTGATGATCGATTTACCGTTATACACCCTAAGTCCGGCTTCTATGGCTTCGGGATCGGAAGAGTCTATCTGTAACGGAACCGATACTATTCCCTGAAGTGCCTTTACTACATCTATCATAAGTGAGACTTCATCCGCTCCCGGAACTCCTACATTGACATCGAGTATTTCAGCACCGCACTCTTCTTCTTCCAAAGCGATCTTGCTTATATAATTCATATCTCTTTCCAGAAGTGCCTGTGCAAATCTTTTCTTACCTGTAGGATTAAGCCTTTCTCCTATAACCCTTACACCCTTGAATTCAGTCGTATGTGTAGCCGAGCATACTCCGTGTCTTTGCTTTGGTCTTTCCAAGACAGCCAAAGATTCACTGTCTTTAAACTTTGAGCTGAGAAGTCCTATGTATTCGGGATCGGTTCCGCAACATCCTCCCATTACGCTTATATCAAGCTCTCTTAAACTTGCCATGTGATCCGCAAAATCTTCTCCCGACAGATCGTAAGCTCCGGTCAAAGGATCGGGCAGACCGGCATTGGGCTTAAGTATTATAGGAAGCCCTGTCCACTGTCTCAGTTCTTCAATAAAACCTTTCATCTGGAGAGGTCCTAAAGAACAGTTAAATCCCATAGCATCTACTCCGAGACCTTCGAGGGTAAGTGCCATGGAAGGAATGATCGTTCCGGTAAATGTTCTTCCGCTCTCTTCGTAGCTCATAGTGACCCACACCGGAAGTTTTGTGTTCTCCTTGGCTGCAAGTACCGCTGCCTTTACATCGTAAAGATCGGTAAATGTTTCACATACTATAAGGTCTACTCCGTATTTTTCTCCGGCTGCCATAAGTTCCTTATAAACCTCATACGCATCTTCAAAAGCCAAAGTTCCCAACGGTTCTAACAATTCTCCTATGGGTCCCACGTCAAGTGCTACTTTGACACCGCTTCCTTTTGCCGCCTCTTTAGCACAATACACGGCAGACTTTACCGCCTCATCCACGCTTAAGCCGCAACCTGAGAGCTTATGTGAGTTTGCACCGAAAGTATTGGTATAAACTATATCACTGCCTGCATCTATATATTTTTTATGTATCTTTGTAACTATTTCGGGATTGTTATATCCGAAAACTTCCGGATGCTCACCCGGCTTTAAACCGGCTTTTTGAAGCATTGTTCCCATAGCTCCGTCTAATATCGTTATTTTATATTCCACAAGTCGTACCTCTTCTTAAAAATCTGCATGCCTTTCTTATATTGCAAGTTCCGCAATTTCTTTTCAGTCCGGCATTTTTTTCTTTTGTTATCGCTATTATAGCGGTCACCGATTTTCTGGGTATCATGATCCCGCTTTCACTTACATTAAGACCAATCCTGCGTACGGTATCCATATACAAGGTAAATTCTCTTTGTACACTTATAGGCATGTCTCCGTAGCCCGGTGAATACCTTGTACTAAGGTACAGCCCTTCTTTTTCGTACTCCGTTCTAAACTCCGCTTCTATACTGTCGCAAAGAACTTCTACAAGAGTACTGGCACATGAATCCATTATAAGGGCATCGGATACATCTCTGATCTGTGCCTTTCTTATAGCGAATTCAACCTCGGGACCGAGTGTTGCCGCCATCAGTATCATTTTTGAGCACCGCTAAGATGCTTTAATATATCAAAACCTTTAATAAAAGTACAGTCCTTGGGTATTCCCTCGCTAATATCAACGACCTTTGTTATATATTTCGGTCTTGCAGCCTTATTGATCAGATCCATACATCTGTCAAGCTGCTTATCAAGATTTTCATCTATATCATGCTTTCGATATTCCAAATATCTAAGGATCTCTGATTTATCTTCCTTAGAAAGTGCTATTTCCATTCAAAACTCCTTAATAACTTTTTTAGATTAATCTTTTTATTTTACTAATACAAAGCAAAATTTACAATAGTTATTATTATAATTTTATATTGCCTTATAAGCCATATATGATAAAGTCCTATTATACCCCAAATAAAAATGTCCTGTTTATGGTAGAATAATGTTTTACAGATTCTATCAGACAGGAGGAGTTGACTTATCAGAAAGGTAGTTTTATCAATGAATGAACAAAAGAAGTATGAGGTCATCAAAAGCCTAGCAGACCACCCGGAAACTGCTAACAAGGACAGAGCAGCTCTTATTCTGGGTTGTACCAAGAGACATATAAATCGTATGCTACAGGGATATAGCAGAAGTGGCAAGGATTTTTTTATTCATGGCAATAGAGGTAAAAAACCGGCTACCACAATCTCTATAGAGATTCGCCAAAAAGTCATAGACCTATACAGAAATAAATACTTTGAGGCAAACTTTGAACACTATACAGAGCTTCTCAAAAAGAATGAAGATATAAGCATTTCTGCTTCTTCTGTCATGAGTATTTTGGAGTCTGAATACATCCTCTCTCCCAAAGCTACCAAAGCAAAGCGTAGACGAATTAAGCAAAAGCTCAAAGAACAAAAGAAAGCGGCAAAGACAAAAAAAGAACTATCATCTATACAGGTCAACCTGGTGTCAGTTGATAATGCTCACAGCCGTCGTCCCAGGTGTGCTTATTTTGGCGAATTACAGCAAATGGATGCGACACCTTATGAGTGGGTACATGGGCAGGTATGGCATCTGCATTTGGCTATTGATGATGCCTCCGGTATTGTCACAGGTGCTTGGTTCGATACTCAAGAGACGCTCAACGGTTACTACCATGTACTTGAGCAGATCCTTACTGATTATGGTATACCTTATAAGTTTCTTACTGATAAACGATCTGTATTTACTTACAAGAAAAAAGATGTCTTGTCTGATGACAAAGACACCTATACACAGTTCGCTTATGCCTGCAAACAGCTTGGAATAGAGCTTGAATCAAGCAGTATACCGCAAGCCAAAGGACGCATAGAACGATTAAATCAGACTTTACAGTCACGCCTGCCTATTGAGCTGAGGCTCGCAGGCGTAACCGATATCAATAAAGCCAATGAATTCCTTCACTCCTACATAAAAGAATTCAATGAGAAGTTCGCACTTCCACTTTATGGTATCAAATCTGTCTTTGAAATGCAACCGTCTAAAGAAAAAATAAACCTTACTCTGGCAGTTTTGACTGAGAGAACTGTTGACTGCGGACATGCAATTCAATTCGAGAAAAAGTTTTATAAGATGATAGATTATAAAGGAGTGCAGATCCATTATCGAAAGGGTACCAAAGTTATGCTTATCAAGGCATTAGATAGGTCTATGTTTGCGTGTGTTAATGACAAAGATATTTATGCACTGGAGGAGATACCGACTCATGAGCATAAATCTAAGGACTTGGATGCTGATTATAAACCACCAAAACCCAAAAAGACTTACATTCCAGCTATGAATCACCCTTGGAGGAGAAGTGCATTCAATAAATTTGCACACTCACAGCCACACAGAATTGAAGAAGATTTAGAAAGTGCATAAAAAAAGCCCCTTGTTTTGGGGCTTATAAATTAATTATTTCGAGACATAATCATTTATGCTTGACATAGTTATTATTATAATTTTATATTGCCTTTGAAATAGCAATGATTACATACCGCAATATAGTGTATGGGAGCATCCTCATCCACGCCTCCCATCACAACCTCGTCTCCTGTATATTGTATACTTCCGTTAACTATTCTAACATTTTGTTTTGCTTTTCTGCCACAGTGACAGATACCTATTATCTCCTGCAGGTCGTCGGCAAGTTCCAAAAGCCTTTTTGAACCTTCAAAAAGCTCGGACCTGAAATTATTCTTAAGTCCGTAACAAAGCACAGGCACATCCAATTCGTAAACTATCCCATACATATCCTCTACCTGTTTTTTACTTAAAAACTGTGCTTCATCTATAAAAATAGCCGATATTTTTTCCTTTTTAAGCCTTTCTTTAAGTTCTTTTATAAACTTATCATATTCTCTGTCATCACTCGGTATAAAGCTTCCCTTTACGGATACACCGTCTACTCTTGCTTTTATTACGCACTCATTATCACCGTCTCTGCTGTCCTTATCCGGTTTTAATACTATGGTATCCATACCTTTTTCTCTGTAATTATAATTGGCACGTATAAGATCCAGCGACTTTGCGGAACCCATTACTCCGTATTTGAAATGCAGCTTTGCCATATTTCCTCCCGAACTTTTTTTCTTAAAATAACCGGAGAATAAACTCTGTATTTTTCCGCCATATATGACAAGATCCCCATCGTTGCAAGTTGCTCATAAGGAGGCGAAAAAATATACAGACTGTCTGCTCCGGTTATTAACATGATTTATTTTAAATTCTTATAAACTTCAAAACTTTTTCTCTTGTTACCCGATCTGTCTATAAGACCGAATCTCATTTCATTACCCATGTGTATCTCTCCCAGGTCATTTTCACGATTCAGATAAAAGGTTTCGATATACGGGTTGTTTTTAGCAATATTATATGCCTCTTCTATCATTTTAGCCTGCTTATCATCAGAGACTGCATTGAATCCCTGCTCGGATAAAATAATACTTCTTACTTTTCCTTTCGGATCGAGATAGTCACTCTGTTGCATAAAATCTGTAAGTACGGCTATATTTTTCATATTGATTATAGGAGTTGAGAAATTATCCTTTACACTCGCATCATCAGTAAAGTCGGGATCTTTTAAGTCCTCCGGATAAGCATGCCATGCTATGCCGTACTCGGTATCCTTGAGCTGCTCATTTAATATAGGAAGCATGTGTGAGGCTTGAAGATAACCGTAACCTTGATCACTGTACCAGTTCCACCTGTAATCAAACGGTATATAGACCTTGGCATTGGGATTTTCTTTCTTTATTGCCTCATACCAGATACGAAAAGCGTCAGCATATTGTTTGGTGTAGGAATCAAGTTCTCTGTTAGGCATAAAGTTCCATGTGTTACCGTTATTGATCTCATTGCCTATGACCCAACTGTCCACGCAATCACTGTAACTTTTTGCATACTTTTCGGCAGTTTTCTTAAGCTCCTGTCTTCCCGCCTCGGTCTGTGTATTAAATCCGTAGAATACCGCTCCGGACTGAGGAGCACTTACCGGAAGCAGTGCCGGATCTGATGTCTGCCAGGGATTTAGCATTATTACTGTATTGGATACACCTCTTGCCTTTGATGCCCTAAGAGATGGGCTGTAGTCATGGATTACGGTATTGTTCCATATAATATTAGAGACCCCCAGTTCGGCTGCATGATTATTGTCAAGGTTGGTAACCGCAAGACCTTTTTTATTCGGTGCTTTGATCTCTTTTTTTTGCACCTGTCCCATACTGTCTATCCAGGCACCGGAAGGATTTATCTTATATCCGTCTTTTACGGTATTCGTCAAAATATAGCCTTTATCATTAAAATAATAACTCTCAGCGTATGAATCACCGTCATCATCTATCCATTCCCAACCGGATTTGGGAAAGCTTCCGTTACCGTAATCGTACCACCAACCGTTACTATCCTTTTTCCATGTTCCTGCCATAACATTTATGCTTAAACACATACTGAATACCGTAGCTGCGGTTAAAATCAAGATTTCCTCATTGTTATCTCCTTTTATAATTGAACTGACATTTACATTTTACACATATTCCGGTGAAGACTATTATAAAGATACCAACAGCACCACAGTTTTTTTCTGAAAGCTCATCAATATCCACAACTCACAAGCAAAATGATCATCTCGATCAAAATAAATATCTACTTAGATCAAAGCTTTTACCGGTCTATAGATCAAATCATAGTTGCGGTCTTTTTTTCAGATCGCACATAATCACATTCACGATCTTGCTTTAGTTTCCTACAACTATACACTTCGTAATAGTATATACTATTTACAAATAAAGCTCCATATGAATAAGCTGATATTTTTCTTAATTACTTAACAATTAGTAACAGTTAAGTTATATAAAGTTATATCTTCGCCCGGGATCCGGTACTTTATTTGGTTTTTATAAGCCGATCTTTAACCTTCTACGATTCTGAGTAATACCAAGTTATGGCCGGCTGTTACGAAAGCTTATCCTAAGTCTTATATAAATTCACCTTGTCTTTCATCATAACAAAAAAACTGCCGCAATGAAAGTCTAGATTCGATCTGCCAAACTCTCAATGCAACAGTTTATTAAATTATCTTATTTGTAATTTACTATCTTACCGAAATCAGGTTTTAAGCTTGCTCCGCCTACGAGACCTCCGTCTATGTCAGCCTGTGCAAAAAGCTCGGCTGCATTGGCAGCACCTACTGAACCGCCGTACTGTATACGTATAACTTCGCTTACAGCAGCCCCGTAAAGTTCTTCTATACAAACTCTTATCGCCTTACATACTTCCTGAGCCTGCTCAGTAGTTGCGGTCTTACCTGTTCCTATAGCCCATATAGGCTCGTATGCTATTACCGATTTCTTAGCGTTATCTTCGCTTACTCCTTGGAAAGCTATCTTTATCTGCTGACGTATAAAGTCAATTGTAATACCCTGCTCTCTTTGCTTTAAGCTCTCTCCACAGCATATAATAGGTGTGATACCGTGCTCAAATGCCTTATGTACCTTCTTATTAACTGTTTCATCGGTCTCCGCAAAATATTCTCTTCTCTCGGAATGTCCGATAATAACGTATTCTACGCCAACGCTCTTAAGCATCGGTGCTGATATCTCACCTGTGAAAGCCCCCTTATCTTCAAAGTACATATTCTCTGCACCTATCTTGATCTCGGTTCCCTTAACTGCTTCAAGTGCAGGAATTATATCTATAGCCGGAACACAAATACAACATCCGCATCGGCACCCTTTACCAAAGGCTTTAACTCTTCTATAAGTTTAACCGCCTCATCAGGTGTCATATTCATCTTCCAGTTTCCTGCTATAATCTTTCTTCTTGACATAATTTATTACTCCCAATTTATATTTATAATTATTTACCTTGTGCGGCAGCCACTCCCGGAAGTTCCTTACCCTCAAGGAATTCAAGGCTTGCTCCGCCTCCTGTAGATATATGAGTCATCTTATCCGCAAATCCGAGTCTCTTTACAGCATTAACAGAGTCTCCGCCACCGATAACCGTAGTCGCTCCCTCAAGATTTGCCACTGCCTTGCAGATCTCCAAAGTACCCTCGGCGAAGTTTTCAAACTCAAATACTCCCATAGGTCCGTTCCATACTACAGTTTTAGCACCTTCCAATGCCTTCTTATAGAGTTCTATAGTCTTAGGTCCTATGTCAAAGCCCGAAAATCCTGGATCTATAGTATCAACTACCCTTCTCTCGGTATCGTTATCAAACTCTTTACCCTCAACATGATCTATAGGAAGTAATAACTTAACGCCCTTAGCCTTTGCCTTTTCTATCATCTTAAGTGCATAGTCAAGCTTATCCTCTTCACAAAGAGAGTTACCTACCTCCTGTCCGAGTGCCTTGGCAAATGTATATGCCATACCACCGCCTATAATAAGTACATCTACCTTATCAAGCAGGTTATCAATTACATTGATCTTATCTGAAACCTTGGCACCTCCGAGTATAGCCACAAAAGGTCTTACAGGGTTTTCCACAGCTTCTCCGAGGAATTTTATCTCCTTTTCCATAAGGTAGCCTACCACACTGTCTTTACAGAACTTACTTACTCCTACGTTAGAGCAATGTGCTCTGTGAGCTGTACCGAAAGCATCATTAACAAATATTTCATCATCAACAAGATCTGCCAATTCCTTAGCAAATCCTATAGCAGTCTCATCCTTTTCAAGCTTAGTCTCTTCTACTCTGTATCTTGTATTTTTCCAAAAGAAGTACTTCGCCGTCTTTTAATTCCCTTGCAAGTTTTACTGTCTCCGGTCCGGTAACTTTGAGGATCGGATACGAACTTAACATCTACACCGAGTCTTTCTGTAAGAGCTTTCGCCACAGGCTCAAGACTAAGTTCCTTTACAGGCTCACCCTTAGGTTTCCCCATGTGAGAACAAAGCACTACCTTGGCTCCCCTCACTCAAAAAGCTTCTTGATGGTAGGTAAAGCTCCGTCTATACGATTATAGTTTTTGTATTACTCCGTCTTTTAAAGGCACATTAAAATCGCAGCGTACTAAAAACCTTTTTTGCCCTTTATATCTTTCAGATCATCAACTGTTCTTTTATTTAACATAAATTCCCCTCCGTCTAAGGTGTTAGTAGTTATAAGTGTAGTGCGCTACACAGGTTCATTATATAACAAATAGGGACTATTGCAAGATACTTTTATACTCTGCAACAGTCCCCAAGTAACACTGATCAACTTAAAAATTTAAGTATGTACATTTTTAATTTAGTTAAGTTCAGCAAAGTACTTAATAGTTCTTACCATCTGTGAAGTGTATGAATTCTCATTATCATACCATGAAACTACCTGTACTTGATATAAATCATCGCCAAGCGGACTTACCATAGTCTGTGTAGCATCAAATAATGATCCGTACTTCATTCCGATAACATCTGATGATACTATCTCATCTTCGGTATATCCGTAAGAATCTGAAGTAGCAGACTTCATAGCTGAGTTGATCTCTTCCTTGGTAAGACCTGCCTTCTTAACAACAGCTATAAGTATAGTAGTTGAGCCGGTTGGAACAGGAACTCTTTGTGCAGATCCGATAAGCTTACCGTTAAGCTCAGGAATAACCAGACCTATAGCCTTAGCCGCACCTGTAGAGTTAGGTACTATATTAGCCGCACCTGCTCTTGCTCTTCTTAAATCGCCCTTTCTGTGTGGACCGTCAAGTATCATCTGATCACCTGTATAAGCGTGGATAGTACTCATAATACCTGATTGTATAGGAGCTAACTTATGTAAAGTTGCCGCCATAGGTGCCAAACAGTTTGTAGTACATGAAGCTGCACAAATAATTGTATCTTCCTTCTTAAGTGTATCCTCATTAACACCGAATACTATTGTAGGAAGATCGTTTCCTGAAGGAGCTGATATAACAACCTTCTTAGCACCTGCATCAATGTGAGCCTGTGACTTTTCTTTAGAAGTATAGAATCCGGTACACTCAAGAACCACATCTATTCCAAGCTCTTTCCAAGGTAAGTTTGAAGCCTGTGCTTCCTTGTAGATCTTTATCTTCTTACCGTCTACTACGATATAATCCTCTCCTGCTTCTACTGTATGCTTGTTCTCACCAAAATATCCGGCAAAGCCCTTTTGAGCTGTATCATACTTAAGTAGGTGTGCCAACATCTTAGGATCTGTAAGGTCATTAATTGCCACTACTTCATATCCGTCTGCCTCAAACATCTGCCTAAATGCTAAACGTCCAATACGTCCAAAACCATTAATTGCAACTTTTACTGACATTGTTTGTCCTCCTATTATATAAGAAACTTATATATTTTGATTAATTAAAAGTAACCAAAACCACATTAACACTAATTAAAAGAACCTCTTATAATCATGGTTAAGTTTTAATCAATATAGTATTAATTATACATCATTACGGTACTTTTTCAATTGGATAATAATACATAAATATAGCAACTCATTTAAGGTATTTTAAGCTAAAATAAACAGTGTGATCTTCAGACTAAAGCGACTACTTGACCGCTTTTATGAAAAACAGCGGACTTATGTTGCCTCTTTTATCTCTTTCTTCTCTTCCTATGATCTCGTCAAGATATTCGTCTTTTATCTTCTCTATCTTATATCCCAGCTCGCTAAGGTATTCCCTGTCCCAATCCGGTCTTCTCTTATCACTCAAGAACAGTGTTTTCATAAGATCGAAGTCCTTTTTGAATTCTATGGGGTCTCCGTAAGGTGTGACCTTTGCATTGTATTTTTCTTCAACATAGGCTTTTCTTTCCTCATGCTGTTTCTTAAGATCCGAAAAGAATATGTATCCGTACCACAGTCCGTCAAATACCAGCAGTTTTCCTCCCTTTTTAAGTATACGATACCACTCTTTATAAGCTTTCCCGGGATCGGATAAGGTCCATACGAGGTTTCTGCATATGATCACGTCAAATGTCTCATCCTCAAAAGTCGTATTCTGACAATCCATAGTCAAGATTTCTGCATTTACATTATTCTTTTTAAGTTTTTCCCTTGCATGATCGACCATAGCCTGAGTGAGATCTATTCCTGTGACCTTTCTTTTTATCACTTGATAAAATCAAAGGGAAAAAAATCCCGGACCGGTACCGATATCAAGTATATTAAGACTTTCTTCTCCTATTTCGTTCAATATGAATTTTTTTCCAGGATTCGGTCGAGTCTCCCAAATATTCTCTGTCTATATACTCGCTAAAGTTATCTGAACTTTCCGTCCAGTATTCTTGGATATGATCCATCTTATTTTTCCCTCCCACTGTGTCATGAAAGTACTGTCAGCAGGGAATTGCGGTACATATTTTTTTCCAAAAACTCTTTTTTTGTTCCTTTACAGGGTCGAAGTCCTTAAAAGTTTCAGGATACAGAGCCTTTCCTATGTACTCTATTAAAAACATAGTCATGCAATGTTCTCATGATGTCATTATCAAGTGCATATACTCTTTTCTCTTTTACCGCATCAAGCTGATTCCAACCGTCTCTTGCGGAAATTAACTGATTCAGAGTCTCCTGAGTAGTTGCTTCATCCGTTGTATATCCGGTCTTTATGCTTACCATATTCTCTCCGGTAAAGTTTCCTCCCTCCAAGAATATTGCATAAGGATTTTTGGAGAATATGTATTCCGGCTCCGCATCTCCGTCCTTTTCATAAATACCCTCATATATATTTATAGCTCCCGCCTCTTTTGCAAGCATTCCCATCATATGATTTCCGTAGGTTTTACCGTATTCTTTAAAATTATCGCTATTAAAGCAAATCTCTATATATACAGTCTTCTTGTCTTCCTCGGGAATGGTTGCAGCAACCTTTCTTATTTCTTCCATCTTGGTTTTATAATTATCAATCAACTCCTGTGCTCTTTCTTCTTTGCCGAATATCTCTCCAAGCACCCTTGTAGACTCATAGTGTGCCTCTTCAGAAAGATCCGTATAGTCAATAAATATAACAGGTATACCTGCCGCCTCAATAGCCTTGATATTATTTTCTCCTATATTATCATATTGATAATTGGCAAAAATTGCAACGTCAGGCTTTAGTGATATCAATTTTTCAGTATCAAAATTATCTTTAATTGTTGATCCCACGTCCTGCATATCCTTAAATCCGGGAGTTTTTTCCATCATTATATCCCACATGGTCTTGGAATAATGCTCTGTATCATAGAATGATGTACAGGTAATCTTTTCAAATATATCCTCACCGCATATTGTAAGTAAATTCTCATAGTAATACGGATAATATGCAGTTTTTACAGGAAGCTTAATTGTTACCTCTCTTCCTCTTGCATCCTTTATGGTCTTTTCTCCCTGTGCCGCCTCAGAGCTTTCTAAACTTCCTGCCTCAGTACTTACCTCACTTTGTACTGTAGATGCCGCACTGCTTTCCACAGAAGTGCTCTGTGCCTTTGCACAGCCTCCTACCAATAACATACAGCCTAAATTAACGCCGCTTTTTTCATATTTCTCATAATACTCTTCCTTTCTTTTTTACTTTTTTATTGATATCGGAAATATTGACTTAAACCCCTGTTTTGTCTCGGTAATTTCAAGGTCAACACCATAAACCGACTCCAATATATCTTTTTTAAGTATATCCTTGTTGTCGCCCTTATAATTCATAGTACCGTTTTCTATAATATGAATTTTTTCAACATATCTGGATATTAATGATAAATCATGCAATATAAGTATGGTTATTACATTATGTTTTCGTGTGTATTCGAGTAATACACTCAAATACTCCAGTTGATTCTTAAGATCAAGTGCGGAAGTCGGCTCGTCTGCAAAAATTATTTTAGGCTCTTTAACCAGTGCCTGAGCAAGCAAAACCATTTGCCTTTGACCTCCCGAGAGTGTGTGAAAATTTCTTGCTTCCATGGACTTTAGGTTAAGACTGTTTAATACATTGTCAACTTTTTCCATCTGCTCCTTTGATACCGACCAGCCAAGACTTTGATAAAGCCCCAAAAGCACGACCTCATATACACTAAGATCACATATAGCCTCGGAGTCCTGTGCTATATATGAAAAATCTTCATTTTTTAATTTACTGCCGTTAAAAGATATATTACCCTCAGCATGCTCCAGCTTAATTATACTTTTTATGAACATACTTTTTCCGGAACCGTTAACTCCTATAACTCCGTTTATAATACCCGACTTAAACTCACAGGAGATTCCTTTTAATATTTGAGTATTATTCTTTTTTAATTTTATATCTTCTACAATTAAGCTCATATCTTTTTCCTTTTAAAAACAATAGTTGCTAAAAACGGAACACCTATAATATTGGTAATAATTCCTATCGGCAACAACCCTCCAGGGATAATAGTCTTGGATATTATCGATGCCGTCAACATAAGGGAAGAGCCTAAAAGCGATGAAAGCGGTGCCAGATATCTTGCATCACTTCCTACAAGATACTTTGCAAGGTGCGGAGCAAGAAGACCTATAAAACCTATTGTTCCTACATAGGATACCGCAACCGCAGTCATTATGGAACTTCCTATAAATAGGATTATCCTTATTTTATTGATATCAAGTCCCATACTTTTGGCTCTGTCATCAGATAAGTTAAGCACATTAAGATCCCAGGCATAACGATATGTAATGATGAAAAATATTAAGAAATTAATTGCCGTTACCGTAACTCCATACATATCCGCCTTAGCAACCGTTCCGAATACCCAATTGACCATTTTTTGAACTTCTCTCTCATCCGCCATATATTGAAGCAGTGATTGTATAGCAAGAAAAAAGAAGTTGAGTGCTACTCCGAAAAGTGCCATCAATGTTGAATTTAGTTTTTTCCCCACTATTGCTACAAGCATGATGACGCAACAGATCATAGAGAAAAAAGCCGCACTTAAAGGTATGTTAAGTGACATAAATACAAAAGGAAATCCTGTCAATATACTGAAAGACGCACCGCAGCTTGCAGCCGCCGATATACCGAGCGTAAAAGGACTTGCTATTGGGTTTTTCAGTATAGACTGCATGTAATAACCGCTGACACCCAGACATGCTCCGACTACAACGCAGGTAAGACTCTTAGGTATACGTAATCTGAGCATAACTATTTTTTCCACGATATCCGTATCATGCAGAAAAAAACTTTTTAAAAATGAGATTATATTAAGCTCATAATTGCCTATGGTAAGATCGAAACATATAAGCAAAATATTAATAAATAAGGCTAAAATCAATATATTTCTTCTCTTACCCGATATTTTTTGATAATAATTAAGTATATATATCCCTCCTCAAATCAATATTTTTGAAGTTAGAGTAATACTCTCCACTTAACATGCAAGACAGCATCCGCAACGAAGAGGTAAGACCCCAATACCGCACCTGCTATAACAAAAAAGCTCCCTATTACTTGAATAGAAAGCTTTTAACAGCACTAAAAAACTTACTTCCATCGCTCGTAGAAATCAAGTAAATACATTAAGGCAGGCATTCCGACTTTGAGTATATCAACTCATCACGGTGGCGGGACCGCATAGGATTTTCACCTATTTCCCCTTTTGATCAAGGTCTGTTATTTTGACTTTTTAGTCGACCTTGAACCTTAACATTATATTAAATTATGTAAAATTACCAACAGATATTGATATTATATATCATAGGTATATTATAGGCAAGTATTTATTATAATTTTCTTCGAATTAGATCTCTTTTTTTATATATCCTGCTATGTTAGTTGCATGATCCGCTATTCTTTCAAGATTACTTATGATCTCAAGGAAATAAATACCCGATTCCGGTACACACTCACCCTTGGATAACCTTGATATGTGCTTTTCTCTAAGTTCGGCTTCAAGATTATCTACATTATCCTCGTAATTGCTTACCTTTCTTACAAGTTCCAGATCTCCGTTTCTTCTGGCTTCTATCGCATTATATAATGCCTTATAAACTTCATCGTTTATTTGTTTTAATTCTTCTATTGCCATATCAGAGAACTTAAGATTTCCTTCGATCAACACGGTTGTATTTTCCGCTAAATTCTCCGCATGGTCACCGGCTCTTTCAATATCCGATACAGTATAGAACAGATTACTTATAAGCAGCTTTTGCTCTTCATTTAATGAAAGATTATCTACTTTTATAAGATACTCAATCAATTTATTTTGCATTTTGTTAATTATCTTCTCACTCGCAAAAACTTTGCCTACACTTTCTTTATCTTTAGTTATAAGTGAGTCCATCGCCAGCTTTACATTTGCCAGAGTATACTCTCCCATATGTACGACTTCTTGTATGGCTGTCTCAACCGCAAATGCCGGTGATTCAAGTATACGGTTGTCGAGGTGGCGTAATGTAAGCTCCAGATCCTCGTTCTCTTCTTTCGCTTTCTTTTCTTGTGCATCTTCCTTGACTATCATTCCGGAAAGTTTTACCAATTGCTTGGAGAAGGGAAAAAGTATCAAAGTATTGGTTATATTAAAAAATGTATGGAAAATAGATATCTCGACCGCATTCATCGTACCCAGGGCTACATTTTTAAATATACTGAAAAATATGAATCCTCCAACCGCAAATATCACAGCTCCCAATGTATTGAATAAAAGGTGTATAACAGCTGCTCTTTTGGCTATTCTTTTACTTCCCATACTTGAGATAAGTGCTGTGATACAGGTACCTATATTCTGTCCCAATGTTATATATATAGCTGAACTTGTCGTAACAACTCCGTTTATCGCCAATGTCTGCAATATACCTACGGAAGCAGATGAACTTTGAATAAGTGCTGTAACCACACATCCGACTATGATGGCAAGTATAGGGTTTTTACCGAGTACTATAAAGGCCTCAGAGAATATCGGCATATCGGTGTAAGGTTTTAATGTACTTGACATCAGCTTAAGTCCGAAGAACAAAAGACCCAGACCCAATATTATCTCGCCGACTGTTTTCTTTTTAGAAGATTGTGCAAATAGAATGATAATTGCACCAATTCCGATTATAAGGGGTGCATAGAAATCAGGACTTAAAAGTGCTACCGCATCTCCAAGCTGATTAATAGATACTATCCAGGCAGTTACCGTAGTACCTATGTTGGCACCCATTATAACCGCCACCGCCTGATTAAGCGTCAGTATTCCGGCACTTACAAAACCTACGACCATAACGGTGGTCGCTGCGGAACTTTGTACTATCGCTGTTATGGCAGTACCCATAAGTACTCCCATAAAAGGATTGTTTGTGATCTTATTTAAGAATTTTTGCATCTTTCCGCCTGCGGTCTTTTGCATACCGTCTGCCATTATATGCATACCGTACAGGAACATACCTATTCCACCCAGAAATCCAAAAAGATTAGAGATATTGTCCATTTTATTTATGATCCCCCTTTAATATGTCCCACTATTCTATCATTCTTAAATTTTTATTTCAATGTTATTTTATTATTGAAATCTTTTACTATCAGAGAATTTCTCAACAGGATCTTTTGATTTTTAATACAAAAAAACCAAGGACTATATATATAGTATATACCCTTGGTTCTTTATGTATAATTAATTTAATTTTGACTTAGCAAGCTCTACCAATTTAACAAAAGCCGCATTATCATTTAATGCAAGATCTGCTAAAACCTTTCTGTTAAGCTCTACTCCCGCAAGTTTTAATCCGTTCATGAATTTAGAATATGATAAACCTTCAGCTCTGGTTCCCGCATTGATACGTGCTATCCAAAGTCTTCTGAACTGTCTCTTTCTCTCTTTTCTTCCGGCATAAGCACTTGCAAGCGCTCTCATAACAGACTGCTTTGCTATTCTGTATTGCTTGGAACGTGCTCCTCTATAACCTTTTGCCAATTTTAATATCTTATTATGCTTTTTCTTAGCGTTTAATCCGCCCTTAACTCTTGCCATTTGTTCTATTCCTCCTTCTTAACTTTTTAGTCCTACAGATATGGTAAAATCTTCTTCATAACCTTTGCATTGCTTGCATCGGTAACTATATCTTTTCTAAGATTTCTTTTTCTCTTAGTTGACTTCTTAGTTAAGATGTGAGACTTATATGCTTTATTTCTAACTAATTTCCCTGAACCGGTCTTCTTAAAACGCTTTGCTGCTGCTCTACTTGTCTTTATCTTTGGCATAACTTCCTCCTTGATTATCTGTTATTCTTACTTAAGCTTTCTTGGCTGATAAAAACATGATCAAACTTCTGCCTTCCGCCTTGGAAGGTCTGTCTATAACCGCTATATCAGCAAGTTCTTTGGCAAAATCTTCAAGTATATACTTGGACAGATGCATACGTGTCATCTCACGTCCTCTGAATCTCAGTGTTACCTTAACTTTGTTTCCTTTTTCCAAGAACTTTCTGGCAGCTCCTACTTTGGTATTAAGATCATTAGTATCAATATTCGGTGACAAACGAACTTCTTTAACCTCTATAACCTTCTGCTTTTTCTTCGCCTCTTTATCTTTTCTGGCTATCTCATATCGATATTTACCGTAGTCTATAATTTTACAAACCGGTGGATTTGCAGTGGGAGCGATCAAAACCAGATCTTCCCCGGATTCTTCAGCCTTTTGTAAAGCAACAGACAGAGGAACCACACCTAATTGAGTACCATCTTCCGCTACCAAACGGACTTCCTTCGCCCTTATTTGTTCGTTGATCAATTGTTCGCTAATAATTTTACACCTCCGTATGTTAATCAATGCTTTTTACTGTAATGTCTTTGCGAAAAGACAAGCTTTGTTAATAAAACACTTTATCAATATTTTGCTTCAAGACATTACATGATCTACTGTGTGGGACACAAGTATTTACCGACACAATAAAAAAAGCCAATAGAAAACTATCCGCCACAAGATAATACATATATTTATGAATATGTACCAAATTATAAACCCGGGACACTCTTGTGCCAAGGTGAGGCGAACCTGCTTTCTGTATCTACAATATAATATAATATCAGTAAAGTATATAAAAGTCAAGAAAAATCATTTATAAACTATACTTGATCAAGCGATCGCCTCCTATCCCGGTCTTAGGGTATAAGAGGCTTATCGCTCCTTAAACAATATTAATATTATATACTATCACTTGTCATTAGAGTAATCATCATTAGAGTAATTGTCATAAGGTTCAATTACCCGTACCTCTGTGACTATAGACATTTATTATTGCAATGTTACCAATTCCGAAACTTCTTCCTCGGAAACTTCTGTGTTAAGCTTTACATTCCTGTAACGCTTCATTCCGGTTCCGGCAGGTATAAGTTTACCTAATATAACATTTCCTTGAGTCCGTACAAGCTGTCGACCTTACCGTTGATAGCCGCTTCTGTAAGCACCTTGGTAGTCTCCTGGAAAGATGCAGCTGAAAGGAATGAATCCGTAGCCAATGAAGCCTTTGTGATTCCAAGCATTACTTGCTTTCCTTCCGCCGGAGTCTTACCTTCGGCTATGAGTTTTTCGTTCATATCATTGAATTCAAGTACATCCATTGATACTCCCGGAAGCACATCAGAATCGTGACTTTCTTCTATCTTGACTTTCTTAAGCATCTGACGAACTATAACTTCAACGTGCTTATCGTTGATCTCAACACCTTGCAGACGATAAACTCTTTGAACTTCCTGTATCATATAGTCCTGAACCGCTCTGACACCTTTTATTTTAAGTATGTCATGCGGATTTACGCTACCTTCCGTAAGTGCATCACCGGGTTCTACTATCTGACCGTCCTGAACTTTCATTCTTGAACCGTACGGTATGAGGTAATTTCTTGATTCGCCCGATTCATTATCGGTAACAACTATTTCTCTCTTCTTCTTTATATCCTTTACTTCAACCACACCGGCAAGTTCGGATATGATAGCAAGTCCCTTAGGCTTTCTAGCCTCAAAAAGCTCCTCCACACGAGGAAGACCCTGTGTGATATCTCCACCGGCAACACCTCCGGTATGGAATGTACGCATGGTAAGCTGTGTACCCGGCTCACCGATAGACTGAGCGGCTATGATTCCTACAGCCTCACCTACCTGTACCACCTGACCTGTAGCCATGTTCGCACCGTAGCATTTGCACACACTCCTGTATGACATTTACATGAGAGTATAGTTCTGATCTTTATATCATCTCTTCCAAGCTTTGCAAGTACCTTCATGACCTTGCCCGCAGTCTTTGGAGTACACATCTGATTAGCTTCTATTGCGACCTCATTTGTATCCGGATCGACTATTTTTTCAGCAATATACCTGCCTGTGATCCTTTCTTCAAGACTTTCTATGATCTCATCACCGTCTCTGAAGTCCTTGATCTCCATACAAGGTATTTCTTTGCCCTCGCAGCAATCACTCTCTCTTATAATAAGATCTTGTGATACGTCAACCAGACGTCTTGTCAGGTAACCCGAGTCCGCTGTACGAAGCGCTGTATCTGAAAGTCCCTTTCTGGCACCGTGAGCAGATATGAAGTATTCCAGAACGTCAAGTCCCTCTCTGAAGTTTGACTTGATAGGAAGCTCTATGGTGTGTCCTGTCGTATCCGCCATAAGTCCACGCATTCCCGCAAGCTGCTTTATCTGCTTATCCGAACCTCTCGCTCCGGAGTCCGCCATCATGAATATATTGTTATATGCATCCAGCCCCTCAAGCAGGTCCTTGGTAAGTTTGGCATCTGCAAGATTCCATGTTTCAATAACTTCTTTATATCTTTCTTCATCAGTCACGAGTCCACGATGGAAGTTCTTAGCTATCTTATCTACGGTAGCCTCAGCCTCAGCTATGATTTCTTTTTTACTTTCCGGAACCGTCATATCCGATACCGAAACAGTCATCGCCGCTATTGTTGAGAATTTATATCCTATAGCCTTGATATTATCCAAAACTTCGGCTGTTTTTGATAGTCCGTGGACATTTATTACCTTCTCAAGTATTTGTTTACATTGCTTTTTCTTTACCAAAAAGTCTACTTCCAAAAGTATAGCATCACTTTCCACACTTCTGTCGATAAATCCGAGATCCTGCGGAATGATCTCATTGAATAAAAGTCTTCCTACGGTAGTCTCTATATTACCGGTAACTACCTTTCCATTATCCATCTTCTTACTTACTCTTACGGTAACTTTTGCATGTAAGCTTATCACCTTGTTATCGTAAGCCAATATCGCCTCGTTCGGGCTCTTGAAAAATTTACCCTCTCCCAATGCCCCCGGTCTTAATTGTGTAAGGTAATATATACCCAGGACCATATCCTGAGAAGGAACGGTCACCGGTCCTCCGTCCGAAGGTTTCAAGAGGTTGTTCGGAGAAAGCAGTAAGAACCTGCACTCAGCCTGTGCTTCTACCGAAAGCGGAAGGTGTACCGCCATCTGGTCACCGTCAAAGTCAGCGTTAAATGCTGTACATACCAGAGGATGCAGCTTTATAGCTTTACCCTCTACAAGTACAGGCTCGAACGCCTGAATACCGAGTCTGTGAAGTGTCGGTGCTCTGTTAAGGATGACAGGATGTTCTTTTATAACTTCTTCCAGTACATCCCAGACTTCGGTTTGCAATCTTTCCACCATCTTCTTGGCAGACTTGATATTGTGAGCCGCACCGTTTGCAACAAGTTCTTTCATAACAAAAGGTTTGAAAAGCTCTATAGCCATTTCTTTTGGAAGACCGCACTGGTATATCTTAAGTTCAGGTCCTACGACTATAACCGAACGTCCCGAATAGTCAACACGCTTACCGAGAAGATTCTGACGGAATCTACCCTGCTTACCTTTGAGCATATCGGAAAGCGACTTTAATGCTCTGTTACCCGGTCCTGTGACAGGTCTTCCTCTTCTTCCGTTATCTATAAGTGCGTCGACCGCCTCTTGAAGCATACGCTTTTCATTTCTTATGATTATGTCCGGAGCTCCGAGTTCAAGAAGCCTTGCAAGACGATTGTTACGGTTTATTATCCTTCTGTACAGATCGTTAAGATCGCTTGTAGCGAATCTTCCTCCGTCAAGCTGTACCATAGGTCTTATATCCGGCGGAATAACAGGTATTGCGGTAAGTATCATCCACTCCGGTCTGTTTCCGGAATTTCTGAATGCTTCCACTACCTCAAGTCTCTTTATGATCTTAGCTCTCTTTTGACCGCTGGCATCTTCAAGCTGTTCTCTCAGATCCACAGATTCTTTTTCAAGATCTATGGCTTTTAATATCTCATATATAGCCTCGGCTCCCATACCTGCCTTGAAATTACCGTAACCGTAAGCATCTATAGCCTCTCTGTATTCTTTTTCGGAAAGCACCTGCTTATAGCTGAGTCCGCTCTCCATCTCATCGAGTACTATATATGAAGCAAAATACAGTACTTTTTCAAGTACTCTCGGCGACATGTCAAGAATAAGCCCCATACGTGAAGGTATACCCTTGAAGTACCATATATGCGATACCGGTGCCGCAAGCTGAATATGTCCCATTCTCTCACGCCTTACGCTCGCCTTGGTCACTTCAACTCCACACCTGTCACACACTACGCCTTTGTAACGTACCTTTTTATATTTACCGCAATGACATTCCCAGTCCTTGCTGGGTCCGAATATTTTTTCACAAAACAAGCCTTCTCTCTCAGGCTTAAGAGTTCTATAATTTATGGTTTCCGGTTTTTTTACCTCACCTTTTGACCATGAAATAATCTTCTCAGGAGAAGCCAGACCTATCCTTATCGCATCAAATGATATAGGCTGATATGATTCGTTATTATCAGACATATAAACTCCCTTCTATCTCTGTAATAGTTTGGTGCCAAACACCTGTTTACTTACATAATCTCGCCACAGTAAGGATTACTCTTCGCCATCCTCAAATCCATAGCCATCCTGTGCATCATCAAATTCTTCATTTGAATCAAATTCGTTATCCGATCCCTGATCAATATCCTGATCCTGATCTTTAAGTTGCTCATGGATCGTATAACCCGCTTTTTCAAAGCTGCTGTCTTCGTTATAATGTCTATCACCCTCTAATATGGAATTAAAGCTCGTGTCACCATAACTTGTGTTTTCCTTAAGTTCTATCTCCGAACCTTCTTCAGTCAATATGCTTACATCCAGTCCGAGTGATTGTAACTCCTTCAATAATACCTTGAATGATTCAGGTATGCCCGAATCCGGTATGTTATCTCCCTTGATGATAGACTCGTAAGTCTTAACTCTTCCCACAACATCATCGGATTTAACGGTAAGTATCTCCTGAAGAGTATATGCAGCACCGTATGCCTCAAGTGCCCAAACCTCCATCTCTCCGAATCTTTGTCCTCCGAATTGTGCCTTGCCTCCGAGCGGCTGTTGTGTAACCAGTGAATAAGGTCCTGTAGAACGTGCATGTATCTTATCATCTACAAGGTGATGAAGTTTAAGATAATGCATATGTCCTATTGTAACCGGACTGTCAAAGTATTCTCCCGTTCTTCCGTCTCTTAAGTGTACCTTACCGTCTCTTGATATAGGTACTCCCTTCCATAATTCTCTATGTTCTTTATTGTCCTTAAGATAATTGATGATTTCTTCCTTTATGATACCCTTATATTTATTTTCAAAGGTCTCAATGTCGGTATTGACATAATCATTCGCTATCTCAAGCATATCCATAATATCGTTCTCGTTGGCTCCGTCGAATACCGGAGTTGCGAGATTGAATCCCAAGTGCCTTTGCGGCAAGTGACAAGTGGATCTCCAGTACCTGTCCTATGTTCATACGTGAAGGAACGCCCAGAGGGTTAAGTACTATATCCAAAGGACGACCGTTAGGAAGGAAAGGCATATCTTCAACAGGTATAACTCTTGATACGACACCCTTGTTACCATGTCTACCCGCCATCTTATCTCCGACGGATATCTTTCTCTTTTGAGCTATGTATATACGAACATTCTGATTAACACCCGGCTGTAACTCGTCACCGTTATCTCTGCTGAATACCTTGGCATCAACTATTACACCGTAAGCTCCGTGAGGTACTTTTAATGAGGTATCTCTTACCTCTCTCGCCTTCTCACCGAATATGGCTCTAAGCAATCTCTCTTCAGCGGTCAGCTCAGTCTCACCCTTTGGAGTAACCTTTCCGACTAATATATCTCCTGCCCTTACCTCGGCACCTATGCGGATAATTCCTCTTTCATCAAGGTCTTTAAGTGCCTCATCACCTACACCCGGCACATCCCTTGTTATCTCTTCTGAACCGAGCTTTGTATCTCTTGCGGCACACTCATACTCTTCTATATGTATAGATGTATACACATCATCTTCTACCAGTCTTTCACTTATAAGTACGGCGTCCTCATAGTTGTAACCTTCCCAGGTCATAAAGCCTATAAGCGGATTCTTACCCAGAGCTATCTCACCGTTCTTTGTTGAAGGTCCGTCCGCTATGATATCTCCCGCCTTTACAAAATCGCCCTTAAATACTATAGGCTTTGATTGTAGGAGTTTGACTGGTTACTTCTTGTGAATTTTATAAGTTTATAATCTTCTTTTTGACCGTTATCAGCTCTCTTTATCGTTATAAGTTCTGATGAGCTGACAAGTACTTCGCCGTCATGTCTTGCGATCACACATACACCCGAATCGACCGCTGTCTTTGTCTCCATACCTGTTCCGACTGCCGGTGCGTCCGTGATCATAAGCGGCACCGCCTGCCTTTGCATGTTTGATCCCATCAAGGCACGGTTTGCGTCATCGTTTTCAAGGAAAGGAATCATACTTGTAGCAACAGAGAATACCATACGTGGAGATACGTCCATCAGGTCTATATTCTTCTTAGGGAACTCCGAAGTCTCTTCTCTGTATCTTCCTGATACGTTATTATGTATGAAATGTCCTTCTTCATCCAAGATCTCATTCGCCTGTGCGACTACGAAATTATCCTCTTCATCAGCCGTCAAATATATAACTTCATCAGTAACTGTCGGATTCTTGGGATCTGCCGTCTTATCCACCACTCTGTAAGGTGCTTCGATAAATCCGTATTCATTTACTCTTGCAAAGCTTGCCAAAGAGTTGATAAGACCGATGTTAGGTCCTTCCGGAGTCTCTATAGGACACATACGACCGTAATGTGTATAATGTACGTCTCTTACCTCGAATCCTGCTCTGTCTCTTGAAAGACCTCCCGGTCCGAGAGCCGAAAGCCTTCTCTTATGAGTAAGCTCTGAAAGCGGATTGTTTTGGTCCATAAACTGTGACAACTGTGAACTTCCGAAGAATTCTTTCACTGAAGCGGTCACAGGTTTTATATTGATCAAAGACTGAGGTGTGATAGCCTCGATGTCGTGAGTAGCCATACGCTCTCTGACCACTCTTTCCATTCTTGAAAGACCTATTCTGTACTGGTTTTGCAAAAGCTCTCCTACCGCACGTATACGTCTGTTTCCCAAATGATCGATATCGTCTTTCGTACCTATATTGTCTTCTATATGAATATTGTAATTGATGCTTGCAAATATATCCTCTTTGGTTATATGTTTCGGTATAAGTTCTGATATGTTCTTTCTTATCAATGTTATAAGCTCTTCCCTGCTCTCGGCTGCATCCATCAGTTCTTTTAACTTGGGATAGTATACGAGCTCTGTTACTTCAAGCTTATCGTCTTCATTGATATCTACATATTTTGTGATGTCTACCATCAAGTTTGACAGTACCTTTATCTTCTTCATACTGTCTTCAAGCTTGCTGTTAGACTCTATCCAGATATAAGGAAGTGCTGAATTTTGAATAGTATCCGCAAGTTCCTTATCTACCACATCACCGGCAGCTGCTATTATCTCTCCGGTATTTACATCTACAACATCCTCAGCGAGGATCCTTCCGACCACTCTGTTTCTTAAATGCAATTTTTTATTGAATTTATATCTTCCGACCTTAGCCAGATCGTATCTTCTCGCATCAAAGAACATAGAGTTGAGCAAGTTCTCCGCACTGTCAACGGAAAGCGGCTCTCCTGGTCTTATCTTCTTATATAATTCCAAAAGACCCTCGGCGTATGTTGTAGCCGGATCTTTTGCCATGCTTGCCATAAGCTTTGGTGAATCACCGAAAAGCTCCAATATCGCATTATTACTCCCTACACCGAGAGCACGTATAAGCACTGTTACCGGAACCTTACGGGTTCGGTCAACACGCACGTAAAATACATCATTAGAGTCGGTCTCATACTCAAGCCATGCTCCTCTGTTCGGTATCACCTGGCAGAAAAAGCATTCTTTACCGAGCTTATCATGCTCAATTGTATAGTATATGCCCGGTGAACGCACCAACTGACTTACTATTACTCTTTCCGCACCGTTTATCACAAAAGAACCTGTGTCGGTCATAAGCGGAAGATCTCCCATGAAGATCTCATGTTCATTAATTTCATCTTTGTCATTATTACATAATCTTATCTTTACTTTAAGCGGAGCGGCATATGTTGCATCTCTATCTTTACACTCTTCTATACTATATTTCACATCATCTTTGCATAATGTAAAATCAACAAAATCAAGACTTAAATGCCCTGCAAAATCTTCTATAGGAAAGATATCGTGAAATACTTCCTTAAGTCCATCTTTTAAAAACCATTGATACGAATCCTTCTGAAGTTCAATCAGATTAGGCATCTCGAGTACTTCTTTTTGCGTAGAGAAACTCATCCTCATGCTCTTGCCAGACTTAATAGGATGCATCTTGCTTTTTTCCATCGACGTTTCACTCCTGTGTATTTTTTTACTATATACATGTGCTGAAATAAATTATAGGGATCAGATGTAAACAGATTTACCAACGTGCATAAATAAGAATTAAGGCTTATTTATGAAAATTAACAAAATCTAAAGCATGATCTGTATTTACAAATATCCCCCTTTCTGATACTCTATAAAGTAAGTAATAAACCATATTTCAATTATTAAAGAATAAACAGACAGGCACAAATCCCCACGATATAGCACCCTTCATACTATCACAAATCTTCTTTTCGGTCAATAACTTTGCTTGATTTTTTTTTATTTTCCTGTTATAATTGTCAGAAGTTTGCAAAAATATTTTATATCCGATTAAGGTATCTTTTGCATTTATCTAACTTTATATCAAATTTCGGAGGAACTGATGAATACCATATTAACTGTTGTGATAGTTATACTGGCAATAATACTTGCCATTGTTGTAGCTTTGTACTTTATAGGAAGAAATCTTGAAAAAAAGCAAGCTGAACAACAAAGTGCCATAGAAGCTTCAAAACAAATTGTTTCAATGCTGGTTATAGACAAAAAGAAGCTGAGGATCAAAGAATCAGGTCTCCCCAAGATGGTATATGACCAGACACCTTTTTATCTGAGATGGAACAAGCTTCCTATTGTCAAGGCAAAGATCGGACCTAAAATAATGACTCTTATTGCGGATGATAAGGTATTCAACGCTATGCCTTTGAAAGCGGAAGTCAAAGTAGTTATAAGCGGTATATACATATCCGAGATAAAGAGTGTAAGAGGGAAGAGTTTAGTTACACCTGAAGAAAAGAAGGGCTTTTTCAAAAAACTATTTAAACGTTAAAAACAATGATTATAAGCAGTCTAACAAAGATAGCTGCAAAAAAAGAAAATCCTGTAAATTAAAAATTTTGTGTTTTATGTTTTTTTATAAAAGTTTACAGCTTTGTAATTTAGAGTTTATCAAATATAGCTTTATAAAATTAAAAATCATTAAGAAAAAAAGTGCATACAGTAAAATCGTCGGTATCTATGATTTTACTGTATACACTTTTTTATTTTTATAAAAGCTGCCGGATTATAATAATTGTAATTATACAAGGCAGCTTTTGTTATAAAACCTTGAAGGTGTTTATGGTAAGGAAAGGTGTATTAATCCTCAAATCTTGCGGATTTTAAGATTACTTCACAAGCATGCCCATTGGTTCCGGATAATGCCAGTTGAACCTTACTTTGTCCGGATATATCTACTTCAATATCAAAAGGCTGAGTTTCTCCGGTAGCTATATCTCCGCTTTCATAAAGGATGGTGCTGTTATCACCGTATACAATAAGCTCAGCTGTTTTTCCTTGCTCAGAATCCCAATCGCTAAATCTAGGTGCTACCGTTGCACGCAGTTTTGTATAGCCGGCTTCATTGGAATACTCTACCATGCCTCCTGCATACTCAAAGTGTAGTACATCAGTCCAAGTTTCACCACCTATAACTCTCAGATTCTTCTCCTTGTAAACATAATTTTTATATGAAGAATCTTCCTTATACAGCAGATACTGTGATTTCTTTGTCTTTTTCCTAGCTTCCCCTCTGGTATCGGAACTGTTTTCTCTATTGCTGTTATTGGAATTACTGTTACTTTTCTTTTCCTCGGACTTGGAGTTTGACTTTGTATAGGTAGTTTGCCCTGTGCCCCTTACATTCCTTGTCTGTACTGCTCCGTTTTGCACCCAAGCTCCAGAAGCGTTTACAT
This sequence comes from uncultured Johnsonella sp., assembly GCA_916438835.1. Classification (GTDB taxonomy): domain Bacteria; phylum Bacillota; class Clostridia; order Lachnospirales; family Lachnospiraceae; genus Johnsonella. The sequence continues at coordinate 1,831,876 of CAKAFT010000001.1, forward strand.
GATAACCGTCCGGTGTGGTCGTATTTGCCAGCATATAACCTGTACGATCAAAGTAGTAGCACTCTGCCGTACCGTTATTATCCCCGTCTATCCACTGCCATGAGTTTGAAGGATAGGTACCGTTGCCGTTGTCATACCACCAGCCTACATTATCCTGCTTCCATACACCTGCCATAGCACTAAATGCCATAACGCTGCTAAATGCCGCTACCGCCGCAAATCCTATTAATTTTTTCATGATAATACCTCCTAAAATTTTTTGATATAATATAAATATTACTTTACTGTTAAGTAAATATAAATTTATTAAAATAACTTAGTTCAATATGTGAATATCACTTGTGACCGGCTGTCCAAGCTTATTTATTTAACTTACTATCAATAATACTCAAATCACCTGTACTGTACCACTCTATTTCTGTAGCTTTAAACTCATCCGGTATTTCATCATCAAAATGACCGTTATACACTTCTTCATGATGAAGTTTATCACCCTCAAGCGTTATACGGTAGATCGAGAATTCTCCGGCTCCTGAGAACGGAGAATGCATACAAAAACCGTTTCCGTCATTCATCATAGTCAGTGCTCTCTTTTTTTTCTGTATGGTTTCAGACAGCTGACGTACGGTTTTAGTATTCGAGTCATATTGGAATACACGAATATAGTATAAGAAAAGACTCTACCACCGACCGCACAATCAATTTGATAACTTTATCAAGCATAATTTTACTCCCTTCTTTCTTCTTTCACTTATATAACGATCGGCAAACCCGGTCGGTTGCAATATTTATAAAAAAATTTATTTTAATATCCGACTTTGCCTCTCACTTATATAACGATCGGCAAATACAATCGGTTGCAATATTTATAAAAATTTATTTTAATATCCGACCTTGCCTCTCACTTATATAACGATCGGCAAATACAATCGGTTGCAATATTTATAAAAAAATTTATTTTTAATATCCAACCTTGCCTCTCACTTATATAACGATTGACAAATCCGTTCGGTTGCAGTATTTATAAAAAAATATTTTTTTGAGCTCAATGGTACTTATATTGATTAAACCTTTAGTATAAGGCATTGCCTAAAAATATAATAAAACTAATGATCTATTAAATAAAAAAACACCACCTGTCAAAAAAACTTATAACAGTAATATTTTTTTCATAATCTTTATTTACAAATATATTTTTATTGCTTTATGGCACTTATTATACTATATATTATATGTATAATAAGCATTATTTAATATTTCTATGTTTTTTTCACAAAATTATCAGATAATATATATATATATTGCACTATAAATTTTATTAATTTTTATAGTAGATAGGTGTTTGATAAAATTTCTTATCTTAGTTTTCTTATCCGTAAAAAGCTCTTTTTATTTTTTTCGAGTAAGCCTTTTTTTAATTACTCCATCTACGCAAATTCCATATCATTTCACTTCTGCTATTACCTCTTTTCAATACTTTTTTTAAACTGCTCTACTTCTGTATACAATCACTTTATCACAATGAACAAATATAGAACCGATAACTGTCTGTTTTTTTACTATCGCACAAAAAAATACATTTATTATAGTCCGCTACTCCTATATTTTTTTAATATCCATATCAAAAAAACATCCGGCATTTTTTTGTAAAAATAATTTTTTTGAATTATATGCCAATTTTTTTATACTCTCTGTTAAAAATACTCTCTGCTGAATTTTAGAAATAAAAAAACGAATATATTTAAGACTTTAAATTCAAACCTTCAAATTCAAACCTTCAATACATTCGTTCTTCTGATACTCTTTACTCTAAGCCTGCTTTGATCTTACATCAACCACAATATTACAATCTGATATAACATTCTCTCCTATGTCAAGCAGATAATCCACTGAGACTTTAAGTCTGTCGTCACTTCTTTGAATATCTATATTTTTAGTAAGTATACCCATCACAAATTCTCCGTATGGAGTATTGTAATAAGTGATATGTTTTTTCCCGTTTTTATAGAAATTCATATTGGAATTGGTAAAACCTTCTTTCAGTATACTGATCCCCTCCATATCAACAGAAATAGTATTTTTTATACTTTGCCTGGAGCCTTCCACCAGCTCGTCATAAGTTATTTTGTCTATACCTTCTTCAAAGCTGTACTTAGCCGGCACCACAAGTTCAATATTCTCATTATCTTCGTCACGCATATGTGTGCCCTTTATACTTACCAATACATCCTTTGTCATATTCCCTCCTATCAGATCAATACTCCTCTATATTGATCTTCTTGGTATTTTTTACCTCACTGGGCAATATCATAGAAGCAAAATCCTGAAAAGACTCCGTCTGATCACTTACATAAAAATCATATTCCGCCTTGATACCGGCGCTCTTTTTCCTGATGTTATATCTATCCAAAAGTTTGGATAATTCCAAAGCGGTCTCATAAGCCGGATCCACAAGATTTACCGACTCACCCATAATCTTGGCTATCGCAGGTTTTAACAATGGATAATGTGTACAGCCAAGGACCAGCGTATCAATATATTTACTTTTTAGCTCCGATACATATCTGGAAATAATCTCGTCAGTTACATTATCATGCATAAGCCCCTCTTCAACAAGAGGACAAAGCAGGGGACATGCCTTTTGTGTTACTTCTATATCTTTATTCATATCCTTTATAAATTTCGGGTATATACCGCTTGAAACAGTTCCCTTGGTACCTATCACACCTATTTTTTTGTTATTGGTCACCCTGGTAGCCTGTACCGCACCCGCATGTATCACACCTATGACAGGCAGATCGTTTTCATTCGTCACCGTATCAAGAGCATAGGCACTTGCCGTATTACAGGCGATAACTATAGCCTTGACCTCTTTAGTCTTTAGAAAATTAATGATCTGCCTTGCATATTTATTATAGTATCTTTGGACTTGCCACCATAAGGTACTCTGGCTGTATCACCGAAATACACTATACTTTCTGTAGGCATCTGTCGCATTATCTCTGCGGCAACGGTAAGCCCTCCCACCCCGGAATCAAAGACTCCGATAGGTGCATTACTTTTATCAAGCATATTTACTCTCTCTCATAAGCTAAGTCTATCAAGCTTTGTATTAATCTATTTTTATCTATGCCTTCAGCTTCCCAAAGTATCGGATACATACTGATATTGGAAAATCCCGGCATAGTATTGATCTCATTAAATATGACTTCTCCCGAACTGCTCAGGAAAAAGTCCACTCTTGCCAATCCGTGACAGTCCATGGCTCTGAAAATGATCTTTGAATACTTTCTGATCCTTTCTATCGTCTCGCCGTCCAGATCGGGATCCAGCACCGTTTTTGAGTCGGAGTTATAATATTTCGAATCAAAATCGTAAAAACTTCCCGCACTTATGATCTCACCGACACCGCTGACGATCGGCTTAGTCTTGGTACCGAGTACAGCACATTCAAATTCTCTTCCTACTATAGCCTCTTCCACCAAAACTTTCTTATCATGCAATAAAGCCTCTTCCAAGGCATACTTAAGCTCAGCGGTATTATTTGCCATGTTGACACCCTTACTTGAACCTGCATTAGCGGGTTTTACGAAAACAGGGTATTCAAACCCTGCTTCCACTTCCTGCATCGCACTTATTATATCTTTATTGATCTTATGTCTGTGAAGCAGTTTGTAAGCAGCCTGTCTGATACCTATCCTGTCAACGATAAGTTTGGTATAGGACTTATCCATAGATAAGGCACTTGATATCACGTCACAGCCAACATAGGGTATTTGAGCCAATTCGCATAGTCCCTGTATCGTTCCGTCCTCTCCGTATAACCGTGCAATATCGGAAATACAAGAGAGATCTTGATCTTGGTATATTCACTTCCTTCAGTTATAAGCAATGATTTCTCCTTGGCATCGGGTAGCAGATACGCACCTGTCTTCCCTTCTCTCCAACTTTCACTTACTATATCATCAATACTGTTTACTTTCAGCCATTTACCGTCTTTTGTAATTCCTATTAAAATTATATCATACTTATCTTTATTGATACATTTTATGATATTTATCGCCGACATACATGATACGACATGCTCGGAGGATTGACCCCCGAATAAAACCGCTATTACCTGCTTTGACATCAATTTATTTTTCCTTTAAATTTTTTGCTACCGTAGTTTCCTGGTTATCTATATGCTGCTTTATATGTTCTTTAGCCAGATCAACATCTCTTGCCTTCAAGGCTTCAAGTATACCCTCATGTTCCGTAATTAGCAAGGCTCTTTTACCGGAATCTTTGATATATTCAACTCTGTACCTGTACATCTGCTCTCTCAGATTACCTACCAAAAGCATAAGTTTGTCATTATCCGTCGACTTAAAGATCACATCGTGGAAATTCTCATCAGTCTTGGCGATCTCTATCAAGTCCATCTTATCTACAGCCTTTCTGAAATCATCCATCGCCAGGCTTAATTCCTTAATGTCATCCTCATCCATACGCTCACAGGCAAGCTCTATGGCAAGTTCCTCAAGAGCCTTCCTTACTTCCAATACATCTCTTAAGCTTTTACCTGTAATACCGGCAACCTCCGCACCCCTCCTGGGTATCATTATTACAAGTCCTTCAAGCTCAAGCATCCTTATAGCCTCTCTTATAGGTGTTCTGCTCACCCCGAGATCCTTTGCAAGACGTATTTCCACAAGTCTTTCGCCCGGTAAAAGATCTCCTTTCAGTATAGCCTGTCTTAAAGTCTTAAATACCACGTCTCTTAGCGGCATATAATCATTAACATCAAGCTTAAGTGTCTCTGACATTATAACCCTCCTTTTGTAAATTCACTTAAATAAACTTGTCTAAACTTAGACTTAAACTCCTTCTTTTTTAAAGTTTCATAACACTTTTTCGCAAGCACAGTATCTTCAAAAACTCCGAACACCACAGAACCGGAGCCTGTCATTACAGCCCCGAGTGCCCCCTGTTTTATTAATTCCTTTTTTATTTCCTCTATCATAGGATACTTTTTCCCTATATAAAACTCAAAAACATTCTTCATATTCTCAGCGGTCTTAGCTATATTCCCTTCTTCAATATATGAAAGTAATTTAGCGGTATCCGGTCTTTCTTTCAGAAAGTACATTAAGATCAACCAAAGAATAAGCTTCCTTGGTAGATACCGAAAAATAAGGTTTTACAAGAACCAAATGCATACCCGACACAGCTCTCAATTCAGACAATCTTTCGCCAACTCCCTCTGCAAGCATAGTTCCGCCGCATATACAAAAGGGAACATCGGCACCTATTTCCAAACCTGTCTCCATAAGCTCTTCTTTATCCAAACCAAGATCAAAGAGTATGTTCATACCCTTAAGGACAGCCGCAGCATCCGTGCTGCCTCCTGCCATTCCCGCTCCCATAGGTATACGCTTATACAAATTTATATGCAGTCCTTCTTTTATATCGAATTTTTCATATAAAAGCTTTGCGGCTTTATACATGATATTTCTTTCCGGAATGCATAAACCCTTTATATTAGAGCTTATTTTTATATGTTTTTCTTTCGTTTTGGTTAGGTTTACCTTATCATAAACGCCAATACTCTGCATGATCATGCAAAGATCATGGTAGCCGTCATCTCTCTTTGATAATATATCGAGGGATAAGTTGACTTTGGCATAAGCTTTCAGACTTATATTATCCATAACTTACTCCTAAGTAAAATTACTGTTACAAAAACCAAATAATCTATAACTTAACAATCTGCAATACACTTATACTTAAACAAATAAAGTATACTGTATGCAGTATTATAGCATATCCAAGCAGAATATATCTATAGGATATTTCAACATTTCTTTACTGTACTTGCCAACTTTTCTGCCAGTTTTAGAGACGGAATATTCCCCTTTTTTATCTCTATGGCAGGTTTTGTGTTCTTATATGTCTTCTCGATTATTGCTTTGGATATCTCATAAGCATAGCCTTTTTTTCTATGTTCAGGCATAATAAAATAACTTAGAAAGTATCTTTCTCGGTCGTTTTTGAAATACAAACCCGCCAAACCTATAAAATCTCCCGTATTCCTGTCTTCGACCGCCCAGATGCCATAATCGAAAAACCTATAGGTAATACTTATATAATTAAAGAAAGTGTCCTTATCCTCAAAGTATCTGTCAGATCCTAACGAAGCCTGTGATAACTCGACTTTTGTATAGTCATCACAGGTCAATTCTCTTAGAGAAAGTCTGTCGGTCTTTAATATCGTCAAAGGTATATTTAATTTTCTGCAAACCACTTTTTTAATATAATCATCGTCTATAGATTCCGGACTTTCTACGGCATACTCTGACAAAGACAGGTCAAGTATTCCTTTCGGATCTATAGCTATGGTGCTGATACCTTTATTCTTGGCTTCTTTCAAAGAAAGTACCTCATCGGATATCAGCACCTCATGATCGACATGATCGATATTAACGCTTTTTAGGAGCTTCATACTCAACTCCGAAAGTATCAACTGTCATAGATGCTATTTTTTGCTCATTAAGAGGTCTGTCCTCTCTGTCTGTCTGAACTGCCGCTATCTTGTCAACAACATCCATTCCCTCTGTTACTTTTCCGAAAGCCGCATAAGAACCGTCAAGATGCGGTGAGGTCTCATGCATTATAAAAAACTGACTTCCGGCAGAATCCGGATCCATAGCTCTTGCCATAGATATAACTCCTCTTTCATGCTTGAGATCGTTCTTGACTCCGTTGTGTGCGAATTCACCCTTTATGGTATATCCCGGACCACCTGTACCTATACCCTTGGGGCAACCTCCCTGTATCATAAAACCGTCTATAACTCTATGGAAGATAAGCCCGTTATAAAAACCTGAATTTATAAGACTTATAAAATTCTTTACGGTATTCTCGGCTATCTCGGGATAAAGCTCCAGTTTTATAACCGAACCGTCATTCATATTGATCGTAACTATAGGATTCTTGCTCATATTTTGACCCTTTCTTATTAAATATATTTACATATTATTGATTATAACACAAACTCAAAAAGCATTATATCATAATTCTTATGACCTTACAAAAAGAAAATGTATAGGTATAAGCAGGGCTATATATCCGATCATCTTGTATATTGCGCTTAAAGTATATATCGATTTTATATAATGATATACCGGTACCGGAAACTGTAACCAAGGCATTGACAGATCAAAGAAAACAGGACTTAAGATTATACCGACTATCAATATGAACGGTATAAAAGCACTGTATACATATATATTGTTAAATACTACCCTAAATATATTGCTGATCAGGGCAAGTGACGTAACATAAAGCAGTAAAGCTATCGTTTCCTTGAAGATACCCACTCCAAGACCCGATACATATATAGTTATAAGTAATACAACGGCTGCTGTAAATGTTATAAATAATATATACACAAATGAAAAAAATCCCTTAAGTCTTTTGTCTATCCACACCCAAAGTCCGCTGTCGATATCCTTTTTATAAAATATCGCCGACACCATAGCTACAAGAAAAAGCCATATTGCCAAAAAACCTCTGAGCGGACTTAAGATAAAGTTATCATCCGTCTTTTTTTCCACATAACTGTCACCGTCAAGACTTATATATTCTATAATATCATCCTGTATATCCCTTGCCTCATAATATTCCACGCTATCTTTTTTTGCCTCGGTATCGGTCTTTAGATAAGGGAATTTTTCTTCCATATATTTGTTATACAATTCCCTTGAGATATAAGGATATAACTTTGCAAAAAGTTTCTCTCTTGAAATTCCCAGTACAGTACTTTGCCTTGACTCTATAACTTTAACAACATGCTCTTTTTTATACAAATAATCATTGACGGACTTTAAAAGATCCTCCGGCAAGATCCACAAAGCATCAAGCTTTACCTGTAGATCCTCATAGGCACTCTCCTCATCCCGATATTCGATAAACTTTATAATACTCTTTTCTGTCGTCAATTCTTCTATAATATCTTTTGACAGCCCCGAATCCGCACTCGTGTAAAGCCCTACCTTGAGTACGGAACTGTCCCTTGAACTTATTATTCTCAACGAAAAGGCAAGCAAAGGCAACAATAAAAACAAAATTATATAACTGTAATTTCTTAAACTTCTTTTATTAAGCAGATAATACCATGTAAATAATTTACGCATATTCTATATTCCTATTTTTGAATGTTATTAAATATTTGCAACATTCAACTTTGTATAACCGATTTTATCGTTCTGCAGTTTTTAAAAAGAATAGATCTTAGCAACTCATACATCAAAAAAATCTCTTGGATCTTCATATTGTATATCAGGCACTCTTTAATATACGCATTCTTCTTATAACTATGCTAAGAATAACGTCAACAAGTGTATAACATAATAACAATAATATACCTTTACTTTCCGGTTCGGACAGGAAAAGTCCCCTCATCACCTCAAGTCCCAGGTTTATCGGCAAGAACTCAATAAGTACTTTAAGTCTGTCGGTAAAAAAATTCGCAGGATAAAAAACTCCCGACAAATAAGCCATACTAAGCATGCATACAAAAGAAGTACTTATTGCCGCAATAAGATCCGAAATAAGTTCATATAGTAATTGGTATATCGAGGTCATGACCGCCACTAAAGGTAAACTTGCCATAAGTAGACTTAAAGGCTCAACATCCATGTAATCAAAATTATAAAGCAGCACAAGCACCGCAAAAGGCAATACCAGACTCATACACATATATATAAATGCTACCAAAAATTCAGTAATTACCTGATATACAAAAGAAAAACCCTTACTCTCAAGGATCTTATAAAGTTCCATATCCCTTTTTATAAGCAACAGGCTTAAGCCTATACCCGAAAGCGTTATAAATAAGGCAAACATCGCAGATATATAATAACTTTTCACATCAAGTTCTCTATAATAATCCATTACCTGTATGTCATACATTTTATTTCTTGAGAATACATTATTAATAAAAACTTTGTTCATATCTACTGTTATATCATTAAGTCCCGGCTCATTTTTTTCTATAACGAAGTCCTGCATCGCATATATGGCTCTTTCGGAATTAAATAGTGTTACAGATACCACATCGGTGATCTCTTTTAGTATGCTATCCGCAAGTCCCGGGTTATATCTGCTTACAAACTTGAGCTTTTCATGCTCTCCTCTGCCCAATGCTTCCAAAAACTCATCGGTAATAATTATATAACCTGCTATCTGAGACTTTTCAAGATTTTGCTTTGCCTCTTTTTCCGATAACTTTACGAATTCGATACTGTATCTTGAACTGTCAAGCCTGTCCAAGGCAGTTATACCCATTCCTATATAGCTGTCTTTTGGATCTCCCACTATTCCTACATTTATCTTTTTTTCTTCTTCTTTTGAATCATCAAGGCTTATAGCAATAAAACTTACCAAAGCTGTTGTGATCAAGATTATACAAGCTGAAAAAAAAGAAAATTTACTTAGCTTAAGAGCCTTTTTTATATTTAAAACCATATATCTGAAAATCATATTCATAGAACAAACCTAACCTATTATCTTTATAAGTTCATCTACATTATCATTATATTCAAAAGGAGTTAAAATACCCGATCTCAGTGCATAATGCTCATCACATACACCGAAATCACCCACGTCATGACTTACGAGTATTATGCTCCCTCCCTGTTTTTTATGCTCATTCATATATCTGTGTATATCCGCCTTGCATATTATATCAAGATAGGCTGATGGCTCATCCATCAAAAGGATCTTAGGCTTATCTGCCACGGCACAGGCTATGCTGAGCCTTTTTTTCATACCCATACTGAGTGCCGATACGGGTTTTTTCAAAAACTCATCAACTCCGAGTAAGGATATGACCCCCGATGATATCTCTTTTTTAAGCTCATCTTTATCATACCAGAGCTTAAGATTGTCCAAAGCATTCAATTCCTCAATTAAGGGGGATTTTTGAGGAATATAAGCTATCAGTTTTCTTCTTAAAGCTGAGTCTCTAAGCAGATCCTTATCATTATACATAACTTTTCCGGAATTCGGCTTTAAAACACCTGCCAAAATGGAAAGAAGTGTGGTCTTTCCACTGCCATTGACACCCAGAATTCCCACACATCTTTCCTCATTAAGTTTCATATGTATATCGTTAAGAACCCACTTATCTTTATATCTTTTAGATATATTAATAAGTTCTATCATCGTAACTCCTAATTACTTAAATACCCTTCAATAGTGTCTACCCATTCTTCCGGAAGATCCGTATCACTAAGCTTATCTATGTATTGATCAACGTCAAGATTATCCACCCAAGCTTCTATTTCGTCCGATTCTTCAATATCATATGTTTCCATATTCTTTGGAATATCTATCTTCTTAGCGGCAGATCTGTCATCAGTCAAAGTTATTGTTACAAGTTCATCAGTTCCGTCTATTATAGACCAAACAGACTTTGATTTATTGACCTGAAGCCTTAAAGCATAGTCTGAAAACTCATCCATACCGTAATACAGATCACTCAATCCCTCATCCGCACTTATGACCACATCGATCTCCTGATTGTCGGTTCCGAGTTTTGCCATATTTATCTTATTTACGGTAACATTCAATAATGAACTCTCATCACCGTCATAGGACTGTGTAAGCTTGAATTCACCGCTCAGATTAGCTCCTGAAAGCTTTCCTGTACCGGAAAATTCAGTAATATTATCGCCGAATTCATAAGAATAGATCAGACCTACATTCTTACCATTTCTTGTAAATGCATAACTGAAATACTCTTCCTCATCTTCTTGACCTATAACTATATCTCTTCCTACAATATTACCGGAATTATCTACATAGGTATCCATAGTTAATGAAACACCCTCAAGATCAATATCTTCAATACTCTCCTGTAAGTCCTCTATATAACTGTCATATTGATCCATAATATCATCTACGGTTAATCCCATACTTCCGGCACTTGTTCCCATTGAAGCTTCGGCATAAGCACGCACAACATCCCTGAGTTCTGAATCACCATCCGCCGCTTCTGCAAGAGCTTGTAATACTTCTTGTAATTTGTCCTCTTCCAATGTATAGCTTAATTTATATACCGACTGCGTAACTTCGCCTGCCTTAAGTTTTACTTTTTCTTTCTTTACACCTGATACATTTTTTAAATATATGTTGGTATATTTTGTTGCTATAGACTTTAATTTGTCCTTACTCGGTAAAGATTCAAAAGATGACATATATGCATCCAGATCAAAACCTTCATCAGATAAATAGTCCTTTGATATCAGCAAATATTCATCTGTCATATCCGGCAATGTAGCATAAATATTATCATCATCAGCATAAGCCTGTGCATTTGCTATATCTTTACCGTTAAGCTTTGCACTTATAGATGCTTCATAGTTTTTATCTTTAGCCGCCAACTCCATTTCCAGATCCAATTTTTCAAACCAATCAAGATCTTCCGGGTAGAAGTTACCTATAAGATCCTTTGCATCATCTGAAAGCTCAATACTCATATTTTGAGTTATTTTGCTTGAAGTTATTGAAGAAACTTTCTTTACATACGCATCATAGGCTTTCCATGTATCCTTGCTATTAACATTTCTTTTCTCAACATACTTGTAATAATCTGTAGCGGAAGAAAAAGTTCTCTTGAAGAAATTCTGTCCCGCAAATACTGCAAAGCTTACTATAGCAAGCAATACCACTACCGCTAAACCAAGCCCTATAAAAATAGGTGCCTTGCTTTTCTTCTTAGGCGGTTTTGCATTATTGGCATTGACGTTAGGATTGGTATTAAATTGATTACGAGCCTGTCCTTCTCCTCCCGCTTGCGCATTCGAAGAAGAACCGGGGTTTTGCTGATTCATATTATTTACCTGAGCTTGACTCAGTGCGACTGTAGGCTCACCTTTTGATAACAAACTTTCTCTCTCGCTTGCTGCAAGGTTTACGACATCTTCGGAAGATCTACCGGAATCTGCCGATCCGCTTTGAGCAGCAGCCTCCTCACCTTGCATTTTTTCTCCGCAATTAGGGCAGAACTTATTGTTATCACTTACGTCACTACCACAATTAGCACATTTCATAAACACTCTCTCCCTTCTTTCCATTGACATTAATTAAATTAACTTTACTATAAAGCAATTCTTACAGTGCGTCAATATTAATTATAAAACCTTAAGTAATTATATAAAAATTAGCAGAACTATCTAAATAAAACCCCTATAAATGAATATAATAACTACATTTATAGGGGTTTCCCACTCTGTTTTAATTATTTATCAACTTGTCTTCTTCATTATTCCAACTGTAAAGCTTACGGATCTCTTTACCCACTTTTTCTGACGGATGCTCGGCAGCTATCCTTCTCATCGCCTTAAAGTGTGCCTGACGACCTGATGCCGACATGTCAAGAAGGAATTCCTTGGCAAAACTTCCGTCTTGTATGTCCGCAAGGATCTTCTTCATAGCTTCCTTGGTCTCCTTGGTGATTATCTTAGGACCTGTTATATAATCTCCGTACTCTGCAGTATTTGAAATAGAATGTCTCATTCCTTCAAATCCTGATTGATATATAAGGTCTACTATAAGTTTCATCTCATGTATACATTCAAAGTATGCATTGGTAGGATCGTAACCTGCTTCAACCAGGGTCTCGTAACCTGTTTGCATCAAAGCACATACACCGCCGCAAAGTATAGCCTGCTCTCCGAAAAGATCCGTCTCTGTCTCGGTTCTGAATGTTGTCTCAAGCACACCCGCTCTTGCTCCTCCTATAGCCTGTGCATAAGCAAGTGCCTTCTCAAGTGCCTTACCGCTTGGGTTTTGCTCAACAGCCACGAGGCAGGGAACACCCTTTCCCGCAAGATACTCGCTTCTTACCGTATGACCCGGCCCCTTAGGAGCTACCATTGCAACATCGACAAAGCTTGGTGCCTCTATACAACCGAAGTGTATATTGAAACCGTGAGAGAACATCAGCATATTGCCTTTTTCAAGATTAGGCTCTATATCCTTCTTATACATATCAGCCTGAAGCTCATCATTGATAAGTATCATAATGATATCCGCTCTCTTAGCGGCTTCTGCAGCCGTATAAACCTCAAATCCCTGTTTTTGTGCTTTCTCCCATGACTTGCTGTTTTCATAAAGACCGATTATGACTTTGCATCCGCTTTCTTTAGCATTGAGTGCTTGTGCATGACCCTGACTTCCGTATCCTATGACCGCAATAGTCTGATCCTTTATTAAAGATAAGTTACAATCATTTTCGTAATAAATTTTAGACATGTGATTTCTCCCTTCGGTATATTATTATAGTGTTTAGGTAAGAACTCTAAACCAATACTCACCTTCCGCAAAACAAATATAAGTTTGTAAAACAATTCTTGCCGAGGAATGTATTAGGCAATATATTAGCAAGTCTTATATGTTTTTGTCAATAAAAGCATTTATTTTATGGGGTCAAAAATCCATATCAAATTTTTATAACTTATATAACAAGCTTTATTAATATATATAACAAAGATAATCCAAATGTTTTATATATAGATCCTTTAATATTTGAATATACCGCAAATATAACATCATTCCCTACCTATAATACATATTAAGCGCTTTGTATCATGATCAATATATCTTGATCGGGTTAATTCAAAAACTCAAGTTACATATCATTAAGAATAAACTTTTCTATTACATCTACTATCCCGTCATCATCATTGGATCCGGTAACATGATCCGCAGACTTTTTAAGCTCGTCCACAGCCTCTTCCATGGCAACTCCCAAACCGGCAAACTCTATCATGCTCATATCATTAAAGCTGTCACCGCAGGCTATCATCTCCTCAGGGTCAAGACCCGCTATCTCAGCCAAAGTTTTTAATGCATTACCTTTATTGACTCCTTTGGGCATGACCTCTAAAAAACAGGATTCCGATCTGTATATATCGAGTCTGTCACCCATTCTTCGTTGCATATCCTTTTCAACCCATTCAAGTTTTATAGGGTCTTGCATAAATAAAAACTTCGCTACCGGGAAATCCACTTCCCTTGCAAAATCCTTAAGTTCCACCAGGGGTATGTAATTATTGATCTGAGCATCGATTATCGCATAGATATCCTTCGCATCTGCGGTATACATTTTATTGATTTCTTTATTATATGTTAAGATATTAACATTATATTCCTTCCATAATTTAAATATCTCGGGATACAATTTCGGATCGATATTTTGCTCATACAGCAACTTATCATTATGCAGATCCCTTATTCTTGCACCGTTGAAAGAAATCATATAGCTATTATATTTTGCCAGTTCAAGTTCTTTTGCGATATGTTTCATGCCGTAATCGGATCTACCGCTTGCAAGTATAACCCTTATACCCATATCCTGTATATTCATGATAGCCGATTTAGTCTTTTTACTGATTTTCTTTTCACTGTTGGTAAGTGTACCGTCCAGATCGAGTACCAATGTCTTGTATGCCATAATTACCCCTCTAATAATATTTAATACATTCTATCTTTTTTTATTTCCGTAATAGAATCCTTTTTTACCCTCTTTGACATTATATTTTTTAGTATCTTCTTTACTAACTGTATTGATATTTTTAAGCCTCTCTTCTTCTTTTTTCCCTATAAATCTTCTTATAGAAAAAGACAAAACAAAAGCCCCAAAAAAGAATGCCGTAAGTATAAAAGATACCTTAAAGGCATTATTAATAATATTTTCATAAAGAATGTAACTGTAGATCATACCCACACATCCGCTGCCTGCCATCAGAAGCATATTTTTTTCTCAAAAATCATTTAGCTTTTTTTAATCATATATCTCCTTTTACTTTGATCCTAAAAATTAAGCTCTGTATTTTTGATATAATAATACTATAAATGCACAAATAATTAAACCGGCATCAAAAAAGTCATAGACTGATCTTGATGCCGGTATTTTAATTCAGTACAAAGCAGTAATTTATATATTTATTACTCTATAAGCTTATTAAGTGACTTTGAGAGTAAGAATAATATTCCCATGGTTACAAATGAAACTACGGCAAATGTTACCATTATAGTCATAAATCCTAAGTTCTCGATAAATCCTTGAACATATCCTGAAAGCTTATTTGATGCAAATGTTGCAAATATCCACACACCAAGTAAGACTGAGAGATATTTCTTAGGTGCAACCTTGCTTACAAATGAGTTTCCAAGAGGTGAGAAGCATATTTCACCTATTGTAAGCAATACACCAAAGAACAATAACCAGAGTACGGATGCCTTATGCTCACCGCCTCCTCTTGTAAGTTCCATAAAGATAAGAACTGTATAGGCTAATCCGAGGAATCCGAATGAAAGTGCAACTTTCTGGAACATAGTAAGGTCTCCCTGTGGTCTCTTAGCAAGAGTCTCCCACAGTTTTGCAGCACCAAGGCTTAAGAAGATACAAAGCAGACCGTTCCATGAAGTAAATACATGGGCAGGTGAAAGTGTAATACCGAAAAGGCTCATATCAACAAACTGCTCGGAATACAGCGGAAGAGCACCTGATTGCTGCTCGTAGAAGGTCCAGAATATGATTGATACAAATGAGACAAATATGATCGCCCAAATTCCGTTCCACTCTTTCTTTGTAAGCTTTTCTGATGAAACATCTTCTTTTTTAAGTGTTTTAGAGGTGTCCTCTATAACATTACCCTGTGCATCTGTACGGAACTTAAACGGAAGCTTTCCTTGACCATGGAGTTTTCCGTATGAAGCTGTGAAAAGTATTCCACCTAAAATAACCAGTATTCCGCAAACCAAGAATACCTGTCTAAACCCAAGTACTTCTCCATTCTTAAAGAAGCTTAAGTAAGCGGCACCCATTATAGCTGAACCGAAGAATGCACCAATATTAACAAATGAATATTGAACCGAAAAGGCGGAATCCATTTGATCATCATTTTCAAACATTCTTCCCATAAGTCCGGCAAGATTGCCCTTAAATAAACCTGTACCTATTGAAACTACATAGATCATCATGTTAACTGTAGCTAAATTATGAGACTGCCAACCTATCAAATACCCGAGCCCCATTATAACACAACCGATACTTACCGCATACCTTGCTCCAAGCCACTTGTCGCATATATATCCTCCTAAAAGCGGTGCTATATAGGTATAAGCCGTAAAGTTAGCTGCAATTATAGCTGCCTCTGCTGTAGGGATTGCAAGTCCACCCTCAGCAACAAGTTTGGTTAGATAAAGTACAAGTAATGGCTTTGTTCCGTAGAAAGCAAATCTTTCAAATGCATAGGTCATACATCCGACAAAAAAGCCTAAAGGATACTTGGACTTAGTTGTAGTTGAATTTTCCATTCATTCATCCTCCTTATGATCTGATATAGGCACAAAATATATATAATAAATCTTTGTTTATTTTTATTATTATTAATTTGTGTCTTAAAAACATCCTATTCACCTAAACAAATTTACATAAAATAACTTACACTGCTTTTGTCTTTTTTTATTACTCTTTATAAATATTTTTATGTTAATAAACATTGTAGCATGAAATCTTAATTATGTATATATAGTTTCCCTTGTAAAAAAATATTATTTTAATTATAGTTTTTATTATTTTTTTAATATTTGCAATGCAATCTGATTATTTTTACATATTATTTTTACTTATCAGTCTACATCTGAGCCTATATAATTTCTTCATAACTTTATCAGATTTTTACATATTTCTTCGCAGAATATAAGTATATGATATTTACGATCGCTAACAGTATTTTTTTAGCTATCATCTCCGGATTTCTCATGCTGTTTCTAAAGTCCAAAGCACATTATTTTTCCTGTCAGCACCTGAATATTTATCTTTAAAAAATGAAAATAGCGTAGCAGCCATAAAACTACTACGCTTAAAAAATCTGACTTTTAAAGCTCACATCAAAGGATGTTTTTTTATTATTTGTTTTTATCACATTTTAGGTACAATCTTTTAATACGATCACATATAACCCAAGAGATCACAACTACTCAGCTTTGGTAAATTCGTATTTGTATCCTGTTGCCATGCTCACTATAACAAGTTTTTTGCCGTCCGGAGAGAAGAAACCGTAATACGGTATCATAGTGGATTCTGTCATCTGCTCCGCTCCGTCAAGTATATAAGTCGTATATGTAGCTTCAAAACATAGGAAATCTTCTCTAAGATACCCGTCTGTGGATGTTGCAAGAAAATCCAGTATATCATTCTTTGTCACAGCGTATTCGTATCCATCGTATCCCGAATCAAGAATATCCAAACCATCCTCTCCTACAAGAAAATCATAGGTACCTCCGAAATAATTATCATTGGTAACGTTTACGTCCTTATACCAATAAAAGCTCATATCATCTCTAAATTCCCAATATGAACCGTCATTGTCAGCGATCCAAGCTGTACCGGCAAGAGTGTAGTCGGAAACATTTGTATAATCTTCGCTTTCTTCCTCGGTTTCTTCCTCAGTCTCCTCTTCGCTTGTCTCTTTTTCTTATCCTTTTTCTTGTTCTTCTTCTTCTTTGACTTCTTCTTGGTATCTTTGCTAGATTCTATTTTTGTATCCTCATCTCTTTGACCTGTACAAGCTGTTATACATAACATCGCAAATAACACAGCCAATAAAATTGATTTTATCTTTTTCATAATATCCCTTTCCTTTTTTTAAAAACAAATTATTGATCTGACTTAATTTGTTTATCAGTCAGTTTATCATATACGACAGTATAACATACCCTTGTCACCTGCCTATCCGCCTTATAGCAGCTTTCTCAGTATATCATTTTGAGTGACCCAATTCAAATATAATATGATATTTTTGATTTATTTTAATGATTCTGTTATGCTTTTTTTATATTATTTTATACGGCATTTATTTTGTGGAATAATTGTCAATAAAACTTTTACTTGAATTCTTTGTTAATTCATCAATAACAATAAGTGCTAAAAAGTGCACACAAAATATTTTAAAGATCTAATCAGCCCTGTCAATAACTTACGCAATACTTAGGATATTAAGTCTTTGCTTATCGATATCGACCTTATACGATCCTGAGACTTAGGGAAAGTGCAAGATCGAATTTTATTTCGTACTTATAAAGACCTTTATCAAGTATACGTCAATTATCTATTATCAAGGCTTCTTTATTTAATGCGGGTATGATCTTGGTCAAAAAGTCATCTGTTTTTATTTTTAAGGTTGATGTATTCACACAAGGGTGGCATCTAATATGATTTTGACCTATAACATCCCTATCTATTACAAGTTCAACTCTATTATCAATATCATTTAAAAGCCCCAAAACACTGACAGAGCCCGGAGTCACATTTAAATAATCTTTCAGATGTTCTTCTTTTGCAAATGATAATCTCGACATTCCTATCTTCTTGGAAACATCCTTTGTTACATATTTCTTATCACCGGGCATCATAAAAATAAAAAATCTCGTTTCCTGCCTGTTACAAAGCATTATATTTTTGCAGATCTTGACTCCCAAGACAGTTTCTATCTCAAGACATTTATCCATATCCGAAGCCTCTTCATGATCTACGACCTCATAATCTATACCGATTTTTTCGAGAAATTCATAACATTTTCTCTCCTTCTCCTGCCTTTTATCCAAATCCTTAGGTTTGCCCCTATAAGGTCTTGAAATATACATCTATACCCACCTCTAAATTTAATGTTCCGCAATGACATAAAAAAACGCTCTTTATAATTATTGATCTTAAAATACTTAATTATACCAAGCCCATCATTTCTTCGGGGTTATTAGCCGCCTTAACTTTATCCATTGCTTCTATTATAATACCTTGTTCATCTATAAGATATGTGGTTCTTACAATACCCATGGAAGTTTTACCGTAAAGTTTCTTTTCTTTCCATACATCATAAGCTTTAATTGTTTCAAGCTCCGTATCTGAAAGAATAGTAAAGGGGAGGGAGTATTTATCCTTGAATTTCTTATGAGATGCCACACTGTCTTTACTGATACCAATGACCTCTACACCTTTTTCGTTAAACTGAGGATAAAGCTCTGCGAATCCGCAAGCCTGCTTTGTACATCCGGGTGTATTATCCTTCGGATAGAAATATAATATGAGTTTTTTTCCCTTATAATCTGCCAAACTTCTGATTTCACCGTTTTCATCCGGAAGTGAGAATTCCGGTGCCTTTGTACCTTTTTCTAACATAACTCTCCTTTTTTATTTTAATAATATATTTTTTTATATTTTATAGCATTTTAAAATTGATATTTGTTTGAATCCTTTAGCCACATCAGCTCTTCTGCCACCTACACTGAAATAATTCATTAATGTATTATCTTTATACCCCTGTATTTTTTCAAATCAAATCCGCAACAAACACATTTAATCGGATCGGTCTGAGATCTTCTTATTATGAGTTTATACATGGATCGCATCGGAAGCAAATTTCTTATGAAATTTATCATGAGATAAATATTTTCCATGAATTTTATTTTGTGACTTTATCATTATTTGAGGCAATACCAATGATTTTATCCCATATAATAAAGTCCAGGCGATCATCACATTAGGGTGTACACGTATCAGAGCATCAAACAGGATCGTATAAATCAAGCTTGCGTTCAAAATTATATTAAATATCGTAGCAAGTGTAGTGCTTATCGCATTGATCCTTATATTCGGCTTATAGATTTTTACCACATATAATGCAATTAAAGAAATATTGTAGATACATATCGGTTTATATTCTTTTCTGTATATGACCAATGTTTTACGGTTATAAAAAAAGAATCTTTTGCCCCCGCTATAGCTGAATTCGTTGATCCACACATGACTTACAGCAACTATATCATCCCAATGTACCAATAGGTCTATTTTTCTGATGTAGATACCTTCTTTGCAGATATAAAATTTCCAATTAAAAAAAGATATGATAAAGGTGATAGCATAGGTCGTTATGTAAATATAAACCATTTGCATTCGTGATATTGTCAGATCTATATTAAACAATCTAAATTCCAATACCTCTATCTTTCCTAACATAAAAATAGTCGTTAACCAGAATAATATTATGAATAAAAAAAACCTGTGAAAAATACTGTGAAACTTTATTTTAATCCCCCCTGTACCGTCAGATCTGTCTTCCGATTCAAGTACTTCCATATATCTATACCGCCTATCATCTATTTTTTAGAAACATCACTTTAACAATAATATTGTATTTAGTTCGGTCAAGATTATAACATTTATTTATTAAGATTTATAGTTCTCAACTATTATTATTAGCAATCAATATCTTTTTTACGATTGGTAATAATAAAAAAGCTGTCGCATAATAAAGACTCAGCTTGGCTTATATAACGAAATCCTTCCCAAATTCCGTTATATCCCGTACATGATCTTTATTTTGCAACAGCCCATTATTAAAAAACTATCTTCCGTGTTCGTCGATACGTTTATTCATATCGTTTTGAAGAAAAGGATTAGGATTTTTCTCTAAATTACCGGAGAATCTACATTTTCCCTGATTTATCATATACCGCATTCATCGCTTCTATAACTGCTGAACGCATACCTTTTTCTTCCAATACAGCCACTCCTTCGATGGTAGTACCTCCCGGTGAACAAACCATATCTTTGAGTGCACCCGGATGCTTACCGGTATCAAGGACCATCTTTGCACTGCCGAGTACAGCCTGTGCCGCAAAACGGTATGCCTTATCACGAGCCATTCCCTGAAGAACTGCAGCATCAGCCATAGCTTCTATAAACATAAAAACATAAGCCGGTGAAGAACCCGATACGGCAACCACAGCATCAAAAAGTTTTTCTTCCACACGCTCTACTGTACCGAAAGTACCGATTATACTCTCCAAAACCTCCATATCTTCATTGGTGATATTTTTATTCGGGCAAATAGCCGTAACGCCTTCACCCACCATAGCAGGAGTATTAGGCATGGTTCTTAGTATCTTAGCCTCTTTACCGAGACCGCTCTCAAGATAAGATAAAGTCTTACCGGGAGCTATAGATACAAAGAGCCTTCCCGCTCCTAAAGGTGCTATCTCTTTCATAACCGAATCATAAATATTAGGCTTAACGGCAAGAAAGATAACATCACATTCATTTACCACTTCTTTGTTATCCATAGTCGTATTGATCCCCAGACGTGACCTTGCATCATCCAGTCCCGCTTGATAACCGTCGCTTGCAAAAATATTTGCAGGATCTACAAGTGCAGCTTTTATAATACTTGTTATCATGGCTTTTGCCATATTTCCACAGCCGATAAAACCGATTTTCTTATTCATAATTTTCACCTCTTCGTTGTATTTTATCACAAAACTTCAAGGCGTGCCAGTAGCACGCCTAAAATACTAATTAAAACTTTGTTCTTTAAGATCCAAAAAGCCTTTTCTATAGAAAACATCACCGCCTACAGTATGTCCGGGACCTCTTTGCTCCATAAACTCTGTAAAAATACCTGCTCCGTAACACTTTTTCCATTCTTCACCGAGATTATTGAGCATCTTGTTTCTAAGAGCACGCTTCTTCCAATACGGTATGATTTCTTCTTCCTGTATCTTTCTGTCATTATCATTTACCTTGAAGAAAATGGTATCTCCGGAGTTCATAATATTCATATCCTTGATCATAATCCCTCCTGTAATTCATTTAATGAAATTTTGTATTGTATTGTTATAAAATTTCATTTAAATGTATTAGTCAAGTATTTATCAATATTTTTTTAACAAAATTTCAATAGTACAAAACCCACTGTAAACAGGACTTTTATATTAGTTCAAACAGTATTGGTTATTGTTCTTGAAATATATAATCGTCGTCCATTTTATTTATTTTTAATTATTTTTTTCATTTTAGTGAAATTAAAGAGAGACCGACTATAAAGTCAGCCTCTTCTATTCATATCTAATATAACTTTTTTACAATTATAGCTCCGGACTCATAATAACTTTGTAAAAACTATCAGAAATACGATCAACCCACCAAATCCGCTCCTTTGACATCACCTTTTGAATCAACAATTACTTCTATAGAGTGACCTGCAAAAATATCTTTATCATCTCCGTAATAAACAGTAATATCCCCCTCTTCGACGATCAACAATTCGCCGGGATACAAAGAATCATAAAAATAATCTTTGGTCAAGTCATTGGCTTCTTCCTCGGACTCTGCCCAATCTATTGCAGTTTCCCATAATTCTTCTACTATAAATTCTCTCATTTTTTTGTCCATGCTCTCTATATCTTCGGCAAATTTTTTCAGATATGCGAAAGATGACGGAGGCATTTTCATATTTTTATCAGCATAAAACATAACACGCAGATCCCCCGAACTAAATTCAATTCTTCCCTCGAACCAGGAAAAAGCTCTGTTTAATGTAAATTCTCCTATTGTATCTTTGATTACAACAGGTTTTGAATATTCTTTTATCAAAGCCTCCAACCTATCGTCAGTTTTATCTTCACCATAATATTCCAATATTCTGTAACAATTATTTGTGACCTCAGACATGTAAGGATAAAGGTCAATAGGCGGTCTTTTTCTACATTTTATATGATATATTTTTAAAGGTTCGAAAGCGTAGCCCCAACCTTTTTCATCTTTTTCCTCGGGACTTACCAACCATTCAATACGCCCCTCGAAATCGAATAACTCATTTGTATCCAGATCAACACATGCCACAAAATGTACGGAAGGTATTTCATATCCATCTTTTAAAACTGCCGCACCGTTTACACCTTTTAAAGTCACTACCAACAACTCAAAAATATCACCGCAAAATTCCCTTTCAAAAACATCCTTTGTATTACCGTACGGTCCTTTTAATAAACTGCCCAATCAGCTCCCCCTTTATTGTTGTAAAAAACAACCTTTATCATTAATTTTTTAGCATAGCTTTTTATCTGTTGATTTATAAAAAATAACAGGATCGATCGCTGTGAGTAAGATAAAATATTATTATAAAAATATTACCTCATATCCTATCAAAATTCAAATTATATCAAAATACTTTTCTGATTTTATTACCATATTTTCTTAGAATCACGTGCCACATTAGTTGAGAATCTGAATTTTGTTAATTTGTCTTTTTTATCAAAATCAATATATGCAAAATATTCATTCCAGAAAAAATGACCGCTGTTTGTCGTCCAGGATATCCCGTAAGTCAACTCTGTTATATCGGCATCACTAGGAGGCACCAACCACAGTTTCTTTTTGAATTTTTTTTGTAGCTGTGACTGATCTAAAGTCTCAAGCAGATCGATACCTTCAAGATCGTAAGACACTGAATTGTCTCTTGCGGCATCTATACAGTCTTCATCAATGTAAAAATTAATGATCTTACAATCTTCCAATACTACCTCTTTATCCATGTGACCGAACACACCAAAGCTTGCTATCACCAAGCCATCCTTTACAAGAAGATAAGGATCTGTATATATAGAACCGGTATCAGTTTGAAATCCCTCTTTTACAAATATACTTCTATCAGCAGAATACTTTTTAAAACCACCTTCTGAAAGAATGTTTTCATAGTTCGTATTTACATATTTTCCCTTCCTGATATATATATCAAATCCATCCTCCAACACATCGGCAACTGTCGTCTTTGACATAACTATCTTGGTATTATTAACCGTAATCACAGGTTGTTTTACCGGAAGACCGATCAACAGGTTTACCAGAAAAAGATAAAATGCAAATAAGATGATAGTGGAAAGTAAAATAACTGTTTTGCCCGTACGTTTTCTGGCATTAAAAAAAGATATCACCGTCGGCAATATAATATAGACTCCCAAATTGTTAAAACCTGCCCCGCCGTACGCTACTATACTCCTGGTAAATAACACTGCTACAGCTATCATACCAAGGTAAACAAGAATCTCTCCCAAGCCCATCTTTGAAGTATTTTCCTGATTGTTCACCGATCTTTCCATCATCGATTGTCCGTCAATAATTGTTTTTCTCATTTTAAAATCTATCCACACGATGATTCCAACATAGAAAAAGCCCAATGCGATAATCATACTGATAAAAATCATTCTTACTCCCATACAGATCCTCCTTATATATTCGAAATAATCAGCATATATTTATTAAAAAACAGCGAAATAACGCTTCGAAAGACGAGTTTACATGCCTATTTGGTTATATTCTAATTTTATATTACTGTCAAGAGCTTTTGATCAAATGAACTATAGAGTAATCAATTGCATCATTTGCATAGTTGATATCTATCGTACAAAAGATTCAAACCGAACCAGACAAAGTAATGATTAAAAATAAGTTAATTCCCGCTTTGACAGGAGTAAAGTGAACCCATTTGTCAAGACAATTTTTCAAAAAAATTAAGTTGGATTTCGGAAGAGATTATTCCATCCCTTTCTCCCTTAGTTACCCACCAAGTGTGGATATATGAACTGTCAAGGGTATGCTGCAAAGCAGCTTCCAAAGGAACCCTTTACAGCTCATATATCTGCACTTATACTACACAATAGCGAGAAACAGGATAATTACTTATCCCGGTATACTTCTTCCGGTGTGCGGTATTTTAAGCGTGAGTGTGGACGCTCGTGATTATAAAATTTTATATAGTTATGAATTCCGATACGAGCTTCTTTTGGTGTCTCGTAAGCCTTAGGATATATATCCTCATATTTTATGGTCAGCCAGAGCCTTTCTATGAATATATTATCATAGGCACGCCCACGGTGATCCATACTGATTTTGGAACCTGCATCCAGAAAAATCTGTGTGAATTTTGGACTTGTAAAATGACTTCCTTGGTCTGAATTCATGATTTCAGGACTGGATACATTTAATGCCTTACGGCTGGTATCAAGAACAAAATCTATATCCATAGTATCACTCAATTGCCGGTGTAGCACGAACCTTGAATACCAATCAATAATTGCTACCAAGTATAGCCGGTTTGTTTTTACAGGAATATAGGTGATATCAATCGACCGGACTTGATCCGGATGGTCGATTTTAAGCCCTTTTAGCAAGTATGGATATATTTTATTAGCCGGCTCAGGTCTGCTTGTATTTTGCCGTGTATATATTAGCCTGTATACCCATTTCCTTCATATGGCGAAGAACTGCTTTATGATTAATAACATAATGCTCTATTTTATTCATATACCAGCAAATGCAACGGTATCCATACATTTGATATCTTGTATAGATTTTATTAATCATCTGCTTTATATGTAAATCTTCCGTGGAGTGCGGAATCGACTGATAATAAAGACCACTTCTGTTAAGCTCTAAAAGGCGAACTTGTGTAGAAATAGGAAGAGTTGAGCCATTCATGTCAACAAGCAGACGGCGTTGTGCTACATTGAGCTCAGAAACCGGATTTTTTTTTAAGCCACTCGTTCTGAGTGGTAAGTTTGCCAATCTTAGCATATAAATCATTTATTTCGGATTCATGTGCTTTTTGAGCTTTGCGTTCTTTTGATAAATTATTTTGGAATAGTGTATACAATTGAGACTCTGCTTCTCGTTTCCATTTTGAAAGCATGTTTGGATGAATATTGTTCTCGGCAGCTATCTCATTGATTGTACGCTCGCCTCGAATTGCTTCAAGGACAAGTTTCGATTTTTCCTCCGGGGAGTGTTGTTGTCTTGCCATATTTGGACTTCTTTGCAATAAAAAATGACGATTAGTGATTTTTTCCAATCGTCATTAGCCAATATTTATTCATTTTTTTGATGTTTTTAATTATCCGTATCTATTTCTTTGATCTTTTTCTCTATTTCTTCAATACTCGGCAAACTGCTCTTATATTCTGCTTCAAGTAATTTAGTAATCTCATATTTGCTTATACCTATAGGTTGCGATATTTGTTCTAATGAATATTCACAAACGACATCGTTTTTATCTTTGCAAATAAGAAGTCCAATCGTAGCATTATCTCTATCAGTTTTTAGCTCTCTATTCACTGCTGTTACATAGAAATTAAGCTGTCCTAAATGTTCCGGCTTAAACTTTTCCGCTTTCAGTTCTATAACAATGTAAGAATGGAGTTTCAAATTGTAAAACAGTAAATCAATATAAAAATCATCCCCATTTATATTTATGTGATATTCTTTGCCTATGTAGGCAAATCCCTCGCCAAGTTCAAGTAAAAAATCAGAAATCTTATCAACCAGTTCTTTTTGAAGTTCCCTTTCATCATATCCTTCACGAATGGTAAGAAAATCAAAATTATATGGATCTTTTTAATGTCTGTCTTGCAAAGATCTGATTGCAAAAGCGGGTAACCTTTTTTTCAAAGTTTGTTATAGATTTTTCCTTCCCTGCCATATAATCCACTTTCAATTTGATGTACAAGTACATTCCTGCTCCATCCGTTCTCAATAGTTTTATCAACATAATATATGGCTTCATCAATGGTCTTGCACTTATTTATTATCCTTTGATTATGTCCCCAAGGTATCTGTTTAATATGGTTGATAACTCTTCCATCAAATTGGGCTACAGGCTGTAGCCCTTTTGAATTGCTGTCGTTATTTTCTATTTCGGCTACACCTTGTAGCCCTTTTATATAAAATGAATACCATCTTCTGATATACTTAATATTTGTTTCAGAAAAACCTTTCATATCAGGAAATTCTTTTTGTAAATCTTTAGCTAACGATTTTATAAAGGCATCTCCCCATGAATGTTGTTCTTGATTTTTTACAATGTATTCTCCCAAAGTCCAATATAAATCTAACAACTCATAATTTACCTTTATTGCAGCTTTAAGTTGGCTACTTCTTACTTTCTCTTTTAACTCTGACAATAGCTTTTTATATTCACTATCACTTGTGATAGACAGCTCTTTATTATCCAAAGGTCATCCCTCCTCACTCATAGTAATATTTAATTGTACCAAACCTATCAATATTTTTCATCTGCTAATTTCCTTCAAGTTGAGTTTTAAAGCTTAATTATTATCTTAGGTATGTTGTGGTCAAGCATTTTTGTAACAGTATGACCTAATTTGCTGCTATAAGGCAATCAAGCCCCATAGCGTGCCTCAAAGGGCGTTCTATAATTATTGTAAGATGTGGTCTCACATGATTATATTGAGTATATGCAAATTCTTCTATAGCAGTGTAAAGCTCCTTCTCTGTGTGATAGTTATGCAGATTGATCAGTTCATTTTTTAAAGTATTGAAATATCGTTCCATTGGTGCATTATCATATGGATACCCTGCTTTGCTCATACTTTGTGTGATTCCAAGCTTAGTACAGTATTCTGTGAACTCCTTAGAAGTATACTGACTCCCTTGATCTGAGTGTAACATAAGCCGTCTTGTATTTATTCCCGGCTGAGAATCTATAGCTTTTTGCAAGGTTTCCCCGGCTAAGGCGGCGGTTATATGTTTACCCGTAATGCTTGCAACTATACTTCGATCATACAGATCAATTATAGAGCAGTTATATCTCTTGTCACCATTTACAAGAGCAAGGTAAGTAAAATCAGTACACCATTTTTGATTAATATCATCTGCTTTAAAATCCTGCATGTGCTTGTTCTCAAATACCTTATGGGCTTCTCCTTATTCATAAGCAGGTTTTCTTTTACGGACTATGGAATATAGCTTCAGTTCCGTATTCATGTATTTATTAACTGTTAAACGTCTAAGACTATAGCCTTTACGAGTTAAGTATGCATGAATAGTTCTGTAACCGTCTACTCCTCCATGGGAATGATCAATATTAGATATAACTGATTTTATCTCTGCCTTGTTCTGATGATACTTTGCCTTTTGTTTTTTTAAGTAATTATAATATGCATTAGGGCAGATGCTTAATTTTCTGAGAAGCCATCGTAGACCGAACTTCTCATGTTGTTCTCTAATAAATCGATATGCCGCTAATCGATTTCCTTTGCAAAGAATGCCGCCGCTTTTTTTAAGAAATCATTTTCCTTTTGAAGCTCTGCTAACTGTTTTTTAAGCTTAAGGGTCTCTTTCATATAGTCGTAATCGGCTTTGGCTTCTTCACTATTTTGGCATTCTTTGCGAAACTGGGATACCTAGTTAGAAATACTTGCTTTGGATATACTATATTCCGTTGCAAGACTACGGATGGTTCTTCCATCCTCAAGATGAAGACGGACGATCTTCTTCTTAAATTCAGGTTCAAAATATTTGCTCATTGTAACTACCTCTTTTCCTCCTAAATATTTTAACTTATTAGGTCAAGGTGTTACAACCATGTTATATCACAACACTCATCTATAGCGGTTTCCCCACTGCTGTACCTAATTTCCTTTACATTCCAATCTGGACATATTCTAATAGGGAAGCCTAATGGTTTACAAATCATTCTTATAGACTTTACATTTCACTACTCTCAAATTTTAAACTTACTGAAGAAATTCATATCATTTTTTGACTACCATATGAAATTACACTACTCTCAAACAGGTGCTATGACGTCTATGCTGCTATGGATGTTTGACTACCATATGAAATTACACTACTCTCAAACATAATTTTAGGTCAAGACTATCAAATAAAAGTTTGACTACCATATGAAATTACACTACTCTCAAACAATAAGTGATGAAGGTTCTAAGAGTGAAATGTTTGACTACCATATGAAATTACACTACTCTCAAACAGAACACATGATAAATGAGTATGAAAGCTTGTTTGACTACCATATGAAATTACACTACTCTCAAACTCCCTGACCCATCCGACCAGCTTTTGAATAGTTTGACTACCATATGAAATTACACTACTCTCAAACACATCTCTTTATCATTATCAGATAAGTAATGTTTGACTACCATATGAAATTACACTACTCTCAAACGAATGATGATGACAGTATATTGTAGCCGCTGTTTGACTACCATATGAAATTACACTACTCTCAAACCGTATACTTATAATTATTTGTGATTTATTTAGTTTGACTACCATATGAAATTACACTACTCTCAAACTTGAAAAAGCATGACTCATAACTTCAGAAAGTTTGACTACCATATGAAATTACACTACTCTCAAACTTTTGTTGATTCGTTCCCAACACTTGTAATGTTTGACTACCATATGAAATTACACTACTCTCAAACCGTCGCCGTCAAACTCAAACAGCAAAGCAAGTTTGACTACCATATGAAATTACACTACTCTCAAACTTTAATCAAGATGTATTAACTAAAGTTTTGGTTTGACTACCATATGAAATTACACTACTCTCAAACAGAATGATAGGCGTAAAAAGGCTAACGTAGGTTTGACTACCATATGAAATTACACTACTCTCAAACAAGTGTTGCCTAAACCGCTTGTAATCATTGGTTTGACTACCATATGAAATTACACTACTCTCAAACCCTTATCCGCATAGTCTGTTCCACAAATTTGTTTGACTACCATATGAAATTACACTACTCTCAAACAGATGTTGAGCGGTAGTACAGAAGGATTAAGTTTGACTACCATATGAAATTACACTACTCTCAAACAGGCTGCTTCCTGTTCACTCATTCCTGCAAGTTTGACTACCATATGAAATTACACTACTCTCAAACTGGAAAGAAATACAGGCGGAATTTTACAAAGTTTGACTACCATATGAAATTACACTACTCTCAAACAGCTATATCAGTAAGAGTTAGACCCTTTTTAGTTTGACTACCATATGAAATTACACTACTCTCAAACCGTGACTGATACAGACTTGCAAATAATAAAGTTTGACTACCATATGAAATTACACTACTCTCAAACGGAAACGATTGCGGAGTTGCAAAAAGGCTTGTTTGACTACCATATGAAATTACACTACTCTCAAACCGTTCCCAACACTTATAGTTATTATTATTTGTTTGACTACCATATGAAATTACACTACTCTCAAACTATTGCTTGTTGCTTTGGATAATATCTTCCGTTTGACTACCATATGAAATTACACTACTCTCAAACGGCTATGGTAGGCTCTGAGAAAGACTTTAAGTTTGACTACCATATGAAATTACACTACTCTCAAACCTCAATTTGAGAGTAAATGCCACTACAACATTTGTAACTTCACATAATATTTAATGTAATTCACACAAATCATTATCTATTATATATTCATTTATGTCAAGGTTGAGATCAACTTGCATATTTTCTATAAATACAATTTTCAAGCCTTTATATACGGAATGTTCTACCAAAAACTTAATATCTTCCTTGCTCATGTATTTTATGCAAGATATAAAAATAAATATATCTTTTCCCAATAATCGATTAATGTTATTGGAATATTCAATAAACTTCTCTACAAATCTACCTTCAGGAGCTTTAAGATGTACATCAAAACTTTTCAACAAACCGACCGGTCCAAAGTTCTCATCAAAATCCAAGTCATAATCTGTTGTGATTTTCAGTTTATCCAATACTTCAAAAAACTTGGCACATATTATATTAAGATTCTCAGAATCTTGAGAAGACTGTATATCTTCCAAGAGTTCATTGAAAAGCTTTTTTTGTACTTCTTTCTTGTCATATTTGAAATCCAAGGGCGAAAAAAACAAAGTGACTTTTTTGCAAAAATCTTCTTTTTCAGAACCATCAAATAATTCAATATCCTCAGTCCTATTATTTATTCTATCATCTAATGCTAATATTAATTTCTCCAACTCATGCGGATTTTCAATTATCAGTATATTCGCTCTATCTTCATATATATCAAAATCAATATTCAACCTATAGTATCTAAGTTTCATAAGATTATAAGCCTTTCGTCAGAATCAATAATACTACATTGTTTATCGCCACAGATATACTCCATCTTGGAAAATTGTTTTTCTGTAACCGTCAGAAGCAATACCAAACCGTCTGTAGGCTTATTGCTTCTGACTGATTCCACTATAGAATTTGCCACTGTTTGATTTAATGCAAGCCTGCAATATACACTTTCCTGTAACATCATAAAACCTTTTTTGATAAGAAATTTTCTAAAAACCCTGTAATTTCTTTTATTTTCCAATGTTTCTGTAGGAAGATCAAAAAATACCATTACTCTCATATATCTATAACTCATATTTATAAAATTTTATCTCAGCTACATCTCTTTCACTTAATGCTGCAAATACACTTTTACAATATATCTTTATCGCATTATTCAGTGTATTTTGTTTTCCGTCTATATATACCTCTTTATTTAAAAGATCCACTATAGACATTTTTTCTTCATGCCCAAATGATTCTACAGACATACTTATCACTTTTTCATCTATTACTGTCCTGAACGGCTCCATAAGATCTGAAGATAAATTAAACGGATTAAACATGTTATCATGAAACATACCTAATTGTGTCAGGAATCCGTTCGATACAACCTCTCTGTTAAATACCGAGAGGATCAAGCTGTATCCATAGTTTAATGCGGCATTTATATCATTATCGGCACTTCTTGAAAAGTCCATTCCAAATAATGCATTAAAATAAACCTTAGCTGCATGTCCCTCTCTATTTGTATCATCTCCCGGTCGGATCTCAAGTATATATGATGTGAGCATATCAGCCTGTTCTCTGTATCCAAACTTAGATAACACATTCATTTGATTTCTGATCTTCTCTGTAACTATCTCTGTCCAAATCATTCTTTTAACTTCTTCATCCCAAAGCATCTGCTGTTTTATCTTCAAACTGCTGTCATGACAACCGTAAAAAGACAGCAGCTCGGACTGCGGGTTGTGTTTTTCATCACAAAATATAACCTTGACCTTCTTTTTGATTAATTCGGATATCAATGTAGTTGTCAGAGATACAGCTGTGGACTCGATCAATAATAATGCTATCTCCCCTATATAAACTTTCTTGGTCTCTTCCTGCTTTCGGACTACAAGATAATCCATCTTGTAGTCCAATTTAGCACAACCGGTGATCACTACCTGTCTCCAACTCATAGCTCTATCCTGTTTTCAAAAAGACCTGTAATTGATTGGTTTACTAAAACTATTTTATTATTACATACTGTATTTTTATTTTTCACCATACTTCCTGCATTTTTTGAACCTCCAATAAATGTTAAATCAGCAATAGTAGTTGCATCACATCTTAATAAGTTAAGAACATTGTTTATAAACTTCATCTTACCACATACATCTTCTGATTTAATAAACTCTTCTCTTCCTGATTCGAGTACCTTATATTGATTTGCCGGTCTTTTCAAATATATTGTTTTTAGTTTATCTGTTAAAACATCATATATCTTATTAAGTTTTTCATGATCAATTTTATCTATCTTCGCATCAGGCTCATAATCCGACTCTTTATTCAAGAATTTTTCAATTAAACGTATAATTTCTGCATTATCGCTATCAAGTCTTAACTGTAAGTTATTCTTTAATACAAGATCAATTCCACTCTCACCTCTGATTCTCATTGGAAAACCATCCACAATAAGTAATGCATTATACTTTATCTTCGGATAAATAATCTTTACATTTTCTAAACCTTTAACTTTTTTGCAATAATTCATAAAAGCTTCCGGATCATGTTCAAGCATATTATCGACATAAAGAGGAACCGGTATTATATTTCTATTCCTATTTACCTTTTTTCCTTTTTTCTGATCAAACTCCAACAATACAAAATATGAACTTGTAGGTGTATTGTATCCTCCATATTTTGATATATCAAGATTAGATTTTATTGCTATACTCGAGTTCTTTCCTTTCCTTTTTATACCTTCTTTAAAAAGTAATCCCTTAGCACAATAACTAATTTCGGTATATAAGATCCTATCACTCTCCATAACTTTTTTTACAGTTTGTATACTTCCCTTTACCTTATCAGCATCCCATACTTTTTTGCTGCCTTTAATAACATCATAATCAAATACTGTATTAAGGCTGTAATCTTTATTTTTATTATCCCTTAACCATTTGATAGGATTTGAAGTGAATTTCGCATTATATACATTACCCACTACGATATTCAAATAAGCATCCTTTGCATGGTGATAATCGTTTAATCTTCTGGATTTTAACATTTTTATAGTATCATGTCTAAAATCAGATACCAGGTTTGCCTTAACATACACAAGTTCGGAATTTTCATATATAAGCTTAAAAGTATCAGCTAATATTTTGGTGGACTGCCTTGTTTCCATAAGTTGTCTGCTTATAAAACCTGTTAATTCCTCTTCTGTAAAATCCCCCTTTTTCATAAGCCTGTCATACTTTTTCTTACTGATAAATCCTTTTTCCAACAAGCTCTTCCAGAATGGATGCATTTTATTTTGAATATCTGAACTTAATACCTTATCTTCTTTTTCATTATTTTCCACCTTTCTAACAAGAACAAAGTTGTCTATGCTGTTATCCTTTATCTTTGATTTAGGATATATATGATCCTTATCCCACTTGGAATTCTTATGAATAAGCGAATCAAAGTCAATGCTTTCACCTGTATACATACATCTTCCCATCTGTGTATAGTACAGGAATAATTTTCTGCTGTTAAAGTCTCTTTCTTCAATATCTTCTATCT
Source organism: uncultured Johnsonella sp. (assembly GCA_916438835.1). Classification (GTDB taxonomy): domain Bacteria; phylum Bacillota; class Clostridia; order Lachnospirales; family Lachnospiraceae; genus Johnsonella. Next base: position 1,865,438 of record CAKAFT010000001.1, read on the forward strand.
CTTTTAAGAATTTTTCCCTAATATCTTTTTCGCAATTCTTATACAGAGATTTTAACCACTCTTTTCTTGATATAGTTCTTACTTTCTTTTTCTTTTCCTCTTCTCCCCTTGCCATTTCAAGGAAGATCTTTTCAGGTTCTTCCCCCATTACTTTTTTAATCTCTTCAGCGATCTGTATGCTTTGCCATATGGCTCTTTTTACCGCCGGTGAGGCATATAGTTTTTCAACTGTATTTTCGTAAGTTATCTTACCGATAGTTCCTATTTTGTCATTATTGATCTCATCTATTTCTTCTCTGAAAGTAAATCTTTGACTTAAAATTTGCATCAAGTTATTATTGGTCTCCCATAATGCATCGATAATATTGAAGCACTCTCCGGTATCCTTATCCGTTCCTTCTATGTCTTTTAAAAACTTTCTTGAGAAATTCCCCCAGCCGCTATAGTTAAGCTTACAGATATTCTTTATCTCTTCGTCACTTATATCATCGGGGTATGCCTTAGAGATAACATTTTTAAGCATTTTTTTATCATCACCGTATATAGTGATCCACCTTATGATATCTTCCACCATAGATTGGACTTTTTTATCCTTTATTCTATCACCGAAAACTTTTTTCTTAAAATCCAAATATGAATTTAGGGATGATTTAAAATCAATATCAAAACCGCTAAGATCTTCTTTACTTAATTCAGGCATATCCTTTCTAAGATAATCCAAAAGTTTCTTACCAGTTACCTTAGCACTTTGTTTAAATAAATCATTATATATTGCTTTCTTAAGCTCCTCAGAAACTTTATTTCCCCTGACTTTTAGATTGTTTAATTCATTTAATACCATGTATTTTGTATACAAAAGAGAATTCTTAGGCAAAACATCTTCACCTATCAAGTAGGTACATTTATTGGTCATTCTTTCAATAAATTTTTGATTTGACTTTTCAAGATCTACAATTGTATCAAAATTCCAAGGATATATTCTGCCTGTTTGACCTTCCTTTCTTACTATCCAGACATTTGCCCCTTTGTCTTTATGTCTGTCACTTAAAGGGCCTACAAAATAAGGTATTCTAAATGTAAATACACTCTTGATCTTATCTTTATTACTTATTCCCGATGAATCTTTTTTATTCAAAAAATTTAAATATTTTTCTGCATTATCAAGTATTGCATTTATCTCTACCTCATTTACCTGATAAGGAACTACTCCGTTTTCTTTACTTCTTTGTAAAGGCAGAAGGTCTCCCGCTTCACATCCCTTAATAAGACTATTTAATATCTCTTCATCTTCTTCATCCGGTTTTATTTTTGATAAAATACCTTTTAATGCTTTATAAAATTCTTCACCTGTACAACGTCCCTACATTGTATTTTTTACCGTTTTTCTTTAAGTTTCCTACAAATGAAGAATAATTGCCTTCTTTTTTAGGAGAATTAAAAAAATCGTTATAGGTATTTTTATCACAATACTTTTAAGATAATTTTTCTCAGCTCTTGAAGATTTTTCACTGTGCTTTTTCATATTGTCTTACCTTTGCAAAAGATATAAACTTTTCATCATGCAGTATATCAGTCAATATATTCCAATCATACAATGACTTTATAAGATCTATCAGATATGCCTTTTCCTGTAATTCACTGTCTAAGTTACCTCTTATAGTTTCTTCATAATTTTTTTCGGCAAATGTGAAAGATGAATTTTCAAAGTTTTCTTTGTCCATTAAAAAAAGTTTTGTCAGATCACCTTTATTGCCGACTATGAATTTACATATCTGCTCAACTATTCCCTTCTTTTCTTTAGCCGAAAGCTTATCTTCTCCGTTATCACTTGTATCAAAAAGTGAAGACAGTTCTTTTGCTTTTTCACTTTTTGACAAGTGCTTTTCTTTTAAGATCCTTTGAAATTCAGACTTATTTTCATCTGATATAGTAATATCCGCTTCTAATTCTTCAAACAGTCCTTGTGTCATAGTATTAAAGGTATTATAAAAATCCTTCGCACTATCCAGATCTCCTTGAATAAGAAAATGTCCTCTGTATTTTATAATATGGTGCAATGCCAGATATACCAGACGTATATCATGCTCTTTATTTTTTTCTATCAGTTCCTTTCTCAAATGAAAGATAGTAGGATACTCTTTATAATAATCCGGATCTGTATAATCTTTATTTTTAAATAAAGGATATTTGAATTTTTCGGTTTTATCTTCAAGATAAAGTCTGCTCTCATTAAGTCTTATAAAAAAAGTGTCATCAACTTTTGACATTTCATCTGCGAATATCTCTTGTAACAGATCTATTCTTTGCTTTCTTCTCTCAAGTCTTCTCCTGTTAGCTCTTTTACTTCTTCTCTCAGCAGCGGTTTGAGCAGTTTCAAAAAGCCTTATGCCCCACATATCTTTGCCTTTAAATTTACATAAGTTATAATTTTCATCACTGACTGCCCAACCTACTGATGCACTTCCCACATCAAGACCTAGATAGTATCCCATAATTCCAACCTCCTAAAAATAATTGACATTTTTGCACTTCTGAGTTATCATAAGTCTAATCTCAATTTGACTACCATATGAGATTACACTACATGGTTCAAATAAAAAGTTTTTTCTAATCACCCTTCGGGGTTCACGTTGATGTGAATTTAAACTCGCCTAAGGCGAGTTTTTTATTATATTCTATTATTTTTCATAAAATTTTACAATCTTTTTTAGTATTTTTACTATTTTTTTACATAAAACGTGTGCAAATATTTAAACTAAAAAAGAAACCCATATCACTATGAGTTTCTTTTTCATGTATCTATATTTTTATATTTCTAAATTCCCACCTTTATAAATACACCTTCTCCAAGTGCCATACATCCCTTACATAGTCCTCTACCGTTCTGTCTGATGAGAACTTACCGCAGGCTGCTGTCTGGAGTAAAGCCTTTCTTCCCCAGGTTTTTCTGTCCCGGTAAGCCTTATTGACCTCATTTTGTATATTTACATATGACATAAAGTCCTTAAGTATGAAGTAGGTATCTGCCTTATCATACCCTTGGTCTTCAAGGAGTGAGTCGTAGATCTCTCTAAATCTTTCGCTGTCATCCGGAGCATAGTATCCGTTTATCAATTGCATAAGTACCGATCTTATCTCTTCGTTGTTATTGAAGATTTCCTTAGGATCATAGTTACCGTTCTTTTCGTAAGCTATAACTTCCTCGGCTGAAAGTCCGAATATATAAGCATTCTCTCTGCCTACTTCTTCAACTATCTCAACTGTAGCACCGTCTAATGTACCTACTGTTATTGCACCGTTCATCATGAACTTCATGTTACTTGTTCCTGAAGCTTCCTTACTTGCAGCCGATATCTGCTCACTTACATTTGCTGCCGCAAATATGATCTCTGCTGTAGATACCTTGTAGTCCTCTATAAATACGACCTTGATCTTACCGTTAATGCTTTCGTCGTTGTTGATCACATCAGCAACCGAATTGATAAGCTTGATAGTAAGTTTTGCCCTTCTGTATCCTGCTGCCGCCTTGGCTCCGAAGATAAAGGTTGTAGGATACATATCAAAGCTCGGATCTGTCTTTAATTTGTTGTACAGATACATTACATGCAAGATATTAAGAAGCTGTCTCTTGAATTCATGTAATCGCTTTACCTGTACGTCGAAGATAGAATTGATATCAACTTCTATACCGTTATGCTTCTTTATATATTCAGCAAGTCTTATCTTATTCTGCTGCTTGATCTCCATGAATTCAGCTACAGCAAGCTCATCATCAGCAAATGGTGTAAGCTTTCTCATTTGAGAAAGGTCTGTTATCCATTCTTTACCGATTCTTTTTGTTATCCAATCGGCAAGCAACGGATTCGCCTTAAGTAAAAATCTTCTTTGAGTAACTCCGTTAGTCTTATTATTGAACTTTTCTTTTTCCATTTCATAGAAATCTTTAAGCTCTCTTGACTTAAGTATCTCGGTATGAAGTCTTGCAACACCGTTTACCGAGAAACTTCCCGCTATTGCCATATATGCCATACGTACCTGATTATCATAAAGTACAGCCATATTTGCAACCTTGGTTTCATCGTTATTATAGAACTTTCTTACCTTTTCTATAAAACGTCTGTCTATCTCTTCCACTATCTGATATATACGTGGAAGCAGTCTTTTGAAAAGATCTATAGGCCACTTCTCAAGTGCTTCCGCCATGATGGTATGATTAGTATAAGCACAGGTCTTGGTAGATATCTCCCAAGCCTCATCCCAGCTGAGTCCCTCTTCATCTATTAGTATTCTCATAAGTTCGGGAAGAGCTACGGTAGGATGTGTATCATTCATTTGGAATACTACCTTTTTAGGAAGGTCTTTTAAATCTGAATGATGCTCCTTAAATCTTGCTATCGCTCTTTGTACACTTGCGGATACGAAGAAATATTGTTGCTTTAATCTAAGCTCCTTACCTGCATAGTGGTTGTCATTAGGATAGAGTACTTCACAGATGGTCCTTGCAAGGTTTTCCTGCTCAACCGCCTTTTGATACTCACCCTTGTCAAAGTCTGAAAGGCTGAAGTTAACTATAGCCTCGGCATCCCAGATCCTGAGTGTGTTTACGATCCCGTTACCGTAACCTACTATAGGCATATCATAAGGTATCGCTCTAACGGAATTATAGTCTGTTAGAACAAACTTATCCTTGCCGTTAACATTTTCCACTTTTACATAACCGCCGAATTTAACTTCACAGGCATATTCCGGTCTTTTTAATTCAAACGGATATGAATGTTTTAACCATTCATCCGGTACTTCCACCTGATAACCGTTCTCTATTTTTTGCTTAAACATACCGTATCTGTATCTGATACCGCATCCGTATACCGGGTAGTTAAGCGAACTTAAAGACTCCAAGAAGCAAGCTGCAAGTCTTCCGAGACCTCCGTTACCGAGTGCCGGATCCGGTTCTTCGTCTTCGATCGCATTAAGATCGAATCCCATCTCATCAAGTGCTTCTTTAACTTCATTGATCTCGCCAAGGTTGATAAGGTTGTTGCCCAAGGCTCTTCCCATTAAAAACTCCATGGACATATAATAAAGAACCTTTACATCCTTCTCCTCGTAGGCTTTATGAGTTTTGATCCAGTTATCTATAATAATATCTTTAACTGCATAAGACACCGCCTGAAAGACTTGTTCAGTAGTTGCCTCATCTATTGTTTTTTTATAGAGAACTTTTACATTATCCACAATAGACTGTTTCAAGGCTTCTTTGCTTATTTTTGCCATTTAATACTCCTTTATACTTTTTTAACACCTAACGTAACATTTTCCCCATTAAGGTTCCATTCTTTGCTGTATGCACCCTCATGAGTATATAATACATCATCTGCCAATGTTTCTGACTTCAATGTATTCTTATTATTATTAATGATATCAATAAGCTTATCATTATCGCTTACGGATATAACTATATGGTCCATGACCTCGAATCCCGCTTCTTTTCTCATGGTCTGTATCTTACTGATTACTTCTCTTACGAATCCCTCTTCGATAAGTTCTTCTGTTAAGAAGATATCAAGCACCACACTTACCTTCGCATTACTTTCAGAAACATAATGCTCGCTCTTAACGGTATCTATAAGTAGATCTTCCTTACCGAGTTCTACGCTTTCACCGTTTACTTCAAACTTAAGACTTCCGCCTGAATTAAGCTCAGCCATAGCCTTAGAGCCGTCCAAACTACTTAAGTATTCTTTTATACCTCCTAAGAGTTTTCCATACTTTGGACCTACCGTCTTAAGTTGAGGTTTGAATACATAGGATACAAAACTGTCTACATCTTCTCTGAACTCGATATTTTTGACATTGAGCTCTTCTTTAACTATATCAGAATAGAATGTAGGAAGTTCAACATCCGCCTTTACATACATATTTGCAAGAGGCTGTCTGTTTTTTATATTTGCGGCATTTCTTGCAGCTCTTCCAAGTACCACTATGTCGAGCACTTCGTCCATGTATTTTTCAAGTTCTTTATCTATGTAGCTTTCTTCAACCTTAGGGAAGTCACATAAATGTATACTCTCTTTGGCATCCTTATCCACACTTCTTACCAGATTTTGGTAAATGCTCTCGGTTATAAAAGGTATCATAGGTGCTGAGATAAGGCAAAGCTCCTTAAGTGCTGTGTACAGAGTCATATAAGCATTGATCTTATCCTGCTCCATGCCGCCTGCCCAGAATCTTTCTCTACATCTTCTTACATACCAGTTACTCAGTTCATCCGTAAAGCTTGTAAAGCTCTTGCAGCTTCTGTGATCTTATAGTTTGAAAGACATTCATCCACAAGCTTTTTAAGTGAATTAAGCTTTGATACAAGCCACTTGTCCATTACCGAAAGTTTATCATAATCAAGGCTGTACTTTGTCGGATCGAACTGGTCTATCTCCGCATACAGGATATAGAAGGCATAGGTATTCCACAAGGTTCCCATAAACTTCCTCTGACCTTCCATTACCGCCTTATCATGGAATCTATTAGGCAGCCATGGTGCTGAATTTACATAGAAATACCATCTTATCGCATCAGCTCCGAACTCTCTCAAAGCTTCCATAGGCTCTACCGAGTTACCCTTTGACTTACTCATCTTTTGTCCGAACTCATCCTGAACGTGCCCTATAACTATAACATTTTTATAAGGAGCCTCATTAAATATCAGAGTTGATATGGCAAGTAGTGAATAAAACCATCCTCTGGTCTGGTCTACCGCTTCTGAGATAAAGTCCGCAGGGAACTGTGCTTTGAAAAGTTCCTGATTCTCAAAAGGATAATGATGCTGTGCAAATGGCATCGCACCGGAGTCAAACCAGCAATCTATAACTTCCGGAACTCTTCTCATCTGCTTTTCACACTTAGGACATTTTATTGTAACTTCATCTATATACGGTCTGTGTAATTCTATATCATCGGGACAGTTATCTGACATTGACTTTAATTCTTCTATGCTTCCGATACTGTGCATATGTCCGCATTCACAATGCCAGATATTAAGCGGTGTACCCCAGTATCTGTTTCTTGATATAGCCCAGTCCTGAACATTCTCAAGCCAGTCACCGAATCTTCCCTTACCTATACTTTCAGGTATCCAATTTATTGTATTGTTATTTCTTATAAGATCCTCTTTTACAGCTGTCATCTTGATATACCAAGACTCTCTCGCATAGTAAATAAGAGGAGTTGAACATCTCCAGCAGTGCGGATAGCTATGTTCAAAATCAAGTACTGAGAAAAGTTTTCCGCTCTCCTCAAGATCTTTTAATACCAGCGGATCGGCTTTTTTTACAAATACACCGGGCCACTTTGTTTCGGCAGTCATCTCACCTTTGCCGTCAACCAACTGTACAAACGGAAGATCATAGTTTCTACCCACTCTTGAGTCGTCTTCTCCGAACGCAGGTGCTATATGTACTATTCCGGTACCGTCTGTAAGTGTTACATAGCTATCACATGTGATAAACCATGCTTTCTTATCAGTCTTTACAAAGTCGAATAAAGGCTCGTATTCTATGTATTCAAGATCCTTGCCCTTATACTCTTCTAAGATCTTATATGTTCCCTCTCCAAGATTCGCATCACAAAGAGCCTCGGCAAGTATATACACTTCCCCGTCCTTTTCAACCTTTACATAGGTCTCGTCCGGGTTTACACAAAGTGCAACGTTACTTGGCAGTGTCCAAGGTGTAGTTGTCCATGCAAGAAAATATTCATCTTTTCCTTTAAGCTTAAACTTAGCTACAGCTGATTTTTCTTTTATATCTTTATAACCTTGAGCCACTTCATGACTTGAAAGAGGTGTACCGCATCTGGGACAGTACGGTACTATCTTGAATCCCTTATATAAAAGTCCCTTGTCCCATATCTGCTTTAATGCCCACCATTCCGACTCTATGAAGTTGTTGTGATAGGTTACGTAAGGATCGTCCATATCTGCCCAGAATCCTACGACATCTGAGAACTCTTCCCACATGCCCTTGTATTTCCACACACTTTCCTTACATTTTTCTATAAACGGAGCAAGACCGTAAGCTTCTATCTGCTCCTTACCGTCTATACCAAGCATTTTTTCAACTTCAAGCTCTACCGGAAGACCGTGAGTATCCCAACCGGCTTTTCTCGGTACTTTATAGCCCTTCATGGTTCTGTATCTTGGTATCATATCCTTGATAACACGGGTCAATACATGTCCTATATGGGGTTTTCCGTTAGCTGTAGGAGGTCCGTCATAAAACATATATGTTTCATTGTCCTTTTTCTCCTCTATGCTTTTATTAAATATATCGTTGTCTTTCCAAAATTTAAGTACTTCTCTTTCTCTATCTACAAACTTTAGATCTGTAGGCACTTTTTTTATACATAATTACATCCTTTCCATTACCCCAATATAAAAAAATAAAAAAATAATATAAAACTTCGTTTTTTTCTCGTTAAGAATTTAAGAATTGACCTAGTTTCACTGTGCAATTTTTTTCTCTTTAGCTTTAGACTCGAAAAAAACTTCGTTTTTTTCTCGTTAAGAATTGACCTAGCTTCACTGTGCAATTTTTTTCTCTTTAGCTTTAGACTCGAAAAAAACTTCGTTTTTTTCTCGTTAAGAATTGGCTTAGCTTCGCTAAGCCAATTCTTACATTATAGTTATTTTGTTATATTCTGTCAATTTTATATCGTTTTTTTAATTTTAGAACTTTTAAGAGTTTTACACATTTCCATTGTACATTTACTACATATAATCCGGTAAAAAGACATATATCTCCCCTGACACGGCACAGAACAAAGACTTTCTATAACATCAAAACATAGTTACTAAAACTTCCTATACTCAAAATTGGGTCAGTATATTAAAAATCCATACTTAAGCTAACAAAATGCTGATTTGTCTATCACATAAACCGTTACAAACATATCTTGCCTTGGACACGCTCTCGCTAACTTCGTCTCGCAGCGGTACTAAGCTTTCCCTTCGCCTTGCGGCTCGGTAAAGCAAGTACCGGCGGTCTCAGATTGTCCTTGGCAAGATAGTTTAACGGTTTATGTGCCTAAGGTACCGGAGGAGGGGAAGAGGTGTAGGCACACTTTTGTCTAACGCCACGTTTTCAGTACTAACGACTGTTTTTAAGATTTGAATAAAAGTTGCTGTTACGCCTCCCCTTCTCCCCCTTAGCAACATAAACAATTATAAATATATCTACACAGCACTAATCTTTTGTAACAGTAGTGTGGCGGGAGATAAAAAAACTCCGTATAATTCAATCTTTTTAGCGATTAACCCTTTTGATAAAGCGAGGTACAAATTCCACAGACGAGGACTGTTCGAGTGAAGCTCGCCACGGAGTAGGCGAGCACACGAGTTCCGCAGTCTGTGTGAATTTGTCGAAGCTTTGAAAATGGGTTGCGAGTATGATTGAATTATACGGAGTTTTTTATGAGTATAATTGTTTATGCTGTCAACTCCCCGACAACACCTACGCTAAAAACCACAACGCATATGCAACATGAAGCCATGTCCCCTTTAACATAGCCTCCTCATCCAAATCAAAACTATCACTATGCAATGGTAGCTTAGTACAGGGCTTTTTATCACTTGAGGTTCCAAGATATGCATAAGCACCCTTCTTCTCCTCTATAAAATCGGCAAAATTATCCCCTCCCAGGGAGATCTCCCTATTCTTTACTACATGACCTTTTCCGAAAGTCTTATCTACAAGTGCTGCCACTTCTTCGCATACCTCGGGGTCGTTGATCACCGGACCGGTAAATCCTTCCCATTCCACAGTGGCACTTGCACCGTATATTTCAGCTATGTTTTTTACACAGCGGTCTATTTGAGTCTTTATCTTTGCTCTGCTTTCCTTGGATACTGTTCTTGTTGTTCCTTCAAGTACCGCATTGGCGGCAAGTGCATTATAAGTAGTACCGGAATTGAATTTACCTATTCCTATTATCACAGGTTCCAATGGCGAATATAACCTGGTCCTGAGTGCCTGAACCGCAACTACTATCTCCGATGCAATGTATAAAGCATCTACACCTTTGTGCGGCAAAGACACGTGGGAAGACACTCCTTTTACATTGACAGTAAAGTGGTCTACAGCCGCATTATTAAGATTTGGTGTAAGTCCTACGCTTCCAATCGGAAGATCCGGAGCACAGTGCAGACCGAATACCCTGTCCACACCTTCAAGTACACCTTCTTCTATAAAGGGCTGTGTACCCTTTCCTATCTCTTCGGCAGGCTGAAATACAAATCTTACCTCTCCTGCCAACTCACTTTTCTTTTCGGATAAGATCTTTGCTGCGGCAAGCAGACAGGTGGTATGTGCGTCATGCCCGCAAGCGTGCATAACTCCCGGATTTTTTGATATATACTCCACAGCTCCCACCTCATTTATGGGCAGGGCATCTATATCAGCCCTTAAAAGCAGTACCTTATCTGAGGGGTTATCTCCTTTTAATATACCCAAAACTCCGGTCTCTCCCACACGACTATGCTTAATTCCAAACTTTGTAAGTTCTTCTTCTATACGGCTTGCAGTACGAAACTCCTTTAATGAAAGCTCCGGATTTTGGTGAAATTCTCTTCTTGTTTCTATTAGATAACTCTTTACAGCTTCTACTTCTTTACTAAATTACTCATTTTTTACTCACTATCCTTTTCAGTACAAGTTTAACAAAAAAACTGATTTTACAGTATTTATTAAACCGTTAACAGGTTTCATATATTTACAAATCAGTGCATCGTTTCTTAAAATAAGTATACCGAACAACTTGCCTCTTTTCCTGATTGCGTACATCAAAAAACTTAGCCCTACTACTCCTACATATTTTGATGCATACACTCAAAAAAATTATTTATTGTTTTTGATATACTTATTTTGTGAACAATGCACTGAACTTTACTTCTTTTATGCAAATGGAGCTTTACAGAAGTTCTGTAACAGCCCCATTATTGATAATCTCAGTACATTTTATATTGAATTTATACAATATAAATGCAGTACTGACAAGTTTAATTTATTTCCATGTAGGTAAGTATGCACCCTTATATACTTCCTCTATCTTTTGTGCAACTTCAGGTGTACGGAAATACTCCACTACCTTCTTGTAATTTTCATTGTCCTTATCCTCAGTTCTTGCAACTATAACATTGATATAAGGGTTTTCACTTCCCCCTTCCACCTTCTCTAAATAAATAGAATCGGTTTTTGGATTTAATCCATTGTCTATAGCGTGTCCGCCGTTAATAAGTGCAGCTGCCACATCCGGAAGTAAACTTGCGGTATTAGCCGCCTCTACTTCCTCAAACTTAATGTTCTTAGGATTTTCAGTTATATCGTTTAATGTAGGTGTGTAACCTGCTGCCGGATCTACCTTGATAACTCCTGCCGCCTCAAGTACCTTTAACGCTCTTCCTCCGTTGGTCGCATCATTAGGTATAGCTATCGTATCACCATCCTTAAGTTCTGACAGGTCCTTGATCTTATTTGAAAACACTCCGAGCGGAGCCACTAATGTCTCACCTATAGCTTCTATCTTATATCCGTTACTTTCCACATCCTTATTAAGATATGCATAGTGCTGGAAAGCATTAAGGTCTATCTCTCCATCATTTAATGCACGGTTAGGTAATGAATAATCCGCAAACTTTATAAGCTCAAGCTTTATATTATCTTCTGCAAGTTTTTCGATCACCGGATCCCATTGTTCATTGTTCTCACCTACTACGCCAAGCTTGATGACAACTTCCTCACCTTTATCGGTTTCACTGCTTGTTTTTTTCGGCGCTTTTTGCTATCGCTTTGTCCCTCAGCTTGTGAATTGACCTTGTTATCGCTTGTTTCTGTATTATTATTTGATGCACAGGCTGTAAGTACCAGTGTAAGTAATAGACCTGCTGCAACTGTATTAAGTATTTTTCTCATTATATTTCCTCCTGAAATAAATATATTTATTTAAATAGCTGTTTCTTACTGTATGTAATAAACAGATGATTTACAAAGTTAATAAATTAAAGCTAGTGTATCATTGATATTTAATTAATATCAGCAATGGTATAGTATCTTTCCAATTTCTTTATTATGTTTATATTGCAATCCATTGATAAAGTAGTAATAAGGTTAGATATCAACAATACATTACACTAATGCGTAGTCTTTTTAATAAAAAAAGTTCCTATGCTTTGTATAACGCTTACCATTATAAGTATAATAAAAACGGTAATATAGGTTACATCAGTCTGACCTCTTTGATGACCGTAGCGTATTGCGTAGTCTCCGAGTCCTCCTCCTCCTATGGCACCTGCCATGGCGGTAAGACCTATAAGACTTATAAATGTGATCTGTGTGGCTCTGATAATACCCGGAAGGCTCTCCCTTAAATAAACCCTGAAAATAATCTCCAAAGGAGATGAACCCATGCTTTCAGCAGCTTCAATAAGTCCCTTGTCAACCTCTGCCAGAGCACTTTCGATCTGCCTTGTAAAAATGGCACGGTGCCGAATACAAGCGGTACCAAAGCTCCTTTAGTTCCTATGGCACTGCCCATTATGATCCTGGTAAAAGGAATAAGTGCCGCAAGAAGTATTACAAAAGGAATAGACCTGAAAATATTTACCAGATTGTCCAGTAAAGTATATATAAGTCTGTTCTTAAGTATACCCGCCTCGGATGTCACTATAAGTATCACTCCGAATACTATACCCAGAGCAAAGGATATCAATCCAGAAATAAACATCATATATATAGTTTGTGAAAAACTTATATAAAGATCGTTAGGCTTTGACATAACATTCGGAAGAACACTAGTTAGAAATTCTTGCATCTTTAAGTACCTCCACATGAACATTTTTGTCTAATAAATAAAGTACAGCCTCTGAAATATCTTCTCTTTTACCACTTATTATAGCAACCGTACCGCCTATCGGAGCACCCTTTATGATCTCGACATCAGCATATATTATATTTACATCTATATTAAACTCTCTCGAGATCGTAGATATAAGCGGTTCCGAGGTATTACTCTCCATATATGAAAATCTGACTATAAGCTCACCGGGCTTTAGATCAACAACTTTTGCATGTTCATTTATCAGATCGTCTATCTTATGTAAATTCGAAGTTGTACGTATAAAGTCCTTGGTGACGGTTTCTTTGGGATCTGCGAATATCGAAAATACGCTGCCGCTTTCCACTACCTTTCCCTTTTCCATTACAGCTACCTTGTCACATACTTCTTTGACCACTGCCATCTCATGTGTAATGATCACTATGGTAAGCCCCAAAGTATTGTTAAGTTTTTTCAAAAGAGCAAGTATGGATTTTGTAGTCTGAGGATCCAAAGCACTGGTCGCTTCATCACAAAGCAGTACGTCCGGATCATTAGCCAATGCTCTTGCTATCGCTACTCTTTGTTTTTGACCTCCGGATAATTGAGAAGGATAAGCATTGGCTTTATCCGAAATATCCACCAGTTCGAGCAAATGCTCCACCTTTTTTTTGATCTCGTCCTTACTCAATCCGCTGCCGTAGAGCGGATAGGCTATATTGTCCGCTACCGTTCTTGACGGCATAAGATTAAAATGTTGAAATATCATGCCTATCTTTTTTCTTGCAGCTCTGAGTTCTACAGGTGAAAGTGCCGTTACTTCCTTACCGGATACAAATACTTTTCCGCTTGTAGGTCTTTCAAGCAGGTTGATACATCTTACCAGAGTGGATTTACCGGCTCCGGAAAAACCTATAATACCGTAGATTTCCTTATCCGCTATCTCTAAACTGACATTATCCACAGCATGAACTATATTTTGTTTTATATTAAAATCCTTAGATACTTTTTCTATTCTTATCATGCGCCCTCCAATTCCTATATACATGCAGGGTTTATTGGTATATCCGTATATTAGCACAGTAATTTTTCTAAGTCAAACAGTATTTTCACTTTTATTACTATTTTATAAAAAACAAATATTATCAGCTAATTCATTAAATGTTTTATACAATATATTTTTAGCAACCAAAAAAGACACCCGGCATATTTTTTAATAGCGAACTTTGACTCTTAGAAGTGTCTTGATTTTAGAGTCGTCTCAATTTGCCTGATGTCTTTTTCTATTTTTTAATTATTTTTTTATTTACCAACAGGAGGGTGCAGATCCCAGTCCGGAAAACAACTTGCAAAACCTTCCAGATCTTGACTTATAACACTGTTATTCATGCTCTCAAGCTCTGCATCCATACCGAACATTGCAGCTAATTCGTCCATATCTATATTCGACATGTCATTAGCGTTATTATTAGACATATCATATAAATTATTGCTCATTTTAATAATCTCCTCCTAATAATCTATTACCGCCTTTTTGCTCAAACTCATCAACTTCATCCACTGTTTTATTCCATTTTTCAAAAATATTTATAATATTGCTCTTACCGTTATTAAGAGCATCCTGATATTCTTTATTGGTATTTTCTATCTGCTTATTATATTGATTTTCCGAATTCTTTATCTGGAAGAAAGCAAAACCGGCGAACAGCATAAGTATGATACCTAGTGGAAGAAACAAAGCCAATGATATCACTCCTATGACCGCTGCTATAATGGATATCATTTTCCAGTTCGAAGACTTATTGCCATTTAAACGTGATAATTGTTCGGCTTTTTTTGCATTCATATAATTCTCATAGTTTGAGAAAATAGGTACCAGATTAGAGTTTTTATCCAGTTTTATCTCACATCCGTCCTGTTCGAAACTTATCTCACTCGGGAATTCTTTTTCTTGCTTGCGATATATTTGTTGTATCCTTTTTCTACATAGGATCCTACAAAACTGAGTGCGGTCTTTTTCTTTGACAGGGATTTTTCTTTCTGTATGGCTTCCGTCATCTGCTCTATTAAATTCTTCGTTGCCTGTTTTCTGGCTTCTTCCTGTTTTTTGATCATCAGGTCGGCTTTTACTTCATCTCCGTTAAGCTTTTTTATAAGCTCATAATACTGTTCCTCTTTGATCAGTCTCATCTCATCCTGATCGTAAGTCTTGACCATCTTTATAAGTTCTTCATCTATGGCTTTTTTAAGAGCCTCCGAATCAACTTCGAACTTTTCGATATTTATAAACTCTTCTTTTATCTTTGGAGCAGCTTTTATTCTGGCTATGTAGGCACTTATTCTGTCATACTCTTTCACACCTTGTAATTCTTCGTAGCCTGTTACATTCTCATCATAAGCACTGCAATACTCTTCCCATTTATTTATTTGCTTATCTTCGAAATTCTCATCTACCTTTACGATATCCCCCAGCCATTTACTGATATAATCATCACATAAATGCTTCCTGTCCACACCGAATACTCCGTTAATATAAGCATCGATAAATGTAAATGCTCCCTCAGTCAAACCGCTGGGTTTTTGACTTGAGAAATAAAGTGATAGCCACTCATAGCAGGTATCCGTTCTTTTATTTCTTCTGCATACCAAAGCCATGATCAAAGCTGTCTTTTCTTTGTTTCTGTCAAGTGCCACTTTTATGGCTCTTTCCGCCAGTGCTCTGTCATTAGCTATCCATGCTGATATAGCGACCAGGCATGGTGACAACCAATAATTAGGTGTTGCAAGCATTATTTCTTCTGAGACCTTGGCTATAGTAGTCTCTCTTACCAAAGCCACGTCTGTTGCCTGAAGTACACCAAGCATCGTCTTTCTTACTATTCTGTAATCTCCGAAATCCTTTTCTATTTCCTGTCTTACTCTTACTAATTCCGTTGCCGCTTTTTGTATAATATTTGCACGTCTTTGTTCATCCATAAGCTGTAAGAACCTGTTTTTAAGATCGATCAGCTCGTCCGACATATAGGCAACCCTATCATCTATGTCCCTGACCGACCTGTCAATATCTCTAACCTGATACTCAAGATCCGCTACCATTCTTTGAGTATCCCTGGCCATTCGTTCCAGTCTTCCAAGATCTAAACCATCGCTCACTATTATCTTCTCCTTTTACATACCTGTATTTTTGTTAAATGCATTTACTTTAAAGTTATACGCCGCCATGAATTTTTCTCTAAGCACGGCATCATTGATCGATCTGATTATATTCCCAATGGGATGAATGTAATTTTCATAGAAATACCTGTTTCGTGCCGCATGTGAAAATGTATTGTTGACATACGGTGAATCGGGATTCTTCTCAATTGAATCAAGCAGGGCAAAACAGGTCTTCGGTATGTTACAATGCCCTGCAAGATCGGCATACATCTCGGCAAGTTCAGAACTCAGGTATGATATACCGGGTCTTTTTGCGATCAAATACGGTGATATAGAGTCTATAAAATCACACAATCCCTTTTTATCACTTTCGTCCTGAGAATTTATAGCTATCAGTCTTATGAAATCCTCCTCATGCTCTATAAGTTTGTAAGGTGATGATAAGAATAACCTTTTGAGCTCTTCAACCTCATCAAAATCCAGCGGAAGATCTCTTGTAATGTTGAAGAATTTGTCTAAATTACCACGCTTTCTGTTATCAAATTCTTCTATATACGAAATAATATAAAGTGCGGGAGCATTATCTATCGATATATTCAATACGTCCTGTGCATACCTTCCGGCATTGCTGTAATTATTATCCATAAAAAACCTTATGGCATTATCTCTGCTGTATATGACCTTTGCACCGGAATTGACCCTTTTTCTTGAATATACCTCTTCATTTCCACATTGATTACATATCAAACGCCTGCTTTTAGGATCAAATTCAACATTTGCACTTCCGCAACCCGAACATTCTAATTTATCAAACTCCATCCCCAAAACTCCTGTTTATTTTTTATTTACGACATTCCTGACATCCCATATCTTATCCAGTTTTTTGATTTTATTCAAAAGCTCCGCTTTATCACTTTCGACCAGACTGTTCTCAAAATCAATAAGATCTTTTTCGAACATTTTCTCATGTTCCAAAGAATTCTTTCTTGAGAATTTGTCACTGTAAGACATTTTTTCTTTAAGCTTTCTAAGCTCTTTTAAGATATCTTCATCCTTATCTCTTACTGAGATGATCACGGCGTCCAATCTGTTTATAAGATCGCTTACTGTCGCCCGAGAGGCATTATGTTCTTCTGTTTTATCGGACACAAAGATACTGTGACTTAATGCATTAAGTACGAACAATATATATGCCGCAACTATCATTATATTCAGTATCACCGGAACAGCCATGCCGAATGATACCAAAAGGATATTCCATGCATTATAGAGTAAGCCTATGAAAAAAAACACCTCGGTAATATATCCGATCAATACAATATTTTCTATAGGTGCTTTTTTATTAAGTTTATTCCTTGCTGTTAACAGTACGATCTCTGTTACCAGTATGTAGATCACCCCGAATAATATAAATATAATGTTGTTTATAAGCCTGTTAAAAGGATTCATAAACGCAATAACAAATATTGTCCAACATAGACCTATCGCCGCATTAAATATAATTATACTCAATTTTCCAAGTAATGAATTGCTCATATATACACTCCTTAAAATTTATTTCCGCATTCCATGCAGAATTTTGCTCCGGCTTTATTCTTGGCTCCGCAGTTTTCACAGAAACATTCGCTAACAACTTTCTGACCGCACTCTATGCAGAATTTTGCATTCTCGGATAAGGGGGCACCGCAACCGGGACAAGCCTTGGCTTGACTTATCTTGCTACCGCAGGAAGCACAGAATTTTGCATTCTGACTTAATCTTGTCTTACAGTTAGGACATTCCAAAGAGTTGGCATCTGAGTTGGCATTTGCCTTAGTACCTCCTTGCATATTTGCCGATCCCAGTGAATTTTGCACGACATTCGAGAATCCGTTACCCATGGCACCTCCGACTCCCAGTCCCATTCCGAGCCCCATTCCCGCACCCATGAAATTAGATGACATTCCTTCATTCTGAGCCGCATCACCCAAAACGTCAAAGGATCTTTCCTGTTGATAAGTATAGCCTTCTCTTTCCCTTTGTCTTGCCCTTGCGGCTGACTCTATATCCATTTTATTGGCATTGCCTTCAGCTTCAAGTTGAGCTCTCTTCTTGGCGATCTTCATCTCATTGATAGCCTGAAGATCTTCATCCGGAGCATTGATATTATTGAATGAAAAATTATCAAGTGTTAATCCGAAATTATTAAAATGTTCTGTAAGTTCATTTTTTATAGTATTCGAAAATTCTTTGAGATATTTACTTATAGTAAGTATTCCGACATTCTTATCTATCATTGTATCAGCAAGCAGATTCGGAACATATTCCAGTATCTTTGCTCTCATAAAAGCTATAAGATCCGTTTTCGTAAAATCAGCCTTGGTTCCGACTATTTTTTTCAATACCTTCATAGCCTGTACTACGGCAATGCTTTCATCCGCCTGTTCTATATGCACCCCGAAAAGACCTTGTGCTCTTACATGTATATTTACCTCTTCTACAGGATCCATCAAAACTATAGGAGACTGTGTTCCCCAGTTAAGATCATTAAGATGTGTGGTATTGATAAAATACACTGTACAATGGAATGCGGAATCTCCTCCCGTAAGAGCATTATTGAAATTTCTAAAAAGAGAAAATCTCGGATTACCCGTATCCAGCTTTATTTTACAAGGTCCGATAAAAACACTCGCCTGTGCCTGTCCCGAACCTCCTTCGGCACCTGATGAACCTGCCGACATATTGTTCACAAAAAAAGCCATCTGTGAATGTCCGACGATTAGTTGAGATCCGTTGGGAAAATCTTCATATTCGAATTTATGAACTATAACATCAAGTTCAGAGCCTCTCTCCGGTTCCCACTTTATTACATCATTAGCAAACATTCCCAGAATGCCGTTATGTTTTTTTTCTTTAGGATTGTTTTCATTACCACTAAATAAACCCATTGATACTTCTCCTTTATCAATATATTGTTAAAGAAAAATTTAATACTTTTTAACTAATTTTTGTCAATATCATTATGTTTTTTTATTTAAAAAAATATCTGCTTTTACTTGATAATTTATTTGTTGTATTGTTTTTGTAATGATACTCTTATTTTTATTTAATATCGCTTAATATTATATACCTGGCATTATTTTTATTTTTAAAAATCAGGAATTTGATAATTTTTTTAATAATATTTCTAAGCAATATAGCTTAGATGTCAATAATCGGTATACATTAACTCCATCATTGTGATACTCCTTCTTCTTTTAACTTTATTTTATACCGCAAATATACTATAATCTCTCAGAGTACATTTTATTTATCCAAAAACATTACGGAAAGGGATAGGATAATGAATTCACACGATACTGATAACATTATATTATGCGGTTTTATGGCTTCCGGGAAAACATCTGTAGCTAAGGCCTTATCCAAAGAACTTGGTTTTTCTTATGTGGATACCGATGAACTTATAATGAAAGAAAGTAACATGACTATTCCTGAAATATTCGATAAATACGGTGAAAAACATTTCAGAGATCTGGAATTTGAAATTGCAAAGAAGCTAAAAAACTTCAACAAAACCATAATATCTACAGGCGGAGGTATGCTTACCTTTGACAGAAATGCAAAGGTCTTAAAAGAAGCCGGCACCATAATACATATAAAAAGAGAGTTTGATGATATATATCAAACTCTCTTAAATGACACAACAAGACCGCTTGCCAATCAAAAAACAAAAGAAGAACTAAGGGAACTTTATGACAAGCGACTTATCAATTATGTAGCCAATTCCGATCATATAGTGCATAACAATGTATTTGCAAACTGTGTGAAGGATATCATAAAAATACACCGAAAGAAATGTTGATCTTTCCATCACAACGACCCGGATATTGCTTTTTATCCCTATAGGTGGCTGCTGTATCATAAAAGCCCGTATCACAGACTGAATACCGGGCTTTTTTCTACTATATTCAGGCTCTGAGTGCCCATTCGCTGCAATCAACTTTTTTACTTACTATATCGTCATAGAATGAGGCTTCATGGCATATTAAAAGTATAGAACCTTTGTATGCCTTGAGGGCTCTTTTTAATTCCGCTTTGGCATCTATATCAAGGTGGTTGGTAGGCTCGTCAAGTATAAGTACGTTGCTTTCTCTGTTGATAAGTTTACATAGTCTTACCTTAGCCTGCTCGCCTCCGCTCAGTACCTTTACCTTACTTTCAATGTGTTTTGTGGTAAGACCGCATTTGGCAAGTGCTGAACGCACTTCATACTGGTTAAAAGAAGGAAATTCCTGCCATATTTCTTCTATACAGGTATTTAGGTTGTCCTCTGTCATTTCCTGTTCAAAATAACCTATATTAAGGTAGTCTCCAAGATGTACTTCTCCGGATAAAGACGGACAAAGCCCAAGTATACTTTTTAATAAAGTTGTCTTTCCTATTCCGTTGGCTCCGTAAAGAACTATCTTTTCACCACGTTCCATAGTCATATTGATAGGTCTTGAAAGCGGCTCATCATAACCTATTACTAGTTCTTTGGTTTCGAATATAAGTTTTCCCGCCGTTCTAGCCTCTTTAAATAAAAATTCCGGCTTTGGTTTTTCTCTCGCCAGTTCAATAACTTCCATCTTATCAAGCTTTTTCTGTCTTGACATAGCCATATTTCTTGTAGCGACTCTTGCCTTATTCCTTGCCACGAAGTCTGTAAGATCGGCGATCTCCTGCTGCTGCTTTTTATATGCAGCTTCAAGCTGTGATTTCTTCATCTCATATACTTCAAGGAATTTTTGGTATGAACCTACATATCTGTCCAGTTTTTGGTTTTCCATGTGGTAAATGATATTGACCACACTGTCAAGGAATTCCATATCATGTGATATAAGTACGAATGCATTCTCATATTCCTGAAGATATCTTCTGAGCCACTCTATATGATGTTCATCAAGATAGTTGGTAGGCTCGTCAAGTAAAAGTATATCCGGCTTTTCAAGTAAAAGCTTAGCCATACAGATCCTTGTTCTTTGACCTCCCGAAAGCTGTGTTACATCTTTGTCAAGCCCTAATTCATCCAAGTTAAATGCCCTTGCTATCTCGTCTATCTTGGCATCTATGGTATAAAAATCATGAGCCATCAAGAGGTCTTGTATAGTTCCGACTTCTTCCATAAGGGACTCTATCTTACCATCATCGGCATCTGACATTTGCTCATACATCGAGTTCATATTTGCTTCCATCTCAAAAAGAAAGTCAAAAGCCTGTTTTAATACATCTTTTATACTCATTCCTTTTTTCAATTCCGCATGCTGATCAAGGTAACCTACTCTCACATTTTTAGACCACTCGACCTTCCCCTCGTCCGGTTTTAACTTACCTGTCACGACACTCATAAATGTGGACTTACCCTCTCCGTTGGCTCCTATAAGACCTATGTGCTCCCCTTTTAGCAACCTGAATGAAACATCATTAAATATGGCTCTGTCTCCAAAACCGTGGCTTAATTTTTCAACATTTAATATACTCATAACTTCTCCAAAATATTCCTTTTATAAGAATCTGTAAAACAGCTATCTTTGTCCCCGTTAAAATACGGGCGATCAAAATGAAGTGTAAAGCGAATAAATATACAAATATAAACACTGCCTTACTTATCTCAGACTGATTTTTAAATTCATATTCGTTACCTATAAGATAACAGCACTTAGTATATCTTATCAAAGGCTATAAAGCAATCCGATAGCAAAGAAAAGTCATTCCGACTACATGACTTAAAAGTTTCTGATATATTTTTACCTACAGATCTTTATTTTAATATCAAAAAAACTGCCGCTTTACAAAAATCACCTTCGTATATGTAAAGGGCAGCCTTTTTGATCGTACGTATATATGTTTTAAAATATCCGACTATACAGCTTCTAAACTACTCAACAGATAAAAAATCATATCCTGCTTCTTCCACAGCCTTTTTAAGCTCATCGTTAGAAACTTCTTTACTGAGCTCTACAACTGCCGATTTTTTTTCATGAGAAGCAAGTGCTGAGTCCACACCGTCTATATTTTCCAAGGCTTTCTTAACGTGAGCCTCACAACGTGGGCACATCATTCCTTCTATATTGATCGTTTTTTGCATAGTTTTATTCTCCTTTTCTTTATCTGTCTGTTCTTTGTTTTGTATGATATTTGAATCATTTTTTACTGTATTTTTATTATGTGAGGAAGTATGTACTTTGAAAAGATTGAGTCTTAATGCATTCATACACACCGTAAAACTTGAAAGTGACATAGCCGCAGCTCCCCACATCGGATTTATTTGCAGATCGGCAAATACTCCCGCTGCTATAGGTATCAGTAATACATTATAAGCAAATGCCCAAAATAAATTCTCATGAATATTTCTTAATGTGGCACGGCTTAATCTTATAGCTGCACTCACATCTGTAAGCCTTGAGTTCATAAGTACAATATCTGCGGAATCTATAGCCACATCCGTACCCGCTCCTATGGCTATGCCTACATCAGCTCTCGTAAGAGCCGGTGCGTCGTTGATACCGTCGCCCACCATAGCAGTCGATCCTCTTTTTTTGCAATTCTTTAACGGTTTCTTCCTTGCCCTCCGGCAGGACTCCTGCGATGACTTTATCCACACCTGCCTGTTTGCCTATAGCATTTGCGGTTTTTTCGTTATCACCCGTAAGCATGACCACTTCTATTCCGAGTTTTTGTAATTCTTTTACAGCAAATGCGGAATCTTCTTTTATAGTATCCGCTACCGCTATCACTCCCAAAAGTTCGTCATCTCCTGCAAAATAGAGAGGTGTCTTACCCTCAGCGGACAGGATATCAGACTTTTCTTTGATATACCTAGGTACTTTTACCAGTGACTCTATAAATTTTTGCGAACCGGCGTAAAGTTTTCTGCCCTTTGATGCAGCCTGAAGTCCGTTACCTGCCAGTATCTTAAAGTCTTCGACTTCATCCGCCTTATATCCTTCCTCCATAGCTTTTTCCACTATGGCTTTTGCAAGAGGATGTTCGCTTTTTATCTCCAAAGAAAATGCTGTCTGTAAGAGTTCTTTTTCAGAGATATCTGAAGCAGTGATAATATCCGTAACCTTAGGCTTTCCCTCAGTAATAGTACCTGTTTTATCAAGTGCGACTACTTTGATCTTTCCTGTATTTTCCAAAGCTTGTGAGGTCTTAAATAAAATACCGTTCTTAGCCCCCATTCCGTTTCCGACCATGATAGCTACCGGAGTTGCCAGACCCAGAGCACATGGACATGAGATCACAAGTACGGTTATAGCCTTTTCCAGTGCAAAGAAGATATCTTTTCCGCTTAAGATCCAAGCTGCCATCACGACTACAGATATAAGTATTACCGCCGGTACAAATATTCCCGACACGATATCGGCTATTCTTGCTATAGGTGCTTTGGTAGCTGCGGCATCGCTTACCATCTGTATGATTTTTGAAAATGCAGTATCTTCTCCTACTCTTGCGGCTTTTGCCTCTAAAAATCCCGAACTGTTGATGGTTGCGGCACTTATACTGTCTCCCACAGTCTTATCCACAGGTACCGATTCTCCCGTAAGTGCGGACTCATCTATCGCAGAGCTTCCCTTTATTATTATACCGTCTACGGGTATAGACTCACCCGGACGAACTATGAATATATCACCTATCTTAACTTCGTCAATAGCCACTTCCTTCCTCTCACCGTCTACCAGGAGAGTAGCGGTCTTTGGCGCCATTTTCATAAGCTTTTTTAAGGCATCTGTAGTTCTTCCCTTGGATAATGATTCCAGTACCTTACCTACCGTAATAAGTGCCGGTATCATAGCTGCCGATTCAAAATACAGCCTGTCATGGTAAAGCGGCATAAGATCCACATTGCTTGCACCTGCAGTTAAAAGCCATGTCATTTTGTATAATATATATAAAGACCATGCAAATGCTATACCGGAGCCAAGAGCTACCAAGGTATCCATATTCGGACTTTTATGCATCAAGCTCTTAAAACCCGATATAAAGAATGAACGGTTTATCGCCATAACTATGATAGTTATAAGTAACTGAGTGATCGCAAGACCTGTATGGTTATGACTTAAAAAATCAGGAACAGGCCAATTAAGCATATTGTGCCCCATAGTGATATACATAAGTATTATAAGAAATATTACCGACAGTTTGAGTCTCTTTATAAGTTTTGGAGTCTCTGTGTCTTTTAATGCCTCTTCTTGCGCTAAGATCTTTTGTGATACAGATGCTTCCTTTTATCTTCTACCTTTATCTTCGCACCGTAACCGGCAGCTTCCACTGCCTTTATAATATCTTCTTCGCTCGCACTCCCCTCCACCGACATGGAGTTGGTAAGTAAAGATACCGACACATTGCTTACATCAGCCAGTTTGGAAACCGCCTTTTCTACATGTGCCTGACAAGCTGAACAGGTCATGCCGCTTACAATAAATTGTTTCATATAATTCCTTCTTTCTTGATAAGATACGATAAGTCAACAAGATAAAATATAAACCTAAATTTTTTCCGCCCCATCCCGCTACCGGATCCTCAGATATATAAGATACTACAGACATATCGCTACGGTTCAAAGGTTTTAGACAAAAAGTCATGTGCGGGCGGTATAGTTTAATTATTTATCATCACTTCTATCCTTACTTCATAAGCTTTTGTAATACAGTGCACAGCTCATCTATAGCCTCATCCTTACCGGATCTTATATCTTCAGCAACACAAGTATGCAGATGACATGCCAGCAGACTTTTATTAAAACTGTTAAGAGCTGAGGTGATGGCGGATACTTGTATAAGTATGTCCGGGCAGTAGGCATCGCTTTCTATCATTTTTTGTATACCCCTCACCTGCCCTTCTATTTTCTTAAGCCTTACAAGCAATGCCTTTTGCTCCGCTTCATCTCTTTTTTTATGACGTTTTGTTTTACAACAGTTATTTTTTATCTCTTTATTATCATCTCTTTTCAAATTCAGAAATCTCCTCCTTTTCTTTTAATGATTTTTAGCTATTATTTATCCATACCCCATAGGGGTATATATATTACATTTATAATATACCCACCTGGGGTATATGTCAAGTTTTTTTATTAATACTGTGTATCAATTTGTAATAATCAAATATAAAAAAAGAAATCCGATCTTTATGTTTATCAAAATGTTAAAAAACTATCATAATAATATTCTCAATTGATCTTTTAATATACGGAAATAGAAAAACATATATTAATTTTTAGTAATACTATTTATTATGTAACACACTTGACTAAATCCTTGGTAAGATTTAATATGTAAACAGCTATTATTATTGATGTATATAGTAGATTTTCTAAATGAAAAGGAGGATTTATGTTAACAAGTCAAGAAGTTGCCGAACGTTATGTTGAATTGGGGCAAAAAAAAGCTGATTATCCGGCACTTAAGCTTATATTGCTTGCCGCACTCGGCGGTATGATGATCGCTTTGGCTTCAGCCGGTTCCAATACCGTATCCGCTACGGTAGATAATGATTCCATCGCAAAATTACTTTCAGGTCTTGTATTTCCTGCCGGACTTGCAATGGTCGTAGTCGGCGGTGCCGAACTTTTATCAAGCAGCTGTCTGGTGATACTTTCTGTATTCAGTTCTAAACTAAGCTACTCCAAGTTGTTCAGGTATTGGTTCCTGGTATTTATAGGGAATATGCTGGGCTCTGTTTTAATAGCTATAATTATATATTTCTCGGGTCAGTTTTCATTTTTTCATGATCAGATCGCTCTTACCACTATAAAGGTGGCTGTTAAGAAGGTGTCTTTGTCTCCTTTAAATGCTGTATCACTCGGTATACTTTGTAATATACTTGTCTGTCTTGCTGTTTTAATGGCTGTTGCCGGAAAAAGTCTTGCAGATAAGGTCGCTGCTGTTTTCCTTCCAATAATGCTTTTTATACTTTGCGGATTTGAACACTGCGTTGCTAATATGTACTATATACCGGCAGGACTTTTGGCATTACAAAATCCCGTATATAAGGCACTTGCTGTTGAAAGTGGTATTCATATAGAAAAGCTTACCGTAGCATCTTTTCTATATAACAATCTTCTCTGGGTAATCGTAGGAAATATATTAGGCGGAGCTTTGATCATTGCAGGTATGTATTATCTTTTATACTTAAGACCTCATAATAAGTAATATTAAAATTTCAATTTATCGGGGGAGTTAGCAGCATAAACAATGGTACTAGGTTGATAAAATTCGTTGATAAAAAAACACCTTATAATTCAATCATACACGCAACTCTTTTTCAAAGCTGCTACAAATTCACACAGACTGCGGAACTCACTTGTCTGCCAAAAACCGGCAGACTGCGTTCAAACAGTCCTCGTCTGTGGAATTTGTAGCTTGCTTTATCAAAAGAGTTAACCGCTACAAAGATTGAATTATAAGGTGTTTTTATCTTCCGCTACGTTACTGCTACAACGAGTATAAATAGTACAAATTATTTAACGGTGGTAGATCTATGATTGTTTACGTTGCTAAGTGGGAGAGGCGGGGGGATGCGGGAGCGACTTTTATTCCGAACTTAAAAATAGTCCTTCCCCTACAGCATGTTTTTCCGAGTAATACATTAAATTTAGATACTTAAAAGTAATCATTGACTTATATCAGATTTTGTTAAGGGATACAGCAACCTTATAAATGGATAGAAAATTTTCTATAAAACCGTAAGTAATGTTAAACTACAAATTACATCCTCACTTTTGCGTGTTCTCCCAATGCGAACGACTGTTTTTAAGATTTGAATAAAAGTCGCTGCAACACCTCACCTCTGCCTCCCCTTAGCAACATAAACAATAGACATGTATCTACTCCAACCTCTTATACAGCTACCCCTTGCGGGCTGGGATTAAAGAAACACTCCCTATTTCAATCTTTGTAGCGTTTAGTACTGTTAATAAAGTGAGTTACAAATTGTACAGACGGGGACTGTTTGAGCGTCAGCTCGCCGCCTCCGGCGAGCGAGCAAGCGAGTTCCGCAGTCTGTACTAAATTTGTCGAAACTTTATTAACAGTACTGCGGGTATGATTGAAATAGGGAGTGTTTCCGTTTAATTGAATTCATAACAGAACTGTTTGATAAATGCATTCATATTCCGAATAAATTATTTACACACCTTTTATTCGCTCGAGTATCTCCTCCACATCTCCGTATCTTGCAAGTTCACCGTAATTATTATTAAAGGTGATCACACCAAGCTTAAACTTCTTCATATACGCAGCACTCTCGCTTCCGTCAGCTTTTCCAAGCTTATCCCTTAAAGTAACAGCCTTATTTATACGGCGGTATACATGGGAGTACATATCTTTTACTATTGAACTTGCCACCTCGGATATTATTCCCTCTGCAACCAGTATATCAACTGCTTCATCAGTAGTATTGCTCTCAAGCATCTTTTTAGCAAGCTCATAGCGATAGAGCTTAAGTTCGCTACTTTCTTCTTTATCACAGGATATCTCGGCATCTATTCCTTTGACACTGCTTAATTTTACTTTTAATACATGAGCTGCCAGGATCTCACATCTGGCATCGGCATCATTGGAATGCGTATTCATGATACCTGCCGCAACTTTAACAAATTTTCCTATGTGACCTATCAAAAGTATGGATCCGGCTCTTAAATTCACGGCAAGATCAAGTGATTCACCTATATAATTACTGAATTCTACAGGAAGATCCATAGGTATACCGTAATTGGCATTGGAATAACTTACTGCATAATTACCGGGCACACCGACTATTATATCCGAACTTTCAAGCCTTACCTTAAGTTCCACCTTAACTGTATCAAGTAATGCCTTTTTACTCATAGGAGTAACTATACCCGTCGTTCCAAGTATGGATATCCCACCTATGATCCCAAGCTTTGGATTAAAGGTTTTTTTAGCCTTTTCCTCACCCTCCGGTACTGATATTACTATTTTTATCTTACCCCTAAGTCCGTATTTTTTTGCGAGCTCTTCAACATGCTCTTTTATCATTCTTCTTGGTGTTGAGTTGATTGCGGCATTTCCTATAGGTTGATCCAATCCCTTTTTGGTAACACGACCAACACCTATCCCACCGTCTATCTCCACCTCGACCGATTCAAAAGAATCATCCTGCGTATATGTTAGAGTAGAACATACCTCTATACCGTCCGTAATATCCGGATCGTCTCCCGAGAACTTTCTTACACTACAGGATGCACTGTCTTTTTCAAGCTTAAAATCCTCTACATCTATACTTAATCTGATACCTGCCGGTGTATCTACAGACACCGCAACCACTTCCTCTTTCATCAAGACCATAAGAGCTGCAACAGTTGCGGCTGTAGCACAGGTACCGGTAGTATAACCGTGCCTTAGACCGTTCTCGGCATAAAGTTTGTTATACTCATTTATACTTAAACTATTTTCCTTCATAGCTTACAAGTGAGGATACGTCATATCCTTTTATTTTATCTCTTCCGTTTAATCCCTTAAGCTCTATGATAAACATAAGTTTGACAACTTCTCCGCCAAGACTTTCAATAAGATCTATCATGGCTTTCGTAGTTCCGCCTGTAGCTATAAGGTCATCTATTATCACGACCTTTTGTCCCTTTTTGATAGCATCCTTATGTATCTCAAGTTTCGCCTTACCATACTCAAGCTCATATTCCACACCTATTGTCTCACAGGGCAGTTTACCCTCTTTTCTTATAGGTATAAAGGGTTTATGCTCGGCGTAAGCAACCGGAACACCGAATATAAATCCCCTTGATTCAGGTCCCACTATCAGATCGTAATCAAGATCCTTGATCTCTTCTCTTATTCCGTCTATAGCAAGTGCAAGTCCGTCCGCATCCTGCAATATACTTGTAATATCTCTGAATATTATTCCCTTTTCGGGAAAGTCAACAATACTTCTTATATATTCTTCTAACCTTTCATTTAGTTATCCTTTACTTAATTTAATATATAGGATACTCCGCACATATTTTCTCAACCTCGGATCTTACATGATCCTTGCTGTTATCAAAATCTTTTATACACAAAGCCAAAAGCTTTGCTATCACCTTCATATCCTTTTCCTTTAATCCTCTTGAAGTGACCGCAGGAGTTCCTATTCTTACACCGCTTGTGACAAAAGGACTTTCGGGATCGTTAGGAACGGTATTTTTGTTAAGAGTAATATTTACCTCATCACATCTGTTTTGAAGTTCCTTACCTGTCACACCGCTTCCTCTTAAGTCGAGCAACATAAGGTGGTTATCGGTTCCTCCCGTAAGTATATGTACCCCTTCTTCTATCAGACTTGCAGCCAATGTCTTGGCATTGCTTATCACCTGCTTTTGATAGTCTTTAAAATCACTCTTAAGCGCCTCTCCAAAACATACAGCCTTAGCCGCTATTACATGTTCCAGCGGTCCTCCCTGTATTCCGGGGAATATAGCCTTATTGAAATTAAATTTTTCAGCCATTTCATTGCTTGAAAGTATTACTCCTCCTCTCGGACCTCTCAGTGTCTTATGAGTTGTACTGGTGACAACATGTGCATATCCGAACGGACTCGGATGAAGACCTGCAGCTATCAAGCCCGCAATATGTGCCATATCTACCATAAGATAAGCCCCTACCTTATCCGCAACTTCTCTGAATCTTTTAAAGTCTATGGTCCTTGCATACGCACTTGCACCTGCAACTATTAGTTTCGGCTTATGTTTTAGAGCCTTGGCTTCAAGATCTTCATAATCAAGATAGCCTTTGTCATCAACACCGTAAGAAACTATATTGTAGTTTTGACCTGAAAAGTTTACAGGTGAACCGTGAGTAAGATGTCCTCCATGATCCAAGTTCATACCGAGCACAGTATCTCCTATGTTGAGCATTGATAGGAATACTGCCATATTCGCCTGTGCTCCCGAATGCGGCTGCACGTTGGCATATTCACAGCCAAAGAGTTTTGTCACTCTGTCTATGGCTATACTTTCAACTATATCTACAGCTTCACAGCCGCCGTAATATCTCTTTCCGGGATATCCTTCCGCATACTTATTGGTAAGCACACTTCCCATGGCTGCCATGACCGCTTCTGAAACTATATTTTCAGAAGCTATAAGCTCCAGATTATTTTTTTGCCTTAACCATTCTTTTTTTATAGCATCGCCCACTTCCTTATCATGAGCTGCTACAAAGTCCATACTCTCCCTTATCATAAGGCTTTTTCTCCTCATACTTTAAATAAAATTTTTGTCTATCAATAACAACAAACATTTATTATACTTCATCAATACTTAAATTTCCAGTCTCTTATAACTATCTGTACAGTTACTTTATTATTAAAATCATTAATTTTAGGATAGTAAATGATATCAAAAAACCTTTTATCACCGAGTTCTTCCATAAATTCATCACCATCCGTAAAAATCAGTGCATCTATACTTGTTCCGAAACTGTCTTTACATCTTAATTTTACTACATTTCTGTTTTGACCGAATATCCTAAGATTAAGAATCTCTACTTTTTTTTGTGCAAAATTCGGCTTTTGATTGCCCTGACCGAAGGGTTCGAGCATTCTTAGTTCTTCTACAAAGTCTTCACTCAAATACCCGAAAGGTAATGCTATATCTATCCATATCTTATCTACAAAATCACTTTCTTTAAGCCTTGAATTCTTATTCAAAAGTTCTCTGAACTTAGTAAGTTTATCCTTATGAAGACTAAGACCTGCCGCCATGGGATGTCCGCCGTATTTTATCAGGAGTGCATCCGCCTCTCTTATACCCTCGAACATGTTGTAGGCTTCTATAGACCTTCCCGAACCTTTTATAAGTCCGTCTTCCTCCGTATCCGTGATCACAAAGCAGGGCTTTTTATATCTTTCTTTCAGTCTGCCCGCTATGATACCGGCAAGTGATTCATGGTAATTTCCGATATAGGCAACTATTATATCGTCATTAATATACGCTCTTTCTACTAATTCTATGGCAAACTCAACCCCTTTTTGGTAAGTTCCTTCCTCTCATCATTAAGGTTTTTAATATATTCCGCAAGTTCCAAGGTTTTGTCTTCATCATCCGTAAGAAGTAGTTTAAGTGACAGCTTTGCGCTTTCAAGTCTACCGCTTGCATTAAAACATGGTCCTATAACAAAGCCTATATCATAGCTGTTAATATTATTCCTATCCACACCGCATACTTCTATAAGGCTTTTAAGACCTATATTATCGCTGACTTTTATTCTTTCCAGACCTTGCTTTACTATGATCCTGTTCTCCTGTATAAGAGGCATGACATCACCTATAGTAGCAATTGCAACAAATTCTTTGAGTTTTTCAAACTCATCTTTGGGTACCGAAAAAAGCTCATATAATACTTCTACAAGC
Organism: uncultured Johnsonella sp.; assembly: GCA_916438835.1. Lineage (GTDB taxonomy): Bacteria > Bacillota > Clostridia > Lachnospirales > Lachnospiraceae > Johnsonella. The sequence goes on from CAKAFT010000001.1 coordinate 1,896,842, forward strand.
CTGTAAGCCACAAAGGCTCCGCATATCTGTTTAAAAGGATAAATGCAATCTTCTCGCTTCGGATTTATTATCATATCGGCTTTGGGTAACCTATCCTCACAGTTCTCTCTGAATACCTCATGATGGTCGGTAACTATAACTTTAAGCCCCAGCTTACCGGCAAGTTCCAGTGCTTCAAATGCCGCTATTCCGTTATCACAGGTTATTATCAAGTCACATCCGTCTTCATGAGATCTCATGATTATATTCTCATTGATACCGTATCCGTCTTTTATTCTGTCGGGAATCTCATAATCGGCATTTGCAGCAAGATATTTAAGAGCCGACATAAGTATAAATGTCGAACAAATGCCGTCAATGTCATAATCCCCCACTACCCTTATCTTCTTTTTGCTTTCTATACATTCTTTGATATAATTAGCCGCTCTATCGATATCGTTAAAATCATGTGCATCATTAAGCTCTTCTTTTGCCGCATTAAGATAGCTTCCAATAGCATCCTCATCAATACCTCTGTTTACTATGATCTTAGCCAATAAGGGTGATATATTATGCCTTTTTGCTATAGCTTCAAAATCCCCTCGTTTAGTATACAGAAACCATTCGCTTTTACTCATGTGCATCACCGGTATTAAGCAGCAAATGTGGATTCTCCAAGCCGGCATCTTTGAATACTTCAAGTATTCTCAAAGCATGATAGTTATGTGTGTTTGTTAAAATAATATCTATTTTTATATCTTCCGTCATATCTGTCAAAACATCATAGAGCGCATCAAGATTGGCGCCGTAATACTTAGGAAAATCAAGTACTTCTGCTATGTATCTATGCAACTTCTTTTTATCGTTATATTTATCCAAATATAAAACCTTACTGTCCATCTGCCAAAAACTCCTGATTTAAATTAAAAACTTCTTTACTCTAATACAATTGTTCAAAATTCTCGTAATGATCTTCTGTATAAAATATCATTCCGTCATTGGAATATACCAACCTCTTACTGTTTCTGTATCCGCCGTCATAATCTATATCACACTCAAAATACTGCCTTCCGTTTGCCTTGGGAAGTTTGGCTTCATAGTTACCGAAACTGCTCCCACCTATGCTCATGCCCGGAAGCACCTCTTCCAGATTACCGCTGCTGGAATTCCATCCCTGTTCTTCCGCCTGCTTTTTTGTAATATAGTTGTTGGGAAGTTTATTATATGTATGTATATAAAGGGCGACCTCTTCTTTGGAAGTATAATTCCCATCTTCTCTTACTGTAACTTCTGAAGAAGCTAAAAGTGTCTCTTCAGCACTTTGTGTATCGGTTTTGGTATCTGTTTCAGTATCTAAAATACTTTCTTCACTCTCATTTATAATAACTTCATCCCCGGCAACTTTGGCTTTCGATTCCGCTACCTCAAGTGAACTTTCATCCGAACCTACTTCTGTAGAATAACTTACCTTCTCGCTTGATCTGTTTCCCGAATATATTCCGAATATAGCAATAAGCAAAAGCACCGTTATAGGCTGCCACCACCATATTTTTTTCATTAAATCTTTTATTATCTTACTTAATTTCATTTATCTTACCTCTTAGTCCAGTATATTTAGTATTTTTGCAGGGCTTCTGTAATTTGCCGGTGATATGGTTATTCCTGTCCTTGAATTGCTTGAATGTATTATCTTACCGTCTCCTATATAGATACCCACATGGTTGATGGTGTCATCACTTGCATAAAAAATCAGGTCTCCTTTTCTTAAACTGCTCTCATCTATTGCATTTCCCGAGGCATTTGATTGGGTCCTTGAATCTCTTCCTATGCTGTAACCGAATTTTGAATAAACCTGCATAGTAAATCCCGAGCAATCACAGCCGTCTGTAAGGCTGGTTCCTCCGTACTTATAGGGATTGCCCAGAAATTGCTTGGCATAGGCTACTATCGCATCTCTTTCATCACCACCGGAAGGAACGGTTGCCGCTTGGGTTTCTTTTTTGGGTTTGGCGGTCTCGCTCTCCTGCTTGGAGCTTTCCTTTTTAGCGGTTTCCGTTTTGGTCGTTTCTTTTTTTGTAGTTTCCTTTTTAGTTGTTTCCTTTTTACTTTTTTCTATCGTTGTATTGTCAGCAAATTTTGTCTCCACAGTAACATTTTCCTTGGATCTTGTCTGAACCGTACTTGCTTTGGTCTCTTTTTTCGTGCTTTCCTTGGTACTGCTTTCTTCTGTTTTAGTTTCTTTTTTAGTGCTTTCTTTTTTAGAAGCTTCCTTTGAATTTCTTTCTTTTACACTTTCGATGTTGTTACTTTCATTAGCTAAAGCAAGCTTTGCCTCACTTTCTTTAGCCCTGTCACTTTCAAGTCTGGCTATGGCTTCATCAGCCTCTTTTTCCCTTTGCTTTTTCTCAGCCAATATTGTATTTTCTTCTTCTTCTATCGATATAGCTTCGTTATACTTGGTATCTACACTTATATAATCCTTAAATGCATATCCGACCAGATCGTCATCTATTTGAAGCTTGAGGAAATCTCCCTCTTCTCCTATCACATTATATGTAGCTCCTTTTGAGAGTAATGTAAGTGTTTTGGCATCCACATCAGGAGTGGATCTTAATCTTAGGTTATCGGTATTGATTATTGTAGCAAAGCTGTGTGTGATCTCACTGTCATCAACACCGAGCGCATCCCTTCCCAGTACCTGATCCGCTCGTATATAGGCTGTAACGCTTCCGGAGCTCACCTTATACCATTTGTCATCATTGATCGTTGTTGTTTCAACTATTTTCGCTACTGAATTTTTATATAATTTCCCTATGACTTTGGAATCAGTGTCTGCGGATTCGTAGAGGTTCTCATAATCATTGGCATACGCCAATACCATATCCTCATAATCCGGATCTTCTATCAACTTAAGACTTTCTTTTTCTTCCACTTCTTTGACAAGATCATTAACATGATTAAGAGCAAACTCCTCTTCTCTTGCAGAGTTCGCAGCTTTCCTGACAGTTTTTACCAGTTGTTCTTCCGGACTGATATTCCTTGCATAAAAATTATTAAGTGCCACGGACATACCCGAGACACTCGCACTTACTTCCAGATTCATATCCGCATAGGCGGTGAAATTATTTGCATAAATCATAAAAATTAAAAGTATTAAAATCTTTACTGAATTTTTCATATCGTTTTTCACACATTTCTTAAACTAAAAATTATAATGTCTTTACAAAAACTATATATCAGAGTATAACAAAATATAAACCTTAAAACAATTACCTTTATATTATCGTAATGAGCGGGAAAGGAAATGTATGAATACACCCAAGACTGTACTTATAAGCGGAGCTTCAAGAGGTATAGGCAAAGCAATTGCACTTAAATTCGCTTCTGAAAAGTATAATATATGTATTAACTGTAAAACCAATAAAGATCTGTTGGAGGAGCTTAAGAAAACAATTCTTGATGGAGGCTGCGATTGCATGTCTTTTGTGGGAGATGTGTCCGTCCCGGATGTTGCCAGGGAAATGTATGAATCTATATATAAGCACTTTAATAAAGTGGATATAGTGGTTAATAATGCGGGTATCTCATATATAGGATTACTTCAGGACATGAGTTTTGAAGAATGGGATCAAGTGATCCGAACCAACCTTCATTCCGTCTTTAATTGTTCCAAATTTGCTATAGACTCCATGGTAAGAAATAAATTCGGTAAGATCATCAATATTTCATCCGTATGGGGCAATGTCGGAGCATCATGTGAAGTTGCTTATTCCAGCAGTAAGGGAGCCGTAAATTCTTTTACCAGGGCTTTGGCTAAGGAACTTGCTCCAAGTAATATTCAGGTCAATGCCATATCCTGCGGAATGATAGATACCGATATGAATTCTTCTTTCGATATATCGGAGAAGGAAGAAATTATCAATTCAATACCTGCCATGCGTATAGGAGAGGCAAGTGAAGTCGCTGATCTTGTTTTCTATCTCGCATCGGCTCCTTCTTATATAAACGGGCAGATAATAGGAATAGACGGAGCCTGGATATAGATATACTTAAATTTAATCAAGCGAGGAAATGCTTTGATACCCGACACTTTAGTATCGGTAAAGCTATTTACCTCGCTTGATTTTTTTCATCAGGGATATCTTTTTACATACTGATCTCTTTTTATATTTTATACGATAAAGTGAAAATGCTACTTACCGATTACATCCTGTTTAATCTTCAACATCATCAAGTTTTACGAATCTGTTTCCTATTGCATATACTGTTACTATAGGAGAAACTTCCATAAATACATTAGGATAATTTTGTGCCAGGAATCTTCTTAAAGATGCTGACTGACTGGGGGAACATATACAGGTTATCATTTGCTTTCTCTCGTTTGTGTATGCTCCGGTTACGTCATGCAGGGTAACACCTCTTCCAAGTTCTGTAAAAATAAAACTGGATATCTCTTTATGGTTTTGTGATATTATGGACACCTTATATAATTTTGATCTGAAACCGAATAATATGTAGTCCATAATATATATATATGTAACATGATTTACAAGTGCATAAAGTGCTATATCTTTATTGAACACAAAACCGAGCATGACTATTATGATTCCGTCCATTACCAGCATTATTTTACTTATACTGATATCTTTGAAAACTTTTTTATTGAGTATTCGGGCTATGGTATCCGTTCCTCCGAAAGTATATCCTCTTCTTATGACCAGACCGGCACCGACTCCGTAAAATAAAGAGAAATATATACAAACTATAAACATATCTCCCTGAACAAGAGTAAACTGCCAAATATTGGTGATGACCAAAAGTGTAGGATATAAAAGAGAAACGGTTATTATCTTAAGTGTTGCCTTCTTTCCCAAAAATACAAGTGCAAGTACCAGTATAGACATGCTTATCCCGTAATAAATATAAGTGTAATTGATACCGGTAAATTTCTCTGCCATCTGAGATAAACCTGTTATACCGCTTGTCGCAAGCTTATTAGGTATGATTATCCAGTTAACGGATAAGGCGGTAATCAAACAACCGAAAAATATACCCGTTACATCCAGAAAAAGTTGATTTTTCATTAATTTCTTAAACCACAGCATAACTGCCTCCTAAGTTTGTTATATATTACACAATTTTTTGCTCACATTAGTACAAGGGACTGCCGCATTAACAAATGCTACAGACCCTTGCTATTGTAGTACATATTTTTTATTATTCAATATCCTATTTATAAAATCCGATAAATTTATCTATAACAGTTTAGCCATGTGTAAGATAACAACAAAACTTATATTAAGTTGTAAATGCAATGTAAATTACAATTTATCATCAGTCAAAGGACCCTTTTACAATATCCTTTACGGCTTTGATCGATCATTGATCTATGACTTAATTATCAGATTGTTATTAATTTCAAAATATTATAAACAGGCCCGAACATCTTATAAACATCAATGTGCTGCTTCACTGAATATTAAATTAGTATGCCTTTGCAAAATATGCCAGTTTCTTGGCAGGTTTACCGCAACATACGCACTTATCTGCTATAACTTCCGTATCCTCAAACGGGAAGCATCTGATGGTTGCCGCTGTCTCAGCCTTTATCTCAGCCTCACATTCTTCATCTTCACAATGCATAGCTCTTATAAAGCCCGGTTTTTCCACTAAAGCTTTTTTGAATTCGTCCATATTATAAGCTGTGGAAGTTCTCTCTATTCTCCTTGCCTTAGCTCTGTCAAACATATCTTGCTGTATTTGTACCATTAATTCGGCAATTCTTTCATAGAGTTTATCAAAGCTAACTTCTTCTTTTTCCAAAGTATCTCTACGTACCAGTACTACCTTGCCGTTTTCTATATCTCTTGGTCCCACTTCAAGTCTTACAGGTATTCCAAGCATCTCGGCTTCATTAAACTTAAATCCCGGAGTTTTTCCGTTAGTAGCATCAATATCTACTCTAAATTCTTTTTGGAGCATTTCTTTGATCTCATATACCTTATCCAGCACACCTTCTTTATGCTGCTGAATAGGTATGATCCTTACCTGTGTAGGTGCCATCTTCGGGGGAAGTACCAAACCTCTGTTATCTGAATGTACCATTATAAGTCCACCTATAAGTCTTGTGGATATACCCCATGAAGTATGGTAAGGATGACTCTTTCCACCGTTTCTGTTCTGGAATTCTATATTAAATGCTTTTGTAAAATGCTGTGCAAGGAAATGGCTTGTACCGCACTGAAGTGCCTTACCGTCATGCATAAGCGCTTCTATTGTATATGTATCTTCAGCACCTGCGAAACGCTCTCTCACGGACTTTTTACCCTTAACTATAGGAATAGCCATAAGATCTTGAGCTACTTCCTCATAAATATCAAGCATTTGTAAGGTCTCTTTCTCAGCCTCTTCAAACGTTTCATGAAGAGTATGACCCTCCTGCCATAAAAACTCGGATGTTCTTAAGAAAGGTCTTGTTGTCTTCTCCCATCTTACCACAGAACACCACTGATTATAAAGATATGGCAGATCTCTGTAAGAATTTAACCATTTCTTATACATTTCACATATTATAGTTTCTGAAGTGGGTCTTACTACCAGCCTTTCTTGAAGCTTCTCTCTTCCGGCATGTGTTACCCAGGCAACCTCGGGAGCAAACCCCTCAACGTGCTCCGCCTCCTTCATAAGTAAGCTCTCAGGTATCAAAAGAGGAAAGTAGCAATTCTTATGCCCGGTTTCTTTAAACCTTCTGTCCGCAAAATTTTGTATACTCTCCCATAAAGCATAACCGTAGGGCTTGATCACCATAAAACCTTTACCGGCGAGTAATCTACGAGATCCGCCTTAGTAATGATGTCCGTATACCATTGTGCAAAGTCATCTTCCATATTGGTAATTTCTTTTACAAATTGCTGTTCTTTCTTCTCCATACATATCTCCATATCTTTTTTTATAGCTTATCTATTACCACATTATACCTCATATACATATAATGATAGAGTTCATATTTATTTTATATTTATGACTAAAAATAAATTATTTATGTCAATTCTAAACACTACACTAGATATACCATATAAATAATATATATGCAATAGCTATTACTTGCAGTAAGTTTAGCTTAATTATAATTAGATTATTATAGTCTATTATTTAATTTTTATTGATACTTATTGTTAATTTTTATATTTACATAAATTATACGATTCGATCTGTTCTTAGTTTGACTTTAGTTTATTTAATAATTAATTGCTAAGCAGAAATTTTCACTTCCGCTTAGCAAATTTGATTGTTAAAACAAATGATATACTTTTATCTGAAAACTATATTAGACTAGTTGCTTTCTTTCTTTCTTGCTGCAAGTGCTAATGATACAGATGTATATGCCATAACACATACAACTAACCACTTAAGTAATGTAAGGTCAAGTCCTGATACGAACTTGAACGCTACCCATACACCGAGAAGACCGAATACAGCTATTGCAACAGAAGCTATCTTGTTATAAGCTCCCTCTTTAACGAACTTGATTGAAGCTACAGGCATAAGATATGCACAAGATCCCATCATTATAGGGAATGCAACAAGTGGGCTCATTCCAAGTAAGTATACGAGTGCCATACAGGAGCATATAAACCGATACCTGCTGTCATAAGTGCACCAAGTATAAAGTTTACAACTACACCGATCACAAGCTTAGGTCCTGTAAGACCTACAGCCTCACCACCGCTTGGGAAGATGCCGCATAACTGTAATACAAGGATAACACCTGTTATAAATAAAGCTATTGCCATAGCAATTCTTATTACGTTGGTATGAAGTTTTGATACTATTCCGGCACCAAGATATGCACCTGCTACAGCTGCTATAAGCATTGCTGCCAAAGTGATAGGCTCAACTTCTACTTTTTGTATGAAAAGGAATGCTTCAAATACAACCGGAAGTACGCAGCTTACGTTAAGTGTTCCCGGTATAACTCTGTCCTCTGTCTGCTTAGCTGCTCTTAAAAGTGCTGTAGCCGGAGCAAATGAACCTATACCGAGTGTATCGAAAAAGTTAACGGCAAAACCGATGATACTGCTTATTATAGCATTCTTAGTTACATTCTTATCACTTAAGATCTCATCTTTATGCTTAACAAGATCTTGTATAAATACTACTACGAAAGCTAAGGTCAACAGACCTAACACTATTAATAAAATATTCGCTGTGCTCATAAATTTCCCCCTAATTAATCATTTTTAGCCAACCATTGTTTTAACATATCTACATACTTATCATTCTCATCCACAAAACACATGTGTTTTGAATATTCAAAAAGCTCCCACTCAGCATTTGGTATAAGATCATACATTATTTGCTATAAACGGAGAACATAAGTCTTCCATGCCGTTTGCTATAAGGCAAGGTGTAGATACATCCTTTAATTTATCAACATAGTTATAATCTTTAAGTGAGCCTATCGGAGTAAACTCATTAGGTCCCCATGCTGCTATATAGGCTTCGGTACCTGCTTTCTTTTTACGGGTCAAGCACTCCGGAGAATCTTTTGTTATCGGATCGGAACAATGTCTGGACATAAATTCGTCTATAGCTTCTGCATATTCCTTTGAGCTATAATCTGAGCTTGATTCCGCTTTTTCTATAGCTTCCTGCATATGTTGAGGCATCAACTTAATTCTACGTTTCTGCTCTCTTTCCCATATCTCATTGTAAGGCAAAGTACTTGATAGAATATAACTCTTAACCCCTTCAGGGTTGTGATCGCAAGCATAAATTATTGCAAGCATTCCACCCCAAGATTGACCTAATATATGTACCTCATCGAGTCCAAGATGTTTTCTGAGCTGCTTTAACTCTTCGACCCATGTCTCTTTAGTCCAAAGTTCAGGTCTTCCGTCTAAAAATGAGTTTCCGCAACCTATTTGATCGTACATAATTACCTGTCTTTGATCCTCATCTGCGAGTCTGTCAAGTACTTCAAAATAATTGTGTGTTGAGCCCGGTCCACCGTGAAGCAATAGCAAAGGCTTTTTATTATTACTTCTTTCTCCTACTATTCTATAATAAGTCTGATGTCCCAAGTAGGGCATATAAGCCTCTGTGATCTTAGCCATATCAAGCCTCCTCTTATTTAATATAACTTACAAAAACTGCCGCACCTTTAACAAGTACGCTCATACTTTGCCGTGATGCGGCAGCTATAGGGAATTATCATTCCCGATTTATTATACTATGATTCAGGTACAACTATTATATCCTTGGTATATTTGTTGAGCACTTCACATCCGTCCTCAGTAATAAGTACAAGGTCTTCTATTCTTACACCTATTCCTTCATCAGGAAGATATATTCCCGGCTCTACGGAAAAGCACTGACCAACTTCGATGATCTCTTCATTAACTGAAGATACATCTCCTGCTTCGTGGTCCTCAAGTCCTATAGAGTGTCCGGTTCTGTGTGTAAAGTACTTTCCGTAACCCTTTTCTTCTATATAATTTCTTGCGGCAAGATCTACGTCCTTCATCTTATTTCCGGGCTTTGCTGCCGCTATACCTCTTAAGTTAGCCTCAAGAACTATATTATAGATCTCTTTTTGTCTTTCGCTTACTTCACCTATAAATACTGTTCTTGTCATATCTGAAGCATAGTTTTGGTAAAATCCGCCTATATCAAGTATTACACAATCTCCGTGTTTTCCTTTACTGTCATCTGTAAGATGATGTGGATCTGCAGCTCCCTTGGCATAAGCTGTGATAGGCTCGAATGAAACTTCATTAATACCATGTTTTTTATAGATTTCTTTTACTTTGTCACTTAACTCTTTCTCGGTCAAGCCCTTACCTGCCCATGGTATAAGCTCATCCATAACATCATCATTGATAAGAGAGGACTTGATCATCAGTTCCTGTTCTTTCTTATCCTTGATCTGTCTAACCTTATCAACTATAGGAGAACCGTTTATAAACTTACTTCCTCCTCCAAGTTCCTGCAGTCTTAAAAGGAACTTAGCAGCCCAGGTCTTATCTATACCTATAGGTTTATCCTTAGTTACATACTTGGATAAGATCTCAACTCCGTCTTCGATATCATCATAATATATAACTTCAACACCCACGTCACCTTCTTGTGGGAAAAGCTTATTGATCACAAGCTTATGGTTGCCATCTGTATTAACATAAAGTGCAAGCAACCTCTCGCCGGGTACGATAAGTCTTCCTGTCAGATAAAATATAGCCATATGGTCAGATATAATCATCTGGCTTAAATCTTGTTCCTTCATCTTGTTCAAAATACGCTCTAATTTACCAAAATCCATATTCTTCACCTTTCAACTATACTTAAATATAGTAAAAATTTTATTCTTCAGTTACCAATGCACTCAGCTTCTTATCAAACATAAGCAATATCACTCCTGCTACTATAAGCAAGCCTGCTATAGTAAAATATGTATTTGCAAACGGGAGCTTAGATATTGCTGCGTATATATATCCATAACTTTGACCTGCTATGAACACTGCTAATGTCCATACTGCCATCATAAGTGATAGAAGCTTTGCAGGAGCATACTTGGATATAAAGGAGTTTCCAAGTGGAGAGAATACCATCTCACCGGTACTTAACAAGATACCGAATACTATTACCCAAAGTATAGACGCCGTTCCCTGACCTCTTACAACATCAGCCAATGCAAATACTACAAAGCTTAGTCCTAAAATTATGATACCTAATGAAGTATGCTTAAATATACTGAAACCGCCTTGTGGTCTTTTACGAAGCTTAGTCCAAATCATACCAAGTACAGGACCGAGAACTATACATAATAAAGCATTTTCTGAGTCAAAGAAGGAAGTCGGAATCTTGAAATTTCCAATCTGCCAAAGCATCCTTACAGTTTCCTCATCTCCCCAGTGATAATACACCGGCATATATGCCAAGTACCAGAATACCCAAAAGATTGCTGAAAATGCTGATACTATAACTATGGCTGCAACTCTCTTTTTCTCTAAAACGGTAAGAGGCTTGTTATCTTCTTTAACCTTTGTAGTTTTAACCTGATTCTCATCAAACTTAAACGGTCTTTTACCGGTCTCACCTAAGAACTTCCAACCTATAGTAAAGCAAACCGCATTTACCAACATAATTATTGCACAGATAAGGAAACATATACGATAGCCCTGCTGTCCTGCCAAAATACCTATAAGGGTAGTTCCGATAAATGAACCGACATTTACCATTGAATACTGTGTAGAAAATGCCTGATCAAGCTTATCCTTGTCAGAGAATAATCTACCTGTTATAGAGTTTGTCTGTGGCTTGAAAAGTCCTGTACCGATAGCAATTAAAATTATCATTAAATTAACACTGACAATATTATTTGCACCTACACCTATAAAATATCCGGCTGACATAAAAGCCATACCTACAGGAACCAGATACTTTGCACCTACAAACCTGTCTGAAATAATAGATCCGAATATAGGTGCAGCATATGTCCATGCAACTAAGTTTGCTGTTGCGATAGCTCCCTGTGCATCATTAAGACCTATTCCACCTTCTATAACTTTGCCGCTACAAACTGTGCAATCAGCCATTTTGCTGAATAAAAACTAAATCTTTCAAGTACAAATGCCAGGTTACAAAACCAGTAACCAACATAATTACTCTTTTTTGTTATAGTTTCGCCCATGTGTTACCTTCCCCTTAAAAAATTAACTTAACAAAAGAATCTTACTTTAATACAAATCCGTACTTAACAGGGTCTGTATCATCGATTACAAAGTGATTAAATCCTGTAATATAAGCTGAACCCTTAACTCTTGGAATAACCGCATCGTAGTCAGCAACCTTTGTTGTCTCTACGATATCTCCGTAGAATAATGTTCCAAGGATACTCTCATATACGAACTTATCTCCAACCTTAAGCTCACCCTTTGCATGAAGTGTAGCCATCTTAGCTGATGTTCCGGTACCGCAAGGTGATCTGTCGACCTGTCCCTGTCCGAAAATAACCACATTCTTATATGTAGCTTCAGGATTTGTAGGCTCATCGAAGATCTCAACAAGGTCTACAGTCTTAATGTGAGCAAGTGTTGGATGCTGTATCTCTATTTCCTTATTGATGATATCTCTTAACTTAAGAGCCTTTTCTGTAAGCTTAGAGGTATTCTCAGGCTTGATCTCAAGACCGAGCTGCTTAGCATTAACTATAGCAAAGAAGCTTCCACCGAATGAAATATCAAATGTTATCTCTTCTCCGTCAAGCATAACCTTTTGATCTTTTTTGTAAAGGAATGCAGGTACATTTACGAATGATACGTTTTGTACTTTACCGTTCTTTACCTCAGCCTCTGCTCTGATAAGTCCTGCAGGCGCCTCAAGAGTAACCTTTGTTACAGGCTCCTGCATAGGTACCATACCTGTCTCTATTATAGCTGTAACCGCACCTATAGTACCGTGACCGCACATGTTAAGGTATCCGCCTCCGTCCATGAAGATGATACCGAAATCAGCTTCTTTATTGGTCGGTGCAACCAAGATAGAACCGAACATATCATTATGTCCTCTCGGCTCAAGCATAACTGCGGTTCTGATGTGATCCATATGCTCTTCAAGATATGCTTTCTTCTCCGGCATGGTATCGCCGGGTACATTGGTGATTCCACCGGTAATAATTCTGGTAGGTTCTCCTGCTGTATGAGAATCTATGGCTTGCAATCCTCTTGAAAAATCATACTACTACCTCCTTGAAAAAATTATTTTTTTGCTTTTCTCATTTTTAACTTCAAAAATGCCACAGCCTTTTTAGCATCCAACTCATCTACGGCATTTTCTCCTACGACCTCGGTTTCAGTACCGTCCGCTTTAGACATATCCACAATAGTATCCATATACTTATTGCTTACTACAAAATTACCTACGGTACCGTTAAATGTAACTCCGACTACCGGTATCTCTCTGCTTCCTATTTCCTCAAATGTATTGGCATAGTCCACATGTGAATTACCCCAACCGTCACAAGATACTATACATCCGTCAACTCTCATTGCTTCAAGTATCTGTGCAGCTCTTTGACCTACTCTGTTTTTTTCAACATTATCCTGAGGAGTTCCTACTATTATAACTCCTGCCAAATCCAAGTCCGTATCATTAGAAAGTACATCCAATAAAGGATCTCTAAAATGATGTAAACTGGTTTCTTTTGTAGATGGTCCTACTCCCATAAATACCTCCTAAGTTAGAGATCTCAGTATGCCGTCCCTGTATTCATTAGGTGAAAGTACAACCGGCATATTTCCCAAATCTATTATAGATATACCTCCTTCAAAACCTGAGGGTTCATTTGGGAAAGCAAATTATCATACATAGCTCCCTGACCTGCAACTTGCTTAACAAGTGCAACTCTTTTTGCATCAGGTCTTATGATATCATAAAATTCATGTACTTCATCGGCATGCTTTGCTTCTTGTTTTTTTAGTACTTCTCTGATTTTTGAAACTATATGATCACAGGCTTTAAAAGCTGCATTTGGAAGTCTTCTGTCATACACCTCTCCACCTTTGATAAGGACATCTACATGTATTATGTAGTCTCTTTCCGCAGGGGTTCCGGCTTTGCCGAGTTTAATTTGTTCTTTAAGTATTCCTTCTGAAGAACCGAACTCGTACATCTGTCTTCCGTCTTCATCGCAACCTGTAAGCATAACATAGGCTCCGGTCATAGTATATGTAATACCGCTGCCTATTTTACCGAGAACCTTAGTAGATATAGGCATAATATCCATTATAGTATTTATCTGAACATCATGCTCACGAGGCTTGATTATATTGATCTCTATTTTCTTGATAAGCGGATCTTCGATCGTATTAATTATTTTTTTGTCAATCTCTAAAACACCTTTAGAAAAAGAAAATTTATCAGATAATACTACTTCTTTTGCATCAAATGCTTTAATAACCAGCCTTCTTAATTCCATAGTTCTTTCCCTTCTTCAAAGTTTTATTTAAAAAAAGCTGCCGTAAATAAGATTTTTAAGATTATTAATTTATAAAGTTCAAACTTCATCTTATCTAAAAATCTAATTTCACGACAGCTTAATGTAAATATTAAACCTTAGCTGTGTACTCGTAAGGTAGTGGAACTATCTGACCAGCACTTGGAATCTCTAATATTTCTTCGAGAGCAGCCTTAACTATAGCTGTCTGCATCTCATTGTCATGTGGTGCACCTGCATTAGCACCCATAGGAACCAGCGGAGCAACTGCTCTTGGAGTTCCGTTTTGTCTAACAACCGGTGGTAACGCTGCAATTATTATTGTAGGTATTCCGGCTGCTTCTATCGCTCTCTGCACAATCACGGCAGTTCTATGACAAGTACCTCAACCAGCGGTCATAAGTACATAGTCAACACCTTCGTCCTTAAGCTTTTGAGCAATTGCAGGACCGGTTTCGTTAGTAAACTTAGCCTGGTCTCCACCACCACCCATGAAACCGTAGTGAACTGGTGCTACCGCCTTTATAAATCCTTCTTTTGCAAGCTCCTGTAATCTCTCGATCGGGAACATACAGTTGATATCCTTGTTAACGTCACCGTTATCATATCCACCGTGTGATACCATAAGTTCATCTCCGTGAACGGTACCCGGTATTTCTCTAAATGTGAAATCTCCTGCCAGGTTGAATCTCTTATCAGACTTAAGATGTACACCCGCTGCTGTTGCTAAAGCTACTACAGCATCCTTAAGTGGCTTTGTAGCCGGTGCCCATACTGGCGGAGGAGTAACAGGTACAAATATCTCTGATTGTAAGCCTTTTACTATGACGCTCATACATTTTCCTCCATTTCTTTCATACTTCTATGCATCAAATTTTGTTCATATTTTTCATTTATATCAGGACCTAAGACTTCAGGATAGCTAAGTAAAAATCCAACCTCTAGGCCGGGTTTTAATTCATAGTCCGTAATTACCATTCTCTTAGGTACTCTGAGACTACCCATTCTACCTTTTAAATCTATTCCTATCAAGCCGTCCTTTACTTCAACTATCACACCTTCTACATAATTTTCTGTAGAAGTATATCTTAAATTATACATATATTACCTCTGTATTTTGATGCTCTTAACTATTCCTTCTCGTATATCTCTATACGCTTCTTGCTCTTTGGAAGTACCTGCTCGTTATCTTCAAGCTCTATCTTGATTCCGAGTGCCTTCTCGATGAGCTCAACGTTGTTTTGCTTAACGTTAGGATTCCACTTTCTTTCAGCATCCTTTGTTGACTCTCCTGCCATAACTGTCTTTAACATAGTTAAAGCTCTGATAGCATCTTCAGGGCAAAGTGTGTTGTTAGAAAGGATCTCGTTCTCTATACCTTGAGCTGACTTGTTGTTATCAACCATGTTCTTCATGTACTTGTTACCAACAACGAGTGCACCCTGTACTGCAGAGTATGTTACACCTACTACTTCAACATCTCTCATACCTATTTGCTCATGGTGTGAAGCGAAGTCAATATGGTTGTTACCGAATCCCTCTGTTGTGATAATAGCACCGTCGATATCCATAGCCTCTACCATCATACCAAGTCTCTTTGATACGTAGAACTTCTCAGAGTTGATCTGTGGTGATCCTATGAAGACAACGCCTGCGAGATCGATATCATCGTCAGCAAGTGCACGAAGTACGAGCGGCTCACGGAAGTAATGTCTTGATGTCTCCTTAGAAGCAGGTCCGATACATGTAAGAGCATGTATGCCACCGTCTATAACTTCAAGCGGAGAAAGTACTACAGGAAGGTTACCCAGGTCAACGTTCGGCTTAGCACCGAGTGTACCTACAGGCTCTACAGGAAGTATGAGGTTGTCGTGCATAGCACCCTGTCCCATGATCTCCTTAACGATTATTACCTTCTTATTTCCCGGTCTTCTCTTTTGAACGAATTCGTTCTCAGATACTACTAATGATGCATCAGCCTTCTTAAGTGCCTTTCTGATCTCATCTGTGATATGATCAGATGCCTTATGAGCTGCCAATGGTCCCGGTCTTTCCATGTTGGTATGAGCCTTGATAACAACCTCTGTCTTGATAAAGATCTCGCCCTTATCAGGTGCACCCGGTCTTCCCCACATGATGTTTCTGTCCATTTCACCTTCTGAAGAACCGAACTCACCTATCTGAACTCCGCCTTCATCGGTACCGGTAACTACCATAACAACACCGTCCATTACTCTGGTAACACCTTCACCGAGTTCGCCTTCTTCTTTACAAGCTATAGGCTGAACATCCATGATGGTCTCTGAATACTTTCCGTAATCTTCAGGTGTAATAATATCAAGCTAACTGAAACTACAAGATCTTGTAAAGCTGCTGACTCTTCGGCAAGACCTTTTCTGATGTAAAGAGTTGTACCCTCTATCTTGGTCTCATCAGCCATCTCAACTTTATCTATCTTGAAGTGTTTCTCTTTAATGTTCTGATAACCTTCTCTCCATGAGCTTCTGCTACAGGTGCTGCCGCAGGTGCTGCCGCTGCTGGTGCAGGTGCTGCTGCCGCCGCTGTTGCAACCGCTGCAGGTGCAACTCCCATCTGTGCTGCTACTGAAAGTGGTATATCAAGGGTAATATTCTTACCTTCACCTATATTTATTCTTACATTTCCTGCTGAACCTGATACCGGAGCAAAGCTTGCAGCTGCTGCCGGAGCGGCTACTGCCTCTGAAACTTCAGCAACTTCTTCTGCTGCAGGTGCTGCCTCTGCTGCACTTGCCTTAGATTTTGCACCTTCAACTAAAGCGTTTGTAAGCGGTGTAAGAGCATCTGAAGTCTTCAAAAGCTTAGCACCTAAAACCTCTCCTATAGTCAAAGCGTCTTCGCCGATTTCCAATAATCCTGAGTCTATAAGATCAGGGAATATCGCCGGATCCTCAAGATTTGACGGCTCAATTACTGTACCTGCTTCAAATCTGCAGCATAACACGGCAGGATCGTTTTCATGCGCCTTAGCTGTTTCTACTGTGATTGACATAGAAATCCTCCTTATATATTTTTATAGAAAACTAAATTCTATTTAGTCTTTCTTTCTTCTATATATTCTGTGACCGCCAGCCCTTAACGCATAATCTGTACTATGATACATTGGAACTCCCATCCTAGGAGCTACTTTGGCAACTGTGTTCGTTCAGTCCTCACAAGTTCCCACCATAACTACTTCGGCACCCATTTTCTTAAGTTCCAGTACCTTCTCAGCCTGCCCCGGGCAAATACCAGGCAATTCACATCTAAATCTACCATTAACTTCTTTCATACGTTTACATTTTACAGATCCGACTATCTCAGCTCCCATATCCGTAGCTATCTGCGCAAGTCTGTCGTATTGCGCACCGCACTCACATTCAATGAAGCCTATCTTTCTGTGGTCCTCTATGAAAGGCATTGCTACTATGATACCACCGAGTGTCTTAACAACAGGAGCATTCTCTTCTCCGTGTCTTCCTGTAAAAGGTCCACCAAGTACTATTTCTCCATGCGGTTCAACATATCCGCCGCAATCGTCTATATAGTCCTTTATACAAGCACCTATAGGTTGATCCAAAAATACTTGTGGTTTTTGTACCCTACCGGCGACAGTTATATCTTTTGTCATTACCGGCATCTTATCCTCTATGGCTCTTGCAACATTTCTCAGGGTCTCTACATTACTTATAACAGCTTTTGCTTCTATTGGTAATGCCCCCGGTGGAAGTTCAATTCCTAAGAATTCTCTTACGATAACTCTCTCGTCTCCTGCCGGATACATATCCGGTAAGAATTTAACTTCTATGTCAGGGAAATTCTTACAAGCCTTTGCAACAGCGATCATTTCTTTTTGATGCTTAGGCTTTATAGCCACAAATCCCTTTGCAGTTCCTGTTATTTCCATAACATACTTCATGCCACGTAAAACTTTCTCAGGTTCACGAAGTAACATAGCCATATTATGCTCTAAAAGCGGTTCACACTCTGCAGCATTTGCAATCAAATATCCGCCTTCAACCTTTGTACCGAACTTTACATGGCTTGGGAATCCCGCACCGCCGGCACCGATTATACCTGCTTCCTTGATAAGCTCCAGATTATCTGTAGCTTCAAGCTTTACATAGTCATCAAGTTTTATCTCACCGATAGTCTCAAGTATTATACTGCTTTCAGTAACTTCAACTACTTCGGCATTGGCACTTGCGTGAATATTCGCACCCAGACCGTTCGGCTTTGCGATAAGCTGTCCTCTTTTAACCTTGTCCTTAGCACTTACTACAGGCTCACAAGGACCACCGACATGTTGCTTTAATGGTATAACTAACCTCACATTTTCACCTCCTCTTCTTTATTTTATACAATCAGGAAGTCTCATTTTAGTCATTTTAACCATCTTTCTTTAATATTATTCGAGCATTTTAGTTTATATATGACTAAGAACTTTCCTTTAACATTGTATCATATCTTAACAAATATAACCAGTAATTTATTTATTTTTTTTAAATTAAATCAAGATTTAATTTATTTATAAGATTGTTAAAAAAGTATTAGGAAGTGCCGTTTTTATAGACACTTCCTAATACTCAAAATTTTTTTTGATTTTTTTCAAGAAATATTGCACTTGATTTTTGTACACTATGAGTTACAAAAAGTTTCAATTTGTTGCAAGTAATAATTTCTTGTTTTATTTAATATAACTTAAGTTTATCGCTTTATATCCTTCTATTTCAACAGTTATATCAACAGGTTTGCTAAGATCGATTCCTTCCAGTGACAACTCAAGTCCGGTAACAGTTCCGTATGCAGAATTCTCGACAATTTTATACTTACCTTGACTTAACCTGTCAAAACTGAACATGATCTTACTTAATACGTTACCGTTCACCGTAACTTTCAAAGGAGTTTTAGACCTTTTTATTGCGGCAAGATAACCCTGTACAAAAAGAGTACTTGTATCAAAATCGATTTACTCTGTCAGATCCGTTAAAATCAGCCTTTTTAAATGTCATCGCCGGAGTTTTGATTTCCTTTGTTATCTGATATTCAAAACTTTCGTAACCCTCAACAGTTATCTTAACAGTATTCACATCCTTATCAAGTCCGTCAGTGCTGAGCCACATAGTTGCATCATCATAAGCTACATATGACTTGCTTACATCTCTGCCGTCAAGACTTTCTTTTTTTGAATATTTAATGCCGTTTACTTCTACTGTTGCCGCATCCGAATCAATAAATCCATTGATCTCTTCTTTTGACATTTTATCTGTATCAAACACAAGTTCATAGTACCTGTTAAAAGGCATTCTTTCTATCCTTGAATAATTATAGCTTTTCACTTCCGGAACCGCCTTAACTTTCTTTGGGCTTATATAGCTTGCACTTACAGTCTTGTAACCGCCAAGTTCAATACTGATATCAACCGGCTTACTGAGATCTACATCTTCAAGTGATACTTCAAGTCCTGTGACCGTACCGTAAGCTGAATTCTCCGTGATCTTATATTTACCTTTAGAGACCTTATCCCTGGTGAATATCAATTTATCATAAGGCTTACCGTTAACACTTACCTTAAAAGGTATTCTGACTCTTTTGATATTGGCGAGGTAATCCTGTACGTACACATCTTTTGTATCAAATTCCAACTTAAGTCTGTCACTTCCGTTACTATCAGCCTCTTTAAAACTTATGGTTGGAGATGCACCATCTTTATTTACCTGTTCACTTAAAACTTTATATCCCGGAACACTTATTTTTACAATATTTTCATCTTTATCAAATCCATCAAGACTTAGCAATATTGTACCGTCATTATTTGCCACATAAGATCTGACAACAGTACTTATATTAAGGTTATTCTTCTTGCTGTATTTTACATTGTTAACTTCCACCGTAACATTATCAGCATTGATAAAATTGTTGATATCTTCTACAGACATATTTTCCGTATCAAATACGATTTTATAATATCTGTTAAATGGCATTGTTGCGGCTTTTGAATATTCTACATTTTTTACTGTCGGTGTAACCTTTAATGTTACTTCCGGTTCTTTCTCAAGCTCCGGTTTTCCGGATACCGCTTCAACATTTACCTTTATTAATTTATTGCTGTATCCTTTTGCTACTACATGTATAGTATATTCGCCCGCTTCGGTAAAAAGCCCCGGCATAAATACCAGTTTATTATCCATCACTTCATAATAATCATTATCAGCACTTCCGCCAACACTTGCGGTATATACAGGTCTGCTGCTCTTATCAGGCTTATTTACTGTTATGGATGTTATATTTGAAAGGTAATCCCTTGCCGCTGATTCTTCACCGGTGACTTTAATTTGTACTTCTTCACCGACTCTGTACTTTTGATCCTCACTCTTACTATTAAATTCAAGTCCTATATCCGTATTGCCTTGCTTTACACTAAGAGTTACTTTATTTACCTTGTATCCGTTAGCCTCTATTCTCAAAACATGATCTCCTACTATTGGAGGATTATAAGAATTAAATGCTGACGGATATATTTTTAATTCTGTCTTGTCCGCATTAAATTCATATTGTTTAAGATATGAGTCTGAACGAAGTACGGCACTGTTTCCATCCATATTAAGGCTCGTGATCGCCTCAAAATATTCCGGGTCGTCTGTAGTTAATGTAAATGCTTCTCCCTTAAGGGCAACAGTTCCCATAACAGACGGCTTAGCTTTTCCGACCTGCTCTCTGAATGCTGTCGTACTTCCCAGCAGACCGTCCTCAAGTACCAACTTGATATCATGTGGACTTTGCTGTGAAATACTTGAAGCACCGTTTTCTTTAAATTCTGCAAAACTTACTTCTCTTTGTTCATCAAGTCTTACCTCTGTCACTTTATCAAGGTAATCTTCAAACTTATACAAAGTTGTTGCGTCCTTATCCAAAACATAATCAACCTTTGTTGAATCAAACCATCTCTTAACTACAGCCTTGGAACTTTCGTTATTTCTTCCGAGCTCATTTAATATAATTGCATTTACAAGAAGATCATAGTCAAATTGATAGTTTCCGTTAGTATAACCTCCTATACCCGCCTCGGAAGAAAAGTCAACAGAACCTCCTGCACTTCCTCCGCTTTTTCCTCCTGTGGCACTTGAAACCACATCAACTTTTTTTGCCTTGATCTTACCTGCTGTACCCGAAGCTGTGGTAACAGCCGCTGCCTGAATGTTATTCTTTCTGACTTCAACCTTTTTGCTTATAGCTTGATATCCGTCTGCGTATAAGGTTATGGTATAAACACCTTCTTCATCCGTGTTTATCTTCTTATTCTCACCGTCACCGCTACTTCCGCATACGGTAAGAAGATCTCCTATCACATACCAATCTTTTATTTTTTCAAGTTCAACTTTATTACCGGAAGGCTTGGTAAGAACCAATCTTTGGGCAACTATTCTTATATCATTACCGAAGCTTTCACCGTTCTCGCCCTTAACGGTAAACTTTATATCTGAGCCGGTTACCGGACTTGCCGTTGATGAGCTTAGGATCATCTTGAAATTAGTCGCATCAACAAGGTGAATAGGTACTGTTCTTGTCTCTCTAACATAGTCGGAAGATATATTTAAGTAATATCTTCCCCTATTCACAACATTTGATTGAGGAAGTTTTATCTTTATAACACCGGTGTTGCCGAATCCTGTTTCTTTATAAGTCTCGAAAAGCATATTCTTATTTAATATATTGTATTCAGGATTAAGCACTCTTACACTTGTTATCTGATCGAACCAATTTAGATTGTCTTCATTTTCCAATGAGAACTTAACTATAATTTCTCCGTTACCCATATTATCTATCTTGGAATCCGGCGCCCAATATCTGACGGGAGCCTTAACTATAGACTTACGCTCTCTTTCACCCTTAAGATCAAAGGTAGTGTATTTAAGGCTGTTTCTTACATTTCCCTCACTGTCATAATTATCAAGATAATAATCGAATCTCGGTATACGTGCATTGGCTATAAAATAATCCGGCATATCCGCTTCGCTTCCTGCCAAAGGAGCTGTAACGATCTCTCCCGCCTTCGTCTGATTAAGTATGACTTCCTGTTTTGCACCATCTGAATTTCTGATGACTTTAAGTACCTTTGGACTGCTTACGGTACTTCTCCACTTAACTATAGTACCTTCATCATCTACCGGACTTACCGAACCGGTAATATCCGTACCGTCAACTTCTATACTGTACTCTTGCAAATTTCCGCTTGCAAAAGCTATAGAAACATATCTTGCCCATCCGATCTCGGAATTGATCATTCTTGTTTGTGATTTGATCACAAAAGACTCGGCATTACTCGGGCTTGCCTTTTGAGTATTTTCTTGCTTTTCTTCGCTTTTTTTTTCTTTGCCGCCTTCTTTTTTGCCTTCGCCGCTATCTTCGTTACCGACTTCTTTTTTATCTTCTTTATTAGGCTTTTTATAAACATCCGGGTCCTTACCTTCAGCTATATATTTTTGCCTCCATCTTTCTACGGAAGCTGAGCTTGTTGCATCCGACTTCTTTGAATCATTGTCCTCGTTTGAAGTGTTACCCTTATCCGGGCTTTCAGCCTTATCTTCTTGTGAAACTCCCTGACCTTGTGAGGATCTATTATCTTGTGCATCAGATACATTTTCTGAGCCACCGTTGATTCTGCCCGGTATAGAACCTTCTGCTTCTTCATTACTGTTTACTGAAATATCAGCACCGTTGCCTCCTTGGTTTTGCTGATCGTTTCTACCATCGGTATATCTTGTGTTATCTGCTGAATTATTATTGCCTGTAGATTGATCCGTATTGCCGGTTTCTGTTAATACATTCACATTATTGTCCGCAACTGTGTCACTTTTGTAAGATCCCCCTGAGCTTGAGCCTGAACCGCCTGAGCTCGAACCGGATCCGCCAGGTCTTGATCCTCCGGACTTTGCACCTGAAATGCCTGACTTTACACCTGACTTTTTGGCAAGGTTTTCGGTGATTTTTACACTACTGTAGCCTGTCTTATCAGCTTTAGAAGCACTGCCGTCTGCAGTTACATATCTTCCATTGACATCAACTCTCCAACCGTCCGGTGTTAATGTATCTACTGCCAAACTTCCGTCATCATAAAAGAAATAATAATATCCGTCTATTATTTGCCATGATTTGAGCATTTGACCTTCACTTGCACCATCAGCTGTACTTAAAAATACCACTTTCCGTTAGTATCCAAGAGCCATCCGGTCTTCATAGCTCCTGTAATTGGGTCAAAATAATACCAAGACTCACCTATCTTCACCCATGATTTTAGCAAATTATCGGAACTATCATAATAATTCCAGGTTCCGTTCTCCTGCTTCCATGAAGCCGCACCTTCAGCAAAACTTGTATACGGAACATTTTGTAAGCTTAAACATACAGATGTAAATATACACAGTAATGACTTGCCGGCAATTCTTTTTCTCATATTTATCCTCCATATATATATTTTTTTTCAAATGTTTTCTCAACACTTGAATTAAACCAAACTTTATAAAACATTAAAACGGTTAGCTGTTGCTAACAGAAAATGACATTATAAGTTAGCTTTCGCTTACTGACAATAAACTTATGTATTTGTTTTTTATAAAATACTAATTCATACCCTTTTCTTAGTATTTATATTATTATATAATAAGTATTGTACTATATTTTACTTTTTGCATAACATATTTTAGTTAATATCTATATACTATAGGTTTATTATTTAATGAGGAGTTTGTTTTGAAAAATTTTGAAATAGAGAGAAAGTTTCTTCCTAAAGATGCCGATGAAGTATTGTTTTTAATAAAAGATCTGCCTTATAAGTCTATGATACAGGCTTATCTTAATTTGCGACCTGTTGTCCGTATCAGAAAGGAAGATGATTCTTATTATCTTACATACAAGGGTGAAGGTAATATTGCCAAGGAGGAATATAATCTTAAGCTCAATAATGAAAGCTTTTATAAGCTTTTAAAAAAATGCGACGGCAATGTTATAGAAAAATTTCGATATAATGTTAAACTTGATGATAAGCTCGTTGCTGAAGTAGATATTTTCCAAGGTAGGTTTAGCGGTCTTATTCTTATCGAGGTCGAGTTCGAGAGTGTGAATGAGGCTGATGATTTCTCTCCTCCCGATTGGTTCGGCAGGGATGTAAGTAATGAAAAAGAGTATCATAATGCCTATATGAGCACTTTGTTGTAGCTAAGGTATGAATATATAAAAAAGCATTCATGTTTTATGGAAGATTTATTTTTGCTACTATAATACATAGATATCAAGTATTTTTTTGTTGTTATCTTATTCATTCATTATCTTTTGTAAATTTATATAGTGCCGGTATTTATCGGGTATTTCTTAACAAGAAAACACCACATAACGATTTTCAAAATCTATTATGTGGTGTTTTCTTGTTTTAAGGTTATAGTTTGTTATAACAAACAAGCATTTTAAATTTAGGGGATCTTCCCTTTTTATGCTATCTCTTGTTCTACCGTTACTAATTTATCCGAAATGATAACCTTTGTAGGACACTTCATAGCACATCTGCCGCATTCTATACATTTGCTGTAATCTACCAGTGCAACATTTCCCACCATATGAATAGCATCATCCTGACATTGCTTTACGCACATGGTACATCCTATACATCCTACGCTACATTTATCTTTTACGGTCTTTCCTTTATCCTGTGAGTTACACTGTACCAATGTCTTTGCCTTGTAAGGTACAAGGTCTATGAGTTTCTTGGACATGCAGTCACACACTTTCCGCAGGCTACACATTTTTCTTTATCGACTAAGGCTATTCCGTCAACTATATGTATAGAATCGAATTCACATGCCTTTACGCATGAGCCGTATCCCATACATCCGTATTCACAAGACTTACCGCCCGTACCCGGTACAACCATGGCACCGTTACAGTCATGCAGACCTGAGTATGAATAGTTCTTTGTAGTATAATTGCAATTTCCCTTACACTTTACAAAGGCAACCTTCTTCTCGCTTGTACCTACGTCATCAACTCCCATGATAACAGCGATCTTTTCAGCTACAGGCTGTCCTCCTACAGGACACTGATTGATTTTTGCTTCTCCGCCGGCTATGGCTTTTGCCAAACCGTCGCAACCCGGATATCCGCAGGCACCGCAGTTATTTCCCGGAAGTGCCT
Source organism: uncultured Johnsonella sp. (assembly GCA_916438835.1). Classification (GTDB taxonomy): domain Bacteria; phylum Bacillota; class Clostridia; order Lachnospirales; family Lachnospiraceae; genus Johnsonella. The sequence continues at coordinate 1,922,015 of CAKAFT010000001.1, forward strand.
CTCTTACCTGTATCTCTTTTTCATCTACTTCTACTTTGAAGACTTCACTTGCTATACCAAGTAAAACGCCTATTAAAATACCTACTATACCTACCGTTACGGTAGCAATCACTATAGCTGTCATATACTACCTCCTATATAAGTCCTGAGAATCCGAAGAATGCTATAGCCATAAGTCCTGCTGTGATCAAGGTTATAGGCATTCCCTTCATAACATGGGGTATTGTATTAAATTCTATTTTCTCTCTGATACCCGCCATCAGTATTATAGCAAGGGCAAAACCGCAAGAAGTTCCTACTCCGTATAAAAGACTTTCAAGGAAGTTGTATTCCTTTGCAACGTTATCCAAAGCAACACCGAGCACCGCACAGTTTGTGGTTATAAGAGGTAAGAAAACTCCCAAAGACTCATAGAGACTTGGCATATTCTTTTTAAGTACCATCTCAACAAACTGAACCAATGCCGCAATAACTAAAATAAATACTATAGTTTGCATATACTCAAGTCCTAATGGAATAAGTATATGTGTATATATTAAGCTCGCTGCCATTGAAGATATAGTGATAACGAATATAACCGCCATACCCATACCGCTTGAAGTTTCAACCTTCTTGGATACACCTAAAAATGGACACAGTCCTAAAAATCTGCTTAGCACCACGTTATGCACAAGTGACGCTGATATTAGAATTAAAATTAACTCCTTCATACTTCCCCCTTACTGCTTAGACGAACATGATGATGACGCACCGCATCCGCTACATCCGCCGCAAGCCGGCTGACCTTCATCTTCATTTCTCTACATTGGTAGCACTTGGTGCCTTGAATTTATTTTGTAAGGCTGTGAGCAAAGCCAGTACAAAGAAAGCTCCCGGTGCTAATACAAATATAGATATATGGAAATCACTCGGAATTACCTCGTAACCGAATACCGAGCCTCCGCCAAGAAGCTCTCTGCACATACCTATTATTGTAAGTGCTATGGTAAATCCTATACCCATTCCGAGTCCGTCAAGGAAGGAAAGCCATGCTTTATTCTTTGACGCATAAGACTCGGCTCTTCCGAGTATGATACAGTTAACAACTATAAGAGGTATGTATATACCGAGTGCTGCATTAAGACTCGGCAGGAAACCTTCGATCAAAAGCTGTACCACTGTAACCAAAGAAGCTACTATTACTATAAATGCCGGTATACGCACTCTATCGGGTATTACATTTCTGAATATTGATATCAACCAGTTTGACATCATAAGGACTACCAGGGTGGAAAGTCCCATACCCAATCCGTTGACAGCCGATGTTGTTACCGCAAGAGTCGGACACATTCCGAGCATAAGTACAAAGGTAGGGTTTTCTTTTACGATACCGTTATATAATCTTTCCATAGACTCATTCATAACTATCCCTCCTTACTTGATATAATTCTTTACGAAATAAACAGCAACATTCACCGCATTGGTTACCGCATTACTTGTAATAGTGGCACCGCTTATAGCGTTGATCTGAGCATCGGAAGTCGCTCCGGTCTTTGTAACTTCGTATTTATCAACTTGTTTCCGGCGAACTGAGTATAGAACTCAGGCTCCTTAGCCCTCATACCAAGACCCGGTGTCTCGGCTATAGTAAGGAAAGCTATACCTGTAACTTTCAAGTCTTTATCTATTCCTACAGTTATCTGAACTTCTCCGCCGTATCCGTCTTTTGAATTTGTTATGAGCACGTGACCGATCACATTGCCGTCTTTATCCAAAGCATCATTAACTTCATCCACTCCGACATTGCCATAACCCAATTCCAATAGAGCCTGAGCATTTTCACTTAATGCCGCCATTGCTTCATCATTCGCTTTAAAATCATTCGCTTCGCTAAAAACTTCCTGATAAGCCTTTTTCTTTGCGTTTAATTTAGCCTCTGCTATAGGACCTTTTGTAATTTCATATACAGTTCCCAAAGAAACACCGGATATTAGAGTTATCAAGCAAAGTATAATAGCGTCCTTTATAAATCCACCTTTTTTCATGCTGCTTTCTTCCTCCTTCCGAACGCTTTAGGTAAGGTAACTCTCTCCAAAAGAGGCACAACTATATTACCTATGATTATTGCATAAGATACACCCTCTGCACTTCCTCCGAACAGTCTGAAAAGTCCGGTAAGTATACCTATGAATACTGCGAACAATATCTGTCCGAGTTTGGTAATGGGTCTTGTCGCATAATCCGTAGCCATGAAGAAAGCACCGAATATAAGTCCGCCTCCGAACACATGGGCAAGAACGAAGTTAACATCCTGTTTTCCGAAGATAAATACAAATACCGCTACAGTTAAAATATAAGTTAAAGGTATATCAAGTGATATAACTTTTCTTACGACAAGATACACCGCACCGATAAGAAGAGCTATTACAGATACCTCTCCTATGGTTCCGGGTATATTTCCTACTATCAATTTGTTAAGATCATATAAATTATAGAAAGAATTAGCTCCTTCCGTAGCCCCCGATACTGCAGATGTAGCCTTAAGAGCAGCCATCGGTGTCGGAGTTGAAAGTGAATCAAATCCCAACTCCTTTGAAGAAAGTCTGTCATCTTTCCCGCAAAGGATATAAGAAGGAAACATCTTGCCGCAAGAGCGGGGTTCATCCAGTTTTGTCCCAGTCCTCCGTATAACTGCTTTACTACTACGATTGCGAATATCGCACCGAGTACAGGTATCCATACAGGTATCTGAGGCGGCATATTAAGAGCCAATATCATACCCGTTACAGCAGCGGAATAATCTCCTATACTTACCTGCTTTTTAACCACTTTACAAAATACATACTCTGTAGCCACAGCGGCAGCCACAGTAAGTATAATTACCGCAAGACTGTAGAAGCCGAAGTTCCAAACTCCGAAAGCCGTAGCAGGAACCATAGCTATAAGGACATCCCTCATGATATCCTTAGTGGAAGTCGTCGACCTCACGTGAGGTGATGAAGATACATTATATAATTCTGCCATTATTTTGCACCTCCCTTAGCTTGCTGCTCGGCTGCTTTCTTCCTTCTCTCCGCCATAACAGCCTGTTTTAAGAATTTGAATCCTTGAGTAAGAGGTATCTTTGCAGGGCAAATAAATGCACATGCACCGCACTCTATACATTCCATTCCGTTTAATTGCACAAATCTGTCTTTATTATTGGTCTTAACAGCTTCCATCATAAGCTGAGGCACAAGAATACTCGGACAAACTCCGACACATCTTGAACACTTTATACAAGGTGTCTCAGGATTTGATGAGACAGCATCTACCTTAAATGCGGTAAGTGCAGATGAGTTCTTTACGACAGGCAGATTGACATCAGCCAATGCATCTCCCATCATAGGACCTCCGCAAACGATCTTTTGCGGTTCAACACTGAATCCTCCGCTCGCTTCCAAAAGTTCCGCATATATTGTGCCCAATCTTACATTATAGTTTTGTGGTTTTGCTACCGCATCTCCGGTAACTGTAATTATTTTTCTTATAAGCGGTGTTGACTTTGCTACCGCCATATATATGGATATTACTGTGTCAACATTATCAACCACACAGCCCGCATCGGCAGGAAGCATACTTGAATTAACTTCTCTGTCGGTAAGTACCTTGATCAAAGAACGCTCACCTCCTTGAGGATACTTACTTATAAGACTCTGTACGCTTATTTTCTCTTCTTTTTCCGCCAATTCGCTCAATATTTTTATAGCATCCGGTTTGTTGTCTTCAACACCTATTATGCCTTTGGCATTAGGAAAAAGACTGAGTATTATCTTAAGACCGCCTATTATTTTTTCCGGCTCTTCAAGCATCAGTCTGTAGTCACTGGTAAGATACGGCTCACACTCTGCTGCATTTACCAATATATATTCTATTTTTTCATCATCTTTTGGGGTAAGTTTAACATGAGTAGGGAATCCCGCACCTCCGAGACCTACTATACCTGCTTCTTTTATAATACTTCTGATTTCTTCTTTAGATAATTTAGATGGGTCCCTATCCTCGCCGAAACCTTCAATTGCACTATAATTACCATCATTTTCGACAATGACGGACTCTACCATAGCACCTTTATTGTTTTTTCTCGGCTCAATCTTTTTGACTTTTCCGGATACGGAACATATAACATTAGCGGATATAAAACCGACCGCTTCACCTATCTTTTGTCCGACCAAAACCTCATCTCCAACCTTGACCAGGGGTTTTGCCGGAGCTCCGATATGCTGTGCCATAGGGAATACCAGTTCGCCCTTTGGCAAATAAACTTCTATAGGTCTATCCTTAGAGAGTTCTTTACCCTCGTAAGGATGGACTCCACCCTTGAAAGTTTTCAATAACATACAAATCTCCCCTTAAAATTTTTAAAATTTGTAGTATAAGTAATATACAAAAATAAAATTTATATTAAACTTATTTCTATTTACTTATTAACACAAAACCAATAATGTAAACATTTTAACCGTATACGAGCTATATACGACCGGATATATTGAGCTTTATATCGCCTAACAATTTGGTATTTATCAGATTATAACATATAAAAATGTTTTAATACAGTGTTCTTTGTATACTATTTAGTACTATTTTTAGAACACACAAAAAGCCCTTGTTATATTTTATACAAAGTTTCAAACTTCTGTAAAATTTATAACAAAGGCTTATTCTTAATTATTTATTTAGTTCATTTGAGCTATGATAACTCCTATAAAAACAAAAGAACAACCCAGTATTTCCCTTAACGACAAAGCCTGAGATAACAATACCCATACAGCAATTGCCGCTATAACGGATTCAAGACTCATTATAAGAGAGGCAACCGTAGGTTTTGTATATTTTTGACCTATCATCTGCGTGGTATAGGCAAGTCCGGTACTGAAAACACCGGTATATACCACAGGTAACCATGCTTCCTTTATACCTCCGACATTTATCCCTTCAAATATCAGCATAAAAACAAGTGACATTAGTCCGGCAAAAAGATTTTGCATACATGATATTACTATAACGTATGACTTTGAAACATAATGATCTACTACCAGTATCTGTAATGCAAACATTATAGCGCATATAAAGGCAAGTATATCTCCCTTAGCAAGGACCATACCTTCTTCAATACAAAGAAGATACATACCTGCTACCGCAATAGCTATTGCCAGCCAGATATTCCACCCGTGTTTTTTTCCCAAACATTCCTATAATGGGTATTATAAGTATGTATAATGTAGTCAGGAAGCTCACATTGGCAACCGGTGAAGTTATAAGTGCAAATTGCTGCAAATTGACCGCCACGAAAAAAACTATTGCACAAAGAGCAGCTGCTTTAAAACTCGAATTTCTTTTTTTTATGTAGATTTCTTTATCTTCTTCCAGTTTTTTTTGTTTTTTCAGCTCCATAAAAGCCCATGGCATAGTTACGGCAGCTCCGAGCAAAAGCCTTGAGGCGTTGAATGTATAAGGACCTATATGGTCCATACCCACACTTTGTGCAACAAAGGCAACCCCCCATATAAATGCGGTCAAAAACAACATAAAAAAACCCAATATTTTCTGTTCACTAGACTTTTTCATAAATACCGCTTCTCCCCCTAATATAAAACTTTCTATCATACCGACCTGTATATGCTCTTCTTATATATCGATAGAGAATCCCCCGACGAATCCGTAAATATCCGCTCCCAATATATAAAAAGTCATACAGCCCGACCTACATCCTCTCCGGCGCCTTGATCGCCAATATATCTATACAGTCTGAAAGCACAGCCTTTGTAAGCAATATAAGTGCCAGATAGGAAAGTTTTCTTTCATTATCTTCTTCAGATAATATCTTTACTTCATGATAAAAACTGTTAAAACAGTTGGAAAGCGAATATATGTATTGGCAGATCTTATGAGGAGCTGTCTCTTTCCATGCATTGTTAAGCACATAGTTGAATTTGGCGACTTCAAGTCCCAGTGCCTTCTCACTTTCATGTATAGCAGGTCTTATATAAGAATAATCCACCTTCAGATCCGAAGTTTCTTCAAACTTTGAAAGTATGGACTTGATCCTAACTATAGTATACAGGATGTAAGGTCCGGTGTTACCCTCGAAAGATGTAAACCTGTCTATATCAAATATATAATCTTTCACAGCCTGATTGGAAAGATCTCCATACTTAAGTGCCGCAAGACCGACCGTGGAAGCTATGCTCCTTGCCTCTTCATCATCTATATCCCTGTTATCCTTTATCTTCTTAAACACAGCCTCGCTTACAGAAGTTATAAGGTCTTCAAGCCTCATCACTCCGCCGTCTCTTGTCTTAAAAGGCTTCCCGTCACTTCCGTTCATAGTACCGAAACCTATAAAACTTAATTTGTGATCGGGCTTTACTATGCCTGCCTTTCTTGCCACTCTGAAAAACTGTGTATAATGAAGTTCCTGCCTCTTATCAGCAATATATATGTAGGCATCCGGATCATAGAGCATTTCTCTTTCTACAAGCGTGGCAAGGTCTGAAGTGGCATATAGTGCCGCTCCGTCGGATTTTCTTATAATACAAGGCGGCAATTCCTTACTGTCTGTCTCCTCAGCTATATCAACTACCAATGCACCTTCGGAGATATAAGCAATCTTTCTTTCTTCCAGATCTTTACAAAGATCCTCTATGTATTTTTGCGCATCCGACTCACCCTTCCAAAGTTCAAAATGCACGTCCAGATCATCATAATTTTTCTTAAGATCCTCTTTTGATATTCTCATTATATGCTCCCATATTGCCATATAAGGAGCATATCCGCTTTGAAGCTTAAGTGTGTTCTCCTGTGCCTTATTCTTAAATTCCTTATCTTCTTTCGATCTTGCCGAGGCTTTGGGATATATTTTCTCCAGCTCTTCCAAACTAAAAGGAGCTTCCTTAGGATATTCTCCCTTGAAATTTTCATCAAAATATACAAGATCCGGCTTATCAATCTTTAACTGCTCTATTATAAGCCCCATTTGTAAGCCCCAGTCTCCCAGATGTACGTCTCCTATCATTTCGTTCCCGAAATAATTACCGAGTCTTTTAATACTTTCTCCTATGATAGCCGCACGAAGATGTCCTACATGAAGCGGTTTTGCGACATTGGCTCCGCCGTAGTCTACCATGATTTTCTTCTTATCACCCGACATATCTATCCCGAAGTTTTTTTCTTTAGACATGCTTTGCAAAAAAGAAGCCAAAAATTCATTTGATACAGATATATTGATAAATCCCGGCGCAACCGCTTCGAACTTTGAAAACATTTTATCTTCTTTTAATTTTTCAACGATCTCGGTCGCTATATCAAGGGGGCTTTTTTTATATATTTTTGCAAGGCTCATTGCTCCGTTACATTGAAACTCACAAAGGTCCGGTCTGTTAGACACTCCAACTATCGCATAAGAGCCGTCATAAGACAGCTCTTCAAAGACAGACTCAAGCTTTTTTGTTAATACCTCCAATATAGTTTGCATTTTATTTGCTGATATCTCCTTATTTTACTTATATTAATGATCCATATTTAAAGAAAGGTCGTTATAAAGTCTTTATCGCCGGTTTTAAGCAATACACACGGTTACGCCCCTGCAAAAAGATACTTTACAACAACCTTATTAAGCATTGATATTTATACTCTTGACAAATACTCGCCTGTACGTGTATCTATTTTGATCTTATCTCCAATACTTACAAATAAAGGCACGTATACCACTGCTCCCGTCTCAACCGTTGCAGGCTTGGTAGCACCCTGAGCTGTATTTCCCGCAAATCCCGGTTCGGTCTCAGTGATCTCAAGTTCAACAAATAAAGGCGGTTCAACAGAGAAAACATCTCCGTTAAATGAACAGATCTTTACCATATCGTTTTCTTTAACAAACTTGAGCGCATCTCCTACTTTATCCTGATTTAATGCTATCTGCTCATAGTTTTCAGTGTTCATAAAGTGGAACATCTCTCCGTCTGAGTACAAATATTGCATTTCCGCTCTGTCTATCCTTGCCTGCGGGAATTTCTCCGTAGGTCTGAATGTTTTTTCAACCACACCTCCGGTTCTTACGTTTTTGATCTTTGTACGAACGAACGCAGCTCCCTTACCCGGTTTTACATGCTGAAATTCTATAATTTGATACACCTGTCCTTCTTCTATCTCAAGTGTAATACCGTTTCTAAAATCACCTGCTGAAATCATATTTATTCCTCCTGGATATTCACAATTACCTACATTCTATAACAAAATGCTTATATACGCAATACACTTTAATAAGTTAGATTCATTCTTTTCCATACTCTCTATAATAAAAAATCGACTCTATAATACATATCTGTAATTAAGAGTCGATTTTTTATTAAGAAACTCAAACTTTCCACACACCAAATCAGTTCAGCACATATAAAAACAGTACTTAAGCTATAAAAATCACATCCGGAAACCTATTCTAAGAACCCATCTGTAACGGTAATCAACGTAATATATCAGCCTTTAATGAATGCCATACTATACAAATTCTTTTATTCCTTCCGGAAGTCTTCCTATTTTGGCATTTCTTCCGAATTTTTTTACCGCATAAATATACGCTTCCATATTACATAACGGTGTTTTAATAGGAACATCGCAGCCTGTATGGAGCAAATATCCCTTAGGTGAATCGGCAGCCTTTATAATACAGCTTTTTACAGCTTCTATAACATCATCCACGCTTCCCAGATTCATGACCTCTACCGGTGCTATATTACCTATTATAAGCATCTTATCACCCAAAGTTTTTTTAAGTTCTTCGATATCTTCTACATTATCTACACTGTAGCCGGATATATTAAGCTTTCCGATATCTTCCCAAAGATGATTAGACTTTCCGCATATATGACACACCGGTTTGTTACCGGTTATCTCATATACTGCATTTACCAGTCTTTCTTCATATGGAAATGCATACTCGTCATACATTTTCTTACCTATCAATGCACCGCTGGCAACCGGATCTCCAAAAGAAAAACTCACACTTCCAAATTCCTTCGAGAAAGCCTCTACCCATTTAATACAACATTCCAGGGAAATCTCAATAAGTTTATGAAGATTTTCTTTGTTCTTTCTCATATCCTTAAGTATAAACTCTACCGGACGTATAGATTGAGCAACCGATAAAGGACCGTTGGTAGAAGTCGAGATAGGCAGATCCGGAAATTTATCCTTTAATCTTTTTGCAAACTCAAGTTTTCCTTTTAAAAATTCATTTTTATAAGGGTCGAATTCTCCGAGTTTATCAAAATCCTTGTAATCTTTTAAAATATGATCTTTTATACAAGGAATACCTCTTTCGGGAAATTGCAGTGTGGTTCCCAGTGCTCTTCCTATAGATCTGAGATCAAGTCCTACCGAAACTCCTTTGATACCGAGCATAAGTTCTTTTTGTTTTACCACTTCGGCAAATACATCAAAATCATTGTTAAGCTGCAAAGTAGTATACCCGAGTATCTCTGCAAGCGGTAGTTCAACGTCCATAAGATTATACGGAAGGTGATCGACTTCCTCGCCTTTTAAGTAGGCATTCATTCTTTCTACCGAAGTCATTTCGGACTTCATACCTGCCAGTTCTTTTTTTATCTGCTCATACTCCATACTTACCTCCCTTAGAATAGAGGAACTTTAGTCTTTTCTGTCTTAGTTTCGATATATTCTTTAACTTCTTTGCTTGTTAAAGCCGCCTCAAGATCCTTCGCCCATGGCTTTTCTTCCTTGATAACAAGCTGTATTCCTTCTTCCTGTGCATAAGCTATCGCAGAAGCAGCATCTCTTCCGGTCTCTCTCATAACGTCCGACATAACTACTGCCATATCTGTATCATCAACCGCATTTGCAAGGTTCAATCTTTCCATCTCCACGAACTTAAGGTTCTTTGGATTTTCCTTTATATCTATGGTACTTGGCTCTTTCACACCTTCATCAAGTGTTATAAGACCTTCTTTTGCAAGCAACTTAAGTGCTATAGCTCTGTTCGAAACGTCATTTGATAATGCAACAGTCATACCGTCGGTAACTTCAGATATACTCTTTATCTTGTTTGAATAAAGACCGATCTGGAAAGCAAATACTTCTTTACCGTAGGTAATAAGTTTTGCGTTATTAGACACGTTAAAATTGTCCATATAACTCTTATATTGGTGGAAAGTTCCGTCTATACTTCCTTCCCATGTTGCTATATCGGGTGTTACAGCATCATCGAATACCTTGATCTCAGCCTCGTACTCTGCATTTGACTTGTTGAATACCTCTACGGCAACTTCCAGGACATCCTTACATATAGCGGAAGTACCTATAACTATCTTCTGCTTGTCTCCCGCTGCCGCCTTTGACTCTTCGCTTGCAGCCTTGCTTGAATCACCTTCTGACTTTGCCACCTCGCTCACACTGCTCTCGGCACTTGAAGACTCCTTAGCCGCATTTGAACATCCCACACTTAAAAGCATTGCCAAAGCAAGGCTTCCCAATAAACAAAACTTTTTCATTTTGCCTCCTTAAAAAATTTATTTTAAAAAAGTTATTATTACATAACTCTTTATAACTATTTTATTATCTTATAAATAATCTGACCCAGCACTTGAATAATAGCCGTGATCACTATCAAAAGTATTACCGTTGTAAACATTATAGTATCGTTAAAGCTCTGATATCCGTATGTGAGTCCTACCGCTCCGAGTCCGCCGGCACCCACAGCTCCCGCCATAGCGGTAAGTCCCAGTATTGTTATGGAAGCCAGTGTGATGTCCATTACCAGACTCGGTACCGCTTCTTTTATTATTACTCCGAACATGATCTGCATATCGGATGCACCGAATGATTTTGCAGCTTCTATAATGCTTGGATCGACTTTTTTGAAACTGTTTTCAAAAAGCCTTGCTATAAAAGGTGCCGATGCAACACTTAAAGGTATCACGGCAGCGGTCTCACCTATAGAAGTCTTTAATATAAATCTTGTCAAAGGTATGATGGAAACCGCCAATATAATAAAAGGAACGGATCTTAGAATATTGATCATCACATCCAGTATACCGTATACGATCTTATTGGGCTTTAACCCGTCATTACCCGTATATACAAGAACTATGGCAAGTACAAATGCTATACTTACCGAAATAACTATGGAAAGTACCGTCATATAAGCGGTTTGCCCCAGAGCCGGAATTATTATCTTACTCCATATTTTATCCACATTATTCCCCATGAACGTACCTCCATTCTATACCCCTTGCATCTAAAAATCTGATAACTTCAGCCTTATCTTTCTCATCAATATTTATAATAAAAGAACCTAAAAGCTTATCACCGTAATCATCAAGACCTCCCCATACCAAAGAGAATACGACTCCGGTCTCTTTTGTAAGCTCGGATAACCCCCTGCTGTTTTGATTATCCTTTCTTCTGATTATCTCTATCTCCACTCCACTTTCGCTTTGTCTTCTTTGTGCGCTTTTTCCCAGAAGGTCATATAATACCGGAGGTCTGTCTATAAATATATCTTCAACTCTTCCCGATGTTGCTATCCTACCGCTACTCATTATCACCGCATTGTTGCAGATACTCTTTAACACTTCCATCTGGTGAGTTACGACCACTATGGTCACGTTCAAATCTCTGTTGATCTTCTTTAAGAGTTCAAGTATTGAGCCTGTGATATTAGGATCGAGTGCGGAAGTCGCCTCGTCACAAAGAAGAATCTTAGGTTGCATGGATAAGGCTCTTGCTATGGCAACTCTTTGCTTTTGCCCTCCGCTTAGTTCCCTGGGTTTTGAAGATAGTTTATCCGAAAGCTCTACCAGACCCGCAAGCTCTATGACTCTTTTTTCTATTTCACTTTTAGAATAACCCCAGCACTTCATAGGGAAAGCTATGTTGTTATATACATTATCCCTCTCTAAAAGAGAAAAGTGTTGGAAGATCATACCGATATTCTTCCTGAACTGTCTTATTTCATTTTTCGGTATATCTTTTACTTCTATACCGTTTACTTTTAAGCTGCCCTCATCAAACTTTTCCAATCCGTTAATACATCTTAGAAGTGTAGACTTACCGGCACCGCTTACTCCCATCAGACCGAATATATCATTTTCTTCTATCGTAAATGTTATATCTTCAAGAACATTAAGACCACCAAAACTTTTTTTCAAACCCTTTATTTCTATCATAAAGTTTCTCCATAATAATAATCATTATCTTTATTAAAAAAATAAATAATATTCATTTTTTTCTACATTTTTGTATTTATTTTTTTATAATAAATCCATGTTTTATACCGTTAAATACTACCCAATTGCATTGTTTTTTTGTCAAGTTTATTTTTATTATGTAGAATTTAGTAACCTTTTTAGAATTGTAACAAAAAAAGACTGCCTTGAAAGCAGCCTTTTTTAACCATTTTTTATCTTAGATAACACATACCGAAATTAAAATTTATATACTATTATGACCAACGCTAATTAGTAATCTGTTAAAATCAGCATGAGAATATGAATTTCAAAAACAGATGTTCTCTTGTATAAAATTATTATTTAAAATGAGTTATACTATACCTTATTCTCACATAAATATTCAAGTGCAAACTCATATCCTTTGACTCCAAGACCGCTTATTTGCGCATCGCAGACCGCTGCGATCACGGAAGTATGCCTGAAAGCTTCTCTTTTATGAATATGTGATATGTGTACTTCTATCTTTTTACAGGTAAATATCTCGAGTGCATCTCTTATTGCATAGCTGTAGTGGGTAAATGCTCCCGGATTTATTATTATTCCATCCACGCCTTTTAAGTATACTTCCTGTAACTTATCAACTATCGCTCCCTCATGATTACTTTGAAACATTCCAGATCCGCTTCAAGTTCCTTTGCTTTTTTTTCCAAAGATCCCATAAGATCTTCATAGGTGGTCCTTCCGTACTTAGAAGCATCCCTTAAACCCAAAAAATTCAGATTAACTCCGTTAATTAAAAGTATTTTCATCTAAGCCCTTTCTAATTTTTACAATAAATCCTTTTAAGGTGATCTGTATCTGTAACGGAACCCTTTATTTTAAGTGCGTTAAAACCCTAAAGATTCATCTTTATCTTTTTATCATATATCTTATAAAAATCTCCTGCGACTGTAAGACATTGATCTTAGTCTTTTATAATCTATCTTTGTATGATGCTTTTTGTCACAGGGGATCTTATTCAAAAGATGTATATCCATGTTATCAAAGCCTTTTTCACTAAGATAGCCCTTAATACTTGTAAGGTCCACCGGCTTTTTGGACTCTATATACAACCTGTTCTTACCCTTATGATAAAAAAAGGCACATTTTTTGATCATATCAAAATCTATAGCAATACTTTGTTCTATAGGATTAGTATGAACTTTTTTATTGTTTTTTACGGCATATACATCACAACGTCCCAGATAATATAATTTATCTGATACATATCTTCCGGCATCTCCGGTCTTATGCCAAAATACTCCGTCCTCGTCAATACATATATTCTTTCTTTCAGCTTCGATATATTCTTTTAAAATAGCCTTGCTGCTTACCATGATCTCATACTTATCATTACTTTTTATATCCACTCCCACGACTTTGCTTCCAAGGCAGGCTATCTTTTTATTCTGAAGATCGTTTATATATACTTCAAGTCTTGTTTTGGATATAAGATTACACTCTGTTGCACCGTAAATATATTCGACATCGGCATTATTAAACTTATCTTTTATGATCTTTGCTTCATGTATGTTGAGTATTGCTCCGCCCACATATAAAGTTTTCAGATTCGGATAATAATTTTTAGTTCTGAGACAAAAATCCGGAGATGTCATTATTGTAGTTATCGGAACATCCTTAAACAGCTCGAGTTTTTTATTAAGCAGAAAATCAAAAGGCACAGATAAGTTTACTTTGCTAAGCACTGTGCAAAAACCTTTTAATATATTTGCAAATGAATATATAAATGCGGTCGTTAATACTACCTGTGATTCTTCTTCTCCCATATTGGAGTTTACCAACTCAAGCTGTTCGTAAAGATCGGCATGTGTTCTGAGAGCTATCTTAGGTTGACCGGTAGAGCCGCTCGTCATAGTCAAAAGTGCCGGCTGATCCTCTTCTATGTCCTCATATTCTTTATCCGATCTGTCAAAAGGACAGTTATCGTATTCTTTATCTATAAATATAAGATCCTTGATCTTTCTTATACTTGCAGATCCCAGACGCAAGAATGAAGTTTTCTTTGATACCGCTATGTGATCCGCCTTGTATTTTTTCAAGGTATCACTTACAAGCTTCCTGCCTGCCCAGATATCCACATACATTACGGATATCCCGAGTTTCATACAAGCAAGCATGAAAACCGCAAGTTCATAGGAGGGCGGAGTAAATACCAGTATCCTTGCCCCCTTTTTTACTTTTCTTATTCTTAATTCTTTAACAGACCTTGCTACATCCGCATAAAGATCAAAAAAGCTCTTTTTGACAAGTCCTCTTTTCCCATGATATATAAAGGCAATACTTTTCTTTTTCTCTTCACAAATATTCTCAAAATCTTCGATTATTCTGCTCACTTACCTAACCTCTTTTTTACAGTATCTACCGTAAAACTTTTCTTGATCAACTATATTCTTTCCGAAACTACACATTAAAAATCCGGCAGAATTACTGCCTCATATCTTTTCTGCACTCCATAGAAGCTTGCAATGTTTTTTATCTTTCTTTCAAACTATATACAAGAAAATCTCTGTAAAAAGATTTATTTTTCTCTAAATAGATTCTCACTTTTTTTCTTTTATGTAAATAAAAAAATCTTTTTTTCTTAAATATCTTCTGTTTTGCATGTTCCAATAAGCTATCCTTGCATTATCGTTGCATATTTCCATTAACTTATCAGTATTCTTTTCAAATTCTTCCTCGCTTATATATTCAAAAATATCGGACAGATTCAAAAAATCAAATTTTAATTCTTTGTCCAAAGAAAGCAGATCCGAGTTGATTAAAACTATTTTGTCTAAATCCGACTTTATTTTTTTGAAATTCTCTTTTTTAAGGTATTCGGGCAAAGCGTATTCACTGAAATTGCCTTTTAATATATATGACAGGTAGGGATTTTTCTTATTTATCGTATGGCTTATTCCATATTCAAAACGTTTTTTAATATCATCAGCCTGACTCTTCTTATCATCGACATATTTATAAAAACTATTATCTCTTCCGAACCTTGCCATAAGCTTTACACCGAAATACAGCTTAAATATTGCCTTAAATCTCAGATTATCCATATATTTCGCATAAAACTTTTTCTGCTCTCTTATCGACTCCAGTTCGCAGAATTCTTTAAGTCTTTTACTGCCGCAAAAAAACGGGGCAATATATTTTCTGAATTTAGCAAAATAATTTTCAAACTTTCCGGAATGTATTATCCCCTTTTCTATTATACCCATATTCTCAGAAAAATAATCTACAGCTTCTTTTGATAAGTATTTTTTTAATGTTTGAAAGGTGTGTTTTCTTTTATTACTGCCAAGCACCCCAAAAAACCTCAAGACCTCATTATAAGAAAGTGACCGGAATGCGGCTATTTTTAATTCCATGCAATATTCCTGAGTCTTATTGACATCGAATGCATATATCTTTTTAGGATCTTGCAAAAGTAAGGCAAATGTATTATCACCGCCGGAAGTGACTGAAAGTCCGATATCTTCACGCCTTATGTTCAGAGCTTTACACAGTGTATCGCTGTCCTCCCAGCAATTGGCATATCTTATAAAAGAAAATCTGTTATTTTTCATCATTTGCCTCCAATATTTCCACAGTTCCCTTTATACCGTCAACTCTTACCCTCATACCGTCTTCGACCCTGCTTGTCAGTCCTCTTATTCCGACTACCAAAGTAAGTCCCATCTCTCTTGCGATAACGGCAGAATGTGACAGTACGCTTCCTCTTTCTATTATCACTGCCTTTGCCATGGGAAAAAGCACTGTCCAACCGGGATCCGTTCTTTTTGCCATGAGTATGTAACCTTCTATATCTGCCTCCTCAGGTTCTTTGACATACTTAACTGTGCCTTCGACCACCCTGCCTCCTCCCGCAACACCTTGCAGGGTATTAAGGTCTTGAGAAATTATCTCCTGCCTTGCATATATCGGAAGCATATTCTCTTCTTTTACCTCACCGTAAAAATACATCCTTTCATAACATTCTTTTTCTTTGTTTATCTCATATTCTTTTTTTCTTTCTTCTATCTGTGTTCTGATATCTTCATATCCCACTATTCCAAAGGAAGCTATATCAAATGCTTCTTTTTTTTCCATAAAAAAGATATCTCTTGCATTTTCTATAATGCCTTCTTCTTTGAAATTTTGACCCATTCTCAAAAATATATTTCTGACTATTGAATATATATATGTTCTCCTGAGTCTGAGCAACTCCCTGTTTTTTACAAAATATTTTGTTATCTCAGTCACCGGTTTTATATACAGTTTTTCGAACAGAGAAAAATGTTTGTAGAAATCTTTTATGTCAAATTCCTCATCGCTGTAAACAGCAGGTATTTTTTCCATATTTAAATAATTTTTAATTGTCTGAATTAAAAATCTCGGATCTTGGAATAAGGTGACCGTCTCGAGTTTCAGTTCTTCCATAGCTCTGGAACCATATTTGTATATGTATTCCTTGATCTGCTTATTTATTTTATTATCCTTATCAAGTTCTTCGATGATCTTTTCAATTTCCGTATTTTGATAATAAGACTTAAGTTGCGTATCATTATTTATATAATTGACCAGATCTATCAAAGCAATACTTTGTTTTAGGCTTTCCACATTGCCCTGTTTTGCCAGAACTTTAGATAAAAGTCCTTCATAGTCCGAAAGCTTCTTTTTCTTGAGAGCATCATTTAAGATCCCTAAGAATACCATAGCTCCCATATCGTTGGTTATAGGTGTTGTAAAGTCATCAAGTATATTTTCTTCCAGCTGCCTGTAGAGATCGACAAGTCCCTTGTTAGTATAATTTTCAAATGAATTATTAAAATGATCTTTGGTGATCCTTTCAAACTTATCGACAAAAAGCAAACTATCTTTTTTTATCCTCAAAAGCTTATGTATAAACCTTAGATATATTCTGAAAAGTCTAAGTTTTTGCTTTGCTTTTCCCTCTTTTAATTCGAGTTTCACCCCCATCATATTTTCCATGTATTTTTTATTTTTATTATAACCGGGATAGAGGGCAGTCATCTTATACCAACTGTTTAATCTGTAATACACTTTATTTTGATAAAAGCAGATCATATTTGCCAGATCTTCTTTTATAGACTCGATATCTTCTTGGGATATAAAAAAGTTATTAAGGGTTTGCCTGTAAACTTTTTCGTAAACCTCTCTTGCAAAGCTGAATGTAAGAGGTGTAGTCACTCCCGAATAACTTTCTATAATATTGGAATTATCATATATGGTCCTGAACTGCCCCTTATCTATATGACTGTATGCACTTATAGGTCTCTCCTGTAAGACATATATCTTTTGATCCTTTATCGCTATCTCTATATCCCTTGCTCTTTTTTTATCATAACTTTCTTCGATCTTTTTCCTATATCGGCTATTTCTCTTATGATCCTTTTATCGATATCCAAAGAACCGCTAAGACGCCTTACATCTCCCTGTGCATCCACCACATAATCATCGCTGTTTTCTTCTCCGGATACAAGTTTCTCACCCGTACCCTTTACAACACTTATAAGAACTTCATCGGGATCGTTGGTCTGCGGATCTGTCGTAAATGCCACTGCTGAAAAATCCGATTCAACCATACTTTGTATTATGACAGCCATAGAAAGTTCTTCATCGATAAGTTTGTTCAAAGCCCTGTATTCCATGGCTCTGTCACTAAAACATGACAGGTAGCATTTTTTTATATATCCAAATACATCATCTTCTATACTAAGATCCGGATAAGATTCCATCATACCCGCAAATGAATAATTATTTCCGTCCTCATCGGTGGCACTTGAGCGTATAATGATTTTTCCATGACGTTTAAATACTTCGTCAAGTTTTGTTTTTATCCTTTCCTTAGATATTAAAGAAAACTCTTTATTCTCGATCAGTTTTCTTATTTCAGAAAGTGATGAAGCGTTATAATTTAACAGTAACTCCTTATATCTTTCCTTGTCCTTAGCAAGAAAGTTCCAAAACTCGTCCGTATCCAAAATAATAAAAGGCGGTACATTGAAATCATTAAGACTCAACCTCGCAAGATTAAAAGCTTTACCGCCGACCTTATTTAATTCCAAACCTTCCTTGGCTGCGCAGATCATGCTCTCCTCCTTTTATAAAATACAAATACAAGAGAAAATACAAATACTATTGCTAAAAACATAATTTCATTTCCTGTAAGATCCCATATTTTTTTATACATTAACAGATAAAAAAGAACAACTGACACTCCCATAAACAATTGTATAATTTTAATTCTTTGTTCGGCTATTATAAGCACAACTATAATCACCGCAAAACAGGACTTATAAGCGTAATTAATAAAGTTGAGCACCAAAAATAAAATCAAAAATATGCCGAAAAGTATTTTTAATTTTTCTTTTTCGAGTCTTATCTTACCCGCCTTCTTATCCTTCTCGTAATCAAAATAATCATCCGCTATCCGGAACAGATAGAATAGAGTGAAAAAAAGCGGAACCGTTTTGTAATATAAAAACATATTTGTAACAAATGAAAAATATATCCCGAAAATAAAACTTACAGCAAAATATATCAGCGTTTTGACTTTCAAAAAATATTTTATTACATCCATTTACTCAGTACCTTATTATAGAGCTTTGCCTTAAGTAATGTGCCGCCTTCCTTTTTTCCTATATAATCAAACAATTCATCCATTTCGGACTGAGGTTTTTCACTTAAAAGCTCTGACTGTAATCTTTTCTTTGCTTCCTCTTTGCTTATTTGCCCGTCCCTTACCAAAAAACTCAATTCCGGCATGGAATGTGCCCTGCCTTCGGCACATTGATAGATATATTTTGTTGCATGATGTATCCTGCAATCATAGTGGTTGTATTCTGCGCCTACCTTCCAGCTTGTTTTTTCTCTCAAAAATTTAACTATTTTTTCCTCATCATAAGGATGATATAAAAAATAGGCTACAAATTCTCTAAAATCCGTGCCTTTTACATCTTTAAAAAGCATTTCTTTAACTTCAGTCCTTAACTTTTTATCCATTTTGGTATCTATCTTAGACAGGAGATTTAAGTACAACTCGTCAAGATCCACCTCACCGGCTCTTTTTAATCCGGCTACGATCAATGAAGAGAACACATCTTCGTTGTATGCTCTGAACATTTGCTCGGGACTTCTGCCGTGGACTATCATTCCGGCATCTATTTTTGATGCCAGATTTATCATTGAAGCATAACCTATATAGGAGCAGGCAATACAGGGGACCAGCCATTTCTTTACCGAATATCTGTAAAATCTTTGTAATAATTCTTTATCAAAGTCAATATATTCATGTTCAACATCGAATTCTTTTACTATTTTATCTATGTTATGCCTTGCCTCATCACTTAAAAATCCGTTGTTCATTGTAAAGGCTTTGATATTAAGATCATACTTTTCTTTCAGTTCATAAAGCACGAATACGCTGTCCTTACCTCCGGATATACCGACTGCAGCGTCATATCTGTGCTTTCCTTTTATCTTCTCTATTCTTTCTGTGAAAAGAGTTTCAAGCTTATCATAGTCTTTTAACTTTTCCTTTTCATTCAAATAATTCTCGCAAAAATTGCATACACCTTCTTTGTTAAATCTTATATTTCTTACAGAGCTGTCATTTACGCATATTCTGCACTCTTTTTCATTATAACTCCTTAACATAAACCGCATATCTTTTTTCATTAGATTCTATTTTCTTCTCGAATCTCTTAAATGTATCTTTTTGTTCACACTGGAAATGATATATCATATCCTTATAGCCTTTATCCAAAACCAATTTCCAGCCAAGATATAAAAGAGCACTGTATATTTTATGCTTTTGATACTTTTTTATGACCGCACTTGTTTTTGAAATAAATCCCTCTCCAACCGGATTTTCATATCCGAATACATATCCTATCGCATCATCATCTTTATAAGCAAGAATCAAAGAAAATCTCAGACCCTTGACCCATGAAAGGTATAGTTTTTCAAATATCTCATAGGGGATCCCGGAATAAAGATAGGCATCCGAAAAAGCATCTTTGGAGATATCATATACTTGCCTTGCGACTTTTATAGCATCCTCACCATCTAATACTTCAAATCTGTAACCTTCTTCAAGTTTTTCTTTATATACACTTTCTCCGATCTCAAACATCGGATTATTCATATCAATACTTGCACTTCTGTAGGTATAAAGTTCCTTATATCCCAAAGCTTTGATGATATCATTGTAGTAAGCGGGGTTGTTGCAATCCGGAAAAAGTTTTAATTCATAATTACTCATTGCAAATCTGTAAGACATCCATGTATTGTAATTAACAGGTCCTATCAAATCTTTGAAACCGAGTTTCTTTGCCTTTTTTTCCATAGCGCAAAATACCGCTTTTGCACTTTCAATATTATTATCCAGTTTGACAAAGCCGAACATTGCCTGATGATCTTTCATATTTTTATTAATAATTAAATAAGCTTCGCAACCTTCTTTCTCAAACTTTTCAAAGTAATCTGCCAAAGCTAAAATATCCAATTCACTGTTCATTAAAATCCCTCTTCTGTCATTTGTAACAATCTTGCCGCATTATTACAAACAACACTCATAAAATCAAATCTTAAACTGACATCAGCCAGTCTGTATACACTGAGTTTATTGACTATATATTCAAGTATATTAAACTCTATTATCCTACTATACTCTTCTTTTTTCATATCGATATCAATTGCAGAAAAAAGAGAGTTCTTAAAATATTTTACTATCTTTCTCACTTCGTCATCTTCAAACTTATGTGCTTCGAACATCATAAATTCGATCAGATCGTGCTCCGGGTTTTGATAACATGCAAGTTCCCAGTCGTATATAATAAGTTCTTCCCTAAGAAAAAATATATTTCTTTGGCAAAAGTCATTGTGTGTCAATGTATTATGCTCCGGCAGACTCTTGCGGTAAATGTGTATATTCTTTAAAAAATCATCTATTTTCTCAAGTCCTTTACTTGAAAAATAATTCCTGTTCTCAGCTTCAAATTTTTTGAATATATAGCTTAAAAGTCTTCTGCTTCTTTTGTAGTCTAAATCCGTATAATGATTTAATTTAAATATATCGCAACACTCTTTTTTCCCGTAATACTCCTTATGAAATGAGCTTATCACATCCAGAGCCTTATATATATACTTTTTTTCAAATTCAATACCGCCCTTTATCTCCTTCATAAAAATAAGATAGCTTGACTGCAATGCATTTTTATAACAAGCGTAGGTCGGTACGGTATATTTTTTTAATTTCTCATCTATATTTTCATAAAACTCAAGTTCTCTTATGTAGTTTTTATCAAAACTCAAGATTTTATGATACCTTGCCAATAAATATAAAAGACGGACATCATTATCATGGTTTAATAGCTTTATTCCGTTTTTAATGATATTTCTCGATTTGGACTTTACAAGCAGCTCCTCAGCTGTCTTATCTTCAAACACAATAGCGTATTTATGTAAATTAATACTGCTTTGCTCAACTTTTTCCTGTTATCCCCTCTTTATCTTCGAATTCTTTTTTTCATCCATGGAGATTATTTTTCTTTTTAAATTTCTTCTCACGATCTTTTTCAAGTTTTCTTTTTTTAATGTCATATTTATTTAAGTTTTGTACTCAGGTTATTTTTTATTACATCACAACTATCAACTTTTGCATATTTGGGCAAATACGAATTGATCTTTTCTAAAAGTTCTTCACTGTAGCTAAAGCTGTTACTGTATAAACTGCAATGGATCTTATCTTTTTTTTCATATATTTTAACGGCATCTATTCCAAGTTTTTCGCTGAGTAATGACTCCAGCTCTTGAGGATATATATTCCTTGCATTAGGTTTTATGATAACTCTTTTCTTTCTTCCTACAACATAAAGTTTTTCACCTTTTACATAACCTATATCACCCGTATGAAAATATCCAAGCTCGTCAAATACCGATCTGTACAGATCTTCCCTATTATAATAACCTATGAATATATTGTCTCCCTTTACAGTTATCTCCCCGACTCCGTTCGCATCCGGCTCATCTATTCTTACTGTCTGATTCTCAAATATAGTACCTACAGAGTCAAAATCATCTTTAACATAGGAATATTCCAAACTGATAAGTGAAGTCGTTTCAGACAAACCATAGGCTTCCACAAGATTGACTCCTTCATCTTTTATATATTTTCTTATCTTCGGATCGAAAAAAGCTCCGCCGCAAAATAAATATTTTATATTTCCTCCGAGTATATCATTTACCGGTGTTTTGCTGCTTACAGCATATTCGTACACCTTGTTCAGTACAAGCGGTACTGCACAAAAAAGAGTCGGTCTTACTTCTCTTATCTCTTCGATTATCCTTGTCTTATCACTGCACAAATATATCTTCATGCCCGATATAAGAGAATAGAGGAAATTCCCTATTCCTCCGTAAGTATGACTGAGAGGTAAAAAAAGATAGCAACTGTCGGTATTATTCATAGCAGTTCTTTTAAATAGATTATCAACATTTGCAAACATATTCTTTTGTGAAAGCATTACCGCCTTCGGATCTCCTGTGGTTCCTGAGGAAAATACTATTTTAGAACATAGCTTTGTATCTACAGCAGTCGGGGCATCTGCATTTTGTCCGTTGTATCTGTGCAGATCTTCAAATGCTATAAATTCAATGTCGGCATATTGTTTTTTAAGTTCATCTATTACGGCTGACTTCATTTTATCATAAACTATAGCATCCAAAGATATTTCACTTATTATATTTTTTATATCCTCACCTGTCCATTGTTGTGCCAAGGTTACACAGATACCCGTATAAGCCATGACAGCTATGTCAGCCACCATATAATTATATGAGTTTTCCGCATATAAAGCTATTTTTTTATTCTTTAAACTTTTCGCATAAAAAAAAGAAGTGAACTTTAATACATCTTCATAAAATTTATTATAAGTATATGGCTTAAAGGTTCCTTCTTGTTTTTCGAAAATATAATCATCAAAACCGAACTTTTTCAATACCTTGTTTCAAAAATCTTATCAATACTTGTCAGCATTTTTATCTATCTCCATATAAATTTAAAAAAAGTTAGTATTCAATTAATCAGACAAACTTTACCTTTAATTATACAATAATAGTATGATTAACTCAATAAAAGAGGATATTAAGTATATCTATCATATGGTAACCGTCTACTCCTCCTTGGGAATGATAAATATTAGATATAACTGATTTTATCTCTGCCTTGTTCTGATGATACTCTGCCTTTTGTTTTTTAAGTAATTATAATTTGCTCATTGTAACTACCTCTTTTCCTTCTAAATATTTTAACTTATTAGGTCAAGCATGTTACAACTATGTTATATCACAACAATATTTACACTCTAGAATACTATTTCTTAGTAGTACTCTATTTTTGGTCAAACTCTTATATAAATAATATTTGGAAAAAAATGACTAATATCTAATAATATACAATCAATAGTATGTCTTATATGTGATTACATTTTAAAACCATATGTAAATATTGTTTTTAAATAAGGATTTGAAAAAAATATATTTATTGTTTTATTTTTGACAAAAAAATCGTTTTTATAATGTATAATAGGACGCATATATATTATTTTTAATTTTTAGTATTGATATATTATATATATAACAATTAAAAAGGAGGGGGAATATATGATCTGGTCTATTATTGTAGGAGGATTTATCGGCTATATCGCAGGGGCAATTACTAAAAAAGGTGGTGCAATGGGTATAATCGCAAATATAATTGCCGGTTTAGTAGGATCATCTGTAGGTCAAGCATTGTTTGGTACATGGGGTCCGAGTTTGGCAGGAATGTCATTGATTCCTTCTATCTTAGGTGCTGTAATAGTTGTTGCTGTTGTTTCGTTTTTATTTGGTAGAAGAGAGTAATTTTTTACATAAATAATACGATTAATAATATAAAAGTATAGTTTTAAGTGAAAGGATTTATTATTCTGTCAATAGAAGAAAAAATCGATCAAGCTAAAGATATAGCAAAAGATGGCTTTGATAAAGTAACCGGAAACAAAAATTTAGTTCTAATATCAATATTTTCTTCTGTTGTAGCTGCACCGGTTGTTGTTGCTGTCTTAAATTTTTTCTTTAGTAAAAGAGAAAAAAAGCTTTTTAGGAAATTATATATTTTTAAAACAATTGATTAAATACTTAAGTATACAAAAATAATTAAAAATATAGAAGGAGTTATGTCTATGTCATTAGAAGATAAAGTCGATCAAGCTAAGGGTGCTTTAAAAGAAACTGTTGGTAAAGTAACAGATGATAAAAAAACAGAATTTGAAGGGGCAGCTGAAAAAACAACTGCAAAAGTTAAAGATGTTGCTGAAGATGTTAAAGATGCAGCTGAAGAAAAAATCGAAAAAACCAAGGATGCCGCAAAAGAAGGTGTAGATAAAATAACTGATGAAAGTAATATAGACAAAACAACTACAAAAGTTAAAGATGTTGCCGTGGATATTAAGGATGCAGTAGAAGAAAAAATCCACCAAGCCAAAGACGCTGTAACAGAAGGAGTAGACAAAATAACCGGTGATAAAAATCTAACTATAATATCAATAGTTTCTTCTATAGTATGTGCATTACTTGTTGGTTTTTGTTGTATCATTATTTTTTTGTTAAAAAACAAAAAAAGTCCTTTTTTTAACAAAAAGAGATGCTATGAAGATAATTAATAAATTACTTTAATATTCAAATATTCTTTATACTTATTTTTTTATACCTATAATATTTTTTTAGCATTTCTATAGTAAATTGTAAAAATTTTTAGTAGTATATGTTATATCATTATTTAAATAATTTCATACAAAATATTTTTAAATAGAAGGAGGATTATTTATGTCATTAGAAGAAAAAAATAGATCGAGCTAAGGGTGCAGTAAAAGAAGGTATTGGTAAAGTGACCGGTGATAAAAAAAGTAGAAAAAAAGAAGGTGTTGCTGAAAAAAAGCTGCTGCAAAAATCAAAGAGGTTATTGAAGATGCTAAAGATGCTGTTGAAGGAACAGTTGAAGGTGTCAAAAAAATATTATAAATAAAGATAAGGAATAATTTTAAATAAGATTATTTTTTTATATTGATATATACTCTTATAGTTTAATATATTTGCTATAGTATTGTTTTTCCAAAAATTAAAAAAATATAAAAATAAAAAAATCGGGCTGGGTGAATCAAAGTCTGTAAATTCCAACTTTCGGACTTCTATGATAAGTATTATTTTAAGGCGAATGCCATCATTTGGCATTCGTCCTTATTAATATAATAATCAAAAAATCAGACCCATAGTCAAGAGCGTCGGTCGAAGACCGACGCTATTTTATCCTGTCAAGCATAAATGATTATGTCTCGAAATAATTAATTTATAAGCCCCTTATCCCGGGCTTTTTTTATGCACTTTCTAAATCTTCTTCGATTCTGTGTGGCTGCGAGTGTACAAATTTATTAAAATAGCTTCTCCTCCAAGAGTGATCATAGCCGGAATGTAAGTCTTTTTTGGTTTTGGTGGTTTGTAATCAGCATCTAAGTCCTTAGATTTATCCTCATGTGTCGGTATCTTTTCCGGTACATAAACATCTTTGTCATTAACACATGCAAACATAGACCTGTCAAATGCCTTAATAAGCATAACTTTAGTGCCTTTTCGATAATGGATCTGCACTCCTTTATGATCTATCATCTTATAAAACTTTTTCTCGAATTGAATTGCATGTCCGGAGTCAACAGTTCTTTCAGTAAGAACTGCCAAAGTAAGGTTTATTTTTTTAGACGGTTGCATTTAAAAGACAGATTTGATGCCATAAAGTGGAAGTGCGAACTTCTCATTGAATTCTTTTATGTAGTAGTGAAGGAATTCATTGGCTTTATTGATATCGGCTACGCCTGCGAGTCTCAGCTTTGGTAGGCAGGCGTGACTGTAAAGTCTGATTTAATCGTTATATGCGTCCTTTGGCAAGACTACTTGGTGATACAGAAAGAATGGTATCCGATGTATACAGCCATATCTTAGAAGAAAAAGAACAGGTAAATGACTCCATAGAAAAGGCTGTATTGCTGTGATTTTTACTGTTTTTTTCTTAGACATTTTTTAGACATCTACTTTAAAATCGGGCATTTTTAGACCTGTTTTAGACATCTACAAAACAATTACATAGTCATACTTGTACTTACTTCTCAATCCATACAAAACGGCTTAAACAGGCATTTTCTCGCCTACTTAAGCCGTTTTCTTTTAGTCGGAATGACAGGACTTGAACCTGCGACCCCTTGACCCCCAGTCAAGTACGCTACCAATCTGCGCTACATCCCGATACTTTATGATCGGGAAATACCAAAATCGTATTCCGGTATCTCCCGATCCTTTTTCATTAAATTATTCTTCAGACTTTACTTCTTCACTTGCAGCCTCTTCAGCATTAACTTCCTGATTCTTAGCTGCCTCCTCAAGCTTAAGTGCCTTTACACTTAAAGATATCTTCTTATCTTCTTCGTTAAAGTCAACTATCTTAGCTTCAACCTTGTCACCTACCTTGAGTACATCAGAAGGCTTATCAACGTGCTCTACAGCTATCTGTGACACATGTAAAAGTGCATCCACTCCCAATTCAAGTTCCACGAAAGCTCCGAAGTCTGTCATTCTTGCAACTGTACCTGATACTACGTTGCCTATAGCATACTTAACTCCTGCATCAAGCCATGGATTCTTATCCGGGAACTTAAGGCTCAAAGCAATCTTATCTCCTGATACGTCCTTGATAAATGCCTCTACCTTATCTCCACTCTTAAATACCTTCTTAGGATTCTCTGTTCTTCCCCAGCTCATCTCTGAAATATGGAGAAGTCCGTCAGCTCCGCCGAGATCTATGAATGCTCCGAAGTCTGTAACATTCTTAACTGTACCTTCTACAACATCTCCGAGTCTTATTCTTGCAAAAAGCTCCTCTTGAAGTTTGTTTATTAGCAACCAAGAGCTGCTTTCTGTCACCTATAACTCTTCTTCTCTTAGGATTAAATTCTATAATAACGAATTCTATCTCTTCATCCTTATATTTTTGGAGATTCTTCTCATATGAGTCGGATACCAGACTTGCCGGTATGAAAACTCTGCTTTCCTCTACAGCGACACTGAGTCCACCATCAAGAACCGCTACGACCTTAGCCTTAAGCACTTCTTTGTTGTTGAAAGCTTCCTCAAGTCTCTTATTGCTCTTGTCTTGAGCTATTCTTCTGTATGAAAGTGCAACCTGACCCTCACCATCATTTACCTTGAGAACCTTTGCTTCCATCTCATCACCGACTTTGACCACTGTACGCAAATCTAGGTTTGAATCCTGGCTATACTCGTCTCTGGTAATAATACCATCTGACTTATATCCTACGTTAAGCACTATAGAGTCTTCCTTGACATCTATAACCTTACCTGTAACCAATTCCCCTGTATGAATAGTTTTCAATGTTCCTTCTAACATTTGTTCAAAACTTAGATCTGACATTATTTTGAACCTCCTCAATTATATGTTTTGGCGTTGATGCTCCTGCTGTAATACCAATACTCTGTCCGCTTTGCAACTCCTCAGTTTCCAAATCTTTTGCCGTCTGTATAAAAATAGTTTTATTACATGTATTTTTACATATATCGACCAATTTGGTCGTATTTGAACTATTCTTATCTCCTATCACTATCATTGTATCAACTTCAGCCGCTATCTTTCCTGCCTCTGTTTGTCTCTCCTGTGTTGCACTGCAAATTGTATTAAAGCAAGTTATATCATACTCTAAAACCTTAATTTTATCAACAAGTTCTTGAAATTTCTCATGATTATAAGTAGTTTGTGCTACTATGTATAGTTTTGCACCCTTTTCTATACCTAAAGCTGTGAAATCTTCATAATTTTCTATTACCACAGTAGAGTCATCCCCCCAACCTTTTATACCTTGAACCTCCGGATGGTCGGGATTTCCCACTATTATTACCTTGTTTCCCTTTTTACATTCGGCTTCAACTATTCTGTGGATCTTTCTGACATAGGGACAGGTGGCATCTACTATCTCGAATCCCGTCTCTTCACA
This sequence comes from uncultured Johnsonella sp., assembly GCA_916438835.1. Classification (GTDB taxonomy): domain Bacteria; phylum Bacillota; class Clostridia; order Lachnospirales; family Lachnospiraceae; genus Johnsonella. Next base: position 1,950,360 of record CAKAFT010000001.1, read on the forward strand.
GCTTTTATATACCTCTTTTCCGACACCGTGCGATCTTATCACTAATGTACCCTTGGGAGCGTTGATAAGTTCTTCCTTATCTTTTATAACATCCACCCCTTTGGATCTCAGATCCTTTATTACTTCGTCATTATGTATAATAGGTCCGTATGTATATACTTTTCCATTGTTTTTTTTGACCTCATCATAAACCTTTTGTACAGCTCTTTCGACACCGAAACAAAAGCCCGCACTTTTAGCTAATTTAACTTCTTTCATCAAACTTCCTCTTCACATAAAAAAAGAATTTCCGTAAGTGTATCATCAAGATTTTTGTCGGATGAATCCACTACATAGGCATCCGTAGCCTGTCTTAAAGGAGATATCTCTCTGTTCATATCTCTTTCATCTCTTTTGATTATATCGGCTTCTATATCATTGATATCAGCCTCTATGCCTTTTTCCAATAATTCTTTATATCTTCTCAAAGCTCTTGTATGCGGCTTAGCGGTAAGAAATATTTTAACATCGGCATTCGGCAAGACCGTAGTTGCGATATCTCTGCCGTCCATTACTACATTATGTTTTTTTGCTATATTTCTTTGCAGTGCTACAAGTTTTTCTCTGACATTTGCATAGACACTTATGACACTTGCCAGATTCCCTATAGCCTCCTGTCTTATATCAGCAGATACATCTTCACCGTTAAGACAGATCTTTTGTATACCGTTCTCATGCCTGATGGCTATATCTATATCTTCCAAATATTTTTCGATCTTTGTTTCTACAGATCCTTCACTTTTTAATCGATCAATATACAAAGCTATGGCTCTGTACATCGCTCCTGTATCTATATACAAAAATTCAAGTTTTTCACTCAACAACCTTGCTATTGTAGACTTTCCGGAACCTGACGGACCGTCTATAGCTATACTTTTATACATATTCTATATTACCTCCTGCCGCATAGCCCGTAGACCAAGCCACTTGTAGGTTATATCCTCCCGTCAATGCATCGATATCAAGCACCTCACCGACAAAATACAAGGATGTGATCAGCCTGGATTCCATGGTTTTAGGGTTTATATCGGATACATCAACTCCACCCTTTGTTATGATAGCTTCCTCAAATCCTCTAACACCGTCTATAGTATAACTCAAATTTTTAAGTGCATAAAGGAGCTTTAGTCTTTCTTTCCTGGTTATATTGCAGATCTTTATATCTTCTTTCAGATCCGCCTGTCTAAGTACTTCCGGAATCAGTTTTAGCGGTAAAAGTTTCGGCAAAACATTCTTTAATTGTTTATTTTTCGCACTTTCAAAGTCCCTTAAAAGTCTTGCATCCAGCTTTTCATTATCCAAAGCAGGCTTTAGATCTATAACTATTCTTAGTTTCTTTTTATCATCTATTATTCTTTCAACAGCGTATGAGCTTGCGGATATCAATGTAGGACCGCTTATACCGAAATGTGTAAATAACATTTCTCCGAAGTCTTTATAAATATTTTTATCACCGTCATATATTTCAACTGCGACATTTTTAAGCGAAAGTCCTTGTAATTGCTTTATTTCTTCCTTTTCTTCAAGCGTAAAAGGCACCAGGCTCGGATATAGTTTACCGACTTTATGACCGGAATTTTTAGCAAATCTGTACCCGTCTCCCGTGGAACCTGTTCCGGGATAAGATCGTCCTCCGGTGGCTACTATTACCGCATCCGCATATATGCTCTTATCAGCCAGTTTTATTCCCTTACAAATTGAATCCTCTATGATCAAAGAGTTTACTTCTGCCTTCAGATTAACTTCGACCGACAATTCCGACAATATCTTCTGAAATGCTTTGATCACATCCGATGACTTGTCCGATACGGGAAATACTCTGTTTCCCCTTTCCACTTTAGTGGGACAGCCTGCATTTTCCAACATTTCCACTACATCTTGATTATCAAATTGCTTAAATGCACTGTACAGAAATTTGGAATTGTTTACTACATTTTCCATAATAGTCTTCATATCTGCAGCATTAGTTATATTACAACGCCCTTTGCCCGTAATATAAAGTTTTCTTCCTATACGGTCGTTCTTTTCGTAAATACTTACAGTATGCCCGTTAAGCGTAGCGGAAACAGCCGCCATTATACCGGCAGCTCCCGCACCTATAATTATTACCTTACTCATTATTTACCTACAGTTCCACGCTTACAAAAATATCGTAGATAGCTTTTATTGCATCTTCGAAATCACTATCATTTATTCCGACTATAACATTGTATTCCGATGATCCTTGATCTATCATCTTTACATTTATCCTGGCGTGTGCCAGGGCTGCAAATATCCTTGCCGCTGTACCTCTTTTTGCCCTCATATCTCTTCCCACTACCGCAACCAGGGCAAGTCCGGTCTCTATATCTACCGAATCCGGCTTCACTGCTCTGTGTATGCCGGCTACTACATTTTGCTCATTTTTTTCAAATTCATTCTGATGTACCACTACGGACATGGTGTCTATTCCTGAAGGCATATGCTCTATGGACATTTTGTTCTTTTCAAATACATCAAGGACTTTCTTGCAAAATCCCACTTCCGAATTCATCATGGTCTTATCTATATTAACAGAACAAAATCCTTTTTTACCTGCAATACCGGTTATTGTAAATCTTGAACGTTTACAGGTGCTTTCCACTATCATGGTGCCTTTATCGCCCGGTCTGTTGGTATTTTTGATATTTATAGGTATTCCGCCCACTCTTACCGGGAATATTGCCTCTTCATGTAAAACGCTTGCTCCCATGTAAGAAAGCTCTCTTAACTCTCTGTAGGTGATCGTATCTATTACCTCGGGATGTCTTATGATCCTCGGGTCTGTAACCAAAAATCCCGATACATCTGTCCAGTTCTCATACATATCGGCTCTTGCAGCTCTTGAGACTATAGAACCGGTTATATCCGATCCGCCTCTTGAGAATGTTCTGATATTACCGTTATGATCGGTTCCGTAAAATCCCGGTATAACGGCATGTTCCAGTCCCTCTAATGTTTTTGAAAGTACTCTGTCCGTATATTCGGAATCGAATGTTCCGTCATCATTGAAAAATATTACTTTTGCAGCGTCTATAAACGGAAAATCAAGATATTTGGACATGATTATACCGTTGAGATATTCTCCTCTTGAAGCTGCGTACTCTCTTCCGGCTTTTTTTATAAACAGGTCTTCTATAGTATCAAACTCTTCATCCAAACTAAGGTCAAGTTCCAATCCCTGAATAATATCCCTATATCTGTTTTTTATTTTTTCCATTATGGGCTTATATTCCAAACCGGCGGCAGCGTGTTCATAAGCGGAGTATAACAGATCCGTTACTTTGTCATCATTATCATTTCTTTTACCCGGAGCGGAAGGTACTACAAAACGTCTGTCGTTGTCTGCATGTATTATATCTGCGACCTTCTTAAATTGTTCCGCACTCGCAAGAGAGCTTCCGCCAAATTTTGCTACTATATTCATCCTTTTTATAAAGTTTTATAACAAAAACTATTCCTTCCATATTTATTAATTTTCTTTCTATTCGGATTTCGTGCTTCGCACTTCTTCCTCATACCGTCCATACTTTTACTTTGCATAAGCTCTCGGATGCTTCGTGCTTCGCACTCACGCATCCGTAACAGGTATTCGGATTTTGTGCTTCGCACTTCTTCCTCATACCTCTCTTTCTTCCTGCATAAGCTCTCGGATGCTTCGTGCTTTGCACTCACGCATCCGTAACAGGTATTCGGATTTCGTGCTTCGCACTTCTTCCTCATACCTGTTGCCTTATGTTATGTAAAAACAACTATACATGCAAGCATGTATAGTTGCTTTTACATGCATAAGAGCTTATGCAGTAAAGTATTCCACGCCTGATTCGAAGATTTTCATGTCCTGTTCTCCGTATATATTTATGGATACTCCATGTCCTATTCTTTCTGAATGTAACATTTTTCCGAGTACCTTTCCGTCAGGACTGCTCATTCCTTCTACTGCCATATATGAGCCGTTGAAGTTGTATCTATCTCCAATGTTTGGGTCTGAATCAAGGTCTGCATACATTGTTGCGATCTGTCCGTTTGCTATGAATTTCTATATCCTCGGTCTGTGCAACAAATCTTCCTTCTCCGTGTGAAGCCGGATTAGCGTAGACTCCTCCAAGCTGCGCCTTTCTTAGCCATGGTGAAAGGTTGCTCATCACCTTGATATATCCCATGGTTGATATATGTCTTCCTATGCTGTTCATAGTTAGTGTCGGTGAGTGCTCATCCTGATCTTTTATAACCCCGTCCGTTACAAGTCCGAGTTTTATAAGTGTCTGGAATCCGTTACATATTCCAAGTACAAGTCCATCTCTGTCCTTAAGCAGTTTTTCAACTTCTCTTCTTATAAGGTCGTTTCTGAATACCGTTGCAAAGAATTTTGCGGATCCGTCAGGTTCATCACCCGCAGAAAATCCTCCCGGTAGCATTAATATATTAGCCTTTGATATAGCATTGGCATATTCTTTTACGGATTCTCTTACATCTTCCGGACTGTTATTTCTGAATATTATAGAACTTGCGTTCGCACCTGCTCTTATAAATGCTCTCTCGGAATCGTATTCACAGTTTGTTCCCGGCATCACAGGTATGATAACCTGAGGTTTTACGCATTTCTTGTCGCATATATGTACCCTGGGGGCTTCAAAAAGCTTAACAGCAAGTTTTTTGTCTTTGACCTCTTCCACAGTTGTAGGGAATACAGGCTCCAAAGTCTCCTGCCAAGCTTCTATAGCCTCTTCGAGACTTATCTTTGTATCCTTATATTCTATAAAACCTTCTCCCGTGACCTCTCCGATAACGGTATAGGTACAATTAAGACCTGCAAGTTCTCCCTCTTTGACTTCAGCCACCAGGCTTCCAAATCTTGAAGCAAAAATCTCTCTTTCATCCAGATTATGCTCAAGTTTTACACCGAGTTTATTACCGAAAGCCATATATGAGATCGCCTGTGCTATACCGAATCTGTTCAAAGCATAGGCTGACACTATCCTCTTGTTCTTTATATCTTCATATACCTTTGCATAGGTCTCTTTTACATTGGCATAGTCGGGCATATCATACTTATCCTTAGCTATATCAATAAGTATTAACTTGGAACCCTTATTCTTAAGTTCCGGACTTATGATATCGTCAACACTTCCCGGTGCTACCGCAAAAGATACCAGTGTGGGAACCACGTCCAAGTCGTTAAAACTTCCCGACATTGAGTCCTTACCTCCTATTGCGGCAAGTGAAAGTCCCTTTTGTGCTGAGAATGCACCAAGCAATGCCGCAAAAGGCTCGCCCCATCTCTTGGCTTCTTTACCGAGCTTTTTGAAGTACTCCTGGAAACTTAAGTATACTTTACTGTAATCTCCGCCTGCTGCCACTATTCTCGCAACAGACTCAAGTACCGCATAAGCTGCTGAGTGGTAAGGACTCCATTGAGCCACGTAAGGATCGAATCCGTAACTCATGACAGTCACAAAATCAGAATCTTTATCGACCAAAGGCAGTTTTGCAACCATACTTTGAGTCTCACTGAGCATATATTTTCCGCCGTACGGCATGTATACGCTCTTTCCTCCTATAGTAGAGTCAAACATCTCTACCAGACCTTTTTGAGAGGAAGAGTTTAGGTCCTTAAGCATATCTATCCATTTATTCTTAATATTTGCAACTTTGGTCTTTGCAAATATATTTTTGTCTTTATCGGGCATGCCTACATAAACTTGTGCTTCCTGTTTTGCACCGTTTGTATCTAAAAAGGCTCTGCTTATATCTACGATCTTCTTGCCTCTCCAGCTCATAACAAGTCTTTTTTCGCTTTCGACCTTGGCAACTTCAACCGCCTCCAGGTTCTCCTCTTTAGCATAGGCTAAAAACTTTTCCACATTTTCCGGTGCTATAACAACAGCCATTCTTTCCTGTGACTCTGATATGGCTATTTCTGTTCCGTCAAGTCCGGCATATTTCTTAGGCACTTTATCAAGGTCAATACTAAGTCCTTCAGCAAGCTCGCCTATAGCTACCGATACTCCACCCGCACCGAAATCGTTACATTTTTTTATAAGTAAACTGACTTCTTTTCTTCTGAATAATCTTTGTATCTTTCTTTCTGTCGGTGCATTACCCTTTTGTACTTCCGCACCGCACTCTGCCATAGACTCACCCGTATGTGCCTTAGATGAACCTGTAGCTCCTCCGCAACCGTCTCTTCCCGTTCTTCCTCCGAGAAGTATTATACTGTCTCCGACAGACGGACTACATTTAATCACATTTTCTTTTTTATTAGCCGCTATTACGGCACCTATCTCCATTCTCTTGGCAACATAAGACGGATGGTATATTTCTTTTACATAACCCGTAGCAAGACCTATCTGATTACCGTATGAAGAATATCCCGCTGCCGCAGTGGTAACTATCTTTCTTTGCGGAAGCTTCCCCTTTACAGTCTCTTCTATGGACTTTCTCGGGTCTGCCGCTCCGGTGACTCTCATAGCCTGATACACATAGGTTCTTCCGGAAAGCGGATCTCTTATAGCACCTCCCAGACAGGTCGCAGCACCTCCGAAAGGTTCTATCTCCGTAGGGTGATTATGTGTCTCATTCTTAAAGTTTATGAGCCACTCTTCCTTGACACCGTCTACATACGCAGGTACTATAATCGAACAGGCATTGATCTCCTCAGACTCTTCAAGCTCCTTAAGAAGTCCTTCTTTTTTAAGCTTTCTCATAGCCATAAGTGCAAGATCCATTAAAGATACAGGTCTTTCTTCAGGTCTTTCAAAAACTTCTTCTCTGTCTTTTAAATATTCTTCATAACTTTGCTTTATTGCATCCGCATAAAAGCCGTCTTCAAATTCTATTTGTTTTAATTCCGTTAAGAATGTTGTATGTCTGCAATGGTCAGACCAATATGTATCCAGTACCCTTATCTCGGTAATACTAGGATCTCTTTTTTCTTCTTTTTCAAAATATTCCCTAATGTACAAAAAGTCCTTATAACTCATAGCAAGACTTAAGTTATCGTATAAAGCTTCGAAATCTTTAATACTCATGGTACAGAAGTCTTTAATATGTTCCACATCCGCAGGAGTTTCAAATTCTGCGTAAAGGTTTTCCGGCTTTGCCTCATCGGCTATTCTCGAGTCTACGGGATTTATACAGTAAGCCTTTATTTGCTCGAATTCACCGTCACTTATATTGCCGCTCACTACATAGGTCGTGGCATTCTTCACCAAAACTTCCACATCACTTTCAAGCAGCTTTATACACTGTACGGCAGAGTCTGCTCTTTGATCAAATTGACCGGGCATATATTCCACTGTAAAGATTCTGTCGCCTTTCAAAAGCTCTATCGTTTCTTCATAATAATTATCTACAGGAGGTTCCGAAAATACATTGACTAAAGCTTTTTTATATATTTCATCCGATATATTATCCATATCGTAACGATTAAGTATTCTAATATTGTCTACACCTTTTATACCCAAGTAGGTTTTCAGTTCTTCTTTAAGCTCTTTTGCTTTAACCGCATAATCTTGCCTTTTTTCCACGTAAATACGTCTGACGCTCATTTTGACCTCCATTGTCATTTAAGGAAATATTTAGAACAAGTTCGCCAATTTTCCTCGGGAAACTTGACGAACTTGCTATTATAAAAACAAATTTTATTGCTGTATAATTTTACTTGATCACAAGATGTCTTGGAATACCGTTTACTATGTACGGATAGAACTCACCCTCGATCAAAGGCTTAGCATAGTCTATGAACTCTTGTGTCACATAGTCTCCTTCTTCGTTGATCCACTCTTTAGGTACGGTTCTTTCTCCGTTGGCAACCTTGTCTATCTCATGTATTGCATAGGTGCTCTGATATGGTGCATTTGATACTCTTTCAATTGCAACCATCATACCTGTTGAGCCTTCATCAACTATCTTTATAGCAGCCTTACCTACCATGAATGCCTCATCCATATCAACCTTGCTTGCCATGTGTGCGGCACTTCTTTGAAGTGTTGAGAACTCTATAGCTCTTGTTTGCATCCGAACTTAGCAGCCAATGTGTTTGCAAGGTATGTTGCGGTACCTGTAAGCTGCTTGTGTCCGAAAGCATCCACGTAAGCATTGTCACTTCCGAGTTCTGTTACATATCTTCCGTCGGCAAGCTTGATACCCTCTGATATGGCAACAACAACTATATCTTTTTCTGAAAGAAGCTTTTCTACCTTGGCATTGAACTTATCCATATCGAATACTGTCTCAGGAAGATAGATCATATCAGGTCCTTCACAATCCTCACCCTTTGAAAGAGCACTTGCCGCTGTAAGCCAGCCTGCATTTCTTCCCATGATCTCTATCACGACGATATTCTTCTTCTTGTAAGACATACCGAGACTGTCTATTATGATTTCCTTTACAGATGTTGCGATGTATTTTGCGGCACTTCCGAATCCCGGGGTATGATCGTTTAATACAAGGTCATTATCTATAGTCTTAGGACAACCTACAAATCTTTGCTTTTTGCCGTTAGCAGCCGCATACTTTGCAAGCTTGTTGATAGTATCCATAGAATCATTACCGCCTATGTATATAAAGCACTCGATGTTGAGTTTATCTAAAATAGCGAATATGCTTTCATAAAGCTCTTTATCCGCATCAAAGTTAGGAAGTTTAAATCTACATGTACCAAGGAAGGCACCCGGAGTTCTTCTAAGTATCTCCACATCCAGATCATTTTGTAAATACTCCGATAAATCTACATATCTTTCATCAAGCAAACCAAGTATACCGTTTCTCATACCGTATACCTTGTTATAACCTCTTTCCTTAGCCATCTTAAAAACTCCCGCAAGGCTTGAGTTTATAACAGATGTTGGTCCGCCTGACTGCCCTACTATTACGTTTCCCTTCATGATTACCTCCATGTATTATTATAATTAATTGAAACCTTTGGTTATAATGTCCTTTTTGAATAGGATACCTTAATTATACCTATTCTATTTTAGTAATGTCTATACCTGCTTTTTACCAAATATTCTTTTGATATATTCATCCCATTTTTGTCTCCGCACTTTTTATCTGTAACAAATTCGTTATATGAACATGCTCCTATGCAACGAATATTATTGTCCTCATATCTGATATTTATATATAAATGTGATACAGGTATATTATTTATCTCTTTTTCTTTAAGAAAGATCTCTTTTTCAGCCTCACTTAACTTGAGCACCAGTTTAAAAAGATACGGGGAGTTTCTTTCCCTTTATCAGGTTAAAACACACAGGTCTTATAACTTCCCACTTTGAATATTCACTTAAAGCAAGTTCGGTTCTTTCTTCATCACTATAGTACGCTTTTTTGATCTTTCCGTCTATATTAAATGTATTATAAGTTACTATTTCCGCCGATACCGACAAAAAATCATCAAATAACTTCCCATCGAAAAGTTCTGAGGTGAAACTTTTTTTATCAACTATTTCATAAGCTACCATATATCGGCCTCCCGAAAACTGTTCATAAAATCCACACTCATACTGTCAAGATCTATATTTGAAAGTTCTTTTATCATTTTGTTCCAAGCCTTATCATCTATATCTACCTGCTTGCTCATAAGGTATTGATTGTATGAGTTTTTAAGTTTGGCATCTATTCGATCGTTTAGTAACTTGGTCTTCTTTGCAGCAGTAGCGTCCTTGTCATAGCCTTCAATACATTTGTATATGTAATACCTGGAATCCACGTTTAAGATACCGCTTATTTGTCCGTCACTAAGCACGGATACCGCTTCATCGGAAACCGGATCCAGATCCTCATGACCCACACTTATCACGACGTTCTTGTCTATGGAATTAGCCTTGGCTATAGATGCAAAATCAGCTCCCTCGGCAGTGACCTGTCCGTAGACTTCATTGGCTTTTTCTTCACTGTCAAGGACTATTCTTTGCAAATGCATCACTCTGGCATCGTTTTCGCTGACTTCAAGACTTTTATCATTAGCCATACTGTTTCTGAATTTGAGTGCCGTCGCATATTCTATAAACATCTTTTCCACGTCGGAATAATCTATATTGCCGAAGTTTACACTTGAATTCTTGAGTTCATTATAAAATTTAAGTGCTGCATCCTTTACATCTCCCGTCTCCTTGGAATTAAGTGTCCCGGAGCTTTCCTCAGCCATACTGTTTAGTACCTTAAGCTGTATAAAGAAGACTTGCATCTCTTCAAGAAACACATCATTATAACTTGCGTATTCCTCACCTGTTGGTACATCCCATATAGCATTTGTATAGAAATCATTGATATGTTTCTTTCTGGAAGCGGTGATAAGAAGCATTTGTTCGGCACTGTAATCTACATGTATATTATTCTCTTCGTCCTTAGCTATATTCTCGGCTATTCTGCAGGAACTTAAAAAACTGCCGAGGATTATTAGCAATGCTAAAAACAATATGTTTTTTTTACTTAATTTAAGCATCTTTACTCCATTAGCTGCTACAAAAGCATTTTCATTATATCAAGCACTCCGTCTTCGACATTTGCCTTTGTTTCGAATCTTGCAACCGCTTTTAGGTCATCTACCGCATTGGATACCGCAAATGAATAATAAGCCGATCTGAGCATATCTATATCATTACACTGATCTCCGAATACCAAAGTTTCTTCGGGTTTGATACAAAGGCTTTCCTGCAATGTTCTTATCGCAGATCCCTTGCTTACATCTTTTCTTACACAGTCGAGCCACATAGTGCCTGAATATCTAAGATCCAAAACATCATTATGATCTTTTATTAAATCATCTACCTTATTATATATGTTTTCACAATATACGGATATCTTTAGAATATCTTCTTCGAGCATTGAGAAATCTTCTAAGTAATCAACCTGCCCCTGATAGCCTTCTCTTATCCATTTCATGAATTTTTCATTCTTCCTATCTATAAAGTATGAGCTTTTTGTTGCTATTACAGGGAGAAGCCTTTCATCCTTATGCACATCTTTTATAAACCTGACCGCCTCTTCTTTCGGTATTCCGTTTAAGAACAAGCTCCTGTCCTTGGTCCCCATGTAAGCACCGTTATCGGCTATGTAAAATATCTTATCGGCTACGGGTGTAAAAAGATTATCTATACTCTTCCAATGTCTTCCTGTAGCCACAGCTATCGCAATTCCTCTGTCATGTAATTTAGAAATAACTTCGTATATTTCAGGGTTAATATCGGCAGTACCGTCTGCAACCAAAGTACCGTCAATATCTGAAGCTATAAGTTTAATCATTTAATTTGTCTCCTTAATGCTTAAAACCTGAATCTATAATTCATAAGCGAGTTTACTGTTGGCATACATTTTGAAGCTGTATCGCCAACACTATGAGATTATACACTAAAGATAGGACTTAGTAAATATTAAAGGAACTGCCTAAAAATAGATTTTCTTCACACCATCTTATAATTTTGTGCAAAATCCATCTTTATACAGTTCCTTTTCATCCTAATTCATCCCATAAAAATACTCTTATTAAACCGGATGTAATACCATATTTATTATTACCGCTATTATTATTCCAAGCACTCCCCCCATAAAAACCTGCAAAGGGGTATGTCCGACAAATTCCTTCAGTCTTTTCTCAAAGTCCTCTATACCCTTTATATCCATAAAATCGGAATCAAGTATCAGGTTAAGAAGCTTAGCCTGTCTTCCGGTCTCTCTTCTTACTCCCATAGCATCATGCATAACTATTGAAGCAAGTACAAAAGTTACGGCAAACTCAAATGAAGTAACTTTATATTCAAATGCGGTCGAGATCATCAGTGCACATACGGTTGCACTATGGGAACTCGGCATACCGCCGCTCCCCCACATCCTTTCTATAGAAAATTCTTTTGTATACCACAGATCTATCAGAGTTTTTAAAACCTGAGCTACGAACCATGCCGTAACAGCGCTTACCAAAACTGTGTTAGACTGTAATTCATGCCATATATGCATTAATTTATCTCCTTATGTTAATATCCTATAAGCCAATCATATAATTCCTGATATTCAAGTGCGGAGGAAGTCCAGGAATAATCCTTAGCCATTCCTCTGTCTATGATCTTATGCCATTCTCTCTTGTTGTTATAAAAAACATGTTTTGCATATCTAATACTTTCAAGCATCTCATGAGCATTGTAGTTGCTGAAACTGAATCCGGTTCCTCTGTTCTCATACTCATTATAAGGCTCTACCGTATCTTTAAGTCCTCCGGTCTCCCTTACTATAGGAACGGTACCGTATCTTAAAGATATTAGCTGACTCAGACCGCAAGGTTCAAATAAAGAAGGCATGAGAAATGCGTCACATGCCGCATACACCTTATGAGACATCGCTTCCGAATAATATATTTGTGCGGATACTCTGTTGCAATATTTCCAGTCATAATGCCTGAACATATTTTCATATTCCTCGTCTCCCGTTCCCAGTACGACAAGTTGCGTATCCTCCTGACAGATCTCCTCTATCACACATCTTACCAGATCCAGACCTTTTTGACTGGTCAATCTGGATACGATACCCAGCATAAATCTGCCTTCATCGACATCAAGACCAAGATCGCTTTGAAGACCGGTCTTATTCTTACACTTTTCTTTTCTGAAATTCTTGGCATCGTACTTTTGATATATATAGCCGTCGGTTGCAGGATTAAATTCTTTATAATCTATACCGTTTACTATTCCTCTGAGAGAATTTTGTCTGGCTCTCATAAGTCCGTCCAGTCCCTCTCCGAAGAATTCCGTCTGTATCTCTTTGGCATAGGTCTTACTTACCGTGGTCACCGCATCCGCATAAACCACTCCGCCCTTTAGCATATTTCCGTTTTTATATGACTCCAGTTTATCATCGGTAAAATAATACCCCGGCAGCGTTGAAAATCTTTTAATGGTATCCACATCCCAAACACCTTGGAACTTAAGGTTATGTATGGTAAATACCGATTTCATATCTCTGTAGAACTCACCTTCTCTGAATCTGTCTTTCAAAAACACCGGTATGAGACCGGTCTGCCAATCATGGCAATGAACCACATCCGGTCTGAATCCTATCACCGGAAGTGCGGAAAGTGCCGCCAAAGAAAGAATGAGAATTTCTCCAAGTCGTAAAGCCAGTTACCGTAAGGTCTGTCTCCCGAAAAATACCCCTCATTATCTATAAAATAATATGTTACATTCTCATACACAGTCTTCAATATACCCACATACCTGCTTTGCCCCAGATAATCCATATAAAAATGCGATACATACTCCAAGCGCTCTCTAAGCTCCCAAGGAATACACATGTACTTCGGCAATATTACTCTACAATCAAAATATCTCTTGTCAAAGTACCCCGGAAGCGATCCGACAACATCCGCCAAACCTCCGGTCTTTATAAAAGGCACCGCTTCTGAAGCAACAAATAATATATTTTTCATATATTCCCCTTTCTTAAATATATCTATCCCTTTAATTTATCTGCCAGATCCTTCATTTCTTTTGCCGTTTGCAATACCGCTTCCGTGATCTTGCTGCCGCCTATCAGACGGGCTATTTCTTCGACCAATCTATTGTCTTTGACATGGGATATCTCGGTTTTTGTACTGTGTCCGTCGGTATGTTTTTCTATAAGATAATTATGATCAGCCATAGCCGCTATCTGAGGTAAATGTGTAATGCATAATACCTGATGACCTCTTCCTATAAGCATGAGCTTTTCAGACACCTTTTGTGCCGTTCTTCCGCTGATACCTGTGTCTATCTCATCAAATATCAATGTATCGACTTCGTCAAGATCGGCAAGTACAGTCTTGATCGCCAACATGATACGGGAAAGTTCTCCTCCGCTGGCGATCTCTCTTAAAGGTTTTTTCGGATTCCCCGGATTGGTACTTATCATCAGTTCTACGCTATCTGTACCCTGCGGAGTAAAGTCGGTGAGTTTTTTGAATTCTATATCAAAATCAACTCCGAGGAAGTTAAGATCGTGAAGCTCCCTTATAATACTATCTTTAAGCACCTGTGCCGATTCTTTTCTTATTTCACTGAGCCTGTCACAAAGTTCCTCAAGTCTTTTTACCGATTCTTTTTGTTGCTTTTTATATTCACTTATAAGTTCTTCGTAATTTTCAAGAAATTCAAGTCTTTTCTTTTTCTCTTCATGTATCTTTTCTATTTCTTTGATATCGTCCGAATATTTGCTTTGAAGATTTCTAACAGTATCAAGTCTGTTATTTATGATATCGAATTCTTCTTCATCAAAGTCCAGTGCATCTATATAATTATATATACTGTGTCTTAAATCTGCAATAATAGATTCCGCATCCGAGAGTTGACTCTCAATATCCGACAGTTCTTCATCATATTGCACAACTCCGGATATAAGCTTGAGTGAGGGGCTTATACCGTCTTCTTCCATGTATGAACTTATCTTTGACAATGCATCGGCTATTCTTGAAGCATTTTTTATTTTTGAATATCTTTGGACAAGTTCCTGCTCTTCACCCTCTTTAAGCTTTGCCTCTTCTATTTCTTCTATTTCGAATTTAAGGAATTCGATCTCTCTTTTTCTTAACTTCTCCTCAAGGGTCTCGGACAATTTTTCTTCAATAAGCTTGTGTCTTTGATATTCTTCTTTGATATCGTTTTTTACAGACCTGACTTTATCTTCCGAAAACAAGTCTATAAGTTGCAATTGCTTACTTACTTCCAAAAGTCCGTAACTTTCATGCTGGCTATGTATATCTATAAGCAAGGACATGAGTTTTCTTCCCTTTGCAGCCGCTATTACTTCACCGTTGATCCTAAGTACATTCTTTTGCTTACTTATCTTTCTTGCCATTGTGATAAGACCGTCTTCGCCGACTTCTATATCCATTGCCCTTATCGCTTCAAGTTTCGCTCTGTCATTTATACAAAACAACAGTTCTATGTAAGCAAATTCCGCACCTGCTCTTACGACATCCCTGCCGACTTTTGCACCCAGTGCCAAATTAATAGAGTCAATAAGTATGGACTTACCTGCACCCGTTTCACCGGATAAGACAGTAAGACCGTCAAAAAATTCAAGGTCGACCTGTTCGATCAAAGCAAGATTTTTTACATGCAACTCCAGTAGCATAATTCTCCTTATTTTTCAAGCATATCAGAAAGCCTTGTCATAACATCGTATGTCAAGGTCACATCTTTTATCGCACACATTATAGTATCATCGCCTGCTATACATCCAAGCATACCCTCTATGTTGAGTTCATCCAAAGCAGCCGCAACAGCCATGGCAAGTCCGGGCATGGTCTTTATCACAAGTATGTTCTGTGCCATATCCATGGATACAAAACCTTCCTGTAATACCCTTATATACTTCCTGGCTGCGTTATTCTTTTCTTTTATCAATACATATTTTTGTTTTCCGTTATCAAGTGTAACTTTACTGAGCTTAAGATCTCTTATATCTCTTGATACGGTTGCCTGCGTCACATCAAATCCGGCTTTTTTGAGTCTGTCCGCAAGCTCCTCCTGAGTCTCTATGACTTCTTTCTCAATCAGTTCCACTATCATAGCATGTCTTAATTTTTTCATACCATGTAATCATCTTTCTTCTTATATTCTGGACATCTTAGTTCGTAAGTTGTCTAAAAAGGTCCCGCCCTTTAACTTGATCAGTTTTGTTTTGGTATCGGACTCTTTTACGATCAATCTGCTGTTATGATCGAACCTTATTTGTATATCTCCGTCAAATACCGCAAAGACCTCTTGTTTATTATCATTCGTAAGTTCTATTTCTATATTGCTGTCAGGTTCAAGTACTATGCTTCTTTGATTGAGCACATGCGGACATATGGCTGTGATTATGAACATCCTTGCGCCCGGTTCCACTATGGGACCGCCCGCACTCAAATTATATGCTGTAGACCCTGTGGGTGTTGCAACTATTATACCGTCCGCACAATATTCATTTAATAATTCTTCATTGACATATACCCTGCATTTTATAAGTTTAGTACAGGCATTCCCTTTGATCACCACCTCATTAAGTGCCTGATGAGTCTTTGATGCCGCACCCGACTTTTTCACATAGGCATCTAACATCATTCTGTTTTCGATACTGTACTCATCGGCGATCAACTTATCTACCATGTCTTCTATATTGCCTTCGCTTCCCAAACTGGTAAGATAACCCAAGTGCCCGAGATTGACACCTATCAACGGAATATTAAGGTATGATGTGTCTCTTGCGACCCTTATCAAAGTACCGTCACCTCCCAGGGTAATGATGCAGGATATATCCTTCGGGATCTTGGAGACCTCCAAATACCCCAGATTCAGTATTGAATCCGCACCCCTGTCTTTGAGAAGTTTCATTATACTGTCAGCCACTTTAGCTACACCGCTTTTATCGCTGTTTCCAACTATATAAAATGATCTCATATATATAACTCCTATCCGAATGCAGACGTATGTGCCTCATTTACCACAGTATTTATAAGTCCTTCATCTATTTGACTTAGTGTAGCCGTATTGTTTTTCTTCATATAGCAAAGATATTCTATATTACCCTCCGGCCCTTTTATTGGCGAAAATGTAAGTCCGAGTATATCAAGCTTACTATTTGCCGCATAGTTGCATACAGCCTGTATAACTTCAACATGCACCGAAGGATCTCTTACCACTCCCTTTTTTCCGACCTTTTCACGTCCCGCTTCGAATTGCGGCTTGATCAAGGCTACTATAAAGCCGTCTTCTTTAAGCAATCTGACGACCGCCGGAAAGACCTTGGACAAAGATATAAATGAGACATCTATAGATGCCATATCCGCTTTTTGCTCAAGGCTCGACTCCTCCATGTATCTTATATTGGTTTTTTCGAATACTACCACCCTTTCATCATTTCTCAGTTTCCAATCAAGTTGTCCGTATCCTACGTCCACAGCAAAGACTCTGCTTGCACCGTTTTGAAGCATGCAGTCCGTAAAACCTCCGGTAGAGGCTCCCACATCCATGCACACAAGGTCAAGGAGTTTTATATCGAATTCACTTACGGCTTTTTCAAGCTTAAGTCCTCCTCTGCTTACATATTTCAAGCTTTGACCTCGTATTTCTATATTCTTATTCTCATCAAATAAGGCTCCCGCCTTATCTTCTTTTTGCCCGTCCACATATACTATTCCGGACATGATTATAGCCTTGGCTTTCTCTCTGCTGGCAGCCAGATTGTTCTTGACCAATAAGAGATCCAATCTTTGTTTCATCTAAGACCTCTTTCCTAAAATTTATTCAACAGACCGCTATCTTCCAGATCTTTTATAACAGAGTCCGAATTGATATGCAGTGCCTCTCTTAATAAAGACACATCTCCATGTTCCACATACTTATCCGGTATGTTTACATGGAATATATCGATGTCTTTATATTTTGAACTTATATAATTCCTTACACTAAGACCGAAACCTCCGAGTAATACATTCTCTTCCATGGTTATGACGAGTGTGTGATCTTTACACATACGGTCAAGCATATCTGTATCTATGGGTTTTATAAACCTTGCATTTACTATACTTACCGAATATCCTTTTATTTTAAGCTTCTCTCTTACATGCTTTGCGGTACTTACCATGCTTCCGCAGGCAACTATAGCTATATCCTTCTCTTCATATAAAAGCTCAGCCTTAGCGTATTCTATCTTACTGTCGAATTCGGCAAGTTCCTTGTATGCCTTTCCTCTCGGATATCTTATGGCTACAGGTCCGTCTACCTTAAAGCAAAATCAAGCATTTCTTCAAGTTCGAAGCTGTTCTTCGGAGCCATTATAGTCATATTCGGTATACAGTTCAGATACGACAGATCAAATATTCCCTGATGTGTTTCACCGTCAGCTCCCACCAGCCCGGCTCTGTCTATAGCAAATACGACATTGAGATCTTGTATGCATACGTCATGTATGATCTGATCGAAAGCTCTTTGTAAAAATGATGAATATACAGCCACTACAGGTTTAAGTCCCCCGGCTGCCATACCTGCTGCCATGGTCACCGCATGTTGCTCGGCTATACCCACATCATAGAATCTATCCGGAAAATGTTCTTTAAAAAGTTTAAGTCCGGTTCCGTCCGGCATGGCTGCGGTAATAGTCACCACGTCCTTATCCTTTTCACCTATCTCTACCATCTTTTTTGCAAATACATCGGTGTAATCTTCATCTGTTTTTTGCTTTTTTGATATTCCCGTTGTCTTGTCAAAAGCGGAAACTCCGTGGAATTTCTCGGGATTGTCTTCCGCCGGTTTATAACCTTTTCCCTTTTTGGTGATCACATGCACTATGACCGCATGGTTAAGTTTCTTTGCTTCTTCGAATACTTTACATAATTTATCGATATCATGCCCGTCCACCGGACCCAGATAAGTTATTCCCATATTCTCAAAGAGCATACCCGGTATGATAAATTGTTTGATACCCGACTTTGCATGTCTTAAGCTCTTTATAAGTCTTTCCCCGATATTCGGTACTTTTTCAAGATTATTGTATATATGCGTTTTTAATTTATTATATATATCTCCCGTTCTTATACCGTTTAAGTATGAGGATATTCCTCCTACATTTTTTGAGATGGACATTTCGTTATCATTTAAAACTATTATAAAATTCCTCTTAAGTTCGGCAGCGTTATTGAGAGCCTCGTATGCCATACCTCCGGTCAAAGCTCCGTCACCTATGATAGATACTATATAATTATCTTCTTTTTTAAGCAAAGATGCTCTTGCAAGTCCCAGACCTGCTGATATACTTGTGGATGAATGTCCCGTATTGAATGCATCGCAGGGACTTTCTTTCGTCTTGGGAAAGCCTGACATCCCTCCGAACATTCTGAGTTCATCAAAGTCCTTTTGTCTTCCGCTCAGTATCTTGTGAGGATAGGATTGATGTCCCACATCCCATATAACTTTATCCTTTGGTAGATCAAAGCTTTTATAAAGAGCGATCGTAAGCTCGACCACTCCCAGATTACTTGCCAAATGCCCTCCGGTCCTGCTAAGACTGTCTATCAAAAAATCTCTGATTTCTTTTGCAAGTATTTTTAAATATTTTTTCTTAACTCTTTTTACATCAGACGAGCCTTGTATTCTTTCTAATATCATAATTTCCTCTGGGATCTAAGATTCTCTGTCTATAAGTCCCTCTATTATCTTTCTTAAAGTTGTAGTATCTCTGTCAAGACTCAGAAGCAGATCTTTGGCTTCTTTTGACAGTCTGTAACACTCTTTCTTTGCCTTTTCAAGTCCGTAAAGACTTACATAATTGGTCTTGTTATTCTTTTCATCCGAACCTACGGTTTTTCCGAGTACCTTGGTACTTGAAGTTGAGTCCAGTATATCATCTCTTATTTGAAAAGCCATACCAACACACTTTGCGGCTTCTTCAACTATAGCCAGTTCTCCGTTCCCCGCCATACCCAAAACAGCTCCTATGAGCATTGAAGCTTCTATAAGTGCGGATGTTTTAAGCTCGTATATAGCTTTTAATACCTTTTTTTCCACAGTCTTTCCGGTAAATTCAACATCTATTACCTCTCCGCCTATCATACCCTGCATACCGGATCTGTTTGCAAGTATTCTGTTCGCCCTTAGCATGGCTTTTATGTAAGGCAAAGAACTCATTTCACTTTCAAATTTACTGAGCATATCGGAGGCTATAACATCAAATGCTTCTATAAAAAAAGCATCTCCGGTAAGTACAGCCATGTCTTCTCCGTAGGTCACCCAGGTAGTAGCTTTTCCTCTTCTTAACTTATCGTTATCTATGCAGGGCAGATCATCATGTATCAAAGATGCCGTATGTATCATCTCTATGGCTGCCATATAAGATAATACTTTGTTGATATCGGGTTTTTCGCTTTCAAAAACCTTATAACTTTCCCATATAAATATAGGTCTTATACGTTTCCCTCCGGCAGCAATAGCTTCTCTCATTGCAAGATAAACCTTTTTTTGAAGTCCCTCTGCTTTGGGCAAATATTTTTCCAACTCTATATCTATACTTTTTACGTCATAATCAAATGCCATGTCATCCTCCTTTTATATTTTATGCCTCTTCACCGGCTATTATCTGCATATCTTTTTCTATCTTTTCAATCTTTTTATATGTGTCGTTGACTCTCTTCATTCCCTCTTCGTATAACTTGAACATGTCCTCGAGACTTGTATCTTTGTTCTCGAGTTTGTTTATGATCTCTTCAATATCCGATATATTATCTTCTATGCTCTTTGCCTTAGCCATTATTACCACCTTCAGCTTTTTCTATTCTTTTTACCGTCGAAACGACCCTTCCGTCAGAAAAGTTGAGAAGTATCTCTTCTTCAGGTTCAACTTCACTTGCAGAATTGATCCTATTATACTCCATATCCGTTATAAAGGCATAGCCTAATGATAATTTATCAAGTGGAGATAAGCCTTTAAGTCTTTCAATGTATACTCTTAAGCTTTCCTTATTTTTATCTATGCCGTATCTGATCGCATTATACATGCGAGCCTTTGCATCATTTACCCTGTTCTTATAATTACTCAGTTTGTATGACGGAGAGTTTATGATCAGATCCTTTTTGGTCATATCAAGCTTATGCCTGACGGTAAAAATCTTATCAAGCATAATTTGATGTATTCTTGACGAATATCTTTGCATATATTCCGTAAAACTCTCATGATCCATAACAGCCATATCCGCAGCCATACTGGGAGTTGCCGCTCTTTTATCCGCCACAAAATCAGCTATGGTATAATCACTTTCATGACCTACGGCGGATATTATAGGGGTTGAAGCATTGAATATGGTATTAGCCACTTCCGGTTCGTTAAAAGCCCACAGATCTTCTATGGAACCTCCCCCTCTTCCAACTATGATCACATCAAGATCCATGGCATCGAGACACCTTATGCCTTTTGCTATACTTCTTGCAGCCTTTTCACCCTGGACTATGGCAGGGTATAAAAATATTTCCACATAAGGATTCTTTCTTTTGGAAACTCTTATGATGTCCTGTATAGCAGCTCCCGTAGACGAGGTCACGACCCCTATCCTACTCGAAAATGCAGGAAGGCTCTGCTTATATTCATCAGAGAACATTCCCATATCTTCAAGTTCTTTTTTCAGTTCTGAAAATCTCTTATAAAGATCTCCCGTACCGCTTTTTTCTATTGATTTTGCAAGTATATTGTATGTGCCGTTTTTTTCGAATACATTAATACTTCCGCTTACAGTTATCTTCATTCCGTCTTTTAATACAAAATCCATATTTTTCTTATAATTGGAAAACATAACTACGGAAATAGCGGCATCGCTGTCTTTTAATGTAAAATATATATGCCCCATACTGTGATACTTGCAATTCGATACTTCTCCGCTGACATTGATATCTCTTAATAAAAAATCCTCACTTAATAGTGATTTGATATAAGAATTGATCTTGCTTACCGTATAGACCTTAGCCATAAACCTCCTATACCAGCTTTGCCAAAACTCCGTTTACAAAACTGTGTGACTCATCACCGCCGTATTTTTTGGAAAGCTCCACCGCTTCATTAATAGCTATACTTGCCACTATATTGGAGTCGAATTTCATCTCGTAATACGCTATTCTGAGAATACTCAGCTCTACTCTTCCTATACGATTCAAGCTCCATCCGGTAGTTACTTCGGATAATTTTTCGTCTATGAAAGCGAGATTTTCTATGATATTTTCCATTCTTTCTTTAAGCTTGATCCTTTCCGAAAGATCTATAGTTTCAACTAAAAAAGATTCTTCTTCGGGTTGTTCCTCCAATTCCAAGTATCTTTCAATTTGTTCAATTCTTTCTTCATCTTCGTAAAATGATACACAAAACATCATTCTAAGACAATGTTCTCTGAATACCCTTCTGGTCATCAGTTGTCCCCCTGCTTAATTTCTATTACCATACCAAACACATTTTCTATGATATACCCTTCATTATACTTTATTACATGAAGATTAACAAGTTATTGACTTATTAAGTGCAAATGACCAAATGATTTTTTCCGTAACTTTCTTTTGTTTCATCATGGAAAGTGCCTTTGCATAATAATCAAGTTGTATACTGTATCTTTTTATAAGAGTGTCGTCTTTCCTTACCCTATCCGTCTTGTAATCTATCAAAACCACCCTGTCTTCGTATTCGATATAGGCATCTATGATACCCTGTATAAGTATGGTCTCTTTGTTGGAATCTGAAAACCCGAGCTCGTCGGCGGGCAGTCCCATCGTAAATATGGCTTCTCTTTTTAATATACCTTCTTTTTGAGCCTTACACATGATTTTACCCAGATCCGAATCCATAAAGTTTTCTATATCTTTCAGGTTTACCAATTCCTTATACTCTTTACTTATAAGTTTTTCATTGTATAGTTTATCAACATAAGAATCAAGTCCGGATTTTTTAGCCTTTTCAAAATCAATAAGTTGCATAAGTTTGTGGTATGCATTACCACTTATGCTTGCTTTATTTTGATCTTTATCTTTTGATTTTTGCTCTTCATAAAGTATCTTTGAATCTTCATCTGTCAGGCTTTTTTTGATATCGGATACGGAAAACTTTATATCCAGGTCTATGTCTTTGACATGATCGTATTTTTTTTCTATCAATGCACTCAGTTTGCTGTTGCTTATGAGCTTCATACTATCAAGCTTTTCTTTTAATTTAAGTGTTTGTATCTGTTTTTTTTCTTCATATCTTTTAAGTTCATCAACCTTTATTATATGAGTTTTAATATGCTCTTTGGTCTTAATGTCGCTTATCATCAAAAAATCCAGGTATGATCCCGTACTCATGATATCAAGCATACTTAACTTGTCGTTTTCTTGTGTATAACTGTACTTTTCATATACCTTATCGGCAGTATCTATAACGGCGCTTAGTATAAGTTTTTCTTTTGCCCTGCTCATGGCAACATACAAAACTCTTAACTCTTCACCCAGGTTCTCTATTCTCTTTTTGTATTTTAATACATTTTTCTTTATACTGCTTGATTTTAATCCCAGCTCAGTATCTATGTGATCGCAGGCTATTCCGAGCTTCGAGTCGGCTATGATTGCATTTTTATAATCCGAAGTATTGAACTTTTTATGTAATGCACTTACAAAACACACGGGGAATTCCAGTCCTTTGGACTTGTGAATACTCATCAGCCTTACGGTATCTTCATACTCAGATACCACAGAAGCCTCACCGTAATCGGTGTTATATTGTTTTAAGTTATCTATGTATTTTATAAAATTAAAAAGTCCCTTATAACCTATACCCTCGTATTGTTTTGCCATCTCTATAAGCATTAAAAGATTAGCCCGTCTTATATGTCCGGCAGGCAGTAAAGATACGATGTCAAGATAACCGCTACTGTCATATATATATCTTAATAACTCACTCAGCTCCATATAGGACGATTTTTTTCTGTAGTCAAAGCAGATCCATCGCTTTTTTGATTTTTTTCTTTGCTTCGCTATCGTCAAAAGATATATCCCCCTGCAATATGGCTTGACACATTTCGTAGACCTTGTTGCTTTTTTTGTCCTCATCACCCTCTTCTTCCTTATGCTTTCTGTAATAAGCACTGATAAGAGCAAGTTGGGAATCATTAAGGTCTATTATGGGCGAATGCAGGAATGCACTTAGGTCTATGTTCATGTAAGGATTGTCCACTGCCGCAAGTATTGCCAGTACAAGTTTTACTTCCATGGCATCAAAATACCCTGTCGAAGTATTGGCATAAGCAGGTATACCTTCTTTTGACAGTACTTCAATGAATTTTTCACTTTGACCTTGAATAGATCTTAGCAATATGACAATATCCGAGTATTTGAGCTTTCTGTAAGAACCTCCATCTCCCCTTACCAAAAGAGTATTTTTCAATTCTTTTATCCGCTTAGCGATCATGCTTGCTTCCAGTACCGTACTGTCTTCTTCAAAATCCGCCTTTTCCAGTAAAAGAAGTTCCGTCTCATCTGCCGTGGACAGATCATCTTTGTTTATTTTTTCAAATTCCGCTCCCGGATAAAGTGCGGCTTCTTTATTATAATCTATACCTCCCACACTTTCCTTCATGATATAAAAAAACAGGGCATTTATACTGTTTAATACGCTTTCTCTGCTTCTGAAATTCTTTTTAAGTAATATTTTTACTTCATTTTCATCCTGTATTTTATCATGATCCGTATAAGAATTATATTTTGATAAGAAAAGCTCCGGTCTTGCCTGCCTGAAAGCATATATGGACTGCTTTACATCCCCTACCATAAATACATTGCCGTTGTCCAGGGCATTAAGTATGCTTTCCTGCACATAGTTGGAGTCCTGATACTCGTCAATGTAGATATCTTTAAAATGTTTTGCATATTCCACAGCCACCTGACTTCTTGACAGATCCTCGTTATAGAGTATCTCAAGAGCGTAATGCTCAAGATCGGCAAAATCCGCAACATTTTTCTCAAGCTTTACCTGCCTGAACATTACTATATAATCTTTAACTATATTGATAAGAGTCGTTACCGCTTCTTTCTCATACGCAGCTTCAGACTTAAGTGTTTCCTCATCTCTTATGAAATCTTTTATAAGTCTTTCTTTTATGAATTTCTTGTAATTATCTCTTATACCCTTTGCGATCTCTTTAAGATAAGGATCCGCATCCTTTGAGACCCTGCCTATATTGGGAAAATCAAACGATTCAAGCGCCTCTCTTACCTGTGTGTAGTCATTCGCAAGGCACAGTTTTTGCGCAAGTGCAAGTTCATTCACAAAGGTCTGTCTGTAAGCAAGATCTCCACTGTCACAGATATCTATGGCTCTTTCTATCTGATTTTTGATATCATTCGCATTCCTAACTATGTTTTCAACTATATAGTTTTCCCAATCTTTTTCAAAACCTCCCGACTCGTAACTTTTAAGTATCTCATCCAACCAAAACAGAGGTCTTGGCATAGCCATGGCATAGTTATATATTTCCTGTATGTATTCCCTTATCCTGTCATCTCCTCTTGCTTTGGTGTATGCATTGAGAAGTTTTATAAATCCGCTTTCGTTTTTTTGGTACAGATCTTCCATAATCAGGTCAAGAGTCTCCGGCTTCAAAAGT
Organism: uncultured Johnsonella sp.; assembly: GCA_916438835.1. Taxonomy (GTDB): domain Bacteria; phylum Bacillota; class Clostridia; order Lachnospirales; family Lachnospiraceae; genus Johnsonella. Next base: position 1,975,534 of record CAKAFT010000001.1, read on the forward strand.
TCAAGCTCCGAACCGTCCGCTATTCGAAAAGACGGATCAAGATCTATCTTATCTATATGCTCTCTTATCACAGACAGACAAAAGCTGTCTATGGTACTTATATTTGCACTGTCTATAAGTGTAAGCTGCCTTTTCAGTCTCTTATATGCCGCACTTCCATGGTCTTTTCCAAAAGTTTTTCTTCAAGACTTTTGGCTATCCTTTCTTTCATCTCCAAAGCCGCCGCCTTGGTAAATGTCATGACCAAAAGCTCATCAATATCTATGGGATCTTTTTCATCAGTGATCTGACTGATGATCCTTTCAACCAATATTGCGGTCTTTCCGCTACCTGCCGCAGCGGATACCAGAATATGTCTATTCCTTGTATCTATGGCAGCCTGCTGCTCACTAGTCCATTTTCTCGTCATTTAATATTTTCTCCCACACAAGTTCGTCTTTCATTTTTTCCAATACATTATAATTATGATTTCCGTTCTTTTTATCAAATCCGCACATAGCCGAATATTCACAATAATCACAGGCTGTATAATTGCCTCTTTGTGACGGACTTATGCTTATATTACCTTTCAGTATGTTTTGCGCTATTTCGATGCTTTTATTTTTTACAAAGTTTCTTAAAGCTTTTATTCTCTCACTTGAAGCCGTACTTGAACGGTAGTCTTGAACCACTCCGTCTTTTAAACTTACAGGGATCACATCACTATAAGAACTTATGTTCGTATCGAGGTTTTTTATGATCTCAAGATCGGTATTTACTATACCGCTCGGACGAAAATAATTAAGTCTCGCCTTTTCGATATCTTCTTTACTCTTTATGTCCTCCATGGATATTATCGGTTCATCAATATTTATATACATAAAGGCAGCGGGAACTATCTCCTTACCCGGATATCTTTTTTGAAGTAATTCCATTATCACATCAAGGTAGCTTACAAGCTGTATCTGCTTCCCGTAATACACAAGATCTGTCTCCCACTTTGTTGATCCTGTTTTATAATCTATGATCTTGACCAGAACCTTATCCTGTAGTTCGCATATATCCACTCTGTCTATCTTGCCGCTAAGCTAAGTCTCTCACTGTCCGACAGATCTATATTAAGCGAGCTAAGCCCCTCCTTATAAGAAAAACTTTTTTCATTCCATAAGGGCAGGAAGTTTCCGAGTTTTATCTGCTCGAGTAATATAACTATACTTTGCTTTGCCATGTTCTCAAGTCTCGATAAACTGTATCTTTGCTTATTGCTGTCCGCATATATGGCAAACTCCGGTAAAAGCATAAGTTCTTTTACCACCGTTTCAACATTCACATATATTCTGTCATTATCTAAATTTTTCAGATCCAAATTATGTTTTGAAGATATATTAAAAAATCTTTCTATTACTGAATGTATAAATACCCCTATATCGACCGCTTCAAGACCGTAAGCCCTTCTTTCCTCAAGCCCAAGACCGTATCTTACAAAATAAGCATAGGGACAGTCCACATACTTTTCCAAAGAAGTGACACTTCCCTTTATCTCTTTTCCGAACAGTTCCAAAGCTACGGCTTTACCCAGTGCCGATTCTTTATCCGCATACAGGTACGCCTTTTCAAATGTTTTCTTATCCGTTAATTTATATATGCTCCTTAACTCTATATCTTTTAAGCTTTCGTCTTCAAGCTCTAATTCACCTTTTTTAAGTGCTGTGATATCTCTTATAAATGCTTCCTTAAGCCCCTCTTTTGAATATATCTTAAGAAGTTTTGCGGCATTTTCCACTTTTACATCCGTAAAAAGTCCTGCCAGCATAGCAATTATATAAGACGGTTTTAATGACTTTCCGAGGTTATCGAGACTTGAATAACTTACACTCAAGTATTCAAAAGACTTTGTCATATTCATATATAAATAATATCTTTGTATCACAAGATCTTCCTTGGCAGTTGCGGAAAGTTCTATCCCCTGAGACTTTAAGCTTTCTTTTTCCCTGTCATTTAATATACTGTCACTTTGTTTCAACTTAGGTATTATACCGTCATTGGCACCTACTACGAATAATGCCCTTACCCTGTCTATCCTGCTTCTTTTGAGATCTCCGAAAAATATTCTGTCGAGCTTTTTGGGTATCATGCCTACACTTATCTGACCGAATCCGGCTTCCAAAAGTTCGTAAAGTTCTCTGCCGCTTAGTTTTTCATTTCCCAGCAGATCATCCGTCTTATCGAGCAGTCCGATAAGTTCTTCGTATACTTTCTCATATTCCCTTGCGTGAGCCGGGTCCTTGTCTTTTTCAAACTCTTTACTAAGTTCAATCATCTTGACCTCAGCATCCTTTGACTTTATAAGTCTTTTAAGTTCGGCTATGACCTTGCCCGTATCCGCCGATCTTGATTTTAACAATTTATAAAGCGGCTCCAGATCCTCAACTATTATATTCTTAGCCGAATTCAATTCGTCAATATCAATACCGCTAAGCTGTCTTGGAATATGCTCCCATGCTTTTTTTATTTTTGACAGACCCTTGATCCCGCATATATACATATAATCATCTATGGCTGCAAGTGTGGAGTAGTCCATATCTATAAGCGGACTTCTGATATATCTCATGACAGAAGTATAAGAAAATTCCTCTCTTACTACACCGAGGCAGGCTCTTACAAATTCAACTAAAATATTGGAACTTATACTTATATTGTCATCGATAAAAAAACAGGTATATCATTAAGCTTGCATTTGTGCTTGAATTTATCTATATATGATGACATGTCGGCACACAGAATAGTTATATCCTTATACCTTAATCCCTTTTCCTTGACCAAATGCAGTATTTCGCTTACGGTCATATCAACTTCTTCGTCAATATTGGCTGCTCTTACAATACTTATATCACCCCCGGAATCTATCCTTGTATACGGTTTGTATCTCAGAAAATATTTTTCGATATGGTCTATAGCTTTGCTTTTAATAAAATCGGCATCTTTAAGAAAGGATACGTTATTAAGATCCGTATATTCTATATTTTGTACAGCAGCCCTTTTGCACAGTTCAAGTATTTTCTCATGCATTACCTTACTCATACCGAACAGATCGGATTCATCGCCTTCTTCTTTGATATTTTCACCGCTTCCTATCGTCACCGTACATATAAGATCTTCGGAATATTTTAATAATTCTTCTATCAACTTATACTGTATAGGTGTAAAGCCTGTAAATCCGTCCAGCAAGATGATAGAATCCTTTATAAGATCGCTTTGTTTTATGTGCTTTACAAGTATATCCGGTATCTCTTCCGTACTTATGTATTTATCCTTTGTATATTTTGTAAAACTTTCATACATCAGATTAAGGTCTTTTAGTTTATGCCTTAAACTCGTGGAGATATTTTCATTTTGGGTAATTGCAGCTATTTTCTCGCTGCTTATATCATACTGATAAAGTTCGGATATCATGGATTTGATATTGTCTATAAATCCCGTTTTGGAAAATTGGTTTTTCCAAACTCCGAGCTCCTTAGATCTTTCCATGGAAAGTTTCCTTATGATCATGACCTTGGCTATATCATCCAAAACACTCGGAGTTACTATGCCAAGCTCCGTAAATATCCTGTATGCCAATCTGTTGAAACTGAGCACATCAATATTGTCAGTTGCATGAAAAGGGTGCAACTGAACTATGTTTTTTTGTGTCTGCATACTGTATTGCTCAGGTACCAGTATTATATAAGTTTTCTCGGGATTTTTTATTGCCTCTTCTATACAGTTCTTATATGCAAATGTAGTCTTCCCGCTTCCGGAAGCCCCAAGGATAAATCTCATCTTCACTACCTCAATAATTAACTTTTTATTTATTATATATTAAAATGCGTTTTTTTAATATCTGATTTATTTACTTATCTTTCATAAATAATTGATATATGTTAAAATGTCCTGGTATCTCACATATAAAACCTTGTGAGATTTTCACACTGTTTTTTGTTTCAATAAAGTTATAAGTTATAAGATCAATTGTGTTGTTTTTTAATAAGATCCCTTGTGCAAGAACATTTCAAGTATCGGAAAGATAAGGATCGTCAAATATTCTTATACCTTCCGAATGATCGAAACCTTGCAAAACGGGATGGTTATTTTAAAAATGAAGTACTGTGTGGTGTTGATAAATACTTAAAATTCATCACTTTTTGTATGTTTAGGGAAATTTATACACTCTCAACGCTAAAAACCGGTATATTAAGTATAATATCCCGCTCAGTATCAACAATACAGCAATATTAAAAAGATTTAATAAAGGAGACTTTAGATGCGAAACCTTAGTTTACTTACAGACCTGTATCAATTAACTATGTTGCAAGGTTACTTTAGAGAAAAACAGGCTAATGAAACTGTTATCTTTGATATGTTCTTTCGCAGCAACCCTAATTCCGGAGGTTATTCCGTATGTGCAGGTCTTGAGCAGGTCATAGAATACATAGAGGGACTTCACTTTACGGATGAGGATATCAATTATCTGAGAACACTCGGTTTATTCGGTGATGATTTCTTATCTTATCTGAGTGATTTTAAATTCACCGGTGACATCTATGCTATACCCGAGGGTAGCGTTATATTCCCCAAAGAGCCGATTATGAAAATCGTTGCACCCATCATGGAAGCTCAACTTATCGAAACCGCAATTCTTAATATCATCAACCACCAGTCTTTAATAGCCACCAAAGCTTCAAGAGTTGTTTTTGCCGCCAATGGCGATACCGTACTTGAGTTCGGACTCAGAAGAGCACAAGGACCGGATGCGGGTATCTACGGTGCCAGAGCCGCAATGATAGCCGGTTGTTTTGCTACCAGTAACGTACTTGCCGGTCAAATGTTTGATGTGCCGGTAAGGGGTACGCATGCGCACAGTTGGGTAATGAGCTTTAGTGATGAGCTTACCGCTTTCAGAAAGTATGCCAATCTTTATCCCAATGCCTGCATACTTTTGGTAGATACCTACGATACCTTAAGATCAGGTGTACCGAATGCTATCAAGGTGTTCAATGAGATGAAGGAAAAGGGAATAGAGCTTAAATTACGGAATAAGACTAGACAGCGGAGATCTTGCATATCTTTCCAAAAAAGCAAGACAGCTTCTTGATAATGCCGGTTTCAAGGATGCTGTGATTTCGGCTTCCAACGACCTTGATGAAAATCTTATAAGCTCATTAAAGTTACAAAGTGCCAAGATAAGTTCATGGGGTGTCGGTACTCATCTTATCACATCCAAGGACTGCCCTGCTTTCGGAGGTGTATACAAGCTTTCAGCAGTATATGAAAGTGATAAGAAAGCATTTAAGGCTAAGATAAAGCTTTCCGAGAATGCCGAGAAGAATACCAACCCCGGAAATAAAAAGATATACAGGATCTACGATAAGGATACGAAAAAGATAATCGCAGATCTTATCTGTCTTGTAGAAGAGACATTGGATACCTCGGAAGAACTACTTCTTTTCGATCCTTTGGAGACCTGGAAGAAGACATTGCTTCCGGGAGATACATATTATGTGAAGGAGCTTTTGGTCCCTATCTTCAAAGAAGGCAAATGCGTATATAAGAGTCCTTCCGTTATGGAGATAAGAGAGTATTGCAGATCAGAGATGGATACATTATGGGAGGAGTCACGAAGACTTGAGTATCCTCATAATACACATGTGGATCTGTCTCAGAAGTTGTGGAATCTTAAGAATAATCTTCTTAATGAGTATCATAATAAACTGTAATTAAGTCTTTCCTTGCAATTTTATCTTACTCGCAGTAACTTTCGAAAGTTTAATAAATTTTACACGGACTGCAAGACTTTTGCTTTCCAAGGGTGTGGAGCTGTACAAAAACAACTCTTGTCAGTAAATTTTGATAAGACTTCAGCGAAAGTACGAAGCTCAACAAAGATAAAATTGCAAGGATTTTTTGTTATCAGCCTTACATAGCGGTGTATACGGTTTTTATAGATACTCTTACTCCGGTTGCCGTCATTGATGTGACTATATACCCCATCACTAATGAAGTGATATCGGAGGAAGAGTTTTTTGCTGAGTTTGGAAGTTTTTATTCAATGAATTTTGATCTTAAAGGAATTTTATAACATGTTTTTTGAAAAGATTATAGAACGTAATAATGATAAAACGATAGTAAAGCTTTGTAACAAGCTTAATAAGAGCTGTTCTTTTACGAAAAGTACCGATATGACGGCTTTATGTGAACTTGCATATAGATTATTTGTCTTCGGTCATGAGGAGGACGCTTTGCTTGTATGTGAATATTCCAATATTGATATCCCTCAAAAAATCAATTATAACTGTTGGGATTTTATTTTATTTATCTGGGGTTTGGAAGCTTTCATCTATAATAAGAACGATAGAAGAAAAGATAAAGAATACCGTGTTAAAGAGATGAAAAAAGTATGGTCTGTTCCTAAGACAGGCGGTGAAACAACCGAAGAATCATGGAATTTCCACAAAAAAACAGCCGCACGACAAAAATACGATGATCTGTGCTGTAAAAAGAAAATTGAGCAAGCCATAGAAGAAAATGATAAAAAGTCTGAGACAATATATCGTATAACTGCCCTCTACAAAATGATAGGCTACGGAATTACCGGATATTACCCTGCATTCGAAGACAATAAAGACAAGTTGTCACAGGATATAGATGATTATATCAATCAGATAGTTTTTTAGACATCAATCCGTAATAACAGGTCCGAAAAACTTCTGTTTTGATAATATTGCATCGGGTTTCATTAACAAATACTCCTTATTTTGATCTTTGCATCAGTATATTTTTATAAATTCTCTTACAAATTTTTCAGACTAAGACTTTTTTCATCAGTCTCTGAGAAACAGTCATAAATCCCAGTACTACCCACACTGATCGGCAATCTATTACAAATCAGCATGATAACATGAATTTCCAAAACAGATGTTATCTTATATAAAATTGTTATTTAAAATGGGTCTTACCGGTTATATATAAAGAATAAAATTGTCGAGATTTTTTTACTTCATTACAACTTTGATCAAAATAAGGAGTATTTCAGATTAATTATTTATATTACTATAAATTTTGCTTATTCGTCCTCATTGTCCTCGTCAAGTACTCCGCCTATACTCGAAATAGTTGCCACTGCCGCAACTACAGCTATAAGTACCGGTATACCTATTACAAATACTATAATTAAAGACATCTATACCTCCTTTATATATCAGCTATATCCGTTCTCATATATTTATTTTCAAAGCCTACTATCTCTGTAGCTTTATAGGCTTTTTCTTTAGCTTCTTTTATATTTCCCGCTTTGGCTGTTATTCCCAATACTCTACCGCCATTAGTAACTATACTGCCGTCCTTAAGTTTGGTTCCCGCATGGAAACAGTATATATCCTCTTCCTTGCTTAAATCATCAAGCCCTTGTATAACAAAGCCCTTTTCATAAGCTACAGGATAACCCTTGCTTGCAAGTACCACACAGACAGCGGCATTATCCTCAAACTCAATTTCTGTATCTTCAAGTTTTCCGTCTATACAAGCCTCTGCTATGTCTACAAGGTCGCTCTTTAATCTGGGAAGCACCACCTGAGTTTCCGGATCTCCGAATCTTGCATTGTATTCAAGCACCTTAGGACCGTCTTTTGTAAGCATAAGCCCGAAGAATATGATTCCCTTGAACTCTCTACCGCTTTCTCTCATCGCATCGACAGTTCTTTGATAGATGTACTTTTTGCAAAATTCATCCACCTCTTTTGTATAGAAAGGACTCGGAGAGAATGTTCCCATACCGCCGGTATTGGGTCCCTCATTATTATCATAGGCTCTTTATGATCCTGAGCCGAACTCATTATCTTAATAGTCTTACCGTCTACGAAGCTAAGTACGCTTACCTCCCTTCCCTCCATAAACTCTTCTATAACTATCCTGTCACCGGCTGAATTATGTTTTTTATCTATCATGATCTCTTTTAGAGCTTCAAGTGCTTCATTCTTGTCCTTGCATATATATACACCCTTACCGAGTGCAAGACCGTCGGCTTTTATAACGGTAGGATACTTACAATTTTCAAGATATTGTCCTGCCTTGTCCGGATCGTCAAAACATTCGTACTCTGCTGTAGGTATGGAATATTTTTTCATAAGATCCTTTGAAAAAGCCTTGGAACCTTCAAGTATTGCCGCATTCTTTCTCGGACCGAATACTCTAAGCCCCTCTTTCTCAAAAGCATCAACTATACCCGCACATAAGGGATCGTCCATACCTATAATACTTAGGTCTATACCCTCTTTTTTTACCAGAGCTATCAAGCCTTCAAAATCCATAACCGATATGTCAGCACATTCGGCAATACCGGCAATTCCCGCATTACCGGGTGCGGCATAGATCTTACTCACTCTTTTGCTTCTTGATAAACATTCACATATAGCATGTTCTCTTCCGCCGCCACCTACTACTAAAACTTTCATACTTCCTCCTGAGATTTTTTAGCTTTTGCGATCATATTGATAGCCTTTGGCAATATAATATGCTCCGCCTCTTCCATTACCCTCTTTTGTAGGGTACCCGGACTGTCATTCTCTTTTACTTCCACAGCTTTTTGTAGAATTATCGGACCTGTATCGAGTCCTTCATCCACATAATGTACCGTGGCTCCGGTAATCTTTACACCTCTTTTGAGTGCGGCTTCATGTACATGGAGCCCGTAGTGACCCTTACCGCAAAAGCTGGGTATAAGTGATGGGTGTATATTGATGATTCTTCCTCTGAACCTCTGAATTATATCGATAGGCACTTTAGTCATAAAACCTGCCAATACGATCAGATCCGGATCCTCTTTAGTCAAACGATCCAAAAGAGCCTTATCAAACTCTGATACATCCGGGAATTTCTTAGGTACTATAGTTTCGGTTTTGATATTGTGCTTTTTTGCTCTTTCAAGGGCGTAAGCACTTTCATTACTTGAAATGACCAAGTCTATCTTTGCGTCATCGATCACCTTATTATCTATAGCATCAATTATAGCCTGTAAGTTGGTTCCTCCGCCGCTTACAAGCACAGCAATGCTTAACATAACTCAAGCTCTCCTCTACCGTCTCTTATATATCCTATCTTATACGCCTTCTCTCCGATCGAAGAAAGGATATCAAGCACTTTTTGTGACTCTTTTTCTTCCACTGCAAGAACCATACCTATACCCATATTGAATGTATTGTACATTATATTCTCTTCAATATCCCCTGTCTCTTTAAGCAGGGCAAATATCTCGGGTATCGGATATGAAGACTTTTCAACCACAGCATCAAAAGAGTCTGTAAGCATTCTCGGTATATTTTCATAAAAGCCTCCGCCTGTTATATGTGAGCAGGCATGTATCTTGATTCCGGCTTCTTTAACTGATTTTAATGCGTTAACATAGATCTTTGTAGGTGCAAGCAAAGCCTCTCCGAGAGTTTGTCCCAATCTGTCGTAGTGCTTTGATAAAGACTCCTTACTCATATCAAATACTTTTCTGACCAATGAAAAACCGTTACTGTGTACTCCGCTTGAAGCTATTCCTATAAGCACATCAGAGTTTTTTAATCCCGAACCGTCTATAAGGTCTTTTTTATCAGCCACGCCTACACAAAAGCCTGCCAGATCATACTCGTCTTCAGAATAGAATCCGGGCATTTCAGCTGTCTCACCACCTATCAGAGCTGCTCCGGAAAGTTTACAACCTGCTGCCACACCTGATACTATATCAGCTATTCTTTGCGGTATATTCTTGCCGCAAGCTATATAATCAAGGAAGAACAAAGGCTCCGCTCCGGCACAGGCTACGTCATTTACACACATGGCAACACAGTCTATACCTATAGTGTCATGCTTATCCATAATAAATGCAAGCTTTAATTTGGTTCCCACACCGTCAGTACCCGAAAGTAACACAGGTTCTTCCATATCCTTAAAAGCCTTTGCGGAAAATGCTCCCGAAAAGCCTCCGAGCGCACCCAAAACTTCCGGTCTTAAGGTCTCCTTAACATGCTTTTTTATTAGCTCTACAGACTCATAACCTGCCTCTATATCTACACCCGCACTTTTATAATCCACGATTCTCCTCCTGTATTAAAACTTAGATTTATTATTTTTTACTCTTCGCTCGGAATACGACCGGAATACCGTACATATATTCCGGGCGATCGACACATCAATACCCGTTAAATCAAAAAAACGGCATTACTCTTTATATCATCCCCTAAAATCTGTCATACCGACTTAAGTGAATTATTTTTTCTTCAAATACTCTTTGTAACCTATTAATTTAAGTTCTTCATCTTTGGCAACCACTTCAGCTTCCATTTCCTTGGAGAATTGCTTTAATTTTGCAAGCAATTCCTCGTCTGAGACCGCAAGGATCTTGGCAGCAAGTATACCGGCATTTTTTCCGCCGCCTATAGCCACTGTAGCTGTAGGTATTCCCGAAGGCATCTGCACTATTGAATAAAGTGAGTCCACTCCTCCAAGATCCGAAGTCTTGATAGGAACACCTATAACGGGAAGGGTAAATAAAGCCGCACACATTCCCGGAAGATGAGCCGCCTTACCTGCTCCGGCTATGATCACTCTTATACCTCTGTCATGAGCTGTCTTAGCCCATTCAAAAAATATATCCGGTTCTCTGTGAGCTGATATGATCTTCATCTCAAAGTCTATACCCATTTTCTCTAAAAAATCGGCTGCCTGTGCCATTACGGACATATCTGAATCACTACCCATTACTATACCTACTTTTGCCATTTCTATCTCCTTTTCTCTGCCAAAGGCAGTGTGAATATCAGTGTTATATTTACTAATGTCCGCCGGACCCTATGTCGTCATAAGTGAAGCGTACTTAGTATTTATCAGTATTATAAAACAAAGTCATCATAATCATTCGCTGTCAAACATTGAATTTAATTCTTCAAGTCCCTCAAGTGCAAATTTGCAGTCCTTGATAATATATATCTCCTCATTATCCGTATACGCAATGACCGCATCTATCTCGTCATAGGGTATGGTGATATCGGTATGGCAGTTATAATACGCCTTAAACCTGTCTTCATGTCTTAAAGCCGAGATCTCGTTCTCCCTTGCTACTATAGCCTTGCCGTCGGGATTATAAGTCATAAAATCTTCCTCGTGACTGTAACAGGTATCTCCCACCGCAAAGTGAGGTCCCGTTTTCTCAACTATCAATATCGGAAGTTTCTCAATATATCGTATTTTTTAGCTATTGCGTAAGCCAATGTATTCGTACCTATGGCGAACTCTCCCATGGGAAGAGTATCGTGCTTTTTAAGTATTACTTCTTTTATAAGCTCTTTATTCTCTTCTTCTTTGTTAAAATTCTTACAATTATAGGAAAGCACCATACCGTCCTTGAATTCAAGCTCCAGGTCCTTAAATTGATGATCCCCTATATATACCTTGGATACATTTATTATGCCTGTAGTACCTTTAAGTACAGGCGAAGTGAATACTTCTCCGACCGGAATATTTACATCCGCAGTGCAATTTTCAAAATTACTTTCTTTTTGCGGATTTTTTAGCTGATGTAAGGAAACTTTGATATCGGTCTTGTTATTTCCTTTTCCGATAACTCTTACACTGTGAGCCTTATCAAGAGTATCTATGATGATCTGTTGCAGCCTTGTAAAAAGATCCGAATCAAGAGTATTTATTTTTATTATCTTATCGAATATCTCTTCATATTCCTTTGCCGTATCGGCGATATCCGGAAGAGGCCATGCGATGATCGTAAAGCTTATTTCTTCTTCATTTACATATTTATCCAAAAGTGCCGACTGCTTTGCTCTCGATTCTATAAAAAGCTTATTTTTCTTTTCGTTATAAATATAAGCGTTTTTTGAATTCTCAGGCTCAAAATCTTTTTCACCGAACACCTCCAGTACCGCAGGTCCGGCATAGAGTGCCATATCGAATCTGAGTTTTTCACATACACTTTCGTATATCGCAAGTTTTCTGTCTAAAAATGCTTTCTTGACAAGTATTGCATTATCATATCTGTGATCGTAATCACACTGCTTATTGGGACTTGACGTTTCGGCACCTATGTTCCTTCCCGGATTCTTGTCGGAAAGTCTGTAAGGTGCGGGAGTTATTATCGCTTCCAGCCCCATTTGCCTAAACTCAGATACGGCAGCTTTGATCACACGCTCAAAACCTATGTAATATCTTATCTGTACATATTTTTTTGCCGCAAGATCTTTTTTTGCCAGTTCGAAGCCTCTTTTATAACCTTCGGTATAGGCTTGAGCCATCTTTTTTACTGTATCTTCATCAAGACTTGCCAAAAACTTTGCAAGCTCGATCTGTGAATCGGATATATATACTCCGAACTTATATAAATACCTCGGATCGCTAAGATCCGACTCCTTAATAATATCAATAAAATGCCTATCTTTTAATGTAAATGTCGATCCTATCCTGTCTTCGAGATTTATATCAAGATAGTCAAGAAAATACCAGTAGATGATATCTTCTATATTCTCATTGTTAAACTCATCCTCATCAAGACAGGATTTCGTATAGATCTCCAAAAAAAGTTCAAGCATACTTACATAAGAATCATGATCCTTCCTGTAAAGCATTTGAATTATATTCCTGAGTTCGTATGCCAACAAAGCCAAAGACCTGCCGGCTTTCGGGTACTTATCCTGCATATAGTCGGGATTATATACCGAAAGCTCGTATCCGCTTTCTATGCCCTCATATAAGGAACTTTGAATATTTTTAAGTTCTTCAAGACTTAAGTCTCCAAGCTCCCTGTCCTTTAACTTAGTTACCTTGATAATAAAATCAGCTACAGTGCAAAAAAAGTCAGTGTATGTTCTTGCACTGTCTGTTTTTATCTGTTTTATTCTCTCCAGCGCTAATGTCAGTCTTTCCATTTCTACCATTCTTACCCTCTTTGTCCCAAATATATCAGCATAAACCATATCAGAAACTGTACTCCGCTTCCTATAAGTGCCACATAGGAAAGCAAATGTTTTACATTCTTTTCATACATGGAGTTGATAGCATAAGTGATACCCAATATTGAGAACAATATCGAGGTAAATGCATAGGCTGAAACATTAAGTTCGGGATTTCCTTGATTGTCCAAAGTAAGTTTCACTGCTATAAGCATCGCACTTAAGGCTACAAGCGTAAATACGATCGCTTTTTTACTGTTCCCTGCAAATTTCAAATGAACATAATTCACCATATCGTCATTAAATTCCACTTGCTTTCTATCTTCGGGAAAAGAAAACTTAGGTTCTTCCAATATGTCTCTTTTTCTGTATTTATCAAATCTAAGCATCACTCATACCTTTCCTTAATATAAGAAATATAATATGACCTATCAAACTTCCTATAGTATTAAGTAAAATGTCATCCACATCAAAACTTCCTACGTTCAGTGCAAATTGTATACATTCTATAATGAATACGAAAAGCACGGTTATAAGAAATGTCTTGAATATATTTGCTTTTTTCTTACCTATGATAGGAAGAATAAAACCGAAGGGAATGAATATAAGTACATTTCCCACTACATTTAATAAGAACGCATATACCCCCAAAGTATTTCTATATACATAGAAACGCCTTATCTCTTTAAAAAGTTCCAGATTATATCTTCTTGCTCCGCTTATGTCGGTCCTTCCGAAAGACTCGGCAAAAAACACCAAGTATATCAATAAGCTTAAATAAAGGATAAAACAAATAATTCCTAAAATTTTAGTTTTCTTTTTTACTTTGTTCATTATGAAACCTAGAACACTATGTCATCCTTTTTTAACAATAATTTGCTTCCGTATACGATCGATACGATCCCTGTAGCAAGCCCGAATATTATCATAATTATACCTATGATTATACTTGCTATTCCGGAATTTTTCATAATATTATATATTTTTTCCATCTTGATCTCCTTGCCTGATTCCTGAATATACTTTATTTTATCCCATATATATCGTAGTATTCATCTATACGCTTTTTTATCTCATCATTGATTATTATTTTACCTTTATACTCTTTATTATGCAAATGCTCTATAACTTCTTTCATGGTAACTATAGATGAAGTCTTTATATTGTATTTATCGCTTATTTCTTTTAATGCGGTCTGCTCGCCCTTTCCTCTTTCACATCTATCCACACTTACTATAAGTCCCACGACCTTAGCTCCAAGCTTCTCAAGTATGGGCATGGTCTCTTCTATAGATGTGCCGGCTGTGGTCACATCTTCTATTATCAGTACTCTGTCACCCTCTTTTATCGGACTTCCCAAAAGTATACCAGTATCCCCGTGATCCTTTATCTCTTTTCTGTTGGAACAATATCTCACATCTTTGCCGTTTAAGTCATTAAGCTTCATACTTGTGGCAACTGATAATGGGATCCCTTTATATGCGGGTCCGAAAAGCACATCAAAGTCAGTTCCGAAATCAGCCTCTATAGCCTTGGCATAATACATTCCCAATCCGCTCAACTGAGAACCGCTGCAATAACAGCCTGTATTGATAAAAAACGGTGTCTTTCTTTTACTTTTGGTTATAAAATCACCGAATTTCAACACTTCACAATCTATCATAAATTCAATAAAATCAACTTTATACTTTTCCATCCTCATCTCCTTACTTAACTATTCCCCTAATATCGGCAATGCTTGATATAGAATTTTGTTTCATGAATTCTTCTATACCCTCCACCACTTCAAGACTTGCATAAGGGTTATAGAAATTAGCGGTTCCGACACTTACCATGCTTGCTCTGCCATAATAAACTCTATGGCATCTTCGGCAGTGCTTATACCTCCCATGGCTATTATCGGGATATCAACGACCTGTGCCGCCTGATAGACCATCCTTAATGCGACCGGCTTTATCGCAGGTCCTGACATGCCTCCTGTCTTGTTGGCAAGAACGAACTTTCTTTTATATATATCTATCTTCATTCCGGTTATAGTATTTATCAAAGATATCGCATCCGCTCCGGCTTCCTGTGCCGCTCTTGCCATAACACTTATATCCGTAACATTGGGAGATAATTTCATGATTATAGGCTTTTTCGATCTGTTCTTTACAGCCCTTGTTATCTCTTTTACCGAATCCGGTGATTGACCGAAAGCAATTCCTCCTTCTTTAACATTAGGACAGGAAATATTGATCTCAAACATATCCACCGTAGTTTCGGACAGCTTTTCCACCACTTCAAGGTAGTCATCAATAGTCTTACCGCAGACATTTACTATGATACCGGTATTTTGCCGGTCCAAAAACGGCAGGTCCCTTTCCAAAAACACATCTACGCCCGGATTTTGCAGTCCTATCGCATTAAGCATACCACCGTAGACTTCGGCTATTCTCGGAGTTTGATTACCCTCCCAAGGTATATTGGACACGCCCTTGGTAGTTACCGCTCCCAGTTTTGACAGGTCTATAAATTCCGAATATTCTCTTCCCGATCCGAAAGTTCCGCTTGCGACGGTAACCGGATTCTTAAACTCTTTCCCTGCTATCTTTACTTTGATATCTGTCATAGAACTATCTCCCCTGCCTCAAATACAGGTCCTTCCTTACATACTCGCTTGGTGTGTGAATTGGTATATGTATCTGTTTTCACAGACTTACATACACAGGCAAGGCAGGCTCCCACGCCGCATGCCATCCTCTCTTCAAGTGATAAGAAACATTCTGTATTGCTTTCAACCGCAAATTCTTTTACCGCCCTTAACATAGGAGTGGGACCGCATGCCATAATTCGATCCGCAGATAATTTCTTTTCTTTTATTATATCAATAACATTTCCCTCAGTACCTACACTTCCGTCTTCCGTGGCTATATAGACATCTGCATATTTCTCAAATTCTTTTGCTAAAAAAGTCTCTTTATCCCTATATCCCAGCAACACGGTAGGTTTTATTTGCATATTTTTGGACAGCTCAAGCATAGGAGGTATACCTATACCTCCTCCTATCAGTATACTCTTTTTATCCGTTTGGGTAAAACCGTTTCCCAAAGGTCCCATGACCTCTATCAGCTCACCTTTTCTGTATTCGCTTATATTCTTAGTCCCGCTTGTTTTTGAAGTGACTCTGTATACAAGTCGTATGCTCTCTTCTTCTTTGTCGATCTCGCATATACTTATGGGTCTTGGTAAGAGCTTACTCTTATCATCCGTATATAAGAGTACAAACTGTCCGGCACCTGCTTTATCCGCAATATCAGGACAAGCAAGTCTCATATCATAAATATCGGTGCTTATTCTTTCATGAAAAAGCATTATTGCCTTTCCCTTATACTTACTCATCTGTTCTCCTTATAGTACCGAAGATATATCTTCGATCATATCTTTGACTGCTTCTCTTGCAGCCAGATCGAACTGAACTTCCGAAAACTTTGATTTATATTTTTCCTGCTTGTAAGCGGCAATGATACCTCTTGATGAATTGACTACAGCACCAAGACCGTCCTTGTCAAAGCAGTATCTGAGATCTTGTGCCCCCGCACCCTGTGCACCGTAACCGGGTACCAAAAAGTATGTGTGAGGGAGTCTTTCTCTGAGTTTTTTGCTTATTTCGGGATAGGTCGCACCGACTACCGCCGCAACATTTGAGTAATCACCGTCCATGCTTTCTCTTCCCCACGCATCTATGCTGTCTGCCACTTCTTCATAAAGAAGCCTGCCGTCACTGAGAACCTTGTCTTGAAAATCCTTACTTGACGGATTGGAGGTCTTAAGCAATACAAAGATCGCCTTGTCTTCTTCGTTACACACATCTATAAAAGGCTTTATGCCGTCTATACCAAGATAGGGGTTTACCGTGACCATATCGGTATCGAATGACTTGAATACCCTTCCCTCGATATTTACACTTCCTATATGTCCTCTTGCATAGGCTAACGATGTGGATCCTATGTCGCCTCTTTTAATATCTCCTATCACAAGCAGCCCTTTTTCTTTACAATATCTCAAAGTCTTTTCATACACTATGAGCCCTTCTATTCCCAGTTGCTCATACATGGCTATCTGCGGTTTCACAGCCGGTATTAAATCATAACATGCATCTATTATCTTTTTGTTAAATTCAAAAAAACTTTCTGCGACGCCTCTTAAATTCTTACCGTATATTTCATAGTTCGAGTTCAGTATATGTGCAGGTATGAGTTCCGGCATGGGATCAAGTCCTACGCATATAGGTGCATTGGTTTCTTTGATTCTTTTTATCAGTTTGCTTATCATTGTACGTTCTCCTTTAGATGTGCGATGCGACTTTTGTATTTATTATGATTATTGGGAATTATAGCACATAAATTAATAGCTGTGAAGAACTCTGATGTATCATTGATTTTTATATGTTTTTTATTATCCGAAATCACCTGACCGGACAAATGGACGACCGCTATATGTCTTGACACCTTTCGATAAAAAACGCTCTATCTGTTTCATAGTAGCATCCTTGTATTAAAATGTTATTTTTTAATAACTCAAACTTCCCATACTATTTCCGATTTATCGGTGAGTTAGCAGCATAAACAATGGTACTAGGTTGATAAAATTCGTTGATAAAAAACACCTTATAATTCAATCATACACGCAACTCTTTTTCAAAGCTGCGACAAATTCACACAGACTGCGGAACTCGTGTGCTCGCCTACTCCGTGGCGAGCTGCACTAGGGACATCCTCGTCTGTGGAATTTGTACCTTGCTTTATCAAAAGAGTTAACCGCTACAAAGATTGAATTATAAGGTGTTTTTATCTTCCGCTACGTTATCGTTGCAACTGGTATAAATAATGCAAGCTGTTAGTGATGGATCATTTAAAATTGTTTACGTTGCTAAGGGGGAGAGGAGGGGGATGCGGGAACGACTTTTATTCCGGTCTTAAAAATAGTCCTTCCCTTACAGCATGTTTTTCCGAGTAATACATTAAATTTAGATACTTAAAAGTAATCATTGCTTTATCGTAATTTGTTTAACACATAAACCGTTACAAACATATCTTGCCTTGGACACGCTCTCTAACTAAAGTCTCGCAGCGATACTAAGCTTTCCCTTTGCCTTACGGCTCTGTAAAGCAAGTACCGGCGGTCTCAGATTGTCCTTGGCAAGATAGTTTAACGGTTTATGTGCCTAAGGTACCGGAGGAGGGGAAGAGGTGTAGGCACACTTTTGTCTAATGCCACATCCCCCATGGAAACGACTGTTTTTAAGATTTGAATAAAAGTCGCTACCACGCCTCCCCTCCTCCCCATTAGCAACATAAACAATGGCTATTTGTCTACTCCAACCTCTTATACAGCTACCCCTTGCGGGCTGGGATTAAAGAAACACTCCCTATTTCAATCTTTGTAGCGTTTAGTACTGTTAATAAAGTGAGTTACAAATTGTACAGACGAGGACTGTTTGAGCGTCAGCTCGCCGCCTTTGGCGAGCGAGCAAGCGAGTTCCGCAGTCTGTACTAAATTTGTCGAAACTTTATTAACAGTACTGCGGGTATGATTGAAATAGGGAGTGTTTCCGTTTAATTCCTGACTTACAATTGTTTACGTTGCCAACTCCCCGATAAATCGGAAATTTTTGAGTATAGGAAGTTTGAGTTATTAATACCGAACAGCTTATATATTTAATATGATTTTTAAAACTCCGGTTCTTGATCTTTCTGTGGTGAGAATTTATTTGTTGTATTTTAAGCTTTTGTATTGTAGTATTTAGCTTATGGATATGTATGCATATGAGCTTTTGGATAAAAAGCAGACAGATGATGTTAAGTTTCTTATAGATAAGAGAAAAAAATATGAACAAAGCCTACTTCAGTTTCCTTACGATGACGAGGACTCTTCTTTTGTTTTGATTTATTATAAGGATGAGCTTATTTTTTGCATGGCTCTCAGTTTGATCAGCCTAGGCTCTTATGAGCTTATCTTCTTTTCACATCCGGATGAGAATACCGAGGAACTTTTCAGGCTTGCTCTTAAAAGGTTAAAGATATATGCGAAGGAGTCTTTTGATATTTCTTTTGATAAGGTACTTCTCCTTACCGACACAGCTTCCGGAGATGAACTTGCAGAGAGTCTTGAATTTCCTTTGTTTAACAAAGAGTTTTATCTGTATTATGATTATGAGGATTTTAAAGTATACGATAATAAGATATATTCCGATATCAGCTTTGATTTCGGAGATTTTGTGACCTATCATATCTCGGATGAAAGAAAGGGATATAAGAATTTTTTGAAGTTCAATATCTCGGAATTTTCCGAAAATACGGTGTATCTGTACGGTTTTTATGTAAAAGAACGCTACAGGAATAAAAAGAATGCCAAAAATGCCTTCCCCTATATATTACGATTGCTTTATAAAAAAGGCATACGCAGGATACTTCTTCAAGTGAGCGGTTCCAATTCTTCGGCACTTAATTTATATAAAGTCTGCGGTTTTAAGATATATCAGGAAATAACCTATTATATTGTAAAGGACTGATGTTATATCTGTAAACATCGACCCGAAGACAGTAAAGCTGTAGTATATGTGATCCGCTTGAATAGTACTATATTGCATCAGAGCATAATTTATTGGCTTGTGGTGCGAACGTTTAGGACCTGCCGGTCATAAAAATCGTCCGCACCCAAGTATTAATAATGTTAAGCTAAACTTCGTGCAAGTGAAGGCAGCCCCTTAACGACTGTCAGCAATTTTTTATAAAAATATAAACAAAAAATATTATCTATATCAGAGGATCTATCGCAGTGAAATCTATAAGCGATCTTTATACTTCTAAACAAAAATCACCCATCTACTCCACTACATCTTCATCATCTTTTGTTTGCGATCCGGTAATAAACGAAATCTTCGATTTTATAAAATCCAAGGCATTATCCTCATTATCGACCTCTTGCGATCCGCCAATAAACGGCAGCTTCGATCTTATAAGTTCCAACAATTCAATATTGGAGTGTTTTTCCGATATTTTATCTTTTGTATGTTGTTTTTTATTCTTATTGAATTTTGGCTTGTTGTTTTTAAGTTTTTCTGTTGCAAGTGAAATATATATATGCATAAGCTCCGAAAAGGCCTTGTTTATCAATTTGCTGTCATTTTCATCTATCGATTTTACGGCTTTTATAAGATCGCTTACCTTTTTATGAAACTCATCTTTAAATTCCAAAAATGAAACGATCTTTATATCGGCAAAAAGATCGAAAGCCACATCACAGATCACTTTAAGCTCTTCTTCCGTATAATTTTTCATCCATTGTTTCAAGGCTTTCTCGAAGAGTATACTTCCATCGGTACGTTTTTTTGCCTTGTCAAAATCATGCCCTTTTATTTGCCAATTATAAACAATATGCTGCATAACACCGAACAACTTGCTTTTAATAACTACTGTTTGAACATCGGTCTCCAGTAAGACACCGACTACGGTATCTTCCGGAACATAGGCTATGACCTTTGATTTTATAGCTCTATACCCTTCGCTTTCGACCACACTTTCATGCACTCCCGGAGCATCATAAGTATATATCCTCTCTATTCGCTCTCTCAGGCTTTCATCAACACATGCAGCAGAATATACCGCAAGGTTTCCTCCCTTTGAATGTCCGGTCAGTATAAAAGATCCGTTCAAATTGTCCAGTGCCTCCTTAAGGTATTTGCAGGCAAGCTTTTGTGCAGGTATCTTACTCAGATATGACATCTTAAAATCTTCTTTCCAGGATACCACATTATCATCCGTACCCCTGAAAGTGATAAAATCAGCTACAAAAGGTACTTTAACTATGCATGCACAAAACTGTACTTCATTGAGAATATCCAGTTCCTCTCTGTAGGCACATAACTCGATATCACGAAATCTTCTTGAATTCGCCATAAGTCTTAATAATTTCACTCTTTTAGACGGAAATAATATGTTGTTTGTCTTCAGTTCTTTCTCATGCTCATTATAATAATTTAAAATATCTTTGATACCGCATGCTTTCCCAAAATCAAACTCTTTACTTACTACCTCACTCAAGGCTACATAGCTTATTTCGTTTATTGCCATAACATCCAGAGGGGTAAGTCCTCTTCTTCTGAATGATATATTTTTATATTTTTCTACATAATTGTTAATATTAGGCATATAAGTGCTTCCTTTTGCGTAAATATTTGTAAACTCTCAGTTCTTTAATACCGCCCTTTAAGAACCTGAAACATTTACATTCGTTGCACGGTACATAAAGCATCAATTCCGTACTTTTACTGCTACAGCTTTTTATACCGCATTTTTTATTTATTCCCTCACGCAGCTTTTCAGTTGACTTTCATGTCGATGGATCTTAAAAACCATAATCTTTATACAGTTCCTATAAGCAGACGACCGCAATCACATCGTCCATTGACAATAGCATTGCGGTCGTTTATTACAGATCTTTATTCATCTCCAAGTTCATCGAACTCTTCTTCATCAAGCCATTCATCGAAAGCTTCAGCTGCCAACTCATACTCTTCATCAGTTTCGATATTGGTAAGTTCAGGCTGTCCTTCCTCATCTTCACTGTATCTGTAAAGATATACCTCTTCAGAATCTTCATCTTCAGGCATTACGGCAATGTATTCTTTATCCTCAACTTCAAGTATACAAAGAACCACACATTCCATAACACTGTCATCATCCAAAGTTATGCTTACTCTCAGTTCTTCACCGTCTTCTAAAAACTCTTCTTCTCTCATACTATCCCCTTCTTTCGGAAAATCATCCTTTGTCATATCGGATCTATCCCTATTATATTATTTTTATATTGCTTTAAGTTTTCTCAGTTCATTGTATTTATTAAATGCTTTTTGCAACATCATTTTTTCATTTGCAAACTTAAGTAAATGATATGCTTCGTAAAATTTATAATATCCCGAATCCAAAAAAAACTCTTCTTGTTGTGGTTTGCTGTAATAACTATCCGACAGCATAAGATACCAATGCACTTCCTTTTCAACGATCTCGGTATAGGCACTGAAACTGTATTGACTTTTCCCCAAATACTCTACGATCTTTGCACTTACTCCGGTTTCTTCTTTAACTTCTCTAAGTGCGGTCTGCTCATATGATTCTCCGGGTTCTACCGTTCCTTTCGGAAGCACCCAACCCTCATATCTATTTTTATAATTTTTATATAACACCAGTACTTTATTTCTGAATATAACCACACCACCACAGCTCGTAGCTTCTATCATGCTTTCCCCTCCTGCTTTATGTGTGCGTATAGATACAAGTATATATTATAAATACCTTTATGGCAATGCTTAGTATCGTGTTTCTTTAATAAATTGCCGGTCGTACATTTTCCCGAAAAAGACCGAATTATCCTTAAACATAACTTTTATCTTTATCTTAGCGATATTTTATCTGAAAATCGTAAAATGATCGGTAATTATTTTGTTAATACGATCAAGTTTTATTCCACGCCTCTTTTCAAATGCCCCTTTGTATGTCCGCTATGGGTTTCGGCTATATTTTCTTTATAAACGTATGCCCTTACATAGTCATTGATAACTCTTTTAACACTTTTTTCATCCTCTGTACTAAACCATATCCTATATACGCCCGGTTTTAAAGCCATGACCTGCCTTGACATACTGAGAGTTGAAAATGTTTGCGAATTATAAATGGTATTATAACAGAACGTACATCTGTTCTTTACCGGCATATCGGCATTATATCTGTCTTTGAGTATAAGAGTCTCGGATCTTTTATCGCAACCCGTACTTGTTTTTTTAAGACACTGTGCAGAGATCATAAGCGGTATCCTGCCGTAGACCAATGTTTCCATGCCTTCCGGAACTATCTTCTTTAATTCACCGATATTGAGTTCAAGCGGAAGTGTAAGCCTGTCCGCACCAAGCTCTCTTAACATCTTTTTAGACACCGAATTAAAGGCATATAGATTATAGTCGAATATGAACTTTATATTTTCTTTCTTGTCTAAGACCATTTTTAGGAAAAATGCAGCCTCAAGACTTCTTATGATATATCCGTTAAAGCCCGCTGCTTTTAAGGCTTCGGTATTCTTCTTGAAAAATAATTTCGCATGTGCTCTGAATATATGCGGTGTGTATAAATTGACATTTACGCCGGCTTTTTGGAATTCACGGGTATAAAAGCTCCACTGCTGAGGGGGGACTGTATCCGCTTCGAAGCTTATTTCCTTTATATTATGAGAATCATTTTCAGCCAACAACTTTAACATAGTGTCAAGTTGTCTTTTCTCTTCACAGACCACATGGATAAAATCCGAATCTTCACTTGTTTTTATATCTGACGAATCTTCCTCTTTTTCCGGTTCTTTATACACTCGCCTTGCAAGTATCTTATCCTCCAGGGCACTTACGGCATCTCTTCTTAGATCGTTAAGCAGTTTATTGGCAACGAAAAGTCCCTCATCAATATCTATATCTATGTTTTTCACATCATAGAGAGTGTTGCCCATCTTCAGGAGCTGTTTTGAAATATCTTCTTTAGCGGCAGACCTGCTCTTAGCCACATCCGGCACCACAGTTTCTGCCGTCACTTCAAATACCTCACCGGATATCCTTGTGCGAAGACTGAGCTGCATCGGTCTATTTGCTTTAATTAGGGCTTTTACATCTATGTCTATCTTTTTTATATTATCCACATAGGTCTTATCCAAAAAGTTAAAGTAGGATTCGTCCGCCTTATTCTTTTTCACGACCTCATTAAGGATAAGCATATCTTTACCGTTATGCTTATGTCCGTAGCCTTCGGTCTGCCCGCCCCTGTCAAAAAGATCCAACAATCTCTTCCTGTCCGACTCCTTTACCTTATAGGCACTTCGACCTTTCTCCAGGTACAGGTCTACGTATTTTCTCCATATACTTACAACTCCGGCTGTATATCTTGCGGACTTCATACGTCCTTCTATCTTCAGCGAATCAACTCCGGCATCTATCATATCGGGAAGTACATCAAGACTGCAAAGATCCTTACAACTTATAAGCTTTTTTGAATTCTTGGCACTTATCTTCTCATCCGCACTTAAACTTTCACCCTCATTTTTAGACTTATGGAGATTAAAATCAAGTCGGCAGGTTTGAGCACACCTTCCTCTGTTGGCACTTCTTCCCCCTATCATGGAACTCATAAGACATTGACCCGAATAAGCATAGCATAATGCTCCGTGAACAAAACATTCTATATCGATGTCACAGATCTCATCGATCCTTCGTATTTCTTCAATAGAAAGCTCTCTTGCCGGTACTACCCTGCTTGCTCCAAGTTTATAAAACTGCAAAACTTCCTGCTCACCCATAAGACTCATCTGTGTACTGATATGAATTTCCATATCGGGGAAATGTTTTCGTACCAGACTGAATACTCCCAAGTCCTGAACTATCACCGCATCAAGTCCCGCCTCATAGTAGGGCTTTATGTATTCAACAAGCCCCTCGATCTCCTCTTCTTTAAGAAGAGTATTTACCGTCATATATACTTTAACACCGTGGTGGTGTGCATAAGTTAAACCTTTTAAGAACATATCCTCATCGGGATTGTCCGCATAGGCTCTCGCACCGTATTTAGTTCCACCCATATATACGGCATCCGCTCCGGCATTGACCGCTGCCACAAGACTTTCATAAGATCCTGCCGGTGCAAGGACTTCTGTTTTTTTCATATATTATATCTCTCCAACCTTATTTTTCTTTGTACCTGTCAAGATGTTTGTATGCAAGATCGGTAGCCATTCTTCCTTTTTTGGTCCTGTCTATCAGACCGTTCATCAAAAGATAGGGTTCATACACATCCTCAAGGGTACCGCTGTCTTCTCCCAAAGCTGCTGCCAGAGTATCCAGTCCTACCGGACCGCCTGCGAATTTATCTATTATAGTAAGCAGTATATCCCTGTCATTTTGATCAAGTCCGAGCTTATCAACATCAAGTATATCCAAAACTTCCTTGGCAACCTGCATATCTATCCTGCCCTCATACCTTACCTGGGCAAAGTCTCTTAATCTTTTAAGCAGTCTGTTGGCAAGTCTTGGCGTACCTCTGCTTCTTCTTGCTATCTCCGTTGCACCGTAGTCATCTATCTCGACATCCAAAACCTTTGCCGAACGCTTGATTATGGTACTTAAGTCCTCCACCGTATAAAATTCCATCTTTTGAACCACACCGAACCTGTCTCTTAATGGTGCAGTCAAAAGACCGGCTCTGGTAGTGGCACCTACCAGAGTGAATTTTGGAAGATCGAGTCTTATACTTCTTGCCGAAGATTCTTTACCCAGTATTATATCTATGGCAAAGTCTTCCATAGCAGGATAAAGAACTTCTTCTACCTGCCTGTTAAGTCTGTGTATCTCGTCTATAAAGAGTACATCGTTTTCCGACAGATTATTAAGTATGGCTGCCATTTCCCCCGGCTTTTCTATAGCCGGTCCGGAACTGACCTTGATATTTACTCCCATCTCATGGGCTATTATAGTGCTTAATGTAGTCTTTCCAAGCCCCGGAGGACCGTAGAAAAGCACATGATCAAGACTTTCTTTTCTTTGTTTCGCAGCTTCTATATATACTTTTATATTATCTTTTATCTTATCCTGACCTATATAATCATCCAAACTTATAGGTCTTAAACTACCTTCTATACGAGCGTCTTCTTCAAGAAGCTGCGTACTTATAATTCTTTTTTCCATTTTCTGTTCCTTTATATAAGGTTTTTTAAAGCTTGCTTAAGTAATTTTTCTTCGTCCATGTTTTCATAGTCTTTGACCAGACTTATTGCCTTATTCGCATCAAACTCTTTATAGCCAAGTGCTATAAGTGCAGATAATACGTCATCATAAGCCGGCGTATGAGTGACCTTTACCGACTCATTTGCATAACTCTCGGGAATGATATCATCAGAGCTTATCTTATCCTTAAGCTCCAGTATCATTCTTTTGGCAGTCTTGGTACCTATGCCGGGTGCCTTGGATATAAGTTTGATATCTTCGCTTACTATCGCCTGACAAAGAGTTAAACTGTCCAGGTTCGACATGATACCCAGTGCAGTCTTTGCACCTATACCGCTTACCGATATTAATTTTTTAAACAGATCCAGATCCTGCCTGTTTAAAAAACCGTACAGACTCATGGCATCTTCGCTTACCTTGAAGAAAGTATATATACATACACTTTCTCCTATAGACGGCAGGCTTTTTACAAGTACCTCGGGTACATATATTTCTACACCGAAGCCTCCACACTCAACCACTACACTGTCTGTAAACTTTTCCGACAGTATGCCTTTTACATATGAAATCATAGCTTTACCTTAAAATCCCTGATATTTATCGATTACAATTCTTTGGCTTCATCACATTTATAAAATCCGTATTATAAGCTTTATTATCTTAACAAATATGAAGCAAGTTCCTTAACCGTATCCCCTATTATAATCTTTTTAACATTTTTTTACTATATAATAATTGACCGCACTTTACATTTTTTTCTATAATCAAAATATGAAACTCCCCATCAAAGCCGATAAAAAGGGATTTCTTATTACAAGCCAAGGAATTTTTATTTATGAAAAAAATAGAAAAAAACTTTCGATACACCTGCTTATATAAAAAAATTTTTAAGCTTTTTGGATTTAGAAAATTCCGTATTTTTTTGATATAGAAACTACTTCTTTATCTTCTAAAAAAACGGACATATATATATTATAGCGGTTTTATATAAAATAAGCGAAAGCAAATATAATTTTATACAGTGGTTTGCCGACAGTCTTTTAGACGAGCAAAGGCTTTTAACTGAATTTAAGGATTTTATTAAAGACTTTAAGTTGCTTATACACTTTAACGGAGACAGTTTTGACATACCTTTTATTAATAAGGCTGCTTTAAGCTATGGCATGGAACCTTTTTTAAGTGAACTTAAAAGCATGGATATTTACAGAAAAGCCTGCCCTCTTAAAAAGGTATTTGATCTTTCCAGTATAAAACAAAAGTCTATTGAAGAGTATTTCGGTATTAACAGAAAGGATTTATATAACGGTGGCGAACTTATAAGTATTTATAATACTTATACCTTAGAAAAAAACAAAGAGCTTCTTTATACTCTACTGCTTCATAACGAGGAAGATGTACTCGGACTTCTTTCGATACTTCCGCTTCTGGCTTATTATAAGCTTTTTGAGGCTGATATTAATTATGAAAGCTACGAACTTGAGGACTCTTATCTAAGCTTTGCCTGCAACTTACATTTTCCCCTGCCCAAAGATATCAGGCTTAATATGCAGGATTTTAGTTTGTATACCGCAAATGATGTACTTTATATAAAGGTTTTATTATATAAAGGGGAAAGTAAGCATTTTTTTGAAGACTATAAAAATTACTACTACCTTCCGCTTGAAGACATGGCTATACATAAAAGCCTTGCAAACTTTGTAGACAGCTCTTCCAAGGTAAAGGCAAAAAAGCAAAATGCCTATATCAAACTTGATTCCTGTTTTATTCCCATATATCACCAAAGTGAAAGTAAGCTTTTTAGGAAGGAATTTGCCGATAAGCAAAACTATATTGAGTTAAATG
Source organism: uncultured Johnsonella sp. (assembly GCA_916438835.1). Lineage (GTDB taxonomy): Bacteria > Bacillota > Clostridia > Lachnospirales > Lachnospiraceae > Johnsonella. The sequence goes on from CAKAFT010000001.1 coordinate 2,003,122, forward strand.
AAAAAAACTTAAGCGACAATGACTTTTCGCAGGAATATTGTAAGGGAATACTCGCTTTTTTGTATAGGAAACTTAACTTAAAGTGATGGTTGACCGAGCTCTTTGAGCGAGGGATGCTTATTGCCCTTTAGGGCAATAAGATGGGAGATTAGATAAAGTTATCCGGAAACACTCCCTAATATGTTGTCAAAGAGAAGGGTGGGGGGTGTAGCAGCGACTTTTATTTCGAACTTATAAAAAGATGTATGTAATGACGGTTTATGTGCCTAAGGTACCGGCGGAGGGGATGGGTGTAGGCTCACTTTTATCTAACGCCACATCTCCTATATGAACAACTATTTTTAATTTGGAATAAAAGTCGCTGCCACACATACCCTTAGCAACATAAACAATAGCCGGTTATCTATACCCAATTCCTTATTCCGCTATTTCTTGCGAGTTGGCGATTAAAGAAACACTCCCTATTTCAATCTTTTTAGCGGTTAGTACTGTTAATAAAGTGAGTTACAAACTTTACAGACCGGTGTAGGGTTCGCAAAATCATTGAACTAATTCGTTACTGTTTTTTGTTAGGTACGAGGCGATTTCTATCATGAATTTCAAATACGAATGTGTTAAATATGCAGACCAATTTAAGCGCATATATACTGTCATTATAAATAACAACAATCGTAATATCCCTAACCATAAAATAGCTTTGTTTGCACTTGGCGCATTACCCGAATCTTTATTAACAATTTTTTCTTACGAAAGGTACTACTAAAAACAACGGTATCATGGACAATACAAATATAATCAAATATAAAATACCTATAGCCTTTGCATATGTAGAATAAATATGCATTGACAGCTTTAATACTCTCCCTAATACTGAGGATAGAAAAAATAATATAAGCATTACAAGAAGATCAAATGCAAGTACATAGATTATAAAAAATTTAAATGTTTTTCCTAAGCTTTCTTTGTATGTATTTTCTTCCATATAATCATTTCCTTGTATATTAGGCTTATTTTTCGGGTTATATATTCTACAAAAAACAATTTCATTTACTTAAGTTTATATAGCAGCTAAAAACACTGAGCTTATAGTTATTATTTTATCTTTATAATCACACACAAGCTGTGCTTCAAGCTCTTTTTGACAAAGTGTAACAGTATAATTATCCAAGCGTCTTATATATCAACCTGAAAAGGTTGCTTATAAAATTAATTATAAGTAAATACAGTACTATATATCCAATCTTTCCACGATCTCTCCATTTTTTTCTTCCATTATGAGCTTTTTAATAATCTTTTCATCAAGGTACTTTGAAAACGAATTTAAGTCCTGTGATACCTCAAATACGATATTTCGTTTCATTTCATTTGTATCAAAATTAGAATCATATTTTCTCTTATCACTCCAATAATTCCAATTCACATCTGTTCTTTCATAGTAAACATAATTTTTCTTTTTAGTACAATAAATCCTTTTAGATTTTAATGTCTTTTTGTCTTCAGATGTAAAAACATCAGAATACAGCTTAATTCCATAAAAAACTTTGTATTCGCTGATTTTATCATTGGAAACATTTAGTTTAATTTCTTCATACTCCATCTTATGCTCCCTCCATATATTTAAATATTTTTAGGTAAAGTCGGTACTTTTTAAGACTTAATAGTAAATATATTCTATATGTTTTTTTCTTTTTGTTCTAATACTACAAGTGTATAATATTTACAGCGAAAAGACAATATATTATGCACAAGTAATGATTTGTCGGGAAGTTGGCAACATAAATAATTATGCCTGTAAAAAAAAACCGTATAATTCAATCTTTTTAGCGGTTAACCCTTTTGATAAGGGAGGTACAAATTCCACAGACGAGGACTTGTCCAAAGCGTCAGTCCACCGTTCTTTTTGGTATAAAGCTAAGTTCCGCAGTCTGTATAAGTAAAGTTGAAACTTTATTAACAGTACTGCGAGTATGATTGAAATAGGGAGTGTTTTTGGATAATTTATCTAATCTCCCATCTTATTGCCCTAAAGGGCAATAAGCATCCCTCGCTCAAAGAGCTGGGTCAATCATCATTATCCAACTCCTTATTGATCTTTTCTTGTTTTCTTTTATTTAGAAAAGTTATTAAATATCTAATAACAAAAAAGAAAAGAACATATGTCAAAAAGAATATTGCCAAATTATAAAATTCATGCTGACCGCTAAATACCGCATATAGGATCGAAGCAACGATTCCGGAAATAACTGCATTTAAAAATATTTGTTTTTTGCTTACTTTTACCGAATTCCAAATATCTATTCCTTTTATATAATTGGCGATGACATTATAGATTCCGCAAGCTGTTAAAATAAATAATTCAACCGAATACTGTGCAAATTCCGCATTCATAAAAAACTTCTGCCAAATAACAGCAATTAAGAGTATGTATACAATATAAGCATAAGCCCTACTTTGTATTTTTCTTCTTTCTGCCAAAATACGCTCATCTAAAATCTTCTTATCATTCATCTTGCTCCTCCCAAAATAAATCATTTAGTGTTTTACCGAGTACCTTGCATATTGCAATACATAAGTTTAATGTAGGATTATAATCTCCCGCTTCTATCAATCCTATAGTCTGCCTTGTTACGCCTACCGCTTTTGCCAAATCTTCCTGTTTCATATCACACTCTATACGAGCAATTTTCATTCTTTTATTTTTCATATAAGCTCTCCTTATTTAATATAGTAATGTATTTATTGCATAATGTCAAGTATATATTGCATTATGTGATACTAACTTTTTATAAAGAATAAATTGGCTTAACAGCAAAACCCGAAGCAATTTTTTATAAACTCTTACTATATCACTAAGCATCAAAGTAAAGATCTTGTTTAGCAGTTATGTTTTATTTTTTTATAAATAATATACTTATTAAAAAAAGAATTTTTGCTTTTTCAATTGTTTGTTTTGCTAAAATCTAATATAATATTACAACAAACTGTATAAAATAAATATTAAAATCCAATTCACTGTTTAAATCTAAAATTTTTTAATTTGCTTATGAAAGGATGCAAAGCTATGGAAGAAACTAAATATGTTGCAACCCCGGGAAAAACATTTTTATGCTTTGTAATATATCAAGTTGTAATTACCATTATCTCAAAAATTTTTGGTTTTTTTCTTACTGCTATGCTTGAAGAAATATTAACGAGCCCAGACAGAGTTCATAATATTCTTTTCGCTTCTTTAATGATTTTAACATTTTTAGCCAATATAGTACTTTCTTTTGTAACAGTGCCTTTATTAAGAAAACTTCTTATTCAAGAATCTCCTTCACTTATTGTAAGTTCTGCAAATGCAGTATTATATGTAGGCTTAACATATTTATTGGGTGCATTCACTTTTCCAAAACAAATACCACATAGCATGGCTGTATACATTTCATTAGCATATGCAGCTAATTTTATAATGTTAGTTTATTACTTAGCCTTGTATTTTCATTATAAAAATAATCTAAAATCCTATGAAGCAACTGATAGTGACAATAATTATGATATAGATAAGGAACAAAAACATGATGATCGTGCTGAGTAGATTTTCCGGCTTTCTTATATTAGGATCTATAAGCGGATAAAAAACTCAATTTGAAAGTCTAATGCATTAAAACCATTGTCTTTAATATAAATTATAAAAAGGGCTGTCGAAAAAAACATAAAATTACACTTTTTTTCCGGTGCATTTTATTCTTAATTCAACAACCCCTTTTTAATAATTCCGATATTTACATATTTTTGTCAATTATATAAATCTGTAAAAATTGACTTTACTATAAATCATCTATTGATAATACTGATAAGCATGTTTTTCTACTAATTATTTAAATCTGTGCAAGTAATTTTTTTGTAAGCTTCTTTTTTTGATAATACTTGGCTGTGTCTTAAAACTTAAAATTGCGTAATAACTTGTTTTTTAAAAATATCTTCCAATTAAAATAAAACATTCATGCAAGTCGTTAACAAGATATGATAAATCAGCAAAGCCTTTTCTTGTCTTTATTTACAGTAGGGCAATATTTTTTTATCCAAATAGTATAATCTGTTATCGTTTTAATATGCACCCTAATCATCAAATTTTCTGTCATACAAAAGTGCTGCTATAAGCACAACCAGACACGAACCTGCATTATGCACCAGTGCACCCGTTGTCGGATTGAGTATACCCGTGACGGAAAGGATAATGGCAAGGAAGTTGATAAACATGGACAAAGTAATGCTCAACTTGATGGTTTTAACTGTTGCATTTGACAAGCGTTTAAGATACGGCAATTTTGAGATATCATCACTCATAAGTGCTATATCAGCGGCATCTACGGCTATGTCACTTCCCATATCAGCCATGGCAACTCCTACATCTGCTGTTTCAACGCCGGAGCATCATTTACTCCGTCACCTATCATACAGACTTTTCTGCCGCCTGATCTAAGTTCTTGTATTCTTTCGACTTTTTTATCAGGAAGTAGTTCTGCATACAGTTCATTTATTCCTACTTTTGCAGCAAAATACTGTGCGGTACATTCGTTGTCACCTGTAAGCAATACTGTTTTTGTTCCCAGTTTAGAAAGTTTTTGAACAACTGCCCTTGCCTCATTTCGAAGCACATCTGACAAGGCTATGATTCCGATACAGACTTCATCTTCAGCAACAAGAATACAGGCTTTACCTTCCGTTTGAAGTTTCATTATGGTATCGGATACCGATTTATCTATCTCAATGCCGTGCTCCCTTAAGAACTTCTCATTTCCGCAGAGCATTTTTTTATCAGCCACGACAGCTTCTATTCCTTTTCCTGTTGTCATCTTAAAAGCTGATGAGGCAATGATGTTCATTTTTTTATTTATCGCATCATTTACTATAGCTTTCCCAAGCGGATGTTCGCTTTTTGCTTCAGCCGAAGCAGTCATTAAAAGTATATGATCCTTATCTGATTCAGTATTAAATGATATAACATCACTTACCTGTAGTTTTCCATGAGTAAGAGTTCCGGTTTTGTCAAAGGTAATGGTATCTACCTTTCCCATTTTTTCAAGTGCTTCACCGGATTTTATAATAACTCCGTGTTTTGTTGCCTGACCTATGGCTGCCATGATAGCTGTAGGAGTTGCAAGTACCAGAGCACAAGGACAAAATACTACCAGTACGGTCACGGCACGTACTATATCACCGGTCACAAAACCTGTAACGATAGCTATGATCAAGGCTACCGGAACAAGCCAGCTTGCACACTTATCTGCTATACGTTGCATAGGTGCCTGCTTATTCTCCGCCTCCTGTACCATGCGTATAAGTTTCTGTAAGGAACTGTCCTGACCTACATTAGTAGCCTTGATATCAATTGCTCCGAAACGGTTAAGCGTTCCGCAAAATACTTCATCTCCACTAAACTTATCGACCGGAAGAGATTCTCCTGTCATAATGGACTGGTCTACTGATGTTTCTCCGTCTATGATGACACCGTCAACGGGTATCGTTTCTCCGGGCAGTACACGAAGTATATCATCACGGGATATTTGTTCTGCCGGAATCATGATCTCTTTATCATTTTCTATCTTTCTTCCTTGAACAGGTGCAAGACTAATAAGATTTTTAAGACCCTTTTTCGCCCTGTTTGTTGTCATTTCCTCAAGCAAGGCTCCGAATGCCATAATAAATGCAACTTCACCGGCTGCAAAAAGATCTCCTATACCGATCGCTGCGAACATTGCTATTGCGATAAGGAGTGCGGATGATATCTTACTTATACCCGGATTGTGAATGATACGCCACACTGCCAGATACACAAGCGGAATACCGCTGATAAACACAGTCACCCATGCAGGATCTACCGAAAGTACGATCCCTATTTTAGGCAATACAAAACTGAAAATAAGAAAAACTCCTCCGATAAGTGTCATGGGCATTCCTGCCAGAATATCATTTATTTTCTTTAACATAGTCCCTCTCCGTTCATTTTACTTTATATTCAAAGTCATCTTTTTATAACTCTCTTTAATATAATCCTCACTACATTCATTTTGCTTTATATTCAAAGTCATCTTTTTGTAACTCTGAATATAGTACATACTCCGTCCATTCTGCATTGTTTGACAAAGAATTTTTTATATCATACAATAAATAAGTTAGCAAACAATATATTCGTTATTTATTTTATAGCTTAAAGGCTTCAAATACAATGTATAGATAAGATCATGCGTAAGTTAGCGAACATTTCTTTCGATCTGTACTGAAAATAAGAGCATAAAGGAGGAAACTATGAATGGACAGAAGACAGCAAAAACAAGAGCAGCTATATTTTCAGCATTCGAAAAACTGCTCTCAAGTAAGAATTATAACAGAATCACGGTTCAGGAGATAATAGATGAAGCAAATATAGGCAGAACGACATTCTATGCCCACTTTGAAACAAAAGACGATCTGTTAAAATCCTTATGTGAAGAATTATTCGGGCATATAGTCGACAGTGCACTTGATCATACACACAAACACGGATTGTATTCAGATAAAAAAAGACCCGAATCTATATTTTGTCATTTATTGCAGCATTTACAGGAAAATGATAATAATATACTCGAACTCCTCTCGTGTGAAAGCAATGATATATTCCTTCGTTATTTCAAGGACTGCCTGAGTGATTTGATAAGAACTCAGTTCAGTGATTCTTTGATGAAAAAAACTTGTGATGTACCTACGGATTTTCTGATCAACCATATCTCCGGCAGCTTTGTTGAAATGGTCTTGTGGTGGATCAATGAGAAACTTAAGTACACACCCGAGCAACTCGATGAATATTTCAGGTGTGTGCTAAGTTCCGTTATATGATGGTTTATCGGGGAGTTAGCAACGTAAACAATTGGACAGCAACATAAACATTTATATGTCAGGAATTAAACAGAAACACTCCCTATTTCAATCATACCCGCAGTACTGTTAATAAAGTTTCGACAAATTTAGTACAGACTGCGGAACTCGCTTGCTCGCTCGCCAAAGGCGGCGAGCTGACGCTCAAACAGTCCTCGTCTGTACAATTTGTAACTCACTTTATTAACAGTACTAAACGCTACAAAGATTAAAATAGGGAGTGTTTCTTTAATCCCACCACGCAAGAATTAACTGTTTAAGGAATTGGGTAAAATAAACAGCTATTGTTTATGTTGCTAATGGGAGGATGGGGAGATGTGCAGCGAATTTATACTGAATAAAAAATAATTGTTGGTATTTAAGAAGGAATAATTAAAGGTCAGGATGTAACTTGTACAGTAACCTCTCTTGCTTACTTTCCTGCTACAAAGGTGAGTTGCACCTTTTATATACCTTTCAGTAAACAGTAAAATTCGTAACTAGTTTTATTAACAGTACTAAGTACTACAAAGATCCAAACAGTAAGTGTAGTGTTAGATAAAAATGTGCCTACACCTCTCCTCCTCCGCTGACATCTTAGGCACATCATATGATCCTGCCTACAAGCCCGCTCAGCACCATGACTGTAAGCACTATCGTAATTAAAGTCAGTATTATAAATACCGCTCTGTACATTAATTTATTGACCAATACTATATCCTCAACTTCGGGCTTTCTTAACTCATCTCCTATGCTTTCCTTTTTTACAAGTTTCCCGAAGTAATAAGCATCTCCGGCGAGTTTAACTCCCAAGGCTCCTGCGACTACCGCCTCGGTATGAGCCGCATTGGGGCTTGAGTGCTTGTATCTGTCCCTTTTATAGATCTTAAAGGCATTCTTATAGTTAAGTCTCATGAAAAATGAGGCTATTATCAGTAGGTAGGCTGAAAGTCTTGCCGGAATAAAATTAACCACATCATCAAGCTTTGCGGCAGCCATTCCTATATCCTTATACTTTTCATCCTTGTAACCTATCATCGAGTCCATGGTATTGATCATTTTATATACATAGGTTCCGTAGATACCGAAAAGCAGGGCATAAAAGCAGGGTGCTACGACTCCGTCAGAAAAATTCTCAGCTATAGTCTCCACATCCGCCTTTATTATAGCCTCCTCATCAAGGCTTTTTGTATCCCTTCCCACTATCATGGATATGGCATATCTGGACTTTTCTATATCCCCTTCTTTAAGGGCATAATACACCTTCATACTCTCCTGCCTGAGCGACTTTGCCGCAAGCATATGTGATATAAGTACGGTTTCCAGGATACATATCGCTATTACCGGAATTTTTGTAAGATACAGGGCTTTTACTGCACTTACAAAAGCAATAGTTATAAGTATATCTAAAATAACTATTATAAAGCCTGCCGCTTTAAGGTGTTTTTTATCAAAATGCTTTCTGAAAAACTTTTCAAAAAATGAAATACATTTCCCCATATATATAACAAGATGAGGTAGTTTCCTCGGATCTCCCACTATCAGATCTAGTATTATGGCAAACCCGAGTATTGTAATATTTACACATATATAAAGCAATATTAAAATGCATATAAGACCATCCTATACTAAAGTAGCGACTAAATGATATTAAAAACAGTCGGTTGTTTAAAAATAAATATATCAATACGCTTGATCTCCTTACACGGACGTATTACATGTCCCTTCACACAGTGAAAAGCAGGGCACTTTCCATGCCTACGACCCGGTATAGGAAGCTTTTATATACTTATTCAAAAAACTGTGACTGTAATAGTTTGGTGTATGTTCTAAGTCGAAACAGCAAAACATCAGTCAAATTATCATAAGATCTTAACACTATAATAATACCAAGACTAATAATACCAAGATCTCAAATATTTGTAATAAAAACCCGGACAGATCTCCGGTCGTTCCTCCGAATTCACGCTTAAACATATAGCGACAGTAAAGAAATGCCAGGAATTGAACTGCCAAAACTGCCAAACCCATCTTTAGTGATATGTAAAGTGTAGCCGCTGCCGATAGGACATACATAACTATTATGCCTATCAAAGTCGTCACCCTCGCACCGGCACTTACAAAGGTAGCCGCATATCCGCTTCCCCTCGCATTCTTAATAGTCATAAGAGAATATATGCTGTAGCAACGATTTTCCACAAAGGCAAGGGCAAATATCAAGATCTTGTCGTGATCTACAAGTTTATCAGCAAATGACGTATATAACAGTAAGTACATGGCTATGCCTATGGCGGCAAATGCTCCTACATGGCTGTCTTTTAGTATCTGTAACTTTTTTTTCTTATCCGCACGAGAAGAAATGGCGTCCACGGTATCCATAAAACCGTCTATATGTATCGCTCCGGTATAAAAAATAGGGAATACGGTCATAAGTGCCGCCCTCATCAGCCCGTCTATATTAAAAAATGAAAGCAGTTTCATAAAAAGCACAAAAAGTATCGCTTCCACAAATCCGACTAGCGGAAAAAACATAAGAGCATACTTCATACTGTCGTCTTCCCACTTCATAAAGGGCATGGGAAGCTTTGAATACATACTGAAACTAAGTATCAGCGATCTAAAAAAACTCATCTTTTCTCTCATAAGGCAGTCCATATATAACTTCTATAACTGCCTTCGCCTCTTTTGCTATATATTTTTGTATATTTTTAAGTGCCTTAATATAATCCTCTACTTCCGCACTGTGCTCACCCTTATCCATAAATATATCATTTCCCACTATGATAAGTTCATGCACCTTCGAGTCAAGTTTTTTTATATCCGCACTTATCTTTCTTGTTACAGTGTCAGCATCGACTATCATATCTTCCTTAAACATTTCATTGGCAAGCAGGTTGGACATACACTCCAAAAGAATGAGCTCATCTTTCTCAACGTCTGCATTTGCCACATCCGTAGGTGTTTCTATACTTCTGTCAAACTTACCCTCTCGCATCTTTCTGTGCTTTTCTACTTTTTTACGACCTTCGTCATCATAGACTTTCATAGTGGCAAGATAAGTTTTTTTACATTGATAAGCTTCTACCAGTTTTTCCGCATAAGCGGACTTTCCGCTGCCTATCCCTCCAAACACCAATATCATACTATTCTCCCATAGGCTCGTAAGCTTCTATACCTATCTCGTCAAATGACTCAGACTTCCTGTATACATTATTGACCATATCTATAAGAGGGAAAAGCATGGCGGTACCGGTTCCCTCTCCAAGCCCCAGGCTTGCGTCTATCATAGGTCTTAAGCCCAGTTCCTCCATGATCTTAAGACTGCCCGGCTCCTTGCTGATATGTGAAGCTATCATATAATCGGCAGTTTTTGGATTCAGCCTGTAGGCTATCAGTGCCGCTACGGAAGATATCAGCCCGTCTATAACTATAGGAATCTTATAGATAGCTCCTCCAAGGAACATACCGCAAATTCCGGCTATATCAAAACCTCCGAGTTTCTTAAGCATATCAAGAGGGTCGGTAAAGGGTGAATGTTTTTTAATACCGAGTTTTATAACCTCTATCTTTCTTTGTATACCTTCCTTGGAAAGACCCGCTCCTGCACCTGTTACCTTCTCTACCTCCAGACCCAGTAAAACTGAGGCAAGGGCTGATGAAGTTGTGGTATTGCCTATACCCATTTCACCCGTACCTATAATTTTATAGCCCTTTTGCACTGTATCTTTTACCATGTCGATACCGGCACTTATCGCCTGCATAAGCTCTTCTTCACTCATAGCCGCTTCATCAAGGAAACTTTTTGTACCCTTAGCGACCTTTTTATCGACTATTCCCTCTTCGCTGAAGTCTTCAATTACACCTATATCTACAGGAATTACATCAGCATTTGTATAGCTTGAGAGAATATTTACACTTGTAGTCTTTCTTGCAAAGTTTCTTGTAACCACCGCCGTTACACTGCTGTCGGTTTGAGTGACACCTTCCTTGACCACACCGTTATCGGCACACATAACTATAACGCATTTTTTGGAAATATCCACATTTGCACTACCCTGAATGGCAGCAAGTTTTGCTATAAGGTTTTCAAACTCTCCAAGCCCCTTTATGGGCTTTGCCATATTGTTGAATCTTTCCAAAACTTCATTTTGTATCGTCTTATCGCTCGGCTCTATCTTTGATATAAGATCTGATAAATCATTTCTATTCATAATAATGTCTTATCCTTAATATTTATATTATGTAAGGGCTTTTTTTTCAGTCATAACCGCTCATCACCCGACATAGTTTATCATAAAATCAATGCAAATAAAATCTTAATAAAGTATTTTATTGTGCTTTAAGAGACTTTCAGACTGTAATTATAGCAGTTTTAAAAATCCGATTCGAATTCATCTCTAAAAACCGGATCCATTATAACGGGATGTCTGAAGCATTCCGTACCGGTATCTTCATCACAAGCTACAAGATAATATTTTTTATCTTTATCGTATCTCTTATCCTTGAATCTGAACTTAATACGAAAGAGCCTTTTAAGTGCTTCGCTTTCTCTGCTATCGGCAAATAAACTTACTTCATTGGATATCTTCTCATTATCCTGCGAAATAAAGAAGATCTTATATGTAGCTACCTTCACCACATCACTGACCGGCTCTGATTGGATAAAGTCAAGTACCGTGATCTTATCTGTTATCTTTTGGACCATACTTACCAGGGCTATTTCAGCATGCTTTGTATCCATGTGACCACGTTCTATCTTTACATCGAGCAAAGGAACGAGCATCTCCTGCGGTGATGAACCGCCGTGGACAAAGTTTAGTCCCCCACCCGCAAGCTTAAATACATTGGTGCTTATAGGGAAAGAAATCATCTTCGTATCTTCATTACGAAGTATCTTGCCTATAGGGATACTTTCTATTCCTTCTTCTTTGACGGCATTTTTCGAAACTATAAACCTTCTGTTTAGAAATGAATCCTTCTCATTAACACCTGCTATCTTATCACTTTCCTTAACCTTATCTCTTTTATAAATAAATCCATGATCAGCTGTAACGATAAAATGATAAGTATTGGCATTTGCAGAAATACGCCTGATCAATTCCATGATCTCGGTAATTGCCTCCTTGCAGGCTACGAACACCTCATCTTCGGTATTAGCCTTGTCACCTCTTGCATCTATCTGATTATGATACACATAAATCAGTTGTTTGCCTGTAAAAATATCTCTAAGCTCCGATTTTTTCAGGTTCTTAATATCATCGAATTGTAGGCAGATACTGTTGGGAGAATAATTCTGTAATATTGCCTGTCTTTTAGCTAAGTTATCACAAGTAAGATCATCGACCGTAACCTGATAATCGTCCGTCATAGTGATCTTACTATGCGGTAAAAGTGCAGCCATACCAAGTCTTGTATAAGACGGTATAACACCAAGCTGTGAATCCAACTTGACCTTGCACTTGGGATCATCTAATAGGTTTTGATATAATTCCTGTCCCACCTCATAACGCATGGCATCGGATATGATCACAACTGTACGCTCCTTAGCACCGGCAACAATGCGAGTGTAGAAATCGATCTGCTGGGGATGCTTGATAAATACCTCATCTTCATTAAGACCTTCATTCCATTTCGGAAGGAGTCTTGCCAGATATTCATTGGTATAAATATTTTCTACCAGTTCTCTCAGTTCCTCAAATCCCAAAGTTTCTTCCAATTGATCGAATTCATAATAAAAATTCCTGTATTCCCTGTCTATCTTATGATCGGATCTTATGTACTGTGACAAGATAGAAAGCGACCCGTCGGGACAACTGTAAGTCGCTTTAGTCACGATATAGTAAGCACTGTAAAGAAGACGATAGACAAGTCCCGTTATTGGAGCAAAATGCATCTTCTCACGCATTTTTATGATGTTGGGGATGCTCATATCATCAAGTCCCGCTCCGGTATCTTCCGCAAGCAGACGACCGACTATCCACTTAATCAAGATCTTATCAATACAGATAAAGGTATCACAGTTTAACAACTCCTCAGGAAGAAAATCAGCAAATACATCCGGCACATCCAACTTAGAGGACACAAAATCGGAAAATTCATCGTACTTATCTTTGTATAATATATTATTCATCATGCTATCCATAAATGCGATAACATTACCCGATCTGTATGAAATAAAAGTCTGCCATGACTTGGGTAATTTAGATGAGATATGCTTTGCCGTATAGGTTACAAAAAGTGTAGTGACAAAATTTTCAAGTGTAGGCTCCTCATCGGCATATCCGAAATACTTCTCGCAAAGCTTCCAAAATATATCTAAAAGATCGTACTTTTTGATCTCAATAAAATATTTATTATCCTGCAACTGTCCGTCTGTCAAGATCACACGAAGCACTTCTTCAAAAGAACAGGTGCGTGTACGGCAAATACCGCTTAAAAGTCCGATGCGAATATTTTCCTCATTGAAACTATCTATTTCAAGATCATAGAATCTTTGTGTACGTTCCTTATTCGCAAAGAACTTGATATGTTTTTCAATGACAGCTTTATATTTTTCGTCGATACCCAGATCAGCCGCAAGCAAAGAAGCACGATCCGCAAAAAATCTCGAGGAATACAAAAGAGTATCCTCAAGATGGTTGTCTTTTACATCAGGCTTTGAAAACGGAGCATAGATAAGATAATTAGTCTCTTTGTCTTTACGTTCCAAAAAATATTTAGTATAGAACTGGTTATCCTTTTGTAAAAAATATACCTTGGCATTATCAAATTCAACAGCCTGCATATCTTCTTCAAATTCACCTTTATCATCATACCAAAACACAAGCTTTCTGTCGTCACCTGTGAATTCTTCATTTAAACGATCTATAATTTGTTTTAGGTTTAATTGTGCCATTTAATCTATTACCTTCCACTGTCCAAGTCTGCGACTGCCCTCTCTTATCAGAATACCTTTTTCTGCAATTGGGACATGATACGCTGAATAGTCCTAAGCGGTACTCCGATAGCGGTATTTATGGATCTTTGAGTTGCATTGGGATGTAGCCTTACATACCTAATGATATCAGCTTCATATCCCGCTGATTCATCTGTATTTATACCGCCATCACCGCCAGCTTTGCCGTCATCACCGCCAACTTTACCGCCATTACCGCCATTACCGCCAACTTTACCGCCATTACCGCCATTACCGCCAGCTTCATCCTTGATCGTTGCGGTAATATTATTCGCTTTACCGCCATCTTTAGTTTCAGAATCAGTCGCATCAGTAACACTTTTATTCGCACTTTCGGTCGTATTAGTCGCACTTTTAGTCGCACTCAAAGTTACAAATATACTATTCTATATTCTCTACTTACTTTTCCTTGATCATAATATTCTTTGAATCTGCAAGAACCTCATAGAACTTTCCGTCTACTCCGGTCTGAAGTTTTTTATAATTCACTTTTACACCATCATCCAGATCAAGTTCTATACGACTAAGTGCTAAGTGAGCGATTTTCTCGTCATATTCACGACATTCCTTTAACTGCTTTGTCAGCTTTTCCTTTCGTTTGGTAGCTGCTGCCACTTCACGAGCATTGGTACTATTGTTGATAGTGTCCTGCATACGATTAATCTCGCTCTCATAGATACGCTGCATTCTATGCAGATAGTCAATACGAAGATCACCTATAGTATCAGCATTATACCTGTGTAAATAAATAAGTGCCTTAAATCCGTTCTGCTTGCCGGAATCAAAAAGCCAGTATATAGGTCGCTTACCTGAACCTGTTACGGAATAAGTCTGACAATGGTCTTTGAAGAAGTCGTTAAGGAAATAATTTCTGATAACCTCACGAGAAGTATTACCCTTATTACCAAGAGCCTCTGCGATAAAATCAAGATTTACCTCCAAGGTCTCCTTACCATAAACTACCTTTAACCATTCACAAAGACGGGTTATGATATCATCCTCCAGATATTCCTCATCGCTTATAGGGATAATGTTGTCGACATCGGGTTTAAGCCTTATGTACTTAGTATCATCCCATTCACCGCCGGCAAAGGCAAGACCTTCGGTATCCAAGGAATAACGACCGAACATACAGCCTATGAAGTAGGACAGGAGGGAAACTATCTCGTCTTTCTTAGTTCTGATATAAGCAGAACCCTTCATAGACTCCGGCACATCTTCCTTGCTGTCAAATATACGATGCACTGTAATATCCTTGTCTGCCACATCAGGAGTAAGTTCTTCTTGTAGACCGTAGATGTCGATGAAGATACGGTTGAGTTCTTCTTCGTTGGCTTTGAGTTGGTTAAAGCGTTGTTCACACTCTGACACCCAAGACTGATAGTAATCTACAATAGTTTGTATCCATAGACTCAATAGTCTTATAAATGTTATTACTTACAACTGGATGATACTCAAAATCCCAAGAGGTTTCGTACGAGTCCCAGTCTCTCTTTGATTTTTTTATACTATTATCAACAATTTCGATCACTTGTTTTCTAGTAATATCTTCTTGTGGTAAAATTGTAGGTACTTTTGCCAGTGCACCATTATTATAATGTAGTCCAGGACAAACAACATCTAGTAAATTTTGAAAAGGTTTTGAATTTATCAATCCTTGAATCAATGAAATATTTTCATTAAAAGGGAACATAGTCGGACCAGATGCATCAAAGATAAATCTATCATCCGAATACCTAGCTCCATAAAAATTTGTTGATAAATCTGACCATGTCAATCCACGCTTAAAATAATAGGATTCATTTCTAATATTTGCTTTACTATTATATTTAAGTTCATAACCATTATCTTCCCACAAAATTAAATAATGGTTTAATCCGTACCACTTTCTATACCCCCCGCCTTTGTTATAAGGAATCCACTTTGCATTATTCTTAAAAATTCCAGATTTAATAGTATCAATCTCCATCCAAAACCTTAAATACAAATCATTATTTCCAGTATCCAATCCCTTACACGGCACTACAAAATTGCTTAATGCTTTTTCTTTAAATACATCAAGCATTCTCTTTGATAACCAATATGAAAAAACACTTCCAGGCAATTGCTTAAACTGACTACATTTAGCAAAATATACTGTAGAGTTATCTGCTATAATATACGCTTCTTCTTTCTTCTTTTCTCCCGCATAATCTAGTAATCTCATATATTTTCCAACATAGTCACTAGAAATCTTTTTTAACAAAACAAATGCTGTAGTCTGGACTACTTCTCCGGGAATCTCATCAAATGCACGTGCACCTAGATGAGCCATATTTATAATTGATGATTTTAATAGAAGTTGTATTCTCAAATTTTCACAGCTTCCCAAAGACATCCAGCTGTGTTGAGTTATCATTGCATGATAACCATACTGCTTTACAAATATTTGACATCGAATAATAAATGATGCAAATAAATCTATTTTCCCCTCCAAATAATTATTTTTAATATAATCTGAGAGATTTCTATTCATTCCAATTATCCCCATATATGGCGGATTCGTAACAGCAACATGGTATTTCTCCCCCAGCACCTTCCCCTGTGCTATCATCTGCCTAAGTTCCTGTGCAGTATCATCCAAGTGCAAATTATCCATTCTTATCTGCCCTGCATCATCGCTACCTTCAACAAAGCTCTCCAGCAGCTCCCAATCATACTGCTCAACTGTAAGTATAGATCCGTATTCCTTCGCATCTATAAAGGTATCAAGCAGAGCTGTCATCTGATCCAGAGCCTTATTCTTTTCTTCCTCACTTAAGCCTACACCGAAGTATTTAAGTTGATCTCTATTAATGCCGTTGCTCTCCCGGATAGAATATAAATTAGGTTTATACTCACCGCTTAATATCCTTCGGTTATACTGTCTTGCCTTCATCATTACAGCAAAATACGCCAACTGAAAGGCTCTATCGTCTATATCCAGACCATAGATATTATTTTTAAGTATACTTTTTGCCGCATCACGCTGTCCGTATCCGGCACTTTCGTAGATCTGCATAAGTACATCAAAGGCATATACCAGGATATGACCGCTGCCCATACAAGGATCGATAAGCTTGATATCCTCAGGATCAAGATTTGCATACTCTTTCCTGATTTCATCAAGTTTTTCCTGTACTTCTGCCTCCTGCTTTGCTTCTTCCAAGTAGTACTTCCAATTTGCCTTTAATTCTTCACTCGGATGTCCTTCCAACCATAAGCGTCCAAGGCTGTTTTCCACCATATAGCGAACTATCCAGTCCGGTGTAAAAAGCTGAGTTGCTGCCGGAATATCCTCTTTCCTTATTTTTGTGCCCGAAGGTCTTCCGAAAACTTCTGCTTTCGGTTCTGTATTGTAATACTGATAGAGCCATCCGATGATCTCCACCTGACCGCCTTTTTCCACATTGAAGTCATCTTCATCTATATCATGAACCAATTTATAGACCACTCCATCTCTGTCAATGACGGAAAGATTTAAAAGTAACTCCGTATAGTCAGAGGTCTTCTCAAAAAGTGCCGGCAGATATTCATTTAGTGCATTGCACTGCTTGATAAAAAGCAAGCAAAAAAGTTCATCCAACTTATTATCTGTTTTTAACTGTAGGATCTCTTCTTTTTCTCTGTCTGTAAATTCAAGCTCCGCATCAAAGGGGCTGCTTACCATATCCGGCTCAAGCTTTCCCGTGTCTGAAGAAAGCACACGCACATGAGAAGGCAGATAGTCATTTACTTCCATAAAGCGTATAGCAATAAGACGGTTAAACCAGGTGTAGGCAACCTCTTCGATTATGTATTTATAGGCAGTCTTGTAATCGCTATCCTTTTCTTTACTGCGAATTACTTCTACCAGTTTTCTTCTCTGCTCTATTTTTTCTTTAGCTATGGAGTACGGCTTATCTGTTCCTATATCATAAAACTCTGTGTCGACTGTGGACTGCGAAAGTGCGGTGCTTATCCCCTCTGCCGTAATTCCGATCAAACCTGCACGATAACTTATATCTGCTATGAGTTTATTTCTAGCCCAGATAGCAAAGTTTTTGATGGCTGACTTGTTCATGCCCTTGCTCTCTCCTCATGTTGTATAGTAGTGGTTTTTTAAGACCCTCTCCAAGGTCTTTATAACTGTTAATTGTCTTCTCTTTAGCTTCTTTATGATCTATATTGTGTAATACTACAGCTTTCATATATATCTGACATGATGAATTAGCCACTTGAACCTGAACTTATAAATCAAACTATCATATAGTTTATTAAAACTCTATATTTACTATAGTATCTTCATCCAACTGGGAAACAAGCTTATTTCTCAGTTCTTTTATATATTTATCTATATCGTCGGTATTCTCAAGTCTCCAGGAAGATGTACCGGTCATCTTTTTGATGGAAACATTCTTTGTTTTACGCACTTTGTACTGTTCTTTTTGTTCGGCTATACTTTTTGCCACTTCTTCCTCATTGACAGTAACTCCCTGCTTCCTTGCTTCTTCTTCTATCCTTCGGATCTCTTCAGCCTGCTTTCTTTCCGCTATCTGACGATCCATGTTGTCCATTTCATTCATAAGACGAATTTTTAAAGCCTCTGCCTTATCCGCAAACTTCTAAGTGCCGATACATTATTACAACTTTCAGCTCCTTTATGAATCTCTTCAAATAAAGACAGATAACGCTCTTTCTTTTGCCCGGCATATTCCTTTGTAGCAAGCACTTCCAAAACACGCTGCCTTGATTGATCTATAGAGTCAAGAACCGGTGCTTCTTCCACTTCCATAACCTTAGCATAAGCATCTCTAAATTGCTTAAGAAGCTCGGGAAGCTGTGGTATATTCTTATAAGGTTTATCCTGCTTTACAATAGCATGCATCTTTTCCACAAATTCTTCCAGCTTTGTATCCACTATATATGTCTTGCTGTCTTCATAGATTGCAAGCATATCAAGCACACGCATGAAGATATTTTGCTGCTCACCGCCAAAGAATGTTTTTACCGGCTCATAATCTTCCGCAAAATCAAAAAATGACTCACGCATCTTAGAAACATATCCGAAAAATTCAAGCGTGGATGTAAGCTGTATAGTAGACTGCAACAGGCGTTTGCCCATATTAAGAACCTTTTTACCCGGATAAGCATATTGATCGTAATAAGCTTCCAATCTGCTCATGTCATTTACCATATTGGTCGCATAGCCTTGAAAGCTATTCATAATGCTATCCTCATCCTCTGAAGTAGAAGCAGCGTGAAATACCTCTTTCATAACATCACGAACTGCTTTCTTATCCTTTTCACCGACACGCACTCTTTCTTCCATCAAAAGCTTTTCTACAAAGGCTTTTTTGGTGATATAGCCTATTATGTCATCTTCAGATTTATTATTTAGATTGACATATGCACCGTTGACGATAAAATTAAGATCTCCTCTCTTGAACAAGCGTGCAATAAGCCATTCAATGTCATCTTCCACAAATCCGTAAGGAGCCTTCATAAATCTGTCTTTCACCGACTTCATCGAGGTCTTCATGTGGTTACGGGAATTCATTGATATGTACCTAGCACATCATCCAGTGCATGTGCATTAGCCTCCGTACCGCCTTCCAATTGAAGAAGCATCTGGTTGCTTGTTCGAAGGAGCTTTGCAATATCCGCTTCTCCCATTGCCTTATCTATGTAAGCAAGCTTATGATAGACTGTCTGCACCAGACGACCTATGGCTTCATTTATCTTAGAATTCACTTCTTTAGAAGACAGGCGGACTATATCTCCATTAACATAGATTGTTGCTTCTTTTAATCCTTCTGTCAGATAGATCTTTGCATTGGCATTGCGTTCACGCATCTCCACACGCTTAGCTTCTTTAATACTTTCATACTTGGCAAGCTGTGTAGAAGTGTTTTTACGAAGGAAACGCTCAATTTTTAGATACGCTCTCATCTCGGTCAGGAACTCATCATCATTGGGAAGTACTACAAGGACTTCCTTTCCCTGCCCTGACATCATGCGAAGTGTCGCATCGTCCATACCTCCGTCATACCACGGAGTAAGTATACGAAGTCCGATATCAAAGCCTTGATTGGATTTATACGGACGATCATCAACTATTTGATTAAATGAGAAAGAATACCTTCCGTTGAATTCCGGATACCTATACTTCTTATCGGTAAATATATCTTCAAATATCATCTCGGCGATCTTCGTAATAACTTCCGACATCTCAACATTTTCTTTTCTATCTCGTTATTTATCTCCTGCTCTTCATCTGTCAGGAAGACATACAGATTGCCGTTCTTTTGAACGAGCATCTGGCTTATAAGTATCTTAAGTGCCTCTTCCACTTTTGCCTTAAGTTCTATACGATCATCATCAATATGCTCTATCATCAAACTTGTGATATTGTCTATATTAGACTCTATCTCAAGTACATACTTGATCATAAAAAGTGTTTTTAATACATTTACGGCAAATACATCCGCATCTTTTTGTTCGGGATTGATATAATTGTTGGCATATGCCTTCGCTATCACGCCCTTATGGCTGTGATCCAAAAAGTTTTCAAGGGTATCGTAAAAACGGTGGAAAGGCACTATCACTCCCGTTTCCTCATTCTTTATTGTGGATGCGGATTCCTTGAATAATGCAAGCATAGAACGTTCACCCTCAGACAAATGTTTTCCCGATGCACCGTGTGTACGGATAGATGTCAAAACACTTGCAAGTAAGTTGAACTGATACGGTACGAAGGGGTAAACTTCTGCAAAATCTCTATCATCGTTATAGAGTTTTTTCTCCACACCGTCATTAAATACGATAAGGTTTTTAATGATAGTTGCCTTTTGCTCATATAGAAGTCTTAGTGTTTGTGCCGCTGTATCGGTCTTATCCAGTATCCTTTTTTTAATGACCGCATCGACATTTGCACTCGACAAAGAAAGACGTGTGTCAAAACGTCCCTGAATCTTCGAGAAATCATTGCCCTTTACCTTAGTAATAGAGTCTATATCCTGTTGAGAAGTGACGATGACCCACGCACGTCCCTGACATTCTTTTGCGAGTTCCTCCGTAACGGTCTGAAGATTCAACATCAATTTGGAATCATCTCCTATATACTGCCCGATCTCGTCCACAAGAAATACCACATGGTGATTACTTTCTCTTCTGTCTATATATGCCCTTACCCTTTTCGCAAAATCTTCAATACTTATAGTGTAGGCTTCACTTGCTTTCTCACACCAGTTTCTTGCCGCTGCTTCGCTCATAACCCCATAGCCGAAAGGCTATCGACCACGCTGTCTTGTATGAAATCAAAGTCCTGACGGGAATCTTCCCATTCTTCTCCATACTCTTTTTTAAAAGTACTTTTGAATTCTTCGAACTTATTTTCTTCACTGAGCCTTCTTTCAAGATCGGCTACATGAGGCATTGAACCGCAAAATCCCTGCATCTCATTAAAAACTTTTAAAAACACATTAACTATAGCGTCTTTGTTCTGCTTTCCGCTTGACTCGCTCTTTGAATCAATATTGAAAAGGACAACATCCGAAGGTGTATCTGCAGCAAGTCGCATATCTTCAAGAACCTTGGGATCGGATATTTTTTTATCATCAATAAAGTAATCCAATGCATTCTTGTCTCCAACCTTTTTATTATCCAAAAGATATGATAATATCTTTAAAAAGTGAGACTTACCGCTTCCGAAGAAACCTGAGATCCATACCCCCATCTTGGGTGTAGATCCGTTGATACCCTTTTTATATGCAGCAAAAAAATCCGCAAAATGTTTTTGCAATTCCTTAGTCACCACATATTCTTCAAGTTCCTGTGACACATTGGTCTCTTCACCCTGACCTACGATTATGACCCCTTGAATCTCACGGTCTATCTTCTTGGCAAACATATCTTTGATCTGCATTTTATGCCTCCTACTTTACGAGCTTAAATGCTCTGTAATAATTATCATCTTTGATCTCATTAAAAAGAATAAGTTCCTGTTCGTTATATGTACCCGGGAAGAACAGTACTACAGGTGCTTTAACAAAAGCTTGATGCAGGTTATTAAGGACTTTATGAGAACGAAGGATTGGGTAGCATTTGCCTATCCCGGTAAGAAACACAACTGCATTATCCGGAGTGTTATCCTTAATATGCTGTACTATGATACTGTCATCATCATTGAATTTCATTGAATTGCTTACTGCTTTTGTTATTCTTTCCAGTCCGCTTTTTTTCTCGAAATTAAAACACTTTTCAAGAAAATTCTTTTCTTCCAAAAAATCCAGGATCATGTCATAGAGATCGAAAACCACAAGCTCAAAATCATCCGCACCGTTTTTATTCTTTTTTTTAAGATATGCTATCCTCTCTCTGACTTCCAATTCTTTTTCGGGCGGATAGTCAAATATCCAATAATTTACTTCATTTGCTCTTCCGAAGCTTTTTCGAAATCTATCTTTTTTGATCTCAAGCTCCATTGCATCGAGTCTTTCAACTAAGTCTGCCATTATCTCACCCCTGTCAATGTTCTGATATAAGGCTCCATATCATGACTTTTCAGCCACTGCTCCATAATCGGATCAAGAATAGGTTTTATGATCATCCTCTCAGTCTTTCCTTTATCGGTAAAACCGGCTTCGTAAAGCATGGTCTTATAACACCCTCCCAATCTTTTAAGGGTCGCATCCGTCCACTTTGCAACTTTTTCATCCTGAAGTTGCTTATCTTTAAAGAAGATCCTTATATCACTATCCGTAAATGTATTGCTTCTATGATCATTTTCTCTCTTATAACTTCATATGCAAAGTCAAAGAACAAGATATCGTAAGCAAAGACTGCAACAAGAGCAAAGAGTTTCTGTGTTGTAACATCACTTTCCTTAAATACTTTAACAAAGCTTTCATCAAGCATCCTTATCCTTGCGGAAACAGTGTTGAAGATCTGCTCTGAACGAAGTGTTGTGGGCGCAGCAAATATATTGTCATTTTGATTGATCTTTTTTATTTCATCTAAGGACTTCCCCTCTGCCAAAAGTCCGACTACCTTTCTAAATTCCATAAACCAGAAAGAAGTCTTTACAGCTGAGGCACTGTAAGCTTTCCTCTTCATATATTTTGATCTCCCTTTGATTTTAATGATCAAGCTGTCCCATTGTCGGGACTTGCGCACGAAATCAGCTCCAAATGTATAAGTTTATCGCACAATAAAAGAATAATAACACCTTTAGCTGTAAAAAGGAATATTATTCTTATTTGTCCTCAAAGAAAATTCTATCTGCCTCAATAGCATATGTATATACGCCGGAATTGATATTCTTATACTCTTTCAACGTTTTAGTATCTTCACCCAAGTGCCTCCGGGATGCTTTTTATAAAACATAACAAACATTTTGGAACATTGCAACAACATTTCGGAACATTATTTTTTCAACGAAAAATGACTTATGTTTTTCAACATTTCAGGCATAAAAAAACCGCAGAAACATCGAATTTCTGCGGTTTTCCATATTCTGTATATTCTGATTATCTCTTTGAGAACTGTGGTGCTCTACGAGCTGACTTAAGACCGTATTTCTTACGCTCTTTCATTCTAGGATCTCTTGTGAGATATCCTGCCTTCTTAAGAGTAGGTCTGTATTCAGCATCAGCTTTCAATAAAGCTCTTGCTATACCATGTCTTATAGCACCTGCCTGTCCTGTAAATCCGCCACCGTGCACATTTACAAGTACATCGAATTTATTAAGTGTATCTGTAGCTGTTAAAGGCTGACGTACAACAACCTTAAGTGTTTCCAATCCCAAATAGTCATCTATATCTCTTTTATTTATAGTAATCTTACCGTTACCAGGTACAAGATATACTCTAGCTATAGACTTTTTCTTCTTCCAGTTCCGTAAAATTTATCATTAGCCATTGATTTACTCTCCTTTTCTACCTCTCATTAACCCTTTATTGTCATAACTTCAGGTTTCTGAGCTGCGTGATTATGTTCAGGACCTGCATATACATGAAGTTTTGTATACATTTTTCTTCCGAGCGGTCCCTTCGGCAACATACCCTTAACGGCAAATTCTATTACTCTTTCAGGCTTCTTAGCTAAAAGTTCCTTTAATGTAGTTTCCTTCATTCCGCCTACATAATCTGAATGATGATAATAAATCTTTTGATCAAGCTTCTTACCGGTCACCTTGATCTTATCAGCATTAACAACGATAACATAATCTCCACAATCAACATGTGGTGTAAAACAAGTCTTATTCTTGCCTCTTAATACACTTGCCACCTCTGAAGAGAGACGTCCCAAAGTGCAACCTGCAGCGTCAACAACATACCATTTTCTGTTGAGCTTATCAGGATTAGCCATAAATGTATTCATCATAGTCCTCCATTACAATATCAATCAATACGTTATTAATAATTTCTTTTATAGACAAATGCTTTCCGGGGCATTGGAATAAGCATCAATCGCTAATTTAAACGGGGCTTTCCCGTGATCTTGACCGTGTATTCATAACACAGTCCCAAACTCCACTCTAAAAGTGGACATAAAAAATAAGTCATTTCTGACAACACCGTATATTATATACTTCCTTTAGAAGGCTTGTCAAGTGACTTTTAGAGTATTTAAATCAAATCTACATGTGATAATATTAATGTCATTGCACTTTTTTGACAAAGTTTGAATACCACTTCCAAGGCTTGCGGACCGGATATATCCATTGCCTGTACATTTCTCGTACTCAGTATCAGTACATTCTTGCCTTCTTCATGAGCCATATCAAAAAGTATCGTCAAAATCAATGTGATCAAAAGAGCCTCTATATCGCTTTTGGGAGCTGTCTTTATTTATTGTTTTCTATATTTACCATCTTGACAATCCCTTATAAGATTATATATACTACCGTAGAATTGCACATATTTTTTAACCCTCGGAGGTGTAAAATAATGGAAAACATACAATCTTTCCTTAAACGAAAAGATATTGAGATATCCGCAAAACGTTATGGTATCGATGCACTGGGCGCTATGGCTCAGGGACTTTTTGTTCTCTTTTGATAGGTACTATAATCAATACGATAGGTACACAGTTTCATATAGGTTTCTTAAGTTCTTCCGTGGCAACCGTTGCCGGTGTAGAGTATACGGTCGGTGGACTTGCCGGTGCGGTAAGCGGTCCGGCTATGGCTGTGGCGATAGGTTACGCTCTCAAATGCCCGCCTCTTGTGCTTTTTTCTTTGATCACCGTGGGTTTTGCCTCTAACGCTCTGGGCGGTGCCGGAGGTCCTTTGGCAGTGCTTTTTGTTGCTATTATCGCCGCAGAGGCAGGTAAGGCTGTATCTAAAGAGACCAAAATAGATATTTTGATAACTCCGTTAGTTACGATCGCAGTAGGCGTACTTCTTTCCGCATGGTGGGCTCCTGCTATAGGAAAGACCGCAATGAAGCTCGGAGATGTCATCATGTGGGCTACCGAACTTCAACCGTTTTTAATGGGTATGCTTATATCCCTACTTGTCGGAATGGCACTTACTCTTCCCATATCATCTGCCGCCATCTGTGCCGCTTTAGGACTTACCGGACTTGCCGGAGGTGCTGCTGTAGCAGGTTGCTGTGCTCAAATGATAGGCTTTGCCGTCATGTCTTTTCCCGAAAACAAGTGGTCCGGACTTATATCACAGGGTATAGGTACCTCCATGTTGCAGATGGGAAATATCGTTAAAAATCCACGCATCTGGATAGCTCCTTGTATAACTTCAATGATCACCGGACCTATAGCTACCTGCTTTTTTAAGTTTCGCATGGACGGAGCTGCTGTTTCTTCGGGAATGGGTACCTGCGGATTTGTAGGACAGATAGGTGTATACTCAGGTTGGGTCAAGGATATAGCCGAGGGCAGTAAATCCGCTATTACAGGGTTTGATTGGCTGGGGCTTATACTTATCTGCTTTATACTTCCCGCAGTCATTACTCCTTTGATCAATATGTTCTTAAGGAAAATAGGCTGGGTTAAAGACGGGGATATGAAACTGAGCTAGTCTTCATTAAACCGATGTGAAGATCCGTAAATATACAGAGATCTGATATTAATATTTACACAATACTATATCTAAGCGGGTGATAACAATAACAACCGTATATTATATAAACATTGCCTGTTGCACAAGCCTTAATATGTATGACTGTGCAGATAAATGATACTTTATTAAAATATGTACTAACCTTAGTTTTTAATGCATTTGAGTAAATTTGATTTTTGATTCATTATATAAAAGAAGCTCAAATAATTACGATCTGTTAAAAATCAAAGTCCTATGTTACCGGTAGCAGGCTTGGAACTTCGCTTCGTTTTCCAAGTCTGTACCGGTAACATAGGACTTTTTTAATATAGATCAACGTGTATTTTCGACAATTAGTATGTCTATTACGAGCGGTCAGCTAAGTCAAAATCTAAGGCTGATATCCGCTTAACTATCTATTATAAACAGCTGACAAGCGGATAGTTAAGTTGAAGGTCAGGTAAGGTATCGGTTTAGCAATCTATTGTAGACGGCTGACAAGCGGATAATTAAAAGCTCAGGCAGAGTATCCGTTTAACATGGTATTTTAAGCATCTTAATTATATCAAAACTTCAATATATTCATACACATAAGTAAAACAGCTACATTTGCCCCTACCCATAATATAAGAAATATAGCTTCCTGCCAGGTCCTTGTTTTAACAAGGAAAGGTCCCAAGGCAGGTGTATGCTTTTGTTGCTGAGAGGCCAGAGTATAGGACAGCCTTTTTTATTAAACATATCTTCTATTATATGGAATAACCATCCGAAGCCCATACCGAAAAGAAGGGAAGGCAGGACCTCCTCTCCCGCATAAGACAGGGCTGCAAAAACCCCGGCAACAGCCAAAATCTTAAATAATACAAATCTTCCCTTAAGTGTTAAGATGCCGAATATCAAGCCGAATACAGCCGATATGATAAGCTTTGTTTTAAGTGAATAATTCACCGGCATAGACAGATAGCATGCCGCAACAAAAAGTAATGTGTGTGTGATCCCTCTATGTTTAAAAAAAGGTGATAAGAAGGGAAACTTCTTACTTACTTTAGAATTATCTATATCCACATCGGGCAGTATAGAGCCTGCTATAGCTGTCGGAATACCCAGTATGGGGTAAACTGTTATGGGATCGGTGCCTATGACCGGTATATTTATCCCTTTTCTGTATAGCCAGGCAAAAACCGCATAAGATGTGGCTGTTGCTATTACATGTGTCTGTACTGTCATGGTCATCCTCTCTTTGCTGTATCCATCTGATAAGTTATTATTATCTCTATATTATATGTTCTTGCTTATTCCGCTTTTATACCCAGCTCTTTTTTTTCTTCCGGAGAAAGAGTCCTGCCTGCCAGCATCTCTTCGATCTTCTTTGACACCTCTTCTTCACTCAGTACGGGATATAGCGTAGTTGACATATAGGTTTCTATATTATCTTTTATATTATCCGTTTTTTCATATTTACCTCTATCTATGCCCATTATCTTACCGTCAGGAGAAATAAATCCGTTTACATTATAGTCTTCTATAGGAGTATCCAATACCAGTTTAAGTTTACCCGTTGAAATCAATAATATAGCATTTTCTGTCGATAGTATTATTTCTTATCATCATTAAAGTATCGGTAGCTGCATTATAATAGTTATAGTCACTTATACTTATTTCTGTTTGCTGATAGTCCCTATCTATCTCCCAAGTGCTTAAACCTTCTTTACTGCTCCAACTAAATGCCGCCTCATTCTGTATCCCCTTCAATATTATCTCGTCTCCGTCATTTTGTATATCTACCACTTCTCCCGGGATATTGAGCTTAAGTTCATTAGTTTCAAGATCATATATTTCCGCTACATTTCTCTGATTATTAATGACAAGGATATTAGCATTTTTAGATATTTTTATATCTTTGGCGTAAGTATTTATATTCTTATAAGTTTTTACCGGCTTAAGGTCTTGTGCGTCAAATATTATCAAGCCTTCTTTTGAATCATAGATCAACAGGTATTTTGAATCATCACTGAATCTAAGATTATAAATGCCTTTAGGCAGATTCAACTGCATATAGTTGTCATTATGAAGATCGTATATTGCCAGCACCTCTTTACCTTCAGATTCATTGGTCAAATAACCGCTGGTCACATTGGCATAATATCTACCGTCATTGGAGATCGCATTATTGAATGAACTCTGTCCGCCGATCCACTCTATATTCTCATTTATTGCTATATTTTTACTTGTCTTACCGTTATCATCGGACACAGACAGACTTTCTGAGTCCAACAGCAATATATGAGAAAAATCATTGGAGGCAGCTATTATTCTTTGATCTATATCTACCGATGGCACATCAGTTTGCAGGTCTATCATCTTTATGACCTGATTTGTTCTGGAATTTGCAAACACCTTACTTCCGTCTTTTGAGAATAAAAATTCTGTCGGAACACCATCTCCAAAACCAAGATGGTTTTCTGTTATTTTCTTGTCTTTCCAAACAGTATAAGCACCGTTTGATCCAAACCCTATCAGCGTATCGGTATCTTCATTATAGATAATTCCCAACACAGCTTCTTTACTCATAGGTATATCATCGATTATTTCACCTGTATTCCCGTCAGCAATATACATTCTGGTTGACGACCTGAAAGCTATCTTATCTCCGTTTTCACTTTCATATATTAAATTGCTGATATAATTTAGATTAATATCATTTTTCAACCTGAATATTTCTCTCTTATCTTCCAAAGAAATTTTCATGATCTCATTTTTAGTCATCAATATAATACTTTTACCGTCATTGGAATAACGAACATATATGTATGGATTATAAATTTCTTTTTGCATTATGGAATTATATTCTTTAACACCGGGAACAAAATCTATTACAGAGCCATCGCTAAGATTCCTTCTGCTAAGTTGTGCTTCATTGTTATAAACCGAAGAAACCAAGACCTCACTGCCGTCGCTTTTGATATCTATCTTCTTCAACTCACCTTCTACAACTATTTCTCCCTGTTGTTGCCAGGTCTGAGTATCATAAGTACGCAAAATAGTATTATAATTTTTTTCATTTGATACCGCATAGAAGAATTTCGAATTATCCTCGGAAAATTCCGCCATACGTGGCAGTCCTTCCATTTCAAATTTGACTTTTTCTTCACCTGTCTCCATATCATATATGATACAGCTGTTATCAAATGAAGCCGATGCCAGATACTTACCATCCTTTGAAAAATCCACAAATACAACCTGTTGACTGTGCCCTGAGAATACCTTTAATACTTCTGCGCTTTCCGCACTTGCAACGGCAGTATCATAGTTACCCATACCGTAAGCAATATATTTACCGTCATTACTTAGTGACATTTTTGTATAATAGTTGTTGGTCAATATGGATGTCATAGTTGAAGCTGCTCTATGATATACGGCACTGTTTAATATAAAATCCTCATCTGCCTTAAGATCCTCATAATTCTCAATATCTTTATTGACCAGACTCATGGCTTCCCTTGCAACCAGTACCGCCTTTAGATAATCACCTTTTTTCATGATATCTTTTGCATTCTTCATCAACAGACCGGCATTGGACTGCACAGCTTCCTGTCTTGCGGACTCGGCTTTTTGATAAGCATTTGTCATAAATATGGCAAATATCAAAAATACAACCCCGGCTAAGAGCGAAACGGTCAGTACCTTTTTACTTCTTCTTTCCTTATCCCTTTGCTTAAGATCTCCGAAAGTACAGCCGAGTATAGTTGCCATTATCCTGTATCTTTCCGTTTTTAAGATCTTAAGTGATCGTTTTGTAAGTTCTTTGAGCTTTGATCTGTTATTGTTTTGCAGTACTTCATATCCTTCGAATCCGTCTTTTAAGACTTCATCCGGTCTTATATCCGCTGCCAATATCTCATACTCGTCCTCATTGTCCGGTTTTTTAAGTTCTCTGAGTTGTTTCGGAAAAGCCTCATCCGGTTCTCCTTCTATCAAGACCGGAATTATCCTTTCATCACCGTGTAAACTCTTGAAAATCTCTATCTCTTTTATACACCACTCCGACAAAGGTGTCCTCTTGGAACATATCACTATAAGATATCTGCTTGTTGCCAGTGCTTCTTCTATTGATGCGCCAAGGTCCTTTGCCGCAAGCTCCTCCCTGTCACGAAACACCCTGAATGTCGGTCTTTTCCCATCTTGATAAAACTCCCCGGGAGCCTTGAAAGTTTCTATCATCTGATGTACCTGCTTGGCTACGCTTTGATCCGGCTCTACATGCCTATAGCTTATAAAGGCATCGTATTTATAGGATGTCTCTTTGTAAAGATAAGCTGCCTTTTGCATTTCATCAGATGTTATTCTGTGTTTTTGCTCTTTTGCCATTATCAGTCCTCCATTTGAAACAAAGTAAATATCGAGAGTAGATCGTATTCCGGATGACAAATATCGAACTTTTCACCTATCACTATCTCCCAGTCATCTATCAGGCAGGGATGAGTCTTAGCATTCTCATCCTTTATATGTGAGTACTTGAAGTTCATTGAATAATAACTGTTACACCATCTTTTATGCTCAAGTCTTGAAAGAAAATCAAGCAGAGGATCATCACTTAAATACTTACGGAATTTATTCTTAAATTCATTGGGATCTTCTTTTCTGATCTCTTGGATCTTTGTAAATTCTTCGAATTTTTCATTGAGGTAAGCCTTTATATCCTCATCCGATCTTCCCGTAAATATCTTTCTTATTATTTCTTCTTTTACCCTGGCATGTGAGGCTGAAAGTCTTGACGAAATCTTTTTCACGTATGACAACTCGTTCCATTTTTGACCTTCTCCCATGCCTGCCGCCTCGGAGGAATCGTTATAACTTTGGTTAAATCGTTTTGCACGTTTATCAAGACTCTCTCTTATCATAACATCATCTGTCATGATCTGGGAGACATCACCGAAGACTTTTATTTTACCGTAGTTTTTAGGCAGTAGGTGACTTAGATCTATATTGGATACATTTCTTATGATCTTGGGTACATTTTCAAAATACATATTTGCCAGCTTAAGATTTCTCAGATTTTCCACTACGTCTTCATTCATCAAAAATATAAGTGACAGACCCTTGTCTTCTTTTATGCTTTTTAATTCTTTTTGCAATAGGATCTTTTCCTGTCCTATATCCGTAATTTGTATATCCAGAGCCTTTTTGAGTTCCTCGTTATCAAGCAGTATATTTTTCATACGCCCGGCAGCATCGCTGTCTATTATGCTTACTCTTGTATCTTTTTTGAGTGATAAGGTCATATCGTTGGCTATCAGTTTTAATAGGTTAAGAGTTAATTCATTGATACCTATTATAAGGACATGGGCTTTTTTTATACCGGCATCTATCAGCTCTACGCTTTTTTTGTCTCCTATATGAGAAAGTCCGTCAAGGTCATCCGATATACTCTTACTTACTGCTTCATCGGACACGAGCATCCTTACTGTAAGATCTCTTTGATCGAAGTGGACGGTATCTATATTTTTAAGTTTTACTTCTTTTGCTCTTTCAAAACTTATCATTTCTTCCATATATCCGGATACTGTTTTGGATTCACATTTTACATAACAGGTAATGTGTTTTTTGGGTTTTATCCTTTTTACAATATCGGTATACAGTGCATAATTTTCCATATCCGTATCTGCACAAAAAAACATGTACCTGACATTGTTTATATTTAATGTATTAAAAAGCTCTTTGATCTCATTGACATCACTGTTTTGGAAATCCATCCGATATGTGGCAATACCTTTTTTTTCATATCTGCTCTTTATATTATCATCAATTAAGCCCCTTGTAATAAGAGAGATCTTGTAAGGACTTTTTTCACTCAATATGTTATTGATCAGTGTTTCTCCCATAAGGCTGTTCTCAAAAACAAGAATATGATTTTTACTAAGCTTGTTGAAAAACATATTTCTTACATGGAATAAGGTATCGGAGATCTTGTTAAATACAAATGTTGATGTAAGAATAGGTGCCATCCACTTTGCAAATTCATACATGATATTGGTCTTTTCCTCGGAAGAGACGGGTGAGACGAATAAGAATACTTTTATGGTCCCGTATACTACAGCCGATAATAATTTGAGCGGATCGTCTATTTTTAATCTATAATATTCGTAGAAGCCCTGAAAGGCACAAATAAGTGTTATAATAAATAGAATATGGTATATTTTTTTCTTGTAATAAGTTTTGTTTCCCTTCATGAATTACCGCCTTTTTATATTAATATTAAGTGTTTATTATAATAATTGTCTTCTTGAGTTTTTCTTCACAAATTTTTCAGAATATCTTTCTAATTATATATTATTACATATCCGTCTTACAACTGTAGTTTATAACAACAAACTTAATGATTTATAAATATAAAAGCAATTCCTAAGTATATACTAAAAATCTCCTGTGATCCGTATCCGATCACAGAAGACTTTTGATCTCATTAAATCCTGACTACTCCATTCCGTCATCCACTATTTTACAAAGTGCATATCCCTCAAATACAAACAATATCTTCCCCTTTGCCGTATCTCCTATCTTATCATACAGTCTGCCTGCACTCATAGACTCACCTTTTACCGTATAGGGACTGTTTGCAACATAAGCGCACTTGCCCAGCCCCTTTATACTTACTTTGATAGCTTCTTTGTCAAATTCATTATCGGGTTCTTTTTCCAGCTTGACCTTCATGCCCTTTTCCATAAATTCGGTCCCGAAATAATGATTACATCCCGATATTGTAAAATACATATCTTCCATGATCGTACCTCCTGTTTTCCGATAGCGACTGTTATATGAACGACCTATTCCCGGTGCTTATAAAAAATATCCGACGAATATTCTTATCTATTCCTATTATACAGTTTAAGCTGTCCCATAAACATCCCTCGTATTGCGAATTTATGTTGCTTTTATTTTACGCCTGATTTTGCCTGCAATACGATATCAGACCGTCAACTTAGTTTTTATTCAAAGGTTTATTATTTATGGTATTGTTTTACAAGCCTGTCGATCTCATCCCTCATCATATCAACTACTCTTTTTGGCGCTGTAAGTACTACACCTTCACCCAGTCCGATGATCCATGCAAGAAACTGCTTACTTACCGCCACTTCAACATTTACGATAAATTTATCATCGTCCTTTGGAATTATAGCCACATCTTTTCCGAAACGGTCTATCATCACACCGGCAAATGAATTATGACACTCTATACTGACTCTTTCTTCCTTTCCCGAATACATTCCGAATACTTTTCTTGAATATGTCGCCATATCAAATGATCTGAATGTCTGTTTTCCCTCTCTTTTCTTATCATTTGTCCTTATGTTAAGCATCTTGTCCACTCTGAAATGCTTAATGATCTCTTCGTCAGAGTCATAGGCTATCAGATAGTAGTTTTCATCATCCCATGACAAAGACCATGGACTTACCTCATAAAAAGCACCGCCATGTCTGAGTTTCATCTTCTTGTTGACATCCCATTGAAAGTATTGAAATGTTATCCTTGAATTTTTAGCTATTGCAAAATGTATCCTGTCTACATTATAATAAATACTTTCATTCATGGTCTTTACCCGTCCGGCTACAAAGACCTGCCTATGTAACTTTGATGCTTCATATTTGCTTGCGAGACCTTCTATCTTTTTGATAAGTTCATTTGACTTTTTTACAGTTATAAATTTTGAAGCCTGTACCGAGTCTACCAGGAGTTTCAGTTCGGCAAGTTCAAACTGCCTGTTTCCTATATGATATGAATATGTTCTTCCCTCTTGAGTACCTATAATATCCAACCCGTATAATCTGAGGTTCTCTATATCATTGTATAAACTTTTACGCTCGGCACTTATGTCGTATGATTTTAATGCTTCGATGATCTCAGTCATGGTAATACTGTGTTGCTCATCGGTAAGTTCATATAATATCTTCATAAGGTACATTAATTTTAATTTTTGATTTTGCGACTTTGCCATACTGCCCTCCGCTCTTATTACTTTTTAAAATTTGTCAGATAGCCTTGATCAATAACCAGTATAGCAAATACTCAAACTTAATAACAGAAAGAAAAATTTTATCTTGAAATTTATTTTTTTTCTGTTATAATATCCCTTGTATTTTCTAAAAAGACAGTTGTATATCTACTGCGGACAGGGAGGAATGTATTATGAAATTAAAAAAATTTATGGCTGTTTCAGCAGCAGCTCTTATGTTAGCTTCGTCTATCACAGCTTGTAGCGGCGGATCCGCTTCACAAAGTGCATCCGGAGATAAGGTCATCAAGATCGGTGTATTCGAGCCGCTTACCGGAGAGAACGGTGGTGGTGGGCTTCATGAGGCTATGGGTATACGTTATGCCAATATGGTTTATCCTACCGTAAATATCGGTGGTGAAGAATATAAAGTAGAGCTTGTTGAGGTTGATAACAAGTCCGACAAAACAGAGGCTGTATCAGCAGCCCAAAAACTCGTAAGCGAGAAGGTTTCGGCAGTAATAGGAAGTTACGGTTCAGGTGTATCTATCGCAGCCGGACCTACATTCGAAAGTGCCAAGATTCCTGCAATCGGAGCTACCTGTACCAATCCTCAGGTAACATTGGGTAATGAATATTATTTCAGAGTTTGTTTCCTCGATCCTTTCCAGGGTACTATAATGGCAAACTACGCTATTCAAAATAATATCAAGACCGCAGCGGTACTTACACAACTCGGTGATGACTATTCATCGGGACTCGGAACCTACTTTGCACAATCTTTTGAAAAACTCGGCGGAAAGATAGTTGACCAGCAACAGTTCCAGACAAACCAGACAGATTTCAAGGCTGTACTTACCAATATAAAGGCTGCGGATCCTGAATTTATATATGCACCTTCATCACTTACCACTGCCCCTTTGATCATCACACAGGCAAGAGAGCTCGGTATTGATGCTGTTTTGGGAGCAGGAGATACCTGGGAGAACTCAACTATCATAGAAAATGCCAAGGGTAACGCAGAAGGCATAGTATTCTCAACTTTCTTCGATGAGTCTGCACCTGCCAATGAAGAGGCTGAAAAGTTCATAGAAGGATTCAAGAAGTACCTGGTAGAAAACAAGCAACCGGATATAATACCTAACTTCTCAGCTTTAAGCTACGATGCCTATGTATGTACACTTAAGGCAATAGAGGCAGCTCAAAGCACAGATGGAGAAAAGATAAAAGAAGCTCTTAAGGGAGTAGAATTTGACGGCATTACAGGACACATATCATTCGATGAAAACGGTGATGCCAACAAGACATTAGCTTTTATAAAGACAGTAAAAGACGGTAAGTTTGAACTTCTTACAACAACTACTGTAGAAACAGGTAAGTAATAAGTTTTACACAATAAACAATTATAAGCCAAATGCCTGAAAATCATCTTTTCACAAAGCATTTGGCTTTGTATTTTATGATAAGAAGATCTGAAGACTAAGCTTTCCGTAATGGAACTTTTGGTATTCAGACACGACAAAGATATGTCAGGGTGATGAATTAGCCCTATGAAATTTATTAAGGTTAGGAGGCATAAGCCTAATGGATCTCACAACATTTTTACAACAATGTCTTACCGGTATATCTCTTGGAGGTGCTTACGCACTTATAGCCATAGGTTATACTCTGGTATACGGAATACTCAGATTAATTAATTTTGCTCACGGAGATATCTTCATGATGGCAGGTTACTTCATGATATTTGCGATGTCAAGTATGCCTTGGTATATTGCAATACCTGTTGTTTTGATAGCTACGGTATTACTTGGTGTATTAATAGAAAAAACTGCATACAAGCCTTTAAGAAATGCTCCACGTATGAGTGTCATGATATCGGCAATAGGTGTGTCCTATCTTTTGCAAAACCTTGCCACCTATCTTTTTACCGCACTTCCAAAGGGCTATCCCGAAATACCCGTTCTTAAAAAGATAATTAAGTTCGGGGATCTGAGTGCTTCACTTGTAACATTTTTGACACCTGTACTTACACTTATAACCGTTTATTTGCTTATGATGCTTATTAAATACACGAAAATGGGTATGGCTATGCGTGCCGTATCAAAAGACTATGAAACAGCGCAGCTTATGGGTATCAAGATCAACAAAACAGTTTCTTTCACCTTTGCTATAGGCTCATTACTTGCCGGTATAGGCTCAATACTTTATTTTACCGACCGTATGACAGTATTCCCTTACTCCGGGTCACTTCCCGGATTAAAATGCTTCGTAGCAGCGGTAATCGGAGGTATAGGCTCAATACCGGGTGCGGTAATAGGCGGTTTTATACTCGGATTCGGTGAGACTGCTTTGGTTGCTGCCGGTTACTCTACCTTTTCGGACGCATTTACATTTATATTACTTATTGTAATGCTTTTGGTACGTCCTACCGGTATATTCGGTGAAAAGGTCACAGATAAGGTATAGGGGGATAAAAATGAAGTTTAACTTTAAGAATAAGAAAACACTGTATAATATAGCCGCATTGGCTGTATCTATACTTATAATAGCTTTTTTACAGATGAACAGTTACGAATATAATTACCAGATAGGTATCCTTGAAAGAACCGCAATATATGCCGTAGTTGCCATTTCCATGAATCTGTTAAACGGTTTACCGGACTTTTTTCACTGGGACAAGCCGGTTTCATGGCTATAGGTGCCTATACTGTGGGAATACTTACTATTCCCGTGGCTCAAAGGGCAAGCATTTATTATATATCGGGTATATCTCCGGTCATCGCAAACCTCTATATACCTTTTTTCCCGGCACTTATCATAGGAGGACTTTTGTCCGCTCTTGTTGCTGCTATCATAGGTATTCCGGTACTTAAACTTAAAAGCGACTATCTTGCCATAGCTACTCTCGGATTTTCGGAGATCATAAGGGCACTTATATCAGCTCCTCAATTAAACACTATAACAAACGGTTCTTACGGACTCAAGAATATACCGAGTTTCCCTAACCTTTTTGTGTTTTTTGCAATAATAGCTGTTTGCATACTTCTTATGGTAATGCTTATCAATTCTTCTTACGGCAGAGTATTCAAGGCTATCAGGGAAGACGAGATAGCCGCTCAATCCATGGGAATAAACCTTTTCAAGTACAAGTCGATAGCTTTTATTATATCTTCGTTTTTTACGGGTATAGGCGGAGGACTTTTGGCAATGTTCATGAAATCAATTGATTCAAAGACATTCCAGATATCTCTTACCTACGACATACTCCTTATAGTGGTTCTCGGAGGTATAGGAAGTGTAACGGGAAGTATCCTCGGCTCCTTCCTTATCAATGCCGGTAAAGAATGGCTCAGATTTTTTGATGAACCCCTTATGATCGCCGGTATAAGCATACCTCTTTTTAGAGTAGGTTTTCGTATGGTCATCTTCTCAATACTTCTTATGATAGTGGTTTTATTCTACAGACAGGGAATCATGGGTACCAATGAATTCTCATGGGAAGGTCTGGGCAGGCTTATAAAAGGGCTTCCTTCTCGCTTTAAAAGTAAAAAAATAAAGAAGGAGGAGGCATAATGAGTAAAAAAAATGTACTTAGTATGCACCACATCACCATGCAATTCGGCGGTGTGGTAGCTGTCAATGACTTATCCCTCAAGGTAGATGAGGGAGAGATAGTTGCATTAATAGGTCCCAACGGTGCCGGCAAAACAACGGCATTCAACTGTGTTACGGGAATATACGAACCTACTAACGGTAAGGTAGTATTCAATAACGAGACTATACTTGCTTCTTCTCCAAAAGGAAAGATGAAAAAACTTTATCTTGGAGAGTATGCTCCTTTTAGTATAAAGCCTGTTGCCAATACTCCGGATATGATCACAGCCAAGGGTATAGCCAGGACCTTCCAGAATATAAGGCTTTTCCATAACCTTACGGTTTTTGATAACGTACTTATAGCAAAGCACATGCGTGCAAAGCAGAACGTATTCTCAGCTACTTTAAGACTTAATCATAAGGAAGAGGCAAGAATGAGAAAGGAAGCTTTGGAGCTTCTTGATATGCAGGGGCTTTTGCAGTATAAAGATGATATCGCAAAAAGCCTGCCTTACGGACTGCAAAGAAGACTTGAGATAGCAAGAGCACTTGCCACATCTCCAAAGCTTCTCTTACTCGATGAGCCGGCTGCAGGAATGAATCCTCAGGAGACCGAAGAACTCACCGAATTCATTAAACAGATAAGAGATGACTATAATCTTACTATTTTTATGATAGAGCACCATATGGATCTGGTTATGCAGATATCAGACAGAATTTATGTTCTTGATTTCGGTAAACTTATCGCCGAGGGAACTCCGGAAGAAATACAAAATAATGAGCATGTTATAGATGCTTATTTGGGGGTGGTTGAAGAAGATGCTTAAGATCGAAGATTTAAAAGTTAATTACGGCGGTATCAATGCCGTTAAGGGAGTCAGTTTTGAAGTACCTGAAGGAAGTGTTGTAAGTCTTATAGGTGCCAACGGTGCCGGTAAGTCCACTATATTGCGTACCATAGCCGGACTTGTAAAGCCGGTTTCCGGTAAGGTCAGTTTTAACGATGAAGTTATCACCGGTATTGATACTTCGGATATAATTGCAAAGGGGATTACTCTGGTTCCGGAGGGAAGAAGGGTATTTCCCGATATGACGGTACTTGATAATATCAAAATAGGTGCTTACTTAAGACATGACGGTCTTGAGGAGGATATAGAGCATATGTATTCTCTTTTCCCAAGGTTAAAGGAAAGAAAGTGGCAGCTTGCCGGTACTCTTTCGGGAGGTGAGCAGCAAATGCTTGCCCTTGCAAGGGCTTTGATGAGTAAGCCTAAGCTTTTGATGATGGATGAGCCTTCACTGGGTCTTGCTCCTTTGATAGTAAAGGGAATATTTGAAATTATAAAAGAGATCAACAAGTCCGGTGTTACCGTGCTTTTAATAGAGCAAAATGCCAACATGGCACTTAAGGCCTCCGATTATGCCTATGTTCTTGAGACCGGAAAACTCAGTATGGAAGGCAGCGGAGAAGAACTTTTAAGCAACGAGGCTATAAGAGAAGCATATCTCGGAAAAAATTCCAATAAAAAATATGTTAATTAAGGCTTGACTTTCATAGTCCTTATTGCTAATATACAGGGCATATACTAAAAAAAGAGGTAAAATCATGTTAAACAGTATATTTAAAAATTTGAATTATTATTATTACTACTATATCTAATGCCCTGTCCATAGGAACTTAAAAACTTATGGGCTTGGCACTTGTTTGCGTAAGCCCGTAAGTGTAGTAGTAATGATTTTATGAACCGCTATCGGGAATCTTCATCGGTGGCGGTTTTTTTGTATTTAAAAATAATTATAAGAAGGAGGTACACGTTAATACGTGTAAATGAGAAAAATGAAAGAAATAAAATGGAGATCAAATGAAAGTTTTCCGCTGGAAATGCACAAGGCAAGGGTAGTACAAAAACTCAATCTTCTTGAACCGGGAAAAAGACTTGAAGCTATAGAAGAAGCCGGATTTAATACATTCTTACTTAAAAACAAAGATGTATTCCTCGATATGCTTACCGACAGTGGTGTCAATGCAATGTCTGACAGACAGCAGGCTGCAATGCTTCGTGCTGATGACAGTTACGCCGGTTCAGAAACATTTTTCAGACTTGAGGAGGCTCTTAAAATAATGTTCGGCATGGACTTTTTCCTTCCCGCACACCAAGGCAGAGCCTGCGAGAATATAGTGTCGAAAAGCCTTATAAGTCCGGGTCAGAGCGTACTTATGAATTACCATTTTACCACTTCAAAAGCTCATGTGACCTTAAACGGCGGCAAGGTTGAAGAGCTTATAAGCGATGAGGGAAGGATACTTGATTCAGACAACAAATTCAAGGGAAATATGGATCTTGTTAAGCTTGAAGATCGTATAAAGGCACTCGGCAGTAAGAATATAGCTTTCGTAAGAATGGAGGCGGGTACCAACCTTATAGGCGGGCAGCCTTTCTCCTTAAAAACCTTGAAGATGTAAGTGCTTTATGTAAAAAGAACGATGTATTGCTTGTCGTGGATGCGAGTTTACTTGCCGATAATCTTCATTTTATAAAGACCCGAGAAGAAGCTTGCAAGAATATGAGCATCAATGAGATCACCTTGAAAATAGGCTCCCTTGCCGATGTGGTATACTTTTCCGCAAGAAAGCTCGGATGTGCAAGGGGCGGATGTATTTGCACTTCCAACAAAGATATATTCAAAAAAATGCAAGGCTTGATAACCTTATATGAAGGTTTCCTCACCTACGGAGGTATGTCTGTGCGTGAGATGGAAGCTATCGCTATAGGTTTGGAAGAGACTATGGATGAGGATATGATATCCCAAGGTCCTATATTTATTGAATTTATGGTAAATGAACTACTTAAAAGAAAAATCCCCGTAGTTACACCGGCGGGAGGACTCGGATGTCATGTAAATGCCATGAAATTCTTAAAACATATCCCGCAAAACGAATACCCGGCAGGAGCACTGGCAGCTGCGTTATTCATAGTAAGCGGTGTGCGTGGAATGGAAAGAGGTACTCTCTCTGAGCAAAGAGATGAGAACGGCAAGGAACCTCTTGCCGATATGGAGCTTTAAGACTTGCTCTTCCACGAAGAGTATTCACTGTCTCTCATGTCATGTTTGCCGTTGATCGTATCGCATGGTTATACGAGAACAGAGAGCTTATAGGCGGTCTTGAATGGGAAATGGAACCCGATGTCCTCAGGTTCTTCTTCGGAAGACTTAAGGCAAAGGGCGATTGGCCTAAAAAACTTCTTGAAAAATTCGAGGCGGATTTTAAGGACAGCTTATAAGCATATACTTAAATATAGTATATTATAAAAATAGTCTGTAAAAATATTTTCTGTGATAATCAGTACCGGCTGCTAAGCCGGTGCTGTGTTATTTGGTAATATAAGGGCTACTTGCCTGCGGCGCATCCTAAATACTCTTTAGGATTTTAAGGGTCAATGAGTGCTGACGGCTATTGATCGGCTGTCAGCACTTGAATTAATTTTTATCTGATTTTTTGAGATTATTCAAAAAGGAC
Organism: uncultured Johnsonella sp.; assembly: GCA_916438835.1. Classification (GTDB taxonomy): domain Bacteria; phylum Bacillota; class Clostridia; order Lachnospirales; family Lachnospiraceae; genus Johnsonella. Next base: position 2,044,120 of record CAKAFT010000001.1, read on the forward strand.
CGGGAATCCCGATCCTTTTGTACTTTAACATTATTTTATAAAAATGCTCTATACTGTTCTAGCTGATAGATGCCTTGTAAATGCTGTCGATTGAATCTCCGAGCATCTTTGTAAATTCAGCATCTGTTTGCTTAGCTGATAAACCGTCTGCCAAAGCTCTTGAGAAGCTTGCTATAAGTCCCTTGTTCTCTGCAAGGAGCTTGTTAGCCTCGTCTCTTGAGTATCCGCCTGAAAGTGCAACCACACGAACCACATGCGGATCAGCCATGATGTCTTCATAAAGGTTAGCCTTGGTAGGTATAGTTACCTTGAAGATCACTCTTACTTCAGGATCAAGCTTTGCAAGATGCTCCTTGATGCACTTTTTCATGAACTCCTCAGACTCTGCCTTCTTAGGATTATGGATATCTACTTCAGGCTCTATGATAGGTACAAGTCCATGGCTCCAAACCTTAAGTCCGATCTCGAACTGCTGATCTATAACATCCTTTATTCCTTGCTCATCATAATCAAGTATAACAGAACGCTCTTTTGTACCAAAGATATGACGCTCTTTTACCGCACGCTCAAGAAGTTCATCAAGTCCCGGAATAGGCTTCATAAGCTTTACATGATTCTTCTCCTCGTCAAGACCCTTGTCTATTTTTAATATAGGAACTATTTTCTTAACATTCCAAAGATAGTCAGCTGTGTACTCGCCCTCTATCTTACGATCCATAGTCTGCTCGAAAAGAATAGCTGCAAGAACCTTCTCGCTGCTGAAAGCCGGATCTGTAATGATTCTTGTTCTCATAGCATGTACGAGATCAAACATTTCTTCCTCTCCATTGTAAGCACTCTCATCAACTCCATAAGCCTTAAGTGCCTTAGGTGTTGAACCGCCGCTTTGATCAAGTGCCGCAATAAAGCCCTTGCCTGTACTCATACGTTCTAATTGCTCGTGATTCATAGTAATCGCTCCTTTCTTGTAAGCACCGGTAATTCCGCTGCTTACAATAAACCAAGTTTTATTTCTAATCTATTATACACCTTTTTTCGGTACTTGATAAGGGTATATAATACAAAATTTTTAAGCGTTTATAATAAAATATATAGTTAACATTTTTATAACTTTTATAGTGCTGTTAAAATATCTTCCTGCTTTTCGAGCGGGCTTACGATCGAATACAAGACCGGTATTTATATTTATTTATAGTAGACTCATAGTTTTTTGAAGTCCGCAATACCCGTATACTTACATTTACAGTCCGGTATTTATATGATAATATCGTTTTTTCAAGATCCTATACGAGAGGGTACTTATTTCTTTGTATCAAACTTATCTTGTTCTACTGTATTTGCCTCAAACCAAACATTACGCCCTCGTCAATATTCTCCACGCCATAAGTCATATCATGTATTTCCAGTATTGCCTTTACTATAGAAAGTCCTATTCCGGTACCTCCGTAATCTCTGGAATGTGCCTTATCGACTTTATAGAATTTATCCCATATATGCTCAAGATCTTCCTGCGGTATGGCATTGCCTGTGTTATAAACCTCAAGTTTTACAGTGCTTTCACCGGATATAAGCCTTATAATTATCTTGCCGTTATCTGATACATGCTTTATAGCATTACTTATATAATTGGTAACTACTTCTTCCAGCTTGAATTCATCAGCATTTATCAGGTTGCCCGGTCTTCCTTCAAGTATAAATTCTATATTTTTGTCGGAAACCAGTATTTTATTGGACGCTACCACTCCCGATACCATTTCGTATATATCAAATATTTCTTTCCTAAGTTCCATACTTCCCGACTCAAGCACACTTAAGCTCAGAAGCTGTTTTACCATTGAATTCATCCTGTTGGCTTCATCTATGATAACGTCGGTGTAGTATTTGCGGCTTTCCTTATCTTCACACATACCCTCATTCAAGCCTTCTGCATAACCTTGTATAAGTGCAATGGGAGTTTTCAGCTCATGAGATACATTTGCTATAAATGACTTCCTCATCTCGTCTATCTCTTCTTTACGCTTTATGTCTTCCCTCAGGCTTTCGTTGGCACTTTTAAGATCGGCTATGGTACTTTTAAGTTTTTCCGACATTAGGTTAATATTGTTCCCGAGTACACCTATCTCATCTTCGTATTTGCCTTCATATCTTGCCGTAAAATCAAGTTTACATATCTTCTCGGATATATTTGCCAATGTCAGTATAGGTCTTGTTACCCTCTTCGTCATAAAGAAAGCCATAATTATACTAAGTATGAATGCGGTCAATGCTATATACATCAAAAAAGTATTGGATAAGTCTACGCTGCTCCTTACACTCTCCATAGGGCTTGACATCACTATAAGAGTCCTGTTATCACTGCAATATCCTATACATTCGATGAATGAAGACTTTTCAGATGCCATATCATGTCTTGTTATGGAATAGTTATCCGATGCATAAAGTTTTTGCACCTTTCCGTTGTTCTTTTTTGCAAACATGCTGTCTTGTGCTCTTCTGAGTATAAGATCTCCGTCTCTTTCGGAAGAAATAATAGCCGCATCATCCAATGAGTCTATTAAGGCTATGCTTATATTATATCTGTCGGAATATTCTTTTAGTACTTCCCCAAGTTTTTCAACCTTGTTTTTATCCAATATCACCGATCTGTCTTCATCCTCTGTTGAATTATCTCCGGTCATATCTTCTTGCGAACCGTCTCCTTGAGCTTTCTCTTGTAAAGTTTCGTTTTCACCGGCTTTGTCCTTGTTTTTTTGATCGGCAAACATACCGTTGTCATCCCTCAATATGCTGTCAATGCTTTTATATGCCATACTTATCGCTCTGACTTTTTGATTGACATAAAAGCTTTCCAGTCCGAATGTATTGATCGCATAAATGGCAATAAGAGTCGCAGCCACCACACTTAGGAGCATTACCGTAAATCTATATTGAATTGAATGTTTCATTATCCTAACCTTCTATATCGAATTTATAACCCATTCCCCAAATAGTTTTAATGTACTCTCCTTTTGAACCCATTTTTGCACGCAGTTTTTTTACATGGGTATCAATAGTTCTGGCATCACCGAAATAATCGTAATTCCACACATTATTAAGTATCTTCTCTCTTGAAAGTGCGATTCCTTTATTTTCAAGGAAATATGTCAGAAGTTCAAACTCTTTATAGCTGAGTTCTACAGGTACATCATCTATACTTACCTGATGTGCCGACTTATCTATTACTATGCCTCCGGCACAGAGGTTCTCTTCTCTGTCATGCCCGCTTCTTCTAAGTATCGCCTCCACTCTCGCAACAAGTATCTTCGGACTGAAAGGCTTCGTAATATACTCATCCACTCCGAGATTAAATCCCTGTAATTCATCTCTTTCTTCACTTCTTGCAGTAAGCATTATTACAGGTATGTTGGAATATTGCCTTATAAGCTTAAGTGTTTCAAAACCGTCCATCTTAGGCATCATGACATCCAAAAGTACAAGCTTTATGTCCTTTTGTTCCATGAATATGTCTATAGCCTCTTCTCCGTCAGCTGCTTCTATTACCTTATAACCTTTTACACTTAAAAAATCCTTGACCAGTTTCCTCATCCTGGCTTCATCATCAACTACTAATATCTTTATAATTTCCATAAGATGCTCCCGATATTTATTTTATAAACCGACTTTAACATTAGTCATTCAAGCTTAAGTCTTAAGATTCGCTTATGACTTTGATACTGCTTAAATGTAAGTTTTTCTACTATCATATATACATAAAACAGCTATTTGTATCTATATCACCATACTTATACACTATTAAGATTAAATCCACACCGGCGTTAATTATAACAGTTCGTTCATATGGATCTTGATATCTTGTATACAGTATACATGGTTAAGTTCTGTCTTTTTAAATCTAAAATACAGTATACTTGCTTAGGGTTTATCTTTTTAAATCCAAAAAAGACTGCACTACCTGATATAATAACAGATATATACAGCCTTTTCCATATATTCACAAATAGTTCACCGGTATATCATTCATTAAAAACATGTAAACCATTAATAAATTTTCCCTATATTCCCATAAAGAAAAAATATTCAAACTGTAGATCGATCATTACGCTCCCGAAACCGGAAAACGATAGATTTATAGATTTTAATAATTATTCCTTACTTATCTCTATATGTAATTCCTTAAGCTGTTCCTCATCCACTCTGTCCGGAGCTTCTGTCATAAGGCAGGATGCATCCTTTACCTTAGGGAAGGCAATAACATCTCTTATAGAGTCGGCACCTACCATAAGCATTACCACTCTGTCCAGTCCGTAAGCCAGTCCCGCATGCGGAGGAACTCCGTACTTAAATGCCTCTAAAAGATATCCGAATCTCTCTCTTGCAGTTTCTTCGGAAAGCCCCAATATTTCAAACATCTTCTTCTGTATATCTGCCTGATGTATTCTTACGGAACCTCCTCCGAGCTCAGTACCGTTCAATACTATATCATAAGCCTTTGCTCTTACTCTTCCCGGATCTGTATCAAGATACTGAAGATCCTCGTCTAAAGGCATGGTAAACGGATGGTGCACAGCCTTGAATCTTTCGTCTTCCTCACTCCACTCAAGAAGAGGGAAGTCTGTGACCCATAAGAATTTGAACTCGTCTTTTTTAAGTAAGCCAAGCTGTGAGGCTATCTCGCATCTTAACGCACCAAGTGATGCAAAAACGACCGAATTCTTATCAGCTACAAAAAGGAGAAGATCTCCGGGTTTTGCTTCCATACGCTGCTTTATGCTCTCAAGCTTATCTTCCTCAAGGAATTTGGCAAATGATGATTTAATATTGCCATCTGTATCTATTGCAAGATATGCAAGTCCCTTAGCTTCGTAGGTCTTAACAAATTCTGTCAATGCATCTATCTTCTTACGAGGCATAGCTGCCTGTTGGTCTACCTTGATACCTCTTACACTTCCACCGTTAGCAACCGCAGAAGAAAAAACGGAAAATCCGCTGTCGGCAACTATATCGGAGATATTTTTTAATTCCATGCCGAATCTTAAGTCCGGTTTGTCGGAACCGAATCTGTCCATAGCTTCATGCCATGTCAGTCTTTGAATAGGTGTAGGGATATCAACTCCAAGTACGCTCTTGAAAAGACTTGAGATCAGTCCTTCATTTACCGCAAGTACATCTTCCACATCCACAAATGAAAGCTCCATGTCTATCTGAGTAAACTCAGGCTGTCTGTCGGCTCTTAAGTCCTCATCTCTGTAGCAACGTGCCAACTGGAAGTATCTGTCGTATCCCGCACACATTAAAAGCTGCTTAAAAAGCTGAGGTGATTGAGGAAGTGCGTAAAACTCTCCCTTATGCACTCTTGAAGGTACAAGATAGTCTCTTGCTCCCTCAGGTGAACTTTATCAATGTAGGTGTTTCTATCTCTAAAAATCCCTCTTTTGCCAAATATTCTCTTGTAAATGTTGCTATCTTGCTCCTTAGCATGATATTTCTTTGCAGATCCGGTCTTCTCAGATCAAGATATCTGTACTTTAATCTAAGTTCTTCCTTAGTCTTGGAATCCTCTTCTATAGGGAACGGAGGAGTCTCCGCTTCCGAAAGTATCCTTAATTCTTTAGCTATTATCTCAAGTTTACCTGTGGCTAGATCTGCATTCTCCGCACCCTTTCTATTGACCAAAGTACCTGCTACCGCTATACAAAACTCCGCTCTTATCTTAGCGGCTTTTTCAAATATTTCTATACCACAAGATTCTTCTTCAAAAATTATTTGTACGATCCCGCTTCTATCTCTTAAGTCTAAGAATATGATTCCGCCCTTAACTCTGTTCTTGGCTACCCAGCCCATTACGCAGACCGTATCGCCTACTTTAGCATCTACTACTTCCGCACATCTGTGGCTTCTTTTTAAGCCCAGCATTGATTCTGCCATAATCTAATCTCCTTAAATAAATTGTCAAGAGTATACTCTCATTGACTTATCAGAATAATTTTATCATAAAGACGCTTAAAGACAAGTATTTTATGATAAGTTGGCAACATAATTCCGATTTATCGGGGAGTTAGCAACGTAAACAATTGGATGGTAACGATTAAACAGAAACACTCCCTATTTCAATCATACCCGCAGTACTGTTAATAAAGTTTCGACAAATTTAGTACAGACTGCGGAACTCGCTTGTCCGCCTAAAAGCATGGCGGACTGACGCTCAGACAGTCCTCGTCTGTACAATTTGTAACTCACTTTATTAACAGTACTAAACGCTACAAAGATTGAAATAGGGAGTGTTTCTTTAATCCCAGCCCGCAAGGGGTAGCTGTATAAGAGGTTGGAGTAGACAAATAGCCATTGTTTATGTTGCTAAGGGGGAGGCAGAGGTGAGGAGTTGCAGAGACTTTTATTCAAATCTTAAAAACAGTCGTTTCCATGGGGGATGTGGCATTAGACAAAAGTGTGCCTACACCTCTTCCCCTCCTCCGGTACTTTAGGCACATAAACCGTTAAACTATCTTGCCAAGGACAATCTGAGACCGCCGGTACTTGCTTTACGAGAGCGTGTCCAAGGCAAGATATGTTTGTAACGGTTTATGTGATAAACAAATTACTATAAAGCAAAGATTACTTTTAAGTCTGTAATTTTGCTGAATTATTCGGGAAAACATGCTGTAGGGGAAAGACTATTTTTAAGTCCGGAATAAAAGTTGCTCCCGCATCCCCCCGCCTCTCCCCCTTAGCAACGTAAACAATCATAGATCTACCACCGTTAAATAACTTGTACTATTTATACCCGTTGCAACGATAACGTAGCGGAATATAAAAACACCTTATAATTCAATCTTTGTAGCGGTTAACTCTTTTGATAAAGCAAGGTACAAATTCCACAGACGAGGACTGTTTGAACGCAGTCTGCCGGTTTTTGGCAGACAAGTGAGTTCCGCAGTCTGTGTGAATTTGTCGCAGCTTTGAAAAAGAGTTGCGTGTATGATTGAATTATAAGGTGTTTTTTATCAGCTGATTCCTCACAAACGACTAGTATTGTTTACGTTACTAACTCCCCGACAAATCAGTTTATATATATGGTAGCCTCACTGTAAAGTGTAGCTTTTCCACTTATCAAAACTCTGTCTCCTCTATTCTTACAGTATACTATTCCTCCTCTGGGAGAAGCCTGATATGCGGTCATCTCCTCTTTTCCAAGCACCTTAGCCCAGTAGGGGATAAAATTACAATGTGCCGAACCGCAGACGGGATCTTCATTTATCTTGATTTTAGGGAAGAATGTTCTTGAAACAAAATCATATTCTTTTGATCTTGCAGTAATAAAAAGTCCCAGTCCCTCGGGTATGTTAACAATATCCGAAAAATCCGGCTCAAAGTTGAACACATCCTCCTCCCTGTCCAAAACAAGCATAAGGTCTCTTGATATATAGGCTTTTGCATTCAAACCTTTTAGAGCCTTCCTCATCACATCAGTAACTTCAATTTCTTTTGGCATACGTGAAGGAAAGTCCATTTCAAATAAATCACCTGTTTTTTTAACGATCAGATCACCACTTTGAAGAAAATACGAATTTTTCCGATATGCTGTCAACAAACCTTGAAAGTACATAGGTGCTGCCCAAGGTCGCATGTCCGCACAGGTCTATCTCCCCACCGGGCGTAAACCATCTGATATGGTATTTTTTACCTTCTTTTACTATAAATGCCGTCTCCGACAGGTTATTCTCTATTGCAATCTTTTGCATTATGTTATCATCTAACCACTTATCCATCACACAAACTGCTGCCGGATTGCCGCTAAAAACCTTATCTGTAAATGCATCCACAACATACTGTCTCATAATCATCACCTCACTATATAACTTATTAATCAGTTTGAAAATATATGACACAAAACCGTACACAAAAAATAAAAAGCCTTGAAATTCAAGACTTTTTAGCTGGAGATGACGGGAGTTGAACCCGTGTCCAAAAAACAATTCCTTGTTCTTCTACTATCATAGTGAATTTATGTACATTCCCTCTGTCCAAGGGCAATTCACAGTCCTTGGAGTTTAGTAGCTTCATAATACATCTATATGCTCAAAGCTTTGCATATAAGGTTTCTCACAGATTTGACACCGGTTATTTAAGTTGTGAGTGCCTTAAAGCCGATGGCTGCCCTTAGGCAGCTAATGCGAAGTTTTCTTCAGCGTTTATATTTATTTTTGCCATTTAACGCATCGCATACGGATAGCTTCACCAACTGCATGTTCCCTGTCGAAACCGGTACATCCCCTTGGTATGAGTAAAACTGTAAGCCGAATTCTGTATTTGATAATCATCTATCTCATTTAAGCGTTACCGCTTAACTTAAGCAACCCACCTGAATAAAAGTCGGGCCAACTGTAATTCTGTTCGGTCTTGCCTCGGATGGGGTTTACATGGCAGGTTAAGTTACCTTAACCTCGGTGGTCTCTTACACCGCCTTTTCAACCTTACCATTTAACATGGCGGTAATTTTCTGTTGCACTTTCCTTGAAGTCGCCTTCACCGGACGTTATCCGGCATCCTGCCCTGTGAGGTTCGGACTTTCCTCAATTATACCCTTTCGTCATGTATAACTGCGATTATCTGTTTTGCTCATGCCATAACATTATACTATATTTTAATAAAAAATAAAGTAAACATTTTCTTACGCTATTCTATCGGGAAATGTAATATCTTCTTCAAAAATAGTGAACTCCTTATCCATATCCCTCAATCTTTTTGCCATATCGGCTATAAATATATGTTCCAATCCGTAGTGACCCGCATCTATGGTAGCCACACCAAGCTCTAAAGCATCCAGTGCATCGTGGTGAGATATATCTCCGCTTATAAGTAAAGAAGCCTGCTTTTCATAAGCTGCATTGAACATCCCCTTACCTGATCCCGGAGATACAGCTATTCGACTTACCTTTTTATCTTCTCCGCCGTCAAATATTCTTATATGCGGAAGGTTAAACTTCTCTTTTATAAGTTCCGCAATTTCGGATATCTTTACAGCACTTACAAGATCACCGACCTTTCCTATGCCCACGACCGTATCTTCCATACTTGCGGTCTTTCCAAAGGCTCGCCCTTTAGTCCTATCCTTTCAGCTACCAGATCGGACATGCAGCCCGGGGCTATATCGTAATTTGTGTGCAAAGCAATATAGGAAATATCGTTTTTTATAAGGGATAATAATCTTCTTCCGACACTTGTATCATCAGTAACACTCTTTACCGGAGAAAATATCATCGGATGGTGGCTTACTATCAGATCGGCTTTAAGAGATATCGCCTTTTCTATCAGTTTTTCGCTTACATCAAGGCACACAACTATATTTTTAACTTCCTTATCCTTACTTCCGGCAAGAAGTCCCACATTATCCCAGGACATAGCCAGCTCCTTAGGCATGATCTTAAGTAAATTATCCAAAATATTACTGCATTTCATACAATGCCTCCTTTATAAGCTCCAGTTTATGACTCAAGCCTTCCTCATCCGCCTTATTTTTGAGTCTTTTTATTATATTTTCGTATTTTTTTTTCTTCTTTTTGCAAATATTCATAAAGCACCTTGTCTTTATTCTTTATAAGGTAATACCCGTAGGTGTCGTAAAGTTCATTCTTATCCTCTTTATACTCCGGTACTACATCCGGGTCATATACAACTTTTATGACCGTATAGAATTTGCCGCTGCATTTAAGCATAAATTCCTTGACAGTTTTATAAGATTGCGTTCTGAGATATGCCCTGAACTCACATAATTTTGAATGTGGGGATAATATGTATTCTATATACTTGCTTCTCAAATGCTTTGCATCGGATAGGATGTCCCTTATCAACTCTCCCCCCATACCTGCTATAATAACCGTATCAAACTCCCCTGACTTCATAGCCTGTAATCCGTTTGACAGTCTTGTCTCTATTTTTTCACCGCAACCGTAGGCTGATATATTCTCCTTAGCCGAAAGCAAGGGACCTTCTTTTATATCACAGGCATATACACACTGTGCAATATCATTTTGTACAAGGTATATAGGTATATATGCGTGATCCGTACCTATATCCGCTACCTTAGCCCCTTTTTTTACCTCATTTGCTATAAGTTCCAATCTTTTTGATAAATTGATCTGCATACTCATCTATTCTATTGAGATACCTTCTTTTTTTAATTTTGACTGCTCATGTATTATTTTTTGTAACTGTACTATATCGGTCGAGTGTTTACTGAGTTCATCCAGTCTTGCCTGCCTTAGTTTTAATATATTTTCCTCTGCTATCTTCTTTTTTTCCGACAGATTTATCTCATCTGAGAGGCTCGCAGCAAATAAACTTGATACTTTATCATAGTTTATTGTATCGGCATACTCATCTATGATACCGTCCAAAGGCAGCTTGAGAGCCGATTTTTCATATATTCTCAGTAAAAGTTCTTTATACAGTTCATCCGAAAAATCATCCGCAGACAGATACTTTCTTATCCTTTCAATATATGAAGTATCTTCTATCATGATTATCAAAAGCAGTCTTTGACATTTCAGTACGGGATCTTCTTTTTTTCTTTTATTGACGCTATATATGCTCTTTTTTTCCTTTTTGACGGCAATACCGCCCATAATACTTAATACAAGGGCTTTCATTTCCTCATAATTGATCATGTGCTCTTTGCATACAGCCTGTATATAATTGTCTCTTTCCAGGCCGCTTACAAATTCCGAAAGTTTTTTTGCCGTTTCTTCGTAAAACTCTGTTTTTTGTTGCGGGTCTTCAAGCTTAAAATTATCTTTTAAAAGCTCTATCTCCCACATGAAAGCATTCTTGGCATTTTTTATTCTGTTTTCAAATTCTTCTTTTGATTTATTTTTAATAAATTCATCCGGATCCTTATAAGGCTTCATATTAAGGACCTGAACCGCTATATCCGCCTCTCTTAATATTCCTATGGTTCTTTTACTTGCATTTATTCCGGCACTGTCACTGTCCATACAAAGCACTACCCTTTTTACATATCGCTTTAATATGTTAGCATGTTCAGGGGTAAATGCCGTTCCCAAAGCTGCTACAGCATTGGTAAAACCTGCCTGATACAGGCTTATTACATCCATGTAACCTTCGCAAAGAAGTACATGATCCTGCCTTGAATTCCTGGCAAAATTAAGTCCGTACAGCTGCCTGCTTTTATCAAATATCATAGACTCGGAAGAATTGATGTATTTGGGTAAAGCATCCCCCATTACCCTGCCGCCGAACCCTATGACTTTGTTATGTATATCAAGTATAGGATACATGATCCTGTTCCAAAACCTGTCCTTGGCACCTCTTTCTTCTATGATTACAAGAGCACTTAATTTAAGTATTTCATCATCATAAGTCTTTTTCAGGTGCTTATACAGACTGTCCGAAGCCTTAGGCGAAAAACCCAGCCCAAACTGCCTTATCGTGGCATCGCTTATACCCCTTTTATAAAGATAGTTTCTTGCCGTTTCATCTTTAAGCAGGTTGTGGTAATAAAACTTTGCAGCTTCTTTATGTATCTCCAAAAGCCTTTGCTTTAAGTCTCTGTTCTTCTTTTCTTCCTTGTCATAGTCGGATTCGGGAAGCTCCATACCCACTCTTTGGGCAAGGCTTTTTAAGGCTTCCTGAAAGCTGTAATTCTCATACTTCATCACAAAACCTATTACATTACCCGATGCACCGCAACCGAAACAGGTATACAGTTGTTTGTGCCGCTCACAACAAAAGAAGGGGTCTTTTCGTTATGAAAGGGGCAAAGCCCCACATAATTATTTCCCCTTTTTTGTATCCTTATATATGAAGAAATGACATCTACTATATCATTTCTTTCACGTACTTCTTCGACCAGTTCTTCTTTATAATACATGCCACCTCCTTATATATTTCTTATACTCTCCATGCCTTGGGTACAAATATCTCCTCAAATGTTTCTATCGCATATTGATCCGTCATTCCGGATATATAATCACAGACCACTCTGTCCTCAGACTGTTCATGCTCTGTTATATGTTTTTGATATTCCAAAGGCATCTTATCTATATGATACAAATAATAATTATACAGATCGGCTACGAGTTCCTTAGCCTTTCCTTCCTCCGACTTGGCTTTCTCGTTCCTGTACACATTATCAAACATCCATTTTCTAAGTCCCATCATTGCTTTGAATACGGTATCCGACATGGTTATCTTATCAGAATGCAAACTGTTCATGATAACATCCGTAACCAGCGCATCAAGCCTCTTCCTTACACTGTCTCCGATGACATCGGTAAATTCTTTTGGTATCTGCTCTTCCGTAATTATCCTGGCTCTTATAGAGTCATCTATATCATGATTGATATAGGCTATTTTGTCGGACAACCTGACCACATGCCCCTCAAGAGTAGCCGGAGTATCGGCAGTACCGTGGTTTTTTATACCGTCTCTTACCTCCCATGTAAGATTAAGCCCCAGTCCCGCCTTTTCCAAAAACTCGACTATCCTTACGCTTTGCTCATTATGCTTAAACCCTTCCCTATAAAGGTTATTTAAGACCTCTTCGCCGGCATGACCGAATGGCGTATGTCCCAGATCGTGACCAAGGGCGATAGCCTCGGTGAGATCTTCATTGAGCCTTAGAGCCTTGGCTATGGTTCTTGCGATCTGTGCGACTTCGAGAGTATGTGTAAGTCTCGTCCTGTAATGATCCTTCTCCGGTGCCAGGAAGACCTGAGTTTTATGCTTAAGTCTTCTGAAAGCCTTACAATGAAGGATCCTGTCTCTGTCTCTTTGATACTCTGTCCTTATACTGCAAGAGACTTCATTCCTCTGTCTGCCTTTGCTTTCTTTACTCTTAGACGCATACTTTGACAAATAAAGTTCTTCTCTTGCCTCAGCTTCCTCTCTGATAAACAAACTACCACCTCCAAACCATAAAACAAACCTATAACAACAAACCAATCAACAATAAATCACCCAAACATATGCTGATATATTTTTTAATATTATATATCATCAAGATCCTTATTCTTATAAGAATCACCCCATTTTAGCCGGGGAAAGATTTATAACAGAAAATCTTGATAAGCACACTATAACTTATACGATTACACAACATGATACGATCAACTATCCTGCAAGGATGATCCAAACCTGCCGGTACTTGCTTCAACCGGCATTAGGCAAAGGAAAAGCAAGTAATGTACTAAAGCTTTGCTTATTAGAACCTATCCCGTGCAAGACAGTGTTGATCGTAGATGTTGCAGAACTTTTTTCAAAAATAATTAAAAATTACTCCTCGTTGACTTCTTCCTTCCTTATCTCTTTAGTCCTTATCTCCTTAGAGATCTGCTCTATGAACTCATCAAGGCTCTTGATGCCCTCATCTCCGGCAAATCTGCTTCTTACGGACACGGTAGAATCAGCCGCTTCTTTTTCACCTACAACGAGCATATAAGGAAGTCTTGCAAGCCTTGCCTCTCTTATCTTAAATCCTATCTTCTCGTCTCTGTTATCAAGCTTGGCATCGATTCCGTTCTTTCTTAACTCTGCCAATACCTTGTTCGCATAGTCTATGTACTTTTCGGAGATAGGAAGTACTCTTACCTGCTCCGGACATAACCATGTCGGGAATTTACCCATGTATTTTTCTATCAACCATGCCAAAGTTCTCTCATAGCAGCCTACTGACGTTCTGTGTATGATATAAGGACGAACTCTGTTACCGTTTTGATCGACGTAATAAAGATCGAACTTATCCGCAATAGCACAGTCGAGCTGTACGGTTATCATGGTATCTTCTTTACCGTATACATTCTTGGTCTGTATATCTATCTTAGGTCCGTAGAATGCCGCTTCGCCGTCAGCTTCTGTAAACGGAAGATTTTTCTCTATAAGTATATTTCTTAATATCTCCTGTGTGCTTTCCCAATATTCGTCATCACCTAAATATTTTTCCTTATTTTCAGGATCCCACTTTGAAAGTCTGAAACTTACATCTTCTTTTAATCCCAAAGTATCAAGTACATAAAGAGCAAGCTCAAGCACAGACTTAAGTTCTGCTCCGGTCTGCTCCGGTGTTACAACGAGGTGTGCTTCACTTATTGTAAACTGTCTTACTCTGGTAAGACCGTGCATCTCTCCTGAATCTTCATTTCTGAATAAAATTGATGTTTCAGCCATTCTGTAAGGAAGATCTCTGTAAGACTTTGTGTGTTCTTATACACATAGTATTGGAAAGGACAGGTCATAGGTCTAAGAGCAAATACTTCCTTATCGACTTCCTCATCTCCCAAAACAAACATACCCTCTTTATAATGGTCCCAGTGCCCTGATATCTTGTAAAGATCCGACTTTGCAAGCAGCGGAGTCTTGGTCCTTACGTAGCCCCACTCATTATCCTCAAGGTCTTCTATCCATCTTTGTAACTTATTGATCATCTTTGTTCCGTTAGGTAGGAACAGAGGAAGTCCCTGACCTATAACATCAACTGTGGTAAAAAGTTCCATTTCCCTACCGAGCTTGTTATGGTCTCTTTTCTTGATCTCTTCAAGGTATTTAAGATAGTCTTCAAGTTCTTCTTTTTTATTAAATGCGGTTCCGTATATACGCTGTAATTGCGGTCTTGAAGAATCTCCCCTCCAATAAGCCATTGAAGAAGATATGAGTTTAAAAGCTTTCAAGCCCTTGGTTGAGGGGATGTGGAAACCTGCACAAAGATCTGTAAACTCTCCTTGCTTATAGAAAGATATTATCGCATCTTCCGGAAGATCGTTGATAAGCTCCACCTTATAAGGTTCGTTCTTTTCTTCCATAAACTTTATAGCTTCCTGTCTCGGAAGTTCGAAACGCTCTATCTTAAGGTCTTCCTTGACGATCTTTTTCATTTCCGCCTCTATTTTATCAAGATCTTCTCTTGAGAAAGGCTCTCTTTCTATATCATAATAAAAACCGTTGTCAATGTAAGGTCCTATTGCAAGTTTTGCATCGGGAAAAAGCCTTTTAACAGCCTGTGCAAGCACATGTGATCCGGTATGTCTGATTGCAGCAAGTCCAAGTTCATCACTAGGAGTAAGTATCTGCAATTCGCAATCTTTGTCTATCACTGTTCTCAGGTCCGTCTTCTCTCCATCTACCAGACCTCCGCAACATACTCTTGCAAGTCCCTCACTTATGTCCTTAGCAATGTCGTATATGCTCATACTTTGCTCATATTCTTTTACTGTACCGTCTTTAAGTGTTATCTTCATAACGTACCCCCTTAATTTATTCATAAATACAAAAAAACCCGAACTAAATACTTAGTTCAGGGACGATATTTACCGCGGTTCCACCCTAATTCAGGCTGCTGCCTGCTGCTTAAGTGATCGTAACGTGATCAACGGGCTTGATTAGAGCCACTCGGAGTCGGTCTTCGTATATTTCGATTCCGGATACTTCCAGCAATGTATCCTTCTCTGTGTCCTCTTCACATACTACTTTTCTCTTCAACGTTTTACTTTGGTATTATATTAAAAAGATTTTACTTCTAAAATCAATGCAGAAAAAGGGACTTGAACCCTCATGATATTGCTATCACACGGACCTGAACCGTGCGCGTCTGCCAATTCCGCCATTTCTGCGCAAAGCCTTGACGGCTTTTCAGCTACCATAACAGAAAAATACCCCTATTATGGAAAAAGAACTGCTATAGCTATAACAGTTCTTATGTTTAATGCGGGAAAAGGGACTTGAACCCTCACGATCGTACAATCACTAGATCCTTAGTCTAGCCTGTCTGCCAGTTCCAGCATCCCCGCATTTGACACGTTTAGTAATATAACACATCTGAAAGATAATTTCAAGTAGAAAATTAATTTTTTGTAAAAAAAGTTACAGTTCAGGTGTTAGAGTTCAGATAGCTTAGATATAGATACATAATATAGCAAATGACGGCTTGCTGTAAAGTGTATATTATACATCTATATTTATAAGGTTACTGCCGACATTCATCTTAGTCTGATTTATAAATAAAAATTTAAGCCTTTTTTTAGTTTTTTTAACAAAGATGAATTACCTGCCTAAGCTGTAACTAAAAAAATGTCATAAAAAAACTTCTATACTTTTTAATCAATCTTACATTATAATCTAGGAGATTTATTTTAATTTTGTTTCTAACGGAGGTTTCATGAATAACGAAAACATCAAACATTTCTTAATATACTTGATAGCTGCTTTATTTTTATATTTCAGTTATGACATATTAAGTAATACTTTTTACCATATAGTCTACTATGTAATTAATGTTGATTATAATTGGCTTTCATCAAACGGCACTCAAGTTGAAGCTTACTCTTTATTAATCATGCTTCCCATCTATCTTTGTATATTTGTTAAGTGTTCTTACACTAAGGGAAGACTTATACATTCAAAGATAAAAGTAAACAGAGTACTTGCATGTATACTTCTTGTGTTTACTGTAAACGGTATATCCGAACTTTGGTTCGATATAGCTGATACCTTTTTAAGTAATGTACCTATTTTTTCCGAAAGCTTGGAGTCATTTAACAATGCATTTGCATCACTGGATAGTGAAAGTTATATCTGGACTCTTATTGCCGTAATAATTGCAGGTCCTATAGTTGAAGAGCTTTTATTTAGAGGGCTGCTTATAAAAACCATATCAAAAATACTGCCTGAAAGCTTTGCTGTGATTATATCGGCTATACTCTTCGGAATATGGCATGGAATACTTGTTCAAGCAATATATACAGCTATTATGGGACTTATAGTAGGTTACGTATATATTAAACCAAGTCCATCATATACCCTATAATTATACATGTAGGAAATAACTTTATAAACGGTTTCCCAACTTCATGGACTACTCCGGAATTTGAAACATTCCTAGGTAACTTTTCTGTATTTTGTATAATTCCGGGGCTTGTAGTTTTATATTTTGTATTTTATAAATATAAAGAGGAAAATAAAGAATCTTCCTTAGAATAGCATTATTATAGTTAAACTTTTTAGCTATAACCTTGCAGCTTAGCTTAAAAAGTCAAGCATAAAAAGGGGCTGCTGAAAAATAGAGATTATATGCAAGTTATAATGGCATCTTTCATAATGCCTCCATATACCTTGTATACAACTCTTAAAATGCAGCAGCCCCTTTTTAACAGTTTCTTATATTTAATCTATAAAGCTGATATACAAAACTATACTTTCTCTCTTTGTATTCCTATTACCTTTACATTAACTTCGATAACCTCTAATCCTGTCATGTTCTCTATCGCAAGTTTAACTTTGTCCTGTATTTTCTGACTTACTGACGGTATATTGGTGTCATAGAATACATTTACAGCCACATCAACTATTACATGATTTTCAATAACTTCTACTTTTACACCCTTTACGAGCCTCTTCATGCCCAGTCTGCTTATAATATCACCGCTGATATCGCCTGCCATGCTCGCCACACCTTCGGTTTCGGTAGTTGCAAGACCTGCTATTACGGCAACTACCTCATCAGCGATCTTTACTTCTCCCAAACTATTATCTGACAAACTATGTGATTGTTTGCTCTTATCTATGGTTTCTGTCATACATACCTCCTCGCTCAAAACATAATGCTTTAACTTACAAGTATAACAAACTTATCAACTTAAGTCCAGCATATCAATAATATACACTTATTTATGATAGGGCTCATTGTTCCTTATTCTATAGGAGCGGTATATCTGTTCACACAATATGACCCTCATTAATTGATGCGGAAATGTCATATCCGAAAAGCTCAGTAAATAATTCGACCTTCTTATCACTTCCTCGCAAAGACCTATGGAACCGCCTATGATGAATGTGATCCTCGAACCCGAACTGACTTCCCAATTTGCTAGTTTTTGCGCAAATTCCGTAGAACTCAGCTTCCTTCCTTCTATTGCCAGTGCAACAACAAAATCATTGTCGCTAAGCCTTGAAAGTAATCTTTGTCCCTCAATTTCTTTTATTTTCCTGTCTATAGCATCGGATGCTTTTTCTACGGTCTTCTCATCCTTTACTTCAACTACTTCCAATACGGTATATCTTCCGAGCCTTTTTTTAAACTCCGCTATAGCCTCTTTGTAAAAACTTTCTTTTACACTTCCGACCGTTAATATCCTTATATACATCTTACTCTTTTACTCTGAAATAATATCCAACTCCCCACTTTGTATGTACAAACATGGTCTCGCCCGGATTGCTTTCTATCTTTTCTCTAAGTCTTCTGACGTGTACGTCTACGGTTCTTGCTTCTCCTACCTCATGTCCGGACTTAGGACCCCAAAGCTTGGTCAAAAGCTGCTCTCTGCTGTATACCTTACCCGGATTGCTTGCCAAAAACTCCAATATATCGAACTCCTTGGCTGTCAGGTTGACTTCTTTACCATCTATAAGAACTCTCCTGCTGTCTATGTCTATCTGCATATTTCCGGCTTCTATCACATTCTCTTCCTTGATCTCTTGCCTTGACTTGTTGTTTGTCTGCGCATGATAGCTTTGATTCTTGCCTTTACTTCAAGGATATTGAAAGGCTTGGTTATATAATCATCGGCACCGTATTCCAAACCGAGTATCTTATCCATATCGGTCCCCTTAGCCGTAAGCATGATTATAGGCATTTGTGAAAACTCTCTTATAGCCCTGCACACATCAAAACCTTCTATCTTAGGCAGCATCACATCCAAAAGTACTATATCATACTCGTTTTTTCGAGCCAGTGCCAAAGCTTCTTCTCCGTCATAAGCACAGTCGACTTCCATACCGTCTTGCTCTAAACTGAATTTAATTCCTTTTACTATTAATTTTTCATCATCTACAACTAAAGCACGTGGCATATCATATCCTTCCCTTAAATCTTATTCTACCTTGATATTATCTTTTATCTTATTAAAAGCCCCCTGTTTTATCCCCGGAACCTTCATTATATCTTCTATGGTACCAAAACCGCCATGTTCTGTCCTGTAATTGATTATATCTTCAGCCCTGCTGTCTCCTATGCCTTTTAACCCAAGAAGCTCATCTTTAGAGGCGGTATTGATATTTATCCTGCTGTCGGCACTCACAACATTACCTGAGCTTTCTGCAGCAATACCTTCATTTTGCGGCTTTAACCCCGCTGCCTCTTCTTTATCGGGGACATATATCTTCTCACCGTCCGAAAGCTCTTTGGCAAGGTTGAGATAGTCGGTGGCAGCATCTTCCATAAATCCACCGGCTTTTTCTATGGCTTCCACAACTCTTGCACCTTTTTCAAACTCATATACCGCAGGTGCATTCACCTGACCGCATACATGTACAAATATAGTCGATCCGCTCTCACTTGACGAAACCTCGACACTTGTCTCGATCACGCTCGCAAACTGTGACTCTTGCAGATAAGTCTCGCTTTCTTCAAGCATTACCTGTGTCTCTTTACTGCAAGCACAAAACATACACATAAAAAATATTGTAATTATAAAAATGCTCTTCTTCATAAAATCTCCCTGAAGAATAGCGTATAAGTCATTTGTATATTGTAACAAATAAAAGTCATAAACTAAAGGACTTTTTTTATATTAATTTGTGAATCGGTAGGATACACTTTTAAAACCAATTATATATTTTTCTGTTTTTATTTGTTAGATTTGATAATTAAAAAATGTGATATCAAATTTTAAGTAAAAAAGGGCTTCCGCATTAATAATAAGCATATTTCATACAGTAATCTTTTCTAATATCTTACTATATATTATGTATTATTAATGCGACTGCCCCTTTTTAACAGTTTCATATTCCTATTTAACACTTCCCAACAATGTAACAACTATCGGTATTACAACCACAAACATCACGGTACTGACAGTAACCACATTGGTTGAAAATTCCACATCTCCATCACCCTGACTTGCCAATATAGGCAATACTGCAAGCGCAGGTGTCGCTGATTGGACAACAAATGTTTGAATTCTGCACTCGGCATGTTTTTTGCGGTTAAAATAAGTATGGAATACATAATAACAGGTCCTAAAATAAATCTGCCTATCAATGTTACAATAGTATCTTTGTCCAGTGTTATAGTCTTAAGACCTGCCTTTGCAAGTACTATTCCTATATAGACAAGAGATAAAGGCGTCACTATATTGCCTATATATGTCAATGTATTCGTCGCATATTCAGGCATTTGAATTCGCAAAACCAAAAATAACAATGCAACCAGGAATCCCAAAAGAGGTGCCGGCAAAAGTTTTTTCCAATCAAACCTTGCAGCTTTGCTGCTTTTGCCTGATCTGCTGTCAGCTGTCATCAAATATACACCGAGAGTCCAGGTTGATATAGTATTGGTAATGTAATATACTAAAAAATATGAGATCGCATCATTTCCGAACAGAGCAACATTAAGAGGTAGTCCTATAAAAATAGTATTCGCATTCACAAATGTATTGATCATTGTTCCTCTGCGTCCCGGTCTTACATTAAAGACTTTGACTGCTATAAAAGCTGCAATATAAGAGATACCAAATGCTGCAAATGTATATACCAATCCCTCTGAAAGACTGATAAGCTTATCTACAGTCAGGTATTTCATAACCGATACAAAAATCGAAGCAGGAAGTGCAATATTCATGATCAGGCGTGAGAGATCATGCCCGAAACTATCCGAGAACCACCCACGAACCTGTAAATAATATCCGAGAATAATAATTACAATAATCGGAATAATACTCTGTATTGAGGTAATAAAGCTATTCATATTTCTCCTTTCCGGTATTCAGTGTCTATTTAAAGTATATGAAAACCGGACATAGTCCGGCTTCATATACTTTAATCAGTTATCTTATTATTGATACTTCGGATACCACTTCATTTCACGAACAGCCTTATCCATGTCCTTGTCCTCAGCACGTGCAAGACCTTGTTCCTTAGCCATATTTGCTACCGCTAGTGCAACTTTCATAGAAACGTCCTCTACATATTTAAATGGCGGCAACACCGGTGCTCCCGGCTTACTCATATCAATAATTCCGCTTAATGAGTGAGCTGCCGCTCCTATCATTTCATCGGTTAAAAGAGCGGCTTCCGATGCCAGCATTCCAAGTCCGAGTCCCGGATATATTAAAGCATTATTTGCTTGACCTATAACATAGTCTACTCCTTTATATGAAACTGTATCTGAAGGAATACCTGTAGCTACGAAGGCCTTACCGTCCGACCATGTGATCAGATCCTCGGCACTTGCCTCTGCTAACTTAGTAGGATTGGACAACGGGAATATCATTGGACGTTCGGTATTTTCACACATAGCTTCAACTATCTCTTTAGTGAAAGTATGTGGTTGAGTAGATGTTCCTACCAAAAATAGTAGGTTTTTACAGTTTTTTTACTACTTCCAAAAGATCCGTAAGCTTATCGGCATTGACAAAATCACAACGTTTCTTGGCAAAAGGTTTTTTTGCTCCGGAGTAAGATCCTCCATATCATCGAACAGCAGTCCCTGTTTATCTACCATAAAGAAGCGCTTGTATGCCTCTTCCTCTGAAAGTCCCTTAGTCACCATCTCTCTATGTACACGGGATGCTATACCGGCACCTGCAGTTCCTCCGCCAAAACAAAGATAGGTCTGATCGTTAAATTCTCACCTGTAACGGCGAGTGCACCGAATATACCTCCAAGTGTTACTATACCGGTACCTTGGATATCGTCATTAAATGTAGGTATCTTTTTTTACGATATTTTTTTCAAGAATATTCGCAGCATTGGATCGTCCGAAGTCTTCCCAGTGCAGATAAAGCTTAGGGAAAAGGCTTTCTGCGGTTTTTACAAATTGGTCGATAAAGTCATAATAACGATCTCCACGTACACGCTCATGACGATTTCCCAAATAATTAGGAGAATTGCGTAACTCCTCACGATTTGTTCCGGCGTCAATAACCAAAGGTAATACTTTTGAAGGATCTATACCTGCAGCACCGCTGTAAACCATCAGTTTTCCGACAGAGATATCTACACCGTTTGTTCCCCAGTCACCTATTCCAAGTATCTCTTCCGCATCTGTAACTACTATAAGTCTGATTTCCCTATCTCCGGCTGCATTCTTGAGTGTAGCTTCGATATTTTCAGGATGGTTTATATCAAGGTAACCTGCATACTGCGTATTGATAAAGAGGTTACTGTAACCTTCAATAGTATCCGCAACAGTAGGGTCATATACGATAGGGTTAAACTCTTCCAAATGTTGTGAAAAAAGATAATAGAAAAGTGTACGGTTAGTATTAAAGATTTCCATTAAGAAAAGACGTTTTTCCAAATCATTGACTTTGGTTTGAAACTGCTCGTATGCCTGTGCAGCCTGCTCCTCAATGCTTTGAACATAAGGAGGCAAAAGACCCACCAAACCCAACTTTTGACGTTCTTCCAAGGTAAATGCCGTTCCTTTATTTAGAAAAGGATCATTTAAAATTTCATGTGCAGTCATAAAAAACCTCCATTTTCTTTAGTAAAATATATTTTATCATACCACATTCACATTTACCATATACATGATTCACAAAATAAGTATATTAATTTAGACTAAAATTATTACCGGTCCGCTCCTAAAAAAATGTAGCCGTAGTGGAACTACGCTGAAGTATGTTTGATGTACTCAATCAGGAAACGAGATATCCGTGTACGAAAAATCGGCAGCAAGACACATAGAGTAGTTTATCTCGGTTAGAAAGTAAGTTCAAAAAATATATTGTCTAAAAAAATAATTGCCAAAATCCTTCTGATTTTTGCAATCACAAGCTTAAGTCGATATAAATTACTACATCAACTTAAACCTTTACCTGTAAAACCATCAGCGAACCCGGCAATTATTTGAAAATAATATAATGCATTATCGAATCAACATGCACTCTCACATTAAATAATCTTTATAAACTATGTCTGATTTTATTCTGCCTCTTCTTCGTCAAAGAAATCATCTTCGAAGTCATCATCAAAATCATCATATTCATCTTGATTATTATTCATAAATCTGTATACTGCATATGCTATACCCGCTATACATACAACAGCCCCCAATAAAGCAAATACCCACACGAGGGTGTTCTTTTTGGATTCCTCTTCTTCTCTCTTCTTAAGAAGATCGTTTAACTTAGCAGCATTCATGATTTCTTCAAATTTAGCCATAGTCTCTTTACCTATAAGATTATACTTATTCATATAATCAACTCCTCTCATAATATTTCTACCCTTAGCTTATCATATTTTATCCAATTTAGCAAAGCCTGCGAACATCTTTTTTACACCAAATTTATCAAAATCCACACT
The DNA here is from genome assembly GCA_916438835.1 of uncultured Johnsonella sp. Taxonomy (GTDB): domain Bacteria; phylum Bacillota; class Clostridia; order Lachnospirales; family Lachnospiraceae; genus Johnsonella. The sequence goes on from CAKAFT010000001.1 coordinate 2,067,430, forward strand.
GACCTTGTAATCCTTGGCTCCGTCTTCTATGTCAATGACCGTTCCCTCACCGAAACTTATGTGTCTTACACGGTCTCCCACGTCATAATTAAGTTTTGATGTCTTTTTTATCTCTATAGACTTTCGGTAAACTTCATTATAATAATTTTCGGTATTTTTATTTTGCTTTCTTACGAAAGAACCTGTTCTTAGATCATTTGAGTTTCTCTTCTTAGCATTCGTTTGGATAAATTCATCCGGTATCTCATTTACAAATCTTGATAAGGTACCGTATCTCATATCACCGTTTTGCATCCTGAATTTCGCAAATGTCATACAAAGCTCTTTTTTAGCCCTGGTGATACCCACATAGCAAAGTCTTCTCTCTTCTTCAACATCCGACTCGTCACCTGTAAAAAGGCTCATACTGCTCGGAAAAAGCCCCTCTTCCATACCGCTCATATACACATAAGGGAATTCAAGTCCCTTGGCGGCATGTAATGTCATAAGCGTTACTCTTTTACTGTCATCATCATACCTGTCAATATCCGCTATCAGTGCAATATCTTCCAAAAACTCTTCAAGTTCCGTACTTTCATAGTCTCTTGCCTTGTTCTTGAATTCTTCTATGTTCTCCATTCTGGCAAGAGCCTCTTCGCTTCCCTCTTCCAAAAGTACCGACTTATAGTTTATTTCATCCATGATATGATCGATCATATCCGCTACAGAATTCACTTCTTCTTTAGTTTTTTGAAGGTTTTCAATACTTTCGAAAAATACATCAAACTTCGCTTTTAATTTTGCAAATTCTTCTATCTTATCCATATCCAGAAGTACATCCCACAGACTCAGGTCATTAAGACTTGCATACATACTTATCTTTGCTATAGAGCTTGCACCTATACCTCTTTTCGGCAGATTGATCACCCTTAATAAAGATATATCATCATTCGGATTGGAAAGTATTTTTAAGTACGCAACAATATCCTTTATCTCTTTTCTCTGATAGAAATTAACTCCTCCAACCAATTGATAAGGAATATTGAGAAGTACACAGCGTTCCTCCAAAAGTCTTGACTGTGCGTTGGTCCTATAAAGTACCGCCCATTCGCTGTAGTCACTTGCTCTTTGTTTTATTTCACTTATTATAAATTCGGCTTCACTTGCGGCATTCTCGAATTCCATGACTCTTATCTTCTCTCCGCTGTCATTGGCAGTCCACAGGCTCTTGTCTTTTCTTCCCTTATTATTTTTTATGACTGCATTGGCAACGTTTAATATATTAGCCTTGGAGCGGTAGTTTTGCTCTAACTTGATAAGTTTTGCATCTTTATATACATTTTCAAAGTTTAATATATTAAATATATTGGCTCCTCTGAATTTATATATGGACTGGTCGTCATCTCCCACTACGCAAAGATTTTTATACTTATCTGCCAAAAGATTGATAAGTCTAAACTGTGCATTGTTGGTATCCTGATACTCGTCAACCATGATGTATTTGAACTTTTCCTGATAGTACTCTCTTACTTCCTCATCCTTTTGCAAAAGCTCCACGCATTTGACAATGATATCGTCAAAGTCCAAGGCATTGTTTTGTTTTAGAGCCTTTTGATATTCACTGTATATGTTTATTATCTGCCTATCATAAAAGTCATTGGTCTGCCTTAAGGCTTCCTCAGGTGAGGTAAGCTCATCTTTATACGAAGATATAGCTCTGATTGCAGTCTTTTCTTTTATAATTTTAGGATCGAGGTTTAAGTTTTTATATATTCTTTTAATCAGAGTTTTCTGATCTTCCGTATCATAGATGCTGAAATTATTATCATAGCCTATCCTGTCTATAAACCTTCTGAGCATCCTCACACAGCTTGCATGAAAGGTCATTACCCATATACTTGAACCGACATTGGGTATTATCCTTTCAACTCTTTCCCTCATTTCAGCTGCCGCCTTATTGGTAAATGTTATTGCCATAATGTTGTACGGACTTACTCCCATATGCTCTATCAAATAAGCTATCCTATGCACAAGCACCTTGGTCTTTCCCGAACCTGCACCTGCAAGTATTAAAAGAGGACCTTCGGTATGCTTTACCGCTTCCGATTGCTTATCGTTTAAGTTGTTCTCTAAATTCATTCATTCCCCCTTTACGGTAAATATTTCTAAATGCAGAATTTGCCCAATTTATTAAACTAATACTTGTTTTATTTTACTTATACAAGATAGTTCTCAATGCCCGCTCTCATTAATTGAGAATTTGTCAAAATTATCAGACTGATTTCTTTTTTTATTTTACATATACAAAATAACAAATAAAAGCCATAATAGACAGAAATATCCGCACAGGTAAAACAAAATTAATCAGCTTATTGAACTAATCCCAAACTACTCGACCCCTCCAAGTCCCTTAAGGTCCTGCCCTTTAAGTGTTTTTTCCAAAAGTAAGGGCAGTTTTTCGGGGGTACAGGCAAAGCAGGCTATATCCATAGCTGCTATTTTAGTTGCCATTTGTGCGTCGTAGTATGGTTTTCCGCCGTCAGCTATGGCAAGCAGGCACACTACCGTAACTCCCGATTCTTTTAACTCCTGAAGGTTTCTTAGCATACCGGCTCTGTTGCCCCCTTCCATAAGATCCGAAATTAGGAAATATAGTCTTTTTAGGGTTTTCAACATATTTTTTACAATAATTTATTGATTTATTGATATCCGTACCGCCTCCAAGCTGAAAGCCGAAAAGCAGGTCTACCGGATCCTCCGTCTTATCACTAAGATCCACTATATTTGTATCAAAGGCAACCACCCTTGTATTGATAGCTGCCATACTTGCAAGTATACAACTCATTATAGAAGAATATATTACAGATTCTCCCATTGAACCGCTTTGGTCTATGTCAAGTATGATGGTATACTTACTTGCAGCGGTCTTTGCCTGTCTGTCAAAAAAGTAGTAATGCTCGGGTACTATCCTTTTTAAGCTTGTGTTATAGTTTTTAATACCTCTTTTTATAGTAGTATTAAAGTCAAGTGCCGAAGCGGAAGGGATGGGGCTGTGTTGCCTTTTATTGAGACTTGCATTTACCGCTCTTTTTAAATCACTTTCCAAAAGTCTGTTGATCTCTTCAACTATCTTTTTAATAAAGTTTCTGACACCTTCCTTACTTTGTTTCGGTACCTGATCTTTAAGTAAAAGTATTGTACTTGCAAGATTTATATCGGATTCCAGGTTTTCCAGGACCTCAGGCTCGAACATAAGCTGCTTTAATCCGCATCTTTCCATGGCATCAGCCTGTATGATTCGCACCAGATCTTTATCAAATAGATTCCTGACATCTCCAAGCCATCTGCTTATATGGGGACTTGACTTTCCCCTGCCGGCACCTCTTGCGCCGAGATAGGACTCAGAGCCTTCATTGTAGATAGCAGCCAGTGCCTGATCCATTAAAAGCTCTTCCTTACTAAGGCTTATATCCATAGGACCGGACATTTCTTCAAAATCTTTTTCTACCGTCTCTCCTAATATAAGCCTCCACCTTTTTACTTTGGAAACATTCTCCTTATCCTCTTCTTTAATATTACTCATATAATCTCCCGTATCTATATATCGTCAAAGTCGAATTCCGCCAGTTCACTTAACTTTTCTGCTTCTTCTTCATTTAAGGTAGTAGACAAAGCTTCCGCCACCGATAAAGCATTCAGATTCCAAATCTCTGCAAGGTTTTCAGCTATACTTTGCTTTTCGGCAGGATCAAAGTCCGCAAATGCCCTTCTTAAAGATACCAGTGCCCTCTTAAACTCTTCATTGTCAAGGCTGTCTATATATTCACCAAGTTGCCTCCAGATCGAGAGTCTTGCTATAAGTGAATATCTGTTCTTCATAGCAAGTCCTTCAAACCAGTTAGCTCCAAGATCTGCCGGCACACCTTTGGAGAGTCTTCTTTGCATCTCAACCGATATTTCCTCATCGCCTATCTTTGATAGCTCTATCAAAATAGCAGTGGCTATACCGGAAAGTTTGGTGTTAAGATCGTCTCTTTTTGATATTTCTTCCAAAGTTCTGTGCCACCTTGATATATCAAGAAACTCCTGCTTTACCGATACTTCATGTAAAAGTATAATAGCCTTGGCTATTTCAACCGAGCCGCTTCATCGCATACACACTCTCCCGGCAAAAGCAGGCAGCTTCTTAAAAACAGCTGACTTACTATCGGCTCGAGAGGTTTTCTATCGAGTTTTCTTATATCTCCGTATGATAAAATATTAGAGATCCTATACAATGTATCCGCTATATCAACTATAGCAGCCACATCAACAGCTATGCCTTGCAAAGTTTCAACAGCCCGGCTTAAAGCATTAGGCATACCGCAGTAATAGGCAGCCTCTATGACAGACATGACTTCTTTGATATCGGAAACATTCGATAGTTTTTCCTTTAATAAAAATGCAAGTGCCTGCTCTATGGTATCTCCTTTCAGTACAGCTTCGACTATCTGTATCTCCGCCTCCGGAGTCCATCTTAATATCCACTCCTCGGACCATGTAGCCTTTTCCTGCTTATTTCCCTTAAGTATCGCAAAGTCTATCCCCAAAGTCTTAAGTCTGTGTAGGAAAAAAGATCTTTCAAGATCCATAAATGCCAAACTTTCGCTCTTTACTTTTATATTTTCTCTGAGATCCAGTCTTAATTCCTGTGAAGTAACAGACTTATACTTATCAAGCTTTAATCTTTTAAGTTCCGCATAAAAGTCCGACTGTATAGAAGTCTGACTGAGTCCTTCCGGTATTGAACCTATTTTGGTTCCTATCTCCACCTTGGCACAGGCTATGGCAAGGTTTGCAAAACTCCCCTCCGCCATGCAAGTCACTGCCGCATCTCTTAAGTCCTTAAGCGTGGGTATCCTTGAATCATGTAAGGTGGCAAGGTTATAAGAAAGTTCCACAGCCTCTATGACCTGTGCGGAGGATACCTGACCTCCCGATTCTCTGTAACTTTCGGCAAGTCTTGAAAGGTATGAAAACGCATGATGCTCTACGTCACCTTTAAGTAATGCTTCCCATAAAAGCTCATAGTAAGCCGGCGCATGGTTTCCTGCACCGTAACCTGACCTTTCAGACAGCCTAAAGTAAGAGTAGGGCATAATGGTCTTTTTTATCTCCGTTCTTTTAAGACCTTTAAGCTCTTTTTCGCTCATAGGCTCTAAATCGGGAGTTATTCCGGCTATATGGTAGGCTCCGACTATTACAACTATATCCTTAGCAGCTGTTCCACTTTTAATATGTGAGTCTATGACCCTTCTCATATAGGCTTCTCGTACCATGTTGTAGGCATCTTCTTTGCCATCTCCCAATGTAAGCTCTCTTAGACTGTTGCCGTATATATAAGATCCCTGCATATAGGCCTTGTAGTCTTTGGACTGCTCCATGACCCTTTCCCAAAAGGTCTCGTCATCATTATCCAAAGAACTTTCATCAAGTTTTTTATAAACCTCTCCTTTTATGCTTTTTTTACCGCTTTCATCATCTTCTTTTTCTCTTTTTTCCAAACTTAAGCTTATACTTGAGGGTAGATCGAAGAACTCACAACGACAGCCGAAATCTCTGGCAAAGCATATTGCCCGGTACTCGGGAGAGTATACCGAAAAAGGATACAGAACCGTATTTATAGGTGCTTCAAGGGTATAGGACATTACTGCCATGGGAGGTGTTATATCCTCGGACATCATATCCTTTATAAGCTCGTTAAAATCCGATGGACCTTCTATCAATATAAGTTTAGGTTTTACATCCTGTAAAAAGTTTAACAAGTGCATGGCAGCAGCCGGAGAGTGATGTCTTACTCCAAATATATGCACATATTCGGAATTTGAAGTATATAGATCTCTGTCTGTTTTTATATCCATCTTCTATCCTTTTCTCTCTGTGTTATAATCTGCATATTATTTGTAAAATAATGTTACAGTATAAATTCCTACCCGTTAAGCTCTCTACATTCTTTGTATAAAGGCAGCCATGAGGAGCCTCTCTTTTTCATTATATTCTCAAGGTACTCTTCCCACACCTTGGAATCCTTGCTGTCTTCCTTGACAATAGCTCCCTGAAGCCCGGCTGCCAGATCGTAATCACTTATACTTCCGTCACCGAAGCTTCCTGCAAGTGCCATACTGTTCGCAAGCAGGGAAATAGCCTCCGCTGTGGAAAGTACACCTGAGGTTGTTTTAAGTTTTTGTTTGCCGTCAAGACTAAGCCCCGATCTTAACTCTCTGAATATGGTACAAACCTTTTCTATCACCTCTTCTTCTGGCAGTTTTGCATTAAGATCCAGGTTTTTTGAAAGCTGATGTATCCTTGTCCTTACGACCTCCATCTCAGCCTCCAGGCTTGCAGGTGAAGGAAGCACGACTATGTTAAATCTTCTTTTGAGAGCGGCTGACATATCATTTACACCCTTATCTCTGGTGTTGGCAGTAGCTATGACTGAGAATCCTTTCTGAGCCGGTATGTCTATACCAAGCTCCGGAACGGCAAGTCTTTTTTCAGATAATAATGATATAAGGCTGTCCTGTACCTCCAGAGCACATCTTGATATCTCCTCCACTCTTGCTATAGCTCCCTCTTCCATAGCCCTGTATATCGGACTGGGAAGCATGGCTTCCTTGCTCGGACCGTTAGCTATAAGCATGGCATAATTCCATGAGTATCTTATCTGCTCTTCTGTGGTTCCGGCAGTTCCTTGTATCACTCTGGTCGAGTTACCGTTGATAGCGGCGGTAAGGTGCTCGGAAAGCCAGGACTTGGCAGTTCCCGGTTCTCCTATAAGGAGTAAGGCTCTGTCCGTAACAAGAGTTGATATGGCGATCTCTACCAGTCTTTGATGCCCTATGTATTTAGGCACTATCTCCATATCACCTACTTTACCTCCGCAAATATAGGTAAGTACGGATCTTGGCGACATCCTCCATCCTGTGGGTATGGGATATTTTTCATTTTCTATAAGTGCATCTATCTCATTCTTAAATAACTCCTCTACCGGCAGTCTTTGTATCTGTTCTTCTTTAGTCTTTGTCTTTTTCATTGTTATTACTTCTCCTAATCCGCAAGCATTTCATAAGGCATATCGCCTTCTATCTGCTCTTTCCATTCCTTGAGTTTTTTCAGATCGAGTTTTTTATTGATATTTTTATTTTCTATCAATCTGTTAAACTCCTTTATAACGAAATTCTTATCAAAGTCTGCAGATCTTAGTATACCCCTTATGACGTAATTGCCTGCCGCCTTGTCAAAGATTCCATCATAGTAAGTCCAGTTACATCTTTTAAGCATTTCAATATCGGCTACCGTAGGTTCTATCTTTGTAACATTGTTATAAAAATGCTCTCCGTAGACTTCCTCAAGTCCAAGATCCGGGTTATAGATGCCCGCAAGAAATTCACTGAAATAGTTGGAATATCTTGTATAATACAACTTATATTCACTTCCGAATTTATCATAAAAATCAAATAAAGTCTTATACCATCTTTCGTCAAAACCGGCTTCCAATATATGACTTCCCGAACTGTAATCATAATTATCCGTATAAGCAAATGCATAATTTTTATACAAATAATTCCTATATACATACTTCTTAAGATCCTTATTGTATTGTATCTTTACAAGCTCATTAAGTATTATACTCTTAGTTATATTGCTTTTTTTGATCTCTTCCACATATTTATGATATTCATCATAGATATATTCCTTACTTTCAAAAAACAATGCAGATATGAACACGGATTTTAAAAAGTCTTTTCCGTACTTTTTGTAAAGATCTTTTGATAAGCCGTAAAGGTATTCGCTCGGTTTTTTGTATATCTGTAATTCCAAGGTCTCAACCACCTGCAAAGGCACTATTTTATATACCTTATCATACAGAGCTTCTATTCTTTCGGATCTTTTAAAAGCTCCGGCTCTCCACAGTGCGGAAAGATCGTTCTTTATCTTTCGCTGTTCTTCTTGAGTCTTAGCATCTTCATATTTGTTTTTCTCCAGATACCTCTCTATCATACCTGCAACCAGATCGGTTGCCCAGTCACTTACCATTGTAGTAAGGTTTCTGGCAGCTTCCAAAGGTTTGGATACCGAAAGCCCGGTCCAGTAATCTATAACATTATCACCGTTCATATGTGACAAGGAATCATTGACCGCTTCTTTGAGTTTACCCTTCTCGGTTTTTGCCAGGTCCAAAAGCAGTGCCGTATTGGACTTATCAAACCTGAGCGACCTTATAGCCTCCTCTTTTATATCCTTGGTGCTTCCCTCAAGAAGAGATATATAGAAATCATTCTCTTCTTCTTTCATAATGTGTGAGATGACTCTTAGTCTTCTGACCATCTCCTTGGATCCTTCTTTATCAAAATCTTTTTTAAGGAAGGCAACTATATCTTTATCTTCTTTACAAAGCTCATTTTCCACAAGCTGTGCAAGTTCCGCATAACTGTCTCCGAGTGCCGTAACCATGAGTCTTTTTAATCGCACATCTTTAAAAAGCTCAGGACTTGTCTGCAAAGCCTCCCTGATAGTTGCGTATCTTCCGCTTCCGCTTGCAAGGAAGCTGTCTATTATAGGTTTTAGGCTGCTGTAAGGTATGTCTTTATAAACCAATCCTTCCTTGTATAATACAGGCTCCTCCACTTCTTCTCCCTCGCTGCAGTAAGGTGCCTGAGTACATATAAGAGCATCCGTAAGAGCGATCAGGTCCAAAAGCACATCAGCTTTTTGTGTACATTCATCACTTTGGAGTTTTACGAGCAATTCATATATTTGCTTAAATACCGGTGCTATACTTACATACTCTTTAAGTTTTTCGGTATTTCTCTTAAGTCTGAAATCCTCTTTTATAAGACTGAGTCCTGCTATAGCAATACTTTCCAGTCTATCTCTTAATTCATATATTATATTTAAGTTCACGACGATTCCTCCCTACTAATATTCCAAACCGATAATTCTTTTATCTGTGATTATACTGCAAGGTTCCATATATAACTTCCTGTCCTCTACGTCATAATATATCTTGCCGAAGATAGCGGCATCCTTCCTTACTTCTTCATATTCCATAAACTTTATCAACTCCACGGTGTTGATATATCCTGAATTTTTAAGTTCCAATCTGTCTCCGGTCTTGTCTTTAACTACCCATACAGTACCTTTTTCAGTCTTAAGTTCGCACAGACTCTCATAACTTATGAGAAAGCCGTAGGAATATTCGGATAAGGTGTTCTTGAGCTCACCCTTAGCTAACTTCACAGCCTCTTTTATGCTGCCGTATGCCTTTGATCTTACTATATCCAGTGTTTTTTCGTCCTTATCCTTGAATGAAGAACTGTCCCATCTTATTCTTTTGTTAAGGCTTCCGGGATAATAATACAGTTTTTTAACTTCAAGTATATCAAAGCAAGAATCTTCTTTTTTTATGTATTTAAGTGCTTTTACAGGTCTGTAATTCAAGCTGTAGGATATCTCGCCCGAATCAAGATCCATCCAGTATGCAACATCTATAAATTCTTTTCTTGCCTCATTGTAGACTTCCCTGAAGCTTAACTGAAACAGCTCGACGTTCTCTTTAGTAAGCCCCATTCTGTCAAGGTCATCAAGTTTTAATATTCCCCCGAGATCTTCATACAGAGTATTATCGTCTATCTCAAGGTTGTCGGAATCGAGTTTTTCTTCAAGGTATCCGGTAGCCTTTTTTTCCAGAGCACGAAGTCTTTTAAGCACTTCTGTGGCATTTTTATAATGTACACTGTCATTGTCTTTTTGATACTTTTCAATCTCAATTACCAATTCGGTAAAGTAAGTCTGTGCTCCGCTCAGATAATAATCACCGAGTTGTTTGACCAGATCTTTGTAAGATCTTAGTGATATTGAGCCCATAGATGCAAGACCCGAAAGTAAGAGCTCATTTACCATTTTTCTTAAAAGAGCCAATCCCTCAAGTTGCTTATTTATCTTTTTCTTGGCTGCCGCCTTGCTTGCCGGACGCTTTTTGACAGGCTTTTGGTCAGCTGTTTCTTTGGCTTCCTGCTTTTTAGCCTCTCTTATCTCTTTTTTCTTTCTTTTTTCGAGTATATCTTCCGGTATATCCTCAACATTAAAAGTTTTTCCGTTTAACATCTCGTATAACAAAGCTATACTATGCTTGCAAGGAAGCTGTCTGCTCGGACAACTGCATCTGAATACGGGATTTTCCTCCTCTATATAATCTACAGAAACTATATAGTTGGATTTTCCGCTTCCTTTGCACTCTCCCATATAAAAACTGTCATCCTCGGACCTTGATCTTTTAACAAATTGAGATCCTGAGGAGATCTTTTTCGCATTGCTTACTGCACTTGCATTAGGTGCAATACTTAAAATATCTCTTTCTTTAATAATTCTCATCCCTACCTCCTGACGGTTTTTGTTAAACTTTTTATTACTGTCAACTAAAAGTCGAATTTATATCACAGTTATAACGATCCGGCTTTATACTCGTATTTTGTTAAGTTCTAAAGGCACTTATCAGAGTCTTTTTTACTTCGGGTATTATTTTTCAGATCGGTTTTTTCATAAATATAAGGGTGCTTTAAAAGCCACCTCATATAAGCAAGCAGCTTTTTTTCTCCCTTTTCTTTATTCATAAGAAGAAGCTTTTCAAGTAAAGCCCTTGTTTCCTTGTGCATGTCTTTATCGGGTATAGGTCCTTTGTTGTAATATTCCCAAGGTATATCGGTGGTGTAATTGCCCTTATTGTACACTTTTGAAGCCGCTATCCTGTCACACACCATCTCAAGTACATACTTAAGAGGCATCTTCATTCCTACAAGCCCCTCTCCTCTTGTCAAAGAATAGTCTATCCAATACTCAAAATGATGCTTGTTTCTTCCTTTATGATGCAACCAAGCTGAAGAATAGCCTTTTTCCAGTCTTTGAGCTGCATTGGGACTTCTTACACCCTGGTAATACCTTATACCGCAGATGAATTCCTCAGGACTGTATTTGCTAAGGTCATGCAAAAAGCCTGCTTTACAAGACCTACCTTAAAACAAAGATCCATTACCGTAAGCTTATGTTCGGTAATAGTCATAAAATGCTTACAGGCATTTTTTATATAATTTATATCCTCAGATCTATTAATATCATTCAACACTTGACGACCTACCCTCTAATATTTTAATACTTTGAAGTATATTATTTATTACAAATACATCTTTTTACAAAATAGCATAAGATTTGCATTTTTTATTTATAACAGTAGCGTTATCTATGCACTTTAAAGCGTATGGATATATATACATAATATTTATAAAAGATAAGCTCTTATGCACTGTATTATGTATATATATACGCTATATTATTTCATTTCTATCATGCCCTATAATAAATTATTTGGCATTCAGTTCATCCAATATCTGCTCTATATCATTTACATTAAAATTGTACTTTTTATTACAAAAATGACAACCCACCTCTATAGGCTCATTATCTTTCGCCATGGTTTCAAGCTCATGCTTTCCTATACTTATCAGAGCTTTTTCTATCCTCTTTCTGCTGCAATTACATCTGAATCCGGCATCTATCTTCTCATTGATCTCAAGATCCAGGTCTGCGAGTATAAGCTCAAGTATATCTTCCGGACTTTTACCCTCGGATATTAAAGTCGTGACAGGAGCTATACTTGCAATCTTTTCTTCTATCTTTTCTATTATTTCTTCATCTGCCCCCGGCATCAACTGTATGATAAATCCTCCCGCAGCCTTTACGGTATTGTCCTTATTCATAAGCACACCGAGTGCGACCGCTGAGGGTACCTGCTCGCTGCTCGCATAATAATATGCTATATCCTCCGCTATCTCTCCGGATATCAGCTCTACCTGACCTACATAAGGTTCTTTTAATCCCGTATCCGCTATCACGGTAAGTATTCCCACTCCTATAGCCTCGGCTACATCGAGTTTGCCCTTACTGTTTGGCGGTATTATCACAAGAGGTTCAAACGGATAACCCTTGACCCCTCCCTTATTATCGGCGGTGACCAAAACCCCCTTCATAGGACCGCTTCCTTCTATTTTGATACTTATCAGGTCCTTGTCGTTTTTCATCATTGAACCCATCATAAGTCCGGCACTTAACATTCTTCCGAGTGCCGCACTTACTACAGGTGATGTATTATGTGACTTTCTTGCTTCTTCACAAGTTTGTGTACTTACGCAGGCAAATGCTCTTACAGATCCATTCCCCGCTGTTGCTTTAATTATATAATCTGACATTTTGTTCCCTTCTTTATGTTATTTACCCGATTCTCTCGCAACTATCAAATATCTTTGTGTAAACTCATCCGCCTCTTTCTTTGTATCCGCATCCGACACCGACAAAAGTTCAAGTCCGGCTTCTTTTATCGCATCCTTTATCTCATAAAGGCTGTACGCTCTTTGAATATGCTGTTCTTCGTACTTTATATATCTGTCGTCTTCTTCTCTTACGAATACGCTTAGCTCATAACTGTTGAGGTTCGTTTCTTCATCATAATAATTCTCCCATATAAAGCTTTCGTTTTCTCTGTTCTCAGCAATGGTATTATCGGCAAGTATTTGCTTATACTTATACATACTGTTTAAATCAAATATAAAAAGTCCTTTGGGATCTAAATAATTATTGACCAACTTAAGTGAATTTACAAGATCTTCATATTCCAATAAATAATTAAATGTATCGCAACGGCTTACTATCGCCGCACAGGTACCGTATAGTTCAAAGCTTCTTATATCCTGACAAAGATACAATATATCAAGTCCTTTTTCTTCCCTTTTGGACATGGCTATATCAAGCATATCATAAGAGCTGTCTATGCCTATCATGTCATAACCGAGTCCTGCAAGTTCCTGTGTAAGATTACCCGTTCCGCAACCCAGCTCGGCAACTATGCCTCCGGTAATATTATGTTCTTTTAATATGTCACGCATATCCTCAGCCCATACTTTATAAGGTATATCATCCATAAAGATATCGTAAACACTTGCAAATCCTGTGTACATACTCCTTCACCTTTCTGAATAAAAGCTATCTTTTTGAAATAAGCAACCCTACACCCTGTATTTAAGTACAGGGGCAAGGTTGCCGTACATAGTAAGTTATCGTTATCGAGCAATAAGATACTCCTACAGTATACCCGAGGAGATCTAAGATACACTATCCATAAAACTTAAATTCCGTTAACTTTATATAACGGGTAGTTCACAAAAGGCTGTTACAAAACAGATTATGTTTTGATACAGCCTATTTTATTGATCGTTTATTTTAATTTTAACGTCTTATGCAAAAAAAAACGTAAGCGAATACTAATTCTTTCCGCAGCAGAGCTTATATTTCTTGCCGCTTCCGCAAGGACAAGCTTCATTACGTCCTATTTTTCTTCCCTTAACTACGGTTCCGCTCTTCTTTTGCTCTTTATATATCTCTTTTCTTCTTCCATCGTTAAGTATCTTATCCCACTCGGGTAAGTTATACAACCAGTCAGCCTTAGCCTCTACCATGTTGTAATAAAGCTTTTCAGGGTCTATCTCTATCTTGATGGGAGTGCTCTCTTCCATTGTCTCTATAGGATTGGCTTCCTTAAGTGAGTCATTGATACCGTCTAAAAAGCCCGTAATAGTCTCTATATCGGTTCCGTATTTGTCTGCAAGCTCAGCTACGGTACATGATATCACCTTGTCAGGCTCTGCGAGTATTTGTTCATAAATTCCCTTCTCGATAAGAAAATATCTTTTCCATAATTCTTCTTTTTGTTTGTCATTCGTACCTTCTCCGTACGCCTTATTTCTCCAATTTTCCAATAAAGTCATTATTTTATAAACCACCTTTCAAAGTTAAATCAATGCTAATTATAGCTTATACTTAAAAATTCGGCAATGAATTTAGTTCGATTATTTTGTGAACAGCGTAAATGCAAAACAATTGCCCAAATTCACTTATAATATTTACAGGTATGCTTCGTTAAATCACATATCCTGTGATCAAAGCAAACTTAAAATACCTATAAAATCAATAGAACTCAGGCAAATATTAAATAATCGATTTACTAATTAAATCCGTAGAATTTTTGTGTGATCTTATATCCCATTATAGAAACCTTTCTTCCCGCCTTGCCCGGAAGGTTAACGCTCTGTCCCAAGAATCCCCATCTGATCCTCATATATAGTCTTAAATTATGATTCTTAAGATGAGCCCATATATCTTTTTTCTTTTGCAGATTTTCCTCGGTTCCCGATTTTATTGCAAGTATTGAGCAGATGACCATCATTATCTCTATATACAGTATCATATATCTTCTGAGTTTTCTGCTTTTTATCTTATACAGATCATGTGAATCAAGCATGATCTTGGTTATCTTAAGCTGTTGGTCAATTCTTCCTATCATAACGGCTTCATTGACGGACTGATCGTTTCTTCCTATAAAGTATCTGTAGAAATTCACATCCAGATAATATAATGTCTTTACATGAGGAAGCGGTGTGTATACAAATATATTATCCACATAGAAAGTATGTCTTGGAAGGTCCAGTCCGCAGTCAATAAGCATCTGTCTTCTGTATATTACGGAATGCATAAGTATATACTGCCCCGGAAGAAAACGTCCTATATCATCCCAACCGAGTACTTGTTCGGTCGGAATGGCTCTTCTGTAGTTCATTACCTTCTTATGTGTAGCGCCTTCTTTCTCATACACATAATTACTTATAAGCATATCAAGCTGTGTATCTGATTCATTTGCAAAGAACCTTAATTTTTCAAGTATCTTCATGTAAGAAGCTTCATCCACCCAGTCATCGGAATCCACCACCTTGAAAAATATACCGCTTGCAGCCCTAAGACCTGCCATTACAGCAGCACCGTGTCCGCCGTTCTCCTGATGGATGGCTTTACAGATGCCCGGGTATTCTTTTTCATACCAATCAGCTATTTCTTTTGTATTATCTTTAAACGAACCGTCATTTACTATAAGTATCTCAACATCTTCTCCACCCTTAAGTACAGAGTCTATACATTTTCTCATATAGGCTGATGAATTGTAACAGGGTATAGCAACACTTAATATCTTCAAGCTAAACGTTCCTCCTATATTCTTTATGCAAATACAACATAACAGCAAATGTACTTGCGATCATACATAACAATACCAATGGCAACAAGTATACATCTTCCTCAAGGAAACTACGCACAGTTCTTGTGCTTAGCAATACCGAAAAAAGATTGGTACTGCAATGAAATACTATACATGCATATATATTACGGGTCTTTTGATATATAAATGCCAATACAATTCCCATCAAAAAAGCAAATATTCCCTGACTTAAGTTCATGTGCATTACTCCGAACATTAGCGATGATATAAAAGTCGCCTTTTTTATATCATATCGTTGTTCAATGTTCTTATATATAAGTCCTCTGTACATGAATTCTTCCTGTATCGGTATTATAACTCCCGCACTTGCGATCTTGATCCATAGCGGTTGACTTTCTATGAGTTCGTTCACCTGTTTAAATGCCTCATCTTGAGCAGTTATACCAAACAGTGATACCAGCGTACTCAGGCAAAGTCCAAGACTTATACCAAGCCAACCGATAAAGACATAGTCCTTAAACTCCGTGGATAAAAATGCCCTAACCCCTACAGGCTCCTTCTTATAACCATCCCTGCTCACTACAATAATGCCAAACCATATAAATATAAGTATTACTGCAGCGATCGTATTGATGATCAAAACATTATTAAAATCTGCCCGTTTCACGGATGATCTTACACTGCCTAAGAGCCCGGAAACCATGAATGTCAATGTTGTTATAAATATATATATTACAACAGGATATATACAGTCCCATACTGTATACAATAATTTTTTCAATATCCACCTCTCATTCCGGATTAAGTTATTCCCTAATACGATAGCTTATTATACATAAATAATTTGTTTTTTTCCAGTATATTAAGGAGATTTAATACAATATATTATCTTTTTGCTTAATACTTATTCTAAAAATGGAAAGTATTCGATTTTTCAGATTCGGTTTAAGATATCTACAAATTAGATTTCATAGAACTATAATAAATTTTTTTATAATTATATATACTCTGCATATATACATTAAAAAAACGACTTATTCCACTTTGAGGGCTAACCTCATTATCGCTTGTGAAACAGTCGTTTTTTAATGATTGCTATATCAATATAACTCTTATAAAGTTTTGCTCTAACAGAGAATATAAATTTTTGTATTATTGTACGTATTTTCCGCTTGCATCCACTCTGTATCCGTCAGGAGTGCTTTCACTTATGTACATTGAACCTAACGGACGAGAGTTTTCCTTATGCATATAGTACCATTCTCCGTCACTTCTAAGCTCCCATGTAGCCATAGGTGTATACGGAGCCAAATAATACCATTCATCATTTATAAAATTCCAACCCTTGAGCATTCTGCCGTCAGCACCATCCAAATAATACCAGAAACCGTCTTGGCTGTCTTTATGCCATCCTCTCTTAAGGTTGGTCCTTATACCTCCTATGTAATAATACCATTCGTTATTACTGAGTATCCAACCTTCCTTGTTTCTTTGTCTTACCGATACTGTGGTACTTGAACCTCCTCCCGAAGAATAACTTGCACTGCTTGGAGTTGCAGAAGCACCGGAAGCTCTAAGGTAACCTACCAGGTTATATGTAACATATCCGTCGGTTCCCGCATCTGCTGATGATACAAAAACCTGAGCCGCATTGGATGCGGTAGCAAATTCATATCTGTTAGCCGGATATGTCTGCGCCCTTTCCAAAATATATGTTGAACCTGCATGGTGGAACTGTGAAAGGATATTTACCCATGAATTATCTACATTTACACTGCCTTGCTCTGTATGTAATAATGCATTGGTTCCTCTTTCAAGGTAGTTGATCCTGTATGGTTGAGATGTAACTCTATCGCAAATGATAGTATATTCCACATTTAACACGGTCGGAGAGATCATATCTGCCGCTACTCTGACCTCAGGAGTATTACCGTTCATCCTGAATTGACCGTTAGCCGCCGTAACAGATTGGGTATTTCTCGCTATATAATGTTGTATAGTGCTACTTGATGTTGGATCCGGAACATACGGTGTTCCGAAAAATGAATATACATCAAGCCACTCAACATCAGTATCACCAAGACTAAAAGATCTGTTTTGTTGAGATATCAAGCTACCGCTTCCGTCCACGAATTTGATCTGTACCGGAACATTTTTTAAAACCTCATAATTAAATGTAAGCGTAAAAGAATCGCCCGAACTTGGATTACCCGGATCTGTAAGGCATCTTAAACCTGTAACTGTTTCCGTTATGTTGCCGCTTACGCCTGTAGTTCCGGTAAGTGATAGCATACCCGAAGCATCTTCCACAAGTTGCAGACCGGAAGTTAAAGTATAAACTCCAAGTGATCCGGGTGTCTCCAACTTAAGGTTTAATACGTGGTTTACATTGTCTCCCGACTCGAATCTGCCAAGATCAAATGTTCTTGACTGCGCCGCCTTTGCGCTTATACTCGGTACAAATATAAGTATGGCAAAAAGGCTAAGTACCGCTAAGTAATTAAGTACTCTTTTCATAGCTACGACTCCTTTCTTTAATCCTCAGATTATTATAATATCATAAAGGGATCTTTATTACTTAGATATACTCCAATTCAATATTTCATCCAAAGTCTTGGGCTTTTTATTGCATAGCTTACTTTTTCTCTTAACTCCATAATTTAAAAACTGACAAAAATTGAATTTTCATACCGGCTCCCTCTAAATTACAGTAGCGTTATTAAAATAATTTCAGCTTCATTGCTTTATTCTTAAGTCGAAAAAAGAGGTCGTAGTGTGCTATGCCTACTTACAATTTAACAACCTGAAAAATACCCGTAAAAGCCTTATTTTATTTAATTATCGCCACTTTCATATTATAATGTTTTTTGTCGATCTATTCTGAAAATTATCCTTAACTTACTCTAACGGTTACATAACAATAAAAATCACATAACTTAATATGTGCTTTTTATTCTTTATTATATCCTTATGCTTTAAGCATAATTTTTGGGGGTATCGTAATTATTATTACTTTTTTTACACCTAAATCTTAATTGATGTAAGAATCTAAAAATCATCCTTATATGCCGTGTGGATAAGCAAAGACGACAACCGAAAACTTTCCTGCTTTTAAGTTGTCGTCTTCCTTTACATCCTTACGTTTAAAGCACATTGGGGGGATAATTTTTTATAACAAACTTAACTAATACTTCGGCAAAATTTTTTGATATCTTGTCAATTCAAATATATTTTTTTAGTTCCAATGTCAAAAGTTTATATTTTTCAAAAATACTACTTTATGTAAACAGCATATACGCTAATTTCTAAAGACTTTGACATATTTAATATTTGTGCTTGCATTGTCATCAATTATCTGTTTGTCTATCTCTTTAGATCTTACCTAATAACCTTTTTTAATAAAAATATTTACTTCTTTGTACATCAGATATTTTCAACGCTTATTTATCCTGCCTTTGTACTTACTTAAATTCGATTATAAACATTTACTTCTAAGTCTCATATTGTCCGTTTGCATTTACCTTGCTGCCCTCAGGTATCATCTTAATTACTGTAAGATCAAACCGGGAATCGGAAATTCATTTCTTAAAATAGCGTTTTAGACTTTCAGCTATCTTTCTGAATATAGTAGATACGATTGCCTGTACTAAATCGTGTTTCATTTCCTTGACCACATCCTACAACAAAAAAAATGAAAATATATTATCCGACGAATACTTTTTGATTGAAATTCAAAATAGTATCCATATGATAACAACATAGTGTACAAATAAGACTTTTAGTTTTTATGCAATATGTATGTTTTTTGGAATATTTTTATTCGACATCCCGAAATAAATATTTTTCTCTTCGAATAATATCTATGGACTATAAGACTTTCTTCCCTCACACCTGTACCTTTACAAAAAAACTATACTTAAGTAGAGAGATATCAGCGGTGAATCTGATGCGATAGCCTACGGTAGCGACTATAAACTATACTTAAGTCGAAAGTTTAGCTTAGTCCCCCTGCAAAGCTATCGTTACAAGATAATGTAGATTAGTTATATTTTTAAAGATAACAAAGTTATTACTATAAAGTTATCCTTAGCAAAGAACATCCGGCTAAAAATACTTTTATAGCGCTTTATATTGTCAATTATCTATGATCCTATACAAATAGATAAAAGCGATGATCTCTTATTTCCATCTGAGAGATCATCGCCCTTTATCACATTCTTATGCTTAAAGCATATTTGGGGGGGGATATTTTATAACAAATTTAATTCATGTTAGACAAAGAATTTTGATATTTTCAACCTGCACATGATGTTAAATACCTAATCGTACTTTTTCCGTAGTTTTGTATCTTGAGGTCCTGATACCTACAGATATCATCTGTAACTTTTGTTAAATAATATTTATGCTTGCACTGACATAAATATGTACTTATAAGTCATTAGAGCCTTTAGAAAAATACTTTGCGAAAATCGTACCCGATAATATCAGGTATTCTTATAATACCTTCTTATCCTGTCATTACATTGACTTAAATTAAATTATAAACAATTTTTTTATTGCTTTTTCTTAAAGATAAGTATTTCTTATCTCTATGAGCACATACTACACCCTAAAAAAACTAAAAAAACTATTATCCGATGAATACTTTTTTTGAGGCAAAAATAAAAATATTATTCAATGAATAAGGATATATTGCATAAAATCAAGTATGTAAATTGTGCAAACTGCACTATAGAATCTTTGCATTTTCTTAGTTTATCCTAATAATTTATTTTTGTATTTTATAGAATATTGTTTTCTTATTTATTCTATATACAATACCTCCCGGCTTACGATCGGAATCGGTGATCAAGATAAATATTGTTTTCTGATTATTGACTTTGTCGGTAAGATCATTATTTCTCTCGTTATATTGAATAAAAAAAAGGTGACTTTTTTGTGCAATATGTTCTTATTCATTGAATACCATATACCTTTTTTTCAAATATTATCCATAGGGTAATATATTTTTCGCCTTTTTAATGTTAGACTCGATCTGTAATCAATTGAAGTAAAGTATATCTTTCATTATTTGTTGATTTACTATTTAACCAAGTACCTTAGGAGGTTTAGATGAAAAAAATATTATTTGCTTTATCATTTGCAATAACATTATCTACTCTGACTTACAGTTTACAAGCAGCACCTTACTCGGGAGGAGCTTGGAAAAAAGACAGTGTAGGCTGGTCGTATGGATATGATGAAGGCTTTTATCTTTCAAATTGTTGGTTTACCGATAATGAACGTGATTGGTACTATTTCAACAGTTCGGGATATATTGCTGCAAATCAATGGCTTGAGCTTTTCGATAATGAAGGTAAGCATTGGTATTATTTTGCAGGTAACGGTCAAATGGTCTCCAATCAATGGGTAGGAGATTATTATTTGGGAGAAAATGGTGCTATGCTTACCAATAAAATGACTCCCGACGGTTTTTGGGTAGATGAAAACGGTAAGTGGATGCCCGGAGGCAATAATCTTTCAGGTCTGACAGGAAAGTTCAACTTTTCACTTATCCCCCGACATGATTCCATAGGTGTCGATATACTTAAGTGGGATGGTGATACTTTACATATAGGCGGCTTCATGAGTCGTGATTTCGACGATCTGAATTTAGGCTATACCGAAGAATATCTGGAAGTAACCGATTCTACACAGTTTTTCGGCATTAGCGATGCCGGCAGAGATGGTTATATGAGCAAGGAAACTTTTAAGAAATTGCTTAAACCCGATGCAGGTGTCGAATTGTTTATAGATGTTTATAACGGCTATATAATAGGAGCAGGCTTAAGCAACTAAAGGAGGTCTTTATGAAAAAGTTATTTTTTGCTTTAACACTTTTTACACTTACAATAATAAGCACTCTGTGCGCACATGCCGGAAGTTGGCAAAAAGATCACGTCGGATGGTGGTATAGGTTTGATAACGGTTCATATTTAAATAATACATGGTTTCAAGACGGCGGACTATGGTATTATTTCAACGATCACGGTTATATGGTAACAAATTGTTGGATAGGCAATTATTATCTGGGAGAATCCGGATATATGCTGACAGGTACGATAACACCTGACGGATACCGTGTAGGCACCGACGGAGCATGGATACCATCAGCCGGACGCATAGTAAATATTGATTACGGATACTACTATGTAGATACGGATCAATTAGAGCTTTTCAGTATTCAGGATAATAATATGAACGTAAATGGAACTTTCCATACCTACGACTATGAATCTCATATAATAGGAGATTACCTGGGATTTAATGTTGCCGAATACAGCGTCAACAACAGTACCAGGTATTTTGAAAAAGAGACATTTCATACAGCAGGATATACTACCTTGTCAGACCTTATGTTTAAATATAATTCCGGTCTTGTAAATTATATAGCTTTTCACGTAGAAGACGGAATAGTTAAGGAAGTACTGATTCACACAAAAAAACACTGATCGCAGAATATTTTATAGCTTAAATAGATAATTATAAGAAAGGCTTTATGAAAAAATCAGTTTTTACGGTATCATTTATTGCATTTACGGTATTTATCGGTATCTGTGCCTTTGCAAAGCACAAAAAGTCGATAAATATTTCAGATGATATTTTGATCCGGGTAAGTATCTCAGTAATTATAATTGAAAACGGATCATTAAAAGAAATGAAGCTGTAAGTCAGGAAATAAACAATTTGTGATAATGGTATAACTTATCCTACGAGGTCTTCATATCCATATAAAAACCTGCTGTAAAGTATGTACGAGATATAGATCTTAATATCCGTATATAACTTTATCGGCAGGTTTTTATTTTAATTATCTGTCTTAATTTATTATATTAAATCAACTCAGTCTCATTTTAAAATCTTCATAGGAGAAGCTTTTTATAAGTCTGCATTCTCCATTTTCCATAACATTTATGTCCGGAAGCGGCATTCCGTTAAATGTATTGGTTTGACCATTGTATACAGTGCCATATCTTCAAATACGAGCTTATCTCCTGCTTTAAGAGCCTTGTCAAAAGAGTATTCTCCTATCACATCTCCCGCAAGACAGGTCGGTCCCGCAAGTCTGTATGTATATGGCTTCTCATCAGGCAAAGCTGAGTCTTTAAGAGGCGGTCTGTAAGGCATTTCTATAACATCCGGCATGTGGCAGGCAGCTGAAGTATCAAGTATCGCAACCGGGATATCAGCCTCAACCACATCTATCACGGTAGTCACCAGATAACCTGCATTTAATACCACAGCCTCCCCCGGCTCAAGATATATACTCAGATCGTAATCATCTCTCATCTCCACTATGCACTTTTTAAGAAGCTCCACATCATAGTCTTTTCTTGTAATATGATGACCTCCCCCGAAGTTAAGCCACTTCATATCCGGTAAATATTTTCCGAATTTTTGTTTTACAGCCTGCAAGGTAGTATACAGATCATCAGAGTTTTGCTCGCATAGAGTATGAAAATGCAGTCCGCCTAGCATGGAATACAGTTCCTTACCCTCTTTACTTTCAAGTGCCTTTTCAAACTCCGCTATTCTCACACCGAGCCTTGAACCTCTACTGCAAGGATCATATATCTCATGCTCCGTCTGTGTCGAACACTCCGGATTGATCCTAAGAGCTATCTCACAGCCGTTTTCCTTGGCAAGCTTTGCATACAAAGCCATTTGAGAAAAAGAGTTAAATACTATGTGCTTTGCTATTTTAACTATTTCCTCCATATCCTCAGCCTTATATGCCGGGGAAAATATATGTACTTCTTTTTTAAATTCCTCGAATCCAAGCCTTGCTTCATATATACCGCTCGCAGTCGTTCCGTCAAGGTATTCGGCGATCAAAGGATAGGTGTCAAAACACGAATAAGCCTTTTGAGCCAAAAGTATCTTGGACTTTGTTTCATCCGCAACAGATCTGAGCAACTCAAGATTCTCCTTAAGTTTATCCAGATCCACAACGAATGAAGGTGTGTTTATTTCATATATATCAGCCATTTTAGTCTACCAATTTAGGATCTTCCTCAACTATCCATGGAAGTCCCCACTTATTAAGCGCTTCCATGAAAGGATCCGGATCGAACTCTTCTATATTGTATACACCCTTCTTATCCCAAGTCTTGGTAAGAAGCATCATCGCACCTATCATAGCCGGTACACCTGTAGTATATGCAACCGCCTGAGATCCCACTTCCTTGTAGCATGACTCATGATCGCAGACATTATATATGTAGAGATTCTTTTCCTTACCGTCCTTTTTACCTCTGAAGATACAACCTATATTGGTCTTGCCCTTGGTTCTTGGTCCTAGTGAAGAAGGATCCGGAAGTACAGCCTTCAAAAACTGTAACGGAATTATCTGCTTTCCTTCAAACTCTATAGGTTCTATTGATGTCATTCCCACATTCTCAAGGCACTTAAGGTGTGTAAGATAACTTTGTCCGAATGTCATAAAGAATCTTATTCTCTTTATTCCCTTGATATTAAGCGCCAATGACTCAAGCTCCTCATGATGTAAAAGGTACATATCCTTTACACCTACCTGTGGGAAATCATACACACGCTTGATCTCCATAGGCTCGGTCTCAACCCACTTGCCGTCTTCCCAGTAACTTCCCTTGGCACTTACTTCTCTTATATTGATCTCGGGATTGAAGTTTGTTGCAAAAGGATAACCGTGATCACCGCCGTTGCAGTCCAATATATCGATGTAATTGATCTCATCAAAATAATGCTTCATAGCATAAGCTGAGAATACACTTGTAACTCCCGGATCGAATCCGCTTCCGAGAAGTGCGGTGATCCCTGCCTGCTCAAATCTTTCTCTGTATGCCCATTGCCAGCTGTACTCAAACTTTGCGGTATCTTCCGGCTCGTAGTTGGCTGTATCTACATAATCGACCTTGGTTTTAAGGCAGGCTTCCATGATAGAAAGGTCCTGATACGGAAGTGCCAGGTTAAGCACGAGATCGGGCTTATAGCTTTCTATAAGCTTGACTATGTCATCTACCTTATCGGCATCGAGACTTGCGGTAGTTATATTGGTCTTTGTCTTTCCTTCCAATTCACTTTTTAATTTGTCGCACTTTGATACTGTACGGCTTGCTATGCATATATCTGTAAATATTTCGGAGTTTTGGCAGCACTTATGAACCGCTACACTTGCAACTCCACCACAACCAATTATTAATACTCTTGACATACTTATCTCCTTATCTTAATTAAACTGTCAGCTGTTTACAAAATGCCGAAAAGTGCATAAATATGGCATTTTTTTAATCTCATTTTCATCTTTCTTCTTATCAAATATTTATCTTTTATATCTACTTCGCATAGAAAACAAGCTAAATATCCCTAATTCGGTTTTATTCTTAATACAATATATAAAATATTATTCACTGCGTTTTACAATTACTTGATTAAACTATTTATATTGCCAACAAAAGTTCCCTTATAATCTTGCAGGCTGTGGCTGTTGAGGCACCTGACTGGTCATACATGGGACTTAATTCATTTACATCACAGGCAATTATATCAGTATACTGTGCGATCAGTCTTATACCCTCCAAAAGTTCCAAAAAGCTGATTCCTCCCGCCTCCGGAGTACCTGTTCCCGGGAATACCGAAGGATCCAGTACATCCAGATCTATGGTAAAGTATACTTTACTTCCTTTTATACGACTAAGACTGCTTTCAAGCTTGCTTAAGTTGAATCTGTGCAACTCTGTATGCTCCTTAGCCCACTCAAACTCGCACTTTTCACCCGATCTTATACCGAACTGATGTATGCGTCCGTCTCCTAAAAAATCATGACATCTTTTTATTACACTCGCATGTGACAGTTTTGCACCAAGATAATCTTCTCTAAGATCTGTATGTGCATCAAACTGTATCAGATGCATATCCGGATGCTTTTTATAAGCTGCCCTTACAGCTCCGAGAGTTACCAGATGCTCACCGCCTATCATGAGAGGGATCTTTTTATCATTTAATATAATATCCGCTCTTTCTTCTATAGCGTCAAGAGCCTTCTCGCTGTCTCCAAAGCAAAGTTCCAGGTCTCCGCTGTCAAATACCGCTATATCGGTCAGATCCTTATCCTGATAAGGACTGTAGGTTTCCAAACCGAAACTTTCCCCCCTTATAGCCTTGGAAGCGAATCTTGTCCCCGGTCTGAAAGATGTGGTAGAGTCAAACGGAGCACCGAATATTACTATATCAGCTTCTTCATACGGCTTATCACAGCCTATAAAAGTTTCTATATTACTATTCAACATTTTTAAGTAACTCCTCTACATAGTATGGTAAGGTAAATGAACCGCTGTGTAAGTTAGTGGTATAGTATCTTGTACTTATACCTTTCATGTTCCAACTTACGGAATCAAGGTTCCTTACAGGATGGTAAACTTTGGATGCAAAACCGAAAAGCCAATGTCCGGTAGCATAGCTTGGAACATGAGCCTGATATACCTTACTTATCGGAAAGCTTGATATGATACGTTTATGTATCTTTTGTGTGGTAATGGCATCTTCTTCATAGAACGGACTTTCATGCTGGTTCATCATTATCCCGTCTTCTTTAAGTGCCTTGTAGCAACTTCCGTAAAATTCCTTGGTAAAAAGTCCCTCACTCGGTCCGAAAGGATCTGTGGTATCCGCTATGATCAGATCGTATTCATTTTCTACAGAACGCAAGAACCTGAGTCCGTCATCATGTCTTATATGTACTCTCTCATCATCAAGTCTGCAAGCTACAGAAGGAAGATATTCCCTGCATACCTCAACAACCAGGGGGATCCACTTCTACAAGATCTATATGCTTGATATCTCTGTATTTGCAAAGCTCTCTTACTACTCCGCCGTCTCCTCCGCCTATTACCAATACCTTCTCAACATTGGGATGTACCGCCATCGGCACATGTGTGATCATTTCATGATATATAAATTCATCTTTTTCCGTCAGCATCATGAAACCGTCAAGTGTTAAAAATCTCCCGAATTCTTTTGACTCAAATATATCTATTCTTTGATAATCACTTTGTCCGCTATACAATTGCTTATCTACCCTAATAGAAAACTTTACGTTTTGAGTATGTCTTTCCGCAAACCATAATTCCATAATCTACCTCCTCCTAAAACATTTGTATAGGTAATTTCAGTACATTTAATTTTTTAATATCCGGATCTTCCGGTCCTGTGATAGAGCATCCCTTTTCCTTGGCATATATTATATAGTCAAGTATTTCATCGGTTATCATCTCTCCCGGTGCAAGTATAGGGATACCGGGTGGATAACACATAAGGAATTCCGAACATATCCTGCCCGCAGTATCTTGTATATCAAGCTGTTCCTTATCTGCATAGAACGCCGCCTGCGGCGATACCGCAAGTTCCGGGCTTATGTATTCGTAAGGCATAAGTCCTTCCTTGCCCCTACTGTTAAGACGCTTGATCTCAGCCAGTGAACTTGCAAGTCTTTCTATATCCTGTCTCCTGTCTCCTATGGAAAGGTAGGCTAAGATATTGCCCATGTCTCCGAATTCTATCTGTATGTCATATTCATCTCTTAGTTTGTCATAAACTTCTATACCTGCAAGTCCTATATCCAAGGTATAGATAGAAAGTTTTGTTTTATCAAAATCATATATGCTGTCGTGGTTTATCATGTCCGATGAATAGGCATAATAACCTCCGATATGCGATATTTCTTTTCTTGCATATTCTGCAAGATCCATTACCTGTGCAAATATCTCTCTGCCTCTGAGTGCAAGATTTCTTCTTGAGATATCAAGGCTTGATAACAATAAGTACGATGCACTGGTAGTCTGTGTAAGATTAATGATCTGTCTAACATAGCCCTCATGTAGCTCCTTACCTATAAGGAGTATGGAGCTTTGTGTAAGGCTTCCTCCGGATTTGTGCATACTTACCGCTGCCATATCCGCACCTGCACTTATCGCATCTATGGGCAGATTCTCACCGAAATAAAAATGTGTTCCGTGTGCCTCATCTGCCAGTACATACATTTCATTATCATGTGCCAGTTTTACTATGGATCTTATGTCCGAACATATTCCGTAGTATGTGGGATTATTTACAAATATTGCCACCGCATCCGGGTTTTCTTTGATTGCCTCTTCAACCTGTGAAACTTTCATTCCCAGAGCTATTCCAAGTCTTTGGTCTACATCGGGATTGACATATACCGGTACGGCACCGCAAAGTACCATGGCATTGATCACCGAACGGTGTACATTTCTCGGAAGTATTATCTTATCTCCCCTTTTACATACGGAAAGTATCATCGTCTGTACTGCCGAAGTTGTACCACCTACCATCAGGAAGGCATGTGCAGCTCCGAACGCTTCTGCTGCAAGTTGTTCCGCTTCTTTTATCACCGATACCGGATGGCAGAGGTTATCAAGCGGTTTCATAGAGTTTACATCTATACCTACACAGGTCTCTCCCAAAAAGTCTTTTAATTCTTTGTTGCCTCTGCCTCTTTTATGACCCGGCACATCAAAGGGTACCACTCTTTTTTTTCTGAATTTCTCCAATGCTTCATGTATTGGTGCTCTGCTCTGATCCATAGCCGCCTCCAAGTTTTAATGTTTTTATTTTTATTATTTTTGCAAATTTTCAGGACTTTTGATGTTCATCGACTCATCTTGAAAGTTTTTTCATATTTGGCGATCGTATTCATTTTATTGCGATCACTAAACATAGTTGAACTTACATTAAGGTGTCACTACTGTTAAGTATTTACAAAGTAAAGCTTTACAAAATAACTTGTCCGGTATTTGACTGTTTTAAATGAAACAATATATGCTGCAGTACTGACTGCCAATAAGGCAGTATATCTAATATCGGCATAAGCAGCTTAGCTCTTCCCGGACTGTCAGCCCTTCTTTTGCATTAAAAAAGCAAGTGTTTTCACACTTGCTTGCGGTCATAAACATATATAAACTCACAACTAATAAAAGTTGTGATAATAATAGTATGAGAGTCTATATAGCAAACATTTTACTTTTACTACTCTTATTGACCGTTTCACAAGTTGATGTGCCTTTCGGCACTATGGTTTATAAAGTAACCAACTTATAAAATTCGAGCTTTTAACTCAATCAATAAGGCAACTAAAGTTGCCAATCGGCAGTTGACCCGGCTGTCCGTATGGCCTTGACCCTTCCGGGTGGTCAAAAAAATATTTGCATGGAAACTCCACTATTATTATAGCTCGATTATTGTTTAAGGGTGATTTAATACCCTATTTTAATCTCTATATTCCATACGTTAAAAACTATAACACAATTATTATTAAAAAGCAATAAATTTTATATATTTGGATATTTTTTGCAAAGCAAGGAGACATACCGATTTATTAACGGTTTGTCACAATCTTTGCCAACACATCACATAAGCTTCTCATTCGCCTTTTTTTGAAACTTCTCTCTATTAACTATAAATCTTTGATGTACTCCCTCTCCGATAAGCCCCTTCTCATCATAGGCTTTTACGTTGAATGTAAGCGATCTGTTATCTATCTTTATAAGCTCAGACTCACACCTTACTTTCATCCCTACAGGGGTAGCGGCAAGGTGCTTGATATTTACTTCTATTCCTACCGTTGTATTCTCAGCTTCAAGCTCGGAGTCCACGCTCTTAAAACAAGTCTCTTCCATAAGAGAGATCATCATAGGAGTTGCAAAAACATCTAAACCTCCGCTTCCTATAGACTTGGCTGCTTTCTCACTAGTCGCAACAGTTTCTATACATCCCTTTATTCCTTCTTTTAACATGATCTTCGTCTCCTTTTAGCTGTATTTACTATAATTTCCAATTTTTTTATCGATTAGCAAAGATACTTAACTGTATCCATAAGTCGGTCAATTTCTTCATAGACATTTTCTATTCTCTCTTAATAATATAGAAAATAATTATCCTATTTTTCTTTTTTAATATCTTTTTATCCCACTCTTCAAGGACTTCTTTCTTATTTTTCCTTTATAGGTGGCATATTTTTCTGTTTGTATTAATTATTTTCGAAATGCCTGCCATAACATTACTTCCATGATATAATATCATGATCCCGCCATATCCTTTAACTTAAAGTTTGAGTAGCCCTCATAAGCATAGCTTGCATCTATCCCTTCAATATATACCTGTCTGTCAGCTGTTTTATGCGTAAGGGCATTACAGATCAGTGTTTTTATATCGTTATCACTCACGGGACTTTTTGCCATAGCGTTCATGTATTCTTCTTTGCTTATTTTACTCCATTCCACTACAGATTTTACTTCTTTTTTCATTATACAGTCAAGCCATATACGCATACTTCTGCCGTTGCCGTCCCGAAAAGGATGAGCTATATTCATTTCTATATATTTTTCGATTATTTCGTCAAATGTACTCTGTGGCATTTGGGAAATGTTTTTAAGTATCTCGGGTAAATATGGACTCAGTGCAAAGGGGAAGCTTCCCTTTATTATGTTGACATGTCTTATATTACCGGCAAAGTCATAGATGTCTTCATAAAGATGCTTATGTATCATAGCCAGTCCTTTAAATTCCGATACCGGAAAGCCGTCTAAAAGACCCTTATCAAAAAGCTCAAGTGCCTTTATTTTGCTTATCTGTTCTTCTTTTATCTCAAGCTCTTTTTCCTCCCGGATCCCGAGTTTATTCTCAAGTATCATGATAGTTGTTCTTTCTTCTTAATTAAAATAAAACTTAGCTGCAAGTTTTTAATACTATATAAGCAAAGATAAGTGAACTGATCTTACTAAAGTCAGGTTCATAAAACATCTTTTCTGATCCTATATCCGGTCTGTGCTGATATCGGTACCGAATACATTATATTTATAGTATATCTGATAATTATTATAATTGAATACTCTTAAAGACCATCGCAACGGCTTGTTCTTAAAAAAGACAGTTTTTAAAGATATGCTACATTTTATACAAATATATCATTATGCATGTTATACAAATTAAATACGGACAATGCGATACACATCATCCGTTTTAACATACTAAGCTCTTCTTGATATATTTACAAATCTTGTAGTCTCCGGTTTCCACATCAGATTGACAGTTCCTATGGGACCGTTTCTTTGCTTTGCTATGATCACTTCCGCCTCGTTGGGATGTTCCGTGTCTTTATGATAATAATCATCTCTGTATAGAAACATTACTATATCAGCATCCTGCTCTATGGCTCCGGACTCTCTCAAGTCTGATAACATAGGTCTGTGATCTGGTCTTGTCTCACAGGCACGGGATAACTGTGACAGTGCCACTACCGGTGCTTCCATCTCCCTTGCAA
Organism: uncultured Johnsonella sp.; assembly: GCA_916438835.1. GTDB lineage: Bacteria > Bacillota > Clostridia > Lachnospirales > Lachnospiraceae > Johnsonella. Next base: position 2,097,897 of record CAKAFT010000001.1, read on the forward strand.
GTGCCTTTAAGCTTCTTGATATTTCCGAGATCTCCTGCTGTCTGTTTTCGGAACGTTTCGAAGATCCGGTCATCAATTGCAAATAGTCTATGATCACTATGCTCAGTCCTCTTTCAAGTTTGACCTTTCTGCACTTACTTCTTAGCTCTCCCACGCTTATACCCGGAGTGTCGTCTATAATTATCTTAGAATCACTTACATCTACAACTCCTCTTATAAGAGGATCCCAGTCGTTATCGGTCAGATTACCTGTCCTTAGCTTTTGCGAGTCTATTCCTGTCTCCATGGCAAGCATACGTTGCACAAGTTGTTCACTGCTCATCTCAAGCGAGAATATCATACAGGGCAGTTCTTTTTTCATTGCTATATGCTGTACCATATTCAGAACAAATGCCGTCTTTCCCATTGAAGGTCTGGCAGCTATCAGCACCAGATCCGAAGGCTGTAAGCCGCTGGTCTTATAGTCTAAGTCTATAAAGCCGGTAGGTATACCTGTTACTATTTCCCTTGTCCTGCTTGCCGCCTCTATCCTATATAATACATTTTTCGCAATATCTTCTATAGGTCTTATATCCTTGGCAGTCCTTGATTGTAAAAGTTCAAACAGATCTTTTTCGGTACGTGCAAGGATCTCCTCCAGGCTGTCATTTCCGACATAACAGGAATTGGCAATGTCTTCATTGAGCTTTATAAGTTTCCTCAGCGTGGACTTTTCTTTTACTATAGTCGCATAATACTTGATATTGGCGGAAGTAGGTACGGTAGTTATTATCTCCTTGATAAAACCAAGACTGCTAAGCTCCGGTGATACGTTCTTTTCCCTGAGCCTGTCTTGTATAACTACCAGATCCATTTCCTTACCTTCATTAAAAAGCTCCAGCATGGTTTCGTAAAGTATAGAATATTGCTTCGAATAAAAGTCTTCACCGCTTATCATATCCAAGGCAACTATTACTGCATCCTTATCCATAAGCATAGAGCCTATAACGGACTGTTCGGCTTCTATACTATGCGGAAGTATCCTCTTTAATAAGGTCTCTTCCATAATTACTCCTCATCTACCTTAACTTTAAGCTTGGCATTGATACCCTTGTATATTTTTACATCTACTTCATGGGTTCCGAAAGTCTTGATAGTCTCACCAAGCATTATCTTCTTCTTATCTACATCCAGATCATGTTGTGACTTAAGTGCTGCGGCTATTTCCTTGGAGGTCACGGAACCGAATGTTCTTCCGCCCTCTCCGCCTTTATCTTAAGACTTACACTGGTTTCGTTAAGTTTAGCGGCTAAAGCCTTCGCTGCTTCTATATTCTCATTCTCTATCTTTTGGGCATTTGCCTTTTGAAGTTTGAGTGTATTGAGATTACTGCTTGTAGCCTCTACACCTTTTTTCTTTGGTAATATAAAGTTTCTTGCGTATCCTTCGGCAACTTCCACGATCTCGCCTTTTTTACCGAGTGATTTCACGTCTTCCAAAAGTACTATCTTCATTTCTATAATTCTCCTTTACCTATCATATCTGTTATAAGTGATTTTACTTTCTCTATTGCTGTCTCTATATCAATGTCTTTAAGCTGAGCTCCGGCTATGGCTCTGTGACCTCCTCCGCCTATTTTCTCCATCATCATTTGCACATTGACTTCATCTATGGATCTTGCACTTATATATACTGTATTTCCAACCTTGGTAAATACTACACTCGCCTTGATTCCTATAATATTGAGCAGGTCATTGGCAACCTGAGCACAAACTACCGTAGGTCGCTCAAGCCCCTCGGCAGGACAGTAACTTATCGCATAATGCCCCTCAAATATAGTTACATTATGTGTTGCTTCCGCCTTCGCTATATAATCATTGACATTTTCTCTGAATAGTTTTCTGACCCTCGTGGTATCGGCACCGTTACGTTTTAAGAAAGCCGCCGCTTCAAAGGTCCTTACTCCGGTCTGGTTTTTAAAATTCTGTGTGTCTACCACTATACCCGCATACATGGCATCAGCCTCGTCCGACTTTAGTTTTACACCGTCTTCCACATATTGAAGTATCTCGGCTACCATTTCGCAGGCACTTGAAGCATAACTTTCTATATATGAAAGTTTTTGCATTCTTTATACTTTCACTTCCCTGCCTGTGGTGGTCTATGACCACTATATTATCGGTCAGGGTCAAAAGTTCCGGAGCTTCGGTAATACTCGGTCTGTTCACATCCACAACTATCAAAAGCGTATCCTTATCTATGATCTTTTTCTGCTTTTTTTGCATCTATAAAAGATCATCCGGATATGCCGGCGGTACAAACACATCAAGTACATTCCTTATGGCGGCATTGACCTCAGTACTTACTATTTGTGCCGGTCTGTCAAGTTCATTGGCTATACACCATACTCCGATAGCAGCTCCGAGGCAATCTATATCCATTACCTTATGTCCCATAATGATGACTTTTTTATTGCTGTTCATAAGCTCACTGAGTGCCTTTGCCTTGACTCTTGCTTTTACCTTGGTCGTTCTTTCTACGGATTGAGATTTACCTCCGAAGTATACAAGACCGTCTTTATTCTTTATTACTACCTGATCACCGCCTCTTGCAAGAGCCATCTCTATAGCCATGCTTGCATATCCCGAACTTTCGGCATAGGTGGAGCCACCCTCACCTATACCGATACTGAGTGTAACGCTTTTGCTGTTACCTATGCCGGTTTCTTTTGCTTCCTCAAGGATCTCAAACCTTGATTCTTTAAGCTGTACAAGCGAATGATGATTGGTAACGAAGAAATATTTATCTTTTTCAAGTTTGTGCACTACTCCGTCTTCTCCGAAGTACTGTTTTATCTTTCTGTCTATCAAAGCCAGCAAAAGAGAACTTTGTACATCTTCAACGCTTGTAATGACTTCTTCGTAGTTATCTATGCATATATATCCGCAAACAAAAGCGGAGTCCTTAAGCATATGTTTTATATTCCCAAGTTCTGTTTCATCATACATATATAATGAATAAAGCAGCATGTCGTCAGCATGGGCTGTTTTCAATACAAGTTTGTATTTTCTTTCATTGTATTTGACACAAAACTCATTCTTTTGAGATATCTGACTTAGATCTAACTCACCGAATACACCTGTCAGCTTCTTGTACACCTGTCTGTTCGTATCGAATATCTCATCGAACTTTTTGTTGGACCATACTACCGAAGCACCTTCATTAAGTATCGCATAAGGTATATCAAGAGCTATATTAAGCTCGCTTTGCTGCTTATAGAAATTCACGGCGTAGGAAACTATAGCCATATCTATGTATTGTTTATAGTTTTTATATAACAATGCAAGTACGGCAAGAAGAATGACAGTTATAAATAACATTATAAGCCCCGATACCGTATCCACTATAAACATAAGTATACTCAAGGCTATGAATAATACAGCTATATACGACGGCCATTTCATATAGCCGGAAAAAAGTTTACTTATTTTTGCCTGTCTGTCCATAAGATCCCCTTAATAAATATGATCGATTCCATGTCTTAGCATAAGGATATTTTTCTTGATTCAAATGTTACGTACCCTGTAGTATAACATTTATCGCTTAATTAGTCCACCAAAGTATAACTCCTATCGGCTTATTTATAAGCCATAAATGATAAAGTCCTATTATACCCCAAATAAAAATGTCCTGTTTATTGTAGAATAATGTTTTACAGATTCTATCAGACAGGAGGAGTTGACTTATCAGAAAGGTAGTTTTATCAATGAATGAACAAAAGAAGTATGAGGTCATCAAAAGCCTAGCAGACCACCCAGAAACTGCTAACAAGGACAGAGCAGCTCTTATTCTGGGTTGTACCAAGAGACATATAAATCGTATGCTACAGGGATATAGCAGAAGTGGCAAGGATTTTTTTATTCATGGCAATAGAGGCAAAAACCGGCTACCACAATCTCTATAGAGATTCGCCAAAAAGTCATAGACCTATACAGAAATAAATACTTTGAGGCAAACTTTGAACACTATACAGAGCTTCTCAAAAAGAATGAAGATATAAGCATTTCTGTTTCTTCTGTCATGAGTATTTTGGAGTCTGAATACATCCTCTCTCCCAAAGCTACCAAAGCAAAGCGTAGACGAATTAAGCAAAAGCTCAAAGAACAAAAGAAAGCGGCAAAGACAAAAAAAGAACTATCATCTATACAGGTCAACCTGGTGTCAGTTGATAATGCTCACAGCCGTCGTCCCAGGTGTGCTTATTTTGGCGAATTACAGCAAATGGATGCGACACCTTATGAGTGGGTACATGGGCAGGTATGGCATCTGCATTTGGCTATTGATGATGCCTCCGGTATTGTCACAGGTGCTTGGTTCGATACTCAAGAGACGCTCAACGGTTACTACCATGTACTTGAGCAGATCCTTACTGATTATGGTATACCTTATAAGTTTCTTACTGATAAACGATCTGTATTTACTTACAAGAAAAAAGATGTCTTGTCTGATGACAAAGACACCTATACACAGTTCGCTTATGCCTGCAAACAGCTTGGAATAGAGCTTGAATCAAGCAGTATACCGCAAGCCAAAGGACGCATAGAACGATTAAATCAGACTTTACAGTCACGCCTGCCTATTGAGCTGAGGCTCGCAGGCGTAACCGATATCAATAAAGCCAATGAATTCCTTCACTCCTACATAAAAGAATTCAATGAGAAGTTCGCACTTCCACTTTATGGTATCAAATCTGTCTTTGAAATGCAACCGTCTAAAGAAAAAATAAACCTTACTCTGGCAGTTTTGACTGAGAGAACTGTTGACTGCGGACATGCAATTCAATTCGAGAAAAAGTTTTATAAGATGATAGATTATAAAGGAGTGCAGATCCATTATCGAAAGGGTACCAAAGTTATGCTTATCAAGGCATTAGATAGGTCTATGTTTGCGTGTGTTAATGACAAAGATATTTATGCACTGGAGGAGATACCGACTCATGAGCATAAATCTAAGGACTTGGATGCTGATTATAAACCACCAAAACCCAAAAAGACTTACATTCCGGCTATGAATCACCCTTGGAGGAGAAGTGCATTCAATAAATTTGCACACTCACAGCCACACAGAATTGAAGAAGATTTAGAAAGTGCATAAAAAAAGCCCCTTGTTTTGGGGCTTATAAATTAATTATTTCGAGACATAATCATTTATGCTTGACACCAAAGTATAACTCCTATCGGCTTATTTCAATCTTATCTAGCTGGATCTTGTGCTTTCCAGTTTGATCATCTCATCCGCAATATTAAGCGTTGACCTCCTGTGAGAAACAAGAACTATGCTGCGTTGTCTACTCTCCTTCTTAAGAGCCCTTAGTATGATACCCTCGTTAAGACTGTCGAGATTACTGGTGGGTTCGTCAAGAAGCATTAATGAAGCATCATGTAAAAATGCTCTCGCAAGTCCTATCCTTTGTCTCTCACCGCCCGATAAGGAACTTCCGAGTTCCGATGCCTTGGTATCGTAGCCCTTAGGCAGTGTCAATATAAATTCATGTACGGAAGCTTTCTTGGCAGCTTCTATTATCTGCTCCCTGCTTGCATCGGGATCTGCGATCGCTATATTCTCTGCGATAGTATCGTGAAAGATCACCGTATCCTGAGTTAAAAAGCTCTCCATAGCTCTTAAATTCCTTGTATTTATATCTTTTATGTCTCTATCAGAGATAAAGATCTTACCTTTATCAGTGTCCCAGAATCTCATTATAAGCCTAAGAAGTGTGGATTTTCCGCTTCCGCTCCTTCCTAAGATACCTATGATCTTCTTTTGTTCAAGACGGATCGAAAGATCGTTGATTATATTTTCATCTTCATAGGCAAATGAAACTTTCTCAAGCCTTACTCCCGCAAAATCAAGCTCTTCCTTGCCCTCTACCTCTCTTACGACCGGCTCCTCATCCAAAAGTGTAAGGACTCTTTCTCCGCTTGCAAGAGTTTGCATAAGGTTGTTGGAAAGTGCCGAAAGTGCGGTAAGCGGACCGAAAGAAGAAAATACCGCAAGGCTGACTAAAAGTGCTTCTTCAAAACTTTTTCCCATTAACACACTTGCAAATAAAACAGCGAACGAAAATGCCGATATACATATTCCGGTATATCCTGCTGAAGCTCCCTCAAGATCCTTTAGATCCTCTCTGCTTTTTGCCAGCTCTTTACTGCGTAACTTAAGCTCTTCAAGTCTGTTTTCAACCGCTTCATACTGCAAAGTCTCTTTGAGACCTCTTAAGCTTTCCAAAATATAGGTATTTAGCTGTGCAAACTGCTGCCTGTATTTCATCCCACGTTCTGCACCCTTAGCTGAATTTATAAGAGGTACGGCTATTCCCACACAACAGTATCCGATAAATGCTATAAGTGCATAGATCGGATGGTATCTGCCTATAAATACCAGCATGACCGCAGATGTGATAAATGCTATAGCTATAGGTGAAATCGTATGAGCATAAAAAACTTCCAAAAGCTCTATATCGCCGGTTATGAGTGCTATCAGATCCCCCTTATCTCTGCCCTCGAGCTTTGCCGGACAAAGTTCACGAAGTGCCGCAAAGACCTTGTGGCGAATAAGTGCCAACAAACGAAAGGCAATATAATGATTATTCGCCTGTTCAATATATCTTAGAACTCCTCTCATCAGTGCCATAAGCCCCATAATAAGAGCAATACTCGAAAGAACCGCCACACCCGCTCCTTCACCCGTCATAATACTTAAAAGTCCGATACCTGCCGCAACCGGAAGAAAGATCGCACAAAGATAACCAAGTACACCCGCTCCTATTGCAATACACATAAATAAAAGCAGCGGTCTTACCATCACGATCAGCCTACCCATTATATATATGCCTGATCTGCGTTTCATCTTCTACCTCCTTTGTCAACAGTTTCCATATCATCTTCTTCGTTTTCCGAAAGTCCGTATTCCTCAAGTTCTTTTTGCTCAAGATACAGTTTCGCATATTTTCCGTTTTTTTCCATCAATTCCTCATGACTTCCGCTCTCCGATATACTTCCCTCTGACAACAGATAGATACGGTCTGAGCCGGCAACGGGAGCAAGTCTGTGTGAAATAAAAAGAACCGCATGGTTTTTGGCAAGCTTTCTTATAACTTCATTTATCTTATTTTCACTCTCCACATCTATATTGGACGCAGCTTCATCGAAAATATACACCGCTGTATCATGCAGCAATGCCCTTGCAAGAGCAAGTCTTTGGCGCTGTCCTCCAGAAAGATTCGCACCTGCTTCCAAAAGCTGCATTGAAAGTCCTCCCTGCTGTTCAATAAAATCATATAATTCTACTTCTCTTAGGACTTGTACAAGTTCTTCTACCGAAGCCTTTGGCGATGCAAGTCTTAAGTTCGCCTCAACGCTACCTTTGAATATATAGCTGTTATGACTCACCAGAGTAATATTGGAAAGAATATCCGCAGAGGAAAGATCAAAAAGCTCATAAGCGGTATTCTCTTCGCTAAAAAGTCTGATACTCCCCCCGATAGTCTCTTCTGCCTCCGCTAAGCAAACCGGCTATACTGCTCTTACCGCAACCCGATACTCCTACAAGAGAAGTCAACTTGCCGAATTCCACCTCCATAGAGACATCTTTCAAGACTTCCTTATCTTTCGTATAGGAAAAACCAAGTCCCTCTATTACTATCCTTGCGTTCTTTGGTCTTTCCTCTATCCTGCTCTTAGCCTCGTATACTTCCATATCCAAAATCTTAAACAGTTTATCAGATGCCGCCGCTGCGTTCATAGCTATATGAAAATAAGAGCCGAGAAGACGCATAGGTATGAAGAATTCCGCAGAAAGTAATATTATAAAGATAACACCCCACAGCGGTACTCTTCCTACTGCATACTCGTAGAGCACTATGATCATACCCAGTGCCGAACCTCCGTAAGCTACAAGATCCATAATAATAATAGAATTAAGCTGCATCGTGAGCACATTCATAGTGATCTTTCTGAAATGCTCAGCCTCCTCATCCATCTTTACAGCTCTTTTTTCATCCGCCATATATATCTTAAGAGTTGTTAATCCCTGCAAATTCTCAAGAAAACTGTCTCCGAGTCCTGTATATACCGACCAGTATTTCTTCAAAAGCCTTTTCGCTATCTTTTGTACGACCATGATACTTACAGGTATAAGCGGAACACATATAAGAAGTATGAATGCCGCTTTCAAACTGACGAATGATATCATAATAAAAAGTGTTACAGGTGCAAGCAGGCTGTATATAAGCTGAGGTATATACAGTCCGAAGTAAGTCTCTAACTGTTCCACACCCTCTGAAGCAAGTTGTACCGCCTCTGCTGTGGGAACCTGCTCATGGTAGGATATACCAAGCTTAGATAGTTTTTCATACAGTAGTGTCCTGAGCTTGCACTTGACATCTCTGCCTGCCATAAATGAAGCTTTTGTGGCTTTTCTTACGAATATATTTTTTATTACAAGTAATACCCCTATCACTGCTGCCGCCTTTACGATCTGTAACGGGTCTGCGAATACATCCTCTACACCGAGTCTTTTGGCACTTTCCAAAAGTAAAGCCGCAAAAAGTGACAAAACAGCCGATATGATAAGTCCGAGCCACTGCCAAAGCAGATTGATCTTGATATATTTGCCCGAATCCCCCATAAGGCTTAACAATCGTTTTTTAATCATATCTCCTCCTGAACCTCTGTCGCTATCTCTTTTTTCAAAGTCTTTATCCTGAATAAGAAAAACAAGTAGTGTATCGCTGCTACGAACCCTATAACAGACTTGACTATCACACCCGGAGACATGATAATTCCGATAGTGAACAATATAGTTATTATAAGCAATACCTTTATCTTATCAGCCATATACATTGATGATTTTTTTCATCCTTTCCCCTCCGAACAGCGTTTATTTTCTTTTATGTTAGGTATTGCTAATCACACAGCAATTATATTATTTAAAACAAAAAAACAAAAAGCACTTTTATAATAGAGTTTCTTTTACTTTTTATTCGAAAAGCAGACAAACATTTTTATCACATCCCTCAAAAAACACTTACCAAAACTTACTGCTTGTCTTAAAATTCTGTCTTGCTTCCTTAATAAACTCTTATTTCTCCCCATGTAATAATATTAACATTTGCTTAAAGTTGTTAAAGTAATGCCGATCCTCAATAATTTTTGTTGAATTTTTTTAATTTATCCTTTATAATACCCCCTGTCTTGTGTATAGAACATAAAGGAGGAATTTTTATGGGTTCAGATAAAAAAGGAATAACTTATCTTTCATATTTCGGTATTTTAGCACTTGTTCCGTTCCTTACGGAAAAGAATGATGAGTTCGTACAGTTTCACGCAAAACAGGGACTTAATTTATTTATCCTGGAATTTGCTGCCACTATCATATTTAATGTGATCAGATTAGTACTACTGTTTAGCTCCGATAGCCTTGTAATGGTATTTCTGGTAGGTGCTATAGGTTTTATTTCAATGATCGTGTATATTTTATTTTTTGTTGTATCTATTATCGGTATCGTAAATGTATCAAAGGGAGCTCAAACTCCTTTACCTGTTGTAGGTTCATTACAGCTAATAAAATAATTTGTAAACATACTAAAAGGGGCTGTCGCACTAAGTGATTAGTGTGCAGCCTCTTTTCTATTTAAAAAGTATCAGCCGGACTTCGAAAAGTCCGGCTGATTGGGCTGTCGCTTTAATGATCGATAAATCGTGAAGCAACAGCCACCTTTTATCTTTTCAGACTTGAAAGATATTCTTTTTTTTCTTTATCTATTCTATAACTTTCTCTCGCTTTTTGTATGGTCTTATTGTGGACCCAAGTCGCAAGCCTCCCCTCCTCAATATAAGGCAGAGTATATTCCCATTGCTTTGTAAGGGCTGTGGTAAAAAACCATGCGATCATCATATTTATATAATATTCCTCAGACTTTATGTTTGCAGGTAATTTAAGGTATTCTTCCTTAAAGTCCCCGTCCAAAAAAAAACTCATAAGCATTCCCACTCCGAACCTGCAGGTATAGGTTTTCTCTGACTTTGACCACTTATATATCTCATTTAATAAATCATCTTTATTCTTCTTGAAGACCTTGGGTGATAATATATCACAAACCGCCCAATTATCCACATAAGGCAAAAATTCATTTACCCTTTTTATACAATCTACGTAATCTTTCATCTCCGAAAGCAAGATCGCATGCAACATATTTTCATCATAATATTTATGCGGTAATTCTTGCAAAAATCCTTCCTGCCCGTTTTCTTTTATAAGTTCTTTTGCAAACTTTCTGAGTAACGGTACACGAACTCCTATTATAAGCTTACTTTCAATATTAGGCACCAACTTACCTTGAAACAGCGCATAGTCTTTATCCTGCATTTCGAACAATCTTTTTAGTACATTCAACTTCATGCTCCTCCTTATATATCAATATCTTATTTCTTAGGTATATAATGTATATCATTTACCTTATATATTGTTATAAAAGCTTTAGGATCTGTTTTCTTCATGAAGTTTATTAGTTTTTGATATTCACTCTTGGTAACTATAGTGATTATTTCTCTTCTTACCTCCATCTTGTAAGCTCCTATGGCTTCATAAATAGTAGCTCCGCTATGAAGTTTTTCAACGATAAATCTTCTGACTTCCTCTTCTTTCTCGGAAACGATACACACCCTTCTTTTTAATGACTGTCCGAATATGAAGTGGTCAAGTACCATACCGTTAAGATAGGTTCCGAGTACACTGAGCACCACTGTTTTACTGTTATATACAAATGCTGAAGAAAGCGCTATGCACATGCCTACCAAAGACATTGACTTTCCTATATCAAGATGAAAATACTTGTTGAGTATCTTTCCCAATATATCCAGACCTCCCGAAGATGCGTTTCGGTTAAATAAGATCGCAAGCCCGGCACTTACCAAAAATATATAACAACTCACATCAAGTGTCGGATCATTGGTAAATGAAGTAAAATTCGGGAAGATCCTTTCTAAGATATATAAAAATACCGGCAACACTATAGATGCGTAGGTGGTCTTAAGAAAGAATTCCTTCCCGCACAGAAAAAAAGCCAGCACTAAAAGCGCTATATTCAATATCATGACTATGGTTGCAACCGATAACGGAACAAAATTTGCAAGTATGATCGCAAGTCCCGCTATACTGCTTACCGAAGCGTGGCTCGGTACGAGAAAGAAAAATACCGCACAGGCTATGATCGCAAGTGCTCCGCTTTGAATCGCATATTCCTTTAGGAGTTTCACACTCATTTCCCCCTTAGTTAATTCCAAATAAAATTATCACTGCCTGCCCCAAGCTCGAAGTGATACTTTATTATTCCAAGATTCTCTTTATCACACATACCCTTATCATACCTTATACTTACTCTGTTATCTTCTCCTTCTACATGAAACGCCTGTCTGTTAAGTGCCGTAGGTGCAAGTAATGCCGCCTTTACCCCCTCGTTGAACCACCCGGGAGCTTCACCCTTATATTCACTAACTTCTTCGACTGTTTTGGATATATGTGCCTTACCTTGCTCAATACCGTAACCTATAACTATAATTCCGAGCATACCTAATGATCCGACTACCCTGGCGACATTCTTTCTGCTGAATGTCCCTCCTACCCACCAGGTATTAAGCCCCAAAGTTTGAGCATAAAGCATAATATCCGCCCCGCAATGACCGAGAGCTTCTGCACTGTCGTTAACATTGTCCGCCGACAACACGATATAATTGCTTACTCCCTTTGATAAAAAAAGTTTTATAAAGTATTCAAGGCAAGCTTGTTATTAAGTACCAATTTTAATTTCAGTCCGTATTTTTGATTGAGCTCATCTATACGTGCTTCAATCAATTGAGTATGTTCGATACTTAAAACTCTGTCTTCATATTTTCTGACAGTATGCCTTTGCCACATCGCTTCTTTCAATGTCATTTTCCTACCTCCCTATAATTATACCCCGCTTTTACATCAGATACAGATCGATACTTTTAGTAAAATTTCTACTTAATCACCAACTCTAAGCCAAAACTACCGGTTCAACTTATCTTAAGCTTTAATTTTTTACAATTTTCTATAGATCTGAAATCTGTTTTTATATTATATCACGTTCTATTGCGTCAATTACTTAACTATCCTTATTATACTAAAAAATATACGCTTGGTAAACTCCGTATAATTATACAATCGACTATATTTTTTTATTGACTTTGGAAAAAAATACGCATATACTCTAATCTAAAATTCAAATAAGGGGGATAACTATGTCTTATATAAATGAAGTTTTAGATAAAGTCGTAACAACTAATCCCAACGAGCCGGAGTTTCATCAGGCTGTAAAGGAAGTTTTGGAATCATTGGAGCCTATAGTAAGTGAACATGAGGACCTGTACCGCAGACATGCTTTGCTCGAGCGTATGGTAGAACCTGACAGAACCGTCTCATTCAGAGTTCCGTGGGTAGACGATAACGGAATAGTGCATATCAACAGAGGCTATAGAGTACAGTTCAACAACTCTATAGGTGCATATAAGGGCGGTATAAGATTTCATAAGAGCGTAAACAGATCAATTCTTAAATTCCTGGGCTTTGAGCAAACTTTCAAGAACTCTCTTACCGGACTTCCTATGGGCGGTGCCAAGGGTGGTGCCAACTTTGATCCCAAGGGTAAGTCTGACAGAGAGATCATGGCTTTTTGTCAAAGTTTCATAAGTGAATTATACAAATATATAGGTAAGGACATAGACGTACCTGCCGGTGATATAGGTGTAGGCGGCAGAGAAGTAGGATACATGTTCGGACAGTACAAGAGACTGAGCACTTCTTTTGAAGGAGTATTCACCGGCAAGGGCATACCTTTCGGAGGTTCTCTTGCAAGAACTGAGGCTACAGGCTACGGTCTTGTATATATACTTTCAGAAATGTGTAAGGCTAACGATAAAGAAATAAAAGGAAACCGTAGTAATCACCGGTTCCGGAAATGTTGCCATATATGCGGCTCAAAAGTCTATAGAACTCGGTGCTAAGGTAGTTGCTCTCAACGATTCCAACGGCTACATACACGATCCTAACGGAATAGATCTGGCTGTGGTCAAAGATATCAAGGAAGTTAAGCGTGGACGTATCAAGGAATATGTTGACAGAGTAAGCGGTTCAAGCTATTATGAAGGAAAGGGAATCTGGAATATCAAGTGTGATATCTATCTTCCTTGTGCCACACAAAACGAGCTTGAGCTTGAAGGTGCGAAAGCACTGGTTGAAAACGGTTGTTTTGCCGTGGCTGAAGGAGCTAATATGCCTACAACTCTTGAAGCTACACATTATTTACAACAACATAAGGTACTTTTCATACCGGGAAAAGCTTCCAATGCCGGAGGAGTTGCTGTTTCCGGACTTGAACAAAGTCAGAATGCAATGAGACTTTCATGGACCTTTGAAGATGTGGACTCAAGACTTAAGGTAATCATGAAGGACATATTTAAAAAAGTTGACGATGCGGCCAAGAAGTACGGAGTTCCCGGCGATTATGTTGCCGGAGCCAACATAGCAGGTTTTGAAAAAGTTGCACTCGCTATGATATCACAGGGAATCGTATAAGATTTTCATTAAATCCTACATGATTGCTTATTTGACATATACAGAAATTCTCCTTTGTCCGGTGCGGTTTTTATAGCATGTCACCTGACGGTTTTGCGATCAAAGTGTTTTAGTCGAAATTTATGTTTCGATAAAAAAAATATAAAGGAGTTTAAAACATGGAAAAAATAGTTGAAAGATTTCTTTCTTACATAGCTATTGATACTATGTCAGATCCGAAATCAACTACAGTACCCAGTACTGATATCCAATTTAACTTGCTTAATAAGCTTAAAGAAGAGCTTGAAGCACTTGGTTTAGAGGTAAGACTCGATAAGGAAGGCTACTTATATTCAACCCTTAAGGCAAACACTCAAAAACCCGCTCCAAAGATAGGTTTTATAGCACATGTGGATACCAGTCCGGCATTAAAGGGAGGTTGTACCAACCCTCAGATAGTTAATTATACCGGCGGTGATATACGCTTAAATGACGAGTACAGCATCACGGAATCAGACTTCCCCGTACTTAAGAAGTTAGTCGGAAAGACCATTATAACCACTGACGGTACCACTCTTCTCGGTGCTGACGATAAAGCCGGTATAGCAGAGATAATGACAGCTGTGGAATATCTCATAGCACATCCCGAGATAGAACACGGCGATATCAAGATAGCATTTACACCTGATGAAGAGATCGGAAACGGTGCGGACTATTTTGATGTAGAAGGCTTCGGGGCTGATTTTGCCTATACTATGGACGGCAGTGAATTGGGTGAGTTTGAATATGAAAGCTTCAATGCCGCAGCAGCCATACTTACAGTTAAGGGTAAAAGCGTACATCCCGGCACAGCTAAGAATGTTATGATCAATGCCGCTTATGTAGCAATGGAGTTCAACTCTTTATTACCACCGGAGCAAAGACCTGAGCATACCGAAAAACGTGAAGGTTTCTTTATGCTTAACGAGATGTCCGGAGATATAGAGAATGCAAGACTTGAATATCTGGTAAGAGATCATGACAGAGCCAAGTTCGAAGAAAGAAAGAAACTTATGGAGTCAGCTCTTGCATATATCAATGCCAAGCATGGTAATGTTGCTAAATTAGAGCTTGTAGATACATATTACAACATGGGTGAGGTCGTAGAACCCCATACCGAGATCATAGATCTGGCAGTAAATTCTATGAAGGATATAGATATAGAACCTATAATCCAGCCTATACGTGGCGGTACTGACGGTTCAAGACTTTCATTTATGGGACTTCCGTGTCCCAATATCTTCGCAGGAGGTCACAACTTCCACGGAAGATTTGAGATGGTAGCTATTGAAGACATGATCAAGGCTTCAGACTTGATAGTTCAGATCGCTAAACGCTGTGAACTTAAAGTAATATATAACTTTTTCACTAAAGATCAATGAGACCCCTAAAAGTCAAATTTTAGGGGTCTCATTAATTTTATCCGGGTTTTCTCGAAATGTCACAGTGATAAGATTCGGTATTTTAATAGTTATCGAAACAAAAAATTTTCCGAATCGTAAACTTAGTTTTCCTTTTTGCTTTCTTCCTGTTTTTGTTCTTTGATCAAAGTATTTTCCCCGGTCTTTGATTCGCTTTCTTTATCAGCCGCTTTTCCATCGCCGGTCTTACTGTTCTCGGACTTTTGCTTATAGATTTTTTCTTTTCTTGCTTTGCCTTTATTTGATAATTTTATGATCACAAAGCAAATCAGAGCTATTATGAGTGCCAAAGGAACCAGATATGGCAAGCATGCAAATATAAAAATCAACAATTCCCCGAAGAAATATACCGAACCTGCCATACTTGATGCAAAACTCTTTTGAAGCTTACCCCAGTATGTTTCCTCCGATATAGTATCATATTCTTTTACCTCATTAAGGCTTAGTGATACTGTAGAATACTGTACCTGATTGTCATACAGTCTGAGGCTTGACTCATAAGACTCTTTTTCATACCTGATCTCCGATAACCTGCTTTGCAATGCTATTATTGCCTCTACACTTTGTGCATTGGCTAAAAGATTAAGCAAACTTTCTTCTTCCGCTTCCAAAGCCTTTTTGTGAGATTCTATATCCGAATACTCAAGACTTACATCTCTAACATTCTCCGTCTTTGAAGTGACCGTTCCGACAGTTTCCAGATCAACAACAAGTGTATCAAGCTTATCCTCAGGTACTCTTATAGTATATGTTGCACTTCTGGTATTTTTCTCATAACTGTTGTTACTTTGCGGATTATATGTATTAGAATATTCCACATAGCTGTTATTCTTCTTTATGTAGTTATTAAGATCCGTTACACTTTTATCGTACTCTTTTGTAACTATATTGAGGTCGACCGTCTTAATAAGTTTCTGTTTGTACTCACCGCTTGCTACAGGATTTACCTCTGTAGTAGCCTCAACCTCACCGCTTTTCTCATATTCGTTTGCAGGATACGCACCTGCCGGCTCCTCTTTGGCTAATCCTCCCGCCTGTTCATAAGCGGCTGTCTCATCATAATTGTAATCGCTACCTTGGCTTTTGGAATAGTTACCTGAGCCGCAGGCTGTCAAAGCTAATGCAATTATCATCAAAGCTGCCGATAATATTCTTATCTTTTTTTTCATAATACTCTCCTTTCTAAATATAAAGCCCCTCCCAAAAACTTTATGTATAAAAATATTACTATGAATTTAAATCATAATATCATCTTTAGCTTTGTTTTACAATTAACTATTAATAAATTATCATTGATAATTGATTAAACAGTATCACCTTATTATATATATACATTTATTATTAATAAAAAAATATCTGTTGATTTTTCTGATAATTTTATTATTATATTTAAAAGGTATAAGATCTGTATATAATTGCCCTGCTGCTCCTAAGTAGCCAAGTGTCCCGAGTCCTTAAAAGTATAAGATCCGTATATAATTACTTATGGGCAGAGTCATTTAGACTCTGCCCATATCTGTATTAAAGAAAGACCTTGTACTTTAGTCTTTACAGCAATTATTTTATCGGTCAAAGTAAGTTGCGAATCCTTCAAATAAGTTTATCTATGGGTTAGATCACTGCTTTTTGGCGCAAATATGAATTTTCGCAGTTTGTGTGAATTTATTATTGTTTTGACCGATCTGCTACTTAACCGGGTACCCGGTCTTCATTTATAAATTAAGCTACACCCTCCGAATCAGAGAAGAATAACTTAATATCATCATCAACGCTTCCTATAGGTGCTATGCCGAAGTTTTCAACCAATACCTTGGCAACATTCGGTGAAAGGAAGGCAGGAAGTGTAGGCCCTAAATGAATATTCTTAACTCCGAGATATAAAAGAGCCAGCAACACTATAACAGCTTTTTGTTCATACCATGCTATATTGTAAACTACCGGAAGTTCATTGATATCTTCAAGCCCGAAAACTTCCTTCAGTTTAAGAGCTATCACAGCTATAGAATAAGAGTCGTTACATTGACCGGCATCAAGTACTCTCGGTATGCCTCCTATATCTCCCAACGGAAGCTTATTATACTTAAACTTGGCACAACCGGCTGTAAGAATAACCGTATCTTTTGGCAAAGCCTTTGCAAAGTCCGTATAATAATTTCTTGATTTTGCACGACCGTCACAGCCTCCCATTACTACAAATCTCTTGATATCTTTGTTCTTGATAGCCTCAACTATCTTATCTGCAAGGGCAAGGACCTGATTGTGAGCAAAACCTCCCACTATCTCACCGCTTTCTATCTCCACCGGTGGCTTACAGGTCTTGGCAAGCTCTATGATCTCGCTAAAGTCCTTGTCATCACCTATATGCTTACAACCCGGATAACCTGCGGAACCTGTTGTAAAGAGCCTGTTCTTGTAACTATCCTTAGGAGGTACTATACAGTTTGTGGTCATAAGTATAGGTCCGTTAAAACTCTCGAATTCTTCCTTTTGCTTCCACCATGCATTACCGTAGTTTCCTATGAAGTGCTTATACTTTTTAAGTTCCGGATAATAATTGGCTGCAAGCATCTCAGAGTGTGTATACACATCAACTCCCGTACCCTCGGTCGCCTTAAGCAAAAGTTCCATATCTCTTAAGTCATGTCCCGATATAAGTATACCCGGTCTGTCGGATACCCCGATATTTACATGACTTATCTCCGGATTTCCGTAAGCGGAAGTATTTGCCTTGTCCAAAAGTGCCATACCTGACACACCGTATTTACCTGTCTCTAAGGTTAAAGCAATAAGCTCTTCCACACTTAAGCTATCATCCAATGTAGCACTGAGTGCTCTTTGTAAGAATGCATCAACTTCTTCATCATCCTGCATAAGTACGTTGGCATGCTTTGAATATGCTGACAGACCCTTAAGACCATATATTATAAGTTCTCTTAACGATCTTACATCCTCATTCTCTGTTGCAAGCACACCTACAGTCAGTGCCTTGACTTTGTAAATACCTCTGTTGTCTGTATCCCAGTGAGCCGCCTCCGGAAGGGTATTAGGGCTTGATACCTGCTTTATAAGTTCTCTTCTGAGCTTAAGAGAAGCTTCTATCCTGTCCATAATTGCCTCTTCATCAAAATTGGCATTGGTTATAGTTATAAATAAATTAAGGGTTATAAAATGATTTACATCTTTACTTACCGGTTTACCCTCTTTTCTCAGTCTTGTAGTGATAGCCGAAAGTCCCTTACTTACGTACACAAGCACGTCCTGCAAACCTGCAACTTCAGGATTCTTACCGCATACGCCCATCTGTGTACAGCCCTTATTTCCTGCAGTCTCCTGACATTGATAACAAAACATCTTATTATCCATATTGAATCTCCTTATTTTACGATATATTAAGATCTTTATTCTACATCACTTGAGCAGATCTAAACCTCTATAGTGTCAAACGAATTGTCTTAATAGATCTAAGAGCTTAAATCCTTTCGTTAAACACTATAATTTAGTTTTAACAAGCTATATAAAAAAGCCTCTTACGTATCAAATGATAGCAAAAGGCTTTTTTTATTTCCGTAACTTGTGTTACTATATTTATAAATTTTCCAAGGCTTTAATATCTTTTATAAGAATCTGTTTTTTATCGATACTGATGATGCCCTCTTCCTGCATCTTCATCAACTCTCTGGAAAGTGAGGGTCTTGCCGTATTAAGTAAGTCTGCCATTTCTTCTCTGCCAAGACCCGGTACACATCTTTTGTCCTTATCCATATTTTGAATAAGAAACATTGCTATTTTTTGCCTCAAACTCGAACAGGAAAGTATCTGAACCTTTCTGTTAAGATAATAATTTTTTAAAGCAAGGTCTGAGATCATATTTTTTAAAAATACTTTGTGATAATCTTTAGCAGCTTTTGAAGTTTCAAAAAGATAGTCTTTCGGTATCTTTAATATCCTCACTTTAGAGGCAGCTTTTGCGTAATGCTCATAACCCTTATCCTTAAGGAAGAGGAATACCTCACCGAATATAGAACCCGCAGCGGTAAATATAGCTACTATGCTTCTTTTACCGTCCATAGAATCACGACATACATTCACCGTGCCGTCTATAAGCACATTGATATGTACGGCTTTATCTCCAACATGAAAGATCGTCTCGTCTTTTTCATATTCTTCTATTTTGAAATCTGCGCTATTTAAACAATTTAATATCTCTTCCTCATTTAATCCTATAAATAATTTTGTATCTTTTAATTTTTGTGCTGTTTCCTTCATAATATTTATATTTCGAAAATAAGATCTCCGTAACTTGGCATAGGCCAGTATTCTTTATCCACAAGCATTTCTATCTCATCCACAAACTCCCTCAGTTCCTTCATTACCGGCACTATTTGTTTGTGATATGCGAATGCTTTCTTCTCAAAATCGCTTATGGCTGCAACTTCTTTAACACTCTCATCCAGTTTCCTGTAAGTTTCCCTTGCCAGGTTATGGAGCTTTAATATATTTTTAAGTATCTGTGTTTCTTCCTCCGCTGTAACATCAAGCCCCAGATCGTTTACCGCCTTTATGGACTTTGCAAGGTCTCCGCTGTATTTCATGATTGCCGGAAGCAAGGACTTACCTGCCATGTTGAGCATGGTCTTCGCTTCTATATTGATAGCTTTTGAATATGCCTCATATTCTATCTCAAGCCTTGCCTCAAGCTCGGCTCTGGTAAATACATTGAAGCTTTCATAAAGTTTTACGGTCTTTTCGCTTACTATAGCGGATATAGCTTCTACGGATGAAGGTATATTCGGAAGTCCCCTTCTCTTCGCTTCTTCCACCCACTCTTTCGAATAGCCGTTTCCGTTAAAGATTATCCTTCTGTGATCGGCAAATGTGGTCTTTACATAGTCATGTAATGCCATATCAAAGTCAGAGGATCTTTCAAGTTCATCTACCGCTTCTTTAAAGCTTTCAGCCACTATGGTATTGAGCACCACATTGGTTGAGGCTATAGACTCGGAAGAACCGAGCATTCTGAACTCGAATTTATTATTTGTAAATGCAAACGGAGATGTTCTGTTTCTGTCGGTAGCATCCTTTTCAAAATCCGGTAAGGTATTGACTCCTGTTTTTAACATACCACCCTGTATGGAATGCGTTGCCAGTCCGGTGCTGCAAAGCTGGTCAATAACATCTTCTAGCTGCTCACCGAGGAATACGGAAATTATCGCAGGAGGTGCTTCATTCGATCCCAGTCTTGCATCATTACCTACTGTTGCCGCAGTCTCTCTTAGAAGCTCGGCATGTCTGTCTACAGCTTTTAAAATACAGGCAAGTACCAATAAAAATTGCATATTCTCATGCGGTGTCTCTCCCGGATTAAGCATATTGATACCGTCATCAGTCATAAGTGACCAGTTGTTGTGCTTACCCGATCCGTTTACTCCGGCAAAGGGTTTTTCATGCAATAAGCAATGCAGGTTGTGGTTGAAAGCAAGTCTTTTCATGGTTTCCATGACAAGCTGATTATGGTCGGTCGCAATATTTACCTGCTCATATATAGGCGCAAGCTCATGCTGTGCCGGTGCGGCTTCGTTATGCTGTGTCTTGGCAGGAACTCCCATTCGCCAAAGCTCATGGTTTAAGTCATTCATAAAACGTGCGACTCTGTCTCTTATAGTTCCGTAGTAATGGTCATCCAGTTCCTGACCCTTTGGCGGCATTGCACCGAAGAGTGTACGACCTGCATAGATCAGATCTTTTCTCTTTAAATACTTGTCTCTATCCACGATAAAATATTCCTGCTCCGCACCGACACTCGGAACGACTCTCTTGGATCTTGTATTGCCGAAGAGTCTGAGCAATCTTATCGCCTCTTTGTCAATAGCCTGCATGGATCTTAAAAGCGGAGTTTTTCTGTCCAGGGCTTCACCTTTATATGAGCAAAAAGCCGTCGGTATACACAAAGTTATACCTATGGCATCCTTTCTTAAAAATGCGGGTGAAGTACAATCCCATGCCGTATAACCTCTTGCTTCAAAAGTTGCTCTAAGTCCGCCCGATGGGAAACTGGAAGCATCGGACTCACCTTTTACAAGCTCTTTGGCTGAAAATTCCAATATCACCTTACCGTTCGATACCGAAGATATGAAACTTTCCTGCTTTTCCGCAGATACTCCCGAAAGCGGCTGAAACCAGTGTGTATAATGTGTGGCACCTCTTTGTATAGCCCATTCTTTCATACCGTGTGCAACCACACCGGCTATACTTCTGTCAAGTTCCGCACCGTCTTCTATAGTCTTTTTAAGCTTCCTGTACACATCCTTGGGAAGATAGGTAGACATAGCACTGTCGCCGAATACATCACAACCGAAAAATTCATCTATACTTTTTATTTCACCCATATATTTATCATCCCCATTTATTTATAAACAGGCTGTCACAGTATATCCGCAGATCATTTCCCTGATATACATGCGACAGCCCTTAAGATTCTAATACTTCTTAGTTTATGCTTTACCGACAGAACCGAATAATTCCATCTTTTCTTTTACCATATCCACTATGGCATTAAAGCCCGGTGCAAGAAGCTTTCTGGGGTCAAAACCTTTACCCTCAAGATCCTTACCCGCTTCTATATATTTACGTGTAGACTCGGCAAATACAAGCTGACACTCTGTATTTACATTGATCTTTGCAACACCGAGACTTATAGCCTTCTTGATCATATCTGCCGGAATTCCCGTACCTCCGTGAAGAACCAAAGGAATACCGCTTGTTTTATTATTTATTGCCTCCAACACTTCAAAGTTAAGTCCCTGCCAGTTTGCCGGATATTTGCCGTGTATATTACCTATACCTGCCGCAAGGAAGTCTATTCCAAGATCGACTATTTCCTTACACTCATTAGGATCCGCACACTCGCCCATACCTATAACACCGTCTTCTTCACCGCCGATAGAACCTACCTCTGCTTCTATAGACATACCCTTTGCATGTGCTGCCTCTACCAATTCCTTAGTCTTTGCAAGGTTTTCATCTATAGGAAAATGTGAACCGTCAAACATTATTGAAGAAAAGCCTGCCTCTATACATTTATAACAAGCATCATAAGTACCGTGATCAAGGTGTAAAGCAACCGGCTGTGTGATCTCCATCTCTTCTATCATAGCCTTGACCATATCGGCTACCGTTTTGTAACCCACCATATAGCTTGCAGCACCTGTAGACACTCCGAGTATTACCGGAGAGTTGAGCTCTTTTGCAGCAATAAGAACAGCTTTGGTCCACTCCAGATTATTGATATTGAAATGACCTACCGCATAATGTCCTTCCCTGGCTTTTTTAAGCATCTGTGTTGCAGAAACCAACATATACTACCTCCTTAAAATTATCCCTTTATTAAGTAATACGTATTTATTGAGTAAAACTTAAGATTTTCTCAAATTTATATAACCGTCTAATTATATCACAAGAATATCCATGTAAGCTACAGTAATATAGTTTGAGACTTTTTATCTTAATACAGATTTAAGTATATATATGCATATTATTTGTGGTGAAGGCATGATTTCAGTCATAATACTATGTATATATAACTATATTATACATTTTAACATTAGTAATTGATCAATTTTTTATTTCTTTTATCTGAAGTTTTGTGTTGTTTTTACGAAGATAGCAAGCCCGGAACAGTTTTTTTACTTTGTTGGAAGTTTATAATAATACTCTTTTGCTACAGTTATTCATCTTATGACTTCCCGGAATATAGCAATATTTCTTTTACTGTATTTTTCATATCTTCAATATCACATTCAATATCATGTCTTATCTGTGCATTTCTTACTTCTTCAACAGCAGCCGGTATTTTTACCTTACTGAGTGCTTCAAGCTTTTCTACACTTTCCCACTCTTCACTTTTTTTACCCTCTATGGCAAATACTACAGAACGTGAAAATTTATAAGGGCTTGCGGTTGAGGCTATTACAGTCTTATGCTCATCTCCGGTACTTCTTCTGTAATCCTCGTAAGCGGCATAGGCTACCGCAGTATGTGTATCAAGTACGTATCCGTCCCTCTCATATACCGACTTTATTGCTTTTCTTTGATCTTCTTCGCCGGCATATAATCCGACAAAGTCTGATAAAGCTCTTCATACTTTCATCTATCCTGTATTCGCCCTGTTTTGAGAGTCCGTCCATAAGTGCTTTCACCTTAGCACTGTCCTTAGCTGCCGCAAGGTAAAGCAGTCTTTCCAGATTGGAAGATATCAGTATATCCATAGATGGTGATGAGGTAAGTATAAATTCCCTGTTCTTATCATATATTCCGCTTGCAAAAAAGTCATACAGGACTTTATTGTCATTAGAAGCACAAAGAAGTTTATTGACCGGCAGTCCCATGATTTTTGCTATGTAGGCGGCAAGTATGTTGCCGAAATTACCTGTAGGTACACAGATATTGATAATCTCTCCTTCCTTTATCTCACCGGCTTTTACAAGTTGAAGATATGAGTATACATAATAAACTATCTGCGGTACAAGTCTTCCTATATTGATGGAATTGGCACTTGAAAGCTGTATGTTATTAGATGATAGATAATCAACAAATTTCGTATCATTGAATATTTCTTTTACTCCGCTTTGTGCCGCATCGAAGTTGCCATGTACGGATACCACATGAGTATTTTCACCTTTTTGGGTAAGCATTTGAAGTTCCTGTATCTTACTTACTCCTCCTTTTGGATAAAATACTATGATCTCGGTACCCTCAACATCAGCAAAACCCGCCATTGCAGCCTTACCGGTATCACCGCTGGTAGCGGTAAGTATTACGATTTTTTTATTGATATTATGTTTTTTCATAGCTGTGGTAAGCAGATAAGGAAGTATTGAAAGAGCCATATCTTTAAAAGCGATCGTACTCCCGTGGAAAAGTTCCAGGTAATATGCGTCCTCTGTTTTTTTCAGTTCGCATATGTTTTTTGTATCAAACTTATTATCGTATGCATTCTCAATACAATAAAGCAGCTCTTCTTTGCTATAGTCATCCAAAAAAAGTTTCATGACCTCATAAGCCACCTCCTGATAAGAACTTTCCTTTAGGCTGTACAGATCAAAGTCAAACTCCGGTATCCTTTCGGGCATGAATAAGCCTCCGTCTGCCGCCAGACCTTTAAGTATAGCCTCAGAAGCTCTTAGTTTTTCTTTTCCTCCTCTTGTACTGCTGTATGACATATATTCCATAAATATTTCCCTTTCCTTTTCATTCTACTTATCTTTCTTCCATAATGAAAATATGCTTTTTCGTCTCAAATCAGTATTATAAATGCTCATAAGCACTAAAATCAATGAAATTAATAATTGTGCCGCCAAAGTCATCCATATATTATGTATACTGAATACATTTCCCGGGTCCAAAAAATATATTCCGAAACTGTTGAACTTATAATTATAATGACTTATGTTGTATAAGTTTAATAAGAGCGGGCTTATCGGACTGATCAAAAATGTATTCTCGAAATTATAGGTACTCAGCAAAGCTAAAGCTATCAATACTACATATACAACTTCTATTGCTATACTGCTTTTTTTACACAGCGACGAAACAAATATTCCTATAGACGCAACGTATAACATAGTCACCAGATAAGAAAATATTATCAAAATAAGCTTCTCAAAACTTACTGTCGTATATATAAGACTTATAAGCTTATGGGCAAAGTGCTTATAATAAAAAGACAGACCGTATGAATAGCATAAAAAAGCTTGCCTGTGACAAGATCTTTGGGCTTTAATTTCGTCGCCATCAAAAGATATAAACTCTGACTTTCTCTTTCAGCACTTATACTCATGGCGGTAACACCGGGCAGTATAAGAAAAATAAATGCAAAGTCTATGCACAAAAGTATCATAAACAGACCGAGAAAATCATTATAATTTAGTTGTGCACTTAATGTGGCATCCGAAATATATCTATCTATATTACTCAATGCAAACATAAGTATACTGAAATTAAAAATACCTACAGCCAAAGCTATTCTTATATTCTTATTGCTAAGCTTTAAGTCTCTTTTGAATATAGGGTTAGTAGTCATTTTCTATAATAATCCTCTCCTTGTTACTTGCCGTGATATCCATGAAAAATGCTTCAAGCTTAGCCTCTTCTCTCATAAACTCACTTACCGGTATATCCTGTGATACAAGTTTTTTGAGCAATGCCGCCTCATCCTTTTTATTTCCGGTAAATTTAATAAAGAAAATACCGTCTCTCGCACTTACATACCTTACATTTTTATCCTCTTTGAAGATCTTAAAAGCCTTGTCTTCTTTACCCATGATCCTTATCTTTATCGGGTTGGTATTATTGAACTTATTAAGTATATCACTTAAGCTGCTTTCTATAACCATATGCCCGTGGTCTATAACACCTATATCCGTACAAACTTCCGCAAGTTCGGACAACATATGGGAACTGATAAGTATGGTCCTGCCTTCAGAATTAAGCTGCCTTATAAGCTCTTTAAAACTATAATTCGTCTTGGGATCGAGACCCGAAGTAGGCTCATCCATAATTATGAATTCCCGGATCGTTGATAAGCGCTCTGGCAAGAGACAGTCTTTGCTGCATTCCCCTTGAAAGACTTCCTACCAATGATTGCATCTTATCTTCAAGTGAAAGCATATGCAAAAGTTTAGTATATATTTGTCTTGCTCTGAGTCCCTCAAGTCCGTGACATGAGGCAAAAAATTCTATATATTCTTCAACCGTTATATTGTAATGAAAGGCAAAACTGTCCGGCATAAATGCGATCTTTTCTTTTATACGTGAATACTGCTTCTTCATATCCATATCGTCGATCTTTATACTGCCGCTGTCAGACCCCAAAACTCCCGATACTATCCTCATAAGAGTAGTCTTGCCGGCACCGTTTTGACCCACCAGTCCGTAGACGCTGCCTCTTTCTATATTCATATCAAGGGCATCCAATGCTTTGAATTTGTTAAATGATTTATTTAATCCTCTTATCTTAAGCATTACCTTATCCTCCCCGATACACTTAACATAGGTAAGGCTATCATAACACTGCCCATATCCACATATCTTATGGTTATGGTATTGGAGGGTGACAGGTAAGGAATCAGTTCCTCCACGTTATAGGTCAATTTATTATTATCTTTAATTCGTATCTATTGGTACGATAATTAAAAAAAGACATTTCACCCTTAAATACCTCGTACTCATCGGGAGATGAAAGTTCATTTATTTCATCCGATATTTTTTCAAAATGTAACTCTTCTATATCGATATCGCTTCCCAGTTGATATTCCAGTATCACCGGATCGAGTCCGTACATGGTATTATTTCTGCTGTCATAATCCCCTCCTACTACAGAAGGGCTTTTTGAAAGTACCGATTGATATATTCTCCGGTCAATGGTATTGCCTATTTCGACATCAAAAGAAAGCAGATTTCTACCGGATTTTTCCATATTCTTGTCGTTTACGATATCTTTCATTTCCTCATCGTCCATAAATCCTATGATTCTTGCGTCCGAGTTATAGCCGGAATTATAAAGATACATATACAACATTATGAGATTGTTGTACTCCAATCTTTCAATATAGGCATTACCCGAACCTTGATCGTAATTATTAAGTCCGGTTATCATATTAGCCACACTGCTGTTGTAGACGATAGGAACTGTATATACTTTCGTTTTGCTTATATCCTTTACCTCTTCCGGCTCAAGATCTCCAAGTAATATAAGTTTACCGAACATTATGATAGCGGCATTTTTTATGGTATAAGGACATTTATTTGTTACACTTCCGAATACCTCGTCATTATAGATCGTGACATCTGTATGTATACCGTATTTTTTTGTATTTTCATTCAACCTGTTAAGTCTGAAAATATTGTCCGAAAAAAAGGACTTTTTGAATTTATATTGATAGTATTTTTCATTTTCTTTATAACTTATGCTTATATCGGAGCTTTCAAGACTTGTAATATCACTTTCATAAAAAGACACAGGTATTATACTGTAATCACTTGCGATATTTATTCCGTAGGGCTTGTTATCGGTACTTCTTAAGTTGATATATACCTCCTCCGATATGGCATTCTCACTTATGTCGGTTATGGCTGCATAATTATAAAATTCACCGTGAAACCTGTATTTATCGTAAGACATATATATAAATACCGAAAAAAAAGCAATGTAGATAATATCGCAATATTTCTGTAATGCATCTCCATGTGTACATGTCTTAACATAATATAAAGCACCGGACCTATAATAAACACATAGGCAAACATGATCAAGATGATCGAGTAAGATCGAAGGTAGTTTACCTACCAGGCTAAGATCCTTGACCGGTTGTAGTTCATAGAACAGATCGCTTCCTAAAAAGTTGTCTCCCATACTTTGCGTATTTTTTGAACTTGCCGTCCAGATCCCCGATAATATCTTGGCGGCATACTCACTATGCCTGTTGGCATATTCTTCCACCTGAACAAAGTCGTATGCCGATACGACTATAAAACCGTGTACCTTATCTATACTGCTGAGTAATGGTATATCACCGTTCACAAGTATATTGCCGTTATGAAGTTGAAGATCCACGCAATCCAGTTCAACTATATTGTTACCCGGATCTTCTATCCCCAGACTGTAACCCATGTCCACTTCATAGCTTATAGCCTCTTCGAACATATCGTCAAGCAGCTCGGGTGCGTATCTGCCCAGAATATCATTCGCTCTTTTACCTGTTCCCAGAAGTATTATACCGCCTTCTCTCACCCACTCCATCAAAGCCCTTGACTGTTTATCCGAAAGATCTTGCATGGAATAATTGCTAACAAGAACTATATCAAGTTGAGAAAGACCTGCCATATCTTCCGGAAAGGTTTGAGTGCTTAAGTTTATCACCTTTGAAATATTGATCCCCTTATTTACCGACACATTATCAAAAAAGCTTAAACTGTCCGGAGTATCACTTAATACACCTATAAATATCTTGGAGATCTCAGCATTATAATCAAAGGTCATATCTTTTTTCGCTATCAAAGAATCGACCGGGTCATAAACTTCCACCAAAAGTGAAGAAGCATTCTTATCCAAAGGAATATAATAACTTCTTTTAAAGTCCGAAGAATCATCTTTTCCGATCTTGACCATATATTCGTATCGGTAATTTTCTCCCGAAAGTGTGGCTGTCTTTATTAATACTTTTCCTTCAAAATCTTTTCCTTCATCGTATTCTATATTGATCGGAACATATCTTCCGAGTCTTACAGTACCGTCATAACCGAAACCGATACTTATATTATTATCATTTATAGCAGAACTTTCGGCTCCGGTACTGCTTGCAAATGTAAGGCTGCTGTATGTAAATGAGAGAAAAATCACACATAAAAAAAATATTATTACCGGATATAATTTTTTATACATAACCAAAATTTTCCTTATTCGTATCCAAATTCACTCTTAAACCTACTATAAAGTGCGTCCCCTCAAAATTACTTTTCACCTCTATGGTACCGCTGTGCAGTTCCACTATGTTCTTTGCTATCGCAAGACCGAGTCCTGTACCTCCTGTCTTGGAAGATCTTGACTGCTCCAAACGATAGAATTTATCAAAGATAAAACCTACCTCTTCCTCCGGTATGACCTTCCCGTAGTTGATAACGGAAACCTTTACTATTGAAGAAGCGGCATCTATCTTCACATTGATCTCTTTGCCGTCGGCTCCGTACTTTATGGCATTTCCTATCAGGTTTTCAAAAAGCCTTGCCAAAAGATTGGGATCGGCTGTAATTATAGCCGTGTTTACATTGGATTTTAGTGAATATGATAAATTATTATTTGAAAAGCTCGGATAAAACTCCTCCATAAGTTGAGTTAAAAGTTTCACCAAGTCGACCTTGGAAAGGTTAAGAGCTATTTTTCCGCAATTAAGCTTTGTAAGTCCGAACAGATCCTCTATAAGTTTTTGCAACTTCTTTGCTTTTGTATATGCCACTTCGGTATACTTTATTCTCGTTTCCTCTGTCAGATTCTTACTGTTTGATATCAGCTCCAGATATCCTATTATAGATGTCAGCGGAGTTCTGAGATCATGTGCTATATTGGTTATAAGTTCATTCTTTGTTCGTTCCGACTCTCTTTCCCTTTCCATAAGGGCATTTAGTTCTTTTATCATGTAATTTAAATTACTTGCCATGTCTGAGAATTCATTATCGTCCTCCACCTGTACATAAGTATTCAAATTACCGTCCGCTATCTCTCTCATGGCATCGGACAGTTTTTGAATATATGAAAAAGAACGTTTTTGCAATAAATAAAATATAGCTGTAAATAAAACTATCCCGATAAGTACAAAAACCAATACAACAACAGTCTCAAAATGGACTGCTGAAAAGACCAATTCATTTTGAGACTGTTGCATATTGGAATATAATGACATACCTACGATAACATTTACAAAAAATACTTCAAAGAGCATTGTAATAACTAAGCTATATATAATATTGGCAAGCACTCTTGTATGAAATGTTTTCTGCTTATTATTTTTCAACCTTGTATCCCACTCCCCATACTGTAGTTATTATCTTGTCTACTCTCTCATCATCCTTCATTTTACCTCTGAGCCTTCTTATATGAACCATAACGGTGTTATTGGCTTCATATACCTTCTCGTTCCAGACCTTTTCAAAGATCTCGTCGGTCGAGAACACCTTACCGGCATTACTTGCCAAAAGATAAAGTATATCGAACTCTATAGGTGTAAGTTTGACCTCTTCATCATATATTATTACTTTATGATTATCCTTGTTTATGGTAAGTCCTTTTATGGTTATCTCATTCTTGTTAGTTTCCATGTTATTGGGATTGAACTGAGTATATCTTCTAAGCTGTGATTTTACTCTTGCGGTAAGCTCGAGCGGATTGAAAGGCTTTGTTACGTAATCATCCGCACCTGTTCCCAGTCCGAGGATCTTATCAAGATCCGAACTTTTTGCACTTAACATGATTATAGGAATATTCTTTGTCTCTCTGATTTTCTTGCACATCTCCAGACCGCTGATACCCGGCATCATTATATCAATAAGTGCCAAATGTATCTCCTCTTCCTCTAAGATCTTAAGTCCTTCTTCCGCATTCTCGGCTTTAAATACTTTATATCCGTCACTGACCAAATGTATCTCGACCAATTCCGCTATTTCTTTTTCATCATCTACTACCAATATATTTATTTGTGACATATAAAACTCCTCTCACATCTTTTTTGATCCTGTATAATATTCTAAAACAAACCAACTCGTGTTCGGCTTGACTGCGGTTTACTTTCATCGCTACGGCAAGGTATACTCTTTACTGTAATTTACCCGCCAAACACCCTCAGCGATCCGCTTTTTATTATATACCGTTTTTTGATTATTACGAATATGTATGCCCCCTCGATCTTAAGATCGAGGCATATTCATAAAACTTCGAGATCCGAACACTATAAATTCTATAGTAACATATACTTAAAAAAATTGCCTTAATTTAGTTTGAAATTTTATATAAGTTTATCTAATAATATAGATTTTTGCAATTAAAAAAGAAGCTTTTATACTTGATCCTAATAAAAGCTTCTTTTATTGTTTGATCTATACTATAAGACAGTGAGAAAAACTTTACGATTTGCCGGTTATAGTCGGGACCATCCCTGCTTTTTACAAATACTTTCTATGCACTTGCAAAGCCTTCTTTTTTAATAAGCTCCAGGGCTTTATCAAACTTCGAGGTATTCACAAGGACTACCGGACCGGTACAGCCCATGCCTCCTTCCGCATAAATACCTGCCTTCCACAGCATATGTACAGCGTCATCTATATCCATAACATCCACTCCCGAGATCTGTGCCGTAACGACCTCTTTGCTTGGAGCTTCTATTTTCTCATCTGTAGACTTCGCTTCCTTTTTAGCTGTGTACTTATCTATGATAGACTGCCAATTAAGCTTTGCCAGGCTTTGATACTCAGTCTCGGCATGCTTTTCAATATCTCCGCTCGCAATATCAAAAGCGTATTTCAAAGCATTTGCGATCACAGGTGCTCCCGAAGCTCTTGATATTATAAGTATATTTCTGTTAAATCCTTCTCCCACTCCCGGACCGTAACCGTAACCGCTTACTTCATACTCTCCGCCTGAAGTAAAGGATGAGAACATCTTCATAAGTACATTGCCTGTAAGTGAGTCCGTGACCATAACATCCGGTGTTGCAAGCAGCAAGTCATTGCCACGCATAACAACTCCTTTGTCCGCACGTTTTGACTCTGCAAAATTGATACTGTATCCTGCTGCAGCTATCTCTTTTAAGATCTTCTCAGCAGTCCTTGCACCGTCAAGGTTGAGTATTCCGAGACTTGGATCCTCGATTCCTAAAGACTTTGCGGTAATAATACCCGCTACGGCATTTTTAACCATAGCCTCCACTCTGTTGGCGGATGAGGTTCCCGTAGTCGTTGCAAGTATCAGTTCCTTACCCTTTG
The DNA here is from genome assembly GCA_916438835.1 of uncultured Johnsonella sp. Classification (GTDB taxonomy): domain Bacteria; phylum Bacillota; class Clostridia; order Lachnospirales; family Lachnospiraceae; genus Johnsonella. Next base: position 2,129,498 of record CAKAFT010000001.1, read on the forward strand.
CAGGTGTTGTTACTCTTCCGACTGTAGAAACTCCTATAGGAAAGTTATAATGCATGGTAACGCAGGCAGCTATCTCCTTAGAGTCGAGCTTTTCTTCCATTACCTTATACATTTCTTCTTCCGTTTCCACTTCATAAGTGAAAAGTCCGGTATCATTTTTCTTCCGATCAATGCTATATCAAGGTTTGGATATAGTTTTTTTGCAAGTAAGGCACCCTCAAGAAGATTACCTTCTCCATGCTCACTTCCAAGTGTAGTTAAAGCCACTCTTTTTGCAGATGCAAATGAACCGCTTTCTATCGCATTGGCAATATCTTCAAATACCTTTGCTATCTGTTTGTTCATAAAGGCACCTCCTACTGTACGAAGTTCTCGGCAAGTTTTCTCATAGCTTCGGCTATCATCTTCCTTATCTGCTGCTCATCTACCTTGCCTGCTTCTTTTTCAATGCCTTTATTTGCTTCTATCATACATGAAACTCCGTCAAACAGATTGGTCATTCTTCCAAGGAACAGTGATCCCTTTCCGACTACCATTATCCTGTTATAATCCCCGGCTTTGAGCTTATCTATCGCATAGCCAAGGAAAGGAACTCCCGAAGGTATATGCCCCTGTGTAGGTGCAAAACCGAAGGTACCGTATGTCTTTGCAAATGAAGCAAGCTGTGCTTTCTCAAGCTCTCCCTTTTTGACCGCAAGTGCCGCTATCATCTTGTAGTTGGCTTCCGGTACATCTCCGGCACCTGCAAGTTTTGTTATATCGGGATTTTGCATTTCCACAGAATATTTATCCACATCAGTGATCTTCAAGTTCCCCTTTTCAAGAGGGTGTGCAATAAGTGCCGTCATGACAGCCTGAGGCGAAGAGCCCGTACCTACAGTATGTCTTCCTATCAGGTCTGTATTAAGATACGGAGATACACCGTCATCCTCAGATACAAGTACCGCAAAACCTCCAAGTACATCCTCAAGTACCGGAGCACCTTTTTTGATATGATCCTTTGCATTCATACCAAGCTTGGCAGTCGCTCCTCCCGCTACTACTGCAACATTCTTATACACACCTGCCTTTACCAAAGATGCGGCTGATATAAGTGCATGTGTCGGTGCGGCACAAAATCCTCTTAAGTCTGAACCTGTAGCTCCTGTAAAACCGCTACACTCGGCTACGGATTTTGCAAAGTTGCCTCCGCCTCTTTGATTCATATCACCGCAGGCTTCCTCCGAACACTCTATAACATATTCTACGGAAGTCGGATCTATACCCGTAACCTTTACAAGATGTCTTGCAGCCAAAACTCCCGAAGCTTTAACAACTAAGTTTTCAAACATTACATGTGCGGTAAGGTTAGGGTCTACATCATGTGCTCTTTTTACACAACCGACTAACTTACCCTCATGTTCTATAGGCTCGGAATGTTCTTCGGAAACCAACTTTTCTATAACTTCGCTGTCTTCACCTTCTTTTAGAGCCTGAACATCAGTTTCGTTAAATACAGGATCTGCTGAAATTACTTCTTTTGCCTTGGCTGTAAAGTTTTTATCAAGCTTTACCAGGTCAAAAGTATCTACCGCTTTCATCATAGCTATAAACTCAAGTTGAGGTTGTATCTCTCCGAACTTTCCGTATCTTGAAGCCCCTTCAACCTTCTTGTCATACCAAGGTTGAGCATAGTTTTCAAGATCATCGGGAAATACATTGCCTATGTATGCTTGATTTGGCGGATATGAAACAACTTCTTCATAGGTTCTAAAGTGCTTTTTGACCTCTTTTAAGAACTCGGAATCCGGATTGGTCTTAAGCTCTGTCTGTGTGGTTGTTCCATTGTTGTAAATCATGTCGGGGGTATGTACAAGTATATAACTCGCCCCCTTTAGTACTGCCTTTGGCATAAAACACCTCCCTGCACTGCTTTGAATTAGTCTTCAAAAACTGTTTGTTCCTGAACTTCTGTTTGTAGTGCCTTAAGTGCCCTTTCCACTAATTTCTTTCTAAGGTTAAATTCCTCTTTTGCGTCAAGCTCAGGATTACCGAGAGGATGTGGAATAGCAACAGTAGGTACTATCCTGTTAGCTCCGACTGTTAAAGAGATAGGTACTACAGTACACATATGTACTACAGGTATTCCCGCTCTTTCTATCTCTTTTACCATCGTTGCACCGCAACGTGTACAGGTACCTCAAGTAGAAGTCAGGATGACCGCATCTACCTGATTGTCCAAGAGATCTTTAGCTATCTCGGCAGCGAATTTCTTTGCATTCATAACAGCAGTACCGTTACCTACGGTTGAATAATAGAAATCATGGAGTTTTCCTATCTTACCCTCTTTCTCGAGAACTCTTAAAGCATCGACAGGAACTACTCTGTCAGAATCCTGATTGGCATATACAGGGTCATAACCGCCGTGAGCCGTCTCATGATCTTTATCTGTAAGATCGTTAAAACCTGAGATATCATATTTCCCGTATCTTTGTGCTGATGAAGACTCTATTCTGTCAGGATTACCCTTAGGTACTATACCTCCTGATGTGACTACGGCTATCTTAGCCTTGCTGATATCCTTAACTGCAGGGTTGGGAGCTACTCTGTCAAAGTTAGGCATAGGATATTCTGTTGTGAACGCCTCGCCCTTAAGTTTTGCTACAAGCATATCCACAGCTCTCTTGGAACCTCTTTCCTCAGCAAACATATTTACACGGATACCTCTTGCGATATATCCCTCATCTGCCGGAAGTCCTATCTTCTCTCCCGCTAAAAGCTTCTTTGCAAACTTAGCTATAGCCGGAAGTGCCTTTCTCATACCTGCCGCAGAGTCCGATGTTCTTACTATATAAATATTTCTTGAATACGTCTACTCCGGGGTTTTCGTCATACATAGCAGTAATAGCCGTAATACCCTTTTCAACAAGCAAGTTACATACCGTACCGCAAGCCATACCGTATCTTCCGGCATTGAATGCAGGTCCTGCGATCACCATATCGGGCTTTTCAGCTTGAATAAGTGTAAGTACCTTCTCACTTGCGGTTTCAAGATTCTCATTAAAATACGAGTCACCGCAGACGATCGTTGCCGCTATTTCCACACCTTCTCCGAGATTATTTTGCAACTGCACACTTATAGGCGGAAGCTTATCAAGTTTTATCGGTTCTTGACCGGCGAATTCTTCTCCACCTATTCCGGCATAGAACTGGTTAATATAGTGAACCACTCTTGTTTTTGCCATTTTATCGCCTCCTACAATTAATAAAATTAAATATTTCCGCTTCTTATGTTATTCATCTCTTCAATAATTCCGTCTACGTCCAGAACCATTTCCATCATACCTATCTGCTCATCGAATACTTCCGGATCAACTTCGTTCTTAAATTCCGGTTCTACCGCATGGTATACTGAAAGCCCAAGTGCTACCCCTGCGAGAGGTCCTGCAAATGTCGGGTCACCCATGGTTACTGTTTCGGCTGCCAATCCGGCAGCTTCGGCTTCTGCTGCACCTATGATAACCATAACGTTCTCGTTGCCGTACTTATCAGCGGCATCCTTAACACGTTTCTGGTTCTCAAGATCCATAGCGCCTGCAGCGGTTCAGACAAAACATTCTGTTGAGGCGTAGATCACTTCTGCCGGTGTTCCCTTAAGGCACTCTTCTATAGCCTGACCCGGAATACCGTCTCTATCGCCTATTACGATTACTTTTTTTCCTTCTAATAGACTCATAACATTCTCCTTGATTTCATTGATTTAATACTTTTGTTTATTGACTTTAGTATGTTCTTGCTGTAAGATGAGCAAATCCGACTTCTGAGGTTGCACCGGTGATAGCCTGTACCTCGACCTGTATACTTCCGTCTTCCTTAAGTGAACCCGCAAATCCTCCTGCGATCTTATCCACGAACTCGGTATGCCCTATAACATTGTCCATCTTAGGCAAGTCTATGATCATATTCGCATTACCTCCGGTCACACAGGCATCTGCCGCCGCATCGGCATCGGCAAGTGATTGTGATGCTCCGTCTCTTCCCGCATACTCATCTGTAAGTATTACAGTCTTGATACCCTTAGCGGTGATCTTCTTGCAGTTCATTATCAAGTCGGTATCCGGATTACCGAATCCTTCTTCAGATATTATTACCGCATCGAGTCCCATATATTCAGCAAGCTTTGCGGTCCAGTTGGATGATCTTTCTTTATCTGCCAGGTAAACATTCTCATTGGTAATTATTACACCCAGGAAATTATATTCTTTACCGTGAAGCTTGTATAAATCATGTATTACCGGATTATTCATGTGAACGTAGCTCGGATTCTTATCACAAGCTGATACACAGTTACCTGAAACTATAGCTGCGTCCATTACTTCTGTAGGATAGATGATGGTAGGTACTATTTTTTTGGCATCTACTCCGTATACATAAGTATCATGAAGCAATCCCTGTGTCTGAAGCATGTATACGTATGCAATCTTAGGAAGATCCGGATATTCGGCTATCTGCTCAAGCAGAGGCTTGGTCTCATAAGTATGTACCTCATCCGGTTTTACATTCCTTCCTGCTTCTCCGAGATATTTTGCTGTCTTAAATCCTACATATCTTAATGCTTCCTCATGAGCATGTTGTAAAAGTCCGTCTGTGACCTCAGCCTTTACCACCAGATTACAGGTCTTTGAAAACGGTGTGTACTCCGCTCCCGGACCCGACATATCCACGATACCCTCCTGGAAACCTACTATCCTTCCTGTTGTAACAACAGCCGCTCCCTTAAGTACATGTGTCTTTCCTTGTCCGACCACATCGACCTTACTGAGAACTCCCGGGAATACTCCTCCCGCTCCTTCAACTTTAACACGTGGCTCGATAACATCCTTTACAGGAGTTATTCTTGTACTGTCTCCGGGCTTTGCTATGAAGAATTCAACACTTGCTATATGTTCATCTTCTTTCAAAAGCTCAGCCAGTTCTTCCTTGTTGACATACAATACGCCCTTATCTACCTTTGTCTCAGCGGCAAATTGTATATCATTTATGAAGATATTGCCTACTTCTAAACGCATTCTGATACCTCCTTTTATACTAAGGTTTCAGCAAAAAAACTTAAGTGACACAACTTCTTTACTCTAAGCTCTTTTACCGAAACCATATTGACTGTTTCGGCATTTGCAAAACGATCCGGACTGTGGTCGTCCTGCTACGATATATTTCGGTCATTCCCGATCCGTAAGGCAAAACCTGTATTTTGCCAACAGGTCCACTTATGTGACTTTATAAGAAACAATAAACTTTTTTACCTTTTTTGCCCTATAGCAAAGTGTCGGAATAATTTGTAGAGGGTCGTTTCGACACAAAGCCCGGTACTACACACAAAGGTCGATCTTTTAAGTATTTTATAAATGTCACCCTGAACCGGAATGCCGGTCTTTCAGATAGGTATATATGATGTTAAAGCTATATATACCTTCTCATCCGTATCGTACTGTCCTAAACGTATTTTTTGATCATAGCTTCAATATTCGCTACTGTAGCATCATCCTTGGTAAGTTCGTCGATCTTGCTTCCGTCCTTATAGATCGCTATTGTGGGAAGTCCTAAAACCTTTTCTTTTATTGCAAGTCTTCTTGCCTTTGAAGAGTCGAGCTTACCGAACTTCATCTTGCCTTCATACTCCTCGGACATTCTTTGTACGTCCGGCATCAAAGCTTTGCATGGTACACAACCTTCACTCCAGAAGTCTACGAGCACATAACCCTCAGCATTAAGAACTTCTTCTTCAAAGTTGTCCTTATCAAAAATAATCATCTTGCTACCTCCTTAAAATATTTTATTTAATTATTCGAAATATACTTTCATTTCAGTCTGTATATTCGATTTATCAACCCTTATTTATAATAAAGCATTTTTTATAAGATCCAGATCTATCACCATAAAATCCTCCAATATGCTCTTTGTCCAAAGCGGAGTCTTTAAGTCTTTTTGAAGTTTATTGTAGACTTCTATGGCATTGGATATAAGTTCCAGGGATAGCAGATCCAAATCTTTTTCTTTCTTTACAGCTATTGATTTGTAAGGTGTTTCATTAGGCTTTATACTTCCCGAAAGCGGATGAGTCAGCAAATGATAATTCAGCTGCACCCTGTCTCTTACCGTATAAAGTACTTCTTTGTAATCTCCGTCCGTATACAGAACCTCAATTTGTTCTTTTTCGAAGAATTCTTTTGCTTTTGGATTGTTACTGATAATTATTGTATTTTTATTCATTCTTATTCACTTTTCTAATTTTATCTTAAAGTATTAAAAAGTTACTTTCGGAGCAAAAAAATAAGGAATCTCGCTGCCGAGATCCCTGTCATCCAGAGTGTTGTCAAAACAAGGTATTCTTACCTGAGAAATTCATCTATGATTGGCATTCAAAGACTTGTCCCTTCGGTGGCTTTATATGCGCTCTCCCCTGCTTGTCATACAACTTAATTGATTTAAGTTTATATCTGTATGATATTATAAAAGTTACAGAAAGTCAACAGTAACTTTGTTAAAAAAATATTAATTTGTATTTTTTTAATTATAGCGTACTAAAACAACAATATGATTTACCGGATTTCGTGATCGAATAATATAAGTCAAAAAATGATAAGTATGTATCGGTATTTTTAGAAAATAAAATATAAAAAGAGGTCTGTTTTAACCGTACGATCTGACGGTCAAAACAGCCTCTTAAAGATGAATTCCTGCTCAAATATCCGAACATCTATTTTTATCATGTTCGAATCTTAAGACATTATAAATGTCTTATTGATACTTTTTGTTATTATTATATATTTATTTTAATGCCGCTATGTTCTCCGGGGTGACTTCAATTGCTCCATCCCCATAATCCCAAATAACAGAATTTTTTGCCTCAATATCATTTATAAATGCCTGATCTTGTGAGTCATCATAATTCCCTCCATCATCACCTGTATATCCTTCTTTTACTAATCTATAAATTTTTTCATTTTTATCATATTCATAATAAGAATAAGGTGTGACACCATGGGTTGCATCTTCGAGAAAAATAGCGTGATTACTGAGTCCACACATATATAACATACGATCATAAAAAATCGATTTAAGTTGACCTTCTATTGCTGTAAAAATCTCAACATAAGTGTATACTGTATGAGCATTTACAGATACTATCAGGTCCTCAATCCCATCACCGTTAACATCTATTAATTCATAACTATAACCTAAACCTAAACCCAAATCCTCAATCTTACCTAATTCACCGGTTGTATATAATTTTGTTAACGCATCCCTATATAACTTCTTCACATCACTGTTATCCGAAGTTTCAGTCTTAGGTGCTTTAGCCTCGTCAACCATAGCTCCGTCAGCTCCGACATAATAAGTACCTATATATTGGTTTGTTATCATTTTGCCGTCCTCGGCAAAATAATACCATTTGCCGTCTATATTCTGCCAGCCTATACTAACTTCGCCTTTTTCAGTGATGTAATACCACGCATCACTTATATTCTGCCAGCCTGTAAGCATAACTCCGTTATCGTCAAAATAATATTTCTTACCGCCAACTTCCTGAGCCCCAGTCTTTATTATTCCGTCACTTCCGAGATAATACCATTTGCCGTCTATATTCTGCCAGTCTGTAAGCATGACCCCACCATTATTAAAATGATACTTTGATCCGTCTATGTCTACAGTTCCGGTAGCCATATCTCCGTTATCCATGAAATAATACCATTTGCCGTCTATTTCTTTCCATTTTGTGACTATTTTAGAGTCTTCTCCTCTATACCTGTATATATCACCGTAATGTACCCAACTGTTTTTTTCTTTATATTTCTTTGATAACTTTATACTATACTTTGCTTTTATGGCATCATTGGCTTTTTTATCCGAGTCAAATGTATAAGCTTTTATCTTGTAATCACCGTCTTCATCCAAAAGTATGGGACCTGTATATTTCACTTCGGCTGTTGCCAGTCTTGAGTTCTTACTCTCTATCGTGTAATAGATATCCTTATCGGATAAATTACTTAATTCAAGTACAAAGGGTTCATCATATTCCCCCGCTGCTTTAGATATCGTTACAAGATAAAGTAAGCCGGAGAGCTTTTCATTTATCTCATCCTTTTTTTCCTCAGACAGATCTTCTATCTCCAAAGCGTCTTCCAATATTTCCTTGGCTTTATCCACATTAGCGTCTTTTATATATACTTCAGCCAACATCATATATGCATCAGGATCTTTCGGATCTATATCTATAGCTTCATAAAGGACTTCTATCGCATTGTCATAGTCAAGTTCCTCTATATATTTGGATCCAAGATCTAATTTTTCCCGTACCTTTGCCGCCCTGCTCCCACATCCGCTTACAGTAAGTACAAGCATCAGACATACTGTCAATAATTTTATTTTTTTCATAATATCCCCCTAATAATATTTTACTTAAGTGCAGACATTTTTTTGATCTGCAAAATTCCAAAAAGACAGATTTCAGCTTAAAAGTCACATCAATCCCTTTCAACCCTTATACTGCTTCCGTTCCTTGTCTTTTCGACCATTATCTTTTGCGGTATATTATCCTTTAATTCTTCTCTGTGACTTATTATGCCCACAAGTTTATTGGTATTTGAGAGGCTAAGAAGTATATCCATGGCATTTTCTATAGACTTTTTGTCCAAAGTTCCAAATCCCTCATCTATAAACAAGGCATCCATTTGAATACCTCCAAGATTCGAAGAAACTGTATCCGAAGCCCCAGCGCAAGGCAAAGAGATGCCTTAAAACTCTCCCCTCCCGACAGGTTCCATACCGCCCTTCTATGACCGGTATAATTATCAAGTGCTTCAAGATCCAAAAAGGTATTACTTCTTTTACCGAGTTCATCCTGCGTCCTGTAGAGCTCATACTGTCCGTCGGTCATGGGCAAAAGCCTTCTGTTGGCTGCCCTTATGATCCCATCGAATCCTGCCGCCTGAACATACTGCTCCAGGGTGATCTTGCCCTTTCCGGTCTGTCCCTTTACCAGTTCATAAAGCCTTTTGCACACAGCGTATTCTTTGCCGGATTTTTCCAGTTCCGAACGTATAGCTTTGATATTCTTATACTTATCCTTATTGCTATCTATCTTGTTAGTAATGGAGTGTGCTTCTTTTTTCATGCCTTCAACTTCTTTATCCCTGGCTTTGACCCTTGCTTCCAATTCCTCTATATCCACTATCTTCCTGCCCTTTGCATCTTCTTTTGCCTGAGCAAGTTTACTTTTATTTATACTTACACGCTCCTTAAAACCCGAGATAGTTTTTTCCCTGTCTGAAATATCCTCCTCGGATAAAGCAAATTCTTTTATCTCTAAGAAGGAGTTGAAATTATATAGGATCAATAAGTCTTGTAGTTTTTTTATCAATTCTTCTTCACCTGCACTTTGGTTTGCCAGATTTGATTCCATAGTACTTATTTCTGCTTTTACAGCTGCAACTTTTTGTGAAAAAGTATTCTTCTTATCTTCCCATTCTTTAATTTCGTCAAGTATGATCTTCGCCTGAGCATAAGCTTTATTCATAGCTTTTTCGGCATTTTCCAAGTTATCAAAGCTCAGCTTTTGCAAGGATTCCAACATACCTTTTTGCTTTGACAAAGAAGCATTATTGTCTTGTATATCTTTTAACAATAATTCTTTTTGCTTTAAGATATCTTTTTCTTCGACCTCTCTTGAATACTCAAGCTTTTCTTCGCTTTCTTTGAATTTTACGCATTGATCTTTCAAAAGCGATTCAGTCTTATCGATTTCAAGGAGCTCTGCCTTAAGCTTATTCCTCAGATCAATAAGCAGTGTTGATAATTCATCCGGATCTTGCGGTAAATGTTTTACATTATCAAAGATTTCATTGCTGATACATTCTTCGCTCTCTTTTTTTAAGTTTTCCTCTTTTTCAAGCACTAATGTATTTAGGCTTTGAAGTTTTGTATAAGCCTTATTCTTATCCGCTTCGAGTTTTTTGGCTTTGTCCACGATCTGCTTAAATTCTTCTTCGCTTACGGATATTTGAGGAAGCTTTGCCGGGGCGGGGTGATAAGTGGAACCGCACACCGGACAACTCATTCCTTCTTTCAGGCTTTGTGCAAGTATACCGGCTCTGCTGTACTCAAGGATCTTTTCTGCATCCGCTCTTTCCTTATCGGCTTTATCAAACTCTTCCCTTGCTTGTATATACGAAGTTTCGCTTTTACTGCGATCGTTTTTAGTGTTGAGTATATCCCTTATGCTTATCTCAATAATATTTCTTAACTTTTTATCCGCCTCCGTCAATGCTTTCTTCTTCGCAAGTGCATCACTATATTCTTCCGGCTTTGTTTTTAGGCTGTCGATCATCTTTTTCAACTGCTCTTTTCTTTCATTCAAGCTTTTTTCAGCTGATTCCAGACTCTCCTTTTTTGAATCAAGTATTGATTTTTTTTCTTCAAGTAAATTGATATCTTTGCTCAGTTTATCTCTAAGCCTATAATCTTCTTTTTCTTCTTCTATCTTTTGTGCTTCTCTTTTTTTGATCTCCGCTGTATCTTTAGCTTTCATACTTTCTTCAAGTTTGGATCTTGCCAGTTCATAAGCTGTCTGACTCTCTTTAAGAAGCACATTTTTATTTTCTATACCTGTCTTTATTTTGTTTTTTTCTTTTTGCTTTTCGAGCAAATTATTATAAACGGGAGCAAGTTTTCTGCTTGCATTTTTTTGTTTATCCAAAAGATCTTTAAGTTTTTTTATCTCGGTTCTTTCTTCTTCAAGTTCCTTTTCTTCTTTTTCAAGCAGTTGAAGACGCTCTACGAATTGATTATTGACTTTTGACAGATTCAGTTCTTTTATCTCACTTTTTAGAATCTCTTCCTCTTCATTGCACTTTTTTAAGATAAGATCTGACTTTTCTTTATTTTCCTTATTGATATTTTCTATCATCTCAAATATTCTATCAAGATTGATTTCTATATTACCGGATGATATTTTTTTGCTCAGCTCATCCAACTCCTCTTTGTAAGCAGATCCGTCTATATATAAAACATCGTTAAAATATTGACTTATGCTTAATTCTTGTTTTGTTCGGATCTTATTTGCTTCATCCATACGATTTTTTAATTTGTATTCTATGTTATTATATCCGCCCGTTGAAAAAATAGTACGAAGTATCTTTGTTCTTTCTTCCGTCTTGGCATTTAAAAGATCCAAAAACTCCCCCTGCGCTATCATTGCTATCTGCTTAAACTGCTTCTCATCTATATGTAACAGCTCATAAACCGCTTTTTTTACTCTATCCTTACCCTCTATAGGTACGGCATTCTCCTCGTAAAAGTAAGCATTTTCCTTTTCTTCCACCTTGCCTTCCCCTCGCTTTTTCGCCCTTTCATAGGGAGGATTTCGGCGGATCCTATAGTTTTTACCTTGATGAGAAAAATAAAAGTCAACGAAGCTTTCCACATCCTCTGAGGCATATTCGCTTCTTAGGCTCCGAGCTTCACGATAACTTCCGCTGACCTCTCCGTACAGAGCAAAGCAAATCGCATCAAAAATAGTAGTTTTACCCGCTCCCGTATCTCCCGAGATCAAAAACAGTCCTTTCTCATCAAAATTATCAAATCTTATCTCCGGCATCTCTTTAGCATACGGACCTATGGCACTTATAATTAATTTAATCGGTTTCATTTATTACCCCCGTTTCTTTAGCAGCCCACTTCATGATCTCAAGCTCTTCTTTGCTCATATCACAGGCATATATCTGCTTATAGAAATCCTGTATCAGTTCACCAAAAGTCTTATTTTCAGCTATCCTTGAAATGTCAACATTTTCTATTTCTCTTGTATGTGAATTATCGTAATCTATCTTCACGGTATTGGGATAATATGCTCTAAAGATCCCCATTACATCATTTATTATATCTTCATCCGTCAATGTCGCATATATAAAATCATTATTCGAACTTATATTTTTTTCATCTAAAAGCTCCTTCAAGTTGCCCTTTAAATGCCGTATATCACGCATGGCTGTCAAGGGTACATATTCTATCGAAAGCTTACCCTTGTTTTCCAATGTGATGATAGGAAGCGACTTACTGTTATTGGCTTCACTGAGCGAATATTTAAGCGGTGAGCCGCTGTAACGTATATGTTCGACACCCACCGACTGCGGTGAATGTATATGCCCCAGAGCTACATAGTCAAACTTCTCCAAACTCGAGTAACCTATCTTTTCGACAGTTCCCACATTGTGTACGCTAAGCCCCTCGGATCCTGCCATCTCGGGATCTTCTTTACCCGCAACGAATTGATGTGCTACCAGAATATTTCTTTTTTTAAGATCAATATCGGAGTGCTCCAGTATGGTCCTTACCGCCATATCGTAACTGTCTATTTTTTCTTCGGTGAAATAATGCTGTACCTGTGAAGCCTTTACGAAGGGCAGGAGGTAGATATCGATCTCTCCGAATTCATCATTCAAACTGAATTTTTTCAGTCTTCCGTTGAATTTTGAACTTATGTATATATTATTGGATTCAAATAATGAACTTCCGAAATTAAGCCTTTCATCAGAGTCGTGATTGCCGCTTATGATATAAGTTTTTATACCGGTATCTACCAGTTTTCTTAAAAAAAGATCCAAAAGCTGTACCGCTTTTTCACCGGGTACAGACTTATCATACACATCTCCGGCTATAAGGAGTACATCAACTGACTTTTCCTGTGCTATTTTTAGTATCTGTTCCAATATATATTTTTGATCTTCATACAGATCAAACTCCCCCAAGGACTTGCCTATATGGAGATCTCCCAAATGCATAACTTTCATAGAAACTCCTTAAGTATTATTTTGATTTATTTTTTACGCTGTTTTAATAATATTGTATTCACAAGGTAAGTTTTATATATTGATCTATAATAATTTTATAACAATTTCTTAATTAATCTGTTGATTGAAATTTTAACATCTTCGCAATAAAAGTCAATCTTAACAAGTTAATCAAAGCTGATTTTTACAGGCTTATATGTTATAACATATATATTATGGAATCTGATAGGTAATAACAAAGGAGGTGGAATATATGACGCTTTTGGAAAGAGATAGGGAAAACAGATCTTCTACTATATCCAATAAATTACAGCGGCTATCGAACTGTGAACCGTTTCAAGAAGCTTGTGAGCTTGAGATGACTTTTCTGTAAATAAGCACTTATGGGCAGAGTTATCTTATACTCTGCCCATATCTGTATTATAAAAAAATTTATTGTAATAAAGCGTTTGCCGCTTTTTTCTTTTTTCTGTATAAAACAAGCTCCAAACAAGTCAACTATATCTTACATTAGTTTTCAGTGTTACATGAACTTTGGGATACTAAATATTAGCGGTAGGATCACTCCACCTTGGCATCCTGAAGCCCCAACACTTCCCCAAGCCTTAACTTTCCTCTTGCGGCTTGCATAACATTATCTATTTTTGACAGCTCATTTAAGAGCTCTCTTTCTTCATCCGTCGTGGTAAGTACCTTATGAATACCTCCGTTTTTTATAACTATACGTCTGTCTGCCATAAGTGCCAGAAGGGGATCGTGTGTTGCCATTAATACTATCTTGTCCTGCGAAACTAAAAGTTCAAGTGCTTTTCTTCTGTCTATACCTGCATTTTCTATTTCATCTATCAAAACTATGGGTGAGGTACTTAAAATAGCCGTATCTGCTATCATCAAAGCTCTTGACTGTCCGCCGCTTAAAGCTGTGACCGGAGTATCTATGGAAAAGGATTCGCCGGCAAGTTTATTGGCTGCCTCAAGTATCTTTGTCATGACCTCTTCTTTATTCTCCACCATACGGCTTTCCGCATGCATTTGCACAAACTCTCCTACTTTAAGATCCATGACAAAGTTCATGTTTTGCGATAACTGTGCAACCAGCTTGTTGGTAGAAGAATACCTCCACTTGGGGTCGGGTTTGGCATCATTTATCAGTATGAATCTGTTTGTCGGAGTATCGCCCTGTGCCGCCCACTCGATGTCCGCAAGGAGTCTGCTCTTTCCGGAGCCGGTAGGTCCCACTATGGACACTATCTGAGAAGGCAGTATATCAAGTCTGTCAAAACCTTCTTTTTCTTTGCTTTTGTTCGTTCCCGGGAGTATGCTTAACATACTTATAAGATCTGTCTTTTTTAAGCCCAGAAACTCTTGCATCTGCTCTATATAAGTATAAAGCTCTTCCGCCAATGTATCAGTATTGATAGCCTTATCTTCTATTTCTTCTTCACTTAATGTTTTCAGGAATTCTTCAAAAGTAAGTTCTTCTTTTGAACTTATATCAAGTCTGTTTTGCTCTATAAATTCAAGCACAAAAGGATATTCTTCTATAAGTTTTTTTATTGAATATTCTCTCATTTAATCCTCCCACACCATTTTCTTGGTATTGCCGAGTTGATAACTTTCGCCTATTCTGGTCTCACCAAGACAATATGAACATACTGCCGAAGGCATAGGAAATCTAAGTTGCATACCCTGAACAGATGAAATATTTTGCTCATCATCGTATAAAAGTGTACTTAACTCATAAGCACCCTGTCCGCTTAAACCGTTTACATTCATAACAAATGCTTTGGGGTTTACCGCATTTACCCTTGAAGCAAATACTTCTCTTTCAGCCTGTGATACTATGTCGCCCTTGGTAATTACCACTATATCGGCAGCCTTAAGCATAGGCCCTATCTTCTTGGGTGTATTTATACCGGAAAGATTATCAATAACACAAACTCCCTTCACATCCTTAAGGTAGGGTGAACATCTGTTACAAAGTCCTGCCGACTCACTGATAAGCAGATCAAGCCCCTCCTTAACACCCCATTTTACAACGCCTTCTATATTGGACGCAAAAAAGTGATCCGGACAGATACCTCCCGAAAGTCCCTTTTTAACGGGTATTTGTGCTTTTTCATATAAGATATCATCATCGGTATACAGACAATCGAACTTTACAACTCCTACTTTTAAGCCTCTTTTCTTAAAAGAATCTATGGTTTTAAGTATTACAGAGGTCTTACCTGATGAGGGCGGTCCCGAGAATATTGTCAAATTCATTATTTACCTCCTTGGGCATTAAAAATATCTGTTCCAATTCTTTTAATTCTTCTCCGATATCATTATTATGCAGATAGTCCCATCCTGCCCATACAAACTTTTGATTTTTACTTATCTTGTTGTCAATACCTTTAACGGTGGTAGGGAATTTACCCTCGCCCGCAAGCACTTCTCCCATTTCACTTGAGAATATAAAATCAACAAGAGGCTTGATCTTATCCTTGCTCTTAGTCTTGGTCAACAGGAAAATGGGGCTGATTATAGCTCCCTCAGCGGGCCATACAAGCTCCAGCGGTCCCCCCTCCTTAGCCATCCATGTAAAGAAGTAAGGCATGATAGTCACTGCCACTCCGCCTGATTTGTTGGTATTTTTAACCATCTGTGCCGGGTGCATACTGCTAAGAAGAGACTTTCCGAGCTTCTCTACACCCTCTCTGCCATACATAGAATTCATTCCGAGCATTATGGCATTAAAAAGATCCAGATCCCTTACCGGAAGTGATACGGAGTTTTCAAACTCAGGCTTTAAAAGGTCCGCCCATGACCTTGGGTACTCTCTGTCACCCAGTACTTCTTTATTGACCATGAATATAGCAGGCACCACTCCTATAATAGTATATCTTTTTTTCGGATCTCTAAGGTCTATATAATCATTTTCAAAGACTTCATTGATATGCTCCACACCGGTTATATCGCTGAATGAACCGTCTTCCATATATCTTCCCATAAGCTTCTTATCAAAGAACAGTTCAAAACCTGCAGACATATATACATCATCAAGTTCATCGACAGACTTACTGTTTTCTATGACTGTCTTTATATCTCCAAGTCCCATGGTCGCAGCCTGCAGATCAAGGTTTACCTTGTAGTTTTGAGAGGAAACAAAAGAATTCATCTTTTCTATGATCTGCATCTTTATAGGACAGGGGAGCACTCCGGATACACTGTAAAGGGCATCTTCACTTTGTACCTTGACAGCCTCAAGACCGGTAGTAAAGTCCCTTGCTCTTTCCCTATCTTCTATTATCTCAACCATCTCTTTTTCAAAACTTTCAACATCTATATGCTTTGACTTAAGAGCAAGTTCCACAGAAATAGTCTTTCCTACAGTCTTTCTCATCAGATCATTCTTAAGATTCTCAAATCCTTTTGATGCAAACAGATCTATTAGTTCGGGGTATTTTTCGGTAACGTCATATACCTTATCCGTCATATTAAAATATTTATTCATGATATTACTCCTTTTTTGGAAATGTCTTTGTCAGACATCAATTTACTTTGCATTAAAAATTTAATTTCTGTATTTTATGATAAGGTAAATCTAACTATAAGTATGTAACTTATGTTACATACTTAAAATTAAATTTTACATATTTATCCAAAAAGTAATTTAAAAAATCAATTTGCAAATAAAATCGGTTTTGACATATAAAGCCAAAACCGATCTGAATACTATATTTATTATTAATATAAACTGCTTTTAATTCCGCCCAGATCAACTTCTATATTTTTACAAGTATCTTCTATGTATATAAGTAGATCTACGATCAAAGCTTCCGCCAGATCTATATTGGCGTGTTCTCTTACGGGAATGTCCTTTTCAACATATTCTTCACCTTCCTGAACGCAGGCATGAAGTATATACTTGACAAACCTTGTATTATCGGGCATTTCCCTGAATTCTTTACTATAATGTATTTTATTGACAAGTTTTAAGTCCAGAGCATATATGCCGTCATCCGCCTCACTTATCAATACCTTGTTTTTCACGGCAAGCTTAAGTTCCTTACTTGAATAAGATGCAGTGCTCAATATAGTGCCTATATCATCTTTAAACTCCGGCACTCTGCTTTTCAAAAGTTTTTGACTAACTCTGTCTATCATACATTTACCTCTTTTTAACCGAAAAGTTCATACTTATAAGTATCCAAAACTCTAAATTCAATACCGCTTTTACTCAGCAAGCCTTTTATTAAAGCATATCTTACTTTATAATAAGCCTCATGATCACATTCAAACACATCAAGATATTGTGCATGAATATCCTCATATTGTTCAAATACTATTCTGTCCTGACTTTCACTTATCAGTTCTATTACTCTGTCGCAAGGCATTCCGTTAATAAGTTTATCATCAAGATAATTAAAAGCGAACCTTACCGAAACATCCGGATCACAAGCATGCTGTACCCCGAAATCATAAGCTGCTTTCTCTATGTCTTCAATGCGAGAAGCATCTTCTTTGAGTATGGCACTTAATACATAAGCCAGCCTTAACTCAACCAAACCAACTCTTTCCAAAAGCCACTCATGGATACTTCCGTTTACAATATCCTCAAGATCGCCCTCTTCCAAAGTGGCAAGACCCGTATCAAGAGCTTTGATCTCCTCAACGGCATACCCCTTTCTTAAAGCCATATCCGCAACAGACCTTGTAAGAGAGTCCTGTAACTTAACCTTATCGTATAACCATGTATGTATAGGTCCTAAAAATAAACTCATATAAACTCCTTTTGAGATAAAGTATAAAACAAAAACATATAAATCATAAAAAAGTGAAAATGTTCACTGCCATGCAATACCTTACATGGCACTACAACTCTTTCTAAGCATTCCCATATAGGGTATCATTAAAGTTACAATTGCATACAAACCATACATCTACATAAATTTTACCAACCGGACACCTTTACCAAAGTCAAGGAAACATCTTGCCAAAACACAAGATGTTTCCAAACCCCGGTCAACATCAATGATACACGACACGGCTCAACAATTTGTCCAAAACACCCAGTAACACCTTGCTGTCCTCATCACTTATACCCACATCTGCCTTTACCTTCATGTAGACCTCGTCCAGACCTTTCTCAAGCTCCTTGCCGCTTTCGGTGATGGAAACGCACAGATTCCTCTCATCCTTATTGCAACGAACTCTCCTTACATATCCCTTGGACTCGAGTTTTTAAGGACGGGGGTAAGGGTCCCCGAATCCAGGTACAGTCTTTCTCCAAGTTCCTTAACATATAAAGTACCCTCGGACAATAATTCATTTATACAAATATACTGAGTATATGTCAGGTCATATTTATCCAAATATTTTTTATATACTTTTATAAGTTCTTTGGAGCACAGATACAAGGGCAAACAAATACATCTGTCCTTCATATCTATAAATAAGCACCTACCGCTGCCAGTATATCTTCTTTAGAACTTGCTCCAACCTGTCTTTTTACCACTTCACCCTTGTTGAAATATAACACTGACGGTACTGACATGATCCTGTACTTCTTTGCTATCTCCGGTGCATCATCTACATTGACCTTAGCCACCTTGAATCCCTTAGCCTCTGCGGCAAGTTCTTCTACAGTCGGAAGAAATGCCTGACACGGTCCGCACCAAACCGCCCAGAAATCAACCACTACGGGAACATCACTGTTAAGTACCTCTTGTTCAAAATTATCATTGTTTAATACTAATGCTGACATAATATACCTCCTATTAAAGTTGCGTAATATTTAATTGTGTTAAATCTTTTATTAGTATATAGGAATATTTCCTATTTGTCAAGCGTTAATAATTGTCTTAATTTTAGTACAACTTCTTCTTTGACTTCGACTTCATTCCACAGCTCAAATGCTCTTATGCCTTGATATATAAGCATATCAAGTCCATTTATCACCTTTTTATCACCATCGATAAAATACTGCATAAACTTAGTTTTTGCAGGATTATATACCAGATCCATTCCCGCTTCACATTTATCATAAAAATCCTTATATTCAATAATTGCAGTATCCACATTAGGATGCATCCCCACAGGACTTGCCTGAAAAGCTATATAGTCGTTTTTCGGCAGATATTTATCGATCGAATTTTTCTCATCAAGCTCAGAAAGCCTTATAAAATTAAGTTTTATGTCCGGAAAGCCTGTTTTAACGGACTCGGACAGCAGCTTAGCTTTATTTGGATCTCTGCTTATAAGACTTACACTTTCCACACCTTCTTTCGCACATACATAGAGCACAGCCTTTGCAGCACCTCCGGCTCCGAGTAAGACTATATCTTTTTTCTTTATATTGATATCCGCTTTTTCCAAAGCCATTTTAATACCGTATACATCTGTATTATAACCTTTATATCCTCCGTTTATCCTTAGCAAAGTATTGACCGCACCTATTATTTTGGCTTCATCCGATAGCTCTGAAAGATGACTTATAACTTCCTGTTTAAATGGTATCGTGATATTCAGCCCCGATATACCCAGTGCATAAGCTCCTTTTATAGCTTCTTCAAGGCTTTCTTCTATGTGAAAGGCTGTATAGGCGAAATCTATACCCATCTCCTTTGCTATAGTCATCTGCATAAGAGGTGAGAGGCTGTGAGATATCGGTATTCCCATAATTCCCGCAAGTTTTGCTTTTGCTGTATACATACTTACTCCTGTCTTGGCTTAGCTTGAATTTAAATCTTATTACCATACGTTTTTACTTTAGTTTTGTGACTTTTAATAATTTCTCCGTATTATTTTATAATAAAATATCTTTTGATAAATTAAATATAAGTTTAATAAAAGACCAAGCCTTAACTTGATCTTTTGTTTTACTATTATTTAATTTAAGAATAATCTATACTCTATGTCAAGTAAATTTTGTTTTACATAAAAGTACATTGACCGCAAAAAGAAGTATAGATTCAGATCCGATATCACTTACTCAAACTCCCCTCTCTGCTCACTCTGTCAAAAAGGTATGAAAGTATTTACAGTGTCTGTAAAAAGTATATCATAATAATAATAATAACTGCATCCAGTAGTAGTGCCGTCGCTATATATTTTTTCTTGGCTTCAGCTTTCCAAACCAATATATATATAATAATTGATAAAACTGAGAAAATAACGGGTATACCGAAAAAGTAGTAAATGTTATACGTATCATTCATCATAACACCCCGCACAGCATCAATTATATCTCCTATAATAATAGCATTAAATAAAAATATCTCTGACAATTTCTTACCACTTAGTCCATTTTGTATATGTTGCGACTTGTTTAGTGTAGTTTTGATTTTCATATGTTGTTATCACCGTTTTCATGCATCTTCCTGACATATATGTTACTGATTTATAATAAACTCCTTTATATTGCCCGGACCAAGACTTGGCAATCATCGTAGCATTAACTACTCCTTTGGTTACAAGTGGTGGAGTACCTTTTAGAACTTCTGCCAATAATGCAGCTACAACAGATCTTCCAACTGTATTAGCTATTCTCTGCTGTTCATTTAGATCTGACACAAGTCCTTGATTTTTACATAAAACCTTGAACGGTCCATTAGGTTGTCCATATTTTCCCTGCAACCATTCTTCTGAACCATCTCCATTGCCTCCGGGTCTTCCGGGCCATGCCCTCATAACCCCGGAATCAAAAGTATTCGCAAGTACTGATATTTGAATTACATTTAAACTTAAACTTGTAGCCAACATAAAAACTGCAACTTTTCGTATTACATGTCTCATAAATTAATCTCCTATCTTCAAGACCATACCACAGTTACAATTTGAATTATAACTAATAATAAATAATATACAAGTCTATCTATTTTTATGTATATATGATATAGTATCGTGATATAAATTCACATCTGCAGTTGATATTTAGTATTTTTTTAACTATTTTTGATTTGTTATTTTTAATTATTTATTTATATTTTTTTATAAACAATGACTTTATTTTTTTATAAAACTTTTTTTACTGAACTTATTTTTGTTATTTTTACAGCAAAAATATATTTAAAAGTTTCTAAATTAACAATAGCTGCTCTTTTTTTATTTACTTATAATGTATATCACAATGTTATCCTTATTAATACTTTTTTTGATAAATTAAATATAAGTTTAATAAAAAGACCAAGTCTTAACTCGATCTTTTGCTTTTACTATTATTTAATTTAAGAATAATCTATACTCTATGTCAAGTAATTTTTCTCTAAAAAAACTTCTGTCGTGAATAATTACTATGTTATATGTAGCAATGAATTATTGTAGATGATTTATTACCTAATAATTAAAAAAAAATTACTTGTTTATCTACATTCACTTCTGCATCAACTCCAAACGGGATAATGCATCTGGGAGTTGCATGACCTACATTCAGATTCTAAACAATAGATAAATCCTTATCAGTAAGCTCCTTTGACAAAATTTTCTTATACTCATCATAATATGTTTCATTTTGAGGCTTTCCGACTAAAACACCTGAGAGTACGTCAAATATTCCCTGTTTCTTTATAGTAGTAATCATTTTTTTGAATAAATCCGAATCGGGTTTTTCCTCGCCGGTTTCCAACAACAAAATTTTATTTTTCCAATCTTCAAGTTTGGGGAATAAATTATATTTGTTGCAAAGGTATACGGTATCATCAAATCTTGAGTTGTCAAACATATCAAATATTGACTCCAGGCAACCTCCTAAAATCTTCCCTTTAAATATCGGCTTCCCACTCAATAATTCAAACCCTCTGTTCGCATACTTTTCCATATCTGTTCCGATGGAATTTTCACTGAAATCTTCTCTTTCCCGATACCAAATATCGCTGGGGCGTACTTCTTTGATTTGACCTGTTGTGATCAGCTCTTTTTTCACATTCACAGAGAATTAACAAAGCATCAATACTTTTGTCTTACTGTTTAATGTACTGATTACAATAATTATACGAATTTTCTTCATCTGATTGATATACTGTTAAAAGTATATTATCCTATTAGTTTCAACTGTTTAATTATCTCTGCAATTTAAATTATCATTTAGAATACACCACATAGGCGAAAAATATAGTTAAATTAATATTTGTGAAGTATTTGACTATTATCAATACCTTCAACATTATATTTAAATCACATACTGCCAAGACGGTATATTATCTTCTGTGATAGAAAAAAAGAACTATCGCCTCCAGTTTTCTCTTAAATACTATCTGTATCTCTTCTTTTTTATCGATAGGTTTTACCAAGATACTGTACAGTCCCACTCTGTTGGCACCGTATATATCGGTAAAAAGCTGATCTCCTACAAAGACCGTATCATCCTTACCGGAACCCATTTTTTCCATTGCAGATATATAAGCTTTTCTGCCGGGTTTTCCGGCTTTTGCTATATAGTCGCTCCCTACTTCATCGGCAAAGCTCTCAACCCTTTCCTTGGTATTATTGGATATAAGCACGGTCTTAAATCCCATCTTATGTAAAATATGAAAAAGTTCCACTATATTCTCATTAGCCTTGGCTCCGTGTTTTACCAAGGTGTTGTCAATATCATAGATCAAAGCTCTGATTCCGTTATTATAAAGTTCTTTATAATTGATATCGTATACCGAGCTTATCTCTTCTTTGGGGTAAAATATTTTCATCATGATCTCTTATTCTTTATAAGGTTTCCTATCTCTTCCATAAATGTACCTACATCCTTGAACTCTCTGTATACGGATGCAAATCTTACATAGGCAACCTCATCCACCTCTTTTAGTTTATTCATTACAAGCTCACCGAGGGCTGAACTTTCTATTTCCTTAACTCCCTTGGAAAATATAGTATTTTCTATATCATCAACCATTTGCTGTATCGCATCTCTCGATACAGGTCTTTTATGACAACTTTGTATAATGCCCTTTTCAAGCTTAGCTCTGTCATACCCCTCTCTCGTTCGGTCTTTCTTAATAAGCATGATCGGCATGGTCTCAACTTTTTCATAAGTGGTAAATCTTTTCCTACATTCCTCGCATTGCCTTCTTCTTCTTATGGCAGTGTAATCATCTATGGCTCTGGTGTCTATGACCTTAGATTCAAGATTATTGCAAAAAGGACATTTCATAAAATTCTCCCTTTCTAAAAGATTATCGCTCACGTCAATAATATCATAATAAATGTATCTTACAAAGTAAATTATAATATTCATAAAAAAAATATCGATATATATGTATTTACGAACTGCGACATATTACAAATGCCGATCTGTATACTTACACCGTTTTAGTAATTTAATTAAAACACTAATTATGTCCTGTTACCGACTTTCAAATACATGTGGTTCTTAAAAATATATTTGAATATTATCGTGATCCGCTTGACTCTCGAACTTACGTTTTGTATAATATTGTTATGACAAACATCAGTTCCGGTGAAGATATCATGCAGAAACTTGAAATACTGTCCGCAGCAGCCAAGTATGATGTTGCCTGCACCTCAAGCGGTGTATCACGAAAGGGGGAGAAAGGGAAACTTGGCAATGCCGTAGCAAGCGGAATTTGTCATACTTTCAGCTCGGACGGAAGATGTGTATCTTTACTCAAAATACTCATGACCAATCATTGCATTTTCGATTGTAAGTACTGTGTGAATCGTTGCAGCAACGATATAAGGAGGGCTTTTTTTACACCTAAGGAAATATGCGAGCTTACGGTCGAATTTTACAAAAGAAATTATATAGAGGGGCTTTTTTTAAGCTCCGGTATAATCAACAGTCCACATTATACCATGGAAAAGATCTGTGAAACTTTAAGCTTACTCAGAAACGAATACAAATTCAACGGCTATATACATGTAAAGGCAATACCGGGTGTATCGGACGACCTGCTTGCACAAGCCGGATTTCTGGCAGACAGAATGAGTGTGAATATAGAGTTTCCGAGCGAGGCAAGTCTTAGGAAGTTCGCCCCCAATAAAAATTTCAAACTGATATCAGCTCCTATGCAAAAAATAAAGGACTCCATAGTTTCACATAGGTTAAGTATAGGAGAGAACAGAAAACTTCCCAGAAGTAATATTAACAATTACATACCCGGAAGTATATTTGACGATCAAAAAAAACTTGAGGGATCTTCGAGTGCTCCTGTACTTACCCTGCCTAAAAGCTTGACCAAAAACCGTCCCTTTGTTCCTTCCGGTCAAAGCACTCAAATGATCATAGGAGCGGGGGATGAAAGTGATTACAACATACTTATGAGTACCCAAAATTTATATAAAAATTTCGACCTTAAAAGAGTGTTCTATTCAGCCTATATACCGGTCAATGAAGACGCTTGTCTTCCGAGGCTTGACGAACCCGTACCGCTTTTAAGGGAACACAGGCTTTATCAGGCAGATTGGCTTCTAAGATTCTACGGATTTCATGCCGAAGAACTTTTAAGCACGAATGAACCTAACTTTAATCCGTATATGGATCCGAAGTGTAACTGGGCTGTCAAGCATCTGGAATACTTTCCCGTAGAGATACAAACTGCCGACATAGCCCTGCTGTTAAGGGTACCCGGCATAGGTCCCAAAGCAGCAAAAAGAATAGTGACTTCAAGGAGATATTCTTTACTTGATCATAATTCACTTGCAAAGATGGGAGTAGTTCTTAAAAGAGCACATTATTTATAACCTGCAACGGTAAAATGATGTATAAGACCTTGATAGATGAGAAGTATATAAGCGATAGGCTTATCTCATTGAATAACAAAGAAAACTGGCAGCACAGTTATAGCCCTGAAAGGCAACTATCTTTATTTGAAGATTTCGGAGTAAGTTAATATATTGATTTATATATATTATGCCCTATCGTATCCCGAATAGATTCGATGGAGTATATATCTTTATTTATGCATAAAGCATATTTAATGTACAGCACTGTTTTTAATTTTTCAAATACCCGGAGTAACTTATATGAAGATCTTTACCTATGATAATGATTTTGAATCTTTAGCATCATGTATATATACGGCTTGGGAATACAGCCTTGCTCACAAAAATGAGCAGATAAGTCTGCAAAAATATTCCGACATACAGCAAAATATCTTTTCGGAATTTATATATGTGGAAACCGATACCGACAAAGCAAAAAAGGTCATAGAAAGCATAAAGAACAAGCTGTCAATGCAATGCTACTATACCGTATACATGTCTTTCTTACATTGTGAGGACAGCTCCAATGACATCTATAACTACCTAAGGTTGGCTTTCAAGCACGGTAAGAATATAAAATATATGCTTTCGGAAGAGATAGTCATGAAGCTTATGGGTCTTCAAAGAGCCGTCACCAATGAACTTAACTCATATATAGAGATAGCCAGATTCGAAGAAGTGTCGGATAACGTATTCGTCTCTAAGATAGAACCCAAACATATTATACTTTGGGGCTTGCCGACCATTTTAAAAACAGAATGCCTTCAATAAACTGGATGATAATAGACTGTGCAAGAAGCATGGCTTTGATACATCCGAAAGATAAAGAATGTTACATAAAAAAACTATATCCGGATGAACTTGAGAAATTATCTGCTACACATGATATAAGATCACCATATAAAAAACTTTGGAAAAGCTTTTTTGACAGCATATCCGTAAAAGAAAGAGAAAACTTAAAACTTCAAAGACAGCACTGCCCAATACGAAAAAGAAAATATATGACGGAATTTACAGAGTAGTCTGTTGACCGGTTTTTAACTCTGCCCTGACCACAACCAACTAAAATATATATTTGATGTTGGATTTAACAGGCATCTTTATTCAGCATACAAAAAATATCCCCCTAAAGTATATTTACATACACCTTAGGGGGATACTGTCAAATGAATATTATCCCATAATCATTAGAATAAAGGAACTACCGCACCCTCATACTTGTCTTCGATAAACTTCTTTACCTCAGGGCTTTGAATAGCATCAAGTAAAGCAAGTATCTCTTCATTCTTCTCATTGCCTTCTTTAACAGCTATGATATTAGCGTAGGTATTGGCAGCTTCTGAACTTGCATCTTCTACAGCCAAAGCATCCTTTACCTTAAGTCCCGCCTCTATAGCATAGTTACCGTTAACGACAGCTACATCAACATCTTTAAGAGATCTTGGAACCTGAGCTGCCTCAACCTCTAAAAGCTCGATATTCTTAGGATTCTCAACTATGTCATTCTTTGTTGCTGTAAGACCTGCTCCATCCTTGATCTTGATAAGACCCTGAGCTGCAAGCAACTGAAGAGCACGTGCTTCATTGGTCACATCATTTGGAACCGCTATCTTCGCACCGTCTTTAAGATCGTCAAGTGAACTTACCTTACCCGCATAGATTCCAAACGGCTCATAGTGGGTAACACCTGCTGATACTACCTTGGTTCCTCTTTCCTCGTTGAAGCTTTCAAGATATGGATAGTGCTGGAAAAAGTTCGCATCAAGCTCCCCTGTATCTACAGCTATGTTAGGCTGAACATAGTCGTTATATACAACTATATCAAGTTCATATCCCTTGTCCTTTAACACCTTGTTAGCCTCTTCCAGGATCTCTGCATGCGGTGACGGAGAAGCTCCTACCTTGATCTTCTTGAGATCTCCTGAAGCTGCTTTGGTCTCATCGGCACTTTCAGAACTTTGTGCATCTTGGTTTTGCTCTGCCTGACTTGCAGCTGTAGTCTCGGCACTCTTGCTTTGACAAGCCACACTGAAAGCCGCAACGGCTAATATACTTGCTGCTAATAAAATATTCTTCTTCATAATATCTCCTCCTTGAGAGTTTATATATTTTTCCCCTTTTCAGGTCGGGGATATTCAACCTTATATATAGTAAAACCACTTTGTGGTGTAACTATCTTATCCTTTTATCACCGCTTCTTGACAGGAACATCCATGTTTCCTGTATGATCTGAACTATAATTACAAGTATAGCCACAGTGATAAGCATAACATCGGTTTGATATCTGTAATAACCGTAGTTGATCGCAATAGTACCGAGTCCTCCGCCTCCGGTAAATCCTGCCATAGCGGAATATCCCAATATGGTGGTTATGGAGATCGCAGCTCCGAGTAAAAGTGACGGAGTTGCTTCAGGAAGAAGTACCTTCCATACTATCTGAAAATTAGAAGCTCCCATTGATTTTGCAGCCTCTATGACGCCGGCATCTACTTCTTTTAATGAAGACTCCACCATACGTGCTATATAAGGTGCGGCTGCTATGACAAGCGGCGGTATTACCGCTTTAGCTCCAAGTGTCGTTCCCACCATCAATCTGGTAAGCGGCAACACCATAATAAGTAAAATAATAAAAGGTATGGATCTTAAAATATTTATAATAATACCCAATATAACATTTACCGGGGGCATAGGCTTTATTCCGTCTTTTGAACTTACAACCAGACATATACCTAAAGGTATGCCTATAACATAAGCCAGAAAAGAAGAAACAAATGTCATAAATAAGGTTTCCCATATACCGGTTCCCAGCATACTAAGCGTCTGTTCCGACAAATTCATGCTCGTACACCTCCTCGAATTTCATTTTTATACTGCTTATATAGTGAAGTATACGACTTGCATCGGTCTCATCATCGGGAAGTTGTATTATCATCTGTCCCTTTGCTATACCGCCTATATCGCTTGTAGATGCATAAAGTATATTCACGGGAAGACCGGTTGCAAGTATTATGTTGGATAGTACCGGTTCATAAGAACTTCTTCCGTCAAATACAAGTCTTAACTTCCTTCCCTCTGTTGCAACGACCTCATGTACACTATCTCCGAGTATCAGTTTCTTACCTATGGAAGACTTAGGATCCGAGAATATATCTGTCACAGTACCGATCTCTGCGATCTTACTGTGATCTATTATGGCAACTCTGTCGCATATAGACTCTATGACCTTCATTTCATGTGTTATTACTATTACGGTGATCCCCAGATCTTGTTGATCTCTTTTATAAGCTTAAGGATCTGCTTTGTAGTGTCCGGATCCAGTGCGGAAGTTGCCTCATCACAAAGTAATACCTTAGGTTCGTTCGCTATCGACCTCGCTATAGCTACTCTTTGTTTTTGCCCGCCGGAAAGCTGTGCGGGATAAGCTTTTATCCTGTCCGAAAGACCTACGAGTTCAATAAGTTCCGCAGCCCTTTTTACAGCTTCTTTTCTCGAAACACCTGCTATTTCCATAGGGAAGCACACATTATCCAACACATTTCTTTGAGACAGCAGATTAAATTGCTGGAATATCATTCCCATGGACTGTCTCGTCTTCCTGATCTGATCTACACTCATCTTGGAAAGATCGTTTCCCATATAGATCACGCTTCCCGAAGTAGGTACCTCAAGATAGTTGATACAACGCACCAAAGTAGACTTTCCTGCACCGGACAGACCTATGATACCGAAGATCTCTCCTTTATATATGTCCAGGTCTATATTATTCAGTGCATGCACAGTGGTATTCTTATTCACAAAGCTTTACTCAAGCCCTCAATTTTAATAATTGTTTCCACTATTATAATCCCCCGAATTTTTTGTATCTCGATCCATATCCAAAGATATATCGGATCGGGATAACTTTAATATAATTACATTGTCTAAAGCCGGGCGACTGTAAGCTCCTAAGTCTTAGACATTCTACCGGAGCATTATCGCTGTCGCAGACTATATGATCTTATGCGAAATCACTATCTTCGTATAAGACTTTTTAAGCGAGGCTGTCTTTAATTCAAAAAAAACAGGCGAGCCTTATGGCTTGCCTGTTTTTAATCATCAAAATATAAATACAGTTTCGCACATCAGAACCCTAAGACTAATTATTTTGCATACAAAAATCAAAGCACATGTACATGCCCATCATCATACACATCATAATATTTGCAGTCTTAGAATATGCCATACGATACCTCTCCTTAAATCTAATATATTATTGTCCGACAAAACATCAGCCAACAATAAGCATAATAATTGTAAAAGTTTATTTAGTCAATATTTTTTTACTATTTTACGAGTTTTTAGTAAAAATACTCAAATTTAGCCACATAATTCCACTATTGTTTGGGCAAATATCTTAGCTGATGCAACAAGCTCATCAACTACCGCAAATTCGTCTGCACCATGCATACGAGTATCAGTTCCCGGGAATACCGCTCCGAAAGCCACACCATTCTTCAAATCATGCACATAGGTAAGTCCTCCGAGAGCTATACAATATCCGTCAAGCCCGGTATACTCCTCATAGCATTTAAGCAATGTCTTTACAAAATCAGAGTCTTCCGGCACTTCGTGAGGTGCTATCATGCTGTCAGTGTGGAAGGTAATACCTGCCTTCGCAAACCTTTCCTTGCAGGTATCAAGTAAGAACTTAGGTTCTGCAGATACAGGTGCTCTTAGGTCAAATACTCCTTCAAAGCCCTCTTCATCAGCATTAAAGATAGAAACGCTAAGGTCAATGCTCCGCTCTTTTCATCCGATTTAGCTATTCCAATAGCCTCACCCTTAGTATCACCGTGCGGCATAAGCTTATATAAGTTATGAAGAAGCTCGATTTGCTTTGACTTTGCAAAATCAAGCTTGGTAACAAGTTGAAGTAAAGCTGTTATAGCATTTTTACCATTGTCGGGAGTAGATGCATGTGCATTGGCTCCCAGCGCTGTTATTTCAAGTTTGTCACTTCCCTTTACCTCAAAATCAACTCCTGTAGCCTTGCTAACCTCAGCAGCTACCGCTTTGACAGCCTCGGCACTTAATCCTTCTACAAGCATAACTGCCTTTGGAGGAACTACATTACTCTTAGTTCCTGCATTTATTGATATTATTCTTGGTAAATTTTTATCCGCATCAAACTTTGCACTGAACTTGCCATCCATTTTACCCTTTTCTATATTTACTACAGGGTAAGCTCCATCCGGAGAAAAGGTCATAGGTGCTTCCTTCTCAACAGTGTAATAATACTTTACACAGGACATACCGCACTCTTCATCAGAACCTATTATCATTCTTACATTTAGAAAGCTCTATACCAAGTTCCTTGATTGCTCTCATGGCATAAAGGCTTGCTATTGCAGGTCCTTTGTCATCAGATGTTCCTCTTCCGTATATCCTTCCATCCTTAATTACAGGTTTAAAAGGCTCTGTTTCCTTCCAGCCTTCTCCGGCAGGTACTACATCCACATGTGCCAATATATCAAGCTGTGTTTCTTTATCACTAAAGTCCACTGCAAGCACACGGTTATCATAGTTTTTAGTCTTAAAACCATACTCTTTTGACATCTTGTCAGTAAGCACAAGAGCCTCATAAGGTCCTACACCATAAGGCATACCCTCTTTTGCCTCCGACTTCTCACTGTTAATCTCACAAAGCTTGATAATATCCGCAAACATCTCATCCTTGTGATCTTCGATATACTTTTCTATTTCTGCCTTGTATCTCATAAAACCTCCTTAAATAATAATTTTTTTATAAATTTATAACCTTATGAATAAAAATCCTATTTGTTAAAAAAGCTAAAAAGCCCGCCTATGAATATACACAATATCATAAGAGGAAGTATATAAGTCATATAAAATCTCATATAATCTTTGACTTTGATACCGTCTCCCTTATTGGCCTCTGTTTTAAACTTCTCGAATCCCCAGCCGTATTTACTCACACAGAATATAGTATAAACCAAAGCACCCAGAGGAAGCAAGATATTACTTACCAAAAAGTCTTCCAGATCAAGTATACCCGATCCGGCACCGAGCGGCTGTATGTTGCTCCAAAGATTAAATCCGAGTACACAAGGCATTGATAATAATAAAATAAGTATGCAGTTGATAAGACATGCCTTAGCTCTGCTTATATTAAACAGATCTCTTGTACATGAAATAATGTTCTCGAATACCGCAAGTACGGTAGAAACTGCAGCAAATGACATAAATACGAAGAACAGACTTCCCCAAAGCCTTCCGAGAGGCATGTGGTTAAATATATTCGGCAAAGTTATGAATATAAGACTCGGTCCGCTGTCCGGCTGAACATTATATGCAAAACAAGCAGGAAATATTATAAGTCCCGAAGCAAAGGCAACAAAGGTATCAAGGAAGGCAACATTGACCGCTTCTCCCATAAGAGACTGATTATTTCCTATATAACTTCCGAATATCGCCATGGCACCTATACCAAGACTTAATGTAAAGAAAGCCTGATTCATAGCCGCAACTATGACATTAAATACACCGGATTCCTTCATCTTTGCAAAATCAGGGATAAGATAAAACTTAAGTCCCTCCTTCGCTCCCGGCAGGAACACGCTGTTGACAGCAAGTACAAGCATAATTATAAGCAAAGCTATCATCATGACTTTGGTGATCTTCTCCAAACCGTTTTGTAAGCCTATTGCACAGACAGCAAAACTTGCAATTACCACTATAGCCATATAGACAGTCATCTCTAAAGGTGATGTAAGCATTTGTGAAAAAAAGTTCACCTACCTGCTCGGGATTGGCACCTTCGAATTTACCTATAGCCATGTCCACAAAAATACCTTAGCATCCAACCTGCTACGGTAGTGTAGAACATCATAAGTATATAATTTCCCGCCATAGCTACATAACCGTGCACGTGCCAACTCGTTTTATTAGGCTCCAATGCCTGATATAACCTTACCGGACTCTTCCTGCTCGCTCTTCCCTATAGAAAAACTCCATGGTAAGTACCGGTACTCCGAGCACTAACAGGAAGAACAGATATACAAGTACAAAAGCTCCTCCCCCATATTGTCCTGTAATATACGGAAACTTCCATACATTTCCTATCCCTATCGCACAGCCTGCACTGAGCAATATGAATCCCAGCCTGCTCCCTAAACGTTCTCTAGCCATCTTTAACCCCTTTCAAATCCAAAACACTTTTATTTAGAATAATGAACTTAAAGTCCACATCCGCCTGATATAAATATATAGCTATTCATATAAGTAAACGTATCTTTAGTATATCAATATAAACTCAACACTTCACAAAATATCTATATATACATATTTTAGTTTTTTGCAAAATCACTAAGCAAAAGACCCGGGTTTCTTTCCTCTACCATGCGTATACTCCACGGATTGATAAATATAAGTAAAGGTCTGTCTTTTAAGTCCTTTATTTTCTTCATATCACTCGTTCCCTGCAACTTATCAATATCGATCTCACTATAGTTATCTATCCATCTTATATGCTCGTAAGGAAGCTTTTCCAGTTTGACCTCGACATTATATTCGTTTTCCAACCTGTAGGTCAAAACCTCAAACTGAAGTTGCCCTACTACACCCACTATGATCTCTTCCATACCGGTATTGAACTCCTGAAAGATCTGTATGGCTCCCTCCTGTGCTATCTGGTATATTCCCTTGATAAACTGCTTTCTTTTCATGGTATCCATCTGCCTTACTCTGGCAAAATGCTCGGGAGCAAATGTAGGTATACCCTCAAATTCTATCTTATCTTTTGTTGACAAAGTATCTCCGATAGAGAAGATACCCGGATCGAAAACTCCGATTATATCTCCGGCATAGGCTTTTTCAACTATCTTTCTTTCATCCGCCATCATTTGAGTTGATTGATTAAGACGAAGTTTCTTCTTAGCCTGTACATGTATAACTTCCATTCCCGGAGTGTATTCTCCCGAACAGATACGCATGAAAGCTATCCTGTCTCTATGAGCCTTGTTCATATTTGCCTGAATTTTAAATACGAAGGCTGAGAAGAATTCATCCTTCATAGGATCGACATACGCATCTTTAGTGCTTCTTCCAAGCGGAGAACTTGTCATATTAAGAAAATGTGACAAAAATGTCTCAACACCGAAGTTCGTAAGTGCAGATCCAAAAATACCGGTGAGAGCTTACCCTTACTTACTCTTTCCATGTCAAGTTCATCACTTGCCCCGTCCAAAAGTTCTATATCCTCCATCAGCTTATCATAGAGTATATCGCCTATATCATCTTTTGCCGCCTTATCTTCAAAAGATACTATATGACTGTCAACCTCCTTCATTCCGGCATGCCCCGCACTGTAGCTGTGTACCTTTTTGCTTGCCCTGTCATATACACCCTTAAATTCCTTGCCGCAACCTATGGGCCAATTTATGGGACAGGTCCTTATACCGAGGACTTCCTCTATATCGTCTATAAGCTCAAAAGGATCTTTGGCTTCTCTGTCAAGCTTATTGATAAAGGTGAATATAGGTATATTCCTCATTACACAGACTTTGAAAAGCTTCTTGGTCTGCGCTTCGACACCCTTACTCGCATCTATGACCATTACCGCAGAATCGGCTGCCATCAACGTTCTGTAGGTATCTTCCGAGAAATCCTGGTGTCCCGGAGTATCCAAAATATTTATACAAAAACCGTCATAATTAAATTGCATCACGGATGAAGATACGGATATACCTCTTTCCTTTTCTATATCCATCCAGTCACTTACGGCATACTTTGCGGTCTTTCTTCCCTTTACGCTTCCGGCAAGATTGATAGCACCCCCATACAGCAAAAATTTCTCCGTCAAAGTGGTCTTACCGGCGTCCGGGTGGCTTATTATGGCAAATGTACGCCTTTTTTTAATCTCATCAAAATTCAACTCATTACCTCCTAAAAACAATGCCGTAACAATTTATTATTTCGTACTGTGCTTAATTATCTCATCTAAAATCTTATGTGCTATTTTCTTTTTGGATAAAATTTCTGTTTGTATGATATCATCTTTGGTTATGATACTTACCTTGTTGGTATCACCGGCAAAACCGGCACCCTCTTCTTTTAAGTTGTTGGCAACTATCATATCCAGATTCTTTTTTTCTAATTTAAGTTTTGAATTTTCTATCAAATTGCTTGTTTCCATTGAGAAACCGCATAAGAATTGATCACTTCTTTTATTATCCCCAAGATATTTTAATATGTCCACGGTTCGTTCAAGCTTTATACTTAGTTCGCTGTCGGTTTTTTTCATTTTTTCATCTGCAATATCCGCCGGTCTGTAATCCGCTACCGCTGCGGACTTGATTATGATATCGGAATCATTGGCATATTCCCTTACAGCCTCGTACATATCATTTGCGGATACTATATCAATGATATCAACAAAATCCGGTCTTTTTATCGCTGTTTTACCGAGTATCAGCCTTACCTTGGCTCCTCTGTAGGCTGCAGCTTTTGCGATCTCAATACCCATTTTCCCACTGGAATGATTGCTTATAAAGCGTACCGGATCTATTTTTTCTATAGTCGGACCGGCAGTGACCAGAACATTTTTACCGCTCAGATCTTTATCATAAGCTATATTCTTCACTATATGAGAGAATAATACTTCTGCATCGGCAAGTTTACCTTTTCCCACATCTTTGCAGGCAAGTCTTCCGATTGCGGGTTCTATGATCTCATAGCCGTAAGAACTTATTTTTTTCAGATTATTCCTAACCGTTATATGTTCATACATATTGCTATTCATAGACGGAGCCACCAGTATAGGGCATTTCGCTGCCAACACAGTGGTCGTCAGCATATCATCGGCAATTCCCGTACTTAACTTTGCAATAATATTGGCGGTTGCGGGAGCTATAATTATCAGATCTACTTTTTTGGCAAGCGAAATATGCTCTACTTCAAAGCTGAAACCTCTGTCAAAGGTATCAACTATACATCTATTTCCGCTCAGTACCTCAAAAGTAATCGGTGTTATAAAATTAGTTGCGTTCTTTGTCATAATGACATGTACTTCAACTCCATGCTTTACGAGTTCACTTATAAGATTTGCCGTCTTATATGCCGCAATACCGCCTGTTACTCCGATGACCACACATTTTGACTCCAACATATTAACCTCCGTTGCTACGATAGCCGATCTGTGATAAACTTTAAATATCGCTCTTATCAGTTTACCTGCTTATATTAACCGATTAAGTTTATCATACCAAAACTAAGTAGGCAAGCTGTTATTCGGGGCACTATACTAATTAAGAAGGGAAATGCTACAGTTTATATAAGACATTTGCAATTCGTAAAAAAACTATCGGATCTCGATATTTTGATCCGGCGGATCGCAAATGCCTCAATCTATATTAAATATATTCGCATATATTGTGAATACTGCTTTTTAGCTTAACTGTAACAGGGGCATAAAACAATGATACTTGCAATAGATATGGGAAATTCGAACATAGTTATAGGAGGAATAGATAAAGAAAAAATCTATTTTTTGGAAAGGGTCACGACCGCCCTTAACAAAACGGATCTTGAATACGCCGTTAATATAAAAAATATACTTGATATACATGATATTGATATTTCTTCGATCGAGGGAGCTATTCTTTCCAGCGTGGTGCCGCCTCTTAACAAGGCTATCATGTCAGCGGTCAAAAAGGCTGTAAAGCTTGATTGTATGCTCGTAAATCCCCATATGAAGACCGGTATAAGTCTGCTTATGGATTCCCCCCTCATCTGTAGGATCGGATCTTATAGTAGACTCCGTAGCGGCTGTACATGAATACGAACTTCCTCTTGCGGTGATCGATATGGGTACGGCAACCACCATATTCGTAGTTGATGAAGAAAAGAATTTTATCGGAGGTATAATCCATCCGGGAATCAGAGTGTCCTTGGAATCACTCAGTAGAAATACCGCACAACTTCCTGCTATAGACCTTGATGCTCCGGGCAATATTATCTCCAAAAACACGGTAGACAGTATGAAGAACGGTATATTGTACGGTCATGCCGGTATGATAGACCGCTGCATCGACACCATGGAAGAAGAAATAGGACAAAAACTTACCGTCATAGCCACCGGAGGTTTTTCCTCTTACTTAAAACCTCTGTGCAAGCATGAGCTTATACTTGACGACAATCTTTTATTAAAGGGACTTAGGATTCTGTACGAATTAAATAAAAAAGACGACATGTAGCTTTACATTGATATGCTCCCATTCATGTACGGTAAGTTTTTTCACTTATCTACATAAAAGGGAGCATATTTTTTTATCTTACCTTACTCAAACTTACAACACTCAAAATTCGTTCAATACATTAAAAAACAGTACTTAAGCTATCAAAATGCTGATTTGTCTATCACATAAACCGTTACAAACATATCTTGCCTTGGACACGCTCTCGCTAACTTCGTCTCGCAGCGGTACTAAGCTTTCCCTTCGCCTTACGGCTCGGTAAAGCAAGTACCGGCGGTCTCAGATTGTCCTTGGCAAGATAGTTTAACGGTTTATGTGCCTAAGGTACCGGAGGAGGGGAAGAGGTGTAGGCACACTTTTGTCTAACTCCACGTTTTCAGTACTAACGACTGTTTTTAAGATTTTAATAAAAGTTGCTGCTACGCCTCTCCTCCTTCTCATTAACAACGTAAACAACAGCTACTTATCTCTCAGAACCCTTTATACAGCTACCCCTTGCGGGCTGGGATTAAAGAAACACTCCCTATTTCAATCTTTGTAGCGTTTAGTACTGTTAATAGAGTGAGTTACAAATTGTACAGACGAGGACTGTCTGAGCGTCAGTCCGCCATGCTTTAGGCGGACAAGCGAGTTCCGCAGTCTGTACTAAATTTGTCGAAACTTTATTAACAGTACTGCGGGTATGATTGAAATAGGGAGTGTTTCTGTTTAATTCCTGACTTACAATTGTTTACGTTGCTAACTCCCCGACCAATCTGAATAGTATGGGAAGTTTAAGTGACTTTAGTTTATTTATATGGGATATAGCCCTATCTACAGTGCTTTGCATACTCACAGAAGGTACAGCCGGTTAAATACTATCTTCCGCATACACTATTTGAACCTTATCTTCCATGCTCATATAGTCAAATGTCTCGTTCTTTTTATCCGTTATAAGGAAATCGACCTCACCCTCGTCATCGGCAACCTTTGCAAGGTAACTGTCTCCGAATTTTGAATTGTCCGCAAGAACAAAACTTTGTTTTGCCGCCTTTATCATCTCTTTTTTTACCGCCGCATCATCAAAGTTGGTGACAGAATATCCGTAACCGAGAGCTACTCCGTTAAGACCAATGAAAGTCTTGTCTACCCTCAGATCTCTAATGGTTTTTTCGGTTATTTTCCCCATGGTCGAATTATTATGAGTTCTGAATTCTCCGCCTATTTGAATCAAGGTGATATCTTTGCTGTCCTTTAATAAATTAACAAGGTTTATAGAGTTCGTAAGTATGGTAAGACCCTTTTTTTCACCTTTTACGAGAAGCTTGGCAAGCTCAAGGACGGTAGTTGAACCGTCACACATCACGGTATCGTGATCATCTATAAATTTATAAGCCGCTTTTGCTATATTCTTCTTTTCTTCTATGTGAACTATCAAAAGATCACTCATCATATAATTCACAGCAGCGGAATAGAAAGGTATAGCTCCTCCGTGAGTACGTCTGAGCTTCTTCTCTTCCTCAAGATCATCCAGATCCTTTCTCACCGTAGCCTCGGTAATTCCCAGTTGCTTACTCAGTTCCGCAACTCTCACCGCTTTTTTTCTGTTAATAATATCGCATATAAATTTTTTTCTTTCTTCCGCAAGCATAGCACTCTCCCGATAAACTTAAAGTTTATCCCAATTAAATACCTTTATTAGCCGCTTCTTTCAGATCCATATAGGCATAAGTTCCGTTTTTGTACACAACATACTTGTTCATAAGACCTTCATTTACAGCTTTGATCGCATATTTAGCAAAGCCTGCCGCATGTATTCTGTCCGCTGCTGACGGACTTCCTCCTCTTTGGCAATATCCCATCAGGTTGTATTTTACGTTAAGTCCAAGCTTTTCTTTAACATACTCCGCAGCCTCTATAGTCTGATAGGAACCCTCTGCAAATGTTACCAGAACATAATCTCTGTCTTTCTTATCAAGGATCTGCTTAACTTTTTCACATATTTCTTCATTTGACATAGGAGCTTCTACCAGTACCGAGAAATCAGCCATACCCATAAGTACAGAACTGTTGGTAAGATATCCGTCCCATGCTCCCAGTGTCTCCACAAAAAAGACTCTTCCGGGAAGAGACATTCCGGTATCCGAAATCGCATCTATATATGCGGTCTGCATATTGAGTGCCGTATCGAATCCCAGGGTATATTCACTTCCGTATATATTATTATCAATAGTGCCCGGTATACCTATGATATTTATATCGCTGCAGGCTTCATGAAGTTTTAATGCCCCCAGGAAAGAACCGTCTCCTCCGATAACTATAAGCACATCTATGCCGTCAGACTTAAGATTCTTTGACAACTCTTTTTGCCACTTGCTCTCGCTAAGTTCCGGAAATCTTCCGGTACGAAGCATGGTACCTCCAAGCTTATACCAATCCTGTACTTTGTTGATATCCAGTTCATATATATTATGATCCCTTACACCCAAAAAGCCTCTTTCATAAGCAAATACTCTATGCCCACAAGCAACGGCTTCTTTTACGATCTGTGCTATGCAAGGGTTCATCCCCGGAGAATCTCCTCCGCTTGTAATAACCGCTATATTCAAATTCGTATCCTCCGTTTATGACACACTAGCACTTCCAAGCCTTGCCTGCACTGCCGAATATATCTATCTTGTCTTTACCACCTGTGCACAAGCCGCCTTTACAGGACCCGCATATTTTCTCGGATCAAACTCAGACTCCGGATTCTTGGCTACAGACTCTCTTAAAGTCCTGCTGAATGTAGCCTTTAATTCCGTTCCCACGTTGATCTTGCTCATTCCCAGTTGTATACACTTTTTGAAATCTTCTACGGGAACTCCGGTTCCTCCGTGAAGTACCAAAGGACAGGATGTTAAAGATGCTATCTTCTCAAGACGTGGAAAGTCAAGCTTAGGCTCGCTCTTATAAAAACCGTGTGCAGTTCCTATAGCAACCGCAAGTGCATCTATCTTAGTCTCTTCTACAAATCTTACCACATCGTCCGGATTTGTAAAGAGTGCTGAAGCCTCATCAACAACTATATCTTCTTCTCTTCCTCCGAGTTTTCCAAGCTCCGCTTCAACAGAGCATCCGTATATAGCCGCAAAATCCGCTATAGCCTTGCTTTGTGCTATATTTTCTTCGTAAGGATGCATAGACGCATCTATCATTACAGAAGTGAATCCCTCTTTTATACCCTCTTTGATCATTGCATGGTCTGTAGC
Source organism: uncultured Johnsonella sp. (assembly GCA_916438835.1). Classification (GTDB taxonomy): domain Bacteria; phylum Bacillota; class Clostridia; order Lachnospirales; family Lachnospiraceae; genus Johnsonella. The sequence goes on from CAKAFT010000001.1 coordinate 2,168,507, forward strand.
ATGATCCATATGTAAACATATAGGTATATCGACCGCTGATGCCATACCCTTTACCATACCTACAAGCTGCTTAAGTCCCATATATTTTACGGCACCTGCGGATGCCATCAAAATGACAGGTGAATTCTTTTCAACCGCACCGTCCACTATACCCTGTGCGTCTTCGTAATTATTGAAATTAAAGCCTCCAACCGCATAATGACCCTCTTTTGCACCCGCAAGTATCTCTTTAATGTTACCAATCCCATAATGTCTCCTTTCAATAAACATTTTATGTTTAATTGTAATTATTTATATTTATCAAATACTGATGTTTTCAATATTTTATATTTCTCTGTCCTTGCACAGATAATATGCACCGTACAGCACTACCAGATCATTTAGTTTCGAATACCTGAGCATATCGTCATTTACTTTATGTACACATCTTTTCTTAAGAGTTTTTATGCAGGACTCATGGAAATAATCCTTTGCCTTTGTTACTCCTCCGCCCAGTACTATAGCTTCCGGATCCAATATATTGAAAAGGTTTGCTATACCAAGCCCCAGATAATATCCCTCAAGCCTATATGCTTCCAGAGCATATTCATCATTTTGAGAAGCCGCTTTAAGTAAAAGACTTCCATCTATCTTTTCCGGATCGTGACCGGCAAGTTCAAAAGCCAGGCTTTTCTTTCCGGCAAGCATATCGGCTTTCATCCTTTCATTGATCGCCGTTCCCGAAGCATAGAGCTCAAAACATCCCTTTGACCCGCAAGGACAGTCAATACCGTCCAAAAGCACAGACATATGTCCCACTTCTCCTGCACCGTCATGACTTCCACGGTAAATATCGTTATTGATTATTATACCACCGCCGCAGCCTGTACTGACAGTCATATATATAAGATTTTTACAACCCTTTCCTTCTCCGCAGCGAACCTCTGCCAAAGCCCCCAGATTCGCATCGTTGTCCAAATATACCGGCAATTCGAAATCTTCTTTAAGCCTTTCAACTATAGGAAAATTCTCCCACCCCATCAAGGGTGCATGAATTATGATACCTTTTTTGGTATCCAGCGGTCCGGGACTGCCCACTCCCATCGCTATAACATCTTCTTTTTTGATCTTAAGTTCTGATAATATTTCTTCCAAAACATTTTTAGTGTTTTGGTATACGGCTTCTTCTCCCTTAAAGGTCTCAGACTTTCTTTTTAGCACATGGTTATTGACTATATTGCCATTTTCGTCAAAAACGGACGCCGAAGTCTTGGTTCCTCCTATATCAAGTGAAAGATAGTATTTATTCATATTTGACCTTTCTTTTTTGATATTTATTTTCCTCTGCTTCTTTTTTGCATCATGTCAAGTACGACAGCTATTATGATTATTGCTCCTATAACGACATTTTGCCAGTAAGAATAGATATTGAGAAGATCCATACCTGTCTTAATAACAGCTATTACCGCACAACCGAACATAGCTCTTGCCACAGATCCGGAACCTCCCGAAAGGCTGGTTCCTCCGAGTACTGTTGAAGCTATCGCAAACATCTCATAACCGTTACCTGAGTTAGGCTGTCCGTTTTGAAGTTTTGAAGCTATGCACACTCCGCAAAGTCCTGCCATAACGCCGCATATTATGTAACTTATAAGGTTGATCTTCTTTACGTTGATACCGCTAAGGTGAGCTACATTACTGTTACTTCCCACGGCAAATACATGTCTTCCGAATACCGTCTTTGAAAGTAATATATGCATAATAATAACCACTATAGCCGTAAATATAACTATCACCGGTACCGCACCGTTAGGCATACTCTGTGTAGGTATGACCCTGCTTGCACCAAGGAATGCAAATGAAGTAGGAAGCCCGTACACAGGCTGTCCTCCGGTCATGATAAATGCCAGACCCCTCAGTGCCGTCATGGTAGAAACCGTACATATCATCGGTATAACATTAAAATACGCTATCAAAACTCCGTTTATCAGACCACACAAAGCACCTACAACTATACCTGTTGTAATAATTAGAAACATGGCAAAAGGAATATTCATGTCAGGGAACCTAAGTCCTATAAAAGCCACTATTACTCCTGCAACACCTGCGATCGAACCTACCGAGATATCGATTCCTCCGAGGATAATTACATATGTAAGCCCGGATGCGAGTAAGGCATTGGTACACATTTGAGACAATATATTACTTACATTTCTTCCGCCGAAGAATGTTTGTTGGAAAGTCCGAATCCAATACAAAGTAATATTAAAACCACTACTACTACGTTATTGCTGATTAATTTTTTAATTTTTGCAGCGTCCATATTTTCATCCACCTATCATTTCCGATAATTAATTCTTTGCATCACTTGTAATACTTGCAAGCATTATAATGTTTTGTTCATCAACTTCGTCTTTTTGCAGTTCTCCGCTTATACGTCCTTCACGCATTACCACAACTCTGTCGGATACACCTATGACCTCGGGCATTTCTGAGGAGATCATGATTATAGCTCCTCCGTTATCCACAAAATCATGCATTAAGGTATAAAACTCCGAACGGGCATTGACATCTATACCTCTGGTCGGTTCATCAAGTATCAATATGTTGGACTCGGCGGCAAGCCATTTTGCAAGTATGACTTTTTGCTGATTACCGCCCGAAAGATTGGCAAGTCTTGTATACATATCGGGTGCCTTGACTTTCAGTTTAGCCATATATTCCCCGGAGACCTTTTTCTCCCATTTCTTATTAACAAAGCCGAGCTTATCGCTTCTGTATACAAGGCTTGGAAGTGCTATGTTCTCAACTATATTCTTCTCAAGGAGCAAGCCCGTCCTTCTTCTGTCTTCCGTAACAAGCCCTATGTTATGGTCTATAGCTTCCTTGGGTGTATTGATGTGAAACTCCTTACCCCTTAGATAGATCTTTCCGGAATCAGCATGCTCAGCCCCGAAAAGTGCCAGCATAACTTCCGTTCTTCCGGCACCTACAAGTCCTGAAAATCCGAGTATCTCACCCTCATATAAAGTAAATGATATATTCTCAAATACTCCTTTTTTAGTCAGGTTCTCGACTCTTAAAACTTCGGCACCCCTTTTATGCTTTCTTTTGTTGTAATAATCTCCCATCTCCCTGCCGACCATGCTGTTTACGATGTCTTTTTCCGTTACATCCTTCACCATCATGGTATCTACCTTGCAACCGTCTCTTAAGACCGTAACTCTTTCACAGATCTCGGTAAGCTCCTTTAATCTGTGTGTGATATATATGATAGCCACATTATGTTCTTTTAATATCTTGACCTGCCTGAATAATGCGTCTATTTCATGATTTGATAAGGAAGAAGTCGGCTCATCCATTACTACTATCTTGGCATCCTGCGATATGACCTTGGCTATTTCTATCATTTGCTGCTCTGCCGCATTAAGCTCGCCTGCTATCTCTTCAGCCTTTATCTCAACTTCCATGAAATCGAGGATCTCCTGAGTCTTTTTGTTCATGGCAGCCATATCCAAAAAACCGCTTTTCTTTCTTATCTCTCTTCCGAGCCATACATTTTGAGCGACCGTAAGATCTTTGGCTATACTCAGCTCTTGATGTATAACGGCTATACCCTTGTCTATAGCCTGTCTCGGAGAAGTAAATTCAATTTCTTTTCCTTCAAAAATAATATTTCCCTTTGTAGGTATGTATACACCTGATATAATCTTTATCAAGGTTGATTTACCGGCACCGTTCTCTCCTACCAGGGTATGAACTTCTCCGGGATAAAAGTCCACACTGACATCTGTAAGTGCTTTGACGCCCGGGAATTCTTTACTTATATTCTTCACCTGTAAAATAGGGTCCATATTTTAACCTTTCCATTGTCAACAAAAAATCAATAAAGAGAAAATCATTATGTTTTATCCAATACTTTAATCTAAAAAAGTTGCTTGAGCAGGCAGCCACCCGCTCAAACAACTTATTTGTTAATTCGGTTAGCCGAAACCGACAATTTATTTCTCTGCTGCGTTCTCAGCTGTAATTATATACGGATCTATGAATATTTCAGCTTTAGTAACTTTACCTTCTGTCATGAACTTGATCATCTCGTCTACTATTGTAGAACCTATTAATTTAGGATTCTGAGATATCTCTGATACCCAGTATTTCCGTTTTCAGCATCAAGTATAGCTTCCTTAGCTTCAGGATTTCCGTCAAATCCTACTATAAGACAATCTGAACCTGCAGCCTTTATTGAAGCCAATGCTCCTGTGGCAGCCGGATCGCCTACACAAAATACCGCCTTAACTTCAGGGTTTGTTGTGAGAATGTTCTCCATTATCTTTTGTGCTTCATTAGCATCACCCTTATAATCATATCCGCTGAGCACCTTACGATCTTGACTTCTTTAATGTCTCTAAAGCACCGTTCTCTCTGTCAAGACAAGATGAAGCTGTAGGATAACCTATGATAGCAACTGTATCTCCATCCTTTGTAAGACGTACAAGCTCTTCTCCTCCAAGCTGTCCACCCTTGAAGTTGTCTGTTCCTACGAAGCAATTGATTGAATCTGACTCTGATGTACAGTCGAATGTGAACATCGCAACACCGTCTGCAGCCGCATTCTCTATAGCAGGCTTAACTCCCGCAGCATCATTACATGCAAGCGCTATAGCCTTGCATCCATCCGCTGTAAGTGTCTCAACCTTTGAAGTTGCTATAACAGGGTCAAGGCTTGCATCAAGTACTGAGAAGTCCTTAATTCCCTTTGCCTTACACTCTTCCTCGATACCATCGGCAATGAGCTGATAGAAAGTATGCTCGAAAGATCCCACAACAAATCCGAACTTTAAGTCCGCAACATCTGCTGCTTTCTCATCTTTCGCCTCATCCTTTGACTCTGCTGCTGATGCATCACCTGCTTCTGTACTTTGAGCGTCACTTTGTTGAGCTGTTGTCTCACCTGAATTTCCCGAACTACAACCTCCAAGCATGGACAATGCCAAACCTGCACATAAAATAGCACCTAATACTTGTTTTTTCATAATCACTTCTCCTTTTTTCTTTTTTGTATTGGTTTTATTTGTTTTTTAGTATTACAGTTGCAATTTCAATAGCATAATTGCTTTGTTTTACAAGTCGTTTTTGACTCGAGTACAAATAATTGTATGCTTTTTACATTTAATCACTCAAATACCGGTGATTTATTAAGCATATTATAGCAAGACCCCTTTATAAATGTCAAGTTCGTTTTCTTTTGTTTTTTATCTTTTTTTTTGTTTTTTGATATCTATACGAAAAAAAACGAGAAATCGATAAAGTGATCTCTCGTTTTTGATATTACAGCATTGATTTTATTTGTTTGTTCATAAGAAGAATAGCCACAAGTATACATGAGACCATCTTATCAACTATATTGGAAACTACCGCTCCCCAGTAAGTGGCACTTATCATCTCCTGTCCCGCCTGCTTAAGAGCAAGTATGATAACATCGGTTCCGGAACCGGTCAAACCTCCGAATAAGGCTATCCTTATAGGTGCTCCTATCATAGGGGCGACTATTGAAAGAAGCACACCCGCTACTATAGCCTTAGCAGTGTAAAATTCCCTCTTGAGACCAATGCTACCACTACCGCAACCGCAACACTCACAAGTCCGAAAGGCACCGCTACCCAGCTTCCGCCCACAACTCCCATCAGAATGTTAGTTGCTATACCTGTAAGTATACCGTAAGGCATACCGTAGACAGCAGCTATGAATATGGTTCCCATAGTATCAAGGAAGAGTAAGGGTATCTTAAGAGCAGATACAGCCTCACCGAGCACAACGTTGATAACTACCGCCATGGCACAAAGAACCAGGGCTTTAACACTTAACTTCATATATTTTCCCCCTTTAAAAATTTATCAAATTCCGCTTCAAGATCACCGACATTAAATTCATCATAGTCAGTTGGTATCTCCATAAAGTTATCGGTCAACTCAAGCTTTTTGCAAGCTTCAAAATACAGCTCCATAAATATACCCCTTTTCCCCGATACGGAACAATTGGGACTTTCATTGATACCTATGACCCCGAGGTATGTATAATTATTATCTTTATAGATCTTTAGTTGTTGTATGACAGGCTCTAAAAAAGTTATACATTTTTCACGATATCCTTTTATCCTGTCATAATCTTCATAACTCATTGCAGCTCTGTCAAGCCCCATACAAAGCAATTCCGGACAGGGAAGCTGTATGATACCTATCCCCTTTTCCATAATATATCCGGCTATGGGATATGCTCCTCTTGCTCTCTCCCATCCATTAACAACTGCGTTTTGATTAAGTATACAGTGGGACACCGTCACTATCTTTTTACCGGGAAATATAATCTGCTCCTTTAATATCTGTTTTTTAGATGTTTTCGTTGTATTTTTATTTTTTTTGTAAAATTATGTTTTGTATTGTATCATACTTTTGTTTTTTTGAGTAGATATATTTTTTTAAAAAAAAAAATACCCCCTTCCCGGTAATAAGTGAACGATCTATTTCACTTATCTGCCGGGAAGAGGGCGTATCTATTGAATAATTCAGTAAAATTTAATTAGCTTCTTCAAGTACTTCAGCTTCTTTTCCAAGCTTATCCATAGCTATGAGCTTCTCAAGGAAAGGCATTAATACAAACATAAAAAGTCCAGCAAGTACAAGACTTCCACCGAGTATCCAAAGTATCTTTCCATAACCCCAGCTACCTGTAACGGCAACAAGAGCTCCCGATGCAAGTCCTGAGAAGAAGTAGCATAAGTACCATCCGCTCATTCCCAGAGATGAGAATCTCTCAGGTGTAAGCTTACTGAATAATGCCATTCCGACCGGTGATACAAGAAGTTCACCTATAGTAAGTATGGTATATGCGAGCAACATGATCCAAAGATCCATCTTTACGCTCTCGTCAAGCACTCCTCCAAGTGAATTGTATCCACCTAATATTACGAAATGCCGCACCTGTAATGATCATACCTACAGCCATTTTTAATGTAACAGGAGGATCCATCTTTTTATGTGCAAGTTTCACCCACATAGATCCGAAAATAGGAGCAAGTATAATACAAAGTATACCGTTAAATGATATAAGCCATATAACAGGCATCTTGAAGGATCCGATCTTAAGGTTTACATACTTACTTGCCATCTCATTGATAACATAAGATGTCTGGAAGTATGCCGCCCAATACATAGTTGCAAAAATAAAGATGATAAGCATCGCAAAAATTCTCTTCTTATCAGTATCTGTAAGTTTTGCCTTAACAACAGCTTTCTTATCATTTTCCGCCTTCGGCTTTCTTTCTTCCGGATATTTGCCTACTTCCTTAAGCCACTTAGGAGCTAAAATGTAGAAAGCCAAAAATGTAAGGAACATACCGATAGCAACCATAAGATATGCATACTTATAACCGTAAGTAATAACTTCACCCGATGCATCTTTGACTGCCATCCACTCATCTGTTATAAGACCTCCGAGTATGGGACCGAAGAAACTTCCTATATTTACCGCCATATAGAATATTCCGTATGCGGCGTCTTTTCGTGAGTGATCTTTATTTGAATACAACAGTCCTACTATAGCACTTAAGTTGTTATTCAAAAATGCAGATGCAAAAACATTAATACAAATTCCCACAACTACAAGCGGTACATTAGGCGTAAAGAAATAGAAAAAGAAATACGCCACACTTTGGAAAAAGAAGGACAACAATAGGGCTTTTTGTATACCCAGCCATCTTTCCGTAATTATAGAACCGAGTACCGGAAGAAGTGCTCCTACCGAAACCGTAAGTGAGATCAACTTACCGGCACTTACCTTGTCGAGTCCAAGTCCGCCCTGTTGAACCGTATAGGTATAGAAGAATATCGCTATTCCGGATACCGCATACTTTAAGTAGCTTGATGAACACATACCCATACAAGCCAACCACAAGCCTTTGGGATGATGAAACTTCTCAACCTGCTTTGTCTCTTCTGACATTTTTACCTCCTGATCATAGTAAATATTAGTCCCGACTATCAATCAAAACTGATTATTATTATATTATACAAAGTTTAGTTACACAAGATATTCATTCTTATTTTCCTCAATTTAGATAGGAATAAATGCGTTTTTTTAATTTAAAAGACAATATACATAAATAATATTTTAATTGACAATCAAATTCCTTCTTAAAGATACAAATTATAAAATAAACTATTTATTACGATAAATTCACTTTTTTTACTTCTTGCACTTAACTCTATTATAGAATAAAATATATTTTATATTCTTATTTGGAGGGGAATTTTTTTATGAAGGAAAGAGTAAATCGAGGTTTTATAAGTTCTTTGATGGTTGCCTTATTAATGCTTGCTTTGGCAGCTTTTTGGTGTTATTACAAGCAAACATGGCTGTTATCTTTCGGCACAGCTAAAAACATGTATAAACAGGGAATAGTATATCTTGTCAATGATGATCCCGATCTTGTGGAAATAAAAGATGCCATATACACTGTAAAATTATACGATATATTCGATCTGGGTGAGACCGATCCCGGGTATAACCTTTACGGAATCACGATAGACGGAATTTCACAAGACGGTAATTCACTTGTTTATGCCTATGCCTATCTTGATGCAAAGTCTAATGACAAAACTATACAAAAAATGCTTGCAGCATATGAAAATGACCCTGAGGCTTTTGCCAAAGGAGATAATTATCTTTTTGTAGAAGCTAAATCACTGGCATTTGATGTCGAGCAAAAACTTGAAGAACTTACACAAAATATATTCGAGGGCAATGAAGAGGCGATCGCAAATACCGAAACAAGATACATACTTCAAAAAACCGATGTGACTTTTGATCTTTTATGGTCTTACGGTATACTGCTTGTATTTATAGCTGTATTCTTCACATCGATTTTCGGGGCATTTAAGGTAAGAAAATTAAACAAGTTAAATTACGAGAAACTCTATGAACTTGATCCTGCACTCAAGGATAACCTGTCAGAGCTTCCAAGCAAGGCAGCTTATGCGGATACTGCCATAGGAGCTTTCATACATAGAGATCATTTGATACTTACAGCCAGAGGTTTTCGTGTATTCAGTCTTAACGATATGCGTTGGATATACTATACCGAAAAGAAAACAAGATATTACGGATTTATCACCGTATCTACCGAATACTTACTTAATATATTCTCACAGACAGACGGTAAGCATGTAAATGAATCTGTCTCAATAACCAACAGAAAGAAACTTAAAGAAAATATAGAGAATCTGCTCGGATATATTTACGATAAAAATACGGGTGTAATAGTAGGATTCAGTAAAGATGCACAGGCTGCTTATGCTGTAGTAAAGAATAATCAATAATAACAAGCCCTTACACGAAGCATTTAAACTTTAGTGTAAGGGCATTTTTTATAAACCGAGTACATCCGCAATCTCCTTCATTACTTCAAGAGAAAGTTTTGCAAAATCTTCGAATTCTATCCCGGTATTTTCTATAGCCCACATCGCCTCCCGGTTGGCACCGGCGGCAAGACGGGTCTCTCCCATTCTTTTGACTATTGATTTTACCTTTACACTCGATATTTTCTTGTCCGGATATACCCCACAGGTCCACTAATCGGGAGCAAGCCTTTTTGCCGGTGCTCTCATTACTGCTTCAACAGCATGGGAATGTGTCTTTATATGTTCTGTTATTACGTATTTGTTGAGCAGATCCACAACTTCGTCTCTATTAATATTCATATTGACTTCCTCGTTAAAATATTGTTTTTACAACAGATCGCTTTATATTTCAACATGATATCAAAGCAGTATCTCACACTAAAAAAGGCTGCCACGATAATGATTGTGGCAACCGGTTTTATTATATATTCAGTTTACATATTCCCGACAAGAAGATCCTTTACTATACCGAATGATTCTCTTAACATATTGTTGGGCAGATAGAAAATATTGGATGTGGCAACTATTCCTACCGCATGTGTGAATCCTTCTTTTTTTGCTATGGATACTCCTCTGTATACATGAAAATTATTGGTAACTATTCCGACCGTATCCTTGGTTTTATTAAGGTACTCACTGCTGTTTTTTATATTTTCCACCGTATTTACCGAAGCATTTTCCACCAGTATACGCTCAGGCTTTATACCCTTTTCAACAAGGTATCTTTTCATCACAGCACCCTCTGCTTCCGGTTCGTTATCTCCCTTTCCTCCGGAAACTATACATTTCGTCCCGGGATTTTTTTCCAGATAATCATACGCCTTATCCAGACGATAGCGAAGTACTATACTCGGACCTGTAGTTCTTACCTGTGCCCCGAGAACTATGAGGTAATCAAGTCCCGCTTCCGGTTTTGTAAAAAATGCCGAAATAATACACGTCCATGTAACAGCTATCATAACAGTCCCAAGTATCAAAACCGTCCAAACAAGTCTCTTAAAGGACTTGGGTGATCTTCTCCATAATCCGAAGTCCTTTAACACACGCCAAAGAAAAGCAAATGCAGCAAATGCAAACCATATAATGTAAAATCCCGTTCCGCTGCCGGCACGCTTCATTAAGATACCGTACAGAATACAAAAAACAGTTACAGCCAATGAAAGTACCCATCTTCTGACTGTCTTCCATGCTCTACTTTTCATAACGACCTCCTCAGGGACAAATTTATATTAAAATTGCACCAATCCTTCTATAGGTCCGGTAAGTATAGTCTGTGACACATACATTATAGGGCCCTTTCCGCCGTATTGCCTGCTTTTTTCCGCTTTTATCTTTGCCTTTACTTTGACCCAGTCTTTATTTTTAAGATTTGCACTTCCGGCATACATGCATATAAAACCTAAAAATTGTATATCCGCCTCACAACAGGTCATGGCTCTCCTGCCGGCAACAAAGGATGCGGATGGGATACCCCTTGGTTTTAACACTTGAGCCGTAAACTCAACTTCCTTACCGTCATATCTGTCAGGTCTTTCCATAGCATCAATATAAAATATGCCGAATGCCTTTTCATCTATCTTTATCTTATCCGCATCTATATCATAAGGAAGCTGTATGGAAAAATCACCTCTTATCTCTCCGTCCTTACCCTCGAATACTATCTCCGCCTCACTTGCCATCGCCTTTAATGCTATATAGTAAGATGAAAGCTTTTCCTCGTCTATATCATCAGCTCTATTGCATATCACAAGCTCGCTGTCTTTTAGCATAGGTCCCATAAGTGCCTTCATATTCTTTATATAAAGATCCAGACTTGAAGTATCGAATATACTTATATATTGATTAACAAAATATTTATCGGAAAGCTTAAATGTATCCTGCTGCCAGGTACCGTTCCACTCGATAATTATTCTCTCGGGTCTGTACTTTTCTATAAGCGAGTCTATCTTTCCGGCTCAATATCCTCGAGGGATCCTATATTTATCAAATGTGTATGGTTTCTTTCAAGCAGATCTTCGGGATATTCTTCCTCTCCCTCCTCACATAAAAGCAACAAAGTATCATTATCTGTCTTAAAATAATCCTGTTCCATAGTAAACTTTATAAACTGAGTCTTACCGGACTCAAGGAATCCGTTTACCATAAAAATAGGGACTTTTTTATCCGTTTTTGACATATTTTTTCCTTCTTCCTGTATGAAATGACTTATTTACAAAATATCACACAGACATCCCATATATTATAAGTTATGAATTACGCCTTAAATAATTCCTCAAGCTTTGCTTTATCAAGATTGGCTCCGATAACACATGCCTTTGATGTATAGCAAGGTCTGCCCTCTCTTAATTCTACTTCTCCCGGTACCAGATCGAAGTAAGCCCAGGTATTGTCATCAAGCTCAAGCATGCCCTTGGCTCTGAGCACTACACCGTACTCACTGCTTTCCGAAAGTTTTTCGAGAATATCCTCAAGCTTTTGTCTGCCGAGTTTTGCGATCTGCTCCTTACCCCAGCTTTCAAATACTTCGTCGGCATGGTGATGATGATGTCCACAACCGCAAGCCTCTCCATGCTCATGATGATGTTCATGACCTTCATGTCCACAACCGCAAGCCTCTTCATGCTCATGATGATGTTCATGACCTTCATGTCCGCAGCCGCAAGCCTCTCCATGCTCATGATGATGTCCGTGCTCGTGATGATTATTTTTTACTTCTTCTATCATTTGTTTTGCAAGATCTGTGTCCTTTTCAAGTATCTCAAATATTTGATCGTTATCCAGCTCTTTTAGAGGAGTTGTGATTATCTTTGCACCGGGATTTATCTGTCTTACTATTTCTATAGCATTTGCCTGCTTTTTATCATCTATTATATCAGTACGGCTGAGTACTATGATATCGGCATATTGTATCTGATTGTTAAAAATTCTCCGAAGTTTTTAGCATACATTTTACATTTACTTGCATCAACCACGGTTACCGACTTTCCCGGTTCTATACTCAGTTTGGACTCAACCAGCTCCACAGCCTTCATTACGTCAGAAAGTTTTCCCACACCGCTCGGTTCTATGATAACTCTCTCAGGCTCATACTTTTCAAGTATCTCTTGTAAGTTTGAAGTAAAGTCGCCTACCAAAGAACAGCAGATACAGCCTGAATTCATCTCTTTTATCTCTATACCGGAATCTTCCAAGAATCCTCCGTCTATTCCGACCTCTCCGAACTCGTTTTCTATAAGAACTGTCTTCTCATTTTTAACCGTTTCAAGCACCCTTTTTATAAAAGTGGTCTTTCCGGCACCTAAAAATCCCGAAACTATATCTATTTTTGTCATTATAATCTCCTTACTTTATTGCTTTTTTTATTCTGTTAATAACCATTATCGCCAACATTCCCATCAAAAAACCGCTTGTTACTCCGAATATTATAAGAATAGGCAAATATGATATCACCTGCACCGTATTGACTACCGCCATAGCTACCATAAGCTGTCCGACATTATGACTTACCGCACCTACAATACTCACTCCGCTTACCGAATAGTTTCCGGTCCTTTTCAATAATAACATACAAATTATACTGCATAAAGCTCCCGCTAAAGAAAATATCATGGCTGAAAGATTGGCAAATGTAAATGATACCAGTATAACTCTTATTAAAGATATACTTATAGCAGCCTTCTCATCCATAACATATAAGGCTACTATGACCACCAGGTTGGCAAGTCCTATCTTCATGCCCGGTACGGCAAAAGGTATGGGTATAAGACTTTCTATATAACTGAGTATCATCGCTAAAGCCACAAACATAGCGTACATGCTCATATATTTTATTTTCGGTTTTATATTTCCCTCCTTTAGCAAATTTCATATGATTTGCATTTTCTTATAATTAGTATTGCCATAGACTATGGCTAAGACAGATTCAAGCTTAATCTATGGCAATATCAGCTGATCAATATCTATGAGCCGACTCATCGATGTTGATCTATGTTTTGCAAATTTTATTATTCTTATGCTGTCAAACTAATATTTTATCTGGGATTTCCGAATAATTGTACCCAATAAGCCTTATATTCGAGATTCTTATTCTCATAGCATCCCACACCTATTTCTGTAAATTTGGGACTTAATATATTCTCTCTGTGACCCGGACTGTTCATCCAACCTTCAACAACCTCTTTCGGTGTCATATAACCTGCCGCTATATTCTCACCCACAGCAGTATAATTATAACCTGTCGCCTTGACCGCAGTCCACGGATCGGTACCGTCAGGTCTTTCATGACTGAACTTATTAACGATCTCCCCTGCCCTTACATCGGCAGCCGCTGAGAGTTTATCGGAGATAGTCAAAGAAGAAAGTCCTTTGCTGTTTCTTTCTATGTTAACGAGTCTTACTACCTCTCTTTCAAAATTGCTTATAGAATCATTTGCCTGAGTGCCTGTCGCCTTCCCGCTTGCATCTACGTAATATTTACCGTCTATCGTAGTATCGGTCGCCATGACACCGCCTCTTGCGGCATCAAAGTAATACCAGTCAGCACCAAGATATACCCAGCCTGTACGCATAGCTCCGGTCAGGGGATCAAAGTAATACCAGTTTGAAGCGGCATCTTTATACCAACCTGTACGCATCGTACCTGAGGCATCGAAGCAATACCATCCGTTATCGATCTTCTCCCATGCATCAGTCACATATCCGGTATTATCTTTTTGATAGCGCCAGCCGCTGCTTGTTCTTATCCAAGAAGCCGCCTCGCTCTCTACAGGTAAAGCCACCAGTGCCAATGCAGATAACATAGCTGTTAATACCACTCTCTTCTTCATAAAAAAAAAAAAATCCTCCTATTTATTATAAACTATAAATAATAATCCGACTTTTATATCCGCATCGATACTCTATGTATTTTAATATTAAGTTCCTAAACCATTATAATACAATAAAATATAAATGCAATTAAAAAGTACAGCTTTTTATAAATAATAATCATTATTTTAATTATTAATTCGTTACGACTTTACAGATTTTTTGAAAACTTGCAAATACTGCTTTCTAGACATCCGAAATATCTTTTATGATACCGCAGCATTTGTAATGTGTTAAATGATAATATTCTATCGGCACATCCTTTTCTTTGGCAAGTCTTACAAGATGACCCAGTTGCAGGTCATTTTTATATCTTTCATCTATCAGTATCTTCCACGGAAGTCTCCTTAAAAGCACTCTGGTAGCCTCACCTATACCCGGCTTTATAAAATTGATGTCTTTAACATTAAAATCTCTTGCGATCTTTTCTACTTCTTCTATTCCCTTTCCTTTTATATATGTATCATCATGCTCGTTATCGGTCTGAAACTTTTCTTCTATGTGCCTGATGAAATCATAAGACAGGTCTGAATCTTTAAGTTCTTCGTAATATACCGCTCCGTGAAAATCATTCTCACCTATGATATCGCTTCTTAAAAAAGTCCTGCTTACAAGCCCCGATACCGTACTGTTTAGGCAGGAGCTTGGTATAAGTATATCCTCATGAGTACCGCAAAGTTCGGTAACATTGGCAGGATCCGCTATGACCGCTATCTGCGAGGATACCCCTTCGTATTGTTCGATATTTTTCTTAAGTTCGTTTAATATCGCACCCTTACCTATCCAACCGTCCACAAACAGAAGTTTACCCGGCTCATATCTTTCAAGCAGATACTTCATCGCATTATCATCTATACCTCTGCCACGGATTATAGAGATCGAATAATGGTCCGCATCTATTTCGTATTTATATTTTAAATATCTTTTTATCAAGATACCTACCGGTATACCTGCCCTTGCCAAAGACACAAGTACAAAATCTTTGCCTCTTTCTTTAACTATTTTATCACACAGCGAGCCTACGGCTTTTGCCACCGGACCCGAATAGTTTAACAATGCCTCCTTGTATACCTGCATATACTTTTCGCCCGGAACATATTCTATAGGCAACATCTCACTGTAGTGTTTTCCGGATTGTATAAGCTTTTCTCTTTCCTCAGTCGATTGAGGTTTTACAAGACCGCTTATATCCTTGAGCAAGAGTATAACATCATCATCGGAATAAGAACTTCTCACCTTAGCACCACCTTATTAAAGTTATATTGTTATTATGTACTTGCAGGGCGTTGACCAGCGAATTTATACCTTTTTCCTTATCCCCTGCGGCATCGCTTATTATAAATACTCTGTCAAAGCCGGCTATATTATATAAGAAAACTGTCCTTTCTTCGTCATACATGCTTCTTAATTCATATCTTGAATGCAGAGGATAATCTTTGTCCAAACTTACGACTATAGGACTTCTTGTGGTGGAGTGGCACAGGACTTTATTGCCCGTTTCTTCTATCATCTTACCCACATATAAAGCCGGAAACATGCACTCTTCCGTACCTATCACCAGAATTTCTTTTTTATATATGATACCTATCTCTTTTTTTATACGTTTCCATAGCTTATCGCAGGCGTCTACGTATTCTCCGGCTTGTATAAGTCTTCTCGGATTTTTGTATCCGTCTATATCTATTTTAAATATATCTTTGGGTGTCTTTAGGATACAGTCATAATAGTTTCCGTTTTCCGAAAATCCTTCTGCGATCTCGGAGTATTGTTCATGATCGGTCTTTAGCAGATAATGCAGATCGATATTTTTTCTTTTATATGAATCAAGATTTTCTTTGGGCATGCCGTTTAAAATTGATACTACCGAGAATTTCAGATCTTTAGAGTATTCTTTTTCAATTATTGATATTATATTAACTATCGTTTTTCCGGTACTGACTTCATCCTCAACGAATATGATCCTGTCAATATCCTTGATAACCGCATCAATATCATTTTTAACAAGTTTTTGTTCGGTTGCATGACTATGTTCTTCCGAGAAAAACAAATATTCCACATCCGGAATATTCTCCCTTGTTGTTTGTATATATTTTGCATCAAGTATTATCGCAACTCCTGCCCCGACAGCCGTTGCGGTCTCGGCAAAACCTATAACAAGCAATCTTTCATCTTTGTATTCTTCTTCTACTGTTTTGGCAAGATCTGAAAAAAGCCCCAGTGATCTTGAGGGAGATACCGGGATATGTTTTCCCTGTAAGGGATCTACTATAAGATAATTCCTTTTATTATTATTCTCTCTTTTCGCTATTCGCACCAAATCATTTTCAACATATTCCACAACCTATATTCCTCTCTTTACATAAAAATTGAGTTCAAACTTTGCTTTATACCACGGTCTGAGATCCGCTCTTTTTAAATCGGTATTTTAATTTTGATATTCGCCAATATAGATAAAGCAACTGCTAAGACCAGGTCTTCCACACCTCCGGCTTATAGCCTATGGTGGAAAGTTTGGCATTTCTTACTATCGGTGTCTTTATCAGTTGTTGGTTTTCCAGGATCTTTTCAAGTTTGTCCTCACTTGCTATATATTTGATAAGTGCCAATGCATCCTTATCTTTTGAATCGGGATCAAGCATAGCCTCCGATCCTCCGTTCGCCTGCGCTACCGAAGTAAATTCACCCTTGCTCATACCCTTTTCCTTCATGTCGATAAATTGGTACTTTATCCCTCGTTCTTTGAAAAATCTTTCAGCTTTTTTTGTATCGTTACACTTCTTTGTTCCAAATATTTGTATATTCATATTACTTTTCAGCAACCTCTATCAAGTGCCCATCCGGGTCTGTAAGCCTTATACAACGTCTCCCCCAGGCATTTTCATAAATATCTTCCGTTATTTTTACATTGCCCTTTTCTTTTATCGAGAGCACAAATCCTTCCAGATCGTACTCTTCAAAAAACAATTCGAAGGTATTGCCATGCCTAAGTTCTTCCTTAAGCTCCTGCTTCCAGCTATCCGTGCTTTGTAATACAAGCCCCTCGCTCAACATAACATTATCACCGAAGTCACGGATAACGCAAAGTCCTAAAATATCTTTATAAAACTTTTTTGACTTTTCCATATCGGATACTGCAATAAGCACATTCTTAAGACTCATTATCCCTCCTGTAAAAATAAAAGACCGGCGTACATTTTTTTTTAATATTTGTAAATTTCTCCTTTATAATACAAGCTTTGACACTTTAAATCAATATATTAAATTGCTTTTATTAAATTGTTATAAATTTAATTTATTTATATGACAACATTTTTACATACAATACCTTTACAATACTGGCAATAGGCGTAATTTAAAGACTCATCATTTTTGTTTGAACAAGTTTCTTATCTTGAATCTTTGAACATTATCTTAATAAATTATACATATTTGTATTTTTTTATTTTTTTGTTACAAAATATTTTTATTCATATTAAATTTCGTGTTTTTTTATTTTTTTACCGTTTGACAAATACCGAACTTATAAATAAAATACAAGCTTAAATTAAATATAATTATATATAATACAGATTCAGATCATGCATTTTTAAGATCGTAATTTCTGTTATTGATTCATTTATAAATAGGCAAAAGAAATTTTATACCGGAAGGTGGGACTGATATGCCAAAATCAAAATATAATGAGATCTACAGGGATCTTAAAGCTAAAATCGAAAGCGATCACTTTAAATATTTGGAATTTTTACCTGTGGAAAACGAGTTGATAAAAATATACGCCTGTTCAAGAAATACATTAAGAAGAGCTGTAGCGATCCTGGTACAGGAAGGATATTTACAGACTATGCAGGGAAAAGGTGTAAGGAATATTTACAGTAGGATGTCACATAAATTATTCAAACATAATATAGGTGAGACTTTTTACGAAAGTCCTTTATGTACCGATACTCAAAATTATTTTCACGAGATCGTTCTTTTTACGGAGCTTACATGTAGTGAGAATTTGTCAAAACGCTCCGGCTTTGCAAAAGGTGATGAGCTTTATTATATACAAAAACTTCATTATATAGACGGTAAGGCACTTATCTTAAAGCATAATTACCTTTTAAGATCCGCCACGGGTGATATAGACATAGATATAGCCTCGGATTCGGTCTATAAATATCTGGAGAAGGATAGAGGTATGAATATCGTGAACAGTAAAAGAATAATTACGGTAGAAAAGGCGGATCAGATAGATGAAAAATACCTTGATCTTAATATAGAAGAATACAATTGTTTGCCTGTGGTAAGCAGCTTTACTTATAACAGTGAGGGTATTATGTTTGAATATGCCGTATCAAGATACAGACCGGATTGCTTAGTTTCAGTGATAATCCGGTACGAAAAAACACTTAGATATTTACCTGTGTTCGATAATAAACCGTGCTCATCATGACCGATATGCCATACTCCGTGTTCGGCAGTGTTTGAAGGTTTTTTGAGACTTTGAGCTTAATACTTTTATAGCGTTTTTTAGTAACTTTTACCTTACATAAACTTGAAATTATTTGAAAACTTTGGTACAATTTAATAACAAAACCAATATAAGGATAAAAATTGATAATCATAAATATGAAGTTAATAGGAGGAAGTAATAATGAAAAAAATGATTTCAGTTTTTATCGCAATGGTGCTTTGTTTATCATTGGCAGCTTGTTCAGGTTCTTCAACTAAAGTCGATGAAGAATTGATAGGAAAGTATGTGTGTGTGGCCGGAACTATGATGGGAGTTACCGTATCCGGTGATGATGTGACGGATTTTGAACTTGATCTTCAGGATAAAGGTAAGGGTTCTATAATAATATACGGCAAATCTTACAAGATAAAGTGGAGCAACGATGATGACACTGTTACTCTCAAGATAGACGGAGTCGATGCTGTGGGTAAACGTGGTGAGGATAGCATAACTTTTGAGGAATTCTTGGCTGATAAGTTAGGTGTTTCCATGGATCTTGTATTCGCCAAGGAAGGCAGCGATGCTGCAAAGCCTGAAAACTATTTACCTGAAGAGGAAAAAGCTCTTTTAGGAGATTGGAGCAGCGTCTCAGTTAAGGATATAATGGGTGATGATGCATCAGGCGATGTTGACCCGAATTCACTTACAGCAACTTTCAATGATGATCACACTGCTACAATAAGCTTTATGGGTGAAGACATAGGCAGTTTTGAATGGTCTGTTTTATCCGAGAGTATTATCTTTACCGGCGACTTCGATGGAGACCTCGTCATGAGCGGTGACTACAAAGACGGAGTGCTCCTTCTTAACTACAGCGCAGGGGATGACTATTTTATATTTACAATGGAAAATTCCGAAGGTGCCGATAAATAAGATAAGAAGGATGATGTACTGCGTCTTATCCATTACGGGGATTACTGTAGTGATGAAAAAGGTATAAAACTTACTTATGACGAGATGGTTGCTGTAGTAGGTATTGAAGGAGAAGATCATGGTAACGATGGTCCTAACTCCATGTCAGAATACGGTGATCGTATAATAAGATGGTATGCAGAAGATCCTAAGGCGTATGTAGACTTTACATTCAGAGCTTGAGATGGTGAATGGAGAGTTGTTCGGTACGTTTCTCAAAACATTGATAGCAACGAAGTTAAGTCTGCTGACATATCAGATACTACTGAGTAATAAGCACCACGATTGATTACTTTTAGTTTTTTTCCGCAACTGCGGATAAACTGTTATTCCTATGTGCATAGCTGTGGGGGGAATTCACAGTTATATAAAAGTATATCGATTTTTATCCAAACGGTTTTATGCGTTCCGATCCAAGATCCGGACGAATGTGCTTGCAAAACATATAATAAAGGCAGGAGATATCTCTCCTGTCTTTATTACTTACCCCTAGGTGCATAATTTAAAAATAAGTATATCAAAAACGATGAATAATATCTGAGTGCACATATCAAAAAATGTCGACACAGCAGGGCTACGCTGAAGATTTTTGATGTATGCGATCGTAAAAAGAGGCAAGCTCTTTTCAATACTTATATAAGAAACTCTGCACCTGCTATTCTTTAATAAAGCTGTACTTCCTTCCGGCATCAAGAAAGGCATCTATATTTTCATCTGTGGTTGCAAGAGGGATATTACATCCCGGTGTAAGCACAAAGCCCTTCTCACACTTTCTTCCCGCAAGAATACATCTTTTTACCTCTCTTTCGATATCTTCCCTGCTTCCGTTGCATACGACCGCTACCGGATCTACATTGCCGGCTATCGCTTTGGAATCCGAGAAAAATTCACAGGTTTCCTCTATATTCATCTCATTATCCACACTGAAAAGACCTATATCAAGCTCCTTCACATACTTCCGGATTTTTCCCGTGTTGCCGCATACATGGTAGCTCGGTCCTCTTTTGGACTTTTCTTTTATATATGAACTTATCTCTGATGTATAGGGATAAGCAAACTCTTTATACATCCTCGGACTTAACATGGTTCCCGATGCTATAGGGTCTGCCATTGAAAAGCCCACATCCAGCTTATTGAAAGTATCCACCACATATTTGACATTGTAAGTTACATACCTTAGAAGTTCATGCACCTTTTCGGGGGCTTTTATCATGGCTTTTAAAAGCTTATCCGTACCCAGCACAAATCCTGCCAGGGTTATGGGACCCGACACCGCCACTCCCACACCGCAGAATCCTTCCGCCGCTTCTCTGAGTCTTGCGGTAGCGTTATAGTACATCTTAAGCCTACCGCTCTCCATGGTGATATTTTTAAGTTTATCTATCTCATTTATACTATCAATAGGGTGTTTTTCAACATATATAAGCCCCTGCTCAGGATAATGCGGTACCACTCCCATAGCTTCCGCAATTCCGTAGGCATTGGGACCTACTCCCATGCCATCAAGCCCGAAACGGTTGGCAGAAAGAATATCTCCCATGACCAGATTATCCTCATCTGTCCAGTATTCTCTTGTATTCTTACCTATGATACGAGCTTTTACCTCTCCCAAAAAAGGGTCCATGATAAGCCTGTCATAGTCCCTCTTCTTGGCAATAGCCCTTCCCCTTTCAAGAGGGGTCATCTTATCATTAGGATGAATCTTTAACTCCATACGCTTTCTCCCGAAATATTTTTAATCTATTTTACAAAACAAATGCAGGATATACAAGATAAAAACATTATTCCTTACATCTGTAAAATCCCCTACCCGAACATTAATGCCTTGGTAAATATCCTCTCATATCCTTCAAACCTCGACAACTCGAAAAACTCAACATTTCGTGATATCTCATCCATAGAAGCTATAGCCCTGTCATCAAGAAGCGAAAGGTAGGCACCGCTTAGCGAAGTATTACCCAGGTACTCTACTTTTCCCAAGAACTCGATCGGAAGAAGTCCCACACCAAAAAGCGAATCCTGACTTATATATTTACCGAACTGACCGGCTATATATACCCTGTCTATATCACAAAGTCTAAGTCCGGCTTTTTGTGTCAAACAAATGATACCGGAAAGAATAGCCCCTTTTGCAAGTTGCACCTGTCTTATATCCTTCGCACTAAAATACAGACCATCACCTATATTTATGAATGCCTTTTCTTCTTCGTCTACTGAAATAAATTTCAACCTGTAATCATCGGGTTCAAGTTTTTCTTTTTTAATTATCGCTCCTCTTTTGCTTATAACTTCATTCTTAAGAAGCTCCCTCAACATGGCAAGCACACCGCTGCCGCATATCCCTACAGCCTTTTCATTCCCTATAGTAGTATATCTTATACCGTCTTCATCTATGGAAAAATTATCTATAGCTCCTATGTCAGCCCTCATACCGCAGGAAATATTCATCCCTTCAAGTGCCGGACCTACTGCACAGGAAGTAGCCGTAAGTTTTGAACCGCTCTTTAAGATCATCTCACCGTTGGTCCCTATATCTATAAAAAGTATATTGCCCTTTGATCCGTCTGCACATATATCTGCTGCATATGCACCCGAGACGATATCCGAACCTACGAATGCCGATATATGAGGCAGGGTCACAAGCTTACATGTTTTTGACAGATTTAATCCGAGTTCAAAAGCACTGACGGTCTTACTTTTTGTAAATACGGGAGAAAACGGGTATTTACCCAGACTTTCTATACTTTCACCGAGTAATATATGGCTCATGGTGGTGTTGGCTGAGACAGCAAATTCCGCTATATCGTCTCTTGGGATGCCTGTTTCTTCAATAAGCCTGTCTATAAGAATATTAAGTGTATTGATCATACTTTTTTGAAGATCCTCAAGTCCGTTTTGATTTTCCATTGTATAAGCTATCCTGCTCATAACATCAAAACCGTAACTTACCTGCGGATTGGTCCCCGTGGCTTTGGCTGTTACACAAGCATCTTTAAGACTTACAAGTTGCATAGCCATGGTAGTTGTTCCTATGTCCAATGCTATACCGTATCGATCACTTACTTTATTATGGTTGAATTTCGGAATAAAACTTTCGGAAAGGATCACATTTGCCTTCTTTTCATTTTCTTTGATATCCCTATTCTTAAAATATTCGGCTATTACAGCCTCTTCTTGAGATTCGTCTATGAAGTGCATGCAGGAAAGCCTGTAGCCTTTGGCTATCTCTTCCTTGCCAAGAAGCCTGATATCCGCATCATCAACCTCAAAAGACTTATCCAGCTTTATCTTACATTTGCCGCAAGATCCCAAACCGTTGCAGGCGGCATTGATCTCAATATTATTCTTTCTCAAATAATCAAGTATACTTTGTTTCATTTACAGACCCCGATATTCCTTTATTTAAGCTTTTCCAATTTAATAACCGCCATGCTCTCTGTCTTTCCGAAAAAATGAATACACTTTAGGCATGATATGATTTCTCTTCTTTTTTTATCATTTAATACAGCGTGGACAAGAGAGGGATAAGCTGTATCCAACTTCACCCTCTCCACTTCCATGGTATATCCTTTATATTCAAATGTTTTATTGTCCGTTTCCATTGATTTTATAAGCAATATACTTAACTTTGGGCAAAGATGCATGTAGCCCCTGCCCTCGCAGACGGTTTTTATATCATACAAAAAATCTGTTAAGAATATATCAATATGCGATCTTGCAGCTTTTGATCCCAAAAATTCTATGCTTGACAGAGGATCTGCTATACTTATAAGTTCATACCCCCTATCCAATGCGTTTTTTACATCGTTTATAAGCTTTATTTTTATTTCTTCAAGCTCCGCATTGAATCTTAGTTTCTTATCTCCTGAAAGTCTGTCATATTTGAGCAGGTTCTTATATACCTCGTTAAGCCTGTTATCATTATCAAAAAGCTGCAATACCCCCTCGAGTTCATATACCTTGCTTTGGTAGAGCCTCTTGTACTCATCGCTGTAGTCATATAAAAGGATATCGGGACAATTATATACAGGAAATTTATTCATGATCTTTTTATCCTATGCGATCCCGAAAAGTTCTTTTGCGACACTTACCGCTTCAACTGCATTATCGGAGTACGCATCAGCACCTATCTGCATGGCGAACTTATCCGTAATAGGTCCTCCGCCTACCATTACCTTGATCTTATCTCTGTAGCCCCTTTGCTTTAATCCCTCTATCACATCCTTCATGCCGTACATGGTGGTTGACATCAAAGATGACATACATATAAGACCTGCGTTATTTTCTATTGAAGAATTCACAAAATCATTGACAGGTACATCTCTTCCGAGGTCTATCATCTCAAAACCGGCGGTCTCAAGCATGATCTTGACAAGATTCTTACCTATATCGTGTGTATCTCCTTCTATAACGCCTATAACAGCCTTGATCTTACTATCACTGTTTTCGGTTATGCCCGCTTTGAGCACATTGATACCTGCATACATGGCATCGGCACAAAGTAAAAGCTCCGCTATATAATACTCCTCCTCATCGTAAAGCCTGCCCGCCTCGACCATACCTGCCGTAAGTCCGTCAAGTATACCTTCCTGTGCCGGATAGCCTGCCTCAAGATATTCATTTGCGATATCAACTATTTCTTCATCTTCCATCTCAACAACGTATTCCGCAAGTAATTTCAGTAATTCTTCTTTACTTCTCATAAGTACTCCTTATTAATTCATCCCTTATCTTCTTATAATATTCATAGTCTTTGTATTCATCAAGCTCAAGAGAAATATCCTCTTTTCCCGCCTTTGCAAGCAGTTTTATCTCCATTTTTTCACGTAAATATTTCTCCACATCAACACCTTGTTTTTCGATCTTTTTGAAGATATTAAAATCCTGTATGGCAAAAAGCAGGTTCTTTTCTCTTATACTGTGCATTATCTCCATATCCTTGCCCGGATAGACGAAAAACATATCTCCGGCTTTCCACTTTTCGGGTTTATAAGAGATATTCTCAAGAGGTCTTTCGGTATACAGACCGTAAGCCCAGCGAAGCATCCCCTTAAAATTCCACAGATATGTATAAAGTCCGAAATACCTTGACTCTATAAGCGGACTTGATACAAAGGTGTTGAATTTTTTCGGAAAGCAACAAGGATACCAGGTCATCTTGGCAGAATGTTCTTTTAATATTCCTTCAAGCTCGCCGTCCTTTACATAATAGCCTATATAGGCGGAATTGATCGAAAAACTCTCAAGACTGCCCTTATATTCATTAAGGAAGGTAGAGCTGTGTAAAGCATACTTGAACTCAAGTTTCTTGTCATAGCAGGAACTTAAAAAGTCATGAAATCCCGAGAATTTCTTGTAATCACTCGGCTCATCTCCTATTATCTTTGTTATATTCATGTAGCCTTTTAAGTCCAAATGTGCAAATAATGCTTTTAAGTAGAGTCTAAGATCTTCTTTGTTTCTTATATAATCATAACACTTCTCATCTTCGTCATAAAAACTTACTCTTATGGGATCTTCATAATCTGTCATAGGAGATCTGAAATCAAACCCGTGCCAATTACCGCAGATGCCGAAAAGATTGATTTCTTTACAAATGTTATATTTCATACAAAGCTCTACGTATCTGTCAACTATGGAAAAATCATATATAAATTCACCGTTTCTTTTACTTATCCTTATCATGTTGTATTCATACAAACGTGACGGATTCTTTTCTATCATAAAGCAAGCCTGTCCCGCCCACGGAAAATCCGATACTATCAGATCCGTCACACTTTCTCCGAGCACAGACAGTCCCTTTATATATTTTTCTATAAGTTCAAAATGTCTCTCACTGTAATATTCCAAACCGTAGGTCCTTGCCCATGAACACGGATGCTGCCAAAGATCCAGATAGAATACCCTATCCTCTTCTTCAAGAGAAAGATTCATTATATTTATATTGAAATCTCTGCTGTCGATAAGTTCTTCTTTATCATAGGCATTACTTTTATATAAATTAAATCTTAGACTTAATCTATCAGCCGCAAAATCTTTTGCTACGGTAGTACTTATATATATAGGTACGGCTCCTTTCTCGTAGCAGTAAGCCTTCTCGGTGTTTATAACATCGGCATACAAAGTCTTATCATCATCTTCCACATAAGTACATAAAAAAGTTTCTGCATTTACCGCTGTATTATCATCACTCATAACGATTGTTTCAAAACGATATCTGTCATCAAGTCCCCACCAGGGCAGGTCATAATGCCTTCCGATACTTACATAGGACCTTTTTCTACTTCAAAGCTTACAAATAATCCGGATTCTTCGTTTTTAATAACGCTGATCTCTTCGATCAGATCCGCACTCGCATCATAGTTGCTTAAAGTATTGAAACTGTGTGTACTGCTATATATGTTCATAAGATAACTCCTCTTGAAATATCATTTTCCAACATTATATTAACCTAAAAAAACAAAAAATACTACCGATTATTATTCCAATTTAATTTATCCAACTTAAAGTAACTATATATGTAGATATATTACTTAATATTTGGTATAATCGCTATGCATTTAGACAAAAACTATTAAGAAGGGAGAGTATGTTCATAACATACACAGTTTTATGAGAAAGTTTTTATCATTGAGTATTGCAAGTATCATGCTTGCAAGCAGTTTTCTGGCTGCATGTTCTTCATCTTCAAAGCAAGCTGAAAGCAGTTCAGAGAGCGTAGTAGCAGAGTCAAAAGAGGATTCAAAAGAAGATTCAAAGGCAGATAGCACAGATTCTACCGTTCTTAAGATGCTTGTACCGGGTTATGATTCAGGTTACTTAAAAAAAAAGAACTTGATAACGGTATAGCAGGCTTTGAGAAAGCTAACAAGGGTGTAAAGGTCGAGATAGTATCTGTAGGCTGGGATGAGCTTAATTCAAAAATAGTTTCATTATATCAGGCGGGAGATGCTCCTGACATCATGCTTACAGGTTCAAGGACCTTAAAGCAGCTTGCATCTTTGGGTGTAGCCGAAGATCTGAGCTCATACATAACAGATGACTTCAAGTCAAAAAGAGTTGAGTCTGTACTTGCTACAGGGCAAGTAGACGGTAAGCAGTACGGTATACCTATGGCATTTTCTTCAAGAGCTTTGTATTACAGAAGCGACTTGATAGAGATGGCTCCTACAAACTGGGATGAACTTTTTGAGACAGCAAAGAAAGTTCATGCCGAGAACTCTGACGTCTACGGATTCGCTATCCCTACAGATATAACAAGCGGAACAGATGAATTACTTAACTTTATCTATCAAAATGACGGTGCATTGGTTGATGACAAGGGTAATATCACTTTCAGCACAGATGCCAACGTAGGAACTTTGGAATACCTTAAGAAGTTCAATGATGAAGGATTGGTTCCTGACGTGGTAAGCACCGCAAGAGCCGATCAGGCTAAACTTTTTGCCAACGGTAATCTTGCTATGTTCGTATCAGGTCCCTGGGAGCAGGAGACACTTGATGCCGCTGCAGATAAGGCACCTTATAAGGTAGCTGTACTTCCTGCGGGAGTTAAACAGGCTGAAACTTTGGTA
The DNA here is from genome assembly GCA_916438835.1 of uncultured Johnsonella sp. Taxonomy (GTDB): domain Bacteria; phylum Bacillota; class Clostridia; order Lachnospirales; family Lachnospiraceae; genus Johnsonella. The sequence continues at coordinate 2,195,788 of CAKAFT010000001.1, forward strand.
ACCGACTCTTATGTTATCTCAAGCATAAGCAAGAACAAGGAACTCGCATGGAAGTTTGTTGAATTCATGGGTCAGCCTGAGTATCAAAGACCTGTATCAGAGGCATTCGGATGGTTCCCTATCTTAAAAGAGGAATTTAATGACGAAAGATTCGAGAGCGAATTTATGCAAGCATTTGCCGCAAGTATAGAATACGGTGTAAGTGAACCTCAAGTTGAAGATTGGGACAGCTTCAACAAGGCATTCTTAACAGCGGTACAAAAGGCTGTTACCGGTGAAATGGGAGCAAAAGAGGCATTAGATGAAGCTCAGGCAGAAGTTGCACAATAACAAAAATAATTTTAAGATTACCATGACAAAAAGTATTCAGCCCTATCTTTTGCTGCTACCGCTTTTTGTCATGGTAGCTTTATTGTTCGGGTACCCTATATATAGAATTATATCGGGTTCTTTTTATAAGATAGCTATTATAAACGGGGAGATGACCTTTGTAGGGCTTGACAATTATAAAAAACTTTTCAGTTCCAAGGTTTTCCTGCCCACCCTTTGGCTCACCTTCAGGTATGCCTTACTTGCAGTTTTCTTAAAGCTTTCATTAGGCTTTATCATGGCACTTTTTATGAACAGCGAGATGTATTTTTCGAGAACTCTTAAGTTCCTTTCCTTACTTCCATGGGCACTTCAACAGGTTACGGTTGCAGTTATATGGAAATGGATACTGGACGGTAACTACGGTTATCTTAATTTTTATCTGCAAAAATTCGGCTTCATAGAAGAAAACATAAGTTTCTTATCCGACCCGGTCACGGCATTTTTTGCCGCTGCCTTTGTTGATGCATGGCTTGGACTTCCCATGGTCTCAATGATGTTTTCCGCAGGACTTTCAAGCATCAACCCCTCTCTTTATGAAAGTGCCAAAATAGACGGTGCAGGAGTTATAAGACGTTTCTTTGTCATAACCTGTCCCTGTATCAAAAGGGTGTTCCTTGTTACATTGACACTTGTAGGTATATGGACATTTAACTCCTTTAACGTGATCTTTGTACTTACCGGAGGCGGACCCATGAGAAGTACGGAAACATTTATCCTTAAGATCTACGAAGAAGCCTTTGCGAAGTTCAATTTAGGACTTGCCTATGCCCTGTCTTCCATAGCAGTAGTGATACTTTGTATTTACACTAATATATTATAAACTGGATGTGCTGGAGGATAATTGATATGCTTAAGAAAAAAAGATTCTTAAAACTTTTAAGGACTCTTGTATACTCCTTTTATATCTTCCTCTTTATCAGCCCCATATTTATTATGTTAAATACTTCTCTAAAGACTTATGACGACATAATAAAATGGCCTCCTACATGGTTTAGCGGCAAGTTGGAGTGGGTAAATTACAAGACTGTATTGTTCGGTGAAAAAAGTATACTTCCGGCTCTCGGTACAAGCTTTCTGGTATCATTCGCAAGTGCTTTTATCTGTGTGATCATAGGTATTTTAGCTGCCTATGCGGTAGCCAGATACAGATTCGCATTAAGGAAGGGTGTCTTATTATTGATAATAATGACGCAAATGTTTTCCGAAGTCATACTTGCGGCTCCCATATATATGGTCTTCAAGCATTTAGGCTTGCTGGATACCAAACTTGCACTTATCATCGCAAATATATCCGTATGCCTGCCTATGAGCCTTTGGCTTTTGTATTCATATATCAATGATATACCTAAGGAGATAGAAGAAGCCGCATGGGTAGACGGTTGTTCAAGACTTCAGGGAGTAAGATACGTACTTGCACCTTTAATGCTTCCGGGGCTTATAACAGCGGGACTTTTGCATTTATAAGAGCTTACGGAGATCTGCTTTTTTCAAGGACATTTATACTGTCTCCCGAGAACAGGACCTTAGCCATGGCTCTTACCGATTATCAATCGCTTTACAAAACGACATGGGAGACACAGATGGCAGCAAGTGTCGTATCCATGATCCCTACCCTTATCATTTTTATATTTATACAAAAATTCCTGATAAAGGGGTTAATAAGTGATAGCCTGAAAGGTTGATAATATCATATCGACACGAAGATGAAAACTATTGATCAAAAAACTGCAAGAATATTTTCCTACAGACCTTAGTACATTATGTAAGTCTGTAAAAATTCTATTTTACCAACAGTTTAACTGTCGATAAGATAATATTTATATTATAGCTTATATTATAAAGGGGATTAGTAATAAGCATTTATCAATATTTTAACATTATTATCGACTTAAAATATTTTATTCGAAGGAGAATAAATACTATGAAAAGAAAATTATTAACATCTATAGGAGCTGCGGCAATAGCTGCTTTAGCACTTTGTGCCTGCTCAAATAATTCAAGTGATGCAACTAAAGCAGCCGATACAAGCGATGGCGGCAATGCTATTACGGTAATGATACCCGAATGGGCGGTTCCTTCAGATGCACTTCTTAAAGAATTTACCGAGCAAAGCGGCATAAGCGTTAATATAAGTCAGGTCGATTGGGATGCTATCAGAGATAAGATCTCAATAGCTGCAAGCGGCGGTGAAGCAACTGCCGATGTAGTGGAAGTAGACTGGTCATGGGTAGGTGAGTTCGGTGAAGCCGATTGGCTCGAACCGCTTGAAGTAAATGCTGATCTTAAAGAAGACATGCCGACTATCTCAACCTTCTCTATAGGTGATACCGTACTTGCTATGCCTTATTCCAATGACTTTAGAATAGCCTATTACAACACCAAGCATTTTGCCGATGCGGGCATAGAAGATCTTCCCAAGACCTATGATGCGGCATATGAAGCTGTTAAGGCTATAAAGGCTGCGGGTATTACAGAACATCCATATCCTCTCGTACTCACAGCTGAGGAAAAGGCAAGTACCGGGCTTATATGGACAGCATATACTATGAATAATGTGGTATTTAACGAGGACGGTACATTAAATGAGGAGTCGGTAAAGGCAGCTCTTAATTTTTATGATAAGCTTATAAAAGAAGACCTGGTAGATCCTGCCGACAAAACAGCGGACGGCGGAAAGACCTATACAAGACTTACAGACGGTACTGCAAGCTATATGACAGGACCGAGCTCTTATATAACCAATGTTCAAAACCCTGAAAAGAGCAAGGTCGTAGGTGAGGTAGAGCCTATACTTATGCCGGGTACCGAGGCTAATGCATATTACACTATGGCACTTCCCGAGGCTCTCGGAATCACCAAATTTTCAAAGAACAAAGAAGCAGCAAGAAAATTTATAGACTGGTATACTTCTGCCGAAGTTCAGGAAAAGCTCAATGAAGAGCTCGGTAATCTTCCTACAAGAAACTCTGTTCTTGAAAAGCTCGTAGAAGAAGGTAAAATCGAAAATCCGGGTGCCATGTTAGAGCAGGCAAGACGTATAAACTCTCCTTTCCCGGGCGGTGTACCTGTATACTATAACGAGATGAGCAATGCTATCTACAATGCGGTGAACGGTTTGGCACTCGGTAACTTGACAGTTGATGAAGCATTTACTCAGATGGATGAGAAGATCAAAGAGCTTATAGCGGATAATCAGTAGTCGGATCATCGGGCTTTTTAACTGCTTTTATCGGCTTATATATTATAAAGCCCTATTTCAAGAGTATCTGCTATAATATCTTTTATAGCTCGATATAAAAAATTATAAAAAACCGCAAACTACCTTGTATTTCAATCACAGTCGCAGACCTTAGAAAATCAGATAAATTTTAGCATACCGGAAAACTTCATTGATCGTTTATAATCAGTGTACCGGTCTTAGGCAATCTCAGCTGGTAAAATTTGCAGCTTTTTTTCAAAAAGGTCAAATAGCTGCGGAAATTGAAATGCAAGGTGGTTTTTTTAGTTTTTCGAATTAAAGTGTCGACATCCGGAACATATTCATTATTAAAAAGATGGATTTTTTTATTATTTTTTTATAAAAAAATAATGATGAATCACTTTTGATTTTTATAATATAATAGGAACGTATTTTTTTATTCGGGAGTTTTTTTGATTATTACAGTCTTACATTTTAAAAACCCCGACTAATAAATGTACTTACAGCAATTTACATAAGTACATTAAATATTGTTTTTAGTTATATGTTTTTCAATATTTTATAAAATAAATAAAAGGAATACACTATGGGATCATTTGATTTTTTTAATAAAAAAGATACGAATCGCTTTGTTTCGGTTGACGGCAAAGATGATGATAAAAAAGATACCGTTTGGTCTGTTGAAGTTGACGGCGAAGAACAAGATATTATTACCCCGGTTGCCATCACAGAGCACCTTAATGCAATAATTAACAGTGATAAGGACTTTTTGATACTGACTCCATCACATCCGGTCTCAATTTCCAAAACAGAGCGTGTGTGTAATTTTGTGCAGCTGTGTCAGGACGAGGAATCGGGGCTTTTTCATCTGGAAGTCAGTACGATCAAGGCTGACAAGGAAGATGATATAGTCATATACGGAAAGGACGGTTTTATCAAAGAGTCTATCCTTTCGATAATCAACGATCTTTTGCAGGAAGATCTCGTACCTGATATAAGGGGTTGGGAAACAGTACTTGAACTGTGATCTTAGTAAAGTACTCTTAATAATACTTTTATTATTTAAGATTATTACAAATGCCGGTCGCATTTATTTCTTTTTCAGCCTTAATGTAGCTGCAAAATAGTAATAAGCGTAAACCGCCTCACAGTTTTTTGAGACTTCATGTACCTGCGTGATACAGATAACTTTCCCTTATCACTGCTTATACTGTCTGATGACGGTATAAGCACATAGTTATCTTAAATAAATATATTTCAAAACGGATATAAATATGAAAAAAGAAAGATTCGCCTATACATTATTATTTCCTATGATCTTAATAATGCTTTCGCTGGTTATTTACCCCATTATAGTTACATTTTCATACAGCTTGAAAAAATGGAAGCTCAGCAAGCCCAATTCAATAAAGTTCATAGGAATAAAGAATTATATCAATATATTAAGTTCAAAATCATTTCATGATGCCCTTTTTAACACTATTTTTATATTGATCTTAGTAGTCGTTTTTACAACCTTTATTTCGGTATCTGTAGCTTTGTTTCTTAATGTCAAAGTGAGATTTTCAGGACTGTTACTTGCGATATCCATCATTCCCTGGGCTGTTCCGCCTTTCGTGACCGCCCTGCTCTGGAAATTCGTTTTTTATTCGGGCTACGGATTTTTCAATAAGCTTTTAATGAATCTGCATCTTATAGATACTCCTGTATCCTGGCTTGATAAAAGGATAAGTTTACTTATTATAGTTTCATTTGTCGTATCTTACAGACTCATACCTTTTATGAGTTTGATCTGTCTTTCCGCAAGACAGTCTATAAATGAGAGTCTTATAGAAGCTGCTAAAATAGACGGAGCAAGTAAATTACAGATCTTTATGAAAATAATACTGCCTTTAATGCTTCCTTTTTTGGCTGTAGGTATCACCCAGACTTCTATAGGAGCAATCAATGTATTTGACGAGATAGTGGCACTTAACGGATATTCGGACACCGGAAAAAGTATACTTATAGACAGCTACCTCACCACCTTCAACTTTCTTGAATTCGGAAAAGGCAGTGCCTATACCTATATAGTTATGATCTTAGCCGGCATACTCGGCATAACATATATAAAAAGTTTGAATAGGGAGGTCGAATACTAACTGAAAGTATGAACACTAAGCGTATCTTCTGCAAGTAACTTTATCAAATTACCGTATGTGTAAAAAACTTGGTTTCGGTAGGCTTTACTAAAGATTTTTGATGTATACGTTCGGTGAAACTACAAGTTGTTTAGCAAGCTTTCAAGAAAGTGTACAGCAAAGCATATCTTCTTGTGCAAATACTTTAGGTTTAGTAATTAAAATATGAAGCTGTTAAAAAAAGTATTATATGTTTTTTCTTTGTTGATATTCCTTATTTTTTTATCTCGGACCCTTTATATGGACTTTTTATTATATCTATAACACACGATTCCATGGTGCTTGAAAAGTCACTTGACTTCCTGCCCTGAGAGCACGACTTTTTAAAAAAATTATCTCCTGCTTTTTTTGATATTACATCAAGACAGGGCAAGTTATTATTTTTCCGGAATGAGAAATGCTGTCTATGCGAGCCTTGTGACTATTGTACTTTGTATACCGATAGCATTGTTATCCGCATACGCTCTGAGCAGATTCAAGTTTTTTTCGGCAAGGACTTTATAAAGAATTGTTTGCTGATAACTATGGCTATACCTGTTATGGCAACCATCATACCTATATATAAAATGTTCATGCAACTTAAGCTTCTCAACAATATGTACGCTCTCAGTTTAGTATATGTAACATCTTATCTGCCGGTGATAGTTTGGCTCATGTCCAATTATTTTTACTTCTGTACCGAAAGACCTGGACGAAGCGGCTATGGTAGACGGCTGCACAAAACTTGAGGCACTTATACATGTGGTACTTCCGCTTTCCTATCCTATCATAGCCTCAGCAGTACTTATTATATTTTTAAGTACCTGGAGTCAGTTTCAGATACCTCTTATACTTGCCTCCAATAACGATACCAAACCTATAGCCATAATAACCTCGGAATTTATCACCAAGGACACCGTGCATTACGGACTCACTGCCGCAGCCGGCATACTTGCCATAATACCTCCGGCACTGCTTGCCCTGGTATTCAGAAAATTTCTGGTTTCCGGAATCATGAAAGGATCGGTGAAAGGGTAATGTTAAGTCTTAATGAATTTATATCCGGTGTGGGATTTAATAAAGAGGCAGAGGACTTTCTTAAAAACTATAATATCACAAAAGATGAATACCTCTACTGTAGAGAGCTTTTTTTTAATGATACCGAAGCCTTACTTGATTATCTTAATAGAAGAACAGACTCCAAAGCCTTTTTATTAAAGCTTTATGTTTTGATTTCGATCGATAATTTCGATAATTTCACAAACAAGCTTAGTATGAAGAAAGACGACCTCTCAAGTGCCGATCTTAGGCAAATATATTTTGCTACCATGTCGGATATCAGGATCTGGCAGGAGGTCTATCAAAGAAATACCGGTAAAATAGGGCTTATAGAGCCTTTGTGGGTATCCAATGCAGTAAAGGGAAGTCTGTATAGGTTTGGCAGACTGCAATTCGAAGCCGATCAAAAGTCAAATACAGTTCATATACACATACCCGAGGGTGAAAAACTTGATATCGAACAATGCAAGGCTTCGATCAAAAAAGCCGGGGAATTCTTCAGTGAATATCCTAACTTTGATTGTCTGTCCTGGTTATTAAGTCCGAACATACTTCCTTTACTTGATGAAGACAGCAATATACGAACTTTTCAGTCTATGTTTGATATCAAATATATAAACTACGACTTTGAGCAGGCTACCCAAAGGGTAATGGGCGAATACGCTTACAGTAAAAAAAGCAGTCTTACAGTAAGGCTTCACGAGTATTTACAAAAACACGGCGATCCCGGTATGGGCTACGGAATAATAAAAAATGAGGGTGTTGCAGGGTAGATGATAGCTCATCTGTTATTCAACACCCCCCCTTGGTGATATATTTATATTAATTTATCTATCATAATATCTGAGCTTATGATTATTTTAATATACATACGCCTTAACAACTGTCTTATTATTAAGTTCAAGCTTATATCCTTCGTATTCCAATGATCTGTCTGTTAAAAATCTCTCAAAGCTTTCTCTTGAGATTGGGACTTCCGCTGCTGTCCCTTCTTCTACACTGACAAATTGCGTGTATCCATTTACATTAAGATCCTGAATGCTAAATCTAAGAGCGCCTTTGTCCACATCAAGTCTGGTCCATTCACCTGCAACTTTCCACGTATTTCCCTCCACACGAGTATACCTGTCAGATGAATTCATAAAAAGCAGCACCTCTCCTCTAAATCCTGAAAGATTCAATGTTTCACGGATCCATTCCCCATCCGGTCCCACAACATATCCGTCCGGAGTCACTGTGTTTGTAAGCATGGCACCGTCTTTTCCAAGATAATAATTACCTATCCATCTCTCACTTACCATATATCCGTAGTCACCGAAATAATAATAAAGTCCGGAATTCTTATCAAGCAGCCATTCATTTTTGTAATAACCTTTCGGATCTTTTGAATACCACCATCCCACATGATCTCTTTGCCATCCTGCCGCAAGTGCAGAAAAAGAATTAATAACGGTTGCGGTAAGGATCATTGCGGTCATAAATAAAAACTTTCTTTTCATAATATTCACCTTTCTGCTTCATTCAATATTTATAACAACTTTAACATCAGATTGCTGACATTATAAATGATTTATATTATCAAGTATATTATTCATTGAATAGTTTTTAGCTAAAATACGCAATATTATTCATTGAATACCATAGTATCAAAATAGCGTAAATACGCTGTTTTTCGCAAATTTATCGGAGTAGTTTCCACGTGGCGGGTTCTTGAGGTTAAAAATGCCATTGATCTGATGTGTATGAGCACCCGCTATTCATCCGATACCTTGATTTAAAAATCGTTGCTATAATAGTTACCTGATGTAACTATGTCTTTAATGCCGAGATCTTATCAGATTGTTTTTTATTATGTTTTTATTAATCTTTTATTAATTCTATACTATTTCTTTGTATTTGTTATATATTATTACTATATATTGTTAAAATAAAATCACTTGAATTTAATGTTAAAGGAGACGTATTATGGAAGTTTTTAACGGAAGGCCTGCCGATGTAGGTAACAGACTTGATAAGGAAATAAGATGTTATGATATGCTTGATAAATTAAAAATAGAGTATACCCGTGTGGATCATGAAGCTGCCGAGACAATGGAAGCATGTGAAGCGATAGATAAGGCTTTGGATGTAAGTATGTGTAAGAATTTATTTTTATGTAACAGACAAAAGACCGTATTCTATCTTTTGCTTATGCCTGCCGACAAGCCTTTTAAGACCAAGGAGCTTTCAAGTCAGATCAATTCCGCAAGACTTTCATTTGCAGGTCCCGAGGATATGGAAAGACTTCTTGACATAACTCCGGGTTCCGTATCTGTACTAGGACTTATGAATGACAAGGATGATGAGGTCACTTTACTTATAGATAAAGATCTTCTAAAGGATGAATATATAGGCTGCCACCCTTGTATCAACACTTCCAGTCTTAAGATAAGATCCAAGGATATTCTGGAGAAGTTCCTCCACCATCTTAAGATAAGACCTGAATATGTGAATCTGGTAGGTAAGGATTAAACTACTGAAGACTACCTTGTATCAGATCTTGCCGGCAGTATCGAACTCAATGTTTAGACAGATAATGTTTCGATCGTGAGGCTTAGCATTTCTCCTGCAAAGTGGGGAGCTGATCCCAATACAGTCCCCACTTGTAAGATTGGTATCTGACTTTGTAAAATACTTAGCGTTATAAAAATATGATAAATTTAAACTATCCTGATAGTCAGCATATCATTGAAATCTACCTCTTCTATATTACATTTTTCATTACCTATAAGATAAGCTTGCATATGATAAAAGATCATACGTTTATTGATATAGCCTATCAGTATTTTTACTGCGTCTTTCATATCCTAATTTTTTTATTATAGTTTTAAGTTTTAATCTTGTGTATTTTTGTTTTTATTGATATACAAAAATTTTTTTAATCTTTCTCTTTTTAAAAAAATAGATTTTTTTCAAAAAGACTCTTTTTTTCAAACCTATTCTCTTTAATTAATCTATTAAAAACAGACGATTCTTTATTTAACTCAAAAAATTCCTCACAAACAGCACCTTTATTACACAAGTAATCGGAACAGTAAGCTACATCCAAATACAATTTTTTTAAATCATCACGATAACATTCTTGAAGAAAAGTATTATCCTTTTTGCCAAACTGTTTTAAGAAATGCAGCCCCTTTTTGAACCGGCATTTTATGTTCACATATAATACAAGCTAAATCATAAGGTGAATAAAGTAATCTCTCCATATCAAATAACCTCAATGTCAGATTTTGTGCCATTACATTTTCTACAAAGAACCTGCAGGTTTTCAATTTTAGTTTTTCCACCTTTATTCATAGGCACAATATGATCTATTTGAAAATATACACGATTTTTAGCTTTTTTATTGCATACGGCACAAGTATAGTTACCTTTTTTATCCTTTGACTTTTCAAACACTTCATCTCTGATTTTTTTCTCCTGATCCGGATCGATTTTCCCTAATTTATGTAAAGTCAAATCTTCCAATGGTCTCGCTCCATATTCAATATTATCCTCTTTTAAAAACAGATCCGGATCTGTTAATTTTGTAATTTCGGTTTGTAACTGATTTATTAAATATATTTTTTTACCAAAGAAACTTTTTAGTATAGGATCTTTTGGATCATTCCACAGAGAACTTATATAATCTGCTTTTTCATAATCATCCATCCTTTCACCGCAAATATACTTTGCCATTTTGCCAAGGTCGAGTTTATCTCTATCTATATCATCAAAGAAATAAAAGTTTGGTGAACTCTCGTATTGAGCATAGTATTTTAATACATTTATTACATCATCTTTCTCATAGTTCGGTATCATATCACCCAAGAAAAAAGTATCTCTACATTGTGCTTCCATTGCTTCCAGTATACTTTGAGCAGGATATTCATCCTCACATGAAAAAGCACTAAAAACCTCCGGTAATGAATTTAAAAAATCTTCATATGCTTCTTTCGTACTGTCATAAATCATAATTTCAAACCTCGGCTCCGTACCTCTTTCATCCATATAAGAAAATGAATACATACCTATAGGTACTCTCTTAATAAAATCAATTTGTTCAAGCTTTGAAGTATCTACAGAATCATCGATCATAGCTGCAAACTCTTCGATTTGAAATAGCAATTAATCTAAGCTCGTGCTGAACTTTCTCAGCTACACTGTCTACAAATTCATTTTCTCCGATAAACAAACTATCCGGATTGACCCATGCAATATGTTCATTCCAATTATCAATAAATGAAACTATATAGGCTAAGGCAGTACCTCCGGCTTTAGTTCCACGCAAAGCCCTTCCTATCATTTGTGTCATCAGTATAGTTGAAACTGTAGGTCTTGCTAAAAACACGGTCTTAGTTTGCGGTAAATCCACTCCTTCAGTTAATATATTAACATTAACAAGCACTTTTATCTTTCCGCTTCTATAGTCTTCAAGATTTTTTTCATTGTCTTTACTGCTTACAGTCACACCTGTTACCATATCTTTTATATTGGATACAATATAAGCTGCATTAATACCCTCTTTATTGAATAAAGTTGTCAGTTGAATAGCATGAACTATATTTACAGCAAATACAATTGTCTGATCGTAATTTTTTTGATTTTCTTTATATGTTTTTACGATCAATTGATTTCTTGCAGCACTTTCCGCCATCTCTTTTTGTATATCTTCCGGGAGCATATCCAAATTTTGAATACTTTCCAATCCCTTTATACCTATAGATCTTCCATAGGACTCATCTGTATAATAACTTTCAAATATTGGCTTTGATAAAATATTTTTATTTATAAGTTCTTTTAAACTTATATTGTATGCGATACCTATATCATTATTTACTATATCTCCTGATTCAACACCGTCTTTATATATTTTTGACAAAAGCCCCTTTTCATTATCATTAGTTCTGAATGGCGTTGCTGTAAGACCTATCAGCTTTACATAAGGTACTTTTTCTTTTATATAGTCAATAACTTTTCTATATGTTTTTGCTGTTGAGTGATGAGCCTCATCTATGATAAGGAAAATTTCTTCCTCATCCTCCAGCCACCTGTCTATATTTTTTAAATTTCTTCCTATACTGTCTTTACTTACAATAAGCAGATCATCGGATTTTTCTATATTTACGGTTTTATCATGTTCCGCATCTCCTGATATTAGTCTATAGCTAAAAGAAGAGATATTAGGAATAAACTCCTTATAAGCATACTGTTGAAAAGACTCTACTGCTTGATCAAGCAAAGTCTTTCTATGTGCTAACCACAATATTTTCTTTTGTTTATTTACAGCATTTTTTAATAACCAAACTGAGGCTGTATAAGTCTTACCTCCTCCTGTCGGTAAAACTACCAATGTACTATACTGCTTTTGCGTATTTATAAGATCAAGGTTTTTCATTGCGGATATTTGGTGTGGATAAGGTGATCTTGAATTCTTTTTTTCTTTCGGCAATATCTTACCGAAAGATTTGACTATTACTTTACTGTTCTCCATTTTAGTCTCTCCATATTATTTGTTATTAATAACTTAACCACTTTGTAATTATTCACAATAAAGATACTATTTAATTTGTAATTTCAATACTTTTAGACTTTTACTTTAATTTTACAATCACTTGCCCGACTCTATTCAAAGCTTTTATTATTAATTTTTCCAATTATAATTACAATACTTAATCTGTAGCTTTTTATATGTTTGTTTTGCAAACAATACACTAATAGATATTGATTAGTTTGTTAAACTTCCCACAATAAAAATTGTTTATGTTGCCAACTCCCCGACATTAACCTGCCCATGATATTTCTTCTTTATCAAAGTAATCAACCAGCCTTTCATCTCCTATGTAAAATTCATAATCCTCCTCAGGTTTTATTACATATATATAGCCTTTTTCATTATCCTCAGTTCTAAAATAAATAATATTTTTCTTATCCGTTTCATACACATATATAACTTCCCCTGCCTTATATGTACTCATTTCATACTTACCTGTCTCTTTATTGTACTTATATGCTGTCATATTTTTTACCAAGGTATTACCCGAAGTACTGATAGTACAGTTTCTCTCTCCGCTGCTAAGGCTAAGATCGGGGTTTATTAAGTATAGGTCTGTAGTAGTTTGGAAACCTATAATATATCTTCTATCTTCCACATATAAGCCCTGATTTTTGTACTCCTTATCTATATGGCCCGCCTAAACTTTTTTTATATGCTATGCCGTCTTTCTTAAGATCATAAAATATAGTACCCATTATATCGTTATCACCATTCTCAGCTATACCTATGCAATAATTCCCCTCATTATCACTAATAAGCACGCTTTCTACCCAGCTTGCACTGTAACATACATACTTCTTTTCTTCATTTAATATCAAATATGCATAGCGATCTTCATCAACAATTACAGATACATGATCCATGATACCGTCATTAGCGATATCTATTTCGTAGGTCATATCATAATCTATGAACTTAATATTATATCCTTCCTCATCTGTACTGCTATTCTCTTCTTCATATATGCTGTTAAGCTCCTCTTTATCTGCGATACTATGTTCTTCTTCTCCTATGCTGATATGCTCCTCTTTATCTGCAATACTATAATTTTCTTTTTCCGCATCATTAATTCTATCTTTTGCTTTATTTAGACTACAGGAAGTTAAGCTAATCAAAAGAAATGTAATCATAGAAAATACAACAGTTTTAATCATATACTCTTCTCCTCAGTATCTGAATTTTTAGTAATCAAGTAAGAAAGATTTGCACTCCCTACTTGTTCTCCAATGCGTTTACTGCAAAGCACCGGCTGCTACTGTAATACAAAAAAAGCCGCATGACAATAAATGTCATCACAGCCTAAGTTTTTTAATATAAAAACCAGTATTCAACTTTCTAATCTTTATATTTTTTACAAGCTCATGATAACATATCAAAAAGACAGTTTCAAGGTGTTCCACCGACTGTCAGTTATTAATTTTCATAGTATAGCTTAAGCTGAATACTTATAATAACAGCTTTGCTGAATATAGAGTTACTTACCGTAACCATTTTTTAAAAAAATATCATTTTTTTATTAAGTTAGTTTTTTTATTAATTTTTTTATTAAATCATCCCTATTTTTTTGTATTTGTTATATATTATTATCAGATATTGTTAAAATAAAATCACTTGAAATAAATATTAAAGGAGACATACTATTGAAGTTTTTTTAAGGGAAGACCTGCCGATACTGCTAACAGATTTCTTTTATTATATATCGGTTACGATCTAAGTTATTACCCCCATTTCAAATGGGGGTTTATTATTAACCCCTTAACCAAAAATAACACTTTCTCGATTTATTTCTGTACTCAAGGTGTATATCTAACAACATTAATAACTTTTTTCCTTTTAAATATTACATAAAGTCTGATACGCTTATCTTGGGCGACATTGCTACATACACATGAATATGATCTATACATACTCTTCCATCTATCAACCTCAATTATTTCTCTCTCTCAAATTTTTGATTATTTCTACTAGGGTGTGTCTTAAAACTTCAAATTATACAATACCTTATTTTTTGATAAAATATAAAAAACAAAGTATTGGAGATTACAGCCATGGGACAAAAACGCTATGAAATGTCAGATGAACAATGGGAACAAATTAAGGATTTATTTCCAAAAGCCAAAAACGGTCGTCGGCCTAAATATAACAGACTGATGTTTAATGCTATCTTATGGCTTGCAAGAAGCGGTTCGGCATGGCGTAATTTACCTGAACGCTTCGGTTCCTGGAAAACAGTATACAGTCGTTTTAGTAAATGGTGTGATGAATGTTTTTTCAATAAGATAAAACTTTTCCGTAAGTTGGCAACAAGGTATGATAAATTGGCAACATCTTTTCTTGCCTTTATTTACTGTGCAGCAATATTTATTTTGTGCAAATAGTATAGTCTGTTATAGTTTTAATACACACTCTAAATCTTTTTTTGTTTCTCCATACATGATTTTTCTTCTGTATTTTGGTATAAAAACAATATGGTAAGTACAATTCCAAGCCGGTTATATTCAAATGCATCTTTTTTTTGTTGTAAAGCCTTGTCTATTTATCATTTACATTCCATCTTGTATGTACTATACTTTAAGTATCCATTTGGATACCCCCTATGCTTTGATATGGTATGCGAACCCAATATCATTATAGCATAGGAGTTTTTTTATACTCTAAGCAACTCTACGGCTTTACCGGTTTCCCCATCTCAGATGAGGAATTAATAGTTTTTTCATTTAGATGATTTTAGAGGTGCATTTCATGACACAAAAAAATAAAGAGATTGTGGTAATAGATGAAACTACAATCAAAAGTAAGATTTACTATATAAGAAATCAAAAGATTATGCTTGATTTTGAACTTGCTGAAATTTATGGATATTCTACAAAAAGATTTAACGAGCAAGTTAAAAGAAATAATGAAAAATTTGATGATGATTTTATGTTTCAATTGACTGATGAGGAGATAGCTGAACTTTCAAGGTCGCAAAATGCGACCTTGAACAAAGGAACAGGTAGAGGAAGCAATATAAAGTACAATCCCTACGCCTTTACGGAACAAGGTATTTATATGCTTATGACTGTATAAGGGGAGAACTTGCAGTTAAGCAAAGCAAGGCTTTAATACGAATGTTTAAGCAGATGAAAGATTTCTTTATTGAAAATCAAGATTTTATCGGTTCAAAAGAATTAGTACAAATTGCTATTCAAACGAACCAAAACACAAATGATATTGCAGAAATAAAATCTCAGATGGCTACTAAAGAGGATTTGAAAAAGGTAATGGATAATTTTATAGATCCGGACACCTACAAACATTTCCTCTTGATGAATGGAGATAAGATAGAAGCCGATGTTGCCTATACTAAGATATATAAGTCTGCTAAGAAAAGCATTTATGTAATAGATAACTATATAGGCTTAAAAACATTAGAACTGTTAAGAGCTACAAAAGATAGTGTTGAAGTCATTATATTTAGCGACAATGTAAGAAATAAAGATATGCTTACAAAAAATATCCTAAACGATTTTATAAGAGATTATCCTAACATCAACTTAAAAATGAAGATTGCAGGTAAAAAGTATCATGATAGGTATATTGCAATAGACTATGGAACAGAAAATGAAGCCTTTTATCTTTGTGGATCATCATCGAAGGATGCAGGAAATAAAATATCAAGTATTACCAAGATAGAAGAATCATACAATGTTTGGTGGAATGTTAAACAATAAGAATTTAAAAATTTAGTATGTAAATAACAGATTAGACAGTTATATGAGCTTTAAGCAAAGCGGTAGAAGTATAATCTATCGTCTTTTTAATTGCAACAAACAGGAAGAACACTATATGGAAGAAAAAAGAAATGAACAAAGACAACAAAGAAAATTATAAAGACCATTTATGAGGTTGTTGTCTAATTCAATGATAACTCAACTAAAACAATACAAGATAAACTGACAAGAATTATGCTAAGGGAGTTGCAAAGAAAATCGAACGAAAAAAAAATAGGATTTTGATTAAAAAGTCCTTGACAAGTTGCAACAAGTAATACACAAAAATATATTATAGCTTTTTTATATAGTAAAAGGGCTGTTGCAAAATAGGAATTGTATACAAGCTATAATGGAATTTTAACCAAATGAGATTATATAGCTTATAACAAATCTTAAAATGCAACAGCCCTTTTACAGTCAGAAAAATGGGGCAGGACTCTAACTCGGCTCTTTTTTTACCTCAACCTTTCCGTCTTTTACTATTATGGCTTCTTCGTTGTTTATCGGTAGCAGTTTTATTTTATCTTTGTATACTTTTAGTGTCTCTTCCGTGCTTTCTACAAAGGGGTATTCTTTATTATGAGGGAGCGTATAGAAGTCTACCAGAGCCAGTCCGCTATAGTCTTTTAATTCTTTTGCGACTGTTTTATCGTCCATTATATGACTGTATTCTATATCAGGCGCACTTATCATAGCTCCTGCCGACTCTCCCATATATAACATTCCTTTTGATACCCTCTGCCTGATAAGCTCACAAAGTTCCTTCTTTTTAAGTTCCTGTAAGAGGTAGAAGGTATTGCCGCCTGATATATAAAGACACTCGCATACATCAAGTATATCTATTATTTCAGCGTATTCTCTTTTTGATATGTCCAGGATATTTAGGCTGTATCCCAGATCTCTGAATGTGTCTATTGCCTCATCAACATATTTTGTATAACTTTCGACATTGGAAGCGGTCGGTATGAATACTATTTCTTTTACTTTTAAGTCTGATAAAAAATCTTCTGCAAGCTTTTTAGTTCCTGCCAAATATGATGTTAAAAACAGTTTCATATTCCTCCTTGTATATGCAATATCAGTAAATAGCGGCACATAAGCCTTATTACTGCTTTATTAATAGACTCAAATTTCCCACGCTCACAATCGTGTCAGTGTATTAAAAAATCAATACTTCAGCTAATAAATCATTAATTTTGCGAACTATACATCAGTTTATCCGGTCTTTGTATCAGCGACTTTTTCTTATAATCTGCACAAAACTCTTTCCTTAGTCTCTATGGCTTTTTCCACAAGTTTGTCTATATCCTCCAAAGCCTTTTCGGATTCTTTTATATCTTCTGATTTAGGCTTGGTCACCGGATGTTTTGCCACAAATATCGTACAGCAATCCTCATAAGGCTCTATCGAAGTCTCATAAGTACCTATCTGCTGAGAAAGTTCCACTATATCCTGCTTATCAAAACCAATAAGCGGTCTGAATACCGGCAGGGTGCAGACTTCATTGGTCACAAGCAATGACTCGATAGTCTGGCTTGCCACCTGTCCTATACTTTCTCCTGTTATCAGAGCCTTATCGTCATGATCTTTTGCTATAGTTTCGGCTATCTTCATCATATATCTTCTCATGATTATGGTAAGTTCATCATGAGGGCATTTATCGTAAATATATAACTGTATATCAGTAAAGTTTATTATATGCAGGTTGATATCTCCGGTATATCTCGATACCAGTTTGGCTAAGTTTATAACCTTTTCCTTGGCTCTTTCAGAGGTATAAGGGGGGAGCATGGAAGTACACAGCCTCGAGTCTTACTCCACGCTTTGCTATCATATATCCTGCTACCGGAGAGTCTATACCTCCGGATAATAAAAGCATAGCTCTTCCGTTAGTACCTACAGGCATACCTCCAAGCCCTTTTATGCTGCTTGAATATATATTTACATGCTGTCTTATCTCTACTTTTATGTAAACTTGCGGATTCCTTACGTCTACCTTCATTTGCGGGTAGGTATTGAGAATATGCTCTCCAAGTGCAGCATTGATGGTTTCGGAAGTTCCCGGATAAGACTTGTCGGCTCTTTTGGTGTCGACCTTGAATGTTATATTCTTATCCTTATAAACCTTATCCACAAAGGCTGACACCGCATTTTTAA
This sequence comes from uncultured Johnsonella sp., assembly GCA_916438835.1. GTDB lineage: Bacteria > Bacillota > Clostridia > Lachnospirales > Lachnospiraceae > Johnsonella. The sequence goes on from CAKAFT010000001.1 coordinate 2,214,064, forward strand.
GGTTTTCAAAATCCTTGTCATGTACCCTTACCATAGGGCAGATAGCCACTATTCCAAATACACGTCTTAAGGCTTCTATGACTTCATCCTCATCATAACTTCCCGAACAGTCCACATATATTCTTCCTATTTCTTTAGACACAGTAAAGTCACCCTCAACATTTCTGAGAGCCCACTTTATCTGCTTTATCAAAGCATCTTCAAAGACATATCTGTTCTTACCCTTAGTGCCTATTTCTCCGTATTTAATTAAAAATGATTCATATTTCATTTGCAAATGTCCTTAAATCTAAATTTTATTTGTATCTTCTAAGCTGTGGTATCAATTCTTTCAAATTAGCTAAAAAGAAATTCAGCTCTTCTTTGTTGTTGTATTTGGAAAATGAAACTCTTACGGTAGAGTTCAAAAACTCGTCCTTAAGACCTATGCCCTTAAGTGTACCGGAAAGACCGGGGTGGTTGGATGAACAAGCCGAACCGCTTGCTATATATATGCCTCTTTCTTCCATTGCATGCAATAAAACTTCCGCCCTTACTCCGCTTATTGATATACTTACTACATGAGGGGCAAACTTAGCTCCCTTGCCAGAATTGATCTTTATCCCATCATCATTTAACTTAGTGATCTCATCTATAAGATAGTCTCTTAAACCGTATATATATTCCACTTCTTTATCGAAATTGTCATAGGCTTCTTTGCAGCCTCACCAAGCCCTGCAATACCGGGTATATTGAGTGTACCGCTTCTTAGCCCTCTCTGCTGACCTCCTCCGTATATTATAGGCTTTATATTGACTCTTTCATCTATATATAAAAATCCCGCCCCCTTAGGACCGTGGAGTTTGTGGGCACTTACACTAAGAAGATCTATGCCCTCTTTCTTTGGAAATATCTTGAATTTTCCGTAGGCTTGTATCGCATCAGTATGCATGTATATATCTTTATTATAGCTGTGTACTATATCGGCTATTGCCTTGATGTCCTGAACCGCACCTATTTCATTGTTAACATACATAACGGATACCAAAATAGTATCCTCTCTTAGCAAAGACTTTAATTCTTCAAGATCTATCTGACCCTTCTCATCTACTTTCAGTATACTGTATTCAAAGCCCAGTTCTGCCAAATGTACCAGAACCTGATGTACGGCTGAGTGTTCTATGGCTGTACTTATAATATGCTTTCCGTATCTTTGCCTTGCCATGGCTGCACCTATAAGTGCCATATTGTTGGATTCCGTTCCTCCCGAGGTGAATACTATCTCTCTTTCGGAAACCTTCAAGGTCTTGGCTATCTTTGCCGATGCTTCTTTTAAGTATTTTTCCGCTTCCATTCCCTTAAGATGCCTGGCGGAAGGGTTGGCGTAATCCTCATCCATAGCTTTATTCATCAGTTCTATTACAGACTTTGACACTCTGGTGGAAGCTGCATTATCCAAATAAACTTGCATTCTGTTGATCTTCTTTCTGTTTTGTATTGTAATTTTCTAAAAGTTATTCCAGCTGTATCATGAAATTGGACAAAGCCACAAATCCTGCGGTCTCAGTCCTTAGAATACGGCTTCCGAGTGAGATTATCTCACATCCCGCTTCTTTTGCAGCTTCTATCTCGGCTTCTTCAAATCCGCCTTCCGGTCCTATACATACAGCTATACTTTTATAATTTTTTGCACTTGAAAATGCCTCTCTTGCCCCATCTATACCTCTTGCATCCTCATAGGCAAGATAGACCTTATCATATTCCGCAGTAGCATTTAACATTTGTTTGAAGCTTACCGGAGCTTCGATTTTTGGAATTATACTTCTCTTTGACTGCTTTGCGGCACTTTCCGATATCCTCTGCCACCTTTCGGTCTTGTTTTTTATAGACTTCTCATCTAATTTGACAATAACTCTTTTACTGGTAAAAGGAACTATTGAATATACACCCAGCTCTACAGCCTTTTGTATAATAAGTTCCATCTTATCGGATTTGGGAAGTGCCTGATACAGTACCAGTTTTACCTTAAGTTCTCTTGCAGTTTCATTTTCACTTTTTACAATAAGTTCTACTTTTTCATCATCTATACTTTTTATACTGCACAGATAGTCCCAGTCTTCACCCGTACTGATAAGGACTTCTTCCCCCGTCTTCATACGAAGGACATTGGCTATGTGATGTCTGTCATTTCCTCTTATATAGGCAACTCCTTCACCTATATCTTGTGGATCTATAAAAAAATGCTGCATTACTTTCTCCTCGCACAGACACTCAGCCATTCGCCATCATGTATTACGTCAATGATCTCAAGATCCGGGTTTGCCTTTATACTCTCGACCACTTCAGTTTCCTTAGTGTCGATGATGCCGGAACTTATAAATACACCTCCGCTCTTAAGGTACTTACCTGCATCAGCCTGTAGGCGTATTATTACCGGCGCAAGTATATTAGCCGCCAGTATATCATAACGATCATACCCCACTTCATTCTGCACTGTTTTATCCTCCAGTATATCTCCGCAGATAAGTTTATAATCCGACTTATCTATATTATTTATAAACATATTCTCCCTTACGGTAGGCAAGGCATACTCGTCAATCTCCGTAGCAACTACCTCTGAGGCTCCGAGTTTCAGTGCGGCAATACTTAGTATACCGCTGCCGGTTCCCACATCAAGAACTTTTATCTCTTTATTGCCCTCGCCTAAAAATCCGGAAATATATTTATTAAGCCCTCTTATACACAGTCTGGTAGTTTCATGTGAACCTGTACCGAAAGCGGTACCCGGATCTATATCAATGCTTATCTTATGATCCTTAAAACCCTCTGCCGTCTCCCAAGTCGGTTTTATAAGTATGTCATCAAGCATAAAAGGCTTGAAAAACTCTTTCCAATTATTTATCCAGTCCTTATCTTCGGTTTCGCTTTTTAAGATCTTACAAGTTCCAAGATCCGTATTTTTACTAAGATCATCCAAAAGTTCTCTTACATTCTCAAGTACTTCCTCTGATCTATCCTGTTCCAGATAGAAACTTATTTTTGCGGTGCCGTCATCTTTAGGCAAGGAGGGCAGTATATCTATAAACATCCCCTTGGTATCTTCCTCGCTCAAAGGGATATTGTCTTCGATCTCTATTCCCTCTATACCGGCTTCAGGCAAGCAGGCAGACAGTATATCGACCGCATCGGTTCTTGTTATTAAAGTATATTTGTCCCACTTCATAGATAAGCTCCTCTCTGTTACCTAATTTATTAAATAAGTCCCCGTTGTTACCGTGACGCATCGCTACAAAAGCCGATAAACGATACTTCCCGTATAAACTACAATATTCGATTATTATAGAAGATCCGGGAAGTTCGTTCGCAAAATACGTATTATTCTTTTATCAGTTTTATATAATTCTTCTTACCTCTTCTGAGTAATTTTGACTCGGCAAAATCATCCTCACCGAAAGTAAGTTTTATATCATTTACAGGCTCGGAATCTATTGACACACCGCCCTGTTCTACATTTCTTCTTGCTTCCGATCTGCTCTTTGCAAGACCTGATCTCACCAAAAGATCCAAGATGTCTATCCTGCCCTCAGTAAAATCTTCGGCTTTGATGCTGTAGCTCGGAACATTGTCAAGATTACCGGCACCCGAGAAAAGTGCCTTGCTTGCCTGCTTTGCCTGCTCAGCATCTTCTTCACTGTGTACAAGCTTGGTAAGTTCGTAAGCAAGTATTTCCTTAGCCTCGTTTAACTTAGCTCCCTCCCAATCTGACATTGCTTCTATCTCTTCTATAGGCAGGAAGGTAAGCATACGAATACATTTTAATACATCCGCATCCGATACATTTCTCCAGTATTGATAGAAATCGAAAGGAGAAGTCTTGTTGGGATCGAGCCATACAGCTCCGCCCACTGTCTTGCCCATCTTCTTACCTTCAGAATTAAGTAAGAGGGTTATAGTCATGGCATGGGCATCCTTTGAAAGCTTACGTCTGATAAGCTCCGTACCTCCAAGCATATTTGACCACTGATCGTCTCCTCCGAATTGCATATTGCAACCGTACTTTTGATATAACATATAGAAGTCATAACTTTGAAGTATCATGTAGTTAAACTCGAGGAAGGAAAGTCCTTTTTCCATACGCTGCTTATAGCACTCGGCTCTCAGCATATTATTGACCGAGAAATGCGGTCCCACCTCACGAATAAATTCCATATAATTAAGGTCTCTCAGCCAGTCGGCATTATTTACCATGATAGCCTTGCCCTCACCGAAGTCTATGAACTTACTCATCTGTGCCTTAAAAAGCTTCACAGTTTTTTTATCTATGGTCTCTATACTCATTACATTTCTAAGATCACTTCTTCCTGAGGGGTCACCTATCATTCCGGTTCCGCCTCCGACTAAGGCTATAGGTTTATTACCTGCCATTTGCAGTCTCTTCATAAGGCAAAGTGCCATAAAGTGACCTACATGGAGGCTGTCTGCCGTAGGGTCAAATCCTATGTAAAATGTAGCCTTACCCTCATTGACCATCTTACTTATTTCTTCTTCATTGGTTGTTTGTGCTATAAGCCCTCTGGCTTTAAGCTCTTCAAAACAATTCATGTTCGGTTCTCCTTATAAAGTTAATTTTAATTATTTGTTGTATTATCGGTATTTGTGGTATTGGCATCATTTACCTGTTCTACAGTATTTACCGTATCTGTATCATTTACTGCAGTCACACTGTTTACAGTATCATTTACCGCTTCGCATCCTTTTACAGTATCAACTTTTTGCGTATCATTATCGTTTGACGCATCGGTACTATCTGCTCTTTCAAAATCATTTACTTCATTACGATCTTCTTTGCCATCCTTACTTACTTCAGCTACCTGATCCTTCGCCTCCCGTCTTTTTCTCCTTATCTCATTATATACCGCCAGTCCTATAAGTAAAAGACCTGCTGCAAATAAATACACAAACCAGGATACATTTGTCCAAAAAGACCTTGTCATAAATACCGCAATAGTTATAGCAAATGAAAATGCCATCAGGAACTCTTTCCAATGCTTTCTTACATTGGCATATATGAGTAATATCACCGAGAATAAAAGTACTACGATAGAATCCTCTATAAATCCTCCGAACACAGCCGCACAGGTAAGAACAAGGAGTACAGCCCCCCTTGATAAAACATTGATCACCCTGTACTCTTTTCTATTTACAGCCCCCTTAAGTGCCAACGGAATAAGGAGCCATGAGAATGCCTTCACCTCAAGGTCAAATACTTCAGGTATAAACACAAAATACGGATTCCATATCAATATGATACAACACAGTGCAGAACTCAGCTGAGCTGCCACCTTGAATTTTCGTACCTTTATAAATTGCAGGCAATACAGTATAAGGAAAAGTAAGTATATGTTTACGATGTAAAACTTTTCATAGTTACCTGTTATAACATTAAAAAGTACAGCTATTATATGCCCGCCCCAGGCAATACTCCACCAGTCATAAGAAGAAAACTTTGAATCTTCTTCCTTTATTATGGGGGATTGAAACCTTAAGTAAATGATAGTTGACAATGTCACGATCATGAGCACCACTATAGAGGTATAATCACTTCTTGATAGCAATTCCAAAAAGGACTTTGTCATAAAAAATACCCAAAAGGAAATTGAAGTTACTATAAGATATGACTGTTTTTTTTCAATAAGACCTTTTACATAATATGCCACACAAAGTATAAGTATCAGTGCAACATATACCGGTAACAGCTCATGACTTCCTACCTCAAGAAAATCAAAATAAAGTATTACTGTCGATACCTGTGCAAAAAGCGAGATGGTATTTATTGTATTGACAATATTCTTTTCCTTAAATACATATTCATATAATAATGATATTATAAACAAGATCGCAGATAGGATCACAAATATCACTATCATATCGATCTTTGCAAAAATCAGGCTTACAAAAAAACCGAGCATCAGGTCAAGGAGCATGAGTATATGGTAGTCTACTCTCTTCTTTTCTTTTAAAACGACAAGATGCAAAATCATATATGCGGCGGAAAGTATAAAATACGGTGCCGGTACAGTATCGTAAACCGAATGCCCTCCCGTATATATGATACCGAATAACAGAGTCCAGATCATAAGCCCTGTATCAAAGTTTCTCTTACGTATTAATTTATACGCAAAAGCTATAGATAAGTATGTGAACAATATCCATTCAAAAGATAATTTTATATTAAAGTAAATATTCGCATAGTCGGTTAAAATATACAAGATCGCAGCCCAAAGTCCGGGTATGAAAAAACCGAATAAGACATTTTCTTTAGACAACACATAGTATACATAAATACTTATCAATATGCAAATAACGGGACTTAAAGCCTGTAGCGTCCAGATCTTATCATTTATGCTCACATAGTCTATGAATGAAATTACCGTAAAAAAGCTGACATTGACTATGCATGCCATCCTAGCTTTGGAATCTACTCTGAATTTTGATCCGAATATGATAACTATAGAAAACAACACTACATTTATAAGGGACTGAAGGGCAAATGAGTTTACATTAAAGTATGCAAGAGCGTAACTTAAAAGGAACATGAATGTCACACTGTTAAATACGGATATATTTGCCTTTCTGTATTTTATATCATTGATCAGATTATAGATCCACACAAGACTCAAAGATAAGAGTGAGGCAAACTCAGGTCTGCCACCGTCCGCAAAATAATAATAACAAACACCTGTAAATATTGCCAGACAGCTTATATAAGAAGCCATATTGGCATAACTTCTGGTATTTTCTCTAAAAGTACCTATCATATTTATCGATGTAAATATACTAAGCAACATACAGAGCATGTAGAGAACGGAATGTTCGAAGTTACCGTAGGCTATCCTGTATATGGCAAGTGCCAGAAATACCACAAAACCCGCACTGTTTAATTTATTCTCTCTTCTGTCACCCAGATAAAGGTGTACCAATGCCAACACTATCGTAACTATGCCCTGGTACATATCTGTCCTGAAGAAAAACATTACCATGATACTGACTGCCAAAAGGTTTATCTGTGCAAATGCCGATATATCACCCTTAAGTTGCTTTGATATCAATTCGGTCTTACTCTTTTCAATGTAGATGTCGGCTATAACACATAGTATCGCATACACGGTCAGATAGGTTACGGTAAATGACAGCGGCATATTGAAAGACATCACTAAAAAGCATACACATACGCTTATTCCGTATAGACATATGTCCGTATACCACCTTTTATTGAATTTCTTGAGTGCGAGAAGTAAAGATATCTCCGTACAAAGTGATGCCGCAAAAAATGTAAGATATTTGGCAACACCATCTAATCTCAGATAGATACCCAAAAGTTTGAAGTACGCTATGGCTAACACCGCCATAAATAAAAGAAAGCTTGCAAGCATGTATAACGATCTGCTTATAAAGATAAGCTTAAATTTTCTTTCCGCAAAAAAGCTCATGGCATATACTGATGCCACAACAAAAAGTATACATAAAAGCTTTGAAAAGCCTGACATCACGTGCCAATTGGTAGTGGCAAATATTATACCTGCCAGAAGTACAAATACGACACCGAGTGACATAAGCAATACATTGTACATATCTTTATCCGGCATCTTGAACTTAACTTTAGGCTTTTGACCGTAAGGAACGCCTTCTTTTACATGAATTTTATCCTTCTCGGATATTCCCGTTTTGGACTTTTTATCGTCAGCATCAAAACTTTCTTTTTCCCGACCTACGGTTGCACTTGCAGTTTCATCGGGAGCATTAGATAATTTTTGGGTCCCTGAAAGATTATCATCAACCTTAGCCTCTTGCGTCTGCTTACTGAGGTCAACTTTAACACCCGATTCTTCCGCTTGTTTTCTTGCCTCTCTTTCTTTTTTGATACGCTCGGCGTTCTCTCTTGCTTTTCTGACAAGATCTTCCTCATCTATTTTTGCTTTGCCTCTATAGTGTAATATTATTATTACTATTAAACCAATGACTGTAAAAAGAAAATTAAAAGGTCCAAGCGAAAAAAACAACATTGGAATACCGGACATTGTAAGTGATGTCATAATACGATTCTCCTTTTCAAAATAGAGGCTGTTGCATTTTAAGATTTTGCCCGTGATATGTGATGACATTCTACTGACATACCTTAACATACCGGGCTCGATTTATATTTTGCAACAACCTCATGTCTTACCGTAACTGTGTTTATGATAAAGTTATGATTCCCTTTTTCAACTTTATTAACATCCGTGAATTTTAAAATACAATAACATTTACATTATTACCTTTAATATCATTCCGTTTTTTTATATTATTTTCTTCTGTATTACCGATATTCTTCTCAAGCCTGACAGGCTCATTCCCTTGATTGTTTTTATACCTGTTGCGTTCATTGTACATTTCTAAATTACGTCTTAACTTGTCTCTGCTGATAACATCGACTACTAAAGCAAATACTATATAAAAAATGACTATAATGATCGGGATAATGATAGTAATTAAAAAAATAATCCTATCATTAGCTCTTCAATAATTATATCTGATCCCATATAAAAGCTACTCCAAAGACAATTATAGTAATAGTTACTATTTTTTTATAATTGAAGTTTTACCCTCCTTTTTTTATTGATTTTTTTGGTGATATTTATAGATATGTTTTTTTATCTGTTGTTTAATTATATCATAGAATAAGAATTTTTTTACTATTTTTTTAGTTTACTTTTGCCAATAGAGCTTTGTAGATAAAGTATAATTGGTTTTTTCACAGTTGATCAGGCTGATATTTTTTATATCTTGCAAAATAGTATTTATTGTGCTAAATTAAATTGCAGATAACCTGATGCAAAATATTGAAGTGAATATTTTGTATCTTAACAATATTATTGTCGGCTTTATGCTTTTATCTAAAGCATATTTTACTACGACAACACAATTAATACAATTACTAATAAGAAAGGAAATTATTATGAGCAGAGAAAACACACAGAAAATATTAAATCAGACATTAGCAGATCTTAGTCAGTTTGCAGCTATCATACATCAGGTGCACTGGTATGTTCGTGGAGAAAATTTCTATGGAGTTCATGAGCTTATGGACAAGTTCCTTGATGAAGCTAATGAAGCTGTAGACGAAGTTGCCGAAAGACTTATCACTATAGGCGGCGCTCCTTATTCAAGCCTTAAAGAGTTTGCTGAGAACAGCAAGCTTGAAACTGCAAAGGGTGATTATTCTGTATCAATAGAGTCACACATCAAGACACTTATCTCAGGATACAAATATTTGGCAAAGCTTTACAGAGAAGGCATCGAAGTAAGTGATAAAGAAGATGATGCTGTTACCGCAGATCTTTTCACAGGTCTATTGGCAGGTACGGAGAAGACACTTTGGATGCTGAATGCTACGCTGAATAAAGCTCCTGAACTTGAGTAATCAAGTATTAAACAATTAACGAATCTTATATTAAAGAAGGGGAGTAAAATATGTTTGAACAAATCAAATTACCTTATGCATTTGATGCATTAGAGCCGCACTTTGACGCTCTTACCATGGAAACACATTATTCCAAGCACCATGCAGCTTATACCAACAATCTCAACACCTTAGCTCAAGCTGCAGGTATTGATGATAAACCGATCGAGGTGATACTCGCTCATTGGAAGCGTAAGGGTGAAGGCAAGGCTGATGCACAGGGTATTCGTAATAACGGCGGCGGATATTTTAACCACAATCTTTTCTTCGGACACCTTGCAAAAGACGGTGCTCATGAGCCTTCAGGAGAGCTTGCGGATAAGATCAATGCTACATTCGGAAGTTTAGATGCTCTTAAGGAGCAGTTGTCAAAGCTTGGAGCAGGTCAGTTCGGTTCAGGCTGGGCATGGTTAAGTACCGATATAGAAGGTAATTTAAGCGTTTCTTCAAGTCCTAATCAGGACAACCCTATACTTGAGAGTGAGGGTAAGCTTTTCCCGGTTCTCGGTATAGACGTATGGGAGCATGCTTATTACTTAAAGTACAAGAATTTAAGAGGTGATTATATCAAGGCATTCTTTGAAGTAGTTGATTGGAACAAGGTTGCTGAGAATTATGTGGCAGCTAAGGAAACATTGGCTAAGCTTGCTAAGTAATGATCTTTAATTAATTACATATACATAAAAAGCTGCCACAGTAAGCGAAAGAGGTTTTCAAATCTTACTGCGGCAGCTTTTTTATACTTTTCTCAAGCACTCTTAAGTAGTACCCTGAAACTTATAAATCTTACTGCAAAACCTTACTTTATACTTTTATATCATATCTGAATTTTATTAATCTACACAGATTCCATTCTCATTAACAAAGTATCCGTAAGGTGTATAATCGGATGCATACATGGAACCCTGCGGTTGCCATGAGCCTACCATCTCCAGTATGCCTTAGTTTTAGTAACGAACAATATTATCTTATAAAATCTACCTTCTTCTCTTCCATAACTGAGGGGAGAATATAAGAAGCATCGGATAAAGTTCCAGTCTTCCCGCAAGCATACAAAAACTAAGAACCAACTTACATACCGGATTGAATACACTAAAGCTTCCCATAGGTCCCTACCTCTCCAAGTCCCGGTCCTATGTTATTAAGTGTAGCCGTTACGGCAGTAAAATTTGTTATCATATCTTTATTATCAAAAAGCAAGTATGATCATTGAAGATACAAATATAAGCATATAGGTAAGCATAAATATAGCAACACTTCTGGTAAGGTTATGCTCCAAGGGCTTTTGATCAAGTCTTATAAGCTTTACGCTCTTGGGATGTATAAATGAATATATCTCCTGCTTTACCATCTTAAAGATTATAATTATTCTTGATACCTTAATACCTCCTCCGGTACTTCCTGCACAAGCGCCCATAAACATGATAAGTACCAAGATCGTTTTGGAAAGCTGAGGCCACAGGTCAAAATTCACAGTCGAATAACCGGTAGTGGTTATTATGGAGCCTACCTGAAAGGCTGCATGGTGTATAGCCATAAGTATATTTTCATAATATCCTCTTGTATTGATGGCAATTACTGTTATTGCTGCAAATATAACTAAAAAATACCAGCCTACCTCTTCCATTTTGAATATGGCTTTTTTATTTTTACCCAGAAGGCAATAATATGCATTAAAATTGACTCCGAAAAGTATCATAAAAATAGTGGTTATTAGCTGTATTGTAGTTGAATACGATGCCATACTGTCATTTTTTATACCGAATCCTCCGGTACCCGCAGTACCGAAAGAAATAGTAAGTGCGTCAAAAAACGGCATCCTTGCAATACAAAGGAGTATTATTTGAATCAATGTCATGACTATATATATCATATATAGAATCTTCGCCGTATCCCTTATCTTAGGAACCAGCTTACCTACCGAAGGTCCCGGACTTTCCGCCTTTAGTATATGAAGACTGCTGTCAGCCATCGGAAGTATAGCCAGTATAAGTACAAATACTCCCATTCCGCCTATCCAGTGTGTAAAGCTTCTCCAAATAAAGTAGACTTATTCAAGGCTTCAACATTGGTAAGTATACTTGCACCCGTTGTGGTAAAACCTGATATAGTCTCGAACAAAGCATCCACAAAATTAGGTATATCCTGTGATATTACAAACGGCAAAGCTCCGAATATACTCATAACTATCCAGCTGAGTGCCACCATAACAAAGCCTTCTTTAGCAAAAAACAGCGTATTCTTAGGCTTATTTCTTGACAGTAAAAAGCCAAGTGTAAAACAAAGTGCTATGCTTATCGCAAAGGCGATCATGGCTTTTTTTTCCATATATATAAAAGCCACCACTACAGAAGGAAGCATAAACACTGCTTCTATCTTTAGCACTACACCGATAATATGTCTTATCATAGCATGATTCATTATCTTAACCCTCTTTACGTCTTAAAATGTCTTTGATATTTCTTAAGTTAGTATCTCTTGTCACGACTATTATGCTGTCTCCTGCTTTTATAACAGTCTTACCTCTACTTATAATGATCTTACCTTTTCTGTTGACACAGGCTATAAGTAAATTGGGTTTGAGATCTATCTCTTCTATAGCCTTCCCTGCCATCGGAGATCTTTCGGGCACTCTGAACTCAAGTGCTTCGGCTCTTTGATCTACTATTTTATGCAAAGTGATCATGTTGTTATCTTTACCGCTTTGTAATGCTCTTACATATCTTAATATGTATTCGGCGGTAATGAATTTAGGGTAAATGATACTTCCCAGATTGAATTTTTCTATTATATCATAATAGTTTATACGGTTGATCTTGGTAATGACCTTTGCCTTACTTTTGTACTTGGCAAACAATGACATAAGTATATTACCCTCATCTATACCGGTAAGGGTAACGAATGCCTCACAATTTTCCACATCTTCTTCTATAAGGAGCTCCTGATTGGTCGCATCGGCATGTATTATGGTCGCCTTTGGCAGGAGCCTGCTAAGCTCTTCACATCTTGCAAGACTTCTTTCTATTATCTTTACTTCTATACCTACATTTATAAGCTGAGAAGCCAGGTGATAGGCAACTATACCTCCTCCGACTATCAAAGCATTCCTTACCTGGTTGGTCTCAAGTCCTATACTCTTAAAAAATGCTTTAGAGTTTGCCGGGGTTGCCACTATATTGATCTTATCCCCGGCTTTAAGTACGAAATTACCGTTGGGAATGACAAGATCATCATTTCTTTCCACGGCACATACAAGGAATTCACAGTTGATCATTCTTCCGATCTCAGCTAAACTTTATCGGTAATTACCGAACTTTCCGGAAGTTCAAACTCCAGTATTTCTATCCTTCCCTTGGAAAATGTCTCTATATTGATAGCGGAAGGGAACCTGAGTATTCTTGCCATCTCGGTAGCGGCAGCGTGTTCCGGATTAATGATCATGGCAAGTCCAAGCTCTTCTCTTATAAATGATATCTCCTGATGGTATATCGGATTACGCACTCTTGCTATAGTTGCACAATCACTTGATTTTTTAGCCATCATACAGCACAAAAGATTAAGCTCATCCGACTCGGTAACCGCTATAAGTACATCAGCATTCTCAACACCGGCTTCTGAAAGCACCGAATAACTTGCACCGTGTCCCACAACACCGAGTACATCAAGGCTTCCGGATATACTCTCAACAACTTCTACATTCTTATCTATTACAACTATATCGTGTTCTTCATCATTAAGCTGCTCTGCTATGCTCCTTCCGGTCTTGCCACAGCCAACTATAATAACTACCATTTTTGTCTCCTCAAAATTTACAGTATAAAAAATATTATATATAATACATCAAATTATTCTTCAGTTCATACGGCGTACTCTGATATACATAAAAGTTAAGCCAATTCGCATATAGGGTGTTGGAGAAGTTTCTCCATGATAAAATCGGTGTGTTTGCCGGGTCATTATCCTCATAATAATTTATAGGTAAAGCCGGTGAGAGTCCCTTTGCCAGATCCCTGTGATATTCATTACTCAGGCTCATCCTGTCATACTCCGGATGCCCTTGTACAAATATCTGTCTGCCTATCCTGTCCGACACGAGCAATACCCCCGCCTCTTTGGATCTGGCAAGTATTACAAGGTCTTCTTCCTTTGATATATCCTCTTCAAGCACCTCGGTATATCTTGAATGAGGACAATTAACATAATCATCCATACTTCTTACCAAAGGAGTTTTTTTCTATGTAAGATCTGATGTGAATAGACTCCCGAAAGCTTTGACTTTCTTTCATACTTTTTGTATACCGTAATGATAATAAAAGTGCCGCCTGTGCTCCCCAGCAAATATGAAGCGTGGAAGTCACGTTAACTTTAGACCACTCCATTATCTCACAAAGCTCTTTCCAATATCCTACCTGTTCATAATCATACAGTTCTATGGGAGCACCGGTGATTATCATTCCGTCGTACTGGTTTTGTTTTATTTCCGAAAAATAAGTATAGAACTTATTAAGGTGAGTCTGACTTGTATTCTTGCTTTGATGTGACTCTATCATCAAAAAAGTACAGTCTACCTGTAACGGCGTGTTGGAAAGTGCTCTTAAGAGCTGTGTTTCCGTATCTTCTTTTATCGGCATAAGATTAAGTATAAGTATCTGTAACGGTCTTATATCCTGAGTATTAGCCCTTTTTTCATCCATTACAAATATATTTTCCGACTCAAGTATCGCCTTTGCAGGCAAATCATTTTGTATCCTTATAGGCATATTATTCCTCCAATAACTTTCTAAACTCTGCCTCTGTAATTATTTTCACTCCAAGTTCCTTGGCTTTTTTATTCTTTGTGGAATTGGATGTACTGTCATTATTTATAAGATAGTCGGTATGAGAACTTATGGTTGCTCCCATTTTTGCACCCCTCGCCTCTATTATCTCCCTGAGCACTTTTCTGCTCATAAAGCTTTCCACACTTCCCGTAACTACGAATGTCTTACCTTTTATAGGGCTGTTTTTGATCTCTTTTGGTCTGTCGATAAGTTCTATTTCCTGCAAAAGCAGATCCATCTTTTTTATATTTTCCTCGTCACTCAAGTACTCGACAATAAGAGAAGCCAAAATATTGCCTATCCCGTCCACTTCTTTTAATTCCTCGAGCTTTGCGGATTTGAATTTTTCAATATCATAATCATAATATTTACTGAGTGTCTTGGCATTAGCCCGTCCTATACCCGGGATCCCGAGTGCATAGATCAACTTCGGCATACTTGAATGTCTTGACTTTTCAAGAGATTGAATAAGTTTTTCATAGGATCTTAAACCGAAACCTTCCATAGACACTATTTCATCTTTATGTTCGGACAACTTATAAAGATCGGCAAGTTTTTCTATATAGCCCTTAGCAAGGAATTTCTCCAGTGTCATCTCTGAAAGACCGTCTATATCAAGTGCATTCCTGCTTACCGCAAGCACAAAATTCTTAAGCCTCTTAACAGGGCACTTAGGATTGGGGCAATATACCATCTTGACCTTATCTTCCTGTTTTATTATAGTTTCTTCTTTACATGCAGGACACTCTTTCGGAGCCTTACAAGTTCCGGATTTTGTAAGGTTATCGGCTATTTGCGGAATTATCATATTCGCCTTATATACGGTGATGGTATCTCCCACTCCAAGCTGAAGACTTTCAAGTATGCTAAGAGTATGTACTCCCGCTCTGCTTACCGTGGTTCCCTCAAGCTCTACCGGATCGAATAAAGCTATCGGATTGATAAGACCTGTCCTCGAAGGGCTCCACTCTATCTCCCTGAGTGTAGTCTTTGCTATCTCATCCTGCCACTTGAAGGCTATGGCATTTCTAGGGAATTTTTCAGTACTTCCAAGACTTTTACCGTATTCCAGATCATCAAAACCAAGCACCAGTCCATCTGACGGGAGTTTATAGTCTACTATTCTTTTTTCAAAATCCGCAACTGCCCCGGCAACGGTAGTTTTATCAACTTCTACATATTCCACAACTTCAAAACCCAAATTATGCAGGAATATAAATCTTTCACTGAGCAGATCGCCAAGATCGTCCGTACCGTTATCCATAAGATTAAATGCCACGAAACGCACATGTCTTTGCTTTGTGATCTTCGGATCAAGCTGTCTTACGGAACCCGAACAAAGATTTCTCGGATTTTTATATTTTAATTCCACATCTTCTATCTGTGCATTGATCTTTTCAAAATCAGGATAGCTTATTACAGCTTCTCCTCTTACTACCAATTCCTTTTTATAGTCTATCTCCACGGGTACATTGGTAAATGAGTAAGCATTGCCGGTTATGACTTCTCCGGTAACTCCGTTACCTCTTGTAACCGCTGATACCAGCTTTCCGGCATTGTATCTTAATACTATGGTAAGTCCGTCAAGTTTCCAACTGAGCAAAGCTTTATTATCACCCAACCAGCTTTCCAGGTCTTCTACACTCTTGGTCTTATTCAGTGAGAGCATAGGGCTTGCATGGTTTTGCTTAGGTAAGAATTCCGCAACTTCATATCCTACCTTTTGAGTAGGAGAATTGGATAATATAAATCCTGTCTTTTTTTCCAATTCCGTAAGTTCATCATACAGGGCATCGTACTCCATATTACTCATTATTTCCCTGTCTTCTTTATAATATGCCTTGGCAGCTTCATCGAGCTTTTCTATCAAAGACTGCATTTTATTTCTAATATCTTGCATAACTATTCTCCTATCAATGAATCAAGAGCGTCAAGCTCTGTTTTACTTAACTTCCTATACTCACCTGTTTTAAGTTTTCCCAATGTGATATTTACTATCCTGACTCGTTTTAAGCTCAGAACTCTAAAACCTAAAGTTTCACACATTCTTCTTATCTGCCTGTTAAGTCCCTGCGTAAGTATTATTCTGAAACTTTTTTCAGCAATTTTTCCTGTACGGCACTTTCTTGTTTTAACTTTAAGTTCTTCTATATATACTCCCGAAGCCATATTCTTTAAGAATATCTCATCTATTTTCTTATTGACCTCTACTATATATTCCTTTTCATGATGGTTTTTTGCTTTCATTATAGCATTGACCAGACTTCCGTCATTGGTCATAAGCAAAAGCCCCTCCGAATCTTTATCAAGTCTTCCCACAGGGTATATTCTTAAGGGATAGTTTATAAAATCTACTATATTCTGCGCCCTATCTTTATCGGAACTTGTACATACTATTCCTCTTGGCTTATTAACTGCAAGCACTACCCTTTTCTTGGAATCAAGATCTTCGATCTGACCTATATATTTTTTTTCAAAGTAAACTTTCTGCTTATTTTCCAGCTCCGTTCCGAGAGTAGCTACAGCAGAATCTATGTATATTTTACCGCTTTCTATATATTTATCAGCCTGTCGCCTTGAACAAAATCCTATGCTCGACAGAAATTTATTTAACCTCATCAACACCTCTGTTAAACTTTCTTCAAAAAGGTAATACGCCTACAAATTATAATACTCCAAGTTTATAATTATACTACTTATTCAGCTTTTTTTCCACTGTTGTATTTACAAAACAACTTATATTTTAAGACCCCGGCTTAGTTTATAGTATTAATTTTGCATGTTTTTTGTTATAATCTCTTTTATTGATATTCAGACTTGGGATAAACCGGTCTTGGAGGAGTTAATAATGAAAGAGGATATTTTATATTTTGCTTCCGACTACATGGAAGCTATGCATCCGGACATATTAAAACGGCTCAATGAAACAAATATGCAAAAAAGTCCGGGATACGGCGAAGATACATTCTCCAAACTTGCCAAAGAAAAAATAAGGACTGCTTGTAATTGTTCAGATGCGGCTGTTTATTTTTTTGTAGGAGGAACACAGACTAATGCAGTCGCTATCTCTTCCTCACTCAGATCTTATGAAGGAGTAATCGCAGCCGATAGCGGTCATATAAGCGTACATGAAGCGGGAGCGGTGGAAGTTAGGGGACATAAGGTGCTTACATTACCCGGTAAAGACGGTAAATTAAGTCCCGAGCAGATCGTCTCCTATGTTGATACATTTAATAATGACGGCAATAAAACTCACATGGTATTTCCACGTATGGTATACATTTCTCAACCTACGGAATTCGGTACTCTCTATTCAATGGAAGAACTTAAAGAAATCAGCTATATATGCAAAAAGAACGATCTTTTATTATATGCAGACGGTGCCAGACTTGCATATGCACTCGCCTGTGAGAATAATACTGTAAGTTTAAGCGACCTTGCGTCACTTTGTGATTTATTCTACATAGGCGGTACCAAATGCGGTGCTATGATAGGTGAGGCATTGGTGGTTCCGGATCCCGCTCTTTTGCCTAATTTCTTTACCGTTATGAAGCAGGAGGGTTCGGTACTTGCCAAAGGAAGACTGCTCGGAATACAATTCGACACTCTTTTTACGGATGGTCTGTATATGAACGTAGGCAAAAGTGCAATTATTTTAGCAGATAAGATCAGGTCTGCTCTGGTCAGTGCGGGATATAAACTTTACCTTAACTCTCCTACCAATCAAATATTTACTATCATAGAGGATGAAAAACTTGAAGCTTTATCAAAAAAAGTAAGTTTCAGTTTTTGGGAAAAATATGATGACACACATACCCTCATCCGCTTTGTCACGAATTGGGCGACCCGGGAAAGTGATGTTGATAAATTAATTGAAGTTATAAGAAACCTTAATTAATAAATAATACAATAAAACACTGATTATCAATACTTTCTGCACTGTAAAACCTGAAAAAATGTTAATTTCATAACCTCACCAAAGATTCGTATAAGGATATGAATGTAGTATACGATTTTTTCCGGCATACATTTGCTACAGTAGGTTGATCTATCACTTAAAAACTATACACTCAGATCGGTTAGGATAATATCTATGAAATATGTAAGACAATTTATGATAATCATTTGTATATGCTTTGTGGGAGAATTTATAAAAAATCTTCTGCCCTTTCCCATACCTGCCAGCATATACGGACTTTTAATACTTCTTACACTGCTTTGCCTTAAGGTCATTAAGGTATCACAAGTTAAAGAAGTCTCTATTTTTCTTATAGAAGCTATGACACTTATGTTTATTCCCCCTTCTATAGGCATCATGGTTTCATGGGACAGTATGAAAAGTTCCTTTATACCCATATTGTTGATAACATTTATATCAACGATCTTGATTATGGGATCTACGGCTAGCATAGCTCAGTTCCTTATAAGAACTTTTTCAAAACAGAGTAGGGAAGAGCTTTTAAAATCTGAACTTGAAGATGAGGTGGAGGAATAATAAATGGAAATGCTTAATAATTCTGTGTTTTTTTCGGTGTTGATCACACTTATCGCTTTTGAGATAGGTACATGGATAAGAAATAAGACGAAACTTGTAATAGCAAGTCCTTTGCTTTTGGCAACGGCAATAGTTATTGTAGCACTACTTGCTTTGAAGATAGATTATGATACCTACTCCAAGGGAGCAGCCTATATCAGTTATCTTTTGACACCTGCAACAGTCTGCCTTGCGGTTCCTTTATACGAAAGACTTGAACTTCTAAAAAAGAATATGTTGGCAGTCGTATTAAGTGTAAGTATCGGTATAGCTCTCGGGCTTTTATCTATATTCGGATTAAGTCTGCTTTTTAAACTTGAATACGAACACTATGCTACTCTTTTACCAAAATCCATCACTACCGCTATAGGTCTGGATCTTTCAAAGGAACTCGGAGGTATACCTAATATCACTGCTGCTGTTATAGCTATTACCGGTATCTTCGGCAATCTATCTGCCGGCTTTGTTATGAAAATCTTCAGAATTACGGACCCTATCGCTCAAGGACTTGGAATAGGTACCGGTGCTCATGCCATGGGTACTGTAAAAGCTATAGAAATGGGAAAGACTCAAGGAGCTATGAGCTCACTTGCCCTGGTCGTTGCTGGAATAGTGACTGTACTGCTGGCACCGGTATTCTCAAGGTTTTTCTAAGGTTCTGTGACTAAGGTAATAACTTAAAAACTTATAATAATAATATAACTCAAAGGGAGCGACGCTTTTTAGATATCTTTTATCTACAAAGCACCACTCCCTTTTATACTTTTAATTAAAACTTATAAATCTATGAGTTTCTTTTCCCTGAATAACTTAATACTCTGTGTTTATTAAGTTTACTTTTAAGAAATACTTCAAAACAATTTTATACTCTTAATGTATCAACTTTTAAATATATGCGTTTCTTTTCCCGGAATAACTTAATACTCTGTGTTTATTAAGTTTACTAACGATCTCTCCGAAATAAAATACCGCCTAATCCTTGGCTTTTACGACATAAGCAAGTAACAGCATGACACAGCTCAGTGCGATCATATATATGATAAATTGAACGTTGTCTAAATTGAAGAAATTAAGTCCTACGGCAGCTACTATAAATGAATTCGCATTAGAGCCTCCGCTCTGACTCACTCCATAAAAGAAGGGCAGATTACTTCTTCTTTCCAATACGAAAAACAATAATGCCCAAATTATAAAAACCGCACCCATAATATTAAGTAACGGAATCAATTCCGTATCTTCTTCCATCAGGTAAATCTTTACCATTCTGATGAGTATAGAAGCAATACAAAAAGATGACAGCCCGAAAGTCAGGACTTTACTTAATTTATTATCGAACATAAGCAACCCTCCTTCTATTGATTTATAGTCATAATACAACTGACAGTATTAAAATACAGTACTGTTTGTTAAATTTATATAAATTTTTAGTATTTGAGTCATCGTTGCGGTATTCTTTAAAGCAAATATCTGTTTAACTGTTGTTACTTACAAATTCCGACTTCGCCTATCTGACTCGTCCGGGATATCTTCCATATCATCATCGTTTAACTGTTGTTGCTTGCAAATTCCGACTTTGCCTGTAAAAATTCTTCAAGCAATCTCATTATCGCAAAAAGTCTTGCCCTATCCTCAAATTCCGGTCTGCTTACCGGCAATGGTATACTCTTCATTGACGCATCCAGCTCATAAAACTCTTCCAAAAGCTCACTTGCTCTTTCATAATTTCTTCTTTCCAAAGCAAGTTTTTTTATAAAGTCTTCCACACTGTCGGTGCTTATGGTTTTTATACTTATACTCCTTGCTATCTTATCCATCTCGTAAAGAATATGAGCTTGGTGTCTTCTCATTTTGATATAATCCAGGTCATAAGTATCATCAAGGTTAAATTGATTTTTATAATTCTCCTCCGCAACAAAATTCGCTCTTCCTATATCGGAAGTTAATCTGTGAAAAAGCTCCTCTCCTTCATCTTTGAGCTTTTTATTAGCCACACTCTTGGATATATGCACAAGATACCTAAGTATACTGGAATCGGTGCTGTCTCTAAGTTCCTCCATGTGATAAGGATCTTTTCTAAGATGGAGATTGGCGGCAAAACCAGTACTTACTCCCACTACGAAAGTAAACTTTCGTTGATAAGCATATGCATATCCATATTGCCGGCAAGTAAAAAATGTGAAATAAGTACGGCATTGATAGTTATAGCCGCCGTCCATCCGAAAAACACACATACGCCCACATCTAAAAGTAAATACACACCGTATCCCAAGGAATTGAATCCTAAAAGCTTAAAAGAAGTAAATGATATTAAAAGAGCACTTAAAAATGCCAGAATTCTTAAAGTCGCAGCCTTTAAGGTCTCTTGCTTTGTATTGGGTTGCACGCTTAATATAGCTATTATACCTGCCGATATAAAACTGTCCAGTTTAAGAAATTCGGCTATTTCTATTGCGATAACAGCCGATAGTGCTATTTTTAATGTGTTTTTTATACATCTTTTTACATTGATCTTTTTTGAATAACTCACCTGTATATCTCTCCTATATTTTACATTAACGGTGCAAATAGTTTAAGTATCATTTGCCCCAGACTTATAATTTTGTCGTTTTTTAAGTATTTATCACTCACTTCCACACATTTAGCAAGTGTATTGTCAAAATCCTCCTTGGTATCAAGGACAGCTTTATTACCGTAATAAAGACAGGCATTCTCAAAGTTGTGGTAAAAACTTCTGTAATCGAGGTTAATAGTTCCGCATACAGCTATCTTATCATCCGATACCGCCATCTTACAGTGTGAAAAGCCCGGTGTGTATTCAAATATACGAACACCGTTTCTTACGAGTGAATTATAATAAGACCTGGTGATTTGATATACCGATTTTTTATCCGGGATCCCCGGCGTTATCACCCTTACATCCACACCTCTTTTTGCAGCCATTCCGAAGGCATGTATCATTTCATCCGTCAGTATAAGATAGGGGCTTATAAACCACGCATAGTCCAATGCAGTCTCAGCTATTCCTATATACACATCCTCACCTGTACGTATATTGTCAGCCGGAGTATCGGCATAAGGCTGTACAAAAGAATCTTTCTTTGCTTTAGCACTAAATTCTTTGATATACTTTTGTGCCGCTTTTTCAGCTTCCTTAGTTTGATTTACCGCATCCCACATTTGTAAAAATGTGATGCTAAGACTCTTTACCGCCTCTCCTTTGATACAAATACCGGTGTCTTTCCAATGTCCGTAGGGGCTGTCTATATTGACATATTCGTTAGCCAGATTATAACCTCCCACAAACCCCACCTTACCGTCTATTACAGTGATCTTTCTGTGATCTCTGTTATTGAGTAAAAAGTTGACTCCCGGTGAAGCCTTATTGAAAACTGTACATTGTATACCGAGGTCTTCCAGCTTTTTTACAAAATATGTATCTATGAATCCTATACTTCCCACATCGTCATAGAATACTCTGACCTCTACACCCTCTCTTACTCTTTCTGCCAGTATTTCTTCTATCCCCTGCCAAGTCTCCTTATCCTCTATGGCATGATACTCCATAAAAATAAACTCCTCGGCTTTTTTCAGCTCTTCTTTTTGAGCCTCTATCGCAGGATAGGCATCATCAAAATATATTACATCAGTATTCTCGTATACCGGATAGCCGCATACTTTTTCAATGAATCTTGAAATTCCCGATTTGAGTTTGTCGGTTTTTGTAAAGTTATCAAGAGCGGTGCTTTCTGTCTTAAGCAAGGGCAGTAATCTTTCATCTACATCGAGAAATACTTTTCTCTTACCGCTCGTATATATCCCCAGACCTATAGTTACAAAAAGAGTAAGTCCAAGTATCGGAAATGTCAAAATCAAAATGATCCATGGGATTTTTATAGTCGAATTACTTGAAGCGGAATATATTAGTAAAGAAAATAACAATGATATTATATCACTTAAAAGTACTATCCATACAAAATACCTGCTTAATTTCAGTACGATAAATACAATAAAAATGATCTGAAACAAGACTGAAAGCCCTGTAAAAGCAAGCCTTTTTACACCATTTCCCACTGCTTCCTTTTTCTCTACCCCCACTTTAGGCATGATGATCTCCTTTTGTTTTAAAGCTAAGCTTTATTGTACCTTAAGTTTCGGTTTTTTCATAGTATAAATCCAGTGTTGTGTTAAAATTATATCGGTTTTATTATGATCGAATAGATATGTAGGAGCAAGATCCTAAGGCAAAGTTAAAGTTGAAAATACATTAAAAAATGCAACTAAATTACAGTTGCATTTTTTATATTTGATGATACAAGTCACTACTATCTTAGATTATTAATAAGCTTATAAACGGTAACAATTAGCCGGCCCCCCCGAAATGAATAGCCCTATAAGGAATTTGGTAAAATAAACAGATATTGTTTATGCTGCTAACACCCCGTCCAATCAGCATTTTATTACAGCTTAATAAACGCTACTGTCAGTATGATTAAAACAAGGACTATGTCTTTCTATCATCAACTCACGACCACTTCCGCTAACAAAACAGTCCCTTTAATGCCGGATACAGTTTTGCGAATCTTTCGTATTTTTCATCATATCTTTTTGCAGCTTCTTTATTGACACTTATATGCTCTTTTACCTTTATAAGAGCCTTACAAGCCGACTTTACACTTTCAAACTCTTTGCAGGCAACACCTGCAAGTATGGCAGCACCATAAGCCGGTCCTTCTTCGGTTTCCACCAAATCAACCTCAAGCTTCATAATATCGGCACTCATCTGCCTCCATAACTTACTTTTTGCACCGCCGCCGCAAAGTGTGGTTCTTTCAAAACCGATGCCCAGTTTTTTAGCCACTTCCAAGGAGTCTCTAAGTCCGAACAGCACTCCCTCCATGACCGCCTGTGTCATATCCTCTCTTTTTGTATTCATACTCATACCTATAAATGCCGCTCTTGCCTTGGTGTCATTATGCGGAGAGCGTTCACCCATCAGATAGGGTAAAAAGAATACTTCGTTAAAGCCCAACCTGTCAAAGCCCGGCTGTTCTTTATTGTAATCCTTGGTATTTAATATATCTTCCATCCACCATTTATTACAGGATGCTGCACTAAGCATACAAGCCATAAGATGATAGTGACCGTCAGCATGGGCAAATGAATGCAGTGCATTATTAGGATCAACTTTAAATTCATATCCGGGTATGAACATAGTTCCGCTGGTTCCCAGAGATATATTGCAGCTTGCACCGGCTATGATTCCCGTCCCTACAGCCGCTGCCGCATTATCGGAAGCCCCTGCCGCTATCTCAACTTTTTGTTTTATGCCAAGCTCCGACGCAATATCGGTTTTTAAGGCACCTACACTTTCATAACTTTCATAAAGCTTAGGTAGCATTTCCTCATTTATATAACATATTGAAAGCATTTCCTTTGACCACTTTTTAGCCTTTACATCAAGTAAAAGCATACCTGAAGCATCGGAATAATCTGTAGTAAAATTACCGCTAAGCTTATATACTATATAATCTTTGGGAAGCATGATCTTTTTTATTTTTTCAAAATTTTGCGGCTCGTTTTCTTTAAGCCAAAGTATTTTGGGAGCGGTAAAACCGGCAAAAGCTATATTGGCGGTATACTCCGATAACTTATCCTTGCCTATTACATTATTAAGATAGTCGGTCTGAGTCTTGGAACGACCGTCATTCCACAGTATGGCAGGTCTTATGACCTTATCTTCTTTATCAAGCACCACCAGACCGTGCATCTGACCTGCAACAGCTATGCCCTTAACACTTGATTCGAAGCCTTGTATAAGTTCCTTGATACCGGCTATCGTCTGAGCATACCAATCATCGGGATCTTGTTCCGACCACTCAGGTTTTGGTAAATACAGGGGATATTCTTTCGATACTATTCTTTCTATCTTTCCGTTCTCATTCATCAACAAAGTTTAACTGCCGATGTTCCCAGATCTATACCGACAAACATACGCATACCTCCAAAATTATTATTAGACAAATATTTCAAATATAAAAGCTGCTGCAAAAAGAAACACTTATACTCCTTGCAACAGCTTTTTAACCTTATTCAAAACTATAAGACAGTATTTTATTTTGTCTTTAATGTAGCAGAGGTATTGTAAGCAATACCTCAATAGCCACCGATAGCACAATAGTTTAGAGTTCAGGTAGCTTACATATATACAAGACTCTTCCGGCATTCATCTTCATCTGATTTATAAACAAAAATTAAACATTTTCAGTTTTTTGATGAAGATGAATAAGCCGACTAAACTGTAAGCACAATACATTACTTTACCTTAATTACAGCCTTTACAAGGTTTTCTTTATTATTAACAGCCTCATCATAGGCTTTTTGTATATCATTAAGCGCAAATTCATGTGTAACTATAGAAGTAACATCTATAGCACCGCTTCCTACTGCCGCTATAGCCTTAGGGAAGATATTCTTATAACGGAATACCGACTTAATAGTAAGCTCTTTATCCATAACCTGTGCAAAGTTATAAGATATTTCTTCCTGTGCGGCTATACCGACTAAAACTACAGTTCCTCCCCTTCTTGTAAGGAAAGGTGTCTGAGCTATGGTTACCGCAGATCCGGCAGTTTCAAATACTATATCCGCATTTCTTCCGCCTGTGATCTCTTTGACCTTTTCGAATACATCTACATTCTTTGAGTTGATCACATGTGTTGCTCCAAGTTCCAAAGCCTTATTAAGTCTTGCCTCAACAAGGTCTGCAACTATGATGGTACCGGCACCTCTTGCTTTACTTGCAAGTAATGTAACAAGTCCTATACAGCCGGATCCGAGTATAACTACGGTATCACCGGTATTCATCTCGCTTTGTTCTACAGCATAAAATCCTACTGAAAGAGGCTCTATCAATGCTCCTGCCTTGGTAGAAACATTATCCGGAAGCTTAAAGCACATATCAGCCGGGAATGCTATAAACTCTTCATTACAACCTTGAACCGGAGGTGTTGCCAAGAATACAACATCCGGACAGAGATTATAATGTCCTGATTTACAAGCTTCACACTTACCGCAGGTGATACCCGGCTCAAGTGCCACTTGTCCCCTACTTTCAAATCACTTACATTTTTACCCACCTCGGTTATAGTACCGGCACATTCATGTCCGAGCATATAATCCTGTGATAAGTCAACCTTGTACGCACCGCAATTTCCATGATGATAGTAATGCACATCAGATCCGCATATACCTACATACTCCAATGAAACCAATACCTCATCATCTTTTATAGAAGGAACTTCTATCTCCTTAATTATCATTTTGTCAGTTCCCCTCATAAAAGCAGCCTTTTGCATCTTCATAAGCTTCCTCCTTTTTTTACTTTATATCAGCTTCTGTTAATTCTCCGTTTTCAACATATATCTTAAGATACTCATCCACATTTTCAGCATTGATCTTGCGGTGCATCAACGAAATCCTTAACTTCTATTACCTTTAATTCACCCTTTACGACTTTACTTGCATATTCCATGTTCTTCTTTGCAAGATCTGCCGCTGATTGTAATGCTGTGGATGTGAGCAGACCTTCTTTGATAAGAAGACAACCTTGAGCTGTTCCGTCAACACCGTATGCCAGGAACTTAGCCTTACCGTCATCGCCCACATACTCTTTGTTATCTCTTATAGCCTCTATAGCACCTGCTGCCATATTGTCATTCATAGATATTATAGCATCTATATGTGTACCTGCCTGTACCCAAGCCTCCATAAGTGTAAGTGCCTCATCACTGTTCCAGTTTGCATAATCCTCATATAAAACCTTTACATCAGGTCTTTTTGAAAGGAAATACTCTGTCCACGCTTCTCTTCTCTTGTCTGCATGGAAGTTTCCTGAAGGTCCGTTAAGTATAACTACATTGGCATTTGAGGTACTTCTTTTACCGCTCTTTCAGCACTTACCTTAGCCTGCTCTATAGGATCCGCATCAACTGTACCTGTTCCTTCCATAACATTCTGATTGTCGCTTCCGTCTAAATCACTCTGATGTGTGGTAGGGTTGGTTGTAATTACAGGAATCCCCGCCTCTAAGATCTTTTGTACATAAGGTGCCTGAGCAGCATTGTTGTTGGACTGCACTATCACCAGATCGTATTCCTTGGTGATACAGTCTTCCAAAAGACCGTTTTCCTTGTTATCATCGCCTTCACCGCTCACACAGGTAAGCTCTATTTCAGGGTATTTTTCAGCTTCTTTCTTCATCTCATCCATAAGCCATGCCGCAAATGTATCCGCACTCGCTCTTGCGACAAAACATACCCTCTTCTTGCCGGTACTGTCCGTAGCGGCAGCAGCCGAACTGTCCGCACCGCTTTCCACTGAGGCACTTTCTCCCTCAGCTGATGAACCTGTTCCTGCAGAACCGCATGCAACAAGTGATACAGCCATAACAGCTGCCAAAGCCATGCCGACTAACTTTCTTAATTTCATATTCTTCTTCCTCCTTTATTAAAGCAGTGGTAAGTTTTCACTATCCACTAATTACTTTTTTCTTTTTCTTTTACTATGATCACCCTGCCGGATTTTCTGTGCTTCACAGTTATATCAACTGCGACCGCAAGTGCGATGATAGATCCTTCTATGATCTGCTGTATGTAAGCATTGACACCTATAAGGTTCATAACATTTTCCAGGAAGCCTATGATAAAAGCACCTGCGACCGTACCGCTGACACTACCTATACCTCCCGTAAATGAAGTGCCTCCGACTATTGCAGCCGTAAGTCCGGTCATCTCATAACCCACCGCTCCGTTAGGAAGTCCGGCGTTATTTCTTGCCATGAATATAACTCCCGCAAGTCCTACCATTGCACCGTTTATAATATAAGACAAATATATACTTCTTTTTGAATTGATCCCGCTTGCCTCAGCCGCTGCCCTATTGCCACCTATAGCGTATAAGCTTCTTCCGTATCTGGTATGATTGAGTAGCCACCATACCAAGGCTGTCACGAACACAACTATTATCACAGGCACCGGAATAGGTCCGAGCATACCCTGACCCACTTTTACATACTTACCCAGCTGCAATATATTCTTTCCGCCGGTTATGTAAAGCGCTATACCTCTTGCTACCTGCATCATACCGAGTGTTGCTATAAATGCCGGTACTTTAAGCTGGGCTACAAAAAAGGCATTAACTATATTGCATATTATTCCTATCAAAAGAGCGGTTACTAAAGCCGCCAATATATTGCCGCTTGACTTGAATACCATGATGGATACCACGCCCGAAAGTGCAAGTACGGAACCTACCGAAAGGTCTAAAAATCCGCTTATGATAAGAAGCATCTCTCCGTAAGCTATAAGAATGCCCACACAAAGCTGCCTGGTAACATTAATAAGGTTGTTGTATTTCAAGAAATCCTTGCTTATAAAACTGCATGCCAGAAAAATGAGTGCCAGCACTGCAAATATTCCTGTTTTTTGTAAAAAATGGGAAACTCTATCTTTCATTTTTATCTTTCTCCGTATTTTGGTTTTGATGTTCGATATAACTTATTCTAAATTATCAACCTGTTTCAAATAAGTATAATAGCACTAATTTAAAACAGATTTCTTTTTCACAAAATTACCATTTAGAATGGGTTAGACCAAAATGTAAGCATTATAATCCGGTAGCATATCTCATGATGTCTTCTTGAGAAAACTCGTCTCTGTTAAGCATACCGCTTATATGCCCCTTATTCATCACATATATCCTGTCGCACATACCTATAAGCTCCGGCAGCTCGGAAGATACCATAATTATAGCCTTTCCTTCCTTTACCATATCCGTCATAAGCTTGTATATTTCAAACTTCGCTCCTATGTCTATACCTCTTGTGGGTTCATCAAGTATAAGTATATCCGGTTCGCTAAGCATCCATCTTGATAAAAGTACCTTTTGCTGATTGCCTCCCGATAGACTTGATATAGGTGTGTCCAGTGTGGGAGTTTTTACATTCATTTTCATAAAGCTCTCATACACGGCATTTCTCTCTTTCTTTCTGTGAGTAAAACCTGAATATATGAACTTTTGCAAACTTGCCAGACTGGCATTCTCCATAACACTTCTTACCGGAACGATCCCGTCATCTTTTCTGCTCTCTGAAAGCAAGATCAGTCCTTCTTTTATACTGTCCGCAGGATTTTTGATATTGACCTCTTTGGATTTTATCTTAACGCTACCCCCGTCTTTATGGTCAAGTCCGTATACCGCCCTCATGACCTCGGTTCTACCAGCTCCTACAAGCCCTGCAAAACCTACTATTTCTCCCTTTTTAACATGAAAATCAACATTTTCAAATAACTTATCCTTACTTAAATGCTCTACCTCCAACACCTTGTCTCCAAGTTCCACATCTTCTTTGGGGTATGCATTTTCTATCTTTCTTCCCACCATTAAAGAAATAACGCTCTCAAGGTCGAATTCGGAGGCTTTCTTTGATGCAACTACTTTACCGTCCCTAAGTATACTGATATCGTCCGCTATTCTGAAGACTTCATCCATCTTGTGGGATATGTAGACTATCGATACCCCGTTTTTCTTGAGTTCTTCTATCTTCTTGAACAGATTCTCCACTTCAGATTGTGTTATGGATGAAGTCGGCTCATCCATAATGATTATTTTGGCATTGTTAGTGACAGCTTTTATGATCTCAAGTATTTGTATATCCGAAACTGTCAGCGTCTTAAGTTTTTGCCACGGCTTGTAGGGTAGATTCTCCTCTTCCAGAAACTTTTTACTTTCCTGTCTTATCTTTTTCCAATCTATCATTCCCATGCCCTTTACCGGAAGTCTGCCTAAAAAAAGATTCTCTTCTACCGAAAGTTCGGGAACATAACTAAGTTCCTGTGCTATCATAGATATACCCAGATCTCTTGCCTGTATAGGATTCTTGATCTCAACTTCCTTTTCATCCAGGAAGATACTTCCCTTATCAGCCTTGTAAAGACCCATAATTATCTTCATAAGCGTGGACTTTCCCGCACCGTTCTCACCGCATAAAGCATGTACGGTACCTTCTCTTACCGAAAACTCTATACCGTCAAGTGCTTTTACACCCGGAAATGACTTTTCGATCTTGCTAAGCCTCATTTTTATCTTATCCATATTGCCTGTTTCCTTTAAAAGTTATTGAAGTGGATATGTTTTATTCCTCAGTTGAATAAGTATAAAACATTTTTTATCTTTTATCAATCTTTTTACAAAAGTTTGTGCTAATTATATTATTTTGTTTCTTGGTTTTTGTATAAATTGCATAGCGATTGTATCTTGTATCAAATTTAATAGTTTTTTAA
Organism: uncultured Johnsonella sp.; assembly: GCA_916438835.1. Taxonomy (GTDB): domain Bacteria; phylum Bacillota; class Clostridia; order Lachnospirales; family Lachnospiraceae; genus Johnsonella. The sequence continues at coordinate 2,244,235 of CAKAFT010000001.1, forward strand.
GCCTTTACATTTATAAAATACTTTATTTATGTTGTTAAAATATTGACTGTCTTTTAATAATGCGTTAGTATATCCTAAAGTTTAGAAATATTCAGTCATGAAATTCAAGCACTATAATTATATCAAGACACTTTAGGCAATAATACCCGGGTAGTACGCTCCGGTCATCAACACCGTTTATTCGGTCAATGCCTCCCATTTAATTATATAAAGCTTCACTATATTCAAATATTTCGGAGAACAGCATGGACACTTTTATCAACATTTCAAAAAATATGGGTGACATATACAGATATATATATGCAAACGGAGAATGTTCCAGACAGGATATAGCTTCCGCTCTGTCTATAAGTCTGCCTACCCTTAATCAGAACCTGTCCAGACTTTTACAAAGCGGCTATGTATACGATGCCGGGAATTTCAAATCGACAGGAGGTAGAAAAGCCACAATATTTCGCTGTGTAGCGGATAAATTCCTGTCTGTAGGTATAGATATTACCAAAAATCATATCTCCATAGTTCTTATAGATCTCGATCTTAATATAATAGCACACAGCAGGATACGAATAAGTTATTCGGAGGATGATACTTATTTTTCGGTTTTACAAAAAGAACTTGAGAAGATACTTAAGACTTATGTTCCGGATACCTCCAAGATACTCGGCGTGGGAATATCGCTTCCGGTCATAATCAGCTCCGATAGTAAATATATATCCTATGCCAAGGTAATAAGCGCCTCAGCTGATATATATAATACTTTTTGCAAGTATATAAACTTCCCCCTGCTTTTATTTAACGATGCCAATTCTGCAGGACTTGCGGAAAGCTGGAGACAGCACAGCAGCGATCCTATGGTTTATCTGTCTCTTAGCAGCAGTGTCGGAGGTGCCTACATGAACGGGCACAGTATGTATACCGGCAAACACGGCAGAGGCTGTGAATTCGGTCACATGACTATAGTTCCGAGAGGACGCAAATGTTACTGTAACCGGTCAGGCTGTCTTGATACGTATTGTTGTGCATCTATTTATCGGATTTTACGGGCGGAGATCTTCATGCCTTTTTTGATGAAATGAGATCGGGAAAGAATAAAGGTCTCGTAAATGTCTTTGACGAATATATGGACTACCTTGCAATAGCGGTCAATAATCTCAGAATGTGCTATGACTGTGATGTGATACTGGGAGGCTATGTGGGTGCATATATGTCCGAGCACATAGAAGCTTTTCAAACTAAAGCCGCAGAACTTAATCCTTTTGAAAAGGATTGCTCTTATATAAAGGTCTGCCATTACAAGACAGAAGCTTCAGCCGTGGGAGCGGCAGTTTATTATATTGATAAGTTTGTAAAGGAACTGGGGGAGTAGGGCGACTGCTCCTCCAAAAAATTTTAGAAAGTAAAGCATTAAATATGCTCAGTATATCATGTTTTAAAAACTTTAAGAAACACTCTCATCTTAATTCGAAAATATATAATCATGGATCGATAAAAACCTCGTAGGCTGCGAAAATCCTCGTATACATGGTAAGAAACTTACTGCCGATTTGGGTCAATATTGGCGATATAGAGTTGGGGATCATAGAATTTTAAGTGATATACAAGATGATAAACTTGTGCTTATTTTTATTGATATAGGACATTGAAGCAGAATTTATTAGATATGATGATAATTCTATATTTGGCTTTATAAAAGACAAAGGTACTCATCAAAAATCCTACACCTGAGAAAACAGCAAATGTAAACTAAAAATAAGTGCCGACAGCTCACAGGCTCTCAGCACTTTTTGTATTTAAACTTTATAATTACTGTTTTTTCAGATCTATATCTATCCTTTGATCGTTGCTGTCATAACTCAGGCTCATATCAAAGCCTTGAGCACTGCCCTCCCAGTCTGACATTCCTTTTTGCAGGCTGTATTTACTTTCGTACAAAGAAATTATCTCCTGTGCCTTTGCCTCATCAGCCTTCATAGTTACAGAAGCGGATGTTATATTATTATCCTTATCAACATACACATCATAGGCTGTTACCTTCATATCCTCACCGATGATGTCTCTTACCTCTCCCACTTCTTTAGGCAGTTTGAATGAAGAAAGCTCGCTTCTTTTGTAAGTTTTACTTCTCCGCTGCCATCCTGCATCTCTACTCTTTCGGGCTTTCCGTTAAATTCCGTTTGATATATAGTATATCCCGAAAATGCTATGAGGATCACGATAGGAATAATAAGTACCCTCCTGCCTTCTTTAGTGGATAAGAGTTTAAAAAGCCATTTTGATTTTGTGTAACTGCTCATGTGAAAACCTTCTTTCTTTTTATTTATTAACTTAATATATTCCAATTGCTCAAATACCGAAATGCATTATACTCCTTTTATGTCTTTTTTTCTACATAAAAAATTTATTTTTTATAGAAAAGGCTACTGCATTTCAAGATTTTTATACAAGATACATAATGGTATTATACTAAAACACCTGTAATCTTTTGCATGATCTTTATTTTGCAACAGCCCTTTAACAATCGTTTATATTCAGTTTTAAATCCTTACCTTAGAAGTAACCCAATACAGCCAACTTAAATGCAAACTGTATTTATAAAATTAAAATTTTTTTCCGCTACCACTTCATAGCTTCTATTGCAGCCTTCTCAATCTCAAGTCCGGCGACATATCTTTCCATAAACTTGTCAAAGCCCTCGATATCTTCTTTGGTAGCTTCTATGCTTACTCCCGAAAGCCTTGCAAATATTCTTTTATCGAGATATTCTTCCAGTTTTTCATCCTCTTTCTTATCGGCAAGATAAGCAGCAAGCAGTGCTATACCCCAGGCTCCTCCTTCGCTCGCCGTATCCATAACTGTAACCGGTGCTCCGACCGAAGCTGAAAGATATCTTTGTCCTACTTCCTTGGTCTTGAAGAATCCTCCGTGACCCATGATCTTGTCAAGCTTAACTCCCTCATCTTTTAGAAGTATATCAAGTCCGAGTTTTACTGCTCCAAGTGATGTAAAAAGATTTACCTTCATGAAATTGGCAAGATTGAATCTACTGTCCGGAGTTCTTAAGAAAGCAAGTCTGCCCTCATTGATCATAGTGACATTCTCACCCGAATAATATCCGTAGGCTAACAGTCCTCCGCAATCCTTATCTCCCTTAAGCGAATTGGTATACAATTTGTTAAAAAGCTCTCCTGTATCGGCTTTATATCCCATAAGCTCTGAGAACTCTTTGAAGATACCCACCCACGCATTAAGATCGGAAGTACCGTTATTGGCATGTGACATCGCACAAGGGAATCCCGACGGTGTGGTGACCATATCTATCTCACGGTAGAGCTTATTAAGGTCTTTTTCAAGTACTATCATGGCAAATGTACTCGTACCTGCTGAAACATTACCGGTCCTCGGTGCTACCGAGTTGGTCGCAACCATTCCCGTACCTGCGTCTCCCTCAGGCGGACACATAGGTACTCCCGTTTCCAGACTTTTGCTTTCGTCAAGCAGTTCAACGCCTTCTTCGCTCAGTGTTCCGGCAAGTTCTCCGGCAGTTAACACCTTGGGAAATACTTCTCTCAGTCCCTTCTTAAATCCGTGCTTTGCACTTAAGACATCGAATTTTTTCACCATTTCCTCGTTATAGTCATGTATGGAGGAATCTATAGGAAACATTCCGGCAGCATCTCCTATACCTATGACCCTGCTTCCGCTAAGCTTCATGTGTATATACGCCGCAAGAGTATATACGGCATCTACATTTGCCACATGGGGCTCTTTATCAAGCATCCTCTGATACAAATGTGCCACAGACCAACGAAGCGGTATGTTGAAGTCGAAAAGTTCTGTAAGCTCATCCGCAGCCTGCTGTGTGTTGGTATTTCTCCATGTCTGGAATAAACTGAGTTGATTGCCGTCTTTATCCAAGGCTATGTAGCCGTGCATCATTGCACTCACACCCAGGGAAGCAAGTTTTTAAGATCACAACCGTACTTTTCTTTAACGGCAAGTCTCAGAGAATTATAACATGACTTAAGCCCCGAATGCACTTCTTCCAGACTGTATGTCCATACTCCGTTTACAAAGGAGTTCTCCCAGTCATGAAAGCCAACCGCAAGTACCTCTCCGTCAAAGTCGATAAGTACCGCCTTGATCCTGGTAGATCCAAGCTCAATACCCAGTGATATATTTCCGCTTTCTATTAAGCCTTTCTTATCCTTCATTTTCGCTCCTTTACTCCATACTTATCATTGCTTTTCCGCTTCTTCTCATTTCCGGATCTTTAAAAACTTTTTCAATATCTTCAAGCTTTACCACGTTGGTGATTATGCTCTTAACATCCACTCTTTGGGAAGCTAAAATATCTATAGCTCTAGAGAAGGTATAAGGATTGATAAATGATGATCTTATGGTAAGTTCTTTCTTAAATATGTCATCCGGCTTTACATTTATTTTGGTCTCCGGCGAAGAAAGTCCGAAGAACATAACTCTTGCAGACTTTCCTGCAAGTTGTACAGCCTGCTCCTGTGTTCTTTGAGAACCTGCACATTCTATTACGCAATCCACATTTTTTGTATATTCACTTATGATATTTTCAATATCTTCATTTATAGGATCTATGGCAAGATCCGCTCCGAGTTTTAAAGCAAGTGCTCTCTTTTCTTTTACCGGCTCGGATACTATGATCTTTGCTGCTCCCGCTATCCTCGCAAGTTGCAGCATGATAACTCCTATAGGTCCGGCACCTATCACAAGTACCGTATTGCCCTGTTTTATCTCACAAAGGTCTATACCGTGTATACAGCATGACATAGGCTCTGACATAGCCGCAGTCATAAAATCTATATGATCCGGCAATTTATATGCATGACTTGCCTTCATGACGGTGTACTGAGCAAAACCTCCGTCAGCTGTAGTACCTATTCCGGTTACATTTTCGCAAAAATGCTCCATACCGCTTCTGCAAAAGTAACATTTTCCGCACATGATATTCGGATCTGCGCTTACCTTATCTCCTACTTTCAAGTGCTTTACATCCTCTCCGACAGCTTCCACTACACCGGCAAATTCATGTCCCGGTATCAAAGGAGGCTTAACTGCAAATGCTCCGGAATCACCTTCATATATGTGTACATCCGTTCCGCATACTCCGCAGTATTTTATTTTAATACAAACCTCGTCTTTTTCAGGTTTTCTGACATCAACTTCTTCTACTCTAATATCTTTTGGACCATGATATACCGCAGCCTTCATAGCACTCTCCTTAAGCAAGCTTATTTCTGTTGGATAAGCAGTCGATACCTACAGCTATAGCAAGAACCAGACCCTTTACAACCTTTTGTGTGTATGAGTTAACGTCCATAAGTATCATACCGTTGGTAAGTGAACCTATTATAAGCACACCTGCTATAACTCCCGAGATCCTTCCTATACCACCCTTTACAGACACTCCACCAAGTACTACACAGGTGATAACGTCAAACTCGTATCCGAGTCCTGCAGTATTTTGTGCCGAACCGGTACGTGAAAGCATAACTATACCGGCAAGTCCCGCAAAGAAACCTGAAAGTGCATATATAAGATACTTTATATTACTTACCTGTATACCTGAAAGTTTTGCCGCTTCCTCATTACCTCCTATTGCATAAAAGTAACGTCCGAAGTAAGTTTTATTTAATATAAATGCTCCTGCGGCAAAACATACTATCATTATGATAGCTGAGATAGGAACTATACCTATAGTCCATTTTCCAAAAATGTTAAAGTTCTTATCAAAACCTGAGATAGGCATACCGCCCGATATAATATATGACACACCGTCAAATACGGTCTGAGCCGCAAATGTAGCTATAAGTGCGGGTATTCCAACTGTTGAAACCATGAATCCGTTAAGTACACCTATAAGTGTAGCAGCTGTTATAGAGATAATTACCGCTACCCACATATTAACACCAAGATTTACCATAAGGTAAGCACATATGATATTTACAAATGTTATGATGGCACCTATGGAAAGGTCTATTCCGGATATCAATATTACAAATGTCATACCTACAGAAGCTATTCCGTATACCGCAACCTGTCTTGCGATATTCATAAGATTTGACGGCTTATGAATTTAGGGTTATAAACTGTGAATATAGCCACCATCAATACAAAAACCAACCATATAGCATTGTCTTTTAAGAGTTTACGAGTATCCATCAATTAATCCTCCTTATCTACTACTGCCGAAGCAAACATCATAATTTTATCCGCATCAACCTCTTCTTTTTCCAGTGTACCGGTAACCAGCCCTTCTGCCAAAACTACTACTCTGTCGGACATTCCTATAAGTTCTTCCATCTCGGAAGAGATCATAAGAACTGCTTTACCGTTTGCAACCAGATCGTTAATGAGTTTATATATTTCAAATTTAGCACCTACGTCTATACCTCTGGTCGGCTCATCAAGTATGATAAGTTCAGAATTTGCCGCCAGACACTTTGCCAGTATTACCTTTTGCTGATTACCGCCACTTAGGTTTTTTACCAATTGGTCAAGATTCGGTGTCTTTATATTCATTTCTTTTTGATATTTTTCGGAATTACCCTTTTCTATCGAAGTGTTTATTACTGAAAATTTAGAGATTCTTTCATATATAGGCATATTTATATTATGATTTATGGATGTTCCGAGTAAGGCTCCGTGACGCTTTCTATCCTCCGGAACTAAAGCTATACCTATATCTATTGCTTCTCTCGGACTTTTCGGGTTGATCGCTCTTCCCTTGAATATAATAGTTCCCGATGCCTTTTCCGCTGCACCGAATATAAGTTCCGCTGTCTCTGTTCTTCCTGCTCCTACGAGCCCTCCAAGTCCGAGCACTTCTCCCTTATGTACCTTGAAACTTATATTCTTTACGCCGTTTCCGCATACGTCTTTTAACTCAAGAACCGTTTCCGAAAGGTCTGTATAATCCGGTCTTTCCGGATAGACTTGAGTCATTTCCCTACCTACCATCAGTTTGATAAGCTGGTCTACATTGGCATCCTTGGTTATAAGGGTATCTATGTATTCTCCGTCTCTTATTACCTCTATTCTGTCTGAAAGTGCAAATATTTCTTCAAGTCTGTGTGATATGTAGATTATTGATACACCCTTGCTCTTAAGTAGTCTTACCACCGCAAACATGCTCTTTACTTCCTTGCTTGTAAGCGGTGCGGAAGGCTCGTCCATGATAAGTACGCTTGCATTCTGGTGTATAGCTTTAGCTATCTCGACCATCTGCTGATAACCTACCGTAAGATTTTTCATAAGTTCTCTCGGGTTTATTTCTATATTCAGTTGCTTAAATGCTTCTATCGCCTCTGCTTCCATAGCTTTTTTGTCAATTACTATACCCTTTCTGATAGGTCGACCCAAAAATAAGTTCTCCGCTACCGAAAGCTCTCCTACGTTATTAAATTCCTGGTATATTATAGCTATTCCGTTCTCAGCTGCGATCTGCGGTGTCATTTGGAAAATGATCTGCCGTTTATCTTGATATTTCCCGATGTCGGTACCACCGCTCCGGAACAGGTCTTTATAAGAGTTGATTTACCGGCTCCGTTCTCACCTATAAGAGCAAGTATCTCACCTTTTTTCAGTCTTAAGGTTACATCTTTAAGAGCCACAACTCCGGGATATTCTTTTCTGATATTTTCCAGTTCCAGTACATACTCTTCTTTCATCTGCTACCTCCTAAAGTACTATTTTCCCGGTATCTCAGGGGATTATATACAATTGAGGCTGTCTATTTAGGTTTTATCCGGTTTCATCCTGACCCATTATTGACAGCCTCATCTTAAAATTACTTTATATTATTTCATTCCTTCAAATACCTTAGAAGCATTCTCTGCAGTTATAGGACCAACCTGACGATATACGTTCTTGTCCTCAAGTTTTCCTTCCAATATAAGTGCATACATTGCCGCACAAGCCTTAGCGGTATCTTCGTCTGAGCCTTCAAATCCTATAACACCTCTTGAAGCCTGATCTCCTTCCATAAGTTGAGTAAGCTGCTGCTTTGTAACGTCTGCAGTAAATACTCCCATGTCCTCAGGAACCTTTCCGCCTGTAGCTGTGATCAATGCCTCGTTAGCACCTATCATAGCACCTGCTCCTATACCTGTAACAACCTTACAATCCGGATTCTTTTGAAGTATTGTCTCCATAGCTGTCTGAGCTTCGTTAGCATTAAGTCCCGGTTGCTCAGCTACTATCTCATACTTACCTGCTGCAGTCTTCTCAAGTCCTTCCTTGATTCCGTTACCTCTCTCAAGAAGTATCTTTGTCTGAGGATAACCGATCAAAGCAACTTCAGCTTTCTTATCTTCACTGTAATGCTCATCTATGAACTTACCTGCAAGCTCTCCGATAGCTATTCCGAGATCTGTGTTGTTAAGTATCCAGTTTCCGTCTGTGTTTGTCATAGGATCGTCCCAGCACATAACCTTGATTCCTGCTTTCTGTGCATCCTTAGCTACATCCTCAACTGCATTGGCATCTGAAGGATGGATCATTATAAGATCGCAATCTGATGCAACGAAGTTCTCGATCTGACCGATCTGTGTAGCTGAGTTATCTTTACAATCTACTATAGTATACTCTACACCGTTAGCTGTAAGAACCTCTTCCAAAGCTTTCATAACACCAGCCCAGTAAGCATTCTCTAAAGACTGTATTGTGATTCCTATCTTCTTTCCTTTAAGTGAAGAAAGGTCAGCCTGTGCATAGAAAGCTTCATCAGCCTTAACGCCTTCAACATTTGCTGTTGAGTCTGCCGCCTCAGCTGCTGTTGTGCTTTCACCTGCAGCACTTTCATCCATGCTGCTCTCAACTGCCTGTGACTCGGCACCTGCTGTTGTCTCGCTGCTTGAACCTGAACCGCTACAGCCGGCTAAAGCTCCCATTACCAGTACCGCACTTAACATTACGCCTAAATCTTTTCTTCATATAATCCTCCTTGAAAATATGTACTATATTTTAATAGTCATTATACATGACTCTTAAAAACCGGTTTAATAAATACTTAAAATATTAATTAGAAGCAGGTAAATGCTCCGTCTATAATAAAGTCTGAACCTGTGGTAAAGCTGCTTGTGTCTCCTGCAAGGTATACACAGATAGATTGTAATTCTTCTGGTTTACCGAGTCTTCCCATCGGTGCCATGGCATTCCACTTTTCGATAAGCGGTACAAGGAATTCCGAACTGTTTACAAGCTCTGTTCCTATGTAACCCGGGCTTATACTGTTGACACGAACTCCTCTTTTAGCCCACTCGATAGCAAGTGACTTTGTAAGCTGTATAACTCCCGCCTTGGAAGCGTTGTAAGCACATTGAGGCTGTGGAACATTGACTATATGTCCCGACATGGAAGCTGTGTTGATGATAGAACCACCTCCGTGGTTAAGCATATATTTGCCTGCTGCCACATCTGTTAAGAATATACCTGTAAGGTTGATGTTGATGACTTTGGACCACTGTGCATAAGTCATCTCTTCCGCCGGAGCGTTTACGCAGATACCTGCATTGTTATGACAAAAGTCAAGTCCGCCAAGTTGTGATACCACCTCGTCAACCATGTCATTTACCTGAGCCTCATCGGTACAATCACACTTTAGAGCTATTACTTTTCTGCCCGTAGACTTAGCTATCTCTTCTGCGGTCTCCTTAGCCACTTCAAGGTCAACATCCACGATGGCAACATCCGCACCCGCTTCCGCAAATGCTGTAGCCGTACACTTACCTATACCTCTGGCTGCACCGGTCACGAAACCTTTTTTACCGTCCAGACGCATTCTTTCTACGATACCCATTCTGCCTCCTTGTTAAAAAATTGTTTAATTTTGTATAGCTATTTATTTATTTGAATTTGTAAAATCGTTTATAATATTGTCTTTGCATATTAGCATTTAAAGTCCGCTTTGTAAATTAGTAATATTATTATAATTTTTCAGTCGAATTTTTTTGGTAGTTTTTTTAACAATTGATTTATTTCAAATAAAAGGATAACCTTACTTCGTAATGTTTTTAACAAAATGATTTTTGCAAAATAAATAATTATCACGTGAGAAAAAAGTATGAAAAAGAGTATTACCCCGAATCAGATAAGGCAAAATAATATACATCTTATATATCAGTATATATATCAATCCGGTACTACTTCACAGCAGGACATCTCTTATGCTTTGCATTTGAGCAGACCTACGGTTGCAGGCGTATTAACCGAGCTTGAGGATATAGGGCTTATACAAAAGTCCGGTCAGCTCGACAGTGATTATGTCGGAAGAAAAGCCACGGCTTATTCCATAGTACCCGATCATAAACTGAGTATAGGTGTTGAGATCATTGCGGGTCAGGTAAAAATAGTGGCTGTGGATCTCTATGAAAAGTATATCAAGAGAGAGGTTTATGAAATAACTTTCAGCAATGATGAGGAATATTTTAAAAAGGTCTGTAAATATATCACCGATTTTGTTGACAGGATCGAGTATAGTTTTTCGCCTATTTCCAACAATGAAAAGTATAAGCATATACTGGGTGCCGGTATAGCTTTACAGGCACTTATATCACCTGACGGAAGCACGGCAACTTACGGTAAGATATTGGATTGTACCGGACTTAAAATAGATAATTTTTCCAAGCACCTGCCCTTCCCCTGTACTTTTATACATGATTCCACGGCTGCGGCAGTATCGGAGATGTGTATGTCTCCCGAGATAAATGATGCTTTTTATCTTTTGCTGAGCTATCACCTCGGGGCGGCAATGATATTTAACAAGCATATTTTAAGCGGTAAGCACGGGCATAATTCCGCCATAGAACATGTGGTCTTTAAGCCCAATAAAAAGAAGTGTTATTGCGGCAATAAAGGCTGTGCGGAGACACTTTGCTCTATCAGTTCCTTGCTTGAAGAGTCTAACGAAAGTCTTGATGAATTCTTTAAGAATGCAAGGATTCCCGGTACTGAGCAGTCCCTCAAATGGAAGCAGTATTTGTCGGATCTTTCGATAATCATCAATAGTATTCATCTTATATATGATACCGATTTTATACTCGGAGGCTATCTGGCTGCCTATCTTGAGCAGGAAGATGTGGATATTTTATACGATCACATAGCAAATATGACTCCTTTTGAAGCCTACAGGGATTATATCTATATAAGCAAGATGCCAAAACACGGGATTACAATAGGTGCGGCACTTATTTATATAAAAGATTTTTTGGATAATAAGATAAAGGATGAGTTTTAGCTGAATTTAAAAAAGACGGTCTTAATATACCGACCTCCTAATCGTTAGATTTTGGTATGACTTTTGGGGGTCGGTACAGTGTACCGTCTTTTTTCCTGCCTTTTTATTCGAGATCAAGTATATCGGCTATTCGCTGAGCCATATACATGTCTTCTTTGGTAGTTACTTTTATATTATATATGCTGCCCTCGCCTACTTTGGCATGTATTCCCATAAGCTCATAAACAAGCATTTCATCATCTGTCGGAACGGAATTTGGTTTATCACCCGACCTTAATAATTCATAAGCTTTTTTACATAACTTAAAATCAAAGGCTTGCGGTGTCTGTACAGCTACAAGTTTTGCCCTCTCAAGTGTGCTTTCCACAAAGGAGTCTTCATCCTTTTGCTTTATGGTATCCTTTACTGCTATCCCGGGTATGTAAGACTTATGTATCAAGGCTTCCCTTACTGCTTCTTCCACCATCTCTACGCTTACAAAGGTCTGGCGGCATCATGTATAAGTACGATGTCGTAGTTATTATCCGCTATACTTGCAAATGCCGCTTCTACGGACAGATATCTTTCCTTACCTCCCGGCACGATATCCCTTATCTTTTTTATGTCGTATTTTAATACTATATCATTTTTACAGTATTCTGCATCTTCCCCGGGCACTACCAATATTATATCGTCTACCGTGCTTTTTTCAAAGGTTTTCAGGCTGTAATACATTATAGGCTTGTTATTTAAAAGCAGATATTGTTTTTTTATATCGCTTCCCATACGACTGCCGCTGCCGGCAGCAAGAACTATAGCCAGACTTCTCATACTATTCTCCCATTTTCAGATTAGGCACGGCATTGAGATCTGTTTTGCTTCTTTTTCCTGCCATATATTCATAATATCCGAGTCCCGCTATCATGGCTGCGTTATCCGTACAGAATATATTTGATGGATAATATAGTTTTATACCCTCGTCATCACAAGCTTTTTGCATGTTTTCTCTAAGGCTTGAATTGGCTGCCACTCCGCCTGCCATACAGACTTTTTTTACACCAAGATTCTTAGCGGCTAATATAGTATGCTCTACCAGCACATCGACCACAGCCTTTTGAAAAGAGGCTGCCAAATCGGCTGTATTGATCTCTTCTCCAAGCATTTTCTTCTTATTTTGATAATTAAGCACTGCGGACTTTATTCCCGAAAAGCTGAAGTCATATATACTCCCTTCGACCTTTGCCTTCGGAAATGTTATCGCCGTCGGATCGCCTTCTTTGGCTTTTTTATCTATCTTCGGACCGCCGGGATAGCCTAAGCCTATACTTCTTGCCACCTTGTCAAATGCCTCTCCCGCCGCATCGTCCCTGGTTCTTCCTATGATATCATACTCCGTATAGTCTTTTACCATAACTATTTGCGTATGTCCTCCCGATACTATCAGGCACAGAAACGGAGGTTCAAGCTCTTTATTTTCTATATAGTTTGCCGCAACATGCCCCTCTATATGATGTATTCCTATGCAGGGCTTTTTAAGTGCAAAAGCAAGTGCCTTAGCCTGAGCCACTCCTACCAGTAAGGCTCCGACCAGACCCGGACCGTAGGTTACAGCTATAGCAGTGATGTCATCAAATGTTTTTCCGGCTTTTTTCAAGGCTTCTTTTATCACGGGATTAATATTTTCTATGTGCTTTCGTGAAGCTATCTCCGGAACCACTCCTCCGTAAATGGTGTGTAAGTCAACTTGTGAAGCTATGATATTGGACAGTACTTCTCTTCCGTTCTTGACCACTGCCGCAGCGGTCTCATCACAGGAGCTTTCTATTCCCAATATGTATATATCATTCATCTTCGTACTCCAGTTCTAATGTCCACAGATCCTTTGCTGCTTTTGCCTTAGGAAATATTTCTCTTACCTTGTCCATATATTCTTCAGGTTTTATCATGGACGGGCTGTAATGTGTAAGCCACAATTCCTTGGTATCGGCTGCTGCCGCTATCTGAGCCGCCTCATACATCGTCATGTGTTTGTATTGTTTTGCGTTATTTTCTTCTTCTCCGTACATTCCTTCACAGATAAAAAGGTCTGTGTCTTGAGCGTATTTTTCTATGTTTTTTACAGGTCTTGAGTCTGTCGTGTAGCATACCGATATCCCTTTTCTGGCTTCTCCCATGACCATATCGGGGGTGTAGATGATTCCGTCTTCTTCTATACGTTCTCCGTGCTGCAGTCTGTTCCAATATTTTAGCGGTATGCCCTTTTTCCTTTTGCCTTTTGGGGTTCAAATTTTTGCAAGTCTTTCTATGGACAGCTTGTATCCGTAACACAATACGTTGTGATTAACTTTGAATGCCTCTATTTTTGTATGGTATGTTGTCAAATTTGAATTCCTGCTCCTCTTGTGTGATCTCGTGAAAGATTATTTCAAAAGGCAGTTCGGGTGCTATGACTCTAAGTGCCGATACTACTCTTTCAAGTCCTTTCGGCCCTATCATGTGTATGGGTTCATGTCTTTCACAGTTGCCAAGAGTAAGAAGCAGCCCCGGCAAGCCGCTGATGTGGTCTGCATGGTAGTGTGTAAAGCAGATGACATCTATCGGTTTGGGTGACCATGATTTTTTTCCTTTATTGCAACCTGAGTACCTTCTCCGCAGTCTATAAGCAGGTTGCTGCCCTCGCATCTTGCCATGAGTGAGGTCAGGTATCTGTATGGCAGCGGCATCATTCCTCCGGTTCCAAGTAAACATATATCTAACATTTGTGTATCCTCTTTTTTTATGTATGCTGTCAGTGTTTTGTATCTTTTGCTTTGTTATTTCTTTTTTCTCTACTTCATTTCATCTTTTGCTTCATTTTGTGTAGTATGGTTTGAAGGTTGCTTGCTGTTTTTCTACTGCCACGATCATGGTTCGGTGGTTAGATTATTTTGAGAAAGCTCTTTGCTGTTTGATCTTACACGCAGTAGAAATCACTTTGCAGGTCGATCTTTGAAGCGCTTAGCCATTTTGATAAAGCCGGACACATTTTATTTCATCCTCTTAGCCTACACAACCATCAAGTTTTTTATTCATAAGTACCGCATTTTCCACGGGATCGGTATAATAATCCTTCCTCATTCCTATATGGACAAAGCCGTGTTCCCTATATAACCTGTATGCTGAAAGGTTGCTTTCTCTGACTTCAAGAAAGATCTCTTCAACTTTATTTTCTTCACAAACTCTAAACATCTCTTCCAGCAGTCTGCTTGCCAACCTTCTGTTTCTGTATTCTTCAAGTACTGCTATACTCAAAAGCTCGGATTCTTCTCTTACTATACTGAAGGTTATATAAGCAACTATCTGCTCATTTACAGTCAATACTTTTATAAAATTGTAATACAACCTGAAGGAATTCAATATAAGTGCCTTGCTCCAATAGTCTGTAAAACAAGACTTTTCGATCTCATATATCCTATCAATATCCTCTTCTTTCATATCCCTGATATCAAGATTTTCCAAATTCCCTCTCTCTCTTTCCGCCTGACTTAGCCTTAAGTATTCCGGCAGCATTTCGTCCGCACTTACAAGTTTACCCTTTTTAAAGTATGAAGCTGCAAGGCTTACCAGACTTCCGGCTCTTTGCCTGCTTTGACCCGGTAAGGCAAAGCAAAAGTCAAATTTTGCATTTTCTTCTATGATGGACTTATATACCGGTACTCCGTCACCTAAAAATATAACCTCTTCATTAAAATCTTTGAGTTTTTCAAGCAGATCGTTGATATCCGTAGCCGCTGCCGCTTCCACCACCTTAAACTCCTTATCGTTCCTATATACTCCTGTATATACCTGCTGCCTTCTGGCATCCATGATAGGGCAGATAAGTGACTTGGTATTTCTGATGTTGTAGGCTGTGGCATCCAAGGTCGGAACGGCTATCAATGGTTTATCCAGTCCAAGCCCCAGTCCCTTGGCGGTCGCCACACCTATCCTAAGCCCGGTAAATGAACCGGGACCTGCGGATACGGCTATCGCATCTATGGTTTTTAGGTCAAAATCAATTCTTGAGACTATTTCCTCAAGCATGGGTAAAAGTGTTTGTGAATGTGTCTTTTTATAATTCACATTATATTCCGCAATTATACTCTCGTCTTCCAATATAGCCACTCCGGCTACAAGTGAAGAACTTTCTATTCCTAATATTCTCATATTTATTCTCTTTTTATTTTTTATAAGACCACATGTACCGGTATATCATTAATTAAATAATCGGCACAAATAATTGTTCTGTGGTATAATAGGACTATTTTAAAAAGAGTGCTGCCTATTATGCCTAATATTCTTATTTTGTGAACTATAGACTATAGATTTTCTATGACTATCTTCCTATGATCCTCTCCCTTTTCTGGATCTTTATATATGGCTATATGTACCGCATCTTCCGGTATAAGCTCTTCAATAAGGCTTGCCCACTCCACAAGGCAGACACCGGCACCGAAAAAGTATTCCTCATAACCTATCTCATACATTTCTTCCGGCTCTTCTATCCTGTATACATCAAAGTGATATAAAGGCAGTTTTCCATCCTCGTATACATTAAACAATACGAAGGTGGGACTTACTATGTCCTCCTCTATCCCCATTCCCTTGGCAAGTCCCTTGGCAAATACCGTCTTGCCTACTCCCAGATCTCCGTCAAGACATATAAGCAGCGGCTTTGATATATTTTCTCCGATGCTAAAAGCAAGATCGTAAGTTTCTTCTTTGCTGTTAACTTCTTTTGTAATAGTATTTGCCATGTTTAAAACCTTATTACCTTAGTTTTTTCAGTCAAGAGTGCGTTAAGTTCTTTTCTTTGTGAAGCAAAGCACCTCGCCGGTATAAGATAGCCTCTGATATTATCGGTATACAGAACTATCATATACTTTTTTATCATACTTCTGTAAATATGCTCCCAATCCAAATGTAATTTCTGATCGTCCTTACTTACATCTATTCCCGAATCCGAAAGCTGTAAGGTAAAGCCCGCCTTCATATTCTCTGTTTTAGCCTGTAATATTGCCTTTCTGTACAGCAACAGAGGTTGTAAAACAGTAAACATAAGTGAGAAAAATATTAATATATATCTTTTTGAATCGGCAAGTTCATTCCAATAATACACAAGGTATGCCAGACAGCCTATTGTAAATATTATATTAAATAAAAGTCTGTAACCCCTATTGGAATTATACATATAAAATGTCCATAGATCATTAGCCTTAAGCTCTATATCGAAACTGAAACTTCTTACTCCCTCGGCTTGTAACTTTTTTGAATCCGTATTATTTCCCATCTTCTCCCCTATAATATCATGCTGAGTGATATTCTGTTCTTTTTGGTATCCACGCTCAGCACTTTAACTTCCACTATATCGCCAACCGAGACCACATCAAGCGGATGCTTGATATAAGACTTACTGAGCTGTGAAATATGCACCAGTCCGTCCTGATGTACTCCTATATCCACAAACTCCGAAGTCTATGACATTTCTTACCGTACCTTTTAATATCATATCTTCTTTGATATCATTTATATCGAGAACATCAGTTCGCAGTATGGGCTTTGGCATCTCGTCTCTGGGGTCTCTTGCAGGCTTTTCAAGTTCTTTTACTATATCCCTTAATGTAGGCTCTCCGACTCCTATCTCCTCGGCAAGGCTTTTATAGTCATCGACCTTATTTTGTATATTCTTTATACCACCGCTTGTTATCTCCTCCACATTAAAATCAAGCAGTTCTATCAGTTTTTTTGCCGCCTTATAAGACTCCGGATGTACTCCCGTTATATCAAGGCTTTCACTTCCCGAGTAGATCCTTAAAAATCCCGCACACTGCTCATAAGCTTTCGGTCCGAGTTTCGGTACTTTTAAAAGCTCTTTTCTGTTTTTAAAGCTGCCGTTTTCTTCCCTATATAACACTATATTCCTGGCAACAGTCTTACTTATGCCGGAAATGTATTCAAGCAAGGATGCTGAAGCGGTATTAAGATCCACTCCGACTTTATTAACACAATCCTCAACTACGGTAGACAGGCTTTCACTCAAATGTTTCTGGTTCATATCATGTTGATATTGACCAACTCCTATAGACTTAGGATCTATTTTTACAAGCTCCGCCAAAGGATCTTGAAGTCTTCTTGCTATGGATGCGGCACTTCTTTGTCCCACATCAAAATTCGGGAACTCCTCGGTTGCGAGCTTACTTGCGGAATACACGCTGGCACCGGCTTCATTTACTATCACATATTCCACTTTCTTATCAAGCTCTCCTATAAGTTCGGCTATGATACTCTCAGACTCTCTTGATGCCGTTCCGTTTCCTACGGATATAAGTGATACATTGTATTTGGATATAAGTTTTTTAAGTATCTCCTTCGACTCTTTTACCTTATTTTGCGGAGCTGTCGGATAAATCACCGTAGTATCCAAAACTCTGCCGGTCTCATCAACGATAGCCAACTTACAACCGGTCCTAAAAGCCGGATCCCATCCGAGCACCACCCTTCCCGTGATGGGAGCTTGCATAAGAAGCTGTTCCAAATTCTTGGAGAATACCTTTATAGCCTCTTCCTCTGCTTTTTCGTTAAGCTCCGATCTTATTTCTCTTTCTATCGAATCTTTGATAAGTCTTTTATAGCTGTCCGCTATAGTCTCTCTCAGTAATTCGCTCGCCTTTTTATTGGTATTCTTTATTATTCTGCTCTCCAGGAATTTGAGTATCTCTTCCTGTGGTGCTTCTATCTTGACAGTCAGTATCTTTTCTTTTTCACCTCTGTTGATCGCAAGAACTCTGTGTGATACACATTTCTTAACAAGCTCGGAGTAGTTATAATAGTTCTCGTAAACAGAAGCTTCTTCTTCATCCTTTGCCACGGATGTTAATGATCCGTATTCAAATGTATCCTTTCTTATGCGACTTCTGTATTGTGCATCATCGGATATCTGCTCGGCTATTATATCAAGTGCTCCGGCAATAGCGGCAGCCTCATCTTCCACTTCCAGACCTTCGGCATCCGAGATATATTTTTTCGCCTCTTCTTCAATATTGAGAGTTTCGGATTGCTCATATATCAGCTTTGCAAGCGGATCAAGTCCTTTGTTCACCGCTATGATGGCTCTGGTCATCCTCTTCGGCTTGTAAGGTCTGTATAAGTCCTCTACCTCTACGAGGGTCAAAGCCATATCTATTTTCTTATATAATTCCTCATCTTCCACACCTTGAGATCTGATAGACTCGCTTACCTGTGCCTTTCTTTCTTCAAGGTTTCTAAGGTATTTGAGCCTTTCATCAAGATTTCTCAAAACTTCATCATCTAAAGATCCGGTAACTTCCTTACGATATCTTGCTATGAAAGGAATAGTATTGCCCTCGTCTATAAGCTGTATGGTCGCTTCAAGCTTTTGTTCTTTTATATTAAGTTCTTTGGAAAGTATCTTTATTATATCCATTATTACCTCTGTCTATACGCTGTATTTCCATAGAATTATACATTATTAGGTATTATAGTGCAATATATGTATGATCTGCCCGAGCGCAAAGAAGATGTACCCGGTCCTCTTTTTTCTTGGCTGTATTTAATATTTTACACATTGCAAAAGTTAATGATATACACAATTTTGATTTAACATGATGACCTATTCATCTAAGCAAATGTTTCCGTCTTATTTTTTTTCGTTTTTTTATATACTGTAAGACTTTACTATTTAAGATTATTTTCAGCTTAAATATATATAATGATTAAGCTATAATATATAGGCGTTAATAAGTACGGCTAAAAGATATCTAAAGTTTGTAAACCGGCACCGCATACAGTAACGAATACTTATAATAAAAATAAGCCGATCGATAAGGTCGACGTTTTCAAACGATCAATAAAAGGCTTAAAATATATCTCTTATTAACATGACAAGGGGGAATCTTATGAAAATACTTATAGTTGAAGATGAAAAAAGGCTTGCACAGGCACTTTCTCAGATCATGAAGGAAGCAAAGTATCAAACCAATATCGCTTATGACGGTGCCGATGGTCTGGAGCTGGCTCTCTACGGTTCCTATGATGTCATAGTACTGGATGTCATGCTTCCAAAAAAAGACGGTTTCAGTATAGTTAAGGAATTAAGAGCTTCAAAAATCAATACCCCTGTCATTATGCTTACCGCCAAGGATGAGGTGGGTGATAAGATCACCGGTCTTGACAAGGGTGCCGATGATTACATGACCAAACCCTTTGTACCGGAAGAACTGCTTGCCCGTATCAGAGCTTATCAAGGAGGCAGGGTGAGGTCATAGTTGAAGAATTGTCATTCGAAGATCTGTCCCTTGATATATCCAATGCCGAACTAAGGTGCAAAGACAAGAATATACATTTAAGTTTCAAAGAGTTCGAGATAATGAAAATACTTATGAGCAACCAAAAAACAATAATCGGCAAGGAAATCCTTATCACCAAGGTCTGGGGTGACGACTCGGATGCCGAAGATAACAATGTTGAAGCTTATATATCTTTTCTCAGAAAAAAACTAAGCTTTATCGGATCCAAAGTATCTCTTACCACAATAAGGAAGCTTGGATATAAGCTTGAGGTGACCGAATGATAGCTAAACTCAGAAAGAAATTCATTTTTGTTATAATGCTTTGTGTCATGTCCACCATAAGTATTGCCCTGGGAAGTTTATTTGTAATTAACTATATAAGTTATAAAAGGAATGTAAATAACTTCCTTGAGCGTGAACTCGATATGTATAGCGGATTTCGGGAAGAAAGGTTGCCCGATAAAAACCGACGTGAAGATAATGATATTTTTTCATTTAACATGTTTGATGATAAGCCTATGCACTTTCTTCCAAGCGTTTGTATCACATTGGATTATAGCGGATCTGTCATAGAGAGTAAGATCAATTATCTGGAACTTAGCGATGAAGATATCGATAAACTGGCAAATACTATAGTTACTTCAAAACAAAAAAAGAGGCAGTGTATCTTCCTTTGGTCTTGAGTATTTGAGTATTACGGAAGATAACTACACTTATATAGTTGCCGCCGACAACAGTTTTGAGTCGGGCAATATACGAAACTTATTTATTTTATGTATTATCAGTTTTATGATCAGCTTTTTCGTGTTTTTTGCAATAAGTGTATTGCTTTCGACATGGATACTTAAACCCGTCGAAAAATCATGGCAGCAGCAAAACAGATTCGTAAGTGATGCCTCCCACGAGCTTCGAACTCCCATTACCGTAATACTTGCCAATCTTAATATACTCTCTTCCAAAAAGATGATCTTATTAAGACGCAGTACCAATGGATAGACAATACCAAAGAAGAAGCTAATCGTATGAAACAACTGGTGGATGAACTTTTATTCCTTGCAAGAAGTGATGACAGGCAAAATAAACTTGTGTTTTCCAAGATAGATCTGAGTGAGTTGCTTTTATCGAGAATGCTGAGTTTCGAGGCTCTTGCCTTTGAAAAGGGTATAAGACTTGATTATGACATATCCGACGATCTTAATATCATAGGTCATGAAGGTAATGTAAAGCAGCTTATCAGTATCCTACTGGATAATGCCATGAAATATTGCGGCGACAAGGGCAGTGTGTACCTTAAGGCTTTTTCCTTAAAAGACAGAACTTATGTTCTTATAGAAAACAGCGGAGATCTTATAGATGCAGAAGACTTAAAACATATATTTGAAAGATTTTACAGAACTGATAAGTCCAGGTCGAGGACAGAGGGCGGTTACGGACTGGGGCTTGCAATCGCCAAGACCATAGTCGACAATATGCACGGAAAGATATCCGTACTTAGCGATAAGGAAAACGGTACGGTATTCAAACTGGAGTTATTAAATTAATGTGTGCTTCTAAAATCACAGGGCGTTGTCTTAAGATGGAGATTCCTCTACATCCTTTGACAACGCCCTTTATATTCAAAATAAAGTAGAAAGGAGTATATTTTGAATATCTGTTTTATCAGTCGCCCATATAGCTTAAGTTAAAGCCTTTAAGCGACTTTTATACTGAACGGTTCTTTACATCTTTTACAATAATTCGTGTAATGAATATTTCAAAGGAAAATTCATCGCTCTATTCAAAGATCCAAGCTCCGTCTGTACCGAGTTTATAGCCGTCCGCAGTCATTTCATCTACATACATGGCACCCTTTGGTTTAGTATCTTTACCTGCAGGCTCAAGATAGTGCCACTTTCCGTTCGTTTTTATCCATCCCGTGAGCAGCTTACCGCTTTGATCCAAAAAGTACCAGTTTGAATTGCTATAATACCAGCCTGTTATCATATATCCTTCGGCATTGAATACATACCACTTGGAGTCTATTTCCTTCCATTCATTTTTAGGATATGAGTTATCGGTATTTTTATACCACCAACCTTTACTGTCCTGTACCCAGCTTCCTGTTAAAGAAGTATTTTTTTTGGGTGAAGCACTCTTAGCCGAAGAACCTCTTCCGGTGTCGGATGCACCGCCGCCTGAGGAAGTTCTGCCCGATGTACTGTCCCCTGAGGAAGTACTGTCCGATGATGTACTGCCGGAAGAAGCCCCAAAAGCACCGCCGACTGAGGAAGTGCTACCCGATGTACTTCCCGATGCACCGCTTCCCGAGAAGCTTTCATCCGCATTGCTGTCCGTAGCTTTGCGACCTCTTGTGTATACAAGGTCCGGATATCTTAACTTGAACTCGGTATAAATACCGTTTTTTAATACGATTTGATAAAGTCCTCTGTCTGTCGATCTTATTGCTTTTCCACTGTGATTTTCAAGTTTTGATAAGGTCGCAAGATAGGCATCATAACCTGTCGTGCTTATTCTGAGCTTAAGACCGGTCCTTGCATATATCTCATCGGATATCCCGCTTAACTCTGCCTCTGAAACGCCCCATTGAAACCTGAAATTCCTAGGCACGAATCCTTTATTGATATATTCGCACAGTTTATCTACCGACTCATCTGAGCTTGCCGCTGACTTTCCTATATAGTTCAAATAATCACAACTAAAATTATCGCTATGCTGCTCTATATTCATGAATATACCTTTTTTTGCAAGCATCTTCCGTCACTTATTCTGTTTCTTGGGCTTGCATTCTTAGGTATCAACAAATACGAATTTTCGGGAGTCGAAAATCCTTCCCCACCGTTATCATTGAAAGTAGGATCTACCATAAGCCATTGACCCGAGTTCATATAGACCATGTTCCATGCATGAGGACCTGTTTGTACCGCTCCTGTAGCCCTGTCTTTTGAAAGTACGGCTCTTCCTCCGTCGACCACACAGGTAAATCCCGCCATTCTTGCCACCAATTGAAATGCTCTGGCATAAGCCGAGCAGATACCCCTACCTTCTACAAGTATACCGTAGGCTTTTCTTTGCATGGTATGAGTAACTTCGTTTCTTACTATATCTTGCGCATATACACTATGGTCTATGATATAATTATTGATCTCATAAAGTTCTTCCACATATCTTCCGTTAGTATACATACCTATATCATCAATGATCTTTTGAGCCTTATCATACATTTGCAATTGGTACTTTTTCCTTAAAACCGGATCCGAGATCTGATATTCTATATCATACCTGTAATATGTATTGCCGTTTTCATCCTCATAGATAGAGGGGTCCTTGGAAATATCCAAAATGTCCTCTTCCAGTATCATCTGGTTTTGCCATATCGCCTCATCAAAGGCATGACCGACAGTACTTGTGGTAGAAGCATAGATAGGGCTGATTCCGAAGGTCATCTGGTCGGCAAAATACTTGACCCTGTCTGAGCCTCCCATTATAAGTTTTCTAAGTTTCTCCTTTGTTTCCTGATCATAAACCGCAGGTATTCTGCTTTCTGTGTCAAGCTCCAAACTGTTAATATATTTTACTGGTGCTCCGGCTGTATACAATACCTGATCCTTTATTAATGAGTCTATAGAAATTTCTTCATCAAATGAATATGAATCATCACTTTCAAATTTATTAAAATCAAACTCATCAATACCTTCACTGTCAACTTCATCCCCCAACGGCATAGCTACACCATACTTTATCTCCTCTTCACTAAGTGTCAAATCAGTATTGTATATTGATGTGATTTCAGGTAAATTTTCATAATTTACAATATTATCTTCACTAAGAGCATTGGAATCAGTTGCCTTCAGTTTGTTATGATTTTCACTGCCGGCATTATCAGCATACACTCCTGCATTTGGTATAGACAGCATACAAAGCGTAAGTAAAAATGACACAGCCTTCTTATTTTTTATTTTCATAAACATAGCACTCGCTTTCTCCCTAATAAAAGTATTTTATAATTATCATTTATCATATTTTACAGTAAAAGTATAATATCCAATGAATAATCTTTTAATAAAAACTTCTATGGTATTCAATGAATAAGAACACATTGCACAAAAACAACCAGTGTAAATTGTGCAATATGTATGGGTTTTAGTATTTGTTTATATATTAACAATATCTATGCTAATAAAAAAAGTAAAAAAATCTCATGTCGATTAAATTCATTAATATTTACTTCACAATACTTGGTAAAGCTTTTGGCTAAGAATTTTGATATGATTAAAAATTCTTCCATTTGCTTAATACTTAATGCACATCATGAAAGGATTTTTCTTTGCTCAAAGTACTTAAATAAATAATTCTTAAGTGAATATCAATATTTTTTTATTGAATAACAATATTTTTTTATTGCCAAACATGAAAATATATGTTATCATCCCACTATCATCAATAAGTTTTTTACAGTTTGTAAATATCTATATGTAAAGTAGGGGGGTTGTGATGAATTGGACACAAAATAAAAGTATAGCTTTATCCAAGGTCTGTGTATTTGTTTTTGCCGTACTGGGTATACTTCTTAATATTTACATTCACTATGATATAAAATTTATTATCCTAAGGCGTGTTTATATTCCTCTTTCAAAGGAAGAACTTATCGCAAGGTATATCATTTTCAGTATGATCGCAGTTTACATACTGGATATACTTGCCTATGCCGCCCTGTTTCTCTTATATAAGCTTTTATGTAACATACATAAATCCAAAGTATTTATATCTGAGAATGTAAGGTACCTTAGGCTGCTTTCATGGTGCTGTTTTATTGTTTCATTTGTATGCTGTATTTTAACATTTTTCTATCTACCTTTTATATTACTGGTTACAGGCACTGCATTTATGGCACTTATACTAAGAGTCATTAAAAATGTGTTTACGGAGGCTATAGAAATAAAGCAGGAAAATGAGTATACCATATAAGGAGAGAAGTTATGATCATGGTAAACATAGATGTGGTAATGGCAAAAAGGAAGATGTCTGCCGGAGAACTTGCAGAGCGAATAGGCATCACAGCTGCCAATTTGTCCATTCTTAAAAATAATAAAGCCAAGGCAGTACGATTCTCCACTTTAGAGGCTATATGCAGAGAACTTAACTGCCAAGTGGCAGATATACTGGAATATGTACCGGATGAGGACTAAAGGAGGTTTTTAATATGAGTGAAAATTTATCAGATAATAATGTAAATGTAAATTCAAATAATAACGAAACTGCAAGTACAAATAATAACATAAATTCAAGTACGGATAATACTGTAAACGCAAGTGCTAATAATAACATAAATTCAAGTACGGATAATACTGTAAACGCAAATACAAGTA
Source organism: uncultured Johnsonella sp. (assembly GCA_916438835.1). GTDB lineage: Bacteria > Bacillota > Clostridia > Lachnospirales > Lachnospiraceae > Johnsonella. The sequence continues at coordinate 2,269,172 of CAKAFT010000001.1, forward strand.
ACAATATAAATTCAAGTACGGATAATACTGTAACTGTAAATACCTGCACAGCCGAAGTTATTGCAAAGTCCGCTCCTTCAAACAAGCCTCCAATAAAAAAAGAGCCTAAATATAAGTTCGAGTCGATAGATGTAATAATGCTTCCCGTTGTATTTATACTCGGATTTTTATGCACAAAATATTATAACTTAAACACAAGTATAACAACTTTAGGTTTGGGAGCCACCTTCTACATAGTGCTTTACGTTATATCAGTGCTTGTCTATGCTAAATTAAAGGCTGTTAAGCCTAACAGGGAAAGCATTATTTTATCAATACTTATGATACTTTTAGCCATAAGCTTTACCGTTTTTTATAACTATTCTCTTAATATATTTATGCAAATAGCTATGAATTTCATGCTTATTTACCTGCCTGTAACGGTATTTAATAAGCTTATAAAGGGCGAAACTTCCTCTCTTATATTATATGACTATATCAACGCACTTGTATTTATCCCTATATGTAATGCCACTTCTTTTTGGCTTTGTATGTTTTCAAAAAGAGGAAAAGACGTTACAAACAAAAAGACTAAGTACTTTTTACATATTTTTCTTGGACTTTTGATTGGAACTCCCTTTATAATAATCGTCATTTCACTGCTTTCAAGTGCTGATGCTACTTTTAAAAAGATTTTTGACAATTTATTCAACTTTGATATAAGTGTTCCTGAAAATATCTCAACTCTTATATGGTCGCTACCTATGACAACCTACCTGTATGCACTTATCTACGGAAGTTCCGTAGAGGATAATTCAAAGTATTTTAATATATACAGGTTTAACAAAACTATGGACAATGCCGCCTCCATACCGAGACTTAGTTTATACACCGTTAATTCCATTATATGTTGTTTTTATATCCTTTTTATAGGTATACAGGCTATATATTTTATAGATATTTTAGGCGGTTCTTTGCCGGCTGATTTTACTTATTCAGACTATGCAAGGAGAGGTTTTTTTGAACTTCTGACCGTTGCCTTGATCAATATAGTATTTATTGCGATAGCTAAGATTTTATCGGTTAAAAATGAAAATAACAAGTATATGCGTATTCACATACTCCTGAATTCCATATTAACATTGGTACTTATATCTGTCGCCTTTGCCAAGATGTATCTGTATATAAGTACTTACGGACTTACAACACTGCGCATAATTCCAAGTGCATTTATGATCTACTTATGTTTTGTATTCGCCTTTATTATGGTAGGAGAATTTAAGAAGAACTTTCCCCTTACCAAATTAAGTTTCTATACAGGAAATATACTTTTTGTACTTCTTTGCCTTTCCAATATAGACGCAGTAGTTGCCCAGTATAATCTTAATGCCTATATGAACGGAAATCTGCCACACTATGATCTATATGATCTTGAAGAAAGTGATATGGCTGCAATGCCTGTTATTTACAAGGCTTGGAAAGACAGTCCGGATAAAGAGCTTAAAGAAAAGCTACATTCTTCTGCAGAAAGTATCATGAGGTATTATTCTTATGATACAGATGAGTATATAAGCTATAATTACGCCAGAAACAAAGCTTTTGAAATAGAAAAGCAAATGAAACTCCATTAAATATAATTAAAAAGGCTGTCAAACAGTAATTATAATGTTTGACAGCCTTTTTGTTTAAGTTTATTTGTTAATAAGGGTTACAAAGAATTCTCCGTCTTCCAGAAACTCTACATTTATATAATTATCACCGTCAAAATACAGTATATCTCCCGGTGTTAAATCATGGATCTCTTCATCATTAAGAAATACCCTTACCGCCCCCTTTACCACAGTAAATATTATATATGCCTCAGCATGGTTGTGCTTTGGAATTAAATCTCCCTTACCCCCTACTTTCTTTACAACATTAAATTTATCTTTAGAAAATACAAGACCTGCAGCATTTTTTACTTCTCCAACCATAAAACTCCTTTCTAAAATTATCAGTTGATTTACTTTATAAGTATAGCATATCAAGCCGATAAATTCAGCATTATTTATAGAATAAAAAATTTGTGCCGGGACTATTATAGTACCGATTAAACATATCAGTACCTATACTAGAAGTCCCTATATAAGATAGATGCAACACTAATTACCAAAGGATTTTCAATATAAGAAAACCTTTGGCAAAGCTACTCTATGTAAGCTCCATCCGCTCCAAGCCTATAGCCTGAAACACTTGTGTTTAAAAGCATAGCTCCGCTTTCATTAAAGTAATACCATTTTGAATTTATACTTTGCCATCCGAGCAGCATACTTCCCTCTACATCGGCAGCCGTCGCAAGATAATACCATACACCTTCTTTCAAAAGCCAACCGGTGAACATATAGCCCTCTTCGTTGAAATAATACCATTTACTATTTATAAGTTCCCATCCTGATTTTGTATACGAATTATCATGATGCTTGTACCACCAGCCCTTTGAATCACGTTGCCAACTGCCTTGGGTAACTTTTTTCTTAACACTTTTAGCAGCTCTACCGGAACCTCCTGATGAACCTGAGCCAAAGCCTCCTTTGCCATAACTTTGACTATAGTTATTATTGGTACTGTTTGGCTGTTATTTTGTCCCTCATTTACTGTATTACCCGTATTTTGTCCGTTATCGGATGTATTCGTATTTTGAGAATTTTCGGAATTATTTTCTGTTCCTGTTGTTCCTTGAGAATTATTTCCGGCATTTTGGTTACTATTATCTTCAGAGTTACTGCCCTGATTATTATTTTCATCCGGATCTTCAGAAGGTAAGATGCCGTCCAAATTATCTATACTTCTTTGCAGACTATCAAGATAATTATTTAAGTTCGCCTGACTTAACGGATCGTTCTTTGCTCCCAGAGCGGCAGTCAGGGCATTATCAAACTCTGTTTTTTTATCTTCACCTGCATTGAGATATTTATATGAACTTTGCATTTCTTTTGCATTTTCTATAAGAACATCAATTTCAGATGTTTCTATCGCTTTTAATACAAATTCATGCTTATCCCCGTTATTTTTAAGGTGATCTATCTGCTCGCTACTTGCACAATATATCTTGGTTTTTATAACATCCTTTTGAGAATTTAAGTTATCGGTAAACGCATCTTTTGCAATCTTCTTGAGACTTGCCGGAATGTATACTTCCTCCACGAGTCCGCTCTTAAAAGCACCCGAACCTATTTCTTCTATTCCTTCGGATAACTTTATATTCTTAAGATATCTGAACTTTTTATTGGAAGCAAATGCCTGCTTACCCAAAACTTTAACTGAAGGCGGCAGATACAAGGTCTCTATCCTGTGTGATAAGAATGCGGTATCTCCTATTTCCTCCACACCGTCCGGTATGACTATTTCTTTTATAGGACAGCCTGAAAATGCTGATTTGCCTATGACCTTGGTTCCTTGAGGTATATCTATGTGTGCCAATGTGATATTTCTTGCAAATATTCCGGGAGCAACCTTGTCCATACCGTTTGATAACTTAGCATGTGATATTTTATTCAGTGAAAATGCTCCTTCTCCGATATCGCTTACCGAATCAGGTATTTCTATGCCCTCAAGCTGATTGCCGTTAAATGCCAAAGATCCTATAGATTCAAGTCCTTCAGGAAGTTTTACCTCTTTTATTTTATTATATTTGAATGCCTTACTTCCTATTTTTTTTACAGTTTCGGGTATTACGACAGTGTCCAGACCGCTCGGAGAATATCCCGTATCGGTTCTTATAATATAATCACTTTTCGTATTCTCAAAAGCAGAATCACCTATCTCGGTTATAGCCTCCCCGGCAGGGTTTTTCTTCGGGATCACAAGGTCTTTATTGTATTCAAACTTAGCCTTTCCGCTTGCTGAAAAACCTGTCACCTTAGTTGAATCGAAAGTAAAATCTTCAGTTTGATACTTTGCCTCTTCTTTTACTGTAAGTCCGGCTTCACAGCCTAAAAGATCCGCAAGTGCTCCGTCAACTTCATCCTGACCTGTGCTTGCATCGGCAGATACATCCTTTGCTTTATTAAGAGCAAGGCTAAGTGCCGCATAACTTTCCGCTGTATATAAAACTGAGCTTATGTTTCTATCTTCTATTCTTTTGATATTCTCATTCAGTTTTCTTTTATTTACACCTTCGGTCACAAGTGCATCCATTGCCTGTTTTAAGCCTGCCTCGACATCATTTACCTCAGTTTGGGTAGCGCTTTCATTGGCAAATACATCTTCTGCGTTACTTAGCTTTTCTACCATCTCCTCCCTGCTTGCCTGTGTGTAATCACTTAAGATAAGAGCTGTAGCAGACTTTATGGTTTTAAATAAATTCTCACGGTCTACTTCCCCTCCCATAAGCCTGAACTCATGGTAATCACTGTGAGGCTGTATATAGGTGGATACTTCAAGATGTTTTTTATTTCTTGTATATAACAATACTTTTCCGCCTTGATAGCCTGTATTGTTTATGAACACATTTTTAAGCAGCTTAAAAATACTATAAGGCAAATGTACTTCTGTAAGCATATTATTCGCAAAGCTGAATGAATCGAATTGGAATTTTTCGACTCTGTCGGACACTGTCAAACTGCTTATCTTATTATTTGTAAAGCTGTTATTACCGACTTTTACAACTGTCTCCGGAAGATATAGCTCTTCTATCTCATTATCCCTGAATGCGTATGATTCTATGAATTTCACTCCTACAGGTATGTCGATAGATATAAGTTTATTATTCTCAAATGCACCGTCTCCTATAATGTATTCCTTATAGCCTTCGGGAATATTGATAGTAACGGATTCTATACCCTTATTGGCAAATGCATCCTTGCCGATTCCGGTGATACGCTTTTCTATTTTTTTTCCTCCTTCGCTCACTTCAACAACTGCCGGAATAACAAGTGACTTATTTTGTTGTATCTTTATCTTTCCCTTAGCGGAAAGTCCGGTAATTGCATAGTAACTGTTGGATGATATAAGCTTTTCTGTGATCTCATCATAGGTGAAATCTTCGGACTTCCACTCTGTTTCCACATTCTCGCTACCGTTGGAAGGTGTAGCCTGTTGAACCGTTTGAGAATCGCTTTGAGCACCTGCACCGCTTTCTGCTGCAGCGCTTATAGCATTGAGCGGCAACACGGTCGTTAAAAGCAGTGCCAGTATCAATGTAATACTGAGTTCCCTTTTGGGGTAATATAATTTAGACTTCTTTTTCACATTCATAATATCCTCTCCTCTTCAAGATATTTTATAGAAATCCTTCAGCCCCCCCTAAGATAGATTTCTACAACTATCTTTTTTTACTGTTTTAAAAATACTTTGTTTTTATTTTATCTTAAAATATTTATAAAGTCTATAATTATATACATTTCTCTAGGTTTTCCTTCAAACTTTATTATTATTTTAGGTAAGTAATCATATAGTATTTATTTGTAAAAAAATACACTTGGTACTGCCTTTTCAGACAGCATCAAGTGTATTTAAATGATTTACAGGATGTTTATTATTTGCTTACTATAATAAGCTTTTGTCAGGTTTCTCACCCTTATGCTCTTTTATATACTTGGTCCACTTTATATAACCGTAGATGGAATTGGTCAGATATCCGGCTTTTAAGATAAGAAGTATATACTGACCTGAGAGTATATTTATAATAGCCTCTATTATACTGTCAAGTATCCAAGCGATCCATTGCTCACGCAAACGCAAAAGTATAAAGATTCCGTTTGCCATACCTACCGCACTTACCAAAGCATCAAGATAGTTTACCCATGTTTCCAGATCTCTGTTGCCTCCGAAAAGCTCGGTCCTGATATTTATCTTTGACATAAGTGTTCCCACTACTACAGTCCATACTATAATAGCTAAAATAACTCCGACTTCCGCCCAACCGGAAAGTTTTCTTACCTTGGTAAGTTCCTCTTCTTTTTGGTCGGGGTGCTTATGCCAGTTTATAAAGCTTATTATGTCTATCGGTATCCAGAAAAGTAATGTAACGCTCAATGTTGCAAATCTGAATAATAAAAGCAGCGGAATAAGTATTTCCGTCAGCTCAACTCCCAGTGATACTATAAAGTTCCACTTTGACTGCTTTGAAATAAGAAGCTCACACAGAATATTAAGAAAAATATTCAATAAATATAATGTAGCGATGATCCATCCGTTAACTCCGTTAATATCCTCTTCAGGGAATAAGATTGCAAATACTACTGCCAGAAACAGAATACTGAAAAACCACCACTTCTCATAGGTGGTAAAATAATTCCACAATTCTCTTGTTCTTAATTTAAACATTATCCAATCTTCTCCTATCGTATTTTTTAAGTTCTAGAGGAAAGATCATTATAGTAACTACTACTAATTATATAATACAATTCTCTCGCCATATCTTTAGATACTGATATAAAAAGCTTTCCTAAGAACTTTAGCATTAAAATTCTTAAGAAAGCCTTTTTAGTTTTTATATTATTCTTCTAAATCGACTTATTTGATTCTCTTGAATTTCAGCACTGTCCTATTTTTAAGAAAATATCTTAAACGATACTTTCTTAAATATAATTAATTGATAAGGAATTAGTCGCAACTATATGCATTCTGTGATTCCACAACAAAAATGCCTAAAAAGGCATCTTATTAATTATTTTAAGACAATACTAAAGGAGGCTTTTGCTTTGATGCACTAAGCCAATTTTTATCTGTAATAGTATTATATAAATCATATCCTACTATCACTGCTTTAGATAAAAAGCTTATGTGCATCATAGCAATTATACCTCCTTTTGTTTTGAATTACTTATTATTTTTATCTGTGAGAGTATTACCCTCTCTTTTAAGTGTTCGTAAGATCATCGTCCTACAAACCGGATTTATTAAGTCAAAGATTACTCTATGATCTTAGCAACTCTTCCTGAACCTACTGTTCTACCACCCTCACGGATAGCGAAACGAAGACCCTGCTCACAAGCTACAGGATGGATAAGCTCTATTGTCATTTCTACGTTATCACCCGGCATGCACATTTCTGTTCCTGCAGGTAACTCACAAACACCTGTTATGTCAGTTGTTCTGAAGTAGAACTGTGGACGATAGTTGTTGAAGAACGGTGTATGACGTCCACCTTCTTCCTTAGTCAATACGTAAACCTGAGCTGTAAACTTCTTATGGCAGGTAACTGTACCCGGCTTAGCAAGAACCTGTCCACGCTCGATCTCTGTTCTCTGAACACCACGAAGAAGTGCTCCGATGTTATCACCTGCTTGAGCCTGATCAAGAAGCTTTCTGAACATCTCTATACCTGTAACAACTGTCTTCTTAACGTCTTCATGAATACCTAAGATCTCAACTTCTGAGTTGATAACCAATGTACCTCTCTCAACACGTCCTGTAGCAACAGTACCACGTCCTGTAATTGTAAATACGTCCTCTACAGGCATAAGGAATGGCTTATCAATATCTCTGTCAGGATTAGGAATGTATGAGTCAACTGCTGCCATAAGATCCATAATCTTGTCTGCCCATGGTCCGTTAGGATCGTTGAGTGCCTGAAGAGCTGAACCTTGGATAACAGGGATGTCATCACCCGGGAACTCATACTCTGAAAGGAGCTCTCTGATCTCCATCTCTACGAGCTCTAAAAGCTCAGCATCGTCAACCATATCGCACTTGTTCATGAATACTACGATATAAGGAACACCTACCTGACGAGAAAGAAGGATGTGCTCTCTTGTCTGAGCCATAACTCCGTCAGTTGCAGCAACAACTAAGATAGCTCCGTCCATCTGTGCAGCACCTGTGATCATGTTCTTTACATAGTCAGCGTGTCCCGGACAGTCAACGTGTGCATAGTGTCTGTTAGCAGTCTCATACTCAACGTGAGCTGTAGAAATTGTGATACCTCTCTCCTTCTCTTCAGGAGCCTTGTCGATCTTGTCGAAATCTACAACCTTGTTGGTATCTGATGGTAACTTTGTAGCTAAAACCTTGGTAATAGCAGCTGTAAGTGTTGTCTTACCATGGTCAACGTGTCCTATAGTACCAATGTTAGCATGAGGCTTGGTTCTATCAAATTTTGCTTTTGCCATTTCAAAAATCCTCCTTAAATATGTGCTTTGCACATCAAATTTTATAGTTAAAATTCATTATATAATAAATATATTTTATTAGCAATAATCTATTAAAGTTTAAATCACAATGATGTGATCTTAACTAAAGCAAATATTACTTACCTTTTCTTTCAGCAACGATCTTCTCTTGTACAGACTTTGGAACCTGCTCATATTTCTCAAAGAACATTGAGTAGTTTCCACGTCCCTGTGTCTTTGAACGAAGATCTGTAGCATATCCGAACATCTCTGAAAGCGGAACGAATGCATTGATCTGCTTACCGCCACCGATATCTTCCATACCCTCTATACGTCCACGCCTTGAGTTGATATCACCGATAACATCTCCCATGTACTCTTCCGGCATGGTAACTTCAACCCTCATGATAGGCTCTAAAGCACTGCTCCCGCCTTAGCCATAGCATCCTTGAATGCAAGTGATCCCGCAATATGGAATGCCATTTCTGATGAGTCGACTTCGTGGTATGAACCGTCATATACGTTAGCGTAGATACCGAGTACAGGGAATCCTCCGAGGATACCTGCCTTGGCAGCTTCTTCGATACCTTCTCCGACTGCCGGTATGTATTCCTTAGGAATAGCACCGCCGACAACGCTTGACTCGAACTTAAATACCTGCTCCGCATTCGCATCCATAGGCTCGAATCTAACCTTACAGTGTCCGTACTGTCCACGTCCACCTGACTGCTTAGCATACTTACTGTCAACTTCAACGGCCTTGGTAAATGTCTCTTTATATGCAACCTGAGGTGCACCGACATTAGCCTCAACGTTAAATTCTCTTAAAAGTCTGTCTACGATGATCTCAAGGTGAAGCTCACCCATACCTGAGATGATAGTCTGTCCTGTTTCAGGATTGGTCTTAGCTCTGAATGTAGGATCTTCTTCAGCAAGTTTGTAATGCATCTATCATCTTGGTCTGACCTGCCTTAGTCTTAGGCTCTATAGCTATGTCTATAACAGGCTCAGGGAATTCCATAGACTCAAGTATTACAGGATGCTGCTCATCACAAAGTGTATCTCCAGTAGTAGTGGTCTTAAATCCTACTGCTGCCGCGATATCTCCCGAATAAACTTTTTCGATCTCCTGTCTCTTGTTTGCATGCATCTGAAGGATACGTCCGACTCTTTCTTTCTTACCCTTAGTTGCATTAAGTACATAAGAACCCGAATTAACGGTTCCAGAATATACTCTAAAGAATGCAAGCTTTCCTACGAACGGGTCTGTCATTATCTTGAATGCCAAAGCTGAGAAAGGCTCTTCATCGGAAGAATGTCTTTCTATTTCATTGCCGTCAAGATCCACACCCTTTATAGCAGGTATATCTACAGGTGAAGGCATATACTCGATAATAGCATCAAGTAATTTTTGTACACCTCTGTTACGGTATGCAGAACCGCAAAGTACCGGTATTGCCTTGCAATCGCAAGTTGCCTTTCTGAGTACTTTTTTAAGTTCCTCTACTGAAGGCTCATTACCCTCAAGGTATTCCATCATAAGCTCATCATCAAGCTCACAAATCTTTTCTACCATTTCTGAACGATAAAGCTCAGCATCATCTTTGTAATCCGCCGGTATATCTTCTACTGTAATGTTCTCACCCTTGTCGTCATGGTAAATATATGCCTTCATTTCCATAAGGTCTATTACACCTTTAAACTCGTCTTCCTTACCGATAGGAATAGTCATTATAATGGTGTTCTTACCGAGACGGGTACGGATCTGATCAACCGCTCCGTAGAAGTTGGCACCAAGTATGTCCATCTTGTTTATAAATGCCATACGAGGTACATTATATGTGTCTGCCTGTCTCCAAACATTTCAGACTGTGGCTCTACACCACCCTTTGCACAGAATACACCTACCGCACCGTCAAGTACACGAAGTGATCTTTCAACCTCAACTGTAAAGTCAACGTGTCCAGGTGTGTCTATGATATTGATACGATTCTCCAGCGCGCCCGGCTTAAGCTTAGTGAACTCTTGTAAAGTCCAGTGGCAAGTAGTCGCGGCTGAAGTTATTGTGATACCTCTTTCCTGCTCCTGTTCCATCCAGTCCATGGTTGCAGTTCCTTCATGTGTATCACCTATTTTATAATTAACTCCGGTATAATATAGGATACGCTCTGTGAGTGTGGTCTTACCGGCATCTATATGAGCCATGATTCCTATATTTCTGGTCCTCTCAAGAGGATATTCTCTTCCAGCCAATGTATTGCCCCTCTCTTAGAATCTATAATGTGCAAATGCCTTGTTAGCCTCTGCCATTCTATGCATTTCTTCTTTTCTCTTAACAGCTGCACCTGTGTTGTTAGCTGCATCCATCAATTCGTTGGCAAGTCTTTCCTCCTGTGTCTTCTCTCCTCTCTTACGAGAAAAAAGAGTAAGCCATCTAAGAGCAAGTGCCTGTCTTCTCTCAGGTTTTACTTCTATAGGTACCTGATATGTTGCTCCACCTATTCTCTTTGCTTTTACTTCAAGCACCGGCATGATGTTGTTCATAGCTTCTTCAAACACTTCTACAGCGTCTTTGCCGGTCTTTTCAGCTATTCTTTCGAATGCTCCGTATACGATCTTTTGTGCTACACCCTTTTTACCGTCCAACATGATATTGTTTACAAGCTTTGTAACGATCTTGTTGTTGTATAAAGGATCTGCAAGCACATCTCTTTTCTGTATATGTCCCTTACGTGGCACGTTTCTTCCCTCCTTAATTAAGTCTTAATGCTTATACGCATTAATATTGCATTAGATCTTCGGTACTCATATGCTTGTCATATGCGTCGTGCTACTTATATATTTTATCTGCAACCCACAGATTATATACAATCCAGCACTACCTTGGGGTCTAATTATTTCTTATCTTTAGGTCTCTTTGCTCCGTACTTGGAACGAGCCTGCTTTCTGTTTGCAACACCCGCAGTATCAAGTGTACCACGAACTATATGATATCTTGTACCCGGTAAGTCCTTTACTCTTCCTCCACGGATAAGTACCACGCTATGCTCCTGTAAGTTATGTCCCTCACCCGGGATATAGCTTGTTACTTCCATACCGTTAGATAGACGTACTCTGGCAATCTTACGAAGTGCTGAGTTAGGCTTCTTAGGTGTAGCGGTCTTAACAGCTGTACACACACCTCTCTTTTGAGGAGAAGATGTATCGGTTGACTTCTTATGAAGAGAGTTGAATCCCTTTTGAAGAGCCGGTGCTGTAGATTTCTTCACTGAAACCTCTCTGCCTTTTCTAACTAATTGGTTAAATGTTGGCATTCTTTTTTACCTCCTTTTAGATTGTATAAATTCTTAGGTTGCTGTTTAAGCAGCTTAAATATGCCTACAGGCATACCATCTAAGTATAGCACACAGGCAACATTTGTCAAGTATCGGTTTTTACAATAATACAAGCTTATAAGCTATATATGATAAAGTCCCGGTATACAAAAACGAGAATATAACTATTGATGTAATTACTTTTACATACTTTGTCAAGAGTCACTATTATTTCAAAAGGTGATATTAAGATCAAGAAAAAACGATCGGTATCGCTTAGTAAATCTCCCTTTGAATCCGTACTTTTATTATGGCTTCAAGTCCTCATTCGCCTCTACTATAAGTCTTTGCGTTCTGTACATATCATAGTATTTGCCCTGCTTTTCGATAAGCTCTTCATGTGTACCGCTTTCCTTTATCCTGCCTTTTTCAAGCATATATATCCTGTCGGCGTTTCTTATGGTGGAAAGTCTGTGCGCTATGATAAATGTGGTCCTTCCCCCCATAAGTACCTGCATGGCTTTTTGTATTATTTGCTCGGTTTCGGTATCAACAGAGCTTGTCGCCTCATCGAGTATAAGTATTTTGGGGTCGTAAGCCAAAGCTCTCGCAAATGATATGAGCTGCCTTTGACCGGATGAGAGAGTCTGACCTCTTTCCACCACCGGAGTATCTATGCCGTCTTTTAATGAATCCAAAAAATCATCGGCTCCCAAAAGCCTAAGTGATCCTATCGCCTTTTCACGGCTTATACTTTCATTGCCCAGTGTTATATTACTTAGTATTGTTCCCGTAAAAAGAAACGGCTCCTGCAATACTATTGCCATGTGTTTTCTGACAGACTGCTCATTAAGATCTTTAAGAAGCATATCATCTATATATATATCACCCTTTTGCGGTTCGTAAAACTTAAGCAACAGGTTCATAACAGAGCTTTTTCCCGAACCGGTATGTCCTACCAGGGCTATAGTCTCGCCTTTTTTTGCCTCTATGTTGATATTGTTCAGTACATACTCGCCCTCTTTATAATAAAAACTTACGGATCTGAAACTTACATTCCCTAAAACTGCATCAACTTCTTTATATCCCGCAACTACCGACTTTCTGTCAAGCAATTCGAAGACATGACTTGCGGCTATGCCGGATTTTTCCATCTCCCCGAGTTGCTCCATTATCTGTGTAAGATGATGAAAATATATTCCGATGTATCCCACATATACATAGAGCATACCTACCGAGGTGGCGGATCTTGTATTTAGGAAAAGTTTCCCGAAATAATATATCAAAATAACATAAGCTATATTTTTTATTATACCCACTCCCGTATAGGTCGAAGTAGAATTGATAGTTAATAGTTTAAGTTTCTGTTTGTAACTTTCGCTTGTGATCTTGTCGAAATCCTTTTTTAATTTTTCCTGCTTTCCGAATACCTGTATTATGGATATCCCCTGTATGGTCTCGTTGATAAAAGCATTCATACTACCGAGTTTGGTTCTTATAACGTTATTATATTGTTTAGCCTTTTTGTTATAAAAATATACCAAAAATGCTATAAGAGGTAATACCGTAAGAATATTTAAGGCAAAACCCGGACTTATAATAAATAAAGCTACATGGACTCCTATGATATAGCATATACTTATCATGATCTGTCCCATTACTTTAACATACAGGTTTTGTACCGCCTCTGTGTCGTTCATGACCTTAGATACGATCTGACCTCCTGCACTGTTATCAAAAATCTAAGTTCAAGACTTTGTATTTTCTTATAAAGATCTATCCTCATCTTCGATACTATCTTCATAGCCGTGATCCTCAGCTCGACACCGCTTAAATACTGAAAGACCGAATCTATAGCTATGACAAGTATGTATATTCCGGAAAGCCTTATGACAGAACTTATATTTATCGGGTTTTTAACAAACTCATGATCCATTATATTTCTTATGATCACGGGAGCTGCAAGCTGTGCAAGCATTGCAATAAGTAAAAATATAAGCCCGAGACAAAGATTTTTCTTAAAGTACAGGGCATAAGCTGCCAACCTTTTGATATCGAGTTTTCCCTCTTCTTCTTTCCTTTCTTTATCGATCATCTTCTTCCTCTTCCAATTCCTGTATTCGGTATTGCTTTGCATACCATGTATCTTCGGCTATAAGGCTTGCATGAGTACCTTCTTCCGCTATAGCGCCCTTTTCAAGCACTGTGATCTTATGCGCATTGACCAGTACCGACAGTCTGTGACTTGTTATGATATTGGTCTTTCCCTGTCTGTATTCATAAATATTCTTTATGATCTTGTTTTCTGTCTTGGCATCCACGGCAGATAGACAGTCGTCCAAGATCAATAAGTCGGCATCTTTTATAAGTGCTCTTGCTATAGCTACTCTTTGTCTTTGACCTCCGGAAAGGCTTACTCCTCTTTCTCCTATCAAAGTATCTTCTTTATCCGTAAATGCTTCTATATCCCTATCAAGGTCCGCAAGTTCTATCGCTTTTTTGAGATCTTTATCTGTGGCGGACTCATTGCCGAATAATATGTTATCCTTGATACTTCCCGAAAATAAAATATTATCCTGAGATACATAGGCTGTTTTTTTCATCAGATCGGGCTTTAACAGGCTTTCTATATCCGTTTCATTTATTAGTAGCTTCCCTTCTCCCTTAGGGTACTCCTGAAGTAACTGCCTTATAAGAGTGGTTTTTCCGGACCCCGTCCTTCCGGCTATTCCTACGGTCTGCCCCTTTTTTATATGCAGATCTATATTTTTCAAATTGACTTCCTCTGAACCCGGATACTTAAAATTATAGTTTTCGAATTTTATATCTTTTAATTCTTCTTTCAGAAGCTTTCCCTTATGTATCTTTTCTTCTTCCTCTTCCTCCAGGACCTCGTAGATCCTTTCCGTGGAAGCCGCCCCTCTGTGTGCCACATTTATAAATTCTCCTATAGCGTACATAGGCCAGATAAGGTAAGACAGATATATATTGAAGGTCACCATATCACCCAAAGTTATGGCTTTCGAACTTATCAAAGAGGCACCGCAAATAAGCGATATAGCATAGCTTATAGCTATAAAAACATTGGATACCGGCCAGAAAGAAGCCGTGACCATCTCGGCTTTCAGAGTTTTCTCATACACATCCTTCGTACTTTCTTCAAAATCCTTAAGGCTGCTCTCCTCAAGCACGTAGGCTCTTACCAGCCTTACTCCGTTAATGTATTCAAGCACTTTGGCACTCATACTGCTTCCGGCTTCCTGCTGCTTTACGAAAAAGGTATAAATGTATTTTCCGGCAAAATTGGTCATAACGGCAACTATGGTCAGCGGAACGGTACAATAAAGTGTTAAAGCAAACGACACCCTTACACTCATTACTATAAGTATAAGCGGTAAATAAAACATTGCGTCAAAAAGCGCCAAAAGTCCGAATCCGCTAAAAGTTCCCACAGCTTCTATATCGCTGCTCGCTCTGTTCATAAGGTCTCCCGAGCCGTATTTCGAAAAATGTCCTCGGCATCTTAAGTATCTTATGCATTATATAAGTAGACAGCCTGTATTCAAGTATTCTCGCATTCTTGAATAAAATGTACGACCATATACAGGAAAGTATATATTCGCTCACAGCCAATGCAGCAAGTCTGTAAACGTAGCCAAAAAGAAGCTCCAAAGTGATCTTGCCTGCGGATATGCTGTCTACCGCCTGTCCAAGCACCAAAGGTCCTGCTATCGTTATAAAATTTACTATTAATAATATTATAATGGCAATAATATTAATTACTGCCCTTTCTTTGAAAAACCAATTAAGTTTTGATATTTTTTTAAGCATTTTTCCAACCTTATATAAGTCCCAGCTTAACACAGGCTTTATATATCCCGTCTTTATCTATATCATCCGTTACCATATCAGCAACTTCTTTGAGATCATCGTGTGCATTGCCCATGGCAACTCCCACACCGGCTCTTTTCAGTATCTCCATATCATTCATGGAATCTCCGAAAGATACTGTATCTTCGATACCTATATTATAGTGCTCGCAAAGTCTTAAAAGCCCCGATTCCTTACTTACATCTCCTTGTATCACATCGGCTCCGAGTCCTCCGGCAAAAAGCGGACAACGTATGCTCTCAAAATTCGACTCTATATCCAAGGCTCCCACGGGATCTCCTATATATGCCAGTGTACCTACTTCCATTTCAAGTATTCTGTTCGGATCTCCGAAGTTTCTCTGTGATATGCCCCACTGTTTTTTATCCCATTCCACAAGCTTTTCCTGATTAAAATAATAATCCGTATCGCTTTGTGCAAGTCCTATCGTATATCCCTTATCCAGACAAAAATCTATCAGCTCACGCAAGATATCTTTATCAAATAAATGTCTGTATACGGTCTGTGCACCTATGGTTATCTTGGTTCCGTTAAGTTCTATGGTCGCATGAGGATTTATTCTGCTTATAAAGTCGGGGCCGTCATGATTTTCCAGATTTCTTCCGGTTGCTATCGCTACTATATGTCCGTTTTCTCTGAGTTTCCTGACCGCAGCAAGTGCCGAGTCCGGTATGGTGTAGCCTACATGGTTCAATAATGTCATATCCAAATCAAAAGTTATTAACTTCTTCAAATCTTTTCTCCTATTTATATCCTATCGATTCCGGTAAGGGTTTTTAATAAATTTGATACTTAAATTTTTGCAAAGATCCATCATCCATCCGATATACGATTTGTGATGCTGATCTTTGTCGGTTCTTTATCGGAATTCTATATATTATTTTCATCAAGAACTATAGTGAACGGACCGTCATTGATAAGCTCGACCTGCATATCCGCACCGAACTGCCCCTGTCCGACTTCTATACCCTGCTCCTTTGCACGGCTTATCATGTATTCATAAAGTCTTTTTGCTTCTTTAGGGTCTCCGGCACCTATAAAGCTTGGTCTGTTACCGTCCTTACAACTTGCAAGCAGGGTAAATTGTGATACCAACAATAAACTTCCGCCTACATCCTTTATAGATTTGTTGGTTTTACCGTTCTCATCTTCAAATATCCTGAGTTTTATAAGCTTATTAAGATATTTATCCACTATAGCCTCATCATCACTTCCGGCAACTCCGACCAGGACCATAAGACCTTTATCAATTCTTCCCACCACTTCTTTATCTATACTTACGCTTGCCTTACTTACTCTTTGTATAACCAGTCTCATATTCTTCTCCTAAAATTTTCTTATTTCATCATCTTCATCATCCAAGGTCACTGATTTTATCCGCACATAATATGAAAGCTTTTCCGACATGACCACCTTTACTCTGTCTCCGGCTTTTTTACCCATCAATGCTTTCCCGAGCGGAGATTCTATGCTTATTCTGCCATCAAGCGAAGAACCTCTTATGGGAGTTACGAGTTTTATCGTCATCTCCTCTTCATCATTTTCAAAATAAAGCTCCACCAGCTTGTTAAGCCCTGCCTCGTCCATGTCGCTCTCGTCTTCTATAACTTCCGAAAACCTGAGCATTTTATCAAGGTATCTGATACGGCTTTCGTTGATATTCTTTTCTCTTTTAGCCGCATAATATTCAAAATTCTCTGAAAGATCCCCGTGAGACCTCGCCTCTTTAACGGCAGCTATCAACTCTTTTCTGAGAACGAGTTTCCTGTGTTTTATCTCTTCTTCGATCTTTTCCATATCTTTTTTAGTTAATTTTTCTCCCAAATCCAACACCCTCTTTTTTCACAATTCACCTGAATGCTCAACTTAAATAGTATAGCTTATAAAATTACTTCATTCAATATAATAAGTAACACAAAAAAGCTGTAGTAAAATATTGATTTTTATAGATTTTTGTGCACTTATTATTAAATAAATGATAACTATAAAAATCCGTTTTACTACAGCTTATATTAATGTTTCTAATACGTTCCGTCCTTGACTCCGAGTCTTACAAATGCCTTCTTGAGTGCAAGCTCGGCTCTTGCAAGATCTATATTCTCTTCCTTGCTCTCGATCCTTCTTTTGGCTCTTTCCATCGCTTCCTTGCAACGGTCTTCATCTATATCCTCGGGCCATTCGCAAGCTTCCGCCAGTATGGTCACCCGGTCGCCCAGCACTTGTACAAATCCCGATAAAAGTGCGGCTTTTTTTATTTCGCCTTCTTTGTGCATGGTCAAAGCCCCCGGAGCCACAACAAAGGTCATGGGAATATGTCCTTTATAGATACCGACATTTCCGGAAGTCGTTGTGAATTCCGCCATGGTGACATCATCTTCATAAAAGCAGCATACAGGAGTCAAGACCTTAAGTTTAAAACTTTCCATTTATTAAGTCTCCTTACTGTTTGACTGTTATTTACAGAGCAAACGACCTTTACTGGTTTACAGCTGCTTTTTGAGCCTTTTCAACCACCTCTTCGATTCCTCCGACGTTAAGGAAGAATTGCTCGTGTATGTCATCATATTTACCTTCGAGTATTTCCTTGAAGCCTCTTACAGTCTCGGATACAGGTACATACTTACCTGAAAGACCTGTAAACTGTGTTGCTACGAAGAAAGGCTGTGACAGGAATCTTTGGATCTTACGTGCTCTTGATACGGTAAGCTTATCGTCTTCGGATAACTCGTCCATACCGAGCATGGCAATGATATCCTGCAGCTCCTTATATTTTTGTAAAACCGTCTGTACCCCTCTGGCTACCTGATAATGCTCCTCTCCGACTACAAGCGGAGAAAGTATACGTGAGGTAGATGCAAGCGGATCAACCGCCGGATATATACCCTGCTCAACTATGGCTCTGTCAAGTACCGTAGTCGCATCAAGGTGGGCGAAAGTATTAGCCGGAGCCGGGTCGGTAAGGTCGTCCGCCGGCACATATACCGCCTGTACCGAGGTTATTGAACCTTGCCTGGTTGAGGTTATTCTCTCCTGTAAAGCACCCATCTCTGTCTGCAAAGTCGGCTGATAACCTACGGCTGAAGGCATACGTCCGAGCAATGCTGAAACCTCTGAACCTGCCTGTGTAAATCTGAATATATTATCTATGAACAAAAGAACGTCTTTACCCGCCTCATCACGGAAGTACTCCGCCATGGTAAGACCTGTAAGTCCTACTCTCATACGTGCACCGGGAGGCTCGTTCATCTGACCGAACACCAGTGTGGTTTTATCTATAACTCCCGACTCTATCATCTCATGATACAGGTCGTTACCCTCTCTGGTACGCTCTCCTACTCCTGTAAATACCGAGTAACCTCCGTGTTCTGTTGCTATATTTCTTATCAACTCTTGAATAAGTACGGTCTTACCTACTCCGGCACCTCCGAACAGACCTATCTTACCTCCCTTTTGATAAGGACAAAGGAGGTCTACTACTTTAATGCCTGTCTCAAGGATCTCCGTACTTGTTGATTGCTCTTCAAAGCTCGGAGCTTTCTGTGTATAGGGAACTTCATTTCAACTGTAGGATTCTCTTTACCATCTATAGCCTCTCCGAGAACATTGAACATACGACCCAAGGTACGCTCTCCTACCGGTACGGATATGGGATTTCCTGTAGCGATCGCTTCCATTCCTCTCCTAAGTCCGTCTGTAGTATCCATAGCTATACATCTGACAACATCATCTCCCAGATGCTGTGCCACTTCTACAGTAAGTGTCTTACCTTCCTCTGTCTTTATAAGTATAGCTTCATTTATATGAGGCAGATGGTCTTTTTTGAATTTTATATCGAGAACTGCACCTATGATCTGGCTTATTCTCCCTACATTTAACTCTGCCATAAACTCTCCTTAAACTAATTTTTATTGTTATATCGCATTGGCACCTGCAACTATCTCAGTAAGCTCCTGAGTAATAGCACCCTGTCTTGCACGGTTATACTTCAGAAGTAACTTATCTATAAGCTCGTCTGCATTATTGGTAGCATTTTCCATTGCACTCATTCTTGCACCGTTTTCCGAAGCTATGGCTTGCTGAAGCGAACCGTAGATGATAGCCGTGATATATTTAGGAACTATTGCTTCCAAAACTTCTTCTTCATTGGGAGCATAATTCATCAACAGATCGGTCTTTGTCTCGACCTCCTCTTCCTCCTGCTCATCAATGCTGACCGGAAGAAGCTTTTTAAGTGTCGGAACATGTACCACCGTATTCTTAAAGTGTGTATATACTACATGTATTTCGGCGATCTTTCCCGCTTCATAGTCGGATAAAAGTTTCTTCGTAATATCCACAGCATCCTGATACATAGGGTCTGTTATAACTTCGTTATATTCGCCGGCTATTTCATAGCCTCTTCTTTCCAAAGTATCCTTTGCCTTTTTTCCTATCGCATAGATAAGCGCCTCTTCTTTTTGAGAAAGACGTTTCGACCAGCTTTGGCGATACTGTTATTATATCCTCCGGCAAGTCCTCTGTTGGAACTTATCACTATAACTGCCTTTTTTTCCTTCAGAAGCAGATCTTAAGAATCTGTGATCGACATTGCCGCTTTTTGACAATATAGAAAACATAGTCTCATACACAAGACTGAAATAAGGCTTACCCTCCTCAGCTCTCGCACGAGTCTTTTGCAGCTTGACTGTAGAAACCAGTTGCATAGCCTTGGTTATCTGTCTGGTACTTTGTATACTGCCACGCCTTCTTTTTATTTCCTTCATAGAAGCCATATTTCGTACCCCCTTCTATGATTTCTTACATTCTTCTATAATTTGTACAAGTTTTTCTTCCAGATCTTTATCTATTTCCTTAGTCTCTCTTATCTTGCTGATGATCTCAGGATATTTGGTATCTATATATTCATACAGCTTTGCTTCAAACTCCGATATTTCAGCTACAGGTATGTCCAGAAGCAGTCCCTTGGTCACCGCAAATATGATAACGACCTCGTATTCGACCTCTAAAGGCTTAAAATTAGACTGTTTCAATACTTCTCTGATCCTTTCACCCTGTGCAAGCTGTTGAGCCGTAAGCTTATCAAGCTCCGAACCGAACTGTGCGAATGAAGCAAGTTCCCTGTACTGTGCCAGTGCAACTCTTATAGGTCCGGCAATCTTCTTCATAGCCTTGATCTGAGCCGAACCTCCTACTCTTGATACGGAAAGTCCCGCATTTATAGCAGGTCTGAAACCGGAGTTGAACATTTCCGTCTCAAGATATATCTGACCGTCGGTTATGGATATAACATTGGTAGGTATATATGCGGAAACATCTCCTGCCTGTGTCTCTATAATAGGAAGTGCGGTAAGTGAACCGCCTCCCAGTTCATCTGAAAGCTTGGAAGCTCTCTCAAGAAGCCTTGAATGCAAATAAAATACGTCTCCGGGATAGGCTTCTCTACCCGGTGCTCTCTTAAGCAGCAAAGACAGTGTACGATAAGCGGCTGCATGTTTTGTAAGGTCGTCATATACGACCAAAACATCCTCTCCCTTTTCCATCCACTCCTCTCCTATGGCACAACCCGCATAAGGTGCCAGATATTGGAGCGGTGCAAGGTCGGAAGCCGTAGACACGACTACAGTAGTGTAATCCATAGCCGAATAATCGTTAAGTGTTTTAACTATAGATGCAACAGTAGATGCTTTTTGTCCTATTGCCACATATATACACTTTACACCCTTACCTTTTTGATTGATTATAGTATCTATAGCTATAGATGTCTTACCTGTCTGCCTGTCTCCTATTATCAGCTCTCTTTGTCCTCTTCCTATAGGGATCATGGAATCTATAGCCTTGATTCCGGTCTGCAAAGGAGTGTTAACAGACTTTCTGTCTATAACTCCGTGTGCGACTCTTTCAACTCTTCTGTAGTTACTTGTTTCTATCGGACCTTTTCCGTCCAAAGGCTCTCCGAGAGCACTTACAACTCTTCCGGTCAAAGCATCGCCTACCGGCACCTCAACGACTCTTCCGGTAGTTTTGACACTGTCGCCCTCACTTATAGCCTTTTTATCGGACAGTATTACCGCACCTACATTGTCCTCTTCCAGATTCAGCACCATTCCATATACATCATTACCAAAATCCAAAAGCTCACCCTGCATTGCGTTTTCCAAGCCGTGTACTCTGGCTATACCGTCCGCGACCTGTATTACGGTACCTATATCCGATACTTCTAATATTTTTGAATATTTCTCGATCTGTTCCTTTATAACGGAACTTATTTCTTCGGGTCTTAAATTCATTTAAGTCCTACCTACCTTTACCTTTACTAAACAATGCTTTATAAGCATATGTAGATACTCTTTAAGAAATTTGAAGCCTTGATAGATCTCTCTTAATATTGTATAGCTTAGTCTTTATGCTGGAGTCTATTATCCTATCCTTTATTCTTATAGTGAGACCTCCGATAAGACTTTCATCCACGGAATATACAAAATCAAAACTCTTATAATCAGTAGTAGCCAAAGCTTTTCTTCTATGCTTGACCTTTCACTGTCGCCAAGTTCATACGCAGAAGTAATATATGCCCTGCCTATTCTTTTATATTCTTTTATATTATCCAAAAGATGATCCAATATATCTATCAGATCTTTTTGCCTGTTTTTTTCTATTAGCTCCATCAAAAAACCGTAGCTTTGTGAGGATAGCTTGTTAAGAAAAATATCTTTGATAAGTTCTTTCTTATCAGGTGTAGACAGTTTTGGAGACTCTAAAATATCCCTTAAGCTATTATTATTCAGAAATATATCTTTAACGGCATAAGCTTCATCGTATAAAACATCCAACATGCCGTTATCTAGCCCCAGCTCAAAAAGTGCATCAGCATATACTTTAGCCACTAATTTTGCCATGTACTTTCACCTATACCTTTTAATGCCTCATCTATAAGCGCCTTCTGTGTATTTACATCCATAGATGAAGAGATCGCCTTGCTTGCCATAACGGAGGCTATATCGACTATTTCTCTTTTCAGCTCATCAAACGCCTTTCTCTTCTCAAGCTCTATTTCTCTATCCGCTCTTTGCGTGATGATCTTTGCTTCCTCTTCAGCCTTTGCGATTATATCGGCTTCTTTAACTTGGCTTTTTTTCTGGCATCTTCTAAGATCCTGTCACGTTCCAAATCGATATCTTTCAACTTGGATTCGTATAATGCCTTTAATTCATTGGCATCCTTTGACTTTGTACTTGCATCCTCCAGTTCTGAAAGGACTTTTTCTCTCCTTTTTTTAAGAACATCTCTTACCGGATTAAAGAGCAAATATGAAAGACCAAAGAACAGGATAAATATAGATATACCCATGATTGCCGCATCATGTAAAAGTTGTACATCAAATCCTATTAATCTTTCCAATCTCTTAGTTTCCTTTCCAAGATTAACTGTTAAAAGGTTTTACAAACATTAAAATCATAGCTACGACCAGACCGTAAAGACCTGTTGTCTCGGCAACAGCCTGACCTAAAAGCATGGTTGAAGTTATATCGGATCTTGCTCCGGGATTCCTACCTACCGCTGAAGCTCCGTGTCCTGCTGCAATTCCCTGTCCTACTCCCGGTCCTATACCTGCGATCATAGCCAATCCCGCACCTATAGCGGAGCAACCGTATATAAAATCCTGACCTGATATATTCATAAAAAAACCTCCTTGAAATAAAAATTATATGCAATACGCCGTGTTTTGTTTTTGATCCTTTCACGGCGGGCAATTCATTTACTATGACAACTTATGTCTTTAAGACATCTTATCGTCTATATAAACCATTGTAAGCATACAGAATACATAAGTTTGTATGCATCCTGAGAACACATCCGTATACACATGCAAAAATGCCGGTATACCTATCTTTGCCCACAGGGGCATCATACTGTACCAAAGTCCCATCATAATCACACCTGACAAAACATTTGCAAAAAGACGGAGTGATATGGAAAGAGGATTGGCAAGCTCTCCTATGATATTAAGCGGAGCAAGCAAGGGTGTCGGCTCAAATAAAACTTTAATGTGCCTAAGCCTCCTGTTCTTGAATCCCTGGTAATGAACTATGAAAAACGTTACCATACCCAGTAAAAAAGTTACAGCGTAATCACCTGTAGGGTTTCTGAGTCCTAAAAGTCCGCTTAAGTTGGAAACCAATATAAAAATAAATATGGTCCCTATGTAATTAATGAACCTGTATGAATTCGACCCTAAGATGCTTCCTGCCATATTCTCCAAGAGTTCATATATATACTCAAGGAAATTCTGAAAAGCTCCGATATTATCATCAGCTTTCATAAGCGCCCTTCTGGCAAATACTCCAAATATAAGTATAGCTATAACAACCACCATTAAGGATATCGTTGTTGTAGTTATCCATACTTCATGTCCAAAGAGATTATATTTATATATTCCCTTTATCATAAAGCTCAGAGAATTTGTTGCCGAAAGCAATATCATCTATGATCCTCCTCTCTTAGTTTTATTATAAATTGGTAATAAAATTCACATATTGCGCTAACATACCCTATCTATTATCCGCAATACCGAAAATCCAATTCTAATACATTGACGATCGCAGCCTATATACCTATTCCGGCTTTTTAGTTTTGTTCCCGCAGATCTTATGTGCGTAAGGCTGTAGATACGCACCTGCCTTTATACCGAATAAAGTAAGCACTATTGCTATGGTATTGATAAATTTAAGATTCAAAGCAACAACTATTACCGCTATAAGTACGGCTTTTCTTATTCCGGCATGCAGCATGGTCTTTTTTTGCGCATAAGCCGGATCGTTAAGATCTATTACATTTTCTATAGTTATTGCCATATCGAGTATAATATATACGGATAGGATAATTCCTACCGTATATCCCAAAAAAAGTGATACAAAGGAATATCCGGCAGTCTTAGAAAGAATCGAGAAAACTACGGCAAGTATAATTTCATATATAACGAAACCGAAAGCCATCTCTAATAAGGTTCTTTTAAGTGAATTGCTTATCAAATTATATATCCTCCTTAAAGATCCTGCTTTTTTTCTTAGGATTATTTGCCCTTTGTTTTTTTATTCCCTCAGATCTTTCTTCTAAGATCTTCTTATCTTCTTCTTTTACCTTTTTCAAGAAATAATTTACACTTTTATAAGCACTTAGTATCCCGCTGAGTATTCCGAATATTATAGCCGCAAGAAATATATTTAAGCCATATACCCGCTTCACCCAATAAGCCGCATAAATGCAAAGTATCACAGGAGCCACAACGGAAAATCCCAGACTTGTCACCAGCAAAAAGCTCCTATAAACAGATTTTTTATACACCATCAAACTCTCCCGTCACACAGGATCGGTATAAAGTCCATTATGACAAAATAACATCAATTGCCTTATACCCCTTGTATATTATGCACAAAAAAATGTTACTATATAAGTTGTGGTTAGTAGCTTTTTGAAACTTTGTTAGCCATTTTTCATTACTTGTTCACAATCTTATAGTGAGAACAGTATAAACTATATATTGTCTTATGTCCAGTTTTTAGAGTTAAAAGAATGCAAAAAATTATTAAGCTATTACAGTAATTATTATCGTTTTTTTATATAAATACAGCTATCGGAAGGATTGTTTTTATTTGAATACAAAAAAATGTTTTTTTAACTTAAGAGCAAAAAAATCAGGTTATTATAAATACATGTGTAGCCGATCGGATATACTTATTATCTTGATTTTTTATCGAACGGAATAAACTTACGGTTCAAACATTACGTAAATTCTACTTC
Source organism: uncultured Johnsonella sp. (assembly GCA_916438835.1). Classification (GTDB taxonomy): domain Bacteria; phylum Bacillota; class Clostridia; order Lachnospirales; family Lachnospiraceae; genus Johnsonella. The sequence continues at coordinate 2,294,247 of CAKAFT010000001.1, forward strand.
AACTCTTGATTTTACATACCTAAATTCTTCGATCCGAACTCTTGTTTTAATCAATCTGTTAAATTGCTTATTTTAGTATTTTTAGATCGAATATAAAAACAAAAAATATCCGACTATATTTAGTATCATCATTTTCATATATAATCATGATTTTCATAATGTAACAACAGCGACAAAATCTCAGATCGTTAAATACGAATTTTTTCAAATAAAAAAGTCACTCGATCAAAGTCCGTACTTATGTAAATAAGCCCGGTCGCAATCGAGCGACTTTATAAATTTCACATATTAATTTGCTGAAAATACTTCAACTTTCTTATTACCGTGAGCCACAGCTGCATCGTGGTTATCGTAGTATACATCTATGGTCTTGCCGTTTACTCCCGAACCGGTATCTTCAACCTTATATTCCTGTCCGTTTATTATGACCTTTGTACCTATAGGAAGTACTGACGGATCTGCTGCTATAGTATGGTTTGCTTAGGCATAACACCGCTGCTTGTAGGTCTTCCGGCATAGGCTCCGGCACATTGACTGCAATTGCAATATCCTGTTGTAGTAAAGGTTCCCAGGCTCTTGCCCTTACTTGAGCTGACCTTGGTAGACACAGCCTTTTTACCCGAACTTGAACTTGAAGAAGAACTTTTCGAGCTGCTTGAACTGCTTGACCCTCTTGACTTTCTGTATACATCTGCCTTCTTCATTCCGTAGTCATAGGCTGATGACTTGGAATCGAAATAGATCATGATATCATTCTCCGAATTCTCGGAAAGTACGGATTCGACCGTATATACCTTATCGCCTATCTTGATATTCTCGCCTATATCAAACATCTTAAGTTTAGCGGCAACGGTCTTTCCCGAAGTAGGATCTCCGCCCTTATAGGTCTTATAACTGTCGCAGTATGCCGCAACAGACAACTTACCCACATAACTGTTATACTCCGAATCGGCATATACCGTCTCGGCATTTACCAATATACTACTTACGGCAAATAACATAAGCAATGCCCACGCTCTTAACTTCTTACATAATCCACTGAAATGAACAGCCCTTTATTCTTGGCAGTATTCATAAGATATCACTTCCTTTCCTTGCTAATTTAAATCGATCAAAAACCAAGCTTACCAAATCATAAAATATCGACAGCCTGTCACAGTTTATATACTAAGATCAATCATTCATTAAATTCAATACATTATTTTTTAAGTTTCTTACAGAAGATATATTACACTAAAATTCTGTATAAAGCAAGGATTGTTAAAAAATCGTTACATTTTCGTTTAAACTGTGTTACTTATTATTGTTGTGACAGAGTTTTAAGAACTTATAAAACTTCCACAACGACCTTCCCGAAATTATTTCCGCTTTCAACGTAGTCGTGAGCTTTATCAACCTCTTCCAGACTGAAAACTTTTTCCGGTCTTATATTCACTTCAAGAGGTACCGCTATAGAAACTGCCGGAAGCAGTGATAAGAGAGATATTTGCAAATGCTCGAAAAGTGCCGGATTCCAATCCGAAAAACGTTCATGAAAGGTTTTAATTATTGTAATGATCATTACGCTTCTCCTTTATTCTTATCGTCAAATAAACTTTTTACATATTTATATTTATCAAAAAATGTAATATAATTTGTTACAAAAGAATTTTAACAAGGAGAATCTTATCATGGGATTAAAAGGTATACTTCAAAAAGCTTTTATGGGGGCAAGCACTGAGGAGAGTAATGAAAACAAGGAAAAAATGAGACAGATCTTCAACCGTCAGGTTGAGAACGGGAATTCTTATACTCTTATGTACTGCTACGCCGAAAGTTATACCAATGCAATACTGGTAGAAATTACAAAACATGCCAATTTTATAGTCGGATATAAAGAGGGTGAAGTCGTGGTGATTCCGGTAGATGCCGATCTTACCGATATAGGTGATTCCTATATATTCAACAAAGCCAATAACTCACAAATAAAATGTTCTGCCTTTACTTCCTGTTTTGTAGGAAATGATGAGATATCTTTTAATTTCATTCCTATGGAATATCGACCTGCCATCAACCGTGGAAGCGAATATAAGGTGGCTATTATACAAAGTCACAAGGAAGTGACGGATATGCAGAAGTTTTTTAAGGCAGGGTTTTAAGTAAGCAGAAACACTGCTTATTTCAATCTTACCCGCAACCCTTTTTCAAAGCTGCAACAATTTCACACAGACTGCACAACTCGTGTGCTCGCCTACTCCGTGGCGAGCTGCACTTTTGACATCCTCGTCTGTAGAATTTGTATCTTGCTTTTTCAAAAGGGTCAAACGCTACAAAGATTGAAATAAGTAGTGTTTCTTTGGCGGTTGTGAGCCGATAGAGGATGGCAGTTTATTTATTGATCACTGAAATATTAATTCTTCATACCATGCAAAAGCTTTCTTGATACAAAACTTAAAGTCTCTATCAAGCTTTGATTGATTATAATTACAAAACTCTTTATACACATTTTCATACACTACCCTCGCATACGGTGTCATATATATCTTAGCTGCTAATTTTTCCGGCATATCTCTAATGATTTCAAAGAAATTAACAACCTCTCCATCTAAATCGTTAATTGTTTCAATATTGGAAAGCGGTTTATTAAAGAATACCGCACCACTTCCAAAAAACGGCTCTACATAGCTGTGATGTGCAGGCATCTCCTCTATTATCCAATCAGCAATACCATCTTCTGTATCTTCTTTCTTATCAACTCTTTCAACATCCGGGATATTATTTTCCATCTCTTGAAGTTCTCCCAACAATTCTGTAATCTCATTTCCGGAAAACCCTGTTATTGCAGTATCAATTTCTGAATTTCTAAGCTCTTCCATAATATCTGCCAGTAATCCATAGTCCCATTGACCACTGACTTTATTCATTGTAATACATAATGCATTCTCTTTTTCTTCCTCAAAATCGACTATCACAACTTCCGTTTCCTCAATACCACTTTTTTTAAATATTAAGTCTTTTATGTCCACTTACAAGATTGCCAGTCCTCTTGTTTACAATAAGTGGAACTACTAAACCAAATTCGTCAATACTTGATTTCAAAGCCTTATACTCAAAATCTGTTTCTGTAAGTTTGACTCTTGGGTTATATTCAGCAGGTATTATATCTGCTATTTTCATTATTTTACTTCCATGTATCTACCTCATAAATAAATTATTTTGCTATATAAAAACAGCACACCATTTCTGATGTGCTGAATATCTCTTTTTATTGATTTTTAGTTAAATAAAGACAACTGTTGATCTCCTACCTCTGTATCCTTGGAACTAGATCCTCTTACAATGTCCGGAGCTTCGATAAATTTATCATAAGGTTTTGCCTTTATTCCATATTTTTTATACATCGTCCTGGTTCTTGGGTTACTTTCTACTGCATAGAACTGATCAGCATTAGTTCCATATTTTGGAAATATAAATCTTTTTAAAGCTGATTCTTTGAATACCGGAGGTTCTTCATCAATATCATTGAAATACATCTCCTGTGGCTGCCAACCTGTCTTTTTCTTAATATTCTCCATTGTTTCTTTCATTTGTTTATCAGGACGGGCTGTAATAATAATTACATAATCATCTTTTACCATCTCTATAAGATCTAATCTGTATTCCTCAGCTAACATCCTTTTTGAAAAAGGTCTTAGCATTTTTGTTTACTTCTGGTTACTGACCAGTGTGTAGTTTAAATCTAATAAGCAGATTTTCTGTCCGTTAGCCGCTACGGATAGATTTTCGTTTTCTCTCATGTTTTTAATCTTCTTTGTTTTTTCTCCTATTTTTTGAATTTACTGTAGAATGTTTCAATATACCGGATAACCTATCTGATTAAATATATACCATCTACATTGATAACTTATGTAATACTAATTGATTTAGGCTCACACCTTCTTTATTTGCTTCAATAGCTAATTTCTGATGCAATGATTTAGGCAGTCTGACATTAAATTTTCCACTGTATCCATCTATTCTATCCGGTACAGGAATATGTAGACCGTTTTCAAGCTTAACCTCTAAATATCCTTCCATAGCTTCATTAAGTCCTTCATACAACTCTTCCAATGTATCACCGGTACTTTGACATCCGTCTAATTCTAATACTCTTCCATAAAAGTAATGACCACTTTCATCATTTACTTCCTGCACTAACCTTGTATAAGGTAATTTCATATAATCCTTAACTTCCATTCTTTACTCCCTTTTTTCAATATTTCTTCTAAATCTTTCCAAGATAGGGGAATTATTCCCCTATCCTAGAAAGAATATCCATAACATACGCTTTCTTTAATGGATTTTCCTGCTTAACTGTTGTTAAATCACCGGTTTCTTTATTAAGGTACTGCTTGTGACTTCCTTTCTGTCTTACTCCTTCATATCCGTAAGCTCTCAATACCTTATCTGCTTCATCAGCCCTTATTCCATTGGGCTGTCTTTTCATTTTTTCAATTATCTTTTGCACATTTGCCAATCAATCACTTCCTTTCTTAATTATTTGCTCTGATATAATCAGTACCATATATGGTACTAAAAGTCAATGATTTATTTATGTTTTTATACTGAAAAGATACTTGAAAATGGGCTGAAACTGTATAAATATAAACTCATTTTTTATTATACTCTTATGGGAGTAATGATCCTAATAGCATTTAATTATTGAGTACTGAAATATTAATTATTCATACAATGCAAAAAGCAGCCACAGGGCTGTAAACTTCTTAAGCCTTTGCTGTCTGGAAGCACGCTGTATTGTGTGCCGCCTTTCTTCCAAGGAAATAATTTATAAATAGGCTTACGACTCTGCATCAGAACTTCATACAATCCGTCTTCAGTTAAGAACCAACTTTCTTGATTTCCTCCAAGGGTCGGAATAATATTCCGAACCTTTTCAGTATCATCTACTGCCACTATCATTTTATTAATTGATGACGGGTCATATTCAATCCATCCGGCTACATCCTTGGCTAAAAATAAGGGATTGTCAAAATCTTCATAAATCCTAAACTCCTTCCATACCATCACAATTCATGTCACCTTTTTGTTCATTTTTAATTTGCAGTACAAAACTAACCTTGTGTTGAAACTTTGGTGTGTGAACCACACGAATATCTCCTTCAAAATTAGGATCTTTATTTTGAACTGTTTCCTCTGTAAATGAAATATCAAATAAAATATCAATAGTGATTGTAAGCTTACCATCTAGGCTTCCTTTTTCAGCCATACTTTTAAAAAGCTTGCAACATCTGTTGATACCGGAGTATTAAAACAATTCGTCCTAAGTATCATAGACAGTATAACAATAATAAACGGAAATATATCAAGTATTGTATTTAAGAACGGCTTATGTCACGAATTTATATTTAAGCAACAAAAAAAGTAGAGGGTCATTCCCCTACTTTTTTTATCACATTAATCTTAATAAAATAAGTTAATAAAGTAAGAATTCAAGTTACATTATAAACATCGCGTCTCCGAAACTGAAGAACCTGTATTCTTCTTCCACAGCTTTCTTGTATGCACTAAGCACTTCTTCTCTTCCTGCCAGTGCAGATACCAACATGATAAGTGTAGATTCCGGCAGATGGAAGTTTGTTATCAGTGCATCGACCATCTTGAATTTATACCCCGGATATATGAAGATCTCAGTCCATGCACTCACCGCTTTAAGCTTTTCGTCCGGTGCGGCAGCACTTTTCCCAAAGCTCTGCAACTGGTCGTTCCCACGCAGATGATCTTGAACCTCTTTCCTTCGCCGCATTGATCTTAGCGGCATTTTTCCTCGTCTATCATATAGAATTCCGAGTGCATATGGTGCTTTAATATATCCTTCTCCTTTACGGGTCTGAAAGTTCCAAGTCCCACATGAAGTGTGACTTTTTGCTATATCTACACCCTTGGCTTTGATTTTTTTAAGAAGTTCATTCGTAAAGTGTAGTCCGGCTGTCGGTGCCGCAGCACTTCCCTCGTATTTTGCATATACCGTCTGGTATCTGTTTTTATCCTCGAGTTTATGAGTAATATAAGGAGGCAGAGGCATCTCTCCGAGTTTATCGAGTATTTCTTCGAATATACCATCAAACTCGAATTCTATATGCCTGTTACCGGTCTCACCTATATGCTTGATTTCGGCTTTTAAAAGACCGTCTCCGAAATCAAGTCTGTCTCCTACCTTACATTTTTTACCGGGTTTTACAAGACACTCCCAAACCTTATCACTTAGTCTTTTAAGTAAAAGTATCTCTACCTTGGATCTTGCCGCACCGTTATCTCTTACACCGTAAAGTCTTGCCGGTATCACCTTGGTATCGTTAAGTACCAGACAATCACCCTTTTTCAAATAATCGGTAATATCGCTGAAATGCTTATGTTCAAGCTCGTAGCTTTGCTTTTTCATTACCATAAGTCTTGAAGAGCTCCTGTCCTTTAACGGGTCCTGTGCTATAAGTCTTTCAGGCAGTTCATAATTAAAATCTTTAATATCCATAATCTTACTGTGCCGCACTTTCTTCTACACCTTGAGTTTGTGCAGCAGTTTCACTTTCTGTACTTTGCTCCGTACTTTCCTTACTTGCTTCGGTAGTAGGAACTCCTATATATACTTCATCGTCCTCAAGATCGACTTCTTTCGTACTTTCTTCCTCGGGATCACCGCCTAAACTTATATCATACTTTGATACATCCTCCCCCTCTAACCATATCTGGTACAAGGATGCGAGTTGTGCATCCGATATAAGCACTTCCGCAAGTCTTTTTCTCATTGCAGAATCAAGCAACTTTACATCCTCGGACTGTGCTACCTTGTCTATAAAAAGTTTTTGTTGTTCATCAACCTTATCCGGCTCAAGCATATAAAGACTGCCATCCTCCGCTGTCTTTATATATGCCCAGGTAAGCATAGGTGCCGGTGTTATGATACCGTGAAACTTTACATCCGCACTTATGAATACAACATATTCTCCTGCATTCAAGCCGTTACCTATATAGCAGGACACATTTTCATAGTCCTCATACACCTTCTTTTCTTCATCAAGTTTGGCTTGAAGCTCTGACAGACCTTCTTCATCCGTCCTTCCGAAGACCTTATATAAAGCGGCGGCATCCGCTTCTATCTTTGCATTTTGATAATTTTCCACAAGTTGCATGACCTCGGGATTACTGTCTTTTTGCAGACCGTAATTGCTGAAATCATAAGTATATACCGTATTAAGGCTTGATTCCTCAACACTTTCAAGCGAGACTTCAGACGATGCAACTTGTTTTTTTGACTGCGTCCTATCCACTACCAATATTACTATGACAAGCACGAGCACTACCATAGGAATAGCAAGGATCTTCAGTGCTTTCAATACCTTAAATTCATCTATACCGGCTATTTTTCTGTTTTTTTCGTACCTCATACAAGTATCCTCTTTAATATAAATATTATATACTATAACCTATATATAGAGCTATATCAATACTTCATCAGAAAGCATATATACTTTGACACTAACTTTTTATCTCATCTTCATATCTTTTTCTTTTTGCATATCTTCTCGTCTGCCTAAATATCGAATCCATGATAAACATAGCAACGGCAATAGCCCCGGCTATTTGAATCGTCTGCACAAAGTAAACATTTCCCAGGCTGCTGTTATTATCTATAAAATAAAATACACTCCTGTATATAGGTCCTCCCGGAACCAGCGGAAGTATGCCCGGCACGAAAAATATGGTTACCGGTGCTTTAAGTATCCTTGCAAGAATATGACACAGAGCTGAAACTCCAAGTCCCGAGATGAATACCTGTAAAACGGCATCTACTTTCAAATAAGAAAGATACGCATATAAGATCCATGAGACCATACCTACCAAAGTTGCATATTTCAACAGATTTTTAGGCATACCGAATACGATAGAAAAGGCTATCATTGACGTCAATGCCGCATATGTTTTTATAAGAAAAATACCTATGTTCATCGTAATATACCTCCAAAAAGCAACATAGCCGCACCGGTTCCGGTAGATACAGCCAGTGAAATGATTATAGCCTCCAGCATCCTGCTGCCTCCCGAGCTGTAATCTCCGTTAAGAGTATCTTTGATCGCCGTAGTACATTTTACTCCGGGAACCAGACACATAAGTGCCGATATGATGACCAGATCCACCGAAACATTATTAAATAAATATTTAGCTCCGAATAATGCCGTTACTACCATGACAAATGAGGTTGCGGCATATACACACATATCATTAAACCCTATCTTCTTAGTCGTATAATTTACCAAAGAAAGCACAGTACTTGCTATTGCTGTAAGTAAAAATTCATTGAGATTACCGTCAAACATAATAAGAAATCCGGTAGCCACAAACACATAGCAAATATATTCCGCATACTCGGGGTACACCGGTTTTTTCGTGAGTTTGACCATTCTCTCATATGCCTCATCCACACTTATCTTATCCATACAAAGCTTTCTTGAGATATGATTGACCTCATAAATAGTATTTAAGTTAATTGATGTGGAGTCTACTCTTTTGACCACACTTAAAGCGTCCTTATCTCTTCCCTTTTCATTTTCGGTAACGACCGTCAGATAAATGGCGGTCGGAAGAGCAACGACCTCATGAGACCAGGTGGTCGCCCTGTCAGTATCCTGCTCATCGTATCTTCCACTCTGTATATATCCGCTCCCGACTTTAGCATAAGCTCTCCGGCAAGCATTGCGGTATCCGCTAATTTTCTCGTTCTTTCCATATCACTCCCTGTCAAACAATATCTTTCTAACTTCCAAAAGTTTATCTCTTAATCTTGCCGCCTCTTCAAAATTAAGCTCCGTGGCAGCCTTCTTCATAGCCTTTTCAAGGTCTTTTGAAAGTTTTTCAAGTTCCTTATCATCCATAGACTCCGGATCTTTTTCAAGTTTTTTGCTGTCTTCGCTTGCAGCCTTAGATATGGCTATCAGGTCTCTGACTGCCTTTTTTATAGTCGTCGGAGTAATGTTATGTTCTTTATTATAGGCTTCCTGTATCTGTCTTCTTCTGTAAGTCTCATCAATGGCAGCCTTCATCGAATCCGTTATCCTGTCCGCATACATGATAACACGCCCTTCGGAATTTCTCGCAGCTCTTCCTATGGTCTGTATAAGCGAGGTCGTGCTTCTTAAAAAGCCCTCTTTATCTGCATCAAGTATTGCAACCAGTGTGATCTCCGGAATATCCAGTCCCTCTCTTAAAAGATTGATACCCACCAGTACATCAAATACATCAAGACGCATATCCCTTATAATCTCGGCTCTTTCAAGAGTATCTATATCAGAATGGAGATACCTTACTTTAATACCCACATCCTTCATATAGTCGGTCAGATCTTCAGCCATCTTCTTGGTCAAAGTTGTAATAAGTATCTTGTTTTTTCGCTCAACTTCCTTAAACACCTCTGAAACAAGGTCATCGATCTGACCTTCAACTTTTCTTACACTTATAGTCGGATCGAGAAGTCCCGTCGGTCTTATGATCTGCTCCGCACGTAAGAGTTCATGTTCCTCCTCATATACGGAAGGGGTTGCTGATACAAAGAGGAGTTGATTGATCTTTGATTCAAACTCCGTGAATTCCAAAGGCCTGTTATCAAGTGCTGAGGGAAGTCTGAAACCATATTGTACAAGATTCATTTTTCTCGCTCTGTCTCCTGCATACATACCTCTGATCTGTGGAATACTTATATGAGACTCATCTATTATTATCAAAAAGTCATCAGGAAAATAATCTATAAGAGTATATGGGGGATCTCCGGCTTTAGAGCCTATCAAGTGCCTTGAATAGTTTTCTATTCCCGAACATACACCTGTCTCCCTCATCATCTCCACATCGAAATGTGTTCTTTCATAGATCCTTTGAGCCTCTATCAGCTTATCCTCGGACTTGAAAAAAGCCACTTGCTCATCACATTCTTTAAGTATCTCATCCGTGGCTCTTAACATCTTATCGGGAGGTACTATATAATGTGATGCCGGATATATAGCTATGTGGCTCAGTTCCGCTACCACATCGCCTGTAAGCACATCCATCTCACTTATTTTATCTATCTCATCTCCGAAAAATTCTATCCTGTAGGCTTTATTACTTACATACGCAGGAAAGACCTCCACTATGTCACCCCTTACTCTAAAGGTTCCACGGTGGAAGTCGAAATCATTTCTGTTGTATTGTATATCAACTAATTTTCTTATAACTTCGTCTCTGTCTTTGATCATTCCCTGTCTTAGTGATATGACCATTTCCGCATAGTCTATAGGACTTCCCAGTCCGTATATACAAGATACCGAAGCTATGATAATAACATCCCTTCTCTCAGACAAAACCGCAGTTGCAGAGTGTCTTAGCTTATCTATCTCGTCATTTATAGCCGAATCTTTTTCTATATAAGTATCCGTACTCGGAACATAAGCTTCCGGTTGATAGTAATCATAGTAAGATACAAAATATTCGACCGCATTTTCAGGGAAGAATTCCTTGAATTCTCCGTAAAGCTGAGCTGCCAATGTCTTGTTATGAGCTATGATAAGTGTGGGTTTTTGTAACTGTTGTATGATATTTGCCATGGTAAATGTTTTACCTGAACCGGTGGCTCCGAGAAGTGTTTCAAACTGATTTCCTTCCTTGAATCCCTTTACCAGGGCTTCAATAGCCTGAGGCTGATCTCCTGTAGGTGCAAATTGTGAGCTGAGTTTAAATTCCATTTATACGATCTGCTACTAAAAATATATTTAACACTTAAGTGTTGGACAGATATTTAACTATCCGACTGTTCTCAGCCTCCATCTTCATAAATTTATAGATAAGCTTTAATGTTTATGCTATATTTAACGAAGATAAATAACCTACCTGATTAGTAGCCTCCTCCTTTTTATTTTACAAAACACTATTTTGCCTTTTTCTCAAGTCTGTTCTTATTGTAATTAATAAGACAACCGGCTCTTATAATATCTTTCTCCACATCAGTCATTTCTGATATCGTCATCTTTATATCATAACATATATTTTTCTCTATATCTACCACGTAGGCTTTAATTTCTTTCATATCCGTATCAAGAGCCTTTTTGATATCAGGCACATAAATATAGTCCCCTACCTTAAAATCGGCATCCTCTTTTAATAAAAACGGAAGCATACCCCAGTTTATAAGGTTTGAACGATATCTTTTTGTAGCGTATTCCTTTGCTATATTTGCAAGTCCTCCGAGCACTCTTTGACAGCTTGCCGCCTGCTCTCTGGCGGAACCGTCTCCCGGCTTTTTAGCATAGATCATACTTCCGATCTCGGTTCCCGCAGGATCTGTGTTACCGAGAGTTTCTTTTAATTTATCATATACTTTTACAAGTTCGGCATTATTCAAAACAGAAGAAGCATCTTCGACTCTTGCCTTTTCAAGCTTATCGACTGACTTACTGCTTGGCACATAGTCGGGATCTCTTCTCGACAAAGTATATTCGGCAAGCCCCAAAGGATTGGATCTGTAAGAAGAAGTCTCTCCCGACGGTATAAGTTCGTCCGTAGTAGTCACTTCGTCCAATATCTTTGAGCAGACTTTAAGCAGGATATTGTCGGTAAGAGCCGACATCTTCGGCCAGTCTTTGATATTCGGACCGTATATAAGTTCCTTGCTCTCATCCGCTTTTTTATAGCCTTGATATACTCTTTTTTCGTATATACCGCCGTCAAAATGGTATTCCGGCACCTTATAATCATCAGCGATCTGCGTCGCAGGAGTAAGTATACCTCCTCTTGCTGCTGTGGCAGCCACAGATCTTGCATCCATTAATGCTACCGCAGACATCTGTCCCGCTCCCGGTTTTGAACCGTCTCTGTTAGGGAAGTTTCTTGTAGTATGTCTTATACTTAAGCCTCTGTGTGAAGGTGTGTCCCCGGCACCGAAACAAGGTCCGCAAAATGCAGTCTTTACTATTACTCCGGCAGACATCAGATCCGATATAGCACCCTGTCTGTCTGATTCTATGTATACAGGCTGTGATGAGGGATATACAGACATATTGAACTCGTCATAACCGCAGCTTTTGCCCTTAAGAATGTGTGCCGCTTCCATAACATTGCTGTAATTACCTCCGGCACAGCCTGCTATGATACCTTGTGACACTCTTAATTTTCCGTTTTCTATTCTTCCTCTTAAGTTTAGTTCTTCTCCGGCTTTTCCTCCTATACGTGCAGCCTCTTTATCTACACTTGCAAGTATATCCTCTAAGTTTGCATTGACTTCGTCTATCTCATATACATTGCTGGGATGGAAAGGAAGTGCTATCATCGGTTTTATTTTACTTAAGTCCACATACACCAGACCGTCATAATATACCACTTCTTTCGGTGATAATTTCTTATAATCTTCTTTTCTGTTATGTACCGCCAAAAAATTTTCGGTATCTTCATCTGTTGCCCAAACAGAGCTTAGACAGGTAGTTTCCGTAGTCATGACGTCCACACCGTTTCTGAAATCGGTATCCATGGATGCGATACCCGGACCTATAAACTCCATGATCTTATTCTTCACATAACCGGACTTAAATACCGCCTTTATTATCGCCAGTGCTATATCCTGAGGACCTACGCCCTTCACCGGACTTCCATCCAGATATATACCCACTACTTCAGGATAATTTACATCATAGGTATCGGATAAAAGCTGCTTTACAAGCTCTCCTCCGCCTTCACCTATTGCCATGGTTCCGAGCGCACCGTATCTTGTATGGCTGTCTGAGCCGAGTATCATCTTACCGCAGCCTGCCATAGCCTCTCTTATGTATTGATGTATGACGGCAATGTGCGGAGGTACATATATACCTCCGTATTTTTTAGCGGCTGAAAGCCCGAATAAGTGATCGTCTTCGTTAATAGTTCCGCCTACAGCACAAAGTGAGTTGTGGCAGTTGGTAAGGACATAGGGCAGCGGAAACTTCTCCATACCGGAAGCTTTTGCAGTCTGTATGATGGCTACATAGGTTATGTCATGTGATGCCATGGAATCGAATCTTAACTTTAATTTTTTATCATCATTTGAGGTATTGTGAGCACTGAGTATCTCGTAGCTGATAGTACCTTTTGCAGCACTTTCCTTATCAGCCTGCAAATTTCTTTTTGCTTTTACGATTTCAAAATCTTTTTCTTCTATTATCTCATTGGAGTTTAATATATAAACTCCTCCATCGTATAGTTTTACCATAGCTTTCCCCTTACTTGTTCTTGTTTTAAAATGCATTATATAATAATATATCCTTATAGGCAAATACTATAAATATAATAGAAGCTATAGGTTTTTACAATATGTTGAAACACACCTTATTATTCAATCATACACGCTACCCTTTCTCAAAGCTGCGACAAATTCACACAGACTGCGGAACTCGTGTGCTCGCCTACTCCGTGGCGAGCTGCACTCGAACAGTCCTCGTCTGTGGAATTTATACCTTGCTTTATCAAAAGGGTAAACCGCTAAAAAGATTGAATTATAAGGAGTGTTTCTTTAGGCGTATCCTACCCGAAAGGTGATGGCGATGTGATTCATGGGGTAGACGTTATATTGTGATTTGCAGGCTTCTCAAATACTGTAGTTGCCTTCTTTGTTAAAAGCTACGCTTTTGACGTCATCATCTTTGGAATTGATAACTCACTTTATCGACAGTACTAAATTGTTGCCAACCCATCACTATTTGTTTTAATAAGGAGGTCGCTATGTCAGACAAGGAATTACTTTATATTATAACCATCGCAAAGGAGGGCAGTGTCTCAAAGGCTGCCAAGAAACTATATGTCGCCCAGCCTTCGCTTAGCCAGGCTCTTAAACGTATAGAACAAGAGCTTAATACAAAGCTTTTTATAAGAGCTTCTAAAGGACTTAAACTTAGTGTCAGCGGTGAATATTATTATAAGTATGCCAAGCAGATATTAAAATTATACGAGGAGATGAAGCTTGAGATAGCTGATATTGAAAAATTACAATCCGGAAGTATAAATCTCGGAACCACCAATCATTTAAGCCTGGTACTTCTACCTGAAATAATAAGCAAATTTTCCAAGATCTATCCAAATATCAACATTAATATTACCGAAAATCCTTCCAAACAGCTTTTTACCGATCTTGAACAGGGTAATATTTCTTTCGCAATCATGCATTTGTTAAGTGAGGATAAGGATGATAAGAGGTTTAGCTATGAGATCCTTTCAAAAGAAGATTTTCTTATACTGGTTTCGGATAAAAATCCTATTTGTAAAAAGGCTTTTATTGAGGAGGGAAGTGAAAGGCTCTGTCTTGATATCAAAGATATAAAGGACGAGAAATTTATTATGCTTTTTCCAAACCAAAGGATAAGACAGGTGGTCGATCTGATACTTAAAAAGGCAAATATCAATAACGTGCATACTTATATCGTTATTCAAAATTTTATCAGTACCAAAGAGCTTGTAAGAAGCAATCTGGGTGTGACCATCCTGCCCGAAAGCTATGCCAAATCAAATTCCGATGAGGGTATAGTATATTTTCATATCCCAAAGAAATACAGGGCATTTTGGAGACTTTGTGTTGCCTATGACAGGGACAAATTTATGTCGAAGGCTGACAGGGCGTTTTTTGATTTATTGATGTAGAAATATTACTTCCTTTAATTTCAATCATTTTTTGATATCTGAAAAACTCTTATTATACGATCATATTTACAAAGTTTTTTCAAAAACCTCGGTAAATTTTATATTAGATCAGACTAAACCTTTCAGAACCTTTTTAATGCAAAAAATAACCTTGCATTTTCAATCTCTGTAAGACTTGATAATTTTCACAAAGCAAGTTTGGTATAAGCAGTCCTAAACTTTTCAGACGCAGCAGACCTCGACAGTCGCTACAAAGGTAAGTTTTTCAAACTTCATAAAACTAACACAGCTTTGCGAAAATTATTTCAAGTAAGATTGAAATGCAAGGTAAACTTTACACACTCTATTCGATATCTATAGTGGTTTATCATCAATTTATGATGTACATTTTCAAATATAGACCTTGTTACAGTGTTTGTCTGTCTCTACGATCTGTATTAATGCTTTCTGACATTTACAACGTGCAGATCCTGTAACATCGCTTGTCTATCTAAAATTTATCGTAATGTTTTCCGCCCCAATACATTGTCTTGGCAAGTTCGGCTTTATCCGAAAGTGTGACCCCTTCCATTATCCATTTATAGAATTCCTCAAATCCGGTACGGTCCACTATATAACCCACATGCTCCTTTCCCTCGGGTGCTTGCGGATCTATGTATTTTTCCACATAGGAGTAGGAATTTTTTACGATTTTTAAGATCGAATCCTCATCCACCCATTTGATAAAGTCTTCTGCCATTCTTGGATTTTTCTTTCCGGTTCTTCCAAGCAATACCAAACGGTAGTATTTTTCCTTACTTCTGGTCCATGCTCTTGTAGGACACACTGTAATGCAGACACCGCAACCTATACATTTTTCTGTATCTCTTACGATCTTTTTGTTAACCACTTTAAGAGCATCTACGCTTTTTTTCTTACAAGCCTTTACACAGGCTTCACAGGTAACACAGCGATCCGGATCGTACTGCGGCTCCGTCATTCCGATAATGCCGAAATCGTTCATCCTAACCTTGGCACAGTCATTGGAACAACCTGTAAATGCTATCTTGAAATGTAAATTATTGGGGAATATCATCTTCTCCATTTCTTGCGAACTCTGTAGTATCATAGTTTCCGTAAGGGCAAAGACGCTTTCCCGGGCAGGCTACAACATTCCTTGTTCCTGCTGCGGCATATCCGGTATCTCTTTTTTCCTGATTGGTCTTAACATTATCAATAACGAGCTGTATTTCTTTATTGACAGCATCCATATCTTCAAGCTTTATTCCCGGGATCTCCACACCTTGACGATTGGTGAGGAAAATACTTCCGTTACCGTATTTTTCAGCTATCTCACTTATCCTTTTCATACTTTCAGCATCTATATAACCACCCGGCATTCTGACACGGGATGCAGTTTCACCACGATGTTTAGACACACGAAAGGCATTTCTTTTCAGTTTTCCAACATTAATATCCTTAGCCATCTTCATTCCTCCTAGTCAATCAGACTCTTGCTGTCAACATAGTTAAATACCGGACCGTCCAGGCAGATATAGGTATCATTTACCTTACAATGCCCACATTTACCTATACCGCAACACATCTTTCTTTCATAAGAAACCCAAATATTTTCCTCTTTAAATCCACGCTTTAAAAGCTCAATTACGGAAAACTTCATCATTGGGGGAGGACCTACTACAACAGCCTGTGTTGTTTCCACATTATTTAATTTTACTTCCGGTATAAACTTGGTTACCAGACCTACATTACCGTTGTAACCTTCCGCCTCTTTATCCATGGTCAGTATAACATCCATTGTTTTTTCCCAACGTTTAATGTCATCTCTAAATAACATATCCGAAGGGCTCTTAAAGCCTAAAATAATATGTTTATCCTTTGCATCTTTACTTTCACTTAGTGTGTCAATTACGCCACGCACCGGAGAAACGCCTGTACCTCCGGCTACAACAAGACATTCGCCGTCTATATATTTATTTACATCAAAACCGTTACCGTAAGGTCCACGAAGAAACAATGTATCTCCTGCGTAATTTTCAAACACCTCATCGGTAACTCTTCCTACTCTACGAATTGTAAGATCAATGCTTTTAGGGCTAATACCGCTGACTGAAATAGGTGCTTCACCGAACTTTGGAATAGATACTTCAAAAAACTGCCCCGGCTTTACTTCTCCCTCAAATTCCATACGGAAGGTATATTCTTTATCGGTATGCGGAATAACTTCAACTATTTTAGAAGAAAAGGGTACATAGGGATTATTTCTCATTAGCGACCTCCTTTTTGACTTCAGCTGTTACTTTATTGATTATATTGGAAAATGAAATATATTCCGGACATGCTGTATCACATCTTCCACAACCTACACACATATTGTATCCGAAACGTTTTTTGAAATCGTAGATCTTATGCATTGTCTTAAAGCGCATACGGTCTCCGTTTTTCTTTCTGTATTCTCCTCCGCCGGCAACATTGGTATATCCGTCCACCATACAAGAGGCACCTACTCTTCGTCTTTCACCGACCTTACCGTTATCAGTATAAAAAACATCCTGCATGGTATAGCAGGTACATGTAGGGCATACATAGTTACATCTTCCGCAACCTATACAACGGATACTGTATTCATTCCACATATCCGATTGGAACAAGGTCAACGGAACACTTTCAGGCAGATCTACTCTTGTTTCATTTTCCGTAACATATCTCGGGATAACTTCCTGCTCTGTTATAGCATTATTTGCAAAAACCTCCTCCAGACTTTCTTCTTTTAATTGACAATGGAATCGGTTGTCTATTAAATCAACCGAGAAAAGATAATCCGTATCATCTGCACGATTGGTATTCATATCTACGCAGAAACAATCCTCATAGGAGTGAGAACAGCCTATCAAGGCAAACTTCACATTGTCTCTTATACGTGCGTAGAAATAGTCCTCATCTCTTCCGTTATGAAGATAAATCTGATCAAGTCTTTTCAAAGCATTTAAATCACAGCTTCTTAAGAATATTATCACTTCGCTTGTATCTTCATCCGCTTCCTTTACTTCATTTTCAGTAAAGAAAAAAAGCGTCTGTGAAAGTGGTGTTAAAATTTCCTTAAAAGAATAATCCGACTTCTTCTCAAGCTCAATTTCAGCCGCCTCTTTTATAAAATCGTAGCGTACCACATCAGTATCGGTGAATCTGCCTTCTCCCTTTTTTAGCACAGGTGCATATATGCGATACTTTTTACTTAAAATACGTACTACTTCGTCAAATCCTTTTGGTAAAAATACAAAACCCTTTTTCCCCATACTTTAATCCTGACCTTTCAAATAGAAAACTGTTTTACTAAGGTTTATTTTATGAATGTTAAGTTTTTGTCATTCGCAGGAAATATTATACCATAGCTAACAATAGTTTATATATATTAATTAAGAAATTGTAAGTTTGACTTACCTTACTCAATCACAACATATTTTTTTATTAATTTTTATTTTATCTTGATTTTCCTTTAATCAAAAAAAACAGTAAACATGATTCGTTTACTGTTTTTTTCAAATTATTATATTCAATTATCATAAATTAATTCCTTATTTTTACAAGCAAACAAGAAACGCCTTGTTATCCGATCTTTACAATGCTCAGATCTTTTAAAAAGCAGCTTTGAAATTTCACAGGTAAAGTCTTTGTTTTGCTCAGCACTTTTTGATGGACTTAACAAAGTAACAAGTCTGTGTATATCTGCCTAAAATTAAATCTATGAATAAGATAGGACAACAAGGTCGTCTTCCATACTGTTATATATCCACCAACATCAATATAATAAATTTACTTTCTGGCACCGCCTACAAAAAATACGGCTACAGTTCCTACTCCGGTATGTGCCCCGATAACTGTACCGATAGAATTGATCTTTACCTTTTCTTTCATTTTCGGGAATCTTTCTTCTATCATGTCTGCTACCTTCCTTGCATCTTCGTAGCAGGCGGAATGTGATATGAAGCATTTGCCGTCATAGTCCGCTCCGTTAAGAGCATTCTCCTGCATCTTCTCCACTATTCTTTCCATAACCTTTTTCTTGGTTCTGACTTTTTCTATTGGTATGAGCTTTCCTTCGGCATCAATATGCATAAGAGGACAAATGTTTAATATTTTCCCTACCGTAAATGCAGTTTTACTTATTCTTCCGCCTCTTAAGTAACTGGTAAGATCCGTTGAAAAGAAGTATGCATTTATACTGTGTCTTAATTTCATACCGTACTCATATAGTTCATCTATATCGGCACCCGAATTTTTTTTATCTGCAAGCATATCTGCCAAAAGTCCGAAGCCCATAGATGCCTGTAAAGAGTCTATGAATAAGATCTTCCTATCGGGATATTCTTCTATAAGGGAATCTACAGCTATTTTAAGAGAGTTAACCGTGCCCGATATACCTCCCGAAAGGCATATATGCAGGATATCGAACCCCTCTTCCAAGTACGCCCTAAAATACTGACTGTACTCGTCTTCATTTATCTGAGAAGTCGTAGGCATTGCCCCTTTTTTCATCCTGTCGAAAAACTCGTCTATAGGCATAGACTCTCCGAGATCGTCCTTATAATTTTTGCCATCCATAGTAAAATTACTGCATATATACTTTACATCTTTCTTAGCATAAAATTCCTTTGGCATATCGGCTGTCGAACAACAGGATAAGATATATTTATTCATTATTAATGCTCCGTATTTTCTTGATTTACTGATTTTTTTATATTTCACTGTGTCTTTTTATAAAATAACTCACCTGATTTATTGCCGGTTTTTCACATAAAGTTAAAGAAAGGCAAAGTATTCCGCAAATGATCTGCAAAATTATAACTATTTAAATCTACGGTATCTGTATAAGTTATTTAAACACCACACTACTAAGGATGGAGGACCTGATAGCCTGCCACATCATAGTAACCTGCCGGATCCGCATCGCTTCCGAACCAGATATGTGCATATCCGCCGTCTATCGCAACTCCCATGGTTTTAAGATTCCCCCACATTCTGGAAGTCGTCATAACAGCATTATGCCCGGATGAACCCTTCCACAAATTAAGTGCCGTTTCAGGAGTTAAATTATAACCTGAACTGCCTGCGGATATTTCAAATCCGTCTCCTGTATAAGATGTCAGTTCTCCGGGCTTACTCCACATAAGGTAATCATAATTGTGATCCGGAGTATATACTACCGGTGTCCAGCTTCCGTTACCTGACCAACTGTGTAAGTTTCCTTTTATGCCTCTTGAATCATACAGAGTTTCAGGATGGTAGGCATTGGAGTCGGCAACGTGAGTCCTTGCAACCTGAGTCAATGAAACCGAAAGTGATAACTTTTGAAGTCCCAGACTTTCTCTGTAAGCATTTACCAGATAATAAAGTCTTGCTTCTTTGTTACTAAGGCCCAAAGCCATAAGTTGATTGACTACCAAAGTCTCGGCACTTGACGCACCTGCTGTACTTCCTGATCCTGACGCACTTCCTGATCCTGATGCACTTCCTGATCCTGCTGCACTTGTGGCACCTGATGAACTTCCGGATCCACCTGAGCTGCCTGAACCTGATGAACTACCTGAACCGCCTGAGCTGCCCGATCCGCTTGATCCGCCCGAATAGCCTGAACCGCCTGAGCTGCCCGATCCGCTTGATCCGCCCGAATAGCCTGAACCACCTGAACTGCCCGATCCGCCCGAACTGCCCGAACTACCCGATCCGCCCGAATAGCCTGAACCACCTGAACTACCCGATCCGCCTGAGCCGCCCGAATAGCCTGAACCACCGGAACTGCCCGAACTGCCCGATCCGCCCGAATAGCTTGTCTTTACAGGCTTATTACTTTCTATCCATTTACCGCTTCCATCAACATAGTATCCGTCCGGTGTCTTTGTATTCACCAGCATAGCTCCGTCAGCACCCAGGTAATAGTTTCCTATCCAGCGATTTTCAACCATATACCCGTTAGCATCAAAATAATACCACTTGTTATCTATATACTTCCATGCATTTGCAGGGTATGATCCGTTTTTATATTCGTACCACCAGCCCTTATTATTACTCTTCCACTGTCCTTGTTCAATCATGGCTCCGTCGGCACCCAAATAATAGTTTCCTATCCAACGATTTTCTACCATGTATCCGTTAGCATCAAAATAATACCACTTATTATTAATATACTTCCATGCATTTGTGGGATAAGATCTGTCAGCTTCTTCATACCACCAACCCTTATCATTCCTCTTCCACTGTGCCTTGGCTTGTGCAAAAGTCGGTACGATCAAAGCACAACTTACGATCGCAACAGACATGCCACCCAATATACTCTTAGACAACCTCATAAGAACCTCCTCTGTATTCGGAACTTTTTATTTACTTTACAATTCTAACACCACAGGCTTTGTTAGTGCAAGCCTTTATTGTCTGTTTGCCGCTTTATTCCAAGTATTTTCTGTTTCTTCTATGATTTCTTGAGTGGCTTCTCTTCTGTAACACATGATGAAATTTTTTCTTTTATTTTCCACTGCCTGATCTGCGGATATTCTACTTTAAATATTTTTTACAGGATTCATCTTACATTGATAAAGTACAGCTACTACTTTTTCTTTCTTAAATATAAACCGCAGCCTAAAACAAGTACCGCCGTTATTCCGATTGCTATAAGTACCTTCATGTTGCTCTCTTTGGAATTTTTGAGTATCAAAAATTCTCCCTTGGATCTGTCCACCCTGAAACTTATGTAAGATCCTATCCTCTCACTTTCAACTATTTTTATACCGTCCTCAGTCTTTATCGCAATCACATCTGCATTCTTATCTTCACTCAATACCCTAAGTTCAATGTACGAACCGTTGCTTCCCGGTATTATGTTGTACTCATATTTTTTCAACACTTTTTTCGAAAAATTTTTATCATCCCCCGATAATTCCGCTTCCTTAACTTCTACTGTGGTTCCGTTATAGAAGTAGGAATTTGCCAAAAGTACAGGTTTTTCTCCTACACTTTCCACACTTACGATATCCTTGTTCCACAGGGCTGATATCAGATGTATAGTGGTATTGGTAGTTATCTCTCTGCCCGGTGTTGCTTCCCAATATGTATTATAACCGTCTTTTTTAGGAGGTTGAGGAATATTTGCCGAACTTACAGTATCACCATAATTCACCTTCACTGTTTTTATGATATCATCTCCTACCACATATTTAACTTCCAGGTACTTGAATCTTTCCGGTGTGCTCTCCTGTGATAAAAGTTCTTCATAACTTACTGTATTTGCCTCTTTTGCAAAGCTTATGTTATTGATCGCACCTACACCGTAGTCAACATATCTGTTGTATTCGGCATTTCCTTCTTCTGTAAGCTCTCCTGCTATACTGCCCTTCTTGGCATCTTCCGTACTAACGACCTCCGACATTACAGTGTTGTTTTTAAGTTCCTTTGCACTGCCTGCTATACCGCCCACATAATTTACGGCACTTACTCTTGACAGACTGTAAGAATCGCTTAGCATATTGGTGCTGTAACCCGCTATGCCTCCGGCATAAGAACCGTTTTCGGAACTTATATTTCCATAATTTTGATTGCCTGTTATCGCACCGTAGTCGGCTTTTGCAACTATTCCTCCCACATAATCATTCTTTGCATTTATGTCCGCATCATTGGTATTGCCTGACACTATCGCATAAATATTATCACTGAAATTAAGTGAAGTTTCACCGCTTTTGTTGATTCTGTTTGACAGACCGATATTGTCACTTATGGTTTCCTTAAGGTCTATACCTATTCTTCCCACTATGCCGGCGACATTAAAATCACCTATGACCTCTGCCTTATTGACCGAATTAATAAGTTTTGCTTTTTCAAAATTCTTATCGCTTTTTGCTGAAATATCATAAAAAACAGTCTTATCTTCTATCTTTGCTCTTAGATTATCTTCGCCTTCATCAATGATACCCCTTATATTACCAATCTCAGACCTTATATTATCTATATCGGTCTTCATGCTTTGGCTGCTTGTTCTTAGATCTTCCTTAGCCTTATCTATTTCGGCTTTCAGGGCTTCACCGTCGCTTTTTATAATATTTCTGCTGTCCGAAAGATCATCACTGAATTGATCTTTTTGATTATCCAAATAATCTATCAGGTCCCTGGACTGATTGTATAACTCGTCTATATCACCGCTAAGATATGAAAAATCTTGTTCTATTCCGTCTAACTTACCTCTTTTATTTTCAAGTGAGGACTTCATTCTTTCTGTTATTGTGGAGATATTTTTTATTGCAGCTATGGTATTTTCAAGCTTTGTATTATCGCTTTTAATAATATCGGAATAGCTCGGTCTGTCTCTTAGATCTCCTATCTTATCCGCAGCATCGGAGGCACTGTCCGCTATATTCTCTCCAACTCCTTCCAGGTTCTTTCTTTTTTCATCAAGTCCCTCGTCGAATTTATCATTTTCCTGCTTATGAATATCTATTCTATTATCAATATTTTGTTTTAAGTTATCCTGTTTTGCTGATATGTTGTCGCTGTCTTCCTGTAATAAACTTACTGAAGAATCGATCTGTGCGGAAAAATCATCGGATAATTTATTAAGAACTTCAAGCTGTCTGTTAAGTTTATCCAAGGTATCGCTCTCATAGGCTATCTCCATATATGGCTCAAGAACTCCGACTATTCCTCCTACATCTCTTCTTCCGTATACTATAGCCTGATTGCTGCACTCTTCTATTACTCCGTTTTGAACTCCGGCTATCCCTCCTACTTTATAACTTGTATGCTCATAACCTACTTTAGCCAGGTTGCTGCATGACTTTATATAGCCTGTTGAAACTCCGGCTATTCCTCCCATTATCTCAGGGCTTTTTCCTCATCCGCAGTCACTTTCTCCACATTAAGCTTTTGGTAGTGCGGCAGTGTTTTTCATCCGAAAGCACCACTTCTTTGCTTCCGAATATTCTTCCTTTATTCTCGCAAGAAATGATAACTCCTTTATTAATTCCTGCTATTCCGCCAACCAGCTTTTGTTCCATCGACCTGTGCGTAGTTTTTTTGGAATTTAATATAAAGCCCGTATCATCGTTGATACCTGCCATTCCTCCTACTGTCTTGTAGGCTTTTAATATTCCGGAAAAATTAACACTGTCTATTATACCTTTATTTGTTCCTACCACTCCTCCTGCCGTAATCTTACTTCCTCCCGGAGCTATATTTCCCTCTATGTTAAGATTTTTTACTACTCCCTGTTCTCCTATAAGTCCTATGAGTCCCGCATCACTGCTTTTTTCACTTATGCTTAAGCCTTTTATAGTATGACCTTGACCGTCAAGTGTTCCTGAAAATACAGGTATGGGTGTAAAATCTTCATTTGAAAGATCTATATCCGAACTGAGTGCGTAACTTTTACCCAAGGTAAATTCTTCTGTTGTGGCATTTTTTGATATCTCTTTAAGGGCTGTAGCACTGTCTATATATATTATATCCTGCTCCGGGTTTACAGCTTGGGCATTTTGCGTATCCGCATAAACAACTATACTGAGCGGCTGCAAGATCATATTTATACTGAGGGCTAAAGCCGTTATTTTTTTTATATTAATTTTCATCTTCTCTTCTGCTCTCCTCCTCATTATTTTTCCTTGAGAATGATGTCTTATCTATAATAAAGTCGAATAAATATAAAAGTATCGGTAAGACGAACATTACCAGGATTATGGAAATAACTACTCCTACCCCGAGTGTTTTTCCAAGTGACGCTATAGTTGCGTTTGATGTAAGATATCCTATGACAAATCCTGAAGCTGCCATTATGGTACCTGAGGTTATTATAGTAGGGAAGGCTTCGTTAAGGGTTCGTGATATGGCAGTTTTGTGTTCCTCACACTCTTCCCTGAGTACCATATATCTGCTTGTAATAACTATCGCATAGTCTATGGTCGCTCCCATTTGTATGGAACTGACTATCAGGTAACTTAAGAAGAACATAGGCTCACCCGTCAGGAAAGGCAAACTGAAATTCACCCATATACTTCCCTGTATGGTGAGCACCAGTATAAAAGGCAGTGCCGCACTCTGGAAGGTAAAGAGAAGTATGATGCCTACGAGCAGGGCTGTGATTATACTTATACGCAAATTATCCGTTCCGAATGTCTTACTTATCTCATAGTTGCTTGAGGAATCCCCTACTACATATACTTCGTTATAATAGGTTTGGCTATATTTTCTATTTCATCGATTCCGGCAAATGTATCCTTTCCCTCAAGATCTCTGTTCCATACCACAAGTAAACGTGAATATTTTTCGCTTTCAAGCTGTTTTCTTGCATCTGCGATACTCTTATGGATATCTTCTATATTTTTCGTTATATCTTCATCTATCTCCACACCGCCGTTCTCTATCTGATCATAGAGAAAGTCGACCATATTTATTATAGGGACCTTATAGCCGTCTATGCTGTTTAAAAATGCTCCGTACTGCTCATTTTTAAGTGCATAGAATCTGTATACCATCTTTACTATATCTATATCTACATCAGCTATCTCTGCAAGCTCTCTGGGCTTAAGACTGTCTGTAAGTACGTATTCGCCCTCATTTCCCACTTCTATGTTGGCAAGTCCGGTAACTGATCTTACTCCCTCTACTTTGGATATGTCTTCCAAAAGTCTTGCTTCTTTTATATAATCTTCCTTAGGTATTACCACCGCCATAATATTTGAGCTTCCGAAATGTCTTTCTATCTCTTCTTTCGCAGCTATGTATTCCGTCTTTTTATCTGATTTTATTGAATTGGGATCAAATATATATGCAGTCTTTCCGGATAATATAGCTCCCCCTACTACCAAAACCGCAAATACTCCGGCTATGATATATCTTACGCTTAATATCTTTTTCCCAAGGAAGTCGATATTCGGAACGAAGCTTTTATGCATACTTTTTTTGATCTGTTTTTCAAACATCATAATAAGTACCGGCATAAATATAAATACGCTTATCATGCTGAAAATAATCGATTTTAGTAATACCTGACCAAGGTCCATACCTATTCGAAACTGCATGGTCATCAGTGCTACCATTCCTGCCATTGTTGTAAGTGAACTGGAAGATATCTCGGGTATAGCTTTAGCCAGGGCATTGATCAAAGCATGCTTTGCCTTAAACTCCCGTCTTTCTTCCATAAATCTGTGAAACAAAATGATCGCATAATCTATGGCAAGTGCCAATTGTAAAACCACTCCTACCGCCTTTGTCACGAAAGATATTCTTCCGAATATAAAGTTTGTTCCTACGTTCAATAATATTGCCATTCCGAAGGTCAGCATAAATATTAAGATCTCTACATAGGTCTGAGAGGTAAATATCAGTACACCCGTTATAATAAGTACGACCAATATTCCTATTATCTTCATATCCTCATTAAGTGATTTTGCATCGTCTTTATCTATAGTCGTGTAGACAACATTGTCATAAGAGGATACGCTTTCTCTTACCTTTACTATCGCATCCTGTACAAGTTTTGAATCTTCCACGTCTTCAAAACTTACGGTGTAGAGTGCCGCAAAATCCTTATAATAGTCTTCTATGTTCTTATTGTCATAAGATGAGTCTGAATTATCATAAAAATCCACTCTTGAAACTCCGTCTATTTCCTTAAGCTTATTACCAATCTCCAAAGCCTTTTCATAGTCGATATTATTTATCATTACCTTGGCATTTCCAAAGGTAGTGAAACTCTCATCCATAATATCAAGACCTTGCTTGGTTTTAGTACTTTGAGGCAAATAATCCGATAATTTGTTGCTAACCTTTACCCACGAACTGCTGAATACCGAAAATATTGCAGCCAATATAAAAAATACCGTGAAGGCTTTTCTTTTATTTACTATATATGCCGCTACCTTCTCAAACATTACACCCTCCTTTTTATTCTTATTTTAAAGTAAAATTTTTTCTTTCTAAAGAATTTAGTCTACTTCCGACAGATATTTTATTCAACAAACAAAAACAGCTAAACTGTAGCATTTCTTACAGTTTAGCTGTTTTGTAGTATAAGTTTTTAATTCTTTTCAAGCAGTGTCACTACCTCCACTCCCGGAGTATTAGGGAACATATCGACTCCCAGAGCCTTTTTCATCCTATAACCTCTGTCTTGTAAAAGTCTAAGATCCCTTGCAAGGGAGCTTGGCTTACAGGACACATATACGATACTTTTTGCTCCGAAGTCTATGATCTTAGGAAGTGCCTTCGGATGTATACCGTCTCTTGGAGGATCCAAAACTATGATATCCACTTTCCCGGCAAGCTCATCCACAAGTTTAAGCACATCTCCGCACATAAATATGCAGTTATCAATATCGTTAAGTTTTGCATTTTCCTTGGCAGCTTCGACCGCCTCCTCCACTATCTCTATCGCATGTACCATCTTTGCATGTTTTGATAAAAGCTGGGCTATCGTACCGGTACCACTGTAAAGATCGTATAAAAATCTGCCTTCGGTATCCCCCACATAATCTATGACTGCTTTATATAATACTTCTGCTCCCCTTGAGTTGGTCTGGAAAAACGAAAAGCTGCTTATTTTTGAATTTAAGTCCCAACAGATTCTCATAAATATGATCTCTGCCGTATAAGAGCCTGCTTGCCTGATTAATGACCGCATCGGCATAGGAATTATTAATAGTATGAATAACTCCGGCTATCTTTCCCTTTAATCCGCTTTCTTCAAGTTTCATCAGACTTTCAAGCCAATCATTTAAAAAGAGCTGCGATTTCTTTATCAAGCTCTCCTACTTCCTGCCTGTCTTCTATCTTTTTCACTTAATTTACTTGTGGTTACTATGTTGATCAGTATTTCTTCATAAGCCGTACTTCTTCTTACTATAAGATGTCTTAAAAAAATCCTTCTCTGCCGTGCTTATGGAAATAAGTTATTCCTCTGTTTGCAAAGAACTCCTTTTGTAAATGCCTGAATCATATTGAAATCATCATGTACTATATTGCAGTTTTTGTGTATTGACCACATCATAATGACTTGCCCTTTTTATGCATCCCAAGGCTTAAAGGACCGTCTTTTACCTCATCTCCGAAGGAAAAACTCCATTTTATTTCGGTAATGAAGTACATCCGGACTCTTTATTATGCCTTCCCATAAAAAAAGGCTCATCAGCCGCTTCCGTCAATAATTCTGTTATTTGCTTATCCTTAATGCTTATCTGATTGTCATAGGATACGCTTTGATAACTGCAACCTCCGCAAGTACTGTGCGGACAGAGTGACTTTGCATCTTCCAGTACTGATTTTTCCATTACTTTCAGTATCCTGCCTTCTGCATTTTTGTTTCTTTTTTTGCTTATCACATATTCAACCGTCTGCCCTTCTATAGCATGTTTTATAACTACTCTACCTTCTTCTCTTTCTATGATCCCTTTATCAGGGTAGACAGTTTTTGTCACCCTGCCTATAGATATTTCACCTTTTTTCATTATAAATACTCTCCGTCTAAATCAAGAAAGGTCAAAATTCCGGCAACTCAACCGCAAGTTTGACCTTTTTTACATATATCAAATTTATGCCGGTACGGTAGTTACGTTCAGAAGCGAACTTACCAAAAACCATACTAAAACTATAATACCCAAAACTATTCTATAATAACCGAACAGCTTAAAGTCATGTTTTTTGACCCAGTTGATCAGGAAATTGACCGAATATGCCGATACCAAAAAGGCAACCAGTAATCCTACTACAAGATATAAGATCTCTTCAAGTGTAAATGCACCGCTGTATTTCACTATCTTCACCAGGCTTGCCCCCAGTATTATAGGGAGTCCCAAAAAGAAAGAGAATTCGGCAGCCACCGATCTGCTGCAACCAAGAAGCATTGCTCCTATTATAGTGGCTCCCGATCTTGATGTGCCCGGTATCAATGACAGTACCTGGAACATACCTATATACAAAGCGGTATAATAGTCTATCTTGGAAGTTTTCGTTATAACAGGAGTTTTTCTGAATGACTTGCTTTCGATCACTATAAAAATAATTCCGTATACGATCAAAGCCAAGGCTATGACAAAGGAACTGTGCATGTGTGCATCTATCCAGTCATCAAGCAGTATACCGAGTATACCTGCCGGAATACAAGCTATTACTATCTTCACCCACAAAAGCAGTGTCATTCGGTTTTGATATTCATTCTTTTCAACGCTGAAAGGATTTAATTTGTTAAAATACACTATAGCTACCGCAAGCATTGCTCCAAGCTGTATCACTACGGTAAACACATCCTTAAACTCCTTTGTAACGTTAAGGTTGATAAGTCCGTCGATCAAGATCATATGTCCCGTAGAACTTATAGGAAGCCATTCTGTGAATCCTTCCACTATACCAAGTACTATAACTTTTAAAAACTCAATTACACTCATATGTATCTCCGCTATATATTTTCTATTTGCCAATCAATAGGCTCAAGTCCGTTACTCTCAAGAAATTCATTAGCCTTACTGAAATGCTTACATCCGAAAAAACCTCTGTAAGCCGACAAGGGACTCGGATGGGGTGCTTTAAGTATCAGATGTTTCGGGTTATCAAGCATAGAAGACTTAAGCTGTGCCGGTCTTCCCCAAAGCATAAATACCACCGGTCGTGAGCTTTATTTACAGTTTCTATTATAGCATCCGTAAATCTCTCCCAGCCCTTAGCCTGATGCGAAAAGGCTTCATGCGCCCTTACCGTAAGCACGGTGTTAAGTAACAACACTCCCTGCTTTGCCCATTTCACCAAATAACCGTTATTCGGTATGTAAAGCGACAGATCATCCTGAAGTTCCTTATAAATATTTTGAAGTGAAGGCGGTGTCTCAACATGAGGCGGTACCGAAAATGCAAGACCGTGTGCCTGACCATCCCCGTGATAAGGGTCTTGTCCGAGTATCACGACCTTCACTTTTCCAAGCGGCGTAAGATGCAGGGCATTAAATATATCCTCCGACCTCGGATATATAGGTCTTGAAGCATACTCCGCCTTAACAAATTCATATAAATTCTTATAATAATCTTTGGAAAACTCCGGCTTTAGAGCTGCTAACCAATCACCTGTAATGCCTGCCATTCTTAAACTACTCCTTTCCGTTCCAACAATAAGTACAAAGTTTACATTCCGGTAAACCTATAGACTCTATAAGATCGTCCAAACGATTGAACTTAAGTGTGGAAAAATGCTGAATCTTCCTAATCTCTTCAACCATTTCTTTATAATTCTTGCTGTCCGGATCCGCATAATCCTTTAATATCTCGGGGCTTACATAATCCCCTTCTCTGTCTCTTATTATCCTTCTCGCTATCAGATCCAGATCTGAATTGGATCTTGAGAAATTAAGATATTTACATCCGAACATGATCGGCGGACATGCCGGTCTTACATGCACGTGCTTTGCACCGCTGTTATATAAAAAATCGGTGGTTTCTCTAAGCTGAGTACCTCTTACTATGGAGTCATCTATAAGCAACAGGTCTTTGTTGAATATAAGTGATTCCACCGGGATCGAGCTTCATGTGTGCTATCAGATTTCTCTGAGACTGATGTGTAGGGGTAAAAGATCTCAGGCCACGTCGGAGTGTACTTTATAAACGGTCTTGCAAAAGGTATACCCGATTCGTTGGCATAGCCTATGGCATGTGCCGTACCGGAGTCGGGGACCCCCGCAACTATATCCGCCTGAGTATCATCTCTTTTTGCCATAAGCTTACCGCAGTTATATCTCATCTGCTCAACATTCACACCCTCGTATACTGCTGTGGGATATCCGTAGTACACCCAGAGGAATGAGCATATCTTCATCTCTTCCCTTGGTTTCCTGAGAGTAGTGACTCCTTTTTCATCCATATACACTATTTCTCCGGGACCAAGATCTCGGTAGCGTCTGTAGCCAAGATTAAGGAAAGCATGGCTTTCAAGAGTCGCACAGTAAGAACCCGGCTTTTCTCCGAGTATGACCGGTGTCCTTCCGCATCTGTCTCTTGCGGCGTACATTCCTTTATGAGTAAGTATAAGAAGACTCATTGAGCCCTTTATCACATCCTGAGCATACTCTATGCCCTCTTCAAATGTTGACTTTTGATTAATAAGTACCGCCGCTATTTCCGTTGCATTGATACGACTGCCGCTTTGTTCCAGGAAGTATGTCGGACCGGTTTTATAAAGCTCTTCTATGATCTCCTTTTGGTTAGAGATCTTACCTACGGTCGTAATTGCAAAACTTCCCAAATGTGATTGTATCAGCAGGGGCTGCGGATCCTCATCGGATATACAGCCTATGCCCAGATTACCGTGCAGATCTTCCACATCATGTTCGAACTTAGTTCTAAATGGTGAGTTTTCTATATTATGTATAGCCCTACTGAAACTTTCTCCGTTACTGACTGCCATACCGCCACGTTTTGTTCCCAAGTGCGAATGATAATCAACTCCGAAGAAAAGATCCATTACACAATCAGACTTAGATGCTACACCGAATATTCCACCCATTTTTTCAACCCTCTCTTATAGTAATTAAAAGAATGCTAATTAAGCATTTGTTTTGCCAGATCAATTATATGCTCTGAGCTAAATCCGAATTTTTTGAAAAGCTCGGATTGAGGCGCACTTGCTCCAAAACCGTTCATTGATACGACCTCGCCTTCAAGTCCCACATATTTATCAAGTCCGAAACCTGACAATGCTTCTATAAATATCCTCTTTGTCACCGCCTTCGGCAGCACGGACTCTTTATATTCCTTACTCTGCTCTTCGAATATATCTGTACACGGCATACTTACAACTCTTGTGCTTATGCACATCTTCTCCAATTCTTCAGCGGCTTCGACAGCCAAAGAAACCTCAGATCCGGAAGCTATAAGCATAATATCGATCTTTTCTCTGGAAGATTCCTTAATAACATATCCTCCCTTTAAGGCTTCCTTTGAGCTTCCCTCTATCTGCGGAAGGTTCTGTCTTGTAAGTATGATGGCTGTAGGTGTCTTTTCAGACTTAAGAGCACTGTACCATGCGGCAAGTGTCTCTGTAGCATCTGCCGGTCTGAATGAATTAAAGTTAGGCATAGCTCTTAACATTGCAAGCTGCTCGATAGGCTCATGTGTAGGTCCGTCTTCTCCTACTCCTATTGAGTCATGAGTAAATACGAATGTCGTCGGTATAGACATAAGCGCAGACAGTCTTGCCATAGGTTTGTATAATCACTGAATACGAAGAAGGTAGCACAATAAGCCTTAAGAGCACCGTGTAATATGATTCCGTTGGTGATAGCCGCCATAGCAAGCTCTCTTACACCGAAGTGTATGTTTCTTCCGGAATAAGAATTCTTGTCAAAATCACCCATTTCACTGAGGTAAGTCTTATTTGAAGGTGCAAGATCCGCCGAACCTCCTATAAGATTAGGTATCTCAAGCTTTACCCTGTTCAATATTTTTCCGGAAATATTTCTTGTGGCATCAGCCTTATCATCCCAAGCCCAATACTCATCCTTATCAAGGAAGCTTAAGTCTTCCTCTTCAAAATATTTATTCCAAAGCTCTTTATTTTCAGGGAAAGCTTTGAAATATTTTTCAAGCAGTTCATTCCACTCCTGCTCATACTTTTCAAGTCTATCTACTTTACCTTTGTAATGTTCATAAACATCTTCAGGTACAAAGAAAGGCTCTTCATACTCCCAACCTATCGTTTCTCTGAGTGCTTTTATATTATCCGCACCAAGAGGCTCACCGTGAGCACTTGACTTTCCTTCTTTAGCCGGGCAACCGAAGCCTATCTTGGTCTTTATATTAATAAATGAAGGTTTTTCATCATTATTCTTAGCTTCTTCTATCGCCTTTGAGATCTTTGCAAGGTCGTGACCGTCGTCAACTTCTATGACCTGAAAACCGAAAGCTTCCATACGCTTGCTTACATCTTCAGTAAATGCAAGTTCGGTTGAACCCTCTATACTTATACTGTTTGAATCATATAATACTATGAGTTTTGAAAGTCCGAGGTGTCCGGCAAGTGAGAATGCTTCCGAGCTTATACCCTCCATCATACAACCGTCTCCGCCGAGCACATAGGTGTAGTGATCTATTACATCAAATCCGTCTTTATTAAATACACTTGCAAGATGCGCCTGTGCCATAGCCATTCCTACAGCCATGCCCATACCTGCTCCGAGCGGTCCTGTTGTAGCTTCCACTCCTACGGTATGTCCGTACTCCGGGTGTCCGGGTGTTAACGAATCAAGCTGTCTGAAAGACTTAAGATCCTCTATCGAAAGATCTCCGTATCCGAAAAGATGTAACAGTGAATACAGAAGCATTGATCCATGACCTGCCGAAAGCACAAATCTGTCTCTGTTTATCCACTTCGGATTTAGGATTATGTTTCATGTGGTTGACCCACAACTCATAACTTATATCAGCAGCTCCCAGAGGAAGTCCCGGATGACCTGAATTAGCCTTTTGTATGGCATCTGCTGAAAGTATCCTTATAGCACTTGTCGCCTTTTGTTCGATATTTGACATTGTATAAGCTCCTTTTAAAATAATTATAAATTATAGCAAAAAATAAGTTACTAAATCAAGTATGGGTATATTTACTTTGGATAGAGAATATCTCACCTATCCTATATACCGGTAAAAGCTCAATATTTCGCTTTTAAATAAATTATTGAGCAAAGAAAGCATCAAGTCCGTCAGCTATACCCTTTGCATGATTTTTAAGCACTGACTCGTCATGTGAAGATGACTTGTCTCCAAGCTCTATGTCTATAGACGGAATAGTTGAATATGAGGTCTGTGTAAGATCCATCTCAAGACTTCCGTTTGAGAAGATCTTCGTTCCCACTCCTCTGAGTCCTGATATAACACTGTCACCAAGTCTGTGATGCTTTTGCCAGTTGGATGCTACAGGCTCCATAGCTCTGTAGGATGCGACATTAGGTACGCTCATATAAAAGGCGCCCTTATTGCTTGAGGTACTGTCCCAGTGCAGTGCAAGGTGACAGTCGGCATTATTGTTGGCAATAACGGTCCTTGCTATGTTGTCAAGCTGCACATCATCGCTTTCTCTTATCATAAGCACATCGTAACCCCTTGACAAAAGCTCATTCTTAAGTACCTTAGCCATAGCAAGTGTTACGCTTGCCTCACTTGTACCGTCCGCAAATGTCATACCTCCGGATACTGCGATGGAAGTTACCTGTCCTGCAGCTGTAGTTCCTCCGGTAACCTTAGGTGTTGAGTCCGGATGTGAAAGTGTCTTTACCGATGAACCGCCGCTGGTACCGTGTCCCGCATTTACACACACTACCTTGTTCTTTCTGTTGCCGCTTGCCTTATACATCTTCGCTTTTCCGCTGTTGATCTTTGAAAAATCAGCGTATTTCCATGAAGGATTTAATCCTATCTCGGCACCGTCACTTACCTGTGACTGAGCCTGGGTTTCTTCTACCTTAGGCTTTTGTGTAGAAACAAACTCCGAAGATATGTAGGCTTCCTTGTCCTTATACATGACCTTTGACCATTTTTCGGATCTTCCTATACGTTTTAACTCTTCACCCTTATTAAATGCGGTTATTTTTTCGGAAGTTGAATCCGGCTTACTTCTTAAATTAACATTATCCCCTTGAACATATATGGTCTCGTCCACTGTTTCAAAGCTTATACTTTCCTTACTTGCAACTGTACTCACCTGTGTGGTCACAGACTTTGTGTTGATAGCTCCCGCTGCTGCAGAATTATCACTTGACTCTTCTACCGCCTTCGTCTCCTCTGTCACTTCGCTGCTTGTAACACTTTCCGCTTCCTTCGAATTTGCTCCGCAGGCACAGATCAATAATGCTAAACTCGCTGTTAATACCAAACTTTTTAATCTCATATATTTACTTCCTTTCGTTGATTACATTATTTTACGGCTTCAACTATCGTTGCGCCGCCTGCCACATAAGAATCTTTATCATAAAATACCACTGCCTGACCCGGTGTTACCGCTCTTACAGGATGCTCAAACTCTACCGATATTTTATCATCCGATATAGCTTTTACAATACAATTCTCACCCTTATGGGAATATCTTATCTTTGCTTTAAGGCTTATGCTCTCTCCCATCTTAAGTCCTTCTATACTCATCCAGTTTACCCTGTCTGCGATCAGACCCTTATCAAGTACTTCCAAAGAGTTACCTATAACGACTTGATTGTTATCCACATCTATCTTTGTTACAAAAGCAGGTTCTCCCAGACTTAATCCGAGTCCCTTTCTTTGTCCTATAGTATAGTGTGTTATTCCTTTATGAGTACCGAGCACCTCTCCCCTGGTATTTACGAATTCTCCGCTGCGAATATTTATATCGCTGTTTTCTTCAATAAACTTTGCATAGTCACCGTCCGGCACAAAACATATATCCTGACTGTCTGGCTTATTCGCTATCCTAAGGCTTATCCTCTCGGCTATTTTTCTTATTTCATCCTTCTCATAATCTCCCACCGGCATAAGTGTTCTTGCAAGCTGCTCCTGTGTAAGATTATAAAGTGCATAGGTCTGGTCTTTCCCGCTGCTTTTAGCTGTATGTAGGCTATACCTTCCGTTTTTTAATTTAACTACCTTGGCATAATGTCCCGTAGCTATATAATCGGCTCCTATACTCAGACTCCTGTGAAGGAGGGATTCCCATTTCACATACCTGTTACAGGCTATACAAGGGTTGGGAGTCCTTCCTTTTTTATATTCTTCTATAAAATAATCTATAACACTTGACTTAAATTCATTTTTAAAATTCATTACATAATAGGGTATATCCAAAGCGGCAGCGACTCTCCTTGCATCATCCACTGCCGAAAGTCCGCAACAACCTCCGTTTGACTGCTGTCTTTCTTCGTCCTCATCCTGCCATATCTGCATGGTAACACCTACCACATCAAATCCTTCTTCCTTTAAAAGATAGGCGGCTACAGATGAGTCCACTCCTCCGGACATCCCGACAACTACTTTCTTTTTATTCATTACCATCGTCTTTCTTTTCTGAGAAACTCCATGAATCCGTGGGTTCAAGTCTTTCCGGCTGAACATACGGATCCTTATATCCTGACTCCTTGAACTGATCTTTGTATCCCTCATCCTTGAACGGATCCTTGGTCCTGTCTTTATAAATATCATCTCCGTATTTAATATCTTCATCATAATCGGGCTTTGATGAGGATACCCGATTATTTTGGGTCTTGATATTAAGTACTGTATAATATCCGTACATGATACACACCAGTATTTTTATAAGATAAAAATACGGTATGTCTATTTCATAGTTAAAATAAGGTCTCAGCACCAGGTTGATCAATATGATCACTGTCGTTAATACAAATGTTGCCGTTTTGCGTATACAGATATTGCAAATGTCTGCTTGTCTTTTAATACCATGCCCATCATAAGAGCCATAATTCTGATAAAAACACTTAGCAATAAGGCTGTAAATGCATAACCCACAGTAAAAAATACATAACTCAACAATACTCCCGCAATAATTAAAACAGCTAAAATACCTCCCAATGTAGGTTTTATACCATCTATAAATTCATCACGGGTCAAAACCTTACCATCCGGTATGTTATACTCTTTAAAATACAATACGTTATCCTGATTCAGACTGTCCCTGATCAATATCGCATCCTTAAATACGAAAAGATTATTTGCCCCTCTGAAATATAGTTCTTTTTCATCCATTGTCTCGTCGGTATTGATATATACATAAACATTCCCATATAATTCATCTGTTTTTTGCTCCATATCAAGTCCGGAAGAACTTAAGTTGAATTCGGGTATATATTCTTTCAAATAATCGGATATATTGCCGTATCTGCCTATAAAAGCCGTCAACCCCACTATTATTATCAGTAAAACCCTAAATAAAGGCAGTAATAATATATACGATGTTTTTCTTGCGGTATTATAAGTCAAAAACCTCTCATAAGCTTTAGGCTTATGCATCGAATCAATTATGTCCCGAAAAATTTGCATAAAATCTCCTTTATACAGTCATTAAAATAATGATACAACATTGTAGAATAAAAGTACATATATTTTAATTAAGTAGTAACAAAAAGCAAAGTATATGTATTTACAAAAAGCCTCATTACTTAGGGTAAGGGTAATGCAAGATCGTTTACCGGTCACGGCAACAACTACATCGATGCAGTCAAAGTCAGTAATCGTCTGCTCGGTCTTACACAATTTATCGGGGAGTTAGCAACGTAAACAATACTAGTCGTTTGTAGGAAGTCAGATGATAAAAAAACACCTTATAATTCAATCATACTCGCAACTCTTTTTCAAAGCTACGACAAATTCACACAGACTGCGGAACTCGTGTGCTCGCCTACTCCGTGGCGAGCTGCACTCGAACAGTCCTCGTCTGTGGAATTTGTACCTTGCTTTATCAAAAGAGTTAACCGCTACAAAGATTGAATTATAAGGTGTTTTTATCTTCCGCTACGTTACCGTTACAACGGGTATAAATAATGCAAGCTGTTAGTGATGGATCATTTAGAATTGTTTACGTTGCTAAGGGGGAGAGGAGGGGGATGCGGGAGCGACTTTTATTCCGAACTTAAAAATAGTCTTTCCCCTACAGCATGTTTTTCCGAGTAATACATTAAATTTAGATACTTAAAAGTAATCATTGCCTTATATCAGATTTTGTTAAGGGATACAGCAACCTTATAAATGGATAGAAAAATTTTCTATAAAACTGTAAGTAATGTTAAACTACAAGTTACATCCTCACTTTTGCGTGTTCTCCCTATGCGAACGACTGTTTTTAAGATTTGAATAAAAGTTGCTGTTACGCCTCCCCTACTCCCTCTTAGCAACATAAACAATGGCTATTTGTCTACTCCAAACTCTTATACAGCTACCCCTTGCGGGCTGGGGTTAAAGAAACACTCCCTATTTCAATCTTTGTAGCGTTTAGTACTGTTAATAAAGTGAGTTACAAATTGTACAGACGAGGACTGTTTGAGCGTCAGCTCGCTGCCTCCGGCGAGCGAGCAAGCGAGTTCCGCAGTCTGTACTAAATTTGTCGAAACTTTAGTAACAGTACTGCGAGTCTGATTGAAATAGGGAGTGTTTCTGTTTAATTCCTGACTTACAATTGTTTACGTTGCTAACTCCCAGACAAATCGAAATTATTTTGCGAACGCTGCACCGGTTCGCTTAATTACTGCGGACAGGTAAGTTATTCTGTCTGCGTCGATCTGTCGAAACTTTTAAGGTATGCGAGTAAGACCGGTATATAAATTCTTTAACCTACGCCATCTCCCTTACCCTAGGCACTATCTCTTTCAGCGCTTCCACAAGAACATCAAGCTCTTCCAAAGTATTCTCCTCGCTAAGACTTATACGCACACTTTCCCTTGCGGCATCAGAACTTAAGCCTATAGCGACAAGCACATGTGAAGGGTCAATAGAACCTGAGGCACAGGCGGAACCTGCGGATATACATATATTTTTATTATCCAGCATTATAAGTAATAACTCTGAGGATACATTCTCAAAATGCACATTTATATTACCGCCAAGTCTTTTAGAAAGACTTCCGTTAATATGCACACCGTCAATTTCGCTTTTTAAACGTTTGGTCAAGTAGCTCTGTAACTTACTTGTATACTCAAAATTCTTATCCATATCACCAATACTTAAGCTGACTGCCTTAGCCATACCTATGATCCCCGGTACATTCTCCGTTCCGGCTCTTCTTTTTCTTTCTTGAGAACCTCCGTTTATAAAAGATCTGACCTTGAGTTTAGAATCAATGTATAAAAAACCGATACCTTTCGGTCCTCCGAATTTATGTGCGGAGGCGGACAAAAGATCTATACTAAGCTCCTTTACATTTATCGGAATATGTGCATAAGCCTGCACCGCATCCGTATGAAATATTACGGAATGTCTTGTTGCTATCTCACCTATAGCTTTTATATTTTGTATCGTTCCTATCTCATTGTTCGCAAACATTATAGTTATAAGTACGGTATCTTCCCTGATACTTTTTTCAAGCTCATCCAAAGACACAAACCCCTCACTGTCCACATTAAGATAAGTGATCTCAAACCCCTGTCCTTCAAGATAAGCACAGGTATTAAGCACGGCAGGATGTTCTATCTTTGAAGTTATAATGTGCCTGCCCTTTTCTTGATAAGCCAAGGCAGTTGATTTAACAGCCCAATTATCGGCTTCCGTCCCTCCGGAAGTAAAATATATCTCACGACTGCTCGCACCGAGAGAATCCGCAATAACTTCCCTTGCAGCGGTGATATCGTTACGAACTTTTGAAGAAAAATTATAAACAGCCGAAGGATTGGCATAGTGATCGGTAAAATACGGCAACATAACATCAAGAACTTCTTTTTTTGTCCTCGTTGTAGCGGCATTATCCAAATAAATCAATTTATTATTCATAAGTACTCCTTTTGTAATAGCAGTATTAATAAAAATTCTATGAGGTATGTGTGCAAATATCTACATATGTCGATTTCATAAACTTTCCTTATCTTCTATAAAATATTCTAACTGTATGTTGGGTGTTTTAAAATACCATTTACTACTAATTTTAATTCTTTAGCTTTCATATAATTCTTGATAGCTCTATAATCAATTCTGCTATTATCATCAACCGGCATCATGATTTTTTGTCTTGCCATTCTATCGCCATTAAACTTATAAGCATAACGGTATTTTTCCTTCTGTTGCAATATCATTTGTTTTAAGAACATATAGCAGTATATTTATTTTTTATAACCGGATTCAATTTCCTTGTATCATTACCATATAAAGCTTCATAGCAATGATAAAAAGCGTATCCAACAGAACCATTACGATTTACGGAAATACAGTTTGATTCCATTGTTTTATTTTCGTTCCCTACATAATATCCTATACCATTATTGTTTGCGGTGGCTGTAATATATGGAGTATTGCCAATTGTTCTTTCTCTTTCATATATATCTTTTCCGGAACAAATTTCTGCAACCTCTTCTATGAAAAATTCTTTCCATTCTACATCTGTTAAAACTTCAGGTCAAACAACCAAATCAAGTAATCTACTCTTGTAATACTCTTTTAAGTCGTTCCTTTGTTTGTTCTCTCTTTCCTTAATGTATTCTTCCATGAAATTCCAATTAGGATCTTACACTTATCTGCAGGTAGCATCAGCTTTGTGCGATTAAGTCTCGTTAAAGTTGCACCATTTCCTCCATGTTATCAACATTCTCTTTAGCAAACCTCTACACGACATGCAAAGAAAATACCTTGCTTATTGGGGCTTTAAGCGCTTTTTGCTTTAAGGAAAAACGAGATACAAATTTTACAGACGAGGACTGTTTGAGCGTCGGCTCGCCCGGTTTTGGGCGAGCAAGCGAGTTTTGCAGACTGTGTAAATTTGTCGAAGTTTTTCCCAAAGCATTGCGTGTAGCCCCAATCAGCAAGGTATTTTCTACTTACCCGGACTCAATCGGCAAGGTATTTTCTATAACCCTGCCACTACAGCGACTTCCTCACCCTCTTCTTCCTTGTTCCGGGCAACTTCGTAGTAAAAGTAGCTGCTGTCAAGATCCAAAAAATAATTCCCATCTTTGCGGACGTACCCGGCAAAGAAATAGTACCGAACTCTATAAGCACAGCCGCTATAAAAGACTTAACAGCCGAACCTATATAGATAAGCTCCTTTGCCTCTTCTCTACCGTAACTTTCCGCAACCGCCACTCCTATCGCAACTCCTATCACGGTCAAAAAGACAACTCTTAGTATACCTAAAACTATGGAGATAAAGCCCTGTGTCTCCCTTGCCGAAAGCAGATCCCTTGTATTATCTGCCCCGATGCCGTAAAGCCATTGAAAAAGCAAGGAAAGCAAAAAGGCTGTAAGTGCCGCTATCAAAAGAATCGCTATATTAGTATTTTCATTTGTACCCATTTGATGACTCAGTACAAATACAGTTGCCAAAACAGCTATGATAAGGATCAAAAACATAATTCCCATGATCACAGTTCTCGGCACCGCAAATACCATCAAGGAATACAAAGGCCAGCATACAGCCCAGGATATAAGACCTGCACTTAAGCTTGCTGCAAGCATTCAAAATTAAAGCCTTCATTCTTTACTCTTCTTGTATTAACTACCTTATTTCTTCTTCCTGCCATAAATCCCCCTTTACAAGCTAAGACGCAAAATAAATCGTCCCACCTCTTAACTTTGAACCGTTACCTGAGTACTTAATATCATTTGTAAATACAAACGATGATATATCATACTTTTATCTCGATCTTTTTATTAATCTTTTTACATTAAATACATTGGAAAAGATCGATATATCAGACCCAAAATACGCTACTCAGAGTATAAGTTCCAACTTCTTTTATTCATATGAAACATATCGCCAGTACGGAAACCATTCGGTTTTCTTACTTACCACACCGAAGCTGTCCGTAGTTATTATATGCATGCAAGCTCCATGTATATCACTTTCTATCTGATCGCTAAATTCGAACTCTTCCGTAAGTTTTCCTCCCTTGCTGTCAGTCCAGTAGATAACAGCACTTTCTACTTCATTGTCCTTACCCAAAGCTTTAACTACCACTCCCACCTTTCTTTCGTCAGGGTATACGCTTATCTTGCTTCCGTGCCTTGATATCAAAGCAAGGTTTAATATACAGCACAAAGCAAACAATACTATATTAAGACTTCTCGCTATTTTGATATTGTTCGGATTTTTAAGTTTAACACCGAATATGCTATCACACTTACAATAATTATAATAGTAGCGGCAATAACATTATCTATACTTAACTTAAATTGGAATATCAGTGCCAAGGCTTGTAAAAAGATAAATGCAAATGTATAAAATCCTCCTTTTTTTTCAAACGAAAGACCGTTCAAAAGAAGTATTATCGTAAATACCTGGATAGTGATCGCATTTATCCACATATTGTGTTGGAACATCCAAAGTGCCAATATAAACAACACGGCTTCAAACATTATAATGCCTGTTATAGTTAAGTCGTAATCATAATCTATACTTATATTTATTCGATTTTTACTTCTGACTTCACCGTAATATCCCCACAACAACATAAGTACGGTAAGTGCATATGCTGCTACAACAAAAAGATTAAATCCGCTGTACCATGACAGGGCGAATTTATAAAGCAGAGCCGTATTAGCTACTAATAATAAAATATTTACATTAAGACCTATCCTGCTGTCTTTGCTTTTACTCATCTCCTTGGCGTATCTACTAAAGCAAAGTATCAGTGTTGTAGCATAAACCGCCACGACTTTGACCCATAGTAAAGACTCATTTACAAGTTTTCCGAATCCTTGCTCAAATTCATAGGCTTTGGTCAAGATTCCGGCATAGCAGCTTATAAGTACCACCCAAAAGACTACAAAGCTCAGTGTTAAAGCCAATAATTTAAATTCTTTATTTTTATCAAAATTCACAACAAATGAACACAGCACAAATATTGACGAAAAGATAAAATAAGTATTTAATACGACTGCTCCGCCCTTAACATACTCCGGCATGATAAACTTCCCGTCAAGCGTACAGATAACCGTACAGATCATATATCCGATCACTATAAGGCTCGCAAGTGAGATCATGTAAAACACGAAAGGAGATCTGTTTCTTATCACAACACTTACTATATATATGCATATCATAAGGAATATCCATGTAGCAATTATAGGATCGAGGTTTGCAAGCAGTTCTGCTACCGAATACTCAACTTCAGATCTGCTGTTTATAAAATATAAAAATATCAAAGAGCCGCATATCAGGGTATCCATAAATAGTATGCCCGTAAGAGCGCTATAAGCTTCTTTATTTTCTTTACTGTTTGCAACAAGACCCGCATAACCCATACCAAGTATGACCGCAGCGGCAACTATCCCGAATATGCTGAAAAACGATATTATAAAAGGAACCAAAAATACAATATTTACTATAAAATACAAGAGCTTTATTTGTTTATTGCTTGACATATTCTTCCCCCATTACCCTAAGAGTCTAATTAAAATATCAAAAAACCATACTATAAACAAAGATACCGGAATAAATTGTATATTAAAATAAGGTCTGATTTTATTAATTACAAATCCCAGTACCAAAACTCCCAAAGATACTATACTTAATAAGATCCCGAGTATCGTAAAGTTAGGGTATATATTCATACTCAGAGGAAATATCATGCTCAACACTGTCACGGCACAGAGTACAACACTGTAATTGAGCAGCTGCTTGTAATACATCTTTTGATTAAAAAGACCTACCAGCCTACCTTTTCTTCTGTCATTAAGTGCCAAAGCTCCTATACCGGTATAGAGCCTGTATGCTTTCTCACGATCGTTAAAGTCTCCCCCTTCATCGCAGTAATAATCGGCAAGTTTTGCAGCTGCCTGTGCATCTCCTTCCTCAAAGGCTTGCTCAAGCAGATTTATCGCCTCCTGTGCCGATGCACCTTCAGTAGAACTATGAAGTATATAACAGGCTGTATAATATTTCGCTTTCGGTATACCGCTTATAAGTAATGCTTCCAGCCTTCTAAGATCTTCTTCGGTGATAAGGCTTAAATCGGGATGATCATTTTCAAAAACTTTTTCAAAATGATCCAGAGTCTTACTCCTGTATTCCGAGGAGCTTAATGTAAACGCATTGCCTATCAGTTCATCATTCGCATATTGTTTTGCCCCCAGATTGTCAATGGCCTTTTCCAGCACATTTTTTATACCTGATTTTTCTATTATACCCAAAGCTGTAAACAGTGCTGCACAAAGTCTCATAATATCGGCACGGTTAAGCTTTGTTTGAGTATATATATTGCTTGTGAGGCGGTTAAGATCTACAATGGAATTGATCCTTTCACCGTTTACAACTTCGTTAAAACCGTGACATTTGCTTATAAGTATAAACTTATAAATATCCATGGTTTCAATACCGGAATTTTTAAGCTCCTGTTTTAAAAGCTCCTCTTGCGATAAGGCTTCTTTTTTGTACTTTTCTATGATACCTTCCAGTACCTCGGTCAGGCTTTCATCGTTATAATCTCTGAAATAATCTTCCGGATCAAGATAGCTTAATTCATTAGCGTTCATAAGCTCCCCCTTTGCTTATAATCTTAAAGTGCACATAGCAGATCATACCACTGCTTCGGAGTAGGCAACTCCCCTTGATATCTGTAGCTTACATCTTTTCCATGCTCCACCTTTCTGGCAAGAGTCATAGTAAACATATTCCTCATCGCTTCCGGATAGGTATTCCAGCGTTCAAGCAATGCCTCATCCTTAGCTTCATGCCCCGGATGATTAGCCTTATCTTTATCATCAAATATAAATATAGGATTATTGGTCATTTTCTCGAACTTGATATAGTGATTGTATAAGGAATCGTCTATATCGGCAGCACGAAGTACCCCGTCATACGCATGCCTTCCCACAAGCAGGTAAAAAAGAACAGATGCAAGGCTGTAGTTTTGCGTACTGAAATCTATGCCCTTCTTTTGTCCCTTATAAAGCTCCGGTTCCGTATATTCTATCGGAAGCTTCTCATATTCCGGTCTGTAGACCCTACTGTTATAAATATCTTCCATATCATATATGAGGTTTGTAAAATCAAG
Source organism: uncultured Johnsonella sp. (assembly GCA_916438835.1). Taxonomy (GTDB): domain Bacteria; phylum Bacillota; class Clostridia; order Lachnospirales; family Lachnospiraceae; genus Johnsonella. The sequence continues at coordinate 2,338,582 of CAKAFT010000001.1, forward strand.
ATATATCTCACTTTTTGCCACTCTGATCCTTGAGGGGTGAAAATCCAGATAAAGATATCCGTCCCTGTTGAGCTTATCGATTTTTTCAACCAGTCCTTTTGCCAGGCTAAGTATTTCCGTGTTACGGTAATTTTGCCACTTGGATCTGTCCGATAAACCTCCGCCGTAGCGCTGTTCCAAAAGATCAAGCTGTTCTTCCAGACTTATAGTTTGAGGATAGTTTTTATTTTTGAATAAGAAAATATAGTCCCTCTCACTTATTTTTTCTCTTGCAATATCATAGGCATAAATATTATCCAGCTTTTCCACACCGTCTATGATCTGTTTTTTGCCTAATTCCACAATGTCGCTTGGCCAAAGCATATTCTTAATATCCGGAGGCGAAAGTACAAGCCTTTTATAATGTTCCAGCTCTTCTTTTCCAAGCTCTCTTCCCAGGGATCTCGAAAAAAAGCTCTCTGAGAATAACACATTTGAAAAATTCACACTTTCCTCACCGTTTATAGGGTCTGTCGCTTTCCCGGAAGTCAAAGAATATAGTCCGGAGCCGTACAGTACACTGTAATACAGATCAGCTTTTTTTAAATACATATCAGCCCCCTACTCTTCTTTTTTATTTCCGAAGAACTTTGTGAAAAAGTCTCCTATACCTCCCGACGGTTCCCTATCTCGTCTTTCCATATACTTCACCCACTTATGTATTACAGACCTGTGTTGCCACTTATCTTCAACATATTTTTTTGCCGCATTAAGACACCTGCTTCTTTCTGTATCATTTCACAATTCACGAAATAATAAGATCCTTCCAAAAGTTCTTCTATATTCTTATCCGAAAGGACCTCTGCCTTATAATCCTTATAATCATTTTCATCAAATACCTTAAACCATTCTTCATCCAAATTTGAATAACGTATCTTTCCAAGTGCCAGCCAACTGTCAAGTTTGATAGTATATTCCTCTTCCTCATCAATTTCTATATCTTTGAATTTTTCATGTATACGTACAAACATGGCTTTTCTCAATATACTATTCTCTCTTAAAGCACTTTCTTCTATATGCTGACTTAATATATCCAATATTTTATAATTCATATCTTCAAAACCGTTTATTTTATTCATGATATAAATAAATTCTTCATATATGGAATGATCGTCAGTCTCTATAGCTATCGTTACCATGTCTTCAATAAATCCGTCGGCATAATCCGTAATGTTTTCCATATTTTTTTTAAGTACCTTAATGAAAATATTTGCGATCAATTTTTTTTCTTTATAACCTTTTTTGATGAATGTTTCGGCATTTTCGACATAATATATATTAAGCTCATTTAATATCTTATATATATCATTGGTTTGAGAAGTTTTATTAAGTATATCGATGAAGTTCGCATAAAACCTGTAATTCTCGTCTTCCGGAAAACTCATCAAGCTGTATATCTCACTGTCCGTTTCGAACTTTTCTATCTTTTCAAAAGTAAATGCCTGCCAAAAAAATAACTTCTTGCAGTTTTTTTGCCGTTTCCATCTTTACACCCTCATCCATAGCAGCAATCAGCTCGTATACTTTAAGAGCCTGAGAATATAAAGTCTTAATATCCACACTGTTAATAGACGCATTGTAAAGTTCCCATAATTTATCTATCAAGACTTTATGTATGTCCTGAAAGATCTCATACCTTAATGCTTTATCTGAAACTTCTTTTTCTATACGTAGAGTTTTTGCCTCACTTCTTAACAGCTCATCAATACTTTTGCACTTTTTCACAGTACCTATAAGATAATCTTTTAATGACTTATGATCTCTGTTTTGGTTTATAAGTTCAACTGCAAATGCTATAAAGCTCTCAAGTGCGTTATTATCCAGACTTGTAAGCCATTCTCTTTTTTGCTCATCACTCATGGCATTTTCAAACTGGTACTGCCTGCAGTTTTTCCAAGTCTCTTTAAGTGCCTCACTTGTAGCATTTATTGAAAATCCCGTGATCCTGCTATACATGTTCTCATTGATAGGAAGTCTTCTTTTCATGACCTCATCAAGCATGGCAGCTACAAAATCTTCGAACTCTTTTCTGTATTCGACAGCACTTATCATATCTGCATTATAAAGAAATGCATCGGAAAGTCTAAGCATCAGCTTATCATCCGTCCATTCGGACTTTTCCTTTACATCACCTATATTGTTCATAGCATAGGCTATCTTCAGTGCTCTTTCGGTTAGAACACCCTTGCCGCCAAGTCCTATTGCCTTATCATTAAGATCTTTATAATAAAAATCTTTTTCATCCAGATCGTAATGGTCGGCAAACTCGTCAATAAGCTCGAATACCGGAGAGGCTTGCGCTCTGTTATTGTTCTCTCCGCTTTCGGGTACTATAAATATACCTCTGTCCTTAGCTTCTTTATCAAATAAAACACTTCTGAAATAGGGATCGGTTTGCGGTGAGATAGCGATATTCAAATTCTCTCTTGTATGATAAGGAAGCCCTATATGTATAAGATACATAAGTGCTTTATTTTTCAAGTTATCATCATACACTTCTATATGCAATGATCTTAAGCTCTTCTCATCGACATTAAGTATATATACTGTTCTTAATAAGGTCTTATAAACTTCCCTGTTCATAGAAAGAAGCTCCAAAGCATAAGAGATATCAAAACTCTTATCATAGATCAAATTCGATAGATTAGCCGGATCGTTATTCCTTCTTTCGGCTTCTTCCTGATCATCAACAAAATTCTTATCTGATAATGCCAGCAGACAATTCGGATCTTTTAAGAATTCCTCTATCGGTACTATATATGCGTGTGAGAACATATTGGGTCTGCCATGGTTATCTTTAATCCCGTATTTATGCTTCATTGCCATGGCATAGTCTTTGTCACATATAAGTTCATATACTGTGTTGTCCAAAGCCGCACTTTCATTTTCTATTCTCGAATTGGCAGACTGCCACCTGGTACAAGCCTCATATGCCGCACTCGGAATTGATTCGGATACTGCAAGCCCGGTCCATCCCGATTTGACAGCATTTCCATTAATATGATCTGTATTGGTAAAACAACATTGCCATATCTTATCAGTCATACTGTAACCTCCGTTTGATATTTATCAATATGTCTGTCTACCATGTGTGCTTACATATAGTACATCTTAAGGTATGATTTTTCTTTACATTATATTCAGATCTGTTTGTCATTTTACTAAACATTCCTTTGAATTTTGGATCATTATCTGCATAATATTCTTCTGTTTCAACACTTGAGCAATTAGGACATATATTGAATTTATCCGCAGGACTGTAAACCTCCTCACTTGCCTTTATCATGCCAAGTTTATACAATATCCAGTAAAAAGGCTCTTCTATTCTCTTTGGATCCGGATCGTCTATCGGACCGTATATTGTGCTTCCGTTCACCTCTACCTCTTCACAGGTGCAACCTAGGGAAGATACGGCGAAAAAAGCAAATCCGGTAAAATTATCATGTAATTGGCTGCGAAGCGTATCTGCATTTTTCATTACGAATACATCGAGTGCCTGACCCAGTTTATTATATGCTCCGGCATTAAATACGCTTAACCTTGAATTATTCTCTCCTATGATGCCACCCAATTCCTTGATAGCCTCACTGCAATTACGATCCGCATTTATCATGGCGTCTATGACATTTTTCTCATCGACCTTAGATAACACGACTGCCATAGGTATTTGTTTCGGCTCGTCATTGACCCTGCGCTGTTCTTCTTCACTGATCAGATTCGGATTCATTTGCCTTATTTGTTTGACCTTTTCCAAAGCCGTATTTCTCAAATACCCGAGTATCTCTTCCAGAACTTCTTCGGGCTTTACTCTGTTTTCGATCTCATAGACCTTTGCCACATTCTTAAATTGTTCCGGGTCTATTACATATATAATTCCATCCGCATGAGATATAAACGGGGCGAACTTTGCTACACTTTCCTTATTGGTCAACGCCTCTCCTGCCACATCGTAGAGAACTATCATACTTCTCTTTATTTTATTGCCTATCCTCTGACTTAATTGAAAGCATAAAGGCTGCTCAAAATGCCCAAGAGGAGTACCTCCGGGAAGATTTTGATGCTTTCTTACCGGATGCAGATCTATGAATTGCTTCGCTGTATCGTTGGCAGACATGATAGTAAGCCCTATCTTGGCTCCGTAGTCACCTATATGTTTGATCAGCTGTGAAAGAAAAACCGTCTTACCTGCCCTGGATACTCCGACCATTGATACGAATTTTGTTTCATAAAGTCCGTAATTGGTGGGAAGCGGGTTATGACAATGCGGACAGACCCTCCTATCACAGAGCTCTCCGCTTTTTAACTCTATGGCTCTTACCATATTGTATTCATCAATTTTAAATAAATTATCACTGTAATTAAGATATTCCTCACTGGCTTTATCATAGGGGTCTATAACTTTTCTTTCATATTCTTCAAAGTTACCGTCTATTTTTTTTACACTGTCACTTTTTCTTTCTGTGGTCACGCCGCCGAAATCTTTCCAAAACCTCTCATATTTTTCATCAGTACCCTTTGAAAAGAATTTCCACTCTTCATAATTTTTTTGTATCTGATTTTTATCATTTCCGGTATAGTTAAGCATAAAAGAATCATAATCACCGTAAAATTGAGGCGGCAGCGGATTATCGGCATCTTCACTTACACGTTTCGATCTGAAATGAACTTCAGTATCTGCCATTTCTTTAAACAATATGGGCATTTAAATTTATATCCTGGCATAATTCCTCCACTTTATTTTATATATATTCTTTTCCGTTTATTATAAGCTTTAAGCCTTCATTCTTATTAAATATCACCGGCTTTTGCTCCGTCTTTATATAAAAGACCTTATTTTCAAGCAGAGATTTCGTAAACGGTATCTCAAAGCTTCCTATTTTGTAGGACAGATCGTTGTTACTGCATTGACTGCTGTAGTCTTTGTCGAATTCTATTTTATAAAATGAGACTTCTTCCTCTTCCTGCTTTCTTTTAAACATCCCCATAAGACCTGATAGACCGCCCTTGCCGGCTCTTTCATTTTCCACCTGCATTATATTCATCTTAACTTCGAATTGTATATCGGTATAGGGGACGTATATGGTCTTGGGATTGGGTTTTACTATATAGCACACTTCTTCATTGTTATCATTGATCTCAAAACCGCATGCAAGTACGGTATACCTGCACCCTCTCTCACTTATATCGATACCGCCTGCCAAGGCATACTGTCTTTTATCGACATATGCTATTTTGTAGATCTTATTAAAAGGAGCCAATCTGTCCTCTATATCAGTAAAATCCTTAAAAGATGTGATCTTGATACCGGCTTTACTTATATTATCATTTAATACTTCACAAAGTCTTTCTATATCAACATCCCTCATATAATCGGCTTTTATCACGATACAATCGTCATTACCCGAATTGTTCCATGTGAGGAAGGTCTGCTTATCATTTTGAAATACATTCGATATGCTGCTACTTCCGTCGTATTCTTTGCATATATATCTCATAAGCTTAGTCCTCCTCCTGTGATATGATATTGCTTGCCTCTACTCTGAAGATTTCCATGGCTATGGCATAGCTGTTGGATCTTGTATTATAATAGTAGGTAGTCTTGTCTGTTCCGGTCAAAAGTTTTCTTATATGATCGCTTAATCTTGTATCCGTACGCAGCGAGAAGATAGACCCCAAAGGATTAAAAGTTCCGAATGTTGATTTAAGATATACAGGTACCTCATCTATGCTTGTAAGCCTTGAATAAAGCCAGTTATCTATATATGTAGGGTCATCATTTTTATTAAGTCTTTCTCTTAACTCATCTTCAAAATTAAGTCCGAATATATCATGACTTTTTATTATTTCTTCTATATGCCTTTTTGCAAATATATAAAATTCTTCATCAGAACGTAGTTTTCTGAATTCCTCGTTAATAGTGTCCATATTATCATATATGTATCTTTCGGCTATTTTACCGTACATATATTTTATACTGTCATCATTTACATTTCTTATCTCGTCAAGTGCATTGATAAGTTCTTCAAAGCTTCTATCAAAACTTTGGGACTTTCTTGCCTCATCTTCGATGATTGCAAAAAGTTTTTCTCTCAGACTTCTGTTATCCGATAATTCATATGTAAGTCTTTTACTTACGACATCTATTACTCCCGTATTACCTATAAACCTGTTGTTGTTTTCACTGCTGAGTCTTTTAACTGTTTCAATATTATCTTTAAGTTCCAAAAGCTCTTCCTTGGACTTACAACTTTTATTGATATAATTTTTATAATTTGCCAAAAGTTCCGGTACTCCCTGCGACTCAAACATAGAAAGGACCTTATCCACAAGACCTGATATATATCCGCTTACAGTGCCCATGGTAAGATCGTCCGCCTCTTCATAAGAAAGTCTGCTTATATCTGCTGCATTCATATACTTTCTCGGAAAATATTCCAGTATCTCTTCAGTTACCTCGTATTGACTTTCATGGCTCTTTACATATTCCTCTATGCACTTAAAAACTCCCTCATCACTTATACCGGCAAGCTCCTTTAACTTTTTTTCACTTGTAATACCTGTAAGGGGCTTTCTAATATTATTATCCCTTAAATTCCTTAAAAAGTTCTGTATTATTACGAGGGAAATATCATCCATAGGTTTTGACACTCTTGAAAATGATACGCACTTAAGCCCCCTCGAATAAAGCATAGATATGGTATGAGCATCGGTCTTTGATTGGACTGGGCTATAACATAGGATATTATACTGTATATTTTATCAAAACTTCTTACTATATGGCCGTCACTTCTTTTATTGCTTATAATAAAGATAGAGTCCATATTGTATACAGGATTTTCGGTTTCCTGATAATACTCGGCAAGATGGTTTTTGATCTTTACGCTGATTTTGTCCCTGTCCAAGCCTTCGTTAAGAAGTAAAAACAACATGTCCCTTGATGTCAGGTTCTTTAACTTTGTTTTTATAAGCTTATATAATCCAAGTTGCTTAAGATATTCGTCCAATGTAAGCACTTTAGAACTGTTCATAACGAAATACATATTTATTCTGTCAACAGACTCAAAACCGCTGTCTTCATCATGTAAGATATTAAGACTTCTGAGCAATTCAAGTTCCGATATCTCCCTGCCCCCCCTCTTTGCTAAGGAGCTTATAACTTAGTGCATTCTCATCTTCTTTGTAATCAATGGCAAAATGCAGTATATGCTCATGAAATGAAGGCCATAATTGATACAGTTCTGACGAAATATCATAATATGCCTCTTCGGAAGTCTCACCCATGTAGCATACTATCATAGGAAATCTTGGCTCTTCTCCCAAATAATTGGTACTGTTTAAGGAGTAGCGTACTATACAGTCCTTGGTATATTGCCTGAGTTCTATCACATTCTTTTTATTCATTTTGAATATCTCCCGTAACAATGCTTTTGTCTAAAGTGCGGTATCTAATAAATATCTTATACGATACTTTTATTTTACAGGTACAAGGAATAAAGTATAACTTTATCCCCTGTACCTGTAAATAAATACTTAATATCTATCAATCATTGCCACACTGTCTTTTACATAAACTTTATGGTATTTATATAATCCAGCATGGACTTATTAAGGTTATCTATAAATCTTATTATATTTTTCTCTCATCATAGTTTTCCGCTATACTTACCCAAGTGGCAGTCTGCTCGCTGAGTCTTTTTGCCAACTCATCCGCATAAGTTTTTTTCTCGGAATTCATATTCTTAAGTACAGCTGTATAATCTTGCTTGATATCCTCTTTTAATTCCGGTGATAAGCGTTGATAATTTATAAATGCCTGGTATACAGGTATTTTCCAGAATTTATTTTCATCATCCATCTCTGTAAGCTTTGTGATCTCTTCTCTTCCCGTAAGAACCTTTTTATAATATATATTTATACCCTCGAAATTGAATACTCCGGCAAAAAGCGGTTCAAAGAATGCAGGCATAAACTTATCCATAAGTCCGGCACTTTTTTCAGCAGCTTCTTTTCTGATGCTTTCATACTGATCTATTATCTTGTTAAGCCTTGATTTATTATCTAAGGATCTTTGTACTATCACATTATACACAGGTGAGTAAGTAAAATAATCCAGCACTATTCTCTTTTGGCTGTCTTCATCAAGTGCTCCGAGGTTATAAATGCTCAGTCCTGAATATTCCGGTTTGATATTCTTTTCTTTTTCTATCTCTGAAAGAAGCCTATCAAGTTCGATCGCAGCGGCACTGTCAAGTGATTCCAAAATCTTAGCCGCTTTAGCCACCTTTTCTTCAAGAGCCGCTATTAAGTTATCTTCAAGCGAATAAACTTTTCTTTCCTCATCTATAAAGCCCTCTTCTCTACCCTTGGCATATAAATTCCTTGCATTTACAACTATTTCCTTCATACGCTCCGGTCCCGGAACATTAATATCTATGATACTTTGCGGTCTGAGCGGGGGCAGTTTCCTCCAATCCTTAAATATCATATCTTTTAAAAGCTTTCCTTCTCCGCCCTTTCTTTCACCCTCATAATAATGGTTTCCGAAACCGTCCGTACTGTTAAAATAAACCTGCTCATAGTCGGTTCCCGGTGAGTAACTTCCGAGCGGGAAGGCACAGGCTGTGTTGAGCATATATATCCTGTCTGTCAGATCACTTGAATTGACCTCACAATTTGCATCTATTTGTGTATAACTGTTAGCCGCATTTTGTATTTCCGCAGATACTGTAGGTGCTGAAATATGCTTGATATATCCAAGGCTTGATACTTGTGTAAGTCCTGTATCGAATGGGAAAAGCACCTGAGATTTGCTGGCAAGCTCTGTAATATAATCATTATATATATTGTTTGAAAGTACTGTCGTATTGGTGGTTCCGTATTTATCGGCAAGGAAGTCCGTTATATTCTTATTGGCAAATCCTTCGAAAGCAGTACCTATAAAAAAAGTCCGTAACAAGTTTTGATATTTTGTTCTCATTCTCATCTATCCATTTATCGGGATGATCAAAGAACATATTTAAGAAACTTCCGAACATCTTATCAAAATTAAGTGCCTTGATAGCACTGTTCATGGCAGGCTTAAGCTCATTGATAGTCATCATAGGTACATAGAAGCTGTCGCTGTTATCAAGATGATCCATACTCTCAAGGTAGTTTGAATTAAGCTCGAAGGTTGAGCTGAGATTCTCCATAACTCTTTTAAATATTGCAAAGAATTTATCGTTCTCTTCCCTGATCTGTCTTTGCAATGTATCCAAAAGATTGGCTATTCTCTTGTACACCTCTATGCTGTATTTTGCACTTGCATAATTCATCATATCGGTCTCATAATCATCGAATCTTTTCTTATCATTGTCAAACATCTTCCTCTTGCTTCTGTCAAGGAATATGTCTTCAGACTCTTTATAATAAGCCCTCAGCTCTTCTAATTGTTTTTGCTCTCTTGTAAGTTTTTGCTCATTCTCAACTATCAAGCTTGATATTATATTATTAAGGTTAAATTCGGAGCCTTCAAAAAGCATCTGGTATGCGAATTTAGGTCCCTTAGGCGCTATCCTGTCTCCGTCTCCGCATATAAATCTCTTTAGAGCCTTCTTTATCTTTTCTATCAATGAAGCATCATTTCCCTTGATCAGGCTCTCTACCTTAAGTGTGAGTGCAGCCACCTTGGTATCTTCCTGAGCCGCATACCAGTTTATGAAAGGTCCGTTATTATCCGGAAGGAGATCCTGATAAGCCCCGTCATAGGCTTCAAAGCTTGTGTTGGCAGCCTCTGAGGTGATATCATCAAAAAGTTTTGTATAAATATCGGCTACAGAATCTGCAGTTGGTGCTATCGTATCTATGGCAAGTTGCTTTACATCGTTTTCATTCGGCTTTACATTCTTAGTATTCTCTACGAATTCTTTAAATAAATGTGAAGCAAGATAGGTATTGATCTCCGTAAGCGGCAGTGTCGCACAGGATGCTCCGAGAGTACAATATCTTAAATTAGTACCTCTGAGCACAGAGCTTGATGCCACTCCTACCTTGGCGGTGAAGTTGGAAAGCTGCGACATGATACCGAACTTATCCTGATCGGCAGGTTGGATCAAAAAGTCCATAATATATTCGGTCACAACACTTTGAGCATATTTATAAGGATTTTTGATCGTATCGCTGGAAGTGTTGGTCGCACTTATAAGATGGCACATATCTACCGGGTCTTGATCCCAAGCCACATTCTTGCCGCCGGCATATTCCTGATAGAATTTTCCTCCGTTATGATCGAAATTCATACAATAATCAATCTCCTGCAGGGCTGCGTAACCGTTTCTTTTGATCAAAGCTGCGGTAAGCGAATCTATCTGCTTTGTTAAATTAACATCAGGAAGAAATACATATCCGAAAGAAGTAAACTTACCTATAGCAGGATCGCTTGCAAGACTTCTTACAAGGTAGCACACATCCAGGAAAGAACCTGAACCGGTACCGCCTCCTATTCCCGAAATAATATGTATATTAAGTTGAGTGATCCGAGTCCCTCCTTAGCAGCCTTTATCTTACTCTTAAGCTTTTCAAGGAATAATGCACTCTTATCCATAAGCATCATTCTTCCGACCTGTCTTATGGCACCTGCGCCGTTAAGTCCAAGATCAGCTACCGGTATGTCGGAACTTCTGAGCCAGTTAAGATCGTATCTGGCATCTATAGCCATTTTATTTGACAAAGTGCCTCTGATATCATTCATTGATATACTGAAGAAATTCGTAACCCCTATTATATCCTTAGATCTTATATCGGTATCCACCCCCAGAAACTGAATGTGATCGTAACTTGGTATGGGTGCTGTAGGATCGTCCGGTTTTAATCTTTTGTTGATCTCCGTTTTTAATGTAGCAAGGCAATCCACTCCGGTACCGCCAAGTCCTATAAATACCGTAGCTACGTTTTTAGCCTGATTTGCCTGCTGTGCTACGGAAAAAATCCCCCCTCCGGCACTAAGTAATAATCTATTGTATTCCATATGCAACTCTCCTTTTAATTTTACTTGCAAAATTTTCTTTTTAAGAGAAAACCGTCAATATTATTGCTGATCTTTTTTATATAATAAAAACTAAGATCCACGATCTGTTAAGATACTTTATGATAAATATGACACCTTAAAGATCATGAATTCCCAAACTAAAATATCAATGGTTTCTGAATTATTTTCTCGCCCTTCTTGAATTTCTTCTCTCCTTAAGTCTTGATTGATACAGCACAGTTATAGAATCCGAACTATCCTTGTTGGGCTTAACAATGACTGCTATATTATTTGAAATTCTAGCCCTCTTTGTAAGCTTTCCGTTACAATAAAACTCTTTGGATGAACACATATATATATAAGGCTTTCCGCTCGCTTCAAAATATGTCTTCTTAATATCAAAACCTATATTGCTCACACGGAATCTGCTTAGAGGAAGTCTTCCCGTTTTTTTGGTCACAGTCTGCTCTCTTCTTTCTCCACCCTTATCTGATGTGACCGTGATCGGACCTCCAAAAGGTGTGCCCCAGAGTCTGTAGGCAAAATATCCCATAACCGCAAGAACGATCAGACCTATTATAAGTACGACTATTGCTGTAACAACTCCTACATTGATACTTTTGACCACTATACTTATATTGCAGGAAAGACCCTTGCTGTCTGTAGCCTTTATGTCAAAGTCTCCACGGCTTAAACTGTAATGATAAAGTTTTAATACCATATCATCACCCAAACTGTAATCCTTACCTTCTATAAAGGAGCTTGAAGCCACCATATAGTGTAGCTTTTTATCTTCCTTATCCTTAGCCAGCCCTTTAAGGTCAAAGCTAACTGTATTGTCTTTAAACGGTATAATGTATACGGTTTCTTGATTTTATCGGTTACCGGCACAGGTGCGGTATTATTCTTTTCTTCTTCAGTAAGAGCCTTATCGGAAACCTCTATAGGTCCCAGGCTTTCGGAAGTTTTATCCAGACTGTTGCCGGATACATGTGCTTTTACAAAATACACTCCGTTAGATAAATTTTGACTTAATTCAAAATGATCGTCTACCACTGTCATAGGGAATTTATCAAGCTCTTTTCCGTAGGCATCCGATACTATAAGTTCCGCCTCATATCCTCCTATATTGGAGCTGTCTGCCTTGATCTCTCCTGATGAAAGATAAGCTTCAAACTTTACTCCGTCCTTAGGATTGGTCACCTTCCCGAGGGCTTGTGTTTTAAGCTCGACCTCAAGATTGGTATTATATACCATATTTATCTTTATATGATTACCGGCTGTTCCTTTGGTTATGAGCTTCCACTCACCGGCAGAAACATCCGTACTCTTTATCATGGTAAATGTATTATATTCCATAGGTGATACATCTTTTTTCTGCCCTTGGGCATCAAAAAGTTCCACCTCTGAAACCTTACCGTAAATAATTATATTGATTTCTTCAACTCCGAGTCCCGGAACATTAAAATTAGTTTCAAGCACTCCGCTTTCATCAAAAGCTTCATCTAAAAGTTGAGTGGTTGAGGTACCGTATATAAGATTATAGAAAGAATTAAAAACTTCTTGAAGATCGCTTGCAGAGCCTACCTCTCTGAACTCTCCTCCGGTAGCCTGTGAGATCTGCTCCATCTCACTCACATCCGCCTTTTTGTTGGCATTGAGACACACACTGTATATAGCTATGTCCTTCTCTCTTGCTGCCTGTATTGCATCCGCTTTCATATTAAGTGAGTTTTCCATATCTTTTTTATCTTTCAGATCGGTATTACCGTCACTTAAAAAAAGTATTATAGAAGGAAGATCTTTATCCCCCGCTTCATCCAGCATAGTTACAGCCTTTTGCAGTGCTTCTCCTATATTGGTATCCCCTTTAGCCGGAGTGTTTTTTAATGTGTCCGCAATTTTTTGCTTGGACTCGGCACTGTCAACCTTGGTCAATTCTTCAGTTGCATTGATATTATCCGCAAATGATACTGCTCCAAGTAGATTACCCTGTTCGGCAAGCAGGTTAATAAATTGATTGATAGCTTCGAATCTCAAGCCTTCAGGATCCGTACTGAGCATAGAACCGCTGGCGTCGGATACTATGACCACATTAAACCTGTTATTTGCAGCATTTTGTGCAGCTCTTGCAGTATCAAAAAAAAAGCCCTGCTTGTAATATACTCAGAACGATAGATAAAGCAAGACACAGCGTTCGTAAAACTCTTCTGTTTTTTCCCATGACCTTTCCCTCTCTTAAGCCTATACAAATTTTTTTCTTCTATTTTATCACAATTAATTGATTTATTGAACTACAATTAAATCAATATTACTGTTTTTATTAATTTTAAAACATAAAAAAATAATAGAGATAAAGTTTTATTTTAAACTTTATCTCTATTTATTAATTTTTTATTTATTTAGCTGTTAATGCAGCCATTGTTATATAGTTATACGGTTTATTGAAATGTGGAAGGAAGAAGATATCCGTAAGTGCAAGTCTGTCTATAGTTACCTTCTCCTGAATAGCCAATGAGAAAAGATGTATAGCCATTGATATATCATGCTCACTTGCTATCTGTGCTCCCACGATCACACGTGTCTTTGCATCGTAAATTATCTTGATAGTTACCTTTTTATTGTCATGTTCCATGAATTCAGGCTTTTGAAGATCCTCAAAAACAGTAGCCTTTACATCCATACCCATAGCCTTGGCTCTTGCTTCGCTAAGTCCGGTAGATACCATCTTAAGATCATATATACTTATACCGTTAGAACCTTGAACACCGATAGTTTGAAGTGAGGTCCCGCACACATTGTGAGCTGCTACAATACCGCTTCTTACGGCATTGGTCGCAAGTGCTATGTACTGTCTTTCGCAGGTTGCATTGTCATAAACCGTTGCACAATCTCCGATCGCATATACATCTTTAACACTGGTCTCTTGATGTCTGTCTACCAATATAGCTCCGTTTTTGAATGTCTCAACACCGTTTATCATAGATGTATTAGGTCTGAAACCTATACAAAGTATCACCATATCGGCATCGTATCTGTTCTTATCGGTGATTATAGCCTTGACCTTGCCGCCCTCACCTTCTATTTCTTTTACCATCTCACCGTAGCACTGCTTGATACCGTGCTTAGCAAGGTTATCTTTCATCATGTTGGCAAATTCAAGATCGTAGTAGCTTCCAAGACAAACCGGTGCAACATCGATTATAGTAACTTCTTTTTTTGCATCTTTCAAATGCTTCCGCCAGCTCCACACCTATATATCCCGCACCTATTACAGCCACCTTTTTGATCTGTGGATTCTCAAGTTTTTCTATTACTTCTTTCGCATTTTGATAAAGTTTCACTAATTGAACATTTTCAAGATCCACTCCAGGAACCTGAGGTATAATAGGTCTTGAACCTGTAGCAAGCACCAACTTGTCGAATCTGTCTTCAAACTCCTCACCGGTCTTTAAATTCTTTACTCTTACCTTCTTGTTTGCATGGTCTATATTCAGCACCTCATGCTCCATGTGTATCTTGGCACCCTTTTTGCTGAGAGTCTCTGCATTTGAGTAAAAAAGTCCGTCTCCGCCGCTTATTTGCTTTCCTATCCATAAAGCCATACCGCAACCGAGGAAGGATATGTTGCTGTTCTTGTCATAAACTACTACTTCGTTACTGTTAGGATAGTTATCCAAAATGGTATTGATACAAGCTGTTCCCGCATGGTTGGCACCTACTACTATTATCTTGCTCATATGGTCTCCTTTGTTGGTTTATATTTTTTGAAACTTTGTTATTATATTAGCATAATAGCTTAAAATAGTACTTTTTGCAAGATAATTATTATAGTAATTATTATTAAAATTGTTATTGATTTTTTGTTTAAATTGCTGTGGAGTTAGCAACGTAAACAATAGTAATCATTTGTGGGGAATCAGCTGATAAAAAACACCTTATAATTCAATCATACACGCAACTCTTTTTCAAAGCTGCGACAAATTCACACAGACTGCGGAACTCGTGTTCTCGCCTACTCCGTGGCGAGCTACACTCGAACAGTCCTCGTCTGTGGAATTTGTATCTTGCTTTATCAAAAGAGTTAACCGCTACAAAGATTGAATTATAAGGTGTTTTTATCTTCCGCTACCTTACCGCTACAACGGGTATAAATAATGCAAGCTGTTAGTGATGGATTATTTAGAATTGTTTACGTTGCTAAGGGGGAGAGGAGGGGGATGCGGGAGCGACTTTTATTCCGGACTTAAAAAGTAGTCCTTCCCTTACAGCATATTTTCCCGAATAATGAGGCAAAATTACAGACTTAAAATTAATCCTTGCTTTATAGTAATTTGTCTATCACATAAACCGTTACAAACATATCTTGCCTTGGGCATGCTCTCGCTAACTAAAGCCTCGCAAAGGTAATGATCTTTATCTTCGCCTGACGGTTTGATAAATCAATTACCGGAGTCTTGAATCAGAGTGTCCTCGGCAAGATAGTTTAACGGTTTATGTGCCTAAGGTACCGGAGAGGGAGAGGTGTAGGCACACTTGTATCTAACACTACATTCCCTATACGAACAACCGTTTTTCTAATTTGAATAAAAGTCGCTACTACGCCTCCCCTCCTTTCCCCTTAGCAACATAAACAACAGCTACTTATCTCTCAGAACCCCTTATGCAGCTATCCCTTGCGGGGTGGAATTACAAAAACACTCCCTATTTCAATCTTTGTAGCGTTTAGTACTGTTAATAAAGTGAGCTACAAATTGTACAGACGAGGACTGTTTGAGCGTCAGTCCGCCATGCTTTTAGGCGGACAAGCGAGTTCCGCAGTCTGTACTAAATTTGTCGAAACTTTATTAACAGTACTGCGGGTATGATTGAAATAGGGAGTGTTTCTGTTTAATTCCTTACTTACAATTGTTTATGTTGCTAACTCCCCGATAAATCGGAATAGTGTAAGAAGTTTGAGTTGTCTAAAAAATTTTCAGACCGGATAAGTATCATCAGTCACTCCGACACAGCCTGTTAGATCATAATGTCGGTTTTATGAATTATTACGGATCGGTATTATTGCCTATTATATATTGTCAATTCTTACTATAGCATACTGACAGTTTTACAGATCGGTATTATTTTTCCCGGAAATAAAAAAAGCTCCCTTAGGAGATCACTGCCGGTAAAAGCGCTTGTCCTCTCACCGGCAGCGGGAGTTGAAACCCCTTATCACACCCATACAAAACAAGAACTGTCTTATAGGGAAGATTTAAACCCATACTCTAGTGAGATCACATTCTTAAATATTTTATCGTCAAGAGGAGACCCTTTACAGGCTGACAATATTTATTCATCTTCCATAGCTCGTAGAATATGAATTATTTGCCCGGCAATAGACCTGACTTGTATATAAATATACTTCACAGTGGCGTTACCGTGCGAGAATTACACTCGCTTCCCTTTTAATCCTTAGCCTTGACCAAGGAACCCGGCAAAAATCTTGATTTAATTCTAGCACACAACTGCGACTTTTTCAAGGGGGATTTTAACTTTTTAATATATACTATATATAAGCCATATATGATAAAGTCCTATTATACCCCAAATAAAAATGTCCTGTTTATGGTAGAATAATGTTTTACAGATTCTATCAGACAGGAGGAGTTGACTTATCAGAAAGGTAGTTTTATCAATGAATGAACAAAAGAAGTATGAGGTCATCAAAAGCCTAGCAGACCACCCGGAAACTGCTAACAAGGACAGAGCAGCTCTTATTCTGGGTTGTACCAAGAGACATATAAATCGTATGCTACAGGGATATAGCAGAAGTGGCAAGGATTTTTTTATTCATGGCAATAGAGGTAAAAAACCGGCTACCACAATCTCTATAGAGATTCGCCAAAAAGTCATAGACCTATACAGAAATAAATACTTTGAGGCAAACTTTGAACACTATACAGAGCTTCTCAAAAAGAATGAAGATATAAGCATTTCTGCTTCTTCTGTCATGAGTATTTTTGGAGTCTGAATACATCCTCTCCCAAAGCTACCAAAGCAAAGCGTAGACGAATTAAGCAAAAGCTCAAAGAACAAAAGAAAGCGGCAAAGACAAAAAAAGAACTATCATCTATACAGGTCAACCTGGTGTCAGTTGATAATGCTCACAGCCGTCGTCCCAGGTGTGCTTATTTTGGCGAATTACAGCAAATGGATGCGACACCTTATGAGTGGGTACATGGGCAGGGTATGGCATCTGCATTTGGCTATTGATGATGCCTCCGGTATTGTCACAGGTGCTTGGTTCGATACTCAAGAGACGCTCAACGGTTACTACCATGTACTTGAGCAGATCCTTACTGATTATGGTATACCTTATAAGTTTCTTACTGATAAACGATCTGTATTTACTTACAAGAAAAAAGATGTCTTGTCTGATGACAAAGACACCTATACACAGTTCGCTTATGCCTGCAAACAGCTTGGAATAGAGCTTGAATCAAGCAGTATACCGCAAGCCAAAGGACGCATAGAACGATTAAATCAGACTTTACAGTCACGCCTGCCTATTGAGCTGAGGCTCGCAGGCGTAACCGATATCAATAAAGCCAATGAATTCCTTCACTCCTACATAAAAGAATTCAATGAGAAGTTCGCACTTCCACTTTATGGTATCAAATCTGTCTTTGAAATGCAACCGTCTAAAGAAAAAATAAACCTTACTCTGGCAGTTTTGACTGAGAGAACTGTTGACTGCGGACATGCAATTCAATTCGAGAAAAAGTTTTATAAGATGATAGATTATAAAGGAGTGCAGATCCATTATCGAAAGGGTACCAAAGTTATGCTTATCAAGGCATTAGATAGGTCTATGTTTGCGTGTGTTAATGACAAAGATATTTATGCACTGGAGGAGATACCGACTCATGAGCATAAATCTAAGGACTTGGATGCTGATTATAAACCACCAAAACCCAAAAAGACTTACATTCCAGCTATGAATCACCCTTGGAGGAGAAGTGCATTCAATAAATTTGCACACTCACAGCCACACAGAATTGAAGAAGATTTAGAAAGTGCATAAAAAAAGCCCCTTGTTTTGGGGCTTATAAATTAATTATTTCGAGACATAATCATTTATGCTTGACAGGGGGGATTTTAACTTTTTAATATATACTAAACACTCCTTAATTCAATCATACCCGCAGTACCGCAGGTAAAGTTTCGACAAATTCGTTACAGACTGCACGAACAGCTTTCCCGCCTACTTCTTGCCGAGAAATCACTCGTACAGTACTTTTTTGAAAATCTGTGACTCACTTTATCAACAATACCTTAAACTTCAAAGATCGAAATAAGGAGTGTTTATTTAGTCGCTACCTACCGGGACAACAATACCTGTATAATAGGTTTTATCATATAAATATTGATATGCAAAATACATGCTCCACACACGACTTGTACGTCTGTGTGAATCTGTCCCTGCTTTTAAAAAGGCTGCGAGTATTATCAAATCATAAAAAGTTTTATACATCATCCCAATTATTTATATTGAGCAGCCTTGATCTATTTCTTTACGAAAATAAATTTCATAAACCCTATGAATGTATATACTACGAATGCCACAGCCACTACTGTCTCAAATATCACAAGATATTTTATAAGCGGCAGTACCACTTCCTGTTTTGCGGCAAATGCCATGGTTTGCTTGGTAGCTATAGCACTTATTACAAAGGGGAATGTAAATGATGCAAAGCTCGGATAAAACGCAAACCCAAGACACTTTATCGCCTGTATCAAAGCAAACGCATATATCGCAGTTGCCACTATAAGCATAGCTATAACAAAATTAAGAGACTTTGGAGTTACCGATTGGATATAACCCGCTATACAAAGGCTTAAAGGTGCGGTATATATACAGATGAGCGGCTTAGCCTGGTCCGGTATCTGAGTGAATTTTACATGTCTTATACTTACAAGTATAAAAAGTAAAACAAAGGTGATAAAACCGAACCAGAATGCAAAGTTTCCGAAAGTTGTCATTTCAAAAGCCGGTGCGGTCACCGATGCGGTAACTATTCCGACATACACTATATAATAACTTGCAAATACCTTAGTCATATCAAGTTTCATAATGAACTTAAAGCTGAAGTATATTATAAGTAAAATATGTAAAAATACGGCGATCGCCCATACAACGAATGCCGCCTGTCCTATATAAGGCTTAAGATAGGTTGAAAGTATCATGATCCCCATCGAACAGGTACCCATAACACTTGCTGATACGGTATTCTTCATCTCCTCCCCTATCATTGACGGGAAACAGATGATTTTAAGTAACATTAAAATAAGTAAAAATGCAGCTACGAGCCCGCATACATTTTTTGCGATCTCGGAATAACTTTGTAAAAGATTACCCAATGCCGCTGTACCCAACATAAGACCGCATAGCGGAACCGGTATTTTTTTTATAAGCTCTTTCATCTCTCATCTACCTCTCTATGCCGCAAAAGGTTCCGGATCTGTGTTGGTAAGACCACATTCTCTTACTACTATATCGGCTACCTTTCCGGCACAAAGTCCGGTATATCTTATACATTGTTCCTTATGCTCACCCCTGCCCATGTCGAATTCTCTTGTGAGAACTCTGCAACACACAGACTTCTTACCGTTATTGTTCTTAAACCAATCATGAAGCTCATGTGTAAGTTCCATACACTTTACAACATCCGGATCCTTAGGTCCTTTTTGTTCTGTACGACCAAAGAGCATTCCGAGTGCCAATATACCTCCGTTTACAGCTCCGCACATACAGCCTGAGCGACCTGCACCTACGGACATACCTGAAGCCATAGCAATAACTTCATCTGCAACATCAAGTTCAAAATTCTTCTTAATTGCAGCCATTATAGCCTCGCAACAAAAATATCCGCCTCTGTAAAATTCTTCAGCATCTTTTTGAACCTGTCTTACACTTACCTCTTGCTTTAAATTCATTCTTGCTAACATATTTTTCTCCCTCTTCTTACAAAAAATTACTCTGATTTACATCAGGATTTGTATTGTATCGTATTTTTGTTATTTTTTCAACATATCTCTAATAAAAATAAGAATTATTATTAATAATATAATAAAAAGAGCTGTTATATTAAATAAATCTATAAAAATACACCAAGTATATCTTTATCTGTTTATATTAATACAACAGCTCTTTTATTATAATTATCCGTTAATACTTATCCCTATGGATCTATAATATCGATCCCAGCAATTCTTCTCTACTCTTAGCACTCAAATATACAGGTGCTATATCGAATACCGTCTTGCATCCTCTTACACCCTCTTTACTTAACCTATATGCAGCCCTTGCGTATGCAACAAGCACCGAAGAAGTAAATTCCGGATTGGAGTCAAGTTTTAATTTGTATTCTATCACATTGTTATCCTGACTGTTCCAACCTGTCTTACCGCTTGTGATCACGAAACCTCCGTGAGGTATTCCACTATGATCTTTCTCAAGTTCTTCTTTTGAAATAAAATATACGCTTGTATCATAATCGGCAAAATAGTTAGGCATATTTTTTATTTCCGATTCTATCCTTGACTTATCCGCTCCCTCTTTTGCTACCACATAACATTCTCTTGTATGCTTTTGCCTTGTTGTAAGTTTAGGATTGCTTCCGGAACGCACCTCTTCTAAAGCAGCTTCCACCGGCACCGTATATTGCCTGGCATCTTCCACTCCCTCTATTCTTCTTATCGCATCGGAATGTCCCTGGCTTACACCTCTTCCCCAGAAAGTATAGGTCTCGCTTTCAGCAAGTACGGACTGTGCGTAAAGTCTGTTGAGGGAGAACATGCCCGGATCCCAGCCTACGGATATTATTGCTACATGAGAGCTCTCATTTGCAGCTTTATCCACATTTGCAAAGTGCAAAGGTATGTTCGCATGATTGTCGAAACTGTCTATCACATTAAAATATTTTGCAAGTTCCGGGGTCTGATTCGGCAGGTCTGTAGCACTTCCTCCGCAAAGAATCATTACATCGATCTCGTCTTTATGTTCCTGAACTTTATCTATGGAATAAACTTTCGCAGTTTCTGTAAATAATTTTATATTTTCCGGATCCCTTCTTGTAAATACCGCCTTTAATTCCATATCCTTACTCTGCTTTACGGCACACTCCACTCCCCTTGCAAGGTTTCCGTAACCTGCTATACCTATTCTTATACTCATATAGATCTCCTTTACACTAAAATGTAAATCACTTCGTGATAGATGATTTTCCACAATAAGAATATATATACCGAATATTCTCTATTTATGCGACATCATAGATCCCAAAGTTTTTTAATACTTAAACTTAGGTTTTTATCACTAAAAGC
This sequence comes from uncultured Johnsonella sp., assembly GCA_916438835.1. Classification (GTDB taxonomy): domain Bacteria; phylum Bacillota; class Clostridia; order Lachnospirales; family Lachnospiraceae; genus Johnsonella. Next base: position 2,359,994 of record CAKAFT010000001.1, read on the forward strand.
AAAAAAAACATCGCCTGGCGATGTCTTATACTGGGCTAGTTGGATTTGAACCAACGAATGCGGGAGTCAAAGTCCCGTGCCTTACCGCTTGGCTATAGCCCATTATATTCTAATACCGAAGGTGGATGATGGGATTCGAACCCACGGCCTCCAGAGCCACAATCTGGCGCGATAACCAACTTCGCCACACCCACCGTAATGTTTGCTAATAGCTTATCAGGCACTGCCTTTATTAAACTTATGCAAAAAGCAGGTGATGGGAATCGAACCCACGTATTCAGCTTGGAAGGCTGATGTTCTACCATTGAACTACACCTGCAAAACGAGCCTGAAGGGATTCGAACCCCTGACCCTCGGCTTAGAAGGCCGATGCTCTATCCTGCTGAGCTACAGACTCAAAAAAAATTACCAGTGATACTCACCGGTAAAAATCGGGGTGACAGGATTCGAACCTGCGACCCCCTGGTCCCAAACCAGGTACTCTAGCCAAACTGAGCCACACCCCGTATTTAGCATCATGTCGTCTTTGACACATGCAGTATTATAACCTATAGTTCTTTGGGTGTCAAGAAAAAATTTATATTTTTTCATAAGCTAATCTTTCACTGCCGTCTTCCACATAAACTATCCCGCATTTCTTGAAACCGTTTCGCTCTAAGAGGTGCTGCATTACTTTATTATTCTCATGTGTATCTATTCTAAGATGAGATATTTGCTTCTCACAAAAAGCCACTACTTTATCGATTATCCCGGGAATCTTCCCGTCAGAAGCCACACGGTGTATAACTCCGTATTCACTACCCGAAAGCCATTCCCCTTTTATTTCTTCATAGCAGGGCTCATCTCCTATCATAAAGAAGAATACGGCATGTATGACCTCTTCTTCATCCGTTATGATAAATAAACTGTTGTTTTCTATATCTTCTTTTATAATATTTATGTCGGGATAATTATTATTCCACTGGGTCTCGTTACCGCTCGCCTTCATAAAATCTCTGGCGATCTCATAGATATTCTCAATACTTTCCAGATCTTTTTCATGGGCAAAAGCAATACTGTATTTTTCCAATATCCCAACCTCCTAAACTCTCTTTCTTTGATTATATAAAAATATTTATGCTTTGTAAACATAGTATTAAAGTCCTCATTAATACAGCTAATGTCAAGAGTATATTTTTAGGGATCTACACTTTATAAATGGCTGACAGAAAGAAGTTTATACGACATTTTTTATCAAAAGCAATTGTTTATCGGTATTTATCAGATCATAAGGAAGCCGAATACAATACAATGAAATAAAAATGATAGCTCAAGTACGATAAATATTAAACTCTTATCACTTAAACAGACTTATACGCAAAATAAAAGGACTGAACCAATTTGATACAGCCCTTTTATTATCTTTATAATATATTATTGCAAAGCACTTCTGTCACTTAATGTTATCTCTATTTCTTTTTCCTCATAGGTACTGTCATTAAGCCTTTGTACTGTTAGTTTTATCTTTTCTCCGCTTTGATAATAAGAAAGTATATCTTTGAGATCTTCCATACTCTTTACAGACTGTGCATCTATCTTGGTAATGATGTCCTTTTCTCTAAGATCCGAGTTGGCTGCGGAACTGTTTTCAACTATCTTATATACATATACACCCCTTGGCATATCATAGGCTTCGGCTACTTCTTCACCTATATTTTTACCCTGTATACCGAGATATCCCTGCTTAGCCTCGTCTACCTTATCGCTTCTTGTTTCTTTACTTGAAAGGTCTGCAATTATATCCTTAACTTTTGATATAGGTATGGCATAACCCATTCCCTCTACTTCGGTAGATGCGTATTTTGCGGTATTGATGCCTATTACTTCTCCGGACATATTAAGTAAAGCACCGCCCGAATTACCGGGATTTATAGCAGCATCGGTCTGTAATAAGTTTTTGATAGAAGAATCCTTGGTAGTAACTTCTCTGTCTAACGCACTGACATAACCGACAGTTACAGATTGTCCGTAACCGAGAGCGTTACCTATAGCTACCACTCCCTGACCTACCTTAAGCTCGTCTGAGTCTCCCATCTGTGCCACAGCTATTTTTTCTATGGTCTCAGGCTTGATATCCGCAAGCTTGACTGCGATTATAGCTATATCATTATCTGAGTCTCTTCCCTTTATTGCTGCTTTAACTTCTTCATTGTCTATAAATACCACACTCAGATCCTTAGTATCCTCTACCACGTGGTTGTTGGTCACGATAAGAAGTTCGGTATCGTTCTTTCCTATTATTATTCCCGAACCGCTGGATGCCGCATCATAGCTTTGGTCTTCTCCGAACCATGAATATGCCTCCACCGAGGTCGTACCCTTTGATCGCAACTACCGAAGGCATAGCCGACTCAACTATCGGAGATACATCGGCAACCGTAGGCGATGAACTGTTAGCTGTAGTCACCGCAGTACTTGCTTCCTTAAGTTCTACCGTGCTTACCTCTGAAGCCTTTTTGCTGTGTGCAACAGTTTCTTCCTCGGTTTGAATCAGATTAGTCGCCAGATTATTGACACCGAACATTGTACCTCCGGCTACAGTACCGAACAATAAAGCTGCCGCACTTATTCCTACCACTCTCTTGAATGCCGATCCTTTTCTGCGAGCTCTTGAGTTCTTTCTTCCGGTCTCCTCATTACGTCCCTCGTTATTATTGTCCTCATTATTTACATATCCGTATGAGTTTTGCTGTGAATAGGCATCGTCATAAGCTGCTCTTTTATCGCCGGAACCATCACTTTCCCATGTATTATGTGCATAGTCGTCTGTTGATACAGTCTCTTCATGTGTTTCGTAACTGTTTTCAAAAGTCTTGATTTGTTGATCGCTTGCAGGATCTCCTATATGTGATGCCATATCGTATGTATTGTTATTTTCATATCTGTCGTATGTATTATGTACTGTGTTATCTTCATTTGAGATCTCATTTATACTGTTTGAACTCTGTCTGAAATCCGCATAACCCGCACTGTCATAGTTGTTGATGCTTAAATAGCCGTCCTTTTTGCTCATCTCTTCATTCATATCATTCATATTCTCATTAGTATTCTCATTATCAAATCCATATAAATTGTTTCTGACATATAACTGCCCTCCTCTTATCAAATATTTATAATCTTTATCTTTTTATACTTTCAAATATCTATCAAAAACCGTGATTTTTTTACAAATTAAAAGCATTGGCTTCACCAGCTTTCATGCTGCTAATTCTACCAATGCTTTGTGTATAAAATGTGTACTATTAAAGTAGTATTTGTGACTATTGAGGTTTATTCTCTACTGTAGGTAAGTTAGCTCCCGGTCCCCCTTCAGCTGTAGTTGCCGGTACGGTACTTTGTGTACTTGACGCCGCCGTACTTGACGCTGCCGTACTTGACGCCGCTGTACTTGATGCTGCCGTACTGCTTGAACTTTGCTTTGAGCTGCTGCTTTCTTCACCTGAGGATGAAGAACTTCCGTGCTTTGAACTTGACTCCGATGTACTTGACTTGGAGCTTGTATCCGTTGAGTGTTTTGAACCTACCTCTGTATCCGACTCATCATCAAGCCATATAGTCTCACCGTTACTGTTGGTTTCGTATTCTCTGCTTGCCTTGCTTGAAGACTTGCTTGAATTGGAAGCGTCTTCTATCTCTTTACTGCTTTGTGTCTCTTCTACAGTCTTATTGGACTTTCGCTCTTACCGCTTGACTTTCCTCCGGAATAATTGCTTGTTTGATAAGCAATTTCATTGCTGAGTTCCTTTACAGTCTTTGAAACCGTATATACTTCGTCTCCGAAGAGGAAGGTATGAAGTTCGGATACATTCTTCTCCAAGGTATCGGGTACTACTATCGCTCCCTTGGATCCGAAATTCATTTCTTTTCTGTGTGTAGGGAATCCCATAGTATCTTCTATCTGATATGAACCTATATCTGCGATCACATCAAGTCCGTCCTGCCAGGTAAGGTTCGTAGCGACCATAGACATCATATTACCCAAAAGATCATTAAGGGTCTTAAGATCTGACTTTTTCGCCTTATCAAGACACAGTTGTATGATCCTACGCTGTCTTGCGGTTCTTTCATAGTCTGAGTCCATGTAACGAAGTCTTGCATAGGCAACCGCCTGTATACCGTCCAAATGATGCATTCCCGGTCCGTCAAGATGTACCGAACCTATCTTGGTCGTTTTTACGGTTTCGGTAATATAGCTGTTGATGTATCTGAACTCCGGTTTGGTGATCTCCACATCCACACCACCGAGTATGTTTACTCCGGTCGCAACCGCCTTCCAGCTGAAAGTCACATATTCCGTTATATTAAGATCAAGGTTCTTATTGATAGCCTTAAGTGCCTGTTCCGGACCTCCTATGGCATAAGCCTGGTTGATCTTATTGAATTTATCATATCCGGTATTCAGATAACTGTCTCTGTAAATACTTGCAAGTTTTACCTTGGAAGTGGCAAGATCTATATTGGCTATCATTATAACGTCGGAGTTATAACCCTTACCTACTCCCGAATCTCTTGAGTCAACACCGAATACGGCTATAGTCCTGTACCCTTCCATCTTCTTGATCGTTTCAACGCTTATGTCATTATTCTTTACTTCTTCTTTATTGACATCTATTCTTTGTATCTTATTATATTGTTTTGACACATAAGCATAGGAGAAAATAACTCCTAAAGTAAGAATTTCAGCTACCGCAAGTATGATCCACTTTGCAATATTGGAGATACCCTTGCCTTTTGCGGCACCTGAGTCACCCCTGTCCCTTAAGCTGTTTTTCATTCGACTTCTTTTTTGTCTGTTTATATCTTCTCTACCCATATTTTTACCTTTCATTTGCAACTAATATGCATTTTTGTTGATAAAACCTTTAAATACCGTGAGGAACAGTATTTTCAGATCAAGACCTATAGTCCAGTTTTCTATGTAATACAGGTCATACTCTATCCTTTTTTCTATGGATGTATCCCCTCTGTAACCGTTTACCTGAGCCCAGCCCGTAAGCCCCGGTCTTACCTGATGCTTTATCATGTATTGAGGTATCTCTTCTTTGAATTTCTCCACATAATACGGTCTTTCGGGCCTTGGACCTATAAGGCTCATATCTCCTTTAAGTATATTAAAGAACTGAGGAGTTTCGTCTATGCTGGTCTTTCTTATAAACTTACCTATGCCGGTAACTCTCGGATCGTGCGGAGTAGTCCACGCCGTTTTTTCAGCCTGCGGAGCCTGTTGCTTCATAGATCTGAATTTATACATCTTAAAAGCCCGGTTATGAAGCCCCACCCTCTCCTGCGAGAAAATAATAGGTCCCTTACTTGTAAGCTTTATTATTATCGCCACCACAAGCATAATAGGAGAAAAAACTATTATACCGAGCAATGCTCCTATTATATCTACTATCCTTTTTATAAAGGCATTATACAGTCTTGTAAGCGGTACATATCTTATATTGATGACCGCCAATCCGTCAAGATCCTCTATATGAGGAATGGTAGGTATGATATGATTATAATCGGGGATGAATTTGGTATGAACTCCCGACTTTTCACAGCTTTTCACCAGTGATTCAAGGCGATCGTAGTTGTTGATGCTTAAAGTTATGGCGATCTCATCAAGTATATTCATCTCAAGTATATCCTCAAGATTATCAAGCTTACCTATGACCTTGATCCCTTTATAAGAAAAACCCCATTCTTTGCGGTCGTCCAATATGCCTCTTATGTTATAACCGAATTGCGGATTGGCAAGGACTCTGTCTATATAACTTTCCGCTGCCCTGCTGTAACCTAAAAGAATCATATGCTTTTGGTTATAACCTACAGCCCTCATATTTCTTAAGGCATACCTTATAATAATTCGCTCCAGGCTCTCTATTATAATAGTATGACAATAAAATATAAATACCAACATTCTTGAAAAGTGATATAAATACTGGTTTTTGGAACCGAAAAAGAGAACCAGGGTAATAAGCAGCACTCCTATGGTATTTGCCTTGAAAATATTACCGATCTCGGTAATTATCCCCGACACACGCTTTGGCATATAATAGCCGAACATATCATACAACAACAAATAAAGAGGTACTATTACAATAAGTGCCGACATATATCCGCCCGGAGAAAGTAACGAGGCACTTTTCTTGGAACCGAACATAAAATACCATGCCATAACGTAACTGAGTACTATAGCCAAGGCATCCAGCAACATTTGTATTCTGTTAAATTTTCTTTGATTAGATTTTATCATCTAAAACTCTCCACGAAGATTATACATGATTTTATTATTTTTATATTTACGATTTAATTAAAGTTAAAATGTATATGCTGTACAAGTTTATTAAAAATTCATACACTATTCACACAACTGTCCCGATATAGATCCCATATACAGAGCAAAGCTCGTTGCAAGCATCTATATGATTCATGTATATCTTATTTTTAGTTTATCAAAAGACTAACGCAGTCTGTCTATTCTTCTTTTTATAAAGTGCAACACGAATTTAAACATATTAATAATAAGCTCAAATTCAATAATAATCAAGGTACTTAATTTCACTTTTTTAAAATCAACTCTTTTACATCTTTTGTAGCTTGCAAAGCCTTCTTTTATTCCCTCGGTATAGGCTTTTGCAAAACCCTTTTTGGCAAAGAATAAAAGTTTTATAAACATTCCGAGTGCGATTGGCAGTGCATTGATGATAAGCTGAGGCAAGGGCTGGTTTTTGTAATGCAGATAAATGTTATTCCTTGCCGCAAGTTTCACCTTGAAATCATTATATTTGGATCCCGATGTGGCACTTCCTATATGTATGACCCTGGCGCTCGGCTCATACAGGTTATCGTAACCGTAGAGTCTTGCCCTGTACCCAAGATCCACATCTTCAAGATAAGCAAAATGCGCCTCATCAAATGCCCCGAATTCCTTAAGTAAGGCTGTGTCATATATTGCGGCTCCGGCACAAGCCGCAAAGACCTTCTTCTTTTTATTGTATCTTTTAACCGTCTCGCCCACACCTATCTGGTATGCAAATCCTATGATACAAAGTCCGTCACCGGCATCATCTACCAGACTGTTATCCTGTGCCTGTATCATCAAAGGACTTACGGAGAATGTTTTTTTCCCCGCTTTGATCGACTTAAGCAGGTTTTCAACGTAGTATATATCAGCCTTGGTATCGTTATTAAGCAGTATGGTGTAGGCTGTATCCACTTCTTTTATACCGGCATTGACTCCGCCGGCAAAACCATAGTTTTTATCCAGTACCAATGTGTCTATATTGTTTTCCTTGAGCCATTCAACACTTTTGTCCGAAGAAGCATTATCCACTACCAGTATCCTGAAATCTTTAGTACTCTGCTTTTTCAAGCAGTCTATACAGTCATATAAAAACTTAAGTCCGTTGTAATTGGGTATAAGAACCGTTACTTCCATAATTCTACCTTGAAAAATATTACATGTATTTTTCTATCCCCTCTATATGATATGGTTCTCCTATCTTTTCTTTTAAAAGATCTTTGAGTGCAAAGTCAGACTTCCTAAGTGTAAGGTTAGGATTGTAATAAGGATCTCCTTTTTCAAGTATATCGCCCCATTTTTTCATAAAAGTAGCTATCTCTTTGTTAAATCTTTCCACCTTTTCCGGAGTATCCTCAAGCCCCCTGGACTTTGATTCATAATGGTAAAGTACCGCATAAGGTGTATATACCACAAGTTTACCTAATGCTCTTACCTTCATACAATAGTCGATATCGTTGAATGCTACCGCCAGTTCTTCACTGAATCCTCCGACGCTTTCAAAAATGCTTTTCTTACTCATCATACAGGCAGCCGTTACCGCAGAATAATCCTGTGCTATCATAGCCCTGTGACAATAGCTGTTTTGAGTTTCATGAAGTCCTATGAAAGTATGTCCGGCTATTCCTCCGAATCCTATCACAACTCCCGCATGCTGTATGGTATCGTCATCATAAAGAAGCCTGCAGCCGCATATACCCACATCTTCTCTTTGCATAAAGTATACCATTTCTTTAATAGAGTCCGGATTTTTAAGTTCCACGTCATTATTTAAGAATAAAAGGTATTCGCCCTTTGCATACTTTACACCGAAGTTATTGATGGCTGAATAATTAAATTCTCTCTCCCATGTTACCACCCTGATATTGGCAAATTCTTTTTGTATATTTTCATAATAGGTAAATGTTGCCTTCTCGGTAGAGTTATTTTCCACTATTATTATTTCCAGATTCTTATATGTTCCGGCTAAAAGCGACCTTAAAGCCTTATCCAGGTCTGCGCTATGGTCTTTGTTCGGTATGATCACGGAGATAAGTTCTTCTTTTATATTGAATTTTGTATGGTATATTCCGTAGTCTATTCCCTTTTCTATTGTTTCTATACTAAGACCGGGCTCGGTTCTTTGAAAATGTGCCTTTATCGCCCTCTCACCCGCCTCGAAAGCGTAGAGTTTACTCTCAGGGTTGCTTGCCGTTGAATTCATGTGGCAGCGCCAGTGATAAAGTACCTTGGGTATATGAACTATCCTTTTAGCCTGCTCACTTGCCCTAAGTATAAAATCATAGTCCTGAGCTCCGTCATACGCCTTATCAAAGCCTCCGAGTTTATCCGCCAGATCTTTTTTTACTACTAAAAGATGGCAGATGTAATTGACGCTCCTTAGCATATCCTTATTAAAATCCGGCTTAAATTGCGGTTCAAAAACTGTCTTCCCGGTTATATCTATCTTATCTTCATCAGAGTATATAAAGTCCGCATCCGGATATTCATTTATCGCCTTGACCACCTCATAAAGTGCATATTCGGGAATTATATCATCATGATCGCAAAATGCTATATGATCTCCGGTGGCAAGTTTTAAAGCTTCATTGGTATTATCCGCTATACCGAGGTTTTCTCCAAGGATCTTGTATACTATTCTCTTGTCTTTTTGCGAATAGGCTTTAAGTATCTCTTCCTTATCCGATCCCTCGGGACTTCCGTCCGCAAAGCAAAGTTCAAAATTTTGATAGGTCTGAGCCAATACACTTTCTATCAGTTCTTTTAATAAATTATCATCTGTCTTATAAAGAGGTACGACTATTGATATCTTAGGACTTGTTTCGAACTTGTGTTCCTTTTGTTTTTCCAGATCTTCTTTTGAAGGTTTTGTCTTTTCAAACCATTCGTTATATATATAATCGTCATCCAGTCCTTTAAGCTTTGCTACAGACTTATGAAGCATAGCCTTTAAGCCGTGTTTTTTCAAAAATGAAAATGCCACCTTTACAGTTTCCGGATTGCACAGATCTTTTATTTTCTCAAGTCTTCTGAATTTGCTGCTTTGATACTTCTCTATGCTTTTTTCATCTAAGACTATCTTTCTTTCTTTATTGTCGGCACTTATAATAAGCAGGTATCTTTTATTTGCATCATAATCAAAATTGATATCAAACCCAAAGTCTTTTTCAGATATTTCCCCGAAATATATATGACTTACATCATCTCTTCTTCTTTTTACAAGCTCTATATCAAGGCTTTTTTTATCTTCTCCGAGCAGTTTGTAATCTATGGAACTGTCTTTGCTCTTTCCTATAGCCCAACCGTGTACATTAAGTACGCCGTCTCTTAATTTTATACTGTCAATTTTTATCTTCATATCAGGCTACACCTCTTTATCTATTTCCCAATTGATTCTTTCATCTTCGACTACCAGCGGTCGTTTCATGATCCTTTGACTTATACTGAGTATATATTCCCCAATTATTCCTATAAAGAATATTTGTATGGATCCCAAAAAAAGCATGCCTATAAGCATAGGAGCGGTACCTGCCGGAAACCTGTCCCAATATATCAGTTTAAGTATCAGGTAAACTATTGCTATGAGCATACTTGCAAAAGAACAGAAGCCTCCTATGAAAGTAGCCATTCTAAGTCCGAATTTGGTGTAGGAGGTCACAGAGAGCATGGCAGCATCATATAGTCTGTAAAAGTTATTGCTTGTAATGCCCGCCCTTCTTTTGGGCTGTTCATACTCTATCTCGCAACGTCTGAATCCCAGTTCCGCCACTATACCACGCAAAAAGGGAGTCGGATCGTCAAGATTTCTTAAAACCTCTATAAATGCCTTGTCATACAATCCGAATCCCGTAAAATGTTCTATTTGCTCCACATCGGAAAACTTCTTGATAAGCTTGTAATAAAGTCCCCTCAGGTGATACATGATCGCAGATTCCTTGCTGCTGCTTTTTATACCTATGGCTATCTTGTATCCCTCTTCCCACGCCTTTACGAATTTCACTATCATAGAAGGCGGATCTTGAAAGTCCGCTGCCATAAGCATGGTCGCATCTCCGGTAGAGTTTATCATAGCGTAGTAGGGAGAATTAAATTGTCCGAAATTCCTCGCATTAAATATAGCCTTTACACCCTTATCCTTTGCGCATAAAGTTCTTATGATATCTCTTGTTTTATCCCCGGAATCATTGTCTATATATATGAGTTCATATTTGTACGAGCTCAAAGACTCCTTAAATATTCTTTTTATCTCCTCATAGAGAGCTTCAACATTCTCTTCCTCATTGTAACACGGAATCACTATGCTTATAGTTTTCATAACAGTCTCATTTCTTTATATTGTGTCTATTTCGATCGGCAATATACGCCCTTAGTCCGGGAGATCCGTATTCTCTGATGATATACAAGACCCGCACTTTTTTGCCTATGCTTAAAGATATAATGCCGTTTTTATCAAGTCCTTAGGCTTTACCCTCATAAGTTCCAAAGCCTTATCTATATTGTCCAGTCCGTAAAACCTGTGTGTGACCAGATCTTTAGGACTGATCCTATTATATTTTACAAGATTCAACAATCTTTCCATTCTTACTCTTCCTCCGGCTCCAAGCTCCATGTGTATGCTCTTTCCGGACATACCTCTGCCGGCGGAGAATTTCGGTATGGGTATGGGATCGTCTCCGGGGAAGTGCTTTAGGTTTACTACCCTGCCTATCCCGTACTTTACTATATCTATCGCAAAGGCAAAGCTTTCATCTGTCCCTCCGCATATAATTACCGCATCTACTCCTATTCCTCCGGTGGACTCAAGTATATAGTCCCTTAGAAAAGCCTCTCCGGATCTATAGTCAAGGATCTCACAGGCACCGTACTTTTTAGCCGGTTTTATACTTGCTTCTCTGCTGCCTATAGCTATGATCCTTGCCGCACCCTTAAGAGCTGCCGCCTGTATAGCCATAAGCCCCACTGCCCCTATACCTATCACTACCACACTGTCTCCGAATTTTATATCGGCGCTTTCCACACCGCTAAAACCTGTAGTCACCATATCCACACACATAAGAGCATCTTCTATGTCTATGCCCTCTTCTATACTTGCAAGGTTCATATCGGCATCGTCTATCTTAAATATTCCGCAAATACTCCGTCTAAGGTCCTTCCCAGAGCATTGGATGAAAACGGCCTCTTAGCATGAAGGAAGTTGCTTTCCTGTATTGCTTTATCACGCCAATCCGGTGTCATGGCAGGCACTGCCACAAGATCTCCTTTTTTGAAATCTTTTACCTTTTTACCTACTTCAAAGACCTCGGCTACCGACTCATGCCCCAGTATTAAATCATCCCTTTTTTTGGTACCGCTTCCGTATACTGTATTAACGTCCGAACTGCACACGGATACGACTACCGGCTTTAATATCGCACCGTAGTCGCTGTCAAGTTTCGGTTCGGGCATATCTTTTATTATTGCTATATTCTTATCTTCCAACACAAAAGCTTTCATCGGGTAATTCCTTCTTTATATTTATTTAGTCACACTTTATAAGCCTGTCTGTCATAAGTGTGTATATTTCCACATTTGAATTAAAATTCTTTCTTATAATGCCGCTTATTTCCTTCGTATATCCGGGTGCCACTATAATTATAACATCGACCGGATCCTTATAGGCTTCTTCCGGTGATATTATCTTTATATGTGATGCGGGCGCATACAGTCCTTGCTTAAATTTGGCTGAGTCGATGATGTATTCAACATATTCTTTAAGTCCAAGCGTTGCACAAAGAGTAAATCCCTGGTGGCTCGCTCCCCATATAGCCAATGTTTTTTGGCTGTTTTTGCAATTATTTGCAAATGTCAGGATCTCATTGCTTATAACATCTTTTTGTTTTTTAATATCTTCCACATTGACCGGAAGTCTCTTTCTTACTTCGAACGATAAGGTATCTCTGTTGATCGTTTCTTTTTTAAGGACCTCAAAGCCTGCAAGGTTTAATGCTGATTCCAGGCTTTCAAAGGTATAGTAGGCTATGTGATCGGGTATTATCTCATAAAAGCTCTTATTTTCCAATATATATTCAAAACTCGGCACGGTTATAAGTCCGTAACCGCCTTCTTCAAGGTTATGTGCCGCCGCCTTAAGGTAGCCTAAAGGATCGGGTTGGTGCTCCAAAAAGTTGAATGAACAAAATGCCGCAAAAGGCGCATCCTTGAAACTGTGTTCGGAACTTTCCGGAAAATCCTCCTCTACCGAAAGTCCTGCTTGTCTCGCCTTTGTACCAGTTCTTTTTTGTGCTCCGTTCCGTAGGCTTTCACATCGAATTCTTTCCATAATTCGAGAAACTCTCCGGCACCGCAACCTATCTCTATTATCTTTTTTCCATTAAGGTCGTATTTTTCGACGAAATTTTTATACTGACCGAGCCTTAGTTCTCTCATAGTACTTGAGATCGACGAGGCTCTTATAACATCCTTATAATAATACACCGCCTCGGTATCAAGCTGTATCAAAGAACAGGCTTTGCATTGACAAAGACTTATATTTAAGGGCTTATCCTTTTCAAGGTCTTTTTTTGCAGGTATGTCCTGAGCGCTTGCCGGCATATTCTCTATAGTAAAAAGTTTATTAAGTTCGCTATTACATAATATACATCTTTTCAATTTCTTTTATTCCTTCCCGAAAACTGTATTCTTGTTTGAATCCGGTATATTTTTCAAGTTTTGATATGTCGGGATCGAGATAGGGTATCCCCTCTTTACTCTCTGTTTTTTTGTTAAAGCTGATATTCTCTTTTTCAAAATTCAGCACATCCGCTATCTCAATTGCAAATTCATAAAGTCTTCTTGTGTCACGACTTGCTATATTAAATACGGGATCTTTCCTCAGTTCCTCATCATAACTTGCATTGACAAGTTTATATATCGCACTTACACAGTCTTTTATATAAATATAATTCCACAATTGCTTACAGGAACTCAGATCGATCTTTTCTTTACTCATGCAAGCCCTTATAAGGCTTGATACGAGTGAGGTCTCGTGGTCTTTATAACCGTAGGTGCTGAAGATACGAAGGTGAATGTACTCCATATCCAAGTCTTTGCAAAGATCTCTAAGTTCGTTAAGGACCCTTAGCTTTGCCTTTCCGTACTCGGATAACGGAAAAGTCTCACATGTTTCATCGATCTTTGCATCGGACTTTATAGATCCCTGCTCAACTTTATCCAAAGTGATGCCATACTCTGCCTGTGAACCCGCAAATATAAATCTCTTACAATTGTATTTTTTAACAAGTTTTGCAAGATTCAATGTAGCCTTTATATTGGACTCCTGTATAGAACTGTCCATACGCCCCTTAGCACCTATACCGTCCCAGGCAAGGTGTATGCACACATCTATATCTTCCATATCAAGAACTTCATCACCGGTAATTTTCGCAACATCCAGCTCTATCTTACGGTAATCGGGTGAGTCTATGACCCTGTTCTTATTCTTGGAATCAGGTCTTATAAAAGAATATACCTCATTACCCCGGTTTATTATGTATTCCGCCAGATTGTAACCTATAAAACTGGTCGCCCCCGTCATTAATATTTTCATTGTTTTTTATATGATAAGCAATAGCTTGATCAGCATATATTCCTTTCTGTTTTTCTGTTATGCCTAAAGATATCACCAAGATGAACGCTTTGTCACTTAACTTAGATATTCAGCTGCCCGATATATGTTTTCTATACCGTTAAACTCTCGGAATTATCATATTTTCATCCATTTCCTCATCTGAAAGGAAAGGTGCCAGATCCTCTAAAGGAGGGCTTACTATAGTTCCGTCCGCAAGTTGCTTACTTGATGACTTAGGCTCGAAGTTTTGTTCCTTATCCACGAAGAATTCGCATATTACAGGTCCCTTTGTCGCAAATGTCTTCTCTACAGCTTCTTTTATACCGGAATTGGTATGTGCACTTACATAAGGGTATCCGTAGGCAAGAGCAAGTTTTTCCATATCCGGGAAGCTTAAGTCCCCGCTGTCTTCTCCTATGCCTATGAGAGGCTTATCGGAGAAGAACTTATTTTGAGTCTGTCTTATGCTGTGATATCCGCCGTTATTTATCAGGAATATCTTTATATCCATCCTATGATGTATGATAGTTTGAAGCTCCTGCAAATTCATCTGTATACTGCCGTCACCTGTCATAAGTATTATTTCTTTATCATAAGAGTCATTGGCAACAAAAGCACCTATTGCTGCAGGAAGATCGTATCCCATCGAAGCAACGGCTGAGTTGGATATGAATCTTTGTCCCTTTTTAATAATATATGAATGACCTCCTACCACGCATGGTGAACCGTTACCTACTACGGTGATCTGGTTTTTTCTCGCTGCAAGTCCTATCTCTTTTATTACGGCATATACATTTGCTTTTTGCCTTATCGTCATGTTTACAGAACTCTTCCTTACATACAGGATATTTTTTTCCTTCCAGTATTTGCAAGTCTCAAGCCAATTCATGCCCTTGATACCCTCACCCTCTCCGTTATATACCGGAGTCTTCTCTTTTTCCAGGACCTTTAGCATTGCTGCTATAAGATCCTTACAGTCGGCGTGTACCGGAAGAGATATGTGTACGGTAGGTTTCTTAAGTTCTTCGGCATCTATATCATTTACGATGGTATATGCAGCTCTTGCCCATGCCTTATAATTAAATCCTACCTGCCTTATGCTAAGTCTTGAACCTATGGAAAGTACGAGATCGGAGTTTTGCACTGCGAAATTCCCCGCTCTGTCACCGAAATTCCCGGGACGCCCTACATACAAGGGATGTTCATCCCATATGCAGTCCTCACTGTTCCATCCGGTGCATACCGGTATACCGAGCTTGTCCACAAGTTCGATAAATTCCTTATGTGCGTTACCTATACGTATACCGTTACCTGCATTGAGTACCGGCCTTTTAGACTCTCTTATCTTCTCTATAATAGTCCTTGCAAGTTCTTCACTTACTCTCGGTGCATCGACTTCTCTTATTTTACCGTGTTCTTTACTGTCTTCTTTTATCTTATAAGAATTTTGTGCCGCCCAACCGTCACCGCCGGCAAGATAGTCTTTTTTATCAAATCCTATAAGCTCTTCTTCTTCCACATAGGCACCTTGAACATTTAAGGGAATATCAAGCCACACCGGTCCCGGTCTGTTGCTCGTTGCAAGATAAAGCCTTTTCCATGCAATATCTGATTCTCATAGGTTCAATAACCATCTCGGAATATTTGGTCATGCAATCTATAGACTTGCATATGTCAAATTCCTGATCACCCAGAGCTCTTAAGTTAAGTCCGGTACTTCTGGCTGTCAGGTCATACCTGAACTGTCCGGACAGCACAAACATAGGTATAGAATCCAGCCATGCCCCGAGCACTCCGGTGATAGCGTTGGTTCCTCCCGGACCGGTAGTAACACAGACAGCCGCCATAGTATTGTGTATTCTTGCATAACATTCCGCAGCTATCGCACAAGCCTGCTCATGGTGGTTATATGTAAGCTTAAGTCCCTCCTGATGTCCAAGAGCATCGTTTAAGTGCATAGCTCCTCCGCCTACAACACAAAAGCCGTCTTTGATACCGAACTCTACCAATTTTTTAGCAATGTAATTACTTACCTTTATCTTCATAAATAAATATCCTGCCTTTTATTTTACATAAAATAGTTTTCTTAAGTATACCATATATATAGCTTTTTGTGTTTAATAAAGCGATATTAAAGCAAAAAATAAAAGCCCCGAAACTTTTGTTTCAAGGCTTTTATTATATTTAAGTTCTTATGATCTTACTTCTTGCTTACGTTCTGGTTTGTAAGTATGTTGTAGCTCTTAACTTGCTTTCCTGCGTTGAACTGATCCCAAAGGAAAGTAATTGTAACAGTTGCTTCCTGATTCTCAGAATCTGCATCCTGGTTAGCTGTGTTAAGCTTCTCTGTGCTTCCTGTTGTGTAAACACCCTCTGCATCCGGATCCATAGCTACTGCTATGAAAAGGTCTAATCTGTTGTCTGTTGCAGGGCTTGTAAGAACTTCTCCGTTCTCTATAGCCTTCTTGATAACTTCAGGCTTAACATTCTTTAATGCTGATAATCTTACGAAATCAACACCACCAACTGTGAAGAACTGATCCTTGCTAAGTCCGAGTGACTGTGCAAGCTTGAATACGTTCTGTCCGTTCTTGCTCTTGTCAGGTCTGAACTGCTCCTGATGTGTGTAAAGAGCTATACCTAACATATCCTGAGCCTTCTTGCTCTTGTCAGCTTCGATATCGAACTTGATGTTGCTTAACTTAGTTGCTAAAGTACCTACGTTAAGTACATCTGTACGGAATGCCTGAGCATATCCCGGATACATATTTGTGATATCGATCTTGATAGTATCGCTACCCATAGTATTCGCTGTTGAGTATGAACCTACGAAGTGCTCGATAGGAGCTGCTTCTTCCAACTCAGCGTTGAATTCAACGTTGTTGTACTTCTTTGATCTCTCATAGTAAGCCTCAACGCTTCCCTTCTGAGCTATCTTGTTGTAATCTGTTCCTCTTCTGAAGAAATCACTTGGAAGATATCCGCTCTCACCGATACCGTCTACTATACTCCATGTTCCCTTAGGGCCTTCATCAGAATACTGTGCATATAATCCGAGGTCAGCAAATGTCATATCCAACTCACCTGTAGTAGCTTTAGCCTTTACGCTTAAAGTATCTGTCCAATATGCATATCCTGTACCTGCTAGAATTAATGACAGTGCAAGAACACCGCTAATGATCGACTTCTTTCCAATCCTTCTCATTTCTAACAACCTCCATATATTTTTTTAATTTCTCATTAATTATAATATATTTTTCTTTACAAAACATTGTGCAAAAGTAAGATTTTATATTCACCTTTTGCTTAGGTATATATACTACTAAAGTCTACCTTTTTATGTGTAATATATAAATGGTATTCGTATCCTGAACTACGAATCTTCCGTCATCAGGCAACTCTTCTTTATTGAGCTTGCAAAGTATAGGCTGGTGAAGTTCCTCCGATATCGATATCAGACTGTTCATATCCTTCACCTTGCATACTGCGCCTCTTTCTTCCATTTCTTCCACATACACCAGCCTGCTTCCGTACTTCTTAAGCAGCCTCTTCATGGTCAGTATCCAACGTTCATCCTCTGAAGGAAGTCTGGTCGCAAATACCGCAAAAAGTGCAAGCAATATACCTACAAGTATAGGAAGTATAGCTAATATAAGTACATAAGGCTTAGGATCGACAACAACTATCTTAGTTTGAGTGACACTGTCGCTTTCTTTGAATTCCGCAGGTTTATCTATACTGTAAAATGAATTGGCAAGATCGAGAGGTATGGATACATTATAGGAGAAATCTTTTACTTTCTCTTCATCCGCTACTACCACCGTGATCTGCCCTGCAAGGCTTATGTAGAAATTCTTTTCCGTATTGCCGCCGAGTTCTTCTTCTATGGCTGTCACATAGCCGCTATACTCATCCGGTGATATATTAAAGTTTTCTTCAAGGCTTATATTTCCGCTTTCATCACTTACAAGTTCACCATCTTTTAGAGGATAGGTTTTTGTATAGACCGCTTTCTTATCATTATCTTTTACATAAACACCTTCCAAAACGGCATTTACGCTGTAATTGCCACCTACTACGGCACTTACCTGCCCCTGTCCGGAAAAGTTGAGTTTCAAAAGTAACTCTATATGATCCGTAAGTTTCTTCGGATACATACCTCCTTCATCAAGCCATTCACTGTCATATATACCGTTTTCTTTCAGATATACCTTATATGAGGAATCTGCCGTAATATCGTAACTGTAGACCGTGCTGTCCTCATTCTTCACATCTTTTTTCATGGCAAAAAATGTAGCTACAATGCCGCCTACGATCAAAAGTGCAGAGCATAACAACGATATAAGCTTTCTTCTCTTATCAAATACCATCTTCTTATTAGCTGAAGAAACTGTCTTTTTTTCCGATATCTTTTTTTCAGATGTATTTTTTTCAGATGTATTTTTTTCAGATGTATTTTTCTCCATTATCCCTTTATCCTTTTTATTTTACTTGTCCACTACGTTATCGGGAACTTCTTTTCTTGCTTTGACCAAAAGTGCCAAAATTCCGACTTTCGGAACTGTCTTTATTACAGTTCCGTTGATATCATTGGGCATGACCGGCTGCACATCTTCCGACTTATTGTTATCTCCCTTGGTCACAAACTGCAGATTACCTGCGCTGTCTTCTTCTATTTATAATTCTATGTGTAATATTGATCTCACCACGGTCGAAATTAATAACATCCCCGACTGCCAGTTTATAAATATCTTCTTCTTCACTTATCTTTTTTATTATTACAGCATCTCCCGGTTTAATACCCGGTTCCATACTTCCGGTAAGAATAACATTCGGATATAGGGGAAATACTCCGATACAAAACCAATAGAACATTATTGTCGCAAAAAACTGAGCCAGATAGGAAAATGACAGTTTATATTCATCCCCTCTTTGCCTTTTGTCCACTACACCCTGCTGATCTTTTACAAACAACGCATAAAGTATCGGAAAGCAAATGCCTATCGCCGCATCAGCTATCCAGGGTAGTTCCGGAAGAACCGGAAAGATCCTCAGGAAGACACTGATCACCGCAGTATAGATCACAGCCGCACCCGCACCGCCGAAACTCACCAAAACAGTGAGTAAAATTCCCGTGCTGAAAATAGGTATCACATCTTTTACCGCATAAATAAAAAGGTCCTTGTAATTATCAATTTGAAAAAATTTACCGAAATTGATCTCGGTAGCCGCCAGTAATATCGTAAGCAATACGATAAGTAGCATCCTGTATCTTTGCTTTCTTCCGAGTAAGCCTATACAGTACGACCTTGTGCTTTCTTTTACGATAAGCGGCAGGAATATCGTTATCAAGTTAAGCAGCAAGCCGCCGAATGATTTGTCATAGGGACTTTCCGCAAGATCTTGCATTATAACGCCCAATAAAAAACGTATTGAAAGATATATGACCGCACCCGATAAGGCATAAATGCTTACCAGTTGCCTTTGAGCACCGCTGCTTCTTACATAGACTCTCGGAAATACAGCATATATGAGTATTACCAAAACAAGCCAATAGGCAGAAAATATATAGATATTTTCTGCCATGATGTTTTTTATAATGGGTATCCCGGCTATAGTGATCAATATAAGCAGCGATGAAACACATATATTGTATTTTCTATTTAGATTTTTCATTATTCCGCTTCTGTATTCTCACCAACTTCTTCTGTAGCTGCCTTAGTTGCGGAGTGCTTGCCTTCTCCTTGCTTGCTCTCACTGTGCTTAGTCTCGCTTGGCTTACTATCACTTTGCTTGCTTTCACTTGGCTTACTATCACTTTGCTTGCTTTCACTTTGCTTGCTTTCACTCACTTCTTCTTTCACTTTTGTGCTATCTTTCTGCTCGAGTGTTTCGTCTTCCACACTACCTTCCTCAATACCCGATTCAGTATTTTCTTCGGTCTCTTCAAGAGTCTCTTCTTCATTTATAACTATAGGTACTGAATAATTGATCCTGAGATCTAATTTGAGTTTTAATTTATCTGTCCAATAAGCATATGCGAAAAAGCAACTGCACAAGCTGAATATAATTGATAATAATATAATACTTCTTTTATACTTCATAATCTACCATCACTTTCCTATATCTTCACCGGCTGCCGCCTGATCTATATGTAAATCAATTTCACAATGATAAGTAACCTGAATACCGTCTTGCTCATAAACCTCTTCTTGTGCAGGCACAAGACTTGATACCTCTTCCTGAGTAAGCTTTATCTCCTCGGGCAGTTCTGTCTTGTTACTTGCTACAGATCTCAGATAGAGATTACCCACAGGTTTTTCATCTATAATATCTATGCTTCTGTAAGCATCAAATACCAGCGGTTTATTAAATACGGTATTGGCATAGTCAAACTCATACACCGTATCGGTTATGGAAATATAAGCTTTCTTTACATTCACGGATATCTTTTCAGCCTCTTTATTAAAATCGAGTTCATAAGGAAGCAATGTTGTAGTTCCGTTTTCATCCAAAGGATAGGTTATTTTCAAATAATTATTATCATCAAAAAGCTCCTGAGGAACACCCTCTTTAAATATGACCTCGGCACTCTTGGCATCGTCCAATACCTTGACTTCGGCATTTACCGCTTTTACTACATCAGGTTCTCCGTTTGCCATATTTACGATGTCTACATGATAGAGTCTGTCCATCGAAAATACATTGTCGAAGTCTCCTGTCTTAAATTGGGATGTGATCTTTATTCGGCTTATCAGATAAGCATAGCTGTGCCCCAGCCCTCCCAGTGCAAGAAATGCAAGCACTGTAATAAAAAACACTCGTAATTTGGATATTCTCATTCTTTTCATTTTATCTCCCTTCATCACTCAAGATTAAAATCTTCACTTTTATCTGCAAAAAGAACCGCCTCAACTCTGTTTTTCAAACCGAGTTTACTTAAAATACTGCTGACATGCTTTTTAGTGGTTCCGTTTGATATGAACAGTTTCTCACTTATTTCCAAATTGGAGTAACCGCAGTGTAAAAGTTTTAATACTTCGGTCTCCCTGGCTGTAAGACTGCTTAGCTTCTTATCTTCTTCCGTAGAGCTTCCTATATTTTCAACCAGCTCTGCCGAATAAAACTTACTTCCTCTTTCCACCGCTTTAAGCCCGAACATGATCTCATCTATAAAGGCATCTTTTAATATGTATGCATCAACGCCCATATCCTTTGCCTGTAAGAAATCCTGTTCTCTTGAAGAGGATGTAATAAATATCGTCTTTACTTCCTGTCTCTCTTTTTTTAACCATTTCAAAAAATCCATACCATTCTCTTCGTTAAGATTAAGATCGATAAATGCCATGTCAATATTGTTATTCTGCATATTATCAATAGCTTCTTTAACGGTACCCGCCTGTAATACTTTATCATCCGGTCTGTACATATGTAAGATAGATTCCAGCCCCTTTCTTGCGATCGGATGATCGTCAAGTATCAAAAACATTATATCTCCTCCTTGTAATATCTACTCCATCTTTACCGGCAGGACCAGATCGATCCTTACACCGGCAGCCTCTCCCTTTCCTATATATAATTTCCCTTTAAGTAATGTTGCCATGTGATACATATTATAAAGCCCATGTCCGTTATCGGAATTTTGTTTTTTATCATCAAATCCCTTACCGTCATCCTCAACGGACAGATAGACCTTTGAATCTTTTTCTTCAATTTTTACATACACGTTATCGGCTCCACCGTGGCGCACAGCATTATTAATAGCTTCACAGCTTATTCTGTATATGACTATTTTTTGTGCCGGTGTAAGATTATTTGCTTTCGGATCAATATTTGTTTCTATATTGATATTGTGTAATTTACACACCTCATCTATATAATTCTCCAGTTGACTCGAGAAACTCTTTCTTCCGTTTTTTTCAAAACTTCTTCCGTAGATGGTTTCTCTAAGTTCCTTCATTGTAAGTGTTGCCGACTTTTGCAGTTTCTCGAGTCTTACACTTATCTCCTCCTGAGTAAGTTGTCCTATAAGTAATTTAAGTTCTCCCAAGCTGCACGAGAGACCGAATAATTTTTGTATAACTGTGTCATGGATCTCATCGGCTATCCTGTTCTTTTCATCTGCTGCAATATAGTTTTCTATCTGCCCCTGGGTATCCAGGGCACGAAATACCGTTTCCGATAAACTAACATAAAAATTCTTTTTTACAGACCCCTCCGAATCAAGTATTTCGGTACTTAAAACCAGAAAAATATGGTTATTCCACACGGTAGTCAAATATATAAATTCATATTTCTTCCCGTTTATAAGTAAGACCTTTACCACCCTAAGATCGGAGTTATCAAAGCTTAGGTTTATCAGTGACACTTCATCAAGTATCTGCCTGACCGAAGATTCATCTATCATTGAAACCAATTCATTTACTACCTTGCCGTCCATACTTCTTTCAACGAACATGCAACCGCCGGGTGATATGTTACCTGTTATAAGCGATGCCAGCTTCATGACTATCTGTTCCCGGTCTGTCATTGCCATAAGACCGAATCCCTCGTACATATCGGACATCTGAACAAGAGCATCCTCTCTTCTTTGATTCTCTGTTGCCAGTTTTTTATTAAGATGCTCCAATTCTTTTTCTCTCTCCTGCAATATCTCCAGATAATGCCTGAGCACAGTAAAGCCAATTATAACGATTATCATTCCTATTATAATATTTATTCTTATCTGTTCAATATGATTCACAGGATTTCCGAAAAAGGAACAAACAAGACACCAGCATACCGTAAGTATATTAAAATCGTAATTTCTTCTTTGATCCAGGCTTATCAATATACATCCTATATAATAGGTTATATAAGGACTTAAAAATCCTCCGCTTAAAAAAATAAATATACCGTATGCAAAAACTTCTATCGATAAAACCAGATTAAAAACAGTCTTATTGGTGTTGAAAGATACATAAAGATAATTCCCGACTAAACAAGAAATGATAGTACCGCACACCACTCCCAACGCAGCTAAACTTTGCATTTTGTAGTACAAAATTCCAAAAATATATGCAAAAGTAGATAAAGCCAAAGAAATAAACCTATATTTTATACAAATACTAAGATACTTCTCAATTTGTGTTTCTCTCACCTACACACCTACGCATTCTAAAACTCAGATCATCACTAAAACCAAATACCGCCAAAAGAAAATTGTGACGATACAAAAGCCGAACTTTTACTTTAATCTACATATCTAAAAATTCGACCGTAATATTAGAATTATTATATTTTTTTATTCATATTCAGTCAATAGCTTTTGTGAAATAATGTTGTCTAATAAAAAAAGTACATATATTTGCTCAAAAAAATACTATTGTTTTAAATTGTTTATTTATTTGTAAAAATTTTTTTAACTTTTTTTATTTTTCTGATTTGAATAGTTTTTTTCGGATATTTTTGATCTATATATGTGGCTTTTTTTATTTTGACCTGATATAAGCCTTTTTTTACATACATTAAATACATTTCGATTCGGCAGTATTATAACAGTGACTGTCTCCTATTTATTATATTATGATCATTGACATATTTTACTTTTTTTATATATATTTTTATTCTCAAAGTCTTTTATCTTTCTGATTGCTTTTATAATACAAAAAAAGCGACCGGGGCGTCTACTTGTTTCGCCTGTCCGAATCGCTTTTCATTTGTCATTTACTATTCTTTATCAATTGCTTTTTTCTTACTGAAATGTATCAATAAAGTTATAGCTACGGTTATTATCACAGGTATAAGCCATGACATACCTATATCAAAAAGAGGTGATTTTTTGTAAATGTTCAGTACCGGCATTATTACTTTGCTTTCCTTTATCTCATCGGGAAGAGCATTTAACATATCTCCTATACTGAATATTGCCGTAACCGTAACTGCGGATTTCCACACAAGGCGGCTGTTATCAAACTTTCTTGTAAACATTGAAAGGAAGATCGTTACTATAACCAGTGGATAAATAAACATTAAAACCGGTATCGAGAAACTTATTATACTGCTAAGTCCCATATTTGCCACAATGATACTTACAAATGTAAATATACATGCGTATGCTTATATGATAATGACCTCGGAAACATTTCCACAAATATATCCGAACATGAGCTTATAAGTCCTATAGCGGTCTTTATACAGGCAAGGAATACTATTATTGCAAGCACTATGCTTCCCAGTGCCCCGAAATAATGTTGTGTTATCTGAGCCAAGGCTATCCCGCCGTTTTCCGATATCCCGAAAAGCCCTCCGCTTTGTGCCCCCACAAATGACAGTCCGGCATAGATTATAACCATCAGGATAAGGCTTACAAATCCGGCTTTTGCAAGGCTTATTACTATTTCCTTATCTTCCTTTACTCCAAGATCTCTTAAAGTGTCGACCACTATAACACCAAATGCAAGTGATGCTATAGCATCCATTGTATTATAACCTTCTGTAAACCCTTTAAAGAATGTTCCGGTCATATAATTCTCATTCGGAATCAGGGTACTTATATCGGACATCGGGTTAAATATCGCAAACAATATAAGTAAACTTATTATTACCAGGAATAAAGGGTTAAATATCTTTCCGACCCATAAAAGTATCTTGCTGGGATAAAGCGAGAACACCAATGCCATTCCGAAATACCAGCGTAAATATAAATAATGCCAATGAAGAATATTCTTTAGGCATGATATTCGAAAAACCTATCGTATATGATACCGTTCCGGTCCTCGGAAGTGCAAAGAAAGGACCTATCGTAAGATATAAAAGTATCGTAAAAAAATATGACCATCTTTTTGATACTAATCCTGCCAGATCAAATAAATTCTTTTGACCCGATAATCCCATCGCTACTATACCGAGAAAGGTAAGTCCGGTTCCGGTAGTTATAAAACCTATACAGGCTATCCATATTTTATATCCGGCTTCCTGTCCCATATGAACCGGAAATATCAGGTTCCCGGCTCCGAAAAACAAGCCGAAGAGCATAGAGCCTATAAAAAAATAATTCGATTTCGAAAGTTTCTTTTCCATATTACATTCCCCTTACATAAAAAAGTCCACATATCAACACCTCAAGGTCACACCTTTAAAGTACTGATATACGGACTTATGTTTTATAATCTAAATGAAACGGATTATACTAACTCAAGCAATACTTCCATAGCAGCATCACCTTTACGTAAACCTATTTTCACTATTCTGGTATATCCACCGTTACGCTCTGCATACTTTGGAGCATACTCATCAAAAAGCTTATCTGTAAGATCTATTGTCTTGGTATTCTTCTTTCTTCCGGCACCCTTGCTTGGTACTTCCTTAAGCTGATATAATACTGCAGACATTTGTCTTCTTGCATGTAATCTTGAAGGTTTATCCTTCTTTGATCTCCTTTTGAACTTCGTCATATACAGTCTTCTTCTTACCGTCTACAACTTCTTTAACTCTCTTGCCATCCTTGTCTTTTCTGGCTACCTTAGCAGTTATAGTAAGTGTTTCATAGTTATCCTTTTCCTTAACCGCAAGTGCTATTAAAGGCTCTACTAATTTTCTTACTTCCTTAGCTCTGGCTTCTGTTGTAACTATTTTACCATATCTAAGTAAGGTTGATACCTGACCTCTAAGCAAAGCTTTTCTTTGACTTGAAGTTCTTGAAAGTTTTCTATACATTGCCATAACTTTTTATCCTCCATTTACGGAAGTATATACATGCTTCATCGGGCTTACTGTATATACTACAAATATTTACTTACATTCCTTCTCCCTGCCTAAGTTCCAGACCTAACTCCTTCAACTTGGCAAGTACTTCTTCTAAAGACTTTCTTCCCAGATTTCTGACTTTCATCATATCTTCCGGAGTCTTGTTACATAACTCTTCTACCGTATTGATTCCGGCTCTCTTAAGACAGTTATATGAACGAACGGATAATTCCAACTCATCTATGTTCATCTCAAGAGCTTTTTCTTTATCATCTTCTTCTTTTTCAACCATTACTTCCGCACTCTTTGCATTCTCGGAAAGATTGATAAAGAAGTTCAAATGCTCGCTTAATACTTTAGCTGCAAGGCTTACAGCCTCATCCGGTGCCAATGCGCCGTTGGTGAATACATCTAAAATAAGCTTGTCATAATCTGTTATCTGTCCCACACGAGTATTTTCTACAAGGAGATTTACTCTCTCGACCGGTGTATATAAAGAGTCTATAGCTATCACACCTATAGGCAGTTCTTCGTCTTTATTCTTGTCCGAACTTACATAACCTCTTCCGTTTGTATGGTCAGTTCAATATAAAGTTTACCTTTGCTAAGTGTTGCTATGACCTGATCCTTATTGATAATCTCTATATCCGGATCACACTTAATGTCAGCCGCCGTTACCACACCTTCACCTTCGAAGTCTATGATTGCGGTCTTAGTCTCATTTATCGGACCGGTATTCTTAATAGCAAGGCTTTTGATGTTCATAATGATCTCTGTAACATCTTCCTTAACACCCTCTATAGAAGAAAACTCATGCAGCACTCCATCTATTTTTACCTGACTTACTGCAGTTCCCGGAAGGGATGAAAGCATGATTCTTCTTAGGGAGTTACCTAAGGTTGTACCATAGCCTCTCTCTAGTGGTTCACATATGAATCTACCGAATTTCTTATCAT
This sequence comes from uncultured Johnsonella sp., assembly GCA_916438835.1. GTDB lineage: Bacteria > Bacillota > Clostridia > Lachnospirales > Lachnospiraceae > Johnsonella. The sequence continues at coordinate 2,386,611 of CAKAFT010000001.1, forward strand.
TTGAAATCTCTGCAATCTCTATCCTGGGTTTTTCAAAATCGAACACTTAATTCCCTCCTTCGTCGCTATACTCTACCATTTATAAGACAACTTTCTACTTATAAAATTTACATAATTATGCTTCTTAAAACTTTTCCTAACATATTGCTTCAAAAAAGGTCTAAACTTTTCTATGCAATAAATATAAATATGCCCACCATGTGAGCATATTTGTATACTTTAGCGGTATTATCACCGCTAAAGTATATTTACAATTATTTAGAGTACAACTCAACGATAAGCAGCTCGTCTACAGGTACGTCTATCTCTTCTCTTGTAGGTAAAGACTTAACGCTACCCTTTAAGTTATCTATGTCAACATCCAACCAGGCCGGAGCTATACGTCCGCCTGTCTGCTCGATAACCTCTTTGTATCTTGCCGATGACTTAGACTTTTCTCTAATTTCTATTACATCACCTGCTTAACCAGGTATGATGGAATATTTACACATTTACCATTTACTAATACGTTCTTATGTCCAACGATTTGACGTGTCTCTCTTCTTGTTCTTCCGAATCCCATACGGAAGACAACATTGTCAAGTCTTCTTTCAAGAAGAATCATGAGGTTTTCACCCACCTGACCTCTCATTCTTGAAGCCTTAGCATAGTAATTTCTAAAAGGTCTCTCCAGCACACCATAGATGAACTTGGCTTTTTGCTTCTCACGAAGCTGGCTGCCGTACTCACTCATCTTCTTATTGGCTCTTTTTGATACCCTGTTTGATTTCTTATCGATACCTATATATATAGGATCAAGTCCGAGTGACCTACATCTTTTAAGAACGGGAACTCTATTAACTGCCACTTTTAGTACCTCCTATTAGACTCTTCTACGTTTTGGCGGACGACAACCATTGTGTGGTACCGGTGTTACATCCTTTATACTTGTTACTTCAATTCCACATGCAGCGAGAGCACGGATTGCCGCCTCTCTACCTGAACCGGGTCCCTTTACCATAACATCTACGTATTTCAAGCCATGTACTAAAGCCGCTTTTGCAGCAGTCTCAGCAGCCATTGAAGCTGCATATGGAGTAGATTTCTTTGAACCTCTAAATCCCAGACCACCGGCACTTGCCCAAGATAATGCATTACCCTGAGTATCAGTCAATGTAACAATAGTATTGTTAAATGATGACTGGATATGTGCCTGTCCACGTTCAACGTTTTTCTTTACGCGCTTTTTAGTCACCTTTTTGGTGGACGCCTTATTTGCCATCTAAACTAACCTACTTTCTCAAAAATAAATTTTATTTTACGTTCCTGTTGTTAAAACATGCAACGTTTTGTGTTTCAGTTACTGTTATTTCTTCTTGTTAGCAACTGTCTTTCTTGGTCCCTTACGAGTTCTGGCATTAGTCTTAGTCTTCTGTCCACGAACCGGCAGATTCTTTCTATGACGTATACCACGATAACAACCTATTTCCTGTAATCTCTTAATATTAAGTGCGATCTCTCTACGCAAATCACCTTCAACTACCTGAGATTCAGAAATAACAGCTGCTATTCTCTTAACTTCGTCGTCTGTAGATCCTTAACTCTTGTGTTTGGATCTACACCGGATTCAGAAAGAATACGATTGGAGCTTGATACACCTATACCGTAAATATAAGTTAGACCTATCTCCACACGTTTTTCTCTCGGTAAATCAACGCCTGCTATACGAGCCATTGTGCTGTCTTCCTCCTTAATTTATTAGATCTTTATCGAATTAACCTTGTCTTTGTTTATGTTTCGGATTCTCACAGATAACCCTGATAGATCCTTTTCTTTTAATAATTTTGCATTTATCGCAAATCGGTTTAACCGAAGATCTTACCTTCATTGTAACTCTCCTTTCCTCGCTACCAATAAAGTCGCCTAAATATTATATCACTGAGGGTTATATTAGGCAAGTTATTTTTACTTATCACGCCAGATTATTCTACCCTTGGACAGGTCGTAAGGTGATAACTCTATTGTAACTTTATCTCCGGGTAATATACGTATGTAGTTCATACGCAATTTACCGCTTATATGTGCCAATACCTGGTGTCCGTTTTCAAGTTCTACCTGAAACATAGCATTCGGTAATTTTTCTTTAACTACACCTTCAATTTCTATAACGTCCGATTTAGACATTCTTACCTCCAAACGTCTTTAGGAAATGTTTTACTTCTTCATCACGCATAGTCCCAAGTTCTATATCTTGTTTCATCCTGCCTTGTATCGTGCTTTCAACGTATGCTATGCGTATGTGTTTCTTATTCTTTTTTTTGGTTTTGGCAAATGTTTTCTTGTCACCATCCGCCAAATACAGTATATCTTCTTTAATTCCTACAATCAGATATCTTGACTCTTTATCATGCCCTGCCAGCGATACCGCTACATGTCCCACGTCATATGTAAGCATAGCTTACCTCCGATATTACTTTAATAATGAAAGTATATCCGGACCTTCATCGGTAATGAGTACAGTGTTCTCATAGTGTGCCGAAAGTGTCCTGTCGGATGTCTTTACCGTCCATCCGTCATCTAAAAAGTCCACATCGCCTCTGCCTATATTTACCATAGGCTCTATAGCCAAAGTCATACCTGCTCTTAAACGTACTCCCTTATGGTTCATCTTAAAATTAGGTACTTCCGGACTTTCATGAAGCTCGGATCCGACACCGTGTCCTACAAGAGCTCTTACTATTCCGTATCCTCTGCTGCTTAAATATTCGTCTATAGCACTACAGATGTCATTAAGGAAATTGCCGCTCTTTGCGTATTTAATACCCTCAAAAAAAGACTCCTCGGTAACCTTTATAAGTTCCAAAGCTTCTTTTGAAGCAGCCGGCATGGCGTAGGTCCTTGCAGCATCGGAATGGTACCCCTTCCATATAACACCCGCATCTATACTTACTATATCGGTATCTTTAATTATGGTATTTTTGGAAGGTATACCGTGTACCACCTCTTCATTTACCGAAATGCAGACCGATGCCGGATATCCCGAATAGTTCAAAAATGAAGGTATACAGGAGTATGAGCGAATGATCTCATCCGCTATCTTGTTTATATGCCAGGTAGTAGTACCCGGCTTTATATGCTCCGCCAATTCCTGATGAGTCTTTGCCAGCACCTCGCCGGCATGCCTCATAAGCTCTATTTCTCTTTCTGATTTTATCGAAATTGCCATTTAATCTTACTCCTTAAGCATGGCTATTATGTCTGAAAATACTTCTTCCGGAGACTTGGTTCCGTCTACTTTTTTCAATATACCCTGCTTATCATAATAATCTACTAATGGGCTTGTAAGTTCATGATATACTTCTAATCTCTTTTTCACAGTTTCAGGCTTATCATCATCCCTTATTACCAGTTCGTGCTCACAGCTGTCACAAACATTGTCTTTAGTTGGAGGAGTAAATTCAACATGATAAGTTGCGCCGCAGCTTACGCAGACCCTTCTACCTGACATACGGTTCAAAATAGCACTGTCGGGAACATCCACTTCCACGGCAAAGTCTATTTTTTCACCTGATTTGTCAAGAGCCTCCCCTAAGCTTACAGCCTGTGCTATAGTTCTCGGAAACCCATCTAATACAAAACCTTCTTTACAATCTTCATCATGTATTCTGTCTAAAAGCATAGCTATGGTTACTTCATCCGGAACCAGATTGCCGCTGTCTATATAACTTTTAGCCTTTACTCCAAGCTCTGTACCTTCTTTAATATTTGCACGGAAGATATCGCCTGTAGATACATGTGGTATTGCATATTCCTCGGCTATTCTTTTAGCCTGTGTTCCTTTTTCCCGCACCCGGTGCACCAAGCATAAGTATCTTCATTTCACAATTTCGCCGCTAAAATATATTTAGCAGCTATCTCCTTTTTTTATAATATGAAAATATATACTAAACTATAACCTTATACATTTATTACTGTGAGTTTATCTTACTTAAATCTTAAAGCTCATTATTATATTAAAGCAGGTAATACCCCTTAATATTATTTTTAAGAAGTATTACCCTTTTATTTTAATCCATTAAAAAGCCCTTATAATTTCTCTCAAGCATTTGAGATTCAACGGCACTTAATGTTTCAAGTACAACACCTACAATAATAATAAGTGAAGTTCCCGTAAAAGATAACCTACTTACTGAAAATAATCCTGACGCTATTATAGGAATTATACATACTATAGTGAGTCCAACGACTCCTATGAATATTATGTAATTTAATATCTTGCTCAGGTAGTCGCTGGTCGGTTTACCCGGTCTTATACCCGGAATAAATCCGCCTTGTTTTTTAAGATTATCCGCAACTTCCAACGGATTGAAAACTATTGATGTATAGAAGTAAGCAAATAATATAACAAGTATTACATATATCACCGCACCTATGCTAGCCCATGGTTTGTCAACAACGAACCAGTTTGATGAGCTTAATACCGCAAGCACCTTGCCTCCGAAAGAAGCAGGATCCACTTTCAAAAACTGGCTTATAACAACCGGAAATGACATAAGTGATGAGGCAAAAATTACCGGAATTACACCTGCAGTATTTACCTTAAGAGGTATACTTGAGTTTTGATTTTGAGCACCTACCAGTCTTCTGCCTTGTGTTTTTGCGGAATACTGTACAGGTATCTTTCTGGTTGCATCTTGCAATATGATTACAAATACAACCATTGCAAAGATCAACGCCAATATGATCGCTCCTACAAGTACCTGTAAAGCTATTGATGACTTTCCTGCTATAAACTTTGTATACAATATACTTAAGTCTGACGGGAGTGAAGAGATGATATTAAACAAAAGAACCATGGATATACCGTTACCCACACCGCTTTCTGTTATCCTCTCACCTATCCACATAAGGAAAGCACTTCCTGCTGTCATTGTACATACCACAACTACTACACTCTTAACACCGTATTTTATAAGCAGACCCTGATTACCGAAACCTACCGCCATAGCGATAGACTGCAATAAAGCAAGACCTACTGTGAGATAACGTGTATACTCCAATATCTTTTTTCTGCCGTCCTCACCGTCACGCTGCATTTCTTCAAGCTTAGGAATAGCTATAGTCATAAGCTGCATTATAATAGAACTTGTAATATAAGGTGTAATACCAAGTGCCAATATACTCATCTGCTCGAAAGAGCCTCCGGTTATTGCCCTGATAAATCCTAATGCACCATCATTCTGTTGAAAAAACTCCTTAACAACTTCCGGATTCACACCCGGGATCCTTAAGTTGCTTCCTATACGGATCACAACGAGCATCATAAATGTATACAGAATCTTTTCTCTTATATCCTTAATCTTAAATGCGTTACGGAGTGTTTTTAGCATATTAGATCACCTCGCAAGTTCCGCCGGCTGCTTCTATCTTAGCTTTAGCACCTTCGCTGAATGCATTGACTTTAACGGTCAATTTCTTGCTTAACTCACCATTACCTAAAATCTTCACACCATCACGCTCATTCTTTATAACGCCTGAGCTTAAAAGTGCAGCGATATCAACTTCGGTACCGCTTTCAAATCTTTCAAGAGCGGATACATTGATCGCAACTATGTCTTTTGTATTACGGTTTGTGAATCCTCTCTTAGGTATACGTCTGTATAAAGGCATCTGACCACCTTCAAAACCGGGTCTTGTAGCACCTGAACGAGCCTTTTGACCTTTATGACCTTTACCGGCTGTTTTTCCGTTGCCTGAAGCATGTCCACGACCACGTCTGAAATCGTTATGCTTAGAACCTACAGCAGGTCTTAGATTAGATAACTCCATGTTTGCACCTCCACTCTTTATTATACTTCTTCGACTTTCACGAGATGCTTTACATGCCATATCATTCCTCTGACTGCTGCATTATCAGGCATCTCTACTGTCTTATTTAGTTTTCTTAGTCCCAGTGCCTGTACAGTTGCCCTGTGTTTTGGAACAGCACCTATAGGGGATTTTACTAATGTGATTTTTAATTTCTCTGCCATTTTCTTCCTCCTAAACCTATCCAAGTATTTCCGCAACTGACTTGCCACGAAGTCTAGCAACTTCTTCAGGAGTCTTCAGTGATGTAAGACCGTCAAGTGTAGCTAAAACTACGTTGGTCTTGTTGTTTGATCCCAATGACTTTGTACGTATGTTCTTAATTCCTGCAAGCTCCACTACCGCACGAGCAGGTCCTCCGGCGATGATACCGGTACCTTCAGGTGCTCTCTTAAGAAGAACGTTTGCACTTCCGAATTTTCCTGTGTAGTCATGAGGTATACTTCTGTTTTCATCTAATGAAACAGTTACTAATGCTTTAGTAGCCGCTTCCTTACCTTTTCTTATAGCCTCAGGAACTTCTGTTGCCTTACCTGTACCTACTCCTACATGTCCGTTACCGTCTCCTACAACTACTAGAGCAGAAAAATCTCATGGTACGTCCACCTTTTTACAGTCTTAGATACACGCTTAATAGCTACGACTCTGTCATTTAACTCCAATTTACTTGGATCTATGATTGTACGCTTCATGTATGTCATTCTCCTCCCTATTAGAATTGTAAGCCGGCTTCACGTGCAGCATCTGCAAGTGCCTGAATCTTACCCTTATAGAGGAATCCACCTCTATCAAATACTACTTTATCTATACCCTTTTCCAAGGCTCTTTTTGCAACCAATGTGCCTACATAAGATGCAGCTTCAGTATCATTAAGCTTTTCAAGCTCTGATTTTACAGTCTTCTCAACTGTAGATGCACTTACTAAAGTATGCCCAACTGTATCGTCAATAATCTGAGCGTACATATGGTTGTTACTTCTGAATACTGCAAGTCTTGGTCTTGCTGCAGTACCTTCAAAGCGATTACGTAATCTTTGATGCTTCTTTATGCGAACTTCGCTTTTGGATTTCTTGCTAACCATTATCCTACCCCCTTAATTATTTCTTACCGGTCTTACCGACTTTACGTCTTATAGTCTCTGTAGCATACTTGATTCCCTTGCCCTTATATGGCTCAGGTCTTCTCTTATCTCTTATTTCAGCTGCGTACTGACCAACTTTTTCCTTGTCAATACCCTGTACTTTTATTATATTCTGTCCTTCAACTACTGAAGTAAGTCCTTCAGGATCTGTAAGCTCTACCGGATGTGAATATCCTAATGAAAGTACAAGCTTATTGCCCTGCTTTGCTGCCTTGTATCCAACACCGTTAACTTCGAGAACCTTCTCGTATCCGTTTGTAACACCTACTACCATGTTGTGAATAAGTGTTCTGCTCAGACCGTGAAGTGCCTTGTTTCTCTTTAAGTCATTCGGTCTTTTTACTATTATTTCTTCGCCTTCCTGAGTTATACTGAGCTCAGGAGCTAACTGTCTCTCTAAACTGCCCTTAGGTCCTTTTACAGCCACATGATTATCTTCTGATATTGTTACTGTAACTCCTGCCGGTACAGCTATAGGTAACTTTCCTATACGGGACATGTTTTTTACCTCCTTAAATTGTTCGCGGTTTTATCCGTGTTTTCAGGTTAAATTTATATAAATTGACTAAGCGGTTCTTCGGCTCTCCGTCTACTAAACTCGATCTTCGTCTTGCGACTCGTTCTCGTTAAGTTCTCTGGCTCGCCGTCTACTAAACTCGATCTTCGTCTTACGACTCGTTCTCGTTAAGGGCGACGGCATGCCTACGACTAAGCTCAAGCTGCGCCTTACGGCTTGCTTTCGCTAAGTTCTCTGGCTAGCCGTCTTCTAAACTAATACTCGCTTCGCTCGTATTCGCTAAGGGCGACTCAGCCTTGACTAAGCTCAAGCTGCGCCTTGCGGCTCGTTCTCGCTAAGTTCTCTGGCTCGCCGTCTTCTAAACTCGAACTTCGCCTTGCGGCTCGTTCTCGTTAAGTTCTCTGGCTACCACACGAATGCCAGTACTTCTCCGCCTACGCCAAGTTTACGTGCTTTGCTGTCTGTTACTACACCCTGATTTGTTGATATGATTGCTATTCCGAGTCCGCCAAGTACCTTTGGAAGATCTTCGTGGTTTGCATATATACGTAATCCTGGTTTTGATATTCTCTTGATTCCTGATATGATCTTTTCTTTCTTATCAGCGCCGTACTTTAATGTTATTCTTATATCCTTAAAGTTACCGTTATCAACGAGTTCATATTTCTTTATATATCCCTCATCCAAAAGTATGTCGGCTATAGCTACTTTCATCTTGGAAGAAGGTATATCAACTGTATCATGCTTTGCAGTATTTGCATTTCTTATTCTTGTAAGCATATCTGCAATTGGATCGCTCATTGTCATGAAAGGTTGCCTCCTTGTTAATTCATCAGTTTATTATTATATCCTGCTTAAGCTTTAGCTTACCAAGATGCTTTCTTTACACCCGGTATTTGACCTTTATATGCTAACTCACGGAAGCAAATTCTACAAATACCATACTTTCTCAGATAAGCATGAGGACGACCGCAGATTCTGCATCTGTTATAGCTCCTTGTAGAAAACTTTGCCGGACGTGCTTGCTTGATCTTCATTGAAGTCTTTGCCATTGTATTTACCTCCTAAATTATTTGAAAAATGGCATATTGAAATGTGTCAAAAGTTCACGAGCTTCTTCGTCTGTGTTCGCTGTGGTAACGAATATTATATCCATACCACGAACCTTGTCCACCTTATCATACTCGATCTCAGGGAATATGAGTTGCTCCTTGATACCGAGTGCATAGTTACCTCTGCCATCAAATGCATTAGGGTTAACTCCTCTAAAGTCTCTTACTCTGGGAAGAGCAAGATTGATAAGACGGTCTACAAACTCATACATCTTCTCGCCTCTTAAAGTAACTTTACAGCCTATAGGCATACCTTCTCTTAACTTGAAGTTCGCAATTGACTTCTTTGACTTAGTGATAACCGCCTTCTGTCCGGAGATAATCTCTAAGTCTCTTACAGCAGAATCAAGTACCTTCACGTTGTCCTTAGCTTCACCTATAGCCATGTTGATAACTACCTTGTCAAGCTTTGGCACTTGCATACGATTCTTATAAGCGAATTTCTCTGTCATTTTTCCAACGATTTCATTCTCATACAATTCTCTTAATCTTGCCAACTTATTGTCCTCCTTTCTGATTAGTCGATTACCTTACCTGTCTTCTTTGCTATACGCACTTTCTTGCCGTCTCTTATTTCGAATCCAACTCTTGTAGGCTTGCCGTCTGACATAAGCATTACGTTTGATATATCAAGAGGACTTTCCTGATGTAATATACCTCCGTTTTGGTTGGTTCTGCTAGGTTTAGCATGTTTTGTGTGCATATTGCAGCCTTCTACTATAACAGTGTTCTTCTTTGTGTCTACACTTAAGACTTTACCTGATTTACCTCTGTCTTTACCTGTTATGATTTGTACTAAATCATCCTTCTTTATCTTACGCACAGCAGCTACCTCCTTATAATACTTCCGGAGCAAGTGATACTATCTTCATAAATTGTTTCTCACGAAGTTCTCTTGCAACCGGTCCAAAGATACGAGTTCCCCTTGGAGTTTTATCTTCCTTAATAATTACTGCTGCATTCTCATCAAATCTTATATATGAACCGTCCTTACGACGTGTACTATTAACAGTACGTACTACAACCGCTTTTACCACATCGCCTTTTTTTACAACGCCGCCCGGTGTTGCATCTTTGACGGTAGCAACGATCACATCGCCGATATGGGCATATCTTCTGGTGGATCCGCCCATAACACGGATACAAAGCAGCTCTTTAGCACCTGTGTTATCAGCTACTCTAAGTCGTGTTTCTTGCTGAATCATGCCAAGTACTCCTTCCTTGTCTTATTTAGCTTTTTCTATGATTTCTACCAATCTCCATCTCTTATCCTTAGACAGAGGTCTAGTTTCCATAATCTTTACTGTATCGCCTTCGCCGCAAGCATTGTTCTCATCATGAGCTTTGAACTTCACAGTCTTCTTCACGATCTTGCCATATAAAGGATGCTTTACATGATCTTCTATCGCTACTGTAATGGTCTTATCCATCTTGTTGCTGACAACCTTGCCGATACGTGTTTTTCTAAGATTTCTCTTTTCCACGGTTTATCTCCTTTCGACTTAGCTAAGCTTAGAATTCTCAGTTATAATAGTCTGTATTCTTGCTATGTTCTTACGAACTTCCGCAATTCTAGAAGTGTTGTCTAACTGACTGGTTGCGTTTTGGAATCTCAAATTGAAAAGTTCCTTTTTAGCGGAAACTAATTCTTCTCTTAACTCTTGATTGCTCTTAGCCCTTAACTCATTAATATACTTATTAGTTTTCACTTCTCTCACCACCTTCTAAATCTGCTTTAGATGCGATCTTACATCTGCAAGGCAGTTTGTGCATTGCAAGACGAAGAGCTTCTCTAGCCACTTCTTCAGGTACTCCCGCTATCTCAAACATAACTCTACCCGGTTTTACTACTGCTACCCAATATTCTGTAGATCCTTTACCGGAACCCATACGAGTCTCTGCCGGCTTTGCTGTTACCGGCTTATCCGGAAATATCTTTATCCAAACTTTACCGCCACGCTTGATATAACGAGTCATAGCAACACGGGCAGCCTCTATCTGATTAGACTTGATCCAACATGGATCTTGTGCAACTAAACCAAATTCTCCGTGAGAGATAACATTACCTCTTAAAGCCTTACCGGCCATTGAACCACGGAATTGCTTTCTACGTTTAACTCTTTTAGGCATTAACATAATTATCTCTCGCTCCCTTCCTTATTTGCTTTAGTAGGAAGAACTTCTCCGACATATATCCATACCTTAACACCTACCTTACCATAGGTAGTATCTGCTTCCGCAAATCCGTACTCTATATCTGCACGTAAGGTCTGAAGCGGTATAGTACCCTCAGAATAGAACTCTGTACGTGCCATATCAGCACCACCGAGTCTTCCCGAACAGCTCGCCTTGATTCCCAGAACTCCCGCCTTCATACTTCTGCTCATAGTAGACTTCATAGCTCTACGGAATGAAATACGACCTTCAAGCTGTGCAGCTATTGACTCCGCTACTAACTGAGCATCTCTGTCAGGTCTCTTAATTTCTTTAATATCTACAAGTACCTTCTTAGTGGTAAGCTTTGCTATCTCTAATTTTAATTTCTCTATCTCAGCTCCTTGCTTACCTATAACGAATCCCGGCTTTGCAGTGTGGATGATAATCTTAACTATTTCAGGTGAACGCTCTATCTCTATATTTGATATTCCTGCGCTGTATAATCTCTTCTTTAAGAATTTCCTGATCTTATAGTCCTCAACTAAATAATCAGCAAAATCAGCTTCAGCGTACCATCTAGAACCCCAGTCTTTGATTACACCGACTCTTAAGCCGTGTGGATTAACTTTCTGTCCCATTAACTTGCCTCCTTATTTTCTTTCGTCAAGCACTATAGTTATGTGGCTCATTCTCTTTTCTATACGATATGCTCTACCCTGTGCTCTTGGTTTTACTCTCTTCATTATAGGACCTGTTCCTGCATAGCACTCCGCTATGTAGAGATTGTCCGCTGCCAAATTGTTGTTGTTCTCAGCATTTGCAATTGCTGACTTCAGCAGTTTTTCGATAAGACTTGAAGCATATCTGGGATTATACATAAGTATACCGAGTGCTTGTTCAACACCCTTACCTCTTATAGCATCCAATACAAAACATGCCTTCTGAACAGATACTCTCGCATAAGAAAGCTTTGCTGATGGTCTCTTATCCTTTACTGCATTTCTTTCTCTTTTAATTTGGGATCTATGACCCTTTGCCATGAGTGAAACCTCCTTTCAAACCTTTCTTATTATCTTGATGCCTTCTTGTCATCTGATTTGTGGCCCTTATATGTTCTTGTGGCTACAAACTCGCCTAATTTATGTCCTACCATATCCTCTGTAACGTATACAGGGATATGCTTTCTTCCGTCATGTACCGCCATGGTATGCCCTACCATGCTTGGGAAATCGTTGAACGACGAGACCAAGTCTTGATAACACTTTTCTGACCTGACTTGTTCAACTCATCAATCTTTTTAAGTAAGCTCGCATCTGCGAATGGTCCTTTTTTTAAGTGAACGTGACATCTGTCTCCCCCTTATTTACTTCCCTTACCGTCTCTTCTTCTTACGATAAGTTTATTTGAATGTTTCTTCTTATTTCTTGTCTTAAGTCCAAGTGCAGGTTTGCCCCATGGAGTACATGGTGCCGGACGACCTATACCTGTCTTACCTTCACCACCACCGTGTGGGTGATCGTTAGGGTTCATAACAGAACCACGAACTGTAGGTCTGATACCCATATGACGCTTTCTACCTGCCTTACCTACCTTGATAAGTGAGTGATCTCCGTTACCTACAACACCTATTGTTGCTCTGCAACCTATAGGAACCATACGCATCTCTGTTGAAGGAAGACGAAGTGTTGCATACTTACCTTCCTTAGCCATAAGCTGTGCTGAGTTTCCTGCCGAACGAACAAGCTGTCCGCCCTTGCCCGGTATAAGCTCTATGTTATGTACCTGTGTACCTACCGGAATAGCTGATAAAGGAAGGCAGTTACCCACCTTAGCCTCTGCATGCTCACCGTTATTAACAACAGCTCCCACCTTAAGACCTTCCGGTGCTATGATATAAGCCTTAGCTCCGTCAGCATAAGCTATAAGAGCTATGTTTGCAGATCTGTTAGGATCGTATTCAATAGATAAAACCTTTGCAGGTATTCCATCTTTTGAATTTCTCTTAAAATCTATGATTCTGTATTTTCTCTTAGCACCGCCGCCACGATGTCTAACTGTTATCTTTCCTTGATTGTTACGTCCTGCGTTCTTCTTAAGTGATACCACTAAAGACTTTTCAGGTGTGCTCTTTGTGATCTCCGCAAAGTCTGAACCTGTCATGTTACGTCTGGACGGAGTATATGGTTTATATTTTCTAATTCCCATTATGTTCTCCTTTTCTTTATCACGGTCTCAAACCGTATAATTTATGCAGTTATGTATCCTGATCCTGCATTAGCTGCCTATAGTCCTTGGAACAATTCTATTTCCTTGCTGTCCTCTTTAAGTTGAACTATAGCTTTCTTTCTCTTAGCTGTTTTACCGAATGTCATACCACGTCTTTTTGTCTTGCCGTCAAGATTCATGGTGTTGACCTTCTCAACCTTGGTTCCGGGGAACATCTTTTCTACAGCTTCCTTTATCATTGTCTTGTTAGACTCCGGATGTACTAAGAAGGTATACTTCTTAGATGACATAGCTGCCATGCTCTTTTCTGTAATCACCGGCTTTAGGATCACATCATAGTATTGTATGTTTGCCATTATACATATACCTCCTCGATAGTATTCACTGCTGCCTTGGAAGCAACTACTGTATTATACTTTAATATATCATAAACATTTATAGTATTAGGAGAAGCAGCCTTAACTCCTCTTAAGTTTCTTACAGAAAGAACTGTATTGGTTTCACCGTTGGAAGTTACTACCAATGCCTTTGAAACCTTTAAGTTGTCAAGAGTCTGACGCATCTTCCTGGTCTTGATCTCGTCCATTGCAAAATCATCAACTACTATAAACTTGTTTTCCTTTACTCTGCTGCTGAGTGCTGACTTAAGTGCAAGTCTCTTCTCTTTCTTATTGAGATTAATTGTATAATCTCTTGGTGTAGGAGCAAATACTACTCCACCGCCCTTCCACTGCGGAGCACGGATAGAACCTTGTCTTGCATGTCCGGTTCCCTTTTGTTTCCAAGGCTTTCTGCCTCCTCCACGTACTTCAGAACGTGTCTTTGCCTTTTGTGTACCCTGTCTTTTATTGGCAAGCTGTGCTACAACCGCCATATGTACGAGGTGTTCATTTACTTCAACACCGAATATAGCATCGTTTAATTCTATATCTCCAACTTCTTTACCTTCAATATTGTATACAGATACTTTAGCCATTGTGCAATCCTCCTTTCTGTAAAGATTAGGCCTTAGCCTTAACTGTTTCTTTTAATGTAACCATTGCTTTCTTAGATCCGGGTACAGCACCCTTTACTAAGATCAAGTTATTCTCTACATCTATCTGCACTACTTCAAGATTTAATGTGCTTACTCTCTTAGCACCCATATGTCCCGGCATTCCCTTGCCCTTAAATACACGGCTTGGTGATGATGTTGAACCGTTTGAACCTTGATGACGATGGAATTTGAACCGTGCGCCATAGGTCCTCTGTGCTGTCCATGTCTCTTGATAGCACCCTGGAATCCCTTACCCTTTGATATTGCGCTTGCGTCAACCTTATCTCCTACCTGGAAGATATCAGCCTTGATCTCATCCTTAACTGAGTATTCGCTTGCATTATCAAACTTGAATTCTCTTAAAAATCTTCCTACCGGATAATACTCTCTTTTTCCTTCATTCTTCTTAACAACAAATGATTCAACACCTGCTTTTTCCAAATGACCTTTTCTAGCCTTATTTACCAATTTTGTACGTATCTGTCCATAAGCTACCTGAACTGCTTCGTAGCCATCATTCTCCTCGGTCTTAACCTGTGTTACCACACAAGGACCTGCAGAAAGTACTGTTACCGGTACAAGCACTCCGGCTTCATTAAACACCTGAGTCATGCCAACTTTTCTTGTAAGTATAGCCTTTTTCATTTTCATTCCTCCATTTTTCTACAGCGGAGCATATAAATGCTCATCCTAGAGCAGGATTATCTACTCTTCATTTTTAATTCTATGTGTACTCCTACCGGTGCCTCAAGACGTGATAATGCATCAACTGTCTTTTGGTTAGGTGTAAGCACATCGATCAGTCTCTTATGAGTTCTTTGCTCGAACTGCTCACGTGAGTCCTTATATTTGTGAACTGCACGGAGTATTGTAACTACCTCTTTCTTAGTAGGCAGCGGCACAGGACCTGAAACCTTAGCACCCGCCTTCTTAACTGTGTCAACTATCTTAAGAGCACAGCTATCAAGCAGTTGGTGGTCGTACGCCTTTAGTATAATTCTCATAACTTGACTTGCCATAAAAAAAGTCGCCTCCTTTTCGTACTTTTAAACAAAGTTCGACAAGCGGTGACTGTACACATCTCCGTGTGTGTCATCTTTAATTCACACGGAAATACCACATAGTGGTATTATTTGCTGTTGTTTGTACAGTGACTTGTCGCCAGTTTTTGTAACATGACCTTCGCTCCACACAAAACCTATGCCCTTTTTATGGGGTATAGCAACCTGTGTTTCATAGCTATCAATGTCACAGCCCGACTATATTATCATAATTTTAAACCGAGTGCAAGGGGGATTTAAAATTTTTTTGGTTTTTTCCTTGATCGACCACCTGACCAAACTGTGTAGATTCATATTTTGATCACTCTTAGAATACGGTATACGGCATTGAAATACGACAGGCTCTTTATACTCTAAACTAAAAGAGCAACCACCTATCGGCTGCTCTTTTAGTTTCCGTCAGATCATAAATATATGTATCAACATCTGTTGCAGTCTATGAAACATTTTCAGACATATCCTCAACCTTATCAAAAAAACCTACAAAACCTATAAACTCCTCTCCGGAGTTAAATATGCTGTTGTCTTTGATCACTATCCTGTCCCCCTCATAAACAAACTTCACATAATCATCATTACTTCCATATGCAATATATTCGTTACCGTTCTTGGACTTTATTACTCCGGTAAATCTACCTGAATAGTATGGGTCGATAGGGGTTGTGATCTCTAAATCTATATAATCCTCACCGCTTCCGCTATACCATCCCACTGTAAGCTCTGTAGTTATACCGTTGTCATCATGACGTTTATATGTACCGTATATCCAATTTTGCCTGAATTCACCGATCCTTCTTGCCCTTATCATAATTTGTATTCTGCCGCCATCTACCCACTTACCGTCAGAATCAACATAGTAGCCGTCCGGAGTGCGTCCGTTAGTGACCAGATACCCTCTTGAATCAAAATAATAACACTCGGATACTCCGTCACGGTTGCCATCTATCCATAGCCACTTTGAGCTCGGGTATGATCCGTTATAATATCTGTACCACCAACCATCGCTATCTGTCGTCCATACGCCTGCAAAGGCATTAAATGCAAATACACATGACAACGCCAAGGATAAGACACTGACTTTTCTTAACATTTTCATACTACATAATCTCCTTCCTTATCGGATTTTTTCTTAATCTTAAAACTTTTCATAAGGTCCTCTTTCTTATTGAATGCTGTTACGATCTTAATAAACATAAAACAAAGATCTTCAACACTAAGATTCCGAATAAAATTCCTCGCTTTATCTTTACTTAAGTCTAAGGTATACTCTTTCGGCATAAAAATCTATTACCCAATGAATAATCTTTTTAAAAAAATCCTAATGGTATTCAATGAATAAGAACAACTTGTACAAAAAGGGCAGTGTGCTTTTATGCAAATTGTATAGGAAGATTCCTGATCACAGTATTAATATTAATTATAGCAGCTACCGTGAAATATATTATCCAATTCCGGTTTTTAGAGATTAATTTTGTTTTTTTCTTTTAATTATATTTGAAATTTTATACACAAATGTAGCATAATTATATATAAACGTTAGATTTTTTTATTAGTTTTTTTGTAAGAAACACTCAAATCTATTGTATACTATTCTTTATTGAACCCCTGACTTTGGGGTGTTATAATTTCCCGGTAACTAATTATTGTTTTCTTTTTATCAAGTAAGAATAAAGTTTGTGATAAATCTTCTTACTTAATAAAACAGGAAAGGAGTACTATGAAAAAGATTCTATTAACTGCGGCATTCTCTGTTATTATGTGTTTTGAGGCACTCGCTTTTACTTCCAATAATCCGGAAGTCACAATTAAAAGCGGTGACACGGGAAGAACCTACACATGGACTTCTCCTCTGGGAACCGAGATCACCATGCCTGTTATTACCAAGGATGCGGTTTTAAGTGTGGCTAAAGCTGATGATGAAAAATATGCCGAAACATATTTTTACGATCCTTCAGGTGCGATTACGCAAAGTAAAGATAAATTTATGTTCGGTTACAAAAATTCCGCTTTTGCTATCGCTACTTTATCCTTATACAAGCAGACCGATTATTCACCTGTAAATATAAGTCATTATAATTACAGCGATCCCATATTAACACTTAACAGAAGAGGATACCAAGGACAGGATGTTATTATAGGCTTCTATAAAAATATATTGCCACGAAATAAGGTTAAAGGCTGGGACTTTGAGGGTGCTCAATTCACGGAAGAAAATGCGAACAGAGTAGGATACTTCTATGTTGACATGAGCGGCTCAGCCCCTGCACAGTCTTCACAGGCACAGGGCTGGGAAAGCAGCGACAGAGGCTGGAAATACAAAGATAGTAACGGAAGTTTTATATCAAACACCTGGAAACAAATAGACGGTATCTGGTACTTCTTTGACAGCCAGGGATCCATGATAACCGGCTGGAGACAGATAAACGGAACATGGTACTTCTTCAACGATAAAGGTGCTATGCTTACAGGTTGGGTCAAGGACGGCAATACCTGGTATTATATGAATCCTTCAGGTGCTATGCTTACAGGTTGGGTTCAGACAGGCAATGATTGGTACTTTATGAATGCTTCGGGTGCTATGTTAAGCAACACCACTACGTCTGACGGCTATAAACTTGATGCTTCCGGAAAAATGGTAAAATAATCATTATATATTAAATAATAAAGCAACTTAAAATGTAACGCTAAAGACTCGGACAAACGAGGATCATATGTTACATTGAAAGTTGCTTTTTGTGTCTTTATATTCGTATATTGCTTATGCTACGAGAGCTTTTTTGATTTTATACAAAGCATTTTTGATCTTATTAAATATTATAATTATAATAAGTGATATGCCTATAATACACAGACTCTCTATCGCATTGACAAAGCAATTATTGAATCGGGATATTTTTATATATACTGTATTTTCTAAGATCGTATATATTAAAATATGTAAATAAAATATTCCTAAGGTATGTCTGCCAACATATATTCCAATACATCGTTCTATAGACGATACCGTCTTTCTTGAATTAGAAAGTATAAAGATCCCCACTGCAATAAGCATGGTAGAACAATAATAATATCCGCTCACGATATGTATCCCCTGCCACTGCAACGTTCCCGACTGAATATACTTAACCGCAATAAGCCCGATCATACCGAAAACTATACCGTAAGGAGCAGTTTTTTTGTATTCGTGTAACTTTTCTTTTTGTTCATATAAGAATTTTCCAATGAACATGTATAAAATATATATTGCATAAGTCGGATTAAAGGGGCTTATTTCTGTAAGAAGCATTGCATTGGGAATATTCTTAGCGGTAAATTTTGCAACAAGTCCAAAAATTAATGATAAGTCAAACATGATGCATGAAAATATGAAAAGAACCGCCATCAAATAATACTCTGTCTTCTTATCCCTGCAAAGTCTTAAAATCGGAAGTATGAAATACATTGCAATAAGTGCCTTTATGTACCAAAAATGCTCTGTCGGCACACCGTCTATCCCCTGAAATAAAAAAACATAATTTATAATATTCGAAAGACTTCCATCAATATGTACCCCGTAAAACTCATGCATGAACACTGCATATATTATCTTCCAACATACTATTCCAAGGTACATTATAATTACTGTTTTTATATGTTTTTTTTCATCGAATTTATTATCCCTCGTCAATTGAACCGCACCCGTAACCATAAAAAACACCGGAACTGCCGCATTGCAAAACATCATCAATGCATTGTCAATAATGCTCTCGGAATCAAGTTGCATATTATGAAAAAAAACGACCATCGTGATAGCTAGGGCTTTAAGTATATCTAAATCAATATCTCTAAGTGACTTTTTCGACTCTTCCATTATCATCTTCCTGTTATTTTGTAATCATTATATCGAACTTTTTATAGCCGATTTGATTATGTGTTATTGTAAAGACTTCTATATAAATACAGCAGTTTTATATGTTTATCTTTATCCCTTAGCTACATCAAAATGTCCTTATTAAGTATATAACATTTATATGTTTAATTCTATCTTTTGGCTTATTATTTTTTACATGTAAATGTATAAAAGTCAGTTTTATGATTCGCTTTTTTATTATAAATAACAAATAAAACTATATATTTACTTTTATTTATATAAAATGTTATAGTCTCGGTAGTGGGGCTTTTTATTCATTATAATATTTCGTAAGCATATCAGATCAAAAACAGGGAAAGGAATCCGACCGCCATGCAACCTTCAAAGAATTTAACCTTCAAATACCGTACTATTAATCCTGTTTTCCGATGTTTTGCATCATTGATCAGCATAGTTTTTTCTGTTTTTTTTTGGTTTTTATTCTTTTGTATTGCATCAGAGAAGTTTTTGATGGGGATGATGATTCTTTTGGTATACACCTCACCTTTAACTTTACCTTTATTCTGTATATTAATGTTCTATATAATAGTAATACTTCCGATACAATTAATACTTTCCATATTAAATTCATATGACAGTTTAGGCAATGTATTATTTTACGAGGATCATGTACTGTTATATTATAATAATACTAAAGAGATCAGACTTGATAAAAATAACGCCTATATAGATATTGATATTATACATGATAAAAAAATTTCTTGCCTTATTAAAACCCCTAAACAAAAGGTTTCATTCGTGTCTTCCAAAAGAGAGATTCCGGGAAAAAATGACTATAAAGGAACCTCTCTTTATTATGCAATGAATGAAGTTATAGAATTTATTCACCCTCAGAAAGCCGAACTATCTGATGATGCGGTTGATGATCCGTCGCCTACAGAATAACTGTGACAGTTTTTCGTATCATCTTTTGCGACAGAAGGATACAGACAGACTTATTGACCTTACGATATACGCTACATTACCAGGTAAAACCATAAAAACTGTCTTTTGACTTCCATTTTCTTAAACATGTCTTCATTCCGCTTTTTAAGTGTACTACACAAAACGTATATGTATAATCACTCAAATTCCACGTATCCTCTTGCACCGATGTGTAAAATAAGTATTGCTTATCTTCGGATAATTTAAAATCCAATATATCTTTTGTAAGCGATTTATGTCTTGTTATGTTCTTTCTCAGACCCGATTCCAAGTCATAAAAATATATATAAGCGGACTTACGGTAGATCAACTGTTTCACATCATCCGATACTTCCATTATGCCATCAAGTTCTTCCTTCTCATAATTCTTAGAATTTCTTTTTGCCAAAATTTCAGAACTTTGATCACGCATGTTTTCTACCGTAACTTTATGTTTATCTATTCCATCTTCATAGCTTACAGTTTCAACATACAATATATTTTCATCATTTTCATTTATATGATATGTCTCCACACGAGCTTTGCTATCCGCATTTCTGATGATCCTTATTTTCTTACTGCCCTCTGTATCAGACAGCATACAAATATTTTCATCGTATACAAAAGTATAAGAATCTTTATAATATTTTGCATCCCTGATTCTGTCACTTACATACAAATAATCTTCAGATAGATCAAAAGTATCCTGACCGTTATCTTTACTGAATTCATTGAGCTCAGCCAGATCCAACACTTCTTTGAACGATCTATCTCTGAGATCAAGTTCCCCTATACCCTTAAAACCGCCTTCTTCATCAATAACACCTATTATTTTTGTTCTGTCATCATTATATGATGGCGAATAAAATATATAGTCTGAAATTTTTATCGTTTCCCGACTTGCAAGATCATATGTAAATGTTCCTCCATAACCATCACTATAATCGTTACCGCTAAAATATGCGGAAAATATTATAGGGGGTTCTTTATCCAGTGATTTTATGATTATAAATTTAATGCAAGATCTATATACAAGTACTACAGCAAATATCGACAGAATAAGTATCCATAATATTTTTATTTCCTTATATTTACCCCCTCTTTCTACTGTATTCGGATCCAAAATATTGCCTTTATATTCATCTTTTAACTCTTTGTATTTATCATTGACACTGTACCAAAGATCCCCGTGAGCAATTAAAGACCCGAACTCCACACCCGCAATAATAGATAATGTATACAGCGCCAATTCGAAGTCCCTCATTCCGACTATCCACCATATTGCCGGAACTGCCGTCAAATTATAAATCATACTTAGTTTGATATATCCTCTTGTCTTCTCTATATTCTTAAGAGTTTCGGCATTTCCAATAGCAATAATTGATATCAAAAACGGAAATAAGATAGGAAAGTATACACAGGAAAATATAATTATCATATCCAAAATATCTGTAGGTATGCCTCCCAAGACGAAAAATACAGCAATTAAAAATACTGCCGTACCGGCACATACTCGATCATATCCTCTTTCCATAATGTACCCCCTAAACCATATATTCATACACACTCATAATCATTAACTTAAACAAAAAAACAGATCGGATATTTTTATATACTTATTTTTCTAAAATCATATATATTAAAATATGTAAATAAAAATATGACTAAGGTATATTTTACTATAGCCTGAATTATTCACCACAGTAGATTTGGCTTAAAAAGCCTACAAGATAATTGTTTTATAAAGCTATCTCGTTCGTAAGTTGGAAAATCACCTAAAAAAAGGGTGCACTATCCCTATGTATCAAAAATAGTCATTTGATATTGAATTATCAAGGCTCATAAGTTACTGCTATTCCAACTGTAGTGGCAGTTTCATAATGTTTGAAATCGTTTCATAGAATTCTTTCTTATAAGGGCAACTGCTACACAATTTGAGTACTATATATCTTGCCTTATTTACTACTTTTGCAGCTACTTTTAGCAACTTTAAGCGAATGGTATTGATTTGCTGCTTTCTCATATTTGTAGGGAGCACCAATCGCCTAAACCAATTAAACAGGTTGTATGCAAGAGCATGTACCTGTAAACAATTTGCGTTGACTACCTTGGTTCGACTGCTTACTGAAGAAAAATCAAACCCTGATTTTCCTTCTTTTATGAAGTTCTCCATCTTGCCACGCCCACAATAAAATTGAATTACTTTGTGTGGTTCTGATTTCATTGTAGTGACAATAAAAGTATATAGGTGAATAAACTGATTATAGGGTTTTTCTACTTTACTCAAACTTCCCACACCTTTAAGGTGTAACGCACATTGAAAATTCAATATTTCAGCCAATAAAAAAGGCATAAATCTAAATCTTTGCTATAATATAGTTAACAGAAAAAACTCTAACAAAGGAGATTTATGCCATGTCCATTATGGCACAAAGCAGTAATGATGAGGTAGCCTTAATTGATTATATAAAAAAGTTTTTTGAAAAATACCAATTTAGGTAAACTTTTGAAAAAATGTAACGGCACAAAGGAAAAAGGTGTTCCGGCAATCTCGCTTTTGAAATACAAGTTTAGTAACATCTTTGTAGGTAAGAGCATGTATATGCAACAACAAACAGGAACTTTTACCGAAAACTTTTCCAAGAATGCTTTTTATCGTTTCATGAACTCTTTAAAAACCAACCAGATTCGTCTTACCTACCCGGTTGCCGCCAATATAGTCAATAACGATATCAGTAAGCTGACATCACCTGATAGAAAAAAGTATTCATAACAGATGATAGTCTTTTTAACAGAACAGGCTGTAAAAAGACCGAACTCAGTTCAAGAATGTTTGACCATGTAAGCATGAGTTATCAAAAGGGTTATCGTATGCTTGATTTTGAATCAAGGCTGCCAAAATATCTGCAAAATGCATTACATCCTAAACCTAAAACAGCATAAATCATTATTTTATTAGCTGAAATATTGAATTTTCAATGTACTAACCCCATTTGGGGTGTGGGAAGTTTGAGTTATTGACCTTTATAGAAATAAGATAGGTAGGTTATATAAATAATGGTTTTAACTTATGCTTATTACTTTTCAACTTTAATACAAACTAACTTTCAAAACCGTCTTGGGTTTTATAATAATTTCCTTCAAAGCTTCTAAACCTTATAGTCTTATTAAAATGGTAATTTCCCCACTAATAAATCTACCAATGCAATAATCCTTTCTCCTATAGGAATAAATATAGAAGCAACAAAAATAATCATTATCGGTGCAACAACAAATGCTGATACTAAAATCTTACTTAAGCGAGTCTTTAATTTAAAACATTTCTCAATAGCTAAATATATCAACACTGAAACAGGCATAGGTATTATAAGTACAATATAAGTTATAATAGCCATAAATACCCATGCTATTAAATATGCATCATATAACATATATTTAGGTTTATATATTGCCAAAGCTAAAATGCCACTAACAATTAATGCAACAAATATCGGTACTGTATTAAATATAGATTTTTTGTAAGAGTTGGATTTTATACAATACGATATACTAAAAATAAGTATAGACAACCATACCAACAAGGCAGCACTCACCAGTACTTGCATATTTTTCATAATATTCCCCTAATCATAAAAACATATCTATTATTTTATTAAATTCGCTAAAAACTCCACATTAGCTTTTTCATACTCATTAAATACACTGCCCTCTATAGCACTAAATTCGTCAGGTGTATATTCAGGTGTATACCACGCCTGAGAACTGAAATAATTTTGTAACTCTGTATCATTAAACTTTCTCCCATGCCTTGCGTAGATTTCGTTAAGCCCTAACCTTACATAACTTGCATCCATTTCATGCACATCTTCTTCTGTAAGATATCTTTTATCACTATCTGGAAATACAAAATAATCTCCCATACTGTCTACTTCTTCATCTTCTACATTGTTATCAGAACTATATAGTTCTTCATTTTCTCTCATTTCTTCAACAGTTGTTTGTTTAACTGTTTTATCTTTTTTAGGAACAAATGGACTTAATATAATCCCATAAATTATACCACCCGTCAAAAGAACTACAAATATGTAAGTCGGAATCGAGATTATCATTCTTCTTGTAACTTTATCTACTATAACTTTAGCTATACACAAACATATTATAATCAAAATTGTCTCAAACATAATCAACCTCTTAGGCTCTTGATGTCATCTCCACCTATCTAAAACCATTATTTATTAATCCATTAATATTTTTCTAATACTCTATACTTTAATATTATTTTGCCTTACAAATTCCTTTACACCCGATTCACCATATAGCCTTATTTCCTCTAAAGGTTCACCTAGTTCTATATTCTTACCATGAATCATTTTGGAACATTTTTTATCACTTCCTACATAATAATAATATTGAATAACTATAACCAAAACTCTAAATAAATCTATGAATAACAACTTAGTTTTTTCGTTAAATTTATCTAACCGATGAGGACACCTTCCTCCTATAAACACTATATCTTTTTCTGTTATATCGAAAATATCCAGTATTTTTATTGAGCACTTTTCCTCTGTTACATAAACAGTTTCTGTACTAATTACAATAGCTTTATTTAATTGTTTTTTATAGGATATCCCTGTTCCTGTGAGCATTACAAGTGGCACTCCATAAATACTTATATTGTTTTCATTTTCGAAATCAGAAATATAACACGACTCCATTAAATCAACAAGCGAAGAAACTAAACTATTAACATGAGCTGCATCAAAAAATCCCACCATATTCTTACAAGTATTCACAATCTTATCTACAAGGTAACGAACATCTATATACTTAGGATCATTTTCCAAGCAATATTTAATAAAGACGCTTGAATTTGTAGCTGCTAACACTAATTTAATATCTTTTCCAAACAACATATTTGAAAACTTAAAACACTCATTATTTTTACTATATATCTTTGAATTGCACTGAGAGATGCTTGTATTTTGTGTAAGTACTTTAATTCCACATACTGTACAAAATCTTGCATTTTCCATTAGCTCACAACCACAATTAGAACAAAACTTCATAACATTAACTCCTATACAACCTAATTTAATATAATTGTCTGAATATCTTTATATGGCTCATAATAGATTTGGTTATAACTCATCATTATCCTAAATGTTTTCTGATTCATCCCTAGATAATGATATGCTTGAATTAACAATACAATAGTATAAAGACAATAATCCAATCCCCAACGTCTCATTTCTTTATTAGTTGAATCAAATTCCACTTCATAATTACTGAAACTTCGAAACCCAGTTAAATACTCAATTTTATTTTCAAAAACGTTTTTTTAATATTATTTATATTCAACTTACGCTTACCGTTGATGTAAATATTTTCAGTAGTTACTAATGTTCCTCTTTTATAAATTTTTGTACCAAAATACAGGTGCCGCAAAAATATAAAAGAGGAGTTTCATTTTCCAGTGAAATTTTCTGGTATTCTAATATTTCATTTAATAATTTTTGAATTTTTTTACCATCTTCAAAAAGAAAACATATAACTTTCAACTGATTTATTGATGCGCTCAACTGCCTCTGTTACCATATCTGCACAAAAAAATAAGATAAATCAATACTTCTCCTTAGTCTTCTAGGATTAATATAATCATTTAAAAACTCATTTCTTTTTTTGCTTTTTTTCTAACACTTCTTTTTTTATTGTTACCAAAGACATACTCTAACAGTTCTTGTTTAGAACTTATCTTTATACTCTTTTTATTCATTTCATAACCAGAAGTAAGTTCTTTTTCTAAAGGTAAATTTAATTTTTAATCCACACTGTTGGCAGAAATTTATACTACCATTTAGATCAACTCCACATTTAGGGCAATTTTTTTCATAAATCTCCTTTCTTTAAATTTTTCGTACTTTATTTTTCAATATATTTTTTTATATATTAACTTTTTTTCGTATTATACACTTAATTATTCTTTTTAGGCAATAATAATTCTTATGGAATATAGAGATTTTTTTATTTATTTGTAAAATACTTCTAAAAGGTAATTTATGAGGTGTTTTTTGAAAGAGATTAACTATATTGAAGTAGGACGAAAGATAAAGAAAGCTCGTGTAAGTATGGGACTTTCACAAGAAGCTGCCGCTGAACTGTGCGGCTTATCCCCTTCTTTTTACAGTAATATTGAAAGAGGGGTTAAAATTATGTCTCTTAACACCTTTGTTTCAATATGCTCCGCCTTTCTTTAAGTGCCGATTATTTACTTAAAGACTCCCTGCCAAGTTCTGATACAAATGTGCTCAATATTCTTTCCGAGGCAAAGAAATCAGGAAGAGTACAGTACGAAAAATACATAAAGGCTATAACAGCTCTTGCTGAAGTTGTAGATCAGCTTTAGCCATTATAGCCCTTATAAGTTTTATTTTGGTATGCTGCCAGCACACTATGAAGAAATATTTTCAATGCTGATATAAAGAATAACATATCCTATAACAATATATACAAGAATAAGAAAAAATTTACGAATACCCTTATCTGAGTTCAATTTATATGCCACTTTACTAAAACTTCCTACAAAGTAGCCTAAACCCAAAGTTGCACCTAAAAATGCCAAAAAAGAAATTATTCCAAACATCCGTTTTTTAAGAATACCTGACATTCCAAAAACAAGATAAATATAAGTCATATACAAGTATTCTATTGTTGCCAATGTCATCTTTACCTTATTGCCTGATCTGAATCCCGGTATACTCTTTATTATTCGTCTTTTCAGTATACTTATATTACTAATCTTATATCCCAGCAAATCAACTATCTCTTCTACTTCGTAACGGTCAGCCGGTTTCATCGAAGTACACCTTTGTATTATATCCATGAGCTTGGAATCACCTTTATAAAGCTTTTCATTAGGCATTTTACCGCTTAACATAACATTCATCAAAACGCCTATCGCATACACATCCGCCTTTCTGTCCGTTTGAATAAAACCGAACTGTTCAGGTGCGGCATAGCCATGAGTTCCCAGAATCCTTGTATCGGCATTTTTATCTTTATCATACATTCTGGCTATTCCGAAGTCTGTAATTTTAACCCTTCCGTTTTTGTCTATAAGTATATTATTAGCTGACAAATCCCTATGTACTATTCCAAGATCATGTATGGTACTTACTCCCTTGGCTATTTGCAAAATTACACTTTTCATATCTCTTATGGAAAATATTCCGTTTTCAGCATCTTTTCTTCCAAGGTTTTTGACGGAAAATACTCCATTACCACAAGTATTCCGTATTCATCTTTTGTAAGACCGTAAACTTTTACTATATTCTCATGAGATATGTTAATAAGCTTTCTGTAAACAGGAAGAAGCGATGTGTCTATCCTTTTGCAAAGTAAAGTATTACCATTTTCACTTCTTATCAATTTCATTGCAGTTTGCTTATCTTCCCCCAACACTGCTATTTCCTGATAGTACACACCGTCAAAAAGCATAGTTTCTCCTTTTGTAAAAATATAAAACTGACTTTAGTTTAAACTTTAAACTCTTTTTTGTAAATCAGAATTAAAAAAATTATGCTTATTGATATAAATAGTGAATTATCTTATAATTCAAATACTGATTAATTGTTAATAAATTTTACAAGGAATGTTATGAGAAAGAAAACAACAGATGAATTACTTAGTATACTTGCTAATGAAAAAAACATAAAAAACTATATCAAAGATAATCAAAATGAATTTGAAACAAGAGCCTTACATGAGGAGCTTGAAAGACTTTTAGAAAAGCATAACTTAAGTAAAAGTGAGGTTATTAAGGTCTCTAACATACAAGCAAGTTACGGATATCAGATATTTAACGGAACTAAAGAAAACCCGTCCAGGGATAAGCTTTTGGCTCTTTGTGTTGCCATGAAGATAAGCTTTGAAGAAATGCAAAAAGTACTTACATTAGCCAAGTGCGGAATATTGTATCCAAGACATATAAGAGACAGCATTATAATAGATGCACTGCATAAGGGCATAGGTTTGCAGAAACTGAATCAACTGTTATGTGATATGGATATGGACATATTGGAGTAAGGCAACAGTATCTTGTTAAGGTCATACTGTTGCTCACTCTCCTTATTCTTTGTCTATCTTATGACTTAGAGTGCTGTCGAAGAAATTCCGACTTTAATGGGATACCTTCTCTTTGGATTTCTTTACAGCATCTGCCGAACTGAAACTCATTACTTCTTTGGAATCTTTAAGACTATTATAAATATTTTGGCTTGATGCAGCACTTAGCCTTGAATCTGCGGCAAGCACCTGTGAATTTTTAGGTAAAGAAACCGGAAAAGGTATGCTTCCGGTAAGACTTATTTGATTTAAGTAAATATTGATAGCTGTAGACATAGGTATACCGAGTTTAGATAAAACTTCTTCCGCCTTTTCTTTTACCGTTGGATTTACTCGCAAATTTAATGTAGTTGTTTTTTCCATTATTCAAGACCTCCTAATGTAGTATTCATAAAACTCAACTATTTAAATGCTTTATTACAGGTAGGAATTTTTTTGAAATAATGGCTGTAAAATTACGAACCGGCAAAGCAAGCATATTAAAATAAAAAAATAGTTTGATTATCAAACAAATTCTGTACTTGAATGATTTTAACGCATTTACAAGTATAATTCAACCGTTTGATTCAATAAACCGATTGTATTTCCATTATTTTACGCAGTACTATCCTTTACAAAACAGCAAATCTTTAAAATAACTAAGCTTATCGGAATAGGATATATCTACATACCCATCTCAAATCTTTTTACGGACATCACTAATTTCCCGTAATAATTTTCTTCTTTTTTCTTTAATGCCTTAACGATTCGTATCCTGTCTTTTCCGAGTTTCCTATCTTTAAGCAAAATAAAATCACCTTTGGAATATATAGCCCCTCTTTCCACAAAAAGTAATGATCCGTCCGCAATTTGTCGAGGAAGAATGCCGTCTCTTTCACTTGCTCTGAAACAAACAAGATTCCCGGTAGTGTTCTTCAAAGATTCCTTCATCATTTCTATATCTATTACCATATTCTCTAACCATCCCTGTTCTCTAAGCATTTTTATCTCCTCTCATATCACTTATAAAAATCAATTATAAAAATTCCACTTGACTTATATGGAAATTAAATTTATTATAGTGGTAATTCAATTTCTGTTTTGCAGATATTGTACGAAATTAATTTTCCTTTGTCAAGACTTTTCATTCTTGTTATGGAAATTTAATTTCTACATATACAAGGAGGCTTATAAAATGAGTTTTGGCGAAAAAGTAAAGACATTGAGAGAAAAAAAGGGGCTGACCCAAAAAGAACTTGCCGACATATTGGGAACTTCATCGAAAACAGTGAGCAACTACGAGACCAGGGATCTGCGTCCGAGGAAAATGGAAGTATATGAAAAGATGGCACAGGTATTCGATGTGAATGTCAACTATTTGCTGACCGAAGAAGAGTATTTTATCATGAATTCCGTTGAAAACTTCGGATATAAAGGTGCAAAAGATGCCAAAGAACTGATAAAGTCAATGACCGGTCTGTTTGCGGGCGGAGAACTTCCCGAAGAAGATCAGGATGCTCTTTTTGCAGCAATTCAGGAAGCTTATTGGCAGTCTAAACTGGAAAATAAAAAATATAAAAATCGTAAAAACTAAGGTGCGTTATGGTGAATAAATGGATTTATGATAAGGTGGGACACCTTGTCGGAAAATATCAAACAAGAGATCCGGATGAACTTATCCGTTGTCTTAATATACATCTCAAATATATAGGTTCTACCGAATCACTGCTCGGAATGTACAGGGTGATACTTAGAAATCGCTTTATTTTTTTAGCGGATAATATAGGAAGTTTGAGAAAAACAGTACTTGCCCATGAACTCGGTCATGACCAATTACACAGAAAAGAGTGCGTCAAAGGTGCCGGCTTTCATGAGAGCAGAGTATTCAATCCTACCGATCGTTTTGAGATAGAGGCTAATATTTTTGCAGCACACCTTTTGATTCCCGATGAGGATGTTATTTCAATGATCAAATATGCGGAAAATGATAAAGAACTGGCTGATTCGCTCGGAGTGGATATCAATCTGCTCAACCTAAAGATATCCGAGATGGCAAAGATGAATTTATTGGATCTGGATCAGTCTGCGTTAAGACGTCCCGATTCGGGATTCCTAAAAAATTATAAACCTCAGGATGATGATTGGAACTATAATTAAGTATTATACTTATAAGATATAAGAATTTATTGTTTTGGACAATTGTGTGAATCCGGCTGTAAGCAGTGTATTATAAAGTAATTTAATAAAAATCAGCTGCTGTGTTACAGAATTCTGTACCTGATAAAATTTTATAAAAAAGCTGTGTATCGTTGCATATTGTATATTTAGGATATTGCAATTAAAACCCCGGGGCTGGCATATGAAAACCCTTGTTAAGCATCATATATGTATGATATTTAACTAAAAATCGAACAGTATTTGAAAAATGTATTTTATTATTGTACACGAAAAAATTACAAGAAACCGAGAGAATATATATGGGATTGATCGATTATACAAAAGAACCGCATTCCGATATAGCATTTATTGATATGAAGTCTTTTTATGCAAGCGTGGAATGTGTGAAAAGAGGTCTGCACCCCCTTACGACTTCTCTTTGTGTCATGAGTCGCTCCGATAATTCAAGCGGCTTGATACTTGCCGCTTCTCCGACTTTTAAAAAAGTTTTCGGTAAAAGTAACGTGGGAAGGAGCAGGGATCTTCCTTTCGATATTGAAACCGGAAGGTTCAGCTATGAAAAGGCCCGAAGACAAAATATACCTATTACAAGAGAATATGTAAGATACATAGAGGACTGGGCAGCCAAAACATTTATAGTGCCTCCTCGTATGGCACTATATATCGAAGAGAACTTAAAAATACAAAATGTATTAAAGAACTTTGCATCGGATAAAGAAATATATCCGTACTCTATAGACGAGGGATTTGTAGATCTGACCGAAGCTCTTGATTATTTTATAAAAGATAATACTATAAGTCGTCACGAAAAGCTTGATACTGTCTGCTCTAAGATCCAAAATGAAATATGGAAAACTACCGGTGTTTTTTCCACTGTGGGAATGAGCAATGCCAATCCGCTACTGGCAAAACTGGCACTTGATAATGAAGCTAAAAAAACAAAGAATATGAGAGCCAACTGGTCATACCGGGATGTAGAAAGTAAGGTATGGAATATTCAAAACCTGACCGACTTTTTGGGGCATAGGCGAAAGGACAGCCAAAAAGACTTAGGAAACTCTATATTTACTCCGTAAAAGATCGGCTAATAGCGATCCGGACAGATTAAAACAAGAATTCGGTATAATTGGTATGCAACTTTGGTTTCATGCCAACGGTGTTGATGAAAGTAATTTATACAAGCCTTATACACCTGAATCAAAAAGGTATAGGCAACTCACAAATACTCCCGAGAAACTATACCAAACAATATGAGATCGAGCTGGTACTTAGGGAAATGGCAGAACAGGTGGCTATCAGACTCCGTCGTATACACAAAAAAAGCGACTGTTGTCGTTATACATATCGGCTTTAGTTATGAAGAAGACAAAAAGTCCATCAACGCAAGTATGAAGGTGGATCCGACTCAAAGCACGGATGAATTGACCGAACACGTTCTGAGGCTTTTTCGCAGCAAATATATCGGCGGCGCCGTTAGAAATATCGGTATACGATATGATAAACTCACCGACGAAGGCTATGGTATTTTCAGCATTTTTGATGATGTAAAAGCTATTGAAAAAAGAGAAAACCTTGATAGAGCAATTGATACGATAAGGGATCGTTTCGGCTACCTTGCCGTTCAAAAAGCCAATTTCCTTATGGAGGGTTCCAGAGTAAAAGAAAGAAGCAAATTGATAGGCGGACATTGCGGTGGAATGGATGGAATGATATGATCGACAGAAGTTATTTACCTTACAAATCGGCAAGAGAATATAAAGACAGAGGGATGGCAAAGTGGATGGGCTTTTTCATCTCTGAACATTCTACCGCTCTTTCAAAAGAGGGCGATACCGTAGACTTTTACGAATCGACTGATGATGAAGAAAAAATATTGTATCTAACACAGGCTTTTTTGAACAAACAAAAAATCCTTCTTTATACTACCTTAAAAAAAGAGCCGTTTATTGGAACAGTTTATGATATGACAGCTGAAAAATTATATTTAAATACAGCGGATCTATGTATGAATTTTTTATATTCACAAATTTTAAGAGTGACTATTGCGGAGGTGCCGGAAGATGAATGATTTAGAAAAAAACAGCGTCCAATTTGACTACTTCAGCAGCAACTATCAAAAATTTGGGCTGTGTGAATCAAAGTCTGTAAATTCCTATTTTCGGACTTCTATGATAAGTATTATTTTAAGGCGAATGCCATCATTTGGCATTCGTCCTTATTAATATAATAATCAAAAAATCAGACCCATGTCAAGGGCGTCGGTCGAAGACCGACGTTTATTTTATCCTTGACTTGTGGTCGATTTTTTGTTACTCGGGAAGACGCCCCGCATACATGATGCTCAATTCTCCATATATCTGTCCCCAGTTTCGTATGGTAGTTGTCCACTTCTTAGTAGCTTCAAATGTCGCCAGATACAAGGCTTTCAGCAGGGCTGTATCGCTTGGAAATACGCTTCTTTGGCGATTTAACTTTCTGTATGTGGAATTTAGCTTTCAATGGCGTTGGTAGTATAAATAACCTTTCTTACATCCACAGAAAACTTGAAAATAGGGGTGATAGCGTCCCAGTTATCGTACCAGCGTTTCATAGAATTTGGATATTTTGATGTCCATTTCTCTGTAACACGATCCAAAGACTGACGTGCTTTCTCTTCATCCGAAGCCTGATAAATAGTTTTCAGGTCTGTTGCAAAAGCTTTTCTATCCTTGTCAGGTACGTATTTGAGTGTGTTTCTTACCTGATGTACTATACACCTTTGATATTCTGTTTTCGGAAAAGCCGCAGAGATCGCTTCTTTTATGCCTGTCAGTCCATCTGCACACAAAATGAGGATATCCTTTACACCTCGGTTCTTCAGTTCATTTAATACTGAAAGCCAGTATTTAGAGCTTTCAGTATCGCCTACTTGAATCGTAAGGACCTCTTTCTTTCCTTCTGTATTGATACCAAGAATGACATAAGCAGCTAGCTTTCGTATGATACCGTTGTCACGAACTGAGTAGTGGATCGCATCTATATAGAGGATCGGATAGATCTCATCCAAAGGTCGATTCTGCCAGTCTTCGATCTGTGGTAAAAGCTTATCTGTAACATCAGATATAAAACCTTCTGATGTTTCAAAACCGTAAATATCTTCGATAGTTTCTGAGATCTGACGAGTTGTCATACCCTTTGCATACATGGAGATGATCTTTTGATCAATGTCGGAAATATCTTTTTGACGTTTCTTTACTACTTGAGGTTCAAAGGTTGATTTTCTGTCTTGAGGAACCTCTATCTCCATAGAACCATAACGACTGTTTACTCTTTTTCGTTTATAACCATTGCGATAATCATCGCTATTATAACGCTCTGATTTTTCGTATCCAAGATGTTCATCCATCTCTGCTTCCATCATCTCTTTGATCGTTCCACCGAGAAGATCTTTTAGAGCGTCTTGAATGTCTTCTGCTGATTGAATATCGTATTCTTCCAAAAGTTGGTGAATGATGTTACGCTTTCCTTCTGTCATTTGTACTCTGTGCACCGGTTTCTTTTCTCTTGCCATAATAAAAGGCCTCCTT
Organism: uncultured Johnsonella sp.; assembly: GCA_916438835.1. GTDB lineage: Bacteria > Bacillota > Clostridia > Lachnospirales > Lachnospiraceae > Johnsonella. Next base: position 2,420,368 of record CAKAFT010000001.1, read on the forward strand.
ATGATAAAATATTTTATCATAGAAGACCTTTTTTAACATTATTTACAGAGAGATTTTCACAAGCTCAAAATTTGAGGAAGACTTTTATAAATTTGCAAATATTAATATACCTCTTACTTTTTTGACCGATGACATTCTGAAAATGATGCTTTCCACCGGGGAAAATCATTTCAGGCTTAATGCCCCTAACGCAAAGGACAAAAGAGATCATTATTTTCTTTTTAAAAGACACGGTTATGATGATAATGCAAAAGTTCTAAGATATGAATATGTAGGACATCTTTACAATATTGAAATTTGATGTTTGATCTATCACATAAACCGTTACAAGCATATCTTGCCTTGGACACACTCTCTTAATTAAAACCTCGCAGCGGTACTAAGCTTTAACTTCGCCTGCCGGCTTGATAAAGCAAGTACCGACGGTCTCAAATCGTCCTTGGCAAGATAGTTTCACGGTTTATGTGCCTAAGGTACCTAAAGAGAGGAGATGTGTAGGCACACTTTTATCTAAAGTCACACTTCCTTTATGAACGACTGTTTTTAAGATTAGCATAAAATTCGCTACTGATTTTTGTCAGGTACGAGGCGGTTGAAGGAAACGTAGCGGTCTAAGCTGACTGAAACCAACCAAGTACATACAAAAATCAGTAGAATTAGTTTTATGATTTAAGGCATCCTATCCGGAGGGCTGTCCAAAGTGCAGCTCACCACGGAGTAGGCGAGTGCACGAGTTGTGCAGTCTGTATTAAATTTGTCGAAACTTTATCGGCTGTACTGCCGGTAAGATTGAAATAAGCAGCGCTTTCGAACTTTATCGGCACTTTATTGACACTACTCCGGTAAGATTGAAATAAGAAGCGTTTTGAAATTTGTCGAAACTTTATCGACACTACTGCAAACAAGATCGAAATAAGCAGCATTTTTCGACCTTTAATTTACAACACTTTACTCAAAAAGTTTTTTTCAGTCTTTCACTTTTGGGATTTTCAAAGAATTCCTCAGGTGCAGCCTCTTCTACAAACTCACCACCGTCAAGAAACACCACCCTGTTGGCAACTTCTCTGGCAAAGCCCATCTCATGTGTAACTACTGCCATAGTCATGTTCTGCTGAGCAAGGTCTTTCATAACTGCAAGTACCTCTCCTACCATCTCCGGATCAAGTGCTGATGTAGGCTCGTCAAAAAAAGCATTACATCAGGCTTCATACAAAGTGCTCTTACTATAGCTATACGCTGCTGCTGACCTCCGGAAAGTTCTTGAGGATAAGCTGCGGCTCTGTCTTCAAGCCCTACTTTCTTAAGAAGATCCATAGCATACTCCTCGGCTTCTTTTTTGGACTTTTTTTGAAGTTGCATAGGAGCTATCGTCATATTTTTAAGTACCGTCATGTGAGGAAATAAATTGAATTGCTGGAAGACCATCCCCATTTTTTGTCTGTGAAGATCTATATCGGTCTTTTTGTCGCAAATATCTACACCTTCGAAGTATATTTTACCTCCACTCGGCTCTTCAAGTCTGTTCAGACATCTTAAGAAAGTTGACTTTCCGGATCCTGACGGACCCACAAGGCAGATCACATCTCCTTTATACACGTTAAGGCTTATTTTTTTCAATACTTCTTTATGGTCGAAATTTTTATACAAGTCCTCAACTCTTATAAGCACATTATCGTAGTTATAAATATTTTCCCTATCTTGCACTTTTTCCAAGCCTCCTTTCCAGTATTCCTATAAGGTAAGAAAGTCCCATAACTATTACCAAATATATTAAAGCTACCGCTATCAGCGGCATAAAAGCCGAATAAGTCCTGCTTCTTATTATATCTCCCGCCTTGGTGATATCTACCAGTGCTATATATCCGGCTACCGAAGTCTCTTTAACAAGTACTATAAATTCATTGCCGAGTGCCGGCAAAATATTCTTAAAAGCCTGAGGCATAATAATATTTCTCATAGTTTGAAAGTAATTAAACCCAAGACTTCTGCCGGCTTCAAACTGTCCCTTAGGTATCGCATTGATTCCGGCACGGAATATTTCCGCTTGATACGCTCCCGAATTGATCCCGAATGCAAGTATTGCCACAAAGCTTTTATCTACATTTCCGCTGGCAAATATTACATAGTATATGATCATAAGCTGCACCAAAACCGGAGTGCCTCTTATAATTGTAAGATATACCACCGATAAGGCATTAAGAAATTTAAGCTTTCCCGTATTTTGATATGTACTTCTTATAATTGCAACCATAAAACCCAAAAAAACACCAATAAGTACTGCCCAAAAAGTAATCATCAGTGTTGCCTTAAGTCCGTCTGCAAGGTACTTCCATCTGTCATCTTTTATGAAATTCAATACAAACGCATCCCTAAAATTCTGCCACCACATAATTGCCCTTTCTACGTTAATAAGTTACTGTATCATTCGTAAAACTGCCGGATCGACAGATCATAGCATCTTCACTCAAAACCTAAGATCCTATGCAAATAAATTCGTATCCTTTTACTCTTTACAAACTACTCTAAGCGATCATCATTTTTTCAAACACCGAATAGACTAAACTACCCGGACATATAAGTCAAGTATCCGGACACTTTAACAAACTATACAGGCTTATTTTTTATTACAAACTTATGGAGCTGTGACATGATATATCATAATGTCACAACCCCATCTACTTAATAACTTACTCAGCCTTAATGTATTTTCCTATGATTTCGTCTATCTTACCCTCAGCCTTAAGTTCTTTAAGTGCTTCGTTTATCTTGCTCTGAAGTGCGGTATTGCCTTTCTTAAGAGCTATTGCATAATCTTCTACCGCAAATGCCTCATCAAGTATCTTAAGTCCGCTTACTTCTTTTTCATAGAACTTTGCAGGCTCGCTGTCTATAATAACCGCATCTATCTTACCTTGAGAAAGTGCCTGTACAGCATCCATTCCCTTATTATATTGTTCTACCTTTGAATCTTTAATATCTGTTGCCATTATATCTCCGGTAGTTCCGAGCTGAACGCCTATGCTCTTGCCTTCAAGATCAGCCGCTGACTTTATCTCGGAATCCTCTTTTACTATAATAACCTGTGTACCTGTAGCATAAGAATCGCTGAAATCAACATTTTGCTTACGCTCATCCGTTACCGTCATACCTGCAATACCGATATCCGCCTTACCTGATACAACTTCCGCTATTATCGCATCAAAAGCTCCGTCCTTTACCTCAAGTTCCAAACCAAGCTTATCGGCTATCGCCTGTGCTATTTCAATATCTATTCCCACGATCTCATTAGCATCATAATATTCATATGGAGGGAACTCCGCATTGGTTGAAACTATAAGCTTGCCTTCCTCCACGAGCTTGAGCTCTCCATCTGCCGCCGCACTCTCTCCTGCTGGGGAACTTTGATCTGCCGCAACTTCTGAGGTAGCATCTGCCGCCTGAGTTGTAGCATCCGAACTTGAGCTTGAACAAGCCGCCAATAAAAGCATTGAACTTAACATGATAGCTGATAAAATATTTTTCTTCATAATAACTCCTCCTTTATATTTATGCATTAATCATGCATAAAACTTGTATTCTTGTTATAATTATACATATTTATATAGAAAAATCAAGTATATTTTTTGTATTTTCGTAATTAAAAAAAGAACTTAAGCCGAATTCAATATCGGCATAAGTCCTTTTCATATTTTATGCTATGTATACCCCGTCTTTATCAAGCCTATATCCATCAGGTGTTATAGTGTCAAGAAGCATATCTCCGTTTTCTCCCAAATAATACCACTTGGCATTCCATAAGATCCACCCCTTTTTCATATAGCCTTCATTGTCAAAATAGTACCACTTTCCTTTATCCTGCATCCACTCTGCCTTAGGGTAGGTTCCGTCTGCTCTTTTATACCACCATCCCTTGCTGTCAAGGATCCATTTGCCGCTATCTTTCTTAAGCTTTTTGGAAGCGGAACTGACTTTTATGGTTTTGGAAGATCCGCCACCTGAAGATGAACTTCCCGAATATGAACTTCCTGAAAATGCACTTCCTGTAGATAAACTTCCTGAAGATGAACTGCTATTTTCTTTCTTTGATTCGCTTTCTACTTCTTTAGCATTTTCTTTTACTTCGCTTGACTCTACTTTTGTTCCTTCTGTTACTTCACCTGACTCTTCTTTTATTCCTTCTGTTGCTTCGCCTGACTCTTCTTTTGTTCCTTCTGTTACTTCGCCTGACTCTTCTTTTGTTCCTTCTGTTGCTTCACCTGACTCTTCTTTTGTTCCTTCTGTTGCTTCACCTGACTCTTCTTTTGTTCCTTCTGTTACTTTACCTGACTCTTCTTTTACATCTTCCTTTACTTCATACTTTTCAAGCTTATTCTTCGCTTCATCTATCGAATTTATAAAACCTTCAACGTAGAAAGGAATAGTTTCGGGCTTATCAAGTTCTTCTCTTGCCGCTGCTATGACTCTTTCAAAGTTTTTAACTTCATCTTCACTTGAAAATTTGTTGTCCGCTATATATTTTTTTGCATCAGCTATTCTTTTTTCCAGGTCATCTCTTAAATATCTTCTATCCTCTTTTGTTACATTAAATACAGGATACTCGTCATTTTCCACTACTACTTTACCATCTTCATGCACATGAATGGTTATTTGATCCGGCTCAAACTTCCACATAAACTGTGCATTTTTGGATATGCATACAACATAAGTCTTTCCGCCCTCCTGACCTTCAAGTTTGAACTTAACGAGCCCGTTCTCATCTGATGTCACATTTTTATAAGAACTTAATCTCGGTACTATTGTATTGGCTGTAAGTTCAACGCCCGGCATAGGTTTATTGGTTTTGGCATCAAATACATAAAATTCGAACTCTGTTGTATTAAGTTTGTCTGAACTCTTTGAATATCCCTTAAACTCTACCAAACCTTCACCCTGATCCCCTATCGGCTTAGAGTTGATCTTTATGACCTTAGCGGATCCATTGGTTACAAATGTTACATTATCTTTATCGAATTTGAGTCCCGGAGTTGACATATATACCGTATATTCTCTATTCGGTTCAAGATCACTGAAGGTGTACTTTCCTTCATTATCAGTATGCCCGTTCATTATCATATTCGGAATACCGCCGTCAATTCTAAAGCCTGAAATTAGAATTTCCAAGTATCACATCATCCTTATAGGTAACTATAGTTATACTGTCAAGTACCTGCTCCTTAGCGGTTTTGCCGCTGTCTTCTCCGCCTGATTCATCACCGGTATTGGCTTCTTTAAGTATTAGCTTACCTACACTCCTGCCTGTATCGGGATCGACCGGGTCTTCCCCGTTAAAACTGAATCTTATATCAGACATGGTATATCCGTTACCATTCTTAATACTGATAGTATAAACTTTATTTTCAAAAACATCTAATATTAAATAACCGAACATAGATTGGTATTCTTGCTTGACACCTTCACTATCCTCTAAAATAAAATCGATCGGCTCGGTTATAGAGTCGTTATTCTCATCTATCAACTCAAAACCTGTTTGCACTTTTTCCTCTGCATATGCCTTGGCACTTCCGATAGAAAATGTGAGCACGGCACATAAAAGCAGTAACTTTCCTATTAATTTAACTAATTTTTTCTCCATGTATTCCTCCTACACATTTTTATAATTATATTACTATAATTTTAACAAATATATTGTAGGTTTTCAATATAGATAATTACTTTTAGAGGAAACGAGAGGTTTACTGATTGTAGTTTACGATTATTTATACCTAAGAAATTTTCCTTATATGCCTTAAGTATTTTTTTGTGCCAGCAACCATGCTGTGATATGAACAGCCTGCTGAAATTTACCTTTTTTGATCAGATCTTCAATTTGATCGAAAGACAATGTAGTCACCTCAACAAACTCAGTCTCGTCCAAATTCTGTTTTGATACTTTTCTGCAATTCTTTGCCATATACAGATATCCGTAATTGTCACAGATAGTTGCAGCTGACGGTACCTTTAAAAGGAACTCCCATTCATCGGATTCGTATCCGGTCTCTTCTAAAAGTTCACGCTTTGCAGCTAAAAAAAGCAACCTCTTGCGAAATATTAGCGGAAGTTCTGTATTCTTCGGTGTCCCTTATATCAATACCTCCTGCCGGAAATTCCGTCGTAACTTCCTTAATACCGTGGCGAAACTGCCTGACACAGATATAATCTCCATTGCTGTCCGATGCTACTACTACAACATAATCCTTACGACTATAACTGTAATAAGGTTCAAATATATTGCCGTTTGGAAAGAGGTATGCGGATCTTTTGAAATCGATCCACTCATCCTGTATCAAATGTTCACAACTAACTTCCTCCCATGCAAGCGGGTCTTGTTCCTGTGGCTTTTTCATCATTATAATATTCTCATTTTCTTGTATTATACTTTTATGATCGATTGCTCGAAAGTAACTTCTTCACATGCAAGTAAATTGTTTTGCTGTGAATTATTTTTCTTTATAAAAATATTTGATATTGCTTATTAAACTCTTTTTACGAATAGCTATCTATATTATATCGACAAATATAAAAAGCTGCTACTCTATAAATGATAACTCACTTATTCAGTAACAGCTTAAAACCGTTATATTAACTTTTCTCGGATCAATGAAGCAACTTGTGCTATGCTGCAAAAAAACAAGCAGGCAAATGTAACTTGCCTGCCTAATTGCTCTTTATTAGCATATCATTATTCAAATAATTCGGATTTTAGCTATTAAAGTTTATTAATTCAATACACGAACTAAACCGCTTGGCTGTCCCAGCGGCATTCTGGTATCACTCGGCCATATCATCTCATCCGGATCCACACTGACTGTAACATGTTGTCCGTAATACTGCCCTAAATTGCTGTATGGTCCTATATATATCATTCTTACTACACCACTTACTTTTTCTCCGCTACCGTCACCTTGCTCTAAAATCATCTCCTGAGGTTTGTCCAATACGAACACAACGTACCTTTCGGATCTATCGGTATATGGTCCATTAGGATCCGGCTCTCCCTGGACTTCGATCACTCCATTATAATCATAATCATTAATAGTTCCGGTAAGCACTATACGGTCACCGTCTGTCGGAAGTGTTGCCTGTGTTGAAGCTTGTATCTCGGTAGCCGGCGGCAGTTGCTGTGGCGATGTGCTGCTTGGATCAACACTGCTTAATTGCCTGTTAATAGCACTTAAGTCACCTGTACTATGCCACTCTATCTCTACATATTTGAATTCATCCGGTAATTCGGCATCGAAACCTCCAATTCCCGTATACACTTTTTCTTTAAGAAGAGTATCACCGTCCAGTGTTACACGATAAATATCAGTCGCTCCTGTCCCTCTAACCATACTCATCCAATGAATACCGTTTCCGTTTGCCATCATACTCACACCTGTTACAACACTCCTGCTCGCCATTCCCTCATCAATTGCTTCTGCGGGCTGATGCACAGTTTTAGTTACGGGATCATACCTGAAAACACGTATATAATAAGATTCTCTGACTGTTTTAGCTCCTAAGAGCAGGGTCTGTACCGAATCATTTGCTTGCAGTTTCACCAGTGCATATTTATAATCACCTTCCAGCACAAGATCTTCATTATAATAATCATAAGCGGCTGCATTGCTTATAATAAGCTTATATTGCTCCAAAGCCTCTGCCTGAGGAGATATCTCATCAGTAGTCTCCTCACTGCTTTCTTCAGACTCCCTACTTTCCTCACTTACAGTCTCTTCTTCGTCATAGTCTTCTTCCAGGCTATCCTCTACTACCTGTTCGGTATTTGGCTTAATTAATCTTGAAGCTGCGAATATACCTCCTCCCATAATGACACCACTTACTAAGGCGATCAGCATGATCTTAACAGCTCCCAAACCTGCCACTCCTGCTGCCGCTCCCGTTGTTGCCGCTGTGCCCGGTCCTGCTGTGCTTACGACCCCGCCTGTGGATGCAGTTCCTCCTGTTACACCTGCTCTCGTAGCAGTGCCGCCTGTTACTCCGGCTGTCCCTGCTCCTGTTACCGGGCTTGAAGCTGCTGTGCCGGTCACACCTGTAGTCCCTGTTGCTGAGGCTGTAGCCGCTGTACCTGTGTCGGTTGCACCCTGGACTGCTCCGGCTGTCGTCTTGGAAGTTTCGGTTGCTGTTTGTGTTATATCTGCAGCTGTTTTTACAGTTGCCGCATTTATCGATGGTCGTACGATATTTTCCAGTATGGTTTTTAAAATATTCATATCCGGTGAAAGTTCAGCCGTATAATTCTTCAGGCTGTTTATCAATAACAGCAAGAATGGAAGCGGTGCAACACCGTAGAGCTTGGTTCCGTTCTTCTCAAGTTCTATCACCTTCGCCTCTATCTTATCACGTCCATATTTTAATCTGCTCTTTACGGCACTCTCGGAAGCCCCCATGGTTTCGGCTATTTGTTTTACTGACATATCCTGATAATAAAACATACCTATAGCCGCCCTTTGATCCTCCGGCAAACCTTCAATGATTTCTGTTAAAAGTCTTACCGTTTCCTGCTGATCTATGACTTTTTCGGGAATATTTTCATCTCTATCATCCTCTATTTGCTCTTCAAACGCTATATCCCTATCTTCATCAGTATTCAGTTCACTAAAAAGCATGGGCTTCTTTTTCTTGAGCCAGTCCCTTGCCGTATTGGCAGCGATCTGTTTGACCCACGGGAGGAATTTATCATCTCCCTCAAAACTGTCTAAATGTGCAAATGCCTTCATATAAGCATCCTGCAATATATCAAATACCGCATCCTCATCTTTGATCATAGACTTTACCGTATAGAAAACCTGAGTATAAGTCTTTTCATAAAGAGATGCAATGGCATCCTGATCACCTGTCTTTGCCCTTTTTACAAACTCTGAAAGCTTATTTTCCGATTGTTGCATGAGTGTCTCTTTACCACATGAGAGACAAAATTTAGATCCGGCTCTTATCTGCTTACCGCAATAACTACAATACATCTTAACTGTCTCCTAATTCACTTTCTTTTTTGAATATTTTTAAAAACTTCTTCTTTACGTTTCGGATCAATAGGAAAAGACTCCACTACCGACCTAACGATCCATTTGATAATATCATCAAGCATACATTACCCCTTTCTTTTACTCTTCACTTATATAACGATCGGCATGTAGGGGCGGTTGCATTTTTCAAAATTTATTTGACTTGACCTTTACTTACGTCTCACTTATATAACGATCACCATGTGGGGGCGGTTGCATTTACTTACCTTTATAACTATATATCTTTTCTATTTCTTCTTAGAGTAACTTAAACTTTCCGGCATTAGCAAAACTAAACTTTACGTAGTTATTGCAAACCGGTCAGATGTGACCCTCTTATTAAAATACTCAACAGACTTATCACGATCGAGAAATTTATTGATACTAAGATATTGTTTGACCTAATCAAGTAAAAAAGCACTTTGTTTTAAAGACAGATCACTGAAAGCATTTACATAATAAATGCTTTTACCGGTTCTTTTTAGATTTGTTTTAAGATGCTCTTCTTTCAGTGCATCCTTTAATAAAACATCGATACATCTAAAACTGAGCTATACCGACTTTTAAAAACTAAATTTTTTGCTGCTGTTCTCAATTTCTTCTTTACTCATACCTGTAAGTTTTGTTACCCATAAGCCCACAATATCTGAGAGTACCGAATCACAAATATACTCATTCTCACCATCCGTATATTTACAAGAAAAATATGGAGTTCTTGTAGCTGCTTGATAAAAATTCATTGCCTGTTCTGCTAATTTATCAGGTTCAAAAGGAAGACTTAACTCCTTGGCAAGATTCAAGCGAACCATATCCCAGTCTTTGTTCTCAGTCTTATAGCTTTCTCTTATTTTTAATAAATATCCGTCACAATATTTTTTCAGTAAGCTTTGATTTTGATAAAGAAATCTACAGTTAAAATCAAAAATATTTCCGGCGTAGATCAAAAAAGTCATAAGTTCCTCTAAGTTCTCTGCAATTCTTCCGACTTCTCCTTCACTACTTATAAATCCTATACTGCCATCATCCAAAAAGACAAACTCCCCACCGCTGCCGTCCTGAGCAAATGTCTCATACGACATGGAATATACTTCTTGATTACTTGAAAAACCAGTTTCTTGACTTTGCTCATAAAAATAAATATCACATTCTTGCATAAGTACTGTGTTTAGCTTTTTATTTTCCTTAATAGATTCAAATATATTTATCATTTTGGGCTCCTAACATATGGTATTTGGCAGGCTTGCGGCACAAATATATTTACACCATAAAGACCGATAATTATTGATGACAGCATGACCGTGACTCCTTGCGGCACAAATATATTTACACCATAAGACTAAGTTGCAATTTTGCTAAAGCTATACCTTACCCTGATCTTATCCCCTGATTTATACACCTTATCCTCCGAGTTTAATAAAAGCATCGTAAATGTATACTTTTCATTTTTTATCAGAACTTCCGTAAATGCCCCCTTATATACAGTATGTATTATGTCAAATTCTTCCCCGTTTTCTCCGGGAATTATCTTTTCGGGTCTTACATAACCTTCGTCGCAAATATTTACCTGTCCTATAAACTTAAGTACTTTTTCACTTTTAGGCTCCAAGTAAAGCTTCCTAGGGTCTGAGTTTTGTACAATACTTCCATTATCCAGATATATTATTCTGTCTGCCAGTTCGAAAGCCTCTTCCTGATCATGGGTTACAAAAATAGTACTTATGGCAAATTCTTTTTGTATACTTCTTATCTCATTTCTCATACTCTGCCTTAACTTGGCATCTATATTACTTAAAGGCTCGTCAAGCAAAAGCAGTTTAGGCTTTACTATAAGACTTCTTGCAAGAGCAACTCTTTGCTGCTCCCCTCCGGAAAGCTCGGATATTTTCTTGGATCCCGAACCCGAAAGCTTTATAATATCAAGAAATTCCTCCGCCTTTTCTAATCTTTCCTTCTTCTTGATTCCCTTAAACTTAAGTCCGTAAGCAATGTTTTCGATCACTGACATATGGGGAAAAAGTCCATAAGACTGAAACACGGTAGACACTTCTCTATCCTGTGCATCCTTATCGCTTATCTTATCATTGTCCAAGTATATACTTCCTTTATCGATTTCTATAAAGCCACCTATAGCCTTAAGTATGGTACTCTTACCGGAGCCTGAAGCCCCCAAAAGGCATAAAAGCTCCCCCTTATCCATAGTAATATCAATATCTTCTATAATACATTTAGAACCGTAACTTTTAGAAAGACCCTTTATTTCAAGATACATACAAAACCTCTCTATTAAAAAATAATGATTTGTCTATCACATAAACCGTTACAAACATATCTTGCCTTGGACACGCTCTCGCTAACTTCGCCTCGCAGCGGTACTAAGCTTTATCTTCGCCTGATGGCTTGATAAAGCAAGTACCGGCGGTCTCAGATTGTCCTTGGCAAGATAGTTTAACGGTTTATGTGCCTAAGGTACCGGAGGAGAGGAAGAGGTGTAGGCACACTTTTGTCTAACGCCACGTTTTCAGTACTAACGACTATTTTTAAGATTTGAATAAAAGTTGCTGTTACGCCTCCCCTCCTACCCCTTAGCAACATAAACAATGGCTATTTGTCTACTCCAAACTCTTATACAGCTATCCCTTGCGGGCTGGGATTAAAGAAACACTCCCTATTTCAATCTTTTTAGCGGTTAGTACTGTTAATAAAGTGAGTTACAAACTTTACAGACGAGGACTGTTTGAGCGTCAGTCCACCACGCTTTTTGGTGGACAAGCGAGTTCCGCAGTCTGTACTAAGTTTGTCGAAACTTTATTAACAGTACTGCGAGTATGATTGAAATAGGGAGTGTTTCTGTTTAATCGTTACCATCCAATTGTTTATGTTACCAACTTCCTCACAATCACATTTACCACGATACAAACCACCATGATCACCAGTGCAAGCACTGAACCCACTCCGTATTTACCGCTTTGTATCGCATCAAACATAACAAGTGTCAGCACCTTCTGCCCGGGATATACCAAAAAGATGATGGAACCTATTGTAGTCATGGTGGTAGTAAATGCATTGGCAAAGGACATAAAAAGATAGTCCTTACTTAGAGGCAGAACCACGTCCTTTAGCTCGTCTATCCTTGAACCTCCCAGGTCTCTTACCGCACTGAGTGCCTCCGTATCTATCATTTCCATAGCTGAATTCCCCATCTTTGTGGAGAATGGTAACTGCTTAAAAAGTACGTTAAGTACAACTATTGCCGAAGTTCCGACAAGTAAAAGCGGAGGCTTGTTAAAACTCAATATATAACCAAGACCGAAAAAAGTGCCCGGAATTATGTAGGGAAAACTTGCCGTCATATCAAGGAATTTCGCTATACGAAGCTTTCTTATCTGCATATAATAAGCTATCATAAGCCCTATGATACTTCCGAAAATCGCAGAGATAAGACTGTATACTATACTTCTTAGCAGGCTTTCATCCAGATAAACAATACTTTCTTTGATATTTTTAAGGCTGAGAGTCATATTTCCCTTTTTCATGGAAGTAAAAGCCGAGAGTACCAAGGAAGCGTATTGAATACCTATCCACACAATAAAAAACAATGCCGCTATTTTTATAATATTATAAATGATCCCGTTTCGTTTCAGATGCGACTCTCCCGAACTTATCCCGTGTGTTGCTGTCTGCATATTCTTAAGGCTTTTTTGATAAAAAACAAATACCAAAAGTGCCGGAATAAACATTAATATATTAAGACTCGCCGCCTTATGCAAGTTCCCCTCGGCAATAACCGCAAAATAACTTTCCGTTGCCAGTACATTAAACTTGCCTCCTATTATGGCAGGCGTTCCGAAATCCGATATGCTTTTTAAAAAGCTTAATATAAATGCCGCTTTTATACCTGAACTCATGTTTGGAAGTAATATATCTTTAATAATATCATCAGTCCTTGCTCCAAGACTTTTGGCACTGTCTATCATATATACCGGAATATTTTTAAGTACACCGTATATAAGCAGTGATGCCAGCGAAAATTCACTGAGCAACTGCATAAATACTATGCCCCACATTCCGTATGGCTGTATGGACAGGTGTAGCAGTCTGTAGCTTATAAGCCCCCTTCTTCCGAACAGATTGATATATGAGAGGGCACTTACAAAGGGCGGACTTATCATGGTCAACATCAAAAATTTTATCAGTTTATTTCTTATAAATTCTTTTTCTATATATAAATAAATCGCTACACAGCTGCTTACTATGACGGTAAGACTTGCCGTAAGTATACTTAAGTTTAATGTATTGAATAAAAGTTTTGTGTTTTTAGTTATTATTTTTCCAAGCTCAGTGACATTAAAGGCACCCTTATAAATGAATGCCTCTTTTAAAATGTAAAAAAACGGCATAAGTATAAATATACCTACCGATACCGTGAGTGTCAGTATTATCAATATATCCATAAACTTATGCCATTTTCTAATATTCATCTTATACCTGCTTATTCTTCTATCTTACCTTCTGCGATCTTTGCAAACTCTGCGAGTATTCTCTCTCTGTCAGTTCCGAATGTGCTAAGATCTTCCTTTATAAGCTTATCCTTTGGAAGTCCAAGTTCCAAGCCCTTTACTCCCGGCTTAACTATCTGTGCACTGTCCTTACCGTCAAGCTCGGCTATCATCTCTTGAGCTTTAGTAGTAAGCATGAAGTCTACAAATGCCTTTGCAACATCTGTATTATCACTTCCCTTAAATATAGCTACTCCTTCCGGTACCCATGGAATCGCATCTTCCGGATACACAACAGTAAGTCCGCTCTCATCTGCTGCATCAAATGCTGACTTATCAACAGGGATGATACCTATAGCAAATTCTCCTGCCTGTGTCTTTTCTTGAGGATCCTTACCTCTCTTACCGTAGAAAGCTATATTTGCATTTAACTTCTTAATGTACTCCCAACCGGCTTCTTCTCCGTACTGGTCTAAAAGTCCCTTTACTACCGCATAATTTGTACCTGAAACTGCAGGGTTGCTCATGATGACCTCACCCTCATATTTGCTGTCTGCAAGCTCTTCCCATGTCTTAGGTACTGTGAGTGATTTCTTCAATAACGCTGTTATTTACTAAAAATCCGGCAACGGTTATACCCTTTGCTATCCAAGCTCCGTCCGCATCCTTATACTCGTCTGCTATGTCTTCTGAATTGGGAGACTTGTATAATTCAAGCAAGCCGTCATCCTTAGCAGCCATAAATGCATCAAGACCGCCTCCGAACCATACATCCGCCATAGGCTTTCCTTCAGCCTTAGCTCTTGAGATGACCTCACCGCTTGACATTGAAAGGAATTCCACCTTAGCTCCTGTCTGCTTGGTAAACTCATCAAATAAGGTCTTGTACTTATCGCTGGTAGCCACTACATTAAGTGTTCTTCCGTTAAAATCAACCTTTGCAGCTTCCGCTGTGGTTTCTTCACTTGACTGCTCGCTGCTTGCCGCTTCGGTAGCTGTAGTTTCAGCCGCTGTAGTCGCAGCGGTATTAGAGCCGCATGCTGTAAGTGCCATAATAGATGCACATGCTAAAAACAATAAACTTTTTTTCATAACTCCTCCTCTGAATATACATTATGTGAATTACATATTGCATAAAACTAATTGTTTTTATTAAATCGACCCGGTGTACAGTGTCAGCGACATTTAATTAATATCAGCAATAGGAGAGTAGATCTTATATATGTTACAATCTATTGACAAAATGTTAATACAACCGGATATCAACAATACATTACACCGGTGCCTTAAACCGCTGTACTGCCCCAATAATATTTAAACTGATTACTGTTTTATACATATTGTACAGTATTAAAATACCCGCAGTACATCTAAATATAAATGATGTCGGTACAGCCGGATAACCCGATTTCAACTAACAGTCTCTTGAAAAAGAAAATCCGTTCTTGCTCAGCACTTTCGTGTGATTTGGAACAGGCTGCTAAGCCAAGCGAGTTACATCAGCAGCTAAAGTATATAAATTTGCAGTCGACTTATTCAAACGACTTCATTGTATCATAGAAAGTTACATAGGTAAACCGATTTTAATATACATATAAGCTCAGAATATTAGAATAGTTACAGTTCAGCCGGGTCATTCATCTTCGTCAAAAAAACTAAAAATATTTAATTTTTATCTATAAATTAGACGAATATGAATTCCGGCAGCAGCCTGATAGACATATATGTATAATATACACCTGAAAGCAAGCTTTCATTTGCTATATTATACATATATATCTAACTGCCTGAACTGTAACCTGGAATCAAATACCTGCTTAAGCGAGCTTGTGAAAATTTCTCGTTAAAAAATATGTCTGATGTAGTGTATCGTTGATATCTAGCCTTATTACTACTTTGTCAATAGATTGTAACATACACATAATAAAGAAACTTGAAAGTTACTCTACGGCTCATAAAGATCTTTATACTTTGAATTTAGAGTCTTTTTTAACTATCCTGTTATCAAAGCCTATTTTTAACATGCCTTTTATCTATTACTTTTTTTCTAATTACTATTAGTCTATAAAAAATAAATTATTGCATCTTAGCTCAAATAGTGTTACAATCAAAATGAACATTGTTCATATTGAAAGGTAAATATATGAATCCAAAAGTTACATCCAAAGAAGAATTAATTGAAATAAGTAAGCAAATAGTAAAAGAAGAAGGAATCAATGCCTTAAATATCCGAATTTTATCGAAAAGATGCGGTATTGCAAGCGGTTCTGTATATAACTACTTTTCTTCAAAAGAAGGACTTATGCTATGTATCGTAGAGTCTATATGGGACGAGATATTTGATTTTAATACTCTTAACTCCAAGAAAAATACAGTTTTACTGGTTGAAGCTATGTTAAATGCTATTGAAAGCGGTAAAAAAGCCTATCCTGATTTTATAGCCATTCATTACCTGAATTTTAATAAAGAAAACCTAATCCAAGACAAAAACAAGATGCTTTTATATTTTGAAAAGATAAAAAAGCTTTTGAAGTCTTCTTTGTTAAGCAGCAACGCCAGGACTTTAGGAAAAAATATAGACTTAAATGGCTTTGTTGATATTTTTATTTAATTTAATAATCAGCCAGTTTTTTTCATGTCTATTGATAAAAAAAGTATTATAGGAATAGTAAAAAAATATTTATAGGAGAATAAGAATGAGAGTGTTTTTTGAAAGTATATTTGATATACTATACCTGATCACAGTTATATATATTGGGGTTAAACTCTATACAAAGACTGATTCAAGCAGTATGAAATTATTCGGTATTATGACTTTAATACTTGGAGTAGGGGATTCTTTTCATCTGATTCCGAGAGTTATCGCACTTGTTTCGGGTAAGGGCTTTGAGTATTATGAAATGTATCTTGGCATAGGTAAATTTGTAACTTCTATTACTATGACCGTCTTTTACGTTATTTTGTACTATATTTACCAAAACAGATACCATGTAAAAGAGCAACAAAACCTGACCTTTGCTATCTATCTTTTGGCAATAGCAAGAATCGGCATTTGTCTGCTTCCTCAAAACGAATGGTTAAAGTATAGGCAGCCCTTAATTTGGGGAATGCTTCGCAATATTCCTTTTCTCATCTTGGGTATTATTATAATAATTTTATTTTATAAGGCTGTAAAATTAAACAATGATAGAGCATTTGGCTATATGTGGCTTGCTATCACACTAAGCTTTGGATTTTACATTCCGGTTGT